>NZ_JACHIR010000001.1:4800000-7200000 GCF_014203355.1 Kutzneria kofuensis
AAGAACCTCAGCTTCGACAACGACATCGTCAAGCCGTTCGACCAGCCCCGCGGCATCGACTACGGCAAGCTGGCGCAGGCCGCGGACGACCTCGCGCAGGTCGCCTCCGACTTCGCCGACACCCGCGACGAGATGAACGGCAAGGTCAGCGGGGTCGTCGGCAGCTCGTGGCAGGGCGACGCGGCCAACGCGTTCGGCTCCTACATCCAGCAGTTCGGCAGCAAGGCGCAGACGATCGACAGCGACCTGGACAAGCTGAGCCAGGCCATCACGTCGAGCACCGCGGCGGCCCAGAAGATCGTCGACGCCTACGGTCAGACGCTGGACCAGATCGACTTCGGCAAGATCCAGTTCGACATCGTCACGATCGCCGAGCTGATCGCCATCTACAAGCTCGAAACGGGTCTGGACGACCTGGTCAACAAGCTCAAGGACGGTCTGGCCGACATGATCGGCTTCGACTTCCCGGGCGGCTCGCTGATGGACGCCGCGATGTACGTGTGCTCCACCATCGCCGAGGCCGTGCTGTGGTGCCTGGGCTGGGCCGAGGACCAGTTCCTGAAGTTCATCGCCGGCCTGGTGCAGAAGGTGCTCGACGCCGGCTTCAAGGACCCGTTCGAGCAGAACCTGCAGCTGCTGCAGCAGGGCTCGAAGACCGCGGACAGCGGCATCAAGCAGGCCTTCCAGAACCTGATCTCGACCGCCGAGTCGATCAACCAGAGTCCGTTCTCCGGGCTGTCCCAGGTGCCGGAGGGCAAGCCGGAGCAGAAGACCGGCGGCAACGGCAAGACCGGCGGGAACGGCAAGGGCACCGGCGGCGGCACGGGTGGCGGAACCGGTGGTGGCACGGGCGGCGGCACCGGTGGCGGAACGGGCGGCGGCACGGGTGGCGGTGGCGGCATGCCGACCCAGCCCCCGCCCCAGACCCCTCCGCAGCCGAGCGTTCCTCAGGTGCCGCACCCGACCGCACCGCAGTCCGCCGAGTCGGTGAAGATCCAGGACGGCGCCAACACGATCGAGGTGGACAGCCCGGACGGGCAGGGCCACGTCAAGATCAAGGTGGACGACGGCGACGGCAAGCCGCCGAAGACCTACGACGTCGACTTCAGCAAGGTCGCCAACAACCCGGCCGTGGCCGGCCTCGCCGGTCAGCACGGCCAGACCGGCGTCCCCGGGCAGACCGGCGGGCAGGGCGGCGTGCCCGGCCAGCCGGGACAGGGCGGGGTGCCGGGCCAGACCGGCGTTGGCCAGATGCCCGGCCAGCCCGGCGGCGGCGTTCCCGGTCAGCCCGGCCAGCCGGGCGCCAACCCGGACGGCTCCATCCCGACGCCGGCCGGCCCGGACGGCAAGGCCGTCATCCACGACGGCGACCTGACGATCACCGCGCAGCAGGGCAAGGTTCCCGGCGAGGTGCAGGTTTCCATCGACGACGGCAGCGGCAAGCCGCCGCACACGTACACCATCGACTACAACGACGCCGCCGGTCCGACGGCGTCGCCGGCCGGCACGCACCCCGCCGGCGCGGAGCCGGGCCAGCCCGGGGTCGGCTCGGAGTTCGGCGGCTCCGGCCACGCCGGCGTCGGCACGCAGCCGACCCCGGGCCAGCCCATCGGGACCGCCACCGGCGCGCACGCGATCGACGAGCCGCTGGCGGCCGACACCGGCCAGCCGCTCGCCCACGACGCGAGCCCGCTGGGTGGCGACACCACCGGCACCGAGACCTCGGGCTGGACGATGCCGGGCGAGACCCCGGTGTCCACCGGCCCGGCGCACGCCCTGCCGGACGACGTGCCGCCGCCGATGCCGGAGCCGGCGGCGTGGACCGCGCCGGCCGCGGCCGACCCGGGCTTCGACTTCGCCCCGTCCGGCCAGCACGACCAGGGCAGCTTCTCCGGAAGCCTGTTCGACGCCCCGGCGGCCACCACCGTCGCCGCCGCGTCGTTCACGTCCGGTGCGTCCGTCGACACCGGCGGCACGTCGGCGTGGACCCTGGGCGGCGACACCGGCCACGGCATGGTCGGCGACCAGGGCGGCATGCACCACAGCAGCGCCTGGGACACCGCGCACAGCGCCGCGGCCCCGGGTATGGGCGGGCAGACCCCGACCGACCAGGCCAGCGCGCCCGGCGAGGCGGGCCTGGCCCAGGTCGGCGGCGCGCACGCGGGTGCGTCAGCGCAGGGCGGCTCGCCGATGGGCGGCATGCCGATGATGGGCGCCATGGGTGGCGGCGGTCACGCCGGCGCCGAGGACCAGGAGCGCAGCACCAACGCGTCGTGGCGGACGCCCAGCGCCGTCTTCGACGACGCCGGCGCGGCCTCGGTGGGCCGGATGAACGGTGTGCTCGGTGAGGACGAGGGGAGCCAGCGCCAGTGAGCTATCAGGCGGCCGTCGCCGCGGATACCGCGGTCGCGGAGATGCGGCGGCTCCAGGACGACGTCCAGCGGCAGCGCGCGGCGACCGAGAAGAAGTTCGCGGACGCCGTCAAGGAGAACAAGGAGGCCACGCAGAAGGCGTTGGCCGAGGCGAAGGCGAAGCGGGACGCCGCCGAGAGCGGGCGGCCCGTCGCGCGGCCGGTGCAGGAGGTCCGGGAGGAGAAGTACACGTTCTTCGACAGCGAGGACGAGTACAACCCGCCCGCCGCCCCGTCGTTCCAGATGCCGGAGGTCACCCCGCCGCCGCGTCCCACGCCGCGGCGTGCGGCGCGTCCCGTCTACGACGACGATGACGACGACTATTCGAACCAGAGCTGGATGCAGTGATCAGCCCGCCGTGCGGGCCGTCGCCGGACGGCCCGCACGCTGGTAAGTGACGGGTGCTCGCTTCACGTCTCCGTACAACAGCGAGTCGTACGTGTGGTCGCCGTTCAACTGCCGCAACAAGAACGCGGTGATCACCGCCTTGGCGACGGTCTGTGTCCTGGCCTCGCCTCGGCCGCTGAGCAGCAGTTCGCTCCAGTGCCGGCCCTCGGCGAAGCCGAGGTGGTTGGCACCGGCGATGGTGCGCATCTGCACCGGCCCGCCCCAGCTCTGGGCGATCGCCTCGGCGTGCCCGACCGGCGGCGAGACCAGGTCCTCCTCGGCGGCCAGGTGCACGGCCGGCATCGGGCACAGGCGGGCCGCGTCCACCGCGGACGGCCGCGTTTCCGAGGCGGCGACGGTGAAAACGCCGCGGACCCGCTCGTCCTCGGCCGCCGCGAGCACCGCCGCGCCGGCGCCGGCTCCGTGCCCGCCGACGGCGAGCTTGCCCTTGTCCACGCCGACGACGCCGTCGCCCAGCCGTACCCCGGCCACCACGTCCAGTGCGGTGCGCAGGTCGGCGGCGAACAGTCGGGCCGACGCCAGCGGGCCGCGATGGGTGGCCGGCGCCGCGACGACAACGCCCCACGACGCCAGGTGCCGGAACAGGCCGAGGTAGCGCCGCGGCGGCTGCAGCCAGCCGTGCCCGAAGGCGACCGCCGGCAGGCCGTGGCCGGCGTGCGGGGTGAACAGCGTGCCGGGCAGCCCGACCAGGGCCAGGTCGCCGCGCCGCACGCCGTGCGGACCGGGCCGGCTGAGCTCGGTGAGCGCCTGCTTCGCGGTCAACGGCTTGCGTCGCGCCATACCCGGACCGTACCGCGTCTTTGGCGCGCGTTCCGCGCGCGGCTCGGCCGCCCACGAGGCCGGTGCCTTCCCTTGCCGGTTTTCGATCGATGGAAAGACTCGATCGAAAACCGGCTGCGGTCCAGGCACCGGCGGCGGCCTCGCATCTATTGATCGGCAGTGGTCTACACCAAATCAATTCCGATCATGCCCCTGACCAGGTGTGACGGGAACCAACCCGGCTGGTCGCAACCGGATGGTGGTCTAGCTACCCTGTACCGTCGTGTGCGGAATCGTGGGTTACACCGGTCATCGCCCGGCGCTGGACGTGGTCCTGGACGGATTGCGCCGGTTGGAGTACCGGGGATACGACTCGGCGGGCGTCGCCGTTCTCGACGGCGACGGCGGCCTGGCCGTCGAGCGCAAGGCGGGCCGGCTGGCCAACCTGGAGGCGCGGCTCGACGAGGTCGGCAGGGACACCCTGACCGGCGGCACCGGAATGGGCCACACGCGGTGGGCGACGCACGGCGCGCCGATCGACCGCAACTCGCACCCGCACCGGGACACCAGCGGCCGGATCGCCGTGGTGCACAACGGGATCATCGAGAACTTCGCGCAGCTGCGGGCCGAACTGGAGGCCGACGGCGTCGAGCTGGCCAGCGACACCGACAGCGAGACCGCGGCCCACCTGATCGCCCGGATCTACGACGGCGACCTCGCCGCGGCCGTGCGGACCGTGTGCCGGCGCCTGGAGGGCGCGTTCACGCTGGTCGTCACGCACGCCGACGAGCCGGACAAGGTCGTCGCCGCCCGGCGGTCCTCGCCGCTGGTGGTCGGCGTCGGCGAGGGCGAGACGTTCCTCGCCTCCGACGTCGCCGCGTTCATCGAGCACACGCGCAACGCCGTCGAGCTGGGCCAGGACCAGGTCGTCGTGATCACCAAGGACGGCTACGACGTAACCGACTTCCACGGGGAGCCGGTGCAGGCCAAGCCGTTCCAGGTGAACTGGGACCTGTCCGCCGCCGAGAAGGGCGGCCACGACTACTTCATGCTCAAGGAGATCGAGGAGCAGCCGGAGGCGCTGGCCAACACCCTGCGCGGGCACTTCACCGACGGCCGCATCGTGCTCGATGAGCAGCGGCTGGCCGACCAGGACCTGCGCGACGTGGACAAGGTCTTCGTCGTCGCCTGCGGCACCGCGTACCACTCCGGGCTGGTCGCCAAGTACGCCATCGAGCACTGGACCCGGCTGCCCGTGGAGTGCGAGCTGGCCAGCGAGTTCCGCTACCGCGATCCGGTGCTGGACCGGGACACGCTGGTGGTGGCGATCTCGCAGTCCGGCGAGACCGCCGACACCCTGGAGGCCGTGCGGCACGCCCGTGAGCAGAAGGCCCGCGTGCTGGCCATCTGCAACACCAACGGCGCCCAGATCCCGCGTGAGTCCGATGCCGTGCTCTACACGCACGCCGGCCCGGAGATCGGCGTCGCCGCCACGAAGACGTTCCTCGCCCAGATCGCCGCCAACTACCTCGTCGGCCTCGCGCTGGCGCAGGCCCGTGGCACCAAGTACCCGGACGAGGTGGCGCGCGAGTTCCGCGAGCTGGAGGCCATGCCCGCCGCCGTGCAGCACGCGCTGGGCACCGTCGACCAGGTCCGGGCGCTCGGCCGTGAGCTGTCCGACTCCAAGGCGGTGCTGTTCCTCGGCCGGCACGTCGGCTTCCCCGTCGCCCTCGAAGGCGCGCTGAAGCTGAAGGAGCTGGCGTACATGCACGCCGAGGGCTTCGCCGCTGGCGAGCTCAAGCACGGGCCGATCGCGCTGATCGAGGACCAGCTGCCGGTGGTCGTGGTGATGCCGTCGCCGAAGGGCCGTGCCGTGCTGCACAGCAAGCTGTTGTCCAACATCAGCGAGATCCAGGCCCGCGGCGCGCGCACCATCGTGATCGCCGAGGAGGGCGACGACACGGTGAAGCCGTTCGCGGACCACCTGATCGAGGTACCGGCCGTGCCGACCCTGTTGCAGCCCTTGGTGTCCAGCGTGCCGCTGCAGGTGCTGGCCGCCGAGATCGCGCGGAGTCGCGGGTACGACGTGGACAAGCCGCGTAACCTCGCGAAGTCCGTGACCGTCGAGTGATCGAGGCTGTTGATGCGGGGCGTGTGGACTGCCGACCAGGTTCGGGCGGCTGAGCAGCGGGTCTTCACCAGGGTGCCGGAAAGCCGGCTGATGCGGATCGCCGCGTACGCCGTGGCGAACGAGGTGCTCGCGCTGCTGGCCGCGCGGACCGGCGGCACCTCCGGGCGTCGCGTCGGGCTGCTCGTCGGTGCCGGCAACAACGGCGGCGATGCCCTGTGGGCCGGCGCTTTCCTCCGCCGGCGCGGGGTTTCCGTGACGGCGGTCCTGCTGGCGCCGGAGCGTGCGCACGCCGCCGGGCTGGCCGCGTTCCGCCGGGCCGGCGGTCGCGTCGGCGACTCCGTGGCCGGCGCCGACGTCGTCGTCGACGGCATCGTCGGCTTGTCCGCCAAGGGATCCCTGCGCCCCGACGCGGCCGCTCTGGTCGAGTCCGTGACGGCTCCGATCGTCGCCGTCGACCTGCCCAGCGGCGTCGACCCCGACACCGGCGCCGTCGACGGGCCGCACGTCGAGGCCGCCGTCACCGTGACGTTCGGCGGTCGAAAGCCTTGCCACGTCGTCGGTCCCGGTGCGGTGGCTTGCGGCCGGGTCCGGGTCGTCGACATCGGCATCGGCGACGACCTCGACGAGCCGTACGCCGTGCTGCTCGACGCCGAGGACGTCGCCGACGCGTGGCCCATCCCCGGGCCTTCCGACGACAAGTACACGCAGGGCGTCACCGGCATCGCCGCCGGCTCCGCCACCTACCCCGGTGCGGCCGTCCTCGCCACCGGCGCCGCCGTGCTCGCCACGTCCGGCATGGTCCGCTACGCCGGCACCGCCGCCGATGTCGTGCGGTCGCGGTGGCCCGAGGTCGTCGCCACCGGCCATGTCGGCGATTCCGGGCGGGTGCAGGCATGGGTCGTCGGTCCCGGGCTCGGCACCGGCCAGGCCGGGCGGCAGGTCCTCGCCGACGTCCTCGCCGCCGACGTCCCCGTGTGCGCCGACGCCGACGCCATCACCCTGCTCGCCGGCGACCCCACCCTCTGGGACGCCCGCGACCCCGACACCGCCGTCGTTCTCACCCCTCACGACCGTGAGTTCGCCCGCCTCGCCGGCGATGTCGGCCCCGACCGCATCGCCGCCGCCCGCCGCGCCGCCGCCCGGTTCAGCGCTATCGTGCTGCTCAAGGGCCACTCCACCGTCGTCGCCGCCCCCGACGGCCGGGTCCTCGTCAACCAGTCGCGGTCCTCGTGGCCCGCCACCGCCGGCTCCGGCGACGTTCTCTCCGGCCTCATCGGCTCCCTGCTCGCCGCCGGCCTCGATCCCTGGCTCGCCGCCGGCTGCGCCGCCTACGCGCACGAACTCGCCGCCGACCTCGCCGCCGACGGCGCCCCCGCCCCCGCCTCGTACCTCCAGGCCGCCATCCCCGACGCCATCCGCCACATTCGCAGCCTCTGACCTGCGCGGTATATACGCGAGTATGGTAGGTGTATATACCGTCCGCGCACGCCTAGGAGGCTCGTCATGACGCGCACCCTGATCGACATCGACGACGCCTTACTGCTGCAGGCCCAGCAGGTGCTCGGCACGGCCACGAAGAAGGACACGGTCAACACCGCCTTGGCCGAGGTCGTCGCGCTTCAGGCTCGCCGGAACTTCCTCGCCGCCGCACGCGGCGGGGCCTTCGCGGATCTTGCCGATCCAGAGGTACGAGGTGAGGCGTGGCGGTAGCCCGCTACCTGGCGGACACCAGCGCGTTGGCCCGGCTGCACAAGCCGGTGGTGTACGAATTCCTGGGGCCGTTGATCGAGGCCGGCCTGGTCGCGATCTGCTCGATGGTCGAACTCGAGATCTTGTACTCGGCGCGGAACAAGGGCGACTACGAGAGTCGACGCACCCAGCTGGAAACCGGCTTCGAACGCCTGCCGTCGCCGGACGAGGTGTGGCAGCGGGCGGTGGAGGTGCAGCAGGCGCTCGCCGGGCGCGGCTCACATCGCGGCGTGAAGCTGCCCGACCTGCTGATCGCGGCGACGGCCGAGCGGCACGGAGTGGTGCTGCTGCACTACGACATCGACTACGACGACATCGCGGCGATCACGGACCAGCCGACGCGATGGGTGGTGCCGCCCGGCACAGCCGACTGAGTGACCCGGTTGGCGGTGGCTGACCGGGGCGGGTGTCGGGGGGCTGTGTCACCATGAACGCGTTATGGCTGATCAGCACAATCCTCTCCCGCGGGCCGAGGTCCGGATCGACCTGGACGCCGTGAAACACAACGTCGAGCTGCTGACGCGGTTGGCAGTGCGTTCGGGCGCGCAGACGATGGCCGTGGTGAAGGCGGACGGGTACGGGCACGGCGCGGTGGCGGTGGGCAACGCGGCGTTGGCGGCGGGGGCCTCGTGGCTGGGGGTGGCCTCGGTGGACGAGGCCCTGGAGCTCCGGGCGGCGGGCATCCAGGGCCGCATCTTCTGCTGGCTGCACACGGTGGACGACAACTTCGGACCGGCGGTGGCGGCGGGCATCCACCTGTCGGTGTCCTCGCTGCGGCAGTTGTGGGCGGTGAACTCGGCGGCCCGGGCGGTGGGCACGGAGGCCCGGATCCATCTCAAGATCGACACGGGCCTGACGCGAGGCGGGTGCCAGCCGGCGGACTGGCCGGCGCTGGTGGAAGCGGCGGCCAGTGCCCACGACGAGGGCACCGTCGAGATCGCGGCGGTGTGGTCGCACCTGGCCAACGCGGACGAGCCGGGCCACCCCTCGGTGGACGTGCAGGCGGCCCGGCTGGACGAGGCGTACAAGATCGCCCTGGACGCGGGCCTGCACCCGATCCGGCACCTGGCCAACTCGGCGGCGACGCTGACCCGACCGGACCTGCACTTCGACCTGGTCCGTCCGGGCATCGCGGTGTACGGCCTGAACCCGGTCCCGGGCACGGCCGACCTCAAGCCGGCCATGACGTTCCGTTCCTCGGTGTCGCTGGCCCGCAGAGTCCCGGCGGGGGAGTCGGTCTCCTACGGCCACACGTGGACGGCGGAGAAGGACACGACCCTGGCGCTGGTGCCGGTCGGCTACGCGGACGGGGTGCCCAGGTCGCTGTCGAACCGGATGGACGTCTGGCTGGGCGGGACGCGGCGCCCGATCGTCGGCCGGGTCTGCATGGACCAGATCGTCGTGGACTGCGGGGACGACCCGATCACCGACGGCGACGAGGTGGTCCTGTTCGGCCCCGGCGACCACGGCGAGCCGACGGCGCGGGAATGGGCCGACAAGACCGGCACGATCGACTACGAGATCGTCACGGGCATGTACCGACCGAGGGTGCGGCGCACCTATATCGGCGGCAGCCGATGAGGCCGTGGGTTAAGGCCGCCGGGGTGACCGGCGGCGTGGTGGGTGCTGCGGCGACGGGCCTGGTGCTGGGCGCGGCGGCGCAGAACGCCCGCATCGCACGGCAGCGCCGCGAGACGGACGACCCGAACGAGGACGAGCCGCTCGGCCAGTTACGCGCGACCCGGGAGTGCACGGTCGCGGCGGACGACGGCGTGCCGCTCGCGTGCGAGGAGGTCGATCCGGCCGACGGCGGCACGCCGGCGCTGACCGTGGTGCTGGTGCACGGCTTCGTGCTGGACCGCCGCTGCTGGCACTTCCAGCGCCGCGACCTGGCCGAGATGGTCGATCCCCGGGTTCGCCTGGTGCTGTACGACCAGCGCAGCCACGGCCGCTCCGGCCGGGCCACCGCCGAGTCCAGCACCATCGAGCAGCTGGGCCGCGACCTGGACTCCGTGCTCCGCGCGCTGGCCCCGGACGGCCCGCTGGTGCTGGTCGGGCACTCCATGGGCGGCATGACGATCATGGCGCTGGCCGAGCAGCAGCCGGAGCTGTTCGTGGACCGGGTCCGCGGCGTCGCGCTGATCGGCACCTCGGCCGGCGACGTCGGCGCGTCCGGCCTGCCCCGCCCGCTGCTGTCCCGGCACAACCCGGCCACCCGGGGCCTGGGCCTGCTGGCGAACTGGCAGCCGAGCCTGGTCGAGTGGGCCCGCCGGGCGGGCGGCCACATCACCTGGAGCGCCATCCGCGGCCTGGCCTTCGGCGACCGCAGCGTCAGCCCGAAGCTGGTCGACCTGATGGAGACGATGATCGACGGGACCTCCCTCAAAGCCATCACCGACTTCGTCCGTACCCTGGGCTCGCACAACCGCTACGCGGCGCTGGCGGGCCTGCGGCACTGCAAGGTGCTGGTGGTCAGCGGGGACGCCGACAAGCTCACGCCGTTCCGGCACGCCGAGGCGATCGCCGCCGAGCTGCCGGACGCCGAGCTGGTCCGCGCCGACGGCGCGGGCCACATGGTGATGCTGGAGCAGGCCGACCTGGTCACCGGTCACCTGGTGGAGCTGGTACGCAGCTGTGCGGACGGCGAGACGACTGGACGGCGATGGTGGAAACGGGCGTGAAGGAACTCCGGCTGCCGGTGGAGGCGGACACGGTCGAGTTCGGCCGCCGACTCGGCGGCCTGCTGCGGGCGGGCGACCTGGTGCTGCTCTCCGGCCCGCTCGGCGCCGGCAAGACGGCGCTGACCAGGGGAATCGCCGAGGGGCTCGGCGTGGCGGGCCGGGTCAGCTCGCCGACGTTCGTGATCGCCCGCGAGCACCGGGCCGCCCCGGGCGGCCGGGGCGTGCCGCTGGTGCACGTGGACGCCTACCGGCTGGGCGGGCACCTCGACGAGCTGGACGACCTGGACCTGGACACAGAGCTGGTGGACGCGGCCGTGGTGGTGGAGTGGGGCGAGGGGGTGGCCGAGCGGCTGTCCGACGACCACCTGCTGATCCGCCTCACCCGCCTCGACGACGACGTGCGGGTGGCCGAGCTGCACCCGCACGGTAGCTGGACCACCCGCGAACTCCCCTAGCCCTTTTTGTCGCTACGTGAGTGGCTCATTTCCGTTTGGCGGGCACCTGAGCCACTCACGTGCCCCGAAAATGCGAAATGAGCCACTCACGTAGCGGAAGTGGGGGGCTAGGGCAGCGCCCGTTTCGTCACCTTGCCCAACTCGTTGCGGGGCAAGGAGTGCACGAAGTGCACGACGCGCGGCCGCTTGTGCGGGGTGAGCAGCCTCGCCACGTGGTCGATCAGCTCGTCGGCGCTGGGGGCGGGATCCGCCGCGACCACCCAGGCCACGATCCGCTCGCCGAGGTCGTCGTCGGGACGGCCGGCGACCGCGACCTCGGCCACGCCCGGGTGTTCCAGCAGCGCGTTCTCGATCTCACCGGCGCCGATCTTGTAGCCGCCGCTCTTGATGATGTCGGTGGCCCGCCGGCCGACGATCCGGATGTAGCCGTCCGGGGCGCGGGTGGCCATGTCGCCGGTGCGGAACCAGCCGTCGTGCATCGCCTCGGCGGTCGCGTCGGGGCGGTTGAGGTACTCCAGGAACAGGTTCGGGCCACGGACCTCGATCTCGCCGATGGTGGCGTCGTCGCTGACGGAGACGACCTCGCCGGCGTCGTCCACGAGCCGCACGTCCACGCCGTCGACCGGGGTGCCGACGGTGCCGGGCCGGCGCTCGCCCCAGGCCCGGACGCTGCAGTTCATCAGCGTCTCGGTCATGCCGTAGCGCTCCACGATCCGCTGCCCGGTGGCCTTGGAGATCCGCTCGTGGCAGGTCGCCGGCAGCGCCGCCGAGCCCGACACCAGCAGCCGCGCCTGGGCGACCTGCTTGGCCAGCTCCGGATCGGCCTCCACGTCCGCGGCGAGCCGGTGGTACATCGTCGGGACGCCGAACATCATCGTCGCCGGGCCGGCCAGCTCCGCCGCGGCCGCCGCCGAGCTGAACTTGCCGAGGTGGTGCACGGCGCCGCCGCGCCGCAGCGGCCCGAGCACGCCGACCACGAGGCCGTGCACGTGGAAGATCGGCAGCGCGTGCGTGACGACGTCGGCGGCCGTCCACTCCCAGGCCGCCGCCAGGGAGTCCAGGTTGGACGCGATCGCCCGGCGCGGCATCACCACACCCTTGGGCGGGCCGGTCGTGCCCGAGGTGTAGACGATGAACGCCGGCGCCTCCGCGTCCGGCTCCGGCGGCAGGCCCTCGTCCCGTACGGACAGATCCACATCGAGCCGCGGCAGCGACGCCAGGCCGCCGGGCAGTTCGACGCCCGGCGCCGCCAGCACCTGGGCCGGCGCGCTGTCGCCGAGGATGTGCTCGAGCTCGCGCTCGCCGACCTTGGGGTTGACCGGCACCACCGCGACGCCCGCCGCCAGCGCGCCGACCACCGCCGCGCAGGTCTCGATCGTCGGCGTCGCCCAGACCGCGACCCGGTCCCCGACCAGCCGTTTCGCGATCGCCGACGCCGTGCCGGCCAGCTCGCGGTAGGTCAGTTTCCGGTCGCCGAAGACGATCGCTTCGGCATCTGTCGGGTCGGCCAGAGCCGGCAGCAACATCCCATCAACCCCTCGCGTCGAAGTCGCTTCCGATGATGGTCGTACCCTTGACGACCGTGCTAGTGCTTGCCATCGACACCGCGACCCCTGCCGTCACCGCCGGAGTGGTCCAGCTCGACGCCGACGCGGTGCCGCGAACGCTGGCGCAGCGCGTCACCGTCGACGCCAAGGCCCACGGTGAGCTGCTGATCCCGCACCTGCGCGCCGCGCTGGCCGAGGTCGGCAAGACCATGGCCGACGTGGACGCCATCGTCTGCGGCAGCGGCCCCGGCCCGTTCACCGGCCTGCGTGTCGGCATGGTCACAGCGGCCGCCCTCGGCCAGGCCCTGGGCAAGCCCGTCCACCCGGTGCCCACCGTCGACGCCATCGCCGTCGAGGCCCGCACCGGTCACGGGCTGCTCGTCGCCACCGACGCCCGCCGGCGCGAGGTCTACTGGGCCGCCTACGACGCCGAGGGCCGCCGCGTGGAGGGCCCGCACGTGGAGAAGCCCGCCGACCTGGCCGAGAAGCTGCCGTCCCTGAACGTCGCCAGCGCCGCCGGGCAGGGCGCCGAGATGTACGCCGACGTGCTGGACCTGCCGATCGTGCTGGCCCCGTTCCCGTCGCCGCACGGCCTGGTCGCCGTCGCGGCACGGGACCTGCTCGCCGGCGCCGAACCCGGCCCGATGACCCCGCTCTACCTGCGCCGCCCCGACGCCGTCGTGCCGACCGGGCGCAAGCGGGTGACCCAACCGTGACCGGCTTCACCCTGGCCGCGCTGCGTCACGAGGACGCGGCGCGGTGTGCGGAGCTGGAGCGGAAGCTGTTCCCCGGCGACGACCCGTGGCGCGAGCGCGCGTTCCGGGCCGAGTTGGACAACGGGCACTTCTACCTCGGGGCGTACGACGAGAACGGGCAGCTCATCGGCTACGCCGGGCTCGCGCTCAACGGCCGTGCGCCCGACTTCGAGGGCAGTGTGCAGACCATCGCCGTGGACACCGACTGGCAGGGCCGGGGCGTCGGCAAGGCGCTGTTCGAGGCGCTACTGGCCCGCGCCGACCAGGTCGCGGCGCCCGTGTTCCTGGAAGTTCGCACCGACAACGACCGCGCCATAGCGTTGTACCGGTCCCGCGGCTTCGAGCAGCTGGGGCTGCGGCGCAGGTACTACCAACCGTCCGGGGCGGACGCGTACACCATGGGCCGCCCCGCGGCGGTCCGACAGGAGGAGAAGTCGTGACCGGCGACCGCATCGTGCTGGGCATCGAGTCCTCGTGCGACGAGACCGGGGTGGGCATCGTCCGGCTCGGCGCGGACGGCACCCTGGAGCTGCTGGCCGACGAGGTCGCGTCCAGCGTGGAGCAGCATGCCCGCTTCGGCGGCGTGGTGCCCGAGGTCGCCAGCCGCGCCCACCTCGAGGCCATGATCCCGACCATGAGCCGGGCGCTGGAGAAGTCCGGCATGACCCTGGACGACGTCGACTCCATCGCCGTCACCGCCGGGCCCGGCCTGGCCGGGGCGCTGCTGGTCGGCGTGTCCGCCGCGAAGGCCTATGCCGCCGCCTTGGACAAGCCGCTCTACGGCGTGAACCACCTCGCCGGGCACGTCGCCGCCGACACGCTGGAGCACGGCCCGCTGCCGTCGCCGTGCGTCGCGCTGCTCGTCTCCGGGGGGCACTCGCAGTTGCTGCTCGTCGAGGACCTCGCCGGCAAGATCACCGAGATCGGCTCCACCATCGACGACGCGGCCGGTGAGGCGTACGACAAGGTCGCCCGCGTGCTCGACCTGCCGTACCCCGGCGGCCCGCCGATCGACAAGCTGGCCAAGCAGGGCAACGGCTGCGCCATCGCGTTCCCGCGCGGCCTGACCGGTCCCCGCGACGCCAAGTACGACTTCTCCTTCTCCGGCTTGAAGACCGCCGTCGCCCGGTGGGTGGAGAACCGCGAGCGGGACGGGCTGGAGGTGCCGCTGGCCGACGTCGCCGCCTCGTTCCAGGAGGCCGTCGCCGACGTGCTCACCGGCAAGGCCATCCGCGCCGTCAAGGATCTCGGCGTCGACACCCTGGTGATCTCCGGCGGTGTCGCCGCCAACTCTCGGCTCTCCGGTCTCGCGGCCGAGCGCTGCGCCGCCGCCGGCATCACGCTGCGGGTGCCGCGTCCCCGGCTGTGCACCGACAACGGCGCCATGATCGCCGCCGTCGGCGCGCACCTCGTGGCGGCCGACGCGGAGCCGTCCGGGCTGGACTTGGCGACGGACCCGGGGCTGCCGGTGTCCCAGGTTCAGATCCTCTGAGCGGCATGAGGGTGGGGTTGGTTGAAGCGTTGGCACTCTCGTGGGTAGAGTGCTAGTCGCACGGCACCAACTACCGCCCCGGCCCCCGCGACGGCGGGGTGGCAGGCGCCGTCGGTACCTGCCAACGCTTTCGAACGACCGTGGAGGTCACCCCGGTGAGCGTGAACATCAAGCCGCTCGAGGACAAGATCCTCGTCCAGGCCAACGAGGCCGAGACGACGACCGCTTCCGGTCTTGTCATCCCGGACACCGCCAAGGAGAAGCCCCAGGAGGGCAAGGTCCTGGCCGTGGGCCCGGGTCGCATCGACGACAAGGGCAACCGGATCCCGCTGGACGTCGCGGTCGGCGACGTCGTCGTCTACTCGAAGTACGGCGGCACGGAGCTCAAGCACAACGGCGAGGAGTACCTCATCCTCTCCGCCCGCGACGTGCTGGCCGTCATCAACTGACGTCGCTTTCTCCGCTCAGGCGCCCCGGCGGCCCACACCGGGCTGCCGGGGCGCCTGTGTGCGTAAACCTGAGAAAGGCTCGTAATGCCCAAGCAGATCAGCTTTGACGAGGACGCTCGTCGGGCTCTGGAGCGCGGCGTCAACAAGCTGGCCGACGCCGTCAAGGTGACCCTCGGCCCGCGTGGCCGCCACGTGGTGCTGGACAAGAAGTTCGGCGGCCCGACCGTCACCCTCGACGGCGTGACCGTGGCCCGCGAGATCGAGCTCGAGGACTCGTACGAGAACCTCGGCGCCCAGCTGGCCAAGAGCGTCGCCACCAAGACCAACGACATCGCCGGCGACGGCACCACCACCGCGACCGTGCTGGCCCAGGCCCTGGTCCGGGTCGGCCTGCGCAACGTGGCGGCCGGCGCCAACCCCACCTCGCTGGGCCGCGGCATCCAGGCCGCCGTCGACCACGTGGTGGAGTTCCTGAAGAACAAGGCCACCCCGATCAAGGGCCGCGACAACGTCGCCCAGGTCGGCACGGTCTCCTCCCGCGACTCCTCGATCGGCGCGCTGCTCGGCGAGGCCATCGAGAAGGTCGGCGAGGACGGCGTCATCACCATCGAGGAGTCCTCGACGCTGGCCACCGAGCTGGAGATCACCGAGGGTGTCCAGTTCGACAAGGGCTACATCTCCGCCTACTTCGCCACCGACCCGGAGACGCAGGAGGCGGTCTACGAGGACGCCTACGTCCTGCTGCACCGCGAGAAGATCTCGGCCCTGGCCGACCTGATCCCGGTGCTGGAGAAGGTCGCCCAGTCCGGCAAGCCGCTGCTGATCATCGCCGAGGACGTCGAGGGCGAGGCCCTGTCCACCCTGGTGGTCAACGCGATCCGCAAGACCATCAAGGTCGTCGCGGTCAAGGCGCCGTACTTCGGCGACCGCCGCAAGGCGTTCCTGGACGACCTGGCCACCGTCACCGGCGCGCAGGTCGTCGCCGCCGAGGTCGGCCTGAAGCTGTCCGAGGTGGGCCTGGAGGTGCTGGGCAGCGTCCGGCGCGTGCACGTCACCAAGGACAACACCACCCTGGTGGACGGCTCCGGCCGCAGCGAGGACGTCTCGGCCCGGGTCGAGCAGCTGCGCAAGGAGATCGAGGCCACCGACTCCGACTGGGACCGCGAGAAGCTGCAGGAGCGGCTGGCCAAGCTGTCCGGCGGCGTCGCGGTGATCAAGGTCGGCGCGGCCACCGAGACCGAGATGAAGGAGCGCAAGCACCGCATCGAGGACGCGGTCGCCGCCACCAAGGCCGCGGTCGAGGAGGGCATCGTGCCCGGCGGCGGTTCCGCCCTGGTGCACGCGGCCAAGGAGCTCGCCGACAACCTGGGCCTGACCGGCGACGAGGCCACCGGCGTGCGCATCGTGCGCGACGCCCTGTCCGCGCCGCTGTTCTGGATCGCCACCAACGCCGGCCTCGAGGGCTCCGTCGTGGTGTCCAAGGTCGCGGACCAGGAGTGGGGCGCGGGCTTCAACGCCGCCACCCTGGAGTACGGCGACCTGGTCGGCGCCGGCGTCATCGACCCGGTGAAGGTGACCCGCTCCGCGGTCGCCAACGCCGCCTCCATCGCCCGCATGGTGCTCACCACGGAGAGCGCCGTCGTGGAGAAGAAGGAAGAGGAGCCGGCCGACGCCGGTCATGGCCACGGCCACGGTCACGGCCACTGAGGTCTGAGCAACGAAAAGGACCCCTTCCCGAGAACGGAAGGGGTCCTTTTCGTTGCGTCGTAAGGGATTACTGCATAGCCGGGTGGCGCTGCGACGCCGGGTCCCACTGGGCCCGCTGCTCGCGGCGGCCGACCAGGAACCACATCACGCTGCCGATCAGCGGCATCGCCCAGATCAGCAGGAACCACACCGCCTTCATGCCGGTGCTCTGCCGGGACCCGAGCACGCTCACCACCGCCAGCACCGCGATCAGCACGTGGGCGATGGCCAGGGCGACCAGTCCGACCAGGGCGACCCCGGCGAACACCTGTCCGAACTGGACGAAAGCCATGCTGTGCACTGCGACCATCCCCTAACTTCCCCGTCGATGAGACGAAGTTAGGGCGGGCGGGCGTCATCGGGCGTCCACCGCGGAGATGGTCGTCGCGTCATACCTTGGGCCTACGACGTGAGCACGAGCTGACGACGCCTCGACTTCAGGATGGTGTCCCGCTCCGACTCGGACATGCCGCCCCAGATGCCGTACGGCTCCTGGACCGCCAGGGCGTGCCGGCGGCACATCTCCAGCACCGGGCAGGTCTGGCAGACGGCCTTCGCCCGGGCCTCGCGCCGCGACCGGGCCGGGCCGCGCTCGCCGTCCGGATGAAAGAAGAAGGCGCTGTCCATGCCCCGGCAGTTGCCTTCCAACTGCCAGTCCCAGACGTCCGCGTTCGGACCTGGGAGCCTTCGGGTGTCTGCCATCGAGAACCGCCTCCTCGCCGGGTCGGTGCCCATCGTGGTTGCTCCGTATGGCTTAACTGCGATCACCGTAGAACCGCGCCAAAACTTGTTCAAGAGTGTTCGGGTGGGAAGTTGTTCATTCCTGCCGACGGGTGATCAAGGTCCTCCACCTCTGGTGGCCCAGGTCACACCGCGTGACGTGAGTTGCCGCTGTGAGAAGGTGCCCGGACGATGTCCACCGTGACGACTCAGCCGGAGCCCGTTCCGCGGGAGCGCGCAGCCGGCGAACCGATGCTCTCCGTTGCGGCAGTTGCCAGGCGGCTCGGCGTGGCACCTGCGACGCTGCGCACCTGGGACCGCCGGTACGGCCTTGGCCCGACCGATCACACCACCGGCCGGCACCGTCGCTACGGAGATCAGGACATCGCCCGGTTGGAACTCATGCAGCGGGCGTTGCTGCGCGGAGCGTCACCGGCGGAGGCCGCCCGCTACGCCCTGAGCAGCACATTGCCCGAGCAACGGCTGACCGCGCAGCCGCTGCCGGCCGAACTGCCGGAGCTGATCGTCGGCGGCGACGCCGATGACGGCGAGCAGGTCAGCACGGGTGGCCGCGTGCTGCGCCTGCCCGGCGTGAGCAGGCAGGCCCGGGGGCTGGGGCGGGCCGTGATGGCGATGGACGCGGTGTCCGTGCAGCAGCTGCTGCACGACGCGCTGGCCGAGCTCGGCGTGCTGGTCACGTGGAACACCATGATCCGGCCGGTGCTGACGGGCATCGCCCAGCGCTGGCGGCACTCGGGCGAGGGCGTCGAGGTCGAGCACCTGTTCACGCAGTGCGTCACGGCCGCCCTGTCGGCGGCGCAGGTCGGCGCGCCGCTGCCGGTGAATCCCCGACCGGTGCTGCTCGCCTGCGTGCCGGAGGAGCAGCACAGCCTGCCGCTGCAGGCGCTGGCCGCCGCGCTCGTCCAGCGGGGCGTAGGAACGATGCTGCTCGGCGCAGCGTTGCCGGCCGACGCATTGGCAGCAGCCGTTCGGCGGATCGCGCCGGCGGCGGTGTTCCTGTGGGCACAGCTACCCCGGTACGCCCACTGCACCCTGTTGACGGAGCTGCCGCGCACCCGGCAGCGGATCCGGCTGTTCGTCGGCGGCCCCGGCTGGCAGCAGAGCAAGCTGCCGCCGCACGCGGAGCCGCTGGACTCGCTGTCCGCCGCGCTGGACCGCATTTCGTACGTGTTGCTGGGCGCCGATGGATGAGTACCTGCGGGACGCCGCCTTCGGCGGGAACCCCGGCGCGGACGTCAGCAAGGCCGCCCTGGGCACGCCGCGGCAGCGCTGGCTGGCCGCGGTCGTGCTGGGTGGACAGGGCCGCTACGCCGCCGCCACGGCGCTCCTGACGGAGCTGCGGCACACCGCCGATCCGGTGCTGGCGTCACTGGCCGCGAGCACGCTGGCCTCCCAACGCCGCCAGGTGGGTGGTCACGCCGCCGCGCGACGGCTGGACGGGGAGGCCCTGGCGCGGCTGGCGGGCGTGGAACCGGTCGCCGACGACCCGGACGGGGTGGACGCCGCTGGCGCGCTCGCGGACGCCCTGACGGGGCTGGCGGCGGATGCGATCGGTGTCGGCGGCCCGGCTCGTCGCCTGCATGTGGTGGCAGCCGACACGGTCGAGCGAGTGGGCGGTCACCGCTGGCGGTCGGCGGTGCGGCTGGACTGGGTCCGCGCGGAGATCGAGTTGGCCGCCGGCCGGCCGGAAGACGCCTTGGAGCCGGCTCGGCGGGCGGTGGACACGGCGACCGCCGCGGGGGCGATCCGGCACCGCGTCAAGTCCCGGATGGTGCTCGCCGCGACGCTCGCGAATCTGCACGACGGGGTCTCGAAAGAGCGAGCTGAAGCCCTGTTAGAGTGTGATGTGCGTCACAATGAGGCCCTGGGGCTACACCCCCTCGTGTGGCCCTGCGCACTGCTCCTGTGCCACCTGCGACCCGATGGGGCGCAGGCATGGCTCGAACGGGCTAAAGGGGTGCTGAGCTGCGTGTTGCTGCGTGCCGATCCGGCCGCCCGAACGCTCGCGAAGGCCTCCGTCTGGGTGCCGTGAGGCCGCTGCTCCGTTCCGGGGAACCCGGCTTGGCGGACATCCGGGCGAACTACTTGACGGATTAAGCACCGGATCGTGTCAAGGTTGCCGGCCCGGCGTCCGATAGGGGAAGTGGAACGTCACTCGGCTGTCGGAAAGGAGTCCCCGTGACGACGGTCTTGATCTGCGACGACCGCCGCAGCGTGCGGGAGGGGCTGACGCGTGTCATGTCGGCAGTCCCTGGGGTCAGTCGCATCGACTGCGTGGCACACGGTGACGAGTTGTTGGCGCGGTTCTCCCGGCAGCCGGTGGATGTCGTACTGGTGGGAACCCAGCGCGCCGTGCCGACCGGTGTCGAGGCGACCCGCCGGCTGGTCTCGGCCAACCCCCAGGCCAACGTCATCGTGTTCGGAGCGCCGGACGACGCCGGCAGCATCGCCGCCGCCATCGCCGGCGGGGCCCGCGGCTACCTGCGCTGGGACGCGTCCCGGCCGGAGCTGGTCGCCGCCCTCGCGCACACGCTGGCCAGCACCTCGGTGCCGGCGCCGCGGCAGCCGTCCGACCCGGGCGTGCAGCTCACCGAGCGCGAGCTGCAGGTGCTGCGCGGCATGAGCCAGGGCAAGAGCAACGGACAGATCGGCCGCGAGCTGTACCTGTCCGAGGACACCGTCAAGACGCACGCCCGCCGGCTGTTCCGCAAGCTCGGCGTTCGTGACCGCGCCCAGGCCGTCGCGCACGGCTTCCGCCGCGGCCTGGTGTCCTGAAGTTCTCACTCCTCGGTACCCCCACCGCCGGTGTCGGGGACGCCACATTCTCGTGGGCGTCCCCGGGCGGAGGTGGGGAAATCGCTTGCCCCGCTGCCGCGCCGTCACGACGTCGCATCCCATTGGTCCAGCTCAGCGACCCGTTGGGCTGGACTGGCCCGTGTCCGAGGCCGGATGCCACACTCCGTGACCAAGGGTGACCCGCCGCAGCGTTACATCAGTCGGTGTCGCCCGGTACGGTGAGTCCGACCGGGTTGAGCGACCAACGTCTCGCATGCCGACCGCGTCGGTGTGCCCAGAAGTAACACCAGGGCTGTTGTCTGCGATGAGCACTACGGGGGACGGACTGGACGCCGCAGTGGGCGCTGCCGTTGATGGCGACCGCCAGGCCATCGAACGTGTCCTGGCGTCTATCCGCCCTTTGGTGGTGCGGTACTGCCGCGCCCGTGTCGGCAGGCAGGAGAGGTCCTTCGCTTCGGCGGACGACGTCGCCCAGGAGGTGTGTCTCGCGGTGCTCACGGCTCTGCCCGGTTACCGCGACCAAGGCCGGCCCTTTCTCGCCTTCGTGTACGGCATCGCCGCGCACAAGGTCGCCGACGCCCATCGGGCGGCCGCCCGCAACCGCGCCGAACCCGTGCCGGAGGTCCCGGACGCCCCGGAGACCGACGCCGGGCCCGAGCAGCGCGCGATGCACGGCGAGCTCTCCGAGCGGATGGCGCAGCTGCTCCGCATCCTGCCCGCCAAGCAGCGGGAGATCCTGCTGCTCCGCGTGGTCGTCGGGCTGTCGGCCGAGGAGACGGCGGACGCGGTGGGCTCAACCCCGGGAGCGGTGCGCGTCGCGCAGCACCGCGCGTTGGCACGACTACGCAAGACGCTGGCAGCGGAGGAGGTGGTCTGAGTGGCCGAGCAGCACGGGCCCGGCGATGAGGATGCCGCCACGAGAGAATGGCCGTTGAGAGGCCAGTTCTCTGGGAGTCTGGGCGGAAGCAGACCGGTGCTCACCGGTGACGACCCACTGGGTTCGGAGCTGGTGAACGGGTTCGACCTGGGCGCCGCCGACGTGCCGGTGGACCTGGCGGCGGTGCGTGCCGACGACGCGTTGCTGGACGCCCTCGGCGGGGGCAATCCCGAACTGAACTCCACGCTGGCCGGCCACGAGCTGAGCGCGCTGCTGCTGTCCTGGCGGCGTGACGTGGACAACGAGCCGTTCGGCGATCTGGTGGACACCGAGACGGCGGCCGAGACCGTGCTCGCCGCGCGGCGGGCCGCGCGCCGTCGACCCCGACTTCTGGTCCCGCTGGCCACCGCGGCCGCGGTCCTGGCGATCGCCTTCACCGGCGTCAGCCTGGCCGCGCGCGACGCCAGGCCCGGTGACGCCCTCTGGGGGCTGACCCAGATGCTCTACACCGACCACGCGCACTCCGTGGAGGCCGCGGTCGCCGTCGAGTCCGACCTGAACGCCGCCCGCTCGGCGCTCAGCCAGGGCCGGATCGGCGACGCCCGCACGGCGCTGGCCAACGCCCAGAGCTCGCTGCCGCTGGTGTCCAACGAGGACGGCCGCTCGCAGCTGTCGAAGACGCACGAGAGCCTGGTCAACGAGCTGAACACCACGTCGACGCAGCCGACGTCGCCGACCCAGCCGACCTCGCCGACGCTGACGTCGGACCCGGGTTCGTCGACGTCGACGCTGCCGACGACCACGACGACCACGCCGCCGCCCACGACGACCACGACCACGCCGCCGCCGTCGAGTTCCAGCTCGCCGTCGCCGTCGACGAGTTCGTCGGACACCGCCGGCAGCGGCAAGAACAACCCGCCCGACGACGGCGGCAACCCGCCCTCGGGCGGCAGCGGGTCGAGCAACAACCTGCCCACCGGTGGCACGCCGACCAGTTGACCCCGAATGCTGGGAACGGACCTTTCCTCCACTCCGAGTGGAGGAAAGGTCCTTTCCGAGCGTCATGGGTGGAGCGTCACGTGTGAGCTTGGTCGCAGCTCAGCGGGCGCTCTCCCGCTCGTTGACGCCATCGGCGTAGCCCCGGCAGTACTCCCAGCTCACGTAGCAGGCCGGGTCCGGGTCGAAGGCCGGCTCGTGCGGCCGCATGTGGCCGTCGTGCAGCAGCTGTTCGAGGCTGGCCTGCAGCAGTGCCCAGTCGTGGTAGTGCGGCTCGTCGCAGTCGCCGCAGTCCACCACCACGCCGCGGACCCCGCGCGGCTCCAGCAGCGCCTGGTACACCGCGAGGTCGCTGAGATCGTTGATCAGCTCGGCGCGTTCCTCCTCGCCGATCGGATCGTGCTCGTGGTCGTCGGCATCGCGCAGCGCCCGAGCGGGGTCGTCGGGGTCGCCCGCGAAGGGGTCTGGAGGCAACGCGTCGTGCGGCACGACCCCGCACGGTACCGCGCCGGGCCGCCAATGGCTCCAGATACCATGGACAGAGGCGCTCCGCCTGCGAAAATCCACCCTTTGTAGTCAGTGCAGGAAGGCCAGAGGCCCGAACATGACCGAGCTCACCGCTCAGGAAACGCCGTCGAAGTTCGCCATGCTCGGACTGACCTTCGACGACGTGCTGCTGCTGCCCGCCGAGTCCGACGTCATTCCGAGCCAGGTCGACACCTCGACCAAGCTTTCCCGCAACGTCACGCTGCGCATCCCGCTGGTGTCGGCCGCGATGGACACCGTGACCGAGGCCCGGATGGCGATCGCGATGGCTCGCCAGGGCGGCATCGGCGTGCTGCACCGCAACCTGTCCATCGAGGCGCAGACCGCGCAGGCCGAGGTGGTCAAGCGGTCCGAGGCCGGCATGGTGACCGACCCGGTGACCTGCTCGCCCGACGCCACGCTGGCCGAGGTGGACCAGCTGTGCGCCAAGTTCCGCATCTCGGGCGTGCCGGTGACCGAGCCGGACGGCAAGCTCATCGGCATCATCACCAACCGGGACATGCGCTTCGAGGTGGACCACAGCCGCCCGGTGCGCGAGGTGATGACCAAGGGTCCGCTGGTCACCGCCCAGGTGGGCGTGTCCGCCGAGGCCGCGCTGGGCCTGCTGCGCCGGCACAAGATCGAGAAGCTGCCGATCGTGGACGGCGACGGCAAGCTGCGCGGCCTGATCACGGTCAAGGACTTCGTCAAGACCGAGCAGTACCCGAACGCCACCAAGGACCCGGACGGCCGGCTGATCTGCGGCGCCGCGGTCGGCGTCGGCGACGACGCCTACACCCGGGCCATGAGCCTGGCCGAGGCCGGTGTCGACGTGCTGATGGTGGACACCGCGCACGGCCACTCCCGCAGCGTGCTGGAGATGGTGGCCAGGCTGAAGAAGGACCTCGGCGACAGCGTCGACATCGTCGGCGGCAACGTGGCGACGCGGGTCGGCGCGCAGGCGATGGTGGACGCCGGCGCGGACGGTGTGAAGGTCGGCGTCGGTCCCGGCTCGATCTGCACCACCCGTGTGGTCGCGGGCGTGGGCGTGCCGCAGATCAGCGCCATCTACGAGGCCGACCAGGCCTGCCGGCCGGCCGGCGTGCCGGTGATCGGCGACGGCGGCATCCAGTACTCCGGCGACATCGCCAAGGCCATCGCGGCCGGCGCGAGCGCGGTGATGATCGGCGGCCTGCTCGGCGGCACCGCCGAGGCCCCCGGCGACCTGATCCTGGTCAACGGCAAGCAGTTCAAGATCTACCGGGGCATGGGCTCGCTGGGCGCGATGCAGTCCCGGGGCGAGGCCAAGTCGTACTCCAAGGATCGCTACTTCCAGGACGACGTGCTCAACGAGGACAAGCTGGTCCCCGAGGGCATCGAGGGCCGGGTGCCGTTCCGTGGGCCGCTGGCCCAGGTCACCCACCAGCTGATCGGCGGGCTGCGCGCCGGCATGGGCTACACCGGCTCCAGCTCGATCGCCGAGCTGCAGTCCAAGCAGCTGGTGCGCATCACCGCGGCCGGTCTGAAGGAGTCGCACCCGCACGACATCACCATGACGGTCGAGGCACCCAACTACACCACTCGCTGAGTTGGTCTAATCTCGTCGGGTTTGCGTGATCGGGGAGAGAGGACAGGCCGTGCGGGATCTGGTCGAAATCGGGATGGGTCGCTCCGCGCGGCGGGCTTACGAGCTGGACGACGTCGAGATCATCCCGTCGCGGCGGACGCGCTCGTCCAAGGACGTGTCGACGGCGTGGCAGATCGACGCCTACCGGTTCGACATCCCGCTGATCACGCACCCGTCGGACGCGGTGGTGTCGCCGCGCACCGCGGTCGCGGTCGGCGAGCTGGGCGGGCTGGGCGTGCTCAACGCCGAGGGGCTGTGGGCCCGGCTTTCAGACGTCGAGGACGCGATGTTCCGGCTGACCCGGGCGGCCGAGGAGGACGACCCGCTGGCCGTCACCCGGCTGCTGCAGGAGCTGCACGCCGCCCCGATCCAGGCCGACCTGATCGCCGAGGCGATCAAGCAGGTGCGCGACTCGGGCGTCACGGTCGCGGTGCGGGTCAGCCCGCAGCGCGCCGCCGAGCTGACGCCGGATCTGCTGGCCGCGGGCGTGGAGATCCTCGTGCTGCAGGGCACGATCGTGTCGGCCGAGCACGTGGCCCGCGACGGCGAGCCGATCAACCTCAAGCAGTTCATCGCCGACCTGGACGTGCCGGTGATCGCCGGCGGTGTCGGCGACTACCGGACCGCCATGCACCTGATGCGCACCGGCGCGGCCGGCGTGATCGTCGGCTACGGGCACTCCAGCGGCGTCACCACCACCGACTCGGTGCTGGGCATCGGCGTGCCGATGGCCACGGCCATCGCGGACGCGGCGGCGGCACGCCGGGACTACCTGGACGAGACCGGCGGCCGGTACGTGCACGTGATCGCCGACGGCGGCGTGCACTCCAGCGGCGACATCGCCAAGTCCATCGCCTGCGGCGCGGACGCCGTGATGCTGGGCGAGCCGCTGTCGGCCGCGACCGAGGCGCCCGGCCAGGGCCTGTACTGGACCTCGGCGGCCGCGCACCCGTCGGTGCCCCGGTCCCGGGTGACCGTCGGCGCCGAGGCCGAGGTGGACCTGCGCACGCTGCTGTTCGGCCCGTCGGCGGACCCGGACGGCGCGGTCAACCTGTTCGGCGCGCTGCGCCGGGCGATGGCCAAGACCGGCTACTCGGACCTGAAGGAGTTCCAGAAGGTCGGCCTGACGGTGCGCGGGTGACCGTCGTCGAGCGTGACGGCGTCGCGCTGGTCGAGCCGACCCAGGAGGACGTCGACCACGTCCAGGACGGTTACGACGGCGACTACGAGGCCGACGACGGCGACACGGTGCACGACCTGATCAAGGTGCAGATCCACCGGCTGCTGGTCGTGGACGCCGCCACCGGCGAGCGGCTCGGCCTGGTCAGCTGGCATCCGGTGATGTACGGGCCGACCACCGGCTGCGTGGCCTGGAACATCGGCATCGGGCTGCTGCCGTCGGCGCGTGGGCGGGGTGTCGGCTCGATCGCGCAGCGGCTGCTGGTGGAGCACCTGTTCGCCACCACGCCGTACGACCGGATCGAGGCCGGCACCGACGCCGAGAACGTCGCCGAGCAGAAGGCGCTCACCAATGCCGGCCTTCGCCGCGAAGGCGTGATTCGTGGCGCCCACACTCGGGGCGGCGTCCGCCGCGACATGGTCATGTACGGCATCCTGCGCACCGATCTGGTGGAACCGGGCGGTTCCGCTTAGTCTCGGTGCATGGGCCTACTGACGAGTAGCAACGGTGCTTCCGTCGATTACGACGTCGTGGTGATCGGTTCCGGCTTCGGTGGCAGCGTCGCCGCGCTGCGGCTGACCGAGAAGGGCTACCGGGTCGCCGTCGTGGAGGCCGGGCGGCGGTTCAGCGACGAGGAGTTCGCCAAGACCTCGTGGGACCTGCGGAAGTTCCTGTGGGCCCCGCAGCTCGGCTGCTACGGCATCCAGCGCATCCACACCCTGCGCAACGTGATGGTGCTGGCCGGGGCCGGCGTCGGCGGTGGGTCGCTGGTGTACGCCAACACCCTGTACCGGCCGCTCAAGCCGTTCTTCGCCGACCCGCAGTGGGCCCACATCACCGACTGGGAGGCCGAGCTCTCCCCGTTCTACGACCAGGCCAGCCGGATGCTCGGGGTCGTCACCAACCCCACCACCACGCCGTCCGACCGGGTGATGCAGCAGGTCGCCGCCGACATGGGCATCGCCGACTCGTACCACCCGACGCCGGTCGGCGTGCACTTCGGCGAGCCCGGCAAGACCGTCCCCGACCCGTTCTTCGGCGGTGTCGGGCCGGCGCGCACCGGCTGCACCGAGTGCGGGTCGTGCATGACCGGCTGCCGGGTCGGGGCCAAGAACACGCTCGTCAAGAACTACCTGTACCTGGCCGAGCGGGCCGGCGCGCAGGTGCTGCCCATGACCACCGTGACCGGGCTGCGTGAGCTTGCCGACGGCACCTGGCGGGTCGACACCCGCCGCACCGGGGCTCGCTTCGGCGGCCGGTCGTCCATCACCGCCGGCCAGGTCGTGCTCGCCGCCGGGACCTGGGGCACCCAGAACCTGCTGCACAAGATGCGCGACTCCGGCGCGCTGCCGCGGCTGTCCCGCCGGCTCGGTGAGCTCACCCGGACCAACTCCGAGGCCATCATCGGCGCCGGCCGGCTCAGCTTCGACCCAGCGCAGGACTTCAGCCGGGGCGTGGCCATCACGTCGTCCATCCACCCCGACGCCACCACGCACATCGAGCCCGTCCGGTACGGCAAGGGCAGCAACGCCATGGGGCTGCTGCAGACCATCGCCACCGACGGCTCGCTGCCGACTCCGCGGTGGCTGCAATTCCTTCGCTACGCCGTGCGGCACCCGCTCATCACCGCCCGGATGCTCTCCGTGCACCGGTGGAGCGAGCGGACCGTGATCCTGCTGGTGATGCAGAGCCTGGACAACTCCATCACCACCTTCACCCGGCGCGGCAAGCTCACGTCCAAGCAGGGGCACGGCGAGCCCAACCCCACCTTCATCCCCGCCGGGCACCTGGCCAACCAGCTGGCCGCCAAGCACATCGGCGGCGTCGCCGGCGGGACCTGGGGCGAGCTGGCCAACATCCCGCTGACCGCTCACTTCATCGGCGGCTGCGCCATCGGCACCGACGCCGAGCACGGCGTCATCGACCCGTACCACCGCGTCTTCGGCCACCCCGGCCTGTCCGTTGTGGACGGCGCCGCCATCTCCGCCAACCTCGGCGTCAACCCGTCGCTGACGATCACCGCCCAGGCCGAGCGGGCGTTCGCCCTGTGGCCGAACAAGGGCGAGGAGGACCAGCGCCCCGCCGCCGGCGCCGGCTACCGGCGGATCGCCCCGGTCGCCCCCAAGCACCCCGTCGTCCCCGCCGACGCCCCCGGAGCCCTCCGCCTGGCCTGACCCCGGCGGGGTGGGGCGTCCGTCGGGCGGGGCCGGCTGATCATTGGGAGACTGCTGGCAACGACAGCGGTTCCGACGCGTCCTCGGGTCAGGAGGTGTCCAGGATGGCGATCAGCCGGCGGGCGTTCTTGCAGGCGGCCGGGGTGGGGGCGACGGCGGTCGCGGCGGCGGCGTGCTCGCCGAACGGCGGCCCGGGCCCGGTGTCGTCGACGTCGACGAGCCCGACGCCGACCACGACGACGAGGCCGCCGGCGGTGCCGCCGAACTGGGACAAGCTGCGCGGCCAGCTGGCCGGCAAGCTGGTGCTGCCGGCGGACCCGGCCTACGAGACGGCGAAGCTGGCCTACAACCCGCTGTTCGACAGCCGGAAGCCGGCGGCGGTGGCGCAGGTGGCCAACCCGAGCGACGTGCAGGCCTGCGTGGCCCTGGCCTACGCGTCGAGGATCCCGATCGCGGCCCGCAGCGGCGGCCACAGCTACGTCGGATACTCCACACCGGACAGTGGCCTGGTGGTCGACCTCGGCGGCATGAAGGACGTTCAGGTCCAGCCGGACGGCACGGCGACGATCGGCGCCGGCGCCCGGATGATGGACGTGTACGCGGCACTGGCGAACGCGGGCCGGTGCCTGCCGGCGGGCTCGTGCCCGACGGTCGGCATCGGCGGCCTGACGCTGGGCGGCGGCGTCGGCGTGCTGACCACGAAGTTCGGCCTGACCTGCGACAAGCTGGTGTCGGCGCAGATCGTCACCGGCGACGGCAAGCTGCGCACGGTCTCGGCCTCGCAGGAGCCGGACCTGTTCTGGGCGCTGCGCGGTGGGGGCGGCGGCAACTTCGGCATCGTCACCTCGTTCACGTTCCGGACCGAGGAAGCGCCGCAGCTGACCGTGTTCCAACTCCAGTTCCCGGGCGGCTCCGTCGCGGACGTGCTCGGCGGCTGGCAGCAGTTCATCGCGACGGCCCCGGACGAGCTGTGGACGACGATGGGCGTCTCCGGCGGAAATCCGTCGACGTGCCGGATCAACGGCTGCTTCGTCGGCTCGCCGACCGGGCTGAATCCGTTGCTGAACAAGCTGATCGCGGCGACGGGCACGCAGCCGACCAACCGGTACACGCTGTCCAAGTCCTATGTGGACGCGATGAAGTACTTCGGCGGCTGCGCCTCCTACAGCAACGCCCAGTGCACGCCGAGCTGGAACGGAAACGGCGTGCTGAAGCGGGAATCGTTCACAGCGACCTCCCGTGTGCTGGCGAAACCCTTGTCGGATCCGGCAAAGTTCGCCGAGGTGATGGCCGGCCGCAGCGGCATGGACGTGCTGCTGGACAGCATCGGCGGCGCGGCCGGTCGGGTCGGCGCGACGGAAACGGCCTTTCCGCACCGCGGAGCCCTTGCCACGGCCCAGATCTACCAGGGCTCGACCGCCGCCTCGGCGCGCACCGCCGTCGGCGAGGTCCGCGACAACCTCGGCGCCGTCATCGGCGACGGCGCGTACGTCAACTACATCGACGCCAGCCTCGCGGACTGGGGCACCGCGTACTACGGCCCGAACCTGCCCAAGCTGCGCAAGGTCGCCCAGCAGTACGACCCGGACGGTGTGCTGTCCTTCGAGCAGTCGGTGGCCAAGGCGTAGTAACGGGTCACGCGCCGGCCGCGACCTTCACGAGGTGGAGGACGACGAGGCCACCGTGCACAACGAGGTCACCGGGTCCGTCAGCGGCAACGTCATCCAGGGCCGCGACATGGAAGTGCACATTCACGCGGGGCCCGAGCCGGCCAGGCCGACGGTGTCGGAGTACCTGCGGTCCCTGGCCCGGGCCATCGACAAGGGCGTGCGAGCGGCCGGTGGAAAGCCGCTGGTGGTCACCGGACCCGACGCGGTCAAGGCGGTTCGCTTCTGGGCGGGCCGTGCCGGCGGCAACTACTACCGGGGCAGGACCGCGGTGATCGACCTGGCCAAGCCGGCCTGGCGCGACGACGCGAAGCTCGCGCCGCATCACATCCTGGCGCTGCTGTTGAACGCCAGGACCCTGGACGAGGTGCGGGAATTCCGTCGCATGCGCACGTGGCCGGGGGAGATCCTGATCGTGGTCGCGGCCCCGCAGGAACTGGCCGAAACCGACGGCGTGCGGGTCCTTCGGACGTCGGAGGTGCAGGCCAGGACCGCCACGTTCGACCTGTTGCCGTCCGAGCTGCGCTACAGCCTCCACCCGGCGAAGATCGCGTTTCCCATCGCGGTCGTGGCCACGTTGATCGTGGTGAACGTCAGCCAGCCGCTGCCGGGATTCGTCGTCGTCATTCTCGCGGTGCTCACGGCTGTGGTTTCGGCCTTGGGCGGTTACGGCGTCGGCCACGTGGTGCGGGGATTCTTCCCGCCCGGCGGCGGGCAACTGGTTGTCAGCCCGGACGGCGTCGACCTGCGGACGACGACCGGCTTCACCAGACTTTCCTGGAGCGACATCGAATTCGTGGCGATGGTGCCGCGAGCCGGCGCCTGGGCGCTGCTCGTGAAGGTGACCAGTGCCGAGGAGGTTGTCGACCTGTGCCTGGTCGGCGTCGGCGGACTGCACTGCGACCGCCCGGCGCTCAAAAGCAGCCGTGACGACGTGCTGAGGGCCGTCAAGCTCTACTGGCCCGGACCGGTCGTCGACACGCGCGCCGGGCTGCTGGCCCAGGACAAGCAGCTGGGGGACCGGTTCTGGCCCGGTCCCCGCAGCGCCGACACCTAGAACTTGACGTTGGTCAGGACCATCACGCGTTCCTCGGTGAAGTCCGCCATCGCCGACCGCAGCCCCTCGCGGCCGAAGCCGGAGCCCTTCACGCCGCCGTAGGGCATCTGGTCGGCCCGGTACGACGGCACGTCGCCGACGATCAAGCCGCCGACCTCCAGCTCGGAGGCGGCGCGGAAGGCCAGCTGCAGGTCGTGGGTGAACAGGCCGGCCTGCAGGCCGTAGGCGGAGTCGTTGACGGCCGCCAGAGCGGCGTTGGCACCGTCCACAACGGACACGGCCAGCACGGGTCCGAAGACCTCCTCGGCCCACACCTTGCTGTCCTTGGGCACGTTGGCCAGCACGGTCGGCTCGATGGTCGCCCCGGCGCGGTGTCCGCCGGCGAGCAGCTCGGCCCCGGCGTTGACGGCCTCGCCGACCCACGACTCGACGCGCTCGGCGGCGGCGTCGTCGACCAGCGGCCCGACCTCGACGTCCGGGTCGTGCGGGTCGCCGGTGATCAGGTCGCGGACGCAGGCCACCAGGCGCGGCACGAAGTCGTCGGCGATCGCGGAGTCCACGATCACCCGCTGCACGGCGATGCAGGACTGGCCGGCCTGGTAGTTGGCGAACAGCGCGATCCGCTTGGCCGCGAACTCCAGGTCCTCCTCGGAGCTCCAGTCGGCGGCGACCACGGCCGCGGCGTTGCCGCCGAGCTCCAGCACGACGTGCTTGCGCGGCACCGAGTCCATGATCGACCAGCCGACCGGGCCGGAGCCGGTGAACGACACCACCGGCAGCCGCGGGTCCTTGACCAGCGCGATGGTCTCCTCGTTGCCGACCGGCAGCACCGAGAACGCGCCCTCGGGCAGGTCGGTCTCGGCCAGGATCTCGCCGAGGATCAGCGCCGACAGCGGGGTCCGCGGCGCCGGCTTGACGATGATCGGCGAGCCGACCGCGATGGCCGGCGCGACCTTGTGGGCGACCAGGTTCAGCGGGAAGTTGAACGGCGCGATGCCCAGCACCGGGCCCCGCGACACCCGCCGCACCAGCGCCAGCCGGCCCTCGGCCGCCGGGTCGGTGTCCAGCCGCTGCAGCTCGCCGGTGAACCGGCGGGCCTCCTCGGCGGCGAACCGGAACGTGGAGATGGCCCGGTTGACCTCGCCGTCGGCCCACTTCAGCGGCTTGCCGTTCTCGGCGGTGATCACCTCGGCGATCTCCTCGCGCCGGGCGGCCAGCTGCTCCGACACGTGCGTCAGCGCCGACGCCCGCACGTGCGCGGGCGACGAGCGGAACGTCGCGGCCACCTCGGCGGCGGCCGCGACGGCCCGTTCCACCTGGTCGGGGCCGGGTACGGCGACGGAGGCGACCTCGGTGCCGTCGTACGGGTGGCGAACCAGCAGCTCGGTCGCGCCCTGCTCGGCGTGACCGGCGATCCAGCACGGGCGGGGCTTGGCCTCGATCGCGTCTTCCATGACCACACGATATGACCACCACGGCCCGTCACGCCGGTGGCCATCAGGTACAACGAGCCAGGTCAGGCAGGACAAAGTGTCGTATGCAGGTCGGGAACCAGACAAGCGTGCTCCCGATACATCCGGTTGTGCTCTTCCGCACGCTGCGTGACGAAGCGGGGATCCTGCTCGACCTGCTCGGCCATCCAGATCAGATACGCCGGCAGGTTGTCGGCCACGCCGCGCCGAGTGGCCGGCGAAGCGCCGTAGGCGTCGCAGAACAGGGCCGCACCGCGCAACTGCCGGTCCAACGGCCGCTCCAGGTCCATCAGGGCGAACCGGTACACGCCGTAGGCCACGTCGTACCAGCGCGGCGCCGGCCTGGCCCAGTCGAAGTCGATCATGCCAACGGCGGTGTCGCCCTCGAACACGAGGTTGTACTGGGCAAAGTCACCGTGGCAGAGCACCTCGGCCGGCTCGATGGGCGGGCACTGCCAGCCGTCGGAGCCGGCCACGAAGCCGACCGTCGCGTCGTGATGCCGCCGGAGCAGCCGGGCGGAACTGATCACTGCCTCGTCGCTCATCGGGAAGTGGTGACCAACTTCACCCGGCACGAAAGACAGGACCTCGCGGCCGTCCGCGTCGAAGCCGAACGGCTCCGGGGCGCCTTCGAATCCGGCTGCGGAAACGTGGCGCAGCAAGGCATGCACGCGGGACGACCACGGGCCGGCCGGCCGGTGCACCCTGCCGTCGATCAACCACACCGTGTTCAGTCCGCCGCGCAGCTCCACCCGGTGCACGCTAGCCACGCGTGGAACTGGGAAGATAGCGAATATCCCCCAACCAGGAGGTCCGCTGATCGTGAGCCGACCCGTGCTCGTCGTCGACTTCGGCGCGCAGTACGCCCAGCTGATCGCGCGCCGGGTGCGCGAGGCCCAGGTGTACTCCGAGGTCGTTCCGCACACCGCGTCCGTCGCGGAACTCGTCGCCAAGGACCCGGTGGCCATCGTGCTGTCGGGCGGCCCGTCCAGCGTCTACGCGGACAACGCGCCGCAGGTGGACCCGGCCCTGTTCGAGACGGGCATCCCGGTCTTCGGCATCTGCTACGGCTTCCAGGCGATGGCGCAGGCCCTCGGCGGCGTGGTCGCGCACACGGGCGCCCGTGAGTACGGCCGCACCGAGCTGACCGCCGACGGCGGTGTGCTGCACGAGGACCTGCCGGCGCACCACCCGGTGTGGATGAGCCACGGCGACAGCGTCACCAAGGCCCCGGAGGGCTTCACGGTGACGGCGAGCAGCGAGGGCGCGCCGGTGGCGGGCTTCGAGAGCGTGGAGAAGCGCTTCGCGGGCGTGCAGTACCACCCCGAGGTCGGGCACTCCCCGCACGGCCAGGAGGTGCTGCGCCGCTTCCTGCACGACATCGCCGGCATCCGTCCGCAGTGGACGACCGCGTCCATCGTGGACGAGCAGGTGGCGCGCATCCGCGAGCAGGTCGGTGACGGCCGGGCCATCTGCGGCCTGTCCGGCGGCGTGGACTCGGCGGTCGCGGCGGCGCTGGTGCAGCGGGCCATCGGGGACCGGTTGACCTGCGTGTTCGTCGACCACGGCCTGCTGCGTGCCGGCGAGCGCACGCAGGTGGAGCGGGACTTCGTCGCGGCGACCGGGGTCAACCTGGTCACCGTGGACGCGCGCGAGCGGTTCCTGGGCGCGCTGGCCGGCGTCAGCGACCCGGAGCAGAAGCGCAAGATCATCGGCCGCGAGTTCATCCGCGTCTTCGAGCAGGCCGCGCAGGACCTGCAGGACAAGGAGCAGTACGACTTCCTGGTCCAGGGCACGCTCTACCCCGACGTGGTGGAGTCCGGCGGCGGCGCGGGCACGGCCAACATCAAGAGCCACCACAACGTCGGCGGCCTGCCGGAGGACCTGCAGTTCAAGCTGGTCGAGCCGCTGCGGGCGCTGTTCAAGGACGAGGTGCGCCGGGTCGGCCTCGAGCTCGGCCTGCCGGAGACGATCGTGCACCGGCAGCCGTTCCCCGGCCCCGGCCTGGGCATCCGCATCATCGGCGAGGTGACCGCGCAGCGGCTGGAGATCCTGCGCGCGGCCGACGCGATCGCCCGCGAGGAGCTCACCTCGGCCGGCCTGGACCGCGACATCTGGCAGTGCCCGGTGGTGCTGCTGGCCGACGTGCGCAGTGTCGGCGTGCAGGGCGACGGCCGCACCTACGGCCACCCGGTGGTGCTGCGGCCGGTGTCCAGCGAGGACGCCATGACGGCGGACTGGACCCGGCTGCCCTACGACGTGCTGGAGCGGATCTCCACCCGGATCACCAACGAGGTGGCGGAGGTCAACCGGGTCGTGCTCGACGTGACGAGCAAGCCGCCGGGCACCATCGAGTGGGAATGACACGAACGGCCCCCGCCTCGGCAAAGGCGGGGGCCGTTCGCTATTTCCGGGCGGATGGCCTGACCGTCCACATGAGAATCAGCAGTCCGACGAGGATGGCGCCGCCGGCGACCAGTCCGGTCACCCCGAACGGCAGGTCGGCCATCTTCCCGTCGGACAGCGCGTAGGCCATGGCGAACAGGCCGCCGATGCCGAACAGCAGGCTCACCAGCCGGGGACCGCCCCGGCGTTCCGTCTCAGCCACGGTAGACCTCCACATCCCCGGCGCCGGCGTGCACATCGAGCTGGATGGTGCCGACGGCGTTCGGCACGTTGTCGACCACGTGCAGGTTGACGTCGCGCCAGTCGGCGCGCTGGGTCAGGCAGCGCACGTCACCCACGTTGGCCGTGCAGGTGGCCTCCACGTTCACGTTGGCCGGCACGATCACCCGCGCTTCGCCGGCGTCCACGCTGACCGTGGTCCGAGCCGGCTTCTCCTTGTCGAACTTGAAATCCGTGAGGTCCAGTCGCACGTCGCCGAACGACCGGGAGTAGCTCGCGTCCAGCCGGTCCGTCGGGTTGGCGCGCAGGTCGCCGAAACCCGAATCCCCGCCGTTGGGCGAGTTCGTCAGCGCCACCGCGGCCACGCCGACCAGCACCGTCGGCACGATCAGGCCGCGGCCGCCACGGGCGAACGCGCCGACCACCAGGCCGCCGGCGAGCACGCCGGCCACGATGCCGAGGATGTGCGGCAGGGTCAGCCAGGTCAGGCCCAGGCCGGCCTTGAAGATCAGCAGGGCGGCGGCGGTCAGCACGGCCAGGCCCATGGTCACGCCGCCGACCGCGGAGTGCCGCTTGCGCGGCCGCACCGCGAGGGTCTTGTCCTGGTCGTCGCTGGTGGCCAGCTGCGTGGTCACCGGCTCGTTCGGGTCGTGCAGGTCCCACTGCAGCGGGGCCGCGCCCAGCGGGTCCCACTCGGTCGAGGCGGCGGCACCAGGCGCGTAGCTCGGTGCGGTCATCGGTCCCCCTGAGGTCGTGGTCGGTGCGCCGGGCACGCCCAGCCCGGCGCGGTTGCGGTGCAACAGGAACAGCCCGCCCAGCAGGGCGGCGGCGCTGAGCACGCCGCTGAAGAAGCCGAACTGGCCGCCCCACAGCCAGCCGAACGCGGGCACACACAGCAGGCAGAGCAGGATGGTGAAGCCGCGCGACATCGAGCTGCGCCCGCGGCCCACCATCGCCTCCAGCGCCGAGGCCTCGTCGTTCTCCTCCGCCAGCGTCAGCCAGGCCAGCAGGTAGAACAGCAGGCCGGCGCCGCCGTACACGGTGCAGACGACCAGTGCCACTCGCACGATCACCGGGTCGATGTCGTAACGCCGCCCGATGCCGGCCGCGACACCGGCCACCATCCGGCCCTGCCGCGGACGCCTCGGGCGGGTGGCCCAGAAGTCCGCGACCAGGTGCTCGATGTTGATCCCGGAGTGCTTGGTCGTGTTCACGGTGACGAGCATGCGGCCTGGCGCGGGGCGGCGGCATCCGGGAGCCCCCTGAATCAATCCCCGGGCTCGTCCCTGATGGCTCCATATCCCTGTGCGTGTGACCATCTTGGGGTGAGTTCGCAGCAGCTGGTCGAGGAAGAGAACGCGACACCGGAGGTGTTCGCCGACCGCAGGCTGCGCCGCAGCGGGTCCCACAAGATCGCCGGCGGTGTCGCGGGCGGTTTGGCCGAGCACCTGAACGTGCCGGTGATCTGGGTGCGCGCCGGATTCACGCTGCTGACCGCGATCGGCTTCATCGGGCCGCTGGCCTACGTGCTGCTCTGGATGTTCGCCGCGCAGGCGCCGCCGGAGGAGCAGACCTCGCAGATGGACGCCAAGGAGCGCCAGCAGGGCATCGCGCTGCTGGCCCTTGGTGTCGGCCTGTTCATCGTCATCACGACGCTCAGCGGCTCCCTGGCGTCCTGGTTCATCGTGCCGACCACAGTCGGCATCGGCGGCGCGGCGCTGGTCTGGCGTGAGGCCGACGAGGCGCAGCGGCGCAAGTGGCGTGACGGCGCGCGGACCGGCGTGACCGGCTTCTTCGGCGAGGGCAGCGCCAAGGCCCGGCTCCGGCTGATCGTCGGCGTGCTGCTGGTGTGCGGCGGCGTCGGGCTGTTCCTGTTCCAGCAGGTCTCGCCGGCGCTGGTGCCGCCGGTGCTGATCGCCATCCTGGCCACGCTGGTCGGGGTCGGCGTCATCACCGTGCCCTGGTGGCTGCGCCTGGTCCGCGACCTGGACGACGAGCGCCGCGCCCGCATCCGTGACCAGGAGCGGGAGGAGATCGCCGCCCACCTGCACGACTCCGTGCTGCAAACGCTTGCGCTGATCCAGAAGCAGGCCGAGAACCCGCGCGAGGTGGTCAAGCTGGCCCGCGGCCAGGAACGGCAGCTGCGGACCTGGCTGTACGGGCCGACCGGCTACGGTCGCGGGCGCGCGGCCGCCGCCGAGGCCAACGAGGCAGCCGAGACCCCGGTCAGCGGCGGCACCCTGCACGAGGCGATCGCCGTCGCCTGCGGCGAGATCGAGGACAGCTTCGACGTGTCCGTGGAGCAGGTTGTCGTCGGCGACTGCCCGATGGACGTCCGGCTGACCGCGCTCGTACAGGCGGCCCGGGAGGCCATCGTCAACTCGGCCAAGCACTCCGGGGTCGGCGAGGTCAGCGTGTACGCCGAGATCGAGCCCGACACCGTCACGGTGTTCGTGCGGGACCGCGGCAAGGGCTTCGACCCCGACCAGGTGCCCGACGACAGGCACGGGCTGGCCGACTCGATCCGGGGCAGAATGGACCGGCACGGCGGGAAGGTCCGGCTGCGCACGTCACCGGGGGAGGGCACCGAGGTGCAGCTGGAGATGCCCCGCAAGAAGGAGGCCAAGGCATGACCACGCCGGAGCAGGAGGACCGCAAGCCGGTGCGGGTGTTCCTCGTCGACGACCACGCGCTGTTCCGGGCCGGGGTACGGGCCGAGTTGGCCGCCCACGGCGAGGACGTGGAGGTGGTCGGCGAGGCCGGCTCGGTCGGCGAGGCCGTGGCCGGGATCGAGCACCACCGCCCCGACGTGGTGCTGCTGGACGTGCACATGCCCGACGGCGGCGGCGCCGAGGTGCTGCGCCGGGTCCGGCCGGCCAACCCGGCCGTGGTGTTCCTGGCGCTGTCGGTGTCCGACGCCGCCGAGGACGTCATCGCGGTCATCCGCGGCGGCGCCCGCGGCTACGTCACCAAGACCATCTCCAGCCAGGAGCTGGCCAAGTCGGTGCGGCGGGTGGCCGAGGGCGACGCCGTGTTCTCGCCGCGGCTGGCCGGCTTCGTGCTGGACGCCTTCTCCGAGCGGCCCGGGGCCGCCCCGATCGCCGACCCCGAGCTGGACCTGCTGACCCCGCGCGAGCGTGAGGTGCTGCGGCTGCTGGCCCGCGGCTACGCGTACAAGGAGATCGCCTCGGAGCTGTTCATCTCCGTGAAGACCGTGGAGACGCACGTGTCCAGCGTGCTGCGCAAGACTCAGCTGTCGAACAGGTACGAGCTGTCCCGCTGGGCCACCGACCGCCGCTTGGTGTGACGACCGGTCGACTCCACCTCCAGCCGGAGCGTGTCGATCACGTGTGCCACGGTGTGTGTGCCCTCCGGCCCGCCGCCGCTGTGCACACCCTTGCGCGGGTGCCAGACCAGCGCCAACAGGGCGACGATCGATGACCCGATGGCCAGAGCCCACAACATGTCCACGCTCCCCGAATCCGTTCCCATCCCAGCCAACGGATCCGGGGAGCGCGCGGTTCAAACCGTCTCGGGCTGAAGTTCCTTGGCCGGCTCCGACGCGGTGACCTTGGCCTTTCGGCGGGTCAGGCCGACGCCGACCAGCACGATCGCCATGCCGGCGACCTCCCGCCAGCTCAACGTCTCGTGCAGGAAGACCACGCCGAGCAGCACCGACACCACCGGCAGCAGGTAGGCGACCATGGAGGCGGCGGTCGGGCCCTCCTTGGCGATCTGCGACTGCTGGATCAGGAACGCGAAGCCGGTGCCGAACACGCCCAGCACGACCACCGCCAGCAGCGCCGGCACGTCGAAGTGGATCGGCTGGAGGCCGTCGAACGGCAGCACCAGGGCGCTCATCGCGGTGGCGGTGAGCATCTGGGCGGCGGCCAGCGCGCCGGGGGCGACACCCTTGTTGGCCAGGAACCGGCCGGCGTAGACGACGCCGACGCCGTAGCTGGCCGCCGCGACCAGGCAGACGGCCGCGCCGCCGAGGTTGACGTCGGTGGCCTGCCACGGTGAGAAGATCACCAGCACGCCGGCGAAGCCGAGCACCACGCCGATGACCGTGTTGAGGCCGAGCCGGCGCACGCCGCCGAACAGCAGGGTGCACGGCACCGCCCACAGCGGCGTGGTCGAGTTGATGACGCCGGTGAGCCCGGAGTCGACGGTCTGCTCCCCGATGGCGAAGAGGGTGAACGGCAGGACGTTCGCGAAGAACACGTAGACCACGAGATGGCCCCACATCTGCCGGCCGCTCGGCAGCGGGGTGCGCCGGGCGAACGCGATGGCGCAGAGCACGAGGGCGCCGAGCAGGACGCGGGCGAACACCATCTGGGACGGCGAGAGCGCGTCGAGACCGAGCTTGATCCACAGGAAGCTCGAGCCCCAGATCAGGGCGAGCGAGACCAGTCGTAAGAGGCTTGCCGGTGTCGTCACGACAACAAGCTTGCGCGAGGTAAAGCATCAGAACAAGTGAATTAAACTTCAGAACGTTTAAGGTCCGCTGTAAGGTTTGGGCATGCTCGACGTGCGCAGGATGCAGGTGCTGCGGGCCGTGGTGACCAGCGGATCCATCACCGCGGCCGCGACCAATCTCGGCTACACGCCGTCCGCGATCAGCCAGCAGATCTCCGTGCTGGAGAAGGAGGCCGGGCTGCCGCTGCTGGAGAAGGTCGGCCGGGGCGTGCGACCGACCGCCGCCGGCAAGCTGCTCACCGACCACGCCGGCACCATCGCGGAGAACCTGGCCGAGGCGGAGCTGGCGCTGGCCGACCTGCGCGAGGGCCGCACCGGCCGGCTGCGCGTGCGCTACTTCGCCACCGCGGGCGCGGCCCTTGTGCCACAAGCGGTCGCGGAGTTCCGCAAGGAACATCCCAGCGTGCAGCTGGATCTGGTCAACGTGGAGCCGCTGGACCCGATCCACGAGGCGGCGGCCGGCCGGGCCGATGTGTCCATTGTGGTCGTCGCCGATGGGAAAACGCCGCAGCTGTCGGGAATCCAGCTCGTGCACCTGCTCGACGACCCGTACTCGGCGGTGCTGCCCGACGGGCATCCGTTGGCCGACAAGGACGTTCTCGACCTGGCCGACCTGGCCGGCGAGGTGTGGGTGGACAACGAGTACAACGCGGCGTCGAGCTGGACCTGCCGGCAGATCCTGCTCGACGCCTGCGCGTGCGCCGGCTTCAGCCCGAGCTTCTCCTTGCAGTGCAACGACTATCAGACCGCGCAGGGCTTCGTCGCCGCCGGCCTCGGCATCAGCATGGTCCCCCGCCTCGGGCTGGGCACCGTGGTCCCGGGCGCGGTGGTCCGGCCGGTGCGCCGACCCGAGCCGATCCGGCACATCTACGCCGCCGTGCCCGAGTTCACCGCCGACCAGCCGGCCACCGCCAGCCTCATCCGCTGCCTGCGCGCGGCGGCGTCCCAACAGACCCGGTGAGTGCTCGGAAGGGGGCATTCCTGGCGTTCAACGCCGGGAATGCCCCCTTCCGAGCATGAAAGCTAGTTCGGCAGCGCCTGCCGGCTCTGGCTGTCGATGAGCAGGTTGCCGTCCTGCGACACCAGCGTGAAGACGTCGGCCTCCTTGCTGGTGTTGCCGCTCTTGTCCTTGTACGTGACGACCGCGCTGACCTTGTCCTTGCCGACCGGGGTCACCTTGGTCGCCTTGACCTCGTCGACGCCGGCCCAGAACTGCCGGTAGCCGTCCGGGCCGCCGGAGGCCTGCTGCATGTTCGGGGTGAGGTGCTGGAACGCCTCGGCGGTCTCGTCCGGCAGCAGCTGGAAGTAGCCCTGGACGGCGTGCACCAGATCGGCCGGCGACGGCCCGTCCGGGGTCGCGCTGGTCGTGGTCGTCGTGGTCGTGGTTGTCGTCGTGGTGGTGGTCTTCTGCGTCTTGGTCGGGCCCGTCGACACCTGCGGCGGCTCGTTGTCGGTGGTCTGCGTCGGCAGCGAGGCCGGGTTCTGCCCGCCCGTGTCGGCACGGCTGCTGCCGCCGCCGGAGATGGCGTTGGCCACGAGGATGCCGACGACGGCGGCCGCGACCACGGCCAACGCGGCCAGCAGCATCGGCCGCTTGCTGTTCTTGCGGGGCGTGGGCGGCATGGACTGCTCGCCTGGTCTGAGGCCCGGCGGCCGGGTGTTCGGCCCGGACCCCAGCGGCCCGCCGGCGACCCGGGTGGCCTGCTGCCGGTCGAACGGGCGGGCGTCCAGCCGGGTCGGCCCCGGGCCGACGGGCGCGGCGCCGACGGGCGGGGCCTGGCGCGTGGTGCCGGGGGCGATCTGCCGGGTGGTGCCGGGTCCGGGCGGCGGGTTGACCCGCCAGGTCGGCGCGCCCGGCGAGGCCAGCAGCGCCGGCGGCACCGGGCGGCCGGCGGCGACCGCGGACAGGCCCTCGTGGGCCTGCCGCATGGTCGGGCGTTCCTTGGGGTCGGCGGCCAGCAGGCGCATCAGCAGTGCGTGCAGCGGGCCGGCCTGCCGCGGCGGGTTGACCACGCCGGCGGCGACGAGGTGCAGCAGCGCGAGGGTGTTCTCGTTCAGGCCGAACGGCGGCTCACCCTCGACCGCCGCGTACACGGTGGAGCCGAGCGAGAAGACGTCCGACGGCGGCCCGGGGTCGTAGCCCTTGGCCACCTCGGGCGCGAGGTAGGCGGGGGTGCCGGCGAGCATGCCGGTGGCCGTCACGGTCACGTCGCCGGTGGCCCGGGAGATGCCGAAGTCGGTGATCTTCACGACCCCGTCGTTGCCGATCAGGATGTTGCCCGGCTTGATGTCCCGGTGCACGATGCCGGCGGCGTGCGCGGCGTCCAGCGCCATCGCGGCCTGCGCCAGCACCCGGGCGGCCTCCTGCGGCGGCATGGTGCCCCGCTCGGCCAGGATCGCCGACAGGCTCCGGGACGGCAGGTACTCCATGATCAGCCAGGGATTGCCGTCCTCCTCGGCCACGTCGTACACCGCGATCGCGTGCGGGTGCTGCAGCCGCGCGGCGATCCGGCCCTCGCGCATGGCCCGCTGCTTGGCCTCGTGCGACTCGGCTGCGCTCATGCTGCTGTTGAGCAGCAGCTGCTTGACCGCGACCGTGCGGTGCAGCCGCTCGTCACGTGCGGTCCACACCACGCCCATCGCGCCGCTGCCGATCCGGTTGGTCAGCCGGTACCGGCCAGCGACCAGACGACCGTCGTCAGTCACGGGTGCAGTCTCTCCTCGGTGCGCTGGTCGGCGGCTGGCGTGCGTGGCCCGCCGTCCATCCGGCAGGACAGGTACCCAGGTTAGGGGGTGACCCTGTCAGTCCCCGGTCAATCCGACCGTGCGCTGTGACACGCCACAACTCGCCAGCCAGTATTCCACGACGAGGTGACGGTCAGCCGTAGGGAGGATTCGCGCTGGTCAGCCGAGCAGTCCCGTGATCGGGTCGAGCAGGCCGCCGATGATGCCCTTGTCCGGGGTCGAGCTCGACGGCGGCGGCGTGCTGTTGTTCTGCGACGACGTGCCGGCGCTGTTGTTCGGGCTGGACGGCGGCGTGTTGTTGCTGCCGTTGGTCGGCGTCGACGACGGGCTCGTCGTGCTCGGCGGGTTGCTCGGGGTGCTGCTCGGCGACGGCGCGTTCGTGGTGGTGGTCGGCGTGGCCGAGGAGGACGACGTCGCGCCGCCGTTCTGCTGCGCCTGCTGGCTCGCCGTCACGTACGGGGCGACGCGCGGCGGGGCCGCGTGCTTGTCGGTCGCCTTCGAGTTGCCCGCGGTGGTGCTGTCCGGGGTGACCTGCTCGGTGCCGCGCGGCGCCAGCGGGGCGTCGAGGGCCTGGCCGCGCGGGCCGCCGCCGTCGACGACCGTCAGCGGAACGCCGTTGCCGGAGGCGGAGTTCTGGTTGTTGTCCGCGTTCTGGACGTGGACGATGCTCGCGGCCACGGCGCCGCACAGGGCGGCGACACCCGCCGCTGCGGCGGCGATCTTCGGGGCCTGCTTGCGGCGCTGCTCGCGGGGCAGCTTGCCCTCGCGGCGGAGCAGCTCGCGAATGTAGATCTCACGGCTGGGGGTGTCGTCGCAGGCGACCGTCTCGACGGTGGGGGCCTCAGCGGCAGCGGCCGCTGCCGCGGCCCGCTCGGCGTCCATGGCCTCGACGTCGATCGGCGCGAGCAGCGTCTGCTCCTCCGGGTCCTGCGGGTTCTGCAGCACCGGGAGCGGGAACTGGTCGGTGTCCGCGTTCACCCCGACGAACGGCCGCGCCGCGTCGGAGCGCTCCTCGACGAACTCGTACGCCTCGGAATAACCGGTGGCGGGATACGACTCGTCCAGGTAGTAGTCGTCCTGCACGGCCGGGATGACGTCCGTGGTCTCGCAAGCCGTGGGCTCCGCCCATGCCTGGCGCGAAGACAACTGCTCGCCTCGATGGCGAGCGAGGAGCTCGGAAACGGGGATCTGCCGGGTGGCCGTGGTCGTGCCCACCCTCGTCGAGTCCTCGTACACCGTCGCGTCACCTCTCCGTCGGATCACTGACCGTGGTTTTGATACCGGATCAGAGGGAAGGCGTCACCAGTTTGGGGTAGAAGGCTCGCAGATTTGAGCTACTTAGTGCAGCCTTGATCGGCCAAATAGCCCAACGATGTGCCGGCGGTTGCCGTTTCGATGCCCACCTGTGACCTCCGGGCTGAAACACCGGGGAATACGGCCGCCGGACGCGATCGACGCCGCGCGGGCCGCCCACGCCCGCCTCTCGTGCGGGGTGGGACACACGGCCGGTCCGGCGCGGGGCCGTCCGTAGCAATCAGGTAATCCGGTCAGCCCTGCTGGGCCGATAGGACCTGGGCGCCGATGATCTTCGGCTGGTTGCCGCCGTCGACCCGGAGCAGCTGCTCCACGTGCAGCCAGCTGCCGTCGGCCTGCTGGATGCCGATCACGCCGAGCACGGTGCCGTCGGACATCGCCTCCACGCGCTCCGGCCGCACGACCCGCACCGACGACCAGGACCGGATGAATCCGGTCGGATCGAGGTCGGCCAGCGAGTCGCCCATCATGGCCAGCGCGTCGCGCGGGTTCTGGGCCACTGTGTTGTAGAAGTCGCGCACCACGTCGACCGGGCTGGCGGCGGCGTTCTGGGTCAGCGCCCGCTGGCTGGGGCCGGCGTTCACCGTCGGCGTGACGGCGGTGGGGGACGGGCCCGTGGTCGTGGAGGCGGCGCCCAGCGGCGAGGCCGGGTCGGTCTTGCCGGCGACCTCGGTGGCCAGAACGTCCGGACGCAGCGCGTCCGCACCGGTCAGCGCCTGCGGCTGCGGCGACGTCATCACCGCCACCCTGGCCGGCCTGGGCTCACCGGTGATCATGGACGCCGCCGCGATGGTGCCGGCCAGGGTGATCGCCCCGACGAGCACGCCGAGCAGCTTCAGCGCGGTGCTGGTGCGCGGGTCGCTGTCGTCCGGCAGGCCCTTGCCGCCGAGCAGGTCGCCGAGCAGGGCGTCGGTGGCGGCCTCCTCCGGCGTCGGAATGCGCACCGAGCCCGGCTGCCGCCGGATCAGATCGGCCACGCTGACCGAACCGCCACGGCTGTGCCGCCTGCCGCCAGCAGGACGCTCCACGGGCGTTCTCTCCTCGCCAGTGCCGTTCGAAGATGGGTACCGGAGCACTCGTACCGGGATCGACCCGGTGCGGGCCAGTTCTGGCGCAGAGTTCACCGCTTCGAGGTCGCCGTGGCTAGACACCTTCACTCGAAGGAATGAATCCCGGTGTAGAGGTTGCCGACCGTCACCCCGAGACCGGGGTGTCCTGGCTGATCAGCGGCAACACGCCGGGGGTGAAGGCGAGCACGTGCTCCTCGGTGCTCGTGGTGCCGTCCCGGTGCGTGACCAGCACCGTGTTGATGGTGATGCCCCTGCCCGGATCGATCGTGATGCCCCGCACCTGCACCGACGCCACGTCCTGGTAGCGCTGTTGCAGCGCCGCCTCGCCGTTGGCCTTGAGCGCGCCGGAGGTCAGCTGGTAGGCCTCGCCGACATTGGACGTCACCGCGGCGAAGAAGTGCTGCGTCTGCTGGGCGACCTTGCCCGGGTCGACCACGGGGCTCGTCACGCCGGTGACGGTGGTGATCGTCGGCTGCGTGGTGTGCGTGGGCGCGTCGCTGCCGTGCGTGCCGGTGGACGACGAGCCGGGCGTGTCCGGCCGGGTGCCCGTGCCCGCGGCGCCCGTCTTCGCCACGGCGCTCGGCGCGCCCGGCGGGAGCTGCCGTGAGGGGTCCGTGGTGGTCGGCAGCGGCACCTGGAGCGGATTGCCGGGGAACGACTCGATCTGCGTGCGCATCCGTGACGGACCGACCAGCAGCGCGCCCAGGACGAGCAGCGCCACCAGCGCCGCCACCGAGGAGCCGACCGTGAACCAGGCCGCCCGGCGCCAGGTGCGTGGCGGCGTCACCGAGGCCGGCACCGTGCCGATGTCGAACTTGCGCAGCCCCACCGCGTCCGTGTCGATCATCGGGTCGATCGGCGGCACCGCGGGCAGCGGGACGGTCGGCTCGTCGCACGGGCGGATGATGACCGGCCGGGCGTGGGCGGGCCGGAAACCCACCCGGGCCACCGGCTCGGGCAGCGCGCCGGGCCCGGACGCCGCCCGTCGATGCCGACCGTGATCCGCCTGCCCCGCCTCGCTGCTCATACTTCCAAGACCCTCCCGAGCATCCCTCCTGACGCGGATTTCCGGGCTGGACCGCTCCAGTGGGAATCACCCGTCAGAAGATCTCAGCGTAGGGCGTGAAACCGCGGCCGGCGGCGTCGGTCCCACTGCCGTGCCCGGTTACACCCGGTCGAGTGAGAGAAGGATTGCTACGGGTTGCTTCCGCTGTTCAGCTGCTTGCGCGCGTCCTGCAGCCCGCGCAGCGCCGTGCCGCCCGCGCCCACCGCCACGACGATCGCGATGATCTCGAAGAACAGGTTGCCGGACGCCATCAGCAGCGCCAGCAGCGACGCCACCGTGGTGATGCCGGCCTGCGGCCAGCGCGACCGCACCCACTGCACGATCGGCGCGCCGCCCGCCCGGCGGTTGGCGGCCGACCCGAGCACGAACAGGTATCCGTCGTAGGCGACCGCGGCCACGAGGCTGGCCAGGGCGATGATGACGGCGATGAACTCCATGCCCCCAGTGTGCTCGGGAAACACGGTCGAGGCATCGGTGACATCCCGGAGAAGTCCCCGGGGGTTTGTGCGTCTTGAAGACACCCATACCCCGCGGGCCTCACCTCACCGGCCGAGCGGTCCCCGGCCCATCCGCAGCAGGATCAGCGCGATGTCCTTGCCCTCCGGGCCGAGCCCCTCGCGGTAGCGGGCCAGGATGTCGATCTCCCGGTTGTGCACGATCTTCGTGCCGCCGTTGGCCATCCGCGTCCTGCCGACGATGCCGGACACCTCGGCCCGCCGCTTGACCAGCCGGATGATCTCCGCGTCCAGGTGGTCGATCTCCTCCCGCAGCGACGGGATGTCCGGGGTGGGCTGGTCGCTGACTGGCGTGCTCACTGTGTTCTCCTCCGCGTTTCGGAGATCGGTGGCCCCGGCAGCACAGAAGCCCCGGGTCCGAGGACTCCGGGGCTTCTGTGGTGGTCGTTTCGGCGCTACGCGACCACGGGAGCCGGAGTCCGGATCCCGTAAAAAAACTCGTAGTGGCGCGCGCACATGTCCGGAGTCTCGCACAGCCGGCGGCGCTCCGTCGACCCGTCGTGACGGAACTGTCAGTGCGGCCGGGTAGCGTTGGGGGCGATGAGCGCTCTGTTCGATCTGCCCACGAATCCCCCGGCGCGGGCGACCGGTCCCGACGCGTTGCTGGAGGGCCTCAACCCGCAGCAGCGTGACGCGGTCGTGCACGCGGGCTCGCCCCTCCTGGTCGTCGCGGGCGCGGGCTCCGGCAAGACCAAGGTGCTGACCAGCCGCATCGCGTACCTGCTGGCGGCCCGCGGCGTGCACCCCGGCGAGATCATGGCCATCACCTTCACCAACAAGGCCGCGGCCGAGATGAAGGAGCGGGTCTCCGGGCTGGTCGGCCGGCGCGCCAACGCGATGTGGGTGTCGACCTTCCACTCCATGTGCGTGCGGCTGCTCCGCCGCGAGGCCAAGACCCTGGGCATGTCGTCCAACTTCACCATCTACGACAGCGACGACTCCCGCCGCCTGGTCACCCTGGTGGCGCGCGACCTGGACCTCGACCCCAAGCGCTACCCGGCCCGCACGCTGGCCGTGCACATCTCCAACCTCAAGAACGAGCTGGTGGACGCCGAGACGGCCAAGGACCGCGCGGCCAACGACCTGGAGCGCCGGGTCGCCGAGGTGTACGAGTCGTACCAGCAGCGGCTGAGGCTGGCCAACGCGCTGGACTTCGACGACCTGATCATGCGCTCGGTCGAGCTGCTGCAGGCGTTTCCGGACGTGGCCGAGCACTACCGGCGGCGGTTCCGGCACGTGCTCGTGGACGAGTACCAGGACACCAACCACGCCCAGTACACCCTGGTGCGCGAGCTGGTCGGCACCGGCGAGGGCGGCGTCGCGCCGGGCGAGCTGTGCGTGGTCGGCGACGCGGACCAGTCCATCTACGCCTTCCGCGGCGCCACCATCCGCAACATCGTCGAGTTCGAGCGGGACTACCCGCAGGCGCGCACCATTCTGTTGGAGCAGAACTACCGCTCCACGCAGACCATCCTGAGCGCCGCCAACGCCGTGATCGCGCGCAACCCCAACCGTCGGGACAAGCGGCTGTGGACCGACTCCGGCGAGGGCGAGAAGATCGTCGGCTACGTCGGCGACAACGAGCACGACGAGGCCGGCTTCGTGGCCGGCGAGATCGACCGGCTGGTCGACTCGGGCGAGTTCACCAACGGCGACATCGCCGTGTTCTACCGGACCAACAACCAGTCCCGGGTCTTCGAAGAAATCTTCATCCGGCTCGGGCTGCCGTACAAGGTCGTCGGCGGCGTCCGCTTCTACGAACGGCGCGAGGTCCGGGACGCGCTGGCCTACCTGCGAGTGCTGGCCAACCCCGACGACGCCGTGAGCCTGCGGCGGATCCTCAACGTGCCCAAGCGCGGCATCGGCGACCGGGCCGAGGCGTGCGTGTCCGCCCACGCCGAGCAGCAGCGGATCGGCTTCGCCACCGCGCTGCGCGAGGCCGCCGCCGGCAAGGTCGCGCTGCTCAATCCCCGGTCCCGCAACGCCATCTCCGGCTTCGTCGCCATGCTGGACGAGCTGCACCAGGCCGTCGAGCGGGGTGACGACGTCGGCGACATCCTGGAGCAGGTGCTCGACGTCACCGGCTACCGGGCCGAGCTGGAGGCCAGCGACGACCCGCAGGACGCCTCCCGGCTGGACAACCTGACCGAGCTCGTCACCGTCGCCCGGGAATTCACCCAGTTCAACCTGCCCGAGCCGGACGAGGAGGACCCCGAGCCGGCCAGCAGCCTGGACGCGTTCCTGGAGCGGGTGTCCCTGGTCGCCGACTCCGATTCCGTGCCCGAGTCCGACGACGGCGTGGTCACGCTGATGACCCTGCACACCGCCAAGGGCCTGGAGTTCCCGGTCGTGTTCTCCACCGGCTGGGAGGACGGCGTGTTCCCGCACTCGCGGGCGCTCGGCGACCCCGCCGAGCTGGCCGAGGAGCGCCGGCTGGCGTACGTCGGCATCACCCGGGCCCGGCAGCGGCTGTACCTGTCGCGGGCCCTGATCCGGTCCGCGTGGGGCCAGCCCGCCGCCAACCCCGAGTCCCGGTTCCTCGGCGAGATCCCGTCCGACCTCGTCGAGTGGCGTCGGGTCGAGCCCGAGCGGGCCGCTCCCACCGTCACCACCACCTGGGGCCGTCGGTCCTTCGGCGACGACTCCTCGCGTTCGCGCACCACCCCCGCCTTCGCCAAGGGCTGGCAGCAGACGCCGACCCTGGAGCTCGAGGTCGGCGACCGCGTCAACCACGACAAGTACGGTCTCGGCACCGTCGTCGCCACCGACGGCTCCGGCCCTCGTGCCACCGCCACCATCGACTTCGGCTCCGCCGGCACCGTCCGCCTCATGCTCATTGGCGGCGTCCCCCTGGTGAAGCTCTGACGAACCGCTACATGCGGTGCACTCTGTCGCCGATGTGATACAGAAAAGGTTTTCTGGTATCGATCAGGCCGGCTAGTGCACCACAAGTAGCACTACATCGAGTGAACTGCTACCAAACTGGCTTCAAGTATCATTGTGATACGGATTTGAAGGTAGGTAGCTGTGCTTGTCGAGGTGTTCAGCGGTCGGCAGCGTGACCACGTGGTGCGCAGCGAGCGCGGCTATCTCGCGTTCGTCCCGCCGGATCTGCCGCCCGACGTCGCCTTCGATGTCGGGCTCGTGCGCCGGCTCTCGGCCGCGGACCGCGCGCTCGGCCAGCTCGCCGGGGTCGGCCGTACGCTGCCCAACCCGCACCTGCTCGCGCAGACCATGGTTCGGCGCGAGGCCGTGCTGTCCAGCCGTATCGAGGGCACTCAGGCAACCCTGTCCGACTTGGTGCGCTACGAGGTCGCGCCCGCCGCCACGCCGACCGGCGATGTCGCCGAGGTCTACAACTACGTTGCCGCCGTCGAACACGTGCTCGACCCGGACCGGCGGCTGCCGCTGAGCCTGTCGCTGCTGAGGGAAGCCCACGAGATCCTGCTGTCGGGCGTGCGCGGCGGCTACGCCACGCCGGGCGAGTTCCGGCGTACCCAGAACTGGATCGGACCGCCCGGTTGCGTGCTGGACACGGCCACGTACGTGCCGCCGCCTCCGGAGCGGATGTGGGAGTGCCTCGACGCCTTCGAGAAGTACCTGCATGTCGAGCACGACCTGCCGCCGCTGATCACCATTGCGTGCCTGCACTACCAGTTCGAGGCGATTCATCCCTTCATCGACGGCAACGGGCGGGTCGGTCGTCTGCTGGTCGCGCTGCTGCTCGTCGAGTGGGGCCTGCTGCCGGCTCCGTTGCTCGATCTCTCCGCGTACCTGGAGCCGCGCCGGGACGAGTACTACGCGCGGCTGCTGGCCGTCACGATCGACGGCGACTGGACCGGCTGGATCTCCTTCTTCCTGGATGTGGTGGCGAACCAGGCCGGGGACGCACTGCGTCGCGCGCAGGCACTGCAGGGCCTGCGTGAGGAGCTACGCGGCCGGGTGACCGGAACGAAGTCGTCCAGCCTGGCCCCGCGCCTGGTCGACGCGCTGTTCGAGACGCCAGCGATGACCATTGGCCGTGCCGCGAAGGTCTTGGGCGTGACTCATCGCGGTGCGACTCTCAACGTCGAGCGTCTGGCCGAGGTCGGCGTGCTGACCGAGGTGCCCAGCACCGGCCGGGCCAGACTGTTCCTTGCCGAGGATGTGCTGCGCGTGCTTTCCAGCGAGGATTAGCGGAGGGCGTGCCTCGCGTAGGCCCGGACGTCGGCGTCGGGATCGGCGAGGGCCTCGGTGAGTACGGTGACGGACTCGGCGGAGGCGGGGAGCTGGCCCAGGGCACGGACGGCGGCGCGGCGGACGTTGGGGTGCGGGTCCGCAACGGCGGCCAGCAGTTGGCCGGTGTCGGCCACCGCGGTGGCCGCCTCGCGAACCTGCCAGGCGGGGTCGGCGAGGGCGTCGGCGGCATAGGGCAGCAACGTGTCGGCGCCGGAGGCCAGGGCGGCGGCTCGGACAAGCGGGTCGGTATCGGTGACGAGCGGCACCAACGCGGCCTTGGCTGCGGCATCCGCGATGGAACCGAGCCCTTGTGCCACGGCGATGCGGACCTCACGGGACGAGTCGCCGACGGCAGCGGTGAGCGGGCCGATGGCATCGAGGGAGACGAGGCCGTGGACGGCCTCGATGCGCACCTCGGGCTCGTCGTCGGCGAGGGCCTCGGCGAAGGCGGCGAGCGACCCGACACGCAGGGACCGCAACAGATACAGGGCGGCGGAGCGGACGGCGGGTTCGGCATTGCGGACGGCGCGGACGAGCCGGGCGGCCAGCGGGTCGGAAGCGGAAACGACCTCCACCAACTCCCGCAACCCGGCTGCTGCAGCCCGGCGGACGGCCGGAGCAGGGTCGTCGAAGGCCTCGGCCAGCGCCAGCGCAAACCCGGCGGGGGTGGTCTCCGTCAAGGTCGTGACGGCGGTGACGCGGACCTCTTCGACAGGGCTGGCGAGGTAGGGGCGGAGGTCGTCGAGAGCCGGGGAGGCGTCGGCGAGGGCCAGGAGGGCGACGAGGTCGGCGGAGCCGCCGACCGAACGGGAACGGTGCTGCGAAACCGACTGAACGGCAACGGAGGCGGGGAAGTAGCGGGCGATGACCGACGGGGAACCGCCGGTGGGGGCGGGGAATTCGGGCACGGGCACCAGGTAGGGGGATACGGGGCGGCGGACGAACTCCATGGCGCCGTCGGGGGCGCGGCGGAGGTTGAGGTGGGCGAACCACGCGTCGTCGTCACGGTCGGGGTGGTCCATGCGGTCGTGGTAGAGCCCCCAGCGGGACTCGGTCCGGACGAGCGAGGACCGGGCGGCCATCTCGGCGCAGTCGCGGATGAAGCTGACCTCGGCGCAGCGCATGAGCTCGTGCGGGGTCCGAGCGCCCATGGCGGCGATCTCGGTGCGCATGCGCTCGAAGTGCTCGACGGCGATCTCCAGCCGGTTGGAGCTCTTGGGCGGAGCCACGTAGTCGTTGACCAGCCGACGAAGCTTGTACTCGACCTGGGGCTGCGGTGGACCGTCCGGATTGGACAGTGGCCGGTAGATGAGCTCGTGGGCGTCCGAGATCTGGTCCTCCGGCAGGGAAACCAGCGGCACGTCGAGCCCGGCGGCGTGGGTGCCGGCGAGGTCGCCGAAGACGAAGGCGCCGATCATGTAGTTGTGCGGCACGCAGGCGAGATCGCCGGCGGCGTACAACCCCGGCACGGTGGTCTGGCCGTTCTCGTCGACCCACACCCCGGAGGCCGAATGCCCGCCGCACAAACCGATTTCGGAGATGTGCATCTCGACGTCGTGCGTGCGGTAGTCGTGCCCACGCCCGGCATGGAAGGTGCCACGGGTCGGCCGCTCGGTGGTGTGCAGGATGCCTTCCAGGGCCCGCACGGATTCCTCGGGCAGGTGGGACAACCGGAGGTAGATTGGCCCGCGCTCGGAGTGGATCTCCCGGGCCACCTCGGCCATCATCTGGCCGGACCAGTAGTCGCAGTCGACGAAGCGGTCGCCGGCGGCGTTGGCCTGGTAACCGCCGAACGGGTTGGCCACGTAGGCGCAGGCGGGGCCGTTGTAGTCCTTGATCAACGGGTTGATCTGGAAGCACTCGATGCCGGACAGCTCGGCCCCGGCGTGGTAGGCCATGGAGTAGCCGTCGCCGGCGTTGGTCGGATTCTCGTACGTGCCGTAGAGATAGCCGCTGGCCGGCAGCCCCAACCGTCCACAGGGGCCGGTCGCCAACACCACCGCCTTGGCCGACACGGTGACGAAGTCGCCGCTGCGGGTGTCGAAGCCGACCGCCCCGACGGCCCGACCGCCGGAGGTGAGCACGCGCACGGGCATGACCCGGTTGGTGATCGTCACCAGCGACCGCATGCGCTTCTCACGGAGTACCCGGTACAGGACCTTCTTGACGTCCTTGCCCTCGGGCATCGGCAGAACGTAGCTGCCGGAGCGGTGCACCCGCCGCACGGCGTACTCGCCGTAGGAGTCCTTCTCGAACTTGACGCCGTAGCCCTCCAACCGCCGCACCATGTCGTAGCCGCGGGTGGCGGTCTGCATGATGGTGCGCTGGTTGACGATCCCGTCGTTGGCCCGGGTGATCTCGGCGACGTAGTCCTCGGGCGTGGCCTTGCCGGGGATCACGGCGTTGTTCACGCCGTCCATGCCCATGGCCAGTGCCCCGGAGTGCCGCACGTGCGCCTTTTCCACCAGCAGCACGGAAGCCCCGCGCTCGGCGGCGGAAATCGCGGCCATGGTGCCGGCGGTCCCGCCTCCGATCACCAGCACGTCACAGCTCAGCTCACGGCGTTCGGTCACTGCGTGCTCCCCAGTGCGGCAAGGATCTCGGCGCGGGCGGCGGAGTTGTCACCGTCACGGCGCGGAAACGGAACGTCCACGATGGACTTGATCGACGTGGGCCGGCCGCCGAGCACGGCGACCCGGTCGCCGAGGAACACGGCCTCGTCGACGTCGTGCGTGACGAACACGATGGTCGTGGGCTGCTGGGACCACACGTCGACCAGCAGCAGCTGCATGGCCCGCCGGGTCTGGGCGTCCAGCGCCCCGAACGGCTCGTCGGCGAGGATCACCCGCGGCCCGCTGGCCAGCGTCCGCGCCAGCTGAACCCGCTGCCGCATGCCGCCGGACAGCTCCCGCGGCAGGTGATCGGCGTAGCCGCCGAGACCGACGCGGTCGATCCACGACAACGCCTGCTCGCGGCGAGAATTCCTTGACACGCCACGGATCGCCAGCGGCAGCTCGACATTGCGGCGGACGCTGCGCCACGGCAGCAGCCCGTCCTCCTGGAACACCAACGCCCGCTCGGCCGAGGTCCGTACGATCGGCCGGCCGTCCAACGTGATCGTGCCGCCCGCCGGCCGGTGCAGCCCGGCGAGGGTGCGCAGCACGGTCGACTTGCCGCAACCGGAGCCGCCGACCAGCACCAGGATCTCGCCGGCTTCGATCTTGAGGTCGATCCCGTGCAGCACCGGGTTTTCCCGGTAGCCGACGGACAGGTCCTCGATCAGCATCATCGCGCGACCTCCGCTTCGCGAGGCAGCCAGCGGGTGACCCGCCGGCCGACGAGTTCCACCGCGGCCGCGCTGCCGAAGCCGAGCAGCCCGATGGTGAGCATGCCGACGATCACGCCGGGGTAGTCGACAACCGTGTACGCCTGCCAGGTCCGGTAGCCAACGCCGTACTGGCCGGAGATCATCTCGGCGGAGATCACGCAGATCCACGCCACGCCCATGCCCACCGACAGGCCGGAGAACACGCCCGGCAGCGCGCCGGGCAGCACCACGCTCCACAGCACCCGCCGCCGGTTGCCGCCCATCGTCAGCACGGCCTCCTCCCACACCACCGGCAGCGCGGCGACGGCGTGCCGGGTGGACACCAGGATCGGGAAGAACGCGGCGAGGAACGTGATGAACACGATGCCCTGCTCGTTGCTGGGGAACAGCAGGATCGCGATCGGCACCATCGCGATGGCCGGGATCGGCCGCAGCACCTCCAGCGGCGGCGACACCAGGTCGCCGGTCAGCGCGGACCGCCCGACGGCCACGCCGATCGCCACGCCGGCCAGCGCCGCCAGCGCGAAGCCGATCAGGATCCGGGCCAGGCTGTCGCCGAGATCCCGGTAGTACATGGACGTCTGCAGCTGGTAGCCGAAGTCCCTGGCGACGTCGACGACCGTCGGCAGCCGGTCGAAGTGCAGCCAGAAGTCCACGTGCAGGCTCGTCAGCAGCTGCCACAACAGCAGGGCGGCGACCAGGGAACCGCCGCGCAGCAGGTGTTTTCTCATGCCAGCCTCAATGCGGTGGGGTAGTCGACGATTCGGGCACCCGGATGGGAACTCACGTAGGCGCGTGCCTCGGCCTCGACGTCGAAGGGGCGCAATCCGTTGCCGTAGACCCAGTACGACTTGTCGGCGAACCAGCGCGTACCGGTGTCGGCGTCGTCTATGTACGCGGCGCGGACCTTCTTGCCGCTGTCGCGGATCGTGCGCAGCAACGCCTCCGGGGTCGGCGCGGTGACGGTTGCCGCGGAGCCCGCGAACCACACCTCGCCGGCGTTCACGGGTCGATGCACGGCCGGCACGGACAATGTGGCGAGCGGGCCACCATCCACAAAGGAGGAAAGATCCAGCCCCTTGATGCCGCCGATGGAACGCAGGAACGGAATGTCCTTCTGCAGGGCGGAGATCAGATCGGGGCGCAGGGCCGGGTCGAAGGTGACGAGGCCGTTGGGCCCGTTGTAGAGGTACACCACCTCCGGCGCGAGCCCGGTGACCGACGCGACCTTCAACGCCGCCTCCATCGGATGCGCGTTCAGGTACGCCGTCGCATCCAGCTGGGCCTGCAGAAACGCCTTCACCACATCGGGATTGGCCGTCGCGTACTTCTGGCGGACCACGACTCCGTGCCAGGTGGGCAGGTTCAGCGCGGCGCCGTCGTACAGCAGCCGGGCCTGGCCGGCGAACACGAGCTGCCCCGGCCACGCCACGAACTGCCCCAGCGCGTCCACCGCCCCGGCCCGCAGCGCCGACGCCCCGACCGCCGGATCCTGGTTGATCATCTGCACGTCGCGGTCGGAGTCGACGCCGACCAGGCTCAAGGCGCGAACGGTCGTGCCGTTTCCCGCCGACCCGATGCTTGTGGAAATGCGCTTGCCGCGGAGGTCGGTCAACGAGTGCGCCGGCGACGACGGCGGCACGACGACCATGTTCAGCGCCCCGCGCAGGTTGTAGCCGGTGGCGGACACCAGCTCGGTGCGCCCGTCGCCGAACTCCTGCGTCCGGGAGGCGTTGATCAGCAGCGGGAAGTCGCCCATCGAACCGATGTCGATCTTCCCGGCGACCATCTGCGCGGTGATCGGCGCGCCGGTGGAGTAGTCCTGCCACTCCACCCGGTACGTCTTGCCGGTCCGCTTCCCCAACGCCGACAACCGCCGCTCCAGGTACCCCTGGGCGCGCAGCAGCGTGCCGGCGGTGACGGTGTTGATGGTCTTCGACTGGTAGCCGACCACCACCGTCACCACCGAGGACGTCGCCCCCGACGCCACCGAGCAGCCCGTCAGCAACGCCAGCAGCAGCGCCGGCCAGGCCCGTCTCATCGGATGAGGTAGGGCATGTTGACGGTGACCGCGCCGGTGGGGCAGCGCGCCGCGCACGGGCCGCAGTACCAGCACTCGTCCACGTGCATGTAGGCCACGTCGGTCTCCGGATTGATGGCCAGCGAGTCCAGCGGGCACACGTCCACGCAAAGTCGGCAGCCCTTCACGCACAGTGACTCATCGATCACGACCGGGACATCCGCCCGGTTGGGCACCAAAGCCATGGGAACGAACCCCTCTATCGATCCAGTACGGCGCGCATGGTGAGCCGGTCCCCGCGGAACCGGATGAACTCCAGGTCGACCGGCCGGCCGTCGGCCAGGTGGGTCAGCCGCTCCACCAGCAGCAGCGCCCCGCCGCGCGGCAGATCCAGCACGGACGCCACGTGCGGATCGGCGTTGACGGCCTCCATGCCGACCTCGGCCCGGCCGAGCGGCTGCCCGCAGATGCGCTCCAGCAGCGCGAAGACGTCGTTGTTGACGAGGTCCTCGGCCAGCAGCGGCTCGCCGACATCGACCGGCAGGTAGGTCAGGTCCAGCGACAGCGGCAGGCCGTTCAGCCGGCGCAGCCGCTCGATGCACACGATCGGGTCGCCGGGCCGGACGAGAAGTCGCTCGGCCAGCACCCCGGTCGCCGTCACCACACCCGAGGTCCGGACCTCGTTGCTGACCACGCCGTGCTCGTGCAGCGTCTCGGCCAGCCCCATCAGCCGGTTCAGCCCGTGCGGGTACTTCCGCGCCACGACCACCGTGCCGACGCCCGGCGACCGCTCGATGAGCCCGTCCGCGCGCAGCAGCTCCAGCGCCTCCCGCACTGCGTTGCGGGTGGCGCCGAACTCGCGACCGAGAAGTCGCTCGTCCGGCAGCACGCCGTCGGTGAAGTCGCCGTCGAGCACCTGCCGGCGCAGCGCGTCGGCGATCTGCCTCGCCCGGTCCGCCCGGGGACGTCGCGGTTGCGGGTCCATGACGCCGAACGGTCCGGAGCAGCCATTTCCGCCGGATTTCGACGGTGTTTCCCCGGTGTTACGCCACCTGGTCAGGGCCGCTGACCGGCGGCTCGCCCGAGTCTTCGCCACCGCGGCCCGTGTAACCCCGGTTCATATATTGGGATGTTTCTGTCGGACTTCGATGTATGTCTCCGTCCCGCCGGTACACGCTGAATGGCCCCCTGACAAGGGGGCATCGGGCAGCACTTCACGGCATGGAGTCACCGTGAAGAGTTCGAGAAGTGGGGCCCGACACACTCAGCTACAGGAGGGATCACGGGGGTCATCCCATAGGAGGAGCAACGGTGGAGCGAGTTCGGGTAGGGGTTCACGCGGGAGACCCGATCACCCTGGCGGGAGTGGCCAGCCACCTGCGCGCACGTCCGGAGTTCCAGCTGGTGGGGGAGCGCCAGTTCGGCGAGGCGGCCGTGCTCGTGGTGTGTGCCGACGTCGTGACCTCGGAGGTCATGTCGGCGCTGCGCAGGTTCACCGAGAACTCCTCGGCGCGCTGCGTGCTGGTGACCAACGAGCTGCGCCAGGCCGACCTGCTCGCCGCCGTGGAGTGCCGGGTGGTGAGCGTGCTGCCCAGGGCGGACGCGACCGGGGACCGCCTGGCCGGCGCGGTGGTCGCCGCGGCGAGGGGCCGTGGTGACCTGCCGCCCGACCTGCTCGGCGAGCTGCTGTCGCAGGTGGAGCGGCTGCAGCGGGACGTGCTCGGCCCGCGCGGCCTGACCACCTCCGGCCTCGCCCCGCGGGAGGTGGACGTGCTGCGGCTGATGGCCGAGGGCTGGGACACCGCGGAGATCGCCGAGAAGCTGTCCTACTCGGAGCGGACCGTGAAGAATGTCGTGTATGCGGTGATGAGCCGGTTGGGGCTGCGCAACCGTCCGCACGCGGTCGCCTACGCCTTGCGAGCAGGCGTTATCTAGGCCGATCGGTGGGCACCTGATCACGATGTTTGGCCCTCGGCGTGTGAGGCGGCCACAATCGCAGCGTGCCGAGTACCTCGACCTCGAGCGAGCCCCTGCGGTTCACCCTGCTCGGCCCGGTCCGGGTGTGGCGTGGCGACCGCGAACTGACGCTGGGTCCGCCGCAGCGCAAGGCCGTCCTCGCGACCCTGCTGCTGCGCGCGGACCAGGTGGTGACGGCCTCGGAGCTGGTGGACGCCGTCTGGGGTGAATCGGCGCCGGCGAGCGTGCATGGGGTCGTGCAGACGCACGTGTCGATGCTCAGGAGCGTGCTGGAGCCGGAGCGGCCCCGCCGCGGCCAGGCCAGCGTGCTGCGCTCGGTCGGCAACGGCTACTCGCTGGCGGTCGGCTCCGCGGGCTACGACCTGCGCGAGTTCGAGAAGACGTTGGAACTGGCCCGCCAGCACCGGGAAGAGGGCAACGCCCGCGACGCCGTGGAGTGGTACGCCAAGGCGCTGGCCATGTGGCAGGGCGAGCCGTTGTCGGCCATCCCGGGACCGGGTGCGGTCATCGAACGGGCCCGGCTGAGCGAGATCGTGCTCGGCGTCCAGGAGGAGCGCCTCGAGCTGATGGTCGCGCTCGGCCGGCACACCGCCGCCGTCACCGAGCTGGCCGCGCTGACCTCGGCCCATCCCGTCCGCGAACGTTTGCGGGCGCTGCACATGAAGGCGCTGTCCCGGTCCGGCCGCCGGGCCGACGCGCTGCAGGTCTACACCGACACCCGCCGGGTGATGGTCGACGAGCTGGGCATCGAACCGGGCGCCGAGCTGCGGGAACTGCACCACCGGCTGCTGGCCGTCGACGAGCCCCGGCAGCAGCCGGTCGCGCCGCCGCCGGCACAGCCGAGCCGCCGGCCCATCGTGCCGTTCATGGACGAGCCGTTGCCGGCCCCGATCTCGCCCGCACAGCTCCCGGCGGACGTCGCCGACTTCACGGGCCGCACGGCGCTCGTGAAGCGGCTCACGGCGATGCTGACGCCCCGTACGCACCGAACGGCGCCGCCGCGGGCGCTGGTGGCCGGCATCGGCGGCGTGGGCAAGACGGCGTTGGCCGTGCACGCGGCGCACCAGGTGCGCCAGCACTACCCCGACGGCCAGCTGTACGTGGATCTCCGCGGCGCCGGCCCGGACGCCGCCGACCCGCTCAACGTGCTCAGCGCGTTCCTGCGGGCCTTCGGCGTGTCCCCCAACTCCACGCCGGCCGACCTGGACGAGCGGGCCGCGATGTACCGCTCGGTGCTGGCGTCCCGCCGCGTGCTGGTGGTGCTCGACGACGCCGCCGACGCGGCCCAGATCCAGCACCTGCTGCCCGGCTCGGCGACCTGCGGCGTGCTGGTCACCAGCCGCCGCCGGCTGCCGGAGATGCAGTGGGACGAGCAGGCCGAGCTGGAGGGCATGTCCCGTGAAGAGGCCCTGACCCTGTTCAGCCGCACCATCGGCGCGGACCGGGCCGGCCAGGAGCCGGCGGCCGTGGCCGAGGTGGTGGACGCCTGCGGGCGGCTGCCGCTGGCGCTGCGGATCACCGCGGCCAAGCTGGTCGACCGGCCGCAGTGGACGGTCCGCTCGATGGCGGACAAGCTCGCGCGAGAAAGGGGCAGGCTGTCGGAGTTACGGGTGGGGAGCCTCGAGGTCGAGGCCACCTTTCACCTGGGCTACGGGCAGCTCGACGCCACGTCCGCCCGCGCCTTCCGGCTGATGTCGCTGCCGGAGGGGCCGGGCCTGTCGCTGCCGGCCGCCGCGGCGCTGGTCGGCGAGCCGGAGCCCAGCGCGGAGCCGGTGGTGGAGCGGTTGGTGGACCTGAACATGGTCGCCAGCCCTTCGCCGGACCACTACGCGTACCACGACCTGCTGCGGCTGTTCGCCCGCCAGCGGGCCGCGCAGACCGACAGCAAGCAGGACCGGATCGACGCCATGGTCCGGCTCGGCGACCACTACCTGGGCACCGCGGCGACCGCGGGCTGGCTGATCCAGGCGCCGGCGTGGCCGAAGGAGCGCTTCTGCCGACGGCCCTACGCCGGCGGCGTCGAGCTGGACGACCTGAAGTCGGCGTTCGCCTGGTTCGAGGACCAGCAGCCGGCGCTGCTGGCGTCGGCCCGGCAGTTCCTGACCGACCCGGACCTGCCCTCGGACTACGTCGTCGACCTGATCACGTTCCTTGAGCTGTACCTGGCCAACGGCACGCATTTCGGCGAGATCGGGCAGATCGGCGAGCTGGCCGTGCGCGACGCGGAGCGCACCGGCGACCTGCGCGTGGAGGCGTGGGGCCGGCGCAAGGTGGGCGAGGCGCACCTGCGGCGGTTCCAGCTGCCCGAGGCCCAGGACCAGCTGAGCCGGTCCATCGCCGCCGCCGAGAAGGCCGGCGACGCCGTCGCCCTGGCCACCGCGATGGACCTGCTGGGCAGCGTCGAGTTCCGGATGGGCGACGGCGAGCAGTCGCTGGCCCACCTGGAACAGGCCCTCGCCGTCGCGCACGACGCCGGCGACGTGGTGCGCGAGGCGTACGTGCTGGGCACGATCGGCCGCACCCAGTCCGAGCGCGGCGAGTTCGAGCTGGCCATGGCCGCGTGTGAGAAGAGTCGCGAACTGCACGAACAGCTCGGCAACGAGACGGGCCTGGCCCGCACGCTGTTCATGATGGGCCTGGTCTACCAGCGGTTCCGCCGGCTCGTGGAGTCGATCGACCCGCTGGAGGAGTCACTGGCGGTCTGCCTGGGCATCGAGCAGAGCTTCGGCGAGGGCCACAATCTCGTCATGCTGTCCAGGGGCTATCTGGCTGACGGGCGCGCCGAGCAGGCCGCGGCCGCCGCGTCGCGGGCCCGGGAGCTGGGTGAGGCCATCGGCGACGCCCACATGCACGCGATGGCCGTCGCCGAGCTGGGCAAGGCCCTGCACGCGCTGGGCAAGCACGAGCTCGGCGACGAGCACCTGCACAGCGCCCAGACCCTCCTGACGGAGTTGAACTCGCCACAGGCGGCGGCGGTTTCTGCCCTCCTGAACAAGAAGTGACGTACCGCAAGCCACCCAATGGGGTGCCAGATTCCCTCGGATGCGGCAGTGTGCACGGTGTGCCGATCAGCGACGGGCCCGATGCGGGGGGCGAGGTCATCGAGTTCGACTGCCGTCAGGTGGGATCCGCGCTCGTCGTGTGCTCCCCGAACGGCGCGAGCAAGGCGGCTCGGGTGCTGGCCAACGCGTTACCGGGGGACCCCGAGCGCACGGTGGTCGTCGCCGACTTCCCGCCCGACTCCGGCCCCGAGGTGTGGACCGCGCTGGTCGCCGCCCTGCGCAAACGCGGCCCGATCCGGTTGGCGGTGTCCCGGGCCGGCAGCGGCGACCTGGGGTCGCCCGCGCAGTGGCTGTCCGACCAGCTGAAGGTCGAGGTCGTCGCCCCGGACGGGGTGTTGCTGCCGGTGCCCGGCGGCTCCGCGTTTGTCATCGACTCGCACGGCGCCGGCTGCTGGTACCGCTTCCGGCCGGGGCATCCACCGGACCCGATGGGCAGCCGGTTCCCGGCCCCGGAGTGGGAGCCGATGACGCCGGGCAAGCCGTGGGCCTCCGGCCGCGTCGGCGTGGCCGAGCCGATCCCGGCCGGGCTGTGGATGCACGCCATGCCGTCGGTGACGGAAGGCCCGAGCCGCGAGCACGCCCGGCCGGTGTTCGCGCTGCCGTGCCGGCCCGAGGTGTTGACCATCGTGCTCGGCGGGCCCGAGGAACGGCCGGTGCCGCCGGAGGAGATCCGCGCGCTGCTGACCGCGCTGCCGATGCCGGCGCGGACCAAGGTGCGCATCGCGCCGTACGGGGTCGCGCCGCTGGGAACCGCCTACGCGGACGAGCCGATCGGCCAGATCATCGCCGACCTGGTGGGCGAGCGGATCGCGGTCTACTCCGGGCTGCCGGTGCTCGGCGCGGACGGCGTCGACGTCGTCGCCTACGACGCGCAGGGGCAGCCGTCCTGGCGGCCGTTCACCACCGAGCTGGGCTACTGGCCGCGGACCACGCCGAACGCCATGCCGCCGAGCATCATCGAGCACCGGGCCCCGGTCGGCGGCCTGGTCACGCTGCGTCCGGGCGTCTACCAGCTGGCCGAGGGCGCGGTGGTGGAGCTGGTCAACAGCGGCCTGTGGATCCGCGACCCGGCCGAGCCGCCGCCGAACAGCAACGTCCGCACGCTGCCGATGGATCCGCTGTGGGCCCGCATCACCGTCGGCGTGCCGGGTATGCCGACCTCGCCGGAGCTGTTCGCCGCGGCCACGGAGCTGTACTCCCGGCTGGACCCGGACACCCAGCGGGCGGTTCGGTTCGTGTTCAGCGACGCCTCGCAACTCGTCGAGGACAAGCCGGCCGAGCCGGCGCCCGCGCCACGGCCGCTGGCCGTGGTGGCATCGGCGAAGACCGTGCCGCCGGCCATCGAGGACACCGACGTCGAGATGGAGCCCTTGGCGGAGGAGCCGGAGCTCGACGATCTCGATGACGACGACGACATGGCGCACGGCAAGCACTCCGACGACGGGCCGACCGCGATCGTGCCGCAGCATCTCGTGGAGTCGGCGACGCCCCGGGAGGAGCCCGAGGAGACGACCGCCGTCATCGAGGAGCACTTCGACACGGAACACACTTCCGGGGAGCACTTCGACGAGGTCGACCCCGAGGTGAACCTGGGCGCGCCGGAACCGGTGGCCGAGCCCGAGCCGGAGCCGGAGCCGGAACCCGAGCCGATCTGGCACCAGCGCAGCACCCAGGCCGAGCGGGACTGGGTGCGGCACACGCTGGGCGAGAACTACGAGGGGCACGCGGCCGCGGTGCTCCGCCTGATCGCGAAGCACCCCGGCCTGCGCACCCCCGAGGACGCCACGCTGGAGGCGGTGGTCACCGACCTCGTCGCGGCGCAGATGTACCTGCTGGCCAGCGAGCAGATGGTCAACTCGGCCCTGCGCGCCGGCGATCTGGGGCAGCTCATGCCGTTCGTCCGCTGCGTGGTTTCCGGGTTGCGGCGGATGCCCCCCTTCGAGGGCGCGGTGCTCTGCTACGGCAAGGAGACGCTGGACATCGGGGATGTCTTCACGGAGAAGGCATTCCTCAACACCGCGTCCAAACTGGACGCCGAGCTGCCCGGCCCGGTGGAGTACGTGGTGTGGTCGGTCAACGGCCGCAAGGTCGACGGGATCGGCAACGCCGTCGACCGGGTGGTGTTCCTGCCGGACACCAGGTTCCGCGTGGTGTACGCCAGCAAGACCCGGCTGTTGCTGGTCGAGGACGACGTGGCCGAGCAGTCGCTGGGCCGGCTGGAGCGAGCCGTGGCGGACCGGGAGAGCATGTCCACAGTGGACTATCCCGGCGTCGCGTCGCTGGAGTGGCCGCTAGGCTTCGGCGCGTAGCTTGGCGAGGTTCTTGAACGCCCGGGCGGCCGACTCGCGGCCGATCTTGGCGTTCTCGCACATCGTCCGCTCGTAGCCGGCCAACGCCGCGATCTTGTCCATGCGCCCGTCGCGGACGGCGATCAGCTTGTCCGTCAACACTTCCGCGTCGACCATGGCCAGGTTGGCGCCGAGGCCGCCGGGCGGCGCGGGATGCCCGGCGTCGCCGAGCAGCGTGACGGCTCGGGTCGGCCAGGGCTCGACGGCATCGCCCTCCTTGATCGGGGAGACGCCGCTGTTGGCCGTGTCGGCGTGGGCGATGAGGGCCTTCAGGTCCGGGTGCCAGTCCTCGATCAGGTCCAGAACCGGTTGCAGGTCGAGGGTTTCCGGTGCGCCGGGCAGCATCAGCACCCAGCGGATGTAGCTCGGCGTGTCCGGCAGTCGCACGTCCGGCGCCAGCTCGGCCGCCGCCTCGACCGGCGGCCGCTGGAACACCATCCGGCCCAGCATCAGCTGCACGTCCTTGGCGCTGACCACCGTGCTCCAGCCCGGGATCAGGTGCTCGAAGCCGGCGATGGGGGTGCGGCCGATCGCGCCGTACACCGGGAGATCGTGCACGCCGATGTGCGGCAGCAGTTGCCGGCGGACCGTCGAGCCCATGCCGTCGGCCCCGACCAGCACGTCGGCGTCGACCGTCGTGCCGTCCGCGAAGTGCGCACGGACCCGGCCATCCGGCAGTTCCTCGTAGCGGTCGAGCTTCATGTCGAAGCGCAGTTGGTCGTCGAGGCCGGCGATCAGCAGGTGGCGCAGCACGTTCCGGTCGAACATGCGGCCCTCGTCGTCGTCCCGCTCCTTCTCCTCGAGCACATTGAGCTGGGAGTCGACCGCTCGGCCGGTGCCCTCGATCAGGCCGCTGACCGCGTCCAGCAGCGGGTGCAGCCGCGCCGGCACCGCACCCTCCAGCGCCGCCATGCCGGGGCCGCCGAACCCGATCCGGTAGCCCTGGAAGCGGGCTTCGACGGCGCTGTCCCGCTCGTACACCTCGACGTCGATGCCGGCTCGGACCAGCCGCTGGGCCAGTGCCAGGCCGCCGAGTCCGGCGCCGATGACCACAACCTTCATGATCGTCCCCCTCCCGATGTGAACTAAGTTCACGTGAACTTAGTTCACATCGATCGGGATGGCAAGCTGTGCCCGTGACATCGCGACGCGACGAGGTGCTGGCGGCCGCGCTGGACCTGCTCGACGAGGTGGGTCTGGACGCGTTGACCACGCGGAAGCTGGCCGAGAAGCTCGGCGTGCAGCCCGGGGCGCTGTACCGGCACTTCGACAGCAAGCGGTCGCTGCTCAACGCCATGGTCGCGCGGCTGACGGCCGACGCCGGGAGCGCGGGCGAGCCGCCCGAGGACTGGGCCGGCATGCTCCGGTACGCCGCCGTCGGCGCGCGGGCCACCATGCTGACCCGGCGCGACGGGGCTCGGCTGATGGCGACCTACCTGGTGCCCGCCGACGAGACCGCGCAGCGGTTCTGGCACCGGCTCATCGGCGCGCTGACCGCCGCCGGCATCCCGCCGGCCGACGCGACCGTCGCCGTGGACACCGTTTTCGCCTACGTCAACGGGTTCGCCATCGAGGAGCAGTCACGCGACGGCTTCCCGGCCGAGCCGGGTCAGCGGGCGTTGCGGGACAAGAGTTTCCGGGCCGGGCTGGACCTGATCATCGCCGGGGTCACAGCCAGCCGGAGCTGACCGACGAGGTCCGGCGCACCGCCGCCACCACCGCCTGCCACGGCGGCAGCGCCCGGGCCGGCACCGGCCGGTTGATCCAGCGGGCGGCGGCGAGATTGTCGTTGCACGGCAAGGCGATCAGCGATCCCATCGGGAACAGGCTGACGCCCAGCCGGACCAGGTCCGCCAGCACCGCGTTCGAGGTGGACGTCACCGGCGCCGTCAGGAACACCCAGCGCTCCGGCGTGCCCGCATACGCGATGACCGGCCCGGACAGCATCGCCATCGACAGCATCGAGTTCACCTCGGCGCCCAGCCCGGCCCGCATCCCGATCGCCTCAACCGGATCTCCCACGGTCAGCACCGGTACCGACCAGTCGAGCACTGTCATCGGGTCTGTCCTTCCGCCGAGGCGGTACGAGGGCCGGGCAGCGCGGTGGGGGGCGTGGAGGAGTCGCACCACCCGGCCTTCGTACCGGCGGTGGATTACCACCGCCCGACCACCACGACGCACTCCGGATCAGAGGGGTTCAGTGTCTCTGCCGCGCGTTCCGCGCGGGTCGGGGCCTCGCGCTTTCCTGTGTACCAACTGGCGGGCAACGCGATGCCCGCTGGTGATCAGGCGGCCAGCAGCGCGGCTATCTCATCCGCTCGGGGGTCGCCTATGTGGGCGAAGATGGCGGCGGCGTCCAGCAGCGTCTCACGGGCCTGGGCGAGGTCGCCGAGCGCCTGCAGCGCGGTGCCGCAGACGTGCAGCGCGCACGCCTCGCCGTGCCGGTCGCCGAGCTCCCGGAACACCTCACACGCCCAGCGGGCGTTGTCCAGTGTCTCGGTGTGATTGCCCAGGTCGCAGTGGATTCGGGCGAGTTCCAGCCGGCCGAACGCCTCGCAGCGCCGGTCGCCGAGCTCGTGCACGATCTCCAGCGACTGCCGCAGGTGCTCCAGCGCCTGCTCGACCTCGCCGCGATTGCGGTGCGTGCGCGCCAGCTTGACCAGGGTCATGCCCTCGTACCGCCGGTCGCCGAGCCCGCTGAAGATCTCCAGCGCCTGCCGCAGGTGGCGCAGCGACTCGTCGCCGAGCCGGCAGGCCGCGCCGATGTCGTACAGCAGCGTCGCCGTGCCCTGCTGGTCGCCGAGCCGCTGGGTGATGCGCAGCCCCTGCTGGAAACAGTCCAGCGCCTCGTCGTACCGGTTGCGCCGCCAGTACGCGTTGCCGAGGCTGCGCAGCGCCAACGCCTCGATCTCGGGGACGCCGAGTGCCCGCGCGGCGTCGACCGCGACCAACTCGGTGGCGATCCAATCCTCCCAGTACGAGCGCAGCTCCAGGAAGTACACCAGCGCGGTGGGCAGCTTCCACGCGGTCTCGTGATCACCGAGCCGGCCGGCCTCCAGGCACGCGGCGACCAGATTGACCCGCTCCTGCTCCAGCCACGCCAGCGCCTGGTGGTACGTCTCGAACGCCAGCGGCTCGCAGTGCTCCAGCACCGGCTCCAGCGGGATTGGCCGGTTCTGTGGCATCAGCGTGCGGTCGGCGGCGCCGGAAGTGTGCAGGTACCACGACATCAGCCGGCCGGTCGCCGCCGCTCGCTCGTCCGCCCGCTCGTCCGTCAGCGCGCGTTCGGTGGCGTACACGCGAAGCAGGTCGTGCAGCCGGTAGCGGTCGCGGCCGATCGCCTCCACGAGATGACAACTGCTCAGCCCGTCCAGCATCCGCCGGGTGGCCACCAGCGGCGCGTCGGCCAGCGCGGCGGCGGCCGCGGTGCCGATCTCCGGCCCCGGATGCAGGCCCAGCAGCCGGAACAGCCGCGCCGCCTCGGGCTTCAGCGCGTGGTACGACCACGAGAACACGGCCCGCACCGCGGTGGTCTCGTCGTCGGGCGAGGCCAGCACGTCGAGCCGGTCCCGCTCGTGGCACAGCGCCTCGGCCAGGTCGTCCACGGTCATGTGCGGCCGCGCGGTCAGGTTGGCCGCGATGATTCTCAGCGCCAGCGGCAGGTGCCCGCAGCGGTCGGTCAGCGTGGCCAGCGCGACGGGACAGCCGGCCAGCCGCTCCTCGCCGACGCTGCGGGCCAGCAGCTCGCGCGACTCGCCGGCGGACAGCACGTCCAGCGTGATCCGGTAGGCCCCGTCCCGTGCGACCAGGCCGCCGAGCCGGTTGCGGCTGGTGACCAGCACCATGCAGGTGTGCGAGCCGGGCAGCAGCGAGCGCAGTTGGTCCGTGCTGGCCGCATTGTCCAAAACGACCAGAATGCGCTTTCCCGCCACCAGGCTGCGGTACATGCTGGCCTGTTCCTCGGCCGCGGACGGCACCTGGTGCGGCTCGACGCCGAGGCCGCGCAACAGCTGACCCAGCGCGTCGACGGCGGCCAGCGGCGGCTGGTTCGGGTCGAAGCCGCGCAGGTTCACGTACAGCTGGCCGTCCGGGAAGCGGTCGGCGATCCGGTGCGCGAAGTGCACCGCCAGCGCGGTCTTGCCGATTCCCGCGATGCCGTCGATGGCGGCGATCAGCACGCCGCGCTCGGTGGTGTCCAGATGTTGGCGCAGCAGCGCCAGTTCCTTGTCGCGGCCGGTGAACGTCGAGATGTCGTGCGGCAGCTGCGCCGGCACCACGCGCCCACTGGGCGGCACGGCGGCAGCGGCGGCGGGACGCGGAGTCCGGTCGGACAGGTCGGGGTCGTTGGCCAGGATCTGCTCGTGCAGCTGGCGAAGCTCCGGCCCGGGTTGGACGCCGAGCTCGGCGGCGAGCGTCCGCCGCGTCTCCGCGTACACCTCCAACGCCTCGGCCTGCCGCCCGCAGCGGTACAGCCCGCTCATCAGCAGCCCGCGCAGCCTCTCCCGCAACGGATGCTCGTGCACGACCCGGGACAGCTCGGCGACCACATCCGTGGCCCGGCCGGTGCGCAACATGAGCGACGCTCGGTGTTCGACGGCGCTCAGGTACAGCTCCGCCAGCCGGGTCCGCTCCAGCTCCGAGAACGGGCCGGGAATGCCCGACAGCGGGGCGCCGCGCCACAGCGCGATCGCGCTTTCCACATGGGCCAAGGCGGTTTGCGTGTCCGTGCCGGCCTCGCGCATCGCCGCCAGGTGCGACTCGAACGCCGTCAGGTCGACCTGGTTCTCGGGCAGCCGCAGCAGGTAGCCGGACCCGGCGCTGGCCAGCACCTGGGACGGCGCGCGGTTGGTACGGTCCGGCTCCAACGCCCGCCGCAGGCCCGCGATGTACGTGTGCACGCTGCCCTCGGCGCTGGCCGGCGGCGCCTCGCCCCAGACCGAGTCGATCAGCTCGGTGCGCGACACCGCCCGGCCCGCGTTGCTGGCCAGCACGGCGAGCACCGCTCGCTGCCGGGGCGCGCCGAGCTCGATCTCCACGTCCCCGCGCCACGCGCGCACCGGACCCAGCACCTCGACCCGGATGGTCGAGCCGTGGTCGGTCTCGGGGACGGGCATCTCGCCTCCTGTTCGCGCCTCCAGTGTGGGGTCGGCCGCCGCGGTGGCCAGTCCCGGGGCGGTCAACGCGACGGACGGGGCGGCTTGTTCCCGCTTGTCGAGGCGTCGACCCCGCCCGTCGTATCACACCGTGCCCGTGGAAGGAACGGGCCGATCGTAGCGACAACAGGATCCGCACAACCAGAACCGATGGCGGACAAGGAAAAGGTGAAGAAGATTCGGACCAGCTGATATTCGGAAGGGGGCATTCCTGGCGTCCAACGCCAGGAATGCCCCCTTCCGAGCAAACTCTGAGCTGATCAGGCGGGGATGGTGGGGTACAACGGGAAGCGCTCGGTCAACGCCACCACCCGGGCCCGCAGAGCGGTCGCGTCGAACTCCGGCGTGAGCGCCCGCGCGACGATGTCGGCCACCTCGCGGAAGGCCTCGTCGTCGAACCCGCGCGCGGCCAGCGCCGGGGTGCCGATCCGCAGGCCCGATGTCACCATCGGCGGCCGCGGATCGAACGGCACCGCGTTGCGGTTGACGGTGATCCCGATGTCGTGCAACCGGTCCTCGGCCTGCTGCCCGTCCAGTTCGGACTTGCGTAGGTCGACGAGCACCAGGTGCACCTGCGTGCCGCCGGTGAGCACGGTCGCGCCGGCGGCGACGACGTCGTCACCGAGCAACCGCTCGGCCAGGATCCGCGCGCCGGTGAGGGTGCGCAGCTGCCGCTCCCGGAACGACTCGCTCGCGGCCACCTTGAACGCGACCGCCTTCGCGGCGATCACGTGCTCCAGCGGACCGCCCTGCTGACCGGGGAACACCGCCGAGTTGATCTTCTTGGCCAGCGCCTGCTCGGACAGGATCACGCCGCCGCGCGGGCCGCCGAGCGTCTTGTGCGTGGTGGTGGTGACGACGTGCGCGTGCGGCACCGGGCTCGGGTGCAGCCCGGCCGCCACCAGCCCGGCGAAGTGCGCCATGTCCACCATCAGGTAGGCGCCCACCGAGTCGGCGATCCGCCGGAACTCGGCGAAGTCCAGCTGCCGCGGGTACGCCGACCAGCCGGCGATGATCAGCTTCGGCCGGTGTTCCTTGGCCAGCCGCTCCACCTCGGCCATGTCCACGTGGTAGTCGGACTCGCTGACGTGATAGGCGACGACGTTGTACAGCTTGCCGGAGAAGTTCAGCCGCATGCCGTGCGTCAGGTGCCCGCCGTGGGCCAGGTCCAGCCCGAGGATGGTGTCGCCCGGGTCCAGCAGCGCCATCATGGCCGCCGCGTTGGCCTGCGCGCCCGAGTGCGGCTGCACGTTGGCGTGCTCCGCGCCGAACAGCGCCTTCACCCGGTCGATCGCCAGCTGCTCGATGACGTCCACGTGCTCGCAGCCGCCGTAGTAGCGCCGGCCCGGGTAGCCCTCGGCGTACTTGTTGGTCAGCACCGAGCCCTGCGCCTGGAGCACCGCCAGCGGCGCGAAGTTCTCGGAGGCGATCATCTCCAGGGTGCCGCGCTGCCGACCCAGCTCCGCGGCCACCGCCGCGGCGACCTCCGGATCCAGCTCGGCCAGCGACGCGGTCAGCTCGACCGGTGTCACTCGCCGTCCTCCTGGATCAGCGCGGTGTACTCGTCGGCGTCCAGCAGCCCGTCGGGGTCGCCGTCCACCCGCACGGTGAACAGCCAGCCCTCGCCGAACGGGTCGTTGTTGACCACGGCCGGGTCGTCGACGACGGCCGGGTTGACGTCCACGACCTCGCCGCTGACCGGCGCGTACAGGTCGCTGACCGACTTGGTGGACTCCAGCTCGCCGCACGGCTCGCCCGCGGTGACCGCGGCGCCGGACTCCGGCAGCTGCACGTAGACGATGTCGCCGAGCTGCTCGGCGGCGTACTCGGTGATGCCGACACGGGTGATGCCGTCGGAGACCGACACCCACTCGTGCTCGGCCGTGTACCTCAGGTGGTCGGGGACGGTGCTCATGCTCGGGGCCTCTCAGGAAGAACGACGGTAGAACGGCAGCTCGACGACGTCGACCGGGGTGATGGTGCCCCGGATGTCGACGGCGAGCGCGGAACCGGGCACGGCGCGGTCGGCGTCGACGTAGGCCATCGCGACCGGATGGCCCAGCGTCGGCGACGGCGCGCCGCTGGTGACCTCGCCGATCCTCGCACCGTCGGCCGGGTCGACCACGGGGTACCCGTGCCGCGGCGCGCGGCGGCTCTCGGTGACCAGGCCGACCAGCTTGCGGGCCGGCGTCTCGCCGGCGGCCTTGGCCAGCGCGGCGCGGCCGACGAAGTCACTGGGCTTGTCCAGCTTGACCACCCGGCCCAGGCCCGCCGCGTACGGCGTCAGCTCGGTGGTCAGCTCGTTGCCGTAGAGCGGCATGCCCGCCTCCAGCCGCAGCGTGTCACGGCAGGACAGTCCACACGGGAGGATCTCGCCGGAGTCGGCGACGGCGGTCCACACCGCCTCGGCGTCGTCCGGGGCCACGAACAGCTCGAAGCCGTCCTCGCCGGTGTAGCCGGTGCGGGCCAGCAGCGCGGGCCGGCCGGCGACGGTGGTGGGGTAGGAGGCGTAGTACTTGACGGTCGACAGGTCCGTCGGCGTCAGCGGCGCCAGCAGGCTGACGGCGTTCGGCCCCTGCACGGCGATCAGCGCGTAGTCGGTGGACGCGTCGCGCACCTCGGTGTCGAAGTCCTCGGCCCGGTCGACCAGCTCGCCCGCCACCAGGGCGGCGTTGCTGGCGTTGGCGACGACCATGTAGTCCTGCTCGCCGGTGCGGTAGACGATCAGGTCGTCCAGGATGCCGCCGTCGTCGGCGCAGATCATGGTGTACCGGGCGCGGCCGACGCCGATCGCGGAGGCGTGGCCGACCAGCGCGTAGTCCAGCGCCTGGCCCGCCTGCGGGCCGGACAGCAGGATCTCGCCCATGTGTGTGAGGTCGAACAGGCCGGCGCCGGTGCGTACGGCGGTGTGCTCGGCCACGTCCCCGGTGTAGCGCAGCGGCATCTGCCAGCCGGCGAAGTCGGTGAACTTGGCGCCGAGGCGCTCGTGCACGTCGTGCAGCGGCGTGCGGCGGATGTCGGTGCCCATCAGGAGACCCCTCGTGTGGTGGAGTGAGCCTCCCCCTCTGTCATGGGCCTGAGAGTTTCACCGGCGAGCCGGCTTTCCCCTTGGGCGAGGCGCGATGGGCACGCCTGCTTTTCAGAGTCGCCTGTCCCGAGCGGTAGGGGGGCCTGAGAGATTCCGGGGAGGATTTGCTCCTTCGGCGCCTGCCCGCGATCGACAGGTCTCTCCCGCACGGTGTGAACAGCGAGGATGTACTTGTGCCGGCCACCGTATTTGGAGGTGGCCGGCACGGTCAAGATTCAAGCGTCTTGCCCCTTCAGATCACACCCGACCGCATGGCGTACGCGACCGCGTGCGGGCGGTTGCGCAGGCCGAGGCGGTTCATGACCGCGTAGACCACGTTCTTCACGGTGCGCTCCGAGTAGGAGAGCTTGGTGGCGATCTGCGCGGTGTCCCAGCCCTCGGCCATCAGGCGCAGCACGTCGATCTCGCGCGGGGCGAGCCCGGAGGCGGTGAGGCCGTTGGGCCGCAGCACCTCCTTGTGCAGGCGCTCCACCTGCGCGAGCAGCGAGCCGAGCAGCGTGGGCGGCATGTCCCCCATGCCCCGCTTGGCCGCCAGCACCGCGTGCACCAGGCGCTCGCCGCTGGCCGCCGCCTTCGGCAGCACCGCGACCACGCCGCACTCCACCGCCGCCAACAGGTCCGCGTCGTGGAACCGGTCGGTGACCAGGACGATCTTGACCGGCGTCGACTCGGCGGTCCGCCGCAGCAACCCCATCACGTCAGCGTTGACCGCGTCCGCGCACACCACGAACACCTGGGCCTCGGACAGTCTGCGCTCCGGCACCACCTGGAGCTCGGCCCGCGCCCGCAGGCAGCTGATCGCGCCGGCCAGGGTGATCGGATCGCCCGCGTGGACGGCTACCCACACTCTGTCCATGGTGTGTCCTCCTCGCTGTGTACCCCCAGGAACACACTGTGCAACGACCTTCTTCAGAGGATCTTCACGACGCCTCCATGTCGTAGAGAAAGTGCTGACCAGCGGTTTTCTCGAAGTCCACCCGATCGGGCGAGCGCGGCAAGGTAAGAACGGGCATCGGATCGCCCCGTTCGGGCACACTCTCGAGGCCCGGGGCTGGGAAGTTCCTGGTTGACCTGGGATCGTCTCCAGTAGGCTGGCCGCAGTCCCCCGCGCGAGCAGGAGGAGCCTGTTGGTCGTCGAGGATGCCGCCGCCACGCTCTCCCGGACCACCGCCGAACGGGCGCGATTGCCCGAACTCGCCGATGTTCTCGCCGCCTGTGCCGGCCACCTCTCCGACGAACTGCTCACCGCCGCCCGGTTCTGGCTGGCCGAGGGCCGCTTCGTCGACGTGGCCCGAGCGGTCGCCTTCGCCGTTGTCCATCTACACGTTCCGGTGACGGCCGTTCACCACCGCACCTTGGTCGACGCGTTGGTGACGGGCGGTCACGATCCTGTCGCAGTCCGTGGCGTCGAGCCGGCGCGCTGGCCGGCCGCGCTGCCGTTCACGTTCGTGGACGGCGGCTGGTCCGGGGACGACCGGCTGGACGAGGCCGTGGTCGACGTGGTGACCGACTACCCGGGCGTGCACGGCGTCTGGCGGGCCTGGCGGATGCCGATCGACGGCTCGCCCTGGCCGGCCCCCAAGCGGGTCTACCTCATCCAGGCCGGCGAGCAGGTGGACGTGGTCGCGCTGACCGCGCGGGCGCAGCAGGCGCTGGCCGCCGCGGGCGAGCCCGCGCCGCAGGTCGAGGCGTACGCGGTCGGCTCCCGGTTGGCGGCATACCAGCTGACGGTGCGCCGCAACGGCACGCTGCTGTGGACCTGCCAGCCGGTCGATGTGGACCAATCCGCGCCTTATATGGACCAAATCACATCTTGACGCGTCGCCACTGTTCCCTCTTGTCCGTGTACCAGGAAGAATGACGGCGGGGGTACGACCCCGACCGAACAACCGTCCGGCCGGGCTGGGGAGGAAGCTGGATGTCTGACAACGATGTCCCGGGTTCTGTCCTCCGGGTCGCCCTCCTGGGCCCGGTGCGGGGTTGGGCCGGGGACCGCGAGTTGGAGCTCGGCGCGCCGATGCAGCGCGCCCTGTTCGGCCTGCTCGCGCTCAGCCCGAACCGGATGGTCGGGCGGTCGGAGCTGATCACGGCGCTGTGGGGCGACCAGGCCCCGGCCAGCGCCGAGGGCAGCGTCCACACCTACGTGGCCGGCCTGCGCCGCGCTCTGGAGCCGAACCGGACGCATCGGGCGCCGTCCACGATGCTGGTCAACGCCGGCCCCGGCTACCTGCTCCGGATGGATCCCGACAACCTTGACGTCAGCGCGCTCAACGCGCACCGCGAACGAGCCCGCCTGCTGCGCGGCGAGGGGCACCCCGAGCAGGCCGCCGCCGAGCTCGACGCGGCGCTGTCGCTGTTCCGCGGCACCCCGTTCGACGGCCTGTCCTGTCCTTACGTCGAGCAGGAGCGGCCGCGGCTGAACGAGCTGCGGCTGCTGGTGATCGAGGAGCGGGCCAGCCTGATGCTGGACCTCGGCCGGCACCACGACCTGGCCGCCGAGCTGCCCGCCCTGGTCCGTGAGCACCCGCTGTGGGAGCGGTTGCGCGGACTGCTCATGATCACGCTCTACCGCTGCGGCCGGCAGGCCGACGCGCTGGAGGCCTACCAGGACGCCCGCCGGGTGCTGGCCGAGGAGCTGGCCATCGAGCCGTCCCCCGAGCTGCGCCGGCTGCACGGCAAGATCCTGCGCAACGACCCGGAGCTGGCCGCGCCGCAGCCGGCCCGCCCGGCCGCCGAGCCGGTCAGCGGCCCGGTGCCCGCGCAGCTGCCGCACGACGTGCCCGGCTTCACCGGCCGCGCGGCCGAGATCGCCGAGCTGGACCGGTTCCTGGACGAGACGTCCAACTCGGTGCTGATCTCCGCCATCGACGGCGCCGGCGGCATCGGCAAGACCGCGCTGGCCGTGCACTACGCGCACCGCATCACCGACCGCTTCCCGGACGGGCAGCTCTACGTCAACCTGCGCGGCTTCGACCCGAAGCTGCCGCCGCTGATGCCGGTGGACGCGCTGGGCTACCTGCTGCGCGGCCTCGGCGTGCCGGCCCGGCAGGTGCCCGCCGACCTCGACGACCAGGCCGGCATGTACCGCAGCCTCGTCGCCGGAAAGCGCATTCTGGTCGTACTTGACAACGCCGCGAGCACCGATCAGGTTCGGCCGCTGCTGCCCGGATCGCCGTCCTGCGCGGTGATCGTCACCAGCCGCAACCGGCTGAGCGGGCTGGTCGCCCGTGACGGCGCCCGCCGGATCACCCTGGACGTGCTCAGCACCGACGACGCCGTCCGGCTGATGGTCGGCATGCTCGGCCGCAAGCGGGTGGAGGCCGAGCCGCGGGCGGTCCAGGACCTGGTCCGGCTGTGCGGCAACCTGCCGCTGGCGCTGCGCATCGCCGGCGACCGGGCGGCGACGCACCCGCACCTGATGATGTCCGACCTGGCCGGCGAGCTGTCCAACGAGCGGGACCGGCTGGACGTGCTCGCCCCGGACGACGACGAGTCGACCGCGGTCCGGGCCGTGTTCTCCTGGTCCTACCACGCCTTGAAGCCCGACGCCGCCCGCGTGTTCCGGCTGCTCGGCCTGCACCCCGGCGCGGAGTTCAGCACCCCGGCCGCCGCCGCGCTGACCGGGCTGCCGGTGCCGATGACCCGGCGGCTGCTCACCGATCTGACCGACCGGCACCTGCTCGGCGAGGTCGACCGCGACCGCTACCGGCTGCACGACCTGCTGCGGGTGTACGCCGCCGAGGAGGTCGAGCAGGGCGAGGACGAGCGGGACCGGTCGCTGGCCGTCGAGCGGATGACCGACTGGTACCTCTACACCGCCAGCAACGCCGACAACGGGCTGCGCGGGCAGGCCAACGACATGCCCATCGGCGACCCGCCGCGGGAGTGCGCGCCGCTGCCGTTCGCCGGTTACCTGCAGGCGCTGCAGTGGTTCGACACCGAGAGCGAGAACCTCGGCGCGCTGGACCGGATGGCCGACGAGGCCGGGCGGCACCTGGACGCGTGGCGGCTGGGCGTCGTGGTGTGGGAGTACCACCGGCTGCGCCGCGACTTCGACCAGCTCATCGCCTTCTCCCGGGTGTCGGCCGCCGCCGCCCGGGCCATGAACGACCCGATCGGCGAGGCGCTGTCGCTCAGCTGCATCGCCGCCGCCAGCGCGCACCTCGGCCGGCAGGCCGACGCCGTCGTCGCGCTGCGGCAGATGCCGGCCGTCGAGTACGGGCCGGAGGACACGCACCGGGAGATGAGCACCCTCAGCAACCTCGCCGAGGCGTACCGAGGCAGCGGCATGATCGGCGACGCCCTCGCGCACTACCGCCGGGCGCTCGGGCTGGCCCGGATCGCCGGAAGTCGTTGGCACGAGGGCGATCTGCTGCGCGGGCTCGGCGAGACGTACCTTGAGTTGGGCGAACTCCAGCACGCGCTGGACTGCTGTCGCTCGGCGCTGACGATCTTCCGTCAGCTCGGGGACCTCTACGCGCAGAACACGGTTCTGCAGGATCTCGGCGGGACGCTGCTGGCCATGGGCCGGCAGGAGGAGTCCGTCGGCGCCTTCGCCGACGCCGTGGCCATCGCCCGCCGCATCGGCCACCGGCACGCCGTGGACCAAGGTCTGCAGGGCCTTGCCGCCGCCAAAGCCGTAGCGTCCTAAGTAGACTCTACTGTCGGGAATTGCTTGTGGTGTAATCGGTCCATAGTGGACTTTGTGATCGTCGGCGAAATCGGTTGCCACGGTGCCGACAATCGACGCATGACCACTGCTTCCGTGCTGACCCTGTCCCACTCCGCTGTCGCGGGGCGGGGCCAGCAGCAGCGGCGTGGCCGGGGAGGGTCGACTCCGCCCCGCACGTGAGCGCGGCACTGGTCGCCGGGCTCGTCGCCGGTTATGGCATCGCCATCCCGGTCGGCGCGGTCGGGGCCTATCTCATGGCGCTCACGGCCCGGACGTCGCTTCGCGTCGGCGCCGCGGCGGCCATGGGCGTCGCAACTGCCGACGGCCTGTACGCGCTGATCTCCACGCTCGGCGGCTCGGCGCTGGCGCCGGTCGTCCAGCCGATCACGACGCCGCTGCGCTGGGCCTCGGCGGCGGTGCTCGTCGTGCTGGCGATCCGGGGCGCGGTCAAGGCCGTCACGAGCTATCGACGGCCACAGGAGGTCTCGGGCCGGGAGCTGACGGATCCGGTGCGGGCCTACGCCGCGCTGCTGGGCATCACGCTGGTGAACCCGATGACCCTGATCTACTTCACCGCGCTGGTGCTCGGCGGCCCGACCGCCGGCGACGGGGCCGTGTTCGTGCTGGCGGCCTTCGCCGCCTCGGCCAGCTGGCAACTGCTGCTGGCCGGCGGCGGCGCGCTGCTGGGCCAGGCCCTGGCCGGGCCGCGCGGCCGGCTGGCGACCGCGCTGGTCTCCAGCGCGGTGATCGTGGGTCTCGCCGTGGGTCTGGTTACAGGGTGATGCCGCGGGCGTTCAGCCACGGCAGCGGGTTGATCTTCTTGCCCTGCGGGTTCCAGACCTCGAAGTGCAGGTGCACGCCGGTGGACTCGCCGCGGTCGCCCATCTTGGCGATCTCCTCGCCGGCCTGCACGTGCTGGCCGACGTGCACGGAGAAGGTGTCCATGTGGCCGTACACGTTGATGGTGCCGTCGGCCAGCCGGATCCGCACCCACAGGCCGAAGCCGCTGGCCGGGCCGGCGTCGATGACCACGCCGTCGGCGGCGGCCACGATCGGCGTGTCCATCACGTTGGCGATGTCGATGCCGTAGTGGAACGCGCCCCAGCGGCCGCCGAAGCCGGAGCTGAGCACACCCTCCGCCGGCTTCACGAACAGCGGCCGGTGCTCCTCGGCGTACTTGGCGGCAGCGGCGGCGGCCAGGTCGGCCGTGATCTTCTCGGAGTTGGTGAGCTTCTGCGCCTCGCTGGCGGCGTCGACACCGCGCTGGATGGGCAGCACCTCGGGAGCGCCGACGGCGTCGCCGCCGATGCCGAAGGCGGCACTGGCCTCACGGGCGTCGGCCAGCGGCTTGATGCCGTCGGTGGTGTGCTGCTGCGAAGGGGTCAGCGTGCCGCCGTACGCGGCGGCGGTGAACGCGCCGAGCGCGACTGCGGCCACTGCGACGCGGCCGCGCAGCGCGGACGGCGGCGGGGGAAGCCGGTGGGAGCCGCGGGTGCGCGGGGTCGGCACCCGGGTGATCTCGCTGTGCTCGTCACGCCTCGGGGTTGGCGCGGTGGAGCGTTTCGAGCCGCCGGGGGAGCGGTACTGCGTCAAAGCCTGCCCTTCCGCCTCGGGGAGCCCGATCACTGCGAGCCGGGCGGGGTTCCCGGGCGGCCGCTTCGGGGTGGCGGCCGCGTGTCGCGTACGTGATCAGACCGTGACAACGGACCGCGAGAAGGTAACGAAGTCGATCCCCTAGGGGCAAGCCCTGGTAGGGGGCCTCGCCCGAACGAGTTTCAGCTTGAGAGCTCGGACGAGGCGCTATGACCGTGCGTGACCGGCAATGTGCGGAGAGGGGTGTACTGGCTGGTAGCCCGTTCGGACGGACGGTCGTGCACACGCACGAGGGAATTGGCGACGAGGCGTGACGCGCGGGAGTCCACGGGCAGGGCCCAGTGACCGACATCACGCAGGCAGTGCTCCTCGATGTCCAGGTCCGGGTGGGTCAGCCGGGCGTTGGACTGGGGCAGCACGATCTGGTCGCTCGGCGTCCACACCGAGATGAACCTGGTCCGGCAGTCGGGTGCCGGCTCGTCCAGCTCGGCCAGCAGCGGCGACCCCGGCCGCAGCTGCCGCGCCAGCCCCGTCGGCAGTAGGTACGCCGCGACCGTGCCCCGATGCGGCGTGCCCAACGTGACCAGCGTGTCGACACGCTCGTCCCCGCCGCGGCGCTGCACGTAGTAGCGCGCGATGAGCCCGCCGAGCGAGTGCCCCACCACGTGCACCCGGTCGGACCCGGTCAGCTCGCAGACCTGCTCGACCTGCTCGCCGAACATCGACGCGGCCGTCCGCACGTCCCCGGTCACGGCGGTCAGCACGCTGTAGTTCACCGCGTGCACCACCCCGAAACCCCGTCGGCGCAGCGCGGCTCCCAGTACCGCGAACACGGAGCGGTTGTCCCCTATTCCGTGCAGCAGCAGGATCGGGGTGCCCGCCGCGTCCATCGCCGAAACCAGCAGTCCGCGGGCGGTCGGCGAGAGGGCGTCGGTCCGGTAGTGGACGTACGGTCCGTCCGGGTGGAGCCGTTCCGCCATTGCACCCCAGGGGTAGAGTGCGGCGTGCGCGGCCAGCCATGCCGATTCGACGGCAACACCCCGGAGGGTGCTGGCCAGTCGACCGAGCACGCCGTTACCCATACAGGTGACGGTAAATTAACTGTGCAACTTTCGCGATACATACCGGTTCACGATTAGTCATCTCCTCGCTACACCGTGCCCTTCCGCGCCGTGTTGTAGGTTCGCCCCCGTGAGTGAGCGGCCGAGGTCCCCACACCCACGTCTCGCCGACAGGCGGGCTGCCCGCGCGAGCGCGCCCGAAAGCGATCCGGAACCGCTGGACACGAGCCTGTGGCCGGCGATCGGGGTCGCCGCCGGCGGGGCCGTGCTCCAGATCGTCGGCCTGGTCATCGGCGTGGTGGACGCCCCCGCCGGCTACACGTCCTGGCCGCTCGCGGCCGTGCTGGCGCTGGTGCCGCCGGTCGCCGCCGTGATCTTCGTCGGCAACCGCCGGCCGGCCGCCGCGAGCGCGCTGCTGGTGGTGTTCGCCGCCGTGTCCGTGGGCCGCGCGGTCGCCGCCGTGCAGCTGGCCGTGGACGCCAGCCGGGTCTCGCGGCCGGACCTCGTCGCCGTGTCCGGGACCGTGCCGCCGAACGCCTCGTTCGGGTTGTGGCTGCTCATCCTCGGTTTTGTCGTCACGGTGGTGGCCGGCGTCCTCGCCCGCGACCGCGACCGGCCCGCCGAGGACGAGCCGCGACGCGGCCTGGTCGTCGGCGCGGCGGCGCTCGGCCTGCTGATCGCGATCGGCCTGGTGATGGCCCCGTTCTCGTCCAGCAATCCGCTGCTGCCCGCCGACGGCGTGTTCGACTCGCCGGCGCTGGCCCTGGTCGGCGGCCTGCTGGTGGCGCTGGTGATGCCGGTCGGCGCGGCCGTCGCGGCGAGCTCCGGCGACGCCGACACGGTCCGCGGCGGCATCCTCGGCGTCGGCCTGGCCGCGCTGGTGGTCGGGCTGCCGCCGGCCGTCGCCGGCTACGTGCTCGCCGAGCTGCACCCGTCCACCGGGCCGTGGATCGCCCTGGTCGGCATCGCGCTGCTGGTGCCGTTCGCGTTCGTCTCGGTGGGACGGCGGGAGAAGTCCCTCGACCAGGACGTCGACCTGCCCGGTCGGGGCAACCTGCACCTCGGGGCCGGCATCGTCGGCCTGCTCGCGGCCGTGTCCGGTCTGGTCGCGGTGGCGCTGCCGTTGCTGTCCCTGCCCAACGACGCCGCCGTGCCCGAGAACTATGCGATCCGGCTGCTCACGCCGGCCAGCGTGCTGGTCGGCGTGCTCGCCGTCGGGCTGCTGGTGCCGGCCTGGGCGGCGCTGGTGCGGCCGGCGTTCTCGGTCGCCTGCGCCGGCATCGTGCTGGCGGTGGCCAGCGGCTTCGACAACGTGCTGTCGGCGACCGGCGTGATCACCAGCAAGGCCACGCCCGGCGCCGGCGTCTGGTTCGGGGCGCTGGCCGTGCTGCTGGCGCTGGTCGCCGTGATCATCGCGACCCTGGCCGGCGCCTCCGAGCGGGAGGACGTCGACCTGTCCGAACTGGAGGGTCGACCCGTCCTCGGCTGGGTCGCCGGGCTGGCCGCGCTGCTGGCCGTCGGGGCCTTCGGATTCCCGGCCGTCACCGGCCCGGACTACGAGTCCGCCGGCCTGTGGACGTTCCGTATCGCCTCGACCGGCTCGGTCGTCGCCCTGGTCGCGGTGATCGTCGCCGCCGCGCTCGCCGCCCGGTCCCGGCCGTCGCGGGGCGCGGCATTGTTGTTCGGCGCCGCCGGGGTGGCGGTGGTGCGGGCCCTGGAGTTCGCGTTCACGGGCGGTCGCGTCGCCGGCTCCGCCCCCGCGCTGGGGACCTGGCTCGCCGTCGGCTGCACTCTGGTCCTTGCCGCCGGCGGCATCCTGGCTGTGTCCATGCCGCGCGTGCCGCGCGGGGCTCGGCCGCTCTAAGCCGGCGCCTTCGCTTGCCGCATTTCGAGCGCCGCATCGGCTCGGCGGTGGGTTGCTTCGGGTGGCGGCGCCCGAAATGCCCCAACCGCTCCAGGCGCCGGCGCGGCCTTCGCGGACGGTCCGTGATTGACCTCACGGCCGTTGTAAGTGACGTCACCGCTCCCGCGTGCGCCTGCGGTTCCGCAGGCCGATAAGGTCGGGCGAGGCCGTTGTCCAGTGGTTTTCTCGGGTGTTGAGCGCCCCATTGACCTAGCGCGCGGCCACGTCCGACACCGACGTCGCAGGAGACCCGAGTGGACCTGTACGAGTACCAGGCGAAGGACCTCTTCGCCGCCCACGGAGTACCGGTGCTGCCGGGCTCCGTGGCCGCCACCCCCGAGGAAGCTCGCGCGATCGCGGAGCAGCTCGGCCAGACCGTCGTCGTCAAGGCGCAGGTCAAGACCGGCGGCCGCGGCAAGGCCGGCGGCGTCAAGCTGGCCGACACCGCCGACGACGCCCAGGCCAAGGCCGAGGCCATCCTCGGGCTGGACATCAAGGGCCACATCACCCGCAAGGTGCTGGTGACCCCCGCCTCGGACATCGCCGAGGAGTACTACGTCTCCTTCCTGCTCGACCGGGCCAACCGCACCTTCCTGGCGATGGCCTCCGCCGAGGGCGGCATGGAGATCGAGCAGCTGGCCGTCGAGCGCCCCGAGGCGCTGGCCAAGGTCCCCGTGGACGCGATCAAGGGTGTGGACCGGGCCAAGGCCGACGAGATCGTCGCCGCCGGCAGGTTCCCGGCCGAGGTCGCCGACCAGGTGGCCGAGGTGCTGGTGCAGCTGTGGCAGACCTTCGTCGGTGAGGACGCCACCCTGGTCGAGGTCAACCCGCTGGTGCGCGACCCCGAGGGCAAGATCGTCGCCCTCGACGGCAAGGTCACCCTCGACGACAACGCCGCGTTCCGCCACGGCACCCACGCCGAGCTGGTCGACCACGCCGCCGAGGACCCGCTGGAGGCCAAGGCCAAGGCCAAGCACCTCAACTACGTCAAGCTGGACGGCCAGGTCGGCATCATCGGCAACGGCGCCGGTCTGGTCATGTCCACCCTGGACGTCGTCGCCTACGCGGGCGAGAAGCACAAGGGCGTCAAGCCGGCGAACTTCCTCGACATCGGCGGCGGCGCGTCCGCCGAGGTGATGGCCAACGGCCTCGAGATCATCCTCGGCGACCCGGACGTGCGCAGCGTCTTCGTCAACGTCTTCGGCGGCATCACCGCCTGCGACGCCGTCGCCAACGGCATCGTCAAGGCGCTGGAGATCCTCGGCGACGAGGCGACCAAGCCGCTGGTCGTCCGGCTGGACGGCAACAACGTCGACGAGGGTCGCCGCATCCTCGCCGAGGCGAACCACCCGCTGGTGACCGTGGTGGACACGATGGACAACGCGGCCGACAAGGCCGCCGAGCTCGCAGCTGCGGGGGTGTGACCGGTGGCGATCTTCCTCACCGCGGACAGCAAGGTCATCGTCCAGGGCATGACCGGCTCCGAGGGCATGAAGCACACCAAGCGCATGCTCGCCTCCGGCACCAACATCGTCGGCGGCGTGAACCCGCGCAAGGCCGGCGAGAAGGTCGACTTCGACGGCCAGGTGGTGCCGGTGTTCGGCACCGTCAAGGAGGCCATCGAGACCACCGGCGCCGACGTCACCGTCGTGTTCGTGCCGCCGGCCTTCACCAAGGCCGCCGTGATCGAGGCCATCGACGCCGAGATCGGCCTGGCCGTCGTGATCACCGAGGGCATCCCGGTGCACGACACCGCCGCGTTCTGGGCGCACGCCGTGGCCACCGGCAACAAGACCCGGATCATCGGCCCGAACTGCCCCGGCATCATCAGCCCCGGCAAGTCCAACGCCGGCATCATCCCGGCCGACATCGCCGGCCCCGGCAAGATCGGCCTGGTGTCCAAGTCCGGCACGCTGACGTACCAGATGATGTACGAGCTGCGGGAGTTCGGCTTCTCCAGCGCGATCGGCATCGGCGGTGACCCGGTCATCGGCACCACCCACATCGACGCGCTCGAGGCGTTCCAGAACGACCCCGAGACCGCCGCCATCGTGATGATCGGCGAGATCGGCGGCGACGCCGAGGAGCGGGCCGCGGCCTTCATCAAGGACAACGTCACCAAGCCGGTCGTCGGCTACGTGGCCGGCTTCACCGCGCCCGAGGGCAAGACCATGGGCCACGCGGGCGCGATCGTGTCCGGCTCCGCCGGCACCGCGGCCGCCAAGAAGGAGGCCCTCGAGGCCGCCGGCGTCAAGGTCGGCAAGACGCCCAGCGAGACCGCCCAGCTGATGCGGGAGATCATCGCCGCGCTCTGAGCTGCGCCCTGTGGGGCGGTCCGCTGCTGCGGGCCGCCCCACAGTCATGTCATCCCCGCCCACCCGCCCACTGGCATGTCATCCCCCCACCCACTGGCACGTCATCCCACCCACCCACTGGTATTTCTCAGCCGATCCGGAGAACCGGCCGTGGTCGGCGTACGTCCTACCGAGTGAATCCGATAGCGTTTTGTCCACGCGCGCCGTCCAGACCAAGGGAGAGCACACCCATGACCTTCCCCTCCGGTGGCCCGGCACCGACCCCGGCCAAGCCGGCGGCGACCCAGGAGCTCGACAAGCTCCTGCACATGGCCGCCGCGGGACTGTCGGTGCTTGTCCTCGTGGCCGGCTTCTTCTCGTTCGCGCCGTCGGTGTCCAGCTACGCCGCCGGCCTCGGCTGGATCCCCGCGCTCTACCTGATCGCCGGCGGCCTGTCCGCCCAGGTGCTGCTGCCCGGCAAGCCCACCAAGCCCGGCCTGCTGCCCGGCCTGGTCGCCGTCGCCGTCACGCTGCCGCTGCTGTTCACGGTGTTCACCGCCGGCGCGACCGCCTGGGGCGCCTACCTGCTGCTCATCCTCGGCGTGCTGACCGCCGCCGCGGCCGTCGGCGGCTACCTCGTCGAGGCCGGTTTCATCAGCGCACCGGCGCCCAAGCCGTACCAGCCGCCGCAGCCCGGCCAGTGGAGCCCGCAGACCGGCGGCTTCCCGCAGCCGCAGCCCGGCCAGCAGCCGTTCGGCCAGCCCGGCCCCGGTTTCGGCCAGGCCACGCAGGTCGTGCCCCAGCCCGGCCAGCCCGGCCAGCAGGGTCAGTTCGGTGCGCCGCAGCAGCCGCAGCAGGCCCCCGCGCCGCAGCCGACCCAGTTCATGTCCCACCCCGGCCAGTTCAGCCAGCCGGCGCCGCCGCCGTCCGCCCCCGGCGGCCAGCAGCAGGGCCAGCAGCAGGGCCAGCAACCCGGCACCCCGCCCGGCGGCTTCACCGCCCCGCAGAGTTGATGCCGCGGAGCTGATGTCCTTCGAAGGGGGCATTCCCGGCGCTAACGCCAGGAATGCCCCCTTCCCTGCGTGGCGCTCACTCGGACGGCTCAGCGTTGATGCCAAAGTGGGACCGTGCCGGTCCTCCAGTCCACACAGCGCCGGCCCGCCGCGCCCGCCCGGCGCCCGGCCCGGTCCCGCCAGGCGCGGGTGCGCGTGCTGGCCTACGCCGCGGTCGCGCCGATCGTCGGCGGCTACGCGATGGTCGCCACGGTGCTCGCGGTGGTCGTCGCCTCGGCGTCCAACATCCAGCTCTCGGCCCCGGGCGTGCTGCTCGCGGCGGTCCCGGGCTGGCTGGCGGCACACCACGTGCCGCTGGGGCTGGGCACGCACTCGTTCGCGGTGCTGCCGCTGCTGCCGACGGCGCTGCTGATGCTGATGGTCGCCCGCTCCGCGTCACGCGCGGCGGGACGGCTGCACCTGCACGAGCCGACGCAGGCACGGCTGGTGGTGTTCCCGATCGCGGCGGCGCACGCCGTAGTGGGTTTGACGATCGCGTTGGTGCTGCGCGACGGTCCCGTGACGGCGAGCCCGCCCGCGGCGTTCTTCGGCTGCGGCGCGCTGTCGGCGCTGGCGGCGACGGTCGGCGTGGCGCGGCGGTGCTGCCTGCTGGACGCGGCGCTGTCGCGGGTGGATCCCGTGGTGCTGCGCGGCCTGCGCGCCGGGGCGATCGGCGTGGCGGCGATGTCCGCGGCCGGCGCGCTCGTGCTGGCGTTCGGCCTGGTCACGCACTGGACGACGGCGACAACCATCTTCGAGCAGAGCGGTTCGGAGCTCGGCAGCGAGTTCGGCATGTTCCTGCTGGCGGTCGCGTACCTGCCCAACGCCATCGTGGCGGCGCTGGCCTTCGCCATGGGGCCCGGCTTCACCATGGGCACGTACTCGGTGGCCCCGCTGCATCTGACGATCGCGAAGGTGCCGGCGGTGCCGCTGTTCGCCGCGGTGCCGGCGCACCAGAGCCGGACGCTGCTCGGCCTGATGCTCGCGCCGCTCGTCGTCGGCGTGTTCCTGGGCTGGGCGTGCCGACGCATCGCGCCACGCCCGCTGGCCCGGCTGCGCGGCATCGCCGTCGCGGCGGCGATGGTCGGTGGGGTGGCGTTCCTGCTCGCGGCGTTGACGGGCGGACGGCTCGGCGGCGGCGTGTTCAGCCCGGTCACGGTGCCAGCCGGCCTGGTCGGCGCGGTGGCCTTCGGCTGGGTGCTGATCCCGGGCGGGTTGGTGGCCTTCTTCGCCGGTCCGAGGCAGGCGCGGAACGTGCGCCCGGTTCCGGAAGCCGGCCCACCGGTGGGCGCACCCGATCCAGAACCCGAGACCGCTCCCGAAACCGAACCTGAAGCCGTCGCCGAAGTCGATCCCGAGACCGACGCCGAAGCCGAAGACCTCGCCGCCGACCAGGAACCCGGAGCGGACGAGCCGGCCGACCTCGAAGACGGTGAAGAGGACGTCGAGGACCTCGACGAGGAACCCGAGGACGAGTTCGAGGACGAGGCCGACTTCGAGGACGATCCGGAGGACGACATCGTCGCCGAACTCGAGGCCGAGGCGGACGCCGAACTGGCCGCCGAGGACGACCTCGATGACGGCGAGGACGAGGCCGACGGCGATGAGGATCACTCGCCGGCCGAGTCCGGCGACAAGTAGCCGGACCTGGGCGTGAGCCCCGAAACCCGACCACTTACGCTGGCCATGACCGTGACCCGGCTCGCCAGGAGTTGACCCTGAGCACTCTGCACCGCGCCCGCGTCGTCGTGTTCGTCTCCGGTTCCGGCACCCTGTTGCAGGCCCTGCTGGACGCCGCCGCGACCGACGACTACCCGGCGGACATCGTCGCCGTCGTCGCCGACCGGGACGGCATCGAGGGGCTGGCCCGCGCCGAGCGTGCCGGCGTGCCCACGCACGTCGTGAAGCTGCGCGACCACGCCGACCGGGCCGCCTGGGACCAGGCCCTGGCCGATCTGGTCGAGACGCTGCGCCCGGACCTGATCGTGCTGGCCGGCTTCATGAAGCTGCTCGGCGACCCGTTCATGGACCGCTTCGGCGACCGGGTGATCAACTCGCATCCGGCGCTGTCGCCCGCCTTCCCCGGCGCGCACGCGGTGCGCGACGCGCTGGCCTACGGCGTGCGGGTCACCGGCTGCACCGTGTTCCTGGTGGACCGCGGCGTGGACACCGGGCCGATCCTGGTCCAGGAGGCCGTGCCGGTCGACGTCGACGACGACGAGGCCGTGCTGCACGAACGCATCAAAAAGGTGGAGCGGCGACTGCTGGTCGACGTGGTCGCCCGACTGGCCCGCGAGGGCTGGACCCTTCACGGACGAAAGGTGAGCATCCCGTGACCGAGGCAGGAACCGCGGCACGCCGTCCCGTGCGCCGCGCGCTGATCGGCGTTTCGGACAAGGCCGGACTGCTGGAGCTGGCCACCGGGTTGCACGAGGCCGGCGTGGAGATCGTCTCCACCGGCGGCACCGCGAAGGCGATCGCCGACGCGGGCGTGCCGGTGGTGCCGGTGGAGCAGGTGACCGGCTTCCCGGAGTCGCTGGAGGGCCGGGTCAAGACGCTGCACCCGAGCGTGCACGCCGGCCTGCTGGCCGACACCCGCAAGCCCGACCACCTCCGGCAGCTCGAGGAGCTCGGCATCGCCGCGTTCGACCTGCTCGTGGTGAACCTGTACCCGTTCACCCAGACCGTGGCCTCCGGCGCGAGCCCGGACGAGTGCGTCGAGCAGATCGACATCGGCGGGCCGGCGATGGTGCGGGCCGCCGCCAAGAACCACCCCAGCGTCGCCGTCGTGGTCGACCCCGCCCGCTACGGCTGGGTGCTGGAGAACGTGCGGGCCGGCGGCTTCACGCTCGCCGACCGGCAGCGGCTGGCCGCCGCCGCGTACCGGCACACCGCGTCCTACGACGTGGCCGTGGCGTCGTGGATGGGCAACGTGCTCGCCCCCGACGATGAGGGCTCGGGCTTCCCGGGTTGGGTCGGCGCCACCTGGGAGCGGTCCAACGTGCTGCGCTACGGCGAGAACCCGCACCAGAAGGCCGCGCTGTACGTCTCCGGCGACGGCCGGGGTGGGCTGGCCACCGCGCAGCAGTTGCACGGCAAGGAGATGTCGTACAACAACTACGTGGACGCCGACGCCGCGTGGCGCGCCGCCCACGACCACACCGCCCCGTGCGTGGCGATCATCAAGCACGCCAACCCGTGCGGCATCGCCGTTTCCGGCGACATCGCCGACGCGCACCGCAAGGCCCACGCCTGCGACCCGGTCAGCGCATTCGGCGGCGTGATCGCGGCCAACCGCGAGGTCACGGTCGAGATGGCCGAGCAGGTCGCGGAGATCTTCACCGAGGTCATCGTCGCTCCGTCCTATGCGGACGGTGCGGTGGACGTGCTGGCGCGCAAGAAGAACGTGCGGATCCTGGTCGCGCAGCCGCCGGTGCGCGGCGGCGCCGAGTTCCGGGCCGTGTCCGGCGGGCTGCTGATGCAGACCGTGGACACCATCGAGGCCGACGGCGACGACCCGGCCAAGTGGACGCTGGCCACCGGCGCCGCCGTGGACGAGGACACCCTGGCCGACCTGCACTTCGCGTGGCGCGCCTGCCGGGCCGTGAAGTCCAACGCCATCCTGCTCGCGCACGACGGCGCCACCGTCGGGGCCGGCATGGGCCAGGTCAACCGGGTCGACGCCGCCCGCCTCGCGGTGGCCCGCGCCGGGGACCGCGCCAAGGGCTCCGTCGCCGCCTCCGACGCGTTCTTCCCGTTCCCCGACGGGCTTCAGGTGCTGCTCGACGCCGGCGTGAAGGCCGTCGTGCAGCCCGGCGGCTCGGTCCGGGACGCCGAGGTCATCGCCGCCGCCGAGGCGGCCGGCATCGCCCTCTACCTCACCGGGACGCGCCACTTCGCCCACTGAGCTTTTGGCGCGCGTTCCGCGCGCTGGCTCGGCCCCTTCGGGGGCCGGTGCCTCGCCCTTGCCGGATGTCGCCCGCCGCGTCGGCTTGGGTGGGTGCGTGCGTTGGGTGGCGGCGGTCGAAATCCGCCAACCGGGCGAAGCACCGGCGGGGCCGAGCCCTCACCTGTGTTGGCGGGAGGGCGGCCGCCGTTGATGCTCGGAAGGGGGCTTTCCTGGCGTTGAGTGCCAGGAAAGCCCCCTTCATCACATGTCGCGGAGCTCCAGCACGAACTCCGCCGCGCAGGCCGCCGTGCACGGCCAGGGTTGGCCGCAGACGGCGCAGGCGGTGTCGGTGCACTGGTGCGTCGTGAGCACTTCGGCCGCGTGGCGCCGGTACCGCGCCAGCGTGTCGTTCCAGGCGTTCCTCGATGTCGTCGGTGTGGGCTCCATTGCCATCACGACCTCCACTCGGCTGTGCTGAAAACAGTGTGCGCCAGGTCACTCCAGGGTGAGTGGATGATCACTCCATAGGCGTGTCCCTGCCGCTTGACGGCCACTGTCACGGTGGTGTCTACTTAGCCCATCGGTTCGAACGTGAGTTCGAACCAGGAGGTGGTTCGGATCGGGGTCCGACCAGCTCCGAAACCGCCGTCTTCCCCACGGCGGGCCGCAGGTGCAGGGGTGCGCACGCGGCCGTGACAGTGGGTGAGGAGGTGGCTGGTGTCCGGGTCGGCAACGGCGTCGTTGACCGCGCTCAACGGGGTGAGCGCAGCCAATGAGCTGGCCCAGGCGCCAGTGGGGAAGGCACTGCCGGTCCTGGACGGGCTGGCCGGCCTGTTGCCGTGGGGCGGCCTGCGGCGCGGAAGCACCGTGGTGGTGCGCGGGTCCACCACGCTGTTGCTCGCGCTGCTGGCCGCCGCCACGGCCGAAGGTTCCTGGGCGGCCGTGGTGGGTCTGCCCAATCTCGGCCTGGTGGCCGCATCCGAGCTGGGTGTTGTCGTGCACCGCCTCGCGCTGGTGCCCGCGCCCGGCTCCGAACTCGTTCCGGTGACCGCGGCCCTGCTGGACGGCCTCGACCTGGTGGCGGTGGCCAAGCAGCCGCCCGCCGCCGAGGCGCGCCGGCTGTCGGCCCGGGCCCGGCACCGCGGCTCGGTGCTCATCCCCGTCGGCGGCTGGCCCGGCGCGGATCTCGAACTCGACGGCACCGGCCGCTGGTCCGGGTTGGGCAATGGCCACGGCCGCCTGCACACGCGGGAACTGACCGTGCGGTCGCGCGGCCGTGGCGCGGCGGCCCGCGGCAGCCAGGTGCGGCTCACCCTGCCCGGCGGGCGTGCGATCAGCCTGCCGACGGACAGGCCCGGGCTGATCTTGCCTCCCGACAAGCCCGGTGTGCCGCCTTCCGACAAGCCCCGGCTTCGGCAGGTGGTCTCGTGACGGCCGTGCGCACGCTCGTGGTCTGGTGCCCGGACTGGCCGGTACTGGCGGCGACCAAGGCCGCCGGCCTGCCCTCGCACGTGCCGGCGGCGGTGCTGGCCAACAACCGGGTCGTCGCGTGCTCGGCGGTGGCCCGCGCGGAGGGCATCCGGCGCGGCGACCGCAAGCGCAGCGCCCAAGGGCGATGCCCGGAGCTGGCCGTGTTCGAGGAGGACCCGGCGCGTGACGCCCGCGTGTTCGAGCCGGTCGCGGCGGCCGTGGAGAAGCTGGCCACCGGCATCGAGGTGGTGCGCCCCGGCATCGTGGCCCTGCCGGTGCGCGGGCCCGCCCGCTACTACGGCTCCGAGGCGGCGGTCGCCGAGCGGCTGATCGACCAGGTGGCGTCCGAATGCGACCTGGAGTGCCAGGTCGGGGTGGCCGACGGCCTGTTCGCCGCCACCCTCGCCGCCCGGCGCGGGCTGCTGGTGCCCGCCGGCGGCAGCGCCGAGTTCCTGGCGCCGCTGAGCACCATGGAGCTCAGCCCGCCCGGCGGTCCGGACCGCACCGACTTCGTCGACCTGCTGCGCCGGCTCGGGCTGCGCACCCTCGGCGCGTACGCCGCGTTGAGCGAGCGTGACGTGGCCTCACGCTTCGGCGCCGACGCCGTGGCCACCCACCGGCTCGCCCGTGGCCTGGAGGAACGGCCCCCGGCCAGGAGACGAACGCCACCGGAGCTTTCGGTAACGCATTCGCCCGATCCACCGCTAGACCGCGTGGACGCCGCCGCGTTCGCCGCGCGTGCGCTCGCGGAGCTGCTGCACGAGAAACTCGCGGCTCGGGGGCTGGCCTGCACCAGGCTCGGCGTCCACGCGAGCACGGACAACGGTGAGGAGCTGGGCAGGGTGTGGCGTTGCGCCGAGCCGCTCACCCCCACCGGCATCGCCGACCGGGTGCGCTGGCAGCTGGACGGGTGGCTGCGGGCCGCCCCGGGGACCCGGCCCAGCGCCGGCATCACCACACTGTGGCTGGACCCCGTCGAGGTGGTCGACGCCACCGCGCTGCAGCTAGGGCTGTGGCACGGGGGCAATGAGGATCCGGGAACCGGGGCGGAGCGCGCCAGCCGGGCCCTGGTCAGGGTGCAGGGGCTGCTCGGTCCCGATGGCGTTGTCACCGGGGTGCTCGGTGGCGGACGCGGGCCATCGGACCGGGTCCGGTACGTGCCGTGGGGCGAGGAACGCCTGCCCGGCGCCGATCCGGATGCACCGTGGCCGGGCCGGCTGCCGTCGCCCTCCCCGGCGACCGTGCCGGCCGAACCGGTGGCCGCCGTGGTGCTCGACGCCTCGGCGGCCCCGGTCGGCGTCAGCGGGCGGCAGCTGCTCACCGGGGTTCCCGCCGCCGTGTCCGTCGGCGGCGGGCCCGCGCGGGCCGTGCTGGCGTGGGCCGGGCCGTGGGCCGCGGAAGAGGCCTGGTGGGACCGGGGCGGCCGTCGCCGGGCCCGGCTTCAGGTGCTGCTGGACGGAGTCGAACAGACCGCGCTGCTGCTGGTCCGTGAGGGCCGGGCGTGGGCGGTGGAAGGGGTGTACGACTAGATGAGCGACGACCAGTGGGAGACCGCGGCGTGGGAGTCTCAGCGTGACCCGTGGTTCACCGAGCCCGAGTGGCCGGTCCGGCAGCCCTCGCTGCCGGCGTGGTCGGCGCGGGAGTTCGGCCAGCAGGCCGTGATCCCCCTGCCCCGCCGTTCCCCCGAGTGGCTCGACCGCCCCTGACCCCGGCGAGTCCGCCCAGCGTCACACCGAACGTGTGAAACGGATTCAGGCATTCGATGTGACTGTGGGCGGGACTCGCCGGGTTGGTCAGATCGGGTACGACGCCTGAAAGGCAAGCCGATGGTCGGCAGCGGCGGCGATGCGGTCCAGCTCGTCGTCCAACTCCAGAAACGCCTGCCAGGGTTCGCCGTCCAGCCGGGCGACGATGAGCTGTTCGAGGTCGGGGACGCGCTTGGCCTTCCAGATCTTGTCGGCGAGGCTGACCACCAGATCCTCGGCGGTGATGCCGGGCTCGGCCCATGACGCATGGGTGGCGGCGAAGCGGGCGAGCTCCGGGGGAATGCCTTGGGCGAGCAGGAGATCACGGCCGGCGGGCTCGTGGCGGTGGCCGGGGGCGGACAGCTCCTCGACGTGCACGACCTTGCCGATGTCGTGGGTGGCGGCGCCGAAGTGCACGGCGTCGACGTCGAGGGGGAGGCGGCCGGAGAACCAGTCGGTCAGCTGCACGGCGACGTCGTGCACGGCGCGAAGGTGGGCGGCGAGGCGAGGTGGGGCGGAAAGCCGGAGGAGCAGCTCCGAGGCGGCAGAAGGCAGGGGGCGGAGGTCGGAGTCGGCCAGGGCACGGCGCAGCACACGGTCCAAGGTAACCGTCCACTGCACACAAGCGGCCGATTGCCGGGCGGCTACACCGAATGCCAGCCTTGACGGCATGTCGAGCGACTTCCAACGCAGCAAGGTCGCCGGCGTCTTCAGCGCCATGGACGTCGACGGAGACGGCTTCCTCACCGAACAGGACTTCCGCGCCCTGACCGACCGCTGGACGGGAATCCGGGGCTGGGCCCCGGGAACCGAGGGCCACGACAAGCTGACCGGGGTCATGATGGGCTGGTGGCGAACGCTGCTGGCGGCGTCCGATCAGGACCGTGACGACAAGGTCACGCTGGACGTGGTGTTGCGGGTGGTGGACGGCCTCCAGCAGCAGCCGGAGGCGGTCCGGGGCACGGCGAACGCGATGTTCGACGCGGTCGACGAGAACGCGGACGGCGCGATCTCGGCGGCGGAGTACCGGCAGGCGATCGAGGCCTGGACCGGGAAACCCACGGACACCGACGACATCTTCCCGGTCCTCGACCTCAACGGCGACGGTCACCTGTCCCGCGAGGAGTTCGCGGAGCTGTGGACGGAGTTCTGGGCCGGCGACAACCCGAACGCGCCGGGCAGTCTGGTTTTCGGACGCGTGTAATCCACTGTGGACGGTCGCGCCGGCAGGATCGGCGCGCCGTCCGCCGAGTGGCAGGGGATTCCTACGGTTCGGCGCCTTCGGGCATGGAGGCGGACTGCCAGCCGTAGTCCTGCTGCCACGCCTCGCCGTGCGCCCACGCCACGAACAGCGCGGTGACGTCGGCGGGCTCGTCCAACTCCGTCCACACGTCCTGGCCGTCCCGCCGCTCGACCAGGAACGGACTGTCCGCCTCGCGCCAGGTCTGCAGGTACACGCCGGGTTCCCGCTCGGCGACGGCGAACCGGTCGCCGGCGCCGCCGATCCGCTCCATCAGGGCATGCAGTTCGGCGACGGTGGGAGTGGACAGCGCGGAGCCGTCCTCGGTGGCCACGGTGATCGGCAGGGGGTCGTTCGCTCGTTCCACCGCCCCATTTTCCCAGGCCGGCAGCCAAAAATCGCCCCTTACCGGCAAAAAGACCCCTGACCTGCGGTGATCACCGCCACCGGCCCAGGGGTGCCTACTGCACCTGGCCGGTGGGGCGCAGCAGGATCTCGTTCACGGAGACGTGTTCGGGCTGGCCGACGGCGTACAGCACGGCGGCGGCGACGTCCTCGGGGCGCAGGGTGCGCATCGACCGGTACCGCTGCTGCACCATGTCCCGCAGACCGGGGTCGCCGACCTGGGCGATGATCTCAGTGTCGACCATGCCGGGCTCGATCGACACCACCCGCACGCCCTGGGTGGTGACCTCCTGTCGCAGTGATTCGGTGAAGGCGTTCACGCCGAACTTGGTGGCGCCGTAGACCCCGCCCATGGCGTACGCGAACCGGCCGGCGGTGGAGGAGATCTGCACGATGGTTCCCTTGCGGGCCAACAGGTACGGCAGCACGGCGTGGGTCACGTAGAGCGTGCCGAGCAGGTTGGTGGCCACCATGCGCTCCCAGCCCGCGGTGTCCGCGCCGGCGACGGGGCCGCTGTCCATCACACCGGCGTTGTTCACCACTATGTCCAGCCCGCCGAAGTGCTCGACGGCCGCGGCGACGGCGTCGCGGGCCGACTGCCGGTCGGTGACGTCCAGCTCCAGCGCCAGCACCTCGCCGCCCAGCTCCTTGAGCCGGTCGACCCGGCGCGCCCCGGCGGCGACCTTCACGCCCGCCGTGGCCAGCGCTCGCGCGGTGGCCGCGCCGATACCCGACGAAGCCCCGGTGACCAGGGCGATCTTTCCCCGCACGACATCCTCCTGAGTTAACCGGACCGGGTGGTCACTTTCGACCGTAGCAGATAACCGGACCGGTTGGTCAGGTTAGAATCGACTCGTGAGAGCCGACGCCGTGCGCACCCGGAAGCAGTTGCTGGACGCCGCCTTTGCGATGTTCGCGGAGCGCGGCGCGGAGGTGTCGGTCGCCGAGATCGCGGAGCGGGCCGGCATCGGCAAGGGCACGGTGTTCCGGCACTTCGCCACCAAGGAGGACCTGATCGCGGCGATCGTCGGTGACCTGATCGACGACCTGGTCGAGGCGGCGGAAAGTCGCCATGACGCCGTTGATCCGACCGCCGCGCTGCGGGAGTTCATGACCTACGGCGTCGCGCGTCTGGTCGACAACCAGGCGCTGTGCGACGTGGCCGGCGGCTCGGTGCGGCATCTGGACGTGGAGGCCGGTGTGGCGCGACTGGCGGATGCCGTGCACGTGCTGGTGGGGCGGGCGCGGGTGCGCGGTGAGCTCACCGGCCGGGACGTGGTGCTCCTGATGACCGGCGTGCACAAGGCGGCCGCGCCGCTGCGGGACGCCGAACCCGACCTGTGGCGGCGCTACCTGGGCTTTCTCCTCGACGGCCTGCTTGACACGACGAGCTCAGCACCGCATAGTCGAACATGAGTTCGGGAGGTGCGCCGCAATGGGCTGGAACAATCCGCCGATACGGTGGCGCGACCTCGAACGGACCCTGTCCGGCCGTCCCGGCGTGACCCCGGACGGCGGTGACGCCCCCGGCTACAGCCGCAAGCGGGACGGCTACGAGAAGCCGACGGACATGCCGGCGCAGATGTCGCCGGAGACCACGGTGTACGGCGACCGCAAGCGGGTGCCGTACGCGGAACTGCACTGCCACTCCAACTTCAGCTTCCTCGACGGGGCAAGCCATCCCGAGGAGCTGATCGAGGCCGCGGGGCGGATGCGGCTGGACGCGATCGCGCTCACCGACCACGACGGCATGTACGGCGTGATCAGGTTCGCCGAGGCGGCCAAGGAGGTCGGCATCCGGACCGTGTTCGGCTCGGAGCTCAGCCTCGGCCTTTCCATGCCGCAGAACGGGATCGCCGACCCGGAGGGCAACCACCTGCTGGTGCTGGCCCGCAACCCGGAGGGCTACGCGTCGCTGTGCCGGGCGATCACCAAGGCGCAGTTGGACGGCAAGGAGAAGGGCCGCCCGGTCTACGACCTGGCCGAGGTGGCGGCCGAGTCGAACGACAACTGGGCCGTGCTCACCGGCTGCCGCAAGGGAACCGTGCGCACGGCGCTCGCGCACGAAGGCCCCGAGGGCGCCGAACGTGAGCTGCGAAGGCTGATCTCCTTGTTCGGCAGGAGAAACGTGTACGTGGAGCTGACCGATCACGGCCTGCCGGAGGACACCGACCGCAACGATCTGCTGGTCGAGCTGGCGAAGAAGTGCGGAGTCCAGTACCTGGCCACGAACAACGTGCACTTCGCGACGCCGGCCCGCAGCCGGCTGGCCGGCGCGCTGGCGGCGGTGCGGGCGCGGCGCAGCCTCGACGAGATGGCCGGCTGGCTGCCGGCGTCGAGCGCCGCGCACCTGCGCACCGGCGAGGAGATGATGGCCCGCTTCCACCGCTACCCGGAGGCCGTGCACAACGCCGCCATCCTGGGCGTGCAGTGCGCCTTCGACCTCGATCTGCTGGCGCCGAAGCTGCCGCCGTACCCGGTGCCGCCGGGGCACAGCGAGATGAGCTACCTGCGCTTCCTGACAATGCGCAACGCCCGCAAGAAGTACGGGCCATCCGACGCGAATCCCAAGGCTTACCAACAGCTTGAGCACGAGCTGAAGGTGATCGGCGACCTGGGCTTCCCCGGCTACTTCCTGATCGTCTGGCACATCGTGGAGTTCTGCCGGCGGGCCGACATCCTCTGCCAGGGCCGGGGATCCGCCGCCAACTCGGCGGTCTGCTACGCGCTGGGCATCACCAACGTCGACGCCGTCGAGTACAACCTGCTGTTCGAGCGGTTCCTCGCGCCGGCCCGGGACGGGCCACCCGACATCGACCTGGACATCGAGTCCGACCGCCGCGAGGAGGTCATCCAGTACGTCTACCAGACGTACGGCCGCACCTGCGCCGCGCAGGTGGCGAACGTGATCTCCTACCGGGCCAAGTTCGCCGTCCGCGACATGGCCCGTGCGCTGGGCTACTCCTCGGGGCAGCAGGACGCGTGGACCAAGCAGATCGACCGCTGGGGGCCGCTGAAGACGACCGAGCAGGAGCGCGACCACGACATCCCGGACCTGGTGGTGGACCTGGCCAACCAGTTGGAGGGCTTCCCACGGCACCTGGGCATCCACTCCGGCGGCATGGTGATCTGCGACCGGCCGGTGAGCGAGGTCTGCCCGGTGGAGTGGGCCCGCATGGAGAACCGGTCGGTTCTCCAGTGGGACAAGGACGACTGTGCGCTGGCCGGCCTGGTCAAGTTCGACCTGCTCGGCCTGGGCATGCTGTCGGCGCTGCACTACGCCGTGGACCTGGTGCAGGACTTCGAGGGCGAGACGGTCGATCTGTCCAAACTGGACCTGAACGACCAGAAGGTCTACGACATGCTGTGCAAGGCCGACACCGTGGGCGTGTTCCAGGTGGAGAGCCGGGCGCAGATGGCGACGCTGCCCCGGTTGAAGCCACGCGAGTTCTACGACCTGGTGGTGGAGGTGGCGCTGATCCGGCCCGGCCCGATCCAGGGCGGCTCGGTGCACCCGTACATCCGGCGGCGCAACAAACAGGAACCGGTGAAGATCGACCACCCGCTGCTGGAGAAGGCGCTGCGGCGGACGCTGGGCGTGCCGCTGTTCCAGGAGCAGCTGATGCAGATGGCGGTGGACGTGGCCGACTTCAGCCCGGCCGAGGCCGACGAGCTGCGCCGGGCGATGGGCGCCAAGCGGTCCACGTACCGGATGGAGCGGCTGCGGGAGCGCTTCTACTCGGGCGCGGCGGCCAACGGCATCACCGGCGAGCTGGCCGACGAAATCTTCCGGAAGTTGTTGGCGTTCGCCAACTTCGGCTTCCCGGAGAGCCACGCACTCAGCTTCGCGCACCTGGTGTTCGCCTCCGCGCACCTGAAGCTGTACCACCCGGCGGCGTTCTGCGCGGCGCTGCTGCGGGCGCAGCCGATGGGCTTCTACTCGCCGCAGTCGCTGGTCGCGGACGCCCGCCGGCACGGCGTCACCGTGCACGGGCCGGACATCAACGTCAGCCTGTCGCACGCCACGCTGGAGCATCCCGGCCCGTCGGTCCGGCTCGGCATCGGCACGATCCGCACCATCGGCGAGAAGCTGGCGGAGCGGATCATCGACGAGCGGGAGGCGAACGGCCCGTACCGCACCATGGTCGACCTGGCCGGCCGGATCGGGCTGACCACGCCACAACTGGAGGCGCTGGCCACCGCGGGAGCCTTTGCCGGCTTGGGGTTGGAGCGTCGCGAGGCGTTGTGGGCGGCGGGCGCGGCGGCCCGGGAACGCGCGGGTCGGCTGCCCGGGACGGTCGTCGGCACGGACGCGCCGATGCTGCCCGGCATGGACGAGGTGGAGGTCGCCGCCGCGGACGTGTGGGCGACCGGCGTCTCACCGGACAGCTACCCGATCCAGTTCGTCCGCGGGAAGTTGACCGAGATGGGCGCGGTCCCGGTGGCGGAACTGGGCAAGGTGGAGGACAAGACCAGGGTTCTGGTCGGCGGCGCGATCACCCACCGGCAGCGGCCGGCGACCGCCGGCGGCGTCACGTTCCTCAACGTCGAGGACGAGACCGGCATGCTGAACGTGGTGTGCAGCGAGGGATTGTGGCGGCGCTACCGCAGGATCGCCCGCACCAGCTCGGCTGTGCTGGTGCGGGGCGTCCTGGAGAAGGCGGAGGGCGTGATCAGCCTGCAGGCCGATCAGCTGCGGCACCTGGACATCCGCGTGCCCTCCACCTCGCGGGACTTCCGTTGACGCGGGGCGTCGTCACCGACTGATCGCGTCGAGCAGCAGCTTCGCGGCCACCGTCGCCCCGTCGGTGCTGATCATGTCGGCCACGGCCTTCGCACGGGCGTGGGTCTCGGGCGTCAGGGCCGTCGTGAGTGCGTCCGAAAGGGACTCGAAGGTCGGAGTGGGACTGTCGTGCATCGCGCCGATGCCCAGCTCGGCCACCCGCCGGCCCCAGTGCGGCTGGTCCCAGAACTGGGGTACCACCACCTGGGGCGCCCCGGCCCGGGCGGCCGTCGTGGTGGTGCCGGCACCGCCGTGATGGATGACGGCGGCCACCCGGGCGAACAGGGCCTGATGGTTGGCCTCGCCGACCGCGAAGCAGTCGTCCTGATCGTCGATCAGCGCCAGGTCGGCCCAGCCGTGGGAGATCAGCGCACGGCGGCCCTGCGCGCGGAGCGCCTCGACGGCCACCTGGGCAACGTCTTCCGAGCCACGCATCGGCATGCTGCCGAAGCCCACGTACACCGGTGGCGCGCCGGCGTCCAGGAATGCCACCAACTCGGCCGGCAGCGGGCGCTGGTCCGGCATGATCCATGCGCCGGTCTGCACGACGTCGAAATCCGTCAACTCCTGCCACGGCCCCAACGTCGAGTCCGCCGCCAGCCATGGCCGGTCGGTCAGGACGTGGTCGCGGACGTCCGCCACCGGTGGCAGGCCGATCGACGCCCGCTGGGCGTTGAGCGGCACGCCGTACATCGCGTTCATGAACTGGGCGTCCCGGTCCCACAATGTCCGGTTGTCGGTCACGCCCGGTGCGTGCACGCCCGGCCGCGGCGGCGGCGGGTAGTGCGGCGACGGCAGTTCGAACGGGTGGTAGCACGTGTACACGTAGCGGATGCCCAGTTTCTCGGCCACCGACCGCGCGGCGGCCGGCATGAAGCCGGTCGCCACCAACGCGTCGCAGCCCTCGGCCGCCGCGGCGGCCGTGTCGAAGTACTCGGCGATCAACTCGGCCGCCAGCTGGGCGCCCGATGCCGGCGGCGTCGCCCCGGTCAGCAGCGCGCGCATCGACTTGCGGAAGGGCACCAGCGGCACATCGACACCGGCCAGCAGCTCCGCGAACTCCTCGTCCGGCGGTGCGCACACCCGCACCGCCACGCCGAGCGCCCGCAACTGCACGGCCAGCCCCACCAGCGGTTGGACGTCACCGCGAGATCCGTACGAAATCAACAAAACGCGCATCTCGCGACTCCCAACGTGCAGTTCGGCGTGACTGGCAGTGACGTTGGACAGCCGGCGGTTCGACGGGCTGGACTCGTTGCGGCACAAGTGGTTCCGCTATTCATGACCACACTGATCGCCGCCGGGACCCGGAGCGCTACGCCGAGGGTCGCGAAAGGCCCACCCCTGGCCCGGACAGCCGAGTGACCGACCGGTGGCGGACGACCGAGGTGCCACTTGCGGTGGGACGCTGATGACTTTCCGTTGGCGACATCGGCGACCGCCATGCCGCCGTCGCAAGTGATCGACGGGGTCGACCCGCCGAAGCGGGCCGACCCCGTCAGCCGGTCACGGGTAGCTGACCACGTTGCTGGGCACGGTGCCCGAAGGCGTCACCGCGCCGGTGTCGTTGATGACGTGCGTGATGGTTCCCTGGTAGTTCAGCGAAACCGTCAGCAGGCTGTGGAACCGCACGCCGGAGTTGTTCGGGACTTCGAAGGCGTGGTAGGCGTTCACCGAGGGGTTGACGTTGAAGTAGTTGTAGCTGCCGAGACCCCACGCCTCGTGCGAGGTGACGCCTGCGCCGACCTTGTAGGCGGCGTAGCCGTTCACGCCGTTCGGCGCCATCCACGCCGCCTGGTTGGGCACGTCGTAGGGCATCTCGTTCTGGAAGAAGATGGTCCGGCCGCCCTGGCCGTTCCACGTGACCTCGTACTTCTGGTAGTGCTCGACGAACAGGCCGGTGGCCAACACGTTGTTGCCGTTGACGATCACACCGTTGTCGGCGGTGTTGGTGCCCCAGCCGACCGTGCCGCCGTTGCCGTGGTCGGCCCGCCACGCCCAGATGTGGTCGATCAACGTGTTGCCGCTGTTGACGATCAGGCTCGCGGTGGCCTTGCCGGCGATCTCGCCGCCGACCCGGAAGAACACGTCCTGGATGGAGGTCGGGTTGGACGCGTGGCTGGCCGAGGAACCGGACTGGCCCACCGTCAGCAGCGCGGCCGAGTTGGTCGTGCCGGCGTCGAACAGCAGGCCCTTGAGCCGCACTCCGTCCACATCGGACACCTGCATGGCGTTGACGCCGTTGTCCGGCACCAGGGTCGGGTAGCCGATGCCCAGCACCACGGTGTTGGCCTTGGTGACGTTCAGCGTCTGGTTGAGGTGGTAGACGCCCGGCGTGAAGAACAGGTTGCAGCCGGAGTTCAGCGCCGAGTTGATCGTGGCCGCGGTGTCGCCGGCCTTGACCACGTAGAACTGGCTCATCGGCACCGACGTGCCCGGGGTGCTGCCGTTGGCCCAACTCGGCCCGGAAGCGTTGGTACGCAAGGACGGCAGGAACACCCGGTACTTGCCGCTGCCGTCGATGTAGAGGTACGGCACGTCCCGCGACACCGGCGTGGTGCCCAGGGTCGTCTCCGGCGGGTTCGGGAAGGTGGTGGCCGGCGCGCCGTTCACGCCGGAGAACACCATGTTCCACACGCCGCCGGACCAGCTGCCGAAGCTGGAGTCGCGGGTGTACCACTGCTGCTGGGAGATCGACGCGGTCTGGCCGGACACCTTGGTGTCGGCGATGTAGCCGCCGCTGGCCCAGCCGTAGCTGGCCGGGTACAGCTGCAGGTCGCCGCGGATGTCCATGCGCCGGAACGGCGCCGCCTGCGCGACGGCCCAGCGGTCGCCGCCGGTGGCGTTGACGGCCATGTTCTCCGCGGAACGCCAGAAGTTCTGGGTGGCGTTGCCGGCGTCGGAGGGGTTGAACGCGTCGACCGTGACGTGCCCGTTGATGGTGACGTCGTCGGGGTTCTGGCCGAGGCCGGCGACCGAGGTGTAGAAGCCGACGTTGTCGTTCACCCCGTAGGTGCCGGGCTTGAACAGCTCGGCGACCCGCCGCTCGGCGAACTGCGCGGTCTGGGTGTCCTTCTGCGCGTTGAAGTCGGCGTCGAGCTGCGCCTGGATGCTGGCCGCGGACATGCCCGGGTCGAAGACGTGCACGTTCGGCCCGAAGTTCGGCGTGTCGGACTGGGTCGGGCAGGTCGCCGACGTGGTGCCGATGCTGTACGCGGCGCTGGCCACCGGCGAGTTCGCCATGCCGGCGGCCAGCGCGATCGCGTTCACGGTTTGGCTGGACGAGACCGTGATCGGGCCGGTGTACTGCGGCGAACTCGCCGTCGGCGTCGAACCGTCCACTGTGTACCGGATGGTCGCGCCGGAGGTGGCCGTCGAGATCGTCACCGTCTGGGCGGTGGCGTAGCTGCCGCCGGCCGGGCTGAACGTCGGCGCGGCGGCGGTCGGCGTGGTGGAGCCGCCCTGGGTGTAGCTGAAGTGCGGCGTGTCGTACTGGGGACCGTTCTTCTCGTACGTGAACCAGTAGTCCAGCACGGTGCCGGTGGACAGGCCGTTGACCGTCCACTGCCAGGTGCCGGCGTTGTCGGTCATCCGGACGTTCTGCTGGCCGAGGCCGGGCACGCCGGTGTAGTGCACGTCCACGTACTGCGAGGCCGTGGTCGGCGTGAAGGCGATCCGCGCCTGGCTGGCGCTGACCTGGGTGACGGCCTGCGTGTAATCGGTCGCGGCGACTGCCGGCAGGGCAGTCGTCGCGGTCAGGGCTACTGCACCGATCAAGGCGCGTAGCAGCAGTCTCCTCATCTGAGCACCTCCGAGCAGGGGCAGGGTCTGCCGGACACGACTTTGTGAGAGCGCTCTCAAGCGTCGTGACGATAGACCGCCCCGCCCGGGGTGCGGAAGAGTCAAGCCGGAAATTCAGGCCCCTGCGTCAAAAACGGCTGGCAGTGCGCGGGGCTCGTCGGGTCGAAGGCGTCGGGCCCGGCGTGGATACCCTGATCCGGCGGACGGCGTCGTGTCGCCCGATCGTACGAATCGGCCTGGTGTCCACTGTGGACGGTGTAATCTCCGACCGGTGACGACAGTCTCACTGACGCTGCACGGTGATCCCGAGGACGTCGACAGCCAGGCCCGCCAGCTGCGGACCGAACTGCTCGACCTGGACGTGGACAGCGCCGACTTCGCCGCCGGCGGGCCGGCGCCGGAGCTCAGCAAGGGCGCCGACGCCGACACGGTCAGCACGATCATCGTCGCGCTGACCACGTCCCCGGTGCTGGTCCAGCTCGGCCGGGTGCTGCGCGACTGGGTGCGCCGGGACGAGCGCCGCAAGATCGAGGTGCGCGACGGCGACCGCTCCATCGTGCTCACCAACACCACCGCCGAGGACAACAGCGCCGCCATCGAGGCTTTCTTCCGGCGCGAGCCAGGGGACTGACTACGATCCCTGGCGTGCAGGAAGACGCCGCCGTACCGGGGTTCGAGATCGGCAAGGACGGGGTCGGCAGCATCGTCGTCGGCGTCGACGGCTCGCCGCCGGCCGTGCACGCGGCCGCGTGGGCGGCCGGGCTGGCCCGCCGGGAGCGGGCCCGCCTCGTGCTGGTCTACGTCGAGCCGCTGGCCAGCGCCGCCTACTGGACGTCCATCGGCATGATCAACGCCGCCGAGGCCGCCAACGACTACGTGGCCGAGGTCCGGCGCGAGGCCGCCAAGTTCCTCGACCAGTTCAACATCGAGTGGGACCTGCTGCACCACCGGGGCGACCCCGCCACCGCCCTGGAGCAGATCGCCGAGGAGCTGCGGGCCGACTGCATCGTCGTCGGCCGGTCCCGGCACGGCGGCGGCCTGCTCGGCTCCGTGCCGAAAACCCTGGTCACGCGGGCGCACCGGCCGGTGGTGGTCGTCCCGTGAGCACCGAGACCGGCGAGGACTACGCCGACGCCGTGCTCACCGGGCAGACCTGGGAACGCCGCTCGTTCGAACGCTGCGACTTCACCGACGCCGACCTGCGCGACCTGGTCACCAAGGCGTGCACGTTCACCGACTGCGACTTCACCCGCGCCGACCTCGGCGACACCAGGCACACCGGCACCGCCTTCCGCGGCTGCACCTTCAACCGGACGGTGTTCGCCTCGTCCCGGTTCGAGGGCTGCACGCTGCTCGGCTCCACGTTCACCGACTGCCGGCTGCGGGGCTGCACGATCCGGGACACCGACCTGTCGCTGGCCGGGCTGGGCCGGATCGACCTGCGCAAGATGGACCTGTCCGGGCTGCGGCTGCGTGAGGCCAACCTGGTGGAGGCGGACCTGCGGGAATGCGACCTGCGCGAGGCGGACCTGTCCGGCGCCCGGCTGCTGCGGACCCGGCTGGAGGACACCGACCTGCGCGGGGCGCGGCTGGATTCCGACGGCCTGCGCCAGGCGCAGTTGACCGGCGCGCGAATCGACCTGGATCAGGCGGTGCGGTTCGCGGCCGCGCACGGATTGGTGGTCGAAGGCTGAGGGGGCGGCCGGTCCGCCGCCGCGCGGCCTGGTCGTCCAGAACTGAAACGGGCCGTGCACCCCGGTGCACGGCCCGTTCTCCGTCACTGTCCGGTCGGGGGCGGTGTGCCCTGCCGGACCTCGACCAACGTGCCGTCGGCCAGCAGCTCCTCGATCGACTTCGGCAGCAGATACGCGGTGCCGCCGCCGGGTTGCCCGAACCACGGCACGGCGACGCCGGCCAGGGCCTGCACGGGCTGCTGCAGCCGGTACACGTGGTACGGGCGGCTCACCCACTCCGGAACCAGCGAGCGCAGCGGGAACGGCGTGCCGCCGGCGTAGGTGAGGTTGCCGTCGGGCTGGCCGAAGCGGTCCACCTCGACGCCCTGCGGCAGTTCGATGACGCGCTTGCCGCGGAACAGCGTCAGCGGCGGCTCGCCCCGCAGCGGCTGGATCGGCCAGTCGTCGCCGCGCGGCGCCTGACCGTTCTGCTGCTGCGGCTGGCCGTTCTGCTGGCCCATCGGCGGCTGGTTCGGCGCGGCCATGGGCGGCAGCGGCGGCCGGTCACCCATGGGCGGCTGGCCGCCACCCAGCGGCGGCTGCGCCGGCATCGGCCGGGGCGGCGTCATCGGCGGCAGGCCCGACTCGGGGCGCGGCTCCATCCGGGTCGCCGGCTCGATCCGGGCCGACTCCGCCCGCGACGGCAGGTCCCGCGACGTGAGGTCGAGCGGCGGCAGATCCAACGGCGGCAGATCCGGCTGCTGCTCCGCCTGAGCCCGCGAAGGCAGGTCCATCGGCGGCAGGTCCGACTGGGCCCGTGACGGCAGGTCCAGCGGGGACATGTCCGGCTGGCCGCCGCGCGACGGGAGGTCCATCGGCGGCAGGTCCGGCTGGGCTCCCCGGGACGGCAGGTCCATCGGCGGGAGGTCCGGCTGGCCGCCCCGCGACGGGAGGTCCATCGACGGGAGGTCCGGCTGGGCTCCCCGGGACGGCAGGTCCATCGGCGGCTGCGGCGGGACCGGGTTCGGCGGGATCGGCACCGGCACCGGCGCGATGTCCACCGGCTCCGGCTCGGGCTCCGGCTCCGCGTGCTGCTCGACGTGCTCCTCCGCCGGCACCGGCCGGTTGAGCAGCAGCTTGCCCAGCAGGAACGCGGCGGCGTCGTTGTCGTCGTCGAAGAGCATCGGCGTGCTGAAGCCGTGCTCGTACCAGCCGACCTGCCAGCCGTCCTCGACCCGCTCCAGGTACCAGGTGTTCGGCGACGGCTCGCCGATCCGGTACACCGACGACGGCACGTTCAGCTCGTCGAGCAGCTCACGCAGCAGCTCGATGCTGGGCCCGCCGACCGGTTCGGCCGCGGGCTCCGGCTCCGCGTGCTGCTCCACGACCGGCCCGGGCTCCGGCTCCGGCTCCGGCTCGACATGCTGCTCGACGGCCAGCGGCTCGGGCTCCGGCTCCGGTTCGGGCGCCGGCGGCTCGGGCACCGACATCATCTGGGTGGCCGGCGGCTGCTGGGCCGGCACCGGGCGGCCGTTGGGGACCATGGTGCTCAGCAGCGCCACCGCCTGCCCGCGCGTCGGCTCGTCCACCTCGGGAGCCATGAAGTTGGCCGACCGGATGTGCTGCACCAGGTCCGGCTCGGGCGGCACGCCGTAGCGGGCCAGGTAGAAGATCACCGCCGCCGGCCAGATCCAGGTGCCGTCGGTGTGGAAGGCGAACGGGATGGACTCCGGGTTCTCGTGCGCCAGCCGGTCGCTGTCCATGCCCTGGGCGGTCATCACGACCGGCGCCGCCTCCAGGTAGTCCAGCACCTTGCCGACCTCGGCCGGGTCCAGCGGCGGCCGGTTCACCGTCGGCCGGCCGTCCGGGCCGGGGCCGTCGAAGATCCGGGCGGTGCGCAGCCGTCCGGGCTGCTGGCCCGGCTGCGGCGGCATCGGCGGCCGGGGCGGCTGCTGCGCCGGCCCCTGGAGCCGGCCGGCCAGCCACTCCGGCACGTTCTCCTCGGTGCGCGGGAAGAAACGCATCTCGTCGGTGTAGGCCATCGGCGGCGGCGGGTTCTTCCACTCCGGCTCGTCCCGGTCGAAGTCCAGGTTGTAGCTGGACGGCCGGTCGAGCTGGTAGCGGGCGTTGAACCAGGTGCCGCGGCCCTCGCGGTACATGCCGGCCCGCAGGCGCGCGAACAACGACGCGATGTCCGCGGGCGCGGTCCAAGCCCTGCTCTGGCCGTCCTGGTCGGTGACCTCGGCGGACAGCTCGAAGTAGCGGCCTGCAGCCCGGTAGTAGGCCCTGACCTGCTCCCAGTCCTGCGGAGCGGCCTTCATCAGGGCCAACCCGATCTGCTTGACCAGCGCGTCCTGTTCGACTGGGTTCAGCGGGGTCGGCTGTGACACACGCTCATCCTCTCGCGTTCCGTTGCGATCTGACACCCGCCTCACACCGGGTGTGGCCCAGACCTCCCTGCTCCTCGTCACGACCAGCATCGATGATTGTCCCTTGCGACGGCCAACGGGGGGCGAATGGCGCAATCGGGCGACGGTGAGTTATGAGATCAGTGGTCGTTCGGTCCGTTGCCTGGTCGAAGGGGTGGTTTCGGGCCGAGTTGCCGGTGGAGGTTGCCACATCGGCGCGAGCGACCTCGCCCCGCGCGGAACGCGCGGCACAAGCACGGCAGAATGACGTCGTGACCGCCACGATCCTCGACGGCAAGGCCACCCGCGACGCGATCTTCGACGACCTGCGGGTCAGGGTCGCCGCGCTCACCGCCAAGGGGGTGACGCCGGGCCTGGCCACCGTGCTGGTCGGCGACGACCCCGGCTCGCACGCCTACGTGCGCGGCAAGCACGCGGACTGCGCGAAGGTGGGCATCACCTCCATCCGCCGTGACCTGCCGGCCGACATCTCCCAGGCCGACCTCGAGGCCGTGCTGGACGACCTGAACGCCGACCCCGCGTGCACCGGTTACATCGTGCAGCTGCCCGTGCCCAAGCACCTCGACACCGGGGCGCTGCTGGAGCGGATCGCGCCGGCCAAGGACGCCGACGGGCTGCACCCGGTCAGCCTCGGCAAGCTCGTGCTCGGCGAGCCCGGCCCGCTGCCGTGCACGCCTAGCGGCATCGTCGCCCTGCTGCGCCGCTACGAGGTGCCCATCGCCGGCGCGCAGGTGTGTGTCGTCGGCCGTGGCGTCACCGTCGGCCGGCCGCTGGGCCTGCTGCTGACGCGGCGTAGCGAGAACGCGACCGTCACCCTGTGCCACACCGGCACCAAGGACCTCGCCGCCGAGGTGCGTCGCGCCGACATCGTCGTGGCCGCCGCCGGTGTCGCCGGCCTGATCACCGCCGACATGGTGAAGCCCGGCGCTGCGGTGCTGGACGTCGGCATCACCCGTACGGACGAAGGGCTGCGCGGCGACGTGCACCCCGATGTGCGGGAGGTCGCCGGCTTCCTGGCTCCCATGCCCGGCGGGGTCGGCCCGATGACCCGGGCCATGCTGCTCGCGAACGTGGTGGAGGCCGCCGAGCGCTCGCTCGCGGCGCAGTCGTGATCACGGTGACCGGCCGCCGCCGGTGGACCGAGGAGATCGGCCGCTACGCCCCGTTCGTGCTGGTCATCGCCATCGCCGCCGCCGGCATCGGGCTGATCTTCGCCTACCACTGGCGGATCGGCTCCGGCCTGATCGGCGGGTCGCTGCTGGTCGCCGCCGGGCTGCGGGCGCTGCTGCCGGAGAAGCAGCTGGGCCTGATCGCCCTGCGCCGCAAGTTCACCGACATCGTGTTGTACGGCGGCCTCGGCTTCCTCATCGTGTTGGTCGCCGCGACCATCATCGGCGGCCCCTTCGACCACTGACCCGGGGGTGGTCGTGGCCACGTCGAGACGCTGCTCACGGCCGGCGGTCGGCGATATCCGCTGCTTGGTAATCTGCGGCAACCGGGCGACGCGCCCGGTGCGCGGTCCCGGTGCTGAGGCCGCCGGACAGGACTCCTGCCGTGGTGGTCGCGCCCCGTGGACGTGATGCAGACTGCGGATCGGGAGGATCTTCCCTGTGGCACGCTCCGTCAACGTGACCGTCACCGGTGCGGCTGGCCAGATCGGCTACGCACTGCTGTTCCGGATCGCCTCGGGTCAACTGCTCGGCCAGGACACGAAGGTCCGACTGCGCCTGCTGGAGATCCCCCAGGCGGTCAAGGCGGCCGAGGGCACCGCCATGGAGCTGGAGGACTGCGCGTTCCCGCTGCTCGAGGGCATCGACATCACCGACGACGCGAAGACGGCGTTCGACGGCGTGAACGTGGCCCTGCTGGTCGGCGCCCGCCCCCGCACCAAGGGCATGGAGCGCGGCGACCTGCTGGAGGCCAACGGCGGCATCTTCAAGCCGCAGGGTGAGGCGATCAACGCGGGCGCGGCGGACGACGTGCGCGTGCTGGTGGTCGGCAACCCGGCCAACACCAACGCCCTGATCGCCCAGCAGCACGCGCCGGACGTGCCGGCCGAGCGCTTCACCGCGATGACCCGGCTGGACGAGAACCGCGCGTACTCGCAGCTGGCCAACAAGCTCCGCGTGCCGGTCACCGAGATCAAGCGCCTGGTGATCTGGGGCAACCACTCCGCCACCCAGTACCCGGACCTGTCCCACGCCGTGGTCGGCGACCGCCCCGCCCTCGAGCTCGTGGACGACCAGGAGTGGGTGGAGAACACCTTCATCCCGACCGTCGCCAAGCGCGGTGCGGCGATCATCGAGGCCCGCGGCGCCTCCTCGGCCGCCTCGGCCGCGAACGCCGCCATCAACCACATCCACGACTGGGTGAACGGCACCGCCGAGGGCCAGTGGGCGTCCATGGCCGTGCCGTCGGACGGCTCCTACGGCGTGCCCGAGGGCCTGATCTCCTCGTTCCCGGTGGTCTGCAAGGACGGCAAGTACGAGATCGTGCAGGGCCTGACCGTCAACGAGTTCTCCCGCGCCAAGATCGCCGCCACGGTGGCCGAGCTGGAGGAAGAGCGCGACGCGGTCCGCAAGCTGGGCCTGATCTGATCGCCATCTGAAAAGAAAGGCCCCCGCCGACAGGCGGGGGCCTTTTCACGACCAGGTCACCAGGCGACGGGCAGCGACGCGGCCCCGTACACCACGGACGTGTCGCGCAGCTTCACCTCGCCGGGCTCCACCGCCAGCCGCAGGTTCGGGAAACGGGCGAACAGCTCGCGGAACGCGATCTGCATCTCCACCCGGGACAGCTGCTGGCCCAGGCACTGGTGGATGCCGTGCCCGAAGGCCACGTGCGTGCTGTGCGTGCGGGTGATGTCCAGGATCTCCGGGTTGTCGAAGCGCGCCGGGTCGCGGTTGGCCGCCGCCAGCGAGCAGATCACGGTCTCGCCCTTGCGGAACTGCTGCCCGCCGACCTCGACGTCCTCCAGCACGCCCCGCATGGTGCCGAACTGCACCACCGACAGGTAACGCAGCAGCTCCTCGACGGCGTTGTTGACCAGCGACGGGTCCTCGCGCAGCTTGGCCAGCTGGTCCGGGCGCTGCAGCAGCAGGAACGTGCCCAGCCCGAGCATGTTGGCGGTGGTCTCGTGGCCGGCGATGAGCAGCAGCAGGCCCATCTCCGCGACCTCGTCGTCGGTCAGCGTCGGGTCCGACTCGAACAGGCCGCTGATCATGTCGTCGCCGGGCTCGGCCCGCTTGCGCGCGACCAGGCCGCCGACGTACTCGCGGATGGCCTCGCCGGCCCTCCGCGCCTCCTCGAACGGCAGCGACGTGTCCAGCAGCCGGGACGACCGCGCCTGGAACTCCTCGCGCTCCTCGTAGGGCACGCCGAGCAGCTCGCAGATCACCAGCGACGGGATCGGCAGCGCGAACTTCTCCACCAGGTCGGCCGAGTTCCCGGCCGTCTCCATGGCGTCGAGGTGGTCGATCACCATCTGCTGGATCCGCGGCTCCAGCGCCCGCATCCGGCGCACGGTGAACTGCCCGGTCAGCAGCCGGCGGTAGCGGCCGTGGTCCGGCGGGTCCATGCCGATGAACATGCCCGGGTTGACGTCCTGCCGCATGTCCTCCGGAATCACCCGCAGCGGGTTGGTGATGTTGATCGGCCGCGAGCTGAACCGCGGGTCGGCCATCACGAAGCGGACGAGCTCGTAGCTGGTCACCAGCCAGCCCAGGGAGCCGTCCGGCATGGCCAACCGGCTCACCGGCTGGTCCTCCCGCAGCTTGCGGTAGTCCTCCGGCGGGTCGAAGGGCGTCGGCCGCGTCGTCGGCAACGGTGTCGCCTCGATGGTCACTGTGGTCTCCCCTCACACATCGTCGTTCCCAGCCAACCGGGCCCGCCTGACCGCCGACTCCCACGAAGCTGACGAAAGCCTGACAGTGAAGGCGCTGCCTTCGCCCGATCGGGTGACCAGGTCCACCGAGCCGCCGTGCGCGGTCACGATCGAGCGCACGATGCTCAGGCCGAGTCCCGTCCCTCCGGTGCCCGGGCTCCGCGCCTGGTCGGCGCGGAAGAACCGCTCGAACACCCGGCCGGCGGTCGCCTCGTCCATCCCCGGTCCGTTGTCGGCCACAACCAATTCCACCCTGCCACGCTCGCCCGTGACGCGGACATCGATTTCCGTGCCCGAAGGGGTGTGCACCAGGGCATTGCTGATCAGGTTCTGCAGCACCTCGCGCAGCCGGTTCTCGTCGCCGGTCACCTCGGTCTCGCCGCTCACGGTCAGCTCGACGCGCCGGTCCGGCGCCGTGACCCGTGCGTCGGCGACGGCGTCGGCGGCCAGCACGCCCAGATCGACGGTTCCGGTAGCCGGCTCGTGCTGCTGGTCCAGCTGAGCCAGCAAGAGGAGATCGCCGACGAGGTCCTGCATCCGGGCCGACTCCTGCTGGATCCGGGACATCGACAGCGCGGTCAGCTCCTCGCCGGCCAACCCGTGCTGGTGCATCTCGGCCCAGCCGCGAATCGTCGTCAACGGGGTGCGCAGCTCGTGCGAGGCGTCCGCGACGAACCGCCGCAGCCGTTCCTCGGATTGCTGACGGGCGTCGAACGCCTCGTTCAGCGCCGCCGCGACCTGGCCGACCTCCGAGCCCTCGTTCGGCACGTCGATCCGTTGGTGCAGCTCGCCGGCGGCGATGCGGCGCGCGGTGCGAGCCATGTCCCGCAACGGAAGCAGGCCGACCTTGAGCACGCCGAAGCTCAGCAGCCCGATACCGGCCAACGCCACCACCGTCGCCGTCAACTCGAACAGCATCAGGCGGTTCAGCGCCTCTGCGGTCGGATCGAGGCTTTCTGCCAGCAGTGCGCTGGCGATGGTCACCGAGTGGCCGTCCGCGCCCATGTAGCGGACGTGCGTGCCGACGTCGAACATCTGCGCCCGGTATTCCGGTCCGCCGGCCGAGGGGAGCGTCGTCGGCTTCGCGGCGAAGTCCTTGCCCAGCACGGCCGGCAGCGTCGGCGGCGCGGCCGGGTTGCCCAGCGAATCCTGCGCGGGCGTCTGGTCCACGATCCGGCCGTCCGCACCGACCAGCACGACGACGTATCCCGGTTGGAGCAGCGCGGCGATGCTGTTCTTGGTGACCACGACCGAGGTGGTGTCGATCTGCTGCGTCACCCGTGTCGTGGTGTCGGCCAGCCACGCGTCCGCGCGGTCGCGGAAGTACACCTGCAGCGCCACGATCGAGGCCGCGTCCACGATGGCCATGCCCAGCGCCGCCAGCACGATCACCGCGCAGACCAGCCGCCCGCGCAGCGAGTTGGCGCGGCGCACCTCAGCCCTCCCGCAGGCTGTAGCCGAAGCCGCGGACGGTGTGGATCAGCGGCGTGCCGGTGGCGTCCAGCTTCTGGCGCAGCCGGGACACCACCTTCTCCACGACGCCGTCGCCGAAGTCGTGCCGCCACACGTGTTCCAGCACCTGGCTCTTCGACACCACCCGGCCCGCGTTCACCATCAGGTAGCGCAGCAGCCGGTACTCCGTCGGGGACAGCTCCACGACCCGGCCGTCCCTGGTCACCTGGCGGGTGGCCTCGTCCATCACGACGCCGCCGACGCTGAGCACCGGGTCCGCGCTGCGGCGGGTCCTGCGCAGCAGCACCTGCACGCGGGCCAGCACCTCGGGAATGCTGAACGGCTTGGTCAGGTAGTCGTCGGCGCCGGTGGTCAGCCCGGTCACCTTGTCCAGCACCGAATTCCGCGCCGTCAGCAGCAGCACCGGCGGCGCGTCCGGCTGCTCCGACACCCGCCGGCACACCTCGAAGCCGTCGATGTCCGGCAGCATCACGTCCAGGATGACCAGGTCCGGGTGCTCGGTGGCGACCAGCCTGAGCGCGTCGCGGCCGGTCGCCGCCGTGCGGACCTGGTAGCCGGCCAGGCCCAGGGTGGTCGCCAGCATCTCGGTGATGCCCGGCTCGTCGTCGACGACCAGCAGCTGCTGGCCCTGTCCGTACACCAGGGGCGGCCGTTCCACGCCGGCAGAACGAACCGGACCGGGCTCGCGTTCCGATGTGACCTGAGTCACTGCGTCGAACCGTCGCCGTGGATCACTCGTGTTCGCGGTGATCGTTCCTTTGCCGGCAACTCATTCCCGGAGAAAAGACCATGAACCGTGTGACGGTGGCGCTCGCCCTCGTGACGGCCGCTGTCGGCCTGACCGCCTGCTCCGCGACCCAGACCGAGGTGAAACCCCTTGCGCAGCAAGAGGTCGCCGCTCCGGCCGCGGTCAAGGTGCCGGCCGGCAACAAGCTGATCGCCAGCTTCGAGGGCGACGGCGTCCAGATCTACCAGTGCACGAACTCCGCGTGGACGTTGCTGCAACCCGCCGCCACCATCTCCGACCACGGCAAACCCGTCGCGCTGCATTTCAAGGGCCCGATCTGGGTGTCGACCCTGGACGGCAGCGAGGTCGCCGCCACCGCCGTACCCGGCGCGTCGGTCAAGCACGCCGACGCCATCCCCGAGCTGCTGCTCAAGACGTCGGAGAACCACGGCAAGGGGCAGTTCTCCGACGTCACCTTCGTGCAGCGGCTCAACACCAAGGGCGGCCTCGCGCCCGCCGGCAAGTGCACCGACGGCGCCGAGACCTCGGTGCCCTACTCCGCGACCTACACGTTCTGGTCAGCGGCCAAGTGACAAGACCGGCATTGGTCCACCCGCCACCCCCACCTTGATGCCGTGAAGGGAGCATTCCTGACGTTAGACGTGTGGAATGGTCCCTTCCAAAGGTTTGCCAGGCGGAGATTGGTTTGGTCAGTTCGTGCAGACCTTGCGGAGGGCGTTGATGCGGTCGGCCTCCTGCTGGGCCCATTTCGCCAGGTCACCGTCGGTGAGGTGCTTCAACGCGGCTTCACCGGCGGTCTGCGCGGCGTCGCTGAGCGCCTTGGACAGCTCCTGGTCCTGGGTCTGGGTGGACAGCTTCTGGAACAGGTCGGCCAGTTCCTTGGCGTGCTGGGCGTCCCGCTGCGCGGCGTCACCGATCTCGCCGAGCACCGCCGACCCCAGCGCCTGGGCGCAGATCTCGGACTTCGTCGACGGCGTTCCCGCCGCCGAGGCGTCGCACGCCGTCAGCGCGAACAGCGACGACAGTGCGACCGTGACGACCAGTTTTGCCCGCATCACACGACATTACCGGTGGTACAGGGACCGGACAACGTCGTCGATGTCCGGCTCGATCACGGCGACGTCGTGCACCGGCGACCGCTGGGCGATCATGTTGATCAGGGTCGCCGCGGTCACCGTGTCCCGCCGGAACGACAGCTGCTGCCGCAGCCCGTTCGCCTCCACCTTCACCTCGCGGACGCCCGGCAGCCCGGTCAGCTCCTCGCACGGCCGCTCGAAGTCCACGACCAGCACCCGCTCCGGGGTGACCTCGTCCCGCAGCTCGGCCAGTGGGCCGTCGGCGAGCACGCGGCCGTGGTCGATGACCATCATCCGCCGGCACAGCCGCTCGATGTCGTCCAGATCGTGCGTGGTCAACAGCAACGTGGTGCCGCGGGACGTGTTGAGCTCGGCCAGGAACTCCCGCAGCCGTTCCTTGGAATCCAGGTCCAGCCCGATCGTCGGCTCGTCGAGCACGAGCAGTTCCGGGCCGTGCAACAGGGCCGCGGTCACCTCGCCGCGCATGCGTTGGCCCAGCGACAACTGCCGGACAGGCGTGTCCAGAAACTCGTGCAGCCCAAGCAGTTCCGTGCATTCCTGCAGTCGCTTCAGGTGATCTTCGGCCGGCACCCGGAAGATGTGCCGCAGCAGCTCGAAGCTCTCGCTCAGCGGCAGGTCCCACCACAGCTGGCTGCGCTGCCCGAACACCACGCCGATGCGCCGGGCCAGCTCCGCCCGTTGTCGGGACGGATCGAGCCCGCATACTCGCACCCGCCCGGTGGTCGGCACGAGGATGCCGGTGAGCATCTTGATCGTCGTGGACTTGCCGGCCCCGTTCGGCCCGATGTAGCCGACGGTCTCGCCGGCGGCGATGTCGAACGACACGCCGCCGACGGCCACCACCTGCTGGCGGGTCCGGCGGAACCGGCCGGCCTTGCGCGTCACGGTGAACGTCCGACCCAGCTCGCTGACCTCGATCATGATCCCGTTCCTCGGTAGTGGCGGACGGCGGTGCGCCAGAGCAGGCCGGCGACCAGGGCGGTGAGCACGGTGACCGGCGCGTCGAGCCAGCCGAACCAGGTCGGCGCGCCCAGCGGGTCGGCGTGGTCGAGCAGGGTGAGCGCGGGGTAGTAGGCGACGAACGCGCCCGGCACGATGTAGCCGAGCAGCGTGCGCAGCCAGCCCGAGAAGACGGTGATCGGGTACGAGGTGAGGTAGCTGCCGCCGTAGGTGACGGTGTTGGCCAGCTCGCGGGCGTCGACGAACCAGAACGACACCGAGTTGGCGGCGACGAAGATCGAGCCGAAGATCGTGGCCCCGGCCAGCGGCGTCAGCACGAGCAGCAGCACCTTCGCCGGTGACCAGTGGATGTCCGAAGTGGACAGCACGTAGACCAGTGTGCCCAGCGCGGTGATCACCCGGCCGATCCGGCGCAGCTGGAAGTCGCTGACGAACAGCTGGAACAGTGTCGCGAGTGGACGCATCAGCACCACGTCGAAGCTGCCGGTGCGGATGTAGGTGGGCAGCCGCTCGATGCTGCCGACGCTGAGATCGGCCAGGCCGAACGACATCCCGGACAGGGCGTAGAGCAGCAGCACGGCGTGGAAGTCGAAGCCGCCGAGGCTGGCCACCCGGCCGAACACGATCAGGATCGCGGCCAGGTCTGAGGCCTGCGCGAGGGCCTGGGCCAGGATGTTCATCGCGAACGAGCCGCGATAGCTGAGCTGGCCGCGCACCTGGGCCCGGGCCAGCCGGGCGTAGACGCTCAGGTCAGCCACCCTGCACCACCACCTTGCGCACGGCCCCGTCCAGCAGCAGCCGGCCGGCGGCGGCCAGCAGCGCGACCCAGAGCAGCTGGTGGGCCAGCGTCAGCGGCAGCGACCCGACCTGAACGAACACGTTGATCGGGTCCTGCAGCATGGCCGGGAACGGGGTGAACACCAGCACGGCCTGCGCCCAGTCCGGGAAGTAGGACAGCGGCACCTCCAGGCCGGCCAGGGTGGCCCCGACGATCCGGTACAGGTTGATCACGCCACGGGAGTCCAGCAGCCAGAACGAGGTCAGGTGCAGCAGGAACCGGATGTGGAAGCTGACCAGCACCGCGCAGGCCGTGCTGATCAGGAAGGCCGGCCAGACCACCCAGGGGTCGCCCGGCCAGCGGAACGGGAAGAACAGCGCGCCCAGCGCCAGCTGGGGGATGAACCGGGCGACCAAGCCGAAACCGGCCCGACCCAGGTCGCCGCACAGCAGTGCGGCCTGGAGGTTCCACGGCCTTGACAGGTCGACGACGACGTCGCCGGAACGGATCCGCTCGGCCAGCTCGTCGTCGCCCCAGAAGTCGACGACGCCGAGCAGGCCCTGGCCGAGCCAGACGTAGGTGATGGTGGTGGTCAGGTCGTAGCCGCCGATCGGGGCTCCATCGCGCGCCACGTAAACCGCCGTCAGGATGCCGACCTTGATCAGTCCGAAGACGATGTTGGTGGCGGTGCCCGCGACGACGGCCTGGCGGTAGGTGGAGAACCTGTGGAATCCGGCGAGCGTGATGCGGAGATAACAGCCGATCACAGCGCACACGTCTGTCCACGCTAGGGGCGGCGGCAACCGATTTATCCGGGGATTTCCCCGATCCGGACCGGGGCCGCCCGCGCCTAGCATCGGTGTCATGGTGAACGGGGTGAGCAGCAGGGAACTCCGCGTCTCGGACGCGGAGCGGGAGCACGTGGTCGGGTTGCTGCAGAAGGCGATCGGCATGGGACTGCTGACGCTGGAGGAGTTCACCGACCGCACCGACGTGGCGCTGTCGTCGCGGACCCGCGCGGAGCTGAACGTGGTGCTCGCGGACCTGCCCGGCATGACGCACCCGGAGATGCGGGTCCGGGGCGGGCAGTGGGGCCGGCAGCCGGCGGGGCCGCCGCTGCCCGGCGAGCCGATGGTGCTGTCCAGCGGCTGCGGGTCCAGCATCACCCGCAACGGCTACTGGCAGGTGCCGCGGTCGATGCTGATCCGGTCCAAGTGGGGTTCGGGCGTCAATCTCGACTTCACCGAGGCCGTGTTCGAGCACGAGCGGCTGGACATGCGGATCGAGGTGACCGGCGGCGCCGTGACGCTGCGGCTGCCGGACGGCGCGAGCGTGTCCCTCAACGACCTGAACACGAGGATGGGCGCCTCGGTCAACGACCGTGTCGGCTTCCAGGGCCGCCAGGGCACGCCGCAGATCGTGGTCAGCGGCGACCTGAGCATGGCCGCCCTGACGATCAAGGGGCCAAGGCGCTAGCCACTTCGACGCAGTCGGGGCAGTGCTCGCCGGCCGCCTCCCCGGCCGGCGGCCGCACCCAGGAACGGCAGACGGCGACGATCGCCTCGCCGCCCGAGTGTCGGATCGTGCGCGGCCGTCCGGCGACCGTCTCCGGCAGATGCATCACGTGGCCCTGCACGACCGAGGGCCACCAGGTAGCGGCGGGCATGCAGCCATGATCACGACCGGTTTTGACGGCCCCGTTACAGCCGGAGAAAGGTCAGGAATCGCTGCGGGGGGCGGCCAGGACGCCGTCGAGCAGGCCGGGGAACAGGGCGTCCAGGTCCTCGCGGCGCAGGGTGTTGACCTTGGACGTGCCGACCGGCCGCTGGTGGATGACGCCGGATTCGCGCAGCACCCGGTAGTGGTGGGTCAGCGTGGACTTGCTGACCGGCAGGTCGAGCACGCCGCAGGCGATCTCGCCGTGGTCGGCGATGGCCCGCACGATGCGCAGCCGCACCGGGTCGGCCAGCGCCTGCAGCACCCCCTCGATCCGGATGTCCTTCCGGATGGGGTGCTCCAGCGCGGCCGTGGTGCTCATGCCTCCATTGTACGAAATTTGTCGAAGCGTCAGTGGCCCGCGACGACCGTCGGCACGTGCTGCAGGGTGAGCAGGTCGAACGGCACCCACGAGGCCAGGCCGGTGCGCTGCAGCGACGCCAGCGACAGCCACACCCCGAGCACGGTCAGCACGGGCAGCACCATGCCCAGCTCGACCCGGCCGCCGGTGCGCATCCGCATCGGCTTGGGCAGCGCCACCGGGTACCAGGTCTTGCCGGAGAACGGGATCGGCCAGAAGATCGGGCAGCCCTGCTCGGTGATGGAGTCGCCGAGGCAGTGCGCGAGACAGCCGGCGGCGACGGCGACCGCGCACCACTGGGCCTGTTCCGGCGGGCCGACCTCGATCCAGTGCCAGCACAGGATCGTGAGCCCGAGGGACAGCACGGTCACGCCGAGTACATGGCCCTTCGGCGTCCACTCGTGCAGAAGTCCGCGGACGGCCAGGGCACAGAAGAGGAACAGCAGCGGGATCAGGGCGACCTTGTGGGCCCACTGCACGGCCGCGTAGGTGCCGAAGCCGGCCAGCAGCGCGAACAGCAGGGTGTGCGTCACGCCGCGGTGGCCGCCGTGCCGATTTGCGTCGCTGCGTAAGCGAGTGCTGCGGTAGACCACGTGGCTGACCCAGTGCACGCCCTTGGACAGCACCCACGTGACCCGGCCGAACGTGTTCGCGACCGTGGCCTCGGGGTGGTCCAGGTCCGGCAGCAGCGCGGCGCCGCTGCACAGCGCGGCCCCGACCACCCAGGTCTGCGGCGTCATCGGCAGGCCGTTGGCGATGGCCGCGATGGACACCCCGCCCCAGGCCATCAGTCCACTCATCGCGTGGGTGGGTCCGGTCGACACAGCGCCCCCCTGCTTCAAGATCAGTTGTGCCGGCGAGGCAGGCTACCTGTCGGTCGACCCGTTCGAGGGCGGGACACGGCCGGACGCGGGGGCACAGCTACCCGTGTCCTTCAACACGACCCCGGGACGGTCACGGACCGTTAGCAGTACACTTGTACTGCTTGCATTGTCGCGAGAGGAGAGCCCGGCGCATGGGCAAGATCAAGGTCGAAGGCACCGTCGTCGAGCTCGACGGCGACGAGATGACCCGCATCATCTGGCAGTTCATCAAGGACAAGCTGATCCACCCGTACCTGGACGTCAACCTGGACTACTACGACCTGGGCATCGAGCACCGGGACGCGACCGACGACCAGGTCACCATCGACTCCGCCAACGCCATCAAGAAGCACGGCGTCGGTGTGAAGTGCGCCACCATCACGCCGGACGAGGCGCGGGTCGAGGAGTTCGGCCTGAAGAAGATGTGGCTCTCGCCCAACGGCACGATCCGCAACATCCTCGGCGGCGTCATCTTCCGCGAGCCGATCGTCATCTCCAACATCCCGCGGCTGGTGCCGGGCTGGACCAAGCCGATCATCATCGGCCGTCACGCCCACGGCGACCAGTACAAGGCCACCAACTTCAAGGTGGCCGGCCCGGGCGAGCTGACCATCACCTTCACCCCGGCCGACGGTTCCGAGCCGATCCAGCACGTGGTGGCGAACTACCCCGAGGGCGGCGGCGTCGCCATGGGCATGTTCAACTTCCGCAAGTCCATCGAGGACTTCGCGCGCGCCTCGCTGTCCTACGGCCTGCAGCGCGAGTACCCGGTGTACATGTCCACCAAGAACACGATCCTCAAGGCCTACGACGGCATGTTCAAGGACGTGTTCCAGGAGATCTACGAGAACGAGTTCAAGGCCGACTTCGACGCCAAGGGCCTGACCTACGAGCACCGCCTGATCGACGACATGGTCGCCGCCGCGATGAAGTGGGAGGGCGGCTACGTCTGGGCGTGCAAGAACTACGACGGCGACGTCCAGTCCGACACCGTGGCGCAGGGCTTCGGCTCGCTCGGCCTGATGACCTCCGTGCTGATGACGCCGGACGGCCGCACCGTCGAGGCCGAGGCCGCGCACGGCACCGTGACCCGGCACTACCGCCAGCACCAGCAGGGCAAGCCCACCTCCACCAACCCGATCGCCTCGATCTTCGCGTGGACCCGTGGCCTGCAGCACCGCGGCAAGCTGGACGGCACCCCGGCCGTCAGCAACTTCGCGGAGACCCTGGAGCAGGTCGTCATCTCCTCCGTCGAGGCCGGCGCCATGACCAAGGACCTGGCCCTGCTGATCAGCAAGGACCAGCCGTGGCAGACCACCGAGGAGTTCCTGAACACCCTCGACGAGAACCTGCAGAAGCGGATGGCGTCCGCCTGACGTCCGCGTGACCAAACGGGCCCCGTCGGGTGACGGGGCCCGTTTTCGCGCCGGTCACGGTTTACGTTCCGGCACATGGGGAAGAAGCTCCTGCTCGCGGCGCTGACCGCGATTCTCGGCCTCACGCTCGCCGGCACGGCTTCGGCCGCGACTCAGCCCGGCTACGTCGCTTTGGGCGACTCCTACGCCTCCGGTGTGGGCACCAGGACGTACTTCGACACGACGTGCGACCGGTCCGTGTACGCCTACTCCGAGCTGCTGGCCAGCCGGCTCGGGCTCGCGCTGAACTTCCAGGCCTGCAGCGGCGCCAAGACCGCCGACGTGCTCAACAAGCAGGTCGGCGCGCTGTCCACGTCGACCAAGTACGTCACGATTTCCGTCGGTGGCAACGACATCGGCTTCTCCGGCGTGATCGAGAAGTGTGCGCTGCCGTTCTACAACTGCACCAGCGACATCACCAAGGCCGAGGCGCTGATCACGAGCACCCTGCCCGGCGCACTGGACAACGTCTACACGCAGATCCACAACCGCGCGCCCAATGCCAAGGTCGTGGTGGTCGGCTACCCGCACCTGTTCAACGGCGAGGAGTGCAACCTGTTGGCCCGGCTCAGCCCGACCGAGCAGGGACAGCTCAACGCCGGCGCCGACCAGCTCGACAACGCCATCAAGGCGCGGGCGACCGCGCACGGTTTCACCTTCGAGGATGTGCGGTCGGCGTTCACCGGGCACGCCGTGTGCGACAACGTGGAGTGGCTCAACGGCCTTTCCAACCCCACCACCGAGTCGTACCACCCCAACCGCGACGGCCACGTGGCGTTCGCGAACCTTCTTCAGCCTCTGTTGTGACGTTTGGTGACGGGCTAGCCCGGTAGGGAGCCCCGGCCGGGTGGATTCCGGATCGGGTGGTTCTGCGGCACCCCGTCCTCCGGTATTGCTGGGATGTCCGGTTCTCTGGCCCGAGAGAACCGGCACAGCGGCGGGAGGAGGACGGGGTGCTCGGCATTCCGGTGATGAAACTGGCCGTGATCGGCGGTGTCGGCGTCGTGGCGTTCGCCCTGATCGCCCACCGGAACGCCGGCGCGTCGCAGAGCAACGCCCAGTGCGCCTTCACGGTCAACGCCGACGTGCTCAACGTGCGGGCCGGCCCCAGCACCGCCGACCGCGTCGTCGGGCGGCTGGTGCAGAGCCAGCCGGTGACCGCACAACCCGTGGTGCAGAACGGGTTTCGTCAGCTGGACGGCGCGAGGTGGGCGTCCGTCGACTACTTGGTGGCGGCCTCCGGCAACACCTGCTGAGTCATCCAGCCCTGATCGGCCAGGCCGATGTGGTACGGCACGTTGACCACCACCACCCCCGGCGTGAACAACAGCCTTGCCTTGAGGCGTAAGGCACTCTGGTTGTGCAGCAGGTGCTGCCACCAGCGCGGCACCACGTACTCCGGGATGAACACGCTGACCACGCCGCGCTTGTCCCGGGCGTGGATCCGGGTCACATGGTCCACGATCGGCTTGCTCACGTCCCGGTACGGCGAGGACAGCACCACCAGTGGCGCCTTGATGCCCCGGCGCTCCCATTCCCGTTGCAAGCCGCGGGTTTCCTCGTCGTCGGTGGCGACCGTGACGGCCTCCAGCCGGTCCGGCCGGGTCGCCTTGGCGAACGCCAGCGCCTGCAACGCCGGCTGGTGCAGGCGGGAGATCAGCACCAGCGCGTGCACCTTCGGCGGCATCGTCGTGTTCGGCTTGACGGTCGCGACCTCGCTCTCGAACCGCCGGTAGTAGCGGCTGATCGCCCGCATCACCACGAACAGCACGACCATCGCCAGCACCGCCAGCCAGGCGCCGTGCGCCACCTTGGTGGCGAACACGACGATCAGCACCACCGCGGTCAGCCCGGCGCCAAACGCGTTGATCGCCTGCGATCCGCGCATCCGGGTCCGCTTGCCCGGGTCGGTTTCCGTTGCCAGCGCGCGCTTCCAGTGCACGACCATGCCGGCCTGGCTGAGCGTGAAGCTGGTGAACACGCCGATGATGTAGAGCTGGATCAGGCTGTCGATATTGGCGTCGAAGCCGACGATCAGCAGCACCGCGAACGCCGCGAGCAGCAGAATGCCGTTGCTGAACACCAGCCGGTCGCCGCGGTTGTGCAGCTGCCGCGGCAGGTAGCGTTCGCGGGCCAGGATCGAGGCCAGGCCGGGGAATCCGTTGAACGCCGTGTTCGCGGCGAGGATCAGGATGCCCGCGGTGGCGGCCTGGAACAGGTAGAACAGCATCGAGCTGCCGCCGAACACGCTCGCCGCGACCTGCGAGATCACCGACGGCTTGCCGTCCGGCATGGCGTGCGCGTTCAGGTGCACGGCGAGCGCGGTGATGCCGCCGAACATCGTGACCGCGATCGTGCCCATCATGACCAGCGTCAGCGCGGCGTTGTGCGGCTTGGGTTTGCGGAACGCCGGGACCCCGTTGCTGATCGCCTCCACACCGGTCAGCGCCGTGCAGCCGGACGCGAACGCCCGCAGCGACAGGAAGATCGCGCCGAAGCCGGCCGTGCTCTCCGTGGGGTGCAACGGCAGGTTCGCCGTCGACGCCAACGGCAGGTTGCCGGTCAAGCCGCGAATCGCCGCCACCGCGAACATCACGAAGGTCAGCACGACGAACGCGTACGTCGGGATCGCGAAGGTCTTGCCGGATTCCTTGACACCGCGCAGGTTCGCCAGCGCTATGACCACCACGAACCCCACCGAGATGGCCACCGCGTGCGGCGCCAGCTCCGGGACGGCCGAGATGATCGCCACCACGCCGGAGACCACCGACACGGCGACCGTCATCACGTAGTCCACCAGCAGCGCGGCCGCCGCGGTCAGGGCCGCCGATTCGCCCAGGTTCTCCTTGGCCACCACGAACGCGCCGCCGCCGGTCGGGTAGGCGTAGCAGGTCTGCCGGTAGGACGCGACCACCACGATCAGCACGATCGCCACCGCCGCCGCGACCGGCGTGGACAGCGACAGCGCGCCCGCCCCGCCGACCGCCAGCGTGAGCAGGATCTGTTCCGTGGCGTAGGCGACCGACGAGATCGGGTCGCTGCAGAAGACCGGCAGGGCCAGCCACTTCGGCAGCAGCGTGTCGCCCAGTCGTTCGCTGCGCAGGGGACGGCCGACGAGCAGCCGTTTCACGACGTCGAACACGCTCTCCCTCTCCCCGGTTACTCGGTTGTGAGCGTGCGGGGCCTTGACGCCCGAACCGCTGGCCCTGATGTGTTCTTTACGGCGGAGCGCCTCGCGTTTACGCGTTCCTGATGCCGCTAGGCTCGGGCCGTGCTGACCGTGTCCACCGTCAATGTCAACGGCCTGCGCGCCGCCGCCAAGAAGGGCTTCGTCGAGTGGCTCGCCGCCACCGAGGCGGACGTCGTGTGCCTGCAGGAGACGCGGGCCGAGCTGAGCCAGCTGTCCGACGAGCTGCGGGAACCCGCCGGCTGGCACACCGTCCTGGCCGAGTCCGAGCTCAAGGGCCGCGCCGGTGTCGCCCTGCTGTCCCGGACCGCCCCCGAGGCCGTCCGGGTCGGCTTCGGCTCCGCCGAGTTCGACCGCAGCGGCCGGTACGTCGAGTACGAGCTCGCCGACGTGGTCGTGGCCAGCCTGTACCTGCCCAGCGGTGACGCCGGAACCCCCAAGCAGGACGAGAAGTACCGCTTCCTCGACGCCTTCCACGCCCACCTGGTCGAGCTGCGGGCCAAGGCCGAGGCCGACGGCCGTGAGGTTCTCGTCTGCGGCGACTGGAACATCGCCCACCGGCCCGAGGACCTCAAGTCCTGGAAGACCAACCAGAAGTCGGCCGGCTTCCTGCCCGAGGAGCGGGCCTGGCTGGACCGGCTCTACGCCGACGGCTACGTCGACGTCGTGCGCTCCCTGCACCCCGACGTCGCCGGCCCGTACAGCTGGTGGTCCTACCGGGGCAAGGCCTTCGACAACGACTCCGGCTGGCGCATCGACCTCCACGTCGCCACCACCGGCCTGGCCGAACGGGCCGTCTCGGCCGTCACCGAACGCGCCGCCAGCTACGCCGACCGCTGGTCCGACCACGCCCCCGTAACCGTCCGCTACGACATCTAGAGCCCCGGCGAGTCACGCTCTCAGACACACCGAATGTAGGTTTCGAGCAGCTGATCCCTGCCTGAAACCTACATTCGGTGTGCTCCACAGCGTGACTCGCGGTTTATTCCCGGGTTGGCTGTGAGAGTGGTCTCCCTACGCTGAGCGACGGTCCGGCGCGGCGGCCGACTTACGCTCGCTCGGTGGTCAACGACACCCCGCGCCCGAGCGAATCGGCCCTCCGCAGGGCGCTTCGCCGCGCAGCAGACGGTTCGACGCTGGATGCCACGGAGGCGGCGGTGTTGCTGCACGCCCGCGGCGATCACCTGGAGGAGTTGCTGGGGATCGCGGGCCGGGTCCGCGACGCGCACCTGCGGGCGGAGGGCCGCGAAGGCGTCATCACGTACAGCAAGAACGCCTTCATCCCGCTGACCAGGCTGTGCCGGGACCGGTGCCACTACTGCACCTTCGCGACGGTGCCGCACCGGGTGCCGGCGGCGTACCTCGAACGTGACGAAGTGCTGGACATCGCCCGCAAGGCGGCGGCGCAGGGGTGCAAGGAGGCGCTGTTCACCCTGGGCGACCGTCCCGAGGACCGGTGGCCAGCGGCCAAGGAGTGGCTGGAGGCCCGCGGCTACGGCTCGACCCTGGACTACCTGCGCTCGGTGGCGATCGCGGTCCTGGAGGAGACGGGCATGCTGCCCCACCTCAACCCGGGCGTCCTGAGCTGGGAGGAGTTCCAGCGCCTCAAGCCGGTCGCGGCGAGCATGGGCATGATGCTGGAGACCACGGCGACCCGCCTGTGGAGCGAACCGGGCGGTCCGCACTACGGCAGCCCGGACAAGGAGCCGGCGGTCCGCATGCGGGTGCTGACGGACGCCGGTCGGGTGGGGGTGCCGTTCACCACGGGCATCCTGATCGGCATCGGCGAGAACCTGGACGAGCGGGCCGATTCGCTGCTGGCGCTGCGCGGTGTCGCCCGCCAGTACGGCAACATCCAGGAGATCATCGTCCAGAACTTCCGCGCCAAGCCGGACACGGCGATGCGCGGCATGCCGGACGCGGACCTGCACGAGCTGGCGGCGACGATCGCGGTGGCCCGGCTGCTGATGGGATCCAACGTCAGCGTGCAGGCCCCGCCGAACCTGGTGGGCGACGAGTTCGACCTGATGCTGCGCGCGGGCATCGACGACTGGGGCGGCGTCTCGCCGGTCACCCCCGACCACGTCAACCCGGAGCGTCCCTGGCCGCACATCGACGAACTGACCGCCGTCACGGCGAAGTCGGGCTTCGAACTGCGCGAGCGGCTGACGGCGTATCCCCGCTTCGTGAAGGCGGGCCAGCCGTGGATCGACACCCGCATCAGCGCGCACGTGGATGCGTTGGCGGACCCGGAAACCGGCCTGGCCAACGAATCCGCCGTCCTGATTGGACGGACGTGGCAGGAGCCGGACTACGCCCTCGAGTCGCAGGGCCGCACCGACCTGCACGAGACGATCGACACCACCGGCCGGACCAGCGACCGCCGCGGCGACTTCGACAGCGTCTACGGCGACTGGGAGTCGCTGCGCCGACAGCTGGACAGCAGCCCGACCTTCACCAAGCTGCCCAGCGACGTCCTCGCCGGACTGAAGATCGCCGCCGAGAATCCCGGGGCGCTGCTTGAGGAATCGAACGCGGACGCGGCGCTGGCGCTGCTCACCGCGGACGGCGAGGCGCTGGAGACGATGACCCGGCTGGCCGACCAGCTGCGGGCCGAGGTCAACGGCGACGACGTGACGTACGTGGTGAACCGGAACATCAACTTCTCCAACGTCTGCTACGTCGGCTGCCGGTTCTGCGCCTTCGCGCAACGGGAACGCGACGCGGACGCCTACCGGCTGACCGTCGACGACATCGCCGACCGCGCCCAGGAGGCGTGGGACGTCGGCGCCACCGAGGTCTGCATCCAGGGCGGCATCGACCCGAAGCTGCCGACCAGCTTCTACGCCGACATGGTGCGGGCCATCAAGGCACGGGTGCCGGGCATGCACGTGCATGCCTTCAGCCCCATGGAAATCGTCAGCGGCGCCACCAAGGCCGGCGTGAGCGTGCAGGAGTGGCTGACCGAGCTGCGCGACGCCGGCCTGGACACGATTCCCGGCACGGCGGCGGAGATCCTCGACGACGACGTGCGCTGGGTGCTGACCAAGGGCAAGCTGCCGACCAAGACCTGGCTGGAGGTCGTCGGCACCGCGCACCGGCTGGGCATCCGGTCGTCGTCCACGATGATGTACGGCCACGTCGACCACCCCGGCCACTGGCTGGGTCATCTCCGCACGCTGGCCCGGCTGCAGGACGAGACCGGCGGCTTCACCGAGTTCGTCGGCCTGCCGTTCGTGCACCGCAACGCTCCGATCTACCTGGCCGGCGTCGCCCGCCCCGGACCGTCCCGAAGGGACAATCGCGCCGTGCACGCGATGGCGCGGCTGGCGCTGCACGGCCGGATCCACAACATCCAGTGCTCCTGGGTGAAGCTCGGCGACGAGGGCACGGCCGAGGTGCTCCGCGGCGGCGCCAACGACCTGGGCGGCACGCTGATGGAGGAGACGATCAGCCGGATGGCCGGTTCCGAGCACGGCTCCAACCGCACCATCGCCGAGTTGGACGCGATGGCGGCGCTGGCCGGCCGGCACGCCCGCCAGCGAACCACAACCTACGGTGTCCCTACGTCAAATGGACCCGTTCGGGTGAGCCTTTCGGAGCACTGACGTTACGTCCGATGGGTAGCTTCTGAGGTTGCCGCAAGCATCCCCGCCTCGGAAGGACTATCCCGTGCGCAAGACCAGAGCGCTCGCGTTCCCCCTGGCCGTGATGGTGGCCGGGACGATCATCGCCGGTGCCGGGGCGGCCATGGCCGCGACGCCGGGCGACATCGGCCCGGCCGTCCACACGGCGGTCGACCACATGCGGGGCAACCCGCCATGCGGGCGGACCGGCCGGGGCAACCCGCCGACCTGCACCTCGACCACGACGCCGCCCACTTGTGAGCCGACCGGCTACGGCCGCGGCCTGCCGCCGTGCACGTCGACCACGCCGCCGACGACCACCAGGTCGACGACGACCACGACGACGCCGTGCACGACCACGAGCACCACCACGCCGTCGACGACAAGTACGACCTACACGACGACCAGCACCACGACCTACACGACGTCCTCGACCACGAACTCGACGACGACCACGACCACGACGCCGTCGACCACGACCTCGACGACCACGACCGCCCCGCCGTCGACCACGACGGCCCCGCCGTCATCGACCACCACGACGACCGCCCCGCCGGTGACGACCACCGAGTCCACCCCGCCGGGCACGCAGCAGTTGGCCTACACCGGCACCACGGCCGACACCGGCCTGCTGATCGGCATCGGCCTGCTGCTGATCGTCGGTGGTGGCCTGATGCTGCTGATCCGTCGGACCCCGACCGCCCGCAGGTGAGCCGGGCGGGCGCCCCGCCCGCCCGGGGCGCCCGCAGACGTACGGCACGTCACATCTGCCCGAACAGGCACGGAGGCTGGCCCGGAGCACGGCTCACGGGCGGATAAGCGCTGGTCATGATCTTGTGGGACCCGGCGCTCGGGTCGATAACAACCGCCGTTATTCTCGCTCCTCGTGATGGACCGCACAGTCCCCGGAACGGGTGGGGTTGACACGTTCGGTAGTTTTCCGAACGACAGCCACCCTCGTATTCACTCTTTCGGGGCGACCTCACTGTCGGGAGACGCTGCCTTGCGTAACCGAGTTCGGCACCTGACGCGTTTCACCCTGACCGCTGCCTGCCTGCTGCCGGCCACGCTGCTGGTCAGCGCGGGCGCCGCCGCCGCGGACACCGACGCCAACGTCGAGAGCAAGGTCCCGGTCACCCTGGACGGCTTCGCCCTGATCGCCATCCTGCTGGGCTTCGGCGGTCTCGTCGCCGGCCTGCTGCGCCACCGCCACCGCCTGGCCCGCGAGGCCAAGGCCGCCGCCCAGGCCGCCAAGGCGGTCGTCGAGGAGAGCGCCGCCGCCGCGGCCCCCAAGCCGGCCCCGCTGCCCACACCCAGCCAGCTCTGAGCTGAGTAGTTCAACGCTCTGCGACCGCCTGCACGCACCGTTACCGTATGCGCGTGGCGGAGAAGGAATCCCTGCTGGCCCGGCTGCGCAAGCGGCACGCATGGCTCGATCACCTGGTGCGCGCCGGCACGCGGTACACGGAGCGGTACGGCGACCACTACGCCGCCGCGATCACGTACTACAGCGTGCTGTCGCTGATCCCCCTGCTGATGCTGGGCTTCTCGGTGGCCGGCTTCGTGCTGGCCGGCGACATGCAGCTGCTCGACCAGATCCGCTCCGGCATCGCCACCGCCGTGCCCGGTGCCCTCGGCGACCAGGTCAACACCATCGTGGGCAAGCTGATCGACGCCCGCGGCTCGGTCGGGATCTTCGGTCTGCTCGCCGCGCTGTACTCGGGCCTGGGCTGGATGACCAGCCTGCGCGACGCCGTCACGGCCCAGTGGACGCGTGAGCGCCCGCAACTGCCGTTCCTGATCACCGCGGTCAAGGACCTGCTCACGCTGATCGGGCTCGGCCTGGCGCTGGTGATCTCGTTCGGCATCACCGCGGCCGGCACGGGCCTGGGCGGGCTGCTGCTGGAGTGGCTGGGCCTGCGCGACACCGGCTGGGCCGACGCGCTGCTGTCGATCGCGGCGATCGTCCTGGGCCTGCTGGCCAACTGGCTGGTGTTCCTGTGGGTGCTGTCCAGCCTGCCGCGCTTCCACGTCGGCTGGCGCAGCGCCGTGCGTGGCGCCGTCACCGGCGCGATCGGCTTCGAGATCCTCAAGCAGGTCGGCAACATCTACCTGCGGATGATCAAGGACTCGCCGTCCGGCTCGGTCTTCGGCACGCTGCTCGGCCTGCTGGTGTTCATCAACCTGGTGTCGCGGTTCCTGGTGTTCATCACCGCGTGGACGGCGACGGCCAAGGAGAACATGGCCCGCTCGGCCGAGCCCGCGCCGCTGCCGGAACCGGTGGTGATCCGGCACTCGGTGCACGTGAGCGGACGGCCCGACGCCACCCTGACCGCCGGCCTGCTCAGCGCCGGCGCGCTGGTCGGCGTGACGCTGACCAGGCTGCTGCGCCGGCGCTAGGCGTCAGTTGTTGGCCTGGGCGGCGAGCCGGCGGGCCCGGGCGGCGCGGGCACGGCGCTTGCGCAGGTACATCGCCAGCGCGGCCAGCACGACGAGCCCGGCGAGGATCGTCAGCGGCATGCCGACATTGCCGAACGCCTGGTACATCGGGCTCTTGTCGGCCGCGGTCTGCACCGTGGTCGGGTCCGCGGAGTCGGTCGAGGACGCCGTCGACGACACCGACGGCTTCACCGGCGGGGCCTGGTCGACCAGCGTGCCGACCTGGTGCGCGTTCGCGGCGGTCAGCGTGAAGCCGTAGTCCAGCAGCTTGGAGCTCTGCCGGTACATCGCGTACTGCTGCTGCTCGCCGCGCAGCAGCACGGCCACCAGCCGGTGCCCGCCCTTGGCCGCCGAGGACAGGTTCGTGAAGTGCGCGTCGGTGGTGTTGCTGGTGATGCCGTTGATCGCGCCGGTGTAGGTGGTCATCAGCTGGTCCGCGTTCTTCACGAGGATGCCGCCCAGCGACACCGACTTGACCGCGGCGGCCTCGGCGAACGCCGGCAGCTGCATGGCGTGCCGGTAGATGACCGCGATGTCGTACGCGGAAGTGCTCATGCCCGGACCGTCGAGGCCACCGGGCGTGGCCACGCGGGTGTCCAGCGCGCCCATCTGCTTGGCGGCGGCGTTCATCGTGTCCAGCGTCTTCGGGATGCCGCCGAGCGCCCGCGCCAGCGCGTGCGGCACGTCGTTGCCCGGCTTGAGCAACATCGCCTGCACGAGCTGGGTGACGGTGAACTTGGCGCCCGCCTGGACGCCGACGGCCGAGTAGCCCTTGGCCGCGTCCACGTCCTCCTGCGTGATCAGCACCGGCGTGCTCGGCTTCAGGTCCTGCAGCGCGACCATGGCCAGCAGCACCTTGATCAGGGCCGCCGGGCGCTGCCGGGCGTGCGGGTCCTTGGCCGCGAGCACGGCGCCGGTGTCCAGGTCGGCGAGCACCCACGAGGCGGCGTTCACCTCGGACGGCGGCGCGGTGGCGGCGTCCGGGGGCAGCACGAAGCCGCACTTGCCGAGCTGGTCGCCGCCCACCGGGTCGGCCGGCACCGGCAGCGGCTTGGGCGCGGCGGTGCCGGGCGCGGGCTGTTCCGCGTCGTCCTCGGCGGCCGGCGGCGACTGCTTGTTCGTGCACTCGCTCGGCACGGCACTCGATGACGTCGAGTTCGCCGTCGTGCTGGTGGTTGTCGTCGCCGCAACAGCGCTGCCCGTCGCTACGAACACGGCGGTGACCATTGAGGCCAGAGCCATGACCAGGGCGGCTGCGGGCCGTCGAGCTGGGAGAGGCACCCTCGCAGGCTAGTGCCTTACGCGGTGTGACCGGTCGGACCCGTGGGTTACCCGATCCCGCCCGGGGCGGATACTGCGGACGTGAAGCTGACCCGTGGCAAGTCCGTGTTCCTGCTTCTGTTCGGGGTGTGGAGCTGGTTCATCTGGGTGACGCTGGTGATCAACGTGGCGCAGGACCCGAGGGCGTTCGTCGCCGGGACGGCCACGGCTTTCTTCTACGTGCACCTCACGCTGGCGATCATCTCCCTGGCCTTCGGAACGATCATCGGCCTGTTCGGGCTGCGTGGCCTGCTGGCCGCGCGCCGGCCGGCCGAGGCCGCTCACACTGGGTGAGGCGCGAGCGGGGTTGCCTGCTGGCTGGCAATTGTGAACGTTCGCACGTCTGGCCGTGCCATGTCCGGATTGCTACGTTCCGCCGAATGAGACGTCTGCTGACGCTGCTGACCGCCGCCGGCGCGGCCCTGGTCGGGCTCGCCCCGGTCGCGTCCGCCGCCCCGGAGCACCACTGCGATGCGACGGGCACGACCTACACCTACGTCGTGCTCTACACGCCGGGCGTGCCCCGGTTCGTCGCCGACGCCGAGCTGCGGCTCGACTGCGGCTCCCTCGTCGAGTACTACCCGGAGATCGGGGTGGCCGTGGCCACCTCCGCCAGCCCCGACTTCGCCGACCGCCTCGGGCCGTACCGGGCCTACAGCGGCCGCAAGGACGTGCCGACGTCGACGCTGCGGTCGCGGTCGCAGGAGTCGGCGCTCGCCGCCGTGCCCGCCGCCGACCGCAGCGCCGAGCAGTGGGACATGGACCTGATCAAGGCCAAGCAGGCCAACAAGGTCAACGAGGGCAGCCGCCGCGTGGTGGTCGGCGTGCTCGACTCCGGCGTGGACGCCACCCACCCCGAGTTCGCGAAGGCCATCGACCCGGCGGACTCCGCCGGCTGCCTCACCGGCAAGGCCGACCCGTCGCCCGACGCGTGGAAGCCGACGACGAGCTCGCACGGCACCCACGTGGCCGGCACGATCGCCGCGGCGGACGACGGCAACGGCGTCACCGGCATCGCGCCGAACGTGCGCCTGGCCGCGGTGAAGGTGGTCAGCGACGACGGCTTCATCTTCCCGGAGGCGGCCGTCTGCGGTTTCGTCTGGGCCGGCAAGCACCACTTCGCCGTCACCAACAACAGCTACTTCGTGGACCCCGGCTTCTACTTCTGCCGCAACAAGCCCGGCGACGCGGTGGCGTACGAGGCGATCCGGCGCGCGGTGGCGTACGCGACCGGGCGCGGCGTGCTCACCGTGGCCGCCGCCGGCAACGAGGCGATGGACATCGCCAACCCCACCAAGGACACCGTGCGGGCGCACCCGGTCGACCGGAACTGCGCCACGCTGCCGGCCGGGCTGCCGGACGTCGTCTCCGTGACGGCGGTCGGCTACGCCGGCACCAAGTCGAGCTACAGCGACTGGGGCAAGGTGGACGTGACGGCGCCGGGCGGTGACGGGCGGCAGGTGCCGCCGGCCGGCTCCGGTCCCGCGTGCCCGCTGTCCACGCTGCCGGGCGGCGCCTACGGCAGCATGTGCGGCACGTCGATGGCGTCACCGCACGTGGTCGGGGTGGTGGCGCTGCTGGCCAGCACGCATCCGTGGGCCTCTCCCGCGCAGCTGCGGGGCCTGCTCAGGGCCGAGGCGACACCGATCGCCTGCCCGGCCGCCACGCCGACCTGCACGGGGCCGGCGGGGGACAACACGTACTACGGGCACGGGCTCGTCGATGCGCTGGCCGCGGTTACCCGATAGCGGAACAGTGTGGCACGGGAAGTCCCCGCTTCCCGTGCCCGCTGCAAGTCTTAGAAGTCGAACTCACCGTTGCGGACGCCGGCCACGAACGCCGTCCACTCGGCCCGGTTGAAAACGTGAGCCGGCAGGCTCGGGTCCTTGGCGTCGCGCAGTGCGATGTCGCCCGACGGGAGAGCAGCAACCTCGACGCAACCACCGTCCTGGCAGAAGCTGCTCTTCTTGAACGTGATTTCCATTGAACGTTTTATCTTTCACTCATAGTTGGTTCTCAGCACCTTCCCGATCAGGTCGAGTGAGGACTTTTGGTCCGGGCACTTCGACAGCAGATTGGTGAAGATGTCTTGGTACTTCTTCACCTCCGACTCCTGGGCGGAGAACCGGTCGCCACCGCTCAGTTCCTGGTAGACAGTGTCCTGGTCGGTGTCGTTGTCGAAGGTGAAGATCACGTAGTTGCACTGGATGCCGAGATTGTAGCCGTTCGAGTATGGGAAGATTCTTAGATCCACCCTATCGTGTTCGGCCACGTCCAACAAGGAGGCCAGCTGGCGTCGCATGGCCCCTTGTGAGTGGACGACCCGGTGTAGTGCGCACTCGTCGATGACGGCGGTGACACTGAGGTCACCGAGTCGGTCGAGCACGTATCGCTGGCGCCTGCCGCGAATCTCGACGAGCTGGTCGATTTCGCTGTCCGGCGCACTCGGATAATTGTTCCGGAAGATTTCCCGACAGTATTCCGGAATCTGGAACAAACCCGAGATCGCGAATCCGCTGAACCACTGCATGCCGCTGGCCGCGGATTCGAGCGAGATGTAACTGCCCAGATTGGGCGGCCATGCCTCGGGGTGGTCGGACCACCAGCCCTCGTCCTGGCTGGCGGTGGCCAGGTTCTGCAGCCGGGTGCGCAGCCGGTGGTCGCGGACGTCGTACAGGTCCAGCAGGTCGCGCACGTCGCGCAGCTTGGGCAGGCCCTGGCCGTTCTCCAGCCGGCTGACCTTGCTGGGGGAGCATTCGAGGCGCCGGGCGGCGTCGACGAGTTGGAGTCCGGCGGCTTCTCGCAGCCTGCGCAACTCGTGGCCGAGGCGGCGGCGCGGGATCAACGGTCCCTGAGAAGGGGGCATCCATACACCTCCTGAACCACCCTGCCCGCGTAGCCGCTGGAGGCGCGTGGCGCCACGCTAGGCCATCGGGGTGACCGTGGCAAGCAATCCACACATGCAATTGCACCATGGCATTGCGCTGTGCGCTTTCCTGCCGCACTCTACCCCTGAGCCCCGGCCTACTTCCGAGAGGAGCGCCAGATGAGCACCATCGGACGGCTACCGCTTATCTTCCGCCTGACGCACCCCTCGCGGGCCACGAAAATCATCATCGAGAGTGAGATGGCGCTCCAGTTCCACGGCCTGCGCGCGGCCACCCGCGTCGTCGGCCGCTGGCACCGGCGCACCGCTCGCACCGTCGATCGCGGCATGCGCCTCGGCTACGCCGTCGAGCGGCTGTGCCGGCGGGCCGTCGAGGCCGAGTCCCGGCCGCGCCGGGTCGGCTCGCAACTGCTCACCGCGACCCAGGCCCGGCGCCAGCTCGACCGCTCACCGGCCGTCGGCACCGCGGCGCTCAGTCGGATCGTGCTCGCCTCGGACGTCGAACGCCGACGGCTGCTGCGGTCGGTCGACCGCAAGATCGCGATGCTCGGCCGGCTGGCGGCCCGGCTGGAGCGGGACAGCGAGCGGCTGCAGTACCTGATCGAACGCTGCTATCTCGGGCCGCAGCAGGACATCCTGCTGGCGCGGTCGCTGGCCGGGGACGGGGAGGCGGACCGGATGCCGGTGGTGCGGGCGCTGCCCGACCTGACGTTCATGGTGCTGGCCGTCGGCCGGCTGGAGGTCGTCACGCACGAGGCGTCCGTGTGCCGGGAGGAGGCGCACGGGACCCGGGCGCTGTTCCCGTTCGTGCCCGAACAGCGCCACGAGCCCGCAGTCGCCGTCCGCAACTAGCTCTTGGACAGCGCCTGGTCCAGGTCGCTCCAGAGGTCCTCGACGTCCTCCAGCCCGACCGACATCCGCAGCAGCCGGTCGCCGATGCCGGCGCCGTGCCGGTCCTCCGCCGCGACGATGTGGTGGCTGAGCGAACCGGGGTGTTGGATCAGCGTGTCCACGCTGCCGAGGCTGACCGCCGGCGTGATCAGCTGGACCGCGCCGATCACGGCGTGCGGGTCGCCGACGACGTCGAAGGAGACCATCGGGCCGCCGATCCTCGGCCGGTGGACCCGCTCGACGCCCGGGTGGTCGGCGAGGCGGCGGGCCAGCTCGGTGGCCGTTTTCGACGCCTGAGCGATTCGGATCGGGAGCGTGGAGAGGCCGCGCAGCAACAGGTAGCCGGCCAGCGGGTGCAGGATGCCGCCGGTGGCGATGCGGACCGACCGGAGGCGGCGGGCGAACTCCTCGTCGCACGCCACGACGCCGCCGAGCACGTCGCCGTGGCCGCCGAGGAACTTGGTGGCGCTGTGGAGCACGATGTTCGCGCCCAGTTCGACCGGACGCTGCAACACCGGCGTGGCGAAGGTGTTGTCCACCAGGACGGGCACGTCGACGGTGATGGCCTCGATGTCCACTTCGGACAGTGTCGGGTTGGCCGGCGACTCGACGATCACCAGGCCGGTGTCCGCGCGGACGTCCTTCTCGATCGAGTCCACTGTGGACCAAGTGACGTCCGTGCCCAGCAGGCCGGAACCGATCAGGTGGTCGCTGGTGCCGTAGAGCGGGCGGACCGCGACGATGTGCGGCTTTCCTTGCGCCGCAACCGCGAGCAGGCAGGCCGACAGGGCCGCCATGCCCGTGGCGAAGGCCACCGCCGACTCGGTGCCCTCCAGGTTGGCCAGGGCCGTCTCGAACCTCGACACCGTCGGGTTGCCGACGCGGCCGTAGATCGGGCTGTTGCCCAGATTCACGCCGGCGGCCGCCAGGTCGAGGCGGGCCGCCTCCTCGTGGCTGTCGCGGGCGGGGTAGGTCGTGGAGAGGTCGATCGGGACCGCGTGCAGCCCCAGATCCGTCAGGTCCTCGCGGCCGGCGTGCACTGCCCTGGTGTTCAGCTCCATGCGGCACATCCTGGGCTGGTCACGGTGCTTTGCCGCAAATCCCGTACTAGATTCGGCGTATGGCCGATTCCGTGCGTCTCGATCCGGTTGATCTTGCCATTCTGCGGGAGCTGCAGAACGACGCCCGGATCAGCAACAAGGAGCTCGCCGCCGTCGTCGGCATCGCCCCGTCCACCTGCCTGGACCGGGTGGCCCGGCTGCGGTCCGCCGGCGTCATCGTCGGCACCGTGCTGCGGGTCGACGCCACCGCGCTCGGGCGGCCGTTGCAGGCGCTGTTGTTCATCCGGGTGCAGCCCCATCGCGGCGTGCTGGAGCCGTTCGTCAAGCACGCCCTCGCGCAGCCCGAGACCCGGGCCGTCTTCCACCTCACCGGCCCCGACGACTTCATGGTGCACGTCGCCGCCACCAGCGCCGCCGACCTGCAGCGGCTGGTGCTCGACGAGTTCACCGCCCGGCCCGAGGTCGCCCTCGTGCACACCACGCTGATCTTCCAGCAGTGGGACGGCGGTCCGCTGCTGCCACCTACGACTTCCGGCTGAGGCTTGTTCGGACCTGAGGGTGACGCATGTTGATCGGCGCGGTCCCTACCTTCGGACCGCATGAGGGTTTTGCTCATCACAGCGGCGATTCTGTTGGGCGCCACCGGGACCGCGGTCGCCGCTCCGCCGACCGCCGGCGCCGGGAACCTGGGGGACCGGCTGTTCCCCGACCTCGGCAACGGCGGCTACGACGCCCAGTCCTACGACGTCAGCTACGACTACCAGCCGGGCGTGACCACGATGAAGTCGTCGGTGGTCATGCGGGCCCGGGCCACGCAGGCGTTGTCGGCGTTCAGCCTCGACTCGCTGGTGGCCAGGATCGGGTCCGTCACCGTCGACGGCCGGCCGGCGGCGTTCCGCACCGAGGGCGAGAAGCTCGTCGTGACACCGGCTTCCGCGATTCGGGACCACTCGACGTTCGACGTGCGGATCGACTACACCTCGGACCGGAACCTGGACCCGCCCTCGCCCGCGCTGCACCTGCCGTCGGGTGTCGACTGGCCCTTCAAGGCCTGGGTGAACACGCCCGACGGCTTCGCCTTCATGGGGCAGCCGGACCGGGCGCACCTGTTCTTCCCGTCCAACGACCACCCCAGTGACAAGGCGCGGTTCACGTTCCGTGTCACCACTCCCAGCGACCTCACCGCGGTGTCCAACGGCTCGCTCGTGTCCCGTGTGGTGAACGGCGACCACACCACCTACGTGTGGCGGACCGCCCAGGAGATTCCCACCGACATCACCCAGGTCGCCGTGGGCAAGTTCCGGGAGATCGACCAGACCGGCCCGCACGGGCTGCCCGTGCGGAGCTTCATGACCACCGCGCAGGCCGGCGGCGACGACCTCGTGCGGCAGACTCCCGCGCAGCTCGACTGGCTGGAGAAGACCCTGGGACTGCCCTTCCCGTTCGAGCGCTACGGCGTGCTCGGCGTGAACAGCGCGTACGACGGTGTCGCGCTCGAGACCGCATCCATGTCCACCTACGGCGCCGCCGGCTTCCTGCAGCCCGCCGCCCGGGTCGCGCCGATCATGGTGCACGAGATGGCGCACCAGTACTTCGGCGACGCCGTTTCCGTTCGCAGCTGGGACGACATGTGGCTCAGCGAGGGCCATGCCACCTACTACCAGATGCTGTACGCCGGCGGCATCGACGACGCCATGAAGGGCATGTACGCCGAGGACGGCCACCTGCGGGGCGACTGGGGTCCGCCCGCGCACATGCGCAACGCCGGCGCCACTCTGCTCGGCAGTGACGGCACCGGCGCGCTTTCCCTGTACGCCCTGCGCCAGCTCGTCGGCGACCAGACCTTCCAGCGCATCGAGCGGACCTTCTTCACCCAGTTCCACGGCCGCTCCGCCCGTACGCAGGACTACATCGACGTCGCCAACCGGGTCTCCGGCCGCGATCTCACGTCGTTCCTGACGTCCTGGCTCTACGGCGCCACCACCCCGCCCATGCCCGGCCACCCGGACTGGAAGCCCGCGCAGTCGTAGGACCGTGCCGGCCGGAGGTGAAGACCGACCTGCATGAGGACGTCGGAGCGGTCGGTCACTGCTCCGGGTCGTCGCCGAGCTGTTGCGCCATCGTGTGCATGGCGGCGTTGAGCGCCGTCATCACCCGCGCGCAGGCTTCGACGTCCCGCGGGTCGAGCGTCTCGGCGATCGGCGCCAGCAACCGCATCTCCTGCGCCAGTATCTGGTCGAAGAGCTGCCGGCCGGCCGCGCTGAGCCGGAGCAGGCGTGACCGACGATGCGCCGGGTTGGGCACGAACTCGATCAGTCCTCGGTCGTGCACCGCGTCGGCCAGTCGTTGCACGACCTGCCGGGGCAGCAGCAGCGACCGGCCGATCTGGGGCACGGTGCTCTCGCCCGCGGCGTTCAGCTGTTCCATGATCGCACGCTCCGGCAGCGACAGCCCGATCTCCGCCAGCGCCTCGCCCAACACCTTCGCGGTGGACGTCTGCAACGGGCGGAGGGTGAACAGCACGGCGTGGAGGTGGTCTTCCCCGGACATGGGGCCATGGTGTCACGCGGCAATATGACACCATTAGTGTCATATTGACACCCTGAGTGTCAATCTGTCACGGTTGGGGGGACCGCGAATCGCGCGGACGAGCAGGGGGAGAGCAATGGCTCGGATCGTGATCTTGACTGTAGGCACGCACGGCGACGTGGCGCCCCTGGTGGGCCTGGGCACACGGCTACTGGCCGCGGGGCACCAGGTCGTTGTGACCGTCCCCGAACGGCTCACTCGACTGGTGGCCGACGCCGGTCTCGAACACCGCCCGCTCGACGTCGAGCCGGCCGTCCGGCCGGGGACGGAAGAGGCCCGGGCGGCGCATCGACCGGGTGCTCGGGGCACCGCGTCGGTGATCCGGCTCGCCGTCGGGAAGATGGGGCGGCTGGTCCCCGCGATGCATGCCGCCGCCGACGGTGCGAACATCGTGCTGTGCACGTTCGGCACGGCGCCCGCGGCCATGCCCATCGCCGAGGCACACGGTGCGCCGTGTCTGCTGGTGCCGTTCCAGATCGCCGAACCCACCCGGGAGTTCGGGCCGACGTTCCTCGGCGGACGTGATCTCGGCCCCTGGCTGAACCGGGCGGTCCCGGAGTTGGTGGGCCGGCTGGGGATGCGGGCCTTCGCCGGACTCATTCGCGAGGTGCGCGCCGATCTCGGACTGCCGGCCGAGGTGGCCCCGGCCTACCGTTCGGGGGCGGTGCCCACGCTGTACGGGATCTCGCCCGCCGTGGTGCCCCGCCCGGCGGACTGGCGCGACAACGTTCAACTGGCCGGCTACTGGTGGTCGCCCCGGCCGAGCGGCTGGCGGCCCTCCGAGGACCTGGAGTGCTTCCTCGCCGACGGGCCGCCTCCGATGTACGTCGGATTCGGCAGCGTCAGCGTCGGCAAGGCCGAGTCGCTCAGCCGGGCGGTGCTCGACGCCATCCACCGCACCGGCATGCGGGCCGTCGTGCAGCGCGGCTGGGAGGGCCTGGACGTCAGCGGCGACAACATCTTCACCATCGACGAAGTCCCGCACGACTGGCTGTTCCCGCGAGTCGCCGCCGCCGTCCACCATGCCGGCGCCGGCACCACCGCCGCCACCCTTCGAGCCGGCATTCCGTCCGTGCCCGTGCCGTTCGTCTACGACCAGGGGTTCTGGGCCCGCCGCCTCGTCACCCTCGGCGCCGCGCCCCGCGCCATCCCCGCCGCGCGCCTGTCCGGCGGACGCCTGGCCGCCGCCATCACCAGTGCTGCCACCGAATCCCGCTTCGCTCGGGCCGCGGCGGCGATCGCCGGGCGCATCGCCGAGGAGGACGGGGCCGCGCCGGTGCTGGCGGCCATCGACCGGCTCGTCGCCGCCTGAGCGAACGACGAGGCCCTCACCGACCAGGGGGCGGTGAGGGCCTCGACGTGAGTGCCGGTCAGACGCGCTTGAACAGCAGGGCGCGCTTGACCTCCTGGATGGCCTTGGTGACCTGGATGCCACGGGGGCAGGCGTCGGTGCAGTTGAAGGTGGTGCGGCAGCGCCACACGCCGTCGACGTCGTTGAGGATGTCGAGCCGCTCCTCGGCGCCCTCGTCCCGGCTGTCGAAGATGAAGCGGTGCGCGTTGACGATCGCCGCCGGGCCGAAGTAGGAGCCCTCGGTCCAGTACACCGGGCACGAGGTGGTGCAGCAGGCGCACAGGATGCACTTGGTGGTGTCGTCGAACCGAGCGCGGTCGGCGGCGGACTGGATGCGCTCGCGGGTCGGCTCGTGGCCGGTGGTGATCAGGTACGGCTTGACGGCACGGAACGCCTCGAAGAACGGCTCCATGTCGACCAGCAGGTCCTTGTGCACCGGCAGGCCCTTGATGGGCTCCATGGTGATGGTGGTCGGCTTTCCGTTGCCGGCCAACAGGTCCTTCACCAGGACCTTGCACGCCAGCCGGTTGACGCCGTTGATGCGCATGGCGTCGGACCCGCACACGCCGTGCGCGCAGGAGCGGCGGAAGGTCAGCGAGCCGTCGATGTACCACTTGATGTAGTGCAGGACGTTGAGCACCCGGTCGGTGGGCAGCGCCGGCACCTCGAACGACTGCCAGCGCGGCTCGTCGTCGAACTCCGGGTTGAACCGGCGGATCTGCACGGTGATGGTGACCGCGCCGGGCGGCACCGGCGGCTGCGAGCCGCGGGAACCCGAGGGCGCGGTATCGGTCGTCGCGGTCATCAGTACTTGCGCTCCATCGGCTTGTACCGGGTGAAGGTCACCGGCTTGTAGTCGAGACGGATGTCGGCGGACAGGCTGTCGCCCTGCTTGTACGCCATGGTGTGCCGCATGAAGTTCGTGTCGTCGCGGCTCGGGTAGTCCTCCCGGGCGTGCCCGCCGCGGGACTCCTTCCGGGCCAGCGCGCCGACGACCAGGATCTCGGCCAGCTCCAGCAGGAAGCCGAGCTCGACGGCCTCCAGCAGGTCGGTGTTGAAGCGCTTGCCCTTGTCCTGCACGGCGACGTTGCCGTACCGCTCCTTGAGCTGCTGCACGTCGTGCAGCGCCTGCTTGAGCGTGTCCTCGGTGCGGTACACGGCGGCGTTGGCGTCCATCGTGTTCTGCAGCGCGATCCGCAGGTCGGCGACGCGCTCGGAACCGGTGGAGGTGCGCAGCCCCTCGACCATCGTCTCGACCAGGGCGGCCGGGTTCTCCGGCAGCTCCACGTGGTCGTGCACGGTGGCGGCGTACTCGGCGGCGGCGATGCCGGCCCGCCGGCCGAACACGTTGATGTCCAGCAGCGAGTTGGTGCCCAGCCGGTTCGCGCCGTGCACGGACACGCAGGCGCACTCGCCGGCGGCGTACAGGCCGGGGACGACGTTCTCGTTGTCCCGCAACACCTCGGCGTGCACGTTGGTCGGGATGCCACCCATCGCGTAGTGCGCGGTCGGGTACACCGGCACCGGCTCGGTCACCGGGTCCACACCCAGGTAGGTGCGGGCGAACTCGGTGATGTCGGGCAGCTTGGTCTCCAGCACCTCGGCCCCGAGGTGCGTGCAGTCCAGCAGCACGTAGTCCTTGTGCGGACCGGCGCCGCGGCCCTCCAGCACCTCCAGCACCATGGAGCGGGCGACGATGTCGCGCGGCGCCAGGTCCTTGATGGTGGGGGCGTAGCGCTCCATGAACCGCTCGCCGTCGGCGTTGCGCAGGATCGCGCCCTCGCCGCGGGCGCCCTCGGTGAGCAGGATGCCCAGGCCGGCCAGGCCGGTCGGGTGGAACTGGTAGAACTCCATGTCCTCCAGCGGCAGGCCCTTGCGGAACACGATGCCCATGCCGTCGCCGGTCAGGGTGTGCGCGTTCGAGGTGGTCTTGAAGACCTTGCCGAAGCCTCCGGTGGCGAACACGACCGCCTTGGCCTGGAACACGTGGATCTCGCCGGTGGCCAGCTCCAGCGCGACGGCGCCGGTGCAGACCTGGCCGCCCGGCGTGTCGGTCATGCACACGTCGAGCACGTAGAACTCGTTGAAGAACTCGATGCCGTGCTTGACGCAGTTCTGGTACAGCGTCTGGAGAATCATGTGCCCGGTGCGGTCGGCCGCGTAGCACGCGCGCCGCACGGCGGCCTTGCCGTGGTCGCGGGTGTGGCCGCCGAAGCGCCGCTGGTCGATCCGGCCCTCGGGGGTCCGGTTGAACGGCAGGCCCATCTTCTCCAGGTCGAGGACCGCGTCGATGGCCTCCTTGCACATGATCTCGGCGGCGTCCTGGTCGGTGAGGTAGTCACCGCCCTTGATCGTGTCGAAGGTGTGCCACTCCCAGTTGTCCTCCTCGACGTTCGCGAGCGCGGCGCACATGCCGCCCTGCGCCGCGCCGGTGTGGGAGCGGGTGGGGTAGAGCTTGGTCAGCACCGCGGTGCGGACGCGCTGGCCGGCCTCGATGGCGGCGCGCATCCCGGCGCCGCCGGCGCCGACGATGACCACGTCGTACTTGTGTACCTGCATGTCCGGCGTCTCCCGCGGTCAGCCGCTGATGTTCGGGTCGAAGGTGAAGATCACGAAGCTGCCCAGCGCCAGGATCAGCGCCATGGACACGTACAGCAGGATCTTCAGCCAGAACCGCGTGGTGTCCTTGCGCGCGTAGTCGTTGATCACGGTGCGCAGGCCGTTGCCGCCGTGGAGCTCGGCCAGCCACAGCATGGACAGGTCCCAGAACTGCCAGAACGGCGACGACCAGCGGCCGGCGACGAAGGCGAAGTTGATCCGGTGCACGCCGCCGTCGAGGATGTTCATGATGAACAGGTGCCCGAGCACGAGCACGATCAGCAGCAGGCCGGACAGCCGCATGAACAGCCAGCTGTAGAGCTCGAAGTTGCTGCGGCGGGCGGCCGGGCGGCGCGGGCTGCGCGGCGCGGAGATGTTCAGGGTGCTCATGTCAGTTGCCACCGCCGAAGACCGTGATGAAGCTGCGCTGGAGCATGAAGTACGCACCGGGCACCATCACGACCACCCAGATCACGATGATCGCCCACAGCATCGGGCGCTGGTAGCGCGGGCCCTTGGCCCAGAAGTCGACCAGCATGATCCGGACACCGTTGAGCGCGTGGTACAGCACGGCGGCGACCAGGCCCAGCTCCAACAGGTTGACGACCGGGTTCTTGTAGAGCTCGATCACCTTGTCGTAGGCGTTCGGCGAGACCCGAACGACCGCGGTGTCCAACACGTGCGCGAACAGGAAGAAGAAGGTCAGCACCCCGGTGATCCGGTGGGCCACCCAGGACCACATGCCCAGGTCACCGCGGTAGACGGTGCTACCGCGTCGGCTGCTGCCCCCTGTTCCCTCTGCTGCGCCCGTCGGCGGGGCGGTGGTACTGGCCATGGTGCGCGTGGCCTCCAGCGTCAGTGGTGGGCGCGGCCCCAGGCGTCATTCGGGACGAATTCGGGTCACGGGGCCTTGACCCTCCGGATGCTAGACCGGGGGCCTGCGCCTGGCCCAACGGCGACGGGCGGTCTGTGATCGATGAGACACGCAACGGTGTGGTCCAGGCGGCTTTAACGATCAAGAACCAGTGCCTCCCGGCACAGGTGGTCGGCCCGCCTGGTGGTCTCCGGCTGGCGGTACTTCGGGGCCAGCCGCAGCACCTGCGCGCACGCGGTGTCCAGATCGATCCGGTGTCCGATCGAGACGAACAGCGGCTTGATCTCCCGCTGGGTGCGCAGCGCCCGGCCGACGACGTCGCCGCCGTCCGTCAGCTCCGTCCAGTCGCCGCGCTCCGGGCCGGGCGGGTCGTAGTGCCCCATCGGGGTCTTGGCCACGCCGATCGACGGCAGCCCGGTGACCACACCGAGGTGGCTGGCCAGGCCGAACCGGCGCGGATGGGCCACACCCTGACCGTCGCAGATCAACAGATCGGGCGACGTCGTCAGCCGTTCGAGCGCGCCCAGCAGCGCCGGCAGCTCACGGAACGCGAACAGGCCTGGCACGTAAGGGAAATCTGTGACCCCCGGCACAACGACCTGATCCACCGTTTCGAGTGACGCGATGTCCAGCACCACCACCGCGGCGGCCAGGCGGTCCTCGTCGTACGCCACGTCCAGGCCGGCGGCGGTGCGCGGGGCGAAGCCGGCCGGCGGACGCGGGTCCACCAGCGGCGCCATCCGCAGCTGCAGCGCCACCGCCTCGTCCGGCGTGGCCGGCCAGTCTTCGATCACGTGAAATGCCTCTCCGACGCCACCTCGCCGTGCTCGTCGAAGATCCGCTCGCGGGCCAGTCGGCCGTCCGGGTGCCAGTCCCGGGCGACGCCGACGATCACGCCGCGGCGCACCGTCAGCTCCGACTTCGGCGTGCCGTCCTCGTACCACTCGCGGCGCGGGCCGTCCTCGACGCCGTAGCGGTAGGTCGCCAGCGACGTCACCTCGCCGCTGTAGCCGTGCACCACCGCCTCGCCGGTGAAGAGCTTGCCGTCGATGTGCAGCCGCGCCCCGGAGTCGTACTGCACGGTGGCCACCGCGAGTTCGACCCTCGGCAGCGGCGCCTCGTCCGGCGGCGCCTCGCGCTCGTCGAGCAGGAAGCCGTTGTCGTCCCAGCGCTGGATCTTGCGCACGCCGCCCTTCGGATCGTAGACGGTGAGCTCCTTGAGGCGACCGTTCTCATGCCAGCGCCGCCATTCGCCGACGCGGACGCCCTGCTCGTGCCGGCCCTCCGCGTCCGGCGCCCACCACGGTCCGTCCGCCAGGCCGTCCCGGTACGACGTCACGCGGTCGTCGTCGGCGACCTCACCCGTGAACACCTTGCCGTCGACGTGAAGCAGGTCCTGTTCCTCGGTCGTTTGGGCCCGGTCGACCCTCGTCGTCGGCTCGCCGCGCTCGTCCCAGCGGCGGTCGCCGTCCTCCGCGAGCATTCCGTTGGGATGCCAGCGCTTCTGGCCGTCGCTGCGCAGAATCCCGCTGTCGTACCAGGTTCGGGCCGGGCCATCCTGGACGCCGTCGCGGTAGGTCTCCAGCGACAGCAGGCGATCCCCGTTCTCGCGGACCAGTTCGCCGGTGAACGGCTCGCCCCCGTGCAGCAGCCGGCCCTGCTCGTCCCGGGTCGGCGCGTCCGTGTACACCTCGATCCGCTTCGCCCTGCGCGGCAGGAAGGCCCCGTCCAGCACCGCGTCCGTCAGGTCGGCCGTGGCCAGGTCCGCGTCGTCCAGCATCGCCGCCGTCAGGTCCGCGCCGCGCAGGTTCGTGTCCTTGAACACCGCCGCGATCGCCGTCACCCGGGTCAGGTTCGCGTTGGCGAGATTCGCCCCCGTCAGGTTCGCGTCGTCCAGGTTCGCGTCCGCCAGCTGCGCATCGCCCAGGTCCGCCCCGCCCAGGTTTGCGCTGGTCAGCTGGGCGCTGTCCAGCTCCGCCCGGCGCAGCACCACGTCCCTCAGGTCCGCGCCCAGCAGCACCGCCCCGCTCAACGGCGCCCCCGTCAGGTCCGCGCCGCGGAAGTCCAGGCCCGTGAAGTCGCCGAAACCCTCGTCGAGCCAGTCCTCCAGCGCGACCGCCGCTTCGTCATCGTCCGGCCAGCGGACCGGCAGCCACTCACTCACCCTTCAAACGTACTGTCACCGGACCGGTCTCGACATCCCCGCTCTTCGGACGCCTCACGCCGGCCGTCCTCGTCCCACCGGCTCTCCGCCGCCGGCAGCCCGCGTTCGTCGAACCACTGCTCCCTGGCCGGCCGGCCGTTCGGGTGCCACTCCCGCGCCGGCCCGACGACCCGTCCATTGTGGACGGTCAGCTCGGACCTGAGCTCCTCGCCGTCGTACCACTCCCGCTGCGCACCCTCGCGGATCCCGTCCACGTAGGTGACCAGCGACCTCACCTCGTCGAGCCAGTTGTACGTGACGGCCTCGCCCGTGAACGGGACCCCTTCGAAGACGAGCCGACCGCTGTCGTCCCAGTCGACGTCGGCTGACTGGACGTCGATCAGTCTCACCATTCGCCGCCGTGCAGGCCCTGGGATTCCCGGTCGACGATGAGGACGTCGTTCTCGTCCCACATCTGCGTCTTGCGGATGTCGCCCCAGCGGTCGAGCAGCTTGTACGACTTGAGCTTGCCGCTCGGGTACCACTCCCGCCACTCGCCCACGGCATGGCCGCCGGCCGACTGACCCTCGACCTGCTTGCTGCCGTCCGGGTAGTACTCGATGGACGGACCATGCTCGAGGCCGTCCTGGTAGCTGGTGACGGCGACGACGCGTCCGTTCTCGGTGTCGACGACTTCGCCCGTGAACGGCACGCCGTTCAGCCGGACCATCCAGCCGTCCTCGGTGTCCGAGGTGGTCTGCTCGCGGTTCACGCGTTCGGTCATTGCTCAGCCTTCGAGTGCAGTTCGTAGCGGTGGTCCTTGGGGTGGAACGAGAAACGGCCGGCGTAGCTCGGCACCCCGTGCAGGATATTGTCGCAGTTGGCGCAGGCGCCGGCTTCCTTGCCCAGGTGCATGTTGTCGCTGTTGCCGTACAGGAACCGCGGGTCGAAGCGCATCTCCTTGAGACTCTCGGGAGTCACCGTCTCCCCGTTGCGCTCCCGCTCCCACAGCAGCTCGTTGACGGCCTTGACCTCGGCGTGCCGCAGCGGCTTGTCATGGTGTGCCTGGCCGTCGAAGCTGGTGAGCTCGTTGCCGTGCTCGTCGACGACCGGGTGCTTCCAGGCGCCCATGTCCTTGAGGTTCTGCTGCAGCACCGGGTGCAGGTGTTCGGGCTCGACCAGGTCGGTCGACCGGCCGTTGACGCCTTCGGTGACCGTGCCGGTCTTCAGGTCGATCGCCAGTGCCGAGCAGGGGCCTTCCTTTCTGGGATTGACGCCGGGGGCGATCGCCTCGGCCCGCTGCGTCGACAGGTCCTGCACGTACTCCTTGACCGGCTTGCCGTTGACGGTCTTGATCAGGCCGTTTTCGTACTCGACCTGGTGCGTCTTGGGATCGATCCGCTCCACGACGGCCCCGCGGCCCTTGTCGACCGGCCCGGTCGGCGTGGTCTGCGGAGCGTGGCCGGGATCACGCGCGGGTGGGATCTGCGGGGGATGCTCGTTCGGCGCGCCGGCGGACGGCGGTTTGCGCGGTCCGTCCAGGTCGCCGCTGATGTTGCTGCGGCTGCCGGGCAGCTTCGGCGGCTGCTTGTCGTGGCCGTTTCCGCTCTCGCCGACGTCGGAGCCGGATCGCTCGCCGCCGCCGGGCAGCTTCTTCGGGTCCGACTCCTTGCCGCCGGTGCTGACCGCGGAGGCCGTGCGGGTGCTGCCGCCGGGCAGGTGCTTGGCCTTGTTGTCGGGGTGGTTGCGGTCGAGCAGGTCCTTGGCGTTGCGGTCGGCCTCCTCGTGCAGGTCGCCGGTCTTGCCGAGGTTCTGCCCGGCCTTGTCGGCGACCCGGCCGCCCTCCTTGAACACCTTGCCGGTGATCTGCACCCCGCGACCCATGGCCTTGGCGATCACGGCGCCGATGCCCGATCGGTCGTTGCCGGCGTGGTCCACCAGGTTCTGCCCGGCCGTCTCCAGCTTCTCGCCGGCGGTCCCCACGGTCTGCCCGAACCGCGACAGCATGCTGCCCGACCGGCGCAGATGGTCCGGGTTGGTGTGGATCTTGCTCACGCAGCGGCCTCCCCGTGTCCCAGTTGACCGGTCCGACGCATCCGACGGCCCTATGGTTCCTGGTCACAGTCTGTCACCGCTTGCCGACAATTCGTCCGAGCGGGTCAACGATTCGGTTACACGGACCGTGACCGGTGTCGGCTTCCCGGGACCGGGAGGTACCGTTTCGCCCTCGGCGGGACCGACACCGACAACGGGGTCGGGGCATCTGAGCTCGTCGAAGCAGGGAGAGGACGACAAACCGTGCGTCGAATGCGTGGAGTAGCGGTAGCGGCGATCGCGCTGACCAGCGTGGTGTCGCTGGCCGCGTGTGCCAAGGACAGCACGTCCAGTGCGGGCGGCGGCAGCACCAGCTCGGCTTCGGGCAGCGGCTGCAAGCTGGCCACGCCGCCCAACGCCACGGCGGCGGGCACGAGCACCACCTCCGGCTCGACCAAGGTCGACGGCAGCGCGCTCAAGGTGGGCCTGGCCTACGACATCGGCGGACGCGGCGACGCCTCGTTCAACGACGCCGCGGCGGCGGGGCTGGACCTGGCCAAGGCGCAGCTGGGCATCAAGGCGGAGAACATCAAGGAGACCACCGCCGCGCCGAACGAGTCGGACTCGGCGAAGGAGACGCGGCTGCGCCAGCTGGCCCAGGAGGGCTTCAACCCGATCGTCACGGTCGGCTTCGCCTACGGCCCGGCGCTGCAGAACGTCGCCAAGGACTTCCCGAACACCAAGTTCGCCATCGTCGACTCCACGGTGGAGAACTCACCCAACGTGACCCCGCTGACCTTCACCGAGGAGCAGGGCTCCTTCCTGGTCGGCGTGATCGCGGCCTACAAGTCCAAGGCCTGCCACGTCGGTTTCGTCGGCGGCGTGAACGTGCCGCTGATCCAGAAGTTCCAGGCCGGCTTCGACGCGGGCGCCAAGGCGGCCGCGCCGGACATCAAGATCGAGGACAAGTACATCACGCCAGCCGGTGACTTCACCGGCTTCCAGGCTCCGGACAAGGGCCGCCTGGTCGCCCAGGGCGAGCTCTCCGCCGGCGCCGACGTGATCTACCAGGCGGCCGGCAACTCCGGCAAGGGCATCTTCGACGCGGTCAAGGCCAAGGGCGGCGCCTACGCCATCGGCGTCGACTCCGACCAGTACAAGCAGGCCGGCGTGGCCGACGACAAGGACATCATCATCTCCTCGATGATGAAGCGCGTCGACACCGCGGTGTACGACTTCCTGCGCGGCGTCGCGTCCAACGACCTGACCACCATCCCGAAGGTCTTCGACCTCTCGGTGGGCGGTGTGGACTACGCCACGTCCGGCGGCAAGGTGGACGACATCAAGAGCACCGTCGACGCCTACAAGGCGCAGATCATCTCCGGCGCGATCAAGGTCCCCTCGACGCTGTCCGGCAGCTGACCACAGCGGCAAGCACACCTACCGCGGGCCCGCCAGGATTGGCCGGGCCCGCGGTAGTGCTGTAAGGAGTTGCCCCATGACCACCGCCACCGACCTCGGCGCGCCCGCGGTCGTGCTCACCGGGATCACCAAGCGTTTCCCCGGCGTCGTGGCCAACGACGACATCAGGCTCACCGTCCGGGCCGGCGAGGTGCACGCCCTGTGCGGCGAGAACGGCGCCGGCAAGTCCACCCTGATGAAGATCCTCTACGGGATGCAGCAGCCGGACGAGGGAACCATCGAGGTGGACGGGGCCGAGGTCCGGTTCCGCACGCCGGCGGACGCCATCAAGGCCGGCATCGGCATGGTGCACCAGCACTTCATGCTCGCCGACAACCTCACCGTGCAGGAGAACGTCGTGCTGGGCGCGGAGGCGCTGCACGGCATCGGCGGCCGGGCGCGGGCCCGCATCCAGGAGCTGGCCGGGCAGACCGGCCTGCGCGTCGACCCCGGCGTGCTGGTCGAGCAGCTGGGCGTGGCCGACCGGCAGCGGGTGGAGATCCTCAAGGTGCTCTACCGCGGCGCCCGGATCATCATCCTGGACGAGCCGACGGCCGTGCTGGTGCCGCAGGAGGTCGACGAGCTGTTCGACACCCTGCGCGGCATGCGGGAGCAGGGCTTCACGTTCCTGTTCATCTCGCACAAGCTGGACGAGGTGCGCGCGATCGCCGACAGCATCACGGTGATCCGCCGCGGCACCACCGTCGGCACCGTCGACCCGAAGACGGTCACCTCGCGCCAGCTGGCCGAGATGATGGTCGGCTCCGAGCTGCCCAGCCCGGAGACCCGTGAGTCCACGGTGACCGACCGGGCCGTGCTCACGGTCGCCGGCCTGCACCTGTCCGACGCGGGTGGCCGAGCCATCCTCGACGAGATCGACCTGGCCGTGCACGCGGGCGAGATCCTCGGCATCGCCGGCGTCGAGGGCAACGGCCAGACCGAGCTGGTCGAGGCGATCATGGGCATGCGCAAGGCCGACGGCGGCTCGGTGCTGCTGGTCGGCTCCGGCGGCGAGATCTCCGATCTGACCAAGGTCAACACGCTGCACCGCCGCGAGGCCGGCATCGGCTACATCCCGGAGGACCGGCACCGCCACGGCCTGCTGCTCACGCAGTCCCTGTGGTTCAACCGAATCCTGGGCTTCCAGACCCGGCGACCGGTGGTCAACGGGCGTTGGCTGGACGTGGAGGGGGCCCGCGCCGACACCCGCCGCATCGTCGAGCAGTTCGACGTCCGCACGCCCGGCATCGAGGTGCCGGCGGCGGCGCTGTCGGGCGGCAACCAACAGAAGCTCATCGTCGGCCGCGAGTTGTCCGGCGACCCGGTGCTGCTGATCGCCTCGCACCCCACCCGCGGCGTCGACGTCGGCGCGCAGGCGCTGATCTGGGAGCAGATCAAGCAGGCCCGCGCGGCCGGCCTGGCCGTGCTGCTGGTGTCCGCGGACCTGGACGAGCTGATCGGCCTGTCCGACACGATCAAGGTGATGCTGCGCGGACGGCTGGTGGCGGACGCCGATCCGGCGACGGTCACGCCCGAGGAACTGGGCAGCGCCATGACCGGCGCGACGACCGGTGGAGAGGAAGAGGCCTGATGCGCTCACTGCGTGGCAAGTTGCTGCCGCCGGTGGCGGCGATCGTGTTCTCGGCCCTGCTGTGCTCGGTGGCGCTGATCATCTCGGGCCGCAACCCGGCCCAGGCGCTGGCGGCGATGGTGGTGCAGGTCGGCCACGGCACCACGGCCGTCGACATCGTCAACAGCGCCAGCGTGTACTACCTGGTCGGCATCGCCGTCGCGATCGGGTTCAAGATGAACCTGTTCAACATCGGCGTCGAGGGCCAGTACCGGATCGGCGCGGTGTTCGCGGCGATCGTCGGCGGCGAGCTGAGCATGCCGCCGGTGCTCGGCCAGATCGTGATCATCGGGGTCGCGATGCTCGGCGGCGCGTTGTTCGCGGCGCTGCCGGCGATCCTCAAGGTCACCCGCGGCGTCAGCGAGGTGATCACCACGATCATGCTGAACGCCATCGCCGGCGGCATCATCGCGCTGCTGATCAAGCCGGGCGCGTTCGGCGTGCTGAGCAACAACAACATCAGCACCCCGCCGATCCCGTCCTCCAACGTGATTCCCGGCATCTCGCTCGGCTCGGCCGGCACGGTCTTCGGCCTGGTGCTGTTGGCCGTCCTGGTCGGTGTCGGCTACTGGGTGATGCTCAACCGCACCCGGTTCGGCTTCGAGCTGCAGGCCTCCGGCGAGTCGCCGACCGCGGCCACCGCCGGTGGCGTCGACGCCAAGCGCATGATCGTCATCGCGATGCTGCTGTCCGGCGCGATCGCCGGCCTCACCGCGCTGCCCGAGGTGCTCGGCCGCGACCACGCCTACACGCTGATCTCCCCGCAGGGCTACGGCTTCACCGGCATCGCGGTCGCGCTGCTCGGCCGGAACAACCCGGGCGGCATCGCGTTCGGCGCGCTGCTGTGGGCCTTCCTCGACCAGTCCGCGGTGTCACTGGACAACATCCAGGTGCCACGGGAGATCGTCACCATCATGCAGGGCGCGATCGTGCTGTCCGTGGTCGTGTCCTACGAGGTGATCCGCAGGCTCGAACTGGCCGCCGAGCAACGCCGGGTCGGCAGCCAGCTGGCGGCGACGGCCGCCGTGACCACCGGGAGCGCGTCGTGATCGACACCACCGCAGCGCCGTCGACCACCCCGGCCGCGCCCGTCAAGCGCCGGATTCCCGGCTGGGCCAACGGTGTGCTGTGGACCCTCGCGTCCATCGTGCTGCTCACCGTGACCGCCGACCTGACCGGCCTGGCCAACATCACGGCCACCCCGACCATCCAGGCCGGCCTGCAACTGGCCGTGCCGCTGCTGCTGGCCGGACTCGGCGGCCTGTGGGCCGAACGGGCCGGCGTGGTCAACATCGGGCTTGAGGGCATGATGATCCTCGGCACCTGGGGCGCGGCCTGGGCCGGCTACCAGTGGGGCCCGTGGGCGGCCGTGCTGGGCGGCATCGTGTTCGGCGCGCTCGGCGGCCTGCTGCACGCGCTGGCCACGGTCACCTTCGGCGTCAACCACATCGTCTCCGGTGTGGCGATCAACCTGCTCGGCGCCGGCGTCGCCAAGTACCTGTCCACGCTGCTGTTCGCGCCGGTGTCGCACAACCCGCGGCAGTCGCCGAAGGTGCCGTCGTTCGACACCTACTCGGCGCAGCCGGTCGCGGACTGGTTGGCCGATCTGGAGAAGCAGCAGCGGTACGTGGTCTCCGACGTCGCCGGCATCCTGCACGGCGTGCTGTCGGGTGTGTCACCGCTGACGATGATCACCATCCTGCTGGTGCCGGCCAGCTACCTCCTGTTGTGGCACACCCGGTTCGGCCTGCGGCTGCGGTCGTGCGGCGAGAACCCGGTCGCGGCGGAGTCGCTCGGCGTCAACGTGTACCGGCAGAAGTACCTCGCGGTGATCGTCTCCGGCGCGTTCGCCGGGCTCGGCGGCGCGGCGCTGGTGCTGGCCCCCGGCCAGAACGGCTACCTGGAGAACCAGACCAACGGCCGCGGCTACATCGGTCTGGCCGCCATGATCTTCGGCAACTGGCGGCCCGGCGGCCTGCTCGGCGGCGCGGCGCTGTTCGGCTACGCCGACGGCCTGCAGACGCTGACCGACGGCAAGACGGTGCTGGGCCTGTTCTACGGCATCTCGCTGCTGATCTGGGTGATCGCGCTGGTGCAGCTGATCCGTCGCAAGTGGATCGTCGGGCTGATCGGTGTCGTCGTCGGCGGCGCGCTCTACCTGCTGTACCTGTCGATCGACTCGCTGCCGCAGGAGCTGACCACCTACCTGCCGCACATCGTGACGATCGTGGTGCTCGCCATGTCGTCCCAACGATTGCGAATGCCCGCGGCGGACGGCCTGGTGTACCGACGAGGACAGGGAAGTTAGTTGTCCACTGTGGATTGGGAGAGCTTGCGGCGACAGGCCGTGGCCGCGGCGGCGTCGGCCTACTGCCCCTACTCGGGGCTGCGGGTCGGGGCCGCCGCCCTGTGTGACGACGGCCGCGTCGTGACCGGCTGCAACGTGGAGAACGCCGCCTACGGCGTGGCGTTGTGCGCCGAGTGCACGATGGCCGGGCAGCTGCGGCTGACCGGCGGCGGCCGGTTCGTGGCCGTGGCGTGCCGCAGCGGCGAGGGCGAGCTGCTCATGCCGTGCGGCCGTTGCCGTCAGATCATCTACGAGCTGGGCGGCCCGGACTGCCTGGTCGACACCCCGCGCGGTGTGCTTACGATGCGGGAAGTTCTGCCAGACGCGTTCGGACCAGAGGACCTGCCGTGAGTCACTTCAACGCCGTCGACATCATCCGCGCCAAGCGGGACCGGCAGGTTCTGACCGGCGAGCAGATCGACTGGATGGTCGACGCGTACACCCGTGGCGCGGTCGCCGACGAGCAGATGTCCGCGCTGGCCATGGCGATTCTGCTGAACGGCATGAGCGCCGAGGAGACCGCGCGGTGGACGCGGGCGATGGTCGAGTCCGGCGAGCGGCTGTCGCTGGACGTGGACAGGCCGACCGTGGACAAGCACTCCACCGGCGGCGTCGGCGACAAGATCACGTTGCCGCTGGCGCCGTTGGTGGCCGCCTGTGGCGCGGCCGTGCCGCAGCTTTCCGGGCGGGGCCTCGGGCACACCGGCGGCACGCTGGACAAGCTGGAGTCCATTCCGGGCTGGCGGGCCCAACTGTCCACTGAGGACATCCGTGCCCAGCTGCGGTCGGTCGGCGCGGTCGTCTGCGCCGCCACGGAGGGGCTCGCGCCCGCCGACCGCAAGCTGTACGCGCTGCGGGACGTCACCGGGACCGTCGAGTCGGTGCCGCTGATCGCCAGCTCCATCATGAGCAAGAAGATCGCCGAGGGCGCCGGGTCGCTCGTGCTGGACGTGAAGGTCGGCTCCGGCGCGTTCATGAAGAACCTCGACGACGCCACGGAGCTGGCCCGGGCGCTGGTGTCCATCGGCGTCGACAACGGCCTGAAGATCAGCGCCGTGCTGACGGACATGTCCGTGCCGCTGGGCAATGCCGTCGGCAACGCCATCGAGGTCGCCGAGTCGGTCGAGGTGCTCAAGGGCGGCGGACCGGCCGACGTGGTGGAGCTGACCGTCGCGCTGGCGCGGGAGATGCTCTCGTTGGCTGGACTGTCCGATGTGGACCCGGCCGCGGTGTTGTCGTCCGGCGACGCCTACGAGACGTGGTGCCGGATGATCTCCGCCCAGGGCGGCGACCCGGAGGCCCCGCTGCCCACCGCCGAGCACGTCGAGGTCGTCGAGGCGGCCGAGGACGGTGTGCTGATCGGCTTGGACGCTTACGCCGTCGGCGTCGCCGCGTGGCGGCTCGGCGCCGGGCGGGCCCGCAAGGAGGACCCGGTGCAGCACGCCGCCGGCGTGATGTGCCTGGCCAAGCCCGGCGACACCGTCGAAAAGGGACAGCCGCTGCTCGAACTGCGCACCGACACCCCCGAGCTGCTGGCCGCCGGCCGCGACGCCCTCGCCGACGGCATCGTGATCGGCGACGCCCCGGCCGACCATCGGTCCCTGGTCATCGACACCATCAGGGGCTGAGCGGAGTCGCCCCGCGCGGCACAGGTACTGCTAGCTCGTCCGCCAGTCGATGCGGCCGTCGGTGGTGGTCTCGGGGCGGCAGTGCCGCACCTTCGACCGCTCCTCCAGCGCGGTGGCGATCTGCTCCAGCATCTCCGTGATGCTGCGCCATTCCGGCCCGTGCGCCTCGGCCCGCTCGTGGTCCCACTCCAGCACGCAGCCGCGCTGCGGGCCTGGCCGCAGGTCGACCACGAGCGCGTCGCCGAGGCCGTCGAATGCGAACGGAACCCAGAGCGGGTGGTAGCTGTTGCCGGCCGACCCCGCCTCGGGGCCGCATTCCGGCGTGTCCCAGGCGTCGGCCCATAGCTTGCGCTGCACGCGGAACGCGTCCATTGCGCCCTGCGGGCCGTGCGGTGTGTAGAAGGGCGGGATGATCTCGGCGAACGCCGAATTCCCGGTGCCACCGCACACCGACCACCACTCGTGCAGGTCGTCGGGCAGCTCGACACCGATCTCCTGCTCCAGGATCACGACATCTTCCCGGTCCGCCATCGTGCGCAGCACCGACCCCGTCGACGGTGCGTAGAAGGACAGCCAGCGCACGATCCGACCCCACGCGTCGGCCACTGCCATCCGTTCATGATCGAGTAAGAACGGCGGTGCCGGTACCGCTCATCGGAGGACGATCAGGCGAATCCCGTCTCCGGCTGACGGCATCGGGCGCAACGCGTTAACCTGCCCGGACGCGTGCGAGGGAGGCTGTCGTGTCGGACACCGAGACGATGTGGGCGCCCCCGGACGACGGCCGCCCGCCCGGACGCCCGGACCGCGGGCCGATGATCGCCTTCCTGGTCGTGCTGGTGATCGCGCTGCTGGCCGCCGCGGTGATGGGCGGCTACCTGCTCGGCCTGCACACCGCACAGTCCGAACAGGCCGCGCAGCCGTCGACCATCGCACCGACCACGACGTCCGCGCCGCCGACGACCACCACCACCACCACGGACGCGACGACCACTACCACCACCGACACGACCACCGTCACCACGACGACCGCCATCGGCGCCGGCACCATCCGCAACGCGACGCCGGCCGGCACACCGATCGTGCTCAACGTCGGCTACGGCGTGAACCTGGACAGCACCCAGCCCAACTGGGACGTGGTCCAGAACAACGATCCCGCCTACGTCACCGACCTCCGGTTCGACACCCAGGACACCGTGCTGGCCTCCGGCCGCGGCTTCGCGCCGGCGCAGCCGAACGCCGGCTACGCCGACTGCGTGGCCGCCACCGCGTACACGCCGCTGCTGGATCTGGACCAGATCCTGGCCGGTGGGGCGTACTGCACGACCAGTCCTCAAGGCCGGTTCGCGCTGGTCGTGTTCCATCCCGCGGTCGGCGGACAGCTCACCTTCGACCTCACCGTGTGGGAGAAGACCCCCTAGTCAACTGTGATGATCCGGCGACCACGTAGGCTCTGCCCCGTTCCCGCAGACAGCGCTGGCCGTGACCGGGAGGTCTCCAGATGGCTCAGGACATCGTCCCGATCGAGCTCGGGCTCCCCCAGGGCGACCTGATCACGTTGTGGGCGCCGCGCTGGCGCGAGGAGGGCGAGGAGTGGGAGGCGTTCCTCGGGCACGAGGAGGACCTCTACGCCTTCCCGGACGCCGCGCGGCTGGCCGCCTTCGTGCGCACCGTCACCGAGCACGACCTGACCGACCACCCCGCGTGGCACGTGCTGCCCGCGCTGTCGGCCGTCGAGCTGGTGCCGGACGAGAACCACCAGTTCGACCTCGTCGGCGTGCCCGAGCTGGTCTCGGAGGACCCCGACACCTGGACCATCGGCGAGCTCGCCGACGTGGTGTCGATCCTGCGCTCGCTGGCCGACGTGTGCGAGCTGGACAAGGTCAACGAGGTGCTCGACTCGGTGGACGGCTTCGCGCTGCTGCCGCAGGGCACCTTCCCGTTCACCGGCCGGGACGGCGAGCGCCGCTGGACCGAGCTGGCCAAGGTCGTCGTCGACCGCTGGGACGAGGTGCTGGACGCGATCGACGCGATCGTCACCGTGCCCGACGTCGACGAGAAGGCACTGGCCGAGGCCGAGAAGGAGCTGGCCGACGCCGAGGCGCAGCTGGCCGAGGAGACCGAGGCCGACGAGGACGCCGCCGAGCGTGAGCCCCACGACGAGCCGGAGGACCTGGGCTTCTGGGGCGAGGTCGGCATCGACCCGATCAAGATCATCCTCGGTGACAACGAGTACTACACGCTGCGCTGCTACGTCGACGACGAGCCGGTGTTCCTCGGCTCCTCCGGCGAGATCGACGTCTTCACCTCGGCCAAGGCGCTCGGCCGGTTCCTGGTGAACACCGGCAACGAGCTGGCCGGCAACGACATCACCGAGGTCGCCACCTGGGACGAGGTCGCCACCAAGGCCACCGCCGGCGAGCTCGAGGTCGAGGTGCACGACGACAACGTCTACGTGCTCAACGGCATCGCCGAGGACATCGCCGAAGGCCCCGACTCGATGGACCCGGTGCAGCTGGACCTGGCCGTCGAGCTGCTGGAGGACGCCGCGGCCTGGGCCGGCGACGACTCCGTGAGCGAGGCCCTGGCCCAGTCCGAGAGCCTGGGCTGGCTGGTCTCCTTCGTCGTGCGCCCCGACCCGACCCGCCTGGCGCCGAGCGCCCCCTTCAACGCCGAGGTCGAGGCCTGGAAGGGCCTGGTCGAAACCTTGGAGAACCGCTTCAGGACTCATTAGCGCCGCCTTCGGCGTCGCGGCTCGGCCCCTTCGGGGGCCGATGCCTCGCCCTTGCCGGATTTCGCCCGCCGCGTCGGCTTGGGTGGGGGGCGCGTTTGGTGGCGGCGGTCGAAATCCGCCAACCGGACGAAGCACCGGCGGGGCCTCGCACTCTTCTGTGTTGACGACCCTTCTCTATTTGCTGCCCGCCGTGAGCTCTGTGGCCTCGCGGTGGGCGTCCTCGGCGGCCACCGGCGTGGCGATGATCGCCAGCAGGGGGAACGCCGCACCGACCGCGAACGCCGTCGCATAGCCGAAGGCGCCGACCAGGGCCCCGAGCAGCGGCGGCGTCAGCGCGGCGGCGATGTTCTGGGCGGTGTTCTGCGCCCCCAACGCCCGTCCGGACCACGCCGTGCCGGCCAGCTCGGCGGTCGCCGTGAAGCCCAAACCGTTGTCCGCCACGGTGATCACCGCCCCGATGGCGATGACCGCGACCGCCAGCCACGGCGCCACCCGGTCGCCCAATGCCAGCAGCAGCATCACGAGCGTGCTGGCCACCGCGAGTTGCCGCATCGGCCGCAGCCGACTGCCGACCAGGTCAGCCCACCGCCCGGTGACGATCCGCCCCGCCGCACCGGCTGCCTGCACCACGCCGAGGAACACACCCGCGCCGCCGGGCGTCCAGTGCTGCACGCTGACGAGGTACTCCAGGCTGAATGCGGAGATCACGAACTGCGGCACCACCAGCAGGCTGCTCGCACCGTGCAGCCGCCACAGCGCGGACGACCCGAGGTACGGCGACCGCGTCCGTTCCGTCTCCTTGCGCGGCGGCCGCGGCGGATCCTGCACGAGCACGGCGACGAGAATCGCCAGCAGAACGCAGAGCCCGGCCGGGAACAGCAGCGCCGCCCGGTAACCGAAGGCCTGCCCCAGAAACGGCAGTGTCAGCGCGGCGATGCCGACGCCTACCGGCTGTGCCGTCTGACGGATGCCCATGGCCAGGCCCCGCTCGCGCGGCCCGAACCAGCCCATCACGACCCGCCCGCTGGCGGCGTTCACCGACGCGCTCGCGGCGCCGGCAACCAGCAGCAGCACCGCCAGCAGCGTGACGTCGTGCGTGCCGAGGCTGCCCGCGGCCAGCAGCAGGCCGGCCGCCCCCAACCCGAGCGCCATCACGATCCGCTCGCCGTACCGGTCCGCCGCCGCGCCCCAGGCGATCAGCGTCAGCAGCAGGCCCACCGTCGGCGCCGACACCATCACACCGACCTGCGCCAGCGACAGTCCCTCGGCGGCCCGGATGTCCGGCACGAGGAACGGGAGGCCGTACAGGAAGGTGCACGCCGACGCCTGGGCGGACAGCCCGAGGCCCAGGATCAGCCACCGGCGCGGGTTCTCGGCCACCGACCGCCTCCCAACATGTGGACACCACCGCCTACATGTTGGACGCTAGTCGCGATACTTCGGCTACGGCAACGAATTCCCGGATCCTGGAATCAGGCCAGCAGCTCGGCGTAGCCGGGCTTGATCACCTCGTTGATCAGCGCCAGCCGCTCGTCGAAGCCGATGAACGCCGACTTCATCGCGTTGACGGTGAACCACTGCAGGTCCGCCCAGCCGTAGCCGAAGGCCTCCACCAGCGCGGCGAACTCGCTGGACATGGTGCAGCCGCTCATCAGCCGGTTGTCGGTGTTGACGGTGACCCGGAACCGCAGGTCGGTCAGCAGCCCGATGGGGTGCTCGGCGATCGACTTGGCCGCGCCGGTCTGCACGTTGGAGGACGGGCACATCTCCAGCGGGATGCGCTTGTCCCGGACGAAGCCGGCCAGCCGTCCGATGTGGACGGATCCGTCGGCGTCCCGGGTCACGTCGTCCACGATGCGGACGCCGTGGCCGAGCCGGTCGGTGCCGCAGTGCTGGATGGCCTCCCAGATCGACGGCAGCCCGAACGCCTCGCCGGCGTGAATGGTGAAGTGGGCGTTCTGCTGGCGCAGGTACTCGAACGCGTCCAGGCCGCGGGTGGGCGGGAAGCCGGCCTCGGGCCCGGCGATGTCGAAGCCGACGACGCCGGCGTCGCGGTAGCGCACGGCCAGCTCGGCGATCCGCAGCCAGCCCTCGTTCTGCCGCATCGCGCACAGCAGCGTGCCGATCCGGATCTTGTTGCCGGTGTTGCGCTCGCCCAGCCGGAAGCCCTCCTGCACGGCCTCGACGACCTGCTCCAGCGACAGGCCGCTGGGCTCGAACAGCTCGGGGGCGTAGCGGACCTCGGCGTAGACCACGCCGTCGGCGGCCAGGTCCTCGGCCGCCTCGGCGGCGACCCGGACCAGGGCCTGCTCGGACTGCATCACCCCGCAGGTGTGGGCGAAGGTCTCCAGGTAGCGGACGAGCGAGCCGGAGTCGGCCGCGTCGCGGAACCAGGTGCCCAGCGCGTCGGGGTCGGTCGTGGGCAGCTCCCGGTAGCCGATCGTGTCGGCCAGTTCGATCACGGTCTTCGGCCGCAACCCGCCGTCCAGGTGGTCGTGCAGGAGCACCTTGGGGGCGCGGCGGATCGCCTCGGGGGTCATCGGCGTAGGCATTACGACACGGTACCTCCGCGCGGGCGCGGTCCTCGCTCGAGCGATCTTGGGGCGGTATGATCATGGACGGTGTTAACCGTGCCGGTGAAATCCACCCTCTCGTATGGCGGCCGCCGCTGACGAGTGGTATCTCGGCCACGGTGTGCCACCAGGTCGGGGTATGGCATCACTCATACAGGGGATTTTTGGTTTCAGTCAGCAACCGAATGAAGATCGACTAGGTCCCACGAGGCTCGCGGCGTGCTCCGAACGACGCAAATACGGGCACGTCTTCGTCAAGATCCGTGGGGCCGGTTCGTGTCGCCGTGAGTAGCTGGCTAGAGTCGCTGAGTCTCCCCATCCCCATGGACGAAGGCCCCAGCCGTGAACGAGAACAACAACTCCACGATGTCCTTCGATCGGATGCGCAACATGCTCACGCGCGCCGCGGAGATCCGTGAGAGCGAACAGCAGCAGATCTTCGACGCCCTCGACGAGATCCATGCGCGGATGTCCCCGCTCGAATCGCTGGGTTCCGTTCGCAAGCGGCTGTCGGAGCTGCCCGACCGCACCGAGGTCAGCGTGCTGGCCGAGCGCCTCGACGAGGCGCTGGCCAAGCTGGAGGCGCAGGACGGCGCCATCGCCGAGCTCGGCCGCGCTCTCGAGGGCGTTGTCGACAAGCTGGCCAAGCCGTTCGCGCAGCTGGACGGCCGCCTCGACGGCGTCGGTGGGCGCTTCGAGGGCGTCGCCGGCCGGATGGACGGCCTCGAGGACAAGCTGACCCACATCCACAAGCGCCTCGACGACGTCGACGGCCACCTGGACAAGCAGGACAGCAAGGCCGACGCGCTGCCCGGCGTGCTGCACGCCCCGATCCGGGAGCGCCTGGAGGCGTTGGAGACCGCGCTGCGCAGCCGTATCGACGAGGTCGACGAGGGTGTGCACGAGCACCTCGACGGCACCAAGGAGGCGCTGCAGCGCTCCGTCGCCGAGACCGGCGACGGCATCCGGACCGGCATCGGCGACTCCCGTGCCGCGCTGGAGAGCAGCGTCGGCGACGCGCGGGCCGTCCTGGAGAGCAAGCTGGCCGAGGTGCACGGCACCGTCAACGACCGGATCAGCGCCACGCACGACTCCGTGCACGCCAAGCTGGACGACCTCATGTCCCGCCCGGCCGTCGACCCGACCGACCGCCTCGAGGCCCTGGCCCGCCGCCTGGAGCAGGTCTCCACTCGCCTGGACGAGATCGACACCCGGGTCGACGCCGTCGGCGCCGGTGTCGGCGAGCGCATCGGCGACCTGGCCGGCACCGTCACCAGCGGCCTGCAGGATGTTCACGGCACCCTGTCCGCCCGCCCCGACGCCGAGCGGCTGGTGTCCCTGGTGCGCGGCGCCAACGAGGAGTCCGAGCGGCGCAACGCCAGCCAGCTGGACGAGGCCATGGCCACCTTCGCCGAGCTCATCCTCGGCGGCGGCGCGCCCACCCCGCCCCCGCCGCCCACCGCGCTGCCGCGGCCGCAGCGCCGGGCCCGCGCCCCGAAGAACGCCATCGCCAACAAGGGCGAGAAGGTGGACATCGACGGCATCGACCTGGCCGCCGAGGGCGCCTGATCGAGCATCGCTGACGGCCGCCCGCGGGACTCCCGCGGGCGGCCGTTTTGCGCTCCCTGTACGCCGCGGCCGTGGGTGACACCGCTCACCCTCGGCATCTTCTGTATCGGTAGTGAGTCGTAAAATCCAACTCAGCAGGTTAATGCGGGCTGAGGAGGAGTCATGAGGGACGCCGTCATCGTCGACGCGGTACGGACACCGATCGGCAAGGGCAAGCCGGGCGGCGCGCTGTCCGGGGTGCACCCCGTCGACCTGCACGCGCACGCCATCCGGTCGCTGATCGAGCGCACCGGCATCGACCCGGCCGTCGTCGACGACGTGATCAGCGGCGCCGTCGGCCAGATCGGGGAGCAGAGCGGCAACACCGCCCGCTGGGCGGCGCTGTCGGCCGGGCTGCCCGAGTCCGTGCCGGCCGTGACCGTCGACCGGCAGTGCGGCAGCAGCCAGCAGGCCATCCACTTCGCCGCGCAGGGCGTCATCGCCGGCGCGTACGACGTGGTGATCGCCTCCGGCATCGAGTCCATGAGCCGGATCCCGATCGGCAGCCAGACCGTCGGCAAGGACTTCCTCGGCCCCGGGGTCGCCGCCCGCTACCCCGAGGGCCTCGTGCCGCAGGGCATCAGCGCCGAGCTCATCGCCCGGCGCTGGAACCTCTCGCGGGAGCAGTTGGACGCCTTCGCCGCCGAGAGCCACCGGCGGGCCGCCACCGCGTGGGCCGAGGGCCGGTTCGCCGCCGAGGTCGCGCCGCTCAAGGTGGATGCCGTCGAGGTCAACGGGGACGAGTCCGTACGCCCCGGCACCACTGTCGAGGTGCTGGCCGGTCTCAAGCCCGCGTTCAGGTCGGACTTCTGGCAGCAGCGCTTCCCCGACCTGGACTGGCGCGTCACCGCCGGCAACTCCAGCCCGATCAACGACGGCTCGGCCGCCGTGCTCATCACCAGCAGCGAGACCGCCGCCCGGCTCGGCCTCAAGCCCCGGGCCCGGCTGCACTCCTTCGCCGTCGTCGGCGACGACCCGCTGTACATGCTCACCGGCGTCATCCCCGCCACCCGCAAGGTGCTCGACCGCGCCGGCCTCACCCTCGCCGACATCGACGCCTTCGAGGTCAACGAGGCCTTCGCCAGCGTCGTCCTCGCGTGGCAGGCCGAGACCGGCGCCGACCTGAGCAGGGTCAACGTCAACGGCGGCGCCACCGCCATCGGCCATCCCCTGGGCGCCAGCGGCGCCCGGCTGATGACCACCCTGCTCGGCGTCCTCGAGCAGACCGGCGGCCGCTACGGCCTGCAGACCATGTGCGAGGCCGGCGGCCTGGCCAACGCGACGATCATCGAACGCCTCTGAATACGCCGATGGGCCCGGCCGAATACCGACCGGGCCCATCATTCGTCCAGAAGATCACACACCCATCGGGTGCCAGACGGTCTTGGTCTCCAGCACGGCCCGCATCCGGCTGACGTCCGGCTCCCGCGCCCAGTCCGGCTCGCCCCGGCCGGCGCGGACGAGCCGCTTCACGGTGCCGGCGGCGGCCCGCTCCAGGTCGGCCTTGATGGCGTCCGGGGCGCCGGTCAGGTCGAGAGCGTTGACGTCGGCGTGCGCGGCCAGCCACGGCGCGATCTCGGCGGTGCGGCCGGTGAGTACGTTGACGACACCACCGGGCACGTCCGAGGTGGCGAGCACCTCGGACAGGGTGATCGCCGGCAGCGGCCGGTCCTGGCTGGCCACGACGACGCAGGTGTTGCCGGCGGCGATCACCGGCGCGACCACGCTGACCAGCCCGAGCAGGGACGACGCCTGCGGCGCGAGCACGGCGACGACGCCGGTGGGCTCGGGCACGCTGAACGAGAAGTACGGCCCGGCGACGGGGTTGGCGGCGCCGAACACGCTGGCGATCTTGTCGGTCCAGCCGGCGTACCAGACCCAGCGGTCGATGGCGGCGTCCACGATGGCCTCGCCGCGCTTGGTGCCCTCGCTGGCGGCGACCTCGGCGACGAACTGTTCGCGTCGCCCCTCCAACAGCTCGGCGACCCGGTACAGCACCTGCCCCCGGTTGTACGCCGTCGCCCCGGACCAGCCGGGGAACGCCTTGCGGGCGGCGGCCACCGCGTCCCGGGCGTCCTTGCGGGAGCCCTGCGCGGCGTTGGCCAGGAAGCCGCCGCGCGAGTCGTTCACCGGGTAGGACCGGCCGGACTCGGAGCGGGGGAACGCGCCGCCGATGTAGAGCTTGTACGTCTTGGCGACGGAAATGCGGTCAGACATCGAGGTACGCCTCCAGCCCGGCGCGGCCGCCCTCGCGGCCGAAGCCCGACTCCTGGTAGCCGCCGAACGGCGCGGTCGGGTCGAAACGGTTGAACGTGTTGGCCCACACCACGCCGGCCCGCATCCGCTGCGCCGCCCACAGGATCCGGGACCCCTTCTCGGTCCAGATGCCCGCGGACAGCCCGTACGGCGTGTTGTTCGCCTTGGCCACGGCCTCGTCGGGGGTGCGGAAGGTGAGCACCGACAGCACCGGCCCGAAGATCTCCTCACGGGCGATCCGCATGGACTGCTGCACGTCGGAGAACACGGTGGGGGCGAAGAAGAAGCCCTTCTCCGGCACCGGCGCGGGACTGGTCCAGCGCTGCGCGCCCTCGGCGTCGCCGGCGGCGGCCAGCTCCTGGATCTTCTCCAGCTGGGCCCGGGAGTTGATCGCGCCGACGTCGGTGTTCTTGTCCAGCGAGTCGCCGACGCGCAGCGTCGAGACCCGGTAGCGCAGCTTGTCCAGCAGCTCGTCGGCGATCGATTCCTGCACCAGCAGCCGGGAGCCGGCGCAGCAGACGTGCCCCTGGTTGAAGAAGATGCCGTTCACGATGCCCTCGACGGCCTGGTCCAGCGGCGCGTCGTCGAAGACGATGTTGGCGGCCTTGCCGCCCAGCTCCAGCGTGATCTTCTTGCCGGAGCCGGCCAGCGAGCGCTGGATCAGCTTGCCGACCTCGGTGGAGCCGGTGAACGCCACCTTGTCGATGCCGGTGTGGTTGACCAGCTCCGAGCCCACGTCGCCCGCCCCGGGCAGGATGTTGACCACGCCCGGCGGCAGCTCGGCCTGCTGGCAGATCTCGGCCAGCACCAGCGCGGTCAGCGGCGTCGTCTCGGCCGGCTTGAGCACCACGGTGTTGCCGCAGGCCAGCGCCGGCGCGATCTTCCAGGCCGCCATCAGCAGCGGGAAGTTCCACGGGATCACCTGGCCGGCGACGCCCAGCGGCCGCGGGTCCGGCCCGAAGCCGGCGTAGCCGAGCTTGTCGGCCCAGCCCGCGTGGTAGAAGAAGTGCGCCGCGGCCGTCGGCACGTCGACGTCGCGCGACTCCTTGATCGGCTTGCCGTTGTCCAGGCTCTCCAGCACGGCCAGCTCGCGGGCGCGCTCCTGGATCAGCCGGGCGATGCGGAAGATGTACTTGGCCCGCTCGGCGCCGGGCATCCGGCCCCAGACCCGGTCGTAGGCGCGGCGCGCGGCCTTGACCGCGGTGTCCACGTCCGCCGGCGACGCCGTGCTGACCTCGGCCAGCACCTCCTCGGTCGCCGGGTTGACCGTCTTCAGCGGCTCGCCGGAGCCCTCGACGAACTTGCCGTCGACGAACATGCGGTAGGCCGGCTTCAGGTTCGCGATGTCCCGCGACTCGGGCGCGGGCGCGTACTCCCAGTTGCTCATCTCAGTCCACCGTCACGTAGTCCGGGCCGCTGTAGTGGCCCTCCAGCTGGGTGCGCCGCTGCATCAACAGGTCGTTGAGCAGGCTGGACGCGCCGAATCGGAACAGCGTCGGGGTCAGCCACTCCTCGCCGGCGACCTCGCGCACCGCGACCAGGTAGCGGATCGCGTCCTTGGTCGTGCGGATGCCGCCCGCGGGCTTCACGCCGCGCAGTTGGCCGGTGCGGTCCCGCCAGTCGCGCACCGCCTGCAGCATCACGTGCGTGACGGGCAGTGTGGCGGCGGGGGAGACCTTGCCGGTCGAGGTCTTGATGAAGTCGCCGCCGGCCAGCAGCGCCAGCCAGGAGGCCCGGCGCACGTTGTCGTACGTCGAGAGCTCGCCGGTCTCCAGGATCACCTTGAGATGCGCGTCCCCGCAGGCCTGCTTGACCGCGACGATCTCCTCGTACACCTGGCCGTAGCGGCCGGACAGGAAGGCGCCCCGGTCGATCACCATGTCGACCTCGGTGGCGCCGGCCTCGACCGCCAGCTTGGTGTCGGCCAGCTTGACCGCCAGGTTGGACCGGCCGGACGGGAACGCGGTGGCCACGCTGGCCACGCCCACCCCGCTGTCGCCGACGCCGGCCACCGCGGTGGCCACCAGGTCGGGATACACGCAGACCGCGCCGACGTGCGGCACGTCCGCGTACTCGGGGTCGGGCCGGCGGGCCTTGGCGGCCAGCGTGCGGACCTTGCCGGGCGTGTCGGCGCCCTCCAGCGTGGTCAGGTCGACCATGGAGATCGCGGTGTCGATGGCCCACAGTTTCGAGGCCTTCTTGATGCTCCGCGTGCCGAGGCCGGCCGCGCGCTGTTCGACGCCGACCTGGTCGACCCCGGGCAGTCCGTGCAGGAAGCGTCGCAAGGACGCGTCGTCGCGCGTGACCTCCGACAACTCTGTCGTAGAAGGGGCTGACATGGGATCGAGTCTAAGTGGCGTCCGCGTGCGTATGTCTCCTGTGACGTGAGGAGGCCGCCGTGACATTGACCCCCGACGAGGTGCATGAGGTCGTCTTCAACCCGCCCCCGCCCGGGCGCCGGGCCTACCACCCGGGCGAGGTGGACGACTTCGTCGACCGCATCGAGGCGACGCTGCGCGGCGAGGACACGCTCACCGGCCAGGACGTGAACAAGGTCAAGTTCCACAAGCCGCCGGCCGGCGAGGAGGGCTACTTCGACTACGAGGTGGACCAGTTCCTCGCGCTGGCGGCCGAGGCGCTGGGCTGCGGCTACGACATGGCCGAGGTCGACGCGTTCCTGGACCGGGTCGTGAACGCGCTGCACGGCACCGGCCGGCTCAGCGTCGAGGAGGTGCGCAGCGTGCGGTTCAGGCGGGCCGCCGCCGGCGCCGACGGCTACAACGAGGACGGCGTGGACGCGTTCCTGCTCATCGTCGCCAAGGTGCTGGAGCGGCTGGGCGGCCGGCCGCGCGTCCTCACCGCCGACGACATCGTGTCCGTCGGCTTCCACACCGCCCGCCCCGGCGAGCGCGGCTACGACGAGGACGAGGTCGACCACTTCCTCGACAAGGTGGAGGCGACGCTGCGCGGCCGCGGCCACCTCACCGCCGCCCAGGTCCGGGACGTGACCTTCGGCGAGGCGCTCATCGAGGGGGAGGGCTACGACCAGGACGAGGTCGACGCGTTCCTGGACCTCATCGAGGCCCAACTGGCCGCCACCCCCTACCGCCCAGCCGTCTAACCCCCGCGAGTCACGCGCGAGGTCGCGCCGGCCTCTGGACCGCGGGCTCTGCTCGATCGAGTCTTTCCATCGATCGAGCAGAGCCAAGGGAAGAGGCCGGCTTAGGAGCGACCTCGCCCCGTGCGGAACGCACGGCACAAGCACCGGCACACCGAAATCCGGTTTCGGGCAGAGCCGCGCTCAGGCGACCCAGTTCGCCGTGATGGTGCAGCGCGCCTCCGACGCCGTGCCGCCCGTGACCATGAATCCGAACTGGATGGTCACGTCGCTCGGGGGTTCGGCGCCGTTGCGCAGGTTCGCCAGCGCCGCCTGCAGTGTCGGCCGGACCTTCTCCACCGCCTCGCGCAGCGCGCCGCCGGCCTCGGTGACGAGGGAGCCCGAGCGGTCGAGGCCGCCGTCCACCTCGACCAGCACGTGGTCGCCGTCATCCAGCGTCAAAGCCACCACGTTCACCATGACGACTCCTGGAGTTGACCCGATGTTCGCCACAGGTTAGATCCGCGATCGCCGACCAGGCGGGTGAAACCCCGGCCTGTCCCGCCAACGAGGGACAGGGCGTGCCGGATTCCTGCATTCGGTGTGCCGGAGAGCGTGACTCGCCGGGGTTCAGCGACCCAGTTGGCGGCGGTCGGCCTTCCGCGACTTGCGGCGGACCTCGACCGCGCCCATCAGCGCCAGGCCGGTGATGCGCAGCACGGGCGATCCCGGAGCGCCCTGGCCGTCGGCGCCGCGCTCGAACTCACCCATGATCCCGACGCCGTCGATGCGCACGGTCAGCTCCGGCGGCACGATGATCCGGACACTGCCCATGATCGCGGTGGCGGTGATCGTGCACTCGCCGGCCTCGAAACCGGCGTCCCGCAGGTCCAGCTTCACCTCGCCCCAAAACGCCGTCGCGGTGTACTGGGGCGGCACCACCCACTCGCCGCTGCGCACGCTCTGGCTCATGATCGCCACGGAGTTCGTGGACGTCCCCGCGCCGCCGACCATCGGCGCCACCTGACCGGCCGCGGGCACCGCCGGCACCATCGGCATCGGCGTCTGCGCGTCCGGCAGGTCGCGGGTGAACGGCACCAGCTCGCCGAAGGTCTTCGTCTGGTACAGCCCCGCCAGCCGCTCGTCCAGTTCGCTCACGGTCAGCCGGCCGTCGGCCATCGCCTTGTGCAGCACCTGCGCGACCCGCTCACGGTCGGCGTCCGAGGCCCGCATGGACATGGGGTCAGGCTGCTCGCTCACGGGGAGCAGCGTAGAACCCCGGGCTACCGCCGCGCAGGCCCTCCCGGCGGCCGGCTCGGCACCGGCCGCCGGAGCCGGCGCAGCGTGCACGCCCAGCACCGGCACGGCACCGCGACGCATCCCGAATCCGCCATGCCGCACCGCCATCCGTGACCGTTTCCGACGAAGGGAACATCGCCGCCGGCCCCGTGAACGCTACGTGAACAGGCCCTGGCCCCAGAACTGTCCGGGCGTGACACCTGGCGGGCACGCGAACAGCCCGCTGCCGATGTGCTGGATGTACTCGTTGAGCGCGTCGCCGGCCAGCGCCTTCTGCACGGTCACGAACTGCTTGGGGTCCTTCATGAACGCGATGAAGAACAGGCCGCCCAACAGGTTCCCGGTGGAGTCGATGCCGTCGGTGAACGAGTAACCCCGGCGCAGCAGGTGAATGCCGCCGTTGTGTTCGGGCGAGGCGAGCCGGATGTGGGCGTCGTCGGGGATGTCGCTGCTGCCCAGGTTCGGCGTGTCGAACTCGTCGGAGCCGCCCAGCGGCGCGCCGCTGGTCTTGTAGCGGCCGAACACGTTCTGCTGGTCCGCCAGGTAGTCCCGGTCCCAGGTCTCGATGTACATCCGGATCCGCCGCGCCACCAGGTAGCTGCCGCCGCGCAGCCACGGCTGGTCGGTCTCGGCGCCGACCCACACGTTCTGGTCGATCAGGTCGGTCTGCTCCGCGCGCAGGTTGCGGGTGCCGTCCTTGAACCCCATCAGGTTCCGCGGCGTCGCCTGCGCGCTCGACGTCGACGCCGTGCGGCCGAAGCCGAGCTGCATCCACCGCAGCACAACGATTCCGGCGCCGAGCCGGGCCAGGTTGCGCACCGCGTGGAAGGTCACCTGCGGGTCGTCCGCGCACGCCTGGATGCACAGATCCCCGTTGGTGTAGGCGGGATCCAGGTCCTCCGGCACGAGCTTCGGCAGCGGCGCCAGCGCGGCCGGCTTCTTCGCCGCCAGCCCGAACCGGTCGTCGAACAGCGACGGCCCGAAGCCGATCGTCACGGTCAGGTTGCCGGGCTTGAGGCCGTCGGCCTCGCCGGTGTCGGCCGGCGGCGCCTGCAGGTCCGCCGCACCGCCGGGCACCAGGTGCCCCTTGGTCATCGACTCCGCCGCGTCCGTCCACGTCTTGAGCAGCGCGACGAGTTCGTTGCGGTCCTTGGTGACCACGTCGAACGCCGCGAACGTCAGCCGATCCTGTTGCGGCGTGATGATTCCGGCCTGGTGCTCGGCCCGGAACGGCACGATCTGGGTGGCGTTGGCGGCGCTGGCGACGGTCGCCGTCGCGTCGGCCGCGACCAGGCCGCCGATGCCGATCGCCCCCAGCCCGGAGAGCATCCGGCGGCGGGACAGCCCCGGCGTCACTGCGTCACCTTCGCGGCCACCCGGGACATCGCCTCTCCCAACGCGTTCACGGCCTGGGACAACGTCTTCTGCTGATCCTTGGTCACGGTCGAGTAGTCCACGAAACCGGTGTCGAGGTAGCCGGGGCTCTGCTGGTACGGCTTCAACGCCGCCTCCACGGCCGCGTTCTGGTCCTGGACCGCCTTGGCCACGTCCGGCGCGCTCTTCTGCAGCGCCGGCAGCAGCACGGTGAACGCCTGCATCGAGCCGTCCAGGTTGCCCCTGAAGTCCAGCAGGTCGATGTGCGAGTACCGCTCCTCCTCGCCGGTGACCTTGGACTTCTGGATCTCGTTGACGAGCTCGGTGGCGCCGTTGGCGATCTCGGCCGGCTGGAAGGTCGCCTTGGCCACCAGCTGCTGCAGCTTGGTCACGTTGGTGACCAGCTCGTCGGCCACCGGGCCCATGCCGTCCAGCTTCTTGGCCTCGAAGATGGCCTGCTCGATCCGGTGGAAACCCTTGAAGTCACCGGGGTTGTCGAAGTCGTCGGCGCGGCCGTCGATGTTCTTGTCGAGGTCGCCCCAGACCTCCGCGACCGGCTCCACCTTCTCGTAGAACACGCGCGCCTGGCCGTAGGCGACGCTCGCCTTGGCCATGTCGCCGGCCTTCACCGCGTCCGCGAACGCCTTGGTGCCCGTGACGAGCTGGTTGACCTGGTCCACGACCCACTTGCCGTAGTCGGTGGTGGCCGTGACCAGCGCCGGGTTGTCCTTCCACGACTTGGTGGCCTGGCCGGTCACGTGGAAGTCCCAGTGGTCCTGCTTCGCGCCCGGGCAGTACATCTGGTAGTCGCCCTTGGCCAGCTCCAGGGAGAAGCCGCCGCTCAGGCCGGGCGTGAGGTTCTCCTGCTCGCCCAGGATCTGGCCGCCGGACATCAGCTCCGCCTCGGTGACCGCGGCCGCGTCCTTGTTGGTCACCTTGAAGTTCACCGCGCCGCTGGAGATCGACGACGGCGACGGCTGGCAGCCGTCCGCCGTGAGCGTCACCGTGACGTCGCCACCTTCGCCGGCGGGCGCGTTCGACGGCGGGTTCCCGCTGGCGCTGCTGCCCCCGCACGCGGTGAGGGCGAGGGTCGCCGCGGCCGCGATCGCGGTCAGGCCGATGGTGGTTCTCACGGGTTGGTCGCTCCAATCAGCTTCTTCTTCGCGGCCGTCCTCGGCCACAACACGTAGGCGAGCATCGGGACGGCGTAGACCAGCCAGCCCGTCACCTCGATCACCGTCGGGTAGGGCTGGATTCCCAGCACCCCGCTGAACAGCGAGTACAGCGGCGTGCCCTGCACCACCAGCCACGACAGGTTCAGCGCCCGCTGCTGGCCGAACGAGATCCAGTGCGCCTCGAACGCCGTGTGCAGCGTGGACATCACCAGGCCGGCGGCGACGATCACCAGCACGATTCCCGTGATGCGGAAGAACTTGCTCAGGTTGAGCCGGACGCCGCCCTTGTAGATGCCGTAGCCGATGGCGGCGGCGGCCAGGATGCCCAGCACGGCGCCGAGGAACGACAGCGTGGCGTTGCCGCTGGCCTGGGTGAGCGCCAGCAGGAACACCGCGGTCTCGAAGCCTTCGCGCAGCACCGCCAGGAACGCCATGACGACCAGCGCCATCGTGGAACCCTGGGCCAGCGCGCTCGCGGCGGCGCCCTCGAGTTCCTTCTTCAGGCCGCGGGAGTGCTTGGCCATCCACAGCACCATGTACGTGACCATGACCACGGCGAGCGCGCCGACGACGGTCTCCAGGCCCTCCTGGCCCTGCTGCGGCAGCTCCTGGGAGAGCAGGCGCAGCCCGACGCCGATCACGATGCAGAGCGCCACCGCGATGCTGACGCCGATCCAGACCTGCCGCAGTGCGTCCCGGCGGCCCTGCTGGGCCAGGAACGCGGCGATGATCCCGACGATCAGCGCGGCCTCCAGGCCCTCACGCAGTCCGATCACGAACGTGGGTAGCATCGACTCTCCTGATCAGGCGTGCCTTACCTGTAAGTAAGGCGAGGCTATCTAAAACACCCGGCGGCGCACTGTCAACCAGATGGGGGACCTGTCACGCGGAAGCCGGACATCCAGCGGCTAACGTGACCGCCCATGGACGTCCTCGTCGTCGATCACCCGCTGGCCAGGGCCCGCCTGACCACCATGCGGGACGCGCGCACCGACAGCGCCGCGTTCCGGGCCGCCCTGCACGAGCTGACTGTGATGCTCGTCTACGAGGCGACCCGGGAGGCCCCGGTGGCCACCGAGCGGATCCACACGCCCGTCGCGCGCACCGACGGCTACCGGCTGAGCAACCCGCCGCTGCTGGTGCCGGTGCTGCGGGCCGGCCTGGGCATGGCCGACCAGGCGCACAAGCTCATTCCGGACGCCCAGATGGGCTTTGTCGGGTTGGCCCGCGACGAGCACACCCTGCAGCCCACGCCGTACATGGAGTCGCTGCCGGAGAGCCTGGCCGGGCGACCGGTGCTGGTGCTCGACCCGATGCTGGCCACCGGCGGGTCGATGGTGCACACCATCAACCTGCTCACCGAGCGCGGCGCCACCGACGTGACGGCGGTGTGCGCGCTGGCCGCGCCGGAGGGCATTCGCCGGCTGGAGGAGTCCGGGCTGCCGGTGCGGGTGGTGACCGCGAGCATCGACGAGCGGCTCAACGAGTCCGGCTTCATCGTGCCCGGCCTCGGCGATGCCGGTGACCGCCAGTACGGCTCCGTCTGAGAAAACCTTTACTTCTAACGGTTGCCAGTTTTCCGGCTGCGTCTTTTCGAGTGTCCGCACTGGTCTAGACCTTGACTAAGGGTGGTCTGGACCACATTATTTCCGTGCGAGGCCCGGGGAGGTCACGTGGCGGCCACTTCCCCGGGTCTCGTTTCGTTCTCGGCTCAGGTTGCGTCCTTGGCGCGCCAGCCGTCCACGTGTCCCCGCAACGCGCGTTCGTAGACCACGTCCATCTGCTCCCGTGGCGGCAGGTTGTGCTGGAGTTCCAGCGACACCAGGCCGTGCACGAGGCCCCATGACGCCACCGCGATCACTTCCGGCGACTCGTCGACGTAGACGCCGGCCTCGACGCCTCGACACACGGTGTTGTGGAGGATCTCGAACGCGCTGCCCGACACCTCCGCCAGCAACACGTCCTGGCGCACGTGTGCACGCGCCGCGTCCGTGAACAGCAGCGTGTACAGGTGCGGCTGCGCCAGCGCGTAGGCGCGATACGCCAGGCCGAGTTGGACCAGGTCCTCGGCCGGGTCGTCCGAGGAGGCGGCCGCCCTGAGCTGCCGTGCGAAGCCCTCGAACGCCTCCAGGTAGACGGTTCTGATCAGGCCGGGCTTGCCGCCGAACAGCGAGTACACCGCCGTCGTCGACGTGCTCACGTCGGCCGCCAGCTTGCGCAGGCTGAGCGCGTCCACCCCGTCCGTGGAGATCAGTTCCGCCGCGCAGGTCAGCAGTCGGCCGCGCAGGGCCTCGTCGTGGGTCTTCGGTCGTGGCACTTGACGAGCATAACCGAAACGGTGTTTTATAACGGCGTCATGAAACATGGGGAGGGGATCTGAGATGGTGTTCGACGGACGCTGGACCGCTCGGCTGCCGGAAGAGGGCGGCGTCGTGTTCCTGATCGGCATGCGGTTCAACAAGTGGTGGCGGGTGGACAAGTGGCTGCCCGTGGTCCGGGCCATGCCGCGGATGCTCATGCACCTGGGCAAGCACCCCGAGCTGGGGTTCCTCGGCGGGCAGTCCTGGTTCGGCCGGACGACCATCCTCGTGTCGTACTGGCGCAGCGCCGACGACCTGATCGACTTCGCCTCGGCCAGGTCCGCGCCGCACCTGGAGGCGTGGAAGGCCTACAACCGGGCCGTCGGCGCCGACGGGACCGTCGGCGTGTGGCACGAGACCTACGTCGTGCGGCCCGGACAGGCCGAGGCCGTCTACGCCAACATGCCCGCCTTCGGGCTCGGCCAGGCGTACGCCCATGAGCAGATCACCAAGGACAGCAACAACTCTCGGAAGCGGCTGGCCACCGCTGGACCCGTCTGATACCAGATTGGTACCGTGGCGGCGTGGCGATGACTCTGCGGTTGAGCGAAGAGGAGAACCGCCAGCTCGACGAGCTGGCGGCCGCCGAGGGGCGCTCCAAGCAGGAGATCGTGCGACTCGCGCTGGCCGAGCGCTGGGCCCGGCTGCAGAAGGAGGAGCAGCTCGGCGAGGTGCTGGGTCGGGTGCTGCCGCGGTACCAGGGGCTGCTCGACCGGCTCGGTTCCGCCTGAGTTGACCGACTACCTGGACGCCGGCGACCTCCTCGTGCTGGCCACCGCCGTCACCGGCGGCGACCTCGTGGTGCGGGACCTCGGCCTGCTCGACTCCGCCGCCTACCGGCCCCGCGCCACCGTGCTCGGCGTCGAGGCGTACGCCACCCTCTGGCTCAAGGCCGCCGCCGTGCTCCATTCCATCGTGCGCACCCGTCCCCTCGCCGAGGGCAACTGGCGCCTCGGCTGGGTCGCCGCAGTCGCCCTGTGCGACATCAACGGCTGGTGGATCGACGCCGACGAGGACGAGGCCCTCGGCGTCGTCCGCGCCGTCGCCCACGGCCGCCTCGAGGTCACCGACCTGGCCGCCCGCTTCGAGGCCTGGTCCGTCCCCAAGACCTGACCGTTCTCAGCCGGCTGCCTTCGCCGCCCGCTCGATCTCCTTGCGCCGCGCTTCCCAGAACGCTTCATCGCGCTGGGCGTTCGTCCCCGTCGCGCCGTCGAGCTGTTCGCGCAGGATGTCCGCGTGTCCGGCGTGCCGGCTCGTCTCCGTGAGCATGTGGACCAGGACGTTGAACAACATCACGTCGGGCCTCGGCCACCACGGCACGTGCCCGGGCGCGTCGATGGCGAGCGCCTCGATCGTCCCGTCCGAGTGCTCCCACACGCGGCGGTAGCGCTCGACGATCTCCCCTCGCGTCTCGTGCTCGGTCGCCCACATGTCCGCGCCCCGCTGCCCGAGGTCGTCCCACCGGGCCATCGGCTCCGGGAACGGCCGGCCGAACACCTCGCCGAAGTACCGGGACTCCGACAGAGTCAGGTGCTTGACCAGGCCGAGCAGGTTCGTCCCCGTCCCGGTCAGTGGCCGGCGGATGTCGTACTCGCCGAGCCCTTCGAGCTTGTGGAGCATCACCTCGCGAACCTCTCTCAGGTCGCCGTGCAGATACTCCTTCGCGAATTCATCGATCACAACGCTCAAGACTGCCCGCTCCCGGCCGCCCCACCGCAGCCCCCACCGCTCCCTGGGGGCAGCCCCGCAACCATTCTACCGGGGCAAGGTCACGAAGCCGCTGGTCAGCGATCTTCCTGTGGATAACTCGACAGGGTGTGGACAAACGCTTGCGGTTCGGCGGGGGACTGGTAGCGCTTGACCTGGAGTGCACTCCAGCTTCTACGGTCGGTGTCGTGACATACTCGATCGCCCAGGCAGCGGAACGAAGCGGGTTGTCCATCGACACCCTCCGCTACTACGAACGAATCGGGCTGGTCGATCCGCCGGCCCGGGACTCCGGGGGACGCCGCTCGTACTCCGACGACGACCTCTCATGGCTGGAGTTCCTCACCAAACTGCGCACGACCGGCATGCCGATCCGGATGATGCGTGAGTATGCCCAGCTCCGGCACAAGGGGCTGGCCACCGCCGGCCGCCGCAAGCAGTTGCTGCACGAGCACCGGACCGACGTCCGGCAGCGCATCGCCGAACTCCAGGCGTGCCTGGCCATCCTTGATTACAAGATCACCAACTATGCCGAGATCGAGGCCAAGATGGCCGGCGAGACGCTGGTGCAGGAGGTGTCCGCGTGACCGTTCCGACCAGGCGGCTGGGGGAGCTCCCGGTCGGTGCCCAGGGACTCGGCTGCATGGGCATGAGCCAGTCCTACGGCCAGGGCGACGACACGGAGTCGGTGGCGACGATCCACCGCGCGATCGAGCTGGGCGTCACCCTGTTCGACACGGCCGACGTGTACGGCGCCGGCGCGAACGAGGAACTGCTCGGACGGGCCCTCAAGGGACGCCGTGACCAGGTGACGATCGCGACCAAGTTCGGGTTCGTGCCCGGTGACGGCGGTGGGCTCGCGGTCCGCGGCAACGCGGCGTACGTGCACGAGGCGGTGGACCGGTCGCTGGCCAGGCTCGGCGTGGACCACATCGACCTCTACTACCAGCACCGAGTCGACCCGAACGTGCCGATCGAGGAGACGGTCGGGGCGATGGCCGAGCTGGTGCAGGCCGGCAAGGTCCGCTACCTCGGCCTGTCCGAGGCGGGCGCGGAGTCGATCCGGCGCGCGCACGCCGTGCACCCGATCACCGCGCTGCAGAGCGAATGGTCGCTGTGGACCAGGGACATCGAGGCGGAGGTCCTGCCGGTCTGCCGCGAGCTGGGCATCGGCATCGTGCCGTTCTCGCCGCTGGGCCGCGGCTTCCTGACCGGCAGCCTGAACTCGTACGACAAGCTCGGCGCGGACGACATGCGGCGCGGCCTGCCGCGGTTCTCGGAGGAGAACTTCAACCAGAATCTCGCGATCGTGGACCGGCTCAACTCGCTGGCGGCGCAGCGCGACGTGACGGCCGGGCAGCTGGCCCTGGCCTGGGTGCAGCACCAAGGCGACGACGTGGTGCCGATCCCGGGCACGAAGCGCCGCAAGTACCTGGAGGAGAACGTCGCCGCGGCGCAGCTGGAGCTGACCGCCGAGGACCTCGCGGCCATCGCCGCGGCCGCGCCGGTCGACTCGGTGGCGGGCGACCGGTACCACCCCGCGATGCGGCAATACGTCGGACGCTGACAAGGAGAGAAATGGAATCGCGCAAGCTCGGCGACCTCGAGGTGTCCGCACAGGGCCTCGGTTGCATGGGGATGAGCGAGTTCTACGGACAGGGCGACGACGCGGAGTCGATCGCGACCATCCACCGCGCGATCGACCTGGGCGTCACGCTGCTCGACACCGCCGACATGTACGGCATCGGCGCGAACGAGGAGCTGGTCGGGCGGGCCATCAGGGACCGCCGCGACCAGGTGGTGCTGGCCACCAAGTTCGGCTTCGTCCGTGACCCGAAGGACCCGAGCGTGCGGGGTGTCCGCGGCGACGCGGCCTACGTGCGCGAAGCCGTCGACAAGTCGCTGGCCAGGCTCGGTGTCGACCACATCGACCTCTACTACCAGCACCGGGTCGACCCGAACGTGCCGATCGAGGAGACGGTCGGGGCGATGGCGGAGCTGGTGCAGGCCGGCAAGGTCCGGCACTTGGGCCTGTCGGAGGCCGGTCCGGAGACGATCCGGCGGGCCTACGCCGTGCACCCGATCGCCGCACTGCAGACGGAGTGGTCGCTGTGGTCGCGGGACATCGAGGACGAGATCGTCCCGGTGTGCCGTGAGCTGGGCGTCGGCGTCGTGGCGTACTCGCCGCTGGGCCGAGGCTTCCTCACCGGCCGCTTCACCTCGACAGACAGCTTCGGCGAGGACGACTTCCGCGTCGCCGGGCAGCCTCGGTTCAGCGAGGAGAACCTCGCCAAGAACCAGGCGATCGTCGAGGCGCTGAAGGCTGTCGCCGCCGCACGCGGCGTCACCGCCGGGCAGCTGGCGCTGGCCTGGGTGCAGCACCGGGGGCAGGACGTGGTGCCGATCCCGGGCACGAAGCGCCGCAAGTACCTGGAGGAGAACGTCGCCGCGGCGCAGCTGGAGCTGACCGCCGACGACCTCGCCGCCATCGAGGCCGCCGTGCCGGTCGACGCCGTCGCGGGTGCGCGCTACCCCGAGGCGGGGCTGCGCATGGTCGGCAAGTGATCTAGACGAAACCGCCGGCCTCGGAAATCCGAGGCCGGCGGTTTTTCATGCCATCAGCCCGGCGGCCACCGTCGCCCCCAGTTCCCAGCACGCCTGCAGGTCGTCCTTCGACGGTGTGGCGGTGACCAGCACGTGTTCGGTGACCCGGTTCCAACCGAGGCCCTTGGTGATGCTCTCCACGCTGCGCACGGCGCCCGACATGTCGCTGTTGCCGTGCACGTACAACCCGTACGGGCGTCCTTGTGTGGCGTCCAGGCACGGGTAGTAGACGAGGTCGAAGAACACCTTCAGCGCGCCGGACATGTAGCCGAGCGAGGCCGGCGTGCCGAGCAGGAAGCCGTCGGCTTCGAGCACGTCGACGGCGCCGGTGGCGAGCGCCGGTTTGCGGACGACCTCGACCCCTTCGATCTCGGGCGTTGTGGCTCCGGCCACAGTCGCCTCGAACATCGCCTGAAGATTCGGCGACGGAGTGTGGTGCACGATCAGCAGTCGGGGCACCCGTACGACGATGCCGAGCGGCCCGCGCGACCGCAACCTGTCGACGGTGCGTAGCCGACGGCGGTGGCGAGAATCGTGCTGCCAGCGCGATTCCGGACTGGCGCGTCCGACCGGGTGACGGAGTGTGGTGCGCCGATGTGCCGACGGGTCAAGGAAAAACGCCGCGGCGGGCAGGCAACCGGGTGGCCACCCCGGCCGTCTGACCAAGAGGAAACGCTGGTATAGATGGAAGAACTGTGGACGTCACCTCAACTCTCCTGTCCGGCAGCCGGCGCAAGCGTGTGGTCTACGCGGGCTGGCTCGCCGTAGGCATCGGCCTGATCGGTGCACCCCTTGTGGTCCTGTCGCTGTGGCCCGGCATCGACCACACCCCCTACTCGGCCAACACGGTCCTGCTCGCCTTCGGACTGTGCCTGAGCTCCATCTCCTACGCGTTCGGCCGCGCGGCCGTCGCGGGCATGACGGAAAGCCGGCCCCGACCGGTGTCGGGACCGGGCAACATCCCCTATCTGCTGGCCGGCCTGTTCCTGGCGGTCGCGGTGGTCTCGCTGGTCATCGCGGCGGCCTGAGCCGTCAGTCGAACAACGCAGCAACCTCGCCGCGCAGCGCGGCCAGCCGTGCCACGGCACGCTGCCGCGCGGCGGCCAGACCGTCCCGATCCGGTACCGGTTCCACGATCTCCAGGTACGCCTTGAGCTTCGGCTCGGTACCCGACGGCCGGATCAACACCCGCACACCCTCGCCGCGCAGCGCCAGCACGTCGGCACGCGGCCGCAGGTCCTCGGCAGTCACCGATACGTCCGCCAGCGACGTCGGCGGATCGGTGCGCAACTTCGCCATCAACTCGCCGATCCGGCTCAAATCGGTCACCCGCAGCGAAACCTGGTCGGTCAGGTGCAAACCGTGCGTGACGGCCAGGTCGTCGAGCACGTCCAGCGGCGAGCGACCCTCGGACTTCAGCCCGGCGGCCAGGTCGCACGCGAGCACCGCGGCCGAGATGCCGTCCTTGTCCCGCACGTAGTCCGGGTCGACGCAGTGCCCGAGTGCCTCCTCGTACGCGTAGACGAGACCGGTTCCGGTGCCGTCACCGGCGCGAACCAGCCACTTGAAGCCGGTCAGCGTCTCGTCGTAGCGAGCGCCATGCGCGGCCGCCACCTTCGACAGCAGCGAGGACGACACGATCGTGGTCGCCACCAGCGCATCAGTCGCGTCCATCGTGGACAGGATGTGCTCGCCGAGTAGCACCCCGGTCTCGTCGCCGCGCAGCATGCGCCACGACCCGTCGCGTTCCTTCACGCCCAACGCACACCGGTCGGCGTCCGGGTCCAGGGCGATCGCCAGGTCGGCGTCGACGTCGGCGGCCAGAGCGAGCAGAAGGTCCGTCGCGCCCGGTTCCTCCGGGTTCGGGAACGACACCGTGGGGAAGTCGGCGTCCGGCTCCCGCTGCTGCGTGACGAAGTGCACGTCGGTGAAGCCCGCGGCGGACAACACCGCGGCGAGAGTCTCGGCGCCGACGCCGTGCATCGGCGTCGCGGCCACGCGCAGCGACCGGGCGCCGCCGACAGGCAGGCTCGCCGCCCGTGCGACGTACTCGCCGACCTCGGCATCGGAGAGGGTGGTCCACGTCTCCGAGCGCGGCACCGACACCGCGGCGGGCACCTGCGCGATCGCCGCCTCGATCTGGCGGTCGGTCGGCGGCACGATCTGCGCCCCGTGCTCGATGTACAGCTTGTAGCCGTTGTCGGCGGGCGGGTTGTGCGACGCCGTGATCTGCACGCCGGCGACGGCGTTCAGCCGCCGCACCAGGAACGCCGTCACGGGCGTTGGCAGTGGTCGGTCCAGCACCCGCACGTCGAACCCGGCCGCCGCCAACACGCCGGCGACGGCCCGGTGGAACTGCTCCGATCCGTGCCGCGCGTCCCGACCGACGACCACGACCCCGCCGCCGTGACCGTTCCGCTGCAGCCAGTCCGCGAGGCCGGCGGTCGTCCGCACGACCACGGCCTCGTTCATGCCGTTCGCGCCGGCACGCACCGGCCCGCGCAGGCCGGCGGTGCCGAACGTCAGCGGCCCGCCCATCCGGTCGGCCAGGTCGTCGATCGCCGCCTGGTCGCCGGCCATCGCCCGGGCCAGGACGCCCTGCAACTCGGTGCGGGCGTCCTGGTCGGGGTCGTCGGCGATCCACCGGAACGCGGCGTCGCGCGCCGACGGCGCGAGGCTCATACCTTCGCCACCAGGTCACGCAGCAGGGTGCCCATGTCGGTGGCGGCCAGCCGGCCGGCCTCCAGGACCTCCTCGTGGTTGAGCGGCTCGCCGGTGATGCCGGCCGCCAGGTTCGTCACCAGCGACAGGCCGAAGACCTCGGCGCCGGCGGCGCGCGCGGCGATCGCCTCCAGGGCGGTCGACATGCCGACCAGGTCCGCGCCCATGGTGCGCAGCATCCGGATCTCGGCCGGCGTCTCGAAGTGCGGGCCGGGCAGCGCTGCGTACACGCCGTCCTCCAGATCGGGGCGGATCGTGCGCGCCACGTCACGCAGCCGTGACGAGTAGAGGTCGGTGAGGTCCACGAACCGGGCCCCGACCAGCGGTGACCGCGCGGTCAGGTTGAGGTGGTCGCTGATCAGCACCGGCTGCCCGACGCGCATGCCCTGGCGCAGGCCGCCGGCCGCGTTGGTGAGGATCACGGTGCGCACGCCGGCCGCGGTCGCGGTGCGCACGTTGTGCACCACCGGGTCGATGCCGAAGCCCTCGTACAGGTGCGTCCGGCCGAGCATGACCAGGACGCGGTTGTCGCCCAGCTTCAGCGAACGGATCGTGCCGCCGTGGCCGACCGCGGTCGGCGCGCGGAACCCCGGCAGCTCCGGCATCGGCACCTCGTGCTCGGCCTCGCCGATCACGTCGGCCGCCGGCCGCCAGCCGGAGCCGAGGACGACGGCGACGTCGTGCTGGTCGACGCCGGTGCGCTCGACGAGCGCCGCCGCGGCGGCCGTCGCCAGCGCGTCGGGGGAAATGGAGTCTTCGCTGATACCGGTCACACGGGCGAGCCTAAATCACCCTCAGTCGGCCACCTGGAACTGCTGGGAGATCTGCGCGAACAGCCGCTTGGCCGCGGCGTCGGCATCGCTGCCGACCGGCGCCTTCACGCCGACCACCCACAGGTCGTTGCCCTTGACCAGCACCATCGCGATCGTGTGCGGCGGGGCCGACCCGCCGGTGTCCTGCGCGTACTCGATCTGCTGGCCGCCGCTGAAACCCGGCACCGAGATCGGTGTCAACGGCTGCACGGTCACCTTCGGCAGCGCCTTCACCGCGTTCACGTAGGCGTCGACCTTCGTGAACTTGGGGAACCGCTGCACGGACAGCTCCTGCGTGCCGTCCTTGCTGATGAAGAACACCTGCGCCCTGGCCGGCAGCGAATCGGTGGGCGGCCGGTTCTGGCTGAACTGCTGCCAGTCGGGCGGCACGTCCAGGGAGAAGTCGCCGCCGGAGTCGCCGGTGGTCGGCACCGCCTTGCCGTGGACCCGGGTGGTCGGCACCTTGGCGGTCGTGGTCGAGGTGGGTGACGTGCTGGGCGTGCCGCCGAACGCAACCGCCGTCGGCAGCAGCACCTGGCCGCCGAGGTAGCGGGTGAGGACAAAGCCGCCGGCCATCGACACCACCACGATCACGGCCGCGACCAGTGCCAACACCGCCGTGCCGAGCTTGCCGCGACGTCGGCGCGGCTTCGGGCCCGGTGCGGGCGTCGAGCCCGTCACCATGAACGGCAGCGGGCCCGGGTCGCTGGCCAGCGGCGTGTCCGTCGGCGCGATCGGCGTCTTCGGCGGCGCGAACTGCTTGGACAGCGAGCCGGCCGGGCGACGCGGCTTCGGCGGTGTCACCGGCGGGGCGTCCGGGTTCGGCGCCGGGAAAAGCACCGTGCCCGGCTCCGGCAGCAGCGGGCGCAGCCGCCGGCGCACCTCCGCCAGCGTCATCCGGGCGTCCGGGTCCTTCACCATCAGGCCGGTGATCACCGGTTCGAGCTCACCGGCCGAGGTCGGCTTCGGCACGTCGCCGTGCACCACCTCGGTGACCGTGGCCAGCGGGTCGTCGTCCGCGTCGTACGGCGGCACGCCCTCGACGACCGCGAACAGCGTCGCGCCGAGGCTCCACAGGTCGGCCGCCGGCGTCACCTCCTGACCGGAGGCCACCTCCGGCGCGATGTAGGCCGGCGAGCCCAGCATAATGCCGGTGCTGGTCATCGTGTTCTCGGCGACGTTGCGGGCGATGCCGAAGTCGGTGAGCTTGATCTGCCCGCTGTCGCCGACCAGCACGTTGCCCGGCTTGACGTCACGGTGCGTGATGCCGGCCCGGTGCGCGGCCTCCAGTCCCGCCGCGACCGCGTCCGCCACCGCCGCTGTCTGCTGCGTGTTCAGCGGACCTTGCTGGCGCACCACCTCGGCGAGGCTGCGCGAGGGCACCAGTTCCATCACCACGAACGGCTCGCCGTCCTGCCGGGCGATGTCGTGCAGGGTCACCACGTTCGGGTGGGACAACACCGCGATGGCACGCGCCTCCCGCAGCGTCCGCTCCCGTAGCGCGTCCGCCTCGCCCGCCGGGATGCCCGGCGGCAGCAGCACCTCCTTGACCGCGACCTTGCGTTGGAGGAACTCGTCGTAGGCAGCCCACACCGTGCCCATCGACCCGTTGCCCAGCACGTGTTCGAGCCGGTAGCGGCCGGCGATCACGCGGGACCGGGCGGGCTGCGGAGTTTCCGGCGTGGACATGCGGCCATTCTCCACGAGTCGGGCCCGGCCGTTTTTCTCAGACCCCCGGCTTGTCAGGCCTCGGTTGTCGGCCCTTCGCTGCTACCTCACCGCGAGCGGAGACCGTCGAGCACGACCAAGGCCAGAGGGTCGTCGGCGCGGGCTCCCTGACGGCAGACGACGAGGGAAAGCAGGTCGAGGACGGCGGCCGGCTCGATGTCGGCGCGGAGACTGCCCTCGGCCTGGGCAGCCTTGATCACATCGAGGACCACGGCGTGCAGCCGGGCGACGGGCTCGGCGACGTCGGGATCGTCGACCGGCACGGACTTGAGCATGGCGAAGGGTTCCTGCACGGCGTCGCGCACGTAGCCGAGGAGGACCTCCCACCGCGGCAGGTCGCTGGCGGCGGCCGAGGCGGTGCGGGCGGTGAGCCGGCTGAGGACGTCGCAGCTGATGAGCGCGAGCAGCGCGGCGCGGTCGGGGAAGTGCCGGTAGAGGGTGCCGACGCCGAGCCCGGCGGCCCGGGCGATGTCCTCCATGGACACGGCCTCGCCGTCGGCCATGAACACCCGCGTGGCGGCGCGCACGATCAGTTCGCGGTTGCGCCGCGCGTCGGCCCGCACAAGTCCCTCCCAAGAAGTGGAATCCCGGATTCACCTTACGCTAGGCTCGGTAACCGGAATCTACGGTTCACCTTCAGGGGGCGACATGCGAATCGGACTTCATCTGCACAGCGTCGGCCGGACGCTCGACGAACTGGTGGCGGAGGCCGAGCAGGCACAGGTCGACGCCGTCTACGTCAACGAGACGGTCGGTTGGGATCCGGTGGTCCTCGCAAGCCTGATCGGGGCTCGGGTGCCGGGCATCGACGTGGGCACAGCAGTCACCGTGACGTACCCGCGCCACCCGCAGGCGCTCGCGTCGGCAGCACTGAGTGCGCAGGCCGCCACCGACAACCGCTTCGTCCTCGGCGTCGGGCCGAGCCACAAGCCCGCGATCGAGGAGCGCTTCGGCCTCAGCTACGACAAGCCGGCGGCCCACGTCCGCGACTACCTGACCCGACTGCGGCCGCTGCTGGACGACACGACCGGGCTTCCCGGTGTGACAAGGCCGAAGTTGCTGCTGTCCGCACTCGGCCCGGTCATGCTGGGCATCGCCGACGACCTCACCGACGGCACGCTCCTGGTCTGGACGACCGCGAAGGGCGTCGCCGAGCTGGTGGCGCCTCGCTTGCACGACAAGGAGATCGTGCTGACGGCGCTGGTCGCGGTCACCGACGACGTGGACGGGCTGCAGGCGCAGCTCGCCGCCCAGTTCGCGCCGGTGGCGGGCCTGTCCAACTACCGCCGGCACCTCGACCGGCAGGGCCTGGACAACGTCGTGGAGACGGCGATCGTCGGCGACGAAAAGACCGTGCGGCAAGAACTTCGACGGTTCGAGGAGGCCGGCGTCACCGAACTGCTGGTCAGTGTCGCCGGCCCCGATCGCGAGCGAACCCTGGCCGCACTGAAGTGATCGATACGGCGCTAACCCTGCGGCTCGCGCCAGATCGGGAACATCCGCGGGCCGCCGGGTGGCGCGAACGGTTCGCCGCTGTCGACGAAGCCGTGCCGCCGCCACAGCCGGGCGCTGTCGGCGGAGCTGGCCTCGCCGGAGCAGGCGATGCCCTCGGCGTCGAGGCGGCGGAAATGTTGGCGGGCGATCGCGCTGCCGAGCCCTTTTCGTTGCTTGGACGGTAAAAGCCCGCAGAACTGCCAGTGCAGGTGCGGCTCGGAATGAGCCGAGTGCGCAGCCATCAGTTCACTGAGGACGGTGAACCGGTGGAGGTCGTCCGCGTCGAGAGCGGAGAACCGGTCCATGAATTCCTCGGGGCTCTCGCCGCCCTCGGTGCGGAACCAGAGCGACGCGGCGGAATGGTCGTGCGCCAGATACACCTCGCCGTCGGCGAAGGCGGCCTCGGTGAACGCCTTGAAGAAGACGGGCTGCACCTCGCGCCGGCGTTCGTCGCCGGGAAACACCCACTTGCTCACGGGATCGTTCTGGAACGCCTCGGCGAGCACGCGAGCCACGACGTCCACTTCGGACCGTGAGGCGGGACGGATCACGTCGTCCATCACTCCACCTTCCCGATGCCGGCGTACACCTCGGGTTTGCGGCTGCGCAGCACGGAGCCGCGCACGAGGCCGATCACGGCGGCCAGCAGCAGGATTCCGGGCAGGATCCAGCGCAGCGGCGAGTCACCGGCGGTGCCGAGCAGCACGTCGAAGTTCCACAGGATGAGCACGAGGATCACCAGCAGCGCCACTGCGGCCAGCGCGGGCGCGGTCGTGTGCCGCCACGCGGGCTCGTCGTGCTCGCGCCGGCGGAAGAAGCCGATCACCGACACGGACACGGCGGCCAGCACGAACACCACGCCGGTGGACGCCATCGTGCCCAGCCAGCTGAACAACTCGGTGAACGGGTCCCGGCCGGCGATCGCGAAGACGGCCACGACGACGAGTCCCAACGCGGTCTGCAGCAACGATCCCGCGGCCGGCGCGCCGGTGCGGCGGTTGGTGCGGGCCAGCGCCTCCGGCAGCACACCCTCGCGGCCCAGCGCGAAGAAGTAGCGGGCGATGGCGTTGTGGAAGCTCAAGAGCGAGGCGAACTGGCTGGTGAGGAACAGCACGTAGGAGACGTCGGAGAACACGCTGCCGAGCCGCTGCGCGTTCAGGCCGAACAGCAGGCCGGGGCCCTGCGCCTGCGCGGCCCCAACGACGTTCGCGGGCCCGGCCGCGTCGGCCATCGCGAGCGCCGACAGCGTGTACAGGACGGCGGTCAGCGCCACCGCGAGGAACGTCGCGCGGGCAACGGTCCGCCGCGGGTCCCGCACCTCCTCGCTGTAGGACGCCGCGCCCTCGAAGCCGGTGAACACGGCGACGGAGAAGGCGAACACGGCGCCGACGCCGGTGGTGAACAGGCTGCTCGGCGCGAGCGGCACGAGGGACGGCGCGCCGCCGCCGTCGGGCGAGCCGAGCAGCGCCAGGTCCGTCACGACGATCACCGCGCACTCCAGCAGCAGCACGACACCGAGCACCTTCGCGTTCAGGTCCACGCGCAGCACGCCGAGCGTGCCGATGACCAGCGCGATCGCGAGCGCCCACAGCCACCACGGCGTGTCCAGCCCGAGCAGCGGGTTCAGCCAGTTCGACAGCGACCAGCCGAACAGGCCGTACACGCTGATCTGGATCCCGTTGTACGCGACGAGCGCGACGAACGAGATCGCCACGCCCGCGGGCCGTCCCAGCCCGTTCACCACGTACGGGTAGAACGCGCCGGCGCCGGTGATGTACCGGCTCATCGCGGCGTACCCGACGGCGAACAGCGCGAGCACCGGCGCCAGCAGCACGAAGGACAGCGGCACGCCGACGACGCCGGTCACCGCATAGGTCGCGGTCACACCGCCGGCGATCGCGTAGAGCGGGCCTGATGCGGCTACCACGAAGAACAGAATTTGTGCGACACCAAGACGAGGTCGGGCAAGGCCGCGTTCACGCAGCGGCGTTCGAGTGGCCACCTGCTTTTCTCCCCAGGGCAGTCATCCCACCAATGGCGGCCGATCGTAGCCATTCGACACCGGTTCTCGCAGCCGCTAGTTTCCCGGTACGTGGCCGTCGTGAACTCCCGTCTACCCCTGGTTGAGGCCCTCTTCTTCCTCGCGCACGACGAGTTCACGGGAAAACCGCAGGTGGCGCGCCCCTCGCTGGAGATTTGTTTGATAGGCGCAATTATCTGCGATCTATTGTTCACCGGGCGGATATCGGTCAACGACGGCTGTCCCGCGGTCACCGGAAAACACGGCCGCGGCGACCGGGTGTCCGCCACAGTGCTGGCCGAGATCGCCGCCGAGCCGACCGGATATCCGTTGCGGGAGTGGATCGACCATCTGCGGCCCGTCGTCGTCGACATGGTCGTGGGCCAGCTCGCCGACGCCGGCCTGGTCACGCCGACCGCCGAGCGGAGCCTGCTCCGCCGCACGTACCGGTATCCGCCGGTGGATCTGCTGGTCGCGGCCGGTGGCCGGGCCGAGATCCGCGGCGCGGTGCTGGGGCCGGCCAAACCCGACGTCTACAACGTGAGCCTCGCGCTGTTGGCCTGGCACCTGGGCCTGGACGACCTGTGTGAGCCGCAGCTCGACCGGCGGATGCTGCGGGCGTGGCTGGACCGCGCGGCCAAGCCGATGCCACCAGCGGCGACCGAGGTGCTCGCGGCCGTGGAGGCGGCGGTCGCGGCCTCGGTGTACGGCGGCGAGCGGCGCTGAAGCCTTTCGCCCGGCCGGAAGCTCCGGTTGGATCGGGGTCGTGACCTTGGTGATCGGTGTCGACTCGTCAACGCAGTCGACAAAAGCGCTGGTGGTCGAGGCCGAGACGGGCCGGGTCGTCGGTGGGAGCCGGCAGCCGCATCCCGACGGCACCGAGGTTGATCCCCGTGCCTGGCGAATCGCCTGCGAACGGGCGGTGGCCGAGGCTCGGGCGGACGTGTCGGAGCCGATCGCCGCGATCGCGGTCGCCGGCCAGCAGCACGGCATGGTCACCGTGGACGCCGACGGCGAGCCGGTGCGGCCCGCGCTGCTGTGGAATGACACGAGGTCGGCGGCCGAAACCGAGCAGTTCGTCGCGAAGCACCGCCCTGACCGGTTGGCCGAGCTGACGGGTTCGGTCCCGGTGCCCAGCTTCACCGTGACGAAGCTGGCCTGGCTCTCCGAGCACGAGCCGGCCGCCGCGGACCGGGTCGACCGCGTGATGCTGCCGCACGACTGGGTGAGCTGGACGCTGTCCGAGCCCGGCACCGAGCCGGCGACCGATCGTGGCGACGCGTCCGGGACCGGCTACTTCTCGCCGCGCACCGGCGAATGGCTGCCCGACCTGCTTGCCGACGCCTTCGGTGGCCGCACACCCCGGTTGCCCCGACTGCTCGGTCCCGCCGAGGTCGGCGGTCGCACCACGGAAGGCACCCTGGTCGCGGCTGGCACCGGGGACAACATGGGGGCGGCCCTCGCGCTCAATGCGGGACCTGGCGACGTCGTCGTGTCGCTTGGCACCTCCGGCACGGTCTTCGCCGTCACCGAGGAAGGCAGCGCCGATCCGACCGGCTTCGTCGCCGGTTTCTGTGACGCGACCGGCCGCTACCTGCCGCTCGTCTGCACGCTCAACGCCGCTCGGGTGCTCACGACGACCGCGGCGCTGCTCGGCACCGACCTCGCCGGCCTCGACGAGCTGGCGCTGCGCGCCGAACCGGGCTCCGGCGGCCTGGTGTTCGTTCCGTATCTGGACGGTGAGCGGACGCCGAACCTGCCGGACGCGTCGGGCACCCTGACCGGAATCCGGCGCGGCAACCTCACGCCGGAGAACGTGGCGAGGTCCGCGGTCGAGGGGATGCTGTGCGGGCTGGCTGACGGGCTTGCCGAGCTGCGCCGGGTTGGCGTGCAGGCGCGGCGGGTGCTGCTGATCGGCGGCGCGGCGCGGTCGGCCGCGGTGCAGGCGGTCGCGTCCGGGCTGTTCGACGCGCCGGTCGAGGTCCCCGAGCCCGCCGAGTACGTGGCGTTGGGCGCGGCGAGGCAGGCCGCGTGGGCGCTGTCCGGCGCGTCGGAACCACCGGCCTGGCCGGTGCGCGCCGACGCGATCGAACCGAGTTCGGGCGGGGAGGCGGTGCGCGCCGCCTACACGGCGGCTGTCGCCCAGATCCACGGCCACGTAGGCTAGTGATCAACAGTCGGAGGAGGGCAGCCCATGGCGCGGGTGAGCGCGTTCGTCACCATGCTGGTGTTCAGCGTGCTGTTCGCCGGCACCGCGGTGGCGCAGACCGGCACGCCGCCGCCCGGGCCGTCGCTGAACCCGCAGCAGAACCAGAGCCTGACCGACGACGCGCGGCAGCGGGTGATCATCGGCGTGATCGTGGTCGTGCTGTTCGCGATCGTCTGGTACGGCCGCCGGGTGCGCAAGAAGCGCCAGAAGAGCAGCTGATCTTGTGTCTCATCATGTGAGACAGTTGACCGCCCACAGACGATTTCATGATCATCAGCCTGAAGTCGGCTACAGCCAGGCATAACTTTCCCCATCCGGTTGCACCGTTCGTCGCAATATGGGTGCCGGCTGGCCCTGAAAGGTCGAAAGTCGAGCAAGCCACCAGCACGCCTGGTGCAGGATGACGAGGGTGAGACACCCCAAGGCGAGCTGCCGTTCATCCGTTGAGCGGTATGCGGACGCGCTCGTGGGTCTCTCCCGAAGCATTCACGCCGAGCCCGAGCTGGCCTACCGGGAACACCGCAGCGCCGCGAAGGTCGCCGACCTCGCCGAGCGCGAAGGCTTCCAGGTCGAGCGGGGTGTCGCAGGCCTCGACACCGCTTTCACCGCCACCTACGGCACCGGTGATCTGGTCGTGGGCCTGTGCGCCGAGTACGACGCGTTGCCCGAGGTCGGCCACGCCTGTGGACATAACATCATCGCCGCCGCGTCGACCGGAGCCGCCCTCGCGCTGCGTGATGTGGCGGACGATCTAGGTGTGACGGTCAAACTCGTGGGCACCCCAGCAGAGGAGTCCGGGGGCGGCAAGGTCCAACTGCTGGAACGCGGCGTGTTCGACGACGTCGGGTTGGCGATGATGGTGCACCCAGCCCCGTACGAGGCGGTCGCATCGCCCTCGCTGGCCATCGTCGACCTCGAGGTCGAGTACACCGGCCGCGCGTCGCACGCGGCCGCCGCCCCGGAGCTGGGTGTGAACGCGGCCGACGCGCTGACCATCGCGCAGGTCGCCATCGGGTTGGCCAGACAGCACTTGGAGCCGAAGCAGATGGTGCACGGGATCGTGACGCACGGTGGCGCCGCGCCCAACATCGTCCCGGCGATGGCCTCTGCCCAGTTCTACCTGCGTGCGGAAAACTATTCGTCGTTGCAGCGCCTGGTCGACCGGATCCAGGGCTGCTTCACCGCCGGCGCCGTCGGCACCGGGTGCACGCACGAGGTCAAGGAGATCTCGGCCGTGTACGCGGAGCTGGCGCCGGACCCCTGGCTGGCCGACGCGTACCGCGAGGCCGTGACGGAACTCGGCCGCGCGCCGATGAGTCGACAGGACGAGCTGCTCCGCCTGACCGGCAGCACCGACATGGGCAACGTCACCCGAGCGTTGCCCGGTATCCACCCATCAATTGCGATCGACTGCGGAGACGCGGTGAACCACCAGCCGGAGTTCGCCGCCGCCTGCGCCACGCCGACCGGGGACCGCGCCGTGCTGGACGGCGCCCTCGCCCTGGCGTGGACGGCGGTGGCGGCGGCGACCGATCCCGGACAGCGGGAAAGGTTGCTCGCCGGCGTTGGCACCCGCGTGGCACGCGCTGGAGGTGCGGCGTGACCGTGCTGGACTCGCGGCCCGAACTGCCCAAGGAGGGCGACGGCCGCCGGCACGACGAGGAGTCCGACGTGCTGATCACCGATTCCGGGGTCAGCATGTCCGACGTGGCGGATCTGGGTGTCGGGCGTGGCCCGGCCTGGCTCGACGAGTGGCTGACATCGGGTGCGGCCGACGTCGTGGCCTGGCGGCGGCACATCCATGCCCACCCGGAGCTGTCCCGACAGGAGCACGACACCACGGAGTTGCTGGCCGAGGTGCTCCGCTCCGTCGGCCTGCACCCCACGTTGCTTCCCGGCGGCACCGGCCTGATCTGCGACATCGGCACCGGCGAGCGCTGCGTCGCGCTGCGGGCCGACATCGACGCGCTGCCGCTGACCGAGAACACGGGCCTGCCGTACGCGTCCACGAACGAGGGCGCCTGCCACGCGTGCGGGCACGACGCCCACACCGCCGTGCTGCTCGGCGCGGCGCTGGCCCTCGCCTCCGCGCCGGAGCTGCCCGGCCGGGTCCGGCTCATCTTCCAGCCGGCCGAGGAGGCCATGCCCGGCGGCGCGCTCGACGTGATCGCCGCCGGCGCCCTGGAAGGCGTCGAGCGCATCTTCGGCCTGCACTGCGACCCGCGGCTGGAAGTCGGCCGGGTCGGCACCCGCGTCGGCGCCATCACCTCCGCGGCCGACATGCTGGAGCTCCGGCTCACCTCGCCCGGCGGGCACACCTCGCGGCCGCACCTCACCGCCGACCTCGTGCACGCGCTCGGCACCGTGATCACCGGCCTGCCCGCGCTGCTCAACCGGCGTGTCGATCCGCGGTCCGGGACCGTGCTGACCTGGGGCGCCGTGCACGCCGGCCAGGCCGCCAACGCCGTGCCGCAGGACGGCGTGCTGCGCGGCACCCTGCGCACCGGCGACCACCACGTGTGGAACGAGCTCGAACCGCTGGTCAAGGACCTCGTGCAGTCCCTGCTGTGGCCCACCGGCGTCGGCTTCGAGCTGGAGCACCGCCGCGGCGTGCCGCCCGTCGTGAACGACGCGGAGAGCACCGCCGTGCTGCGTGCCGGCATCGAGGCCGCGCTGGGCGAGGACGCCCTGGCCGGCACCGAGCAGTCGTCCGGCGGCGAGGACTTCGGCTGGTACCTGGAGCACGTCTCGGGCTCGTTCGCCCGGCTCGGCGTCTGGTCCGGCGAGGGCCGCCAGTACGACCTCCACCAGCCCACCTTCATCCTCGACGAACGCGCCCTCCTGGTAGGCGTGCGGGTGATGGTCCACGCCGCCCTGACCGCCCTCGCCTAACCCGGCGAGTCACGCTCTCAGGCACACCGAATGTAGGTTTCCGGCAGTTATCCACAGCCGGCCGGAGTTATCCACAGTCTGTGGAATGAGGGTCCGGACGATATGTCGCTGGCGGCACCGTGGATCCGTGATCGAGCTACCGAACGGACTCCACGGTGCCTACCGGCGACGCGACCTTGTCTCCGCCATCGGCCGCCACGCGATACGCACCGCAGTTGAGCAGGGCCAGCTGGTAAGTTTCCACAGGCATGTAGTGGTGCGTCGGGAACTGGTGACCCAGTTGCGTACCCGGGCCGCGGCCGCATTGCTGCTCGCCGGCGAACGTGCGGTGTTGACCAGACACACCGCCGCCCGAATGTACGGCTGCACCGCCGCCGATTTTGCGCCGATCGACATTCTCGTTCCTTACGCCCGGCGCATTGCGCGGGCCCCGGGAGTCGTTGTTCACAACGGCATCTTCACCGAGGACGATGTTGCCGAAATCGATGGCCTCCCGCTGCTCACTCCCGAACTGGTGCTGGCCGACCTGCTCTGCCGCGCTCGCAGGCCGACCGCGTTGGCCTGCGCAGATCAGATGCTGTCTGGCCTTCCCGACGCGCAGCGGCCGGGATTTCGGGATTCGGTGCTACGGGCGATCAGTGGTCGCGCGGACAATCGAGGCACAAGACAGGCCCGCGTATTGCTCGATCTCGCGACCGGGTTGCCGGAATCGCCGTTCGAGAGTCAGCTGCTGCTGATGTTCTACGACCGAGAGCTTCCCGTGCCGGTCCCGCAGTACTCGATAACCACGATCGACGGGCGGGAGCTCTACAGGTTGGATTTCGCCTGGCCCGAATTCCGCATCGCGGTCGAGTACGACGGCTATGCGGCCCACGCCGAGCGGCAGGAACGAGACCGCCGACGCGACGAGGACCTCGCCGCTCGGGGCTGGATCGTCATTCACGCCACCATCGACGACCTGATGGCCCCATCGCGCCTGGTCAACGACGTGCACAAAGCGCTACAGGCTCGCAGGCTGACTGCCTGAAACCTACATTCGGTGTGCCTGAGAGCGTGACTCGCCGGGGTCGGGGGGGGGGGGGGTTAGCCGGTGATTCCTCGGCAGGGCCTGGTCCTCAGGTCGTTGACGTAGTCGTCGGGGGCGCCGGCGGCCTCGGCGGCGTCGGCCACGACGCCGAGGTAGCGGGCCGAGGGGAGACCGCCCTCGTAGGCGTCGAGGACGTAGAGCCACGCCACGACGGTGCCCTCCAGGGTCTGGGCGCGCAGCCTGATCTTCTTGTACAGGCCGAGCGAGCCCTCCCAGCGGTCCAGGCGGGCCTCGTCGCGGGGGCTGACGTCGTAGAGGACGACGAAGACCTGCGAGTCGGGGTCCTCGACGATGGTCGCGAGCGAGCCCTCCCAGCCGAGGTCCTCGCCGCCGAAGGACAGGCGCCAACCGGCGAGCCACCCGGTCCCCGCCATCGGGGAGTGCGGGGCTCGCTCCATCATCTGGTTCGGGTCCATGTTGGAGCCGTACGCGGCGTAGAGCGGCACGCCCGACAGCCTAGCGACCGATGTGATCAGGGGTCGGGACGCCGAGCGCACGGCGCGTGAGGATGTAAGTTCGTAGCGCCCGCGTACAGGCGTATTGGGAGGACCCGGTGACCCGGATCGTGATCATGGGCGGTGGCCCGGCCGGCTACGAGGCGGCGCTGGTCGCCGCGCCGCACGGGGCCGACGTGACCGTGGTCGAGCGGGACGGCCTCGGTGGCGCCTGCGTGCTCTACGACTGCGTGCCGTCCAAGACCTACATCGCCTCGGCCGGCGCCCGCTCGGCCTTCCGCAACGCCGGTGAGCTGGGCATTCGCACCGAGAACTCGGAAGCGGCCGTGGACGTGCCGGTCGTGCACGGACGGGTGAAGGGCCTGGCGCTGGCGCAGTCCGCGGACGTGCGGGCGAAGCTGCAGCGCGAGGGCGTGCGCATCATCACCGGCACCGCTCGCTTCTGCGACGACGCGCCCGGGCTGGCCCAGCACCGTGTCGTCGCCCACACCTCCGATGGCGGCACCGAGGTGCTGCCGGCCGATGTGGTGCTGATCGCCACCGGCGCCACGCCTCGCGTGCTGCCGGGCGCGGTGCCCGACGGCGAGCGCATCCTGGACTGGCGGCAGATCTACGACCTCACCGAGCTGCCCGAGCACCTGATCGTGATCGGCTCCGGTGTCACCGGCGCCGAGTTCGCCTCGGCTTACACCGAGATCGGCGTCAAGGTCACGCTCGTGTCCAGTCGGGACCGGGTGCTGCCGCACGAGGACGCCGACGCGGCCGCCGTGCTGGAGGACGTGTTCACCGAGCGCGGCAGCGAGATGGCCAAGCACGCCCGCGCCTCCCGGGTGGAGCGCACCGAGAAGGGCGTCAAGGTCTACCTGGAAGACGGTCGCACGGTCGAGGGCAGCCACGCCCTGATGACGGTCGGCTCCGTGCCCAACACCGCCGACATCGGCCTGGACCGGATCGGTATCGAGCCCGGCAAGGGCGGCTTCATCCCGGTGGACCGGGTGTCCCGCACCTCGGTCAGCGGCGTGTACGCGGCGGGCGACTGCACCGGCGTGCTGATGCTCGCCTCGGTCGCCGCCATGCAGGGCCGCATCGCGATGTGGCACGCGCTCGGCGAGGGCGTGCAGCCGATCCGGCTGAAGACCGTCGCCGCGAACGTCTTCACGAACCCGGAGATCGCCACCGTCGGCATCAGCCAGCAGGCGATCGACTCCGGCGAGGTGCCGGCCCGCACGATCATGCTGCCGCTGGCCACCAACCCGCGGGCCAAGATGGAGGGCCTGCGCCGAGGCTTCGTGAAGCTGTTCTGCCGCCCGGCGACCGGCGTGGTCATCGGTGGCGTCGTGGTCGCGCCGTCGGCGAGCGAGTTGATCCTGCCGATCGCGCTGGCCGTGCAGAACCAGCTCACCGTCGAGCACCTGGCGCACACGTTCTCCGTGTACCCGTCGCTGTCCGGGTCGATCACCGACGCCGGCCGGCAGCTGATGCGACACGACGATCTGGACTGACACCAACGCTCGAACCCCCCGAGAAGGTTGCCCCTGACCTGGGGCAACGTTGTCCGATCGGATGACGTCCCGTAGTCGTCCGATCCACAACCGGGGGTACCAACAATGTTTGTCAAGACCATCCTCGGCGGCACGCTCGCCGTTGCCGCTCTGGTCGGCGTCGCGCCGGTCGCGCTCGCGGTGGGCCAGGACGAGCCGACCGTGCAGCTCAACGCCGACACCGCCGCGCTGTCCGGTCGCATGAACGTCTACCAGTTCACCGAGGGCAACACGGCGTACGGCAACTGCTCGGCGGGCAAGGCCGTGTTCTCGTCCTCGGCGCTGACGTTCAGCGACTACCGCTACGAGCCGATGGCCGACACCAGCGCGAACGTCTCCGCGACCGCGAAGCTCAGGCCGGGCATCGTCGCCGGGGCCTACAAGCTCGCGATGACCTGCGGAAACAAGGTCGTCAGCGCCACCTTCACGGTGCCCGGCAAGAAGGCCACCCCGAAGCCCGTCGGCGCGCCGCAGACCGGTGGCGGCGGCACGGCGACCGTGTTCGAGTGACAGCCCGACGAAATTTCCACGGACCGAGGCAACCGGCCGGACGGCGGTTTACGTCTGGTCGGTGATGGCAAGCCCATCACCGGTCGCGCCGTCGCGGCTTTCGTTTTGCAGGGGTGCACGAAATCCACGGCGGCGCGACCAACACCTGGAGCGACGGTGAATAAGACACTCGTCGGCCTGCTCCTTCTCGCAGGCCTCCTCACGACCGCTTGCGGCGGGCAACCCCCGGCGGCCACCACTCAGACCACGACCGCGACCACCACGGTCACCACCAGCTCCACCGAGACACCCGCGCCGCCGTCACTGCCGGCGTCCACGCCCGTGTCGGTGGACATCCCCAAGATCGGCGCGCACTCGACGCTGGTGCAGCTCGGCCTCAACGCCGACAAGACCATCGAGGTGCCGCCGGTGAGCACCCCCATGCAGGCCGGCTGGTACAAGCTCGGCCCCACGCCCGGCGAGATCGGCCCCGCCGTCATCCTCGGCCACGTCGACGGCGACAAACAGGCCGGCATCTTCTTCCGGCTGCACGAGCTCGCAGCCGGCGACAAGATCTCCGTCGCCCGGCAGGACGGCAGCACCGCGACGTTCACCGTGCAGAAGGTCGAGCGGGATCCCAAGAACAGTTTTCCCACCGACGCCGTCTACGGCGACACCAGCACCGCCGACCTGCGGGTGATCACCTGTGGCGGCGCGTTCGACACCAAGGCCCACAGCTACGTGGACAACATCATCGTGTTCGCCACGCTGGACAGGGCGTGAGGGGCCGACACAAGGCCGGCCCCTCACACCGTCAGTCCACCCAGTCGAAGGTCTTGGTGACGGCCTTCTTCCAGTTCGCGTACTCGGACGCCCGGCGGTCCTCGTCCATCGCGGGTGTCCACTCCTTGTCCTTGGCCCAGTTCTGGCGGATGTCGTCCTCGCTCTTCCAGAAGCCGACGGCCAGGCCCGCCGCGTAGGCGGCGCCGAGGGCGGTGGTTTCGGCGACGACGGGGCGGATGACCGGAACACCGAGGATGTCGGACTGGAACTGCATGAGCAGCTCGTTGACGACCATGCCGCCGTCGACCTTCAGCGAGGTCAGGGGCACACCGGAGTCGGCGTTCATGGCGTCGATGACCTCACGGGTCTGGAACGCGGTGGCCTCGAGAACGGCGCGGGCGAGGTGTCCCTTGTTCACGAAGCGGGTGAGGCCGACGATGGCGCCGCGGGCGTCGGACCGCCAGTAGGGGGCGAACAGGCCGGAGAAGGCGGGCACGAAGTAGCAGCCGCCGTTGTCCTCGACGCTGCGGGCGTGCTCCTCGATCTCGGCGGCCGAGGAGATCATGCCGAGGTTGTCCCGGATCCACTGCACCAGCGAGCCGGTGACGGCGATGGAGCCCTCCAGCGCGTACACCGTGTCGTTCGAGCCGATCTTGTAGCAGACGGTGGTGAGCAGCCCGTTCTCGCTGAGCACCTTCTCGGTGCCGGTGTTGAGCAGCACGAAGTTGCCGGTGCCGTAGGTGTTCTTGGCCTCGCCGGGGGACAGGCACGCCTGGCCGAACGTCGCCGCCTGCTGGTCGCCGAGGATGCCGGCGATGGGCACGCCGGCGAGGGCGCCGCGCTCCCGGACCTTGCCGTACTCCTCGGACGACGACCGGATCTCCGGCAGCATGGACAGCGGAATGCCCATGTCGGCGGCGATTCCCTCGTCCCACGCCAGGGTTTCCAGGTCCATCAGCAGCGTGCGGGAGGCGTTGGTCGGGTCGGTGACGTGGACGCCGCCGTCGACGCCGCCGGTCATGTTCCACAGCACCCAGGTGTCCATGTTGCCGAACAGCAGGTCACCGGCCTCGGCCTTGGCCCGGGCGCCCTCGACGTTGTCGAGGATCCAGCGGATCTTCGGGCCGGAGAAGTACGTGGCCAGCGGCAGGCCGGTCTTCGCCTTGTACCGGTCGGCGCCGACGTCCCCGGCGAGCTCGTCGACGATGCCCTGGGTACGGGTGTCCTGCCAGACGATCGCGTTGTACACCGGCTTGCCGGTGGTCCGGTCCCACACCACGGCGGTCTCGCGCTGGTTGGTGATGCCGACCGCGGCGATGTCGGTGACGTGCAGGTCGGCCTTGGCCACGGCGCCGGCGGCGACCTCTCTGGTGTTGGCCCACACCTCTTGCGGGTCGTGCTCGACCCAGCCGGCCTTGGGGAAGATCTGCCGGTGCTCCTTCTGGTCGACCGCGACCACCCGGCCGGAGTGGTCGAAGATCATGCAGCGGGTCGACGTCGTGCCCTGGTCGATGGCGGCCACATAGGAGGACATGAATTCGCCTTTCAGGAAGCGGGCAGAGCCAGGGAGAGCAGCGCCGCGAGCGCGCCGCCGACCAGCGGGCCGACGACCGGCACCCAGGAGTAGCCCCAGTTGCCGCCGCCTTTGCCCTTGATCGGCATCAGGAACGCGTACGCGATGCGCGGGCCCAGGTCGCGGGCCGGGTTGATGGCGTAGCCGGTCGGGCCGCCGAGCGAGGTGCCGATCACCAGCACCACGAACGCGACGCCGGCGTAGCCCAGCGCCGAGTTGCCGAACTGCGGGATGCCGTCGCTGCCGGCCTTGACCGTCGGGCTCTCCAGGATCCAGATCAGCAGCACGAAGGTGCCGATGATCTCGGTGACCAGGTTCCACGCGACGCCCGGGATGCGTGGCGCCGTGGAGAAGATGCCGAGCGTGTTCTGCGGCTCGTCGTGCCGGTCGAACTGCAGCTTGTACGTCGCCCAGCACAGCATCGCGCCGATGATCGCGCCGGCCATCTCGCCGGCGAAGTAGAAGGGGACCTTGTCCCAGCTGACCTTGTCGGCGATCGCCAGACCCAGCGTCACCGCCGGATTCAGATGAGCACCACTCGGATTGGCGACACTCGCACCGGTGAACACCGCGAAACCCCAGCCGATGTTGATGAACAACATTCCGCCGTTGTTGCCGTTGGTGTTCTTCAGCACAGCGTTGGCCACCACACCGGTGCCCAGCAGGATCAGCAGCGCGGTGCCGATCGTCTCCCAGACGAAGATCGCGCCATAGCCCATACACACCTCCGCGCCCGTCGACGCCGTTGGAACGGGAGATCGGACGTTACTGAGCGGTACCGACGCTGTCCATGGCCGAACGGCTCCACTGCCCGCCGCGGCCCCGATGCCGGTAGCGTGATGATCCGTCGGAACCAGGCAGCCAACAGGCGGGAGGCGAGTGGCGTGGCCACCCGGAAACCAGCAGCCCCAGAGACACCGACACGCGGCTCGGCGGAGACCGGCCGGCTCGGCCTGCCGGAACGGGAACGTGACTGGCAGCGCCTGGGTTCGGAGACCTTCGACGTCGTGGTGATCGGCGGCGGCGTGGTCGGCGTCGGCACGGCGCTGGACGCCGCGACCCGTGGCCTGCGTGTGGCCCTCGTCGAGGCGCGGGACCTGGCGTCCGGCACGTCCAGCCGTTCCAGCAAGCTGTTCCACGGCGGCCTGCGTTACCTGGAGCAGTTGGAGTTCGGACTGGTGCGGGAGGCGCTGCGGGAGCGGGAGCTGATGCTCACCCGGATCGCCCCGCACCTCGTCAAGCCCGTGAGCTTCCTCTACCCGCTCAGCCACCGGCTGTGGGAGCGCCCGTACACCGCGGCCGGCCTGCTGATGTACGACACCATGGGCGGCGCCCGCTCGGTGCCCGGGCAGAAGCACCTGACCCGGGCCGGCGCGCTGCGCATGTTCCCGGCGCTCAAGCGGTCCGCGCTCATCGGCGGCATCCGGTACTACGACGCGCAGTCCGACGACGCGCGGCACACCATGACCGTCGGCCGCACCGCCGCGCACTACGGCGCCGTGGTGCGGACGTCCACCCAGGTCATCGGCTTTCTGCGGGAGGCGGACCGGATTTCCGGCGTGCGCGTGCGTGACGCCGAGGACGGTCGGGAGACCGAGGTCAAGGCCAACGCCGTGATCAACTGCACCGGCGTGTGGACCGACGAGCTGCAGCGCCTTTCCGGCAGCCGCGGCCGGTTCCGGGTGCGGGCGAGCAAGGGCGTGCACATCGTCGTGCCGCGGGACCGGATCGTCGCCGAGTCCGGGCTCATCCTGCGCACCGAGAAGTCCGTGCTGTTCGTCATCCCGTGGCGCAACCACTGGATCGTCGGCACCACCGACACCGACTGGAACCTCGACCTCGCGCACCCCGCCGCCACCAAGGCGGACATCGACTACATCCTCGACCACGTCAACACCGTGCTGGCCACGCCGCTCACGCACGACGACATCGAGGGTGTGTACGCCGGGCTGCGGCCGCTGCTGGCCGGGGAGAGCGAGTCCACGTCCAAGCTGTCCCGCGAGCACGCCGTCGCTCGGGTCGCCCCCGGGCTCGTCGCCATCGCCGGCGGCAAGTACACGACGTACCGCGTGATGGCCGCCGACGCCGTCGACGCCGCCGGCGCCGATCTGACCGGCCGGCTGCAGCCGTCCATCACCGACAAGGTGCCCCTGCTCGGCGCCGACGGCTACTACGCGCTCGTCAACCAGGCCGACCAGCTCGCCGCTCGGCACGGGCTGCATCCTTACCGCGTTCGGCACCTGCTCGACCGGTACGGCTCGCTCGTGCACGAGGTGCTCGCCGTCGCCGACGGCGACCCCGACCTCCTGCGCCCGCTGCCCGCCGCGCCCGACTACCTCCAGGTGGAGATCGTCTACGCCGCCTCCCACGAGGGCGCGCTGCACCTTGAGGACGCTCTCACTCGGCGGACCCGGATCTCCATCGAGTACCCGCACCGTGGCGTCGACTGCGCCGAGCAGGTCGCCCGCCTGATGGCCGGTGTGCTGGGGTGGGACGACGCGCGCATCGCCCGTGAGGTGGAGGTCTACACCGCCCGCGTGCAGGCGGAACGGGACTCCCAGTCGGAGCCCAACGACCAGGCCGCGGACGCCCGCCGCATCAGCGCCCCCGAGGCCCGCGACCTACGCGACCCCGTCAGCTGACGACCCTGCTTTTTTCTCTACGTGAGTGGCTCATTTCGCTTCTGGGCGCACCTGAGCCACTCACATGGGCTAACCGCGAAGTGAGCCACTCACGTGGGGCTTAAATGCGAAGTGAGCCACTCACGTGGCGTTAAACGCCGAAATGAGCCACTCACGTGGGGAGATCAGGCGAAGGTGAGCTGGACGGCGTCGTTGAGCAGGTCGGTGATGTGTTGGCCCATGCGGCGGTCGTCGGCGGGGGCGATGGTGCTCCAGGCGACGCCGCCGGGTTTGGCCCGGCGGAGCTGGACGTAGCGGCCGCGGGGGGTGTCGAAGAAGCCGACGACACGGTCGGGGCGGTGGCGGCGGCCGAAGCGGTCGCGGGCGGCGGCGCCGAACTGGCCGCGGCGGCGGACGTTGCCGACCATGGCGGCGAGCTCGTCGGCCTCGGCGGGGGAGACGCCGTGGTCGCGGAGGATCCAGCCGAGCTCGTCGGCGGTCTCGGCCTCGGCCGCGGCGGCGTCGAGTTCGGCGCTGGGGACGGTGATGGAGTATCCGGGACCGGCGGGTAGCTCGGGAAGCAGGGAGAGGGCGGCCCGAGGGAGCGAAGAGATGTCGACGGGGGTCAGGGTGAGCTGACCGTCGGCGAGGCGGGCCAGCACGGCGTCGGGGCCCTTGGCGGCGACCAAGGCGCGAACGCCGCCGTCCAGCCAGAGACGGGCGTCGAGCTCGTAGTCGGCGCCGTCGAGCAGGCCGAGCAGGTCGACGAGGTCCTGGTCGATGCCCCGGGAACCGCCGACGAGGCCGCGCTCGGCGAGGGAGTCCCACACGGTCTTGGTGACGACTTCGCGTTCGAGGTGGGTCTTCCCGGGGGAGGCGACCTTGATCGCCAGCGGCATCTCGGCCAGCCGGAGGTGCTCCCAGAGCACGTCGAACTCCAGCTCGGACAGGGTGAGCAAAGTCAGTACCCGCGCTGGCTGGGGACGGTGGGCCGGGCAGGGACGGTGACCACGGGAACGGCGTCGAACGGCCGCAGCGAACCGGTGTTGGCGGCGGTGTTGTGCTCGTACGTGCTCATGACCTCGAACGCCCGGGTCGCGGCGGCGTCCTGGGCGGCCTCGATGATCTCGGCGTCGACCTGCCCGATGAACAGCGACACGAGGTCGCCGAGCCAGCCGGACGGCCCGGGCTCGGGCGCCTTGACCGGCACGGGCATGTCGGCCCGAGCCCGCAGCACGTAGTCGGCCTGCGCCTCGGTGCTGGCACGGATGCTCTCGGCGCTGGCGTGGGCGTCGTCGGCCCACCGCGCCAGCTGGGCGATGCCGTGCAGCGCTGAGTCGGAAGCAGCCCCGCTCCAGTCCGAGGCGGCGACGCTGATGGCGCTGGACAGCTCGCCGCCGATCTCGTGCAACGCGCCGGAGATCGCGCCCCAGCGCGCGGCCGGGTCGGCGGACGCGGCGGCGCCGGGACCGGAGTTGATGGCGTCGTACAGCTCCTGGTGGGTGTACCCGCGCCAGCGGACGTCGCCGGGCATCAGCAGCCGCCCTGCTGGATCAGCGTCGTGTTGTCCTGCTCGACGGTGTGGTACCCCTGCTCGACCTCGGTCAACGCGTCCAGCGCGCCCTTGAGCTGACGCTGGTAGCGCTGCAGCGCCTCCAGCGCGGAGTCGGCGCCGGTGGAGTGGTCGTTGAAGTCGCTCGCGGCCTGCACGCTGACGGGGTCGCCGGCCCACGGCCGGATCCGCACGTCGGAGATCGCCATCTCGATCTGCTTGTCCAGCTTCACCAGCGCGGTGGTGAACACCTTGCGCAGGCCGGGGATGGCGGCCGGGTCGACCCGGAACCCGCCGGCGGCGACCGTCGCCGGGGCGGGGGTCGTGGTCCGCTGCGGCACGAGTGACCTCCGGGTGTCGGGTGCCAACACTGTAGCGACACTGCGTGACGGTCGGGAGTGGTCAGGGTGACATCCACCCCGCGGGGTGTGTCAATCCGCCATCAGTGGCCGCCGGACAGGCTGGTCATGGCCGCCTCCGCGACCCGTTGCGCGCCAAGACAAAGATCATCTTGGGGGATCGGGGCGGCGCCGCCGCCGTCGCGGAAGAGCACGTCGAGGAACTCGCCCTTGGCCACGTCCACCTCGACGTTACAGAGCGTGTCCAAGCCGGGGGTGCGGACCTCCAGCGCCGGGAAGCCGACGATCGCGATCACCTTGGCGGTGTTCTGCGCCTCGTCGGAGATCCACAGGTCGGCGCCCTCATTCGTGACGAGCGCGAGCCGCGCGACCTGGCCGCTGTAGGTCCCTCGAATGGTGCACGCCCGCGCCTTCAGGTCGGTGTCGGTGTACGGCGACGGCGGGGTGTCCAGGCTCAGCTGCGCCCGCTGGTCCTTGGTCAGGATGGCGCACGGGTTCACCTTGTCCAGCGGGATCTCCCGCGGCCGCGGCGGCAGCGTGAGGCTGGTCGTGGTGGTGGTCGTCGGGGCGGCGGCGGAGGACGAGTTGTCGTGCGTCTGGCTGGTCTCGGTCAGCGGGTACGCGGAGCAGCCCGCCAGGGCCGCCGCGCACAGCAGGAGCAGCGCGAGTCGCATGGCCGGTCAGACTAGCGACCGGGTCCACACGTGGACCTTCGCCCCGCACTCGTCGATGGTCCGGTGGAAGCCGAAGCCGCACTTCTCGGCCACCCGCCGGGACGGCTCGTTGCCGTCCTGGAACAGGTAGTCGACCCGGTTCAGGCCCAGCGCCCCCGCGCCGAACCGCATCGCGGCGGCCAGGCCCTCGCTGACCACGCCGCGGTTGCGGTGCCGGGGCGCGGTCCAGCACGCCGCGGCGGCGGTGCCGGCCCTGAGGTCGAGGTCCTTGAGGCCGACCTCGCCGAGCAGCTCGCCGGTGTTCTGGTCGGCCACCGCCCACGAGCAGCGTTCATCGTCGGCCCACTGCCGGGCGCGCAGCGCCACGTAGTCGCCGGCCGCGGCCAGGTCCAGGATCCGGTGGCTGATCCAGCGCCGGCTGACGGGATCGGTGAAGGCGTCCAGGATCGACGGCCGGTCGTCGATCCGGTCGTCGGCGCGCAGCTGCCGCAGGTAGTACCTGCCCGCGTTGATCTCGACCGGTTCCACGGCGGCCAACCTAGTTGATGCTGGTCACGAATCCGTCGGCGCGGTCGGCCAGGCCGGCGAGGAACTCCTCGTGCGCGGCCGCGGGCGTGCCGTCCGGCGCGGTGGCCAGCTCGACGAGCCAGTCGGCGTCCTCGGCGTCGTCCTCGCCGGCCAGCAGCTCCTTGTGCACGGCGCACGGCCGCCAGCCCAGCTCGGCCAGCTCGGCGGCCAGGGCCTCGGCGTCGTCCCGGTCGTGCAGCACAACGAGCATGCCGCCGTCCATAGTGGACTCAGTCTCGGCCACGCAGCTCTCGCCGCCTGCGGTGCATCTCGTCACGCATCAGGTGCCGCTCCTCGCGCCAGCGGTCCCGCTCCTGGCGGCCACGGTCGCGATCGCGGTCACGGTCGCCGTGGTGGCCGCGGCCCAGGAACGCGCCCGTGAACCAGCTCAGCAGCACCGGCACAGCCATGAACTCCCACTGGTGCAGGAACAGGCCGACGGCGATGCCCACCGGCCAGCTCGCCGCGGCGATGCTGGCCATCGACACCTTCATGCCGGTGCGCCGCGAGACCTCAGCCGAGGCGACCTTGGCCGGCGGCGCGGGCGCGGACGCCGGCGGCGCGGGCGCGGGCGCGCCGAACGCCGGCTTGGGGTCCGGCAGGTCGGCGAACAGCGCCACCAGCTCGCCCCGGGTGCGCGCGGTGGTCACCCGGGCCGAACGCTCCCCGTACTCGTCGATGTCGAGCCGACCGGCGCTCATGTGCTCCCCGAGCGCGGCGAGCGCCTGCTCGCGTTCGGTGTCACCGATCCGCATGTCCGGGGACTCGTTCACGCCGCCAATCGTACGGCGCACCAACGGTCAGGCGTCATGACATCCGTCAGTTCAATCCTTGATCTCCAGCAGCACCGTGCCCTGCGTGACCGTTTCGCCCGTAGTGGCGGCGAGACCCGCGACGGTGCCGGCCTTGTGGGCGGTCACCGGGTTCTCCATCTTCATCGCCTCCAGCACGACCAGCAGCTCGCCGGCCTCGACCTGCTGCCCGTCGGCGACGGCGACCTTGACGATGGTGCCCTGCATCGGCGCGGCCACGGCGTCACCGGAAACGGCGGCGGCGCTCTTGCCGGCACGCTTGCGCGGCTTGGCCTTCGCCGCGGCCGGGGCGGCGGCGCCGACGGCCAGGTTGCCGGGCAGCGACACCTCCAGCCGGCGGCCGCCGACCTCGACCACGACGGTCTGCCGCTCGCCTTCTTCCTCCTCGGCCACGGCCGGGTCGGTGAAGGGCTCGATGGTGTTGTCGAACTCGGTCTCGATCCACCGGGTGTGCACGGTGAAGCCGTCCTCGGCGGTGAACGCCGGATCCCGCACCACCGCCCGGTGGAAGGGCAGCACCGTGGCCATGCCCTCGACGACCATCTCGTCCAGGGCGCGGCGGGCGCGGGCCAGGGCCTGCTGCCGGTCCTCGCCGGTGACGATCAGCTTGGCCAGCAGCGAGTCGAACTGCCCGCCGATCACGTCGCCGGACCGCACGCCGGCGTCGACGCGAACACCGGGCCCCGAGGGCTCGATGAACGTGGCGACCAGGCCGGGGGCGGGCAGGAAGTTGCGGCCGGCGTCCTCGCCGTTGATCCGGAACTCGATCGAGTGGCCGCGCGGGGTCGGGTCCTCGGTGAAGCGCAGCTTCTCGTTGGCGGCGATGCGGAACTGCTCCAGCACCAGGTCGATGCCCGAGGTCTCCTCGCTGACCGGGTGCTCCACCTGCAGCCGGGTGTTGACCTCCAGGAACGAGATCGACCCGTCCAGGCCGACGAGGTACTCGACGGTGCCGGCGCCGTAGTAGCCGGCCTCCGAGCAGATCGCCTTGGCCGACGAGTGGATCCGGGCCCGCTGGTCGTCGGTGAGGAACGGGGCCGGGGCCTCCTCGACCAGCTTCTGGTGCCGCCGCTGCAGCGAGCAGTCGCGGGTGCCGACGACGATGACGTTGCCGTGCTTGTCGGCCAGCACCTGGGCCTCGACGTGGCGGGGCTTGTCCAGGTAGCGCTCCACGAAGCACTCCCCGCGCCCGAACGCCGCGACGGCCTCGCGGACGGCGGAGTCGAACAGCTCGGGAATCTCCTCCAGCGTGCGGGCGACCTTCAGGCCCCGCCCGCCGCCGCCGAACGCGGCCTTGATCGCCACCGGCAGCCCGTGCTCCCGCGCGAACGCGACGACCTCGTCCGGCCCGGCCACCGGGTCCTTGGTGCCGGGCACCAGCGGGGCGCCGGCGCGCATGGCGATGTGCCGGGCGGTGACCTTGTCCCCGAGGTCGCGGATGGACTGCGGCGACGGCCCGATCCAGGTCAGGCCGGCGTCCAGCACGGCCTGGGCGAAGTCGGCGTTCTCCGACAGGAACCCGTAGCCGGGGTGCACGGCGTCGGCGCCGGAGCGCTTGGCCACGTCGAGGAGCTTGTCGATGACCAGGTAGCTCTCGCCGGGGGTGGAACCGCCGAGGGCGAAGGCCTCGTCGGCCATCCGCGCGAACGGCGCGTCCCGGTCCGGATCCGCGTACACCGCGACGCTGGCCAGGCCGGCGTCGCGACAGGCGCGGATCACCCGGACGGCGATCTCACCACGGTTGGCGACCAGGACCTTGTGCAGCGTGATGGGGCCCAGGTCTGCGGCCGACTCTGGCACGCCATACCTCCTCAAACGACTCCAGCGGAACGCGCGCGTTTCGCTGGAGTCTACGGATGACCGACCGCGCACGGGGGGAGACCAACCTCACCACGTGACGAGCGCTGGACCCGGGTTGACGTGCAGACTCATGCTGAACCGGTCGGAACGGGAGGAGGTGCCAGCGCGTGACCAGAGCGTCGAGACCGGTGTTCGTCGCGGTTGTCGTCGCCGTGCTGGTGTTCGCCGCCGCGATCGGCACGACGCTGGTGATGCGGCAGCTGCGGGCGGCCAAGGCGGCGTCGACCAGCACCCAGCCGGCGCCGACGGCGCCGACCGATCCGGTGCAGCTGTGCGGCCAGGCACCGTGCGTGAAGCTGACCAGCGTGTCGATGCCGCAGTTCAAGGAGACCGTCGACCTGCTGGCCGACGGCAAGGGCCACTTCGCCCGGCTGCGCATCACCTCCGACCGTGGGGCGGTCCTGTTCAGCTCGCAGGTTCCCACCGTCGACGCGAAGTCGATCACGTGCGAGGAGGGCAGGACGTCGGCCTGCCTGCTGCAGGGCAAGGACGGCGGCGACCTGATCGGCGAGGTCTACACCGACGACGGCGGCACGTGGCGGCAGACGCCGATCCCGTTCAGCTCGGACGGGGGCTACCTGGCGCTGCGCGACGTCAACGGCGACGCCGTCCCCGATGTGGTGACGACGCAGAGCCGCTGCGACGACAACGCGCCCGCGTCGTGCACGAAGGTCGCCGTGGCCGTGTTCCAACTCACCGGCGAGGAGATCGGCTGCAGCGTCGCCTACGCGAGCCCGCGGCAGTTGCCGGGCTGGCCGGACGTCACGCCGAACCCGGCGAAGCTGTCGGAGTGCCCGTCATGAGTTCGGCCACAGGTCGATCACGCTGACGCCGACCTCGGCCAGCAGCCGCCGGGTCAGCGGCAGGCTGATGCCGATCACGCTGGAGTGGTCGCCGTCGATGCCGTCGACGAACCAGCCGCCCATGCCGTCCAGCGTGAACCCGCCGGCGACGGCCAGCGGCTCGCCGGTGGCGATGTAGGCGTCGAGCTCACGGTCGCTGGGCGTGCCGAAGCGGACCGTGGTGGTCTCCGCGCCGGACGCCTTGTCCGCCACGGCGCCGTCCGCGAGGCGCAGGACGACGTGCCCGGTGAGCAGTTCGCCGGTTTTGCCGGCCATCTCCTGCCAGCGAGCCCGCGCCACCTCGGGAGTGCCGGGCTTGCCGACCATCTTGCCGTTGATGGACAGCATCGAGTCGCAGCCGATCACCACGGCGTCCGGCAGCTCGCCGGCCAGCGCCTCGACGACGGCGTGCGCCTTCGCCTCGGCCAGCGCCGTGACGAGCTCGTCGGGACGGGGATCGGTCAGCGCGGCCGCCACCGCGTCCTCGTCGACGCCGGACACCCGGACCACCGGGTCGATGCCGGCGGCACGCAGCACGTTCAGGCGGGCGGGGGACGCGGAGCCGAGCACGAGTCGCACGGCTGGGAACCCTAGGCCACGGGCGGGACTCCCCGCCCGTGGCACCCGGAAAGTTACGGCAGCGAACCGATCAGCGGGACCTGGACGGACGTCCTGGTCAGGTCCAGCGTGATCTTCGGCTTCGCGCTGCCGGCGGTGATCCAGCCGTTGTCGGTGCCGCCGACGATCAACGCCAGCCGGTGCCCGGCCGCCACCTGGTGGTCGGTCGGGGCCAGCTTGAACGTCATCGTGTACGACTTGCCCGGCGTCAGCGTCGCCTTGCTGGTCAACGACGCGTAGTGGCCGAGGTCGGCCCAGCCGCGAGCGATCACCTGGGCGTTGACGTCGATCGTGTCGGCCTTGGTGTCGAGGAAGCAGCCGGTGTCGCCGGAGGTGCCGGAACCGAAGCAGGACTTGGTGGACAGCGTGGTGATGCCCTCCCCGTCCCCCTGGAAGTTGCGCACGGTCTCCGGCCCGAGGTCGACGAGCACCGCCGACACCTGGCCGCTGCTGGCCGACGACGACGCCGTCACGGTGATCGTGCTGCCGCCGGACACCGTCACCGGGCTGGACAGCGTGCCGCTGCTGAACACGACCCGGGCGCTGTTGGCGGTGTCCGGGCTGCTGGCCCAGTTGGTCTCACTCAGGCTCGGGTTGTCGGTGAACGACTCGACCGCGCCGGCCTTCGGCGCGGTGCTGCCGAGCTTGCCGAGACCGTTCGTGGTGGTGGCGCTCAACTTCAGCGACGTCGCGGTGGCCACCTCCGGGTAGCTCGCCGCGTCCACCCAGTTGTCCGGGGTGCGTTCGACGCTGAGCTGCGGGCCGTTCTGGATGCCGTTGTCCACGCCCATCAGGTAGTGGTCGAACCACTGGTGCAGGGTGTCCACCCACGCGGCGCGCCGGTAGTCGAACGGGTCCACGTGGCTGGTCTGCGACAGCCAGATCTTGCGCTCGACGCCGTGCGCGGCCAGGGCGTCCCACCACTGGCCGAAGTTGATCGGCTTGACGTTGTCGTCCTCCATGCCGTGCGCGACGAACACGCTGGCGTGCACGTTCGCGGCCTGCGCGTAGTAGTTGCGCTGGTCCCACCAGGACGTGTAGTTGCCGTTGGTCGGAGAGCCGGCGTCGATCGCGGACTGCACGCTGCGGCAGCCGTTCTGCGCGGCGGAGGTCTCCACCAGCGTGGACAGGCCGGACGGCTGCCCGGCGGTCAGGTCCGCGCCGTTGGCGCGGTAGTAGTCGTACCAGGAGGAGATCGCCGAGATCGGCACGATCGTCTTCAGCCCGGCGACCCCGGTCGCGGCGACGCCGTTGGCGATCGTGCCGTCCCAGGACTTGCCGATCATGCCGACATTGCCGCTGGTCCAGGTGGCCTTCACGGTCGTTGACCCGGTCGCGGTGGTGTAGCCGGTGGCCCGGCCGTTCAGCCAGTCGACGACCGCCTTGGCCGAGCCGATGTCGGACGGGCCGCCGATGTCGACGCACCCGTTGGACCGGTTGGTGCCGGCCAGGTCCACCAGCACGATGGCGTAGCCGCGCGGCACGAAGTAGTTGTCGTAGTACAGCGGGAACTGCACCGGCCTGCCGGCCGAGTCGTAGGTCTTGAGCTGGCTCTCGTTGCCGCGCCCGCAGCAGGCGTAGTACGGGCTGGCGTCCATGATCACCGGCACGCCGGAGGTCAGCTCCGACGGGCGGATGATGTCCGCGGCGACCCGGACCGCCTTGCCGCTCGGATCCTTCAACCCGGTGTCGACCCACGCGGTCTCCCGGATCGCGTTGGCGTAGGAGTAGGTCGGCTGGCTGCCGCCGTCGTGCGGGGCGGCGCCGGCGGACGCCGGGACGAGCACCATCGCGAGCCCGGCGATCAGGACGGTCAGCAGGGTGGATAACCGTGTCACCTTCACCGGCTCGACGTTACGAACCGGCCGAAGCTGTGCAGTAGAGCCGATAGACGGGTCTCAAGTCAACGGAAGGAGTACTGCCACGCGCCGGGGCCGGGATGCAGCGGCCGGCGCAGCTGCGGCGCGCCCCAGCGGGACGGCGCGGCGGGTTCGTCCGAACCGGCGGGCACGGCGGCGATGGCGGACATCACCGCGGTCAGCACGGCGAGTTCGGTGTCGTCCGGGTTGCCCCGGACGACACGCAGCAGCGGACGGTCGTCGCTCACAGCGGGATGTTCCCATGCTTCTTGGGCGGCAACGCTTCCCGCTTCTCGCGCAGGGTGCGCAGCGCGCGGGCGACGTAGCCGCGGGTGTAGGAGGGCGGGATCACCGAGTCGACGTAACCGCGTTCGGCGGCCACGTACGGGTTGCACAGCGTGTCCTCGTACTCCTGGATCAGTTTGGCGCGCAACGCTTCCACGTCCTCGCCGCGCTCCTTGGCCTCGGCCAGGGTGCGCCGGTGCACGATGTTGGCCGCGCCCTGCGCGCCCATCACCGCGATCTGCGCGGTCGGCCAGGCCAGGTTCAGGTCCGCGCCGAGGTGCTTGGAGCCCATCACGTCGTACGCGCCGCCGTACGCCTTGCGGGTGATCACGGTGACCAGCGGCACCGTCGCCTCGGCGTAGGCGTAGATCAGCTTGGCGCCGCGGCGGATGATGCCGTTCCACTCCTGGTCGGTGCCCGGCAGGAAGCCCGGCACGTCCACGAAGGTCAGCACCGGGATGTTGAAGGCGTCGCAGGTGCGGACGAACCGGGCCGCCTTCTCGCTGGCGTCGATGTCCAGGCAGCCGGCGAACTGCGTCGGCTGGTTGGCGACCACGCCGACCGCGTGGCCCTCGATGCGGCCGAAACCGACCACGATGTTCGGCGCGAACAGCTGGTGCACCTCGAGGAACTCGCCGTCGTCGACGACGCGGGAGATCACCTCGTGGATGTCGTAGGGCTGGTTGGCCGAGTCCGGGATCAGCGTGTCCAGCTCGTGGTCGGTGCCGGTCAGCGTCTCCGCGACCGAGCCGGCCTCCTCGAGGCCGGGGAACACCGGCGGCTCGGCCAGGTTGTTGGACGGCAGGTAGGACAGCAGCTCCTTGACGTAGGCGATGGCGTCCTCCTCGTCCGTGCCGAGGTAGTGCGCGTTGCCGGACTTGGTGTTGTGCGTGCGGCCGCCGCCCAGCTCCTCGAAGCCCACGTCCTCGCCCGTGACGGTCTTGATCACGTCCGGGCCGGTGATGAACATGTGCGAGGTCTTGTCCACCATCACGGTGAAGTCGGTCAGCGCGGGCGAGTAGACGTGGCCGCCGGCGGCCGAGCCCATGATCAGCGAGATCTGCGGGATCACGCCGGAGGCGTGCGTGTTGCGGCGGAAGATCTCGCCGTACAGGCCGAGCGAGACCACACCCTCCTGGATCCGCGCGCCGCCGCCCTCGTTGATGCCGACGATCGGGCTGCCGGTCTTCATGGCCAGGTCCATGATCTTGACGATCTTCTCGCCGTACACCTCGCCCAGCGAGCCGCCGAAGATGGTCACGTCCTGGCTGAACACGCACACCCGGCGGCCGTCGACGGTGCCGTAGCCGGTGACCACGCCGTCGCCGTAGGGCCGGTTGCGCTCCTGGCCGAAGTTGGTCGACCGGTGGCGGGCGTGCTCGTCCAGCTCGGTGAACGAGCCGGGGTCGAGCAGCAGGTCGATCCGCTCCCGGGCGGTGAGCTTGCCCTTGGCGTGCTGCTTCTCGATGGCACGCGCGGAGCCGGCGTGCACCGCCTCGTCGTTGCGGCGGTAGAGGTCGGCCAGCTTGCCGGCGGTGGTGTGGATGTCCGGGGCCTCGGTCGGGGCCACACCCACGGGCTCGGTCGCACTGCTCATGCCGAGGCACTCTAACCAGGGCTTCCGACCTTGGTTACTGACACGTAGCCCACATCACCCCGGCGAGTCACGCTCTGGAGCACACCGAATGCCGGTTTCGAGCAGACTACGCTCGGCAACCGTGCGTGAACCCCTGGACGAGGCCCGTCTCCGGGCCGCCCTGATCGGCCCGTATGCCCAGGTCGACGTCGTCGCGAGCACCGGCTCCACCAACGCCGACCTCCGCGAGGCGTTGCGGGCCGGCGGCGCGGACCGGACCGTGCTGTTCGCCGAGGAGCAGACCGCCGGCCAGGGCCGCCGCGCCCGCACCTGGGTGTCGCCGCCGTACACCGGCCTCTACGTGAGCGTCCTGCTCCGCCCGGACGTGCCGCCGCACCGCATCCCGTGGATCACCCTGCTCGCCGGCGTCGCCCTGGTCCGCACGGCGACGAGCATCGGCGTCGACGCCGTGCTGAAGTGGCCGAACGACCTGCTCGCCGGTCCGCACAAGGCCAAGTGCGCCGGGGTGCTGGCCGAGGCCGACGGCGGCGTGGTGCTGGGCATGGGCCTGAACGTGGCGGCGCTGCCCGGCGACGTCCCGCCGGGGGCGGGCGGCCTGCCGGCGACCTCGCTGGAGCAGCAGGGGGCGACCACCACGGACCGTACGGACATAGCGGTCGAGCTGCTGAAGAACCTCGCCGAGCTGGACGACGCGTGGCGGCAGGAGCGCGGCGACCCGATCGCCTCCGGCCTGCACGCCGAGTACCGCCGGCACTGCTCGACGCTGGGCCTGCGGGTCCGCATCGAGCTGCCGGGAGACCGGGAGCTGGTCGGAACCGGGGTCGAGATCGACGTCGAGGGGCAGCTCGTGGTCCGGGCCGACGACGGCACCCGACACAGCGTCCACGCAGGTGACGTGGTGCACCTCCGGTCGGCCGCCGGCTGACCACCGGTACCGTGGCGGCGTCACCAGCTTCGGGAGGAATCGCCGTGGCCTATCCAGACGACCTGCTCGGCGAGGACGAGCACGTCGTGATCCACAAGCACCCGCACTGGAAGATGCTGTTCTGGCCGATCGTGGTCTTCCTGATCACGGTGGCCGTCGGCGCCTACCTCGCGGCGCTGGTCAGCAGCCAGAGCTGGCACACCTACGCCTGGATCGCGATCGGGGTCGTCGCGGCCATCGTGATCATCTGGGTCGTGCTCGGCCCGCTGATCCGGTGGCGGACCACCCACTTCGTGATCACCACCCATCGGGTGATGATGCGGTTCGGTGTGCTCACCCGCACCGGCATCGACATCCCGATGTCGCGCATCAACAGCGTGCAGTTCCGGCACGGGCTGCTGGACCGTCTCGTCGGCGCGGGCACACTGATCATCGAGTCGGCCTCCGACGAGCCGCTGGAGTTCGACGACATCCCGAACGTGGAGCGCGTGCACTCGCTGCTCTACCGGGAGATCAACGACGACCCCAACGACGACTTCCACCCCGGCCACACCCGGAGCGAGCGGTGACCGCCCGGTCCGTGGGCCTGCCCAGCACGGTCCGCGGCGACGGATTGCCGGAACGGGTGACGATCTGGGAGGTCGGCGCGCGCGACGGCCTGCAGAACGAGTCGTCCGTCGTGGACGTCGCCGTGAAGCTGGAGTTCCTGGACCGGCTGGCCGACGCGGGGCTGTCCGTGTTGGAGGCGACCAGCTTCGTGCACCCGAAGTGGGTGCCGCAGCTGGCCGACGCCGAGCAGCTGCTGGCCGGCCTCAAGCAGCGGGAGGGCGTGTCCTACCCGGTGCTCGTGCCCAACGAGCGCGGCCTGGACCGGGCGCTGGCCGCGGGCGTCCGGCACATCGCGATCTTCGGCAGCGCCACCGAGACGTTCGCCAACAAGAACCTGAACCGGACCCTCGACGAGCAGTTCGCCATGTTCGAGCCGGTCGTGAGCCGGGCTCGGACCGAGGGCCTCGATGTCCGCGCCTACGTGTCGATGTGCTTCGGCGACCCCTGGGAGGGGCACGTCGAGCCGGCGCAGGTGGTGTCCGTCGGCACGCGGCTGCTGGACATGGGCTGCTCGCAGCTGTCGCTCGGTGACACGATCGGCGTCGCGACGCCCGGGCAGGTCGAGGCGGTCATCGGCGGCTTCCCGACCGTCGACAACCTGGCCGTGCACTTCCACGACACCTACGGGCAGGCGCTGTCCAACACGTTGGCGGCGCTGCGTTGTGGCGTGACCACAGTGGACTCCTCGGCCGGCGGCCTCGGCGGGTGCCCGTACGCCGAATCGGCGACCGGCAACCTCGCCACCGAGGACCTGGTGTGGATGCTGGACGGCCTCGGCATCCAGCACGGCGTGAACCTGGACGCGCTGGTCGCCACCAGCGCGTGGATGGCGGAGCGGTTGGGGCGGCCGAGCCCGTCCCGGGTCGTGCGGGCACTGGCCGGATGAGTGCTGGCACCGGACTCGACGTCACTGTCGTCGCCCTGACCGAGCAGACCTGGCCCGCGCTGCAGGAACTGCTCGGTCCGCAGGGCGGCGCCAGCGGCTGCTGGTGCATGTGGTTCCGGCGGACCGCCAACGAGTTCAAGCGCAACAAGGGGGAATCCAACCGGGAGGCGCTCGGGGAGCTCGTCAGCTCCGGCGAACCCGTTGGGCTGCTTGCTCTCGATGCCGGTGGCAGGGCCGTCGGCTGGGTCGCGGTGGCGCCCCGGCTCGCGCACATCCGGTTGGACCGGTCCGCGGTCGCCGCGCCGCCCGATCCCCGTGAGGACCTGTCGGACGTGTGGTCGGTGACGTGTTTCTTCGTGGACCGCACGGCCCGTGGCACCGGCATCACGCGCTCGCTGCTCGACGCGGCCGTGACGTACGCGGCCGAGCACGGGGCCCGCTGCATCGAGGGCTATCCGACCACAGCGTTTGGCGGGACACCCGCACCCGGGCTCGGAGGCGAACGCAAGCAGGTCAGCACCCTGTACCACGGCACGCTGACGATGTTCCTGGACGCCGGCTTCGAGCTCATCGGCCGGCGCGGCATCAAGCGTGCCCTGGTACGCCGAGAACTCCGGTGATCATCACCTACGTCGACTCGTTACCCGTGCTCGTGTGGCGTTTCGACCCACCCCGAATGACCATCTCCTCCGCGCCGTACGGTGGCGGCGTCGGGGAACGCGGCTGGGTGCTCAACGCCACCGTGCCGCACGGCTATGACCGTCTCGACCCCGATCAGCACGTCGCCGAGATCGCCGCCGAGCTTCGCCTGACCGGCCCCGGAACCGGCTTGCTCACCGCGGTCGACGTGCGAAAGGTCGTCTCGGTGACGGAGCGAGGCGTCACCGCCGACGTGACCACCGGGGTTGGCGTGCCCACCTGGGCCGCCGCGCCCGATGCCGCCGGGGAACGCATCGGCACCATCAACGCCGTCTGCCGCCTGCCGGTTCGGTTGAGCCCGGCGGCACTGGTCAACGCCGTCGCCACCGTCACCGAAGCCAAGTCCCAGGCCCTGTTCGAGGCCGGCGTCGACGGCACCGGCACCGCCACCGACGCGATCGTGTTGCTGTGCCCCACTTCGGGGCCCGCCGAGCAGTACGGCGGACCGCGTTCCCGTTTCGGTTCGGCGTTGGCCCGCGCCGTGCACGAGGCCGTCAGCTCGGGTTTGCGCTGACTGGCTTGTCGAACATCGCGCAGACCGCGGCGTTCACCAGCGTCTTGCTGGCAGCGGCCAGCGTCGGCTCGGCATCGAACTCGCTGAAGAGCTCCGTCGACATCAGCACGGAACCGGTGCGGTGGCCGGCGCTGTCGGTGAAGTTGGTGCTGAGGTAGCCGGGGAGACCGCCGTCGTGCCCCCAGAACGTGCCGCACGACGTCGTCCTGGTGTCGATGCCCAGGCCGTAGCCGGGATTGCCGGGCTGGCCCGGGACCGGCACGGTGTCGCGCATCTGCGCCAGCTGGGCGGCGGGCAGCAGCTTGCCACCCAGCAACGCCTCGTAGAACCGTGACCAGTCCTCGGCATTGGACACGATCGCGCCCGCCGCCCCGCCCCAGCGCGGGCTGATGCCGGAGACGTCCACGTGACCGTCGTGCTCGGGGCCGGCCAGATCCCGGACCTCCTCGGGCACCTCCGGCGGCATGTGCGCGGCATCCGGCTCGTAGCCGCGGACATGCGGTCCGAACCAACGGGAGTCATCGGGCAGGTAGGTGTTCCTCAGCCCGAGCGGGCGGACGATCCGGTCCCGCACCAGGTCGACCAGGCTCTTGCCGGTGACCCGCTCCAGCAGCGCGCCGATCGCGACGTAGTTCGTGTTGCTGTACGACCACTTCGCGCCCGGCGGGAACAGCGGCGGGTTGGCCACCCCGATGGCCAGCAGTTCCTCCGACGTCCACGGATGCGGGTCCTTGCCGAGGATCGACGGCAGCATCGCGGGGTCGTTGGTGTAGTCGAACAGGCCGCTGGTGTGATTGAGCAGCATGCGTAACGTGATCGCGTTGCCGTCGGGAACCTTGCCCGGCAACCACTTCTCCACCGGGTCGGTCAGCGCGAGCTTGTGGGCGGCGACGAGTTGCAGCACGAGCGTCGCCATGACGGTCTTGGTGTTGGAGCCCATGCGGAACTCGTCATCGGCGTCCAGCCGATGGTCCCGCTTCGTCCAGTCGGCCTGCTCCGTGATCTCGACGGGACGGCCGTGACCGTCGTCCACCCTGACGATGACACCGGGCGCCCCGGCGGCCACCAACTCCCGGGCCAGACGCTGGAGTTGCGCTGTGGTCCCGTTGTCGGGCGGGCACAAGACCGTGCTCGCCGCCACCGCCACCGCCGTGACCAGGTGCAGCCAACGCATGAACGCTCCCCCTAGGGCCGTCGTTCCGCCAGGAACCTCTCGAAGCCCGCGCGGACCTCGGCTTCCGACGCAATCACGTGACCGCCGCCGTGCTCAAGCACCATCGGGTGCACATCAGGGCCGGGTGCCGAACATGCCGGTGAACGTGGACCGCAGCACGGGCTGCCCGTCGCGGTCGGCCTGCGCGCGGATCTCCACCAGTCCCAGGTTCGGCCGGCTGCGCGACAGCCGCGCGGACAGCACCTCCAGCGAGAACTCCAGCTTGTCGCCGGGGAAGACCGGCGCCGGCCAGAGCAGGTCCTTCCCGCCGGGCGAGCCCTGCGAGGTGGAGTCGGCCAGCACGTGGTCCACGTACGCGCGCATCCACAGGCCCATGGTGAACCAGCCGGACGCGCACAGGCCGCCGAGCACGGAGTTCTTGCCGGCCTCCTCGTCGAGGTGGAACGGCTGCGGGTCGAACCGCGCGGCGAAGGCGAGCATCTCGTCCCGGTCGACGACGGTGCTGCCGAGGTCGAGCACGCGGCCGGCCGGAAGGTCCTCGAAGGCGATCACGGCTCATTCCTACCCGATCGAGTGGAACCGAACGCGCCGAACGGGCGTCCGACTGTCTGACGTGCTCACCAGCGTGGAGGGAACGGCGTGCCAGTTGACCACCAGGCCGAGATCGACCAGCTGATGGCCGACTACCGGCGGAGTCGCGAGCAGTTGGTCGCGGTGCAGCGCGGCATGGCCGCGATTCGCGAGACCGTGACCAGCCACGACGACCTGGTGACGGTGACCGTCGGGCCCAGAGGCACGCTCGTCGACCTGGTCATCGACGACCGCGCCTACCAGCGGCTGCGGCCGGCCGAGCTGGCGGAGCTGATCGTGCGCACCACAGATGTCGCGGTCGCGGGGGCGACCAAGCGCATGCACGACCAGCTGGCGCCCGTGCTGCCGGCCGGCGCCGATCCGGAGTCCGTGCTGTCCGGACGGGCCGATGTGAGCGAGACGGAGATCGAACCGGAACAGCCGGCGGGCCGGCACGTGCGAAAGTCCCGTGAGGACGACAGCTTCGAGAACCGCAACTGGGTCGTCGACGGGAGGCACGCGTGAACACCGGCGGTTTCAGCACCGACGTCGACCGGGTACTGGACCGGGCGGGGCAGCTCGACAGCCTGTCCGACACCGCGCAGTCGATCTTCACCGAGCTGTCCGACGCGCTGGCCGAGGCCGGCGAGTGCTGGGGGACCGACCAGGTCGGACAGAGCTTCGCCACCGGCTACACCGACGCCGCCGAAGCGACGTTCGCGCTGGTCAAGGCGCTGCCCGGGCAGCTGGCGGACGTCGGCGGCCGGCTGGCCGAGCACGCGCACATCCACCGGTCGGTCGACCAGGCCATCGCCACCGGACGTTCGGACTGAGGGGAACGCAACCAGTCATGGGGATCACCCTGCCGGCCGACCTGGCCGAGATCGCCGGGCAGGTCGGCGTGCAGTGGCCGCAGGCCGACGAGACGGCGATGCACAACGCCGCCCTCGCCTGGCGCACCGCCGCCGCCAAGCTGACCACGCTGGCCAAGGACGCCGACCGGTCCGCCAGCGACGCGCTCGGCGCGATGAGCGGCAAGGCCGCCGACGCCGCCGACGACTTCTGGGGCAAGTTCGTGCACGGCGAGAACGCCAAGTTCACGCAGGCCGTGAAGGGCTGCCTGGCCGCCGCCGACCGGCTCGAGCAGGCCGCGCAGAAGATCGGCGCGGCGAAGGTGGAGATCGTCCGCAAGCTGACGGCCGTGTCGCAGCACGCCGGGGCCGCCAACGCCACGCCCGGCGATCTGCCCAAGGCCGGCCTGAACACCCTTCTGTCCGGGGCCGGCGCGGACATCAACGGCATCCTCGGCGATCTCACCACCGCCGTGAACCCCGCGGTGCTGACCGCGCCCGCGGTTTCCGCCGACACGCCGGCCGCCTTCGACAAGACCAGCCAGGCTGTCGGACCGGACGGCGGTTTGCTCGGGCTTTCCACCGGTCTGCCGGACGTCGACGCCATGACGACCGGCGCGACGACCGACCCGTCGCAGGTGCGGTACGACCCGGCGACAGGTCAATATGTCGACAAAACCACGGGCAATGTGATCGACCCGAAGACCGGGTTGCCGACGCTTCCGGGCTCCGCCGACGACGCGCCGACCGGGCAGTTTCCCATCGACGGCACTCATCCCGGCGCCGCTGGGTCGCACGCGGCTCCGCCGCCGGACAACTCCGCCGAGCCGACCGGCCCGGTGCCGCGGCAGGTCGTGGATGCCGCCACGCCGCCGAGCTACGGGCATCAGGGCGGCGGTGGCTACACGCCGCCGCCGTACTCCGATCCCACGCCGACCGGGCCGGTGCATGTCGCGCCGCCGCACGTGCCGCAGTCGACCACCGTGCAGTCGGCCGCGCCCGTGTACACACCGCCGCCTCCGCCGCCGCAGGCTCCCGTCTACCAGCCGCCCAGCAGCGGCGGTGGTAATTACTGGACGCCTCCGACCGTGGACAGCCCGGCGCCGATCAGCTCGGGGCCCGCGCAGGGGATGCCGGGGATGCCCGGGCCGCGCGCGCCGATGCCGCCGGCGTTCGGGCAGCCGGGACTGCCGGGTGCTCCGGGGCAGCCGGGGATGATCCAGCCCGGCGTCGGGGGCGGTCCCGTGGCCGGTGGTCCGGCTGCTGGCGGTGCCGTTGTCGGTGGGCCTGCTGCCGGCGGTCCGGTTGCCGGTGGTCCGGTTGCCGGTGGTCCGGGCGCCGGGCCTGGTGCTGCCGCCGGCGGTGTTGTCGCTGGTGGCGCCGGTCAACCCGGTGCCGGTCAGCCCTACGCACAGCAGCCTGGGGGCGGAGCGCAGGGCGCCGGTGCCGCCGCGATCGTGAACACCACACGGCGGCCCGGCGATGTCGCCGGCGTCTACATCGACGACCATCGGGCCGTCGCGCCCGTGGTCAAACCGGTGGTGAAGAAGCCGACCGTCGCGCCCGGGCTGTTCATGGTCTACATGTTCCCCATCGGCCACATGCCGACGCCGAGCTCGCGGCCCGCGCGCCAGCTGCCGCCGCCGCCCGCCGAGGTCGACTACGCCGCCGGCCTGCGGTTCCCGCCGCACGACCATCCCGAGTCGGGGCTCATCCAGTCCCTCGGCGCCACGCACGCCGACGTGCCCGAACCCCGTGACGGCCAGGAACTCGCCGAGGGCTACGACCCGCTCGGCGGCGAGAACGAGCGCGACTGGGACCGCCGGTTCCTCGTCCGCGCCGGCACCGAGGAGCGTCGCGCCGAGTACGCGTGGCCGCCCGGCGAGCTGTTCCCCGAGGGCGGCTGCGACGCCGGCGAGGCCGTCGTGCTCGAACCCGGCGCCGTCATCGACCGCTTCGGCACGCCCGAGGGCCGCGTGTTCAGCGCCGACGCCACCCCGTTCACGCAGCGCTCGCTGCCGCCCGAGCACCTCGACGCCGGCTACCACCGGTACCGGGTGCTCGCCCCGCTGCCCATGTGGCAGACCATCAGTGCCGCCTGGTTCGGCCAGACCGGCGGCGGTGTCCGCTACCGGTCCGTCTACCCCGCCGCCGACCTCGTCGCGCTGGGCTTTCTGGAGGCTGTCGCATGAACGTCGAGTCGATCACCACGTGGCTCGAGACCGTCGGGGTGCCCGCCGAGGTGGTGTCCGTCGGCACCGAGGCCGACAACGCCTGGTGCCTGCTCCGCGAGGAGCCCCTCGGCGAGGACGGCGCCGTCACGTGGGAGGTCTTCTGGCGCGAGCAGGGCAACCGCTACGACTGGGCCCGCTTCACCAACGAGCAGGTCGCCTGCCACTACCTGTTCGGCCGCCTGACCTGGGCCCAGGTGGCACGCGGCGCGGTCGGCCTGCTCCCGGTCGTGCCCGAGCCACCCGCCGCACCCGTTGCGGCGCCGGCGGCACCCGCGCCGGAGGCTCCCGCGCAGGTACCGCCGGCGTGACCTAACGCGCCAGCAGGCGCAGGGCCTCGTCGTGCAGCTTGCCGTTGGTGCTCAGCGCCGAGCCGGCGGCGTAGTCCGGCTTGCCGGTCAGGTCGGTGAAACGGCCGCCGGCCTCGGTCACCAGGATCTGCGCGAACGCCACGTCCCACGGGTTGACGATCGCCTCGGCGGCGACGTCCATGACACCCTCGGCGATCAGGCAGTGCGACCAGAAGTCGCCGAACGCCCGGCTCTCCCAGCACGCGTCCACGAGCCGCAGGTACGCCTCGCGCGAGTGGTACTCCGTCCACGAGCCGAGGTCCGTGGTCGTCAGGTAGGCGTCCTCGAGGGCCGACACGCCCGAGACGGAAATCTTTCGCGGCTCGGCCAGCGGGTCGGACGTCCACGCGCCCTCGCCCGCGGCGGCCCACCAGCGACGGCTCAGCGCTGGCGCACTGCACAGGCCGACCTGCGGCTGGCCGTCGACGACCAGCGCGATCAGCGTGCCCCAGACCGGGACGCCGCGCAGGAAGTTCTTGGTGCCGTCGATCGGGTCCAGCACCCACGTTCGCCCTGGTCCGGCGCTGCCACCGCGCTCCTCGCCCAGGATCGCGTCGTCCGGGCGCTCGGCGGCGAGGACCTCGCGCACGGCGTCCTCGACGGCGACATCCGCGTCGGTGACCGGCGTTCGGTCCGGTTTGCGCTCCACCCGCAGGTCGCGGGCCCGGAACCGGGACAGTGTTATCGCATCGGCCGCGTCCGCCAATCGCAACGCCAGCGCCAAGTCAGCACCAAAGGTTGACACGGGTTGGATGTTGTCACGCCTACCCTGATTGACGTGAGCGTGGTACTGCTGGCCGAGGACGACCCGGCGATCGCCGATCCGCTGTCGCGTGCACTGCACCGCGAGGGCTACGCCGTGCATGTCGTGGGCGACGGCCCGGCCGCGCTGGACGCGGCCACCGCGGGCGGCGTCGACCTGCTCGTGCTGGACCTGGGCCTGCCCGGCATGGACGGGCTGGAGGTCTGCCGGAGACTGCGGGCCGGCGGGCGCAGCGTGCCGGTGCTGATGCTGACCGCCCGGGCCGACGAGGTCGACTTCGTGGTCGGCCTGGACGCCGGCGCGGACGACTACGTGGCCAAGCCGTTCCGGCTGGCCGAGCTGCTGGCCCGGATCCGGGCGCTGCTGCGCCGCCGCGCGCCCGGCACCGTCGAGGTCAACGGCGTGCGGATGGACCTCGCCGCGCGCCGCGTCACCGTCGACGGGCGTGAGCTCCAGCTGGCCAACAAGGAGTTCGAGCTGCTGCGCGTGCTCATGCAGCACGCCGGCCAGGTCGTGACCAGGGAGGACATCCTCTCCGACGTGTGGAGCGGCCCCGAGCTGAAGAGCAGCAAGACACTCGACATGCACATGTCGTGGCTGCGCCGCAAGCTCGGCGACGGCTCGCCCAAGGCGGCCGAGCGCCGAATCGCGACCGTGCGCGGGGTCGGGTTCCGCTTCAACTCCGAGTAACCGGATGCGCAAGAAGATCCTGCAGGCGATCCTGCTCGCGGTCGCCGTCACCGGGCTCGCGCTCGGCGGGCCGCTGGTGTACACGACCGTGCTGCTCGTCGAGGGCAACGCCCGGGCCCAACTGCAGGAGAACGCCGCCCACGTCGCCGACCTGCTCGACGAGCAGTACGCCAAGTTCCAGTCGTTCGACCTCAAGTCGATCGAGATCGCCGTGCAGAAGCAGGCGTACGTCCGGCTGACCGGCCCCGACGGCAAGATCAGCACGCTCGGCGCGCCCATCAGCGGCGGCAAGATCACGGCGTCCGCCAGCCTCGTGCCGCAGGGCACCGTCGAGCTGTCCATCTCCGACAGCAACATGCGCAGCACCCAGCTCAGCGAGGGCGGGTTGGTGATGCTGCTGCTCGTGCTGTCCGTGGGCATCGGCACCGTCGTCGCCACGCTCACCGCGCGCCGGCTGGCCGAGCCCCTGCAGCACGTCGCCGAGCGCGCCACCCGGCTCGGCGCCGGCGACTTCCGACCCGATCCCCGTCGGCACGGCGTGCAGGAGCTCGACGCCCTCGCCGAAGCCCTCGACACCTCCGGCGCCGCGCTCGCCCAGCTCGTCACCCGGGAGCGTGAACTTGTCGGGGACGTGTCCCATCAGCTGCGCAGCCGGCTGACCGCACTGCAGCTGCGGCTCGAGGCGTTGGCCATGCACCCCGACCAGGAGACCGCCGCCGAGGCCGGGGCCGCGCTCGAACAGGCCGACCGCCTCGCCGCGGTCCTCGACGAACTGCTCGCCGCCGCCCGCGCCGCCCGTGCCGTCGGCGCCGAGCCCCTCGACCTCGCCACCGAGCTGCCCGGCATCGTCGAGGAGTGGCGTCAGCGGCTCCGCGCCGACGGTCGGACGCTACGCATGAAGGTGCCCGACACCCTCGTCGTCCGGGCTACGCCCGCTCGCCTCCGTGAGGCCATCGGCGTGCTGCTCGACAACGCCCTCCAGCACGGCGGCGGCACCGTCACCCTCACCGCTCGCACCGGCGAGGGCACCGCCGTCATCGAGGTCACCGACAACGGCTCCGGCGTCCCCGACGAACTCGCCAGCCACGTCTTCGAGCGCGGCGTCTCCGGCCACGGCTCCACCGGCGTCGGCCTGGCGCTGGCCCGCGCCCTCGTCGACGCCGACGGTGGCCGGATGCAGCTCGCCACCGCCCGCCCGGCCACGTTCGTCATCTTCCTGCCCGTCCCCAAGCCCGACGACGTCCTGGCCGGCGTCGGTTGGCGCGCCGACCCCGGCCCCCGCTGACCGCGGCTTGAGCGAATTGGCCCGAAAGGTGTCGTCGGACGGTCCGTTTAGCCTCAGTCGGTGCCAGTCGTGCTCACCGCGTTCGCGGACGAGTCCTTCCAGGAGGACCCCGTCCACGGCTTCTACGTGCTCGCCGCCGCCGTGTTCCCGCCCGCCATCCATGATCAGGTGCGCGAGACCATGCTGGACCTGCGAAGCCGCCTGCGTAGCCGACGGACCACCGACAAGCTGCATTGGAACCATCTCGATCCCTACCAGCAGGAAGCCGCGGCCAAGCAGGTCGCCGAGATCGAGGGCTTTCACGTGGTCACGGTGGGCACACCGGTGCCGCAGCGCCGGCAGGAGCGCGCTCGCGCGGCGTGCCTGACTCGGCTGGTTCTCGAGCTACACAGCCTCGGTGTCACCGAACTCGTCATGGAGGCACGCGAGGCGGAGCTGAACCGGCGCGACGTGCAGACCGTGATCGGGGCCCGCTACGGCTTGGTCGGCCGGCCCGAGTTTCGGGTCAGCCATCGGTTCGGCTCACTGGATCCGCTGCTGTGGGCCGCCGACATGGTGGCCGGCGCTGTCAGGGCACATCGACTGGGCAGGCCGGCCCCGCGTGATCTTCTCGACGACTGTCTCTATGAGATCACCATCGACACCGGGTGCAGACATGCGTAGAGCCAGGCTCCCGGTATGCCCCAGGTCACCTGGCCCTGCGTCTCGCTCGACACCCGCGGCGCCGAACTCCCAGCTACAAGCCTAGCACCCGAAACCGCTCAGTCCTTGACCAGGCGGGGCCGGGCGTTGGCGTCGGGGAACACGAACTTCTTGAACGCCCACCAGCGGAAGGCCATGGCCACGAGGGTGCCGACGATCTGGGCGCTGACGAAGTCGGCGACCTGGACGCCGAGGGGGCTCAGGTGGTTGTGGTCCAGCAGCAGCACGTAGCGGGAGACCCACAGCGGCACCGAGTTGAGGGCCACGCCGACGCCGCTGACCAGGAAGAACAGGGCGGCCTCGTGTGGGCGCTCGCGGCCGCCGCGGGTGCGGAAGGACCACTCGCGGTTGAGGATGTACGACACGATGGTGGCGATCAACGTCGCGATGATCTTCGCGGTGACCGGGTGGGTCGCCAGGATGGTGGACTTCAGCCCCAGGAAGATCACCGTGTCGATGACGAAGCACGTTCCGCCGACCACGGCGAACTTCACCAGCTCGCGGTGCTTGAGCGCGAACGACCGGAACGGCTCCGGCACGCGCCTGATGAGGGTTTCGCCTACGGACACCCCGCCGAGTGTAGGGACGAAAACCCCAGGTGTCCGCCCGACCGGGCTAGGCGACCTGCTCCGACTGCCCGTCGCCCTCGGACGGCACGGCCCGCAGGTGTGCGACGCTGCCGGACCGCTCGGGGCGCACGTCGGCGGCCGGGAAGACCCACTTCTTGAACGCCCACCAGCGGAAGACCATCGCGATCAGGGTGCCGATGATGGACCCGAAGAAGAAGTCGGACAGCTCCTGCACCGGCATGCTGACCGCCGGCACCTGCAGCCCGAACACGTACCGGGAGACCAGCGTCGGCATCAGGTTCAGGCCCACGCCGATGGCGCTGACCAGGAAGAACAGCGCCGCCTCGTGGTGTCCCTCACGTCCGCCGCGGGTCTGGAACGACCACTCGCGGCTGAGCACGTAGGAGACGATGGTCGCGACGACGATGGCGATCGCCTGTGCGGTGATGGGCTTGGTGTCCAGGACGGTCAGCTTGAGGCCGTACCAGACGACGTTGGTGATCACGAACGTGGTGCCGCCGACGACTGCGAAGCGCAGCATCTCGCGGTGCTTGACGATCAACGCGCGCAGGGGCGCCGGGAAGAACTTGAACACGAACCGCACGACGGACGACACGACGGCAGTGTACGAACAGCCGCCTGAGAGGGTTCATCCGGTCACCCTCAGTGCCCGATTGAGGCCGTTTGGGCAGGCTGTCGCCGCGCTGTCGACACCAGCACGGCAAAGGCCGCCACCCCGGAGAGCGCTCGGCCCCGCCGGTGTTTCGCACGGTTGGCGGATTTCGGCCGCCGCCACCCGACGCGCCCCACCACCCAAGCCGGATGCGGCGGGCGAAATCCGGCAAGGGCGAGACACCGGCTGCCCGGGGGCCGAGCCGCGACGCCGAAGGCGGCGCCAAAAACTCAGCAGAACGGCCAGCGCGGGTCGAGCAGCGGCAGGCACAGCCCGGGGTCGGTGCGCGGGGGCGGCGGCGTGCTCGATGACGGGCTCGTCGTCGCGGGCGGCGGCGTGGTCGTGGTCTGCGGTGGCGGCGGCGTCGGTGTCGTGGTCGCCGGTGGGGTCGTCGTCCTGGGCGGCTGCACGGTCGTCGTCGGCGTCTTGGTCGTCGTCGACGGGATGGTCGGCAGCGTCGTGGACGTAGTCGTCGGCGTCACCGGCACGACCGGCAGCGGCGACGGCGGCAGGTCGCTGCCCGGGTCGCAGTCCAGCGGCACGTCGATCACCTTGTGCGCGCTGCCCAGCGAGCCGGCGATCTCCAGGGCGTCGTCCCGGTGGTGCCAGCGGAACACCCACACGCTGAACCGCGTGGTCTGCCCCTGCGCGAGGTCGAACTTGCAGTTGATCTGCTCGCCGTCCTGGTGGCACGGCGCGAGCGTGAGCAGCCAGCCGTCGTTCGACGCGTTCACGGTCACGGTCGCCGTGCCGGTGTGCGTGCTCCGGTTCGTCACGGAGACGTCGACCCGCGGCGTCCAGAAGTCGTGCCGCCACACCCGCGCGGTGAGGTCGAGGTCGTCGACCTGCCGCACCTGCACGTCGACGGTGGTGATCTGGATGGCCATGCCGCCGTTGGCCATGATCGAGCCGGTGATCTGGCCACCGGTCGCGTCCGGGCCGGCGGTCAGCTCGAAGCGGAACGTCACGGACTCGCCCGGCGCCAGGCCGGTGGCGGTGGTGCAGCTGATCGTGCCGGTGCCGCCGGTGCAGCTGATGGACTGCTTGCCGTCGGCGGCGAGCAGGTCCCGCGCACCGAACGACTGCGTGCCGCCGGGGACGGCCGTGACACCGCTGGGCAGGTTCAGCGTCGCCGTCACCGGTTCGGACGGCCCGTTGCCGTTGTTGGTCACGGTCACCGGCAGCTCCACGGACTGGCCGCCGGGCACGAGGCTGATCGGCTGCCCCGGGACGGACGGTACGAGGTCCGCCTTCGGTGCGGGAGTCGTTGTCGGTGGCGTACTTGGTGGCGGCGGCGAAGCCGGGGGTGGCGACGAGGGACTGCTCGGCGCCGTCGTCGAAGCCGGCGGCTGCTGCGCTGGCGGCGACTGCGTCGGCGACGCGGGGGCACTCGTCGCCGGGGGAGGCGGTGGCGGCGCGGCGTTGGCGGTGATGGGCTTGCTCTGCCCGGACGTCAACGCGAGGGCGACAACCACTGCAAGCGCGGCTGCGGAGGCCCCGACGCCGATCATCTGACGCGGCACTGCGCTCGCGGCGCCGGCCGCGCCGCCAGCAGCACCACCGGCCGCGCCGGCGGCGACCACGGTCGCGGCCTTCGCGGTGGTAGCGCCGATGGTGGCGAGGTAGCCGGCGGCGCCGAGGCCCAGCACCAGCGGCGCGACGACCGCGCGCAGCGCGCCGTTCACATCGGCCAGTTCGGCGGCGAGCGCCCGGCATCGCTCGCACTCGTCCAGGTGCGTCTCCACCTGGGCCGTCTCACGCTTCGACAGACCGCCGCGCGTCCACGCGCCCAGGCGGTCGACGGTCGCGCGGCACCGGTCGGCAGTGCTCTCCGCGAGGTGCACCTGCAGGTACGCCTGCCGCAGGCCCTCACGCGCCCGGTACGCCAGCGCCGACACGCCGTTCGCGGTCAGCCCCAGCAGCGGCGCGACGTCGGCGGGGGACAGGCCCTCGATCTCGGTGTGCCACAGCACCGCCTGCCAGCGCTCGGGCAGCCGGGCGAACGCCTTCGCGGCGAGCGAGCGCTCCAGCCCGGACACGGCGGTGTCGCTGAACTGCACGCTGATGGCCTCGGGGCTGGCCACCTCGGTGACGTCCTCGGCCAGCTCCAGCTTGCGGTCCCGGCGCGTCTTGTCGTACGCGGTGTGCCGCAGCGCGGTCAGCAGGTAGGCGCGGAACGCCGAGTCGGGGCCGCGACCGTCGCGCAACGTGTCCAGCACCTTGGCGAAGGCCTCGGCGACCAGGTCGTCCGCCTCCGCGGTGGACCGGGTCAGCTGGCGCGCGAGGTTGTACGCGGCGCCGACGTGCCGCTCGTACAGCGAGCCGTACGCCTCCGTGTTCCCGCCACGGACCGAATCGATCAGCTCCGCGTCGCTGGGACCAGGCACATCCAGAGGAGCTGTCGCCACCGGTCCCCCTTTCCATCCCTGCTGAGGGGACACAGTGTGACGGAATCGCGTGCCCGACGTCACGTCGGCAACCAATTCGGGTGAGGGGATCCGCGTCATGGTCGCGTTCGCGCACCGTCACAACATCGGGTCGATGGTCGACCCGACCGGAGTAGAGAGGAGCGCGACGAGTGGTTGCGCGGAATGCTGCCTCGTCACTGATCGGCCGACACGATCACCGTGACGCGCTGTGCACACTGCGGGCCCGGTGGCGCTCCGCGAGCCTGGCGTCCGGGTGGCCCTTCCCCAGCGACTGGGCGTTGGCCGAGGTCGACGAGGTGTGCGCGGCAGTGGTGACCGGGGCCGACCTGGTCGAGGTGGTGCCGGCGCTGGGCCGGGCCCGCGCGGCCGCGGGCGCCGGACTGGACGAGACGCTGCTGGATCTCGCCGCGCTGCACGCCGTGCTCACGTCCGAGGAGAGCCTGGTCTCCGCCGACCCCGACGCGACCCCGTCCAAGCTGCTGAGGGCCACCGCGCTGGGGTGGGCCGACGCCGCCGCCGACCAGCTCGGCACGCGCGAGGCGGTGGACGCCATGACCGGCATGACCACCACCTGCTACCTGCGCACCCGGCTCGGCGAGGTGTACCGCGACGCCGCCGCCGACGACCACGTGCTGATCCTGGTCGGCCTCGACCTGTCCGCGGTGGAGGGCTGGACCCGCTCCGTGGCGATGGTGCTGGTGGCGCAGGTGCTGCGCGAGGTGTTCCCCGGCGGCGAGACCGTGTCGCTGATCGGCCCGTCCGTGGCCGGCGTGCTGGCCCGCCGCGACGGCCGGGTGAACTCCAGACTGGCCAGAGTCCGCTGGTTACTCGCCCGACGGCTGACCGTGGACCCGCACCTGCACGAGGTCGGCACTCCGAGCGTGTGGCCGGAGATGCTGCCCGAGTGCCACCTCGAAGCCTGCGAACTGCTCGCCCACCTGGGCGGCTGAGTCCCCCGCGCGGCCGGGCGTCTGCTCCCTGTCACGTCCGGTCGCGTGGCCCTGTCGTGCGGGCCGCGCCTCTTCGTCACCCCATGCGCGGCCATGCCGCTCTGCCACTTCTTGCCCTGCCACTTCCCGCTCTGTCACTTCCCGCCCTGCCCTGCCCGCCTTGCCTCTTGCCACCTGCCCTTTCCTCACTCCGCCCGCCCGGCTGTGTGCTAGTGTTCTAGTCGAGTGACACAATTTCGGGCACAAGGGGATACGACGTGGTCGAGTTCCGGGTGGACCGGGGCAGTGGCCTGCCGGCGTACCTCCAGATCGCGCAGCAGGTCCGCGAGGCGCTGCGGCTGGGCTGGCTGGCGCCGGGCGACCGGCTGCCCGCGGTCCGCGAGGTGGTCGCCACCAGCGGCGTGAATCCGAACACGGTCCTCAAGGCGTACCGCGAGCTGGAGTTCGCCGGGCTGGTCGAGGCCCGGCAGGGCGCCGGCACGTTCGTCAAGGCCGGTCTCGGCACGGGCGATCGCGCGGCACTGGGCCAGCTCTACCGGGAGTTGGCCGAGTGGCTGCGCCGGGCACGACTGGCCGGACTGGAGGACGAGGACGTGTACGCCCTGCTGCGTACCGCCCTGGACGGGGAGAAGGAATGACCGACGGCCTCGCGCTGGCCGCCCGCGGGCTCGGCAAGCGCTACCGCAGCACCTGGGCGCTGCGGGACTGCTCGTTCGAGCTGCCCGCGGGCCGTGTGGCGGCGCTGGTCGGCACCAACGGCGCCGGCAAGACCACGCTGCTCACGATGATCGCCGGCCTGCTGCAGCCGACCGACGGGGAGGTGCGGCTGCCCGCGACCGGCCGGGTCGCGTTCGTGGCGCAGGACAAGCCGCTGTACCGCAACTTCACCCCGCTTGACATGCTTCGCCTGGGCGCCAAGCTCAATCGCGAGTGGGACCAGGTGCGCGCGCTGGACTGGCTGGCCCGGTTCGACGTGCCGCCGGGCCGTCCGTGCGGGCGGCTGTCCGGCGGGCAGCAGGCGCAGGTGGCGTTCGCCGTGGCGATCGGGTCGCGGCCTTCGTTGCTGGTGCTGGACGAGCCACTGTCCGATTTGGACCCACTGGCCCGGCGCGACGTCGTCAACGAGTTGCTGACCGAGGTCGCGGACACGGGCATGACAATGCTGATGTCCACGCACGTGGTCGCCGAGCTGAGCGGCGTCGCGGACCACCTGCTGCTGCTCGCCGACGGCGCGCTGCTGATGTCCGGCGACGTCGACGACCTGCTCGCCGAGCACCGCGTCTACACGGGGCCGCGGTCGCTGCAGCCGCCGGTGCCGGGTGAGGTCGTGCAGGCCAGCCATGCCGGCGGCCAGTCCACGTTCCTGCTCTGCGGTGACGTTGCGGTGGACGAGCCGTGGACGGTTCGGCCGGCCACGCTGGAGGAGCTGGTGCTGGCCAAGCTGTCCGCGGGTTGGACGGTGGCGGCGTGACCTGGCTGACGTGGCGGATCGAGCGCGGCAAGGTGCTCGTCGGCGCGGCGCTGGTACTGGTCGCCGCGGCTGTGTTGCTGACGATGAGCGTGAACGGCCCGGTCGCCATGACGAGCGCCCGAGTGGCGGTCACCATCGGGCCGCCGGCCTTTGCCGTTGTCGTAGCGGTGTTCTGGGGCGCGCCGCTGGTCGCCCGCGAATACGAGCAACGCACATATCTGCTGCTGTGGTCGAGGGAACGCCCGGCGACACGGTGGCTCGCGCTGCGCGTGGCCCACCTGTTGCTTCCGCTGGTGGCGCTCACGTTCGTGGTGACCATGGTGGCGCAGCTGACGCTCCACCGGATGAACGCCACGACCACCGGCTTCCAACCGGCGCCCGACTATGACCTGTGGCCGCCGATGCAGCTCGCGACGGTGCTCGCCGGCTTCGCGCTCGGCGTGCTCGTCGGCGTGCTGGTACGCAATGTCGTGGTGTCGATGGGAATCACGCTCGTCGGCTACGCCGCGCTGCGACTGTTCGTCGGCGTGATCGCCCGACCGCACCTGTTGCCGCCGCTGCGGCTGATCGACAAGGTACGGCCGGTCGGTTCGATGTTCGTGTCGGGTGGATACCTCGACCGTGACGGACAGGAGCTGTCGGTGGCCGCGGTTCAGGCGCTGTGCACCGGGCAGCACCCGGTGGTCGCCGCGCAGGACCAATGCCTTGTCGCCCACGGCATCGCGCACGCGTACGTCGACATTCAGCCGGTGAGTCGGCTCACGGACCTGCGGCTCGTCGAGTTCGGCGGCTACGCCGTGCTCGCCGTGGTCCTGTTCGCGGCGGCCTGGCTGATGCTGCGACGGCGGGAGGCCAGCCGATGACCTGGCTCGCCTGGCGTCAGCACCGGGCCGCGCTGGTCGGCACCGCCGTCTTCGTGGTCCCGCTGGTGCTGTTGCTGGTGCAGTTCTGGTCGTCGGTGCAGGAGCTCAACGCCGCGTGCGGCGAGCACGACTGCTGGATCGGCGTGGCCGGCGCGCTCGGGGGCCAGTTGGGGCACATCTCCAGCGCGCTCACCTACGGCCCGCCGGTGCTGGCGGGGTTGGTCGCCGTGTTCTGGGGCGCGCCGATGCTCTCCCGCGAGTACGAGCAGCGCACCTATCTCGTCGCGTGGGGCCAGGACGTGTCCCCGGGGCGGTGGCTCGGCAGCCGGGCCGCGCTGCTCACCGGGGCGGCCCTGTTGCTGGCCGTGCCGCTCGCGGCGGTCAGCTGGCTGCTGGTCCGGGCAATGCGGGTGAGCGGCGTGTGGGGCAACGTCGGCCCGTACCAGACGCTGGAGCTGTGGCCGCCGATCCAGGTCATGCACGCGCTGTTCGGGCTGGCCCTGGGCGCCGCGGTCGGCGTGCTGCTGCGCCGGACGCTGTTGGCCATGGGCACCACGCTGGCCGTGTTCGTCGCGGTCCGGCTGGCCATCGCGACCACGGTGCTGCGCTGGTTGCCGCCGCAGCGGTTGGTCACCGCGGTCGGCGAGGCGCCTGCGCTGCCGTCGGGCGCGGCCCAGGTGTCCACCGGCTATCTGGACGGCGCCGGCAACCCGATCACGCCGTCGGTGGTCTGCGGCGACCGGCAGTGCCTCGCCGAGCACGGCGTCCAGCACGGCTACGTCGACTACCAGCCGTTCGACCGGCTGGCCGCGCTCAAGTGGACGGAGGTGATCGCCTACGCGCTGCTGACCCTCGGACTGGCCTGGCTGGCCTGGGCACGAGTGCGGCGCACCACACGGGTAGGCTGACCCAACCGTGGACTCTCGCACCGGTCTTCCCGTCGTCGGCATGGTGGGCGGCGGCCAGCTCGCCAGGATGACGCACCAAGCCGCGATCCCGCTCGGCCAGGCACTGCGTGTGCTCTCGGTCACGGCGAACGAGCCGGCTCCGCTGGTCACCCCCGAGGTCATGCTCGGCCATCACACCGACCTGCAGGCGCTGCGCGAGTTCGCCGCCGGCTGCGACGTGCTCACGTTCGACCACGAGCACGTGCCCACCGAGCACCTGCGCACGCTGGTCGCCGAGGGCGTGAAGGTGTTCCCGGGGCCGGACGCGCTGCTGCACGCCCAGGACAAGCTGGTGATGCGCCGCAAGCTGGCCGAGCTGGAGCTGCCGATCCCGCCGTTCGCCGAGGTCAACTCGGTCGGCGACGTGCTCGCCTTCGGCGCCGCGCACGGTTGGCCGTGCGTGCTCAAGGCGGCCCGCGGCGGCTATGACGGCCGGGGCGTGTGGATGCTCAACCAGCCGCAGAGCGCCCACAACGTGGTGCCCGAGCTGCTCGAGGCCGGCACACCGCTGCTGGTGGAGCAGTGCGTGCCGATGCGCCGGGAGTTCGCCGCGCTGGTCGCCCGCTCCCCGTTCGGGCAGGGCGCGACCTGGCCGCTGGTGCAGACCGTGCAGTCCGACGGCATCTGCGTCGAGGTGCTGGCGCCCGCGCCGGACGTGCCCGTCGAGGAGTCCGAGGCCGCCCAGGAGCTGGCGCTGCGCATCGCCGACGCGCTCGGCGTGGTCGGTGTGCTGGCCGTCGAGCTGTTCGACACCCGGGACGGCGTGATCGTCAACGAGCTGGCGATGCGCCCGCACAACTCCGGGCACTGGACCATCGAAGGCGCCCGGACCTCGCAGTTCGAGCAGCACCTGCGGGCCGTGCTGGACTACCCGCTGGGCGCGACCGACAACGTCGCCCCGGCGGTGGTGATGGCCAACGTGCTCGGCGCGTCCGCCACCCCGAAGATGGGCGTCGACGAGCGGCTGCACCACCTGTTCGCGCGGTTCAAGGACGTGCACGTCCACCTGTACGGCAAGGCCGAGCGGCCGGGCCGCAAGGTCGGGCACGTGACCGTGCTCGGCGACGACATGACCGAGGCCCGGCGGCGGGCGACGCTGGCCGCCGGCTGGCTCGCCGAGGCCGAGTGGGCCGACGGGTACGACATCCACGGAGGTAAGTAGCGGTGGCGCTGGTTGGCGTGATCATGGGCAGTGACTCGGACTGGCCCGTCATGGAGGCCGCCGCGCAGGCGCTCGCCGAGTTCGACGTGCCCTACGAGGTCAGCGTGGTGTCCGCGCACCGGACGCCGCAGCGCATGCTCGACTACGCCCGTGACGCCGCCGGCCGCGGCCTGCAGGTGATCATCGCCGGCGCCGGCGGGGCCGCCCACCTGCCCGGCATGGTCGCGTCCGCGACCCCGCTGCCGGTGATCGGCGTGCCGGTGCCGCTGAAGTACCTCGACGGGATGGACTCGCTGCTGTCCATCGTGCAGATGCCCGCCGGGGTGCCGGTGGCCACCGTCTCGGTGGGTGGCGCGCGCAACGCCGGGCTGCTCGCCGTGCGGATCCTGGCCGCCGCCGACCCCGAGCTCCAGGCCCGGATGACCAGGTTCCAGGCCGACCTGGAGCAGCTCGTGCTGGAGAAGGACGACGCGCTGCGACGCAAGGCACAGGCGCAGCTAGGTGAATGACCGCTAACATGCCTGTCAGCAACGTTGCTACTCGTTGGTAACAGGAGGCGTGCGGTGAACCCCGACTTCGGCACCTATCAGTTGGCCGAGGAGCACGAGGAGCTGCGGCAGGCGATCCGTGCCCTGGCGGACAAGGAGATCGCGCCGTTCGCGGCCGAGGTCGACGACCAGGAGCGGTTCCCGCGCGAGGCCCTGGACGCGCTGGTCAAGTCCGGCTTCGCCGCCGTGCACGTGCCCGAGGAGTACGACGGGCAGGGCGCCGACTCGGTCGCCACCTGCATCGTCATCGAGGAGGTCGCGCGGGTCTGCGCCTCGTCCTCGCTGATCCCGGCCGTGAACAAGCTCGGCACCATGCCGATCATCCTGGCCGCCTCCGACGAGCTGAAGCGGCAGGTGCTGCCCTCGATCGCCAGCGGCGAGGCGATGGCCTCGTACGCGCTGAGCGAGCGGGAGGCTGGCAGTGACACCGCGTCCATGAAGACCCGGGCGCGGCGGGACGGCGACAGCTGGGTGCTCAACGGCACCAAGTGCTGGATCACCAACGCCGGCGAGTCCACCTGGTACACGGTGATGGCCGTGACCGACCCGAACGCCGCCAAGCCGTCCAACGGCATCTCGGCGTTTGTCGTGCACAAGGACGACCCCGGCTTCTCCGTCGGGGCCAAGGAGCGCAAGCTCGGCATCAAGGGCTCGCCCACGCGGGAGATCTACTTCGAGGACTGCACCATTCCCGCCGACCGGATCATCGGCGAGCCCGGCACCGGCCTCAAGACCGCGCTGCGGACCCTCGACCACACCCGTCCCACCATCGGCGCCCAGGCCGTGGGCATCGCGCAGGGGGCGCTCGAGGCTGCCATCGCGTACGTCAAGGAGCGCAAGCAGTTCGGCAAGGCCATCGCCGACTTCCAGGGCGTGCAGTTCATGCTCGCCGACATGGCCATGAAGATCGAGGCCGCCCGGCACATGGTGTACGTCGCCGCCGCCAAGGCCGAGCGGGGTGAGGCCAACATCGGCTTCATCACCGCCGCGGCCAAGTGCTACGCGTCCGATGTCGCCATGGAGGTCACCACCGACGCCGTGCAGCTCTTCGGCGGCGCCGGCTACACCCGGGACTTCCCCGTCGAGCGCATGATGCGCGACGCCAAGATCACTCAGATCTACGAGGGCACCAACCAGATCCAGCGTGTGGTCATGTCCCGCGCCCTCCTGCGCGGCTGACGCGGCATCCAGTCGTGGCGCCTGCCCGGTCCCGGACGACCGGGTAGGCGTCGCTTCACCGCCAGGGGCCCATCGCCCGTCGGATGAGCACCCGGCCGCTAACCGTCAGACCGACCGCCAGCGGCAGTGGCCCCACGAGCACTGTCAGAAACTCCACTCCCAGCCGCTGTTGTCGACCAGCATCGGCGGCCGGTACTCCAGGATTCCGTGGGTGTTCCTGCTGTCCAGGACGACCTTGCCGACGTATACCGAGCCCGCGCCCAATGGTTGACTCGGGAATTGCTCGCGGTCTGACAGACACCCAAACGCGGCGGTACTTGTCAGGTTGGTCTCCGTGACGCCGTCGGGGCCGACGACGGCGAAGTCGGTCGGTGCAACTATCAGGAACAACGTCTTGTCCATGGTGACGCTGGTCTTCACGGTCATCGACAACACCACGAAGTGACCGTTCTGCGGTTTTCTTGCGAACTCGGACGTGCATTTGTCGTCCACAGCGATCGCGTCCACAGTGAAGCTCAGGTCGGGATTAGTCGCATCGTCACCAATGGCCGCCACCTGTCCGATCGCCTTCGGTATCAGGCCCCGCGGCGAGAGGCTGGACGTGATCTTCTTGGTCGCGCTCGTGGATGTGACCGTCGGGGGCGGCGCGACCGATGCGTCATGCGGCGTGGCCTGTCCTACGACCGGGAAACCGCATGCGGCAAGAAAGACCGAGCCAATGGCCAGCAGGGTCAGAGTCCGTGGTGTGCTTGTCTTGATCGACATGGCAACTCGCAGCCGTCTCGAGTGATGAAGCTAGTCCGCCCTTCGTGAGTTCATGGCTGTCCGTTACGCATCGTGATCACATCTCCACCTTGGACGGTGCTCGTGGGGGCGATGCTGGGCAGGTCGAACAGATGCGGTAGGCGTTCGGCGAGCTGGCCTGGTTGCTGATGGCCGGCCATGTTTTCTACCCGTTCGTTCTGCGCCGCGGCCGTCCTGTTTCACCGGTCGGGGGAAGTCTTCTGCAGCAGGGAAACGTCCTTGTCCAGCACGGCCAGTTCGAGGCGCTGGCCGCCGTGGTTGAACACGACGACGGTCATCGGCATCGAGGTGATCAGGCCGTCGTCGGGGTGGCCGGATGTTGGTCGAGGTAGCTGGCGGTGGCGGGCGACACGGTGACCGGCTCGCCACGCTTGAGGCGGGCCCGCCACACGGCCTGGGTGGACGACAACGTGAGCAGGCCGTGCGACCAGCCGGCGGACTCGGTCGGCCGGCGCAGCGAGCAGTGCATGCGAACGTCGGCGCCGACAGCGAACTTCACCTGGCGCCGCTCGGCCTTCCGGCGCTCGCGTCGGCGGGCGATCGCGTTGCCGATGAGGCCGCCGATCAGGCCCTCGATGATGGCGTCCAGCATGGCTCGATGACAGGGAGACGCCGGTCACGGATCGGGCGTTTCGGAATATTCGTGCCGCTCGGTGTTGACTCGGCGCGTCCTTGAAGGTTCATCAGAGTCATCGGCTGAACGTTGCAAGGGTGCCGACGGCGCTGGTGGCATGGCTGTGAGGGGGCGTCACGAACTCGTAAGGAGTCCACTGTGGAACACGGGCGCAACGTCGCCGGCCTGTTGGCACGCCTTGTGGTCGGCGTTGTCCTGATCATGCACGGCTGGCAGAAGTTCTTCGAGTACGGCATCGGCGGCACGACGGCGAGCTTCGTCCAGATGGGAGTGCCGCTGCCGGGCGTCTCGGCGGTGTTCGCGGCGACGGTGGAGGTGGTCGGCGGCGCGGCGCTGATCGTCGGCATCGGCCTGCCGGTCGTGGGCCTGCTGATCGCGATCGACATGGCCGGCGCGTTCGTGTTCGCCAAGATGGGGGCACCGCTGATCGCGCCGGGCGGCGGCCAGCTGGAGCTGGTGCTGCTGGTGGGCGGCCTGCTGGCCGGTTTCGCGGGCGGCGCCTACAGCCTGGACAAGGTGCTGTTCCGGGCCAGGGAGAAGGGCGCCGCGCCGCAGCCCGTCACTGCTTGATCAGCTCTACCGTGGTGCGCTCGGACTCGCGACGCTTGGGCAGGGCGGCGACATCGAGGTTGCTGCACTGCACGAGCGACGCCCCGGCGGACAACACCGACAGCAACCCGTCGACCAGTCCGTCCGGAGTGGACCAGTCCAGGGTGGACAGCACGCGGTCGTCGGAGCCGATGTTCAGCGCGCCAGCACGATCGGCGGCACGGGCGACGAGCTCGTCCACAGTGGAGCCGTGGAAGGCTGGGGCGTCGCCGGAAACCTTGTCGTAGGCGATGAAGTCGTCGCCGAAGATCCGGGACTCGACGAGGTAGTCCAGGCCGCCGGCGGGGGCCTCGCCGGAAAGCCCGCGCCCCAACGGATCCAGCGCGACGACGGCGACGGACTCGGCGCCGGGAGCGGAACCGTCGGGACCGATGAACGCGACCGTCGCGCCGTCGGGATCGGCGACGACATGGGCCCCGCACCACCAGGCCCCGAGCAGCACGCCGACGGTCTGCCAGTGTGCCGGCAGCGCAACGGAAACGGCGCTGCCGACCTCGACGTCCAACTCGTCCCGCAGCCAGTTCGCGGTCTTGGCGGCCCAGTTGGCCACGGTCGCCCGTGACAGCTCGATCCGGCTGCCCAGCGCGTCGTCGTAGTGGGTGACCAGCGGCTTGGCCGGGACCGACAGCAGCGGGGCGAACAGCCGTTCCGTGAGGCTCATGGCCCGAGCCTAGTTCACGCAGCGAGTGCCGTTGACGGTGATCGGCTCGGGGGCGGTGGCGTTCAGCCGCAGCGGCCCGGGCGCGGTGAAACCGGACGGCGAGCCCGAAGCCAGGCCGGCGACGAACTTCTTCACGGCGTCGCGGTCGACGACCACAACGCTCTGCCCGCGATCGTTCCGGCCGTTGGCATTGACCACGGGAATGGTGACGAACTCGACGTTGCCGCCGGTCAGGCTCTGCGCCTGCTGCACGAAGCCGAGCACGTCCCAGCCCTGGTCGATCACCACGGACTTCTGCACGGCGGCGGTCAGCGCGCCGAGCCGGTCGGGGTCGAGCAGCGTTCCGGCGGACAGCACCTTCTTGGCCGCCGACGCCAGAAACGCCTGCTGGCGCACGATCCGGTCGAGGTCGCCGTGCGGCAGGTTGTCCCGCTGCCGCACGAACGACAGCGCGTTGCCGCCGGACACGTTCTGCACACCGGCCCGGAAGTTGGCCCCGGAGTTGGGATCGCTGGTCGCGTGCAGCAGGCACACGGGCACGCCGCCGATGGCCTGGCTGAGCAGGTAGAACCCGTACAGGCTGACCTCGGCGTAGTGGTCGACGGTCAGCCCGGTCAGCTGCTGCACGCTCGTCACGAGCGCCTGCCGGCCGGCGGCGTCGGAGTCCCGCTCGATCTTGGCGCTGTCGTGTTCGCCGGCGGCCCGCATCCGTTGCGACGTAAGGTATTTCACCGCCCCGTAGGCAGAGTTGATCTTGTCGGTGCGGTAGCCGGCGATCGGCACCTCGGTGTCCCGCGGGATCGACACCGCGTAGCTCTTGCTGCCGTCCTTGGGAATCCGCAGCAGGATCAGGGTGTCGGTGCTGAAGCCGTCGTTGGCCTCGGTGCGCAGCTGCCGCAGGATGTAGGCGGGCAGCGGATTGCCCCGCAGGTCGGTCCGCCGGTCATCGCCCACGAGCAGGACGTCGGTGGCGCCGTCGTCCTTGGGCGGCGCGTTGGTCGCCGTGGCGACCTCGGACAGCACCGGCGTGGTGGTCATCCCTTGCTGCACCTGGTCGTGCGCGTTGCGGGCGAAGGCCGTGGCCGCGATCACCAAGGCGGAGGCGAGCGCGACGGACGTGCGACCGCACACAAGTGCGATTGCGCGTCCACGGCTGCCCATGCGGCCAGCCTAATTCACGCAGGGCACGCCTCCGGCCGTTATCGACGGACTCGTCGGGGTGGTGACGGCCGTCGACGGGATCACGTACCTGGTGGCCATGCGGAAACCCTGCGCCCCGGGGCCGACGTAGTCCTTGCCCAGATACACCCGGACGTGTCCGGCCGGCACCGCGGAATCCGGCTCGGTAAGCACTTTCCCGCCCAGCGCGGCCGCGACCTTGTCGGCGTCGGCCGACGCGCCCGCGCCGTAGTGCACGGCCGACGTGGGCCGGGTGGCGATGGTGAGGTCCTCGCCGCGGACGAAGCCGTCGCGCATGAGCTCGTCGAGCACGGAAGCGCCGAGGTTGGGCGCGCCCGAACCGTCCCGAAGATCCACGGTGATCCGGTCGTTGCCGGGGGTGGTGGCGCCGGTCGTGCTGCTCGTGCTGGTCGTGGCGCCGCCGATCAACCCGGTGATGAAGTCGTGCACCGACGCCGGATCGACGACCGTGACGGACTGCCCCTCCGACGAGATCACGTTCTGCCCGGTGGGAATCGTCTCGAAGCGCACGCTGCCGCCGGCGATGCCCTGCAGCTGCTGCATGAACGTCAGCAGGTCCCAGCCGGAGCTGATCACCACCGACTTCTTGATGGCGTCGATCAGCGCGTTCAGCTTGGACGGGCTGGCCAGCGTGTCCGCGGACAGCACCTTCTGCACCATGCCGGACAGGAACGCCTGCTGCCGCACGATCCGGTCGAGGTCGCCGCGCGGCAGGTCGTAGCGCTGCCGGACGAAGGCCAGCGCCTGCGCGCCGCTGATCACCTGCTGCCCGGCCGGCAGGTCGATGCCGGAGTGGAACTCCTTGGCCGGCTGGTTCAGGCACACCGTCACGCCGCCGATGGCCTGGCTGATCTCGTAGAAGCTGGCCAGGTTCACCTCGGCGTAGCGGTTGATCGTCACGGCCCCGCCGGTCAGGTCCTCGATGGTCTTGATCAGGTTCTTCCGGCCGGCGACGGCGGCCTGTTGCTCCAGGTCCGCGCCCTTCACGCCCTGCGCGGACAGCTCCGAGTAGGCGTCGTTGCGGGCGTAGGCGTACGCGGAGTTGAGCTTGTGCTTGCCGTAGCCGCCGGCGAGCTGCACGTACGAGTCGCGGGGAAAGGAGATCGCCACCGCGCTGCGGCCGTCGGCCGGGATGTGCAGCAGGATCATGGTGTCGGTGTTCAGCTCGCCCTCGTTCGAGCCGGCGTGCAGCTGGTCGAGCACGGCCTGGGGCAGCGGGTTGCCCTGGGCGTCGGTGCGGCTGTCCAGGCCGACGACGAGGATGTCCTGCGGGCCGTCAAGGCCGGGCACCGCTGTGGTGGTCGTGGCCCCGGCGCGCGGCTGGTGGGTCTCGATCACGTCGGTGGTGGTGATGCCGTTGCGGACCTTGTTCACCTCGACCCAGCCGTAGCCGCTGGCGGTGAGCACCACCGCGGACAGCAGTGCGACGAGGGTCCTGCCGGTGACCGTCCCCGCCAGCGCCGCGCGCGATCTGTCCGCCGGCTCACCCATCGTGATCCTCCCCGTGCCGGAGATCGACAGTAGCCGGACCTGCGTCGGCTCGCCGTGAACCGCCCACTGACGGGTGGATGTGTCACAGATGCAAAGAATCTTACCGGCTGAGACGTACCTCCTCATGACCCTCGATCGGCCCCTTGTACTGTGGGCGGCATGCGAATCCTGGTCACAGGCGGGGCCGGCTTCATCGGGTCCAACTACGTGCGCAAGGTGCTCGGCGGTCACTACCCGGACTACGCCGACGCCGAGGTCGTCGTGCTGGACAAGCTGACCTACGCCGGCAACGAGGCGAACCTCGCCCCCGTCGCCGACAGCCCGCGACTGCGCTTCGTCCGCGGCGACATCTGCGACGCCGAACTGGTCGGCAAGCTGATGGCCGGCACCGACGTCGTGGTGCACTTCGCCGCCGAGTCGCACGTCGACCGGTCCATCCTGGGCTCGGCCGACTTCGTGCTGACCAACGTGCTGGGCACGCAGACGCTGCTGCAGGGCGCGCTGGAGGCCGGCGTCGGCAAGTTCGTGCACATCTCCACCGACGAGGTGTACGGCACCATCGACGAGGGCTCCTGGCCGGAGACGCACCCGCTGGAGCCGAACTCGCCGTACTCCGCGGCCAAGGCCGGCTCCGACCTGATCGCCCGCTCCTACCACCGCACGCACGGCCTGCCGGTGTGCATCACGCGGTGCTCGAACAACTACGGGCCGTACCACTTCCCGGAGAAGGTCATCCCGCTGTTCGTCACCAACCTGATCGACGGCAAGAAGGTGCCGCTCTACGGCGACGGCCTCAACGTGCGGGACTGGCTGCACGTCGACGACCACTGCCGCGGCATCCAGCTGGTGGCCGAGTCCGGCCGGCCGGGTGAGATCTACAACATCGGCGGCGGCACCGAGCTGACCAACAAGGAGCTCACCGAGAAGCTGCTCGAGGCCACCGGCCGCGACTGGAGCTTCGTGGAGCACGTCGCCGACCGCAAGGGCCACGACCGGCGCTACTCGGTGGACATCACCAAGATCTCGACCGAGCTGGGCTACGCCCCGCAGGTGTCGTTCGAGCAGGGCCTGGCCGACGTCGTCGCCTGGTACCGCGAGAACCGGGCCTGGTGGGAGCCGCTGAAGGCCCGCGCCGCCCTGCCGACGGGCTGAGCCGGTGACCCGCCTCGCCCTGCTGGTGCCCGGCGGCCATGGCCAGCTGGGCAGTGACCTCGCCGCGCTGGCCGACCGGGTCGGGCTGCTGCACGCCCCCGGCTCGGCCGAGCTCGACGTCACCGACGTCGGCGCGGTCGACGACGCCGTGTCGTCCTTCGCCGTCGCGGCGCGCGACGCCGGCCTGAAGCCGGTGCTGGTCAACGCCTCCGCGCACACCGCCGTGGACGCCGCCGAGAGCGAGCCGGACCGGGCGTACGCGATCAACGCCACCGGGGCCGGCCAGCTGGCCAAGGCCGCGGCGCTGAACGGCGTGCCGATGCTGCACGTGTCCACCGACTACGTGTTCCCCGGTGACGGCACGCGGCCGTACGAGCCGGAGGACGCCACCGGGCCGAAGTCGGTGTACGGCAAGAGCAAGCTGGCCGGCGAGCAGGAGGTTCTCGGGGCCGGCGAGCAGACGTGGGTGGTCCGCACGGCGTGGGTGTACGGCGCCACCGGCGGCAACTTCGTCAAGACCATGGCCAAGCTGGAGGGGCAGCGGGAGACGCTGTCCGTGGTCGACGACCAGCGCGGCTCGCCGACCTGGTCCGCCGACCTCGCGGCCGGGCTGCTGGAGCTGGCCGGAGCCGTCGTCGGCGACAACCCGCCGGCGCAGCGGGTGCTGCACGGCACCAACGCCGGTGAGACCACGTGGTACGGCTTCACCCGGGCGATCTTCGAGGAGCTCGGCGCGGACCCGGACCGGGTACGGCCCTGCACCACGGCCGACTTCCCGCGGCCGGCGCCGCGACCGGCGTACTCGGTGCTGTCCGGTGCGGCGTGGGCGGCAGCCGGCCTGACGCCGCTGCGCCCGTGGCGGGAGGCCCTCGCGGCCGCCTTCGCCACGGTCGGCGACCAGCTCCGCCCCTGATCTGACATTTGGAAAGGACCATTCCTGACGTTGAACGTCAGGAATGGTCCTTTCACAACGTTCTGGAGTTGCTCAGGCTTTGGCCTGGTGGTAGGCGGTCAGGGTTCGTTCGGCGCAGTTGCGCCAGGTGAAGACGGAGGCGTGGGCGCGGCGGGCGGCCAGGAGATCGGCGGTCGGCGGGTCCTCCAGCGCGGAAACCAGCGCCGCCGCCAAGGCCTCGGTGTCGCCGACCGGCACCAGGTGGGCCTGATCCCCGGCGACCTCGCGCAGCGCCGGCACGTCCGAACAGACCACCGGCACGTTGCACGCCAACGCCTCCAGCACGGGCAGCCCGAAGCCCTCGTCCCGGGACGGCAGCACGAGCGCCGCCGCGCCGGCGACGACGCTGCGAAGGTCCACATCGGACAGGTAGCCGGTGGTCCGAACCCGGTTCCCGTCGGCGCGGTGCCCGGGGCCGACGAGCAGCAGGGGCGGCAGCGACGGCGTGGCGGCGTGTGCCTCCAACAGCGTCGGCAGGCCCTTGCGGGGGCCGTCGGCGCCGACGAACAGCAGGTACTCGGACGGCAGATTCAGCCGCCCACGTAGGGAATCGCCGGGCGGCCGGGCGGCGAACCAGGCGGGGTCGACGCCGAGCGGCGTGACGACGATCCGGTCGGCCGGCACACCGAGCCGCTCGGTGACGACGTTGGCGACGGCCTGCGTCGGCGTGCACACCACGTCCGCCCGCCGCGCGCATTTCCGCACCAGCTCGGGCAGTTCGCGGTCGCTGGGCGGCAGTTCGTCGACGGCGTCGAGGAAGTCCAGGTCGTGCACGGTCATCACGCCGTCGGCGAACAGGGCGGGCGGCAGCACGAAGTTGGTGCCGTGCACCACGTCCGCCAGCCCGGCGTAGATCTCCACCGGCGGGAACGAGGAGTTGAGCCAGCACTTGCGCAGCACCCGCGCCGGCACGGGCATGCCCCGGGCCCGGACCCCGTGCGGCAGCACGGAACGCAGCCCGCGCCACCCGCGGAAGGTGTACGCGACCGCGCGCACGTCGACCTCGTCCGGCATGGAGGCGAGTTCCTCAGCCAGCGCCGCGGTGTAGCGGCCGATTCCCGTGCGCTGCCCGAGCAGCGGCGTGCCGTCGAGCAGCACCTTGAGCCGGTCAGCCACGCGGGTGCCCCGTCGTCAGCCGGATGACCCGGCCGGCGGCCCGCTTGGCCAGCTCGGCCGGCCCGCCCGCGTTCAGGTACTCCCGCACCAGCCCCAGGTCCCTACGCAGCGTGCCGACCGCGCCCAGCGGCTGCTCCCGCACCAGCGGGCCGGCCGCCACGAGCCGGTCGGCGGCCGGGCGCGGCGCGCGGCAGAACTCCACCAGCGGCGCCAGCACCACGTCCCATGTGTACCGCTCCCGCACCACCGCTATCCGCTCCCGACACCCGTCCGCGAACTCCTGGTCGTAGAGCACACGTTCCAGCGCGTCGGACAGTTCACCGGGGTCCTCGGGCGACACCACGATCCCGAGCCGCTCCCGGCGGATGAGGTCGGCGAACGAGTCGCCGTCGGTGGTCACGATCGGCAGCCCGGCCCACAGGTAGTCCAGCACCCGGGTGCGGAACGCGAACGTGGTCTCCACGTGCTCGAAATGCGTGGTCACGCCGCAGTCGCCGTCGAGCAGCCAGTTCTGCCGGTCGGCGTAGGGGACCCAGCGCTCGTTGAAGAACACGTGCGTGCCGGCCAGCCCGAGCCGGGCGGCAAGGCTGCGGGTGCGGCCGGCGATACCCATGTCGGGCACCTCCGGGTTGGGGTGGCGCATGCCCATGAAGAACAGGCGCACGTTGTCGTGCCGGGCCCGCAGCCGGTCGACGGCGTGCACCAGGGTCAGCGGGTCGAACCAGTTGTAGACGCCGCCGCCCCAGACGATCACCTTGTCCTGCGGCGAGATGCCGTCCACCACACCCTTGATCGCCGGCGCGGTGCGCTGCGCGGGCTTGGCCGGCAGCCCGAACGGGACCTCGGCGATGAGCGAGCGCACGGTCGGGTCGGCGTCGTAGACCTGCGGGGTGAGCCGGCCGAGCGCGGCGAGGTGGCCGAGCCAGAAGTGCCGCTGCCGGTCGGAGGCGCACAGGAAGAAGTCGCCGCGCTTGAGCTGGTTGTTCAGCACGGTGGTGACGCCGACGACGTCCTTGGCCCGCTTCTCGTCGTTGCCGCCCTTGGCCTGTTCCAGCAGCTCCAGGTGCATCGGGTCGTAGACGTCGCAGACCACGATCTTGGTGGAGCGCGGGTTCTTCAGGCTCTGCACCATCTCCAGCACGTGGCCCTGCAGCACGATCACGTCCGCCCAGTCGACGTGGTCGAGCAGGCCGCGGACGGTGGACTGCGCCACCGGGAACGGGGCGGCCGGCGGGTCGCAGCGCTTGTTCACGGTGACCAGCCGCACGTCGTGCTCGCCGGCCAGCGTCTCGGCCATGTGCCAGGCCCGGATGGCGGGGCCGGCCATCTGCTCGGACAGCGCGTCACCGGTGATCACCAGCACCCGCCGCGGCCGGCCGAACGGCTCGTCCAGGCCGAACGCGTCGACCAGCGCCTCGTGGGCGGCGAGGTAGCGCTCCAGCGGGTAGGCCGGCTCCATTGCCTTGCGCATCAACGGAACCAGGTCGGCGTCGGTGCGGACCCGGGCCGCCTGCTCGGCCTTGCGGGACTCCGCCAGCGAGGGCAGGAGCTCGACGAACTGGTCGATGGCGAGCAGCCCGGCCAGCGTTTCCCGTGGCACGGCAACCGGTTCCGCGTCCGTGGCGCGGTCGGCCGGTCGCCTGGTGATCTCCAGCTGGGTGGCGTCGATCTCGCCCCTCGCGGTGGCCCGGCGGACCGCCAGCGCCATCGCGGCCGGCATCGCCTTGGCCAGCGTCTCGTCCGAGAGGTTCTTGTACATCGCGGCGAGTGCGTTGCGCTCCAACAGGAAGTACTCGCGCGACGAGTCCACGTCGGACATCGAGGCGTGGTGGCGGTGGTAGGCGACCGACCGCGGCTCGTAGCGCACCCGCCAGCCGCGCAGGTTCAGCCGCCAGCCCAGGTCCACGTCCTCGTAGAACATGAAGAAGCGCTCGTCGAAGCCGCCGAGCTCGCGGAACAGCTCGGCCCGCACGAACAGCGCCGAGCCGGTGCCGAACAGCACGTCCCGGGCCACGTCGTGGCTGCCGTCGTCGGGCTGGCCGGCGAACCGCTTGTAGCCCATGCCGAACCAGGTCAGGCCGCCGTCGACGAAGTCGATCAGCTTGCCGTCCCAGTCCAGCACCTTGCTCGCCACCGCGCCGACGGTCGGCTGCGCCCGCAGCGTCTCGACGGCGGCGGCGACCCAGTCGGCGTGCGGCCGGGCGTCGTTGTTGAGGAAGGCCAGCACCTCGCCGGTCGCGTGCTGCACGCCGAGGTTGCAGCCGCCGGCGAAACCGAGGTTGTCGGGGGCCTCGACGAAGGTCACGCCGGGCTCGTCCCGCAGGCGCTCGGCGCTGCCGTCGCCCGAGTTGTTGTCGACGCAGACCAGCTGCAGTCGGTCGGCCGGGTAGTCCAGCTCCGTGCGCAGCGCGCGCAGGCAGGTCAGGGTGTCCTCGACGCCGCGGTAGTTGACGACGACAACCGACACCGAAGGCTGGGTTACCCCCTCCGACACGCTGGTCTCCCTCCGTACGTGACAGACACAAGCCTGCACTACGGACCTGTGCGCGCGGAGATCAGGGTAAACCCCGATTGCCCCTCATGCTTGCCCGAGCTATGTTTTGCTCAACCGAGCAAGAAGCGGCTCGGGCGAGCAAAGGAGCGGTCATGACCAGGATGATCAACCTGCTGTACGCCAACCTCGGACTCGCGCTGCTGCAGGCGGCGCTGACCTTCGTCTTCTACGGGCAGCTGGTCGCCTACCAGGCGCACGGCAGCGCCGAGGCGTACAGCGTGTTCGAGAACACAACGTGGATCCGCCCGGTGGCGGTGTCGCTGATCTCGCTCATCTACGTGGGCATCGCCCGCAAGCTGCGCTCCGGCAGCCGCGCCACCTACATCCGCGTGGTGGTCATCGCCGTCGTCGGCTCGCTCGGCCTGGCCTGGGGCATCAGCACCGGGCAGTTCCCGATCTGGATGGAGATCCTGATGGGCGCGCAGGCCGCGGTGCTGGTCGGCCTGTTCGTCGCCGCCATGCAGTCGTCCGTGCGGTCGCAGTTCGCCAAGAAGTCGGCGGTGACGGCATGAACCGCCGGCAGCTGCTCGGCCTGGCCGCCGCGGGCGTGACCGCCGCGGCCGGCGCCGGCGTCACGACTCACGGGAAGCCGCCGCTGCTGTTCGTGCACGGCTCGCACGGCAGCGGCGGCTACCTGCTCCCGCTGACGTTGGAGCTCACACAGCGTGGACGCGTGGCGACGGCGGTCGACCTACCCGGTCACGGTGCGGAGGGCTACTTCCCACTCTGGTACCAGGCCCCGCAGGATGTGCACGCCATGGCCACGGAGGTGTCGCCGATCGCGGGCATCTCGTTGGAGGACAACGTGAACCGGGTCGTGTCGGTGTTGCGGCGGATCGGGCCGGCGATCCTGGTCGGGCACAGCCTCGGCGGGGCGACGGTCAGCGCCGTGTGCAACGCCGTTCCGCATCTCGTGCAGCGCGCCGTGTACCTGTCCGCGTACTGCTGCTCGGTACGCAAGACGGTGGCGGAGCTGTTCGAGAGCAAGGAGAACGCCGGCAGCCTGATGCTGAAGGTCCCGCCCACCGCGGACGGCTCCGTGGTGCTGGCCAACCGGTTCAACTGGCGCACTAACGACCCAGACGTGCTGGCGCTGCTTCGGGAGACGTACATCGCGGACGGCACGGACGCGCAGTTGCGGGCGACGATCGGCGGGCTGCAGCCGGACGAGCCGTACGGGGTGAGCTTCGCGGACTGCTCACTGCAGCCGTCCACCGGCGGTCGGGTGCCGCGCACGTACGTGCGGTTCACGCAGGACCGGGCGGTGCCGTTGGCGCTGCAGAACCTGATGATCAGCGACGCCGGCCGGTTCGACGTGCACGACCTGGCCGCGTCCCACTTCGGCGTGGTCACGAAGGCGCCGGAACTGGCCGGGTTGCTGGACGGCCTGCGCTAACGCCCGGCCCAGGCGCGCCACAGCGCGCGCCGGCGGACCCGGGCCGTGACGGAGATCCGCGCCCGAGCCAGCAGCGCCGCCGGCAGCCGCCATGTCACGTCGGCCAGCACCGCCAACCGCAACGACACCCGGAAGTTCGCGCCCGGCACCGGCTTGCGGAACGGCAGCGCTGCCGTGATCGCCGTGAACCGCGCGAGTTGTTCCAACGCCACCAGCAGCGGGGCGCAGCGCACGAGCATCAGCAGTCGGTTGCGCTCGTTCCAGTGGTGGAACTTCGAGGAGCCGAGCCGACTGCTCGCACCGTGCCGGTGCACGACCCGCGCCGGCACGGAAATCACCCGCCAGCCACGCAGCCGCAGCCGCCACGACGTGTCGGTGTCCTCGTAGTAGCAGAAGAATCCCGCCGGCACGCCGCCGACCGAGCGCAGCGCCGCCGTGCGCATCAGCACCGCGCCGCCGCAGAAGCCGAACACCTCGCGCCCCGCCAACGCCGTGTCGGCGCCGTGCCCGTCGGCCGTCAACCGAACACCGACCGACTGCACGGAGCCGTCCGGCAGCTCCAGCGAGGACGTGACCGCCGCGGCGTCGCCGTGGCGGTCCAACGCGTCTTCCAGAGTGGCGATCCACGACGGTCCCGGCACGGCGTCGTCGTTGAGCCACGCCACGAACTCCGTGTCGATGCGTGGCAGCGCCGCCGCCAACGCGCCCGCGTAGCCGCGATTCCGCGGCAGCCGCAGCACGTCGTGTCCGGCGAGCAGTTCGGCCGTGCCGTCGTCGGAGGCGTTGTCCACGACCAGCACCCGTGGCTGCCGGTCCTGCCCGGCGAGCGCGTCCAGGCACTCCCGGATGTGCGCCCGGCCGCGCCAGGTCACCACCACGACGGTCGAACGGGCTTCAGCCACGGCCGCAGACGGTACATGTCACCCTTGGGCGTGCCCGAACTCGTGGTGCTGACCGATCAGCTGCTCGCGCCCGTGCCCGGCGGCACCGGCCGCTACACCAGGGAACTCACTGCCGCGCTCGCCGCGACCGCGCCGGCCGACTGGACCGTCACTGGCGTTGTGGCGCGCTGCGCGGACCCGAGCGCGGCACAGATCGAGGGCGTGGAGGGCCCGCGCATGCTTCCGGTGCCACGGCGGGTTCTGGCGCGACTGTGGCAACGCGGCGTGCCGCTGTGGCCCGGCGGCGACGCCGTACACGCGCCGACGCCGCTAGCGCCGAGCGTGGTCAAGCGCGGGCGCACGCTCGTCGCGACGGTGCACGACGCGGTGCCGTGGACGCACCCGGAGACGCTCACGGTGCACGGCGCGCAGTGGCACCGCACGATGGTGTCGCGGCTCATGCGCAAGGCCAGCGCCGTGGTCGTGCCGACCGAAGCCGTCGCGAAGGAACTCGCCGAACACGTTTCCGGTTCGGCGAACGTGCACGTGATCCACCACGGCGTTCCGGACGCGCTCGCCGTCGAGCCGACCGATGCCGCCGCCGTGGCGCAGCGGCTCGCGTTGCCGCCGCGGTACGTGCTCGCGGTCGGCACTCTGGAGCCGCGCAAGGGCATCGACGTGCTGATCGCCGCGATGGGGTTGCCCGAGGCGCCGGATCTGCCTGTCCTACTGGTCGGCGCGACCGGCTGGGGACAAGTCGACATTTCCTCCGAACGGGTGAGATCTCTCGGCCCGTTGACCGATGCCGAGCTCGCCGTCGTGCTCCGTCGGGCCACCGTGCTGGCCGTGCCGAGCCTCGCCGAGGGCTTCGGCCTGCCCCTGCTGGAGGCCATGGCGGTGGGCGTTCCGGTCGTCCACTCGGATGCGCCGGCGCTGGTCGAAGTGGCCGACGGCGCCGGCTTCGTCGCCCGCCGGGGCGACCCGAAATCGCTGGTAGCGGCGTTGCGCACGGTAATCGACGATCCGGCGGCCGCGCGTGCCGCCGTCGACCGGGGACGGGCGCGAGCGGCCGGATTCACCTGGCGCCGGGCCGCCGAGGCGGTCTGGGCCGTGCACCTGGGGCTGGGCACGCACAGTTAGTCCATTCGTCGGTAATGATCATCGGGGTCGCCGTACCCTGCTCCGGTGCACCATCTCGACCCCAGCGTGTTGATCGACGCCACTGCCGTGCCGGCCGACCGTGGTGGCGTCGGACGGTACGTCGACTCGCTGGCGGCCGCGCTGGATGCCGACGGGGCCAGGCTCAGCGTGGTTTGCCAGCCGCGTGACGCGGCGCTGTACGGGCAACTCGCGCCGCACGCGCGGATCGTGCCCGCGCCGGAGGCCGTCGCCGCCCGCACCGCGCGGCTGATGTGGGAGCAGAGCGCGCTGCCGCGGCTCGCGCGGGCGCTCGGCGTCGACGTCGTGCACTCGCCGCACTACACGATGCCGATGGCCACTCCGGTCGGCTCCGTCGTCACGTTGCACGACGCCACCTTCTTCACCGACCCCGCGCTGCACTCCTCGGTGAAGGCCCGCTTCTTCCGCGCGTGGACGCGTGCGTCGCTGGCCCGCGCCACCGTGTGCATCGTGCCGAGCCGCGCCACCGCCAACGAGCTCACGCGCGTGGCCAACGCCGACCGCCGCCTGCTGCAGGTCGCGCACCACGGCGTCGAGGGCGAGCGCTTCCACCCGCCGTCGCCGGAGGAGGTGGTGGCCGTGCGCAAGGCCCTCGACCTCCAGGACACGCCGTACGTGGCGTTCCTCGGCGCGTTGGAGCCGCGCAAGAACGTGCCCGCGCTCATCCGTGGTTTCGCACGCGCCTGCCAAGGGCGCACGGATCCGCCCGCGCTCGTGCTCGCCGGACAGCCCGGCTGGGACACGCAGGTGGAGAGCGCCCTGGACGCCGTGCCGCACCGCATCCGCGTGATCCGCGCCGGCTACCTGCCGTTCGAGCAGCTGTCCGGTTTCCTCGGCGGCGCCGTCGTCGTGGCGTACCCCAGCCTCGGGGAGGGCTTCGGATTGCCCGTGCTGGAGGCCATGGCCAGCGGCGCGTGCGTGCTCACCACGCGGCGGCTCAGCCTGCCCGAGGTCGGTGGCGACACCGTCGCGTACTGCGGCGTCGGCGCGGGCGACATCGCCGCCGGGCTGACCGAGCTGCTCGACGACCCGGCCCGCCGCTCGTCGCTGGCCGCCGCCGCGCAGCTGCGGGCCAAGGAGTTCTCGTGGGCGGCATCAGCCACCCTGCACCGGGAGGCCTACGGGCGGGCGGCTGTGCTCGCCCGCCGCGCCCGCCACTAGTCTCATCCGGCGTGACGCAGCCCGAGCCGAAGACCTACGGCGACGACCTAGCCGTCGTGACGATCACCTACTCCCCGGGTGAGGTGCTCGACCGGTTCCTCGACACGCTGGCCAAGGCCACCACGCGCACCGTCACCGTGATCCTCGCGGACAACGGCTCCACCGACGGCGCGCCGGAGAGGGCCGCCGCCGAGCGGGACGAGGTCCGTCTCGTGCGCACCGGCGGCAACCTCGGCTACGGCGGCGCCGCCAACCGAGGTGTCGCCGAGCTGCCCGACGACGTCGGCTGGGTCGCCATCGTCAACCCGGACATCGAGTGGGGCGCCGGCTCGCTCGACACGCTCATCGAGGCCGCCGGTCGGTGGCCGCGCGGCGGCTCGTTCGGGCCGCTGATCCGCGAGCCCGACGGCAGCGTCTACCCGTCCGCGCGGCTGCTGCCGTCGCTGGGCAAGGGGCTCGGGCACGCCGTGTTCGGGAAGCTGTGGCCCAACAACCCGTGGACCCGCGAGTACCGGCAGCAGGACACCTCCGTCACCGAGCGCCCCGCCGGCTGGCTGTCCGGCTCGTGCCTGCTGATGCGCCGCGCCGCGTTCGACTCCGTCGACGGCTTCGACTCCAGCTACTTCATGTACTTCGAGGACGTCGACCTCGGCGACCGGCTCGGCCGCGCCGGCTGGCTCAACGTGTACGTGCCGTCGGCGGAGGTCGTGCACCTCGGCGGGCACGCCACCGCGCGGGCGTCCGAGCGGATGCTGGCCGCGCACCACGCCAGCGCGTACAAGTACCTCTCCGAGCGCAACCGTGGCCCGTGGCACGCGCCGCTGCGGCTGGCCATCAGGGCCGGGCTGGCGCTGCGGCTGAAGATGGAGCTCAGGGCTGGTCGGACTCCGGCAGCGCCCCGCTGAGGCGGTCCGTCAGCGAGATGCGGCGGCCCGGCGTCTGCTGGGTGGTCGGGATGATGCCCGGCAGCTGCTTGGTGTCCTGCTCCGGCTGCTGACCCTGGTGCTGCTGACCCTGGTGCTGCTGGGCCGGTTGCTGGGGCCGCTGCTGTTGCTGCGTCTGCTGCTGGGGCGGCACCGGCACCTGGCCGGCCGCCACCGAGCCGGGAAGCACGACCGTGGTGTCCGGGTCCTGTTCGCGCGGGTCCGCCGCGTCCACCACCACGCGCGGAATCTGCACCGTGGGCTTGGCGTCCATCGGCGACGTCGCGTTGTTCGGCGTCACCGCCCACCGGTTGCGGGCGCTGGCGCGGGCGAGTGCTGCGTCGGCCCGGTCGCGGGGGTCCATCTCCCGACCTCTTCCTAGTCCGGCGTGCCGGCCACCGGGTCCGATGCCCGGTCGATCCGCCACGTGCAAGAGTATTCCCTCGGTCGCGCCCGCGTCAGTGGAGGAGGAAACCCGGCATGTCGTCCAGCGTCGGACAGCAGGTCAGTGGGGTCGACGCCGTTGTGCTCGTGGGCGGGAAGGGCACCAGACTCCGCCCGCTCACGCTCTCGGCGCCCAAGCCCATGCTGCCCACCGCGGGGGTGCCGTTCCTGACGCACCTGCTGTCCCGGATCCGGGCCGTCGGCATCACGCACGTGGTGCTCGGCACCTCGTACAAGGCCGAGGTGTTCGCCGAGTACTTCGGTGACGGCTCCCGGCTCGGGCTGGAGTTGGAGTACGTCGTCGAGGAGGAGCCCCTCGACACCGGCGGCGGCATCCGCAACGTCGGCGACCGGCTGCGCGAGGACGACGTCATGGTCTTCAACGGCGACATCCTGTCCGGGGTGGACCTGGCCGGCGTCGTCGGCACGCACCGTGACAACAACGCCGACGTCACCCTGCACCTCGTGAAGGTCCCCGATCCCCGGGCCTTCGGCTGCGTGCCCACCGACGCCGAGGGGCGCGTCACGGCGTTCCTGGAGAAGACCGACAATCCGCCGACCGACCAGATCAACGCCGGGTGCTACGTGTTCCGGCGCGAGACCCTGATGACCATCCCCACCGGTCGTCGGGTGTCCGTCGAACGCGAGACCTTCCCCGGGCTTCTGGCCTCCGGGCACCGGCTGCAGGGCCACGTCGACTCGTCCTACTGGCTCGACCTCGGCACCCCCGGCGCCTTCGTCCAGGGCTCCGCCGACCTCGTCCGCGGCATCGCCCCCTCGGCGGCCCTGCCCGGCGCCCCCGGCGAGTCCATCGTGCTCGACGGCGCCACCGTCGACCCGTCCGCGACGATCACCGGCGGCTCCACCATCGGGGCCGGCTGCGTCGTCGAAGCCGGCGCGGTCGTCGACGGCTCCGTCCTCTTCGACGGCGCCGTCATCCGCTCCGGCGCCGTTGTCGAACGCACCCTCGTCGGCGCTCGCGCCGTCGTCGGCACCGGCACCGTCCTGCGCGATGTCGTCGTCGGCGACGATGCCGTCATCGGCGCCCACTGCGAGCTCCTCCACGGCGCCCGCGTCTGGCCCGGCATCCACCTCCCCGGCACCTCCATCCGCTTCTCCACGGACGCGTAGCCATGGCCCCGAGGTTCGACATCACGCGGGTCCGCCTGCGCAACTACAAGAGCATCGAGTCGTGTGATGTCGAACTCGGCCCGCTCACCCTGCTCGTGGGCCCCAACGGCTCCGGCAAGAGCAACTTCCTCGACGCCTTGCAGTTCGTCGCCGACGCACTGAACACCAACCTGGAGAATGCCCTCCGGGAGCGAGGCGGATTCCGCTCGGTGAGCCGCTTCGGCGAGAGCGAAGTCGAAATCGAGATCACTCTTGGTTCTGGCGTGCAAACGCGAGGCTACCGTGTTGTGCTCGCACCGGTCGATGGCGTTTCGTATCGGGTCGTCAGCGAGGCGTGGAAGTACTCCGATAGTTCGGAATGGTCGGTCGATGTATTTGATGGGCCCGAACATATCGGGCTGCCACGAGGTCGGATTGGTGAGCGGCATCTTCCCGTTCTGAAGGTGCTGTCAGGATTTCGGTCCTTCAGTCCGATTCCGGAGCAGATGAGGGACATCAGCCGCCCGGACCTAGGGGACAGGCTGCTCAGGGACGGCTCCAACGCGCCGAACGTGATCGCCAGGCTGGAGTCCCACGATCCCCCCGCGAAACAGTTGGTCGAGGAATACCTGCGGCTGGTCGTCGATGGGCTGACCGGCGTCGAGTCTCGCCAGATCAGTTCCTGGCGGGCGCTGTTCTTCAAGCAGGAAATCGAAGGGGTGAGCCAGCCCAGGGAATTCGATGCGCTGTCGATGTCCGACGGCACGTTGCATGCCTTGGGAGTGCTCATCGCGTTGTTCGAGGGCGCTGAGACCGTTGGGATCGAAGAACCGGAAAGTGGGCTGCATCCTGCTGCCGCGGCCGTGTTGATGGACGCGCTGCGGGACAGCGCCCACCGCCGTCAGGTGATCGTGACGACGCACAGCCCCGATCTGCTCGATGTGCCGGGCCTCCAGCCGTCCGAAGTGCTTGCCGTGCGCTCTGTTCGCGGCAAGACGGTCATCGGTCGGCTCAACGACGCCGGAACCTATGCGTTGAAGGAGTCCCTCTACAGCCCAGGTGCGTTGCTGCGAACCAACTACCTGCAACCGGAGACCGACGAATGAGCCTTCCGGTTGTCGTGCCCGTCGTCGAAGGTCACGGTGAGAGCACAGCGGTTCCGGTGCTGCTGCGTCGGATGACATGGGAGCTTGGTTGGGAACACCAAGTGGCGCAACCGTTCCGAGTGCCACGGAGCGAGCTGGCCGACCCGACCAAGCTGAATCGCGCGGTGGCGGTCGCCTCTCGCAACGTTCGAGGACCAGGCGGTGTCCTGGTCCTGTTCGATGCCGACGACGACTGCCCGGTGGAACTGAACGCGAAGCTTCAGGGCACGGTCTGCGATTCGCGATGCAGGGTGGAGATCGTCGTCGCCAACCGTGAGTTCGAGGCCTGGTTCCTGGCGTCGATCTCGGCGCTGCGCCAGCACGACGCCGTACAGCCCGACGCGGCCTACGCCGGCGACCCGGAGCAGCGGCGTGGGGCGAAGGAGCAGCTCACCAAGTTGATGGTGAGTCCGTACCGCGAGGTCAGGCACCAGCCCGCCTTCTGCAGCCTGATCGACCTCGAGACGACGTGGCGGAACAGCCGGTCGTTCCGGCGGTTGGTGAGTGCGCTGCAACGGTTGCTGGAGGTGGAGCCGCCGCCATGGACGCTGTGACCCGTCGCTGGACGCCCGACTACCCGCTGGACATCGGCGGGGTGGTCGGGCCGTTGCGGCGTGGGGCCGGGGATCCGGCGTTTCAGGTGGCGGCGGACGGGGCGTTGTGGCTGACGGGGAACGCCGCGTCGGGGCCGGCGTCGCTGGAGCTGCGCCGGCAGGACGGCGAGGTGGTGGCGCGGGCGTGGGGTGACGGCGCGGAGGAGCTGCTGGACGGAGTGCCGCAGCTGCTCGGGGCCGACGACGAGCCGGAGGCGTTCGAGGCGCACCACGAGCTGATCCGCGAGACGAGGCGGCGAATGCCGGGGCTGAGGCTGGGAAGGACGAACCGGGTGTGGGACAGCCTGGTGCCGGCGATCCTGGAGCAGAAGGTCACGGGGTACGAGGCGCGCAGGTCGTGGCGGGACCTGTGTCGGAGATACGGCCGACCAGCCCCGGGCCCGGCGCCGGTGGGCATGAGGGTGCCGCCGACGCCGAAGGCGATCCTGGGCATCACGGACTGGGAGTGGCACAAGGCGGGTGTTGACGGCCAACGGCGAAGGACGCTGCTGAACGCGGCGGCGGCCGCGCATGCGTTGACGAGCAAGGAGAAGCTGCGGTTGATCCCGGGCATCGGGGTGTGGACGACGGCCGAGGTGGCGCAACGCGCCTGGGGCGACCCGGACGAGGTGAGCGTGGGCGACTTCCACATCCCGAGCGTGGTGGGCTGGGCGCTGGTGGGCCGCGCGCTGGACGACGACGGCATGCTCGAGGTGCTCGAGCCGTACCGGCCGCAGCGCCAGCGCGCGGTCCGCTACATCGAGGCGTCGGGGTTCCGCAAACCCCGCTTCGCCCCACGCTACGCAGCCAGGGACTACCGGGCGATCTAGCGGTAACGCGACAAAGCCAGGTCCACGAGTTCGGGCACGGTGTCGACGTTGGACGGCAGCGCATCGACGGGCCACCACTGCAGGTCCACGGACTCGGCGCTGCGCACGGGCTTGGCGCCGACGGGGGCCCGCACCAGGAACCGCACGTCGAAGTGCCGCGTGGGCTTGCCGAGCGAGCAGGTGATGCCGTGCACGTCCACGTGCAGCGGCGTCGGCTCGATCCGCAGCCCCCGGATCCCGGACTCCTCGGTGGCCTCCCGCAGGGCCGCGTCCACCACGGTCGCGTCGGACGGCTCGCAGTGCCCGCCGAGTTGCAGCCACCGCCCGACCCGGGGGTGCAGCGTCAGCAGCACGTGCTCGGCGGTGGCGTCGAGCACCAGGGCGGAGGCGGTGATGTGCCCGGGCTCGCACGAACGCAGGCAGGCGTCCGCCCGCGCGGCGAGGAAGCCGAGAAACGCCTGCCGCAGCGCCTCCTGCGGCTCGCTGCCGGGCTGCCACCCGGTCAACGTCGACACGGCGTCGGCATGCAGGCTCACAGGCCCACCTCGCTGGCGCTCGGCGGGTCTGCGACCCAGCTCCCTGTGTTGAATGGTGCCCTCGCAAGCTCGGTCACAGCTCCACCAATCCCAGTTCGGTCGGCGCGGGCGGCCGGGGCCCGGCGACTCCGTCGGCCGGATGCCCGACGGCGACGGCGCCGAGCGGCGACCAGTCGGCCGGCAGGTCCAGCACGGCCCGCACGATGTCGGGGCAGAAGATGGTCGACGACACCCAGCACGACGCGAGGTCCTCGGCCGCCAGCGCGACCAGCAGCCCCTGCACGGCGGCCCCGCCGGCGACGGTGAACATCGTGCGCTCGGCGGCCTGCCGCAACGGGTCGGGGTAGTCGTGCGCGCCGTCCATCACCATGAACGGCAGCACCAGCTCGGTCGCTCCCCACAGCAGGTCGCCGCGGGCGATGCGGCGCTCGATCCGCGCCTCGTCCCACCCGTCGTTACGGAGGTCGGCACGCCACTGGTCGCGCATGGCCTCCAGCAGCTTGGTCCGCCGCGCCCGGTCCCGCACCCACACGAACCGCACGGGATGCGTGTGGTGCGGCGCCGGCGCCGTCAAACCGACGCCGATCGCCCGGCGCAGCACGTCCTCGTCCACGGGCTCGCCGGAGAAGCTGCGCACGGAGCGCCGCAGCAGCACCGCCTCCCGCCGGCCCTGGGCGATGGACTCGTTGGTGCCCAACCGGAACAGGTCCTCCTCGACCGGCCGGTTCAGGTCCCGTGCGGTCGATCCGTTGTCCGTCAGGGACAATCCCCGCACGACGGCGACCGGCACCGCGCCGAGCTTGCCCTTCACGAGGTCTCCCGCGGCGGCGATCTCGTCGGCGATCGCGACTTCGGTCACCACGAGCTCGTTGCCCTGGCCGTCGACCTCGCCGGCGTAGCTGCGCACGACGGGCAGTCCCGAAGCGCCGATCGCGGCGTCGGTCTGCCCGACCCGCCACGCCCGGCCCATCGTGTCGGTGATCACCACGGCGACGTCGACACCGAGCCGCTCGCGCAGCTCGGTGCGCAGCTTCAGCGCCGAGGCGTCCGGGTCCAGCGGCAGCAGCGCGATCTCGGCCTGCGACACGTTGGAGTTGTCCACTCCCGACGCGGCCTGCACGATGCCGAGCCGGTTCTGCGTGATCAGCGTGTTCTTCACGCGGGCCAGCACCCGCACCGACTCGGAGACGACCAGCTCCCGCCGCCGGGCCTCGCGCTCGGCCGGGTCGTCCGGCGCGGGCACCAGCTGACCCTCCACTTTGGACACGATCTTGCTGGTGACCACGAGCACGTCGCCGTCGCGCAGCCACGGCGCGGCCTCGGCGATGGCGGCGGTCAGGTCGTCGCCGGGACGGAACTCGGGCAGCCCGGGCACCGGCAGCAGCTCGACGGCGCCCTCGGCGTGATCGGTCACAGTGCGACTCCAGCCAGGTCGAGTGCGGCGCGGACCATGTCCGCGGTGGCGTCCACATCGGACATCAGCAGCGGCACGTTGCGCACCGCGACGCCGTCGACGGACGCGTTGTCCTCCGGAGCCACCAGCCAGCCGTCGAGCACGCCGTCGGCCTTACGCGAGCCGTAGTGGCGGCCGACCGCCTCGGCACTGGTCTCCACGCCGATCGCGGTCAGGCACGCGTCGGCCATGCCCCGGACCGGCGCGTTGCCGATGATCGGCGAGACGCCGACGACGCCGGCCGAGGTCGCGCGCACGGCGTCGCGCACGCCGGGGATCGACAGCACGGTGCCGACGCTGACCACGGGATTGGACGGCGCGAACAACACGGCGTCCGCGCCGGCGATCGCGTCCAGCACACCCGGCGCCGGCTTGGCTTCGTCCGCGCCGATCGGCACGATCGAGTGCGCCGGCAGCTCGGCGTGGTACCGGATCCACCACTCCTGGAAGTGGATCGCGCGCCGCTCGTCCTCCGAGCCGGGCACGTCCACGACGACGTGCGTCTCCACCTGGTCGTCGGTCATCGGCAGCAGCCGCACGCCGGGCTGCCAGCGCGCGCACAGCGCCTCGGTGACCGCCGACAGCGGATAACCCGCGCGCAGCATGCGGGTCCGCACCAGGTGCGTGGCGATGTCCCGGTCGCCCAGCCCGAACCACGGGGCCTCGGCGCCGTACGCGGCGAGCTCCTCCTTGACCCGCCAGGTCTCCCCGGACAGTCCCCAGCCGCGCTCGGTGTCGATGCCGCCGCCCAGGGTGTACATGCACGTGTCCAGGTCCGGGCAGATGCGCAGCCCGTGCAGCCACACGTCGTCGCCCGTGTTCACCAATGCGGTGATCTCTGCCCCTTCGGGCAGCGCCGCCTTCACGCCGAGCAGGAACCGCGCCCCGCCGACACCGCCGACCAATACCACGACCTTCACAGGGCGCAATCCTTTCACGCTTGCGGGTGAAATCTCAGCGGGTCCAGAAGCGGAAGAAGGCGTCGCCGAGTCCCGCGAGGGAGATGTCGCCACCGACCAGGCCGAACAGGCCGCGGCCAATGGTGAAGAACACAGTGCTCACCTGGCTCACGCCGATCAGCAAGGCGAACAGCACCAGCGGCGCCCACGGCCGCACCCGCACCGCGATCGCCTGCGCCTCACGCGACAGCCACGGCGCGATCACGCCGAAGCCGTCGAAGCCCGGCACCGGCAGGATGTTGAACAGGAACGTGAACACCTGCAGGAAGGCCAGGTAGGCGAAGGCCAGCTGCAGTCCCAGGGGCAGCGGGACCACCAACACAACAGCGTTGAGCACCAGGCCGATCAGCAGGTTGAACAGCGGCCCGGCGAAGGACACCAGAGATTCGACAGGTTTGGACCGCAGCGCCCAGTGATTGATGAGTACGGCGCCGCCCGGCAGCGGGATACCTCCGATGATCAGGTACACCAGCGGCAGCACGATGCTCATCACTGGATCGGTGTAGCGGCGCGGGTCGAGCGTCAGGTAACCGCGCACCCGCACCTCGTGGTCGCCCCCGCGGTACGCCACGAAAGCGTGGCCGAACTCGTGCAGGCACAGGGAAACGACCCAGCCGCCGACGACGAAGAGCACGACACCGGCGGTGAGCAGCCAGCGGTTGCCGTAGAACGGATCGGCCGTCGGCAGCGCGCACAGCACCGCACCGATGACTGTCACGCCCAGCAGGCCGAGGAACAGGGGACTCGGTCGCACCGATGATCGGTTCACAACCACCAGTGTGCCCGGTGGCGGTGGGTGACCGGCGGCGGTATGACCAGGTGGCAGCGCCTGTTCGCCCTCTGTGACGGTGTCCCCCGACGTAAGTACTTCGCTTGACCCCTTGCAACGACACGGGTGTAATCACATTGGTGTCATTCACCGTCGAGGGGGCGGTGGGTGGTGTCCGCCAACCGGGGAGTGCGGAAGGCGAGGAGGCGGACGGACATGGAAATAGAAGGAGGCCGCGTCGTGGAAGCGGCCGAGATCGTCGGCATCGGCGCGCCCGTGCGCGAGTTCAGCCTGTTGGAATCCGGTGAGAGGGATTTCACGGTGCTGGACGGGGTGTTCGACGGTGACGACGAAGAGCAGGAGTGGCAGGAGCGCGCCCTGTGCGCGCAGACCGACCCCGAGGCGTTCTTCCCCGAGAAGGGCGGATCCACCCGGGAGGCCAAGCGGATCTGTCAGGGCTGCGAGGTGCGTTCGGAGTGCCTCGAGTACGCGCTGGCCCATGACGAGCGCTTCGGCATCTGGGGCGGGCTGTCCGAACGGGAACGCCGGAAGTTGAAGAAGCGGCCCGCGTAGAAGGCTCAACCCGCCGGGCAACTGGCCCGATGATCAGTCGTACGGTGTGCTCGACGCGCCGACGATGGGAGTGGCCAGTTGCCCGGTAAGGCCCAGCCGGTCCTGCGCACCGCGCCGGTGCTCGCGGTGCTCGTGTGCCACGACGGCGAGCCGTGGCTGCGGCTGGCGCTGTCCGCGCTGCGGCGCTCGATGCCGCGCCCTCGGCACGTGATCGCGGTGGACACCGGATCATGGGATCGGACGCCGAAGTTGTTGGCGGAGGCCGCATCCGGGGACAAGCCGGTGCTGGACGGCGTGCTCACCCTGCCGCGTGGAGCCGGTTTCGGAGACGCGGTCCGGGCGGCCGTGACCCACGCCATCGAGCGCTGGGGCGATCCCGGTCGTTGGCTGTGGCTGCTGCACGACGACAGCGCGCCGGAGCCGGGCTGCCTGGCCGCGCTGCTCGCGGCGGCCGAGATGTCGCCGGCCGCGGGTGTGCTCGGCCCGCTCTGCCTGGACTGGAACGACCCCAACATCGTGGTGTCCGCCGGGGTGTCCACGGATTCGTCCGGTCATCGGCAGACCGGCATCTCCGCGCTGGAGAGCGCACAGGCCCGGTTTTTCGAGCAGAGCACCGAATCCCTCGCGGTGAGCTCGGCGGGCGCTTTGATCAGCCGGGAGCTGTGGAGCCGGCTCGGCGGCTACGACCCCGTGCTGCCGATGCTCGGCGACGACCTTGATTTTGGTTGGCGGGCAAACAAAGCGGGTAGCCTGGTGCTGTCGGTGCCGACGGCCCGGCTGCGACACGTGCGCGCCGCCAGCGTCGGCGAGCGTCGGCTGGACGCGCTCGCCGCGCCGCCGGGGCCGTTCCTGCGCGGCGTCGAACGGGCCCATGGCCTGCGCACCTTCCTGGTCAACTGTGCACTTTTCTCGTTCCTCATCGGCCTGCCCCGGCTGATACTGCTGTGTCTGTTGCGTGCCTTGGGATTTCTGGTGCTGCGCCGGGTTCCGGACGCGCGGGCGGAGATCGGCGCGATCCGCTACCTGGTGAGCGGCCGGGGACGTCTGCTGTCCGCTCGGGCAGATCGCCGGCGCATTTCGGTCGCCGGGCAGAAGAGTGTGCGCGGATTGTTCACGAGCCGGCTCACGCGGTTGCGCAACGCGTTCCGCAGCGGCCTGGCCGTGCTGGTTCGCCGACGCGTGCAGGCCGACGCGGTGCTCGGCCGGCTGCCCGCGCCGGAGACGGCACGGACCGCGTGGCTGGACCCGGACGACAGTCGCAACGCCAAGCTTCCCGTCGGACCGCAGGCGCTGCCGGCCGGTGCGCTGCGGGGCGCGCGCCGCGGTCCCGCCGGGCTGCGACGGCCGGCGGCGGTGGTCGTGCCGGTCGCGGCGCAGGCGCCGCCGGGGCTGCGACCGAGCCCGCGGCCACGGCCGTCGCCGCGGCGACGCGACGAGGAGGCGCCCAACCCGCTGGCCGATCTCATGATCGTCGAGGTCGATCGTGGCGAGGTGATCCGGCAGCTGCTGGTGTCGCCGGCGCTGTGGATGTTCGTCACGCTGTCGGTGCTCGGTGTGATCGTCAACGCCGGGCGGCTGGGCACGGATCTCGTCGGCGGCCGGCTGCTGCCGGTGCGTGACCTCGCGGCGACCTGGTCGGCGTACCTGGCGACGTGGCATCCGGTCTCCGGCGGAACGGCCGCTCCCGCGCCAGCGGCGTTGGCAGTGCTGGGAAGTCTCGGCGCGGTGCTCGGCGGCCCGAAGGCCGCGGTGGCCGTGCTGCTGTTCGGCGACCTGCCGCTGGCGGGTGTATCGGCGTATCTGGCGACGCGGCGGATGCGTGTCGCCCGGCCGATTCGCGCTGTGATCGCCGCCGCGTACGCCTTGCTGCCGGCCGCCGCGACCGGTGTGTCGCAGGGCCGGTTGGACGTCGTGGTCGTGCACCTGCTGCTGCCGCTCGTGCTTGCCGGTGCGGCAACTTTGTTGCGGGGCAACGCCCCCGGGACCTGGGTGGCCACCGTCGCCAGCACGTCCATCGGCCTCGCGGTGATCGGCGCCTTCTCACCGTTGACACATCTGCTGGTGCTGGTCGGGGTGCTGATCGGGTTCGTCGCCGTGCCGGGACACCGCCGCGTGCTGGCGTTGTTCGGAATTGTGTTGCTGCCCTTGGCTTTGCTGCTGCCATGGCCCGCGGTTGTGTTGCAGCACCCCGATGTCCTGCTGCACGGCGTCGGCGCGCGGCTGCCCGACACGCCGGAGGCGCTGACCCGACTCGTCACCCTTGACCCCGGCGGCCCAGGGGCCCTGCCGGTGGTCGGAGTGTTCGTCGTCGTGGCCGCCGTGAGCGCTGCCGTGCTGCGGGCCAACCGGAACGTGCTGCCCGGCCTCGCGGTCGCCATCGGCGGCGTCGTCGTGGTCGGGTTCCTGTGGAGCCACCAGGTGTGGACCGGCGCGCCGATGCTCGTGCTCGGCGCCGGGCTGCTGCTGATCGTGCTCGGCGCGTGCGTGCCGGCCCCGGTCGTGTGGGAGATCCCGCACCTGCGCTTCGCCTCCATCAGCGCGGCCCTGGTCGTGGTCGGGCTGCTCGCCGCCAGCGTGCTGATCGCCGGCCGGCAGGGGCCGCTGCACGCCGGCGGCGACCCGCGCTTCGTGCCGGCGATCGCCAACGAACTGGCGACGACCGGCGAGACGGTGCTGGAGTTGGCCCACGACGGCCGGCCGACCCGGCTGACCGCCGGCGGCCTCGCCGGCTTCGGCGACGACGACCTGGTGCCGGTGCCGGGCGCCGCCGAGCGGTTGACCAAGCTCGGCGCCGACCTGATCGGCGCCGACCGTGACGCCGCCGAGGCCGCCGTCGCGCAGCTGGCCGTGGACGGCGTGAGCTACGTCGTGCTGCCCGACACCGGGGCCGCCGAGCGGCTGCACGACGCCGTCGGCGACCTCGCCACCTCCTCGCCGCCGATGTCCGACGGCCGGCCGGTGGTGCGCGTGCAGCTGGCCAACAGCCACGTGGTGCTGCTGGCCCCTCAGCAGGCCCAGAAGGCCGTCACGGGCGGCGCCCCGCCCACCGAGCTCGGCGCGCCCGGCATCGCGCCGGTGGACGCCTCACCGCCCGACATCGCCGTCCGCGTGTCCGACGGGCCGAGCGGCCGGCTGCTGGTGCTCGCCGCCGAGGACGAGCCCGGCTGGCGGGCCACCGTCGACGGTCGTCAGGTGGCGACCGTGCGGGCCTGGGGGCACCTGATCGCCGTCCCCGTGCCCACGGCCGCCGCCGACGTCACGGTCGACCAGCCCGGCACCCTGCGCAGCTTCCTGCTCCTGGTCCAGGCGGCCTTCCTTCTGTTCACGGTTCTCACGGCCATTCCCAGTCGCAAATCAACCCCCGCGAGTCCCGCCTAGGAGCACAGCGAGTCCCGCTCTCGGGCACACCGAAACCCGCTCTCAGGCACACCAGACCGTGAATTCAGGAAGTTCTCAGTCCCCGTCGATCACGTCCGGATCGAGGCCGAGGTAGCTGGCGATCTGCTCGACCAGCACATCGTGCACAAGATCCGCGAGATCGGCCCCGTCCTTGGCCCGCGCCTCCAACGGCCGCCGGTACAGCACGATGCGTGCCCGGGTGGGCACGCCGCGTCGGTCGACGCCCGCCGGAACCAGCCTCGCCAGCGGCACGTTGCCGTCGTCGACGACGCCGTCCTCCCAGCTCAGCTCGTCGTCCGGGCCGACGTGCACCTCCGGCACGTCGTCCACGGCCACGTCCAACTGGGTCAGCTCGGTCCGCCAGCGTGCCTCGATCGGCTCGAGCGCCTCGATCACGAGCGCGTCGAACCGCTCGGCCCGGCTGCGCGCCGCGGGCAGCGTCGCCGGATAGAGCGGTCCGCGCAGGCCACGGCCGTGCCGGTCGCGGCTGCGGCGTCCCCGACGCCTGGATCCTCTGGCCATCACCACGGCCAGTCAGCGTACGCGGAGGCGTGTCACCCGCGTGCCTGCACGCCGCCAAGAGTGGGAAGCGCTATCGTCAGCGATCGTGCGGAGCGTGAGGCGGTGCTCGCGAACCGGGTGTACGAACCCGGCAGTCGCCACGCTCACCTACGCCTATGCGGACTCCACCGCGGTCGTCGGACCCCTGGCCACCTACTCCGAACCGCACAGTTACGACCTGTGCGAGGAGCACGCCATGCGGCTCACGGTGCCCCGCGGCTGGGAGGTCGTCAGGCATGAGGGTGAGTTCGCCGCTCCCGAGCCGTCGGTCGACGACCTGACGGCGCTCGCGGAGGCGGTGCGGGAGGCCGGCCGGGCCGACCGACCGGTGGACCGGGTCGACCCGACCCGGATGGACCCGTCGATGGGGGCCCAGCGACGGGGCCACCTGCGGGTGTTGCCCGACCCGATCGAGGACTGAACGCGCCGGTAGGCTGGCATCGACCCATCCGAGCTACCCGGGAGAAGGCGTGCCCGACCTGTCTGCGATCGTCAAGGCCTACGACATCCGTGGGGTGGTCGGCGAGCAGTTGGACGCCGCCGTCACACGCGCCCTGGGGGCCGCGTTCGCCAAGCTCGTCGGCGGCCCGTCCGTCGTCATCGGGCACGACATGCGCGACTCCTCGCCCGAGCTGTCCGCCGCGTTCGCCGAGGGCGTGACCAGCCAGGGCGTCGACGTCGTGTCCATCGGCCTGGCCAGCACGGACATGCTCTACTTCGCCTCCGGCAAGCTCCAGCTGCCCGGCGCGATGTTCACCGCCAGCCACAACCCGGCCAAGTACAACGGCATCAAGCTGTGCCGGGCCGGCGCGGCTCCGGTCGGGCAGGACAGCGGCCTGGCCGAGATCCGGGACTGGGCCCAGCAGGGCGTGCCGCCGGTGGACGGCCGCCATGGCAGCGTGAGCGAGCAGAACATGCTCGCCGACTACGCCGCCTACCTGCGGGAACTGGTCGACCTGAGCGGCATCCGGCCGCTGAAGGTCGCGGTGGACGCCGGCAACGGCATGGGCGGCTACACGGTGCCCGAGGTGTTCGCCGGGCTGCCGATCGAGGTCGTCCCGATGTACTTCGAGCTGGACGGCAACTTCCCCAACCACGAGGCCAACCCGCTGGACCCGGCCAACCTGGTCGACCTGCAGCGCAGGGTCGTCGAGGTGGGCGCGGACGCCGGCCTGGCCTTCGACGGCGACGCCGACCGCTGCTTCGTGGTGGACGCCGACGGCAACCCGGTCTCGCCGAGCGCGGTGACCGCCCTGGTCGCCACCCGTGAGCTGGCCAAGGACCCGGGCGGCACGATCATCCACAACCTGATCACCTCCCGCTGCGTGCCGGAGATCGTGGAGGAGCACGGCGGCAAGCCAGTGCGGACCCGCGTCGGACACTCGTTCATCAAGCAGCGGATGGCCGAGACCGGCGCCATCTTCGGCGGCGAGCACTCGGCCCACTACTACTTCCGGGACTTCTGGCGCGCCGACACCGGCATGCTCGCCGCCATGCACGTGCTGGCCGCCCTCGGCGAGCAGGACAAGCCGCTGGCCGAGCTGACCGCGGAGTTCTGCCGCTACGAGGCGTCCGGCGAGATCAACTCGACCGTCGCCGACCAGGCCGCGTCGACCGAGGCGGTCCGCGCCGCCTACGCCGGCCGCGACGGCGTGACCTTCGACGAGTTGGACGGCCTGACCGTCGACCTCGGCGACGGCCGCTGGTTCAACCTGCGCGCCTCCAACACGGAGCCGCTGCTGCGGTTGAACGTGGAGGCACCCGACGCGGGCGCGGTCGCCGCGCTGCGCGACGAGGTGCTGGCCATCGTGCGGCGCTGAGAATCTTCGCTAGGGAGGAACCCGATGGCCGTCCAGCTCGACCCGCAGCTGCTGGAGATCCTGCGCTGCCCGTCGCCCGACCACGCGCCGCTACGTCCCGGCACCCCGGACGACGCCGACGCGGACATGCTGACCTGCACCGAGTGCGGCCGCGGCTACCCCGTCCAGGACGGCATTCCGGTGCTGCTGCTGGACGAGGCGGTGCCGCCGCAGGGCGGCGTGGCCGGGTGAGCTGACGTGCTCGACGACACCCTGCTCGACGACCCGTCGCGGCTGGCGGACACCGACACCGGCGGGCTGCTGCGCGCGGCGGCGATGGCCGGCGCGCAGGTGCGCGCCGTCGCCGAGGCCGCCGAGGAGGCGGGCGTCGGGCGGCTGGCCGAGGAGCGGCCGCGGGCCCTGGTGCTGGTCACCCGTCCCGGCATCGGCGTGGCCGCCTCCCAGCTGCTGGCCGCGCTGCTGACGACGGCGTGCCCGGTGCCGGTCGTGCTGGCCGAGGCGGTGCCGAGCTGGATCGGCGCCCTGGACCTGGTCGTCGCGCACACCGACGACCCCGGCGACGTCGTGCTGGCCGAGTCCCTCGACCGGGCGACCCGCCGCGGCGCCCGCGTGATCGTCACGGCCCCGCCGGACGGCCCGGTCGCCGCCGCGGCCGCCGGTCGCGGCGTGCTGCTGCCGCCGCGGGTGCCGGTGCCGACGGGCTTCGGGTTCGCCCGGGCCCTGGCCGCCGGCCTTGTCGTCGTCGGCGCTCTGGGATTGTTGCGTACGGACATCGCCGAGCTGGCCGATGAGCTGGACCGCGAGTCCGAGCGCGACCACCCGATGCACGAGTCGTTCGTCAACCCGGCCAAGAGCCTCGCGCTGCGTGTCGCCGACCGCACGCCGCTGCTGTGGGGCCTCGACCCGGCGGCGACCGCCGTCGCCTGGCACGCCGCGTTCGTGCTGGCCAGCCACGCCGGCGTGGTCAGCGACGTGGCCGGCTACCAGCAGGCCATCGGCCGCGCGGCCCTGCACCGCGCCGCCGTGCAGTCCAGCTCCGGCGGCGACCTGTTCGCCGACCCGGACGACGAGCAGCCCACCCAGCCCCGGGTCCTGCTGCTGGCCGTCGGCCGCGGCGACGCCGCCGAGGCGACCCGCCGCGCGGCCGAGGCGACCCTGGCCGGCGCGGACGTGATCCGGCTGGACGAGGTCTCCGGCGGCGACGCCACCTGCGCCGCGGTGCTTGCCCTGCGTTTCGAGCTGGCCGCCCTCTACCTGGGGCTCGCGGCCGGCACCATCGGCGGCCCCGGGTACTACACCCCGGCCGCCGTATGAGGGAGTGACGACGAGTGGAGTTGCTGCACAACGCGGTGCGTCCCTACGCATGGGGCTCACGCACCGCGATCGCCGAGCTGCTCGGAAAGCCCGTGCCGGCGCCGCACCCCGAGGCCGAACTGTGGATGGGCGCACACCCCGGGGGGCCGTCCCGGCTGGTCGACGCCGACGGTGACGAGCGGTCCCTGCTCGACGAGCTCGCCGCCGACCCCGACGGGCAGCTCGGACCGGCGCTGGCCGCGCGTTGGGGCGGGCGGCTGCCGTTCCTGCTCAAGGTGCTGGCCGCCGACGAGCCGCTGAGCCTGCAGGCCCACCCGTCCGCCGAGCAGGCCGCCGAGGGTTACGCCCGCGAGGAGGCCGCCGGCATCCCGCGGGACGCCAAGAACCGCAACTACCCGGACCCCACCGCCAAGCCCGAACTGATCTGCGCGCTGACCGAGTTCCACGCGCTGGCCGGCTTCGCCGACCCCGAGCGCACCATCCGGCTGCTGCGCGGCCTGGACGCGCCGGGGCTGGCCCACTACACCGAGCTGCTGGCCGGGCAGCCCGACTCCGACGGCCTGCGCGCTCTGTTCACCACCTGGATCACGTTGCCGCAGCAGGCCCTCGACCAGCTGCTGCCGCAGCTGCTCGACTCGTGCGTGCGGCAGGTCAAGGAACGCGGCGAGTTCGACCTGGAGTGCCGGACCGTGCTGGAGCTCGGCGAGGCCTACCCGGGCGACGCCGGCGTGCTGGCCGCCGTGCTGCTCAACCGGATCGTGCTGCACCCCGGCGAGGCGATCTACCTGCCCGCCGGCAACCCGCACGCGTACCTGCGCGGCACCGGCATCGAGATCCTCGCCAACTCCGACAACGTGCTGCGCTGCGGGCTCACCCCCAAGCACGTGGACGTGCCCGAGCTGCTGCGGGTGCTGGACTTCTCGTACGGGCGGATGCCGGTGCAGCGCGGGGACGAGGTCACCCCGCACCACTTCGTCTACCCGACGCCGGCGGCCGAGTTCGAGCTGTCCCGGCTGGAATGGGCTTCGGATGACGCTCCTGTTCGGATCGATCACCCGGGGCCGCAGGTGCTGATCTGCATCGACGGCGCTGTCACGCTGCGCCGCGCGGACGGCGTCGAGCTGCCGCTGCGGCGCGGCGAGTCCGCCTGGCTCGCCGCCGCCGACCCGGCCGTCGACGTCGTGCCGACCAGCCTGCCGGCCTCGGTGTTCCGGGCCACTGCCGGAGTCGATTCGTCCAGCAACTAGGGTTTTGTCCCATGTCAGCAGGGGGCGGTACCAAAGCCATTGTCGCCGCGCTGAGCGCCAACGCCGGCATCGCGGTCGCCAAGTTCGTCGGATTCGCCGTCACGGGGTCGTCGTCGATGCTCGCCGAGGGCGTGCACTCGATCGCCGACACCGCCAACCAGGGGCTGCTGCTGCTCGGCAAGCGCACCTCGCAGCGCAAGGCCGACGCCGAGCACCCGTTCGGCTACGGCCGGGACCGGTACTTCTACTCGTTCGTGGTGGCGCTGCTGCTGTTCACCCTCGGCGCGCTGTTCGCGATCTACGAGGGCATCCACAAGGTGGAGGCGCCCGAGCCGCTGGACGCTCCGTTCGTCGCCGTGATCATTCTCGGCCTGGCCGTGCTGCTGGAGGGCTACAGCTTCCGCACCGCCATGGCCGAGTCGCGGGAACTGCGGGGGAACGCCAGCTGGTGGCAGTTCATCCGGCAGGCCAAGGTGCCCGAACTGCCCATCGTGCTGCTGGAGGACACCGGGGCCCTGTTCGGTCTGGTGTTCGCGCTGCTCGGCGTCACGCTGTCGCTGGTGACCGGGAACCCCGTGTGGGACGGCGTGGCCACCATCGCCATCGGCGTGCTGCTCGGGCTGATCGCCATCGTGCTGATCATCGAGATGAAGAGCCTGCTGATCGGCGAGGGCGCCGCCCCCGAACTGCTGAAGACCATCGTGCGGCAGCTGGAGGGCGGCAACGTGGAGCGGGTGATCCACATCCGCACCCAGTACCTCGGGCCGGAGGAGATCCTGGTCGCCGCCAAGATCGCGTTCAACGGCACCGCGTCGGTCGCCGAGGTCGCCCGGTCCATCGACGAGGCCGAGGTTCGGGTGCGATCCGCGGTCCCCGCGGCCCGACTCATCTACCTGGAGCCCGATCTGGACCGGACACCCCGGTAGGGTTTGTCTGATTTCGACAACGGCGTCGACGCACTGGGAGGGCGTATGCCGGGCAGCGGCCTGTGGCGGACCAAGTCGATCGAGCAGTCGATCGCCGACACCGACGAGCCGGACACCAAGCTCCGCAAGGATCTCACCGCTTGGGACCTGACCGTGTTCGGCGTGGCCGTGGTGATCGGCGCCGGCATCTTCACCGTGACGGCCAGCACCGCCGGCAACGTCGCCGGGCCGTCCGTGGTGATCTCCTTTGTCATCGCCGCCATCGCGTGCGGCCTGGCCGCCCTCTGCTACGCCGAGTTCGCCTCGACCGTGCCGGTGGCCGGTTCCGCGTACACGTTCTCGTACGCCACCTTCGGCGAGTTCGTGGCGTGGATCATCGGCTGGGACCTCGTGCTGGAGTTCGCCCTCGCCGCCGCCGTCGTGGCCAAGGGCTGGTCGGCCTACCTGTCCCAGGTCCTCGGACTTTTCGGCTTGGACGTGCCGACCGTCGTGTCGCTCGGTCCCGTCGACTTCGACTGGGGGACCGTGCTGATCGTGCTCGTGCTCGGCACCCTGCTGGCCGTCGGCACCAAGCTGTCGTCCCGCTTCAGCCAGGTGATCACCGCCATCAAGGTCGCCGTGGTGCTGCTGGTGATCGTCGTCGGCATCGGCTACATCAAGGCCGCCAACTACACCCCGTTCGTGCCGCCCGCCCAGCCGGCGTCGTCGGGATCCCTGAACCAGTCCCTGTTCTCGTTGATCGCCGGCGGCCAGTCCAGCTCCTTCGGCATCTTCGGCCTGCTCGCGGCGGCGTCCGTCCTCTTCTTCGCCTTCATCGGCTTCGACATCGTCGCCACCACGGCCGAGGAGACCCGGAACCCTCAGCGCAACGTTCCCCGAGGAATCCTCGGTTCCCTCGGCATCGTCACCGTTCTCTACGTCGCCGTTTCCCTGGTCGTGACCGGCATGGAGCCGTACACCAAGCTCGCCACCGGGGCCGGCGGCACCAAGAAGACCCTTGCCACCGCCTTCGCCGACAACGGCGTGCACTGGGCCGCCACCGTCATCGCCATCGGCGCCCTTGCCGGCCTGACCACCGTCGTCATGGTGCTTCTCCTCGGACAGACCCGGGTTCTCTTCGCCATGTCCCGTGACGGCCTCATTCCCCGTGGGCTGGCCAAGACCGGCCGCCATGGCACCCCCGTGCGTTCCACCGTGCTGGTCGTGATCGCCGTTGTCATCGCCGGCGGCTTCTTCCCCTCCGGCGATCTCGAGGAGATGGTCAACGTAGGCACCCTGTTCGCCTTCGTCCTCGTCTCCCTCGGCGTCATCGTCCTGCGCCGTACGCGCCCCGACCTCCCCCGTGGCTTCCGCACTCCTCTCGTCCCCCTCGTGCCCGTCCTCTCCGTCCTCGCCTGCCTCTGGCTCATGCTCAACCTCGCCGTCTTCACCTGGGTCCGCTTCGTCATCTGGATGGCCATCGGCGTCGCCGTCTACTTCGCCTACGGCATCAGGAAATCCACCCTCGCCACCGCCGCAAAGGTGTGATTCCCCGGCGTGTGGCCGTCCTCACCCGACGGCCACACGCCGTTGCCGTATCTGGCCCGTCTGCGGCTGGTACTTGTTGCTCGCGTTGTCATCTCGTTTCTCTTCTGGGAGAAGATGTGGGCTCACCGATGCTAGGAAAATTCGGGCTGCTCGGGTGCGGTGTTGTCATCGCCGGCTGTCTGACCGCGTGCGGTTCCTCGTCGATTGCCGGCGAGCCGGGTCCCAATACCTCCCTCGCCTTGTCGGGTGACGCGAAGTGGGCCGGTGTCGACCCGTGTTCGCTCCTCACCGTCGATGAGTTGCGCCAGAACGGCGTCAAGACGCTCGGGAAGCCGCTGAACGTGGCGGGCGAGACCGGCTGTGACTTCCTCAGCGATTCCGATGTCATCGGCCGCGCGATCAACGTCACCAAGTCATCCAACTCCCCGGATTCCTACTTGAGCCGCCCCGGCGACTTTGTCTACATAGAGTCGAATTCGGTCAACGGGCGACCGGGTTTCCAGACCCGGATCTCGAAGAGCAACGACGAGTGCTCCCAGTACATCGCCGTCGGCTCCGGTGTCGTGTCCGTCGCCACCACCCGCGACCGATCCGGCGACCCCTGCGGTGCCGCCCTCACGCTCGCGCAGCTGATCGAGCCCCGTCTGCCGAAGTAGCTCGAGTACCACCCGCCGGCACCCGGCCCGGCTGTGGTAGCCGACCTGCCGCTCGAGCCACTCGAAATAAGCCCCACGGACTGATTGGAACCGGTCGCTCGGTCCTACCGTCTCAGGTACCGTGCTGGGTTGAAGTCTGACTAGCGGGAGGGTGGGTCATGCTGGCGCCGGACGGTGGAGGGGCCGAGGGCTTCGCGGGTGCGGCACTCGGGGTCGCCGCGTTGGAGCAGAATTACGTCAACTTGAAGGGCGCCGTCGACTCCGGCCAGGTCTCGATCACGCCGGACGCCGCGGCCAACGCGGCGAAGGCCTGCCGCGACCAGAAGGACGACTTCGTCCGCTTTCGAGACCAGGCCCAGCAGCTTGCCCGCCACGCTCAGACCCTCCGCATGGGCGATTGCGGCGAGGGCATATCAATGCGCGGCGCTTTCCAGAAAAAAGCGGAAGGCGGGCAGAATTCGGCGTACGATCTCTTCACGCAGGCGGCGGAGATCATGGAGAACATGGCCAAAGCGTACGAGGCTGCCGGCAAGATGTATCATGAGACCGATCAGGCTAATGCGCAGGCTTTCAAGGGGAAGATGTGACCAAGTCTTTTCGTGTCGTGGTCGGGATCGGTTTGATCACGGTCTCCGGCGTTTTTCTTGCCGCCTGCAACAATGGCGTTTCCGGGGATCCGGGTCCGGCGACCGGTGCGAGTACGTCGGCGAATTCCGGTGGCGACGCCGCGCTGAACAAGCTGGACCCGTGCACCCTGCTCACCACCCAGGAGTTGCAGCAGTACCAGGTGCGGACCAAGGGTGAGCCAATGAACTCGTCGGACGAGCAGGGCTGTGACTTCCTCGGTTCGCCGGACAGTCTCTCCCGGGGGATCAACCTCACGAAGTCGAAGGACTCCGTCGCGGACTATGTGCGCCGGAAGGACTCCTACGTCAAGTTTGCGACGAACAGCGTGAACGGCCGCGACGCCGCCCAGGTGCAGATTTCCGCATCGAACACGGAATGCTCGCAGATCATCGCAGTCGGGTCTGGCACCGTGAGTGTCGCCGTGACCGGTGACAAATCGGGCGATCCGTGTGGGGACGCGCTGCAGATCGCGAAAGTCGTCGAGCCGCGGCTGCCGAAGTAAGTAGGGGGAGGGGACATGAGTTGGCTCGGGGATGCCGTTGACAAGGTCGCCGACGCTGGTGCCTCGGTGCTGGGGATCGATGGCCCGTCGCAGAGCAACACCAACCAGCAGCAGTACAACCAGGCGAACCAACGGGGGAACCAGCAGCGGGGCCAGTACAACAACCAGGCCAAGCAGTACGAGCAGCAGGGCGGCGGCGGATACGACCCGGCCGGGATCACCAAGCAAACCAACTGGGCATCGATGGATCACGGCCAGATCAAGCAGATCTCGGACGGCCTTGATCCGGGACCGATCGGCGAACACGGCAAGCAGTGGGCCGATCTCGGCACGGCCCTGACGTCGAGCACCACCAAGTTCAACAGCGCCATCAACAGCGCCCTGAACGGGAACTGGACGGGCGCGGCTGGCGATGCGGCATTGCAGGCGCCGCAAGGGATCGTGAGCTGGGGCGAGGACTTCAGTGCCCAGATGCAGGCGGCCGGGGCGCAGGCCCAGTCGGTGTCTGCGACCGCCGAGCAGGTGAAGGCGACGGTGCCGCCGCCCAAGGACTTCAGCTGGGGCAAGACGATGCTGAGCGGGATCGCGTTCGGGCCGTTCGGGGCGGGGGCCAGTGCGTACGCCCAGCACCAGGAGCAGCAGGAGGCCAAGGAGCAGGCCGTCCGGGTGATGAGCACCGTGTACTCGCCGAACTACATGAACGCGGCGAACACGATGCCGGCGTTCACGGGGCCGACGGACCCGACGCAGCCGCCGGAGAAGCCGAACCCGCCGATCATCGGGCCGCCCCCGATCATCGGGCCGCCGCCGGGCGGCCACCCGCCGGTCGGGCACAACCAGCAGTACAACCCGAACCAGGTGGGCAACCCGAACGGGTCGAACAACCAGCAGCAGAACCCGCCGCAGCTGCCGCCGGACCGGCCGCCGGTGTACGACCCGACGCAGGACCCGAACAACCCGCTGTACCACAACCGGCCGCCGACGAGCACGACGACGCAGAACTCGAACTGGCCGCCGATCGGCCAGGACATGAACGGGAACTGGAACTCGCCGAACTACCCGGGTACGGGCGGCGGAGGCCGGGGCGGCGGCGGTGGTGGAGGTGGCGGGGGCTTCGTGCCGCCGATGGGCACCTCCGGCTTCGGTGGCGGCGGAGGCGGCGGCTACGGGGGAGGCGGCGCGGGCGGCTTCGGCGCGGGCGGGGCCAAGGGCTTCGGGGCGGGAGCGACGGCAGGGGCGAACGCCCGGCCGGGCGCTGGCGCCGCGGCGGGCCTCGGTGCGGAGGAAGAGGGCGCGATGCGCGGCGGCGGCGGCATGGCCGGCCGGCCGGGCGCGGCCGGCGCGGCGGGAGCGGGCGGTATGGGCGCCGGCGGCCGCGGCGGCAAGAAGGAGGAGGACAAGGAGCACAAGTCCGCCGCCTACCTGGTCAACGACGACAACGCGAACGACATCGTGGGCGACCTGCCGCCGACGGTTCCGCCGGTGATCGGCGGCTGACGACCCGATGCAGAGTGTGCGTTGGCGGCTCACGCCGCTGCAGTTCGACTTCGTGTGGGAGGGCCTGGGGGTGGGCGAACTGCCCTTCCCGTTCCAGGTCCGCTCGCACGGCCAGGACGACGTGGAGCGCTCGCACCTGCGCCGCCGGGCGGCGCTGGAGCTGCGCTCGATGGGCCTGACCCGGGGCGACGACCTTGATCCGGAGCTCACGGACGCGCTGACGGCGTTGGTGCGCAACGACTACCTGCTGGACTCGGTCTGGCTGCCGCTGGAACCGGCCGCGGTGTCGCCGGTACGCACGATCGCGGCCCGCACGGGCCATCGAGCGACGCTGGCAGTGCAGCTGCCGGGCGACACCGAGCACACGGGCGGCGACGTGCTGCTGACGGACATCCCGTCGGAGGCGATGGTGCCGGCGGTGGTGGCGGAGCTTCCGCCGGCGCCGCCGGGCCGCCACCCGGCGCTGTCGGTGCCGGTGGCGCAGCGCAACCAGCCTCGCCAGGACGACTACGACGGCGGCGTGATGGTGGCGTCCTCGCAGGGCTACGACCGCGCCAGCCGGGAGCGCCAGGCGGTGGAGCAGCTGACCACGGCCCGGCACCTGCGCGCGGGCGAGCTCGGCGCGACGTTCCGCGACCAGCAGGGCCGCAAGGTCCGCTCCGGCGTGCTGCGCTGGTTCGACAACGTGGACGACGGCCGCTACCTGATGGTCCACGAGCAGGACTACGGCGGCGAGCGCGTGATCGTGCAGCCGGCCGACGCGAACGCGATCGGCCAGCGGCTGCACAACCTGCGTTAGGCGATCTCCCGCAGCACGGGCCGCAGCGCCCAGCTGAACGCGGCGGTGTTGTCGATGAGCGCGGGGGAGGCCAGCACCTGGTTGAACCCGCGTCGCATCCAGAACTGGCCGCGCACCGGCAGCTCGGTGATCATCAGGTGGAACGGCCGGACGGCGCGCGCCAGCTCGACGCCGACGTCGGCGACCAGGTCGGTGATCCACATCCGGGAGCTGTCCCGGTGCCGCCCGTGCCGCAGCTCGTGCCGGGTCAGCTGGGCGTCCCACTGCCGGATCGGCTCGATGAGCGCCCCGAGCGCCCGGCACACGGCCGGCCACCGGGCCATCCACTGCTCGTCGCCGAGCGACATGCCGTCCAGGATGCCGTCGAACCAGTGCAGCCACTCGGCCGACACGGCCGTGCGGTCCACGCCGGGCGCGGGCAGCACCGGCACCCACGGGTCGGTCGGCGGGTACGGGTCGTCGGGCACGCTCAGCGCGAGCACGTCCCGGAGGAAGAGGGCGGTGCGGACGTCCGGTCGGACCCCGATCTGCAACGTCCAGGTGGGTTGGCGTTCGGCGAGCATGGCTGACCTCCCTCGGGCGGGGAAGGTGATCTTCCACACACAGAATGAGGCAGCGCCCGCTTTCACGCCAGTGCGCGGGCACAACGTAGCTTGTCTGTTATGAGCACGCTGCTGTGCCTGGACATCGGTTCCACCTGGACCAAGGGTGCCCTGGTCACCGAGAACGGGACTTTGGTGGGGACGGCGCAACATCCCACCACTCCGCCGGAAGTGTTGGATGGGATTGCATCCGTCACCACCCGTTTGGACGCTCAAGGTCTGCCGGTGTTGGCCTGTTCGAGTGCGGGCGGTGGTCTCCGGCTGGCGGTGGTGGGCCAGGAACGGTTGGTGAGCGCGGAAGCCGGCTACCGGGTGGCGCTGTCCGCGGGCGCCAAGATCGTTCATGTTGTTGCGGGGCAACTGGATGGCGCCGCGATTCGTGAACTTCGTGCCACGCGGCCGGATCTGGTGCTGCTCGCCGGCGGCACCGACGGCGGCGACCGTAGCGTGCTGCTGCACAACGCGAAGCGCATCGCGGCCAACCGGCTGCGGCCGCCGATCGTGTTGGCGGGCAACGCGGATGCCCGCGCGGAGGCGAAGGCGCTGCTGCAGGAGACCGGCCGCACGGTGGTGGCGACGGACAACGTCCTGCCGGACGTGGGCGAGCTGGCGCCGGGACCCGCCCGCGCGGCGATCCGCGAACTGTTTCTACGGCACGTTATCGGCGGCAAGGGACTGTCCAAAGGCAACACGTTCCGCAACCTGGTCAAGGCCGTGACCCCGGACGCGGTGCTCGGCGGCGTCTCGCGCCTGGCGGCGATCCTGGCCGCACGCGAGGCGGGCGCCGTTCTGGTGGTCGACGTCGGCGGTGCGACGACGGACGTCTACTCGGCTGTATCCACTGTGGACGAGAACGCGATGGAACGCACGGTGGCGTTGCCGGCGGACCGCCGCACGGTCGAAGGTGACCTCGGCATGCGCTGGTCGGCTCCGGGCATCGTGGCCGAGGCGAAGGCGGAACGCCTTGAATCTAACCAAGATCTAGCCGACGAAGCGCAATACCGATCGGCCAATGTGGACTGGATTCCCGAGGACGATCACGGCCGCGACGTGGACGCGACGCTGGCCGGACTCGCCGCGGTGCTGGCGGTTCGCCGGCACCTGCGGCTCGTCGACGGGCAGCTCGGTCCCAAGGGTGCGGGCCTGCTTGTGTTGTCCGGCGGCGTCTTCCGGCACGCCACACCGGAACGCCTGCAAGCGATCGAGGACCGGCTGCGCGCGGATCCGGTGCTACGCCCGGTATTGCGCAACGCTGACGTCACCGTCGACCGCCGTTACGTGCTGGCACCGGCGGGCCTGCTCGCCGACGCCGGTCGTACCAAGACAGCGGATGCCTTGCTCGCCAACCACTTCAGTGCTTGAAGTTCCACAGCGTCAGCGGTGCCTCGGCGACATCGAGCCCGGCGGCGGCCGCGATGGCGTGGTCCCACTCCGGATCGGACGTGTAGTCGCGGTGCCGGAGAACGCCTGGGCGCCAACGACGTCCGGCGATCGGACCGCGCTGCGGATCGGGCAGCCAGTGGTCGCCGCCGAGCACCAGTGCCCCGTTGGGACTGCGCTCGGCGGCCGGCAGGGCGCCCTCGAAACCGACGCCGAGTAGCTGGCCGTCGAACGCCAGCCGCTCCCACGTCGTCACGCCGCCGCCGATGGCGTCCGTGCCACGGCACACCGCACGCCACCGGCCGTTCATCGCCTTGGCCAGCTCCGCCAACGAATCGTGCGACACAACGGCCGGAAAGGCCCGCGGATAGGCCCATTGCAGCGGCGATCCCGCGGTCACCAGGCCGACGCGCTCACGCTCGTGTGCCGGCAACGAATCCAGCAGCCGAGCCGCAGCAATGGTCGCCAGCAGGCTGCCCTGGCTGTAGCCGGCCAGAACCACCCGCGTGCCCGGATCGGCCAGGTGTTCCTGGGCCCGAGCGACGAGTTCGGGAATCGCCTTCAACGCGTAGCAGGGCGGCACGAGCGGATGTGCCTCGCGCGGCCAGAAGCCGGCGATGTCGTTGAGCAGACCCAGCTGCCGCGCGGTATCCGGGGACTTCGTCGCCACGTACACCAGCCGCAGCAGGCCGATCGCGAACGCCCCGAGCGCCGTGATCCCGATGCCCGGCAACGGTTGCCCCCACCACGGCAGTTCGACGCCGCGAATCTGCATCAGCACCGACGCCACCGTGCCGGCCGAGAGCACCGCCGCGGCAACGAGAAACACGTGATGGGCGTGCTTGCGCTCCAACCGGGCCAGCCGCCACGCCTGCGCCGCGTGTTTGGCGTCCTCGGGCTTTCCGGGGTGCAGGAGGTCGATCTCGATCGGCTTGGTCCCACGCGGCAACACCAACACGAGCGCGCCGACCAACCCGACGACAACGGCCAGCACGGCGGCTACGCCCCACAGCGTTGTCACGTACCGATATCCGGGCGGCAGCTGCAACGAGTCGTCGCCGAGCGCTTTCTGCACGGTGATTCCCACACCGGCGCCGAATCCACCGCCCAGCAGCGAAGCGATGACCAGCATCGGGGCGGCCATCCAACCGCCGGCCCACGGCCGCAGCGACGGCGGCAGCTGCGACCAACCGCCGCGCGCCAGCACCGCCGCCGGGATCAAGACCAGCGCAAATGCGACGACTGTCACCCCCAGCACGCCGGCGATGGACTGCACGGTCGGGTCCGTGCCGGGCAGGTGCTGGCCGTGGCTGGGCATCGGCGCCAGCGCCCCGGCGGCGACGAACTCCAGCAGCGTCGCCACGACCAACAACCGCCGGGCCCACGGCTTGAACCACCGGCCCTCGGTCGGCGCGTCCAACGCCAACGTGATCAACACACTGAGCAAGATCAACGCCCACGCGGCGATCCACACCACGAAGACCCGATCCGACGACGCCCCGAACGGACCGCCGGCCGCGAGCAGCGCCGCGCACGCGAGCCCGGCTGTGGCGTGCAACACATGCAGCGCGGGCGCGTCCGGATCGGCGGCGATCCTTGCCCCCGGAAGCAGGTCACGCTGCGGTGCCGGTGAGGGGGTGTGCACCTTCCAGTCGATGGCCGACAGCTTGTGCAACAACGCCACCACGATCAGCACCGGCGCCAGCCCGATGGGCGCACGCCACGGCCTGAGCTGCGAGAACTGGTCCAGCCACTGTCCGGCGACGAGATCCAGGCTCACCACCGTCAACTGCGTCACCAGCAGCATCGTCAGCACCAACGCCGCCAGGCGCACCAGCGATCGCAGCGTGCCGCCGAGCACCCGGCCCGTCGGCGGCAGCATCCAGTGAGCCATGTTGGCCAGCGAGAACGGCAGCAGCAGGGCCCAGGCGGCCTTGGCGAAGCCCCCGGACGTCATGGCGCTCCACAGGTAGCCCTCGACGGTCCGCGGCACCGGGCGGCCGCCCGCGTGCAGCACCGGACCCGGCGCGGGTCTGCGCAGCCGGTCGGCCGGGCGCACGATGCGGCCGACGCCGTCGCCCGCGACGTCCACGGCGACAACCGCGTCGACCAGTGACTCAGGTGTGGTCCCCATAACACCGTGCACCCGCAATTCGATGACACGGGTGTCGGGTCCTGCTATCAGCACGGAGGCCATCCTGGGCCATTGAGCGGGCGTTGACCCGTGTCCGAGTCTCCGGCGTGGCGGACCGACTAGTGTGCATGGCCGACGACCTACTGGTTCTGGAGGACTCCACGATGACGGCGATCGCCCCGCCGAAGCTGCAAACCCGCAATGGTGTCGACTTCGCCGTCGCGGACCTGTCGCTGGCCGAGTTCGGCCGCAAGGAGATCCGGCTGGCCGAGCACGAGATGCCCGGCCTGATGGCGCTGCGCCGGGAGTACTCGGAGGTCTACCCGCTCAAGGGCGCGCGCGTCTCCGGGTCGCTGCACATGACCGTGCAGACCGCGGTCCTGATCGAGACGCTGGTCGCGCTCGGCGCCGAGGTGCGCTGGGCCTCGTGCAACATCTTCTCCACGCAGGACCACGCGGCGGCCGCGATCGTGGTCGGCCCGCACGGGACCGAGGAGGAGCCCAAGGGTGTGCCGGTCTTCGCCTGGAAGGGCGAGACGCTGCCGGAGTACTGGTGGTGCACCGAGCAGATGCTGACCTGGCCGGACGGCCAGGGCCCGAACATGCTGCTCGACGACGGTGGCGACGCCACGCTGCTGGTGCACAAGGGCACCCAGTACGAGGCCGCCGGCGTGGTGCCGCAGGCCGAGGAGGACGACGCCGAGGAGTGGAAGGTCATCCTCGAGGTCCTGCGCAACAGCCTCGCGGCCGACAACCAGAAGTGGACCAAGATCGGTCAGGGCATCCGCGGCGTGACCGAGGAGACCACCACCGGCGTGCTGCGGCTGACGCAGATGGCCGCCGCGGGTGAGCTGCTGTTCCCGGCGATCAACGTCAACGACTCGGTCACCAAGTCGAAGTTCGACAACAAGTACGGCATCCGGCACTCGCTGATCGACGGCATCAACCGCGGCACCGACGTGCTCATCGGCGGCAAGGTCGCGGTCGTCTGCGGCTACGGCGACGTGGGCAAGGGCGCCGCGGAGTCGCTGGCCGGCCAGGGCGCTCGGGTCATCGTGACCGAGATCGACCCGATCTGCGGCCTGCAGGCGGCGATGGACGGCTACCAGGTGGCCAAGCTGGAGTCGGTGCTGCCGATCGCGGACATCGTGATCACCACCACCGGCAACAAGGACGTGGTGATGGCCCACCACATGGCCGAGATGAAGCACCTGGCGATCCTGGGCAACATCGGCCACTTCGACAACGAGCTGGACATGGCCGGCCTGGCCAAGGTGCCCGGCATCCGCCGGATCAACATCAAGCCGCAGGTCGACGAGTGGGTCTTCCCCAGCGGCAAGTCGATCATCGTGCTGTCCGAGGGCCGGCTGCTCAACCTGGGCAACGCCACCGGCCACCCGAGCTTCGTGATGTCGAACTCCTTCTCCAACCAGACGATCGCGCAGATCGAGCTGTTCACCAAGCACAAGGAGTACGACAACGAGGTCTACGTGCTGCCCAAGCACCTGGACGAGAAGGTGGCCAAGATCCACCTGGAGGCGCTCGGCGGTGAGCTGACCAAGCTCACCAAGGAGCAGGCCGAGTACATCGGCGTGGACGTCGAGGGCCCGTTCAAGCCCAACGCCTACCGCTACTGAGGTCTTCGGAAGGGGGCGTTCCTGGCGTTGAACGCCAGGAACGCCCCCTTCCGAACGTTCAGGCGCCGCCGGCGCCGGAGCCCCAGTGCACGGTGATGCCGGCGCGGTCGCAGTCGACGGGCTCGAAGTAGGCGCTCACCACGCCGTCGAGGCCGTAGCTGAGCTCGTCGTGCACGATGTCGTCGCCGTGCTGCTCACGGAAGCAGCGGGCCGGCAGCACGCCACGGTGGAAGCGCAGCTGCAGCAGGTAGTTGCCGGCGGCGGACGGGAAGCGGCGTAAGTGCCCGCCGGTCTGCCCGGTGGCGGTGTCGATCACCGTGTAGCTGAAGACGTGGATCTCGCCGGGCGTCAGCCGCCGGTCGAACAGCAGCTCGAACGCGACGGAGCCGTCGGGCCCGCGCTTGCGCATCCGCCCGGCCCGACAGCCCTCGCCGGTGTGCACGGCGGAGTGCTCGACGTGCCCCTGCTCGTCGGCGGGGTGCAGTGCGAGGTAGCGGTCGGCGCCGTCGGTGCGGCCGCGCACGACGAGCCGGCTCAGCACCGACCGTCGGGTGCGCGCGGCGTTGACGGTGACCACCTCGTGCAGCGCGAGCACGTCGAGGCAGGCGTTGCGCAGGTCGGCCTCGAACTCCTCGGCGGCCAGGCTGGTGGACCGCCCGGAGTGCTCGCCCATCGGCTCGATCAGCCCGAGCAGGGAGTTGGACGGCAGGTCCAGCACCTGTTCCAGGGCCAGCACGGCTTCGGTGGCGCGCGGCATCTCGGGCCGGCGCAGCCCACGCTGCCAGTAGCTGAGAGTGGACTGTCCGATGTGGGTGCCGGCCTCGTCGAGGGCCGCTCGGAGTCGGGCCAGCGGCAGCCCGCGGTGGGTGATCGCCTGGTGTAGCGCCTGGTGGAACGGCCCGTCACGCAGCGCAGTGGCTAGCGTGGGCGGCAGTCCACCGGTCGGGTGCACTTTTTCACTCGGTGCGTCCAGGCTCTCGCCGGCCAACGCGGCACCACCCATCTCCCGGCCTGCCGTGTCTGAAGTGGACGCTAGACTAGTCACTCGTTTTGGTGATTGATAGTTGCCCCTCCGGGTGACGTGTCCGGTGCGCCTCTTGCGCGCCGCCGTGCCGGTTTTTGACGATCACTTGTCGGGCTCGCGACAACGGTCCGACACTGTCGTCACGACGCTGTCATCGTTGTCACCGTCTTGGGGGTCCGATGCGCCCGGTGGTCCTCGCCCTGCTCGCGCTGGCGTTGCTCGCGCCGCCCGCCATCGCCGGCCAGCCGCCCCTCGCCGATCCGGTCGCGCTCACGGACCCGATGATCGGAACCGGTTCCGCCGGTGCGGCGGTCGGGGAGATCAACAACTTTCCCGGTCCCAGCACGCCTTTCGGGATGCTGCAGTGGAGTCCGGACACCGCCGACCACTACGCGGGCTACTCGTACGAGGACAAGACGATCAAGGGCTTCAGCCTCACCCACGCCTCCGTCGGCTGCCGCCAGTTCGGTGACGTGCCGATCCTGCCGGTCAGCGGCGACGTCGGCGCGACGCCGTGGTCGCTGCAGGAGCCGTTCACGCACACAGGTGAGCAAGCCTCGCCCGGCTACTACGCGGTGACCGCCGGCGGCGTGAGGACCGAGCTGACCACCGCGCTGCGGGCCGGCCAGGGCCGGTTCACCTTCCCGCCGAACGCCCCCGCACACGTGCTGGTCAAGGCCGGCGGCAGCCTCAACGGCAACACCGACGCCGACGTCGCCTTCCCCGACGACCGCACCGTCACCGGCTCGGCGACCTCCGGCGGATTCTGCGGCCAGGGCAACAAGTACACCGTCCACTACGTGATCACCTTCGACCGGCCGTTCACCGCGAAGTCGTCCTGGAGCGGCCGCGCGGCGGCGGTGCCGAACGTCGTCACGCCGGGCGAGAAGGCCCGCGGCCTCGCCGGCCCGCAGATCGCCGGCCCGCAGGTCGGAGCGACCCTCGACTTCGACACGAGCAAGGACGCGACCATCAAGGCGAAGGTGGCGATCTCCTTCGTCTCCGTGGAAGGCGCCGTGAAGAACCTCGCCGCCGACGCGCCCGCGTGGGACTTCGACGGCATGCAGGCGGCGACGAAGGCGCGCTGGGCGTCCTACCTCGGCCGCGTCGCCATCGGCGGCGGCCAGCCGGCGCAGCTGAAAACGTTCTACGCGGCGCTGTACCACTCGCTGCAGTACCCGGTGACGTTCAACGACGTCGACGGAAGCTACCCGGGCTTCGACGGCAAGGTGCACAACACCGGCGGGCGTACCCAGTACGCCAACTTCTCCGGCTGGGACATCTACCGCTGCGAGATCCCGCTGCTGGCCATGCTCGCCCCGGACGAGACGTCCGACATGATGCAGTCCCTGGTCAACGACGCCGACCAGTACGGCTGGCTGCCGAAGTGGCCGGTCTACAACGACGAGTCCGGCGTGATGAACGGCGACTCCGTCGCGCCGATCATCGCCGGCGCCTACGCGTTCGTTGCGCGGGACTTCGACACCGGCAGGGCGTTGGCCCAGCTCGTCAAGGGCGCGACCAAGGACGGCAAGGTCGGCTGGGGCTACGAGGAGCGGCCCAACGTCGTGGCGTACCAGCAGCTCGGCTACGTGCCGATGGGCGCGGACGAGAACGTGTCGATGACCGAGGAGTACGCCATCGACGACTTCGCCATCGGCCGGTTCGCCGACGCCCTCGGCGACGACGACACCGCGGCGATCTTCGCCAAGCGGGGCCAGAACTGGCAGCACGTGTTCGATCCGACCACCGGCTACGTCCGCCAGCACGCCGCCGACGGCGCGTTCCCGGCCGAGCCCGTGCTCGTTCCGCCGCCGCCCGGCCAGTTCGCGCCGACCGGCTACTCCGAGGGCAACGCCGCCCAGTACACGTGGATGGTGCCGCAGAACCTGGCCGGACTGATCGGCGCGGTCGGCGGCCGCGACGCCGCGACCAAGCGCCTGGACGACCTGTTCACCAAGCTCAACGTGGGCCCGGTGCAGCCGTACTACTGGGCCGGCAACGAGCCGATGTTCAGCGTGCCGTGGACGTACAACTACCTGGGCCAGCCGTGGAAGACGCAGGACGTGGTGCGCCGCGTGCAGAGCGAGCTGTTCGCGGCGACCCCCGACGGCGAGCCCGGCAACGACGACCTCGGCGCGCAGTCCGCCTGGTACGTGTGGTCCGCGCTCGGGCTGTACCCCGTCACGCCCGGCACGACCGACCTGGCCGTGAACACGCCGCTGTTCCCGCACGTGGAGATCAGGACCGGCACCGGACGGCGGATTGTGATCGACACTCAGGGCACCGGCCCGCACATCCAGGGCATGACGGTCAACGGCGTCACCTGGAACCGGTCCTGGCTGCCGTCCGACCTGCTGGCCTGGGGCGGGCGCGTCCAGTACCGGCTGGGCGAGGGCACCGACTGGACGGCCGCGCCGCCCAAGTCCTATCGCGACGGTGAGGCGCCGGCGCTCGGCTATGTGACGCCGCTCGGGACGTCCACGCAGAACACGTTCCAGGTCGGCGCCCGGAACGTGACGGACCGCCCGGTGCAGGTGCAGTGGACGCTGACCGTGCCGCCGGACGTCACGGCGTCGATGACACGAGGGCAGCTCCTGGTGCCGGCGAACGGGACCGCGACCGCTCCCGTGACGGTGACCGCCAGGGCGAACGGGATCTACCCGGTGAGCGTCGACTTCGGCGACAAGCAGCGCGCCACGTCGTACTTCGCGGTGGCCGGGACGGACCACACGGCGACCGGGTGCAGCGCGCTCGGCGCGACCAACACCGACTGCGGGCTCACCCAGATCGAGTACGCCAACGACGGTGCGACCGCGCCGGTGGAGGTCGGCGGCGTGTCGGCCCGGAAGATGGTGCACGCCCACGACTGGGGCGACTACCGGTACCTGTACTTCCAGGCCGACCAGCGGGTCATCCCCGGCACCGGCCCGTACGAGGCGACCATCACCGTGCGGTACCTCGACAGCGGCACGGACACGTTCGTCGTCCAGTACGACTCCGTGAACGCGTCGTATGCGGACGCCAAGCGCATCACCAAGACCGGCACCGGCACGTGGAAGGACGTGACGATCACGGTCAAGGACGCCAAGTTCGCGCACCGGGAGAACGGCCAGTCGGACTTCCGGATCTCCTCCGACGGCTCCGGCGACGCCAGCGCCGAAACCATCGCGTCCGCGAGCGTCACGGTGGTCGGCCCGGACGTGCTGGCGGTCCGTCAGTGCCCCGCGAGCACGCCATAGCGGCTGCCCGGCCGGCATCACATGTTCGCGAGGCCCCGCCGAAGCTCCGCGCGGAACGCGCGGCATGTTACTGCTTGACCTGGTCCAACAGGGTCAGGAACACGTCGCGCTCCACCACGGCCGGCTCGTTCGCGAGCCGGCCGCCGATGTGGCAGACGAAGGTCTCCGGGCTGACGACCTCCAGCGGCATGCCGTCCGGCAGCCGGCAGGTCACCAGGCCCGGCTCGTCCGGGTGCACCAGCACGATGCCCTCGACCTGGACCTTCGGCAGCAGCATCTGGTACGCCGCGACGGTCCGGGCCAGCCGCAGCTTCGCTCCCTCGAAGCTCTCGCCGTCGCGCAGCAGGCCGCCGTTGCCGTCGCTGGTGTAGTGCCCGGCCGGCCACATCTTGGACTCGATCAGCAGCAGCTTCCGCCCGCACAGCACGGCGTGGTCGACCTCGGCGCGGGACGAGCCCGGCCAGGCCAGACCGTGGAAGATGCGCGCGGCCGGGATCTGGCCGAGGTAGCCGGACAGCAGGTCCAGCGTCATCCACTCGCTCTTGGTGCAGTCCTTGACCGGCTCCTCCTCGGACGGCAGCAGCCGCGTGCCCGGAGCGCCGAACAGGTTGAACGTGCGGAACTCGTGCGTGAAGATCCGCTCGGTCACCCGGGACGACAGGTACCAGCGGCCCAGCGGCGGCAACGCGAACACGCCCGCGGCCAACAGCACCACGGCGACGCCGGACAGCGCGCCGGTGGTGATCGCGTAGAAACCCAGCGCGGCCATGCCGGCGGCCCAGATGTAGGTGATCACGGCCAGGAACTTCGGCGTCGCCTTGCCGGCGATCGTCACGGCCACGTACGCGATGGGCACGATCACGATCACCGCGACGAAGGAGAAGCCGCTGGCCAGCATCGGCACGACGGTGCCGACGAGCAGCGCCGTCCACACCGCCGCGACGGTGAAGAACCAGCGCTGCGCCCAGCCGAAGCCGGGCCGCCAGTGCACCTTGGCGTCCGGGTTGACCCGCTGCCACCACGGGATCGAGTCGGTCGGGATCGCCCGCAGGCCGGACGGGAAGCCCGCCGGCTTCGGCGGCGGTTCCGGCGGCCGCTCCTCGCGCTCGGCGTAGGCCGCCTCCTCCTGGTACTCCTCCCAGGACTCCCACTCCGGCGCCGGCCGCGGCCGGCGCTGCTCGGGCACGCCGCGGGCGCGCCGCTGGTCGTAGGCGGCGCGTCGGGCCGGGTCGGACAGCGTCTCGTACGCCTCCTGGACCAGCCGGAACATGATCTGGCTGCCGCCCGCGTCCGGATGCAGCACCTTCACCAGCGAGCGGTGGGCAGACTTGATCTCCGCCTGGGAGGCGCCAGGCTTGATCTCCAGCAACTCGTAGTAGTCGACTCCGCCCACGGCCCTTCCCATCTGCGGCTACGTCTGGCGCGGGTACGAACACGATAGGTTGCCCAGCCGCTGGAGTCCCGTCCAACCAGGGCCGTTTCGTCACCCGATCGGTTAAGTCCGTAGGGTGGGCGCCCGTGGCGAGGCTGGTCGTGATCGAGGGACTTGACGGCGCCGGCAAGCGGACGCTGTCCGACGCGCTGACGGCGGAGCTGGACAAGCGGGGTGCGACGGCGACCCGGATCGCCTTCCCCCGCTACGGCGAGGACGTGCACGCCGACCTGGTTCGGGACGCCATGTACCTGCGGCTCGGCGACCTCGTGAAGTCCGTGCACGGCATGGCCGTGCTGTTCGCCCTCGACCGCCAGGCCGCCCTTCCCGTGATCAGCGAGGCCCTCGCCGCCCACGACGTCGTGCTGCTGGATCGCTACATCGCGTCCAACGCGGCATACGGGGCGGCGCGGCTGCATGAGGATGTAAACGGCGATTTCGTGCGCTGGGTTCACGACCTTGAAGTCGATCGCTTCGGGCTGCCGCTTCCCGACCGTCAGCTGCTGCTCCGGGTCCCCGTCGAGGTGGCGGCCGCCCGCGCCGCCGGCCGCGAGCAGACCGAGCGCGAGCGGGACAGCTACGAGACCGACGACGGCCTGCAGGCCCGCTGCGCCGTGGTCTACGACCAGTTCGTCGAGACGGGCTGGCTCGCGCCCTGGACGGTCGTGGACGGCGTTGCCGGCGCCGACTTCGGGGCCCTCGCCGAGCAGTTGCTCGGCTAGCGGGCCCCGCTTTCCCGGCTCCGGCCGCCGGCCTGCTCTGCCCTAGAGAGCCCCCACCAGGTCTGCGCCCCAGCGCTCGATCTCCGCGTCGATGTCGAGCGGGCCGGTGCCGGAGGACTGGCGCATCGCGTCGGTGACCCGGTCCAGCGGCACCAGCCAGGACACCTCGAACTCGATGCCGTCGGGGTCCTTGGCGTAGAGGGCCTTGGTCGTCACGTGGTCGGACGCGCCGACCAGCGCGCCGACTTCCCGCAGCCGGTCGGCGTGGGCGGCGAGGTCGGAGAGCGTCGTCACCGACCAGGCCAGGTGGTAGAGCCCGACGGTCTCCTTGCCGGCGCCGGAGGGCTTGGCGTCCGGGCCGACCTGGAACAGGCCCAGGTCGTGGTCGTTGTCGGAGTCCGGCGCCTGCAGGAACGCGGCGCCGGGGAACTGGTGCACCACCCGGAAGCCGAGCACCTCGGTGTAGAAGGCGACGCTGCGGTCGGTGTCGCGCACGTACAGCACCGCGTGGTTGAGCCGGCGGATCGCCATCGTTACCTCCCGAACCCCTTGTTTAAGATTCAACTATAACGTCGGTAACGAACCGTGAGCGTTACACGCTGTAGCTCGTGAACCCGACGGGGACGAGGGTGGGTGATTGCTCATGACCGACCGCTGGAGCAGCACGGCGGAGCGCAACGGACCGATCGCTGCCGGTGGCGACCGGAGTGTTGATCGCTGGGGTGCGCGCGGCCGTCCGGCCAGCAGTGCGACGATGGTAGGCATGAAGGCACGCGTCCTGGTGGTCGATGACGACCCTGCCCTGGCGGAGATGCTCACCATCGTGCTGCGCGGTGAGGGGTTCGACACCGCGGTGGTCGCCGACGGCGCGCGGGCGCTGCCGGCGCTGCGGGAGCTCAAACCCGACCTGGTGCTGCTCGACCTGATGCTGCCCGGGATGAACGGCATCGACGTGTGCAAGGCGATCAGGGCCGAGTCCGGCGTGCCGATCGTGATGCTCACCGCCAAGAGCGACACCGTGGACATCGTGCTCGGCCTCGAGTCCGGCGCCGACGACTACGTGGTGAAGCCGTTCAAGCCCAAGGAGCTGGTCGCCCGCATCCGCACGCGGCTGCGGCGCACCGAGTCCGAGCCGGCCGAGGTGCTGGCCATCGGCGACCTGGCCATCGACGTGCCGGGCCACGAGGTCACCCGGGACGGGCAGGCCATCCAGCTCACCCCGCTGGAGTTCGACCTGCTGGTGGCCCTGGCCCGCAAGCCGCGCCAGGTGTTCACCCGCGAGGTGCTGCTCGAGCAGGTGTGGGGCTACCGGCACGCGGCCGACACCCGGCTGGTGAACGTGCACGTCCAGCGGCTGCGGTCCAAGGTCGAGAAGGATCCCGAGCACCCCGAGGTGGTGCTCACCGTCCGTGGCGTCGGGTACAAGGCCGGTCCTCCGTGATCGGGGTCTGACGGATGCGGGTCGACACCAGGCCGGTGACTCGGTGGGTGCAGGAGGCGCCGACCCTGGTGCGGGAGCGCTGGCAGCGGGCCAGTGAGCTGTGGCGGCGGTCGTTGCAGCTGCGGGTGGTGGTGAGCACGCTCGCGTTGTCCTCGGCCGTCGTCTTCGTGCTGGGCATGGTGCTGCAGTCGCAGATCACCGACCAGATGCTGAGCAGCAAGACGCAGGCCGCGACCACGCAGATCAGGGCCAGCGTCAAGGCGGTGCAGCACCAGCTGGTCGGCGTCAGCCCCGGCCCGGACAGCCTGATCACCCGGTTCAACGCCGCGCTCAACTCGCTGACCAGCAGCGGCTCCGCGAACGTCGACGGCTCGTCGGCGGGCGCGTTCGAGCCGATCCTGGCCGACGCCCGGACCTTCGACGGGGCCGGCAACGTCACCGCGACGGCCCACTACCAGGACATTCCCGACGATCTCAAGCGGTTCGTGCTCAACGACGAGATCGCCAGCCGGATCCACACCGTCATGCGCGACAACGTGCCGACCACGATGCTCATGGTCGGCGCGCAGGTGCCCAGCGCCAACCACCCGGTGCAGCTGTACCTGCTGTTCCCGCTGACCGCCGAGCAGCACACCACCGAGGTCGTGCAGAACACGCTGATCGTCGGCGGCATCGTGCTGCTGCTGTTGCTGGCCGGCATCACCAACCTGGTCACCCGGCAGGTGGTCCGCCCGGTGCGGCAGGCCGCCGAGGTGGCCGAGCGGTTCGCCGACGGCAAGCTCGACGACCGGATGCAGGTCATCGGCGAGGACGACGTCGCGCGGCTGGCCGAGTCGTACAACGAGATGGCCGAGAGCATCCAGGCCCAGATCCGGCAGCTGGAGGAGTTCGGCCTGCTGCAGCGCCGGTTCACCTCCGACGTGTCGCACGAGCTGCGCACCCCGCTGACCACCGTGCGGATGGCCGCCGACGTGCTGCACGCCTCCCGCGAGCAGTTCCCCGCCGGCCTCGCCCGCTCCACCGAGCTGCTCGTCGACGAGCTCGACCGGTTCGAGGCGCTGCTCGGCGACCTGCTGGAGATCAGCCGGCTCGACGCCGGCGTCGACGAGCTCACCGCCGACCTCGTCGACGTGCGCGGCATCGTCGAGCGCGCCGTCGCCGCCGTCGGTCCCGTCGCCGCCAGCTCCGGCAGTGCCGTCGAGATGTACCTGCCCGACGTCGAGGTGCCCGCCGAGGTCGACGCCCGGCGGGTCGAACGGGTTCTGCGCAACCTGCTCAACAACGCCGTCGACCACGGCGAGGGCCTGCCCGTGCGGGTCCGCGTCGCCGCCGACGAGAACGCCGTCGCCATCGTCGTCCGGGACTTCGGCGTCGGCCTTCGCGAGGGGGAGGCCGAGCTGGTGTTCAACCGGTTCTGGCGGGCCGACCCGTCCCGCAACCGCCGCACCGGCGGCACCGGCCTCGGGCTGGCGATCAGCGTCGAGGACGCCCGGCTGCACGGCGGTTGGCTCGAGGCGTGGGGCGAGCCCGGCCAGGGCGCCTGCTTCCGGCTGACGCTGCCGCGTCGGCAGGGCTGGGAGCTCACGGACAGCCCCCTGGCCCTGCCGCCCGAGGAGGAGCGGCCGGTCCGCGAGGACGAGGAGGCCGAGGTCAGCCCCCTGGTCGTCGCCGAGGTCGACGCCGACGCGGAGGTCGAGGAGATCATCACCTGGCAGCCCGCCGAGTCGGTGGAGCTGGACGAGTCCGGCGCCGAGCCGTCGATCGCCTGGCACCCGGCCGACGACGACACCGCGCCCGCGGTGGAACGCGGCACGATCGGCCCCGACCCAGAGCTGGACGGCGTGCCCGGGCAGGCCGAGCCGGCAGCCTCGAACGACCGCGATCCCGAACTCGACGACGTGCCGGGCCGGGTCGATCCCGAGTTCGACCACCTGCCTGGCCGGGCCGAATCGGCGTCCGCCGGCTCCGATCGGGAACGCGACGGCGTGTCGGACCGGCCCGGTGGCCGGCCACGCGAGTCCGGGGCCGCCGAATCCGAGTTCGCCTCGAAGTCCGCGGGGGAGGCCCGGTGATCCGGCGGTCCCGGCCGATGCTGCTGTTGATCGCGCTGCTCACGGCGCTCGCGACGGTCACGGGGTGCGCGGCCATTCCGGACGAGACGCCGGCGCAGGGCATCGCCGCCGGCGACGCCGGCGGCAAGGCGGCGCCGGTGCCCGACCCGGCGCCCGGCCTGCAACCGGCCGACCTGGTGCGGGCGTTCCTGGAGGCCAACGCCGACCCGACCAGCAGCTACGCCGCCGGCCGGCCGTACCTGACCAAGGCGGCGCAGGCCAAGTGGCAGCCGGCCTCCTCGATCACGATCATCCAGAACACCTACAACACGCTGCCGGACCAGACCAAGCCCGACCACGCGAAGGTCCTGCTGACCACGCAGATCATCGGCCGCCTCGGCGCCGACTACGCGTTCGTGCCGGCGTCCGCGCCCAACGCGCTGACCATCGAGCTGGACAAGCAGGACGGCCAGTGGCGGATCAGCTCGCCGCCGCCGGGCGTGTACATGACGCTCGACCGGTTCAACGAGGTGTACCGGCAGACCCGGGTGTACTTCCTGGACCCGCAGAAGCGCGTGCTCGTGCCCGACCTGCGCTACATCGTGGCGCAGCCGGCCAGCACCCTGCCGGGCCGGGTGATCGACCTCCTGCTCGCCGGGCCGTCCGACGCCATGCAGGGCGCGGTCACCAGTGCGCTCGGCCGTGACGCCGCGCTGGAGACCGGCGGCAACGAGACCGGCGACGGCGCGGTGCTGGTCAACCTCAGCCGCCCCGGCGACACGGGCTCACCGGGCAACGTGAAGTTGATGATCGCCCAGATCGTGCAGTCGTTGGCGGTGGTCACCAACAACCGCATCCGCGTCGAGGTGGAGGGCACCGCCCTGTCGCCGGAGCGCCTGGACTGGCGGGTCGGCGACCTGCCGGCCTACGACATCGGCACCAGCCCCGGCCCCGACCTGACCGGCCTGCTCGTGCAGGACGGCCGGATCAAGCAGCTCGCCGACGGCAAGCCGCTGAACGGGCCGGCCGGCAACGGCAGCTACGTGGTGCAGACCGCCGCCCAGTCGATCGACGGCACCGAGCTGGCCACCGTCAGCAAGCCCGGGGCCAACGCCGAGTTGCGGGTCGGCGGCCTCACCCAGTCCGCGCCGGTGGTCGACCTGACCGCGACCACCCTGACCCGGCCCACCTGGGTCTCGGCCGACTCGGCGACCGACCCCAGCAACGAGGTGTGGACCGTCGCCGACGGCAGCCGGGTGGCCCGCGTGGTCAAGTCCGCCGACGGCACCTGGGTGGCGCGCCCGGTCAACAGCAACGACCTGAGCCAGTTCGGCCAGATCACCGACCTGCGGCTGTCCCGGGACGGCACCCGGGCGGCCGTGATCGCGAATTCGCAGCTCATCGTCTGCGCGGTCGTCCGCACGCCCAACTCGGACACGGTGGCGCTGCGCTCGCCCCGGCTGCTGCTGCCGGACACGCTGACCAGCGTGGTCGGCGTGGACTGGCTGCTGCAGGACCAGCTGGTGGTGGCCACCTCGTCGCCGGCGTCGCCGGTCGTGCAGGTCGCCGCCGACGGCGACCCGGTGTTCAACCGCTACAACGCGGCCAACCTGACCGCGCCGGTCACGGCCGTCACGGCGGCGCCGAGCCGTCCGGTGATCGTGGTGGACGCCGGCGGTATGTGGACCTCCTCGGACTCGGGTTCGGTGTGGCGGGTGCAGGGGGGCGTCAACGTCGGCCGCGGTTCCTCGGCTGTGCCCTTCTACCCGGGCTGAGTTCGTGCCGCGCGTTCCGCGCGGGGTGTGGTCGCATCGGTCAGTTGGTGCTGGTCAGGGCCAGGACGGCGGTCACCTCCAACCCGGCCGCCTTGAGCACCTCATGGCACGCGGCGGCCGTCGCGCCGGTGGTGATGACGTCGTCGAGCAGCACGACCGGGGTGCCGCTGGGCGGCGACGCCCGCGACCGGATCCGCACCCGTCCGGCCAGGTTGGCGGCTCGGGCCGCCGGGTCCAGTCCGACCGAGTCGGTGACCGAGCGGGCCAGCTCCAGCATCGGGGCCACCGCGACGCCGTGACCGGCCCCGGCCAGCTCGGTCGCGCACCAGCGGGCCAGGTTGGTCATGTGCTCGCCGCCGCGCAGCCGGGACGACCGCCGGCGTGACGGGGCCGGCACCAGCCACCACACACCGTCCGGATCCGGCCGCGCCTCGGGCACCCACGGCAGCGCCTTGGCCACTGCCACCCCCAGCGGCTCGGCCAGCTCGCGTCTGCCGCGCTCCTTGTACGCCAGGACCGCGTCCCTGGCCGCGCCGCGATAGGCGGCGAGGGCGTAGGCCAAAGGCCCGTCCGCGAGCGCGGCCCGACGCACCGGAATCGGGCCTCCGAATTCACCCTCGCAGGTCTCGCACCACAACCGACCATTCGTTCGGCAACCGACACACCGGACCGGCAGGACAAGATCGAGCAGTTTCGTCGTCATGCGTCCACCATGCACCTCGAACCTGACAGTCTCGGCCGCCCGTGTTTATTACTCGCGAGTTCGGGTATCGCCCCGAACCTGAAGAGTTTTCGCATGAGTGAGGGAACCTCACACCGTCACCTGGGGGTGGACGTGAAGCGAATGTCGAGTTTTTGGCCACGGCCTTCGGGGCGGATGACCGAGAGATACCACCCACACGGGTGAACTTGGTCCGAGGGTCTCGATCACCGTCCCCGGTTCCGGCCGGTCCGGCCAAGATCGGGGCCGTCCGGTGGCCGCGCATCGCCACTACCACCATCGGGGCGACCCGATGCGGTGGCGGCAACTCGCACACGTGACCGGGAACCCCGAGCTGGACTGGCACGTTGCTCCGATATGAGGCCCTTGCTCAGCCCGTTCGCCGCAGTGCCAAGGCGACCGCGGCCGACCGGGGTCCTGCGCCGTCGGAGTGAAGCGGGCTCCACCCGTTCGGTGCGCCCCGTGCGGTGGGGGCGCCATCGGCGCGCGCCCACGACATGTTCGGTCACGGAACGTGGTGGCTTGAACTCCCCTGCAACGGGGTCTGTCGCAACGGCGAATCCGGGGCTAACGTGCTCCGCTATCAGCAATCCCGGCCCGCGGGGAGGAGGCGAACAGCCCATGACCCTGGCGCCGGCGAGCAGCGGCATCTGAGCCGCCTCGGTCACCACCCGGCGCTGAACACCATCCCCAGCATTGATGTTCTCGCAGCAGCGAGGGAGGTCGTGTATGGACATCGTCGTGAAGGGCCGCAACGTCGAGGTGCCCGATCACTACCGGGTGCACGTGGCCGACAAGCTGGCCCGTCTTGAGCGCTACGACAAGAAGGTCATCCGATTCGACGTGGAACTGTTCCACGAGCCCAACCGCCGCCAGTCCAAGAACTGCCAGCGGGTCGAGATCACAGCCAAGGGGCGGGGCCCCGTGGTGCGTGCCGAGGCATGCGCCGGCGACTTCTACGGAGCGCTCGACTGCGCGGTGACGAAGCTGGAGAACCGGCTGCGCAAGATGCATGATCGTCGCCGCGTGCACTACGGCCGTCGCAGTCCCGCGTCGGTCGCCGAGGCCACTGGCGCTATCGGCGCCCTGGCTTCCCCCTTGGAAGACGGCGCCCGGACGGCCGCGACGGCCGTGCTGGAGATGGCTCCCGCCTACGACCCGGGCATGGCCGAGGTGCCTGCTCAGCGCTGGGACGAAGACGCCGTCGACGAATCGCTCCCCGGACAGGTCGTCCGCGAGAAGGAGCACCCCGCCAAGCCGATGACCGTCGACCAGGCCCTCTACGAGATGGAACTGGTCGGACACGACTTCTACCTCTTCCATGATGCCGACAAGCAGTGTGCGAGCGTCGTCTACCGCAGGAAGGGATTCGACTACGGCGTGATCAGGCTGGGCTGACGCGCACGGGAACCTCGACGGCCGGCTTCCACGTTGTAGTGGGGGCCGGCCGTTACCCCTTGTCGGTCGAGCCGCCTACGATGACGGAAAAGGGCGTCCGCACCCAGGGCGCGTGACGAGAACCCGACGAGCGAGGTCCCCCGGATGGTCCTGTCCCGACTGCTCCGCGCCGGCGAAGGCAAGATGCTCAAGCGCCTGCGCAACATCGCGAAGCTCATCAACTCGCTCGAGGACGACGTCGTCGACCTGACAGACGACGAGTTGAGGGCCAGGACCGAGGAGTTCCGCAAGCGCTACGCCGACGGGGAGACCCTCGACGAGCTGCTGCCGGAGGCGTTCGCGGTGGCCCGCGAGGGCGCCAAGCGGGTGCTGGGCCAGCGGCACTACGACGTCCAGCTGATGGGTGGCGCCGCGCTGCACCTCGGGCAGATCGCCGAGATGCGCACCGGTGAGGGCAAGACGCTGACCTGTGTGCTGCCGGCCTACCTCAACGCCATCTCCGGCGACGGCGTTCACGTCATCACCACCAACGACTACCTGGCCAAGCGCGACGCGGACTGGATGGGCCGGATCCACCGCTTCCTCGGCCTGACCGTCGGCGTGATCATCGCGGACATGACGCCCGAGCAGCGCCGGGTCGCCTACGCCGCGGACATCACCTACGGCACCAACAACGAGTTCGGCTTCGACTACCTGCGCGACAACATGGCGTGGAGCCTGGACGAGTGCGTCCAGCGCGGCCACAACTACGCCATCGTCGACGAGGTGGACTCGATTCTGATCGACGAGGCCCGCACGCCGCTGATCATCTCCGGACCGGCCGACCAGTCCTCGCGTTGGTACCAGGAGTTCGCCCGGATGGCACCGCTGATGCGCAACGAGACCCACTACGAGGTCGACGAGCGCAAGCGCACCGTGGGTGTCACCGAGGCCGGCGTCCAGTTCATCGAGGACCAGCTCGGCATCGACAACCTGTACGAGGCCGCGAACAGCCCGCTGGTCGGCTACCTGAACAACGCGCTCAAGGCCAAGGAGCTGTACAAGCGCGACAAGGACTACATCGTCCGCGACGGCGAGGTGCTGATCGTCGACGAGTTCACCGGCCGCGTGCTGTCCGGCCGCCGCTACAACGAGGGCATGCACCAGGCGATCGAGGCCAAGGAAGGCGTCGAGATCAAGGCCGAGAACCAGACGCTGGCCACGATCACGCTGCAGAACTTCTTCCGCCTCTACGACAAGCTCGGCGGCATGACCGGCACCGCCGAGACCGAGGCGGCCGAGTTCCACCAGACGTACAAGATCGGCGTGGTGCCGATCCCGACGAACAAGCCGATGATCCGTCGCGACATGCCCGACCTGGTCTACAAGACCGAGGAGGCCAAGTTCGAGGCGGTCGCCGACGACATCGCCGAGCGGCACCAGAAGGGCCAGCCGGTGCTGATCGGCACCACCAGCGTCGAGCGGTCCGAGTACCTGTCGAAGCTGCTGGTCAAGCGGGGCATCCCGCACAACGTGCTGAACGCGAAGAACCACGCCAAGGAAGCGCTGTTCGTCGCGCAGGCCGGCCACAAGGGCGCGGTCACCGTCGCCACCAACATGGCCGGTCGAGGCACCGACATCATGCTCGGCGGCAACCCCGAGTCGATCGCCGAGGAGGAGCTGCGGGCCCGCGGCCTCGACCCGGACGAGACGCTGGACGAGTGGCGCGCCGCCTACCCGGCCGCGCTCGAGGAAGCCAAGGCGCAGGTCAAGGCCGAGGCGGACGAGGTGCGCGAGCTCGGCGGCCTGTACGTGCTGGGCACCGAGCGGCACGAGTCGCGGCGCATCGACAACCAGCTGCGCGGCCGCTCCGGCCGTCAGGGCGACCCGGGCGAGTCCCGGTTCTACCTGTCGCTGGGCGACGAGTTGATGCGGCGGTTCAACGCCTCGATGGTCGAGCTCGTGATGACCCGGCTGCGGGTGCCCGACGACGTGCCGATCGAGCACAAGATGGTGACCCGGGCCATCCGCAGCGCGCAGACCCAGGTCGAGCAGCAGAACTTCGAGATCCGCAAGAACGTGCTCAAGTACGACGAGGTGATGAACCAGCAGCGCAAGGTGATCTACGCCGAGCGTCGCCGCGTGCTCGAGGGCGAGGACCTGCACGACAACGTGCAGGACATGATCACCGACGTGGTCACCGCGTACGTCAACGGCGCCACCGAGGGCGGCTACGCCGAGGACTGGGACCACGAGAAGCTGTGGACCGCGCTCAAGACGCTGTACCCCGTCTCGCTGGACTGGGACGAGCTGACCGCGGACGAGTCCGAGGACCTCACCGCCGAGCGGCTGCTGGAGGCCGTGCTCGAGGACGCCCGGGCCGCGTACGCGGCGCGCGAGGCCGAGATCGACGGCAAGGTCGGCGAGGGCGCCATGCGTGAGCTGGAGCGCCGTGTCGTGCTGTCGGTGCTGGACCGCAAGTGGCGCGAGCACCTCTACGAGATGGACTACCTCAAGGAGGGCATCGGCCTGCGGGCCATGGCGCAGCGCGACCCGCTGGTCGAGTACCAGCGCGAGGGCTTCGACATGTTCAACGGGATGCTGGAGGGCCTCAAGGAGGAGTCCGTCGGCTTCCTGTTCAACCTGCAGGTCGAGGCGGCCGAGCCGGAGCCGGTGCAGGTCGCCGCGGCCGACGTGCCGCAGATCGCCGTCAACCAGCAGCAGGGAGCGGTGGCCGCGCCGCCGGCCCCGCCGCAGCCCGCGCCCGGCACCCAGGTGCCGCCCGCGCTGCGGGGCAAGGGCCTCGACCAGCACGAGCAGCAGCGGCTGTCCTACAGCGGCCCGAACGAGTCCGGCGAGGCGAACTCGCGTGAGGACAAGTCCGCCGCGAACGGCGACGCCGGTGGCACCCGGCGGGAGCGCCGCGCCGCCGCGCGCAACCAGTCCAAGCAGGACCGCAAGCGCCCGCGTCGCTGAGCCTTGGTCAGGGAACGGGGCGTGCCCTTCGGGCACGCCCCGTTTTCCGTCACAGCACGCGGAACACACTGCAGCGCAACGCTTCCCGTACCTCGAAGCGGGCGGCGATGGCCCGCGGCCGCGCGTCGATCTCGGCCAGTCCGCACGCCTCGACGACGCCGGCCGTCGGCTGTCGGGCGTGCAGGCGCCGCAGCCGGCTGCGGTTCGGCGTGGCCCGGCCGCGTGATCTCGTCTGGATCGCGGAGTACGCCGTCGGCGTGAAGTGCGGCCGGAGCTGGCCGACCGGGCGGCGGCCGTCGATCGCCTCCAGCACCTGGTTGACCAGGTGGCGGATCCGGTCGACCAGCGCCGCCGGCACCTCGTCCGCCGCCGGTGGCTGCGGCGGCAGGTCCTCAACCAGCCGCAGCCGTCGCCGGGTGATCCTCTGCGCCCGCAGCGGGCTCGTCTTCGGTTCGTATCCGGGCAGTGCCCGCACGACGATCGGTTCCTCGATCGTGGTCATCCGCCATGGCTGACCCAATGTCGCCCCCGTCTTCTCGCTCCCCCATGCCGAACAGAGCAGCGAGCGGGCCGGCTGCGGACATGCTTAACCTGATCGGGTGATGAAAGGCCTGATCGTCGACTTCGGCGGCGTGCTCACCGACCGCGGGCCCGACGGCGTCGGCGAGCCGCCGCTGATCGGCGCCGTGCTGGCCGCCCGCGAGGCCGGCATCCGCACCGCGCTGCTGTCCAACGCGGACGGTCCCGGCGAGCCGATTCCGTGGCTGGACCGCCTTTTCCAGGTGCTCGTGTTCTCCGGCGACGTCGGCGTGGCCAAGCCGGACGCGGCCATCTACCGGCTGGCCGTCGAACGTCTCGGGCTGGAGCCGGGGGAGTGCGTCTTCGTCGACGACCTCGCCGTCAACGTCCGCGGCGCCGTCGCCGCCGGCCTGGTCGGCGTGCACCACACCTCGATCCCGTCCACCTTGGCCGAACTCGCCGTCCTCCTCGGTGTCGATTTCGCCGGGGGTCGTTCGTGTAACGGGTGAGCGGGCCGCGCCGGGCGGCCCTCCCCGGAAGGAACACGACCGTGCGTTCGATCAACAGCACGATGTTCGTCAGCCTGGACGGCGTCGTTCAGGGCCTGGGCCGGCCCGACGAGGACACCCGCGGCGGCTTCGCCCACGGCGGCTGGGGGCCTCGCTACAACGACGAGGTCATGGGCCGCGAGCTCGGCCGGGGCATGGCCAAGTCCGGTGACATGCTGTTCGGCCGTCGGACCTGGGAGGACTTCATCGCCGCATGGAGTCGGTCGACCGACGGCAACCCCTTCACCGCGCACATGAACGCCGCCACCAAGTACGTCGTGTCGCGGACGCTGCCCGATGCCGACGCCTGGCAGAACTCCATCCTGCTGCGTGGCGACGCCGTCGAGACCGTCGCCTCGCTCAAGGCCCAGCCCGGCAACGACCTCTCCATCAACGGCAGCGTCTCGCTGGTCCGCAGCCTGCACGCCGCCGGACTCATCGACACCTACACGCTGCTCATCCACCCGCTGACCCTCGGCTCCGGCGCCCGCCTGTTCGAGGGCGCCGCCCCGCTGACCGAGTTCGAGCTCACCGGCAGCGTCACCACTACCAAGGGCGTGATCATCGCCCACTACGCCCGCCGCTGAGGACCATGATCAGGGGGCCATTGCCAACTGAAGCCGCCGCCCACCACTCCCCGGGGGGCGTTCCCTGGGCCAGTCTACCAGCGGCGGGGTGGTGATGATCTTGTAAAGGGGGCGCCTGTGGATAACTCTGTCGCTCGGTCGGGGGAAGGATCGGCCGGTGGGCGAGCGGCGGCGCTAGCGTCCGAAGGCATGGATGCACTGGCGCTGGCCTGCGCTTTTACGTTTACGACGACTGCTCACGGCCAGTCCGTGACGGCGGTGTGCCCGATGCCGGTGTACCGGGTGCTGGCGCAGTGCGAGGGGAAGCACGGGCAGTGGCAGGTGTGGGGGCCGCCGGCGGACAAGGACGGGTCGACGGCCCGGTGCAGGGAGGGGAAGATCATCGACTACCGGGTCGAGACCGCCTGACCAGCTCGAAGCAGAGGACGGCGGCGGCGCTGGCGACGTTGAGGGACTCGACGCCGCCGGACATGGGGATGGAGACCCAGCGGTTGATCAGGGGCCGCACGCCGTCGGTGATGCCGGAGGTCTCGCTGCCGAGGACGAAGGCGACCTTGGCGGGGAAGTCGGCGGTGAAGACGGTGTTGCGAGCACCGGCGTCCATGGCGATGAGGGTGTAGCCGGCGTCCCGCAGCAGCCCGGCGGCCTCGTCGGCGGTGTAGCAGCGCAGCACGGGGGCGGTGAAGGCGACGCCGGCGGAGGCCTTGACGACGAGGGGATCGATGGTGGCGACGCCCTTGCGCGGCACGACGATGCCCTCGAGCCCGGCGGCGGTGGCGGTGCGCAGGATCATGCCGACGTTGGCGGGGGTGGTGATGCCGTCGAGCAGGAGCACGGACGCGGGCGGGCGGCGGTCCCCCAGGGCGGAAACGAGGGTGCGCATCCGGGGCGCGACGACGTCGGCCAGCACGCCCTGGTCCTGCTTGCCGTTGCCGGCGAGCACCTTCACCCGCTGCGCGGAAGCCCGCTGGACCTGCACGCCACGGGCCCGGGCGGCGTCGAGGATCTCCCGCGCGGCGGGCCCGCGGGCGCTGTCGGCGAGCACGACCTTGTCGACGGACAGCCCGTCGTCGGCCAGGGCCTCCAGCACCGGTTTGCGCCCGTAGACCGTGACGAATCGATCCTTGGGGGACACATTGTCGACACCGGGGGCCTCACGCACGCCAAGCAGGATGGCACAGCGGTACGGATGTGCCAGGATCGGCACCATGCCGGACCGTCTCTCGGCGCTGGACGCGTCGTTCCTGTACCTGGAAGACCAGACGACCCCGATGCACGTCGGCGGGATCGCGGTCTTCCGCAAGCCCCGGACCGGCTTCGACTACGACGGCCTGGTCGCGCTGATCGAGCAGCGCCTGTCGTTGGTCCCCCGCTACCGGCAGAAGGTGGTCCAGGTGCCGGGCCGGCTGGCCCGCCCGGTCTGGGCCGACGACCCCGACTTCGACGTCACGTACCACGTGCGCCGCTCCGCGCTGCCCAAGCCGGGCAGCGACGAGCAGCTCAACGACCTGGCGGCGCGGCTGATGTCCCGGCCGCTGGACCACAGCCGCCCGCTGTGGGAGACGTACCTGGTCGAGGGCCTGGAGCGGAACCGGATCGCGGTGATCACCAAGACCCACCACGCGATGGTCGACGGCATCGGCGCGGTCGAGCTGGGCCAGGTGATCCTGGACGTGTCGCCGACGCCGCGGCCGCCGGCGGAGAGCCTGTGGATGCCGCAGCCCGCGCCGGGCATCACGCAGCTCGTCTTCGACGCCGTCGCCGAGATGGTGCAGCGGCCCGGCGAGCTGGTGGAGAACGCCCGCTCGGCGGCGCTGGACGCGGCGGCCACGGTGCAGAAGGTCGCTGAGGCGGTCACGGGCATCGTGTCGGCGGCGAAGGCCGCCGCCCGCCCGGCGCCGGGCAGCCCGCTGAACGTCCGGATCTCACACCAGCGCCGCTTCGCCACGGCGCGCACCAAGCTGGACGACTTCCGGGCCGTCCGCAAGGCGCACGGCGGCACGGTCAACGACGCGGTGCTGGCGACGGTGTCGGGTGCCCTCAGGAATTGGCTGCTGTCGCGCGGCGAGGCCGTCAACTCGTACGCGACGATCCGCGCGCTGGTGCCGCTGTCGGTGCGCGACACCGAGTCGGAGAACGGCGTCGGCAGCAAGGTGCAGGCGTACCTGGTCGACCTGCCGGTGGGTGAGTCGAACCCGGTGGTGCGGCTGCACCACATCAGCCACGCCATGCGCGCGCACAAGGAGTCCGGTCAGTCGGTGGCCGCGGACACGCTGGTCCGGGTCGGCGGCATCACGCCGCCGACGCTGCACGCGTTAGGCGCGCGGGCGGCGAGCTCGTTCTCCCGCCGCATCTTCAACGTGGTGGTGACGAACGTGCCGGGCCCGCAGGTCCCGCTGTACGCGGCCGGTGCGAAGATGATCGAGATGTTCCCGATCGTCCCGCTGGCCAAGAACCAGGCGCTGTCCATCGGGGTCACCTCCTACGACGGGGGTGTCTACTTCGGACTGAACGCGGACCGGGACGCGATGTCCGATGTGGACGTCGTGGCCGGGATGGTCGAGGAGTCGTTGGAAGAACTCGTGGGAACGGTGGCCACGTCATGAGGGTGTTCCTGCCCGCCACGCTCGGCATGCTGCACCAGCTGGTGTCCGACGAGGAGTTCCGGCCGGTCGGCGGCACCGCCTTCGCGCTGACCCCGGCGCTGCGCGAGTCCTACGCCTCGGGCGACACCGAGGACATGGAGTACATCGCGATGCTGGACGCGGCCCGCGCCTCGCTGCGGCTGCTGGCCGCGGAGCTGTCGGAGAACCCGGAGGCGCTGCCCCGGCGCGCGGTGATCGCCGCGGACGTCGACGACGTGAAGCTGCGGCCGGATCTGGACTACTCGGTGGTCAAAGTGCCCGGCACGGTGTCGATGAAGGCGATCGCCTCCGTGCACGTGGACACCTCGGAGGCCGAGCCCGCCGTGCGGGCCGCGTCGGCGGTGGTGGACGCAGCCGATCTCGGCGACCCGGACGCGGAGTTCACCGTCGGCAGCGCCGAGGACCATGCCCTTGCCTGGTACGCGCCACAGGAGTTGCCATTCCTGCTGGAGCTGATGTGATGGGGGCATGGACGCGGTCACCTCGGTACCTCAGCCGTACAACGAGCCGGTTCGCTCCTACGCCCCCGGCAGCGCCGAACGCGAGTCGCTGCAGCGACGCATCGCGGACCTGGAAGGCGCCAAGCACGAACTGACCATGACGATCGGGGGCCGCCGGCGGATGGCCGGCGGCGAGCCGATCGACGTGGTGCAGCCGCACGATCACGCCCACGTGCTGGGCGTGTCGGCGCAGGCGAACAAGGACGACGTCGCCGACGCGGTGCAGGCGGCCAAGGACGCCGCGCCGGCCTGGCGCGAGCTGCCGTTCGACGAGCGTGCGGCGGTGCTGCTGCGCGCCGCCGACCTGCTCGCCGGGCCGTGGCGGGACACGCTCAACGCGGCGACGATCCTCGGCCAGTCGAAGTCCGTGCAGCAGGCGGAGATCGACTCGGCCTGCGAGCTGATCGACTTCTTGCGGTTCAACGCGTACTTCGCGCGGCAGCTGATCGCCGAACAGCCGCAGTCCAGCCCCGGTGTCTGGAACCGGTTCGACCACCGGCCGCTGGACGGTTTCGTCGTCGCGATCACGCCGTTCAACTTCACCGCCATCGCCGGGAACCTGCCGCTGTCGCCGGCGCTGATGGGCAACACGGTGGTGTGGAAGCCGTCGCCGACGCAGCAGCTGGCGGCGCACTTCACCATGCAGCTGCTGGAAGCGGCCGGCCTGCCGCCGGGGGTGGTCAACATGGTCACCGGCGACGGCGCCGCCGTCAGCGAGGTCGCGTTGGCCGACCGGGACTTCGCCGGGCTGCACTTCACCGGCTCCACCGCGACGTTCAAGCGGCTGTGGCGGACCATGGCCGACAACCTCGACCACTACTGGTCGTACCCGCGGATCGTCGGCGAGACCGGCGGCAAGGACTTCGTCGTCGCGCACCCGTCCGCCGAGCCGGATGCGCTGGTGACGGCGCTGGTCCGGGGTGCGTTCGAGTACCAGGGTCAGAAGTGCTCGGCGGCGTCACGCGCCTACATCGCCCGGTCGCTGTGGGACGGCGGCGTGCGCGACCAGCTCGCCGACGTGACGCGGAGCCTCAGCTTCGGCGACGTCACCGACTTCTCGCACTTCGGCGGGGCCGTCATCGACTCGCGGGCGTTCGGCAAGCACAGCGAATTGTTCGAACGGGTGCGCAACGAGCGGCTCGTCGACATCCTCGTCGGCGGCGTGGCCGACGACCGCGTCGGCTACTTCGTGCAGCCGACCGTGCTGGTCGGTGAGGACCCGCGGCACGACGTGTTCACCACCGAGTTCTTCGGGCCGATCCTGTCCGTGCACGTCTACGAGGACAGCCACTACGCCTCGATCCTCGACGTGGTGGACACCTCCACCCCGTACGCGCTGACCGGCGCGGTGTTCGCCACCGACCGCGCCGCCATCGAGCAGGCGCACCGGGCGCTGCGGTTCTCCGCCGGCAACTTCTACGTCAACGACAAGCCGACGGGCGCCGTGGTCGGGCAGCAGCCGTTCGGCGGCAGCCGGTCCTCGGGCACCAACGACAAGGCCGGGTCGATCCTGAACCTGATCCGATGGACGAGTCCCCGCTCGGTCAAGGAGACGCTCGTGCCCCCGACGAACCACACCTACCCGCACATGGCGTGAAACGTCAAGTCCGGAAGTTCGGAACGGACCATTCCTCAACTCCGAGTTGAGGAATGGTCCGTTCCGAACTTGGGAAGGGGGTCAGCCGCCCGCTGGCGGGGGTGAGAGTTGGCTGTCGGGGGGTACCGGGACGTCGACCGGTTGGCCCCAGGCGGTGTAGGTGCGGCTGACGGTCAGCGTGCCTTTCGTGGCGGGCACGTCGAGCTTGGACTCGGACCGCAGCGGCACGTTGCCGTTGCCGACCCACAGCTCGTCGACCATGGCGCCGAGCTTGGCCTCCAGCAGCGTCGTGTCCTTCAACGGCCCGTCGGGCAGGGACTTGGCCACGGCCGTCAGGTCCGTCTTCAAGGCGTAGTGCCGCGCCGGCGTCAGCCCGACCGGCTGCAGGTCGGAGCCGACGATGGTGGTGGTCGCGGGATCCAGCGGCATCGCCAGCGGAGACAGCGTCGCCTGCTTCAACGACGCGAACAGCGGCGCGAACTCCTGGGAGAACGCGTCCGTGCCGTTCTCGGTGGCCCGCACCCACGGCTTGTCGGCCGGCAGCTTCTGGTCGGCGGGCGGCCGCACGTAGACGGCGCTCGGCGTCAGCACGAACGACAGCGTGGTGGTGTCCGGGGACTTCACGGTCATCGTCGCCGTCATCCACAGACCCTGGTCGTCGCGGCGGAACGCGCCGGTCACCGAGGTGACGGTGTGCGCGTCGAGCAGTTCGGTCGTGGAGTCGACCGTGAACTTCGCGGAACCGCTGCCGGTCAGCTTCGCGGTCACGGCTTTGGACAGGTCTGCCAGCGTGGCTTGCGCGGGTGGGACAACCGTTGGATCGGACGAGCCGGTACCGGCGACGCTCGACGTGCACGCTGCGAGTCCGAGCACCGCGACCGCGGCGACGGCAGCCCTGGCGACCACGCTCACTTCTGAACCACGTAGACCAGTTCGTTGCCGAACTCGAGTTCCTCGACCTGCCACGGCCGGCCCTCGGCGTGCGCCGTGAAGCCGTTGGAGTACGTCCGGTACATGCCCTTGGACCGCTGCCCGAGCGACTTCGTCGGGAAGCTGACTACGACCACCGGCGAGTTGATGGCGTCGATCAGGCTCCAGCCCAGCTGCTTCTGCTGCGTCTCGATGCACGGCACGGCCTTGAGCAGCAGCGTCACGTCGGCGGGCTGGGGATCGGGGCCGGTCAGCAGGTCGTGCACGGCGACCTCGTGCGACACGCCCAGCACGGACAGCGCCTCGTCCAGGAACGCCATCAGCCGGCTGTCGATGTCCGACGCGCGGTACAGCACGTCCTCGCCGACCGGCATCCACTCCACGGTCAGCGGGTTCATGCCGCACGCGAGGTCGGCGATCACCCGCGGCGGAGCCGGCAGCCGCTCGAAGATGGCCCCGTAGAACTCCTCCAGGATGGGCAGGCGCTCCTTGGTGGACGCGTGCGAGGACATCGTCCGCGACAGGGCGTCCCGGACCTGGTCGCGGTCCTGGGCGTCGCGCAGCAGGCCGAGCATCTTGTCGTACCGGGGCGTGCTCGGCAGGTACGCGCCGAAGATCTCGTGCAGCCCGCGTTTGGTGCGCTTCACGGCGTCGTTGACGTCGCCGCGCGCCGCGGCCAGCGAGGCCGTGGCGATGCGGCGCACGGTGTCGTCGGCGACGCTTTGGTAGCGGGAACTGTCCCGCACGGCCACCAGCACCTTCGCCAGCTTCTCGTCTTCCACCACTACTCCTCGGCCAGCCCCGCCCGCGAGGCCAGCAGCCTACGCAGCGAGCGCAGCCTGCCCTCGGTCGCCAGCCCCTCGGCGACCACCGTGTCCAGCATGCAGTCCGGATCCTCGGGTGGCCCGAGGTGCCCGCAGCCGGACGGGCACTCCTCGGCGGCCTCGGCCATGCCGGGGAACGCCGCCACGATGTCGTCCGGCGTGATGTGCGCCAGGCCGAACGACCGGATGCCGGGGGTGTCCACCACCCAGCCGCCGGCCGGCAGCGGGAACGCCACCGCCGAGGTCGAGGTGTGCCGGCCCTTGCCGATGCCGCTGACCTCGCCGGTGGCCCGCTCCGCCGCCGGCACGAGCTTGTTCACCAGCGTGGACTTGCCGACGCCGGAGTGGCCGATCAGCGCGGACACCCGACCGTCAAGACGTTCGGCGAGGGTGTTGGGTTCGCGGTCCGATCGGGTGACGACCACCGGCAGGTCCAGCTCGGCGTACACGGCCAGGATCTCGTCCGGCGGCGCGAGGTCGGACTTGGTCAGGCACAGCACCGGCGTCAGGCCGCCCGCGTACGCGGCGACCAGGCAGCGGTCGATGAAGCCGGTGCGCGGCGGCGGGTCGGCCAGCGCGGACACGATGATCAGCTGCTCGGCGTTGGCGACCACCACCCGCTCGTACGGGTCGGTGTCGTCGGCGGTGCGCCGCAGCACGCTGCTGCGGGCCTGGCGGCGCACGATCCGCGCGAGAGTGTCCGGCGCCCCGGACACGTCGCCGACCAGGTCCACCTCGTCGCCGATGACGACCGAGGTGCGGCCCATCTCCCGGGCCCGCATGGCGATCACCTTGCGCTCCGGGTCGCCGTCCAGCGCGCACGTCCAGCGGCCGCGGTCGACGCCGACCACCATCGCCGTCTCGGCGTCGGCGTGGTCCGGCCGCTTCTTGCTGCGGGGGCGGGAGCCCTTGCCCGGCCGGACCTTGACGTCGGACTCGTCGAGCCGACGCCAGTCGCCGCGGCTCACACCCGCTCCGCCAGCTGGAGCATGGCCGCCCACATGCCGGGGAAGTCCGGGATGGTCTTGGTGGTGGTGTTGATGTCGTCGACCGAGACGCCGGGCACCTTCAGGCCGATGATCGCGCCGGCGGTGGCCATCCGGTGGTCGGCGTAGGCGTGCCAGAGGCCGCCGGTCGGCTGCGACGGCCGGATGATCAGGCCGTCGTCGGTCTCGTCGGCGTCGCCGCCGATGCCGCGGATCTCCGTGGTCAGCGCGGCGAGGCGGTCCGTCTCGTGGCCGCGGATGTGCGCGACGCCGCTGATGTGCGTGGGGCTGTCGGCCAGCACGGCCATGGCCGCGACGGTCGGCGTCAGCTCCGAGAAGTCGTGCAGGTCGATCTCGATGCCGTTGAGGCGCTCCGGGCCCTTGACGGTCAGGCCGTTGTCCGACAGCGACACGTCGCAACCCATCTGCGCCAGGATGTCGCGCATGGCGTCGCCGGGCTGCGTGGTGGCCAGCGGCCAGTCCGGGATGGTGATCGCGCCGCCCGTGACGGCCCCGGCGGCGAGGAAGGCGGCCGCGTTGGACAGGTCAGGCTCGATCCGCCAGTCCCTGGCCGCGATGGCTCCCGGCGCGACCCGCCACCGGTTCGGCTCGCTGTCGTCCACCTCGACGCCGACCGCCCGCAGCATCTCGATGGTCATCTCGATGTGCGGCAGCGACGGCACCGGCTTGCCGTCGTGCAGCACGGTGACGCCCTGCTCGTAGCGGGCGCCGGACAGCAGCAGCGCCGAGACGAACTGCGAGGAGCCGGACGCGTCGATGGTGACGCTGCCGCCGCGCACCGAGCCCGTGCCGTGCAGCGTGAACGGCAGCGAGTCGCCGTCGATCGACGCCCCGAGCGAGCGCAGCGCGTCCAGCACGGTGTTCATCGGGCGGACGCGGGCCTGCTCGTCACCGTCGAAGCGGACGTCGCCGTCGGCCAGCGCCGCGGCCGGCGGCATGAAGCGCATGACGGTGCCGGCGAGGCCGCAGTCCAGGTCGGCGTCGCCGCGCAGCGGACCCGGCGTGACCTCCCACGACCCCTGGTTCCCGTCGGCGATGCGCACGCCCAGCGAGCGCAGCGCCGCGGCCATCAGCTGGGTGTCCCGGCTGCGCAGCGGCAGGTGCACGGTGGAGGGGCCGTCGGCGAGGGCGGCGAGCAACAGGGCACGATTGGTGATCGACTTGGAACCGGGCACGGGCACGGTCGCGCGCACGGGCTCGGTGACGGACGGGGTGGGCCACGGCTGCGTCATGGGGGTGATGATTCCCTACTCGGCCGCTCGTGTTCCCCCTTGGGGGCCGTGACGTGCGACGATGGAATTCGGAGGTGGTCAGGGGTGTGCGGCAGGTATGCCTCCGCGAAGGACCCGGCGCAGCTGGCCGTCGAGTTCGACGCGCTGGACGCGACCGGGACGGAGCGGCCCGGCGCGGACTACAACGTCGCGCCGACCAAGCCCGTGCTGGCCATCGTGGCGCGCCATCCCCGTGACGAGGAGGGGCGGCCCGACCCGGACAGCGTCGAGCGCACCATCCGGGTGATGCGCTGGGGGCTGGTCCCGACCTGGTCCCAGGACCGGAACGTGGGCGTCAAGATGATCAACGCCCGCTCCGAGACGGCCGCCGTGAAGCCGGCCTACCGGGACTCGATGGCCCGGCGGCGCTGCATCCTGCCGGCCGACGGCTGGTTCGAGTGGAAGCGCGACGGCGGCGCCAAGGAGCCGTACTACGTCACCAATCCGGATGATTCCAGCCTGGCCATGGCCGGGTTGTGGACGGCGTGGCGGGACCCCGACCAGCCCGAGTCGCCGTGGCTGGTGACGTGTGCCGTGTTGACCACCGACGCGTTCGGGCCGTTGGCCGAGATCCACGAGCGGATGCCCCTCGTGCTGCCGCGGTCGTCGTTCGAGCAGTGGCTCGCCCCCGACAAGGGCAGCGACGACGTGGCCGACCTGCTTCGGCCGTCGGAGGAGATCGTGTCGCGGTTCGAGCTGCGGCCCGTGTCGACCGCCGTGAACAGCATTCGCAACAACGGCCCCGAGTTGCTGGCTCGGGCCGAGCCCGAGCCCGTCGAGCTGGACCTGTTCTCGTGACCAGGACCCAGGTCGAGACGCCCTTCGGCCCCGCCCGGGCCGAGTTGCACTGCGCCGCCGAGAGCCGGGCCGCGCTGCTGCTCGGGCACGGCGCCGGCGGTGGCATCGAGGCCCCCGACCTCGTCGCCGCCACTCGCGCCGCCACCGCCGCCGGCGTGCATGTGGCGTTGGTCGAGCAGCCCTACCGCGTCGCCGGCCGGCGCGCCCCCGCACCGGCCAAGCAACTCGACGCCGCTTGGCTCGCCGTCGTCGAGGACCTCGGGGAGCGGTGGTTCGAGGGGCTGCCCCTGGTGTTCGGCGGCCGTTCCAGCGGGGCCCGCGTCGCCTGCCGTACCAGCGCCGACGGACAGGCGGTTGCCGTCCTGTGCCTGGCCTTTCCCGTGCATCCGCCGGGCAAGCCCGACAAGACCCGGATGCCCGAGCTCGACGGAGTCGAGGTGCCGACCCTCGTCGTGCAGGGCTCTCGGGACCCCTTCGGCATGCCGGAGCCGGCGCACCGCCGCGAGGTCGTCACGCTGACCGGCGACCATTCCCTGAAAGCCGACGTCAATGGCGTGACCAAGGCCGTGACCGAGTGGCTGAACCGGGTTCTCCACACCCTCGACGTCTGAGGAGAATTCGGGAGCTTCAGCCGGCGATCGGAGCGACGACGGCGCCGGTGAGCTCGGCCAGGGCGGCGGGAGTCAGCTCGACCTCCAGGCCCCGCCGGCCGGCGGAGCAGAAGACCGTGTCGAAACCCTGAGCCGAGGCGTCGATCACGACGGGCAGGCGCTTCTTCTGGCCCAGCGGCGAGATGCCGCCGGCGACGTAGCCGGTGGCCCGCTCGGCGGCGGCGACCTCGGCCATGCGGGCCTTCTTGCCCTTCAGGGCGGCGGCCAGCGCCTTCAGGTCCAGCTGACCGGTGACGGGGACGACGCCGACGGCCAGCTTGCCGTCGACCTCGGCGACGAGGGTCTTGAACACCCGGGCGGCCTCGATGCCGAGGGCCTCGGCGGCCTCCAGGCCGTACGACTCGTGCCGGGGGTCGTGGTCGTAGCTGTGCAGCGTGTACGGCACCTTGCGCTTGGCCAGCAGCGCGGTCGCCGGGGTTCCCTGTCCCGCCATGGGAACAGACCCTATGACCCGGCTCTCACCCCGGAATGCGCACGGGGGCGGTCGTGTTGAACCCCACGTGGCTACTTCAAGCGCTGTGCTCGGCCGGTCCTCGGCCCGACGCGTATCCTCAGGGGCGAACGACACGCTTCCCACCAGGGGAGCGTCGACAGCGTCCGCCCGGCTCGCCCGCCGGCGGGGAGGGAGCCAGGTGCCGGGTAGCTCCGCCCAGGTCAACGACAACAACACCGTCGAGCAGGAGACTGCCGAGCAGCGGGCCGCGCGCTTCGAGCGCGACGCCATGCCGCTGCTCGACCAGCTGTACTCGGCCGCGTTGCGGATGACCCGCAACCCCGCGGACGCCGAGGACCTGGTGCAGGAGACCTACTTGAAGGCTTACAGCGCCTTCGAGTCCTTCACCAGCGGGACGAACCTCAAGGCCTGGCTGTACCGCATCCTGACGAACACCTACATCAACGGCTATCGACGCAAGCAGCGACAGCCGATCCAGACCTCCGCCGACGAGATCACCGACTGGCAGATCGCGGCCGCGGAGAGCCACACCTCCTCGGGCCTGCGCTCGGCCGAGGTGGAGGCGATGGACCGGCTCCCCGACGACGACGTCAAGCAGGCGTTGCAGCAGCTGCCCGAGGAGTTCCGCATCGCGGTCTACCTCGCCGACGTCGAGGGCTTCGCGTACAAGGAGATCGCCGAGATCATGGGCACCCCGATCGGGACCGTGATGTCCCGCCTGCATCGCGGCCGCCGCCAGCTCAAGGACCTGCTCACCGACGTCGCCCGGGACCGTGGCTTCCTGCGCTCCTCCCGCGAGCGGGAGGTGACCGGGTCGTGAGCGCCGACGAATCGCACGCCAACAAGGCCGGCTGCCGCGAGGTGCTCTCCGAGGTCTGGGCGTTCCTGGACAACGAGTGCGACCAGAAGCAGCGCGAGATCCTGCGCCAGCACCTCGACGAGTGCAGCCCGTGCCTGGAGCAGTACGGCATCGAGGAGCACCTGAAGATCCTGCTGGCCCGCAAGTGCGGTGGCGACCACGCCTCGGCCGAGTTCAAGGAGCGGCTGCGGGCGTGCATCAAGGAGAAGGTGCTCGAGCGGACGCAGGCCAAGGCCGAGCAGTAACTCCAGCAGAACGTGCGAAGGCCCCGGTGACCGCAGGTCACCGGGGCCTTTTGTCGCGCTCACGCACGGGTCTCAGGCGTTGGGCCGCTTCCCGTGGTTGGCGCCGCCCTTCTTGCGGTCGCGGCGCTTGCGGGCACGCTTGGACATAGCTGTCTCCTGAATCTTCGGCCAGACGTCTGTCCCCCGATTGTCGCACGTCCCGAGCGCGCTCCCGAATCCGTGGTTCCATAGCGGGGAGCGGCGTCGAGAGGGGTCGGGCATGACCGAGGAGATCCGGGCCGAGATGGTGGCCAACGTGAGCAAGGTCGTGGCCAAGGAGGGCGACGCCGTCGCGGACGGGGCGGAGATCGTCATCCTGGAGTCGATGAAGATGGAGATCCCCGCGGTCGCCCACCACGCCGGCCGGGTGACCAAGGTCGCGGTCGCTGAGGGTGACGTCGTGCAGGAAGGCGACCTCATCGCCGTCGTCGAGTAACCCGACCGACTAGCGTCGGTGCCGTGTCCACACTCACCGACCTGCTCGCCGAGCACACCGGCCTGCCCGGCGCCGCCGTCGACCACCTGCAGATGGTGGCCGCCGAGTGGCAACTGCTGTCGGACCTGGCCTTCGCCGACTTCGTCCTGTGGGTGCCGCTGGACGACGCCCAGGACCCGGACGGCAAGTTCCTCTGCGTAGCGCAGGCCAGGCCGACGACGGGGCCGACCGCCCACCCCGACGACATGGTGGGCAGCACCGTCACCGCGGACGACCACCCGCAGCTGCGCCGCGCCCTGGTCGAGGGCCGGATCTGCCGCGAGGAGGACCCGCGCTGGCACCTGGGCGTGCCGGTCCGTCGGGAGACCATCCCGGTCCGCTTCAACGGCGACACGATCGCGGTGCTGTCCCGGGACACCAACCTGGCGGTGCCGCGGGTGCCGAGTCCGCTGGAGATCGCCTACCTCGGCAGCGCCGCCGACCTGTGCCAGATGATCTCGGACGGCACCTTCCCGGCCATCGAGCCGTCCGCGGACGTGCACACCAGCCCCCGCGTCGGCGACGGGCTGATCCGCATCGACAGCTCCGGCGCGGTGGTGTTCGCCAGCCCCAACGCGCTGTCGGCGTACCACCGGATGGGCCACGCCGCCGACCTGGTCGGCGTGCACCTGGCCCCGCTGACCAGGTCGCTGGTGGCCGATCCGTTCGACGCGACGGAGGTCGCGCAGCGGATCCGGACCGCGCTGGACGGCAACCCGAGCATGCGCATCGAGGCGGAGTCCCGTCGCGGCGCGGCCGTGCTGTTCCGGGCGCTGCCGCTGCGGCCGCTGGGCAAGGCAGCCGGCGCGCTGGTGCTGGTTCGCGACGTCACGGAGGTGAAGCGCCGGGACCGGGCGCTGCTGTCCAAGGACGCCACGATCCGCGAGATCCACCACCGCGTGAAGAACAACCTGCAAACCGTCGCGGCGCTGCTGCGGCTGCAGGCCCGGCGTACGAACAACGCCGAGGCCCGGGACGTGCTCCAGGAGTCGGTGCGCCGGGTGACCTCGATCGCGCTCGTGCACGAGACGCTGTCGATGTCGGTGGACGAGCGGGCCAACCTGGACGACGTGCTGGACCAGGTGTTCCCGATGCTGTCGGACGTGGCGACCGCGGAGACCGGCATTGCCGTCCGCAAGGAGGGCAAGCTCGGCGTGGTGTCGGCGGAACTGGCGACGCCGCTGGTCATGGTGCTCACCGAGCTCGTGCAGAACGCTCTGGAGCACGCCTATCCGGCCGGCGACTCCGGCGAGGTCGTGGTGCGCGCCGAGCGGTCCGCCAAGTACCTGGACGTCGTGGTGTCCGACGAGGGCAGGGGCCTGCCGCCCGGCTTCTCCCTGGAGCGCACCGAGCGGCTGGGCCTGCAGATCGTGCGCACGCTGGTGGAGTCGGAGTTGCGCGGCTCGCTGTCGCTGCGCCGGCGCGACCAGCGGGGAACCGAGGCGGTGCTGCGGGTGCCCCTGCGGCGCAGCCGCTAGATCCAGCACCGCGGCGCAGCCGCTAGGTCGTGCACCGTGGCTGATCCGGCACTGCGGCGTAGTCGATGAGTTTAATCGTGAAAACGTACAAGGGGCCCGGAACCTCGGGGGAAGGTTCCAGGCCCCTTGCGCGATGAGAAATTGAAAAAGAAATGCTCTCGTCAGGCGTTGCTACGAGCGCGGGTACGAGCGTTGCGACGCTTCAGCGCACGCCTCTCGTCCTCGCTCATCCCGCCCCACACGCCGGCGTCCTGCCCGCTCTCCAGTGCCCACGACAGGCAACCGGACACCACCGGGCAGCGGCGGCAGACGGTCTTCGCCTCGGCGATCTGCAGCAACGCCGGACCGCTGTTCCCAACGGGGAAGAACAGCTCGGGGTCCTCGTCACGGCAGGCCGCGCGGTGGCGCCAGTCCATTTCTCTAGCTCCTCGCTAAGCGCGCTACGAGCGCGCTGTTGTCGTCAGCGGTCGTCGGGGTGCTTGTGAATGCTTTCACGAACTTCGGGGATGTCAAGAGGTCGGCTCCGACTCGGTGAGAGAACTCACCCGATAGATCGGCGTGCTCGACCCCTGGTTCCGGTCCGTGACCAGCCATGATGCCGGAAGCCACAGCTTCGCAACCAGCATATTACGCTCCGGTCACGAACGCAGCGCGAAGCCTGGGGCTCTCAGACCGCGACCCGCAGCGCCTTCGGCACTGACGTGAACTTTACCTGACGGTGTTCACCCAGGTCGTCGCCGTCCACCTGAAGCCGCACCGGCCGCTCGGCGGTCACCCTGACCTCGTCAACATCGTCGAGCCGCAGCAAATTCCCCCCGGAGGGTGGTCCCAGCGGCAGCAGGATCTGCGACAGCGTGCGCGCGATGGTCGGCGGGGCCAGGCTGCGCAGCGCGAACAGGCCCAGGCCGCCGTCGAACGAGCAGTCCGGATTCATGTGGATGGGCTTGGCGCCCAGATAGGTCCACGGATCGGTGTTGGAGACGAAGGCCAGCCGGGTCTTCTCCCGGGTGCCGTCCGGCAGCTCGACCAGCAGGTCCGTGGCCGTGAGCATCTGCTTGACGTAGTTGGCCAGCGCGATCGACGCGTACAGCAGCGGGCTGGCGGTCTTGTCGCGGCGGCGCTCGACCTCGGCCACCACATCGGCGTCCCAGCCCAGGCCGGCGTTGAACGTGAACCAGCGGCTGTCGCTGTCGGCCGGCTCGACCAGGCCCAGCCCGACCTGGCGGCGGCTGCCCGACTCGATCGCCACCAGCAGCCGGTGGGTCGCCTCCACCGGGTCCCTCGGCAGTCCCAGCGCCCGGGCGAACACGTTCGCCGAGCCGCCGGGCACCACGCCCAGCGCGGGCGTGTCCACCGGGTCCGGACACTTCGCCAGCAGGCCGTTGACCACCTCGTTGACGGTGCCGTCACCACCGTGGGCGACCACCAGGTCGATCCCGTCGGCCACCGCGCGCGCGGCGGCGTCGGCCGCGTGCCCTCGGTAGCTGGTCTCCACGATCTCCAGCTGCACGTCGCTGGCCAGCGCGTGGGCCAGCACGTCCCGGCCGGCGGCGGAGGTCGCCGTCGCCTGTGGGTTGACCACGAGAAGGGCACGCACCCCAGCAGAGTAGGACAGACCGTGACCAACGACCGGCCGTCCATCCCCGTACGGGTGGCTGTGGCTCATCGAAAGTGAGGGAGGTCTCCTTCCGTACCCGACGCTCCGGTTCCTTCGCGTTGCCAGCGAGTGCACCCAGACGACCCGTCTGCTCGACGACAACACCCGAATCCTCCCCCCTGCGTCGGCGCCGCGGGACCGGCCGTCCGGGTGGCCTACGATCGGGTCTGCGCACGGATCGTGATGTGCGCTGGTAGCAGGTCGAGGAAGGTGTCCGTTGTCACGCGAAATCGCCGCTCCCGGACCCGTTCGCGCCGCCGGCGCGCTGGTCGCCGTCCAGGGCGCCGCCGCGCTCGTGGTCGCGGTGATCACCCTGGTGCTCGGCCTGTCCGGCGGCGCCCCCGCCCTCGTCGCGTTCGGTGAGGCCGGCGTCTACCTGGTGATCGCCGCCGCGTTCCTGGCGCCCGGCGTGCTGCTGTGGCGCGGTGTCCGTGGCGCCCGCAACGGCGCGGTGTTCCTGCAGCTGCTGGTGCTGGGCGGCATCTGGTGGGGATTCGACCCCATCGACTCGATCCTGGTGGACGTCCTGTTCACCGCCTACTGCCTCGCGGTGCTCGTCCTGCTGCTCTTCCTCGCCTCCTCGCGGGAGTGGGCGATGGGGCTCAAGGAGGACCAGGCCGGCTGAGACGCGCGTTCGGTCCGGTCGCCACCCTCGGGGCTGCCGGCGTCGGTCGTCGCGCTGGTGGCGAACGTGGCGTGCCCCGTTCGCCGACCCGGACCCGTGCTTCTAGCCCTCGGCGCGGGCCGCGGCCTTGGCCAGCGGCTCGTCGGCCAGGCGGTAGCGGTACCAGTCGGTGACCCTGGCCGCGCCCATCGCCTCGTAGAACTCGATCGCCGGCTGGTTCCAGTCCAGCACCGACCACTCGAACCGACCGAGGCCGCGGTCGGCGCATTCCTTGGCCAGCGCCAGGAACAGTGCCCGGCCGAGGCCGCTGCCGCGGTGCTCCGGGCGCACGTACAGGTCCTCGAGGTAGATGCCGTGCGTGCCGGTCCAGGTGGAGAAGCTGAGGAACCACAAGGACATTCCGACGACCTCGCCGTCCACCTCGGCCACGTGGCCGTACAGGGCGGGCGAGGGGCCGAACAGGGCGGCGTGCAGCTGCTCGGCCGTCAGATGGCATTCCTGCGGCGCCCGCTCGTACTCGGCCAGGTCGTGCACGAGCCGCACGACCGCGTCGACATCGGACTCGCGGACGCCGCGGATCATCAGATCTCCCCCAGCGGTGGCACGTTCAGGCGGCGGATCTGCGCCTGGCCTCGCTCGTCACCCAACACCGAGATGCCCGCCGGGTCCAACCCGATTCGCACGCCGGCGGCCGGGTCCAGGCCCAGCCAGCGGACCACCAGCACGCGGCTGAAGTGGCCGTGGCCGATCAGCACCACGTCGCCGCGGTCCAGCTCCTTGCGGGCCCGGGCCAGCACCGCGTCCGCGCGGTCGCCGACCTCCTTGGCCGTCTCGCCGCCCGGGATCTCGTGCGTCCACACCGTCCAGTCCGGCGCGGACTCGCGGATCTGTTCCGTGGTCAGGCCCTCGTAGTCGCCGTAGTCCCACTCGGCCAGGTCCTCGGTCACCTCGTCCACCGCCAGGCCGGCCAGCTGCGCCGTGCGGCCGGCGCGCGTGCGCGGGCTGGCGAGGACGAGTCTTGGGGGGACGGTGGTGCCGCGCAGTTCGGCCAGTACGGCGCCGGCCTTTCGGGCCTGTTGCTCGCCGTGGGCCGTGAGCGGGACGTCCGTGCGACCGGTGTGCTGGCCGGTCAGCGACCACTCGGTTTCCCCGTGCCTGATGACGTACACGTCTGCCACCCAGCGGATCGTAGCCCCGCGCCGCCGCCGCAGCGGGTCCTGTGACCCATCGCACTGCGTCGAACAGGCGATCGAACAATGAGCCTGGATGAGGTAAAATTTGGAGGTAGTCCAGGGGAGAGGACGGTGTCGTCGGTGCGTCATCCAAAACTCGGTGTTGTGGTGGACTTCGCCAACTGCCTGCCCGGCTCGCAGACCAGGATCGTGTCCGACCAACGGCGGATGTACCTCGACGAGGGACGGCAGCCGTGGGCGTACTACGGGCCGATGGTCGCGGCCATCCGCCGGGCCCTGGCCGATCCGTCGCCCGAGGCCGCGCTGGAACTGGCCGTCGCCAAGGTCGAGGATTCCGCCAAGCACGCGCACTTCGTCGAGCTGCAGAAGGGTTTCCTGCGCTGGCACGAGGGTTTCGCCGGCAGTCTCGTGCCCGTCGGCACCGGCACCTGGGTCGGCTCCGACGCCGTCTTCGACGTCGCGCCGCAGCTCGGCCTCCGGCCCGCCAAGGGCCCCAAACTCGCCGTCCAGCTCTACATGAAGGAACCCGAGCTGCGTCCCGACGCCGCCGCCGTCCCGCTGCACATGATGCGGTCCGTCATGGACCAGGTCCTCCCCGACGGCGTCCCCGCGATTTTCGACGTACGGCGCGGAAAACTCCTGTTGCCCTCCCGCCGTCGCAGCGACAAGCGCCTCGACGCCGACGTCGCCGGCGTCGTCGCCCACTGGTCCGCGATCTGGCGCGCCATCGCCTGATCAGTGGTTCTGGGTGAGGAAGGCGATGCCGTTCTTGTCGCAGCCGACCTGGGGCGCGTTGTGGGAGTCGGTGTCGGACTCGCAGGTCCAGCCGTTGACGACGAGGCGGCGGGCGGTGCCCTGGGCCTTGCGGGGAGCGTCGCGGTAGTAGGAGTGCAGGACGTCGATGGCCTCGGCGCAGGCGGCGGTGCCGGCGGGAAGCGCCGGTGAGATGAGGGAGCGCTTGCCGGCGGGGCCGGTGATGGCGCCGCAGTCGACGGGAGGGGTGTAGCCGGGGTCGGCGGGAGGCAGCGCGTGGGTGGGGCCGGTGCCGCAGGCGGTGAGCAGCACGAGGCCGAGAAGGGCCGGCAGCCAACGCCCCATCGTTCCTCCGTCCAGGTGAACTTGCTGCCCATTGGACGCGCACGGGGTGGCTGGGTTCACCCGTCGGCGAATTTGGCCCGGAGACGGTCGATGTCGGGCCCGAGAGGACGGTCGACGAGGACGGGAGGAACGGTCTCGGTGATCCACGCGTAGGCGCCACGAAGGCGGGGAGCGCCGGGAAGGCCGCGAAGGTGGTGCGCCTGGGCGATGCCGATGAGCTCGCAGGCGGTGATGGCCAGCAGATGGTCGATCACCTGCCGAAGCTGCTCGCCGGCGGCCCAGGCGTGCGCCTGCACGTCCTCCTGGCCGGCGGAGGTGTCGAGGGAACCGAGCGTGGCGGGAGCGGCGAGCCGGCGGATCTCGTGCAGCTCGCCGGCGGCCCGCTTGTGGATGGGGGAGAGGCCGGCCTGAGGACCGGGATCGACGGCCAACTGGGCGTTGAGGCCGGTGAACTGGGTGTCCATGAACCGGTGCAGCCGCTGCACGCTGATCTCGGCGAGATGGGTGAGCGCGGCGGTCACGGCGTCGAGGCGAAGCCCGACGGTGACGGCGTGGTAGCCGGCGGTGGAGGTGAAGCGGCCGTCCAGGAAGGACGGGGAATCCGTCGGCGCGGCAAGGAGAAGGTCTCGGGCGGCGGCGAGGTCGTCGAGGGTGCGCTGCGCGTGGGCGATGGCCTGCGGGGCGACGCGGAACGACACGGGGGCCTGCACGAGGTCGGACCGCGTCGCGGAATCCGTTGTACGGGAGCGGATGTCGTCGAGCACGGCGGCGAGGACGGTGTCGGGCCCGGCGAGCGAGGGGTGGTAGATCGAGCGGGGCGCGCCGAGCACGTCGACGGCCATGGCGGCGGCGAGCGTCTGGAGTTCGAGGGCCTGAACGGCCTCGGCGCCGCGCATGAAGGCGTGTGCGATGGCCAGCGGCGAACCCTGGATCAGGCTGGCGCCTTCCTTGGGCCCCAACGGAAACGGCTTGGCCTTGCGGCGCTTGAGGGCGTCGGCGGCGGGCTTCTCGACGCCATCCTCCAACACCGTGCCGACGCCGACGAAGGTCTGGAAGGCGTGCGACAGAGGGATGATCTCGCCGGCACTGCCCAGCGCCAACCGGGGCACGGCCGGAACGAAGCCGTCGTTGAGCCGATCGGCGAGGAACTTGACGAGTTCGGGGCTGGCGGCGGTGGTGGGCGCGAGCAGGCCGTGCAGCTTCACCGCCAGCAACGCCCGGACGTCCGGCTCGGGCAGCCACGGCGGCCCGCCGACGGCCCGGCCGATGAGCAGGTTCCGTTGGTGCGTGGCCTGTTGCTCGGCGTCGAGGGCGACCCCGGCCAGCCGGCCCATACCGGTGTTGACGCCGTACACGGGCTTGTCGGCGGCCTCCAACGCGGCCAGCATCGCCCGCCGGTTGGCGGCGACGTCGTCGAGCGGCCCGAGGTCGACCCGCTGCCCCCTGGCGACGGCCAGGACGTCCAGTTCCCTCATCGGTACGGCAGCATCGTGCCGACGTCGTTCGCCTCGGCGCGACGCAGGATCATGCCGGCCACCGCGAGGTCCGTCGTGGACAGTCCCCGGTGCCAGAACAGGGTTCGCTCGGCGTCGTCCTCGCGGCCCGGCTTGAGGCCGGCGACGATCTGGCCGATCTCGGCGTGGATCCGCTCCTCGGTCAGCAGGCCGGCGTTCAGGTGTGGGCGCAGCGCCCCGAAGCGTGGGTCGCCGGAGCGGGACTCCCGCCAGTTGTCCACGACGATCTTGTCCACGTCGTCGAGCAGGTCCAGCGCCAGCGCGCTGATCGTCCCGTACGGCACGAGGAAGCTCCCGGGCCGGAGGAACTCCTTGCGCAGCAACGGTTCCGGCTCGGTCAGCCGGGACGCCTCGACCAGCACGTCGGCCCCGTCGAGCGTCTCCTCCCAGCTGGCGCGGACCTGCACCGGCTTGCCCAGCCGCTCCGCCAACCGTTCGGCGAACGGCTCCCGGGACTCCGGCCGGCGGCTGGTCACGCGGATCTCGGCGAAGTCGAACACCGAGTCCAGCAGCACCACGTTCCACCAGGCGGTGCCGCGTGCGCCGACGTGCCCGAGCACCTTGGCGTCCCGGCGGGCCAGGTACTTCGCCCCGACCGCCGTCATCGCCCCGGTCCGCGCCTCGGTGATCATCGTGCCGTCCACGATCGCCTTCGGCATGCCCGTCTCCGGGTCGAACAGGCTGATCAGGGCCATCTCGCTGGGCAGGCCGCGCTCGTAGTTGCCGACGAAGTCGCCGACCACCTTCACCCCGCTGACGCCCTTGTCGGTCAGGCTGCCGCGGAGCACGTTGAAGTGGCCCTTGCCGCCGTTGTCCGGAACCAGGTGCGTGCGCGGCTCGAAGACCACCCGGTCGTTGCCGTGGTCGGCGAGCACGTCCTCCACCGCCGCCACGATGTCCGCGTCGGTGACGCCGAGCGACTCGATGTCCGCGCCGGACAGGTAGCGCATCCAGACCGTCGTCACGCCACCAGCCTAGATCGTCTGCCCCGTCCAGGCCGCGCCGTTCCAGTAGCGCCGCACGCCCACGGCGTCCGGGTACCAGCCGGGCGGCGGCGTCGTGTTCAGCACGTCGACCTGCACCGGAGCCGCCACCACCGGGTCCGCCATGCACGCCATGACCAGCGCCGCGACCCAGCCGATGACCGTCCATCCGAGTAGGAGGTCGAGCACCGCGATCGGGGCGGCGTTCGACTTCCGCCTGGTCGCCGCGATCGCCCACGGCAGCATGTAGCCGACCGTCAGGGCCGTCACCACCCACGCGAACGCCACGTGCCCGTCGGAGACCGGCTGCGGGTACGTCGCGGGCACGGCGGCGCGACCGGGCACTGGATACGACATGGTGGCTCTCCTGCGACTCGACCGAATGGCCGTACGCAGAGCATTCGCCGCCGAGGTGGAGATCGTTAGCGTCCCGGTCGCCGGACCTGGACGCCGGGACCCACGCGGTCGGGCAGACGAAACGGCGCCGACCGGCGGAACGCGTCTCCGCTGGTCGGCGCCGTCCCAGGGCGTCTACCTCAGCCCTGCTTGGTCTCCCAGAAGATCTTGTCGATCTCGGCGATCAGGTCCAGCAGCTCCTGACCCTTGGCCGGGTCCATGGAGCCCTTGGCGCCGGCCGCGCCGGCGGCCTTGGTGGCCTTGTTGAACAGGGTGTGCAGCTCCGGGTACTTCTCGAAGTGCGGGGCCTTGAAGTAGTCCGTCCACAGCACCCACAGGTGGTGCTTGACCAGCTCGGCGCGCTGCTCCTTGATCTGGATGGCGCGGGTACGGAACTCGGGGTCCTCGTTGCCCTGGTACTTCTCCTGGATCGCCTTGACGGACTCGGCTTCGATCCGGGCCTGGGCGGGGTCGTAGACGCCGCACGGAAGGTCGCAGTGCGCCGTCGCCTCGAGGCGCGGGCCGAGGATGCGCGACAGCAGTCGCATGGGTCCTCCCTGACAGTGAATGCTCCGACGTGCGGAACCCTACTCCGGACGGCCGGAGCGGGCAGGCGGAGGTGATCGTTGGCACCGGTGGGAATAGATCGTTGGCCGCTGCGCAGGCTGCGCGTGCGCGGCCCGTCGATGGCGCCGACCCTCAAGGACGGGGACGTGCTGCTGGTCAGCTTCCGGCGGAAAGCCACGCCGGGGGCGATCGTGCTGGTGAGATGGCCGGCGCGACCCGATCAGCTGTCGGTCAAGCGCGCGGTGGAACGGCGCGGCGAGCAGTGGTTCGTGGTCGGGGACAACCAGTTCGGGTCGACGGACTCGCGGGACCTCGGCCCGGCGGACGTGCTGGGCGTGGCCACGTTCCGGCTGTGGCCACGCCCACGCAGGCTCAGCTGAGGCCGCGCAGCTTGTCCCGGTAGGCGACGCAGTCGGAGTAGCTGGGCAGCAGCCCGGCGGCCTCGGCCTCGGCCAGGGTCGGCGCGTCGCGGTCCTTGTCGGACAGGATCGGCTCGATGTCCGACGGCCAGGGCAGCCCGAGCGCGGGGTCCATCGGCGTGATGCCGTGCTCGGCGCTCGGGTTGAACGGCTCGGAGCAGAAGTAGGACATCGCGGTGTTGTCGGCCAGCGCGATGAACGAGTGGCCCAGGCCCTCGGACACGTAGAGGGCGTTGAACTTCTCCGAGTCCAGCACCACGGACGTCCACTGGCCGAAGGTGGGCGACCCGACCCGGATGTCCACGATCACGTCCAGCAGCGCCCCGTACGGGCAGTAGACGTACTTGGCCTGGCTGGGCGGCACGTCGGCGAAGTGCACGCCGCGGATGGTGCCCCGCCGGGACACGCTGTGGTTGGTCTGCGCCAGCCGCATCGGGTGACCGACCGCCTCGACGAACGCCTGCTCCTGGAACGGCGCCGCGAACAGGCCCCGGTGATCCGGAAAGGCCGGTGGAGTGAATTCCCAAGAACCTGCGATGTCGAGCTCACGAACCTGCATGGCGTCGCAGGTTAGCCGCTTGACCGATCGTGAACCGAACTGCCTGCGGAAACTGACCGGTCAGTGCAAGCAATTCGTACGGTCGTCTTGCTAAACCGCCTCTGAGCTGGGCAAAGAATGTGATCCCCGCCGCAGACAGACCGGTGGTCGGCTGTCACACTGTGCGAACCCCAGCGTCGCTTCGACCGCTGTTTCGATACCCGGAACGCGATGGTCGGCCCGACTGCAAGGCGTGCAGTGACCGACGCGACAGCGTCGGTCGCGCCCCGCGCGCCCGCCACGCCGCCGTGTCACTGATGAGGGACCCCGTGACCGCTGTGAACGAATCCGCCGCCGATCTGACCGACACCGAGATATTCGCCGCCCATGAGGGAGGCAAGCTGGGCACCGCCGTGACGGCCCCGCTGGCCGACCCGAAGGCGCTCTCGATCGCCTACACACCCGGGGTGGCGCGGGTCAGCCGCGCCATCGCCGAGGACCCCGCGCTCGCCGCCCGCTACACCTGGGCGCACCGCCTGGTGGCGGTCGTCAGCGACGGGACCGCCGTACTGGGCCTGGGCGACATCGGTCCGAGCGCGTCGCTGCCCGTCATGGAGGGCAAGTCCGCGCTGTTCAAGAAGTTCGGCGGACTAGACTCCATCCCGCTGGTGCTGGACACCACCGATGTCGACGAGATCGTGGAGACACTGGTCCGCCTGCGCCCCTCGTTCGGCGCGGTGAACCTGGAGGACATCTCCGCCCCGCGCTGCTTCGAGCTGGAGGCGAAGCTGATCGAGGCGCTGGACTGCCCGGTCATGCACGACGACCAGCACGGCACCGCGATCGTGGTGCTGGCCGCGCTGCGCGGCGCCACCACCGTGCTCGATCGCAGCCCCGCCGACCTGCGCGTTGTCGTGGCCGGCGCCGGCGCGTCCGGCGTGGCCTGCGCGAACATCCTGATGGCCGGCGGCGTCGGCGAGGTGACCGTGCTGGACTCGCGCGGCATCGTGCACGCCGACCGGGACGACCTGAACCCGATCAAGCGTGAGCTGGCCGGCCGCACCAACGCCTCGGGCCTGCGCGGCGGCGTCGCGGAGGCGCTGCGCGGCGCGGACGGGTTCCTGGGCCTGTCCGGTTCCACGGTGCCGGAGGAGCTGATCGCGACCATGGCGCCGAAGGGCATCGTGTTCGCGCTGTCCAACCCGGACCCGGAGATCCACCCGGTGGTCGCCGCCCGGCACGCCGCGGTGGTGGCCACCGGTCGCAGCGACTTCCCGAACCAGATCAACAACGTGCTGGCGTTCCCGGGCGTGTTCCGCGGCGCGCTGGACGCCGGGGCCCGCCGGATCACCGAGAACATGAAGCTGGCCGCGGCCGACGCGATCTTCCAGGTCGCCACGGACGACCTGGCGGTGGACCGGATCGTGCCCAGCGCGCTGGACCCGCGGGTGTCCGTCGAGGTCGCGCGGGCCGTCGCGGCGGCCGCTGCGGCAGATGGAGTAGCGTAGGCGCCGACGCGGACCCGCTCGGCCGGCCGATCCGCTTTTTTCATACGTCGCCAGGATATTGGCGGGGACGGCTGTGAGTTCTGCGGTGGACGCGATACCGTCGCTGGCGTCAGGTGCTCCCCGGGGGTGCGTCGTGACCGACGCACCCCCGGCGCACTGTGATGCAGTCGCCGGCTTGGCCCACCCACGCCGCCCCGGTGGCCGACACGGAAGGGCGGAGCCGTGGCTGAGCGCAGCGGGCAGGCGGGAAGCGCACCTGTCACGCTCGGTGGTGCCCGGCTGCCGAACGCCCGCCGCGGCCCGGTCGAGCTGGGCGGCCTGACGCTGTCCGAGCCGCCGACCCTTCGGGTCGACCCGAAGGGCGTGGTCATGCAGGCCAACGCCGCCGCGGCGGCGATGATCGGCGCGACCGACCCCGACCGGCTCGGCGGCACCGTCCTGCGCGACCTGTTCGCCGGGCAGGAGCCCGACCTCCGGCTGCGTCGGCTGGACGGCACCGAGCTACCCGTCCGTGTGGTGCAGACGCCGGTGCCCGGCACCGGGTTGCACGCCATCGTCCTGGTGGACGTCTCCGACCTCGCCTCCGCGGCCGCCGAGCTGCGCGAGGAGCAGCGCCGGCTGACCGACGTGCAGCACGTCGCCGGCATCGCGTCCTGGGAGTTCGACCCGGCCACCGGCAAGACCGTGTGGTCGGACAGCCACTACGAGATCCTCGGCATCGAGCGCGGCTCGGTGGAGCCGGGCGCGGAGGCCGTGCTGGACCTGGTGCACCCCGAGGACGTCGAGATGGTGCGCGACTACTGGCGCAACCACCAGTTCTCCGGCGAGCCCATCGACATCGAGTACCGCATCGTCCGGCCGGACGGCGACGTGCGCTGGCTGCGCGGCGAGGCCAAGTCCACGGTCGGCGCGGACGGCCGGATCGGCCTGGTCACCGGCTACATCAGGGACATCACCGAGCGGAACCGCACCAACGACGAGCTGGCCCACGAGCGGGCCCGGCTGGTCGAGGCCCAGCGGATGGCCCGCATCGGCAGCTGGACGCTGGACGTGCAGACCGGCTACACCTACCGCAGCGAGGTGCTGCGGGAGATGTACGAGCAGGTCGGCGGCTCGAGCACGGACGCGAGCTTCATGCCCGGCGTGCATCCCGACGACCAGCAGCTGATCACCGAGATGCTGGACAAGTTGCGCGCGGCGCAGACCACCGAGCCGCTGGAGGTGGAGCTCCGCGACGTCACCGGCGAGCGGGTGTACATCTGCCGCGCCCGGGCCCAGCTGTCGGCCACCGGCAAGGTCGAGCAGCTGCTGGGCACCATCCAGGACGTCACCGAGCAGCGGGCGCTGGAGCGGGACCTGCGTGACGAGCGCCGCCGGCTGTCGGACGCGCAGCGGGTGGCCAGCCTGGGCACCTGGGAGTGGAACACCGCCACGGACGACTGCGTCTGGTCGGGGATGATGCGCGAGCTGCTCGGCGTGGACGAGCAGGAACGGGCCACCTACCAGCGTTACCTGAGCCTGGTGCACGCCGACGACCGCGGCTGGGTGGACGAGCTGTGGCAGCAGCTGGCGATCAACCGTGAGCCGGTGGAGTGCGAGCACCGCATCGTCCGCCCGGACGGCCTGGTGCGGGTGCTGCGCTGTCACGGCGCGTCGGTGCAGGGCACCGGCCCGGTGCTGGTGGGCACCGCGCAGGACGTCACCGCGCAGCGCACCGCCGAGGCCCGCATGAAGCTGTCCAGCCAGCGGTTCACCGACCTGGTCGCGGTCACGCCGGTCGGCATCGGCCTGTTCGACGAGGCGGAGCGGCTGGTCGACGCCAACGACGCGCTGTGCGACCTGCTCGGCATCGACCTGGAGCAACTGCGCGGCATGACCGCCAGCAGCCTGACGCACCCGGACGAGCCGGTCGGCTGGCTGTCGTCGGCGGCTCGGCTGACCGCGGAGCGCGAGGGCGGTTTCAAGGTGCCGCAACGCATTCTGCTTCGCCCGGACGGCGAGCTGGTGTACTGCGAGCTGCACATCGCGATCTCCGTGCAGGACGACGGCCGCCGGTTCTGGCTGGTGGTGTTCCAGGACATCACCGAGCGCCGCCGGGTCGCGGAAGCCTTGCGGCATCAGGCAAACCACGACGAGCTGACCGGGTTGCCCAACCGCGCGGCGGTCAAGGAGACGCTGACCCGGCTGCTGGCCGGCGACGGCGCCGAGAAGATCGCGGTGCTGTTCTGCGACATCGACAACTTCAAGCGGGTCAACGACTCCCTCGGCCATGACGCCGGCGACGAGCTGCTGGTGGCGCTGGCCCGGCGGCTGGAGGGCGGGCTGCCGGCCGGCTGCACGGCGGCGCGGATGTCCGGCGACGAGTACGTGATCATCTGCGAGGACATCGACGCGGCCGGCGGGGTCGAGGCGCTGGGCACCCGGGTGGCGAGCCTGCTGCGGGCGGCGGTGCCGGTGCACGGCCAGCTGGTGCGGGTGTCGGCGTCGATCGGTGCGGCCATCCCCAACGGCTCCCGGTCCACCGGCGTCGACCTGCTGCGCTTCGCCGACGCCGCCATGTTCGAGGCCAAGCGGCGTGGCGCCGGTCGGGTCTCGCTGGCGTCGGCGGCGCTGATCGCGTCCGCGGACCGGCAGGTGCACCTGGAAGGGCAGCTGCGCGAGGCGCTGGCCAAGGACGGGCTGACGCTGCACTTCCAGCCCGTGGTGGGCGTGGACGGCACCGTGCAGACGGCCGAGGCGCTGGTGCGCTGGCCGCACCCGGACCGCGGGATGCTGGCGCCGGACGCGTTCCTGCCGGTGGCCGAGCAGGGCGACCTGATGCGTGAGCTGGACAGATGGGTGCTGCGCACCGCGCTGCGCGAAGCATCCACGTGGCCGGTGCCGAACGGGAAGCCCGTCGCCGTCGCTGTAAACCTTTCCGGCCTTGTTCCAGGTGACCCCGACTTCGTGGACGCGGTGTCCAACGCCGTCGCCGAGTCCGGCATCGCCTGGGACCGGGTGGTGCTGGAGCTGGTCGAGACGGCGCTGGTCGACCTGCCGTGCAAGACCATGCAGCAGATGGACATCCTGGTGGCGAAGGGCGTCCGGTTCGCGGTGGACGACTTCGGCACCGGCTACTCGTCGCTGGCCCGGCTCAAGGACCTGCCGGCGCAGATCATCAAGGTGGACCGGCGGTTCGTGTCCGGCGTCGGCAACGACCCGTCCGACTTCGCGGTGGCCCGCGCGGTGGTGGACATGGCGCGGGCGATGGGCCGCAGCTGCGTCGCCGAGGGCGTGGAGACCGCGACCCAGTTCCACGTGCTGCACGGCGTCGGCGTGGACGCGTACCAGGGCTGGCTGTTCTCCCGGCCGGTGCCGCCGCGCGAGTTCCGGGCCGTGCTGGCCCTCGGCCCGCTCCACGTCCCCCGCGCCGGCTGAACCCCGCGAGTCACGCTCTCAGGCAGGGCGAGTCACGCTCTCAGGCAGATCCGACGATCGCCTCGATCCGGTGGCGCGGAAGGTCGATCAGCCGCAGGTCCGTCTCGCCGGGGATCTTCGCCGCGACGAGCTCCCTGGCTTCACGCTTCGTCAACGTGCCGCCGGATTCGGCGATCATGGTTTCCCGCAGTATGTTGCCGAGCTTGCCGTGCACACGGTCCAGCAACCCCGTTCCGGTGCGAGTGGCCACCACAACGGCGTGCTTGCCGTCCGGTGTGCTGCGGTGGAACCGTAGCCGGTACTTCGAAGCGACCACAGTGGACAGTGACTTCTGCCCCCGCTCGTCGCGGACGTCGACGTGGTTGTTGGGAACGAGAACCGACAGCTTCTCCGCGTTGCACGCCAACAGGATCCGTAGCAGCCACGGCCCGGGGTCGGCCGAGGCGTCGATGGTGAGCGAACGTCCGGTGATCGGCTGGGTCCAATCCGGCTGCTGCGCAGCGGAATCACCGGTGAACGCCAGCAGCGCCGAAGAGTCCACAGTGGATGATGACTCGATGGACTGCGGTCCGTGCGTGTAGATGCCGGTGCGCTGCGCGGCCTTCCGGCCACGCGACGTCGCCTGGCACACGTAGAGATCGGCGGCGCTGCCGATGGCCTGCGCCCCGTCGAACCGGTGGAAGCCCGGCAGGATCGCCTCGAACACCAGCCCGATGCCGAGCAGTTCCTGCTGCACCTTCTGACCCAGCGCTGGCGTCCGGTCGCTGAACCCGTACGCCAGCAGCAGCCGGCCGGACCCGGTGTCCCGCAGCGCCTCCACGCCGCGACCGGCGAAAAGCGCCATCCCTTCCGGCGTGTAGGGCGGGTCGCTGAACACCAGATCTGACGATTCCATTACCGTCGGCGGCAGTCCGAAGCGCAGATCCGCGTGCAGGCAGCGGATGTTGAGGCCCCGCTCCCGCGCGCGGGTGTCGATGTGGGCCAGCACGCGGTCGTCCAGATCCACGACGATCACCTCGACGTCCGGGTTGACCGCGGCCACCGCGAGCGAGGTCAGGTCGTGGTCGCCGAGGCACAGCAGGGTGTTTCCGGACAGTTCGTACTGCTCGTTCAGCCACTTCGCCCGCCGCGCGACGGTCTCCGGCGTGGCCTGTACGTGGTCGAGCGCGGCCAGTGGCGGCGGCACGGCGTCCACATCGGAGCGGATGACGTCGAGGTCCGGCTCCATCCGCGGCGGAACCGTGAAAGCCTCGGTGTACGACGCGATCGCGGCGGCCCGGATCTCATATGTGTCACGGTTGCGCACCAGGTCGCCGTCCAGTGCGGACAGCAACTCCTCGACCCCGCGCCGTGGCACGGCGGACTCGCGGACCAGCTCTGCCAGCGTGTGGGGGCCGTCGCACAGCATGCCGATCACGCGCCGTGCCGGCCCGGTGCGCGCTCCGTGGCGGGAAACGACCGCGCGGGCCTGGTCCAGTGGGGTCACAATCGGGTAAGCGTACTGGTTCGCACATGCTGGAACGGAGTGCCGTTGTCGGTGGTTGCGGCTACTGTCGTCCGCACTACCGCGACGACCGGAGGGACCTCGGGGTGATCGAGTTCCAGGCCGTGACCAAGCGGTTCGATGACGGCACCGTCGCCGTCGACGAACTGGACCTGACCGTGGATCCTGGCCGGATCACGGTGTTCGTCGGACCATCGGGCTGCGGCAAGACGACCTCCCTGCGCATGATCAACCGGATGATCGACGCCACCTCGGGCGCCATCCTGGTCGACGGGAAGGACGTGCGCCAGTCGGACCCGCCGCTGCTGCGGCGGGGCATCGGCTACGTGATCCAGCAGGCCGGGCTGTTCCCGCACCGCACCGTGCTGGACAACATCGCCACCGTGCCGCTGCTGGCCGGCTGGGGCCGGGCCAAGTCCCGCAAGCGGGCCGAGGAGCTGCTGGAGACGGTCGGCCTGCCGGCCAGCATGGGCAGCCGGTACCCGGCGCAGCTGTCCGGCGGCCAGCAGCAGCGCGTCGGCGTGGCCCGGGCCCTGGCCGTGGACCCGCCGGTGCTGCTGATGGACGAGCCGTTCAGCGCGGTCGACCCGGTGGTCCGCGAGGGCCTGCAGGACGAGCTGCTGCGGCTGCAGGGCGAGCTGGACAAGACGATCGTCTTCGTCACGCACGACATCGACGAGGCGATCAAGCTGGGCGACAAGGTCGCGGTGTTCCGCACCGGCGGCATCCTGGCCCAGTACGACACCCCCGCGGAGCTGCTGGCCCGGCCGGCGGACGACTTCGTGAGCAACTTCGTCGGCCGCGACCGGGGCTACCGGGCGCTGGGCTTCCTCGCCGCGAGCGGGCTGACCGTCGGCGAGCTGGCCAGCGTCCAGCTCGGTGACACCGCCGGCGAGGCGCGGCGAAAGCTGAGCGACGGCTGGGTTGTCGTCGTCGACGAGCGCAAGCACCCGTGCGGCTGGCTGTCCGCCGATCGTCTGTCCGATGTGGACGAAGCGGCCACCGTCGACACGGATCTGGTGCAGTCCGGCGGATCCCTCTACGACACCGAGCACGGCTCGCTGCGCAGCGCGCTGGACGCCGCGCTGAGTTCGCCCTCCGCGCTGGGCGTCGCCGTCAACGGCAGCGGCGAGCTGGTCGGCTCCGTGACGGCCGACGAGGTGCTGCGCGCACTGGCCGCCGCGCGCACCGCCGGCGAGGTCCCCCGATGACGTGGGTGTTCGACCACCTGGGGTTGCTCGGCGACCTCACGGTGACGCACGTCTACCTGTCGGTGCTGCCCGTGGTGCTGGGGCTGATCATCGCCATCCCGCTGGGCTGGGCGGCCAGCCGGTGGCGGCCGGCGCGGGCGTTCCTGCTCACCGTCAGCGGCCTGCTCTACACGATCCCGTCGCTGGCGCTGATCGTGATCCTGCCGGCGATCATCAGCACCAAGACGCTCGACCCGCTCAACGTGATCATCACGCTCACCGTGTACACGATCGCGCTGCTGGTCCGCTCCATCGCCGACGCGCTGTCCGCGGTGCCGCCGACGATCGTCGCGGCCGCCACCGCCATCGGCTACCGGCCGTTCAAGCGCTTCGTCGGCGTCGAGTTCCCGCTGGCCATCCCCGTCGTCGTGGCCGGACTGCGGGTGGCGATGGTGTCCAACATCAGCCTGGTCAGCGTCGGCGCGCTGATCGGCATCGCCGGCTACGGGCAGCTGTTCACCAACGGCTTCCAGCTCCAGTTCGTCACCGAGATCGTCACCGGCATCGTCGCGACGCTGCTGCTGGCGCTGGTCGCGGACCTGGTGCTGCAGCTGATCGGACGACTCGTGACGCCGTGGACCAGGGTGGGGAGGTAGGCCGTGAACCTGTTGACGAGCTGGCTGTTCGACCCCGCCAACTGGAGCGGCTCGACCGGCGTGCCGGCGCGGCTGCTGGAGCACCTCTGGTACACCGCGCTGGCGCTGGTCATCGCCATCGTGATCGGCTTCCCGCTCGGCGCGCTGGTCGGGCACACCAAGCGCGGCGGCTTCGCGCTGGTCGGCGCGGCCAACGTGCTGCGCGCGCTGCCGACCGTCGGCGTGCTGACGCTGGTTGTGCTGCTGGCCGGCATCGGCCTGGTGCCGCCGATCGCCGCGCTCACCCTGCTGGCCATCCCGCCGATCATGGCCGGCGCGTACGCCGGCATCCAGGCCGTCGAGCCGGTCGTGGTGGACGCGGCGCGCGGCGTGGGCATGCGGGAGAGCGAGATCCTGTTCCAGGTCGAGATCCCCAACGCGATGCCGCTGATCTTCGGCGGCGTGCGCAGCGCCGCGCTGCAGGTGGTGGCCACCGCGACCATCGCCGCGTACGTGGGGCTCGGCGGCTTCGGACGATACGTGTTCGACGGCCTCGCCCTGCACGACTATCCCCAGATGGCGGGCGGCGCGATCCTGGTCGCCGTGCTCGCGGTGCTGGTCGAGCTGGTGCTCACCGGCGTGCAACGGCTGGTTGTCTCACCCGGGCTGCGCCCGGTGAGGACGAGTGGAGGAATCCAGAGATGAAGCGAACCGTAGCCGGCCTGGTCACCGTCCTGGTGGCGGCGCTGGGCCTGACCGCGTGTGGTGGGGGCTCCGGTGGCGACCCGCTCGCGGGCAACAACAGCGGCTCCCAGTCCCCGTCGGACACGATCACCATCGGGTCGGCCAACTTCCCGGAGAGCCAGCTGCTGGCCGAGATCTACGCCGCCGCGCTGGCCAAGGCCGGGGTGAAGGTCAGCAAGAAGCTGAACATCGGCAGCCGGGAGACCTACATCCCGGCGCTCAAGGACGGGTCGATCGACCTGATCCCGGAGTACAGCGGCGTGCTGCTGCAGTACTTCGACAAGAACGCCACCGCCACCAGCGCCGGCGACGTCTACTCCGCGCTGCAGAAGGCGCTGCCCAGCGGCCTGTCCGTGTTGGACAAGTCGGCCGCCGAGGACAAGGACGCCATCGTCGTCACCAAGGAGACCGCGGACAAGTACAACGCGAAGTCGCTGTCCGACATCGCGGCGCACTGCGGCGACCTGGTGCTTGGCGCCGCGCCTGAGTTCCAGAAGCGGCCGGACGGCGTGCCGGGCCTGCAGAAGAACTACAACTGCACGTTCAAGGACTTCAAGTCGCTCGACGCCGACGGTCCGCTGACCGTGGCCGCGCTGCAGCAGGGCACCGTGCAGGCCGCGGACATGTTCACCACCGACAGCACCATCGAGAAGAACGGCTGGGTCGTGCTGGAGGACCCGAAGTTCAACTTCGCCGCGCAGAACGTGCTGCCGCTGATCAACACCAGCAAGGCCAGCGACAAGGTGAAGAAGACTCTCAACGCCATCTCGGCCAAGCTCGACACCAAGACGTTGACCGAGCTCAACACCAAGCTGGCGGCGCCGGACAAGCCCGACGCCTCCAAGGTCGCCAGCGACTGGCTCGCCACCGCCGGCCTCTGAAACCCCGGCGAGTCACGCTCTCGGGCACACCGAATGTAGGTCTCGGGCACATGCCCGAGACCTACATTCGCGCTGCCTGAGAGCGTGACTCGCCGTTTTACTTGTGGCCGCCGATTCTCAGGGTCAGCTCGTCGGCGGAGCGGCGGACCTCCGCCGCGATCTCGGGCCAGTCCTGGCCGCATGGGTTCGCGTCGGGGCAGACGTGCCGGAACGTGGTGCTGATGGCGGCGATGGGCCGGCCGCCGTGGTCGAAGACGGGAGCGGCGACCGAGGCGAAGTCGGCGGTCACGAACCCGTCCTCGACGAACCAGCCGCGCTGCCGTTCGAACGACAGGAGCCGGCGCAGGGACGGCAGGTCCCGAGGGCCCCGGCCGGTGCGGTCGACGAAGCTGCCCACGCCGGGGAAGAGGGCCCGGACCTGCGCCGGCAGCAAATGAGCCAGCATCGCGCGCCCGGAAGCCGGCAGATGAGCCGGTAGCCGCACGCCGACGTCGGAGACGAGGGTGTTGGGCTGCCGGGGCTGCTCCCGCAGCAGGTAGAGCGCCTCCGCGCCGTGCAGGACGCCTAGGTGCGCGGTGGCGCCGACCCGGTCGACGAGCCGCCGCAGCAGCGGCCGCGCGAGGCGCTCCAGGGGGTCGTGCCGCAGGTACGCCGATCCCAGCTCGAAGGCGGCGACCCCGAGCCCGTAGCGGCGCTCCTCGGGCAGGTGCGTGACGAAACCGGCGTCGGCCAGCTCGCCGAGCAGGTGGTACGTCGTCGACCTGGGCAGATCCAACTCGCGGGCGATCATGGCGGCCGACATCGGGCCCGGCCGGCCGGACAGCAGGCGCAGCACGGCCAGGCCGCGGCGCAGGGCCGGCACGTCACTGCTGCTACCCACGGGTACACCTCGGCATGTCTGGTATCCCAGACACTCTCACCCGTCCCGGACTCGTGCAAGCGGCCGCCACCAGCTGTGATGGGACCCATGGCACACCCGGAGGCAGTGCAGCTCGGCGCGAAGCCGCTGCGGCGTGACGAGGTCGTCGCGGTCGCCCGCGACGGCGTGGCGGTCGAGCTGGAACCGGCCGCGGTCGAGGCCGTCAGCACGGCCCGGGCGCACATCGAGGAGCTGGCCAACGCGACGACGCCCACCTACGGCGTGTCGACCGGCTTCGGGGCGCTGGCCGTCCGGCACATCCCGCCGGACCGGCGTGCGCAGCTGCAGCGCTCGCTGATCCGTTCGCACGCGGCGGGTGCGGGCCCGGAGGTCGAGCGGGAGGTTGTTCGTGCGCTGGCCCTGCTGCGGCTGCGCACCCTGGCCACCGGCCACACCGGCGTCCGCCCGTCCACTGTGGACGCGATGGTCCGCATGCTCAACGCCGGCATCACGCCCGTCGTCCACGAGTACGGGAGCCTCGGCTGCTCCGGCGACCTGGCTCCGCTGTCCTCGGTCGCGCTGGCGCTGATCGGCGAGGGCCAGGTCCGGGACGCCCAGGGCGTGCTGCGGCCGGCCGCCGAGGCGTTGGCGGAGGCCGGCATCGAGCCGGTGGCGCTGGCCGAGAAGGAGGGCCTCGCCATGATCAACGGCACCGACGGCATGCTCGGCATGCTGGTGCTGGCGATCACCGACCTGGCCCGGCTGCTGGACATCGCCGACCTGACCGCGGCGATGAGCGTGGAGGCCCTGCTGGGCACCGACCGCGTCTTCGCGCCCGACCTGCAGGCCCTGCGCCCGCATCCCGGCCAGGCGCGGTCGGCCGCCCGCATGACGAAGATCTTGGCCGGCTCGGAGATCATGGCGAGCCATCGCGGCCCGGACTGCACCCGCGTGCAGGACGCGTACTCGCTGCGCTGCTCGCCGCAGGTGCACGGCGCCGCCCGCGACACCCTGGCGCACGCCGAGCTGGTCGCCGACCGCGAACTGGACTCCGCCATCGACAACCCGGCCGTGCTGGCCGACGGTCGCGTGGAGTCCAACGGCAACTTCCACGGCGCGCCCGTCGCGTACGTGCTGGACTTCCTGGCGATTCCGGTCGCGGACGTGGCCAGCATGGCCGAGCGCCGCACCGACCGGATGCTGGACGTGGCCCGCTCGCACGGCCTGCCGCCGTTCCTGGCGGACGACCCGGGCGTCGACTCCGGCCACATGATCGCGCACTACACGCAGGCCGCGGTGGTGTCGGAGCTGAAGCGCCTGGCTGTGCCGGCCTCGGTCGACTCCATCCCGTCCAGCGCCATGCAGGAGGACCACGTCTCGATGGGCTGGTCCGCGGCCCGCAAGCTGCGCAAGGCCGTCGACGGCCTGACCACCGTGCTGTCCATCGAGCTGCTCACCGCGGCCCGCGCGCTGGACCTGCGCGCCCCGCTCAAGCCGGCGCCCGCCACCGCGGCCGTCGTCGCCCTGCTCCGGGAGCACGTTCAGGGCCCCGGACCCGACCGCCACCTGGCCCCGGAGATCGCGGCCACCGAAGCGCTCGTCCGAAGTGGACTGATCGCCCGCATCGTCGAGGAGAACTCCTGATGTCCGAGCCCATTCGGGCCGCCCGTGGCACGAAGCTGACCGCGCGCAGCTGGTCCACCGAGGCGCCGTTGCGGATGCTGCACAACAACCTGGACCCGGAGGTCGCCGAGCGCCCCGAGGATCTGGTGGTCTACGGCGGCACGGGCCGTGCCGCCCGCGACTGGCCGAGCTTCCACGCGATCTCCCGCGAGCTGACCACACTCGGCGAGGACGAGACGCTGCTGGTGCAGTCCGGCCGGCCGGTCGGCGTGCTGCGCACCCACGAGTGGGCGCCGCGGGTGCTGATCGCCAACTCCAACCTGGTGCCGGACTGGGCCAACTGGCCCGAGTTCCGCCGCCTGGAGGCCGCCGGCCTCACCATGTACGGCCAGATGACCGCCGGCTCGTGGATCTACATCGGCACCCAGGGCATCCTGCAGGGCACCTACGAGACGTTCGCCGCGGTGGCCAACAAGCGCTTCGGCGGCACCCTCGCCGGCACGCTGACCGTCACCGCCGGCCTCGGTGGCATGGGCGGCGCGCAGCCGCTGGCCGTCACCATGAACGACGGTGTGGCGCTGTGCATCGACGTCGACCCGGAGCGCGCGCAGCGCCGGGTGGAGCACCGCTATCTCGACGAGGTCGCCGACAATCTGGACGACGCGATTCGCCGCGTCGAGGCGGCCAAGCGCGACCGCAAGGCACTGTCGGTCGGTCTCGTCGGCAACGCCGCCGAGGTCCTGCCGGAGCTGCTGCGCCGCGGCGTCGAGGTCGACATCGTAACCGACCAGACCTCGGCCCATGACCCGCTGTCGTACCTGCCGATCGGCGTCGATCTCGGCGACTGGCACGACTACGCGGCGCGCAAGCCCGAGGAGTTCACCGACCGGGCACGGGCCTCGATGGCGCAGCACGTGCAGGCCATGGTCGGCTTCCAGGACGGCGGCGCCGAGGTCTTCGACTACGGCAACTCGCTGCGCGGCGAGGCCAAGCTCGGCGGCTACGAGCGGGCCTTCGAGTTCCCCGGCTTCGTGCCGGCCTACATCCGGCCGCTGTTCTGCGAGGGAAAGGGCCCGTTCCGCTGGGCGGCGCTGTCCGGCGACCCGGCCGACATCGCGGCCACCGACCGCGCGATCCTGGAGCTGTTCCCGGACAACGAGCCGCTCAAGCGGTGGATCCGGATGGCCGGGGAACGCGTTGCGTTCCAAGGACTTCCGGCCCGCATCTGCTGGCTCGGCTACGGCGAGCGGCACCTGGCCGGCCTGCGTTTCAACGAGATGGTGGCCAGCGGTGAGCTGTCCGCGCCGGTGGTCATCGGCCGCGACCACCTCGACTGCGGCTCGGTCGCGTCCCCGTACCGGGAGACCGAGGGCATGGCCGACGGCTCGGACGCGATCGCCGACTGGCCGTTGCTGAACGCCCTGGTCAACACCGCTTCCGGCGCCACGTGGGTGTCCATCCACCACGGCGGCGGCGTCGGCATCGGCCGGTCCATCCACGCCGGCCAGGTCACCGTGGCCGACGGCACCGCGCTGGCCGGGCAGAAGATCGAGCGGGTGCTGACCAACGACCCGGGCATGGGTGTGCTGCGGCACGTCGACGCCGGCTACGCGCTGGCCGATGAGGTCGCGCAGGAGAAGGGCGTCAAGATCCCGATGAAGGCCAACTGATGACGGCTACGGCCACCGGCCTGCTGGCGGCGATCGCCGACGTCGGCGCGGACCGCACCCGTGGCGGGTACTCCCGCCACGGGTTCGACCGGGTCGAGCTGGAGCTGCGCGAGTGGTTCACGGCCGAGGCGTCGAAGCGCGGCCTGGCCGTGGAGACCGACCGCAACGGCAACATCTGGGCGTGGTGGGGAAATCCCGGTCCGGACGCCGTGATCACCGGCAGCCACCTGGACTCCGTGCCCGGCGGCGGCGCGTTCGACGGGCCGCTCGGCGTCGTGTCCTCGCTGGCGGCGGTGGATGTGCTGCGGGCCAAGGGCTTCACGCCGCGCAGGCCGCTGGCCGTGGTGGTCTTCGTCGAGGAGGAGGGCGGTCGGTTCGGTGTGCCCTGCCTCGGCTCTCGGCTGATGACGGGCGCGATCGACGCCGACAAGGCGCGGTCGCTGCTCGACCCGGACGGGGTGTCGCTGGCGGACGCGATCAAGCGTTCCGGCGCGGATCCGTCGACCCTCGGGCCGGACGAGGAAGCGTTGGCGCGCATCGGATGCTTCGTCGAGCTGCACGTGGAACAGGGCCGTGGGCTGACCGTCCCGGTCGGCGTGGCGTCATCGATCCTGGCGCACGGCCGGTGGCGGTTCACCTTCACCGGTGAGGGAAACCATGCCGGGGCAACGCTGATGGAGGATCGCCGCGACCCGATGGTGCCGGCCGCTTCGCTGGTGTTGGCCGCCCGCAAGGCGGCCGTCGGCGGTGCGCGGGCGACCGTGGGCCGGGTGGTGCCGGTTCCCGGTGGTACCAACGTGATCGCGTCCGAGGTGAACGTCTGGCTGGACGCCCGTGCGGCAGACGATGCCGCCACGAAGTCGGTCGTCGCCGAGATTCAGGCGATGGCCCGGCAGGCGGCCGCCGAGGAGGGCTGCGGGGTCCGGGTCACGCAGGAGTCGTACGGCGACACCGTTGTGTTCGACCAGGTTCTCCGTGACGATCTGTCCACTGTGCTCGGTGGTGTGCCGGCGCTGCCGACCGGCGCCGGGCATGACGCCGGCATCCTGGCCAGCCGGGTGCCGACCGCGATGTTGTTCGTGCGCAACCCGACCGGCGTCAGCCACGCGCCGGAGGAGTACGCGGAGCCGGACGACTGCGAGGCCGGGGTTGCCGCGCTGGCGACGACGCTGGAGCATCTGGCGTCGTGATCTACTGGTGTGAACGGGCCTGGCTGCCCGACGGTGTGGTCGCCGGCGTGCTCGTGCACGTCGGCGACGACGGTCGGATCGCGTCAGTGTCCACTTCGGACTCTCCGCCGCCCGGTGCCCAGCGCCTGAACGGAATCGTGCTGCCGGGGTTCGCCAACGCGCACTCGCACGCGTTCCACCGGGCCCTGCGTGGCCGTACGCACGCCGACGGCGGCACGTTCTGGACCTGGCGGCAGGCGATGTACCAGCTCGCCGAGCGGCTCACGCCGGAGAGCTACCTGAAACTGGCGACCGCCGTCTACGCCGAGATGGCCGTCGCCGGTATCGCGTGCGTCGGTGAATTCCACTACCTGCACCACGGTCCCGGCGGCACCCCGTACGCCGACCCCAACGAGATGGGCCACGTGCTGCGGGAAGCCGCCGCCACGGCCGGAATCCGCATCACGTTGCTCGACACCTGTTACGTGGCAGGGGGAATCGGCACCGAACTTACCGGCACCCAGCTCCGGTTCAGCGACGGTGACGCAACCCGTTGGGCAGCACGCGTTTCCGGGCTGAAGTCGGACAATGTGATGCGGGTCGGCGCGGCCATCCACTCCGTGCGCGGCGTTCCCCGTGAGCAGCTGGCGGACGTCGCCGCGGTCGACGGGCCGCTGCACGTCCACCTCTCCGAGCAGCCGGCGGAGAACGAGGCTTGCCTTGCCGCGTACGGAATGACGCCGACCGCGCTGCTGGCCGAGGCCGGCGTGCTGTCGCCCCGGACGACCGCCGTGCACGCCACGCACCTCACCGAGGCCGACCGCAAGCTGCTCGGCGACAGCACCACCACTGCGTGCTTCTGCCCGACTACGGAGGCGGACCTCGCCGACGGCATCGGGCCGGCGCGGGAGCTCGTCGACGCCGGTAGCCCGCTTTCCCTTGGCAGTGACCAACATGTCGTGATCGACCCACTGGTGGAGACGCGGGCGCTCGAACACGGCGAGCGGCTGCGCACCGGCCGGCGCGGCCGGTTCAGTCCCGAGGAGCTGCTTGCCGCCGCAACCGCCGCCGGTCACGCCTGCCTCGGCTGGCCCGACGCCGGCCGCATCGCCGCCGGCGCGCCGGCGGACCTGGTCGCGATCGGTCTGGATTCAGTACGAACGGCGGGTAGCCGTCCCGAACAGGTTCTGCTTGCCGCGAATTCGTCCGATGTGGACACGGTAGTAGTCGGAGGGCGGGTTGTGGCCACCCAGGGCCGCCATGCGACGCTAGGGGAGGTAGGACCTCTTCTCGCGGACGTGATGGGGGAACTGTGGCAGTCCTGATCACCGGCATCGCCGAGCTGACCACGAACGACGGCGAGCTGGGCAAGCTGACCGACGCCGCCCTGGTGGTGGACGGCGACCGGGTGGCCTGGGTCGGAGCCGCCGCCGATGCCCCGGATGCCGACGAGCGCGTCGACGTCGAGGGCCGCGCCGTGCTGCCGGGCTGGGTCGACAGCCACACCCACCTGGTCTTCGCCGGCGACCGGACCGCCGAGTTCGGGGCCCGGATGTCCGGCCAGCCCTACGCCGCCGGCGGCATCGCCGTCACCGTCGACGCGACCCGTGCCGCCAGCGACAAGCAGCTCGCCGCCGGCCTTCGCCGGCACGTCGACGAGGCCGTTTGCCAAGGCACCACGTACATCGAGACCAAGACCGGCTACGGCCTGACCGTCGCCGACGAACTCCGCTCGGCCGTGCTGGCCGGCCAGTACGCCGACGAGGTCACGTTTCTCGGCGCGCACCTCGTGCCGCCGGGAGCGAAGGCCGACGAGTACGTGGACCTCGTGTGCGGACCGATGCTCGACGCCGTCGCCCCACACGTGACCTGGGCCGACGTGTTCTGCGAGACCGGCGCGTTCGACGAGGACCAGTCGCGCACGGTGCTGACCGCCGCCGGCAAGAAGGGCCTCGGGCTGCGGGTGCACGGCAACCAGCTCGGCCCCGGGCCCGGCGTGCGGCTGGCCGTGGAGATGGGCGCCGCGAGCGTCGACCACTGCACCTACCTGACGCCCGCCGACGTCGCCGCGCTGGCCGACTCCGACACCGTCGCCACGCTGCTGCCCGCCTGCGACCTGTCCACCCGGCAGCCGTTGCCCGAGGTGCGAGCACTGCTCGACGCCGGCGTCACCGTCGCGCTGGCGTCCAACTGCAATCCCGGCTCGTCGTACACGTCCTCGATGGCGTTCTGCGTGACCACCGCCGTGCTGCAGATGCGGATGACCGTCGAGGAGGCCGTGCGCGCCGCCACGCTCGGCGGCGCGCAGGCCCTTCGTCGGGACGATATCGGCGTGCTACGACCCGGTTCGCGGGCGGACGTGCACGTGCTCAACGCTCCGTCCACCACGCATCTCGCCTACCGGCCCGGGGTGCCGCTCACCTGGGCGGTGTGGCGCGCGGGCGTTCGACAGCGGTGACCGACTGGAGTTCGGTGACAGTGGCGTAGCCGGCGTCCAGCAGCGCCGCGTCCGAACCCGGCTCCACCTCGTCGTCCAGCTCGACCGTGGTCAGCTCGATCATCTCGTCGTCCTGGTGGGTGACCCGGCTCTGCACCCGCCCGTACGCCGTGAGCGTCGCCCACTGCAGCGGGCCCGGGTCCGGCCGGTTCGGCACGTTCAGGTTGAGGACCGTGCCCGGTTCGATGAAGCCCAGCACGTCCTTCACGTACGGGTCGACCACGTCCCACAGCGGCACCTCCGTCGGGTCCAGGCCGACGCCCAGCGACACCGCCAGCGCCGTCACGCCGTTGATGTGCGCCGTCAGCGCTGCCCCCACCGTGCCCGAGTGGATGACCGCCCGGCCGATGTTCGGGCCCAGGTTCACGCCCGACAGCACCAGGTCCGGGCGGCCGCCGAAGGCTCCTCGGCAGCCGATCAGGGCGATCAGGCCCGGGTGCGCCTCGACCGCGTACGCCGGCACTTCCGGCAGCTCCTTCAGCGTTCGGCGCTCGACCGCCGCGCTTCGGTTGCCCGCGGACGCCGTCAGCCCGGCGCCCGTCCCGCTCGCCTCCACCCGAGGCGCCGCGATGATCGTCTCGTGGCCCAGCTCCACCGCACAGCGCGCCAGTGCCGCCAGCCCGGGGGAGTCGATGCCGTCGTCGTTGGTGACCAGAACGCGGAGTGAGTTCACCCCTCAGTGGTACCCGCTGACCCGCTTGAGATCTACCCGGTGTGCTTGCCGCGACGGCAACCCACATGTGCTTCTCATGTGGCATCAGTGCGCGAGTAGGAAGCGCATGTGGCGTCGCCGGTGTGCCCGAAACCGACATTCGGTGTGACGCTGGGCGGGACTCGCCGGGGTCGTCAGTCGTCGATGTCGTCGGAGTCGTCGCGGGCCAGGAAGGTGGCCAGGCGTTCGACGGCGGTCTCGAACTCGGGGTTGAGGTCGACGAAGGCGCGCAGGCGGTCGGCGACCCAGGCGAGGGTGACCTCCTCCTCGCCGCGCCGGTCCTCCAGCTCCTCGATGCCACGGTCGGTGAAGTACACAGCAGCTCCTCAGAACAACGATGGCCGGACCCCGAGGGGCCCGGCCATCGCAAACTACAGCCTTACGCGAACGCCTTGGTGACCACGGCGCGCTGCTCGACCTCGTGGACCTTGCTGAAGCCGGAGGCGGGCGCGGCCATGGGGCGGCGGGACACGCGGGTGAGCTTGCCCTGCACCTGGGGCAGCGCCTCGGGGATCACCAGGCCCAGGTGCGGCCAGGCGCCCTGGTTGGCCGGCTCCTCCTGCACCCAGCGGATGTCCTTCACGTTGGAGTACCGGTCGAGCACGGCGGCCAGCTTGCGCTCGGGCAGCGGGTAGAGCTGCTCGATGCGGGCGATGGCGACGTTGTGCGCGCCCAGCTTCTCCTTCTCGGCGGCGAGCTCGTAGTAGATCTTGCCGGTGCACAGCAGCAGCCGGTCGACCTGCTCCGGGTTCGGCTGCGTCGGGTCGTCGATGACGGACATGAACCGCCCGGTGGTGAAGTCCTCGACGGAGCTGGCGGCGGCCTTGAGGCGCAGCATGGACTTCGGCGTGAAGACCACCATCGGCCGCTTCACACCGTCGAGCGCGTGCCGGCGCAGCAGGTGGAAGTAGTTGGCCGGGGTGGACGGCACGGCGACGGTCATCGACCCCTCGGCGCACAGCTGCAGGAACCGCTCGATACGGCCGGAGCTGTGGTCGGGGCCCTGCCCCTCCAGGCCGTGCGGCAGCAGCAGCACGACATTGCCGCGCTGGCCCCACTTGGCCTCGCCGGAGGAGATGAACTCGTCGATGATCGACTGGGCGCCGTTGACGAAGTCGCCGAACTGCGCCTCCCACAGCACGAGCGCGTCGGGGTTGGCCACGGAGTAGCCGTACTCGAAGCCGAGCGCGGCGAACTCGGACAGCGCCGAGTCGTACACCATGAACTTGCCCTGGTTCTCGGCCAGGTTCTGCAGCGGCGTGTACTCGGCGCTGGTCTTGCGGTCGATCACGACGGAGTGCCGCTGGCCGAAGGTGCCGCGCTGGGAGTCCTGGCCGGACAGCCGGACGGTCTTGCCCTCCATCACCAGTGAGCCGAAGGCGAGCAGCTCGCCGAAGCCCCAGTCGATGCCGCCCTCGTGCGCCATCTGGGCCCGGCGCTCCAGCACCGGCTTGACCCGCGGGTGGGCGTTGAAGCCCTCGGGCAGCTCGATCTGCGCCTGGCCGATGCGAGCCACCACGTCGGCGGAGATGGCGGTCGGCACCTTGGCCGGCACCTGCTGCTCGGACTCGACCGAGTTGGTCGGCTTGATCGGGTGCTTCTCCAGCTCACGCACCTCGTTGAAGACGTGCTCCAGCTGGCTGGCGTAGTCGCGCAGCGCCTTCTCGGCCTCGTCCACGGAGATGTCGCCGCGGCCGATCAGCGACTCGGTGTAGGTCTTCCGCACCGAGCGCTTGGTGTCGATGATGTCGTACATCGCCGGCTGGGTCATCGACGGGTCATCACCCTCGTTGTGACCGCGGCGGCGGTAGCAGATCATGTCGATGACGACGTCCTTGTGGAACGCCTGCCGGTAGTCGACGGCCAGCTTGGCCACCCAGTAGCAGGCCTCCGGGTCGTCGCCGTTGACGTGGAAGACCGGCGCGCCGATCATCTTCGCCACGTCGGTGCAGTACTTGGACGACCGCGAGTGCTCCGGGTTGGTGGTGAAGCCGACCTGGTTGTTCACCACGACGTGCACGGTGCCGCCGGTGCGGTAGCCGCGCAGCAGCGCCAGGTTCAGCGTCTCGGCGACCACGCCCTGGCCGGCGAACGCGGCGTCGCCGTGCATCGCCACGGGCAGCACGGTGTAGCCCTCGCCGCCCTTGTCCAGCAGGTCCTGCTTGGCCCGGACGACACCCTCCAGCACCGGGTCCACGGCCTCCAGGTGGGACGGGTTGGAGGCCAGCGACACCTTGGTCTCGCCGTCGCCGAACATCCGGAAGTACTTGCCCTCGGCGCCGAGGTGGTACTTCACGTCGCCGGAGCCGTGGGCCTGGCCCGGGTCGAGGTTGCCCTCGAACTCGCGGAAGATCTGCGAGATCGGCTTGCCCACGATGTTGGCCAGCACGTTGAGGCGGCCGCGGTGCGGCATGCCGATGACGACCTCGTCCAGCTCGTGCTCGGCGGCCTTGTCCAGCACGGCGTCCAACAGCGGGATCAGCGTCTCGCCGCCCTCGAGGGAGAACCGCCGCTGACCGACGTACTTGGTCTGCAGGAAGGTCTCGAACGCCTCGGCCGCGTTCAGCTTGGACAGGATGTACTTCTGCACGGTGGCCGGCGGCTTGTCGTGCACGACCTCGACCCGCTCCTGCAGCCAGCGCCGCTCGGCGGGCTCCAGGATGTGCGTGTACTCGACGCCGACGGTGCGGCAGTAGGAGTTGCGCAGCACGCCCAGGATGTCGCGCAGCTTCATCTTCTCCTGGCCGGCGAAGCCGCCCACGGCGAACTCGCGGTCCAGGTCCCACAGGGTCAGGCCGTGCGAGAGGACGTCGAGGTCCTCGTGCCGGCGCTGCCGGTAGTTCAGCGGGTCGGTGTCGGCCATCAGGTGGCCGCGCGAGCGGAACGCGTCGATCAGCTCGATCACCCGGGCGGTCTTGTCGACCGAGCCCTCGGGCAGGTCCTCCACCCAGCGGATCGGCTCGTACGGCAGCCGCAGCGAGGTGAAGATGTCGTCGTAGAAGCCGTCCTCGCCGAGCAGCAGCTGGTGGATGCGGCGCAGGAACTCGCCGGACTCGGCGCCCTGGATGATGCGGTGGTCGTAGGTCGAGGTCAGCGTCATGATCTTGCTGACGCCCATCTCGACCAGGGCCTTCTCGCTGGTGCCCTGGAAGTGCGCCGGGTACTCCATCGCGCCGACGCCGACGATCGCGCCCTGGCCGGCGGTCAGCCGCGGCACCGAGTGGTTGGTGCCGATGGTGCCCGGGTTGGTCAGCTGGATGGTGCTGCCGGCGAAGTCGTCCGCGGTCAGGCCGCCGCTGCGGGCCTTGCGGATCAGGTCCTCGTAGGCCTGCCAGAACTGCGTGAACGTCATCGACTCGCAGTTCTTGATGGCCGCGACCACCAGCGAGCGCTGGCCGTTCTTGCCGGGCAGGTCGATGGCCAGGCCCAGGTTCACGTGCTCCGGCGTGATGATCGAGGGCTTGCCGTCGACCACGCCGTAGGAGTTGTTCATGTTCGGGTACGACTCGAGCGCCCGGACCAGCGCGTACCCGATGATGTGGGTGAAGGAGACCTTGCCGCCGCGGGTCCGCTTCAGGTGGTTGTTGATGACGATGCGGTTGTCCGCCAGCAGCTTGGCCGGGACCGCGCGGACGCTGGTCGCGGTCGGCACGGTCAGCGAGGCGTCCATGTTGCGGGCGATCGCCGCGGCGGCGCCGCGCAGGGGCTTCACGTCGGAGCCGGCGGCCGGCTTCACGGGCGCGGCGGTGGCCGCGGCGGCCGGCGTCGGCTTGGTGCTCGGCAGCGTGGTCTGAGCCGGCGTCGGGGTGGCGGCCGGTGCGGAGGCGGCCGGCGGCGTCGCGGCGCGGCCGTTGGCCGGCGGGGGCGCGGTGGTGGTGGTCGCCGTCGCGGTGGCGGCGGTGCTGCCGTTGACGGCGGTGGTGCCGGCGGCCGTGCGCTGCGTCGCCTTGTAGTCGGCGAAGAAGTCATGCCACGCCGGGTCGACGGATGACGGGTCGGCGAGGAACTGGTCGTACATCTCCTCGACCAGCCACTCGTTCGGGCCGAACTGCGACGCAGAGCTGGAGCTGGACACGGCTGGCGCTCGCCTCTATCTATCTCGCTATTTGTACTGACTCACTCCGCCAGCAAGGCTAGTCCTCCGCGCAGGTCGCTTCACACACAGCCGAGCCGGCACAACGTCAGGTGGATCACATGATCAATCCAGATCATCCCACCGACTTGGGCTTCTGACCGGCTCTGTTGAGCAGGGCTTAGGGAACTGGATCGTTTCAGTCCTGCACTTGCACGGGAAACGATTGTGGCCGGAACCACGTTTGGTGTTGCCTCACGCGCCCGCACGTGCAGTTACCTGCGCCGCGTGCCGCGGCGGGCTCGGCCCCTTCGGGGCCGGCGCCTCGCACTCTCCTGTGTCGGCGGGTCAGGCGGCGTCGTCGATATGGGCTCCGGTTCGCCACATCTCCGCGTACCGGCCGCCGGCCTCCAGCAACTCCGCGTGCGTGCCCTGCTCGACGATCCGGCCCTGCTCCAGCACCACGATGCGGTCCGCACGGGCGGCGGTCGCGAGCCGGTGCGCGACGACGAACGTGGTCCGGCGGCCGGCGAGGCGCTCGCTGGCGGCGAGCACCGTGGCCTCGGTCGCCGGATCCAGCGCGGCGGTGGCTTCGTCGAGGAGCAGCACGGCCGGGTCGACCAGTTCCGCACGGGCCAACGCCACCAGCTGGCGCTGGCCGGCGGACAGCGCCTGCCCGCGTTCGCCAACCTGCTGGTGCATCGCGTGCTGCAGCCCGGCGACCTGCCGCAGCGCCCCGACCGCCCGCACGGCGGCCGTCACCTCATCGCGTGAAGCCGTCGGGCGGCCGTAGCGGACGTTGTCGGCGACGTCGCCGACGAACAGGTGCGCCTCCTGCGGCACGACGCCGAGCCGGCCGCGGTAGCCGTCCAGGTCGTACTGGCGTACGTCGACGCCGTCCACGAGCACGGCGCCGTCGGTCACGTCGTAGAACCGCGCGACGAGCTTCACCAGCGTCGACTTGCCCGCGCCGGTGCGGCCGACGAGTGCGACGGTCTCGCCGGCGCGGACATGCAGGCTCACGCGATCGAGTGCCGGCGTCGCCGCACCCTCGTAGCGGAACGTCACGTCACGCAGCTCGATCTCGCCGCGCAGCGTCGACGGCACCGGCACGGGCGTCGACGGCGGCACGATCGAGGACCGTGTGTTCAGCAGCTCACCGATGCGCTTCAAGCCGACCATCGCCTGCTGGTAGCCGTCGAACACGCCGGACAGCTGCTGCACCGGCGCGAAGAACAGCCCCAGGTACAGCTGGAACGCCAGCAGCGCGCCGGCGCTCAGGTCGCCGCTCGCCACGCGGTACGCGCCGACCGCGAGCACGGCCGCCTGCGCCACGCCGGAAAGCAGCGCCACGAACGGGAAGTACGTGGCGATGTAGCGCTGTGCCCGCAGCCGTGACGTCCGATACGCGAGGCTGCGCTCCCCGAACTCCCGTGCCGAGTACTGCTCGCGCGTGAACGCCTGCGTGACGCGCAGCCCCGACACGTTCTCCTGGAGGTCGGCGTTCACGACGCTGACCCGCTCGCGCGCCTGGGCGTACGCCTCGGACGACGCCTTGCGGAAGAAGTACGTCGCCACCGCCAGGATCGGGATCGCCGCCATCGCGACCAGGGCCAGCCCGATGTCCGTGACCAGCAACGCCACCGCGATGCCCACGATGGTCAGCGCGCTCACCGCCGCCGTGACCAGGCCGGTCTGGAGGAACGTGGACAGCGCGTCGACGTCCGTGGTCATCCGGGTCATGATCCGGCCGGCGAGCTCGCGCTCGTAGTAGTCGAGTCCGAGCCGTTGCAGGTGCGCGAAGCTCCGCACGCGCAGCACGTACAGAAGGCGCTCGCCCACGCGAGCCGTCAGCACCGTCTCCACGCGTGTGTTGAGCCAGTTGACGACGACGATGCCGGCACCGAGGCCCGTCGCCACCCACAGCGCGCCCATGGTGCCGCGCGTGACGCCGTCGTCGACGCCGTAGCGCACCAGCGCCGGCAGCGCCATGGAGCTGAGGGCGTCGATCGTGACCAGCGCGCCGACGAGCAGCAGTGCCCAACGCACCGGCCGTAGCAGCGACACCAACCCGAACTTGCGGGCGGTGGCACCGGTATCGGGGCTCAGGTTCGGCTGTTCGGTCGCCTCGGGGAGCGGCACGAGGTCGGGCACGTCCGGCTCCTCCGGCGTGACCGCCGGCCACAGCTCCGCCGACGCGACGTCGATGTGCGCCGTCGCGTCCTCGATCGCCTCACCTGGGCCGGCCAGCAGCTCCCGGAACAGCGTGCAGCGCTCGTTCAGCTCCTCCTCGGTGCCGACGTCGACGACCTTGCCGCCGTCCAGCACCGCGATGCGGTCCGCCAGCGCGAGCGTGGAACGCCGGTGCGCGACGAGGAGCGTGGTGCGCTGCGCGGTGACGGCCTTGAGCGTGTCGTGGATCGCCGCCTCGGTCACGGCGTCGACCGCCGACGTCGCGTCGTCCAGCACGAGCACGCGCGGCGCCGACAGCAGCGCCCGTGCCAGGGCGATGCGCTGCCGCTGGCCGCCGGACAGCGTGAGGCCGCGTTCACCGACCTTCGTCTCGTAGCCCTCGGGCAAAGCCGTGACGAACTCGTGCGCCTCGGCCGCGCGCGCCGCCTCCTCGACCTCCGCGTCCGTGGCGTCCGGGCGGCCGTAGGCGATGTTGGCGCGGATGGTGTCGGAGAACAGGAACGCCTCCTCGAACACCACCCCCACCGCGTTGCGCAGCGAATGCAGCCGCAGTTGCCGCACGTCCACGCCGCCGACGCGGATCGCGCCCTGGTGCACGTCGTAGAAGCGGGGCAGCAGCAGCGACACGGTCGACTTGCCGGAACCGGCGGTGCCCACCAGCGCCAGCGTCTCGCCTGGCTCCACGCGCAGGCTCACGCGATCCAGCACCGGCTCGCTGCGCGCGTACCCGAACGTGATGTCGTCCAGTTCGACGGCCAGCGGGCCGTCGGGCACGTCCTCGCTGCCGTCCTTCACGTCCGGCTGCGAGTCGATGAGTTCGTTGACCCGGTTCACGCTCGCCTTCGTCACCTGCGCGGTGACCATCGCCGCCGCGAGGAAGCGGGCCGGTCCGAGCAGGCCCGTCACGTAGCTGGCGAACGCGAGGAAGGTGCCCAGCGTCACCTGGCCGTTCAGCGCCAACCAGCCGCCGAGGCCCAGCACCGCGATCTGCCCGAACAGCGGCATCGCGCCCAGCGTCGCCGTCGGCGGTGCGGTCAGCTTGGCGGCACGCATCCGTAACGAGAACAGCCGCCGGGCCCGCCCCTCCAGGCCGGCGATCTCTCGTGTCTCCTGGCCGAAGCCCTTCACCACGCGGACGCCCGTGACCGTCTCCTCGACGTGCTGCGCCACGTCCGCCGCCTGCTGCTGCGCGTGCCAGGTTGCCGAGAACACTGTCTTGCGGCTGCGCAGCGCGACGTACACGACGGCCGGCACCACGATGAGGGCGATCACCGTCAGCAACGGCGACAGCCACAGCATCGCCCCGACGGCGACCAGCACGAACGCGATGTTGCCCAGCGCGTACGGGACCATCGAGATCAGGCCCTGCACCTGGTTCAGGTCACTGATCGAGCGGGACACCACCTGGCCGGTGCGCAGCTCGTCCTGCTTGCCGCCGTCCAGCCGCTGCATCGCCGCGAACACCTGGCCACGCATGTCGTGCTGCACGTCCAGGGCGAGACGTCCGCCCAGGTAGCGGCGCAGGAACGCGGTGACGAAGGTCAACACCTCGATGCCGGCCAGCGACCCGATCAGCCACCCGAGGCGGTTCGTCGTGCCCGCCACCGCGTCGTCCACCGCCAGCCGCACCACCAGCGGCGCCACCGCCTGCTGGCCCACGCCCAGGACGGCGGCCCCGAGCGACAACACCACCACGACCGGATGCCGCCAGCACGCCGCCGACAGCCGCCGCACCCACCCCGTTCGTTCGGACACAGAAGTAACTTACGGTGCCCGAGCTTGATCATGCTCGGCCCATATTTTGGGTTACCTGAGTGGCTCAGGTGGCGCTCAAGCGAAAATGAGCCACTCAGGTGCCCCCAAAAGGGGTGGCTACCTCAGGTGATGTCGCGGGTTTTGCTCATCAGCCAGCCGCCGACCGCGAACACGGCCGTCCAGGCGGCGAAGATCAGGCCGCTGATCCACCAGTCGAAGGCGCCGCGGGCGCCGGCGGCCGCCCGGATGAGGTCCGAGAACAGCTCCTGGGCCTCGCCGGTCATCAGCCCGCCGATGTTGGGCACCTGGGCGACCACCAGCTGCGAGGCCACCGAGCCGGTGAGGCCGTCGGCGGAGCCGTTGATCAGGATGCCGGGCCAGTTGTACGGCAGCAGCGAGCCGATCAGGTTCTCCACCAGCAGCGTGTACAGCAGCAGCGAGATGATCGACGCGATGGGGCTGCCGAACAGGGCCCCGACGCCCATGCCGAGCAGCGTCCACAGCATGCACGAGACGATCCCGGACGCGGCGATCTCCAGCCAGCTGACGGCGTCGGGCAGCTGCTCGGGCCGCGACGCGATGGCCATGCCGATGCTGGCCACGCCGGAGATGACCACACCGAAGCCGAGTCCCCAGACGGCGTACGTGATCAGCTTGGCCGACAGCAGGCTGCCGCGGTTGGGCGCGGTCAGGTAGCTGGTGGTGATGGTCCGCCGGTTGATCTCGCTGGACAGCGCCAGCGCCCCGAACACGATGGGGAAGATGGCGCTGATGTTGACGGTCCGCGCGAAGATCAGCGTGGACCAGGGCAGCCGGTTGAAGTCCAGCCGCAGCTGGGTGACGATGACGTTGCTGTTGACCTGGTCGAGCACGGCGCCGATCAGGGCGTTGCCGGCGATGCTCCACAGCGCGGCCAGCGCCACGGTGGGAATCAGCAGCGCCCACCACATCTTGGTGGTGAGGATCTTGCGGAACTCGGCGGAGACGAGCCGGCCCATCAGGCGTTACCTCCCCAACCGCCACCCGGCGGCTGCTCCGGCGGCGGGGCCGCCTGCTGCTGGTCCTGCGGCGGCGCATAGGGCTGGCCGCCGTACTGCTGCTGGCCGGGCGGTGGCGCGTAGGAGGCGTACTGCTGGCCGGTCTGCTGCTGGTACTGCTGAGGATCGACGGGCGGCGCGTACCCCTGCGGCGGCGTGCCTTGGGGCGGCGCATAACCCTGCGGCGGCGCATAGCCCTGGGGCGGCGTGCCCTGCGGGGGGTAGCCCTGCGGCTGCTGGTACTGCTGCGGGTCGACCGGCGGCGCGTAGCCCTGCGGGGGCGTGCCCTGCGGCGGGGCGGCGAAGCCCTGCGACGGCGGTCCGTAGCCGCCACCGGGCGGCGGGCCCCAGCCCGGCGGGGCACCGTAGCCGGGCTGCTGGCCGGTGTACTGCCCCTGCGTCAGCCGGAAGAACAGCTGCTCAAGGTCGACGGTCTCCTGCTGGATGTCGTACAGCGCGATGCCGGCGGCCATGGCCAGGTCGGCGACGGTCTTCCGGTCCACGCCGGTGATCGCGAGCCGCCCGTCCTGCGTCTGCTCGATGGCGTTGACGCCGGCCTCCTGCAGCTTGACCACCAGCGCCTGCGGGTCGGCGGCCTGCACGAGCACCCGGCTCTGCTGCGACTGCCGCAGGTAGTCCAGCGACCCGTAGTACACGGTCTGCCCGCGGCTGATGATCACGACCTGGTCCACGGTCTGCTCGACCTCGGCCAGCAGGTGGCTGGAGATCAGCACGGTGCGGCCGGTGCGGGCGAAGGACTGCAGGAACGCCCGCAGCCAGGCGATGCCCTCCGGGTCGAGGCCGTTGGCGGGCTCGTCGAGCACCAGCACCTGCGGGTCGCCGAGCAGCGCGGTGGCCAGCGCCAGCCGCTGCTTCATGCCGAGCGAGAACCCGCCGGCGGCGCGCCGACCGGCCTCGGACAGCCCGACGAGTTCCAGCACCTGATCGGCGCGCTGGTCCGGCACGCCCATCGCGGCGGCGTACACGCGGAGGTGGTTGCGCGCCGAGCGGGTCGGGTGGAAGCCCTGCGCCTCCAGCACGGCGCCGACGACCCGGCCCGGGTTGCCCAGCTGGTCGAACGGCAGGCCGTTGATGGTGGACGTGCCGGCGGTCGGCCGGACCAGGCCCAGCAGCATGCGCAGGGTGGTGGTCTTGCCGGCCCCGTTCGGACCGAGGAAGCCGGTGACCGAGCCCGGTTCCACGGTGAAACTGAGGTTGTTGACCGCGATGATCGGGCCGAACTGCTTGCTCAGGCCCTGCACCACGATGCGGCCACTGCCGTCGTGCACGTGTTCCTCCCGGTGCCGGTGCGTGCCCTGGTCATACCCTATTCGCCGGCTTCGCGCCGTCGGATCGCGAGCTGATCCAGCAGATATGTGACGACGCTGTCATCGTCGTTGGTTCCCGTCACGACCGACGCGGTCGCCCGGACTTCCGGCTGGGCGTTGGCCGGCGCGATCCGGCGGTCGGCGACGGCGAACATCGGCAGGTCGTTCACGTGGTCGCCGCACACGGTGATCTCGCCGTCCAGGTCCAGCCGCTGCCGCAGCTCCAGGATGGCCGCGCCCTTGGTGGCCAGCGGGCTCTGCAGCACGACCTCGGACCAGCCCGGGCTGTACGAGTTCAGCGCCGCCCACACCCGCGCGCCGTCGCCGACGGCGGCCTGCACGGCCGCGGCGACACCCGGGGCGTCGTCGTCCGGCACGTACGAGCACAGCATGACGACCTGTTCCCGGTCGGCGACCGTGCGCAGGTCGGCCGTCTCGGTCAGCCGTGGGTCCCGGTACCGGAGCTTCTCGCCGATGAACCAGCCGGCTCCGGGGTTGAGGTCCACGCTGAAGTGCACCCGGTCCCGGGAACCGTCCCAGCTGGTGACGATCGGGTCGCCGAGCAGGTCGATGGCCTTGCCGGCGGTCGCCGGGTCCAGCGCGTTGGTGACGAGGTGCTCGCCGGTGCGCAGGTCGGAGATGTACGCCCCGTTGTGCTCGATCACCGGCAGCCGCAGGTCGACGCCGGGCAGCATCGGCCGCATCGCGGCGGTGCTGCGCGCACTGGCCACGGTCAGCGCGACGCCGGCCGCGACGAGGCGGTTCAGCCCGTCGCGGGCGGCGTCGGACAGGGAAGTGTCGGATCGCAGCAGCGTCCCGTCGAGGTCGCAGACGAGCAGATGTCCCGGTGACGTCAGCCAGCTCACCGGTCCCATCCTGCCCGCCGGCTAGTTCGCGGCCGGCGACCCCTGCCAGTAGTCCTCGAGCACCCGGCGCATCTCCTCGGTCTCCGCGTCGGGCTCGCCGAGCAGCTCGAACCGGGGCGGCACCACCTCGGACACCATGGTGTCCTCCAGCGGCTCGGTCGGCGGCGCGGCCGGTTCCGGCTCCGGCGGCGGCGCGGGCAGCACGCCGCCGAACGCGCCGATCGGGTCCAGGCTGGCCAGCGCCGGGGTGTCCGGCCGGTCCGCGTACTCGCTGGGCGCGGGCCAGGTCGGGTCGTCCACGATGGCGAACGGGCCGGAGCTGGCGATCGCCGGCGGCGGCGGGCTGACCGGCGTGATCGGCGTGTAGCTCGGCGCCGGGGGCAGGGCGGCCCGCAGCACCGGCAGTTCCACCGTCATCTCGGACGGCACCTCGGGCGGGATCACGGTGGTGCGCCGCATTTCCGACGGCAGCGGCCGGGTGCGCACGCCCTGCACGGCGGTGCCGTCGGCCTGCTTGCTGTGCCGGCCGTTGCGCCGGAACAGACCACGCAGCCCGCGACGCTGCTGCCGCGGTTCCGGCGTGGTGCCGCCGCCGATCAGGTGCTGGTGCGCGAGCAGCCACACCTTGCACGGCCAGCGCCGCTTGCGCAGCCGGCCGGGGCAGGCGCGGCAGCGGCCGTCCTCGTCGGCGGTGTGCACCTCCAGCAGCAGCCGCCAGCCGTCGGCCAGCCGCTGCAGCTCGGCGCGGGCCAGCGGGGCCAGGGTGCCGCCCGCGTTGGTCTGCTCGGCGGCCTGGTCCAGCGCGGCCAGTCGGCGCAGCACGGCCCGCCGCATCCCGTCGTCGACGGCGCTCATTCGCTCAACCCCAGATCGCCGGCGGCGCGGTCGAGGGCGTGGTGCAGCCGCCGGGTCTGCTGCGGGGACAGCACGGCGGTCTGACCGGGCGGCGCGACCAGCACCACACGGCCGTGCTCCACGAGCACCGTCATGGACCGGTCCCGGCCGAACGGGTCGAGGCAGTCCACCCACCAACGGGGTTCACTCATCAGGCATCTCCGTCAGGCTCCACGGCGTGCCACACCGGAGCGCGCAGGGCTGGCGGCACACACCCGTCTCACATCGGCCGATCGGGCCAGCTCACACAGTCCGCGAGGCAGGGTTTCACCCGTTTGCACGCCTGTTCACCCGTTCGAGTGGCGGCACACAAGATTTTTTCGACGGATCTCGCCCAAACATGAGGCAAATCGGGGTCGGAGACCCTAAGCTGTTGTTGGCGGCCCGCTCCCAGTGACCCCCAGGCTGGTTGAGCGGGCCGCTCTTTACTGTCCAGGGTCCGTGGCCCGGCTCACTCCCGCAACCTCCTCGACGTGACCTTCCCTTGCCCGCTAAATTGTGGGTAGTTCCCATCTCTTTCATTGTGGGGGGTTCCTGATGAGGGTTCTGGTCACGGCCTCGCCCGGCCTCGGGCACATGCTGCCGATGGTGCCGATCTCGTGGGCGCTGCGCGCCGCCGGCCACGAGGTGCTGCTGGCCATGGCCGGCCGCAGCGCCGAGCACGTGCCGATGCTCGCCGCGTCCGGCCTGCACGTCGTGCAGACGTGCGGGCACGAGCAGTTCGTGCGGCTGATGAACGCCGCCCGCGGCTCGATGGACGTCAAGGCGTGGCAGCAGAAGATCAAGGAGGCGTCCCGGTCCGGCGAGTTCGACCGGCTCACCTCGGTCGCGATCGGGCTGTTCGTCCCGCAGTCCGACGCGGTCGCGGACGCCGTCGTCGACATCGCCGACAACTGGCGGCCCGACCTGGTGCTGCACTCGCCGATGGAGGGCGCCGGCCCGCTCGCCGCCGCCAAGCTCGGCGTGCCCGCGGTCGAGCAGTCGTTCGGCCTGTTCAACCCGGTGAACCGGGTGCTGATGATGGCCGAGGCGCTGGCCGACGCCTACCGCCGGCACGGCGTCGACGGCCCGCCCGAGCGGCGCGGCCTGCTCAACGTGTCACCGCCGAGCATGGGCATGCCGGACACCGGCTGGTCGATGCGGTACGTCCCGTACAACGGTGGTGACCAGCTGCCGGACTGGCTGCTGCGCACGCCGGACCGGCCGCGGGTGGTCGTCACGCTGGGCACAGTGCTGCCCGGCTTCCAGGGACTCGGGCCGCTGCAGTGGCTGGCCGACGTGGCTGGCGGCATCGACGCCGAGTTCGTGGTCACGCTCGACGGCGCCGACGCGGAGCAGCTCGGCACGCTGCCGGCCAACGTGCGGCCGGTGGCGTACACGCCGCTGACCGCGCTGCTGGCCACCAGCACCGCGGTGGTCCACCACGGCGGCTCCGGCTCCACCATGACCTCGCTGGCCATGGGCCTGCCGCAGCTGGTCGTGCCGCAGGGTGCGGACCAGTACAACAACGCTTACGAGGTCGCCAAGCGCGGCGTCGGCTTCGAGGTCGACACCGACGTGCGGTCGGTCGATGCGGACGACCTGACCCGACTGCTGACCGACGCCTCGCTGGCCGCCGCGGCCGCGGAGGTCAAGGCCGAGATCGCCGGTCAGCCGGCGCCGGCCGCTCTCGTTTCCCGACTCGTCGAACTGGTGGGCTGAATCCATGCGCGTGCTCGTCACTGCTCTGGCCGGACACGGCCACCTCTTCCCGCTCGTCACGACCTCGTGGGCGCTGCGCGCCGCCGGCCACGAGGTGCTGTTCGCCAGCGCCGGCGACCTCACCGCGCTCAAGGGCACCGGCCTGCACTCCTATGACGTGGCGCCGGGCCTGGACATGCGGTCGCTGCTCGGCGACGACGCCGGCGAGGCGTTCCGCAGCTCCACCAGCGGCCGCCAGCTCGGCACCGACCCGTCGGACATGCGCGACCACCCGGCGTTCCGGCTGTTCAACGGCCTGGCCGAGGGCATGGTGGACGGCCTGGTCGGGCTGGCCCGGGACTGGCGGCCGGACGTCGTCGTCTACGAGGCGATGAACGTCATCGGCCTGCTCGCGGCGGACGCCGCCGGGGCCAAGGCGGTGTCGCACTCGATCGGCGTCGCCCACAACAAGGACGTGCTGGCCATGTTCGCCGGCATGCAGCGGGACATCTTCAAGCGCTACGGCGTCGACGAGATCCCCGACCCGGACGTGCACCTGGACGTCGCGCCGCCGAGCATGAAGGAGGCGCCGGACGGCTGGCTGATGCGGTACGTGCCGTACAACGGCGGCGGGCAGCTGCCGGGCTGGTTGACCGCCCGGCCGGAGCGGTCGCGGATCACCGTCACGCTGGGCACGGTGGCGCCGATGCTGACCGGTATCGGGCCGGTGCAGCGGATCGTCGCGGCGGCGGAGAAGATCGACGCCGAGTTCGTGATCGCGATCGGCGGCAACGTCGACACGTCGTCGCTGAGCGACCTGCCGGACAACGTGCGGCTGGCCGGCTACGTGCCGCTCGGCCCGCTGCTGGCGACCAGCGCCGGGGTCGTCCACCACGGCGGCGCGGGCACCACGCTGACCGCGCTGGACGCGGGCGTGCCGCAGATCGTGGTGCCGCAGGGCGCGGACGGCCCGATCAACGCCGCCGCGGTGGCCGCCGCCGGCACCGGCCTCAACGTGACCGACGAGGAGCTGGACACCCAGCTGATCGAGCGGCTGCTCACCGAGGAGTCGCTGCGGGTCAACGCGGAGCGGATCCGGGCCGAGATGCACGCCATGCCGTCGCCGGCCGAGATCGCCGATCGGCTCACTAAGAATTTCGGTGGACAAGTTTCTTAGTAGCAGAGTTAAATGGTCGGCACAGGGAGGGAGCAACAGCCATGCGCATTCTGATCACCACGTCCCCGGGTCTGGGGCACATCCTGCCGACCATCTCGTTCGCGCACGCGGCCCGGGCCGCCGGCCACGACGTGCTCTACGCGACCGGCGGCTACGTGGGCGCGGTGTCCGACGCGGGCCTGCAGGTGGTGGACGCGTCGCCGGGGACGAACTACATGGAGATCTTCTCCGCCGCCGGGGCGACGATGGGCCAGCAGATGCAGGCCGCGCGGGGCGACCTGCGCAGGACCGTCGAGATCGCGCTGGAGATGTTCGCCAAGGTGTCCGAGCCGACGCTGGAGACCGTAGCCCGGGTCGCCGACAAGTGGCAGCCGGACGTCGTGCTGCACACGCCGCTGCAGGCCGCGGGGCAGTTGGCGGCCGGCAAGCTCGGCGTGCCGCTGGTGATGCTGGAACTCGCCATGGGTCGCAGCCGCGGCTTCGACGACATGGGCGACATCACCTACCGCGAGCTGCGCGAGTACTTCGAGCGGCACGGCGTGGCCGAGGCGCCGCGGCCGGCCGTCAAGCTCAGCGTCACGCCGCCGAGCGTGCGGGGGCCGGAGCGGTCCGACAGCGAGTGGCTGATGCGGTACGTGCCGTACAACGGCGGCGCCGTGATGCCGGAGTGGCTGCTGGACAAGCCGGACCGCCGCCGCGTGCTGATCACGCTCGGCACCGTCGTGCCGCACGCCGGGCTCGGCGGGATCGAGCCGATCGTCGCGGCCGCGAGCAAGGTCGACGCGGAGTTCGTGCTCGCGCTCGGGGACGTGGATCTCACGTCGCTGGGCGAGTTGCCGGGCAACGTCCGGGCGGTCGACTACCTGCCGCTCGGCGCGCTGCTGTCCTCCTGCGACGCGGCGATCCACCACGGCGGCGCCGGCACCACGATGACCACAGTGGACGCCGGCATCCCGCAGATCGTCGTGCCGCACGGCGCGGACCAGTTCGTCAACGCCGACACTGTGCAGGCCAGCGGCATCGGGCAGCGCGCGGAGGTCGGCGACGTCGACGTGGAGATGATCGAGCGGCTGCTCGACGACGAGGACTGGCGGACCAACGCGCTGCGGATGCGGGACGAGGTCCGCGCGATGCCGTCCCCGGTCGACGTCGTGGCCCGGCTGGCCGGATACATCGGCTGACCCTCCGCTGTCAACCCCTTGAAGTTCGGAACGGACCATTCCTCAACTCCGAGTTGAGGAATGGTCCGTTCCGAACAGTGAGGCGGTTGGTCAGCCCTTCAGGGCGGCGGCTAGCTTGGCGCCGTCGTAGGAGCCCCAGCCGGTGACCTGGTCGTAGCCCTGACCGGCCTTGAAGGTGCCGTTGCTGCCGGACGTCACGTCGTGGAAGCCGGTGCCCTTCAGGCCGTACAGCGCCTGGTTGGCGGCGCCGAGCTTGGCGCCGTACAGCGCGGCGAAGCCGGCCCACATCGGGGCGGCGCAGCTGGTGCCGCCGTAGACCTGCCAGCTGCCGCCGGAGTAGATGGCGTAGCCGCTGTTCGGGTCGGCATCCGAGGACACGTCGGGAACCGTGCGCTTGCCGTTCGAGCCGGCCTGCCAGCTGGGGGCGTCGAACACCGTCGAGGTGCCGCCGCCGGAGCCGTTCCACGCCGACTCGGAGCCGTAGCCGTTGCCGCTCACGGACAGGTGCGTGCCGCCGACACCGGTCACGTTCGGGTCGGACGCCGGAAAGTCGACCGCGTCCACGCCGGACCCGGTCTGGCTGCGGGTGCAGTCCCGCGAGCCGTCGTCACCGGAGGCGGCGAAGAAGCTGATGCCCTCGGCGGTCGCCTGCTTGATCCCGTTGCTGGTGCCGGTGATCGCCGCCTGGGTGGTGTCCGGCTCGCACGAGCCCCAGGAGATCGACACCACCGACACCTTGTTGTCGCTGGCGATCTGGTTGGCCATGTCGACCTCGCCCTGGTCGCTGTTGGGCGCCTCGTACACGTAGGTCGACGCGGCCGGGGCCATCGCGTGCACGATCTCGATGTCCAGCTCGACCTCGCCCTGCCCGTCGCCGGGGCTGGCGTCGTAGTTGGCGCCGTCCACCGACACGGTCTGCGGGGCCGACGAGCTCAGGCTGAACTGCTTGTCGTACGCGGCGATGTTGGACGCCTGGTAGCCGTCGAACTCCCACAGCGCGACCGACTGGCCGGAACCGGTGCCGAGCGAGCCGGTGTCGTACGCGCCGCGCAGCTGGGTCGGGTTGTAGCCGGAGGGCGCGGCCGCCTTCTTCTGCGACACCGAGTTCTTGTGCTTGACGGCGTGGTTGTCCAGGCCGACGACGCCCTGCACGGCGGCGGCGATGTTGGCCGGCAGCTTGGGCGCGGAATCGTTGGCGAAGAAGTCACGGTGCTGCGCGGTGTCGGTGTAGCGGCCCAGCGAGGTGGCGAACGCCCGCTGCAGCTGCGACGCGGTGCCACTGGCCGTGACGACCTGGCGGTTCTCGCTGACCTTCGTCACGGCGAGGCCCTGCCCGCGCAGGTAGCTGGACACGCTGTCCACTGTGGACTGGGTCGGCGCGAACCGGTCGTTGAACTGGGCCGGCGTGATGAACTTACCGTGCTCCGGCGAGCGAGGGTTGCTCACGTCGGCGATCAGTTTGTCCAGTTCGCTGCTGTTGCGCAGTTTGAGTGCGACCGACACGGACATCTTGGTGTCGGCGTCGACCGCGCCGTCGCGCTGGCTGTGCGCGAGCGCGGGGGAAACGTTTCCGGGAACGGAAACCAGCGGCTGGGTCTGCGCTGCGGCGGTCCCGGCCATGGCCGCCGCGGCCAGTAGCGGCAGGGGCGCCGCGGCGAGCGCGAGTGCGCGGAAGCGTCGTGACATGTGGTGACTCCTTGGTGCGAGGCAGGGTTCGTGCCCAAGTGACCACTGACCGTAGACGCGTAACACTTCGAGGGGAACCAACGATATGAGGGTTTCTTTCAACAGTCCATCAACAGACGACAGGCCGGCCGCGCTGTGCGCACGGCCGGCCTGTTCTGGGAATGCTGAGCTGCGCTCAGAAGGTGATGACTTCGCTCAGCGGGGTGTGCGGGAGCCCGTGCGCCACCGCGACGGGCTCGTTGACCAGCTTGCCGTCGTGCACGTTGAGGCCCAGCGCCAGCGCCTTGTCGTCGCGCAGCGCCTGCTGCCAGCCCTTGTCCGCCAGCGCGACCGCGTACGGCAGGGTCACGTTGGTCAGCGCGTAGGTGGAGGTGTTCGGCACCGCGCCCGGCATGTTGGCCACGCAGTAGAACACCGAGTTGTGCACCTTGTAGGTCGGGTCGTCGTGCGTGGTCGGCCGCGAGTCCTCGAAGCAGCCGCCCTGGTCGATGGAGATGTCGACCAGAACCGAGCCCGGCTTCATCCGCGACACCAGCTCGTTGCTGACCAGCTTCGGCGCCTTCGCGCCGGCCACCAGCACCGCGCCGATCACCAGGTCGGCCTCCAGCACGGCCTGCTCCAGCGCGTAGCGGTTGGAGGTGACGGTGCGGATCCGGCCGTGGAACTCGCGGTCGATCTGGCGCAGCCGGTCCACGTTGGTGTCCAGGATCTCCACGTCGGAGCCCATGCCGGCGGCGATGGTCGCCGCGTTCACGCCGGCCACGCCGCCGCCGATCACCACGACGCGGGCCGGGCGGACGCCGGGCACGCCGCCGGGCAGCACGCCGCGGCCGCCGGAGGGGCGCATCAGGGAGTAGGCGCCGACCTGCGCGGACAGCCGGCCCGCGACCTCGGACATCGGGGCCAGCAGCGGCAGCGCGCCGTTCGCGGTCTGCACGGTCTCGTACGCGATCGCGGTGTTGCCGGACGCGATGAGCGCGTCGGTGAGCGGGCGGTCGGCGGCCAGGTGCAGGTAGGTGAACAGGGTCTGGCCGGCGCGCAGCTTGGCGTACTCGGGCGCGATCGGCTCCTTGACCTTGAGCACCAGCTCGCCCTCGGCCCACACGTCGTCGGCGGTGGCCAGCACCTTGGCGCCGGCGGCGAGGTAGTCCTCGTCCGGGATGGAGGAGCCGACACCGGCCCCGGCCTGCACGAACACGTCGTGGCCACGGGTGACCAGCTCGTGCGCGCCGGCCGGGGTCAGCGCGACGCGGTACTCGTGGTTCTTGATCTCGCGGGGGACGGCGATCCGCACGATGTTCGATCCTTTCCGGGCGCACGGCTGGTGTGTTGCTTTCCACGGTGGGCTACCCCAACCGGGGTGTCATCGTGCGCCCGGAAGCATCGAACGGCCGTCCCGTTGTGCTCGGGGAACAACCGGTACTGAGGTCTAGACCTCTCAGCTGTCCAGTGTCGAGCCCGGGCGGAAGATCATCACGACCGTGACGGCGGCCCAGAGCAGGTTGAAGACGCCCGTGTACATCGCCAGCTGGGCGGTCGGCGTCGGCGTGCCGTCCAGCACGCGCTGCTGGTACGGCAGCACCAGCAGGCCCAGCACCAGCGCCGCGACGCCGGTCAGCACGATCGAGACGATGATCCAGAGATTGCCGGTGACGTGCATGATGCCGGCGGTGGCGAAGCCGAACACCGGCACCGCGATCGAGACCAGCGCGTAGACCTTGCAGATCCGGTTGAGCAGCCGCAGCGTCGCCCTGTCCTCGTCGTTTCCGCTGGCCAGGGCCTTGCGGGCGAGCGGAGGGAACATGCTCGCGGCCACCGCGACCGGGCCGATGGCGACGATCACGGCGAGGATGTGGATGGTGAGCAGGATCTTGGTCACGGCGGTGCCTTTCTGACGAGCGCCCGGTCAGCGCTCATTCAGCCTCATCATTCGCCTGCTGAGACAGTGGCTGGATCGCCAGGCTTCAACGGATTCCCGCCAGCTACCGTGGTCGGCATGCACACCGTCGCCGTGCTGGCCCTGCCTGGTGTCATCCCGTTCGACCTGGCCACGCCCATCGAGGTGTTCCAGCGGACCCCCGGCTACCAGGTCCGGGTCTGCGGTTGCGAGCCGGAGATCGACGCCGGCCTGTTCACGCTGCGTGCCCCGTGGGGCCTGGAGGCGCTCGGTTCGGCGGACACGATCATCCTGCCCGGCTGCTCGGGGTTCGACGTGCCGGTCGAGGTGGTTTCCGCCTTGCGGGAGGCGGCTTCGCGCGGCGCCCGGCTTGCGTCCATCTGCTCCGGGGCGTTCATCCTCGCCGCGACGGGGTTGTTGGACGGCCTGCGCGCCACCACACATTGGGCCGGCGCGGCCGAGCTGGCCTCGCGATACCCGCTGATCGACGTGGATCCCGATGTCCTGTACGTCGACAACGGCCAGTTCCTCACCTCGGCCGGCGCCGCCGCCGGGCTCGACCTGTGCCTGCACCTCATCCGCCGCGACCACGGTTCCGCCGTCGCCGCCGACGCCGCGCGGCTTTCCGTGATGCCGCTGGAACGTGAGGGCGGTCAGGCGCAGTTCATCGTGCACGACCTGCCGCCCGTGCCGCGCGGGACCGAGTTGGAGAAGTTGTTGGCGTGGATGGAGGAGAACTCCGTTCGGGAGCTCACTCTGGACGAGATCGCCGCGCAGGCCGGCATGAGCACCCGGACCCTGAACCGCCGCTTCCGTGAACAGACCGGCACTTCGCCGTTGCGCTGGCTGCACCGGGCTCGGGTCCGCCGCGCGCAGCATCTGTTGGAGGCCACGGACGAACCCGTGGAGCGGATCGCCGTGCGGACCGGATTCGGCTCCCCGACGGCGTTTCGTGAGCACTTCAAGCGGATCGTCGGAACCAGCCCGCAGGCCTACCGGGCTGCTTTCACGCCCACCTCCGGCTGACCACGACTCGCGTCCGCCCGACCGCCGTTCTCCACCCTGCCGCTTCACCGGGCGGCGTTCACGCCCATTTCAGCGTCACCAGCTGGGCCAGCAGCGCGAGCCGCACGTCCGGATCGTCGAGGTCCACGACCTCACCGATCTTCTTCATCCGGTACCGGAAGGTGTTCGGGTGGATCCGCAGCGCCCGGCTCGCCTCACGGGGATCGCCGGGGTGCCGCAGCCACTGGTACAGCGTGTCGAGGTCCATCTCCTTGAGCCCGGCAAGCGGCCCGAGTTCGGCGACGCCGGAGGCCTTCGAGGCGGCGGCGACGCGGTGCAGCACCAGCGACGACCACACCTCCTCGTAGCCGGCGAGTCTCGTGCCGACGAGGCCGGTTCGCAGCAGTGCCAACGTTTCGTCGGCCTGGGACCGTGACAGCGGAAGGTCCGTGAGGGCGACCGGGGCGCCGGCGGCGACCAGCGGTTCGCCGGTGGAGAGCACCTCCCGGAGCTGGGTCCAGCCCTTGTCCGGGACCACTGCGTAGAGGACGCCGTGCAGGTCCGCGACCGCCGGCCGGCGGCCCACGCCTCGCGTCATGCGCTCCCACAACGCGAGGCGAACGCCCTCGGCGTCGGCGGCATCCTCGCTGGCGGCGTCGATCGCGATCACCCGGTGGGGTTGCTCGTCCAGGCCCAGCTCCGCCGCCGCGGTCCGGCCGCCGGTCGAGCCGGACAACACCGCCCTGACCAGTTCGGCCGAACGCATCCGCTCCGCGTCGACGCGGGCACGGCGCCTGAGCAGATGCAACGCGACGACCGGGCCGGTGTCCGCGAACGCCGCCGAACGCTCGTCGCTGACCTCGCCGTCGACCACCGCCCACATCGAGCCCAGCAGCTCGCCGCCCATCCGGATCGGCACGATCAACCGCGGCAGCGTGCCGTCCCGCTGCGCCGGCACGAAGATCACCGATCGGCCCTTGCTGAGCTGGCGGAACACGCCCCGCGACCGGAACCGGGCCAGCACGTCGTCCGGCACCCGGCGGCCCATGATCGTCGACACCCGAGCCGGGTCGGTGCGGTCCTGCCGGGACGAATAGGCCAGCACGCGGGAGTTCGCGTCCTCGATCGTCACCGGCGCGTCGATCACCGCCGCCACCGCGTCGGCCAGCCGGAACAGGTCGCCGAACTGCTCGACGTCGCCGTCCGACTCGTCGTCGGCGGCCGCGTCCAGCACCGCCCGCAACAGCCAGACCAGCTGCGCCCAGGCCGCCTCCTGCCGTACCTCGACGATCGCGATCTCGGCTTCCTTGGCGGCGTTGAGCACCTCCTTGTCGCCGGCCTGCGGTTGCTTCAGCAGCACTCCCGCCGCGCCCCTGGAGTGCCGTATCAGGTCGACCGCGTCCTTCCGCCCGCCGACCGCGACCCCCAGCACCAGGTCTCCGGCCGCGATCACGTTCCGGCGTCCCGGCTCCGCGATCACCACGTCCGTCACGCTCTGCGGCGCCGCCGCCGCGTGCACGGCGCGCAGCATCGTCGGCCCCACCCGGTCGACGACACCCTGCACGGTCACCACCGCGTCATCGTGCCACCGACGCCGCCACTGTTCATGTCCGACGAGCGGAACCCTGTCCTGTCCGGACGGGATCGTCGGCGACGCCGTATTCGGCGAGTCGCAAAAGCGGCACCGCCGTCGAAGATCGTTCATATTTGCGGGGCCAATCATGTGGCCTCTTTTAGCGGTATCGGCCGGTCGGCAACCCTGGGGCGAGACTTCCCGAGCTTTGTGGCTTGATTATTGAGATAGGAGTGTGGGTCTTGAAGGCCTTCTTCCGTGGTGCGCACATACTGATCGCCATTTTCGTTGCCCTGCTTGGCCTCCTGCTCGTCGTCCCACAGGGCACGGCGACGGCCGGTGCGCTCGACGATCCGGGCCAGGGAGCCGCCAAGGTTCCCTGTTATGAAAAGATTTCGGTGGTCAACAGTGCCGCGTTCGTCATGTACTGGACCGGGAAGATCTCCACCGGTCTGTCCACGCCGCCCACCGGCAACTATCCCGTCGGTCAGGAGCAGACCATCGATTTCAATGTTTACGGAATCAGGGACGGCGTCGAGATCTGGCCTGACGTGCAGGCCATCCTCGGGACCTCGAACAGCGGCCCCCGTGTGCCGTTCTGCCAGGGTGGCGCGACCGCCGTCTACCGGGTGACGGGCACGACCCTCAACTTCTCGGTGGATCTCCTCTGACGTGAGCCCGCGCGGTGGTTCGGCCTCCTGACGCTCGCGTCAGGAGGCCGAACCACGGTCAGCGCCTGCTGATCTTGAACACCCATGCGTACTGATCTGCGGAAACCGCCGCCGGCGGCACGTCGATCACCAGCGAGCTGCCGGTCGTCGTCCAGGTCAGCGGCTTCGGGTAGCCGAGCATCGTCACCTTGTCCCCACTGCGGATCGGCACCGGGGCGCTGACCGTGAGCTTGCTGCCCGGCGCGGTCAGCGACGTGATGTAGAAGGCGTCGCGTTTGGTCGTGAATCGCAGATCACCCAGCTGCGCCTGCCGCGACCAGTACGACGTGTCGTAGATCGACTCGCCGTTGACCTTGAGCCACGCGCCGGTCTGCCGCAGCCGGGTCTGCATGATCTCCGGGATGGTGCCGTCCGCCCGCGGGCCGATGTCCAGCAGGAAGTTGCCGTTCTTGCTGACGATGTCCACCAGCGTGTGCACGACCTCCTCGGCGGTCATGTACATGTCGTCCGGGGTGGCTCGGTTGTAGCCGTACGAACGGGGATCCAGGCCGCGGCTGGCCTCCCACTTGGCCACCACCGTGTTCGGGTACGTCGTGTACTCGGGTGTGGTGAAGTCGTGCACCGAGATGCCCGACCGGTCGTTGATCGTCACGTCCTTCGGCCGCGGCCGGTCCTTGGCGTGGTTGAAGTACTCCGCCATCAGCCGCCGGCTGTCGTTGACGCCGCCGATGTCGCACCAGATCACGTCCGGGTCGTAGCCGTGCACCAGCTCCAGCATCTGCGGCAGCTGGTAGTCGAGCACGAAATCCCGTCCGCTCGCGTAGCCGGTGTAGGGGACCGCTGCGCCGGTGTACGGGTTGCGCGGCGGGTGGCCCATCCACGGGTTGTCCGGGTTGAACCACTCCGGCATCGAGAAGTACAAACCGTTGCGCAGCTGGGGAGTGTGCTTTCTCGACGCCGCGAACAGGTCCTTGACCAGGTCGCGTTTCGGCCCCAGCTTGGCGGCGGTGCGGCCGGAGACCTTGGAGTCCCAGAGCGCGAAACCCTCGTGGTGCTTGGAGGTCAGCACGTAGTAGCGCGCGCCGGCGTCGACGAACAGGTTCAGCCAGTCCAGCGGGTTCCACTTCTCCGCCTTGAACTGCGGGATGAAGTCGTCGTAGTTGAAGGTCTCGCCGTAGGTCTGGCGGTGGTAGTCGTAGACCGCGTTGGACGGGTCCTGCATCCAGTTCCAGTACCACTCCGCGTACTGCTTGCCCGGCGGCGACCAGGCCGGCACCGAGTAGACGCCCCAGTGGATGAAGATGCCGAACTTGGCGTCCTGGAACCAGTACGGGGCCTGGTGGGTGTTCAGCGACGTGTCGGCCGGTTGGTAATCCGGTATGCCCAGCAGGATCGGGGCGCTCGCACTCGCCAGTGTGTCCTTTTTGGACTTCGCCGCGATGGTGCCGGTCACCGTCGTGCCGTCGTCGACGCGTTGGTCCTTGCGGATGCCGATGCGCAGTTTCGCTTCGTCGCCGGGCGCGAGCCAGTCCACGGTCGCCGGCGCGACCGTATGGCCGCCCTGGACGTCCACGGAGACCGTCAGCTGGTCCTGCGGGGTGATCCATTCCGTGCCGAGGTTGACCAGCGTCGCCTCCACGACCTGCGGACCGGCGTCGGTCAGCAGGCTGGTCGTGGACTTCGTGCCGCGCAGCGTGACCGCCTTGCCGACGGTCACCGGCTGCAGGCTGAGCGCGAACACGTGCAGGCTGGACTGGCCCTCGACGGCGGGATTGGTGGTCGGCAGGGTGATCGCCACCGCGTCCCGGTTCGGGTCGATCCAGACCTGCGAGGTGCCGATCGACACCGGATTCTGGTCGGTGCCGCCGCCCGGCGTGTAGCGGAACGGGGCGACGAGCTGGCCGCTGCCGGAGTACCAGTCGGCCCCGCCCAGCTGGGCCTCGCTGGTACTGCCGTCGGCGTAGTGGACGGTCGCCGTGCCGCCGGTCGCGCCATACGAGCAGGCCGTGAGGAACAGGGCCGTGACGTAGCGGCCTTTGGGCAGCGGGATCTGCTGACCCATGGCCACGATGTTGTTCTTGCCGGTCGGCGTCGGGAAGGCGAACGGGACGCCGTCCACCGTGACCTGGCCGCTGGGTAAGCCCTCGGCCGGGAAGGTGTAGCCGGATCCGTCGAAGTTGCCGTCATGGGCGGTGGCGGTGTCGATGCCGTCGTTGTCGAAGAGGCCGTCGAGCGGGACGGGGACCGGATTCGGTGCGGTGGACGCCGCGAAGGCGGCCCCCGTGGCCGTGGTGGACACCGTGGCGAGCACGGTGGCGCCCAGGGCCAGTCCCAGGGCGGTCCGTCTGGGGAAGGTCGTCATCGAGCCCTCCTGCGTCGGGCCGCCAGGCGACGAACAGATCCGATGTGTATGGGTGATTTATGCGGCGGACCGGGGCCTGACGCGGTTAGTCATCGGATGACTGTTGATCCTGGGTGGCCGGTCTCACACTGTCAAGACCTCGGTCACGCCCCGGGCCGCCAGGTACTCCGGCGTCGTGTCCATGACGATCGCCGGCCGCTGGCCCTCCTTGGCCAACCGCATCCAGGCCTCGAAGAACGCGCCGCCCGGCCCGGAGGAACTGCGCTTGCCGTCGAACAGCAGGGCCGTCGTGCGGTCCACCGGCTTCGGCAACTCTGCGTGCACGGCGTTGGCCACCGCCTTGGCCAGCGGCTTCGCGTTGCCGTCCGCGTCGAACAGGCCGAGGCCGTACTCCAGCTCCGGGTAGTCGATGAACTTCCGGTCCACGTCGTGCGAGCACCACCACGTAAGACCCCAGACGTTCTTGCAGGTCGCCACGTTGGCAATCGTTTGCTCCGCGTACTCCACGGCGTGCTCGACCGGGATGTGCGGGGCCGGCGCGCCCACCTCCTGCACCCAGATCACCCGGTCCACCGTGCCGTAGGCGCGGGCCAGCTCCGTGCCGTACTCGGCGAGGTGGTGGATCTCCGTCGACTGCGGACCGTAACGACGGGCCGCGTTCAGCGTGAAGACCCAGGGGTGGACCGTGGTCATGGCGCCCTTGGTCGCGCTGGCCAGCGGGGTGAACGGGTGGTCGTCGACGTACCAGGCGTCGTCGAAGGCCGAATGGCAGTGCGGGTGGTCCGGATCGGCCGTGTTGACCACCTCGAGCAGCCGGTCCAGCCAGACGTCCACCTCGGCTGCCGTGCACGGGTTGTGCGCGACCAGATTGTTCATCTCGTTGCCCAGCGTCATTCCCAGGAAGTTCGGCTCCCCGCGCAGCGCCGTGGCCAGCGTGCGCAGCAGCAGGGCCTGGCCCTCCAGGACGTCCGGATCGGTGAAGACGTTGCGGTGGTGCCAGGTCTGCGTCCAGGAGGGGTAGAAGTCGAAGCTCGACAGGTGGCCCTGGATGCCGTCCACCGTGACGTCCAAGCCCGCCTCGGCGCCCATGCGAACCAGGTCCAGCAGCTGCTCGACCGCCTTCTCCCGGATCACGCCGCGGTTGGGTTGGAACACCGGCCAGATCGGGAACACCCGCACGTGGTCCAGGCCCAGGCCGGCCAGTTGGTCCAGGTCGCGGCGGATCGAGTCCGGCTCGAAGTCCAGCCAGGTGTGCCACCAGTGCTTGCTGGGCGTGTAGTTGGCGCCGAACCTCATCAGCCGCTCCCCGGTTCGCCTACAGTGAGGGCCAACAATTCCACACAGGCCGCGTGCCTCCGGCACACAGCCCGGTCGGGAGAGCCCTCGGATTCGCCGAGGCGCCGAAGGAGCAAGCCTCCCCGCACACTCTCAGGCAACCAGACCGGCCGGGCGAGGCGACTCTGGAAAGCAGCGTGCGCGGTCGTGCACGCACACCCACGGTGCAAGCTGTCGCGGTCGTGACGGCGAAGCTCTCAGGTCCCATGACAGAGGGGGAGCTTCCGTCGTCCTCGGCATGCCCTGGAGTCCGTCATGGCCATCAGCGTTTTCGACCTTTTCTCGGTGGGGATCGGTCCGTCCAGCTCGCACACCGTCGGGCCGATGCGGGCCGCCTGCATGTTCGTCTCACGTCTGCGGGCCGCCGGCCGGTTCGACTCCGTCGCCCGCGTCCACGTCGAGCTGTTCGGCTCCCTCGGCGCCACCGGGCACGGTCACGGCAGCCCCAAGGCCGTCATGCTCGGTCTCGAGGGTTCACAGCCCGAGCTGTGCGACCCCACCGACGCCGACGACCGCGTCGCCCACATCCGGTCCAGTTGTCGGCTCGTTCTGGGCGGTTCCCGGGAGATCGAGTTCGTCGAGGACACCGACCTGATCATGCACCGCCGCAAGCAACTTCCGTTGCACCCCAACGGAATGAGCTTCGCCGCCTTCGCTTCCGACGGCTCCTCGCTGGATTCCGCCGTCTACTACTCCGTCGGCGGTGGCTTCATCGTCGACGAGACCGCCACCGGGACGGACCGGATCAAGCAGGACGAGACCGTCCTGCCGCACCCGTTCCTCTCCGGCGACGAACTCCTTGCCCGGACCCGGGAATCCGGCCTGTCCATCAGCGATGTCATGCTGGCCAACGAGTTGTCCTGGCGTCCCGAGACCGAGGTTCGCTCCGGTCTGCTGCACATCTGGCACGTCATGCAGGAGTGTGTCGAGCGGGGTTGCACCGTCGAGGGCACCCTCCCCGGCGGTCTCAAGGTCCGCCGCCGCGCCGCCGACCTCCGGCGGACTCTCGCCGCCGAGCACTTCACCACCGACCCCCTGCGGGTCATGGACTGGGTCACCCTGTTCGCCCTCGCCGTCAACGAGGAAAACGCCGCCGGCGGCCGCGTGGTCACCGCCCCCACCAACGGCGCCGCCGGCATCGTCCCCGCCGTGCTGCACTACTACTCCCGCTTCGTCCCCGGCGCCTCCGACGACGGCGTCGTTCGCTTCCTGCTCACCGCCGGCGCCATCGGCGTCCTGTTCAAGGAGAACGCCTCCATCTCCGGCGCCGAGGTCGGCTGCCAGGGCGAGGTCGGCTCCGCCTGCTCCATGGCCGCCGCTGGTCTCGCCGAGGTTCTCGGCGGCACCCCCGAGCAGGTCGAGAACGCCGCCGAGATCGCCATGGAGCACAACCTCGGGCTCACCTGCGACCCCATCGGCGGCCTCGTGCAGATCCCGTGCATCGAACGCAACGCCCTCGCCTCCATCAAGGCCATCACCGCCGCCCGCATGGCCCTCCGTGGCGACGGCGCCCACTTCGTCTCCCTCGACAAGGTCATCAAGACCATGCGCGACACCGGCCGCGACATGAAGGACAAGTACAAGGAGACGGCCCGCGGCGGCCTCGCGGTGAACGTCATCGAGTGCTGACTCGCGCTTCGGTGATCTCTCATCGGCATTCCGGGGCAGTGGGCGGGAGAGGCTGCCTAGGCTGCGGGTATGGAACATATGTGCGCGCGAGTGGAGGACGACGGCACGGCGGTGAGGTTGGGCGGCCCGGAGGGGTGGATCCGCCTGTGGAACCGGACGCATCCGTACGACGACGAGATGCTGGCTTTCTGTATCGAGATCGGGGCGGTGGACATGACGGCGCGGGCGCACCGGGTGGTGGTGTTCAACGAAGCGCCGGAGAAGTTCGTGGGGGAGTTGGCGGAGAGCTTCGAGGGGTGGAGCGGGACGAGGGTGTGGGAAAGCCTGGATCGGGATGTGCGGATCGGGGCGACGTACAAGTCGGGCGGGCGCGGGGATATGACGTGGTCTCTCGCGCCGTGGCGGGAGAGGGATGCGTGGAGCGCGTCGGTGACGGTGAGAGGAGTGGAGGCGGGAGAAGAGATGCGGAGGTTGGCGGAGGACATGAGGGTGCTACTGGGGTGAGGTCAGGGGCATCCCTGATGTGAGCTGACGGCCTCGTGGCCGAATCTGATTGCCATGGCGGGGAACGGGTTCGGCAGGGTGCTGGCGGGGGCGTGCCTGGTGGCGGGGCCGGCGTTGACGGGGGCGTCGACGGCATTCTGGGAGGGGCAGAGCCAGGGAGCGACGGGCGGCGCGTTGGTCGTGCTGGCTACGGGGCTGTGGGCGTACGGGCTGGTGACGGTGCTGGCAGGGGTGTCGAGAAAGCTGCCGAGGTACGGGGCAGTGGCGACGTTGGTCACGGTGCTGGGGGTGGTCGGAGGCACGGCGTTCGGGGTGCAGGCGATCTACGAGGCGGCTCTGGGGATGTCGCACAGCAGGGCGATAAGCGCGCTGGAGCCGTATCCGTTCGCGGGGGACGTGGCGTTCTGGCTGGCGGGGCCGATGTTTCCGGCGGCGTTGGTGTTGACGGGGATCGGGTTGTTGCTCGCGCGAGAGGCGCCCAGGTGGGTGGGAGCGCTGGTGTGCCTGGGCGGACTGGTGTTTCCAGTGGGGCAGATCCTGCGAATCGAGTGGGTAGCCAGCGGGGTGGACCTGCTGTTGTTGGTCCCCTTCGCGTACCTCGCATGGGGGATGGTCCGTGACGCAAATGAGGTTGTGCCGGCAACTTAGGCTGTGACGCATGACCAGGATCGCGGTGTTGACGGGGGCGGGGATCTCGACGGACTCGGGCATCCCGGATTACCGCGGCCCGCAGGGGGAGTGGACCAGGGACCCGAAGGCGCAGAACCTCTTCACGTACGAGAGCTTCATGGGGGACGCGGAGACGCGCCGGGAGTTCTGGCGGCGGTACGAGAAGCACCCGGCGTGGGAGGCGGAGCCGAACGAGGCGCATCGGGCGCTGGCGAAGCTGCCGAACACGAGGGTGCTGACGCAGAACGTGGACGGCCTGCACCAGAAGGCGGGAACGCCGGCGAGAAAGGTGTTGGAGCTGCACGGAAGCATGCACAGGACGGTGTGCACGCGGTGCGGCGAGGGCTTCAACACCAAGGAAATCCTCGGCGGGGACAAGAGCTGCCCGAAGTGCGGAGGAATCCTGAAGCTCGGGGTGACACTGTTCGGCGAGAACCTGGACGCGGACGTGCTGGGCCAGGCGAGGAACATCGCGGCGGTGAGCGATGTGTTCCTGGCGATCGGCAGCTCGCTGCAGGTGGAACCGGCGGCGGCGCTGTGCGCGGTGGCGGTGCGAGCCGGGGCACGGCTGATGATCGTGAACCGCGATCCGACGCCGTACGACGATCTGGCGGCGGAGAGGATCACGGAACCGATCGGGACAGCGGTGCCCCGGCTCTGCGAGGAACTCAGCCGCTGAAGGAGCAGCCTGGGGTCGACTTCGCGGCTTCGACGCCGGCCATGAGGAACATTCCCACGCCGTAGTTGCTGGTGGCAGTGGGGCTGATGGGCTGGTACTGGGACGGGTGCGAGGACGGTCCCTGCACATAGCCGACAACGCCGTTGGAGCGCAGGGCGGTGCCCTTCAGCCAACCCCAAGCCTTCTGGACGACGGGCAGGTACGTCGCCGAGTCGAGGTAGCCGGCCTGGATGGCCTTGGCCATGCCGTAGGTGTAGAGGGACGTGCCGCTGGACTCGGGGGCGGGGTAGGCGGAGGGGTGGTCGACGTCAGCAGTCCAGTAGCCGCCGGGCTGTTGAGTGGACCTCAGCTTGGCGAACATGTCCTGCAGCAGGGAGATGTAGTGGGCGCGGTGGGTGTCGCCGGCGGGGAGGTTGGCGATGGTGTCGGTGAGGGCGGCGACGATCCAGCCGTTGCCGCGGGACCAGTGCTGGGTGGTGCCGACCCAGCGGGAATCCCGCCACCACAGGGAGTTCTTCTTGTCGTAGATGTGGCTCTCGGGATAGGCGAACAGCTTGGCCATGGCGTCGATGTTCTTGCTGCCGCCGAAGTAGGCGAAGGCCGACAGGGCGCCGAGGCGGACGGCGTCGACGTAGTCCATGTCGGACGTGTTGCCGCCCTCGACCTTCTTGGTCTCCTTGTCGACATAGGCCTTGGCGTCGGCGATGTCACTGGCGGGGTGCTTGGGGTCGAGTTGGTAGAGGTCGATGTACTCCTGGGCGGCTTCGGGGCCGTCGAGGTTGGGTGTGCCGGTGGGCAGCTTCCACTTGTTGTGGACGGCCCACGCGGTCGCGTAGTTGAGGTACTTGGCGTCGCCGGTCAGCTTGTACGCCTCGATGTCGCCCTTGATGAACAGGGAGTTGAACCAGGTGGAGTCGGCCGGCTTGGAGTTGCCGGCGATCCAGTGGTCGGCGGCGGCCCGGATGGGGGCCTCCTCGGAACAGACGGTCGGCGCGGCCGAGGCCGCGGTCGGGAGCAGTGCCCCGGCGACCAGGGAACAGGCGATCGCAAGCGACCACCGGGAACGAGATGCCACCACAACCTCCAGGAGTGTCGGCGCGGCGGCGAGGCTGGAAACGTTTACATAGTAGGGGTGCCGTCAATCGCCGGGTGGGGGAGGGGAAGCGGGGCGGTGGGGGAAGTGGGAAGCGTCGATCGTTGGTCAGGCCGGGGCGGGGGTGAGGGGAAGTGGGAGGCGGAGCCCGGCGACGGTGGTGACGGGTCGGTGGGAGTTCGGGTGCCGTCAGTCCGCGTTGCCGCCGGTGCCGCTGCCGAGCACGCCGATGCCGGAGCCGGGGAGCTGCACCGGGAGGTTGGTGGGGGCGAGAGTGCTGTTGCCGGTGAGAACTCCGCTCGATCCGTTGAACGAGCCGCCGATGCCGGGCTGGACGTCGGAGGCCGCGGCTGGCCGGGCGAAGAGCAGGAGCAGGCCGATGACCAGGCCGGTGATGCGCATGATGATCATTGTTGTGGCGATCGATTCCTCCGATGACAGCAGCCCGTGACTGCGGCGGAGCTCTTGACGCGTGGCGGAGTGCTGCCTACGGTCGGCGGCAGAGCTCCGATGTATAGGTTTTCACGGCGAGGTGAGGGACCGATATGGTTGAGCTGTCGCGGAGAAGCCTGCTCGCCGCGGGTGGGGCGCTGCTGGCGGCGCCGGCGGTGGGAGCCGGCGCGGCGGAGGCGAGCGCCGACACCAACGACAAAGGGCTGAACTGGCGGTCGTTCCTCGGCGGCAGTGACCTGGTCTGGAAGCGGCTGCCGAAGAACTGGTACGACGGCCCCTTTCTCGGCAACGGGTTCCTGGGCTCGGGCATCTACGCGGAGCCGGGCGCCAACGCGATCCGGTTCAACGTGCAGCACAGCGAGGTGCAGGACCACCGCCCGGAATTCGGCTCCCTGTACGGCCTCGCCCGCCTGCCGATCGGCTGGTTCACGCTGGAGCCGACCGGCACGGTCACGGCGGTCGACTGGCGGCTGAGCATCTACGACGCGGAGTTGGCCGGCACGATCACCACCACCGCCGGCAGCATCGCCATCCGAGCGATCGTCCACAGCGGACGGTCGGTCCTGACGGTGCAGGCGAAACCGACCGACGGGGAGGCGCAGTTCCGCTGGGTGTTCCACCCGGCGGACGCGGTCAGCCCCCGCACGGACCCCAAGTTCAACAAGCCGGCCCCGGACGGCTACCTGCCCAACCCGAAGCCCAGCACGAACACCAGCGGCGACGCCACGGTAGTCACCCAGCCCCTGCTGTCCGGCGGCGAGCACGTCACCGCATACCAGGAAACGAAAAAGGGCACGGTCAGGACCCTGTACGCGACGGTCGCCTGGTCGAACCCCGACAAGACGGCCGGCGGCAAGGCGCTGCACAGCCTGAAATCAGCGGCGACCCATACTCTGGACAGCCTGGCCCAGGACCACCGGGCCTGGTGGAACGCCTTCTACCGCAAGAGTTTCTTCTCCATCCCCGACGGCCGCCTGCAGAGCTTCTACTGGATCCAGCTCTACAAGGTCGCCTCCGCCACCCGCCGCAACGCCCCGGTGATGGCGACGACCGGCCCCTGGCTCGAGCCGACGCCGTGGCCGGCCACCTGGTGGAACCTGAACGTGCAACTGGAGTACTGGCTGATCAACGGCTCCAACCATCTCGAACTGGACTCGCTGACCCGGGCGATCAGCCAGTACCGGGCCAACCTGAGCAGCCAGGTCGTCGCGCCGTACAACCAGGACTCCGCCGGCATCCCCCGCACCACGGACATCACGCTCCTCAACGGCGGCACGGTCGGTGTGCCGGGGCAGGACCCGCCCACGCCCGAGATCGGCAACCTGACCTGGGCGCTGCACAACGTGTGGCTGACCTACCGCCACACCATGGACACGGCCACCCTCAGGGACACCGTGTTCCCCCTGCTACGCAAGGCGATCAACTACTACCTGCACTTCCTCGCGCCGGGCGACGACGGCAAGCTGCACCTGCCGAAGACGTTCTCGCCGGAGTACGGCGTCGACACGCCGGACACCAACTTCGACCTGGCGCTGATCCGCTGGGGCTGTCAGACCCTCATCGACTCCGCACAGATCCTGGGGATCAACGACCCGCTCGCCCCGAAGTGGCGCGACGTCCTGACGAACCTCACCCCGTACCCGACCGACGCCAACGGCTTCATGATCGGCGCCGGCCAGCCGTTCGCCATGTCCCACCGGCATTACTCGCACATGCTGTCGGTGTACCCGCTCTACCTGGTGAACTGGGAGCAGCCGGAGAACCGGAACCTGATCCAGACCTCGCTCAACCACTGGATCAGCTTCAAGGGCGCGCTGCAGGGCTACAGCTACACCGGCGCGGCCTCGATCGCGGCCCAGATGCTGCGCGGCAACGACTCCGCCCAGTACCTCAGCGACCTGCTGCGGCTCTACGTCCAGCCCAACACCATGTACAAGGAGTCCGGACCGGTGATCGAGACGCCGCTGTCGGCGTCGCAGTCGATGCACGACATGGTGTGCCAGAGCTGGAACGGGGTCGTCCGCGTGTTCCCGGCCATCCCCGACTCCTGGGCAGACGTCACGATCGACAACTTCCGCACCCAGGGGGCGTTCCTGCTCAGCGCCTCATGGCAACGCGGCGTGACCCGTTGGGTCAAGGTGCACAGCGAGGCCGGAGCGCCCTGCGTCATCCGGCACGGCATCCCCGGCCAGGTCACGGTCCGAGACGCGCACGGACGGCCGCTGCGGACGAAGGAACTCGACGCCACCACGATCCAGATCGATCTGCCACGGGGCGGCGAGGCGGTGCTCTACCGGTCCGGCGACCGGCCGGACTTCACGGTCGCGCCGGTCACGCCGAACGGCCCGGCGGCGCCGTGGGGCCTGCCTGCCTGAGTTTCACAGGATTCTGTAAGGAAAGCCGTAACCGTTCCTCAGGAACTACTGATGTGATCTGTGTCGCGGGGCTCCCGATGGAAATCGGGAGCCCCGACCACTGTCAGAAGCGGAACAGGTTGCCGGTCTTGTTGTCCCGCTCGCAGCTGTTGGTGTAGCTGTCCTGGAACAGCACCGTCCGGCCGCGCCACAGGCCGGTCGCGCTCACCTTGATCGACTGGAAGATCATCGGGCAGAAGATGTGCGCCTCGGTGCCGGGCATGGTCGCGATGTCGCCGTCGACCTGGGCGAGCTGGATGCAGGCCAGCTGGGCGTCCGGATGGGTGCCGCCGACCGGGTCACAGGTCAGCTCGACGACGTGCGGGGCCTGGCCGGCGGTGGTGGCGGTCAGGGTCAGGGTGGAGGGCATCGCGGCCGCGGCGGGGACGGCGGTCACGCAGACGGCGGCAGCGCACAGGGCGACCGCGCCGGCAAGGACTCGGGGGATGGCCATGGTTGCCTACTCTTGCGCCGTTCGTGCAGACGATCGATGTAAAACCGAGTGCTCCACCAGAACGTGTGGCCGCTTTCACCCTTTTGTGGTCAGATGTGGCCACCCAGGGAGGTTGCCGTGACTCGATCGATTGATCAGGTGCGAAGCTCGTCGGTCCGCAAGGTCGCACTGGCCAGCGCGGCCGGCACCACCATCGAACTGTACGACTTCCTGATCTACGGCACCGCCTCCGCAGTGGTGCTGCCGAAGCTGTTCTTCCCGGCCGGCAACCAGACGGTGAGCACGCTGCTGGCGTTCGCCACCTTCGGCGTCGGCTTCCTGGTCAGACCGCTCGGGGCGGCGGTCATCGGGCACTTCGGCGACCGCGTCGGCCGCCGCCCGATGCTGGTGCTCACGCTGACCATGACCGGCCTGTGCACCGCGCTGATCGGCGTGTTGCCCAGTTACGCCTCGGCCGGCCTGATCGCCCCGGTGCTGCTGCTGATTCTCCGTTTGTTGCAAGGGTTCTTCCTCGGCGGCGAGCAGAGCGGCGCGGCGCTGATGGTCGTCGAACACGCCCCGGAGCGGCACCGCACCTGGTACGGCGGCTGGACCTTCCTCGGCTCGCCGCTGGGACTGTTCCTCGGCACGGCCATGTTCTCGCTGGCCACGGTCGCGGCCGGCGGCGACTTCCTCAGCTGGGGCTGGCGGATCCCGTTCCTGGCCAGCCTGGTGCTGGTGGGCGTCGGCATCTACATGCGGGTCGGCATCGAGGAAAGCCCGGAGTTCAGGGAACTGCGGGCCGCGCACCGGGTGACCCGGGTGCCACTGGCCGAGGTGCTGCGCACCTCGTGGCCGAAGGTGCTGCTCGGCGTCGGCGTCAACCTGGGCTTCAACGCCTTCATCTTCATCCTCGTGACGTTCGTGCTGAACTACTGGACGGCCGTGCACCACCTGCCGCAGCAGCAGGTGCTGACCGCGAGCCTGGTCGGCGGCGCGGCGCAGGTGGTGGCGATCCTGATCGCCTGCCGGATCGCCGACCGGGTGGGCCGCACGCCGGTGATGATGACCGGTGCGCTGTTCATCATCCTGTTCGCGTTCCCGCTGTTCTGGCTGATCGACACCGGCTCGGCCGGGCTGCTGATCCTGGCGCTGGCCTTGGCGTACGCGGGATCCGGCATCCTGTTCGGCCCGATGGCCTCGTACTACCCGGTGCTGTTCGAGCCGCGGCTGCGCTACTCCGGCGCGGCGTTCAGCTACCAGCTCGGCGCGACGCTGGGCGGTGGCCTGTCCCCGTTGGTGGCCACCGCCCTGCTGTCCGTCGATCACGCCCGCCCGTGGCCGATCTCGCTGTACCTGGTGCTGGGCGGGCTGATCAGCGCGCTGTGCCTGCTGGGACTGCGCCGCTCGGCACCCGGTCCAGTAGCCGACTGAGCACCGACTGGAGCGTGCCGGCGGCGTCGGCGACCTCGAAGTCCGTACGCCAGGCGACAACGCCGTCCGGCCGCACCAGGCTCGCGCCGCCGTGGCCGATGCCGTACGCCTCGACCAGGCGGTCCTCCGGGTCGGTCAGGCCGGGGCCGAGGCCGACCGTGCGCACGACGATGCCCAGCCGGCCGGCCACGTGTTTGGCCGCCTCGTGCCAGACGCCGCCCTCGGTCCCGGTCAGCAGCACCCAGTCGCGGCCGAAGAAGTCCACAGTGGACATATCGACGCCGTCGAGGACCAGTGGCACGTGCGGGGCGCGGAAACCGGGGCGGCCGCTCGGCTTGCGCGGGTCCTCGACCGGCGCCGGGTCCTCGTCGTCGATCAGCACGGCCTCGGACCGCTGCCGGACGCCGAACACGACCTCCAGGTAGCCCGAGGGGATCGGCACGGCGTCGGAGCGCAGCTGTGGGGCCATCCGGTCGACGTAGTTGGCCAGCGACTCCGCCACCACGAGCTCCGCCACGGTTCGGCGCTCCGGGTCGTAGCTGTCGAGCAGTCCCGGTCCCGCCTGGCCGCGAAGCACGGCGGCCAGCTTCCACGCCAGGTCGAAGCCGTCGCCGATGGCCGTGTTGCCACCGAGGCCACCGGTCGGCGGCGTCACCTTCGCCGCGTCGCCGGCCAGGAAAACCCGGCCGTCGCGGAAGGTGTCGGCCACGCGGGCGGCCATTTCCCACGCCTGTACGGTGCGCAGTTCCAGCTCCAGCGCCGGATCGTCCAGCCCGAGCCGGATGAGCGCGGTGCAGCGCTCCGGCGTGAAGTCCGAGATCGACTCGCCGCGCGCCGGGTCGTACTCGACGGCGAAGATGTGTCGGCCCCGCACGTGCGTCGAGCCGAAGACGCCGGTGAATTCCGGGTGCTGCAGGTAGAACAGCGTGCTGGCGACGTCGGCGAGCCGCTCCGGATCGGTGTCGAACACGATGCCGGCGTAATGGCTGAGGCTGCCCCAGCCGTGCCGGCTGATGCCGAGCTGCTCCCGGATCGGGCTGCGGTGGCCGTCGGCCGCGACGACGTAGTCGGCGCGAACCTGGCTGAGCGTGCCGGTCGGACGGTGCACCAGTCGCGCGGTGACACCGAGCGTGTCCTGGTCGAACGAGACGAGCTCGGTGTCGAACCGGACGCGTGCGCCCAGTTCCCGCGCCCGGTCCACCATGATCGGCTCCAGTTGGACCTGTGTCGCCATGCCCATGGGCAGCGGCGAAAGCGCGTCCCACAGCCGCGTCTCGTCGCCGGCCACGATCCGCTTGAGCACGGTTCCGTGCACGCTGGTGGCAACCTTGATCTCGAAGTTGTGGCCCCCGGTGAACGGGCTCGCGGCCAGCACCTCGTCCACCACGCCGGCGGTGCGCAGCAGCTCCATGGTCCGCGGATTCTGGCCGGCGGCCTTGGGATGTAACGAAGTTCCCGGGTGCCGCTCGACGACGAGCGTGTCGATCCCTCGATCGGCCAGGAACATCGCCGTCGCCGTGCCGGCGAGCCCCGCCCCCACCACCAACACCTGAACTCGTGTGGTGTCCATTGATCCCCCCTTGATTCTCAATCTGAAAGTATCTTAGTTGATGAGAGATCTCGGTGACAAGGGGGTTACGAGACGATCTAGGGCCAGCGTTCCGCCTGGACAGTCGGCGGCAGGTGTGCGAGGTTCACCGACCGGAGGTCGATGTGGCTAAGGTGCAGCTGGATATCCCGTCCTACGACCGCGGCATCGGCCTGGTCTCGGCTTGGCCGGACAACTACCGGCTGACAGTGTCGGTCGGCGCCGACGGCAAGGTGAGCGTCGTCGGCGATCCCGCCGGACTGACCGGGCTCGCCGTGCAGCTGCTGGCGCTCGCACAGCCGGGCGTGCCGACCGGGGCGCACGAGGACCTCGACGATTTCCTTCTCGTGCTGGACGAAGGATCCGCGCCGCTGCGGCTCGAACGCGCCTGAGCGCGCCAGGGCAACGAATACCTACCTTCGCCGCCAACGCAGGAGAGCGCTCGGCCCCGTCGGTGCTTAGCAAGGGCGAGGCACCGGCTTAAAGAGGGGCCGAGCCGCGACGCCGGAGGCGGCGCCAAGTGCTCAGCCCCGTTCCTCGGGGAGCGGCTCCAGCAGTGAACCGGCGTCGTTGAGCAGGTTCGTGGCCGACCGCAGCTGGTCGGCGATGCGCTCGCGGTAGTCCCGCAGCCGCGCCGCTTCCTGGTTGCTGCGGTTGATCCGGGCGTCGGCGTCCGCGACGGCCGCGGTGACACGCTGGTCCAGCTCGGCCATCTGGGACGCTTCGAGCTCGGCGATGGCGTCCAGCGCGGCCTTGCGCTTCTCGGCGATCTCCCGCTCGAACTCGGCCTCGATCTGCCGGCGCCGCTGCTCGGCCTGCTCGTCCAGCTCCTTGCGCCGCTGCACGGCCACGGTGGTCAGCTCGGCGGCCTCGCTGCGCGCCTTCTCCATCAGCGTCTGGTGCTCGGCGATGATCTCCGCCTGCTGCTTGTCCAGGTCGGACAGCAGGGTCTGGTACCGCTCACGCAGCTTGGTGGCGGCCGCCTCGGCGTGCGACCACGTGGTCTCGGCGGCGGCCTCGGCCCGCGCGGCGGTCTCCGCGGCGGTCGCCTCGGCCAGCTGCAGCGCGCGCTTGGCCTGGTCGGGCGTCTCCTCCACGGCCGGCTCGGGGGCCGCCGGCGGCGGCGCCTGCTTGGCCTGGTCCAGCTGGCCCTTCAGCTCCTCGATCCGCGCCCGGGCCTGGTCGAGCTGCTTGGCCAGCTCGTCGGCCTGACGCAAAGCGGCATCCCGGTCGGCGGCGAACAGCCGCACCTCGGAGGTGATCCGCTTGAGGTGTGTCTCGACCTCCATACGGTCATAGCCACGCATGGCGACCGTGAAGCTGGGAATCGACTGGGTGATGTCTCGGTTCTCGGCCGGCGCCATGAGGCAAACCTACTCCCTTTCGTCCCACGGAGTGAACGGGGCTTCTCGGGTGATCGTGGCCGGTCTAGCGTCGGGCACATGGCCCTCCTGGTGTCCCGCCGGCACGTGGACTACGTGCGCGTCACCAGCATGGCGTGTCGCACGCTCGGCTGATCTCCCCTCACCTCACGCCTTTTTCACCTCACTCAGCCCGGAGTACACCCATGCCTTCGTCCTGGTCGTTCGAGACCCGTCAGATCCACGCCGGCGCCGCGCCCGACCCCGCCACCGGCGCCCGAGCCACACCCATCTACCAGACCACTTCCTACGTCTTCCGGGACACGGCCCACGCGGCCGCCCTGTTCAGCCTGGCCGAGGCCGGCAACATTTACACCCGCATCAACAACCCCACCCAGGACGTGCTGGAGCAGCGGATCGCCGCCCTGGAGGGCGGCGTCGCGGCGGTCGCGTTCGCCTCCGGGCAGGCGGCGGAGACGGCCGCGATCCTGAACCTGGCCAGCTCCGGCGACCACTTCGTGTCCAGCGCGTCGCTGTACGGCGGCACCTACAACCTCTTCCACTACACGCTGCCCAAGCTGGGCATCGAGGTCAGCTTCGTCGAGGACCCCGACAACCTGGACGAGTGGCGGGCGGCCGTCCGACCCAACACCAAGCTGTTCTTCGCCGAGACGCTGGGCAACCCGCGCAGCAACGTGCTCGACATCGAGGCGGTCGCCGCGGTCGCGCACGAGGTCGGCGTGCCGCTGGTCATCGACAGCACGGTGACGACGCCGTACCTGCTCCGGCCGCTGGAGCACGGTGCGGACATCGTCGTGCACTCGGCGACCAAGTTCCTCGGCGGACACGGCACGGCGATCGCCGGCGTGGTCGTGGACGGCGGGAAGTTCGACTTCGGGGCGCACGCGGATCGTTTCCCCGATTACAACGAGCCGGACCCGAGTTATCACGGCCTTCGCTACTGGCCGGCGCTCGGCCACGGCGCGTTCGCGGCGAAGCTGCGTGTGCAGCTGCTGCGGGACACCGGCGCGGCGATCGCCCCGCAGAACAGCTTCCTCATCCTGCAGGGCATCGAGACGCTGTCGCTGCGCATCGAGCGGCACGTGGCCAACGCCAAGGCGCTGGCGGAGTGGCTGGAACAGCGCGACGAGGTGGAGACCGTGCACTACGCCGGCCTGCCGTCGAGCCCGTGGTACCAGGCGGCGCGGAAGTACCTGCCGGCCGGCGCGGGGGCGATCGTGTCCCTGGAGCTGCGCGGCGGCGCCGACGCCGGCCGGGCGTTCGTCGACGGCACGGAGCTGTTCAGCCAGCTGGCCAACATCGGCGACGTGCGCAGCCTGATCGTGCACCCGGCCAGCACCACCCACTCCCAGCTGACCGAGGAGGAGCAGCGGATCGCCGGCGTGACGCCCGGCCTGGTGCGGCTGTCGGTCGGTCTGGAGGGAATCGAGGACCTCAAGGCCGACCTCGAAGCCGGGTTCCGGGCCGCGAAGGCGGCACTCTGATGGATGCCCCGCCTCCCGCCACCGGCGCGTGGCGGGAGGCCGATCCGCCCGGCCGGCGGCAGTGGGTGCGACTGGACCGCCCCCTGCCGCTGGAGCGCGGAGGCGAGCTGCCCGCCGTCCAACTCGCCTATGAGACGTGGGGGACTCCTGCCCCGGACCGGTCCAACGCCGTCCTCGTGCTGCACGCGCTGACCGGCGACAGCCATGTCGCCGGTCCCGCCGGGCCGGGACATCCGACCGCCGGCTGGTGGGATTCCCTTGTCCAGCCCGGAGTCATCGATCCGGGGCGGTACTTCGTGGTGGCCCCGAACGTGTTGGGCGGCTGCCAGGGGAGCACCGGCCCGTCGTCCATCGCGCCTGACGGAAGGCATTGGGGGAGCCGGTTTCCCGCTCTGACCGTACGGGATCAGGTCGCCGCCGAGGTGGCGCTGGCCGACGCGTTGGGCATCGACCGGTGGGCCGCGGTGGTCGGTGGCTCGATGGGCGGGATGCGGGCCCTGGAGTGGGCCGTCTCCGTGCCGGATCGGGTGGAGTCGTTGCTGCTGCTGGCCTGTCCGGCGCGATCGACGGCCGACCAGATCGCGTGGACGTATCCGCAGCTGCAGGCCATCCGGTCCGATCCGGGCTGGCATGGCGGTGATTACTACGGGTTGGGGGAGGGGCCACATCGGGGGCTCGGCGTGGCGCGGCGGATCGCGCACGTCACGTACCGGAGTGAGGCCGAGCTGTCGGGTCGCTTCGGGCGCAAGCCGCAGGGTGACGGGCGGTTCGCGGTGGAGTCCTATTTGGACCATCACGCCGACAAGCTGGTGCGGCGGTTCGATGCCGGCAGCTACGTCGTGCTGGCCGAGGCGATGAACTCGCACGACGTCGGCCGCGGGCGTGGCGGTGTGGCTGCCGCGCTGAGTCGCGTGACGGCCCGGACGGTTGTCGGCGGGGTGACCACGGACCGGCTCTATCCGTTGGCGCAGCAGCGAGAGCTCGCCGCGGGCATCCCTGGAGCGGGCGAGGTGCGGGTGATCGACTCGCCGTACGGGCACGACGCGTTCCTCATCGAGACCGAGCAGATCGCCCGGCTGGTTCGGGAGTTGTTCACAGGTAGCGAGTCCCGTGTGGGTTCCCGCTGATCCGGCTGAGGTCCCGGATCACGGCCAGCAGCGGTTCCCTGAGCGCGTCGAGGGCGTTGCGCAGTTCGGCGGTCGGATCCCACGCCGTGTCGTCGAACTGCGTGCGGTCCTCGTAGCGGCGAAGTGCCGGATGCCATTCCGACAGGAAGGGGCGCAGCACCTCCTCCATCAGCCGCTCCGCGACCTCGCCGAACCGTTGCGAGGAATCCGGGCCGCACTCCCGGAGTTGCTCCCGGGTGAACGAGAAGATGCTGTGCAGCGAGGAGATCGCCTCCCGCAGGCCGCCGCCGCCCAAGGGCCGCACGGGAACCCGGTGCGCCAGCTCGACCTGGACCCGGAACGCCGCCGCGCGCTCCCGCTCGTCCACCGCGAAGTCGTCCCGCACGCGGCGGGCCGCCAGCGCGGCGGCGCTGATCTGCTCGTGCCGCGCCGGATCGGGATCGCTGTGCCGGATCACGTGTGCGACCACCGCCGGTACCTCCAACGCGCCTCCGCCGACCAGCCGCACCACAGACTGCCTGGCCAGCCGGTCGACCGCCAGACCGACCGGGCCAAGACCATCCAGAACGGGTAACGGCATCGGATCTGGCGCGAACGCCGTCACCGCGCGCAGCACGTCCAGGCCGGCGTCACCGGCCGCGTCCACCTCGGCCAGCAGCCGCTTCGCGGTCGACTCCAGCACCGGCCAGTCCCGGGAGAACAGCCGCCGCCGTACCGAGTCCAGCCCCGCCGACCGGGCCGAGCCGGCGAGGTCCAGCAGCGCGCCGGGATGCCCGCCGACGGCGTCCACGAGCTTGTGCGCCGACTCGCGGTCGCCCGGCGCCAGCGCCTCGACCTGGTTCAGCACGAGCCTGATCGCTTGCGCCGCAGGCAGTTCCGGCACGGGGACGCCGGTGCCGAGCTCGGCGTAGCTGCCGTCGGTGGTCGTCAGGACGCTGGCGGCGGTGGGATGCGGCGACAGCAGCCGGCGGACGTGATCCAGGTCGAGCCCCGCCGGCACGCCGTCGACGACCCAGAGGCTGGGTTCCCTGCGCGCGTCCAACGCCAGCGCCACCCGATCGGCGGCGTGACCATTGCCCGTGGCCCCTAAAGCCTCGGCGATCGCCGTGAGCTGCTCCTGCCAGGGATCGGCGGCGCACAACCAGAAAACGCCGCCGGGGAAGGTCGCGCCGAACTGCCGTGCGTACTCGGCGACCAGCGACGAGGTGCCGATGCCGCCGACGCCGTGCACGACGGCGACGGGCTCGCCGCCGCCCTCGGTCAGCGTCGCGGACTGCGGGTGCAGCGCCGAATGCAGCCGCCACAACTCCGCGGTGCGGCCGACGAACCGGGGCGGCGGCCGGTGTGCCGGGGCCGGCAGCCACAGCGGGGCACGACCGTGGTCGACGCCGCCGATGGTCGTCGGCAGTTCGTCGACCTTGCGCGTGACTGCCTCGGTGAGGTGGCGCAGCTCGGCGGACGGGCTCCAGAACCGCGCGTCGCGCAGCTCGATCGGCTCGATGTGGGCGGTGCCGCGCTCCGGGTTGACCACCAGCACCCGGCGCAGCGGGTCGCCTTCCCGTTGCCCGGCAAGGAAAGCCGTGATGAGCTCCTGCTGGCACGCGCGGCGCGTCGGGTAGGCGTGCGAGTAGTAGGCGAGCAGCAGTCGGGACCGGCCCAGCTCGGCCATGATCGTCCGGGACACCGAGTCGAACCGGTGCACGCCGACCTCGTCCTGGAACACCCGCAGCCCCCGGGCGCGCAGCTCCGCCGCCAGCGCCTCGGCCGGCGTGGTGTCCGACCGGCAGTAGCTGAGGAACACATCCCAGGCCATCAGCCCCGACCTCCTCCGCGGTTAACTCCGATGGGGGACAGTGTCGAGCCTGACGGACGGGTGAATCGCAAGCCACCTGCTTGCCATAATTCACGCCGTAGCGCTACTCCACGTGACGGATCATGAAGCGTCGTCACGTTCGGTCGTGAACCGGCTGTCGGCAGTCCTCCACCGTTCGCCGGGAGCGGATCACTGTATGTCGACTTTCCCGCTAAAACGGGATTCGGCTCCGTTCCGTGACTATGGGCATCGCACTTGCACTGGGCTACGCTCCCGCACTTGACACCGTCAGGGATGGGTGTGTGGTGATAGACCCGTGGGTTGTCGGGCTTTGTGGCGTGACCGTTCTGGCCATATCCAGTGCGGTCGCGATTGTCGCCTACATGAGGCCGAAATTTTCGGTCCCAACCGCGGGCGGCGGTGCGGACGGACCGTTCGCGGAGGCCGACCTGATCGGCCCGGAACTGCGCGACTGGGCCGCGGCCCACTACCGGCGGACCGTGCCGGTGCTGCGGGTCTGGCAGCGCCGCGCCTGGCTGTACGGGGCGGCCCACTTCTACGCCGTCGGCTGGACCGTGCTGATCTCGCTGTCGCTGCCGTTCCTGATCCCCTACGTCACCGACGGCAACGGCTCGCGGCTGCTCGTGCAGGCGCTGTCGGTGTTCGGCGCGGTGGTGTTCGGCCTGCACAGGACGTTCAAGGCCGAGGAGAACTACGGCAAGTACCGGCTGCACGAGTCCAGCGTCTACACCCTGGTCCGCAAGCTCGTCGACGACCCCGAACAGCTCGGCGGCAGCGACGCCGAGCGCCGTCGCCGCTACCTCGCGGAGATCGAGCGGATCAGGGAACGCGCCCGCAACGACGAGATCAACAATCTGCCCAGTCCGTCCTCTCCGCCCCGGATCGGCCCGGTCACGCCCATTCCCGAGCAACGGGAATCGGACGGTTATCGATCGGCCGCGCCGGGGCCATTGAGTGGAGGAGCTTCTCCGTGAGTCAGCGAAGCCGGGTGAGTGGCGTGTGGACGCCATCACCGATAGAACGAGAGGCCGCGTGGGAGCTGTATGTCGAGCTCGCCACGAGGATTACGACCGTGGAACAAAAACCGGGCGCCGGAATCGTGCGCGAGGAACTGAACAGCATTTACTCGCTGTTCGCCTGCACCCGGGACATCCTGCGCAAGTACGGCCCCGAGCTCGCGCCCCGCGGCCGGGCCGGCAGCATCACCTTCGCCGGCATCGCCGTGGAGATGGTGAACACCGTGCTGCGGCCGCTGCTCACCAAGTGGCATCCCGCCCTGGCCGAGTGGGAGGCGAGCCGGCTGCCCGGCGACAGCGTGGTCGTGCACGAGCGCGGGTGGGACCAGATCGACGCGCTCCGGTCGGAGGTCGCCGACACCCGCCGGGTTCTTCTGGACCTGGCCGCCGACCTGCACGAGGCGATGCAGATCGAGCCCCTGATCGGGCAGGCATGATGACGCGCGACATGGCCTGAGGCAAGCCCCGCTCGTGATCAACGCGCATTTCCTGACGTTGAACGCGAGGAATGCCCCCTTCCGAACCTCAGCCGCCGTCTCCGTCACTCTCCAACGCCTCCGCGATCCAGCCGGCCACCGGAAGATCCCGGTTCGTGCATTCGGTGGCCAGCCGGATGGTCCAGCGCAGCGCCTGCATGACCACCGCCGCCACCTCGCTCGGCGCGGCGGTGCTCAGCGCGATGTCGATCTGGGCGCGGGCCGCCTCCTGATCGCCGTGCACCTCGGCGAGCAGGGTGCGGACCGCGGTGCGCACCGGCGGGTCGGCGTCGTCGATGGAGACTTCCTGCCCGTCGGCGTCGTACACCTGCATCTTGACCGGGGTGGCCCCGCCGGAGCCGAGCGCGGCGACCATCTCGCTGCACTCGCGGAACAGCATCAGCACCAGTTCCTTGCCGTCCACGTCGCCCGCGGGCGAGGTGTCGACGAAGGTGGTCAGCAGGCTGATCGCGGCGCCGTCGTCGCCCGCCTGGGCGGCGGCGAGCGCCTCGCCCGCCGTGCTGACCATGCGCTGTCGTCGGTCCGGATCCTGTGGGTCCACCGGCCCATCTTGCAACACAACCGGGACCGGCGGTGATCCAATCGGCCGTCCGGGTTCAGGAGTGCTTGAAACGCCAGGTCTTCGAGTCGGTGAGCACGCAGAAGCCCGGCGACATCACGATCACCCGCAGCGTGCCGTCCCGCATGTCGTAGTCCATGCCCTCCACCTCAAAGGCGCCGCTGCACGAGCTCTGCAGCGGCAGCTGACCGAGAGCGCTCACGTGGGCCGTCACGTCGGAACCGCCGAGCGGGCCGCTCAGATCCAACTGCAGCAACGGCTTCGTGACGCCGTAGAGCGATCCGTCCGGGTCGTCGGAGGCGCACAGCAGCTGTGTCGGCGAGGTGAAGTCGCAGCCCTGGACGTCCCGGATCGGGTGGTCCGGGCGAATCGCGAAGGCGTACGGCAGGTTCTGGTTCGGCGTGGTGAACCGGACGCCCGGCATCGGGTACACCAGCAGGCGGTCCATCGTGCCCCACTCGCCGGAGACCAGCCACTGCCCGTCCGGCGACACGGCGGCGAACGAGTTGTTCAGCGCCTCCCAGGACTCCAGCTTGTGCGTGTACTCCGACCAGGTGCCGTCGGGCGCCTGCAGGCGGAACATCTTGGCGCCGTTGTTGTCGCTCTGGTACGGCTCGACGTAGTAGCCGAGCCGGGAACCCGGGTCGCCGACGTGGTTCCAGCCCTTGACGGAGTCCGCGATCGGGATCGTGGACAGGCCGGTGTACTGGATGAAGCTCGAGTTCGGCCGGACGACCGTGGCCAGGCCCTGGCTCTCGTCCAGCGCCCGGGCGTGGTCGGAGCCCTGGATCACCCAGGACCCGGTGTCGGCGTGCGCGATGCCCGGCACGATCACGGCGATCGCCACCGCCAGCACGGCGGCCAGCGTTTTCCTGCCCATCAGCCCAACCCCTTCGTCGGTGGACGGCCGCGCACAGACGTACCAGGCCAGGGCGGGAATCTGAAGAATTTTCGCGATCTGAACCGTGACGGCTCGAATAACTGTGAACGAGCAGGGCTTCTCCCCGCGGGGCGGGCGATCCTACCCTCGGCAGTGTTAGGGAACTTTCCTAACTGTCAAGAAACCAAGGAGGTGTGCATGAAAAGCAAGCTGCTGGTCGCCCTGCTCGGCATCGGCTTGCTCGTCGCGGGAGCCGCCCCTGCCCAGGCCGCCGTGACGCCGCACAGCACCACGTACACCATGTACGTGACGCTCTACGGCGCGCTGGACAACGACCCGCCCGGCAGTGCCGACATCGCCTACCCGCAGATCCACTCGCAGGCGGGCGGCACCGGCACGTACAGCAACCCGGTCACGTTCGCGACCGACCGGTCGGAGCTGGCCCCCGGCACCAGGGTCTACTACTCCTACCTGAAGAAGTACTTCATCATGGAGGACAGCTGCGCCGCCTGTATCTCCGACTGGAAGAGCGGCAAGCGCCACATCGACATGTGGGCCGGCAACTCGACCAACTCGGCGATCATCGACTGCGAGAACAAGCTCACCCGCAGCGGCTCGGTGATCGTCAACCCGGCGTCCAACCTGACGGTCGACACGACGCCGATCTTCAACACCAGCACGCACAAGTGCTACTCGCCGTGATGACACGGTGACGCAGTGGTCCGGTAACGCCGCGCCGGACCACCCTGTGTGAGAATTCTCCGCTGAACAGCGCTGTCGCCAAAGGGTTGCAGGTACCACAATCTGCCTGTTGCATCCCCTAGCTCGAAAGAGGCGGCGACATGGTGGACACCCTGCGTCCCGACCGCACCCGACCGCTGGGCCGGTCGGAGTGGGCCAGCATCGGCGGCATGGCCGCCTTCGTGCTCGCCCTGCACGTGATCGGGTGGGGTTCGCTGATCTTCCTCATCTCGCCGGCCAACTACCAGATCGGCAACGGCCAGGTCTTCGGCGTCGGGCTCGGGCTCACCGCGTACACGCTCGGCCTGCGGCACGCCTTCGACGCCGACCACATCGCCGCCATCGACAACACCACCCGGAAGCTGATGTCCGAGGGCAAGCGGCCGCTGTCGGTCGGCTTCTGGTTCTCCCTCGGCCACTCCAGCGTCGTCTTCGGCCTCTGCGTGCTGCTGGCGCTGGGCGTCCGGGCCCTGGCCGGCGAGGTCGCCGACGACGGCTCACCGCTGCACAACTGGACCGGCATCGTGGGCACGCTCGTCTCCGGCACCTTCCTGGTGCTCATCGGCGTGATCAACCTCGTCGTGATGGCCCACATCATCAAGGTGTTCCGCAAGATGCGCGGCGGCGAGTTCGACGAGGCCGAGCTGGAGCGCCGGCTGGACGAGCGCGGCTTCATGAACCGGATCCTGCGCGGCCTGACCAAGGCCATCAGCCGGCCGTGGCAGATGTACCCGACCGGCCTTCTGTTCGGCCTCGGCTTCGACACCGCCACCGAGGTGTCGCTGCTCGTCCTCGCCGGCGGCGCCGCCGCGTTCGCCCTGCCCTGGTACGCCATCCTGACGCTGCCCGTGCTGTTCGCCGCCGGCATGAGCCTGTTCGACTCCATCGACGGCTGCTTCATGAACTTCGCCTACGGCTGGGCCTTCGCCAAGCCCGTGCGCAAGGTCTTCTACAACATCACCGTCACCGGCCTGTCCGTGGTGGTGGCGCTGGTCATCGGTGTCATCGAGCTGCTCCAGCTGCTGGCGGAGAAGCTCGAGGTCACCACCGGCGTGCTCGGCTGGATCGACACCCTCGACCTGAACCTGGTCGGCTACGTGATCGTCGGCCTGTTCGTGCTCACCTGGCTGGTGGCGCTCGCGGTGTGGCGGTTCGGCCGCATCGAGGAGCGCTGGTCGGTGGAGGCGTCCTAGCGGAGCGCCGTCCACCCGGCGCCGCGGACGATGCCCTCCTTGATCAGCGCGCCGACGCGTCCGGTGATGACCGTCTTCTTCGGACGGTCCATCGCGTCGACCAGTTGCACCAGAGCGTCCTTGCGGCCGAGGCTGATGCACTGGAGGTAGTAGCGGTAGCCGAACGGCTTCGGCTCCTGGTTGCGGAGCCGGGCGGCGATCGCCTTGGCGGTGTACTCCGCCATCGGTTCGGCGGTGGCGCAGGCCATCCGCAGTTCCTGGCCGTTGATCCGGACCACGGCGCTGTCGCCGATCGCGTAGATGTCGGGGTGCGAGACCGACCGTTGCGTCTCGTCCACCACGATCCGTCCGTCGCGATCGGTCCGGATGCCGGCCTCCTTGGCCAGCGGCGAGACGCGGAACCCCGTTGTCCACACCGTGATGTCGGTCGGCAGCTCGTCGCAGTCGGTCAGCACGACGCTGTCCGCCAGCACCTTGGCGACCCGGGCGCCGGTGCGGACCTCGATGCCCAGCCGGTTGAACACCCGGCCCAGGTGCCTGCGCGCGTTGGCCGACAGGCTGCTGCCCGGCGCGTGGCCGGCGACGACCCGGACGTGCAGGTTCGGGTGCTGCTCGGCCAGCTCGGTCGCCACCTCGACGCCCGTCAGGCCGGCGCCGACGACCGTCACGGTTCCCTTGGTCGGCAACAGATCCCGGAGCCTCGTCGCGTCCGCGTGACCGGCCACCGCGTGGGCGTTCTCCGCGACGCCCGGGACGCCGTGGTCGTCGGCGACGCTGCCGAGGGCGTACACCAGCGTGTCGTAGCCGATCACGCGGCCGTCGACGTCGATCTCCTTGCGGGCCGGGTCGATCGCCCGCACCCAGCCGATGACCAGCTCGATCCCCGTGCCCCGCACCGACTCCGCCAGCGGCCGCACCCGCAGGTTCTCGCCGGCCGCATGCTGGTGCAGCCGGACCCGCTCGACGAAGTCCGGCGCCGCGTTGACCAGGGTGACCCGCGCATCGGTCCGCCGGGCGAGGCGGTGGGCCGCGACGAGACCCGAGTAGCCGGCGCCGATGACGACGATGTTCGTCATGTCCAAGTCCCTTCCCTCGTGGTGACGGGACTTGAACCGGACAGCCGCGCGATTCCTGACAGGGCGGCTATGTGTGCTGCGTCACCTGCGCGGCGATGTGCGCCAGCTTGTCGGGATTGACGATCGCGCGGAAGTCGGTGATCAGGCCGTCCACGATCTGCAGGTTGATCACGGTGGTCAGGTCGCCGTGGACGAACGCGAGGATCGCCGGTTCGCCGTTGACCTCGTCGATGCGGATCTCCAGCCCCTCGACGTTGCTGGCCAGCCAGTTCAGGTAGACGGTCGCCCGCTCGCGGCCGCGGATCGGCTTGCGGGCCGCCCGAGTCTTGCCGCCGCCGTCCGCCCAGGCGACGACGCCCTCGGCCAGCATGCCCTCCAGTGCCGCCATGTTCCCGCTGCGGGCGGCGACCAGGAAGTTCTTGGTGATGCGCAGCTTCTCCTCGCCGCTGGCGTCGAACCGCGGCCGGTCCTGCGCCACCCGCTGCTTGGCCCGGCGGTAGAGCTGCTGGCAGTTCGCCTCGGTCAGGTCGAGCACGTCGGCGATCTCGCGGTGGCTGTACTCGAAGGCCTCGCGCAGCACGAACACCGCCCGCTCGGCCGGCGTGAGCCGTTCCATCAGCAGCAGGAAGGCCATCGACACGGACTCGCGCAGCTCGGCCGTGTCCAGCGGGGTGTACGAGGTCAGCAGCGGCTCCGGCAGCCACGGGCCGACGTAGCTCTCGCGGCGGGCCCGCGCCGAGGTCAGCCGGGTCAGGCACAGGTTGGTCAGCACCTTGGTCAGCCACGCCGCCGGCTCGCGGATCTCGGCCTGGTCGGCGGCGTGCCAGCGCAGGTACGTGTCCTGCACCGCGTCCTCCGCCTCCGCCGCCGAGCCGAGCAGCCGGTAGGCGACCGCGAACAGGCGCTGCCGGTGCTGCTCGAAGTCCGCCACCCGGCCGAGTCTAGGCGCGGCTCGACCCTCGATCTCGCCCAGGCCTTCGCGGCCGCGCCCGAACTGCGGGCCGGGAGAGGGAAACCCCTCCACTGTGGAGCGATTCAGCTGAGGGAGTGCACCGCCGCGTAGGCCATCGCGGCGAGCAGGTCCGCCATCTGCGCCCGGTCGAGGTGCGCGGAGTGCGGGGTGGAGTTGATCAACCCGAACAGCGCGTGCGCGGCGGCCCGGGCCGCTGGCTCGCCCACTTCGGGGCGGGAGCGGCGGATCGTCGTGACCCAGACCTCGACGTAGCGGCGCTGCAGGGTGCGCACCCGCTGCCGGTCGGTGTCGGCGAGGTTGCCGAGGTCCCGCTCCTGCACGGTGATCAGCGCGGGATTGTCCAGCGCGAAGTCGACCTGCCAGCGGATGAGCGTCCGGATCGATTCCTCGGCGTCGCCGGCCACCCGGACGCGGGCCTGGGCGCCGGCCAGCAGGAGCTCGCTGATGGACGTCAGCATCTCGCCGAGAACGGCGTCCTTGCTGCGGAAGTGCCGGTACAGGGCGGGCCCGGAGATGCCGACGGCCGCGCCGATGTCGTTGATGCCGACGCCGTGGAAGCCGTGCCGGGCGAACAACTCGGCGGCGGCGGCCAGGATCTGCTCCCGCCGGCTCGGGGTCGCGGTCTGCTCGGCGAACGGCACGCCACCGATGGTAGACGAGCGAGTTAACGAACGCTAACCGCGGTATCGAACGGTGGAGTGACCGGGTGTGTTTCGTACCCAAAAGGCGAATATGTCATCAACTCTTGACGAATCTCTTCCGGCGGAAACCTTGTTCCTGCAACGATTATCGGGTCTCGGCACACCTCAACGGAGAGGCTCCCCTGTCATGCGCCTGTCTCGTGCCCTCCCCTGCCTCGCGGTCGCCGTCGCGGCCGCACTGTCCACAACGGCCGTCGCCCACGCGGCGCCGGCTGCCGTCAACTACGCCGCGGTCGGCGACTCCTATGCCGCCGGTGTCGGCGCGCAGAGCTCGTACGACAACAGTTGCGACCGCAGCAGCAAGGGTTACCCGAGCCTGTGGGCGGCCGCGCACTCGGTGTCCGCTTTCACCAACGTCGCCTGCTCGGGCGCGAAAACCAGTGACGTCCTCAACAGCCAGGTGGCCTCGCTCAGCTCGGCCAACACCGTGGTCACGGTGACGATCGGCGGCAACGACGCCGGCTTCTCCAGTGTGATGGAGTCCTGCATCATCGGTGGCGACTCCGGCTGCAACACCGCGGTCAACAACGCCAAGAACTTCGTCAACACCACCCTGCCCGGCCTGCTGGACAACACCTACAACGCGATCCGCAGCCACGCCCCGAACGCGTCGGTCTACGTGGTGGGTTACCCGCACTTCTACCAGCTCGGCGGCTCCTGCAACGTGGGCCTGAGCGACACCTCGCGCAACTACATCAACAGCGGCGCGGACACGTTGGACTCCGCCGTCTCGGCGGCGGCGAGCCGGCACGGCTTCCGGTTCGTCGACGTGCGCTCGCTCTTCGACGGCCATGGCATCTGCTCCTCGACCTGGTGGCTGAACAGCGTGACCTGGCCGGTGGTGAACTCCTACCACCCGAACGCGGCCGGCTACTCCGGCGGCTACCTGCCCGCGCTGAACGCCGTGACCGGCTGAGGGGCCTGACTGGACGAAGTTGTTAGCGGCCGTTAACCTGGAGGTCTGGGTTAACGGTCGCTAACAGCTGAGGAGCGTCATGGTCGCGCCGGCACTGGCCAGCGCCGCGGATCCGGCGGATCCGGGCTACCAGCGCAACGCCAAGGAACACGCCGAGCTGGTCGCGCAGCTGCGGGGCCGGCTGGCCGAGGTCGCGCTGGGCGGACCCGAGAAGGCGCGCATCCGGCATGTGGAACGCGGCAAGCTGCTGCCGCGCGACCGGGTGGACTCCCTGCTCGACCCGGGCTCGCCGTTCCTGGAGCTGTCCCCGCTGGCCGCCAACGGCATGTATGAGGACCAGGCGCCGGCCGCCGGCATCATCACGGGCGTCGGGCGGGTCGAGGGCCGCGAGTGCGTGATCGTCGCCAACGACGCCACGGTCAAGGGCGGCACCTACTACCCGATCACCGTCAAGAAGCACCTGCGCGCCCAGGAAGTGGCGCTGCACAACAACCTTCCCTGCCTGTACCTGGTGGACTCGGGCGGCGCGTTCCTGCCGCGGCAGGACGACGTGTTCCCGGACCGCGAGCACTTCGGCCGGATCTTCTACAACCAGGCCACGATGTCCGCGAAGGGCATCCCGCAGATCGCCGCCGTGCTGGGCTCGTGCACCGCGGGCGGCGCGTACGTGCCGGCGATGAGCGACGAGGCGATCATCGTGCGCGGCCAGGGCACGATCTTCCTGGGCGGCCCGCCGCTGGTGAAGGCGGCCACCGGCGAGATCGTCACCGCCGAGGAGCTGGGCGGCGGCGAGCTGCACTCCCGCACCTCCGGCGTCACCGACCACCTCGCCGAGGACGACGCGCACGCGTTGCGCATCATGCGCCAGATCGTCGCCACCTTCGGGCCCCGCCCGCAGCGGCCGTGGGAGATCGAGCCGACCGAGGAACCGGCCGTCGACCCCGACCAGCTCTACGGCGTGGTCCCGATCGACACCCGCACCCCGTACGACGTGCGCGAGGTCATCGCCCGGATCGTCGACGGCAGCCGGTTCGCGGAGTTCAAGTCGGAGTACGGCGCCACGCTGGTCACCGGCTTCGCCCGGATCCACGGCCACCCGGTCGGCATCATCGCCAACAACGGCATCCTGTTCAGCGAGTCCGCGGTCAAGGGCGCGCACTTCATCGAGCTGTGCGACCAGCGCGGCATCCCGCTGGTGTTCCTGCAGAACATCTCCGGCTTCATGGTCGGCCGCGAGTACGAGGCCGGCGGCATCGCCAAGCACGGCGCGAAGATGGTCACCGCGGTGGCCTGCGCCCGGGTGCCGAAGTTCACCGTGGTGATCGGCGGCTCGTTCGGCGCGGGCAACTACTCGATGTGCGGCCGGGCCTATTCGCCGCGGTTCCTGTGGATGTGGCCGAACGCCCGGATCTCGGTGATGGGCGGCGAGCAGGCCGCCTCCGTGCTCGCGACGGTCCGCCGGGACCAGCTCGGCGACGACTGGCCCCAGGAGGACGAAGAGGCGTTCAAGCAGCCGATCCGGGACCAGTACGAGAGCCAGGGCAACCCGTACTACTCGACCGCCCGGCTGTGGGACGACGGCGTGATCGACCCCAAGGACACCCGGACCGTGCTGGGCCTGGCGTTGTCCGCCGCGGCCAACGAGCCGCTGCCTCCCGTCCGCTACGGCGTCTTCAGGATGTGATCATGTTCGACACCGTACTCATCGCCAACCGCGGCGAGATCGCGGTCCGCGTCGCGACCACGTTGCGGCGTATGGGGATTCGCAGCGTCGCCGTGCACAGCGACGCCGACGCGGGCGCCCGCCACGTGCGCGAGGCCGACGTGGCCGTGCGCATCGGGCCGGCAGCCGCGCGGGAGAGCTACCTGTCGATCGAGCGCATCATCGACGCCGCTGTGAAGACGGGTGCGCAGGCCGTCCACCCCGGATATGGCTTCCTGGCCGAGAATGCGGCGTTCGCGCGGGCCTGCGCCGAGGCGGGGCTGGTGTTCGTCGGCCCGCCGCCGGCGGCGATCGACGCCATGGGCGACAAGATCCGCGCCAAGCAGACCGTGACCGCGGCGGGCGTGCCGGTGGTGCCGGGCGCGTTCGGCGCCGACATCGAGCACGCGGTCGCCGAGGTCGGCTTTCCGGTGCTGCTCAAGCCGTCCGCCGGTGGCGGCGGCAAGGGCATGCGGCTGGTGCACTCGCTGGACGAGCTCCCGGCGGCCATCGAGTCGGCCAAGCGGGAAGCGTTGAACTCCTTCGGCGACGACACTCTGCTGGCGGAACGCTTCGTGCAGAACCCGCGGCACATCGAGATCCAGGTGCTGGCCGACGCCCACGGCACGGTGCTGCACCTCGGCGAGCGGGAGTGCAGCCTGCAGCGCCGGCACCAGAAGATCATCGAAGAGGCCCCATCGCCGCTTCTCGACGAGGAAACCCGCGCGCGGATGGGGAAGTCGGCCGCCGACGCGGCCGCGGCGGTCGGCTACACCGGCGCCGGCACGGTGGAGTTCATCGTCTCCGCCGACCGGCCCGACGAGTTCTTCTTCATGGAGATGAACACCCGGCTCCAGGTCGAGCACCCGGTGACCGAGCTGGTCACCGGCATCGACCTCGTCGAGCAGCAGCTGCGCGTCGCCGCCAGCGAGCGCCTTTCCCTGACGCAGGACGACATCCGGCTCACCGGTCACGCCGTCGAGGCCCGCATCTACGCGGAGGACCCGGCGCACGGCTTCCTGCCCACCGGCGGCACCCTGCTGGCCCTGGAGGAGCCGAGCGACCGGATCCGCATCGACTCCGGCGTTTCCGAGGGCTCGGTCGTCGGCAGCGACTACGACCCCATGCTGGCCAAGCACATCGCGTACGCGTCCACAAGAGACGAAGCGCTGCGCAAGCTCCGGTCGGCGCTCGGCGACGTCACGATCCTCGGCGTCACCACGAACATCCCGTTCCTGCGGGCCCTGCTGGCCGACGAGGACGTGGTCGCCGGCCGGCTCGACACCGGCCTGGTGGAACGCAAACTGGCGGCGCTGGTCGCCAACCCGATGCCCGACGACGTGCTCGTCGCGGCGGCCCTGGAACGCGCCTTGGCGCTGGAGCCGCGCGGCGAAACCGTTGACCCGTGGGACATCCCCGGCGGATGGCGGATCGGCCAGCCGGCGTGGACGTCCTGGCTGATCGGCGCGCCCGGCGACGAGCCGGCCAAGGTGCGCCTGCGCGGCCGGGCGTCGAACGCCGAGGTCGTGATCAACAACGGCGAGCCGGTCGCGGCCGGCGCGTGGCACGAAGGCAACCGGCTCCACGTCCGCAGCGGCGGCGTGACCAGGTCGTACCGGCACGCCCGGGACGGCGAGATCACCTGGATCGGAAACTGGCCGCTGCTGGAGACCGAGCCGCTGCAGCAGTCCCGCAAGGGCGGGGCCGGCGCGGCCGGCGGCGCGGTCACCAGCCCGATGCCCGGCACGGTGCTGCTGCTCAAGGTCGCCGCCGGCGAACGGGTCAACGCCGGCCAGCCGCTGCTGGTCGTCGAGGCCATGAAGATGGAACACACGGTCGTCGCGCCCATCGACGGCGCGGTCGCGGAGCTGGCGGTGCACGCGGGCCAACAGGTTCGGCTCGGCCAGCAGCTCGCGGTTGTTGCACCCCTACAGGAGTGACGAGCATGGACACCAGGATCAGCCCCGACCACGAGGCGCTGCGCAAGACCGTCGAGGAGTTCGCCCGCGAGGAGGTCGCGCCGGTCATCGGCGACTTCTACGAGCGCGAGGAGTTCCCGTACGAGATCGTGGCCAAGATGGGCCGGATGGGCCTGTTCGGCCTGCCGTTCCCCGAGGAGTACGGCGGCATGGGCGGCGACTACTTCGCGCTCTGCCTCGCCCTGGAGGAACTGGCCCGGGTCGACTCGTCGGTCGCGGTCACGCTCGAAGCGGGCGTGTCGCTCGGCGCCATGCCGATCTATCGGTTCGGCACCGAGGAGCAGAAGCAGCAGTGGCTGCCCAAGCTCACCGCCGGCGAGGCGCTGGCCGGCTTCGGCCTGACCGAGGCCGGCGGCGGCACCGACGCCGGCGCCACCCGCACCACCGCCAAGCTCGACGGCGACGACTGGGTGATCAACGGGTCCAAGTGCTTCATCACCAACTCCGGCACCGACATCACCAGCGCGGTCACGGTCACGGCGGTCACCGGGCAGAAGGCCGACGGCGGCAAGGAGATCTCATCGATCATCGTGCCGTCCGGCACGCCCGGCTTCACCGTGTCGAAGAAGTACTCGAAGGTGGGCTGGAACGCCTCCGACACCCGGGAGCTGTCGTTCACCGACTGCCGGGTGCCGGCGGCCAACCTGCTCGGCGAGCGCGGTCGCGGCTACGCCCAGTTCCTGCGCATCCTCGACGAGGGCCGGATCGCCATCGCCGCGCTCGGCGTCGGCCTGGCCCAGGGCTGCGTCGACGAGTGCGTGCGGTACGTGAAGGAGCGCGAGGCCTTCGGCCACAAGATCGGCACGTACCAGGCGATCCAGTTCAAGCTGGCCGACATGGAGGCCCGGGTGCACACCGCCCGGCTGGCCTACCACCACGCCGCCGACAAGATGCTGCGCGGCGAGCCGTTCAAGCGGGAGTCCTCCATCGCCAAGCTGGTCTCGTCCAACGCGGCCATGGACAACTCGCGGGACGCCACCCAGATCTTCGGCGGCTACGGCTTCATGAACGAGTACCCGGTCGGGCGGTTCTACCGGGACGCCAAGATCCTGGAGGTCGGCGAGGGCACCAGCGAGGTCCAGCGCATGCTCATCGCCCGCGAACTGGGCCTGTAGTCGGTCGACTACAATTGGCAACACCCGAAGGGTTTCGGCCCGCCGAACCTGGGTACTACAGTGAGGTCGGTAGCTAGCTCCCGCCGTGTTCCTCCCCCCTCGACATGGCGGGTTACCCCGGCGCCCCCGCTCACCCCCGTGCGGGGGCGCCGGCCTTTGTCCGACCCTGTGGGGTCATCACCGCAGGCGAGCGCCGGCCCTCTGTCAGGCATCACCGCAGGGGCGCGCCGGCCTTCTCCTGGATCTGCTCCCGTGGCTCGACCACCGGCACCAGCGGCTGCTCGGGCAGGTCGTGCCGGCCCGAGATGAACTCCTGGAAGCGGATCTTGAGCAGGATCAGCGGCTGCCGGTAGCGGGCCTCACGGCGAATGGCGACGCTGAGCTTGCGGGAACCGGCGCGGTAGCGCCAGCGGGCCCACGGCGAGTTCGGCCGGGCCAGCCGCAGCGCGCCGATCTCCGCCAGCGGCGGCAGCAGCAGGCCCAGCAGGCCCGTCCAGATCTTGCCCTTGAGCAGGGCGACCACCGCGAAGCCCAGGTCGATCAGCGCCACCACGGCGCCGGCCACGTGCGGCGGCAGGTTGAAGTCCGGCAGCAGGCCGTAGTCCAGCGGCCGCGCGCCCAGCAACAACAGCCCGGTCAGGCCGACGGCGAGGAACACCGCGTCCACCGACAGCCGGCCGGCCTGGGTCCAGTAGACGTCACGCAGATGCAGGATGAGCGCGAACTCGTCGAGCACGAGGGCCGTGCCCACGCCGAACAGGCCCGCCGACCACAGCCGCCAGTCGCCGGCGTCGTCCGGGGTGGCCAGGCCGATCACGCCGCCGAGCATCATCGCCACCACGCCGAACACCACGTGGTGGATGTGCGTGCCACCGGGCGTGACGTTCCCGGGCCACCAGCGCACCTTCGCCCTGATCATCCGCACGCTGATCCTGATCAGCACGAACGCGATGACCAGGCCGAGGAAGAACCAGAGCAGGCGCTCGTGTCCGGAGTCCCAGTGGCCCATCCGCCGACCACCCTTCGCCAAGTGGTTGTTGCCGAAGGTTACGCCGGGGATGCCTTGCCGGTTGCCAGTTTGCGAACTCCCGGCCCACCGGGGTGGTTCCGAAACCGGTACTGGGGTACCCCGTGACGGACAGCACTGGCACTGTCGTGCCTTGACGTGCGTTGAACATGACAAAATCCAAGCGGCATCGTGGGCGGCGCGGAGGTCGTGTTTTGCTGTACTGGTTCATGAAACGGGTTGCGGGCCGGCTGGGTCGGGCCGTGTACCGGCCCAAGGTCGAGGGCCTGGAGAACATCCCGGCGACCGGGCCGGTGATGCTGGCGAGCAACCACCTGGCGTTCGTGGACAGCATCGTCATCCCGATGGTGGTCCCCCGTCGGGTGAACTTCCTCGCCAAGGCGGAGTACTTCGAGGGCAAGGGCGTGAAGGGCGCGCTGATGCGCGGCTTCTTCGGCGGCCTCGGCCACATCCCGGTGCAGCGTGGCAGCGGCCGCGCCGCGCGGGCGGCGCTCGACACCGCGGAGGAGGTGCTGAACAAGGGCGGCGCGTTCGCGATCTACCCGGAAGGCACCCGCTCCCTGGACGGCCGCCTGTACCGCGGGCACGCCGGCGTGGCCCGGATCGCGCTGGCCACCGGCGCCCCGGTGGTCCCGGTCGGCCTGATCGGCACCGACCAGGTGCAGAAGAACGGCCGCGGCCTGCCGCGCATCCGGCCGATGACCGTCCGCTTCGGCAAGCCGCTGGACTTCTCCCGCTACGAGGGCATGGCCGAGTCGACCATGATCCACCGCGCGGTCACCGACGAGATCATGTACGCCATCCTGGAGCTGACCGGCCAGGAATACGTGGACAGCTACCGCCCCCACCCAAAAGCGGCCTGAGGTAATCGCCGCCATTACCTAAACGTTGGGAACGGACCATTCCTACACTCCGAGTTGAGGAATGGTCCGTTCCGAGTCTCCGGGGTTGACGGTCAGGAGGCGACCAGGTACTGGGGCAGGTGCCGCTCCAGGTCGGTGAAGACCGCCGCGTTGTGCCGGTAGGCGATGCGGGACTCCTCGATGATGCGCTCCCGCTCCGCCTCGTCCCACGGCGAGGTGTTGAGCAGCTCGTGGTAGCGGGCCTTGAAGGCCTTGCGGTCCGGGATCCGGTCGAACACGTAGAACCGGGTGCCGGCGTGGTCGACGATGCCGTGCTGGCGCTCGGTCACGGCGCCGACGGCCTGCCCGCCGGAGATGTCGCCGAGGTAGCGGGTGTAGTGGTGCGCGACGAAGCCGCCGGGCCAGGTGAAGGCGACCTCGCGTAACCGCTCGGTGTAGGCGACGGTGGCCGGGCCGGGCTCGATGATCGAGGCCCACTCCGGCCCGTACAGGTGGGCCAGGTCCTGCTCCAGCGCGGGCAGCCGGCGCAGCTCGGGGCTGGCGAACGGCCCGGCGACGGGGTCGTCGGCCATGGCGTCGGTGGCCTCTTCGAGCACCCGGTAGATGAAGTAGTGCTGGGCCACGAGCGCGGCGAAGCCGGCGAGGCTGAGCCGCTGGTCGAACAGCACGCGCACGAATTCGGCGCCGTTGGCGACCTGGTGGTCGTCCATCGTCTCGGTCCGGAGGGTCGCGGAGAAGGTCACGCCCCGAGTCTGCAGATCCCGACGCGGTGTCGTCAAGATTGTGACGACAAGTCGTCATAAAAAGCGCCCACTCCGCGGAGCACGAAGCGGACGGTCGACTCCACGGCGTGATCGAGCTCGGGACCGGAGAGCTCGGCGACGGTCCGGCCGCTGATGCAGGCGGTGACCAGCCCGACCAGGGTGTCGACATCGTCGGCGGGCAGCAGCCCCTCGCGGATGCCGGCGGCGAGGATGCCGCGCAGGATCAGCTCCAGCGCGCTGACGTGCTCGACCATGTGCCGGTAGCTCTGCTCGGACATCAGCGACCGCAGCGCGGTCCCGGGCGGCAGGTGGTTGCGGGCGACGTGCCGCAGCTGGCTGCGCACGTAGGTGGCCAGCCCGTCGACCGGGTCGCGCACCTCGGCCAGCGCCGAGACCAGCTCGGCCATGTACTGCTCGGTGACGTGCTCGGCGTACGCGAGCAGCAGCGACTCCTTGTCGGCGAAGTAGTTGTACATCGCCGTGCGGCCCACCTCGGCCGCCGCCGCGATGTCGGCGAGCGAGATCGCGTCGAAGCCGCGCTGGTACATCAGTGTCGACAGCGCCGCGAAGATCCGCTCCCGGGTGCGCTCCCGGTGTTCGCCCAACGACCTGCCGGTGATCTTCGGCACGTCCTCCAGGTTACGGGGTGGCCACCGGGCAGCTCTGCGACGGCCACGGCTTCTTGCCGGTGTCCAGGACGCGCACCTTGATCTGCTTGCTGTCGCCGCCGCCGTTGTTGGTGATGCTGGAGACGAAGGTGCAGACGATCTGGTCGACGGCGTGCTGGGTGAGCGGCTTGCCGTCGGGCGTGTACACGAACACCCAGTTGCCGCCGTCGTCGACGTACTTCGTCGCCAGGGTCGCGTCGGACGGGATGTCGCTGGTCAGGCCGCCCGCTGCCTCGGTCGCGGTCGGGCCCTGTGCCAGCGCCCGGAGCGCGTCGTCCTGCGGACTGCGGATGATCATGCCGGCGGTGGCCTTCGGGTCCAGGGTCGGCGACGGCGGCAGCGGCCGGGTCACGGCCCGCAGCGTGCCGTGGTCGAGCAGGTACACGATCAGGCTCGAGACCGCGCCCTTCGGCGCCTCCCAGCCCTGGATCACCCGGCTCGGCCGGATGCCGCAGCCCGCCACGACGGCGCCGACGAGCGCGCCGACCAGCAGCAGCGTCGCCGCGCTCAGCAACCCGTGCCGTCGGGTCATCGGGGGTCCTCACCCATGACTCGGGGCAGGCGGAGGATGAACACAGCGCCTCCTTCCGGACGGTTGGCCGCCTCCAGACTGCCATGGAGGCCGCCGACGCTGTGCAGTCGCGCGTTCTCCCACGCGATCGCCAGGCCCAGGCCGCTGCCCTCGGACCGGGTCCGGGCGAACTCGGCCTTGTAGAACCGGTCGAACACGTGCGGCAGCACCTCCGGGGCCAGGCCGGGCCCGTTGTCCATCACCCGCAGCTCGACCCAGTTGTGGTCGGCCCACAGCCGCAGTTGCACCGGCGGCGCGCCGTGCTTGAGCGCGTTGCCGACCAGGTTGGCCACGATCACGTCCAGCCGCCGCGGGTCGAGCCGGGCCACCACGCCCGCCGGCAGGTCGGCCTCGACCCGGCCGAGCCAGCCGCGCGCCCGCAGCGTGGCCCCGATCGCGCTGGCCACGTCGATGTCGTCCAGCGCCAGCTTGGCCGCGCCGGCATCGAACCGGGACACCTCCATCAGGTCCTCGACCAGCCGGGTCAGCTTGCGGGTCTCCTGGCTGACCAGCCGCGCGGCCTGACCGGCATCGTCACCGAGTTGCGGGGCCTCCTCGTCCAGCACATCCGTCACGGCGGTCATCGCGGCCAGCGGCGTGCGCAGCTCGTGGGACACGTCGGCGACGAAGCGTCGCGCGTCGGCCTCCATCCGGCGCAGCTGGCCGACGTGGTGTTCCAGCGCCGCGGCCGTGTCGTTGAACGTCCGGGCCAGCTCGGCCATCTCGTCGTTGCCGCGGACCTTCAGCCGGGCGGACAGGTCGCCCGCGCCGAGCCGTCGTGCGGTGATACCGAGCTGGCGCACCGGCCGCAGCACGCCGCGAGCGGCCAGCAGCGCGACGATCACCGCGAACAGCGCCGAGAGCGCGCCGAACAGCCACGCGAAGCTGGCCAGGTCCTTGATCGAGTTCTGCTGGGCGGTCAGGTCCGAGACGGCGTAGATCTCCAGCCCGGACGGCTTCCAGCTGTCGTCGGTCTGCCAGGCCAGGACCGGGATGCCGATGATCATCGCGGGGTAGTTGCCGATGGTGACGCGCTGCCAGACCACGCTGCTGCCGGTGCGCATCTCCTCCCGCAGCTCGGGCGTGAGCTCCGAGAGCTCCATGCCACCCTTCGAGCGCATGTTCTGGTACACCGCCACCGCGCCGTTGCCGACGCTGAACGCCAGGCTGTCCAGCTGGTCCTGGGTCGGCGGCAGCTTGATGCCGATCGTGGACTGGTGCACCCGGCTGATCATCGGCGTCACCACGGCGTCGGTCGCGTCCTGCTCGATGACGCGGCGGGCCAGCACGTACGTCGCGCCGGACGCCGCGGCCGCGCTGATGGCGGCGATCAGCACGAACGCCACGACCAGGCGCGGCCGCAGGCCCCACGCCACTCCCAGGAAACGGCGGAGTCGGCTCATACCGGTCCGAACCGGTAGCCGAAGCCGCGCACGGTCTGCACGTAGAGCGGGTCGGCCGCGTTGTCCTCGATCTTGGACCGCAGCCGCTGCACGCAGGCGTCGACCAGGCGGGAGTCGCCGAGGTAGTCGTGCTCCCAGACGGCCTCCAACAGCTGCTGGCGGCTGAGCACCCGGCCCGGCGTGCCCGACAGCTCCAGCAGCAGCCGCAGCTCGGTCGGGGTGAGGCTGATCTGCACACCGTCCTTGCTGACCACCAGCGCGGCGCGGTCGATGACCAGTTTTCCGTGCTTCTCCTGCTCGGAGCGCTCGGCGCCGGTACGACGCAGCACCGCGCGGATGCGGGCGTCCAGGACCCGCGGCTGCACCGGCTTGACCACGTAGTCGTCCGCGCCGGCCTCCAGGCCGCCGACGATGTCGAAGTCGTCGCTGCGGGCGGTGAGCATGATGATCGGGACGTCGCCGCTGGCCCGGATCCGGCGGCACACCTCGAAGCCGTCGATGCCCGGCAGCATCAGGTCGAGCACGACGATGTCGGGCGCCTCCGCGCGCAGCCGGGTGAGACCTTCCTCACCGGACTCGGCGGCGTGGATCGTATGGCCCTGCCGGCGCAGGGCAAGTTGCAAGCCCTCACGCACTGCACGGTCGTCCTCTATCAACAGAACCCTGGACACGATCGAAGATTATTCGGTTATGGTCGCGGCGACGCTGGTCGTAAGCCCCTGCCACGGGCTCTTGTAGCGAAACCATGACGTGCCGAGGACATGGGGGTGACGTACGTGCGCCGCCGACGTGGGGGCGAGCAACTGGTCGGGCAGATGCCGGTTCGTCGCCGGGACCACGCCTACCGCCACCTGACGGTGCTGGTGGCGACCCTGCTGCTGCCGCTGGCCGCGCTGGTCACCGGCGGGGGGAGAGTGCGCGAACGGGCCTGCGAATGGGCCTTCCGGGTGCGGTATCCGTTCGAGGACCTGACCGGTCTCACGCCCGGGACGAAGGCGGCGTTCATCGCGGCGCGATGCGCCGCGCTGTGGCATGACGCCGAGCTCATCGGCCTCACCTCCGGTCACCGAATGTACGCCGAGCAGCGCGAACTGTTCGAGGAAGCGGTGCGCAGCTACGGGTCCGAGAGTGCCGCGCGGCAGTGGGTGCTGCCACCCGAGGAGTCCTCGCATGTGCGGGGCCGCGCGCTGGACGTGCGGCCGACCGAAGGCGCTCGCTGGCTGGAGCGCAACGGCGACCGCTTCGGGCTGTATCGGACATATGCCAACGAATGGTGGCACTTCGAGTACTGGCCGGAATACCGCGGCACCGGCAGGCAGCCCCCGATGCGGCCGACTCCCGGGGGATGAGCCGCGCTCACCAGCGGCGATCCGGTCATGCGTGGCTGCGCAAGATCTTTGCCGTGTGATCCAGCTCTGGATCTCTGTGACACGGCTGTGACACAGTCACCACGGGATGCGGACACCGGTCGGCGATTGTTTGGGCCATGCAGCAAACGCAGCTCAGGTCAGTCCCCACCACCCGACAGCCGCTGACGCTGGAAGACCTCTACCGGCAGCACCGGGTCCGCCTGCTCGGCCTGGCCCGCAAGCTGGTCGACGACATGGCCAGCGCCGAGGACGTGGTCCAGGACGCGTTCGCGGCACTGCACCGGAACTGGGGCGGGCTCCGCGACGAGTCGGCGGCCGCCGCCTACCTGTCGGCCGCCGTGGTCAACGGCAGCCGCTCGATGCTCCGCCGCCGCAAGCGCGCCCGCGACTACGTGCCGCCGCACGAGGTGCCGGCCCGTTCCGCCGAGTCGCTGGCGATGATGACCACCGACCAGCAGGCCGTGATGGACGCGTTGGCCCAGCTCGCGCCGCGGCAGCGGGAGGTGCTGGTGCTCCGCTACTACGGCGGCATGACGGAGGCCGAGATCGCCCGCGCCACCAGCATCTCGCAGGGCGCCGTGAAGTCCACGGCCAGCCGCGCCCTGGACAAGATGGAGCGCCTGATGGCCGAGCACCGCCCCATGCACCTCCGCCGCACCGCCTGACCCCCGCGAGTCACGCTCTCAGACACACCGAATGCAGGTTTCAGGCAGATCAGCACCGACAAGCCCGGTTTTCAGGGTCGGCCGGTCAAGGCCGGTCCGGGCGCGAACCGGGCCTCAGGGCTTCCTCGCCACCATCGCGTACGTGCTGGACCGCTCCGGGTGGTCCTCGACCTCTTCCGGCGAGTCCGGATGCCAGGACGGCAGGTGCACCACCCCGGGCTCGACCAGCTCCAATCCCTCGGCCAGCCGGCTGACCTGCGCCTGGTTGCGCGGGAAGAAGGGGTTGTCGGTCCTGGTGTAGAGCCGTTCCACCTGCTTGCCGCGCTCGCCGACGTACTCGTGCGTGCCGTGGGACACCACGAGGTAGCTGCCGGACGGCACGGCGTCCATGTACGCCCGCACGGTGGCCCGGGCCAGCTCGTCACTGTCGACGAAGTGCAGCACGGCGAACATCAGCACGCCGACGGGCTCGTCCGTGTCGATCAGCTGGGCGACGGGGGCGGAGGCCAGCACGGACTCCACGTCACGCATGTCGGCGAGCAGCACCGCGGCGTTGTCGTTGGCCTCGAGCATGACCTGGCTGTGGGCGACGGCGACGGGGTCCTTGTCCACGTACACGACGCGTGCCTCGGGGGCGGCGCCCTGGGCGATCTCGTGCACGTTGCCGACGGTCGGGATGCCGGAGCCCAGGTCGAGGAACTGGCGGATGCCCCGCGACACGAGGTGCCGCACGGACCGCCGCAGGAACGCCCGGTTGGTCCGCATGATCAGCGGCAGTTCGGGCATGGCGAGCATGGCCTGCTCGGCGAACTCCCGGTCGACGGCGAGGTTGTGGTATCCGCCGAGGTAGTAGTCGTAGACCCGGGCCGCGCTCGGCCGTTCCAGGTCGACCTCGCCCGGGGCCCACGTCGGCCGCTCCATCTGCCCGCCTCCCAAAAATCACTCGACCGAGCGACCCTAGTGCAGGGTGGAGACGGTCACGGTGGTCGGCTCGCCGTGCACCAGCCCGGATTCGAACGCCTCGCGGCACGCCTGCCGCCGCACCTTGCCGCTGGTGGTCTTCCTGACCAGGCCGTTCAGCCCCAGCACCACGGTGTGGCAGGCCAGCCGGTGGTCGCCGTACACGGCCCGCCGCACGGCCCGAACCACCTCGTCGATCACCGCCTCGCTCGGCCGGCGCTGCCGCAGCTCGACGAACAGCACCAGGCGTTCGCCGGTGGGCTCGTCCTCGCCGGTGGTCACGGCGAACGCGGCGACGCCGCCGGCCCGCACCGCCGCGTGACAGCCGCGGACGCTGTCCTCGATGTCCTGGGGGTAGTGGTTCAGGCCGTGCACGATGATCAGGTCCTTGAGCCGCCCGGTCACGAACAGCTCGCCGTCGTGCCGGAAGCCGAGGTCGCCGGTGCGCAGGAACTCGCCATCAGCGCCGGGATCGTCGACACTGTCGGCCAGCCGGGCCCGGAACGTCTCGGCGGTCTCGTCCGGCAGTTCGTAGTAGCCGAGCGCCTTGCTCGGGCCGTCCACCCAGATCTCGCCGACCCGGTTCGGCTCGCACGGCAGCCGCGTCTCCGGGTCGACGATGAGCATGGTGGTGCCGGGTTTGGTCACGGGGCCGCAGCCGACGTAGCGGGCGCTGCGCGTCACCGAGCCCTCGGCCACGGGCACGACCCAGTTGCCGTCGAGGGCGTCCCGGTCGACGCGGATGACGCTGCCGCCGCCCATGGTGACACTGCCGGCGTGCTCGGCCAGCCCGTACGCGGGGTAGAACGCGTGCGGGGCCAGGCCGGACACCGCGAACGCCTTCACGAAGGAGTCCACAGTGGAGGCTCGAATGGGTTCGGCGGCGCACATCGCCACCCGCAGCGCGCTGAGGTCCCAGGATTCCCGCTGCTGCTCGGTGGTCTTGCGCACGATCAGGTCGTACGCGAAGTTCGGCGCCGCGGTGTGGGTGGCCCGGATCCGGGACACCACGTCCAGCCACACGGTCGGCCGGTGCAGGAAGGCCATGGGGGACATCGTGTACACGTGTCCGCTGCCGACCAGCGCACCCAACGTCATGGAGATCAGGCCCTGGTCGTGGAAGTGCGGCAGCCACGACACCGCCCGGGTGTCCGAGCCGCGCAGGTCGGTGTCGACCACGTTCTGCGCCAGCTCGCAGTGCAGGTTGCGGTGTGAGACAAGCACTCCGCGCGGGGAGCCGGTCGAGCCCGAGGTGTAGGTCAGCAGTGCCGGTTCGTCCAGTGTGGACGGCTGGTGCCAGGTTCGGTCCCGGTCGGCCTCGGGTCTGTCCCGGTCCGTTCGGTACCACGGCAGCGCCGGCCACAGCTGGCCGGCGCCGACCGTGGTGCGGATCCGGTCGTAGGCGCCGTGGGTGAGCACCGCCCGCGCGCCGGAGCTGGCCGCGATCGCGGTGAACGCCTCCAGGTCGTGCCGCATGGTGAACGGGTTCGGCGGCGCCGCCGGCACCGGCACCACGCCGGCCGCGAGGCAGCCCAGCAGGGTGACCGCGAAGTCGGGGGACGGCAGGTGCACCAGCAGCGCGCGGTCGCCCGGCTGCAGGCCCCGCCCACGCAGCTCGGCCACCACGCGGTCGGCCTGGTCGCCGAGCTGACCGGCGGTGTACGTCACCTCATCGGAGCCGTCGTCCCGCACGTAGCTGAGCAGCGGCTGGTCCGGCCGCTCGCGGCGGACCCGGTCGAAGGCGGCCGCCACCGTCTCGGGTGAGTCGATCCGAACCGTCATCGTGTCCACCGGCCTTCGTGGCGATGCCGACGGATTCTACTGGGCCGTGGTCAGCCCTTGATGCCGGTCTCGGCCACGCCCCGGACCAGGAAGCGCTGCAAGACCACAAAAACCAACACGAGCGGCAGGATACCCACGGCGGCGGCCACAAAAAGCTCATGAATGTTCACGTTCTGTGCGGTGAGGAACGTGGACATGGCCACCTGGACGGTCCAGGACGACTCGTCCTGGCCGATCACCAGCGGCCAGAGGAAGGCGTTCCAGCTGCCGATGAACTGGATCACCGCCACCGCGGCGAAGAAGCCGCCGGAGTTCGGCACCACGATCCGCCAGAACGTGCCCCAGTGACCGAGGCCGTCGATCCGCGCCGCCTCCTCCAACTCGCGCGGGAACGACAGGAAGTACTGCCGGAACATGAACGCCGTGAAGCCGGCGAACAGGCCGGGGATCACCAGGCCGCGCAGCGAACTCACCCAGCCGAGTGACGACACCAGCACGAAGCTCGGCACGAACGTCACCGCCGCCGGCACCATCAAAGTGGCCACGATCAGGTAGAAGACCTTGTTCGCGTGCTTGTACGGAATCCGGGCCAGCCCGTAGCCGCAGAGCGAGCCGAGCAGCAGCTGCCCGCCGGTCTGCAGCACGGCGATCACCAGCGAGTTCCACAGCGCGTGCGCCATCGGCACGCTCGGGTCGGTGAACAGCTCGGTGATGTTCTCCCAGTGCAGGGAACTCGGGAACAGCGACCACTCCGGCGAGGTGATCTCGGCCTCTGTGGACAGTCCATTGCGGACGATCAGGTAGAACGGCAGCAGGAACACCAGCGCCGCGACGGTCAGCGCCGCGTATCGCAGCGTGGTGCCGGCGACACCGGGGCGCAGGCCGACCGGTCGGTTGTCCATGGCGATCAGTCCCGTCGTCCGAAGCCGAGCACCTGGCCCTGCAGCAGCGTGACGAGCGCGATCAGCAGCGCCAGGATCAGCGCGCCGGCGCTGCCGTGCCCGTAGTCCTGCGTCTGCCCGAGCGCCAGGTAGTACAGGTAGACCAGCGGTGGCCGGCCGAAGTCGGGGTAGCCGCGGGCGGTGCCGAGCAGGTTGTAGAACTCGTCGAACGCCTGGTACGCGGCGATCAGGCTGAGCAGCAGCACCGCGATCGAGGTGGGCCGCAGCTGCGGGAAGGTGATGTGCCGGAACACCTGCCAGCCCGGCTTGGCCCCGTCCACGTACGCCGCCTCGTACAGCGAGTCGGGAATGCGCTGCAGGCCGGCGATGAACAGGATCATGTAGAAGCCGACCTGCAGCCACAGCCGGGCCGTCACCAGCACCACCCAGTACCAGGGCGGATCGGGGTTGGACAGCCACGCCACCGGGTCCTGCCCGAACCAGTCCAGCACGGTGTTGGCCAGCCCGAACCGCACGCCGCTGAACAGCGACAGCTTCCACACCATCGCCGCCACCACGTACGAGCAGGCGGTGGGCAGGAAGAACACCGACCGGAAGAAGGCGCGGGCGAACCGGATCCGGTTCACCGCGACCGCCAGCCCCAGCGCCAGCGCGAACGTCAGCGGCACGATGAACAGCGCGAACACGCTGAACGTCAGCAGGCTCTGCGCGAACGGCCCGGTCAGCATGTCCGCGTAGTTGTCGAGGCCGACGAAGGTGTCCGGAGTGACGGTGCCCTGCGCGTCGAAGAAGCTGAGGTAGGCGCTCCAGCCGATCGGGATGTAGTTGAAGATCAGCAACCCGATAAGGAACGGGCCGACGAAGACCCAGAACGGCCCTGCGGATCGCGCCGATGCCTGGAGGCGCAGACCGGAAAGACCGCGTCCTTTCAGCGATCTTTCCGGGCCAGCCGAAGGGATCGGCTCAGAGCGATCCGCATCCGCGCGGAACGCGCGCAGAGGGCGCTGCTTCCTCATCCGTAGAGCCTCTTGAGTTCCGTCTGCACGGATCCGGCCGCGTTCTTCAGCTCGGTCGTGGCGTCGGCCCCGCTGCGCACGATCTTGTTGAGCGAGTCGCTCAGCGCCAGCTGCATCTTCGCCGTCCACGGCGGCGGGTTCTGCGGCTTGCCGAGATCCTGCACGAAGCGCACGGCGTCGGCCGCCGGCCCGGACTTCAGCTTGTCGGCCTTGGCGGCCAGGCTCTTGCGGGCCGGGATGTGGAAGCCGTAGCTGAGGTCGAAGTCCTGCTGGTAGTCGCCGCGCTCGATCCACAGCCACTTCACGTACGCCTTGGCGGCGTCGATCTTCTTGCTCTTGGCGTTGACCATCGACCCGTACGCGCCGAACGGCACCGACGCCTTGCCGGCCCCGTTCAACGCCGGCCACGGCAGCACGCCGAAGTCGTCGCCCAACGCCTTCTGCACGGCCGGAACCGTCCACAGTCCCGTCCACTGCATGGCGGTCAGGCCCTGCACGAACGCGGACGGATCGGACCAGTCGGCCGGCGCGCCGAGCAGCAGGCTGTTGCTGGTGAACAGCGTCCGCAGCCTGCCGACCGACTCGGCGGCGAGCGGGTCGTCGAAGCCGACCTTGTTGTCGGGGGTGAGGTAGTCCAGCCCGGCCGACCACAGCAGCGGACCGGCCAGCACGCCGACGCCGCCGTCGTTGCCGAGGAACAGGCCCTTCACCTTGTTGGTGGTGAGCTTGTGGGCGGCGTCGATCAGCTCGTCGACGGTGCTGGGCGGCTGCAGGCCGGCCTTCTGCAGCATGCTCTTGCGGTAGAACAGCATCTGCATGTCCACCGACTGGGGGATGCCGTAGACCTGCCCGTCCACGGTGTGGCTGGCCAGCACCGACTCGGTGAAGTCGCTGCGGGCGTCGCCCAGCAGGTCGTCCAGCGACACGATCTGCTTGCTACGCACCATGTCCACCCGCAGCGTGGACTCGAACACGTCCGGCCCGTTGCTGGCGGCCAGCGCGCTGGCGATCTTCGAGTCGTAGTCGCCGGGGTTCCACTGCACGTGGACGGTCGCCTTGTCGTAGGCCTTCGCGTACCGCTCGACGGCCTGCTGCACGCCGGCCTCGCCGTAGGCGTGGTACCACTGCTCGATCGTGTCGCCGCTGCCGCTGCTACGGCCGGTGTTCGAGCCGCAGGCGGCGAGCAGGCCGGCCGCTGTGACGCCGCCCGCCATCCCCAGGAACCCACGCCGGCTGTACCCGCGCATCACGTCCACCCCTTCCAGTCGCGCCCACACTGAGTGACAACCCCACCACGCAAGCCTGGGCCCCGTCAGCCGATCCCTCAATGTGGAAGGGCCGGTCGGGGTCACAGTGATTTACTCCATGTTTTGGCCCATCGCGGCCGATTGGTCGTATCGTTGAAGGCACACCGAGACCCCCGCCGCTCCCTCCCCCCTGAGCGGCGGGCCCAGTGCCGGAGCCCCGCTCACCCCCGTGCGGGGCTCCGGTCATTTCCCAGGGAGTCCTGTGATGGCGACCACCTTCCACGAGGCTGCCGACGCCGCTGATCTCGTGGTCGACGTGCTGCTCGACGCGGTTGTCCCGATGGACGAGGGCACCGCGGAGAGCCGGATCGAGCTGCTGAACGGCCTGGCCCTGGCGGCCGAGGCGCTGCGCGCGGCCGGCCGCGGCGACCAGGCCCTCGCCGACGAGCTCGGCCGGTCGGCCAGCGCCAACTTCGACCGGGTGGACCCGATCGAGCTGATGCTGCTGCGCGGCTGACGGTCGAAGTCGAAACAATTTCGGCCCGCTCTTGATCAACGCTGTCGCCGGGCCCGGGACAACAGGGTCTGCAGCACGACAACCACCACCAGCACCGCGCCGCTGACCACGGCCTGCATGTTCGAGTTGAACCGGCCCAGCTGGTTGATCAGCTCCTGGATCACGAACAGCAGCGCCACCCCGGCCAGCGTGCCGCTCACCGCGCCCGCGCCGCCGGTCAGCATGGTGCCGCCGATCACAACGGCGGCGATGGCGTTCAGCTCCAGCCCGACCCCGATCACGGTGACGCCGGAACCCAGCTGTGCGGCGGACATCACGCCGGCGAAGCCGGCCAGCAGCCCGGAGATCACGTACACGCTGATCTTGGTGCGGGCCACCGGCAACCCCATCAGCGAGGCCGCGTCCTCGTTGCCGCCCACCGCGAACAGCCGCATGCCGAACGGTGTGCGTTGCAGCACAACGCCTCCGGCGAGATAGGCGACCACCGCGATCACCACCAGCACGGTGCCGTCGCCGAGCCAGCGGAACGCCGAGCCGGCCGGCACCAGGTACGTCGTCGAGCCCTCGCTGGTGATCAGCTGCAGCAGGCCGCGGGCGAACAGCAGCCCGCACAGCGTCACGATGAACGGCGCCATCCGCAGCCGCGCGATCAACGTGCCCTGGATCAGTCCGATGACGCCGCTCACCACCAGCGGCAGGATCAGCGCGCCGGCCAGGCCCCAGCGCGTCGACCCGTACGCCGCCAGCACACCGGCCAGCGCGTACACCGAACCCACGGACAGGTCGATGCCGCCGCTGATGATCACCAGCGTCATGCCGAGCGCGATCATCGCTAGGAAGCTGGCCTGCACCGCCAGGTTGCCCAGCGTGTACGCGGTCAGGAAGGTGCGGAACATCAGGCCGCCGGCGGCCAGGAGGACGACCAGCACGACCAGAGCGCCGTGCCGTTGGATCGCCGCGATCATCGTCCGTTCCTCCTCTCCCGCTGCACCAGCACCGCGGCGGCGATCAGCGCCGCCTCCAGCATCTGCGTCACCGACGCCGGCACGTCGTGCTTGATCAACGTGGCCGAGATCAGCTGCATCAGCAGCGCGCCGGCGACGGTGCCGATCACCCGCACCCGGCCGCCGGTCAGCGGCGTGCCGCCGACCACCACCGCCGTGATCGCGGACAGCTCGATCAGCAGGCCGAGGCTGGACGGGTCGCTCGCGGTGAGCCGCGCGCTGGCCAGCACGCCGGCGATCGCCGCGAACACCCCGGACAGCATGTACACGGTGAGCAGCGTGCGCTTGACCGGCAGGCCGGCGAACTCGGCGGCCCGGCGGTTGCCGCCGACCGCGACCAGCTGCCGGCCGAACGTCGTGCGCTCCACCAGCAACGCCACGATGACCACCAGCACCAGCGCCACCAGCACGGTCAGCGGGATGCCGATGACCGACGACGAGCCCAGCGCCAGCAGATCCGGGTTGTACAGCTGCTTCAGCTGCCCGTTGGCGATCACCAGCGCCAGTCCTCGGCCGCCGACGAGTAGGGCCAGTGTCGCCACGATCGGTTGCACGCCGGCGAATGTCACCAGCGACCCGTTCAGCAGCCCGGCCAGCGCGCCGGCGACGAGGCAGACCAGGATCGACGCCACCACGCCGTACCCGAGATAGAGCGGCAGCAGCGCGGCGGCGATCGCCATCACCGAGCCGACCGACAGGTCGATGCCCTCGGTGCCGATCACCAGCGCCATGCCCAGCGCCACCACCAGCGTCGGCACCACCTGCACCAGCTGGGTGCGGAGGTTGTCGGTGGTGATGAAGTTCGGCGTGATCACCACGTTGACCACGACCAGCACGATCAGCGCCAGGTAGACGCCGTAGTCGCGGATCGCGGTGCGCCGGATGAGGGTGCTAGCGCTGCTCATCGGCAATCACCGCCATCACGCCGTCCACCGTGACCTGGTCGCCGGTCAGCTCGGCCACCGAGGCCCCTTCCCGCAGCACCACCACCCGGTCCGCGCCCTCCACCAGCTCCTCCAGGTCGCTGGACACCATCACGATGCCCAGCCCCTGCCCGGCCAGCTCGTCCACCAGCGCCTGCACCTCGGCCTTCGCACCGACGTCGATGCCGCGCGTCGGCTCGTCCAGCAGCAACACCTTGGGGCTCATCGCCAGCCATCTCGCCAGCATCACCTTCTGCTGGTTGCCGCCGGACAGCTCGCCCACCTTCTGCTCCGGGCTGGCGGCCTTGATCCGCAGCCGGCGCATGAACGTGTCCACGATCTCGCGCTGTTTTCGCTTGGAGACGACGCCCGCCACCGACAACCGGGGGAGCGCGGCCAGCACGATGTTCTCGCGTACGGACAGGTTCGGGATGATGCCCTCCGCCTTGCGGTCCTCCGGCACGAGCACCAGACCCGCGCGGATGGCGGCGGGCGTGGAGCCGGCGCGGATCCGCTTGCCGGCGACCTCGATCTCGCCCTCGTCCAACGGCTGCAGGCCGACCAGCGCCTTCATCGTCTCGGTGCGGCCGGAGCCCAGCAGCCCGCCCAGGCCGACGATCTCGCCGGGATGGACCGTCAGATCGACGCCGTCGAGCACGGTCCGGCGGCGCAAACCCTTGCCGCGCAACACGGTCCGTTCGGCGCTGTCGTGCTCGCCGGCGAACACCGTGCGCTCGCCCTCGTCGGACAGGGTGCGGCCGAGCATGGTCGCCACCAGCTCCAGCCGGCCGATGTCGGCCAGCGGTCCACTGTGGACGACGCGGCCGTCGCGCAGGACCGTCACCGTGTCGCAGATCTGGTACAGCTCCTCCAGCCGGTGGCTGACATAGAGCACGGCCACGTTCCGCTCGTGCAGCCGCCGGATCACGTCGAAAAGGGTTTCTACCTCACGGGGTTCCAGCGACGAGCTGGGCTCGTCCATGATCACGACCTTGGCCCGCGCCCGCACCGACCGGGCCACCGCGATCATCTGCTGCACGCCCAGACCCAGTGTTCGCAGCTGGCGCCGCGGGTCCACGCTGATGCCCAGCTCCGACAGCAGCTCCCGGGCCTGCGCCTGCATGCCCGGGAAGTCGATGAGCCGCAGGCGATTGCGCGGCTCGTGGCCGAGGAACAGGTTCTGCGCCACCGACATCGACGGCACCAGGTTGACCTCCTGGTACACCGTGCTGATGCCGGCCGCCTGGGCGTCCAGCGGCCGGCCGAACGCCACCGGCTCGCCGTCCAGCAGCAGCTGCCCGGCGTCCGGCTGGTACACGCCGGTGAGCACCTTGATCAGGGTGGACTTGCCGGCGCCGTTCTCGCCCACCAGGGTGTGCACCTGGCCGGGACGCAGCTCGAAATCCACCTCCCGCAGCGCCTGCACGCCGGCGAAGTGCTTGCTCACCCCGACCGCCTGGAGCAATCGGACCTCCTCGATGAACGCGACTTACCCGACCGGCGCGCACTGCCGGCCGGGTAAGTCGGGACCACTCAGTAGGCGTTGCCGACCTGAGCGGCGGCGTTGGAGCTGTCGTACTCCCTGTCCTGGATGGTGATCGTCTGCGGGATCGCCTTGCCGGACAGGAAGTCCTTCAGCGTGGACAGCGCCAGCGGGCCGAACCGCGGGTTGGACTCGACGTCCCCGTTGATCTGCCCGTTGACGATGCCCTGCACCACGTTGCGCGTGCCGTCCACGGAGAACACCTTGATGTCGGTGCCGGGCTTCTTGCCGGCGCCGCTGATCGCGGTGACCGCGCCCAGCGCCATCTCGTCGTTCTCGGCGTAGATCGCGGTGATCTCCGGGTGGGCCTGCAGCAGCTGCTCGGTCACCGACTGGCCCTTCTCCCGGGTGAAGTCGCCGGTCTGCTGGGCGACGACCTGCACGTTCGGGGCGTTGGCCTTGAGGTAGTCGGTGAAGCCGCTGGTGCGGTCGGTGGTCACGTTGTTGCCGGTGGAGCCGAGCAGGATCGCCACCTTGGCGGTGCCGTTGGTGGCCTTCACCAGCTGGGTCGCGGCCCGCTTGCCCTGGGCCACGAAGTCCGAGCCGATGAACGTCAGGTAGTCCTTGCACGGCGTGGCCGAGGACAGCTTGCGGTCGATGGTCACCACCGGCACGTGCTTGTCTCTGGCCGCCTGCAGCGCCGGTTCCAGCCCCTCCGAGTTCAGCGGGGCCACGACGAGCAGGTTCGCGCCCTGCGCCAGCAGCCCCTGGATGTCGGAGATCTGCTGGCTCAGGTTGGAGTTGGCGTTGCGCTTGAGCAGCTGCACGCCCTGCTTCTGGGCCTCGTCGGTGATCGACTGGGTCTCGGTGATCCGGAACGGGTTGGCCTCCGCCTCGGACTGCGAGAAGCCGACCACGGCCTTGCTGAAGTCCACCTTGGTGGCGCCGTAGGCGTCGATCGTGCAGGTCGGACCGGACGCGTTGGACGCGGTCTGCTGGCCGCCGCCGGAGCCCGCGGTGGACCCGCCGCCGCCACTGCCCTCCGGGTTGGCGCATCCGGTGATCACCAGCAACGCGGCAACCGCGGCGGCCGCACCAAGGGAAGACTTCATCGTCGACACCCTCCTACCCGCTTCGGACCAAACTAACGGAAAGTTTCGTTTCGCTGTCAAGCGGTCACGCAAGGTTTGTCCGATCAGGTGTCCGCCCGGTACAGCTGATCGATCTCGGCCGCCGACAGCGCGCGGTCGTACACGTGCACCTCGTCCAGCACGCCCGGCCAGAAGTCCACCTGCGCCTTGTTGTAGAGGGCGCGGCCGAGGACCGTGTGCCCGGCGGCGGCCCGGCCCGGACAGTACGGGGCGGTGCCGGCCAGTTGACCGTTCACGTACAGCCTGATCTGCGACTTCACCGAGTCGTACAGGCCGACCAGGTGGTACCAGACGCCGGCCTGTGGGACCGGGCCCAGCGCCCGGATCGTCGGGGTGCTGAACGCCAGGCGGTTGTCCTGGGCCGAGTACTGCAGGAAGAACTCGCTCACGCCGTCGGACCGGTCCTGGCTGACCGCGGTCGCGAACCGCCCGGTCTGGTCCAGCCGAACCCACGCCGCCACCGAGTAGTCCGTGGTCGTGTCCAGAATGGACGCTCCGGTGTCGGCCCACTGGTTGACACCGTTGAACTCCAGCCCCTGCCCGATGCGGCCGTCCGTCCACAGCGGACCGTTCTGCAGCTTGACCGAGTGGCCGTGGCCGGAGGTGTCGTCGCTGACCCCGTCCAGGGGCCAGGCCCCGACCCCGGTCAGGCCGGGCGTGCCGGGCGGCGGGGGCGGCGGCTGCTCGGCCTGGCCGGACGCGGCGATCACCGCCCGGTTCACCGCCCGCACCTGCGCCAGGTCCGGCTTGAGCACCTTGCGGTCGTAGGTGAACAGGCCGTTGACCTCGTTCTCCACGTCGGTGGCCTGGGTGTAGATCGCCGCCGACAGCCCGCACTTGACCTCGCAGTCCTTGACCTGGTTGAGGATCTGCACGTAACGGCTGGTCAGTGTGGCCTTGTCCGGCTCCATCTCGTAGCTGGTGCCCTTGCCGGGCTGCCACTCGTGGCCGGGCACGACCAGCCCCAGCCCGCCGAACTCGCCGTCCACCGCGGCCCGGGTGTCGGTCGGCACCGGGCTGCCCGGGCCGACGTAGGCGTGGTTGTCGTAGACGTCGCCGTTGCCGCCGTCGAAGGAGTAACAGCAGTTCAGGCCGCTGTTGTTGTTCACGAGCCGGCTCGGGTCCCAGGCCTTGACCTGGTCGGTGACCGCGGCCGGGTCGAACTCGCCCCAGCCCTCGTTGAACGGCACCCACTCCACGATCGACGGGTGGCTGCGGTGCTGGTCGATCATCGCGTGCAGCTCGGTCATGAACTGCTGCTCGGCCGCCGGCGTGGGCCGCGGCGTGCTCGGGACCGTGGGTCCGAAGTCCGCGTTCATCGACGGCATGTCCTGCCACACCATCAGGCCCAGCTTGTCCGCCCAGTAGTACCAGCGGTCCGGCTCCACCTTGATGTGCTTGCGAACCGTGTTGAAGCCCAACGCCTTCTGCTCGGCCAGGTCGAAGCGCAGCGCCGAATCCGTGGGGGCGGTGTAGATCCCGTCCGGCCAGAAGCCCTGGTCCAGCGGGCCGAGGCTGAACACGAACTTGCCGTTGAGCAGCGTGCGGAGCTTGCCGTCCTGGCCCTTGCCGATCGACACCGAGCGCATGCCGAAGTAGCTGGTCACGCGGTCGCCGCCGACCCGCACGGACAGGTCGTAGAGGAACGGGTCGTCCGGGGTCCACAGGTGCGGATGCTTGATCGGAATGGTCAGCAGCGCGTCGGCCCTGCCGGTCGTGCGGGCGACCACCCGGCCGTGATCGGTGGCGACGACCTCGACGGGCTGGCCCTGCACGCCGGCGGTGTGCACGGTCAGCTTCAGCGAGTTCGTGGTCAGGTCGGGCGTCTGGTCGAGGGCCGTGATGTGTGTCGCCGGCACGGGTTCCATCCACACCGACTGCCAGATGCCGGACGTCGGCGTGTACACGATGTTGTTGACGGGGTGCTCGCGCTGCTTGCCGATCGGCTGCCCGCCGGCCTCGGTGGGATCCACCACGCCGACCACCAGTTCCTGCTCGCCGTGCCGGGTCAGCGCGTCGGTCACGTCCACGCTGAACGCGTCGTAGCCGCCCTTGTGGGTGGCCAGCTGGTGGCCGTTGACCGAGACGGTGGCCTGGTAGTCGACGGCGCCGAAGTTGAGCACCACGCGCTGTCCGCGCCAGGACTCCGGCACGGTGAACGTGCGCCGGTACCACATGGTGCTTTCGTGCCGCATGATCCCGGACAGGGCGGATTCCACCGGGTACGGCACGAGAATCCGTTCCGGCAGCGGTTGTCCGTCCGGCGGCGTGGTGCCGAACTGCCACACCCCGTTGAGGCTGCGCCAGTCGCGGCGGACCAGCTGCGGCCGCGGGTACTCCGGCAGCGCGTTGTCCGGGCCGACCTGGTCGGTCCACGGCGTCGACAGCGGCGGGGACTTCCGGTGCCAGCCGCCGTCCGGCGCGGCGGACGCCGGCAGCGTGAAGACCGACAAAGCGGCCAGCAGGACGACGAACACACTTGCGAATCTGCGCATCGGCACTCCTTAGACGCGGGTGCTGGGTGCGCGTTCCCGGGTGGGACCAGCCGTCGTCACGCAGGATGCTAGGGCCGGTACGCTCGGTCATCAACCGCCGTTCGTGCCCCCTGGTGTCCGGTCACGTCGGCGAACTGGGCTACGGTACGGCCGGACATCGCTGGGTGGGGGAGTTCCGGCATCGACAAATCCTGCAGAGCACGTGGGTAGGCGCTGACGATCGCCGGGAGGTGGACGCCTGTGGACAGCAACTTCGAGAACCGGCCGCCCCGACGCCCTGGACCCCCTGCGGGCTCGGGCGGCCACCCGCAGCCGCCCCGCCAGCCCGGCCCCGGCCGTCCGCAGCCCCCGCAGCGCGGCGGCGTGCCGCCGAAGCCCCAGGGTGGGCGCGTTCAGCCGCCGAAGCCCGGTTCGCCGAGGCCTGCTCAGCAGAACCCGGTCCCGCCGAAGCCCGCGCCGCAGAGGCCTGTGCCGCCGAAGCCCGCGGCGCAGAAACCTGCGCCGCAGAAGGCCTCCGCCCCGCCGAAGGCTGCTGCGCAGAAGCCGCCGGCTCGGAAGTCACCGGCTCAGAATCCGGTGCCTTCGAAGGCCGCCGCCGAGAAGCCGCTCGCGCGCAAGCCGCCGGCCGCGCGTCGCCCGTCCGGCAACACCGTCGCCAAGCGTGCCGGCATGACGGCGCTCGCGTTGGTGTCGACCGTGGTCTTAGTGGTCACCGGCTACGGCTACACGACCCTGGACAACCTGACCAGCGGCCTCGCCACCGACAACGTGATCAAGGCGGAGAAGCCCGCGGACGGCGCGGTCGACGTGCTGCTGGTCGGCCTGGACAGCCGGACCGACGCGCACGGCAACCCGCTGGACCCCAAGCTGCTGGCCCAGCTGAACGCCGGCGGCGACGAGGGCGAGCTGAACACCGACACGCTGATCCTGGTGCACATCCCCAACGACACCAGCAAGCCGGCCGCGCTGCTGTCCATCCCGCGCGACTCCTACGTCGACATCCCCGGCGGCTACGGCAAACACAAGATCAACTCGGCTTACCCGCGGGCGATGAACGACGAGGCGTCCGAGCTGCGCAACAAGGGCGTCACCGATCAGAAGCAGATCACCCAGCAGTCCCAGTCCGCCGGGCGCAAGGAGCTGATCGCCACCATCGAACAGCTCACCGGGGCCAGCATCGACCACTACGCCGAGATCAACCTGTTCGGGTTCAGCGAGATCACCAAGTCCATCGGCGGCGTGAAGGTGTGCCTGAAGCAGGCGACCAAGGACAGCTTCTCCGGCGCCAACTTCCCGGCCGGTGAGCAGACCATCTCCGGTGTGGACGCGCTGAAGTTCGTGCGGCAGCGGCACGAGCTGCCGGGCGGCGACCTGGACCGGATCAAGCGGCAGCAGGTGTTCATGGCCGGCCTGGCCAGCACCGTGCTGTCCGGCGGCACGCTGACCAACCCGGGCAAGCTGGCCGCCCTGATCAACGCCATCAAGAACGCCGTCGTGCTCGACCAGGGCTGGGACCTGCTCGGTTTCGCCACCCAGCTCAAGGGCATGACCGGGGGCGGCCTGCATTTCCAGACGATTCCGACCGGCCGGCCCGACCTGCCCACGCCCAACGACGGCCAGGCCGTCGAGGTGGATCCCGCGCAGGTCAAGGCGTTCGTGCAGCAGCTGACCGGGATCACGCCCAGCAGCGCTGCGACCCCGACGAGCGGCTCGTCGTCGACCGGCAACGGCATCACCGTCGAGGTGCGCAACGCCAACGGCAAGTCCGGCCTGGCCGACAGCGTGATGTCCGCGCTGGTGGCCAAGGGATTCGTGCAGGGCGACACCGGCAACGCGGCCAAGCGGTCCAAGTCGGTCATCCGCTACCCGAAGGGCGGCGCCGCCGACGCCGAGAAGGTGTCCGAGGCGCTCGGCGGCGGGTACGACACCGAGCAGGACGACGTCGACGGCATCCAGCCCGGCCACGTGCGGATCTTCCTGTCCACGGCCTACGACGGCCCCGGAGCGGAGGGCTTCACCGGCCCCGCGGCCTACGCGCTGGCCCCCACCGGAACCAGTTCCGCCGCCACCAGCAGCGACACGATCACCGCCAACGGCATCACCTGCGTGAACTGAGCTGTTGCCGCGCGGGGCTCAGCCCCTTCGGGGCCTCGCACTCTCCGAGCCTGGGGGCGTGTTGTGGCTAGCCGGCTTGGTGTTCCCCACCCGTGTCGAAGAAGGCGTCAAGGTAGGCATCCGGTTTCAGGTGGCTCTCCCGTAACAGCGAGAAGACCTCGGTGCCCTGGGTGATCCGGTCCTCCGACAGGGCGTAGGCCTGGGCGAAGTCCAGGTGCTCGAAGCCGTTGTCCAGGGCGTAGTCGCGCGCCTCCCGCCCGGCGAGCTCGATCGCCTGGGCCGCGGATGCCGCGCGCCACAGGGTGATCCGCTCCTCGTACGGCCGGTTTTCGTGGCCGTTCCAGCGGAACACGCAGCGCACCCCGTACCAGCCGAGCCCATCGTCGGTCACGGCGTCGATTATCCCCGTCACTCGATCAGGTCGGCGCGAAGTTCGGTGAGCAGCGTCTCCAGCTGCCGGTACGACCACAGGTCCCGGAACGCGGTGAGCCGGCGGCCGTCCTCGTCGAGCACGAAGTGCGTGCCGCGGCGGGCCATCGTGACGGCCTTGATCCGGTCCCGGTCGATCTTGCTCGCCGGGCCGATCAGCACGTGCACCCGCAGCTGGCGGTCGTCCAGCACCAGCCGGGTCCGCCGCAGGTAGGCCACCGGCATGAGCGCGAACGCCACGACGATCAGCAGCCAGACGGCGATCTGCAGCGGGTCGAGGGTGCCGATCGTGGTGAATCCGGCGATCAGGGTGGCCAGGGACAACAGTCCCATCAGGACGATCACGGACAACACGCGCGGGTTGGTCGGCGAGCAGTGGATCACCAGCGGATCGGGCATGAGTGCACCCCAGCACGAAAACGACCCGATCGGGGATAACGCTTCAATAACGCCCGGCCCGTCGCGCTGGGGTCGGCATCCCCATTCGCGGTGAACTGCGACGTCGGTCGCGGCGAAAGCGAGGGGACCTCACTGTGAAATCGACCTTGGCGCTGGTCGTTGCCCTGTTGGCGTCGTTGGTCGGGGCCGCGCCGGCCTCGGCCGGCACCCCGGCTTCGGAGCCCCGGCCGGCCGCGTCCGACAAGGTGTTCACACATGTCTGCGAGCAGCAGCCGCGCTACGAGTGCGGCACCATCACGGTGCCGCTCGACTACTCGCGGCCGTCCGGTCCGAAGTTGACCATCGCGGTCTCCAGGTTCAAGGCCACTGGCAGTGCGCGCCAGGGCGTGATCCTCTACAACCCCGGTGGTCCCGGCGGCAGCGGCCTGTTCACCGCCGGGGCGGTGCCGGCCAGCGTGCGCGCGGCGTACGACTTCATCGGCTTCGATCCGCGCGGGGTCGGGAAGAGCAGCCCGATCAGCTGCGTCGACCCGTCCTTCTTCGCCACCCCCGGCGCGGACCCGAACCCGAGGTCCGAGGCCGACAAGGTGCCGTTCGTCAAGCGGGCCAAGTCCTATGCGGACGGTTGCGCCGCCCGGTCCGGCGCCGAGCTGCCGTACATCAACTCGCTCAACACCGCGCGGGACGTCGACGAGATCCGCAAGGCGCTCGGCGAATCCAAGATCACCTACTACGGCGTCTCGTACGGGACCTATCTCGGCACCGTGTACGGGCAGCTGTTCCCGGACCGCGTGCGGCGGATGATGTTGGACAGCACCATCAACGCCGACCCGGCCGCCGTCTGGTACCAGGACAACCTCGACCAGGACCTGGCCTTCCAGAAGCGGTCCGAGATCTGGTTCGACTGGATCGGCCGCTACGACGGCGTTTTCCACCTCGGGGTCGGCCGTGACGCCGTGTACGCCAACTACCTCAAGGCCCGGTCCGCGCTCGCCGCCAAGGCCGCCGGGCCGGTCGGCCCGCTGGAACTGGACGCCGTTGTCGTGAACTCCGCGTACTACGACATCAACTGGGTCAGCAATGCCCGTGCCTTCAGCAACTTCGTGGTGAAGGGTGACGCCACCGCGCTGATTTCGTACACGCGGGACAACAACCCCGCCACCGCCGACGGCGAGAACAGCAACGCCGTCTACACCGCCGTCGAGTGCAACGACGCTCGGTGGCCGCGAAGCTGGTCGGTCTGGAACCGCGACAACACGGCTGTGGCGCAGCGGGCTCCCATCGAGACCTGGGCCAACGCCTGGATGAATCTGCCGTGCGCCTTCTGGTCGTTGCCGCAGCCGTCCGCGCTGCGGATCACCGGTCAGGGCCTGCCGCCGATTCTGATGCTCCAGGGCACCCTCGACGCCGCCACGCCGTACCAGGGCGCGCTGCGCACCCACCAGCTCCTGCCCAGCTCCCGGATGATCATCGAGGACGGCGGCGGCTCGCACGGCGTCTACAACGCGCCGTGGGTGCACAACACCTGCGTCGACAACTACGCCACGGCCTATCTGCTCACCGGCGCCATCCCCGCCGCCGACGTGACCTGTGCCGGGCACTCGCTGCCCGACCCCGGAGCCCCGTCGACATCCCGGTCGCTGCCCCGACGCTGATCCGCGCTCGGCGGCGTGCGGATTCGGGCGGCTCCACTAAGCTGGAGCCCGTGAGTGGGGCGGTCGACCAGTTCGTGTCCAGGCTGGACTATCCGGTGTTCGTCGTGACGACAGTCGACCGGACCGGCGACGAGCGGGACGGGTGCGTGGTCGGGTTTCTCACCCAGTGCAGCATCGATCCGCTCCGGTTCCTGGTCTGCCTGTCGGTCCGCAACCGCACGTACCGGGTGGCCCGGCAGGCCGAGCTGCTGGCCGTGCACCTCGTCGGCGAGGAGCAGCGCGACCTGGTCGAGTTGTTCGGCGGCACGACCGGGGACGAGATCGACAAGTTCGAGCGGTGCGAATGGAGTCCGGGTCCGGGCGGCGTGCCGCTGTTGGACGCGGCGTCCGGCTGGCTCGTCGGCACGATCCTGGACCGGTTCGAACTCGGGGACCACGTCGGTTTCCTGCTCTCGCCGACCGCGGGCCACGTCACGGACGGCCAGCCGCCGCTGATGTTCTCCGCGGTGCGCGACCTCGAGCCCGGCCATTCCCCCTAGCTCACCAGATAGGGGTAGCCCGCGCGGGGGATTCGGGGCAGTTGACCAGGAGCACGCAGCGGAAGCAGCGCATGCCGTCGGCGGTGTCGACGATGAGGTCGCGGTGGGCGGAGTGGGCGCAGCGGGCGGCGAGGATGCCCCGGCCGACCTCGGTGATCTGGGCCAGCGGGAAGGCGTGCACCTGGTCGTCGTAGCGGCTGTGCCACCAGATGAACGGACCGGTCATGCCGCCGAGGCTAGAAGCACGAACCGGCCCGGCATCGCCATCGGGCGCACGTCACGTCGCCATTGGACGCACGGGTCGCTAGCGTCGGCCCGGTGGAGCGCAACGAGCGCCTGGAAGCCATGCAGGAGGCCGCATCGGCGGCCTTCGCGCCGCTGCGGCTGACGACCGACGAGTACGACTTCGACGGCGGCATCCGGTACGCGACGGCGGGCGGGCTGCTGGTGGCCGACATCACCGGGAACGCGGGCGGGGTCTGGCGGCCGCAGCGGCTGATCACGTCCACCGACAGCGAGCTGTACAAGTTCTCCCTGCACCTGAGCGGATCCTGCATGCTGGGCCAGGACGGCCGGCACACGGCGGTGAATCCGGGTGATCTTGTCGTCTACGACACGACCAGGCCCTACGGCTTGGTCTACGGAACCGCCTACCGCACGGTGGTTGTCGGCGTGCCTCGCGAGAGGTTGGCCGGCCAGGCATCGGCGTTGCGGCAGGCGATCGCGCGGCCGGCGCGCACGGACAGCGGCCTGCGGCGGGTCGTCGCCGGCATGTTGAACGGCCTGGCGGAAGACCTGGACGGGACCGTCACCGAGGGCGGCACGCAGCTGGCCGATGCGCTGCTTTCCCTGCTGGGAAAGGTTTTCACCGGCGACGCCCGGCTGATGGATCCCCGAACGTCGATGCGGGAACGGGTTCTGGCCTACTGCGAGGCCAACCTGGGCGACCCGGACCTGTCCGTGGAGACGATCGCCCAGGCGCACGGGATTTCGGCGCGGTACCTGCACAAGCTCTTCGCCGGCACCGGCACGACCATCGCCGCGCTGATCAGAACCCGCCGCCTGCAACGGATCCGCGACGACCTGACCGACCCGGGCCAGGCGACGGTGCCGGTGGCGGTGATAGCGGCGCGTTGGGGCGTGCTGGATCCGACGCACGTGAGCCGCCTGTTCCGGGCGGCGTACGGCATGTCGCCGGCCGGCTACCGGCGTCAGCTGCTCCGCTGAATCGGCATCCAGGCGGCGGCCTGTACTCGGGCCAACCCACTCCGCACCGCCGCGGCGAAGCGTTGCGCCTGCTCGAAGGGCACGCCGGTGCAGCGCAGCTCCATGTGCTCGGCCCGGATCGACAGCGCCCCACCGGACAGGGAGTTGCCGGCGGTGGCCACGGACACGACCTCGGTGAGCGGGATGTGCGTCCCCTCGGCCAGCACGCGGAAATCGGTGGCCACCAGCGTCCCGCCGGGGCCGGACAGCACGGCACGCACCTGCTCGGTCGGACCGAGCCGGTCGGTGAACTCGGCGGAAAGCTCAATGGTGTCGGCCATCGGCCCAGGATCCTGGCGGCGGCGGGCGATCGTCACTAGCCCGTCGGAGTGAGCACGCCGGTCACGGTCCGTGAGATGTTGTAGGGAAACTTCAAGAACCCTGCAGAAATTATAAATAGAAGTTCGGTGTTGCCGGGGGCAAGCTGACACCGTGGTCGCTTCCCAGTCAACCCAGGTCGAAAACCCTGCCGCCCCCGACCGGGCCCGGGAGGGCCTGTGGCTCGCGATCGCCGCCTACGGCATGTGGGGGCTGTTCCCGCTCTACTTCCCGCTGCTGGAACCGGCCGGCGCCGTGGAGATCCTGGCCCACCGCATCGCGTGGTCGCTGATCGTGCTGGGCGTGGTGCTGCTGATCCGCCGGCGCTGGGCCTGGGTCGGCCAGCTGCTGCGCCAGCCCCGCCGGCTGGGCATGCTGGCGGTGGCCGCGGTGATGATCGCGATCAACTGGGGCACCTACATCTACGGCGTGAACGCGGGCGACGTGGTGGAGACCTCGCTCGGCTACTTCATCAACCCGCTGCTGACGATCGCGCTGGGCGTGGTGGTGCTGCACGAGCGACTGGGCACGGCGCAGTGGGTCGCGGTCGGCATCGGCGTGCTCGCGGTCGCGGTGCTCACGGTCGGTTACGGCCGGCCGCCGTGGATCGCACTGATCCTGGCCGTCGCGTTCGCCATCTACGGTTTCATCAAGAAGCGGGTCAACCTGCCCGCCGTCGAGGCGCTGGCGGCGGAGACGGCCGTGCTGTTCGTGCCGGCGACGGTGTATCTGGTCGTGCTGGAGGTGATCGGGGTCGGCACCTTCCTCGGCCACGGCACCGGCCACTCGCTGATGCTGGCCGGCGCGGGCCTGATCACGGTGGTGCCGCTGGTGTGTTTCGGTGCGTCGGCGACCCGGTTACGCCTGTCGACGCTCGGCCTGGTGCAGTACCTGGCCCCGGTGTTCCAGTTCCTGGTCGGCATCCTCGTCGACCACGAGCAGATGAACGCCACCCGCTGGATCGGGTTCGGCCTGGTCTGGCTGGCTTTGGCGGTCCTCGTGGCGGACGCCGGTCGACGGTTGTACGATTCCAGTCGTACCAATGTGCGATGATGCTCGTACCAATCGACTGGAGGGCGCCGTGGAACTGGGCCGGGTAGGCATCTGGAACCGGACCGTCGCGATGGACGAGCCGAGGTCCCGCGAGGCCGCCGCCGAGCTGGAGGAGCTCGGCTACGGCGCGGTGTGGATCGGCGGCAGCCCGCCGGTGTCGATGGCGGAGAACGTGCTCGCCGCGACCGAGCGGCTCGTCGTGGCCACGTCCATCCTCAACATCTGGCAGCACGAGCCCGCCGACGTCGCCGCGCAGGCCGACGCTGCCAACGCAAAGTTCAACGACCGCTTCCTGCTGGGCCTCGGTGTGAGTCACGGTCCGATGGTGCCGAACTACGCGAAGCCGCTGGCGACGATGCGTGAGTTCTTGGCCGGCCTGGACGCGGCCGGTCACCCCAAGGAGAAGCGCCTGCTCGCGGCGCTCGGGCCGAAGATGCTGGAGCTGTCGGCCCGCGAGGCCAACGGCGCCGTTCCGTACCTGGTCACGCCAGAGCACACCGTTCGGGCCCGGGGCATTCTCGGCGCCGGCCCGCTGCTGGTGCCGGAGCTGAAGGTCGTGCTGACCAACGACCCGGCCAAGGGTCGCGAGATCGCCCGGGACCACCTGCAGATCTACCTGCGGCTGCCGAACTACCTGAACAGCCTGCGCACGCTCGGCTTCGACGACACCGACTTCGCCGACGGCGGCAGCGACAAGCTGGTGGACGGGACCGTGGCCGTCGGCGACGAGGACGTCGTCGCCGAGTGGCTGCGGCGGCACCTCGACGCGGGCGCCGACCACGTGGCCATCCAGGTGCTCAACGACCCGCTGCCGGTGGCCGAGTGGCGCTCGCTCTCCGGGTTGACTCAGGGGCGTTTCTGACGCATAGCGGGCCGGCGCCGCCCAGACCACGACCGTGCGAGGCCCCGCCGATGTTTCGCCCGGTTGGCGGATTTCGCCCGCCGCCGGCCAACGCAACCACGCGCCCGAACCGATGCGGCGGGCTAAATCCGGCAAGGGCGAGGCATCGGCTACCCGGGGGCCGAGCCCCGCGCGGCACGCGCGGCACGGGCGCTGTTCCCAACACGGTTGGTGACGGCCGTCAAGCCCTCCCGTCCACTGGAAGACGGCTAACACCTCGGCCGGTGAGCGTGCAGACTGGGGACGGTTTGCACACCGTCGGCTGGAGGGGACCATTGGAGCGGACACTGGCCTGGGACGGGGCCGCCGTTGTGGCCGTGGACCAGTGCGCGTTGCCGCACGAGCGGACCGTGCTACGCCTGACGACACCCGACGAGGTCATCGACGCCATCAAGCGGCTGGCCATCCGCGGCGCGCCCGCGATCGGTGTGGCCGGCGCGCTCGCGGTGGCGCTGTCGGCGCAGCTCAGCGACGACGACGAGCAGGCCGTGCGGGAGGATGCCGAGCGCATCGCCAACGCCCGCCCGACCGCGGTCAACCTGAGCTGGGCCGTGCGCAGGGTCTTGACGAAACTCCCCGGCGGCGCGCGGGCCGTGCTGGACGAGGCGCTGGCGATGTTGGAGGAGGACGAGCGGACCAATCGTGCGATGGCGGCCCGCGCCGCCGACGCCGTGCTCGGCCTCACGAGCCGCCGGCCGCTGCGGATCCTGACCCACTGCAACACCGGCGCGCTGGCGACCGTCGCGGTCGGCACGGCGCTGGGCGGCATCAAGGAACTGGCCGAGCGCGGCCTGGTCGAGGAGGTGCTCGCCGGCGAGACGCGGCCGCTGCTGCAGGGCGCGCGGCTGACGGCGTGGGAGCTGACCCAGGCCGGCATCCCGTTCCGGCTGTGCGTGGACTCCGCCGGCCCGGCCGCGATCGCCGCCGGCCTGGTCGACGTGGTGATGGTCGGCGCCGACCGGATCACCGCCAACGGCGACGTGGCCAACAAGGTCGGCACCTACTCGCTGGCCGTCGCGGCGCACCGCAGCGGGATCCCGTTCGTCGTCGTCGCACCAGAGTCCACTGTGGACGAGTCCATTGCGGACGGTTCGCAGATCGCCATCGAGCAGCGGCACGCCGACGAGGTGACCGCCTTCCACGGGCACCGGGTGGCGCTGCCGGAGACGCCGGTGTTCAACCCGGCCTTCGACGTCACGCCGAACGACCTCGTGACGGCGATCGTCACCGAGGACCGGGTGTGGCCGCAGCGGCCGGCCGGGCAGCTCGCCGAGGTCGCTCGGGGGCTCTACCAGCGCGGTTGGCTGGACGGCACCGCCGGCAACCTGTCCGTGCGCATCGGGGACCAGGCGCTGATCACCGCCAGCGGGCGGAGCAAGGGCGAGCTGACCAACGCCGACGTGGTGCTGGTCGAGGCCGAGACCGGGGCGTGGATCTCCGGCGACAAGCCATCCGCCGAGACGTCCATCCACGCCGCGATCTACAAGGCGTTCCCCGACTGCGGCGCGGTCGTGCACGCCCACCCGCCGTACGCCACGGCGGTCGCCGCCCGGGCGATGGCCGCCGGCCAGGACTCCGTGCGGTTCACCGACTTCGAGATCATCAAGGGCTTCGGCGTGGCCGACCCGAGCTCGCTGGACGTGCCGGTGTTCACCAACTGGTCGGACGTGCCGCGCATCGCCGCCGAGGTGGGTGAGCGGGTGAACGGATCGGTGCCCGTTCTGCTCATCGGGCACCACGGCGTCACCGCGTGGGGTCCTACGCTGGAGGTCGCCCGCAACCGGGTGGAGTGCATCGAGGCCCTCTGCCGGCTGCACCTGCTCACGAACTAGGAGAATCAGGATGACGCTGTTGCAGGTCATGCCCGACAGCAACCGTGACGAGGTGTTGCTGCGCACCACCGACCTCGCGACCATCGCCGCCGAGCTGGCGCCGTTCAACATCACGCTGGAGCAGTGGGACACCGTCGAGCTGCCCGACACCGCGGGCCAGGAGGAAGTGCTCGAGGCGTACCGGGCGGACGTGGAGAAGGTGTCCAAGGAGGGCGACTACCGGCTCGTCGACGTCGTCCGGATGAAGCCGGACGCCAACGACCCGGAATGGCCCGCGAAGGCCAAGGGCGCGCGCGAGAAGTTCCTCAACGAGCACACCCACGACGAGGACGAGGTCCGGTTCTTCGTCGAGGGCAAGGGCTGCTTCTACCTGCACCTCGACGGCAAGGTGTACGCCGTGGTGTGCGAGCGCGGCGACCTGATGTCGGTGCCGGCCGGCACCACGCACTGGTTCGACATGGGCTCCGAGCCGGAGTTCTGCGCGATCCGGTTCTTCCAGGAGGAGGACGGCTGGGTCGCCGGCTTCACGGGGGACGGCATCTCGTCCCGGATGCCGACGCTGGACGAACTGGTGTGATCGTCACCGACATCGAGGGCACCACCAGCTCGATCTCGCACGTGCACGACGTGCTGTTCCCGTACTCGCGGGCGCGCATCCCGGAGTGGGTGCGCCGCCCCGAGGCGGCGGCCGTGGTGCGTGAGGTGGCGGCCGACCCGGACGAGGCGGCGGCGATCCTGATCGGCTGGATCGACCAGGACGTCAAGGCCACGCCGCTGAAGACGTTGCAGGGGCTGATCTGGGCCGAGGGCTACGCCTCCGGCGAGCTCACCGCGCACGTGTACGACGACGTGCCGCCGGTGCTTCGACGGTGGTCTTCCGACGGCGTGCCGGTGTACGTGTACTCGTCGGGCTCGGAGCTGGCCCAGCGGCTGTGGTTCCGGCACACCCAGCACGGCGACCTGCTGGGGCACTTCGCCGGGCACTTCGACACCGTGTCCGCCGGCCCGAAACGTGAAGTCGGTTCGTACCAGGCGATCGCGAAGTCGATCGGGGCGGACCCGGCGGAGTTGACGTTCCTGTCCGACGTCGCCGCCGAGCTCGACGCCGCCGAGCAGGCCGGCTGGCACACGGTCGGCGTCTCACGGCCGGCCGACGGCTCCCCGGACGTCGGCCGGCATCGCCGGATCACCAGCTTCGCCGAACTGCTCTGAACCTACATTCGGTGTGCCCGAGAGCGTGACTCGCGGGGGTTTCCGCGAGTCACGCTCTCGGGCAGGGCGAGTCGCGTTATTCGAAGGTCTCGCCGGCGGCGGCCTTCTTGCGCAGCAGCTCCGGCGGGGTGAAGCGGTCGCCGTAGCGCTGCGCCAGCTCCTCGGCGCGGGCGATGAAGCCGTCGAGGCCGCCCTCGTAGCCGTTGATGTACTGCAGCACGCCGCCCGTCCAGGCCGGGAAGCCGATGCCGAAGATGGAGCCGATGTTGGCGTCGGCGACGGCGGTGATCACGCCCTCCTCGACGCACTTCACCGTCTCGATGGCCTCGGCGAACAGCATCCGCTCCTGCATGTCCTTGAACGGGATGTCGTCGCCGTCGCGGATGATGCCCGGCTTGCCGAAGTGCTCGGCCAGGCCCGGCCACAGGCCGGCCCGCTTGCCGTCGGCGTAGTCGTAGAAGCCCTTGCCGTACGAGCGGCCGCCGCGGTCGAACTCCGTCACCATGCGGTCGATGACCTGCTCGGCCGGGTGCGCCACCCAGGTGCCGCCGGCCGCCTCGACCGCCTTGCGGGACTCGTCGCGGATCTTGCGCGGCAGCGTCAGCGTCAGCTCGTCCATCAGGGACAGCACCGGGGCCGGGTAGCCGGCCTGGGTGCTGGCCTGCTCGATGGACGGGGCCGGCAGGCCCTCGCCGAGCATGGCCACGCCCTCGTTGATGAACGTGCCGATGACGCGGCTGGTGAAGAAGCCGCGGCTGTCGTTGACCACGATCGGCGTCTTCTTCAGCTGCAGCACCACGTCGAACGCCTTGGCCAGCGCCTCGTCGCCGGTGTTGGCGCCGCGGATGATCTCCACCAGCGGCATCTTGTCCACCGGCGAGAAGAAGTGCAGGCCCACGAAGTCGGCCTGCCGCTTCACGCCCTCGGCCAGGCCGGTGATCGGCAGCGTCGAGGTGTTGGAGCACAGCAGCGCGTCCGGCTCGACGACGTTCTCGATCTCGGCGAACACCTGGTGCTTGAGCTCGGTGTTCTCGAAGACGGCCTCGATCACCAGGTCGCAGCCGGCCAGGTCGGCGACGTCCGCGGTGGGCGTGATCCGGGCCAGGATCTCGTCCCGCTTCTCCGTGGTCATCTTGCCCCGGCTGACGGCCTTGTCCAGCAGGCCGACCGAGTAGTTCTTGCCCTTCTCGGCCGCCTCGGCCGAGACGTCCTTGAGCACGACCTGCATGCCGGAGCGGGCGCACGAGTAGGCGATGCCCGCGCCCATCATGCCGGCGCCCAGCACGGCGACCTTCTTGGCCGTGTACTGCGGCACGCCCTGCGGCCGGCTGCCGCCCTTGTTGATCGTCTGCAGGTCGAAGAAGAACGCCTTGATCATGTTCTTCGAGACCTGGCCGGCCGACAGCTGCAGCATGTAGCGGGACTCGATGCGCAGCGCCGACTCGAAGTCGACCTGGCTGCCCTCGACCGCGGCGGACAGGATCGCCTTCGGCGCCGGCATCGGCGCGCCCTTGAGCTGCTTGCGCAGGTTGGCGGGGAAGGCCGGCAGGTTCGCCGCGAACTTCGGCACCGACGGCGTGCCGCCGGGGATCTTGTAGCCCTTGACGTCCCAGGGCTGCACCGCGTTCGGGTTGGCCTTGATCCACTCCTTGGCGCGGGAGATCAACTCCTGCGGCGTCTGGACGATCTCGTCCACGATGCCGGTCTCCTTGGCCGCCGCCGGGGCCAGCTGCTGCCCCTGCAGCAGCAGCTTCAGCAGCGCGTCGGCGATGCCGAGCATGCGCACCGTGCGGACCACGCCGCCCGCGCCGGGCAGCAGGCCCAGCGTCACCTCGGGGAAACCGAAGCGGGACTTGGGGTTGTCCAGCGCAATCCGGTGGTGGCAGGACAGCGCGATCTCCAGGCCGCCGCCCAGCGCCGAGCCGTTCAGCGCCGCCACGACCGGGCGGCCCAGCGTCTCCAGGCCGCGCAGCGCCGCCTTGGTGCTGGTCAGTGTGGCCATGAAGCGCTCGCCGTCGGCCGGCGTCACCCGGCGCAGGTCGTTCAGGTCGCCGCCGGCGAAGAACGTCTTCTTGGCCGAGGCCACCACCACGCCGGTGATGTCGTCACGCTCGCGGCGCAGCCGCTCCACCACCTGCGTGACGGCGTCGGTGAACTCCTGGTTCATGGTGTTCGCCGACTGGCCCGGCGCGTCCATCGTCAGCGTGACGATGCCGTCGGAGTCCTTGTCCCACGTGAAGTACTCGCTCATGACCTCGTCCCTCAGACGCGCTCGACGATCGTGGCGAGGCCCATGCCGCCGCCGATGCACAGGGTGACCATTCCGTACCGCAGCTCGCGCCGCTCCAGCTCGTCCACGATCGTGCCCAGGATCATCGCGCCGGTCGCGCCCAGCGGGTGGCCCAGCGCGATCGCGCCGCCGTTGACGTTCACCTTCTCCCACGGGATGTCCATGTCCCGCATGAAGCGCAGCACCACCGCCGCGAACGCCTCGTTCATCTCGACCAGGTCGATGTCGTCCACGGTCAGGCCGGCCTTGGCCAGCGCCTTGCGGCAGGCCGGGGCCGGGCCGGTCAGCATGATCGTCGGGTCCGCGCCGCTGACCGCCGTGGCCACGATGCGGGCCCGCGGGGTGAGGCCGAAGTCCTTGCCGATCTGCTCGCTGCCGATCGCCACCAGCGCCGCGCCGTCCACGATGCCCGAGGAGTTGCCGGCCGTGTGCACGTGGTTGATGCGCTCGACCCAGTGGTACTTCTGCAGCGCCACCGCGTCGAAGCCGCCCATCTCGCCGATCGTGGCGAACGACGGCTTCAGCTCGCCCAGGCCCTCCAGCGTCGTCTGCGGCCGCAGGAACTCGTCGCGCTCCAGCACCGTCAGGCCGTTGCGGTCGCGGACCGGCACCACCGAGCGGTCGAAGTAGCCGTTGCTCTGGGCCTTGGCCGCGCGGGCCTGCGACTCCAGCGCGTAGGCGTCCACGTCCTCGCGGGAGAAGCCCTCGATCGACGCGATCAGGTCGGCGCCGATGCCCTGCGGGACGAAGCTCGTGTCGTAGGCCGTCTCCGGGTCCATCGCCCAGGCGCCGCCGTCCGAGCCCATCGGGACCCGGGACATCGACTCCACGCCGCCGGCCAGGATCAGGTCGTCCCAGCCCGACCGGACCTTCTGCGCCGCGATGTTCACCGCCTCCAGGCCCGAGGCGCAGAACCGGTTCAGCTGCACGCCCGCCACCGTGTTGGGCAGGCCGGCCGCCAGCGCCGCCGTCTTGGCGATGTCGGCGCCCTGGTCGCCGACCGGGGTCACGCAGCCCAGCACCACGTCGTCGATGCGGGCCGGGTCGAGGTTCGGGTTGCGGGTGCGCAGCTCGTCGATCAGGCCGACGAGCAGTGAGACGGGCTTGACCTCATGGAGCGACCCGGTCTGCTTGCCCTTCCCCCGCGGGGTCCGGACCGCGTCGAACACGAAAGCTTCGGTGCTCATGGCTGTGGCGCCTCCTGGCTCGGGCATCACCTCGACGGTAGCGGTGCCCCAAGTAACAATCAATCCGGCCTGCATGTATCACATACCGCTTGGAATGTGAGTTGGGTCTCCCTCGGTGGCTACCGTGATCGGATGCGCACCCCTGCGGAGATCGTCGACTTCGAGATCGGGTTCGCCTGCCGCCAGGCGACGGACGTCGTCGACGTGCCAGGCGGAGTGGCGGTCCGGCATCGGGAGTTTCCGTTTTCCTACAACAACAACCGGCTGCTGATCCGGGAGGTGGTCGACCCGGCGACCTTGCTGGCGGCGGCCGACGACGTGATGCGGGACCTGGACTACCGGGTGATCGTGTTCCTTGACGACGAGCCGGCGCAGGCGTTCGGCCGGGTCGCGGTGGAGGCGGGGTACAAGGAGCAGCCGCTGGTGGTGATGCGGTTCGAGGGGGAGATCCCGCCGGCGCCGTCGGTTCCGGTGGTGTCCCTCGAACTGCCGGTGATGATCGAGGCGCTGCGGAAGAAGTGGCGGGCCGACGAGCCGTGGCTGCCGGCGGAGGAAGTCGAGCAGCTGGCCACGCGGGTTCGGGATCGGCGCAAGGGCGCGGACGAGGTGCATTTCCTCGGTGTGGTGCGAGACAACGAGCCGGTGTCGTGGGCGGATCTCTATCGGCAGCAAGGGATCGCGCAGATCGAGTACGTGATGACGCTGCCGGCCCACCAGGGGCGCGGCTACTCCACGGCGGTCATGCACGAGGCGCTGCGTCGGGTGCACGACTGCGACACGGTGTTCCTGTTCGCCGACGCCGTGGACTGGCCCCAGAACTGGTACGGCCGACTGGGTTTCACCCCAGTCGGCCGCTTCCACGAATACGTCAGGACTACTTAGCCCACGGAACCTGCGGCGAGGCGTAGAAGTTCACGCCCTGCACCTTCCAGCGCGGCCCCTGCGCGGCCAGCCGCGTCTTGAACGTGGTCCAGTTGTGGGTCGACGCCTGCGACCAGCCCAGCTCGGCCAGCTCGGCCAGGCGCGGGAACGCCATGTACTGGATGTCGGCCAGCTTGACGATCGTCTCCGTCCACAACGGACCCTCGACGCCGTTCACCTGGGACGCCTTGACGCCGGTCAGGTAGTTGCCCGGGTCCCAGTTGTAGGCGTCCTTGGCCTCGATCAGGCCGGCCCAGTCCTGGCCGAGCGGGGTCTGCTCGGTGTACTTCATGTCCAGGTAGGCCAGGTTCGCCGGGGACAGCACGAAATGCGTGCCCTTCTTGGCCGCCGCCTGCACGCTGGCGTTGGTCGGGGTGGTGTCCCAGTACTGCCCGATCGTCGACGGCAGCAGGTCGGCCTTGCTGATGTCGTGCCAGCCGATGGCGGTCTTGCCGTGGTTGGCGACGATCTGCTGCACCTTGGCGATGAACGGCTTGTAGTCGGCGTCGCTGGTGGACTGCGCCTCGTCGCCGCCGATGTGGATGTACGGGCCGGGGGTCAGCGCGGCGATCTCGCCGATCACGTCGTCCAGGAACTTGTAGGTGATGTCCTTGGACGTGCACAGCGAGCTGAAGCCGACGTCGGTGCCGGTGTAGAGCGGCGGGGCGACGCCGTTGCAGTTCAGCTCCGCGTACGAGGCCAGGGCGGCGTTGGTGTGCCCCGGCATGTCGATCTCCGGGATGATCGTGATGTACCGGCTCGCCGCGTACGCCACGATGTCCTTGTACTGCGCCTGCGTGTAGTAGCCGCCGGCGCCGCCGCCGACCTGGGTGCTGCCGCCGTAGGTGGCCAGCTTCGGCCAGCTGTTGATCTGCAGCCGCCAGCCCTGGTCGTCGCTCAGGTGCAGGTGCAGCGTGTTGACCTTGTAGCGGGCGATCTCGTCGATGTAGGTCTTGACCGTGTCCACGCCGAAGAAGTGGCGGGCCACGTCCAGCATCGCGCCGCGGTAGCCGAAGCGCGGGTGGTCGGTGATCTTGCCGCCCTGGATCTGCCAGGGGCCCGGCTGCTTGGTGCTGGCGTCGATGCTCGCCGGCAGCAGCTGGCGCAGCGTCTGCACGCCCTCGAACAGGCCCGCCGGCTTGTTCGCCGTCAGCACCACCGAGGTGGCGTTGACCGTCAGCTGGTAGCCCTCGTCGCCGAGCGTGGCGTTCGGGGCGATCTGCAGCTGGATCGGGTCCACCGCGCGCGCCCACAGCGCCTGGTCCACCGGCAGCGCGAAGCCCGTCGCCGGGCGCAGCACGCTCGCCAGGTAGTTGCCGACCGACGCCGCCTGGCCGCTCGCCGCGATCCTGGCGCCGCTGCCCAGCGTGAACGTCGAGTTGGCCTGCGTCGCCCACGCCGGGGCCGGCACCACGCTGGCGTACGGCACCGCCTTCGGCTTCACCGGCGCCGCCTGCGCGGCTGCCGCCGTCCCGAGCATCGTGATGGCGGCGGCCGCGACGACCAGCCGCCGGGGGATCGTTGACATGTCTGGGTTGTCCTCCCGAGCGGGGACCGGGACACGGCGGCGGAAGCCCATTGGATACAGGGCCCGAGCGGGCTGTCAAGGTATAGACCACTCAGGGAGCAGCGCTGAACAGCAACGATCCCGTTCTCTTGCCCCCGATGTCGCTGACGACAAGCCCGCCGCGCCAGCGGCCGGTCTCGTCCAGGTAGCGGAACTGCAATTCCCGCAGCGCCTCGCCGTGGTCCTCGCGCACCCGGTGGTATCGCCCGGAGGAGTGAACAGAAACGCATTTCGTTCCGTAAGCGGCGGCCGCCATCGGGAACACGAGGGTGGAGGCGAGCAGATCCGCTATCTGGATGCCGACGTGGTTCCGGCTGTCGGAGAACAGCGGCACCTCCAGCACGTGTGGATACGGGTCGCCGGCGACGCGGTACTTCTGCGTGAATATCGAGTGCGCGACCCGGGAGTTCGCCTCGGGAGTCCGGCCGTCGGCGATGAGAACCCCCGTCGAGCTCCGCTCGATGAGGTACTGGCAGAAATGCTTGGCGATGTCCTGGGCGGCGTAGCAGTAGGTGGCGTCCGGCTTGAGTCCCTTGCCCGCACGCTTGACCCAGATGCGCCCGACCACCTTGCCGTCGTAGCGGTTCACCAGGTCGATCAGCGCGCGTTGGATCAGCGATGCCTGGCGACGCCTGTTGCGCGAGTCGCTGCGGACCATCTGCAGGACTTCGTTGCCCTTGAGTTCGTGCAGCACCTCGTCCAGCGTCAGGCCGGTGTTGAACCGGCGTGGGAAGTACCGACGCTTGAGTGCCAGGAAATCACGGGTGAGGCCGGGAACGGCGCCGGCCTCGACGATAAGGCCCAAAATCACCATCACCGGAGTCGAGTTGATTCCCCGATCGGGTGATTCTGTGCCGCCGGACTCGTCGAGATAGCAGAAATGCACAGGGGCAACATAGCGTATGAATGCGCTAAGGCCGCCCCGAGGGGCGGCCTTAGGATGTGATGTTCGGTCGTTCTGACCTATGCACCGGTACTGCCGTTTCTGTCACCAAGCATAGCCACTACGCCATCCGGGCGCAAACCCCGATCGGGTCAGGCGCGGACCCGCGGGCCGGAGAGGCCACTGAGGATGAAGTGGTCACGGTAGCCGGGGCGGTCCCCCCGACGAGACCGCCCCGGCGCCGCGGACTACACCTCGGCGGATCGAACCCCGCCGGCCTGGAACTGGGCGAACCTGGCCTGCTGGCGGTCGGCGTACCACTTGTTCCACACGGCCAGCAGCACGAACGCGGCGATGATCATCACCGTCGACACCGTGACCATGACCTCGACGGGCAGCAGGAACACCAGCGGAATCCGCAGCAACGCCTCGAAGACCAACCCGAAGCCCCACACGGCCGACATCACCACGAAGCTGCGGCGGAACGCCGGCACGGTCGCCCACAGCCGCGTGAACTCGGCCTCCTTGGCCGGCTGCATGCGCAGCGCCGCGAAGTAGACGAGCGGCTTGCCGAGCAGGCAGCTGACCAGGAAGGCGACGCCGGCGACGAAGGTGCCGGCGGACTCCTTCACGAGCATGAACCGCACGTCGCCGGTGACGAACGACAGCACCAGGCCCACGGTGAAAACGCCGACCATGACGGCCGAGAACAGCTCGAACTTCCGGTCCTTCGCCGCGACGAACAGCGTCCGCAGCAGGGCGATGACCGAGCCGGCGAGCAGCGCCACGAAGTCGCCCGCCCCCAGCCAGTGGGCGACGAAATAGGTCAGCGCGGGCACACCGACGTCCACCAGCAGCGACTTGAGAATCGTCAGCACACCGGGCGGCTTCGGGGACTCCGTCATCGCGCCAGTTCTCCGTCCGGGATCCAGGACCCGTGGAAGCCGGCCGGCACCCGACGGGGCAGCAGCACCGACGCGACCGGCTTGGCCGCCAGGTCGGTGGCGTCGTGCACGAGCAGTTGCGAGGCGACGGTCGGGTCGGAGTTGGTGACGATCGACAGCAGCCAGCCCTCATCCTCCCCGCTGGAGTCCGCGGCCGGAACGAAAACGGCCTCGCCGGCGTGCCAGTTCTCGCCGAGCTCGTGCCGGGCCACCTGCCCGCGGTCGGTGTCGTACTTGATGATGGCGGCGCTGTCGACCGCGTACAGGTAGCGGTTGGGCAGGCCGACACGGCGGTCGTCGACGGTCGGGAACTCGGCGTTGCCGTCGTCCAACTCCTGCTCGGTGACCTTGCCGGTGGCCGGGTCGAGGATCCAGCGGTGCAGCTTGCTGACGGCGAGCGCGGCGGCCTGCTCGGCCCGTGGGGCCCCGCCGCTCCGGCTCCAGCTCTGGAACCAGGCGTCCCGGCTGTATCGGATGGCGTCCAGGACGACCCGGCCCTGCTCGTCCTCGCGGGCGTTGCCGACGTGGAAGACGTAGCACGGTTCGACGTCGAACCACCGCACCGTCGGGTCGTCCTTGCCCATCAGGCCGATACGGGACGTGTACTTGTCGCTCCACTGGTACGGCATGCCGCGGCCGACCAGCTCCATGTCGAACACGACCGGCAGGTCCAGCCACACCACGTGGTTCCTGGTGATCGCGAAGTCGTGCATCATCGTCGGCCCGGCCACCTGCACCGGGAAGCTGGCGACCAGCTCGCCGGCGGCCGACAGCCGGTGGTAGGTCAGGAAGGGCGGCCGCATCCCGTAGTCGAACAGGTGCAGCTCCCCGGTCTCGGGGTCCTCCTTGGGGTGCGCGGTCATGCCGGTGGTGAGCCGGCCGTTGAAGTCGCACGGGCCGAGCGTGTCCAGCTCGCGGCTGATCTCGTACGGGTAGCTGGTCTCCATCAGCGCGAAGACCTTGCCGCCGTGCTTTACGACGGACGTGTTCGCCGCCCCGGCCGCCAGGTCGACGGTGCCGTCCGGGCGGTGGAAGGGCACGCCGTCCATGGCCTTCGTGCGCACCCAGCGGTTCCGGTACCACTCGGCTCGGCCCTGGTTGAGGCGGACGCCGTGCAGCATGCCGTGGCCGGTGAACCAGTGGCCGCTGTCCTCGCCGGGCACCGGGTTCGGGCCGTTGCGGAAGTAGCGGCCGGTCAGCTCGGTCGGCAGCGCGCCCTCGACCTGCAGGTCGACGGCCTCGATCTCGTCGGCGACCGGGGCGAGGTGCCCGGCCAGGTAGCTCGGAGTCGATTCGGTCATGTCCCAATAGTGACACGTAGCTAATGACATGTCAACAGTGACATGACGGGCCAGTCATGTGGGCACGGGGCGTCAACACGACGTTCGAATCCCGTCACGTCGTCAGGTTCGCTGACACCGTCGTCCCGGCCGGCTGGCAGAGTGGGAACGGTTCGTTGCCGAAGCGGAGGACGCCATGCCCGAGGCGAGCGCGTACGCGCGGGGAGTGCCGTGCTGGATCGACCTGTCCTGCACGGACATCAATGCCAGCAAGGAGTTCTACACGGCACTGTTCGGCTGGGAGTACTTCGTCGGGCCGCCGGAGACCGGTCACTACACGCAGGCGCTGCTGGGCGGTAAGTCCGTCGCCGGGCTGATGCAGCAGGCGCCGGACCAGGCCGACGCGCCCGTCGCGTGGACCACGTACCTCAAGGCCGACGACGCCGACACCACCCACAAGGCGATCGTCGAGCACGGTGGGCAGGCGATGACCGAGGTCATCGACGTGATGGGCGAGGGCAAGATGATCATCGCCGCCGATCCGACCGGCGGTGTTTTCGGCGTGTGGGAACCCGGCCGGCACATCGGCGCCCGGGTGGTCAACGAGCCGGGCAGTTGGATCTGGAACGAGCTGTCGACGCCCAACGCCCCGCGGGCGCGGGACTTCTACTCGGCGGTGTTCGGGCTGGAGATCGGCGATCCCATGCCGGACTTCGACTACACGACGATCAAGGCCGAGGGGCGGGACGTCGGCGGCATCTTCACCGTGCCGGACGCCCAGCCGGAGTGGCGGGTGTACTTCGCCGTCGCCGACACGGATGCGACGACCGCCATCGCCGACAGCAACGGGGCGACGGTCGTCAGCCAGCCCAAGGACACACCGTTCGGCCGCATGGCGGTCATCCAGGACCCGCAGGGCGCGGTCTTCGCCCTGATGTCGGCACCCCAGAGCTGAGCCCTACTCGCATCCACCCTCCGTGACAAGCCTTCGGTGTTCGGAAAGGACCATTCCTTAACTCCGAGTTGAGGAATGGTCCTTTCCGAGCGTCCGGTGCGTGTCGGCCGGGCCGCCCGGCGAGGGCCGGTGTCAGGCCGCGGCCGGCGCCGGGGCGGTCGGCTTGTCGTCGCTGTCGTGGCCGCCGCCGCCCAGCAGGCCGCTGAGCAGGCCGGACAGCGAGTCGAGCAGGCCGCTGACCAGGCCGGAGACCGAGTCGAGGATGCCGCTGCGGGGTTGCGGGGTGGCGAGGGTGTCCGCCAGTTGGATGCGCTGTTGCTCGGCGCGGCCGAGATACAGGGCGACGGCGGGGTTCATGGCCTCGCGGTCGACGTCCTTGCGGACCTGGGCGAGCGCGGGGGCCAGGTCGGTGACGGCGGCGCGGACGGCATCGACGTCCTTGGCCTGCCAGGCGGCGGCGATGCGGTCGCGGCCCTGCTGAACCTGCTGGGCCAGCGTCGGGGTGCTGGCCTGCGCGACGCCGGACACGCCGAGCACGGCGGCGACCAGCGTTGCGGCGATGAGCCCGACAACGGTCTTGGGCATCGTTGACCTCTGAGTGGGTGTCGGAACGGGACGGGCCAATGGTTGACCCGTGAAGCACTTTCCGCCCGTCTAGATCACCCGATCGGGGAACTCCGCCTGGAACAGGGCCAACAAAGGCGTTGCCTTGACGGCGGTTTCCTCGTACTCACCGTCCGGATCGGACAGTGCGACGACCGCGCCGCCGACGCCGTAGTCGACCCGACCGGGGGTGATGACGGCGGTGCGGATCACCACGCTGAGGTCGACGGCGCCGCTGAGCGAGAAGTAGCCGACGGCCCCGGAGTACACGCCCCGGGCGGCGCCTTCGAGCCGGTCGATGATCCGCATGGTGCGGATCTTCGGCGCACCGGTCATGGAGCCGGGCGGGAACGCGGCCCGCACGCAGTCGACGGGCGAGGCATCGGGCCGCAGTCGTGCGGTGATCGTCGACACGAGTTGGTGTACCGTCGCGTAACTCTCCACGTCGAACAGCGCCGGCACCCGAACGCTGCCGACCTCGGCGACGCGGGCCAGGTCGTTGCGCACGAGGTCGACGATCATCAGGCTTTCGGACCGGTCCTTCTCGCTGGTCCGGAGTTCTTCCCGCAACGCGGCGTCCCGCCCGGGGTCGTCGCCGCGCGGCCGGGTTCCCTTGATGGGCTTGGATTCCACGACGCCGTCACGGTCGATGCGCAGGAACCGTTCCGGTGATGTGCTGAGCACGTGCATGTCGCCGAACTTGAGCAGAGCGCCGAACGGGGCTGGGCTCACCCGCCGCAGGAACCGGTATGCCCGCCAGGGATCCACGTCGGAGTCGACCGTGATCCGGTTGGTCAGGTTGACCTCGTACGTCTCGCCCTCGACGATCGCCTGCTGGCAGGCCGTCACGGCGTCGAGGTACAGCTCCCGACCGTGCCGCAACGAGATCGCTTCCGGGCCGAGTGCCTCCGCCGGTCTCAGGTCCACATCGGACACCTGGGCCAGCAACGAAAGCTTCGCCGGATCAAGCGCCAGCACGTAGGTGGTGTTCTCCGCGTGGTCGAACACCACGGCGTGGTCGGCGAACATCATGGCGGCGTCCGGATACGGCGACTCGTGGGCGGCGTCGCCGCCGCACTCGGCCTTCAGTTCGTAGCCGAGATAGCCGACCCACCCCAGGGCGAAGTCGAACGGGACGTCCGGGATCGCCTTGACGCCGGCGAGTTCGGCGGCGAGCCAGTCGAAGAAGGACCCGTTCACGTCGGCCGAGGTCACGCACCGGGAGGCGGAACCCATGATGGAGAAGCGGCCGATTCCGTTGCTGTCCAACCAGAACGCGTGCTTGGCGGCGCGGAACAGCTGGTCGAACACGGCTTCCGGCTCGGCGGTAGTCGGCATTCGGCGCACATGGACGGCAATCGGCTCATCGGCGGGGGAGAGATTGCTGGCGGGGGTGCGATCGCGGGCGGGAGTGGGATCGCTGCTTGGGGCGAGATGGCCGGCGGGATGGGCGTCGTGGCTGGTCTTTATCGCCGGCCGCGACCGCACCGGCGTGAGGTCGGCGAAGTTGCGGAGCAGTCGATGGCCGTGTTCGGTGCGGATCGACTCGGGGTGGAACTGCACGCCCCACAAAGGTTTCGTCCGGTGCTGGAGTCCCATCAGCACCCCATCGGGCGTCCATGCCGTCGCTTCCAGCGAATCCGGCAGGTCCGTCACGGCGAGCGAGTGGTACCGCACGGCCCGGAACGGCGACGGCAGACCGGCGAACAAGCCGGTCCCGTTGTGCTCGACGGGCGAGGTCCGGCCGTGCCGGGGCTCGTCGGCGCGGGCGACCTTGGCGCCGTGCAGGTGGGCGACGGCCTGATGACCGAGGCAGACGCCGAGCAGCGGCAGGTCGCAGCGGGCGATGAGCTCCCGGCACAACCCGAGGTCCGCCTCGTGCTCGGGGGTGCCGGGGCCGGGGGAGATCACCACGTTGTCGAACTCGGCCAGCAGTCCCACGGTCAGCGCCGGGTCGTCGTTGCGCAGCACGGTCGGCGCGCACCCGGTGACCTCGGCCAGGTAGTGGGCGAGGTTGTGGGTGAACGAGTCGTAGTTGTCGACGAGCAGCGTGCGCACGCGGCGACGGTAACCGACCGGACCGGTCACGGGTACTCATCGTGCGCCACCGAACGGCGGCAACCCCACTGCGGAACGGCCGTTCACCACTTCGAGCGACGATCCGAAAACGCTGTGTCGACAAGGCGAGGATCGGAAGACTGAGGCACATTCACTAATTCGGGGTTGGAGTATACAAGTCGACGGTCTCGGGGAACCGCGGCGAGGTCGGCGAGCGGGCGGTTCGGGAAAGTCGGGGCGGGTCGGCGACCAGGCGGCTCGGGAAAGTCGGGGCGGGTCGGCGAGCAAGTGGAGGTGTCGTGCTACGCAAACCGGCCGCCGCGATCGGCGGTTTCTACGCCACCTCGCTCGACTCGGTCCGGTTCGCGTTCCGCCGTCCCTTCCAGACGCGCGAATTCCTCCAGCAGTCCTGGTTCATCGCCGGGGTGTGCCTGGCGCCGACCCTGCTGATGTCGATCCCGTTCTGCGTCATCACCGTCTTCCAGCTCAACCAGCTGCTGATCGAACTCGGCGGCGCCGACCTGTCCGGCGCGGGCGCCGGCCTCGGCGTGGTCCGGGAGATCGCGCCGCTGGTCAGCGCCCTGGTGGTGGCCGGATCCGGGGCCACGGCGATCTGCGCCGACCTCGGCTCGCGCCGGATCCGCGAGGAGATCGACGCGGTCCGGGCGCTGGGCCTGCACCCGGTGCAGTGCCTGGTCGTGCCGCGGGTGCTGGCCGCGACCGTCGTCGCGCTGTGCCTGAACGGCCTGGTCACGCTGGTCGGGCTGCTGGCCGGCTACGTGTTCTCGGTCTACGTCCAGCACGCCAGCCCCGGCCTGTTCACGGCCAACCTCACGCTGCTCACCGGCCCGAAGGACTTCGCCGTCAGCGAATTCAAGAGCGCGGTGTTCGGGCTGCTCGCCGGCCTCGTCGCGTGCCATCTCGGATTGACGGCGAAGGGCGGCCCGAAAGGTGTCGGCGACGCGGTCAACCAGACGGTGGTGGGCAGTTTTCTCCTGTTGTTCCTGGCCAACAGCCTGATCACCGTGTTGTTCCTGAGGAGCTGACGATGCTGGGATCGATCGGCCGCCAACTGGAATTCCACGGCCGCGTCTACGCGAAACTGCCGAACGCGGTGCGCAAGTACCGGCGGGAAGTGTTCCGGCTGCTCGCGGAAACGAGCATGGGCACCGGCGGGCTCGCGGTGATCGGCGGCACCGCGGCCGTTGTGGCGTTCATGACAGCGGCGGTCGGTGTCGAGGTCGGCCTGCAGGGTTACGCGGCGCTGTCCGACATCGGCGCGGGCGCGCTGGCGGGATTTCTCTCCTCGTACGCCAACACGCGTGAGGCCGCGCCGCTGATCGCGGGCATCGCCCTGACCGCCACGGTCGGGGCCGGCTTCACCGCGCAGCTCGGCGCGATGCGGGTGAGCGAGGAGATCGACGCCCTCGAGGTGATGGCCATCCCGTCGCTGCCGTTCCTGGTGAGCACCCGGATCATCGCCGGCCTGCTGGCGATCGTGCCGCTGTTCGCACTGGCGGTGCTGACCTCGTTCACCGCCACCAAGTTCGTCGTCACCGTCGGCTTCGGTCAGCCCGCCGGCACCTACCAGCACTACTTCGACGTCTTCCTCAATCCGACGGACCTGTTCTGGGCGTTCGCGAAGGCGCTGCTGATGTCGGTCGTCGTCATGTCCGTGCACTGCTATCACGGCTTCACCGCGCGTGGCGGCCCGGCCGGCGTCGGCATCGCGGTCGGCCAGGCCGTGCGGACCTCGCTGGTGGCGGTGCTGCTGGTGGACATGGCGGTCGACTTCAGCGTGTTCGGCAACGCCTCGACAGTGCATATCGCCGGATGAGCCGGCACACCGCCCTGGGGGCCGCGTTCGTCGTCGCCGTGCTGGCGGCGTCGGCGCTGGTCGCCGCCCAGTTCCAGGGCGCGCTGGACCGGGTCGTGCCGGTCACCGTGCTCGCCGGCCGCGCCGGCCTGCTGATGGACCGCGGTGCGGAGGTGAAGATCCTCGGCGTCACCGTCGGCACGGTCCGCAGCGTCACGCCCACCACCGACGGCGCCGAGCTCGGCGTCGGCCTCTATCCGGCGACGGCCGATAAAGTGCCGGCGGACGTCACGGCGAACGTGGTGCCGCTGACCATCTTCGGCGCCAAGTACATCGAGCTCATAAGGCCGCACGAGCCGTCGCCGCCGATCAAGGCCGGCGCCGTGATCGGCGGTAACCGCGTCGCCGTCGAGATCAACGAGACGTTCGAGCACGTGCTGGGCCAGCTGAACGCGATCGAGCCGAGCCGGTTCAACCTGGCGTTGACCGCGGTCGCCGATGCCCTGCGCGGGAACGGGGACGAGCTCGGCGAGCTGGCCGAGAACCTCGACGGTTACCTCGGCAAGATCAACCCCAGTCTGCCGGCATTGCGGGCTGACCTGGCCAAAGCCCCGGCAGTGCTCGACACGTACGCGGCGGTCGTGCCGGACGCGATCCGCGTCGGCGACAACCTCGGCGCCACCAGCGACACCCTGGTGTCCGCGCAGCTGACGACGTTCCTGTTGTCCCTGACCAAGTTCGGTCACCAGAGTGCCGACTTCCTCGGTGGCGTCGGCCAGCCGCTCACCGACGCGTTGCACATCAGCCGACCCACCGCGGGCCTGCTCGCGAACTATGCCGCCATGTTCCCCTGCCTGTTCCAGGGACTCGACCTCAACCGGCAGCTGCTGAGCCGCAACCGGGACAGTGGCCTGCACATCGACGTCACGGTCGGTCCCGGCGCGAAGCCGTACCGCTACCCGCAGGACCTGCCGGAGATCCGGCCGGGCACCGGGCCCAGCTGTCACGGAATGGCGGCGCACCGGTGAAGTTCCTCGTCTTCTTACTCGTCAGCGTCGCCGCCGCGGCGCTGGTCGGCGTCACGCTGTCCGGCCGCGGGCCGGACGGGCCGGCCGACGACTACCACGCGACCTTCGCCGACGCGTCCAACCTCGTTGCCGGCGACGAGGTCCGGGTGGCCGGTATCCGGGTCGGCACCGTCGAGGAACTGTCCATAACGGACGGAAACCAGGTGCGGGTCACGTTCTCCGCGCAGCGGACCGTCGACCTGACCACCGGCACGCACGCGGCCGTGAAGTACAAGAACCTGGTCGGCGGCCGGTATCTGGAGCTGACCGCCGGCGACGGCCCGAAACTGCCGCCGGACGGCACGATCCCGGTGAGCCGGACCGCGCCGGCGCTCGACCTCGACGCGTTGTTCAACGGCTTCAAGCCACTGCTCGCGGCCCTGTCGCCGGACCAGGTCAACGCCGTGTCCGGCGAGCTGGTGACCGTGTTGCAGGGCGAGGGCGGCACCATCGACGAGCTGCTGGCCGCGCTGGCGTCGGTGACGTCCACGCTGGCCGACCGGGACAAGGTGATCGGCGACGTGATCACCAACCTCGATGCCGTGCTGGGCAAGGTGAACACCGGCGAGCTGGGTCGGCTGATCACGCAGTTGCAGCAGCTGGTCAGCGGCCTCTACGCGGATCGGGACCAGATCGGCGACGCCGTCACGCACATCGACGCCCTGACCGGCAAGACGGCCCAGCTCCTCGGCGTGGTGCGGCCGCCGCTGCGCGACGACATCGACAACCTCGGCCGGCTGGCCAACACCTTGAACGCCGACAAGGACAGCCTCACCGCCGCGCTGGCGGCGCTCCCGGACGCCTACCAGCGGCTGTCCCGCGGCGCCGCCTGGGGCGGCTACTTCAACGTCTACCTGTGTGGTCTCGGCATCAAGCTCGCGGACCCGATCGCACTGCGCAGCGGCGTCGCCCGCTGCCTGCCGACGAAGTGAGGGCGACATGACCAGGACCTTCGCGGAACGAGACCCGGTGAAGCTGGGGGTGATCGGCACCGTCGTGCTGGTCACGGCGGTGGCCGGCGCGTTCCTGGTGCCGACGGCGATCGGCGGCCGGCAGTTCGTGGCCGAGTTCGCCGAGGTGGGCGGCCTGGGCGGCGGCGACCCGGTGGTGGTGTCCGGGCTGAAGGTCGGCACGGTCGACGGTGTCGCCCTGGACGGCGATCGCGTTGACGTCACGTTCTCCGTGACGGACGACAAGGTCCGGCTCGGCGACAGCACGAGTGCGGCGATCAAGGCGGAGACGGCGTTGGGGCGCAAGGAACTCGCGCTGGCCCCGGCCGGCGGCGGCGAGCTGCGACGGATCCCGCTCGACCGCACCACCGTGCCTTACGACGTCACGGACGCGTTGTCGGACGTCACGACACAGGTGTCCCAAGTGGACACCGGCAAGGTGTCGAGCGCCCTGGACACGCTGTCGGAGACTTTCAAGGACACGCCGCCGCAGGTCAAGGCGGTGCTGGACGGACTGAGCCGGCTCTCCCAGACCGTCAGCTCCAGGGACGTGGCGCTGCGCGACCTGTTGCTGCACGCCGACAACGTCAGCGGCGTGCTGGCCCAGCGCAACGACCAGCTGGTCAAGATCCTCGCGCAGGGCTCGTCGCTGCTGGCCCAGCTGAACCAGCGCGGGGCGGCGATCCGGTCCCTGCTGACCAACTCCGTGGCGGTGTCCGACCAGCTCAGCGGCCTGGTCGCGGACAACAAGGGCCGGCTCGACCCGGCGCTCAAGCAGCTCGACGACCTGCTGGCGGTGCTGCAGCAGAACCGGAACAACCTCGACCAGGTGCTCGACCGGACCGGACCGCTGGTCCGCGAGATCGGCGAGGCCGTCGGCTCCGGGCCGTTCGTCGAAACGCAGGTCGGCAACCTCGTGCCGACGAACCTGGTGCCGCTGCTGCCGGAACTGCTGGCCAGGGGAGGAAAGTGAACCTGCACCGACTGACCGTCGCCGCCGTCGTCGCGGCCCTGCTGGCCTCGACCGTGTACGTCGTGCTGAACCCGGGCGGCCGGCGGACCGCGACGCTGGAGTTCACGCGGGCCGTCAACCTGCATCCGGGCGACGACGTGCGGGTGCTCGGCGTGCGGATCGGTGAGGTCACGTCGGTGCGGCCGGACGGCGACCAGGTCGCCGTCGGGATCGGCTACGACCATCCGGTGCCGGCCGGGGCGAAGGCCGTCATCGTCACGCCCAGCGTGATCAGCGGCCGGTTCGTGCAGCTCACGCCCGCCTACACCGGCGGACCGCAGTTGGCCGACGGGGCGACCGTGCCGAGGGATCGCACGGCCGTGCCGGTGGAGTGGGACGAGCTGAAGGACCAGCTCACCCGGCTGTCGACCGCGCTGGCGCAGAACGGGTCGCTGCCGAACGCGATCAACACCGCCGCCGCGAACCTGCGGGGCAACGGCGGTTCGATCCGGCAGACGATCGCCGACCTGGCGAAGGCCGCGAGCACGCTCGCCGCCGGCAGCAAGGACCTGTTCGGCACGATCACCAACCTCCAGGTCCTGATCAGCGCGTTGAACGGCGCCGACCAGCAGGTTCGGCAGTTCAGCGCGCAGCTGGCGGCGATCTCCAGGCTGCTGGACGACAACAGGACCCAGCTCGCGGCGGCGCTGAGCGCCCTGGACAAGGCCACCGCCGAGGTCGCGGACTTCGTGGCCCACAACGGCGAGCGGCTCGGCGCGACCGTCGGCCAACTCGCCGACGTGACGAAGATCCTCGCCGACGACCGGGCCCAGCTGGCGCAGATCCTGCACCAGGCGCCGACCACGCTCACCGACACGCTCGCCATGTTCGACCCGGCCACCAGCACGCTGCAGGCGCGGCTGGCGATCAACAACACCCAGGACCTCGCCGGCTTCACCTGCATCACGCTGTTCTCCCTCGGCGGCACGCCCGACCAGTGCCGGCGGACGCTCGATCCGCTGCTGCACATGCTGAACATGACCACCGTGCCGGTCGCCCTGAACCCGCCGAGCCTGCCCACTCTGCTGCTCGGCGGCGGCCGATGAGGATCCTGCTGGCGCTGGCCCTGGTGCTCGGTCTCACGGCGTGTGGCAGCGACACGTTCACCGTGCAGGCGGAGTTCGCCAACGTCGCCAACCTGGTGCCGAACGCTGAGGTGAAGATCGACGACGTCACGGTGGGCCGGGTCAGCGATGTGCGACTCGACGGCTGGCACGCCCGGCTGACGTTGGAGCTGGACGACGGCGTCCGGCTGCCGGCCAACGCCACCGCCAAGATCGGCCAGAAGAGCCTGCTGGGGGCCGAATACGTCGAGCTGAACCGGCCGGCCGAGCCGCAGGGGCAGCTGCGCGGTGGCGATCTGATCCCGTTGGCGCGGACCGACCGGTACCCGGAGACCGAGGAGTTGCTGGCCGGGTTGTCGTTGTGGCTCAACGGCGGCGGCCTGCAGAACCTGCGGACGATCTACACCGAGGTGGACCAGGCTCTCGGCGGCCGCGAGCAGGTGACCCGGGACCTGGTGGACAAGCTCCGAACCTTCACCACCAGTCTCGACCAGCAGAAGGCCGCCATCGTCGCGACCGTCGACGCGCTGGACCGGCTGAGCAAGCCCCTGGCCGCGCAACGGGACCAACTGGCGAACGCGATCGACCACGTCACACCCGGCGTCACGCTGCTCAACCAGCAGCGCACCAACCTCACCGACGCCCTGACGGCGCTGACGTCGTTCTCGACGGTCGCCACCAGGGTCATCGACCACACGCAGGACGATCTCCAGGCCGACCTCGACGACCTCAAGCCGATCCTGGCGAACCTCGTCGCCGCCGGCGACGCGTTGCCGAAGTCTCTCGACGTGGCGGGCACGCTGTTGTTTCCGCTGTCCACTTTCAAGAACAGCTTCCGCGGTGACTTCGTCAACGTGTACGCCACGATCGACCTGTCGTTGCAGGCGGCCGATCCGCTGCTCGCCCCGCTGGGCGGCCGTTGATGTTCAACCGACTGGTCCGCATCCAGCTCGCCGCGTTCTCGGCGCTGACGGTCTTCGCCGTGTCGGTGGTCGCCGTGGACTACCTCGACGTCACCGGTGGGAAGTACACCATCAGCGCGGACTTCGCGGACGCCTCGGGGCTGTATCAGGGCGCGGAGGTGACCTACCTCGGCGTGCGGGTCGGCAAGGTGACCTCGATGGACCTCGGCACCGACGCCGTGCGGGTTGCGATGTCGTTGGACGAACCCGTGCCGGCCGAACTGAAGGCCGAGATACACAGCACGTCCGCGATCGGTGAGCAGTACGTCGACCTGTCACCGGTCGGCGGCGAGGCCGGCAACGCCGTCGACGGAACCACGATCCCACTGGACCGCACCAAGCCGATGACGCCGACCGATGCACTTCTGTCCAGTGTGGACGCCCTCGCGAAGGCGGTGCCGACCGATCGGCTCCGGACCGTGCTGACCGAAGTGACCGCGGCGTTCCAGGGATCCCACAACGACATCCGGCGGCTGCTCGACCAGGCGTCCCTGCTCGTGCACGACGCCACGGTCGACGTCGGTCCCACCACCAGCCTGATCACCAAGCTCGGGCCGTTCCTCGACACCCAACACGACCTCGACGGCCAGATCCGTTCGTACACAAGGGATCTGGCGTCGTTCACCGACCAGCTCCGGCTCAGTGACGACGACCTCCGCCGGCTCGTCGACACCGTGCCGACATTCGACGACCAGCTGCTGGGCCTGCAGGACCGGCTCAGGCCGACGTTGCCCGTGCTGCTGGGCAACATGATCGCCACCGGCCAGGTCGTCCGCACCTACCTCCCGGGCGTCGAGCAGTTCCTCTCCGTCTACCCGGCCACGGTCGCGATCATCCAGAACATGCTGCTGCGGCACGGTGGCATCGCTGCCACGTTGCGGCTGAACATCAACGACCCACCGCCGTGCACCACCGGCTTCCTGCCCAACCCGCAGCGGCGGGATCCCAGCGACACCAGGGACATCGCCGCGCCCGACAACCTGTACTGCAAGGTCGCGCCGGCCGATCCCCGGGTGGTGCGGGGCGCGCGGAACACGCCGTGCCTGAACGCGCCCGGTCGACGCGGCGCGAGCCCCGAGCAATGCCGAGAACAGGAGCCCACATGGCAGAAGTTGCTGGTGAAGTAGTGCCCTGGCGGCGGCGGGTCCTGCCGGCCGCGGCCATGGTGCTCGCGGCCGCGCTCGTCGTCGCCGCGTCGCTGTTGCTGCTCAGGCTGAACGACGCCAACGCCGACGAGGACAGCCGCCAGTCGGCGCTCCAGGTCGCCCGGCAGGTCGCCGTCGACCTGACCACCGTCACCAAGGACACCGCGCAGCAGGACGTCGACCGGCTGCTGGACGTGGCGACCGGCTCGTTCAAGGACCAGTTCGCCCGGCAGGCGGACGTGTTCCGCAAGGTCGTGCAGCAGGCTTCCGTCACCTCCAAGGGGACCGTCGCCGAGGCCGGCGTGAGCAGCGTCGACGGCGACACGGTCACCGTGCTGGCGGCGGTGTCCGCGACGGTGCAGAACGCGGACGCGCCGGACGGGGAACAGCGCCAGTACCGGATGAAGATGCAACTGCACCACGAGGGAGACCGCTGGCTGGTCTCGGATCTGGAGTTCGTGCCGTGAGATTCGTGCAGTGTCGTTTTTTCAGGGGGATTGCCGCGGCTGCGGTCCTCGGCCTGGGCGCCGCCGTCTTCCTGCTGTACCAGCGGGTCGAGCAGGCGTCCGAAGTGGACGCCGCCCGGCAGTCGGCCGTCGACGCGGCGCGGACCCGGCTGCCGCAGCTGCTCTCGTACGACTTCCACACCCTGGACCGGGACCTCGCCGGTGCGCGGTCCGGCACCACCGGAACCTTCCGGGACCAGTTCGCCGAGCTGGCCACCAAGGTCGTCGCCCCGGCCGCGCAACAGCAGCAGATCGTCACCAGGACCACGGTCGCCGGCACCTCGGTGGTCAGCGCCGAGACGGATCGTGTTGTGCTGCTGGTGTTCCTCGACCAGGTCACGCAGACCAAGGCCGACCCGTCGGCACGGATCGACGGCGCCCGCGTGCGGGCTACCCTGCAGCGACAGGACGGTCAATGGCTGGTTTCCGAGCTGACGCCCGTGTAAGCAGCAGAAAGGCCAGCACGGCGGCGACCGCGACCGCGGTCATCACGACGCCCATCGACACCGCCGTGCTGGCCAGCGGCGCGGCCACGCCGCCGACGAGGAACTGCGCGGTGCCGAGCACCGCCGAGGCGTTGCCGGCCTTGTCCGGATGATCGTTCATCGCCAGCGCCGTGGCGTTCGGGAACACCACGCCGACGCTCGCCGCCAGCACGAACAGCGACGGCAGCACGCCGGGCAGCCCGAGACCGGTGAGCACCGACAGCAGCAACGCGACCGCGCCGAGCACCGTGCCGCCGAGGCCGGTGGCCAGCAGCGGACGCGGCGCGAACCGTCCCAGTAGCCAGCCGTTGAGCTGGCTGGCTCCCATGATCGCCAGGGAGTTCACGCCGAACACCAGGCTGAACAGCGGCGCGGACAGGCCGTAGGTGTCCTGGAGCACGAAGGACGAGCCCGAGATGTAGGCGAACAGCGCGGCAAACGACAGTGCGCACGACAGGGCGTAGCCGATGAAGACGCGGTCGACCAGGAGGGAGCCGATCGACAGGCTGCCCTTGTGGCGGCGTTCGCGCGGCAACGACTCCGCGAGCGTCAGCGTGGTGAGCACCAGCAGGAGCAGCCCGATCGCCGACAGGACGACAAAAACGCCGCGCCAGGTCGTCCAGTGCAGCACCACCGCGCCGAGCGCCGGCGCGACCACCGGGCCGAGGCTGTTCACCAGCATCAGCAGCGAGAAGAACTTCGCCAGCTCGCGACCCTCGAACAGGTCGCGCGCCACGGCCCGGGAGATCACGATGCCGGCCGCGCCGCCCATGCCCTGCACCAGCCGCAAGATCGTCAACGTGATGGCCGACGGCGCGACGATGCACGCCGCCGACGCGACGAGGTAGATCGCCAGCCCGACGAGCAGCGGCCCGCGCCGGCCCAGCCGGTCCGACAGCGGGCCGGCGATCAGCTGGCCGACCGCCAGGCCGATGGTGCACGCGGTCAGCGTCAGCTGGATGTCCGACGGCGCCGCCGTCAGCTCGCGCGCCATCGCCGGAAAGGCCGGCAGGTACATGTCGATGGACAGCGGCGCGAACGCCGACAGGCTGCCCAGCACGACCGCCAACCAGGCCGTTTTCGCCTTCGTCACAATTCGGCAGGATACGTCCCCCGAATGGGGTAGCGTCCGATCCATGATGGCCGTCACGTCGATGCTGCCCGCCCACGCGGACGCCGTGCTGGACATCTACCAGCTGGGCATCGACACAGGCCAGGCCACCTTCGCCAGGTCCGCGCCGAGCTGGTCGGAGTTCGACTCCGGGCACCTGCCGGGGCACCGTTTCGTCGCGGTGGACGGGGACCGCGTGCTCGGCTGGATCGCCTGCGCGCCGACGTCCAAGCGCGCGGTGTACGCGGGGGTCGTGGAGGAGAGCGTCTACGTCCATCCGGACGCCCACGGGCGCGGGGTCGGGCGGGCGCTGCTGAACAGCGTGATCGCCAGCACCGAGGCCGCCGGCATCTGGACGCTGCGGGCCGGCATCTTCCCGGAGAACACCGCCAGCCTCGGCCTGCACGAGAAGCTCGGCTTCCGGGTGGTCGGCGTCCTGGAACGGGTCGGCCGCTTCCACGACGGGCGGTGGCGCGACGTCGTGCTGCTGGAGCGGCGCAGCGCGGTCGTCTGACCGTCCGATGTGGATTGTCGTGCCGCGGGCATGACATCTGTCGTGGGTGCCGGGTGGTCGGCGGTGCCAGACTCGGCGCCATGCGAGCCAAGGGGATCAACTACGACACGGGATTCACGCCGGGCGGCAAGCAGAGCCGTCCCGTGTTCGACCCGGAGCAGGTGCGTCGCGAGCTGCGGCTGATCGCCGACGAACTGCACTGCACGGCCGTCCGGATCAGCGGCGCGGACCCGGCGCGGATCGCCGTGGCGGCGGAGTTCGCGGCCGAGGCGGGGCTGGAGGTGTGGTTCGCGCCGTTCCCGTGCGACCTGACGACGGCGGAGATGCTGGCGCTGTTCCTGGACTGCGCCGAGCGGGCCGAGGCGTTGCGTGCCGGCGGGGCCGAGGTGGTGCTGGTCCTCGGTTGCGAGATGAGCCTGTTCGCCAAGGGTTTCCTGCCCGGCGACGACGTGTACGCGCGCATCGAGGCCATCATGAGCGGCAACCCGGAGATATACGCCGCCTTCGCGAGCGCGCCGGCCGAGATCACGGCGTTCCTGACCACGACGGTGGCCGAGGTGCGGGAGCGGTTCGGCGGCAAGATCACCTACGCGGCCGGGCCGTGGGAGGAGATCGACTGGACGCCGTTCGACATCGTGTCCGTGGATGCCTACCGGGACAAGGACAACGCCGCCACCTACCGTGACCAGCTCGCCTCGCTGTCCCGGCACGGCAAGCCGGTCGTGGCCACCGAGTTCGGCTGCTGCACGTACGTCGGGGCAAGCGAGCGCGGCGGCACCGGCTGGATGATCGTCGATGACAAGGCCGACCCGCCGCGGCTCGACGGCGACTACGTGCGTGACGAGCAGGAGCAGGTGCGCTACCTGCGGGACCTGCTGCCGATCTTCGAGGAACTGGGGCTGGACGGGGCCTTCTGGTTCACCTTCGCCTCGTACAACGCGCCGCACGTCGCCGATCCGCGGTACGACCTGGACATGGCCGGGTACGGAGTGGTGAAGCTGACCGACGAGGGGCTGGTGCCCAAGGCCGTGTTCGGCGCGCTGGCCGAGGCGTACCGCTGAATCCTTCGGCCGGCGCCGAAGTGTTGCGGCACTACGGTTTCCGTATGGATCTGGAACTGCCTGTGCCGCAGCCCGCGCCGACCGTCGCCTGGCTGCGGGCGATGGTCGCCCGGTTCAGCTCCGGCTCCGACCACCAGCGCCGCCGGGCCCTCGCCGTCGCCGAACTCGCCAAGATCGACCCGGCCGAGCTGCGGCAGCTGGCCGCGGAGACCACGTGCAGCGGGGCGGAGGTTCTGGCGCGGGCCATGGGGGTCGAGGTCGGTGCCGCCGTGGCCGAGGCCGCCCGTGCCTACCACCCGCACACCATCGCCGACGAGGCCGCCGACCGTGCTGTGGCCCGCCTGGTCGACGCCTTCGGCGGCGTCACCGACGAGTTGACCGCCGCGCGGATCAGCCTGCTGGTGCAGAGCTGTGACGCCACTGCCGCTCTCGTTGCCAACGCCCGCAACTATTCCAGTGTCGAGGAGACGTTGCTGGTCGATCCACCCCTTCGCTCGACCCGCCGCGTCCGTGACGGCGAAGTCGTCATGGTCAGTCTCGACGGGCATCCTTTCGGGGCCGGCACGCACGAATGCCCCGGCCGGGAGCACGCGATCGCGCTGGCCGAGGGCATTCTGGCGCGCGCCGAATAGCAGCAGCGCCGGTTACTTCTTGCCCAGCAGCGTGCCGACGTCACCCAGCAACCCTCCCACCACAGCGTCGAGCACGTTCGGCGGCGTGGTCGTCGTGGTCGTGGGCGGCGGCGTGCTGGTTGTCGGTGTGCCGGGCGGAGGGGCGGACGTTGTGGTGGTCGGGGGTGGGGTTGCGGTGGCGGCGGTCGCCGGGACGGCGGGAATGCTGGTCACACCGCCGGAGTAGGTGGTGATCCACTGGAACACCTCGGCCAGGTAGGCGCCGTCGTGGTTGTAGCTGAGGACGGCGTTCACGAGGTCGCCGTTCAGCGACAGGTCACGGCCGTCGGCGCAGAGGTAGTCGGCGGCGGAAGCGGTGGCGTCCCAGACGTTCTGGGGATCGGCGGCGCCGTCGTGGTTCTCGTCGACGCCCCACTTGGCCCACGTGGAGGGCAGGAACTGCATGGGGCCGACGGCGTGGTCGCCGTCGGAGAGCTCGGGGCCGAAGATGGGCTCGGTGACGGTGCCGCGGTCGTCGACCTGGCCGCCGCGGGCGTGGTTGGACTCGACCTTGCCGATGCCGGCGAGCACCTGCCACCGCAGGTGACACGAGGGGACGCGGCCGGCGGCGTGCTGGTAGGCGGCCAGCAGCACGGCGGGGATGCGGTTGTCGGTGACGGTCGCGACGGTCTTGAACGGGACGACGTGATCCGGCCGGACCACCTGCACGTCGGGCCGCTTGTGCGGGGCGGCGGGGGAACCGCCGGGCGGCACAACGTGATCGGGCACGGTCGAAGTGGCCGGCTGGGCTTCGACCACGGCGGGCGGGGTCGTGCTGGCCACGCAGGTGACGGCCAGCACTCCGGCGAGCGCGACCAGACCGGTCGAGGCACGGCGGGACAAGGGGGACTCCAATCAGGGGAGGAGAGGACCGTGGCCCGGCGGGACGACGGGCCGGGCCACGGTGGGTCGACACAACTCAGAACAGGCGGCCGACCGCCTGCGAGACGGACTGCAGGGCGCCGAGCACCGGCACGCCCAGCGGGTCGAACGTCCAGATGTTGTTGAGGGAGCTGGTGTCGGGCTTGTCCACCACGGTCACGCCGTCGGCGAGGGCGGGGGAGGCGGCGCCGATGAGGGCGGCGGTCACCAGGGTGGTGGTGACGAGGGTCCTGCGCATGACGGATTCCTTTCGGTTCAGCCGCTGATGAGCTTCAGCAGGCCGTCGACGGGGGCGAGGGCGGTGGTCGGCAGCGGCACGGTGGGGCCGAGCAGGGAACCGACGTCCACGCCGGGCAGGGCCCAGACGGGGAGGGTGTCGGCGGCGGCCGAGCCGGCGCCGGCGGCGAGCAGGGCGGCGGTCAGCAGACCGACGGCAACAGCCTTGGACTTCATGGAATTCCTTTCAGCAGACGGAATCGGTGGGCTTGGGATTGCCGAGACCGAACAGCGGGCGCAGCGGAACGCCGATGTAGGTGCCGGCGATGGCGGCGACGCCCCACAGCCAGCCGTGCAGGCTGAAGGAGGCGACGCCGGAGAAGTAGGCGCCGATGTTGCAGCCGCCGGCCATGCGGGCGCCGAAACCCATGAGCACGCCGCCGATGACGGCGCCGACGGCCATCTTCCACGGCACGGCGCGGTGCAGCACGAAGGCGCCGGCCAGCGCGGAGGCGATCAGGGCCCCGAGCATGATGCCGAAGTCCATCACCGAGACCCGGTCGGCCAGGACCGAGGCGTGCAGGGCGGCCGCGTTCTTCGGGACCGTCCAATAGGGAGTGCTGGAGATGTCGATCCCTATCCAACCAAGGAACTTCGCGCCCCACAAGGCGAAGGCGGCGGTGATTCCCCATGGGCTGCCGGAGACGAACAGGGTCACGGCGTTCAGCACGGCGAGCAGGATCGCGCCCACCCACAGCGGCCACGCGCCGCGCAGCACCCGCGTCCAGCCCCGGGCCACGGGGGCCGGCTCGATCGGCGGCGGGTTGCGACGCCGTTGCAGCAGAAGGGATCCGCCGGCGATGGCACCGATGATCAGGAACGAGAACAGGACGCCGCCGCCGTACCCGAGCGGGGTGTTGGCCAGCGACACGGTCGGGCCGAGCGACTGGAGGTAGGTGATCCAGTTGGCGGCGAAGGCGCTGCCGATCGAGCCGAGGACGAAACCGCCCAGGGTGTACAGGATGGCGGTCTGTCCGCTGCCGACCGCGAACAGCGTGCCGGACGCGCAGGAACCGCCGATCTGCATGCCGATGCCGAAGATGAACGCGCCGAGCGCCACCCCGATGCTGGCCGGTAACACCATTGCCTTGGGGGCGCCGGACAGACCGATGCCGGACCGCAGGATCACCCCGAACAGCAGCACCGCCACGGCCAGCATCAGCATGTGCGCCCGGATCGCCGCGCCCTGGCCGACCGCGACGATCTGCCGCCACGCCGAGGTGAACCCGAAGCGGGAGTGGAACAACACCAGGCCGAGCGCCAGCCCGACCACGTACAGCAGGGCCAGCTTCCAGCCCGCCGCGTGATAGACGGCGAAGCCGAGAACGGCGGCGAGCGCCGTGCCGACGACGATCACGCCGGATCTGGCCGACGGCGCCTCGACCGCCACCACGGGCAGTCTTTCGTTGGCGACAGACATCTTCCCTCCTAACGACTCAGGGCAGCGGAGATCGGGCGAAGGCCCAGGACGGGGCCGCTGATGGGGGCGGTGGCGCCGGGTGGGCGGCGGCTCACGACAGCGGCCCGGAGATGGGGACGATGGTGCCGTTGGGGACCCACTGGCCGGGGTAGGCCATCTCCATCCCGTCCATGGTGTTGTCCATGGGCATGGCGTCGACCTGGGCCGACGCGTAGAGCCGCACCGACGGATCGGGGTGCTGGCCCTGGGCGGCGAGCCACTGGTCGAGGCCGCCGAGGGAGCCGGTCTCGCCGGGGAAGGCGTTGGCGAGGGCGACGGTGTAGGCCAGGGTCTGGGGATCACGGGGATCGAAGCGGAGCGGGACCGCCGAGCTGACGACGGACTTCAGCAGGGGCGCGGTGAGCAGCCACGGGGCGAGGTAGATGCCGTCGACGAAGGTGGGCTTGCGGGTCTGCTCCGCGGCGACCTCGGACAGCTCGGCGGCGGCGCCGGACCAGCCGGCGACGACGACCAGGGCGCTGTTGGGTTGCTCGGTGTCGGACACCGGGATCCCGGCCCGGCGAACGACTTCCGCGGCGGCCTTGGCGCGCGGGGAGTCGTCGCCGACGATGGTGATCGCCGGGATCTTCCGGCCCGCCAGGTAGTCCACAAGCTTGTGGACAGCCTCGGCATCGCCTGTGGACAAGGCGTCGCTGGGGCACGACGTCAACGCAACCCGACTGCCGCCGATGAGACCGCCCAACGCCGCGTTCGCGCACTCCGCGTCCACGGTGCGACCGGCCGGCCCGGAGCCGGTGTCGACGGGCAGCGTGGATTCCTTGCCGTCACGGGAGATCCGCACCGTGCTGCGCCCCGGCGGAAGGTCGATCTCCGCCCACGCACCGTTCATTCCCGGCCTGGCAACGGCCTTGACTCCGTTGACCGTCGCCGCGTCCGGCAGGTGGACGAGGTTGCGGCCGGGGCGTTGCGGAGCGACCAGAACCGGCACGCCGGCGGCCTCGCCGAGCAGCGGCACGCCCGGGGTCGGCAGGTCCGCCGGGCGAGGGATCGCGCCCAGCGCCGCCCACGCGAGGTAGGCGACCACCACCGGCAGCGCGCCGACGGGGTAGAGCCGCCTGGTCGGCAAGGTGATCGTCAACCCCGTGACGACGATCGGCAGCAGCGCCACCACGAGCAGCGCCAGGCCGAAGCCGGTGTCGTAGAGGCGGCGGTCGAAGCCGACACCGGACACCGCTATCTGCAGCACGCCGGCCAGTGCCAGGACGATGGCCAACGTCAGGGCCACGGGGCGAGGGCGAAGCCGGCCCGTTGACGAAGGCGCGAGCAGCGTCAGCCCGAGCCAGACGACGACGCCGACGGTGTAGCCGGTGTCGGCGAGGAACTCGATCCCCATGTGGCTCAGGGAGATCTCGGAGATCAGCACCACCAGCAGGCCGAAGCCGACGCACGCGGCCGGCGTGCGCCAGCGCAGCGTGGCCGGCACCGCGACGGCGAGCAGCAGCTGCCCGATCGCGAACACCGGGTTGGTGTCCAGCCACAGCAAGGAGATCAGGTCGGCGGCGGCCGTAACGGCGGCCGCGATCCACGCGATGACAACGGTGTTACGGCGCACCGAGGCCACGGTGGGTCGCAACAGGCCGATGCCGGCGACGGTCGCACTCGCCACCAGGAGCACGATCCTGAGCAGCAGCACGGCCGGAGGGACACCGGTGACGGACGTGTCCATGCCCATGTCGGTCATGTTCAAAGGGAATCCCGCTTCACCTAGGACGGGCGGCGCCGCGGTCGGGGCGGCGCCACCCGCTATCCGCTACTTCACGTCGGCGTCGGCCACGACGAACAGCTCGGAGTGCGGCTTGGCGTTGCCGAAGTCGCCGTGCGGCCAGGACTTCCGGTTGAAGTTGATGCCGACCTGCCCCGTGTACTCGTCACGGAACGAGGTGTCGACGGTCAGCTTGCCGTCCGGTCCGATGTTCACCATGTTGACCTTGTGGTCGCCGTCGATGCCGGACCGCGCCACGAAGTAGTCCGACACCGCGACCCGGGCCGGGTTGTCGGTCTCGTGGTAGTAGCCGTCCGAGCCGACGGTGAAGTTGTCGTACGTGCCCCAGTGCGGGCCCTGTCCCGGCGTGCTCGGGTTGATCGCCGCCGCGCCGACCAGCGTCGGGCAGTCCGCGCCGCCGCCGTTCTGCGCCTTGGCGACCGTGTCGATGTTGCAGGTGTAGCCGGCGCCGTCGGCGAGCAGCTTGCGAATGTCCAATGTGTACACGCCGCCGATGGTGCCTGGGTCGTCCGCGGACAGCGTGCCCTTGGGACGGCCGATCACCGCGTGGTACAGGTAGTGGTCGTCCGGGCTGACCTGCACCCAACCGCCGTTGGTGCCGCCGCCGTTGGCCTCGGTCGCGTTCGGGTTGAACGCCTTCGTGGCGGTGCCGTCGTCGAACACCTCACGCCAGTGCGGCTCGGCCGCGGTGATGTCCGGCGTGTAGAAGATCGCGCCGCCCTGCATGGTCTGCGCGAACGCACCCTTGTGCCCCGGCTGGTTGGTCACGGTGTTCTCCATGACCGCCCGGCTCTCCGCGTGCAGCGGGTCGGCCGGGTTGGCCCGCGGGCCGTCCGGCAGGTAGCTGACCGCACGCAGCTTCGGGTTGTTGCGGTCGGAGATGTCCCAGGTCCGGATGGTCGGCCGGCGTAGGTACGGCGACGGCTGCTTGACCGGGTCGAGAATGATGTTGCGGGGTTCCGCGTAGTCGCTGGTGATCAGCGTGTTCAGGTCCTCGCGGGCCTGGATGCCGTGCGGGTTCGCGCAGGTGGCGCTGCCCAGCTGCGGCAGGTTGTCGCACAGCTTCGGGTCGTCGCCCTGCGGGGTGGCCGCCGGGGACTGGGACAGCACCTTGCCGTTCTGGTCGAAGTGGATCACCTCGCCCGGGCTGCCGGCGAAGCCGTTGCCGATCACCGACGAGCCGTCGCCGTACACGTACGGGCCGGGCACCACCGGTCCGCCCATGTAGGTGCCGTACGCGGTGCCGTCCTTGAGCGTCCAGTACGCGTCCGGCACCGAGCCGCCGAGCGTCTGGCTGGGCAGGCTGATGCCCTTGAGCCTGAGCTCGGGCAGCTTGCTCACGTCGAACGCGTAGGTGGCCGCCGCGAACAGCGCGCCCGCGTAGATGGTGTCGCCCTTGTGCCACACGTACTGCATGTGGTGCGGCTCGTTCTCCACCAGCGGGCCGACGGTCGCGGTGTTCACGACCTTGCCGTAGTCCGGCGAGCCCTTGGTGGCGTCGATGACCGCGAGGAAGTCCGGCCCCGGCAGGGCGTTGCGCACCTTGGTCAGGCCGCCGCCGAGCGTGCCCGGCAGGTTCTTGATGTCCGGCACGACGGTGTCGGCGATGTTCTCGTCGCCGGCCCAGACCAGCAGCCATTCCTTGCGGGTGTTGGACCTCGCGGCGTACTGCGGCACCAGGTGGTTGGTGACGGAGTAGTCCTTGCCGTCCGCGCCCGCGACGTGCTGGGTGGTGACCTGCACGTCCGCGTAGGCGGATGTGCCCGCGGCCGGGAAGAACGTGGCGGCCGCGGCGACTGCTACGGCCGCGCCGGCCACCCTCGCCCTGCGCCGGCCCGGCGGTTTGACAGACATGTGTGCTCCCGATTCGTCAAAGGAGAAAATGCGCGCGACTGACCGACCGGACACCGATGTCGGTGTTCGGGCAAGCGTTTTCACCGGCTCCCGAACATGTCGGTCACCGATTGATATGAGATGGACTCAGCGGCCCAGACAGAGGTCGCTCGCCTGCCGCTGCAGGTCGACATGCCGGCGAATGGTCAGAGAGACCCCGCGCATCATGCGCAAGATGATGGTGCGTTCGGAGTAACTTGTCAATGAGTTCCCCAAGTGCGGGAAATGACCCCAATTGGGTGACGACTATTGACGTGTCGGTGTCAGACGGAAATTTCGATGCGTTTTGTTAATGGATCGAGTCGGGTACGGAAACGGAACAACTCACAGGTTGTGTCGGATCCGATCGCGAAGTGGCTTGCGCCGCAAGGCTTCCGTGGCCGCGATGACCACTTCGGACAGTGGGTACGGCAGCTCCGCGTCGAGCTCGCGGCCGGCCGCCTCGGCGGCCTGCCAGGCCTGCTCCAGCTTCGGCAGCAGCGCGCGGGTGCGCGGCGTGAGGTCGACGATCCGTTGTCGCGCATCGGTTCCCGGCGACAGCGAGACCAGTCCCTGTCGGTCCATCTGGGTGATCGTCTGGCTCGCGGCGGAGTGAGTCACCTCGACCGCCTTGGCCAGATCCCGAATCGTACTCGGGCCGAGCGTCGCCAGCGTTCGCAGGAACGGGGCGTAGCGCGGGCGGAAGCCGGTCAGTCCCAGCTCCTCCTCGACGATCGCCACGTCGCCGTCCAGCAGTTCGATCAGGTGGCGAAGTCGCGTGCCCAGTCCCGGTCCCGTCACCCGTTCAATATAACAGTGCTAATGTAACAGCACTGTTGTATCTGCGACCGGGGGGACCCATGCGCGACCGCTACCCGGAGATCGAGCCCTACGACCATGGCCTGCTGGATGTCGGCGACGGCAACCTCGTCTACTGGGAGACCTGCGGGAACCCGGACGGCAAGCCGGTGCTGTCCGTGCACGGCGGGCCCGGCAGCGGCTGCGGCCCGGGCTCCCGCCGGTACTTCGATCCGCAGCGGTACCGGATCGTGCTGTTCGACCAGCGCAACTGCGGCCGCAGCCGGCCCGACGCAGGCGACCCGGCCGTGGACCTGTCGGCCAACACCACCGACCACCTGATCGCCGACATGGAGCTGCTGCGCGAGCACCTCGGCATCGACCGCTGGATGCTGTTCGGCGGCTCCTGGGGCTGCGTGCTCAGCCTCGTCTACGCCGAGCGGCACCCGGAGCGGGTGACCGAGCTGGTGCAGATGGGCCTGGCCACCGGCCGCAAGGATGACGTCGAACTGCTCACCCGCGGCCTCGGCGGCATCTTCCCGCAGGCGTGGCAGAAGTTCGTCGAGCTGCTGCCCGAGGACGAGCGCGACAACATCCCCGCCGGCTACTCGCGGCTGCTCAACGACCCCGACCCGGCGGTGCGCAAGCGTGCCATGCGGGCATGGTGCGACTGGGAGGACGCGATGCTGCCCTACGCCCCGGCGCGCGCCATGTACGAGGAGGACGAGCGGTTCGCCTACGCCTTCACCCGGCTCGTCACGCACTACTGGAGCCAGGACCACTTCATCGGCGACAACGAGGTGCTGGCCAACGCGCACCGGCTCGCCGGCATCCCGACCGTTCTCGTGCAGGGGGTGCTCGACCTCGGCAACCTGGTCGGCACGCCGTGGCTGCTCGCCCAGGCGCTGCCGCACGCCGAGCTGGTGATGGTGCCAGACGAGGGGCACAGCCTCAGCTCACCGGGCATGCGGCACGCCCTCGTCACGGCCACCGACAAGTTCGCCGAAAAAAATTCTGGCAGGGTGTCGAGCGAGCCGACCTCCGTTCGACGCGTAGGTGAGCAGACACCCTGACATGAGGAGACAGCGATGCGGTTCATGGTGATCGTGAAGGCCAGCGAGGCGAGCGAGGCCGGCGTGCTGCCCACCCCCGAGGAGTTCGAGGAGATGGGCAAGTTCAACGAGGAGCTGGTCGACGCCGGCGTGCTGCTGGCCGCCGACGGCCTGCAGTCCAGCGCCAAGGGCGCCCGGATCTACTTCGACGGCGACAAGAAGACCGTGGTCGACGGCCCGTTCACCGAGACCAAGGAGCTGATCGCCGGGTACTGGCTGGTCGAGATGAAGTCGCTGGAGGAGTGCGTCGAGCGGTTCAAGCGTTGCCCGTGCCCGGCGCCCGGCCAGCAGACGAACATCGAGATCCGGCAGGTCTTCGAGGCCGACGACTTCGGCGAGAACTTCACGCCCGAACGGCGCGAGGCCGTGGAGCGGATGCGGGCCAAGGTCGCCGAGAACAGTTGACCGTGGTCGACGCGCCGACCCGGGACGACGCCGACGGCCACTGAACGCGGGTTCGCGCCGGTCTCTGGAGCCGCGGCCCGGGAAAATCGCGTCTGTTCAGCGATTTTCCCGGGCAAGGCGAAGAGACCGGCTTACGAGCGAACCCTCCCCGCGCGGCACGCGCGGCGTAGATACTGTGGCGGTGGCCACCGACACCCACCGCGCGATCGAGGCCGTCTGGCGGATCGAGTCGCCGCGCCTGATCGCCGGCCTGACCCGGCTGATCCGCGACGTCGGCACGGCCGAGGAGCTGGCGCAGGACGCGCTGGTGGCGGCCCTGGAGCAGTGGCCGAGCGAGGGCGTGCCGAAGAATCCGGGCGCCTGGCTGATGACCACCGCGAAGCGGCGGGCCATCGACCAGATCCGGCGCAACGAGACGTTCAAACGCAAGGTCGAGGAGGTCGGCCGCGATCTTGAGGAGTCGACGCCGGACATCGGCGAGATGGTCGCGTCGGACGACGGCATCGGCGACGACCTGCTGCGGCTGGTGTTCGTCGCCTGCCACCCGGTGCTGTCCACGGAGGCCCGGGCCGCGCTGACGCTGCGGCTGCTCGGCGGCCTGAGCACCGACGAGATCGCCCGCGCGTTCCTGGTGCCGGAGCCGACCATGGCGCAGCGGATCGTGCGCGCGAAGAAGACCCTGGCCAAGGCCAACGTTCCGTTCGAGGTGCCGCAGGGCGAGGAGTTGGCGGCGCGGCTCTCCTCCGTGCTGGAGGTCGTCTACCTGATCTTCAACGAGGGCTACTCGGCGACCGCCGGCGACGACTGGATGCGGCCGGCGCTGTGTGAGGACGCGTTGCGGCTGGGGCGGATCCTCGCCCGGCTGGCCCCGCGCGAGCCCGAGGTGCACGGCCTGGTGGCGCTGATGGAGATCCAGGCCTCCCGCGCCGCCGCCCGCACCGGCCCTCGCGGTGAGCCCATCCTGCTCGCCGACCAGAACCGGGCCCGCTGGGACCAGTTGCTGATCCGCCGCGGGCTTGCCGCTCTGGAGCGGGCCGAAGCGTTGATCGACGGCAAGCCCGGCCCCTACGTGCTGCAGGCTTCCATCGCCGCCTGCCACGCCCGGGCCCGGCGGTTCGAGGACACCGACTGGGAGCGCATCGCCTGGCTGTACGAACACCTCGCCGAGACCACGTCGTCGCCGGTCGTGGAGCTGAACCGGGCCGTCGCGCTGTCGATGGCCTTCGGCCCCGAGACCGGGTTGGCGCTGCTGGACCAGCTGATGGAGTTCCCGTCCATGCAGAACTACCACCTGCTGCCCAGCGTGCGCGGCGACTTCCTGATGAAGCTCGGCCGCCTGGCCGAGGCACGGTCGGAGTTCGAACGGGCCGCCTCGCTCACCCGGAACGAACGGGAGCGGACGCTGCTGCTGGACCGCGCCGCCGCCTGCACCGAACCGGCCTGACGTCAGCCCGCCACCCGGTCCTGGGCGATCACGTGGGTGGGGCGGACGCGGACCAGCAGGTTGCCGGGGCCGGTGCCGTACTCGACGAAGCCGGCGGCCTGGTCGGGCGGGAGGTAGCGGTTGGCGATGAGCTCGACGCAGCGGCGGAGCTCGGCGGGGTCGGTGGAGAGCTCGGCGGTGCCCTCGACGGACACGAAGGAGTAAGGCGGCCGGTCGTCGTCGACGACGACGGTGACCAGAGGATTGGCCTGCAGGGCCCGGCCCTTGACGGTGGCGGCGCCGGTGAACAGGACGATGTCGGAGCCGTCGAGGGCGTACCAGACGGGCACGGCGTGGGGGCGGCCGGAGGACCGCATGGTCACGAGGATGGCGGTCCGAGCCCCCTCGGCCAGGAATTCGTGTTGCCGAGCAAGGCTCATCGGCTCAGGCATGCTCACCCAACTTCCAGGTGCTGGTGGTCCCGGCCAGCATCGCACGGGTCGAGCGGGGCTGTCAGGCGAACCGGTCCCACTCCCATTCGATCCGGTACGCCCCGGCCGGCTCGTCCAGCCACACGGCGCGGACGGTGCGCCGGTCGTCGATCGACAGCTCGGCGGACTCGCCGCGACCGCCGTCCGCCGGTTCCGAGATGGCCCGGAAGTCTTTCGGAACCGCTTCCGGATGAAACGTGACCTCCAGAACGTACTGCCGGATCGGGGCCGCGAATCTTCGTTCGCACATCACCGCCCTGTTACCGCCGGGTAGAAAATCGAGGCCGTATTCGACAACGGTTCGCTCGCCCCTGCGCAGATTCTGGTCGAACCACAGTTCGGCGGCCATCAGGTGCGACTCGGTGTCGACGCCGACGCGGCCCAGGCGCACCCCGGCGACCGGCACCACGGTCGGCAGCCGCGCGCAGCGGGTGTCGTCCCGGTAGACGGTGATCATGTGCTTGGCCCGCTCGGTCACGGCCTCCAGCACGGCGATCACCCGGCAGTAGCTCTCCCCGCCGGCCGCGTCCATCACGTAGCGCTCGTGGTAGCTGAGCACCCGCCGATGCTCGGCCGGCCGCTGGACCTGCGACATCAGCTGGTCGACGGCCGCGCCGAAGTGGCCCCAGAGCTCGCCGGACGGCACCATTCTGGTCTTGCCGCGGCCGCGGCGGACCCGGTCGCCGAGCAGCTCCCGCAGCGACCCGGCCGGCACGCCGAGGATCTCCTCCAGCGCGGACAGCGCCGCCAGCGACTCCGGCCGCTCGGGTCTGCTCCGGCCTCTCGACCAGTAGCTGAGCGTGGCGGTGCTCAGCGCGAATCCCCGCTCGGCGAGCCGATGGACGATGCGGTCCAGGGTCAGTCCGCTGGCGGTGATCGCACCGTGCAGGGCGGGTGCGAAGTCGCGGCGTTGCGTCATCGGGGGCGATTATCGCGTATTAATTGATCGCGGACCACCCTTCTTGTGGCCCGTGCGCGCATCTCGTTAACACTTAATTTTCCCGCCTTGCCGGCGTGAGGTGAAATCGTATTCACTCGGCTTCGTCCCCGCCGGACCAACCCCTGCATGGCCCGGCGGGGCCGCTCGACCTGGAGTTTTGGACTGATTCCAGGGAAGACCGCCGTCACTGCCGCGTCACGGAAAAAGCACGGAATCCCCTGTTGTCGAACGCGGGCGACGGCGGTCATGATTCGGTCATGGTGGGATACGACGCGGTTGTCGTCGGCAGCGGCCACAACGCGCTGGTCGCCGCCGCGTACCTGGCCCGTGCCGGCTGGGGCGTGCTCGTGCTGGAGGGCAACGACCGGCCCGGCGGGCTGGTGCGGTCCGATGAGCTGACGCTGCCCGGCTTCCGGCACGACAACTTCTCCGCGGCGCACCCGCTGTTCGTGGCCGGCCCGGCGTACGCGGAGCTCAAGTCCGAACTGGACCTCGAGTACCTCAACACCCGCTACCCGACGGGCGTCTCGCTGCCCGACGGCCGCAGCTCCGTGGTGTCCACCGACCTGGACGAGAACATCGTCGAGGCGAACCGGCTCTCGCCCGGCGACGGCGACGCCCTCGGCGAGCTGTTCAAGGAGTTCGGGCCGTCGATGGACACGGTGTTCGCGCTGTGCTCGGCGGACCTGACCACGCCGAGTTCGGCCGCCGCGATCCAGAGCCTGATGCACACACCCGACGGCGGTTTCTCCGACTTCGCCCACATGTTCACGCTCAGCGCCCGGAACCTGCTGGAGCAGCGGTTCCGCTCGCCGGTGCTGCGGGCGATGCTCGCGCCGTGGGCGACGCACCTCGGCCGGGCCGTGGACGACGCCAACAGCGGCACCTGGACGGTGCTGGTGCTGGCCGCGCTCACCATGGTCGGCATGCCCATTCCCAAGGGCGGCAGCGAGGAACTGATCAAGGCGCTGGTCAAGCTGATCGAGCGCAACGGCGGCGAGGTCCGCTGTGGACAGTGGGTGAAACACGTTCTCGTCGAGGGCGGCCACGCCGTCGGTGTGCGCACCGCCGACGGCGACGTGATCCACGCGCGGCGCGCCGTGATCGCCTCGGTCAACCCGGACCAGCTCTACCTCAAGCTGCTCGACCACGATCACGGCGTCGCCCCGCCCACGCTGCGCAGGCAGGCCAGGGACTATCGCTACGGCCTCGGCGCGCTGCAGATCCACCTCGCGCTGTCCGAGCCGGCACGGTTCCACGACGAGCGGCTGACGCGGGTCGGCCAGCCGCACCTGACCGGCGGCCTGAACGCGATCTCCCGCGCCACCAACGAGGCGCTGCGCGGGCTGCTTCCCGTGGAGCCGACGATCTCGTGGGACACCGCGTCCACTTTGGACCCCTCGCGCTGCCCGCCCGGCCGGGCCGTCGCGCGCCTGCAGATGCTGGAGGTGCCGGCCGTCGTGCGCGGCGACGCAGCCGGCACGATCCGTGTCGACGAGTGCGGCTGGACCGAGGACGTCAAGAACGCGTTCGCCGACCGGGTGATCGACGAGGCCGCGCGGCACGTGCCGGGGCTGAAGGACATCATCATGGACCGGCACGTGATCAGCCCGCGCGAACTCGCCGCGTTCAACCCCAACTGCGGGCCCGGCGATCCCTTCGGCGGCAGCCACGACCTGGCCCAGAGCTACATGTTCAGCCCGCTGCCCGGCCAAGCGAGCCACCGCACCGTGGTCCCCAACCTCTACATGGTCGGCGCCGCGACCTGGCCCGGCCACGGCGTCAACGGCGGCTCCGGCTACATCGTCGCCCAGGAGCTGATGGACTGACGTTCGACGCTCGGAACGGACCATTCCTCAACTCGGAGTTTAGGAATGGTCCGTTCCGAGCTTCCCGGGTGGCGCGAAGTCGGCCCAGGTGGTAATGGCGAAGCGGGGGCCGTCGTGGCGGATCTCGACGGCGCCGTGGCCGCCGAAGTGGGCCGGCACCACGAGTTCGTGCTGGTCGGCGGCTCGGCCGAGCACCCGCAGCCGGCTAGCCTGCGCCTGCCCCGGGTCGAGGCAGAAGGTGCTGTTGCACAACGGATCCGTGACCTGGTACGGGCTGTGCAGCATGTCGCCGACGAACACCGCCCGGTCGGCGCCGGACCGCAGGCGCAGCACGGCCGATCCCGGCGTGTGTCCGGGCGCGGCCTCCAGTTCGAGGTTGTCGTCGATGCGGAAACCGTTCTCCCACAACGTGACCAGCCCGGCGTCCAGCACCGGCGCCACGCTGTCGTCGTGCACCTCCGTGCCCTTGAAGTGCTCGTGGTCGGCGCGGTGGATGAGGTACGTGGCGTTGGGGAACGTCGGAACCCATGTGCCGTCGGCATTCCGGGTGTTCCAGCCGACGTGGTCGGCGTGCACGTGCGTGTTCACCACGACGTCCACGTCCGCCGGATCCACCACGGCGCTCAGCCGCTCCAGGAAATCTGTGTGCCAGCCGGCGAAAACCGGGTTGGTGCGCACCCGGTCGTTGCCGACGCCGGTGTCGACCAGCACCGTCCGGCCGGCGCTGCGCAACACCCAGGTCTGCGCCGCGGCGATCATGCCGCCGGTCGCCGGGTCGTGGTGGTCCGGCGCGAGCCAGGCCGGCGCCGGCTCCGGCACGCCCGGCACGAACGTGCGCAGCGGCCCGAACTCGCCGTGCCGCTCCACCACCCTGGTGATCTCCACATCGCCCACTGCAATCGTGTCCATGCGTCCAGTCTGCGGCTCAGTGGTGAGCGTTTGAATGCTTGTGTGGACCGATTCCATGCTTGATACGCTCACGACATGGACGTGGTGAGCGATGTCATCACCGTGCTGCGGACCGGGCGGCCGTCGTCCAACCGCACCTCGGTGGACGTCCGCTGGCACATGCCGTTCGACGCCTACGACGGCGCCGGCTTCCACATCCTGCTGCGCGGGAACTGCTCGCTGCTCAGCGACTTCGGCGAGCCGGTCCGACTCGGCGTCGGCGACGTCGTGCTGCTGCCACACGGCAGCGCGCACCGGCTGGCCGGCGACGGAACCGAACTGCTCTGCGGCAAGTACCGGCTCGACCGGTCGCGGTCCCATCCGCTGCTCGTCGACCTGCCCGAGATCATCCACCTGCCCGCGACCGTCGGCCGCCACCCCGAGCTCCGCGCCGCCATCGACCTGCTCGGCGGCGAGGTCGAGGCCGACCGCTCCGGGCGCGGCGCCGTCGTGTCGGGCCTGCTCGACCTGCTGCTCGTGTACATGCTTCGGGCTTGGCTGGAGGACAATCCCGGCACCGGCTGGTCGGCCGCGCTCGCCGATCCTGCGGTCGCCGGCGCGCTGCACGCCATCCACGACGACCCGGCCCGGCCGTGGACCGTGCCCGAACTCGCCGCCCTCGTCGGGCAGTCTCGCGCCACCCTGGCCCGGCGGTTCACGGCGCTGGTCGGCCAGCCGCCGATGGCGTACCTGACGTGGTGGCGGATGACCCGCGCGGCCCGTCTGCTCCGCGACTCCGACGCGCCGCTGGCGGCCATCGCCCGCCAGGTCGGCTACGAGTCGCCGTTCGCCTTCTCGCACGCGTTCAAGCGGCTGTTCGGCCAGTCGCCCAACCAGTACCGGCTCACGGAGGTTTGTTGATGTTGCGCTGCGCTGTGCTCGACGACTACCAGGACGCGGCGCGGGCCAACGCCGACTGGAGCCGGGTCGACCTCACCGTCTTCCGTGAGCACATGTCCTCGGAGGACGAGGTCGCCGCCGCGCTGGCCGACTTCGACGTGGTGGTGATCATGCGGGAGCGGACTCCGTTCCCCGCCTCGCTGCTGGCCCGGCTGCCCCGGCTGAAGCTGCTCATCACGTCCGGAATGCGCAACGCCGCCATCGACCTCAAGGCCGCGGCGGTGCTGGGGGTCACGGTGTGCGGGACCGCCAGCCGGTCCGAGCCGCCGGTGGAGCTGACCTGGGCGTTGATCCTCGGGCTGTGCCGGCACGTCGTGCCCGAGAACGTCGCGTTCCGCTCCGGCGGGCCGTGGCAGAGCACCATCGGCACCGACCTCGTCGGCGCCACGCTGGGGCTGCTCGGGCTCGGCAAGATCGGCACGCGGGTCGCCACGATCGCGCGGGCGTTCGGCATGGAGGTGCTGGCGTGGAGCCAGAACCTGACGGCCGAGCGGACCGAGGCGGTGGGGGCTCGGTTGGCGCTGTCCAAGGAGGAGTTGTTGGCCGGCAGCGACATCGTCTCGATCCACCTGGCGTTGAGCGACCGCACCCGTGGCCTGGTCGACGCCGACGCGCTGGCCGCGATGAAGCCGTCCGCGCTGCTGGTCAACACCTCGCGCGCGGCGATCGTGGACACCGAGGCCATGATCGCCGCGCTGACCTCCGGACAGCTGGCCGGGGCCGGGCTCGACGTGTTCGACCTGGAGCCGCTGCCGGCCGACCATCCACTTCGGACACTGCCGAACGTGCTGGCCACGCCCCATCTCGGCTACGTGACCCGGGGCAACTACAGCCGGTACTTCGGCGAGGCGGTCGAGGACATCGACGCGTTCGTGGCCGGCGCGCCGATTCGCACACTCGGCTAGCGCAGCCGCGGCCGGAAGCTGTCGAACAGCATCAGGATGTGCTGCGAGTTCACGCCGGCCGCCTCGAACAGGGCCGCGACCCGCTCCGGCACCGGCCGGAACGGGTCGTTCTCCCTGGTCGGCGGCAGACCCTCGGCGTCGCCGAGCAGCGACTCCGGGGTGGCCAGCGTGGTCAGCTTGTAGTAGCGCCAGCGCGGGGCGACCGAGTCGGCCACGACCACGTCACGACCGTCCCGAATGATCACGCTGGCCCGCTTGTCGTTGTACGCCATGGTCACGCAGTTGTCGCCGATCAACGTGGCGATGCGGGCCGCCGCCCGGCGCGGGTTCTTGAACGTGCCCTTGGAGACCCAGACCCCGTCGATCAACTCGACGTCCAGGCCGGCGCTCTCGAACGCCGCCCGCAACTCCGCGTGCGGGTCGTCGGCGGAGTCCACCGCCAACTCGATCACCCAGTCGACGTCGGTGCGGGTCGCGACCCGGGCATAGGGCTGGTCGGGGTGGTACAGGTAGCGTTCCGCCTGCTCCGCGTCGGCGAACGCCGCGATCTCGGCCGCCTTCTCCCACGCCGACTTGGCGATCGCGTCGTTGGGGGCGCTGCCGAACAGGTCCGCCTCCTGGCACAGCAGCGCCAGACAGACCGCGATCAGCGAGCTGAGGTACGACTCCAGCTGGCCGGGGCCGCTCTCGTCGTCCCGGAGGGGCAGGGTCGACACGATGTCCCGCAGCTCCGGCCGCCACTCCTCGCCCGACTCCCAGACGCCCGCCGCGAGCAGGTCCAGGTACAGCCGCGCCACCGTCATCCGCAGTTCCGGCCACGGCTGCGGCTCGCTGATGACGGCGTCCCGCATCGCCCGCAAGCGATTGCGCCACAGGTGGCGCTGGTGGGGCGGGATCACCGGGGCCTTGACCGGCCCGGCCGGGAAGAGCATGTCCGTGAGCGAGGGGCCGAGGGTGCGGGTGACCGCGCCGAGCCACTCGTCCCAGGTGGTGGCGGGCGGGCGGGGCGTCTGCTTGGCCTCGGCCAGCAGGTGGTTCAGGTCGCTGGCGAACCGCTGGGACAGGGTCTGATCGGCGTACACCTCGGCCATCGCGAGGTGGCGGGCCAGCCTCGGCTGCGGTCGTTCGGTCCCGGTCTCCACGGCGCCCCCTCGGGATGATCGGCGTTACGCCTTCAACCTACGCAATGCGGCCGCGGGATTGGCCCCAACCTGCCAGGGGTCCTGCTCACACTGAACAAAGGGCTCCGATTGTGAGCAGAGATCAGCTCGACTTACATACGTACAGACTGTATGTTAATGACCCATGGAGATCGAGCTCGGCGGCAGCCGCCTCCGCTACCGGGAGGTCGGCTCGGGCCCGCCCGTCGTTTTCGTGCACGGACTGCTGGTCAACGGGGAGCTGTGGCGCAAGGTCGTGCCGGTCGTGGCCGGCGCCGGCTACCGGTGCCTCGTCCCCGACTGGCCGCTCGGCGCGCATTCCGTTCCGGTGCCGCGGGCCGACCTCACGCCGCCGGGAGTGGCGGCCCTGATCGCCGACTTCCTCGACGCCCTCGACCTTCGCGACGTCACCCTGATCGCCAACGACACCGGCGGCGCGATCACGCAGCTCGTGATGGCCGATCATCCGGAGCGCATCGGGCGGGTCGTGCTCACCCCGTGCGACTGCTTCGAGGCGTTCTTCCCCTCGGTGTTCGCCCCGCTGCCCCGGTTCGTGCGCATCCCCGGCGCCACCTGGCTGCTCGTCCAGGCCCTCCGGCTGCGGGCGTTGCACCGGTTGCCCATGACCTTCGGCTGGGTGGCCAAGCGGCAGCCGCCCGCCGACGTCGTCGACGCGTATCTGCTGCCCAGTCGCCGTGATGCCGGCGTGCGCGCCGACCTGCGCCGGTTCGTGTCGGCGGTGCACAACCGCCACACCCTCGCCGCCGCCGAGCGGCTGCGCTTCTTCACCCGTCCCGTGCTGCTCGCGTGGGCCCGGGAGGACCGGCTGTTCCCCGTCTCCCTCGCCCGCCGGCTGGCCGCCGTGCTGCCCGACGCCCGGCTGGAGTTGATCGACGACAGCTACACGTTCGTGCCCGAGGACCAGCCGCAGGCGCTGGGGCGGGCCGTGGTGAACTTTCTCGGTGCCACGTCGTAGCCAGGAGGAACGCACCCGCTCCACCCGGTCCGCCCTCACCGCCGCCGCCCGGACCCTGTTCGCCGAGCGCGGCTACGCCGCCGTGTCCACCGACGAGATCGTCCGGGCCGCCGGCGTCACGCGCGGGGCGCTCTACCACCACTACGCCGACAAGCAGGCCCTGTTCCGGGACGTGTTCGAGCAGCTGGAAGGCGAGATCACCGCGGAGATCGACACGGTGTTCGCGGCCGAGTCCGACCACCTCGCCGCCATGGCCGCCGGCGTCACCCGCTTCCTCGACATCTGCCAGCGGCCCGAGGTCCTGCGCATCGGCCTCACCGACGCGCCGGCCGTGCTCGGCTGGTCGGCCTGGCGGGAGATCGAGGCCCGGCACGGCCTGCGCGTGATCACCGACAAGCTCGCCGCCGCCGTCGCCGACGGCCTGGTCGCCACCCCGTCCGTGCCGGCCCTGGCCCAACTCGTGCTCAGCGCCGTCATCGAGGCCGCGCTCATGATCGCCAACGGCGCCGACCGCGAGCCCACCCAGCAGGCCCTGACGACCCTGCTGCTCGGCCTGGTCACGAAGTAGTCTGCTGCGGCGGGTTCTCCTCCTGCCGCCCAGCTCCGACGTGGCATGCTCTGGGCGGCGCTCGGCTCGGCAGCGAAAGGCGACGCGGTGACCACCTGGACCGACGTGATCAACTATGTCCGGACCCGGCACGAGGTGCTGGAGGACACGGGCTCCTGGCTGCGGTTCCGCCTGGAGTGCGAGGGCGAGCGGACCCAGCAGGTCGCCGTGCACCACGTCGCCGACCTCGACGGCGCCGAGTGGCTGGAGATCTCGTCGCCGGTCGGCCGCGCGGACGCCATCGACCTGCGCCGGCTGCTGGAGCTCGCCGGCGAGTCCACCGTCGGCGGTGCGGCCGTCGTGGACGGCGTCGCCCTGCTCAAGTACGCGGCGCCGCTGGAGGACCTCAGCGTCCTCGACGAGTTCGCCCGTCCCCTCGAACTTCTCGTCGCCCGCGCGGACACCCTGGAGCAGGAGCTCACCCGCTCCGACGAGTTCTGACGGTCACCGGCCGGGGCCCGCGAACGCGGCGGTCCCGGTCCGTCCTCAGTAGACAGACCGGCCCCGCGGCGCGGCGGCCGGCGTAGCCGCGCGCGCCGAAACGCGTCGACGGGCGTGCGGAGACACGTCGGCGGGTGCGCGCCGGATCGCGCCGTGCCCACTCCCTCAGCCCACGGTCGGTGAAGTGCCCTGACCGGGGAAAACGGTCCGTGTCCGTGAGACTACCCACGTTGGTAATGGCCTCTCACCAGCGGCGTAAGCGAACCTCAGGCTAGGAAACGGCACAGCTGTGGGTTCCGGACCGAAGGGGCGGGGGATGCGACAGCTTGAGGTGGCACTGATCGGCGCGGGGCTGATCGCGCGGTTCCACCTGGACGCGTGGATCGGCGCCGGCGTGGCGGTCCGGGTGTACTCGGACGACGGCCGCGCGGCGGACCTCGCGCGGGAGTTCGGTGCCACGGCTGTCGACTCGCTGGCGGCGGCGCTGGACGGCGCGGACGCGGTGGACATCTGCACGCCGACGGGAACCCACCACGAGATCGCGATGGCGGCGATCGCCAAGGGCGTGGGCATCGTGGTGGAGAAGCCGCTGTCGGCCAGCACGGCCGAGGCGGAGGCGATCGTCGACGCGGCGGAGCGGGCGGGAGTCCGGCTGTACGCGGCCCACGACGTGCGGTTCGCGGCGCCGTTCGCCCGGCTGCACGAACTGGTGGCATCGGGCGGCATCGGCGATGCGGCGGTGGCCCGCTTCCACTTCTCGGCCTACCACCCGCGCCCCTGGACGGGCCACGCGACGGCGCAGTCGGGCGGCATCCTGACCGACCAGATGCTGCACGGTGTGGACCTGGCGTACTGGATCTTCGGCGAGGTCGTCCGGGTGCACGCCAGCTACCAGGGCGAACTCGCCACCCCGGCCCCGGAGGGCGCGGCGGCGACCGGAACGGCGGTGCTCACCCACGCCGGCGGCGCGATCAGCCACGTGGTGAGCCGCTGGACGTCGACGCCGAAACCGCCCGTCCGCGTGGCGTACCACGTCTCCGGCAGCGCCGGGACCGTCAGCTACGACTCCGAGTGGCCCCAGGAGGTTCGGGTGACCGCCGGCGAGGCCGAGAACTTCGGCTACGCCGGGGAGTCGGTGTTCGTCAACGAGATGCGTGAGTTCGCGCAGGCCTTCGCCGGTGGCCCCGAGCCGCGCGTCGGGGCCAGGGACGCGCTGGCCGCGGTCCGGATCACCCAGGCCGCCGCGGAGTCCGCGTGGACGGGGCGTGCCGTCGAACTGCCGGTGAAGGGAAACGCATGAGGGTCGCCGTCCTGTCCTTCGCGCACGAGCGCGCCGAGACCTACGCCCGGCTGCTGCACGCCCGGCCGGACGTGGAGCTGCTCATCGCGGACCCCGAGGGTTCGCCGGAGAACCAGGAGAAGGCCCGGGCCGTCGCCGCCGAGCTCGGCGTGTCCTATGTGGACGAGTGGGACGACGTGCTGGAGTGGCTGCCGATCGCGGTGGTGGTGACCACCGAGGTGGAGCGCCGCCCCGAGATCGTCGAGCGGCTGGCCGAGGCCGAGGCGTTCGTGCTGTGCGAACAGCCGCTGGCGCTCAAGGAAGCGGCCGTCAAGGAGATGGTCGACAACTGCGACATGGGCGGCGTCCGGCTGACGCTGGCGTCCCCGGCCTGCTACGGCGGCGCGTTCGACACGGTGCGCAAGGGAATCGCCGACGGCATCGTCGGCACGCTGACCACGATCCACGGCTCGTACAACACCAGGCCGACGGACGGCGGGGCGCTGGCGGCCAACGCACCGGTCCTGCTCGACGTGGTGGACACGGTGCTCGGCGGCGAGCCCGCGCGGCAGGTCTACGCGCAGACCAACAGCATCCTCAGTGGACGGTCGGACGTCGAGAGCGCCGCGGTCGTCACGGTGACGTACGCCAACGGCGTCGTCGCCTCGTTCGACTGCAGCTGGAGCCAGGAGCCGACGGCCGGCCCGGTCGTGAGCTTCGTCGGCGACAAGGCGACCGTGGAGTACACCGCCTCGCCGCGCATGCTCGGCGGCGTCGACACCGCCGGCCATCGGCGGGAACTCGGCGGCGGCGACCAGATTTCGGCCATGCTGACGGATTTCCTCGGCACGGTCGAGACCCGTGCGGGCAGCGGACCGGACGGCCAGGCCGCGCTGCGCACCCAGCGCGTCATCCAGGCCGCCTACGAGTCGGCGCAGACCGGACAGCCTGTCGATCTCAAGTGACATAACCGAAAACAACAACAGGATCGGTCGTATTTCCCGCATACAGAGCCACTGAATGTCGGGGCGGTCAGCGCGCGCCCTTTTCCGGGCGGTATGACCCGGCGAAGCAAGGGAGATCATGATGAGTGCCACCTCGGTGAAGATCGCGTTGAGCGGCGGCCCGGTCGACCTGGCGGCGGCCGACCGCAGTGTGCCGGAGGCGGAATTGGGGCAGACACTCAAGATTCGCCACGGTGCCGGGTACGAGCACTTCGTCCACGACGGCGAGCGGCAGACGGTGGACGGGTGCGAGGTGGCGGTCTTCCGCTGGGCGCACCGCACGAAGATCGCCGAGTGACGGCACTTTTTCCGTAGATTCTCTAGAGCGAGAAGGACTCCATGACCGACGCCATTTCCTTCGAGGAGCCGTGGGCCCGGATCGACAAGTTCGATCCGCCCGCGGTGTTCGACTCGCTGCGCGCAGAACGTCCCCTCGCCAAGATGGTCTACCCGGACGGCCACATCGGCTGGATCGTGTCCAGCTACGAGCTGGTGCGGGAGGTGCTGAGCGACCCGAAGTTCAGCCACAGCTGCGAGGTCGGGCACTTCCCGGTGACCCACCAGGGCCAGGTCATCCCGACCCACCCGCTGATCCCCGGCATGTTCATCCACATGGACCCGCCGGAGCACACCCGGTACCGCAGCCTGCTCACCGGCGAGTTCACCGTCCGCCGCACGGCCCGGCTGGCCCCGCACGTGGAGGCGGTGGCGGCGGAGCAGATCGAGGTCATGCGTGAGCACGGCGCCCCCGCCGACCTGGTCAAGACGTTCGCGAAGCCGCTGGTGCTGCGGGTGCTGTCGCAGATGGTCGGCCTGCCGTACGAGGAGCGCGACCGGTACCTGCACGCGGTGACGCTGCTGCACGACGCGGAGGCCGACCCGGCCGAGGCGGCCGCCGCCTACCAGGTGGCGCAGGCGTTCTTCGACGAGGTCGTCGAGCGCCGCCGCAAGCAGCCCGAGGACGACCTGATCAGCGCCCTGGTCGCGGACGAGGACCTGACCGACGAAGAGCGGCGCAACATCATCGCGCTGCTGCTGTTCGCCGGCTACGAGACGACGGAGAGCGCGCTGGCCGTCGGCGTGTTCGCGCTGCTGCACCACCAGGACCAGCTCGCGGCGCTGCGGGCCGACCCGGACAAGCTCGACGGCGCGATCGAGGAACTCCTGCGCTACCTGACGGTGAACCAGTACCACACGTACCGCACCGCGCTGGAGGACACCAAGCTCAACGGCGAGGTGATCAAGAAGGGGGACACGGTCACGGTGTCGCTGCCGGCGGCCAACCGCGACCCGGCCAAGTTCGCCTGCCCGGCCGAGCTGGACATCGAGCGCGAGACCTCCGGTCACGTGGCGTTCGGCTTCGGCGTGCACCAGTGCCTCGGCCAGAACCTGGCCCGCGTCGAGCTGCGGGTCGGCCTGTCGGCACTGCTGCGGGCGTTCCCCGACCTCCGGCTGGCCGTCTCGGCCGACGAGGTTCCGTTGCGGCTGAAGGGCTCCGTCTTCGCGGTGCAGAACCTTCCGGTCGCCTGGTGAGCGTGTTCTCCAGCTAGAGTCCCGAAAGGAACTGCCGCACCGTGCGCACCGACCTCATCAAGCCACTGCCCGTCGCACTCCAGGTGAACGCGTCCCGCTTCCCCGGCAAGGTGGCTTTCGAGGACGACCGGCGGGCGGTCACCTACGCCGAACTCGACGCGCGCACGCGCAGGCTGGCCGGGCACCTGGCCGGCCTGGGCGTGCGCCGCGGCGACCGGGTGGCCATCTGCCTGCGCAACACGGTGTCCACTGTGGAGTGCTACCTGGCCGTCGTGCGCGCCGCCGGCATCGGGGTGCCGCTCAACCCGGCCTCCTCGCTGGCCGAGCTGGAGTACCTGCTGTCCGACAGCGGCGCCACGGTGGTCATCACCGACGCTGCGCAGGCCGAGCGGTTCCGGGTTTCGAACGTCACGGTGCTGGTGACGGGTGACGCCCCGACGGGAACGCTCTCGTACGACGAACTCGCCACCACCGAGCCGACCGAGGCGGCCCGGGACGACCTGGATCTCGACGACGTGGCGTGGATGTTCTACACGTCGGGCACGACCGGCCGGCCCAAGGGCGTGCTGTCGACGCAGCGCAACTGCCTGACGTCGGTGGCTTCCTGCTACGTGCCGATCCCCGGGCTGAGCGAGCAGGACCGGGTGCTCTGGCCACTCCCGTTGTTCCACAGCCTTTCCCACATCGCCTGCGTTCTGTCGGTCACGGTGGTCGGCGCGACCGCGCGGATCCTGGACGGCGGCGCGGTGCAGGACGTGATCCGAGCGCTCCGCGAGGAGGAGCCGACCTTCCTCGCCGGCGTGCCGACGACGTACCACCACCTCGTGACGGCCGCCCGCCGGGACGGATTCTCCGCGCCCAGCCTGCGTATCGGCCTGGCCGGCGGCGCGGTCCTCGGGGCCGGGCTGCGCCGGGAGTTCGAGGAGACCTTCGGCGTCCCGCTGATCGACGCCTACGGCAGCACCGAAACCTGCGGCGCCATCACCATGAACCCGCCGGACGGCCTTCGCGTCGACGGCTCCTGCGGCCTGCCGGTGCCGGGCGTCGGCGTTCGCATCGTCAACCCCTCCACCGGGCTGGACATGCCGGTCGGCGAGGAGGGCGAGGTGTGGGTCAAGGGGCCGAACGTCATGGTCGGCTACCACAACAGCCCGGAGGCGACCGCCGCCGCGATGCGGGACGGCTGGTTCCGGACCGGCGACCTGGCCCGCCGCGACGAGAACGGCTACTTCAGCATCTGCGGCCGGATCAAGGAGCTGGTGATCCGCGGTGGGGAGAACATCCACCCGGCCGAGGTGGAGGCGGTCGTTCGCGCCGTCCCGGGTGTGGTGGACGTGGCGGTGGCCGGGCTGCCGCACGACACCCTCGGCGAAGTTCCCGTCGCCTATGTGATTCCCGGTCCCGACGGCTTTGACGCTCAGGCACTGCTGGCCGCCTGCCGGGAGCAGTTGTCGGCGTACAAGGTGCCCGAGCAGGTTCGTGAGGTGGAGAGCATTCCCCGGACGGCTTCGGGCAAGATCCAGCGTCGCCTGCTGGCGGAGCAGCCGAGCCGGCTGGTGTACGCGGCGACCGAGTACGACAACGCGCCGGTGAGCGAGCCGGACGCGGTCGTGGCGGAGGCCCTGCGCCAGCGCCTGTCTGGTGTGGACGGTTTCCTGCTGGAGGACCTGGTTCGGGAACTGGCCGCCGAAGTGCTGGGGCAGCCGGTTCCGGCCGACCGTGCCTTCCGCGACCTGGGCTTCAGCTCGGCGGCCATTGTCGAGCTGCGCAACCGGCTGACCGCGGCCACCGGGCTGCGGCTGCCCGCCGCTGTCGTCTTCGACCACCCGACCCCGATGGCGCTGGCCGGTTTCCTGCGGGCGGAGCTCCTCGGCGACGCGCGGCCGGTGGTCGAGACGATCACCGCCGCCGACCCGGACGAGCCGATCGCCATCGTGGGCATGGCCTGCCGCCTGCCCGGTGGCGTGGCCGGGCCGGACGATCTGTGGCGGTTGGTGGCCGACGGAGTCGACGCCGTCTCCGACTTCCCCGACGACCGAGGGTGGGACCTGGACCGGCTGTTCGACCCCGACACCGAGCGCCCCGGCACTTCGTACACGAACAAGGGCGGCTTCCTCAGCGAAGCCGGCATGTTCGACGCCGGCTTCTTCGGGATCTCGCCACGTGAGGCGCTGGCGATGGACCCGCAGCAGCGGTTGCTGCTGGAGACGTCGTGGGAGGCGTTCGAGGCCGCCGGTGTCGATGCGACGTCGTTGAAGGGCAGCGATGTCGGCGTGTTCGTCGGTGTCTTCGGTCACGGCTACGGCGTCGGCGTTGACCTGCCGGAGCTGGAGGGCTTTGCCACCACCGGGTCGGCGTCGAGTGTGGCGTCGGGACGACTGTCCTATGTGTACGGCTTCGAGGGCCCGGCGGTCACCGTCGACACGGCGTGTTCGTCGTCGCTGGTGGCGATGCACCTTGCCGCGCAGGCGTTGCGGCAGGGCGAGTGCTCGATGGCGCTGGCCGGTGGCGCCACCGTGATGGCCACGCCGGGAACCTTCGTGGAGTTCTCCCGGCAGCGGGCCCTGGCCCCCGACGGCCGGTGCAAGGCGTTCGCCGCTGCGGCCGACGGGACCGGCTGGGCCGAGGGCGCGGGCGTCGTTGTGCTGGAACGGCTGTCGGTGGCCCGTGAGCGTGGGCACCGGGTGCTGGCGGTGCTGCGGGGTTCCGCCGTTAACCAGGATGGTGCCTCCAACGGTCTGACCGCCCCGAATGGCTTGTCCCAGCAGCGGGTCATCCGCCGGGCGCTCGCCGCCGCCGGACTCGCGGCGTCCGATGTGGACGTTGTCGAGGCGCACGGCACCGGTACGTCGCTGGGCGACCCGATCGAGGCGCAGGCTCTCGTTGCCACCTATGGACAGCGGGACGCCGAGCGGCCGCTGTGGTTGGGGTCGTTGAAGTCCAACATCGGTCACACGCAGGCGGCCGCCGGGGTCGCCGGTGTGATCAAGATGGTTCAGGCGCTGCGGCACGGGGTTGCGCCGGCGACCTTGCACGTGGATGCGCCCACGCCCGAGGTGGACTGGTCCGCCGGGGCCGTGGAGTTGTTGACCGAGGCCCGCGAGTGGCCCCGGAACGGGCGCCCGCGTCGTGCGGGCGTGTCGTCGTTCGGCGTCAGTGGGACGAATGCGCACGTGATCCTGGAGGAGGCTCCCGAGGAGCCGGCCGCCGCCGAGGCCGCTGTGGACGGCGTCTTCCCGCTGGTGGTGTCGGCGCGGAGCACCGAGTCGCTGGCGGCGCAGGCCAGCCGGCTAGCCACCGTTGTTGAGAACAACGAGCTTTCGGCCGTGGCCGGGGCGTTGGTGTCGAAGCGGGCGGTGCTAAGCGAGCGGGCCGTTGTGGTAGCGGGTTCCCGCGAGGAGGGGCTGGCCGGCTTGACCGCGCTGGCCCACGGTGAGCACTCGCTGACCGGCAGCGCGGACGTGCCGGGCAAGCTGGTCTGGGTGTTCCCGGGCCAGGGCACGCAGTGGGCCGGCATGGGCCGGGAACTCCTGGATTCCTCGCCGGTCTTCGCCGAGCGGGTGGCCGAGTGCGCCGCCGCGTTGGAGCCGTACACCGACTGGTCGCTGGTCGACGTGCTCCGTGGCGACGCCGAGCCCGAACTGATGGAGCGGGTCGACGTGCTGCAGCCCGCCTGTTTCGCCGTGATGGTCGGTCTGGCGGCGGTGTGGTCGTCGGTCGGTGTGAAGCCCGACGCCGTGATCGGTCACTCCCAGGGGGAGATCGCCGCCGCGTGCGTGTCCGGGGCGCTGTCCCTTGAGGATGCGGCGAAGGTGGTTGCCCTGCGCAGCCAGGCCATCGCCGCCAAGCTGTCTGGTCGCGGCGGCATGGCTTCCGTCGCGCTGAACGAAGAAGACGCTCTGGCCCGGTTGCAGCCGTGGGCCGGCCGGGTCGAGGTCGCCGCGGTCAACGGGCCGTCCTCGGTGGTGATCGCCGGGGACGCCGAGGCGTTGGACGAGGCGCTGAAGTCGTTGGAGGCCAGCGAGATCAGGGTGCGGCGAGTCGCGGTGGACTACGCCTCGCACACCCGGCACGTCGAGGACATCGAGGAGACACTGGCCGAGACCCTGGCCGGGATCGAGGCCCGTACGCCGGCCATCCCGTTCTACTCGACGGTGACCCGCGAGTGGAACGAGGTCGTCGACAGCGGCTACTGGTACCGGAACCTGCGCAACCGGGTCGGCTTCGGGCCGGCGGTCACGGACCTGGTCGAACTCGGGCACCGCATGTTCGTGGAGATCAGCGCCCACCCCGTGCTGGTGCAGCCGATCACCGAGATCCCGGGCGTGGTGGCCAGCGGTTCGCTGCGGCGCGAGGAGGGCGGCCTGCGCCGGCTGCTGACCTCGATGGCCGAGCTGTTCGTACGGGGCATCGCCGTCGACTGGGCGGCGCTGCTGCCGCCGGTGGCCGGCTGGGTGGACCTGCCGACCTACGCCTTCGACCGCCAGCACTACTGGCTCAACCCCACGCAGTCGACCGATGCGGCGTCGCTGGGGCAGGCGACGGCCGATCACCCGCTGCTGGGCGCGGTCGTCAGCCAGCCCGACTCGGCCGGCTTCACGGCCACCTCGCGGTGGTCGCAGCGGTCGCACTCGTGGCTGGCGGAGCACGTCGTCGGCGACGGCGTCCTGGTGCCGAACGCGACCCTGGTCGAACTGGCCATCCGGCTCGGCGACCTGGCCGACGCTCCCGTGCTCGACGAACTGACCGTCGACGCGCCGGTGGTGCTGCCGCTGCGCGGCGGCCGGGACATCCAGGCCGTCGTGGGCGAGCCCGACCAGACGCGGCGGCGGACCGTGCAGATCTACTCTCGCGCGGCGGACGCCCCGCTCGATGCGCCGTGGACCCGTCACGCGCACGGCACGCTGGCTCCAACGACCACCACGGCGACGCTGGAAACCGGTGCTGGCACCGAGATCAGCCTGAACGGCCTCCGCGACGCCGACCGCTACGGCCTGCACCCCGCGCTGCTCGACGCCGCCGTCCGCATGATCCTCCCCGCCGGCACGCTGCCGTCGGTGTGGACCGGCGTGACCCTGCTGGCCTCGGGCGCGGCTGCGGTGCACGTGTCGGAGCGGGGCGACGGCCTCGCGCTGACCGACGGCGCCGGGCAGCCGGTCATGACCATCGGCGGGATCGTGGCAGCGCCCTACGAAGGCGCGAGCACGTTGCCGCACGACTCCCTGTTCCGCATCGAGTGGACGGAACTCCCGCTCTCCACAGTGGACGGTCTGCTCGACATCGTGCCGATCACGACCGCGGAGGACGTTGCCGCGGCGGGAACTCCGTACTTTCTGCTGTACGAAGCCATTCCCGGCAGCCCGAGGGAGTCGGTCAACGCCGCGCTGGCGGTGCTGCGGGCCTGGCTGGCCGAGCCGGCTCTGGCCGACACCCGGCTGGCCGTCGTCACCGGGGACGCCGACGAGCTCGGAGCGGCGGCGGTGTGGGGCCTGGTGCGGTCGGCCCAGTCGGAGCACCCGGGCCGGATCGTGCTCGCCGACCTCGACGACAACGCAGCGCTAGCGGCCGTTCTGACCAGCGGCGAACCGCAGCTGCGGGTGCGCAACGGCGTCGCAACGGTGCCGCGCCTGGCCCGCGTCACCCCCGACCAGACGCAGCGGCCGCTCGATCCGAACGGCACCGTGCTCATCACCGGCGGCACCGGCACTCTCGGCGCCATCGCCGCCCGGCACCTCGTCACCAAGCACGGCATCCGGCACCTGGTGTTGGCCAGCCGCCGGGGCCACGCCCCGGAGCTGTACGACGAGTTGACCGCCCTCGGCGCGACGGTCACCATCGCCGCCTGCGACACCGCCGACCGGCCGCAGGTCGAGGCCGTCCTGGCGAACATCCCGGCCGAGCATCCGCTCACCGCCGTCCTGCACACCGCCGGTGTCCTGGACGACGGCGTGCTCACGGAACTGAGCCCCGCCCGCGTCGACACCGTGCTGCGGCCCAAGGTCGACGCCGCGCTCCACCTGCACGAACTCACCCGCGACCTCGACCTCGCCGCGTTCGTGCTGTTTTCCTCGGCAGCTGGCGTGCTGGGCAACCCCGGGCAGGCCAACTACGCGGCGGCCAACGCCTGCCTCGATGCCATCGCCCGCCAACGGCACCGCGAAGGCTTGCCGGCGGCCTCGATCGCCTGGGGCTACTGGTCGACGGTCAGCGGCATGACCCAGCACCTGGGCACCGCGGACCTGCACCGCAACAAGCGAACCGGCATGAGCGGTCTGTCCGCTGACGAGGGCATGGCCCTGCTGGACGCCACCCTGACCGCCACCGACACGTTCGTGGCGGCGAAGTTCGACGTGCCGGCGCTGCGCCGCGCGGCGGCGGCCGGCGAGTCGCTGCAGCCGCTGTTGCGTGGCCTGGCCCCGTCCCCGCGACGGACGGCGAAGGCTGCGGGCTCGCTGTCGCTGGCGGACCGCCTGGCCGGCCTGGCCGACGCCGAGCAGGCCGAGGCGGTGCTGGACCTGGTCCGCAAGCACGCCGCCGAGGTCCTTGGGCACGCCTCCGCCGACGCCGTGCACCCCGGCCGCACGTTCAAGGACGCCGGCTTCGACTCGCTGACGGCGGTGGAGCTGCGCAACCGGCTGGCCGCCGCGACCGGGCTCACCCTGTCGCCGGCGATGATCTTCGACTACCCGAAGCCGCTCGCGCTGGCCGAGCACCTCCGTACCAAGCTCCTCGGCGGTGCCTCGCAGCACTCGGTGCAGGCGTCCGTCGCCACCGACGAGCCGATCGCGATCGTGGCGATGGCCTGCCGGTTCCCGGCCGGCGTGCACAGTCCCGAGGACCTGTGGCGAGTGGTGGCCGACGGGACCGACGCCGTCACGGAGTTCCCGGCCGACCGCGGCTGGGACACCGACGGTCTGTACCACCCCGATCCCGACCACGAGGGCACGACCTACGTCCGCCACGGCGCGTTCCTCGACGACGCCGCCGGATTCGACGCCGCCTTCTTCGGCATCTCGCCGAACGAGGCGTTGGCGATGGACCCGCAGCAGCGCCTGCTGCTGGAGACCTCGTGGGAGGCCTTCGAGCGGGCCGCTATCGACCCGACTTCGCTGGCCGGTCAGGACGTCGGAGTGTTCGTCGGCGTCAACAGCCACGACTACAGCATGCTCATGCAGCGGGCGGCCGGTGTTGAGGGTTTCCGCCTCACCGGCAGCTCCGGCAGCGTGATCTCCGGCCGCGTGGCCTACCACTTCGGCTTCGAGGGGCCGGCCATCACGGTCGACACGGCTTGCTCGTCGTCACTGGTGGCGCTGCACATGGCCGCGCAGGCGCTGAACCGCGGCGAGTGCTCGATGGCCCTGGCCGGTGGCGTGATGGTGATGGGCACCGTCGAGACCTTCGTCGAGTTCTCCCGGCAGCGCGGCCTCGCGCCCGACGGCCGGTGCAAGGCGTTTGCCGACGGCGCGGACGGCACCGGCTGGTCCGAGGGCGTCGGCCTGCTGCTGGTGGAACGGCTGTCCGACGCTCGCCGGAACGGCCACCAGGTGCTGGCCGTGGTGCGCGGCAGCGCGGTCAACCAGGACGGCGCGTCGAACGGCCTGACCGCGCCGAACGGTCCGTCGCAGCAGCGGGTCATCCGCAGGGCGCTGGCCAACGCCGGACTGTCCACTTCGGACGTCGATGCCGTCGAGGCGCACGGCACCGGCACGACGCTCGGCGACCCGATCGAGGCCGAGGCGCTCATCGCGACCTACGGCCAGGACCGGGCCGAGCCGCTGTGGCTGGGGTCGGTGAAGTCGAACATCGGCCACACGCAGGCGGCCGCCGGTGTGGCCGGCGTGATCAAGATGGTCATGGCGATGCGGCACGGCGTTCTGCCGCGGACACTGCACGTGGACCAGCCGTCGTCCAATGTGGACTGGTCGGCGGGAAGCGTCGAACTGCTGACCGAAGCCCGGGACTGGCCGGCGACCGGCCGTCCGCGCCGGGCCGGCGTGTCGTCGTTCGGCATCGGCGGCACCAACGCGCACGTGATCATCGAAGAGCCACCGCTGGACGAATCGCCAGAACTCCGCGAGGTCGCGCCGTCCTCTGGAGCCGCGGGCCGGGAAAATCGCGTCTTTTCAGCGGTTTTTCCGGACAAGGCGAAGAGGGCGGATCGGAGCGACCTCGCCCCGCCCGGTACGGGCGGAGAAGGCACTGTGACGACCACCTCCGAACCGGAGCCGAGCGGCTTCCCGGTGCCGGTGGTCCTGTCGGCGCGGACCGCCGCCGGGCTGCGCGGCCAGGCCGGCCGGCTGGCCCGGTTCTTCGCGGACAGCGAGGGCGTGGGCGTGGCCGACGCCGCCCACGCCCTCGTCACCACCCGTGCCCACCTCGACCACCGCGCGGTTGTCCTGGCCACCGACCGGGACGAGCTCTGCGCGGACCTGAGCGCGATCGAGGGCGGCAAGGAGAGCCCGGCGGTCGTGACCGGCGCGCCGGTCACGGGCAAGGTGGCGATCCTGTTCACCGGCCAGGGCAGCCAGTGGGCCGGCATGGGCCGGGAACTGGCCGAGACCTTCCCCGTCTTCCGTGACGCCTTCGCCACCGCTTGCTCGGCCGTGGACAAGCACCTGGGTGGGCGGCCGCTGCGGGACGTGGTGTTCGACGGCGAGCTGCTCGACCAGACGATGTACACACAGGGCGCGCTGTTCGCCCTGGAGACGGCACTGTTCCGGCTGATCGAGTCGTGGGGCGTGCGCCCGGACCTGCTGGCCGGCCACTCGATCGGCGAGATCACCGCTGCGCACGTCGCCGGGATGCTCGATCTGGAGCAGGCGGCCAAGTTGGTGGCCACGCGCGGGAAGCTGATGCAGAACCTGCCCGCCGGCGGCGCGATGGTCGCTGTGCAGGCGACCGAGGCCGAGGTCGAGCCGCTGCTCGCGCCGGTCGACGGCGTGGTCTGCATCGCGGCGGTGAACGGCCCCGATTCCGTTGTGCTGTCCGGCGATGAGGCGGCGGTGCTTGCGGTCGTCGCTGAGCTGCCAGGCCGCAAGACGCGGCGACTGCCGGTCAGTCACGCCTTCCACTCGCCGCTGATGGCCCCGATGCTGGACGAATTCCGTTCCGTGCTGGCGGATCTGGAGTTCCGGCCGGGGGCGCTGCCCATCGTGTCGACGCTGACCGGCGCTCCGGGTGGCCTTGACACCGTGGACTACTGGGTCGACCAGGCCCGCAACGCCGTCCGGTTCGCCGACGCCGTCACCACGCTGGGCGAGCTCGGCGCGACGACGTTCCTGGAGATCGGCCCGGGCGGGGCGCTGGCGGCGATGGCGCTCGGCGTGCTCGGCGGGCCGGAGCAGAGCTGCCTCGCCGTGCTTCGCAAGGACGGCAAGGAAAGCGCCGACGTCGTCGCCGCGGTCGCCGGGCTGCACGTGCGGGGCGTGGACGTCGACTGGACGGCGCTGCTGGGCCGGCGCAACGCCGTCGAGCTGCCGACCTATGCGTTCCAGCACCAGCGCTACTGGGTGGAGACCGAACCCGTTGCCGTATCGACGGTTCGCCCCGTGATCGAGCAGGACGATCCGGCCGGTGACGCGTTCGCGGACCGGTTGGTCGGGCTGGCGGAGGTCGAGCAGCTGCGGGTCGTGATGGACCTGGTCCGGGCGAGCACGGCGATCGTGCTCGGGCATCGCGAGGCGGACGCGTTCGACGAGGAGCAGTCGTTCAAGAGCCTCGGCTTCGACTCGCTGAGCGCGGTCAAGCTCCGCAACCGCTTGCAGGACTTCACCGGCGTGAGCCTGCCGACCACGCTGGTGTTCGACTACCCGACGCCGGCCGTGCTCGCCGCCCACCTGCGGGCCGAACTCCTCGGTGAGCGCCGGGAAGTCGCCGCGACGACTGCCCCGGTGACGACCGACGAGCCGATCGCGATCATCGCGATGAGCACCCGGCTGCCCGGCGGCGCGGACACGCCCGAGGAGCTGTGGAACCTGGTGGTGGAGGGCCGGGACGCGATCGCCGGCTTCCCGGTCGACCGCGGCTGGGACCTCGACGGCCTGTACCACCCGGACCCGGCCAACCCGAACACCAGCTACACCCGCTCGGGCGGATTCCTGTACGACGCCGCGCAGTTCGACGCCGGCCTGTTCGGGATCTCGCCGCGCGAGGCGCTGGCGATGGACCCGCAGCAGCGGCTGCTGCTGGAGACGTCGTGGGAGGCGCTGGAGCGGGCCGGCATCAACCCGTTGTCGGTCAAGGGCAGCGACATCGGCGTCTTCACCGGCATCGTCCACCACGACTACGTGACCCGGCTGAACAAGGTGCCCGACGACGTGCAGGGCTACCTGATGACCGGCACCGCGTCGAGCGTGGCGTCCGGTCGTGTGTCCTATGTGTTCGGTCTGGAGGGCCCGGCGGTCACCGTCGACACGGCGTGTTCGTCGTCGCTGGTGGCGATGCACCTTGCCGCACAGGCGTTGCAGCGCGGCGAGTGCTCAATGGCGTTGGCCGGCGGCGCGACCGTGATGGCCAGCCCCGACGCCTTCCTGGAGTTCTCCCGGCAGCGCGGCCTGTCGGCCGACGGCCGCTGCAAGGCTTATGCGGAGGGTGCGGACGGCACCGGCTGGTCCGAGGGCGTCGGCGTTGTGCTCATGGAGCGCCTGTCGGTGGCGCAGGAGCTCGGGCATCCGATCCTGGCCGTGCTGCGCGGTTCCGCAGTCAACCAGGACGGTGCCTCGAACGGCCTGACCGCGCCCAACGGCCCGTCGCAGCAGCGGGTGATCCGCCAGGCGTTGGCCGCCGCCGGCCTCAAAGCGTCCGATGTGGACGTTGTGGAGGGCCATGGCACCGGGACGTCACTCGGCGACCCGATCGAGGCGCAGGCTCTGCTGGCCACGTATGGGCAGCGGGATCCCGAGCACCCGTTGTGGCTGGGGTCGTTGAAGTCCAACATCGGTCACACGCAGGCGGCCGCCGGTGTCGCCGGTGTGATCAAGATGATTCAGGCGCTGCGGCACGAGGTGCTGCCGGCGACCCTGCACGTCGAGACGCCGACGACCCAGGTCGACTGGTCGGCGGGCGCGGTGCGGGTGCTCACCGAGGCCCGGGAGTGGCCGCGCAACGGCCGTCCGCGTCGGGCCGCCGTGTCCTCCTTCGGCGCCAGCGGCACCAACGCGCACGTGATCCTGGAGGAGGCTCCCGAGGAGCCGGCCGCCGCCGAGACCGCTGTGGACGGCGTCATTCCGTTGGTGGTGTCGGCGGGAACTTCCGCCGCACTGGCGGGGCAGGCCGGCCGGCTGGTGTCTTTCCTCAAGGGTTCCGGCTTGTCGCCGGCCTCGGTGGCCGGCGCGCTGCTCTCCGGCCGGGCGATGCTCGCCCAGCGGGCCGTGGTCGTGGCGGGCTCGACGGACGAGGCGCTGGCCGGGCTGAACGCGTTGGCCCGTGGCGAGAATGCGCCGGCGCTGGTGACCGGCAGTGTGGATGTGCCGGGCAAGGTCGTGTGGGTGTTCCCGGGCCAGGGCTCGCAGTGGGTGGGCATGGGCCGTGAGCTGCTCGACGCGTCGCCGGTGTTTGCGGCGCGGATCGCCGAGTGCGCGGCCGCGTTGGAACCGCACATCGACTGGTCCCTTGTGGACGTTCTGCGCGGCGACACCGCCCCGGAGATGCTGGAGCGCGTCGATGTCCTGCAGCCGGCCAGCTTCGCGATGATGGTCGGCCTGGCGGCGGTGTGGTCCTCGGTCGGCGTCAAGCCCGACGCCGTGGTTGGTCACTCGCAGGGCGAGATCGCCGCCGCCTGCGTGGCCGGGGCGTTGTCGCTGGCTGACGCGGCAAGGGTGGTTGCCCTGCGCAGCCAGGCCATTGCCGCGAAGTTGTCCGGTCGCGGCGGCATGGCTTCGGTGGCGCTGGCTGAAGAAGACGCTTCGAGCCGGTTGCTCCCGTGGGCGGACCGGGTCGAGGTGGCGGCGGTGAACAGCCCGTCCTCGGTCGTGGTAGCCGGTGACGCCGAGGCGTTGGACGAGGCCCTGAAGACCCTGGAGAGCCAGGGAGTTCGCGTGCGGCGGGTGGCGGTGGACTACGCCTCCCACAGCCGTCACGTCGAGGACATCCAGGCCGCGCTGGCGGAAACCCTGGCCGGGACCGAAGCCCAGGCGCCGGCGATCCCGTTCTACTCGACGGTGATCGGGGAGTGGATCCGCGACGCGGGGATCGTCGACGGCGCCTACTGGTACCGGAACCTGCGCAACCAGGTCGGCTTCGGGCCGGCGGTGGCGAGCCTGGTCGAGCAGGGGCACGGGGTGTTCGTGGAGCTCAGTGCCCACCCGGTGCTGGTGCAGCCGATCACCGAGATCACCGACGGCCTGGTGGCCGGCTCGCTGCGCCGCGACGACGGCGGCCTGCCGCGGCTGCTGGCGTCGATGGCCGAGCTGTTCGTGCGGGGCATCGCCGTCGACTGGACGTCGATGGTGCCGGCGGCCGGGCGCGTCGATCTGCCGACCTACGCCTTCGAGCACCGGCACTACTGGCTGCACGAGGCCGAGACCACCGACGAGACGGTTGCGGCCGAGGGCGCGGACTCCGACTTCTGGTCCGCGGTCGAGCACTCCGACCTGGACTCCTTGGCGTCACTGCTGGAGTTGGGGGCCGACCAGCGCACTGCGCTGACCACGGTTGCCCCGGTGCTGGCGGACTGGCGGAAGAAGCGCCGCGAGAGCTCGTCCGCGGAGAAGCTGCGCTACAACGTCACCTGGCAGCCGCTCGACCGGGAAGCCGCCGGCGTGCCCGGCGGGCGCTGGCTCGTCGTCGTGCCGGCGGGGCACCAGGACGACGCCCTGCTGGCCGAGCTGACCGGGCAGGGACTCGACCTGGCAGTGCTGGAGGTCGGTGACCGCACCCGGGAACACATCGCCGGCCTGGTTCCCGACCACGACCTGAGCGGCGTGCTGTCCCTGCTGGCGCTGGACCCGCAGCCGCAGGACCCGACCACGGTCGCGGCGACGACGCTCGCGCTCGTCCAGGCTTTGGGCGACCGTAACGTCACTGCCCCGCTGTGGTGCGTGACCCGGGGTGCGGTCAACATCGGCATCCAGGACGCGGTCACCGCGCCGGCCCAGGCGGCGTTGTGGGGCCTCGGCCGCGCCGTGGCGTTGGAGCGCCTCGACCGTTGGGGCGGCATGGTCGACCTGCCGGCGTCCAGTGACGCGCGCACGGCGCAGAGCCTGCTCGGTGTGCTGACGGGCGCCTCCGGTGAGGACCAGCTCGCGATCCGGCGGTCCGGCGTCTACGGCCGGCGGTTGGTCCGCAAGCCCGTGCCGGAGACCTCGGCCGACAGCCGTTGGCAGCCGCGGGGAACGATCCTGGTCACCGGTGGCGCCGAGGGCTTTGGCCGGCATGCGTCCGTCTGGCTTGGACTGTCCGGAGTGGACCGACTCATCGTCACGACCACCGCGCACGCGCCGGAGGACTGCGTGGCGAACCTACGGGCCGAGCTGGCCGGCCTCGGCGTCGACACGGTGGTGGAGACCTGCGCCGACACTGACCGGGACGCGATCACGGCGCTGGTGTCCGCGGCGAAGGTCTCGGCCGTCGTGCACACCGCCGACATCACGCAGACCAGTGCCGTCGACGACACGAGCCTGAGTGACCTCGCCGGGGTCTTCGGGGCCAAGGTCGACACCGCCCTGTGGCTGGACGGGCTGTTCGAGGACACGCCGCTCGACGCGTTTGTGGTGTTCTCCTCGATCGCCGGCGTGTGGGGCGGTGGCGGCCAGGGGCCGTCGGCCGCGGCCAACGCCGTGCTCGACGCGTTGGTCGAATGGCGGCGGGCGCGGGGCCTGCGGGCGACGTCGATCGCCTGGGGCGCGCTGGACGAGGTCGGCGTGGGCATGGACGAGGCGACGCTGAACCAGTTGCGCCGCCGAGGCGTGCTGCCGATGGCGCCGCCGCTGGCCGTGACGGCGATGGCGCAGGCGGTGCGGGGCAACGAGAAGTTCGTATCGGTTGTGGACATGGACTGGGGCGCCTTCATCCCCGCCTTCACGTCGGTTCGCCCGAGCCCGCTGTTCGCCGACCTGCCCGAGGCGAAGGCGGCCCTGGCGGCGTCGCAGCCCGACGCCGAGAATAGCGACACGGCCGCGTCGCTGGCCGACTCCCTGCGGGGCGTCGCCGACGGCGAGCAGAACCGCATCCTGCTCAGGCTGGTCCGCGGGCACGCCTCGACGGTCCTCGGCCACAGCGGGGCGGAGGGCATCGAGCCGCGGCAGGCCTTCCAGGAGGTCGGCTTCGACTCGCTGGCGGCGGTGAACTTCCGCAACAGCCTGCAGTCGGCCACCGGACTGAAGCTGCCGGCGACCCTGATCTTCGACTATCCGACGCCGGAGTCACTCGTCGGCTACCTGCGTGAGGAGTTGTTGCGGGAGCCCGAGGACGACTTTGCTGGACGGGAGGACGAACTGCGGCGGGTGTTGGCCGCGGTGCCGTTCGACCGGTTCCGCGAGGCGGGGGTGCTGGAGACCCTGCTGGGACTGGCCGACGCGGAACCGGCGGCGGACGTCCCGGCGGCGGTCCCGGCGGCGGCCGACGACGAGCTGATCGACGAGCTGGACATCGCCGCTCTTGTCCAGCGCGCGCTGGGCAAGACGAGCTGACCACCGATGGTGAACGAACGTGGAGGACGAGTTATGTCGGCGCCAGACGAGCAGATCGTCCAGGCACTGCGTGCCTCGCTGAAGGAGAACGCCCGGCTTCAGCAGGAGAACAACGCGCTCGTCGCCGCGGCCGCGGAACCCATCGCGATCGTGTCCATGGCCTGCCGGTACGCCGGCGGCATCAAGGGTCCCGAGGACCTGTGGCGGGTGATCACCGACGGCACCGACGTCTACACCGGCTTCCCCACCGACCGCGGCTGGGACCTGGAGGGCCTCTACCACCCGGACCCCGACCACCCCGGCACCACGTACGTGCGGGAGGGCGCGTTCCTGCACGACGCCGGGCAGTTCGACGCCGCCTTCTTCGGCATCTCGCCGCGTGAGGCGCTGGCCATGGACCCGCAGCAGCGGCAGCTGCTGGAGGTGGCCTGGGAGACGTTCGAGCGGGCCGGCATCGACCCGCATTCGGTGCGGGGCAGCGATGTCGGCGTGTTCGCCGGCATCGTGCACCAGGACTACGCGCCCGATCTGAGCGGCTTCGAGGACTTCATGAGCCTGGAGCGCGCTCTGGGCACCGCCGGCGGTGTCGCCTCCGGCCGCGTCGCCTACACCCTCGGGCTGGAGGGCCCGGCGGTCACCGTCGACACGATGTGCTCGTCGTCGCTGGTGGCCGTGCACCTGGCTGCGCAGGCGTTGCGCCGCGGCGAGTGCTCGATGGCGATTGCCGGTGGCTCGACGGTGATGTCGACGCCGGGTGGCTTCGTCGGCTTCGCCCGGCAGCGTGGGTTGGCGTTCGACGGCCGCTGCAAGTCTTACGCCGCAGGGGCCGATGGTTCGTCGTGGGCCGAGGGCGTCGGCGTGCTGCTGCTGGAGCGCCTGTCGGTGGCCCAGGAGCGTGGCCACAAGGTGCTGGCGGTGATCCGCGGCAGCGCGGTGAACCAGGACGGCGCTTCCAACGGCCTGACCGCGCCGAACGGTCCGGCGCAGCAGCGGGTCATCCGCAACGCGCTGGCCAGCGCCGGGCTGTCGCCGTCCGATGTGGACGCTGTCGAGGGGCACGGCACCGGCACCACGCTCGGCGACCCGATCGAGGCGCAGGCGTTGCTCGCCACCTACGGCCAGGGCCGCGACCCGAAGCAGCCGCTGTGGCTCGGCTCGGTGAAGTCGGTCATCGGCCACACCCAGGCGGCCTCCGGCGTCGCCGGTGTGATCAAGACGGTCTTGTCGCTGCAGCACGGATTGCTGCCGAAGACCCGGCACGTGGACGCGCCGACGCCGCAGGTGGACTGGACCGCCGGCGCGGTGGAGCTGCTGACCGAGGCCCGCGACTGGCCGCGCAACGGCCACGCGCGCCGGGCCGGCGTCTCGTCCTTCGGCGCCAGCGGCACGAACGTGCACGTCATCATCGAGGAAGCGCCGGAAGCCGAGGCTGTTCCGGCGGAAGTTTCTGAAGGCGTCGTTCCGCTGGTGGTGACGGCGGGTACCGCCGCGTCCCTTGCCGCACAGGCGGAACGGCTGTCGTCTTTCCTCGACGGCACCGAGGTTTCGCTGGCACACGTGGCCGGCGCGCTGGCGTCGGGCCGGGCCGTGCTGGGTGAGCGCGCCGTTGTCGTCGCTGGTTCGACCGAGGAGGCGCTGGCCGGGCTGGGTGCCTTGGCACGCGGCGAGAACGCCGCCGGGCTGGTGACCGGGTCGGGCTCGCCGGGCAAGATCGTGTGGGTCTTCCCGGGTCAGGGCACGCAGTGGGTCGGCATGGGCCGGGAGCTGCTCGACTCGTCCCCGGTGTTCGCGGCCCGGATCGCGGAGTGTGCGACCGCGCTGGAGCGGTGGGTCGACTGGTCCCTGGTGGACGTTCTGCGCGGCGACGTCGCGCCGGAAATGCTCGACCGGGTTGACGTTCTGCAGCCGGCTTGCTTCGCCGTGATGGTCGGCCTGGCGGCGGTGTGGGCGTCGGTCGGCGTGCAGCCGGACGCCGTGGTCGGCCACTCCCAGGGTGAGATCGCCGCCGCCTGTGTCTCCGGCGCACTGTCCCTTGAGGACGCTGCTCGGGTGGTTGCCCTGCGCAGCCAGGCAATCGCGGCGACGCTGTCCGGCCGCGGCGGCATGGCCTCCGTGGCCCTGAGCGAGGACGAGGCGACCGAGCGGCTGGCCCGCTGGGCCGGCAGGGTCGAGGTCGCGGCCGTCAACGGGCCGACATCGGTGGTCATCGCCGGCGACGCCGAGGCGCTGGACGAGGCCCTGGACGTGTTGGACGACCAGGGTGTCCGGGTGCGGCGGGTGGCCGTGGACTACGCCTCGCACAGCCGGCACGTGGAGGACGTCCGCGACACCATCGCCGACGCCCTGGCCGGCATCACCGCGCAGGCCCCGGCGATCCCGTTCTACTCCACCGTCACCGGCGAGTGGATCAACGACGCCGGTGTGGTGGACGGCGGCTACTGGTACCGGAACCTGCGCAACCAGGTGCGGTTCGGGCCGGCGGTCGCGGAGCTGCGGGCCCAGGGGCACGGCGTGTTCGTCGAGCTGAGCGCCCACCCGGTGCTGGTGCAGCCGATCAGCGAACTCGTCGACGCCACCGAGGCCGGCGTTGTCGTCACCGGATCGCTGCGCCGCGAGGAAGGCGGCCCGCGGCGGCTGCTGGCGTCCATGGCGGAGCTGTTCGTCCGCGGCGTTCCGGTGGACTGGACGGCGATGCTGCCGGCCGGCGCGACGTCGGCACACGTCGACCTGCCGACCTACGCCTTCGACCACCAGCACTACTGGCTGCACATGGGCGACTCGGCCACCGACGCGGCGTCGCTGGGCCTGGTCGGGGCCGACCACCCGCTGCTCGGCGCGGTCGTGCCGCTGCCGCAGACCGACGGGCTGGTCTTCACCTCCCGCCTGTCGCTGAAGACGCACCCCTGGCTGGCCGGCCACGCCATCGGCGGCAAGGTGATCATCCCCGGCACCGTGTACGTCGACCTCGCCGTCCGGGCCGGCGACGAGTTCGGCTTCGGCATCCTGGAAGAGCTGGTCATCGAGGCCCCGCTGGTGCTGCCCGAGCAGGGCGGCGTGCGGCTCCAGGTCGCGGTCGGCGGGCCGGCCGAGACCGGCCTGCGCCCGGTCGCCGTGTACTCGAACCGTGACGACGACACGGACACGTGGACGCGGCACGCCACCGGTCTGCTCTCGGACACCAAGTCCACCCAGACCGCGGACTTCGACTTCACGGCGTGGCCGCCGGCGGGCGTGCAGCACGTCGAGATCGAGAACTTCTACACCGACCTGGTCGAGCGCGGTTACGCCTACGGGCCGGCGTTCCAGGGCCTGCGGGCGGTGTGGCGGCGCGGCGAGGAGGTGTTCGCCGAGGCGTCGTTGCCCGACGACCACCGCGAGGACGCCGGCAAGTTCGGCATCCACCCGGCGCTGCTGGACGCCGCCCTGCACACCAACGCGTTCGCCAACCCGGACGACGTCCGCCAGGTGCTGCCGTTCGCGTGGAACAAGCTGGTGCTGCACGCCGTCGGCGCGTCGACGCTGCGGGTGCGGATCGCGCCCTGCGGGCCGGACGCGTTGTCGTTCCAGGCCGCCGACGACACCGGCGCGATGGTCCTGACGATGGACTCCCTGGTGTCGCTGCCGGTGTCGGCCGACCAGCTGGAGACGGCGGCGGAGGAGAGCCGCGATTCGCTGTTCCGGGTGGAGTGGACCGAACTGCCCACGACCGACGCGCCCGCTCCGTCGTGGACGACGGTGGCGACGGCCGACGACGTGGCGGCCGTGGCCCGGAACACCGCGGCGGCCGTGCTGTACGCGGTCGGTGGCGAGGACGGGCCGTTGGCGCTGACCACCCGCGTGTTGGGTGTGGTGCAGGCGTGGCTGGCCGACGGGCCGGAGGAGTCGCGGCTGGTGATCGTCACCCGTGGCGCGACGCCGGCCGGCGACGGCGCCGTGAGCGACCCGTCCGGTGCGGCGGTGTGGGGCCTGGTCCGCGCGGCGCAGGCCGAGAACCCGAACCGGATCGTCGTCATCGACACCGACGGCGACCCGATGCTGGGCGCGGCGCTGGCGAGCGGCGAACCGCAGATCGCCGTGCGGGGCGGGAAGTTGTCCGCGCCCCGGCTGGCCCGGGCCGGCGGTCAGGCGCCGGAGGCGCCGGCCGTGTTCCGTCCAAACGGGACGGTCCTGATCACCGGCGGCACCGGCTCGCTGGGCGCGGTCGTGGCCCGGCACCTGGTGAACCGGCACGGCGTGCGGAAGTTGGTGCTGGCCAGCCGGCGCGGTGCCGAAGCCGACGGCGTGGCCGAGCTCGTGGCCGAGCTGGACGCCGAGGTGTCCGTCACGGCTTGCGACGTCTCCGACCGGGAGCAGGTCGCGGCGCTGCTGGACGAGCACCGCCCGACCGGCATCGTGCACCTCGCCGGTGTCCTGGACGACGGCGTCATCGGCGCGCTGACCCCCGAGCGACTGGCCGGCGTGTTCGCGCCGAAGGTCGACGCCGTCCGGCACCTGGACGAGCTGACCCGTGGCAGCGAACTCGACGCCTTCGTGGTGTTCTCCTCGGCGGCGGCGCTGATGGGCTCCGCCGGCCAGGGCAACTACGCGGCCGCGAACGCGTTCCTGGACGGCCTGATGGCCAACCGCCGCGCGGCCGGGCTGCCGGGCGTGTCGCTGGCCTGGGGCCTGTGGGAGCAGAGCACCGGCCTGACGGCCCACCTCAGCGCCGTCGACCAGGCGCGAATGAGCCGTGGCGGCGTGCTGGCGATGAGCCCCGATGAGGGCCTCACCCTGTTCGACATCGGCCTGCAGGCCGAGCAGGCGCTGCTGGTGCCGATCAAGCTGGACCTGAAGGCGATGCGCGGCCAGGCCGCGGCCGGCGGCGACGTGCAGCACCTGCTGCGCGGCCTGATCCGGGTCGGCCGGCGGGTGGCGCGGGCCTCGGCCGGCGACAGCGGCGGCCTGGTCCGCCGGCTCGCCGGGCTGAGCGCCGAGGAGCAGGAGAAGCTGCTGCTCGGCATCGTGCAGAACGAGGCCACGGGCGTGCTGGGATTCAGCGGCCCCGAGCTGACCCAGGGCACGCGCAAGTTCAACGAGATCGGCTTCGACTCCCTCACGGCGGTCGAGCTGCGCAACCGGCTCAGCGCGGCGACCGGCGTGAAGCTGCCGGCGACGCTGGTCTTCGACTACCCGACGCCGGTCGCGCTGGCCCGGCACCTCCGCGAGGAACTGGGCGAGACGGTGTCGGGCACGCCGACCACCGTGGTCGCGGCCGCCGACCCCGACGAGCCGATCGCCATCGTCGGCATGGCCTGCCGGCTGCCCGGCGGCGTGACGAACCCGGACGACCTGTGGCGGCTGGTGTTCGAGGGCCGCGAGGGCATGTCGCCGTTCCCCACCGACCGCGGCTGGGATCTGGACGGCCTGTTCGACCCGGACCCGGACCGTCCCGGCACCTCGTACACGCGTCAGGGCGGGTTCCTGCAGGGCGCCGGGCTGTTCGACGCCGGCTTCTTCGGGATCTCGCCGCGTGAGGCGCTGGCCATGGACCCGCAGCAGCGGTTGCTGCTGGAGGCGTCCTGGGAGGCGCTGGAGCGGGCCGGCGTCGACCCGACCAAGGCCCGTGGCGACAAGATCGGTGTCTTCACCGGCATGTCCATCCACGACTACCTCGAGTCGCTGAGCAACATGCCTGACGACCTGGAAGGCTTTGTCACGACGGCGACGGCCGGCAGCGTGGCCTCCGGCCGCGTGTCGTACGTCTTCGGCTTCGAGGGCCCGGCGGTCACCATCGACACGGCCTGCTCGTCGTCGCTGGTGGCGACGCACCTGGCGGCGCAGGCGCTGCGCAACGGCGAGTGCGAGATGGCACTGGCCGGCGGTGTCGCGGTGATGGGGTCGCCGATCGGCGTGCTGGGCATGTCCCGGCAGCGCGGTCTGGCCGAGGACGGGCGGGTCAAGGCCTTCTCCTCGGACGCGGACGGCACGGTGCTGTCCGAGGGCGTGGCGATCATTGTCCTGGAACGGCTTTCGGTGGCCCGGGAGCGCGGGCACCAGGTGCTGGCGGTGATCCGCGGCAGCGCGGTGAACCAGGACGGCGCTTCCAACGGCCTGACCGCGCCGAACGGTCCGTCGCAGCAGCGGGTCATCCGCAGCGCCCTGGCCAACGCCGGCGTCGCTCCGTCCGAAGTGGACGTTGTCGAGGCGCACGGCACCGGCACCGCCCTGGGCGACCCCATCGAAGCGCAGGCGTTGCTGGCCACCTACGGGCGTGACCGCGACGTCGAGAAGCCGCTGTGGCTGGGTTCGCTGAAGTCCAACTTCGGTCACACGCAGGCGGCCGCCGGCGTGGCGTCCGTGATCAAGATGGTGCAGGCGTTGCGGCACAACGTGTTGCCGCCGACCCTGCACGTGGTCGAGCCGACCCATCAGGTCGACTGGTCGGTCGGCGCCATCGAGCTGCTGACCGAGGCGCGAGACTGGTCGCGCAACGGTCACCCCCGTCGGGCCGGCGTGTCGTCGTTCGGCATCAGCGGCACCAACGCCCACATGATCATCGAGGAGGCGCCGGCCGAGCAGCCGGTGGCGCAGCAGGCCGTGCCGGACGGCGTAATGCCGCTGGTGGTGTCGGCGCGCAGCGCCGGATCCCTTGCCGGGCAGGCGGGTCGGCTGACGTCGTTCCTCGACGACTCCGACGTGCCGCTGGCGCTGGTCGCGAACTCCCTGCTGTCGACGCGGGCGGTGCTGGGCGACCGTGCCGTGGTCGTGGCCGAGTCCCGGGACGAGGCGGCGACGTCGCTCGGCGCGCTGGCTCAGGGCGAGGTTGCCGCCGGTGTTGTGACCGGAAGCGTTGGTGCGTCGGGGAAGCTCGTGTGGGTGTTCCCGGGCCAGGGCACGCAGTGGGTCGCAATGGGCCGGGAGCTGCTGGATTCCTCGCCGGTGTTCGCCGAGCGGATCGCCGAGTGCGCGGCTGCGTTGGAGCCATGGGTCGGCTGGTCCCTGGTGGACGTGCTGCGCGGCGACTCCGATCCCGAGCTGATGAACCGGGTCGACGTCCTGCAGCCGGCCAGCTTCGCCATGATGGTCGGCCTGGCGGCGGTGTGGTCGTCGGTCGGCGTTGTCGCCGACGCCGTGGTGGGCCACTCCCAGGGCGAGATCGCGGCGGCATGTGTCGCTGGCGCACTGTCCCTTGAGGACGCTGCTCGGGTGGTTGCCCTGCGCAGCCAGGCCATTGCCGCGACGCTGTCCGGCCGTGGTGGCATGGCTTCCGTGGCCCTGAGCCACGACGAGGCGGTCGAGCGGCTGGCGTCGTGGGCCGGCCGGGTCGAGGTGGCGGCGGTCAACGGCCCGTCGTCCGTGGTGATCGCCGGCGATGCCGAGGCTCTCGACGAGGCGGTGGAGGCGCTGTCCGGTCGCCGTGTGGCGGTGGACTACGCCTCGCACACCCGGCACGTGGAGGACATCGAAGCCACGCTGGCGGAGACGCTGGCGGGCATCGAAGCCCAGGCGCCGCTGCTGCCGTTCTTCTCCACGGTGACGGGCGAGTGGATCCGCGACGCCGGTGTGGTGGACGGCGGCTACTGGTACCGGAACCTGCGCAACCAGGTCGGCTTCGGGCCGGCGGTGGCCGAGCTGATCGGCCAGGGCCACGGGGTGTTCGTCGAGGTCAGCGCGCACCCGGTGCTGGTGCAGCCGATCACCGACGTCGTCGACGCCGCCGAGGCCGATGTGGTCGTCACCGGAACGCTGCGCCGCGAGGACGGCGGCCGGCGCCGGCTGCTGACGTCGATGGCGGAGCTGTTCGTGCGCGGCGTGGAGGTGGATTGGAGCGGCGTGCTGCCGCCGATCGCCGGCCGCGTGGAGCTCCCGACCTACGCCTTCGACCACCAGCACTACTGGCTGCACACGGCGGCCGCGACGGATGCGCCGTCGCTCGGCCTGGCCGGCGTCGACCACCCGATGCTCGGGGCGGTCGTGCGGCTGCCGCAGTCCGACGGCCTGGCTGCCACCTCGCGGCTGTCGGTGCGGACGCACCCGTGGCTGGCCGATCACGCGGTTGGCGGCGTCGTGATCGTGCCGAGCGCCGGTCTGGTCGAGCTGGCCGTGCGAGCCGGTGACGAGGTCGGCTGCTCGGTGCTGGACGAGCTGGTGATCGAGACCCCGCTCGTTCTGCCCGCGCACGGCGGCGTCCGCGTGCAGGTCGCTGTCGGCGGTCCGAACGAGGACGGCACCCGCTCGGTCGACGTCTTCTCCCTGCGTGACGGCGAAGAGGACGCGTGGACGCGGCACGCCACCGGTGTGCTGTCGAGTGCGGCCGCGATTGCTGACACGTTCGACTTCGCCGCCTGGCCGCCGGCCGGAGCCCGCGCGGTCGACGTCAACGACCTGTACGCCGACCTCGCCGAGCGCGGTTACGCCTACGGCCCGGCGTTCCAGGGCGTGCGGGCGTTGTGGCAGCGCGGCGAGGAAATCTTCGCTGAGATCGCCGTGTCCGAGGACGCCGCCAAGTTCGGGATCCACCCGGCGCTGCTGGATGCGGCCCTGCACCCCGTGCTCCGCTCGGCGAGCGAGGACCTGCGGCAGCCGCTGGAGTGGCACACCGTGGCGCTGCACGCCGTCGGCGCGTCCGCGCTGCGTGTGCGGCTCGCGCCGGCCGGCGCCGACGCCGTGTCGCTGTCCGCCGCCGACGAGACCGGCGGCCTGGTCGTCACGGCGGCGTCGCTCGGGTTCCGCTCGCTGCCGGCCGTCGCCGAGTCGACCACGCTTGTGGCCAACGCTTTGTTCCAGGTGGACTGGACCGTGCTGCCCGATGTCGGCGGTGTGCTGGCCCCGTCGTGGACGACGGTCGCCACCGCCGACGACGTGACCGGCCTGACCGAGGTCCCCACGGCCGTGATCCTGGAGGCCGGCGACGACGAGGCACTGGCGCTGACTTCGCGGGTGCTGGAGGTCGTGCAGGCCTGGCTGGCCGGCTCGGGTCTGGAGGACTCACGGCTGGTGGTCGTGACCCGCGGCGCGGTGCCCGGCAGCGATGGCGTCGTGACCGACCCGGCCGCCGCGGCGGCGTGGGGTCTGGTGCGCGCGGCGCAGGCCGAGAACCCGGACCGGATCGTGCTGCTGGACCTCGGCCCCGACACCGACCTGGCCGAGATCCTCGGGTCGGCGCTGGCCACCGCCGAGCCGCAGATCGCCGTGCGGGGCACGACGTTCTCCGTGCCGCGCCTGGCCCGTGCCACCCGGAACGCCGACGCGGCAACCGGTTTCGGCCCGGACAGCACGGTTCTGCTCTCCGGCGCGGGCGCGCTGGGTTCGTTGGTGGCGAAGCGGCTCGTGGCGGGCCACGGCGTGCGCAAGCTGGTGCTGGCCAGCCGTCGCGGTTCCGCCGCCGACGGCGTGTCGGAGCTGGTGGCCGAGCTGGCGGAGCAGGGCGCGGACGTGACGGTCGTGGCCTGCGACATGGCCGACCGCGAGCAGGTCGCCGCCCTGGTGGCGGAGCACCCGCCGACCGCGGTCGTGCACACCGCCGGTGTCATCGACGCCGGCGTGATCGAGACCCTCAGCCCGGAGCGGCTGGCCCGGGTCTTCGCGCCGAAGATCGACGCCGTCCGGCACCTGGACGAGCTGACCCGGGGCCTGGAGCTCACCGCGTTCGTCGTCTACTCCTCGGTGTCGGCGGTGTTCATGGGCGCCGGCAGCGGCAGCTACGCCGCCGGCAACGCCGGCCTGGACGGTCTGATGGCCCGCCGCCGCACCCTGGGGCTGCCGGGCCTGTCGCTGGCCTGGGGCCTGTGGGACCAGACCACCGGCATGGCGGCCGGCATGGACGAGCAGACCCGGGCCCGGATGAACCGGCGCGGCGGCCTGCAGCCGATGTCGCCGGCCGAGGGCATGGAGCTGTTCGACGCCGCCCTCGGCTCCGACCAGGCGCTGCTGGTGCCGGCCAAGCTGGACCTGCGCGGCGTCCGCGCCGACGCCTCGGCCGGCGGGGCGGTGCAGCACATGCTGCGCGGCCTGGTCCGCGCCGGCCGTCAGCAGGCCCGGTCGGGCGGTGCCGGCGGCGAGCGCGGCAAGCTCGGTGAGCAGCTGGCCGGGATGACCCCGGCGGACCAGCTGACGCTGCTGCTGGACCTGGTCCGTGGGCAGGTCGCGGCCGTGCTCGGACACGCCAGCGCAGCGGCGGTTCGGGCCGACCTGGCGTTCAAGGACGCCGGCTTCGACTCGCTGACCTCCGTGGAGCTCCGCAACCGTTTGCGCGAGGCGACCGGCCTGAAGCTGCCGGCCACGCTGGTGTTCGACCACCCGACCCCGCAGGCCCTGGCCCGTCACCTCCGTGACGAGCTGGGCGACGCGGCGCCGTCGTCGGTCACGCCGACCATCGTGGTCGCCGACCCCGACGAGCCGATCGCCATCGTCGGCATGGCCTGCCGCCTGCCCGGTGGTGTCGCGGGTCCGGAGGACCTGTGGCGGCTGCTGGTCGACCGCGGCGACGCGGTGACCGGGTTCCCGACCGACCGCGGCTGGGACCTGGAGGGCCTGTTCGATCCCGACCCGGAGCGTCCCGGCACCTCGTACACGAACAAGGGCGGTTTCCTGCACGAGGCCGGACTTTTCGACGCCGGCTTCTTCGGCATCTCGCCGCGTGAGGCGTTGGCGATGGACCCGCAGCAGCGGTTGCTGCTGGAGACGTCGTGGGAGGCGCTGGAGGCCACCGGGGTCGACGCGACCTCGTTGAAGGGCGCCGATGTCGGTGTCTTCACCGGCGTCTTCGGCCAGGGCTACGTCGCCCCGGGCGCCAGCGTCGTCACGCCGGAGCTGGAGGGTTTCGCCGGCACCGGCGGGTCGTCCAGCGTCGCCTCCGGCCGCGTGTCCTACGTCTTCGGCTTCGAGGGCCCGGCGGTCACGATCGACACCGCCTGCTCCTCCTCGCTGGTGGCCATTCACCTCGCCGCACACTCGCTGCGCCAGGGCGAGTGCTCGATGGCGCTGGCCGGTGGCGCGACGGTGATGGCCAACCCCGGTGCCTTCGTCGAGTTCTCCCGGCAGCGGGGCTTGGCGGTTGACGGTCGCTGCAAGGCGTTCGCCGCCGCGGCCGACGGCACCGGATGGGCCGAGGGCGTCGGTGTTGTTGTGCTGGAACGGCTTTCGGTGGCCAAGGAGCGTGGCCACACCATCCTGGCGGTGCTGCGCGGCAGCGCGGTGAACCAGGACGGCGCCTCGAACGGTCTCACCGCCCCGAATGGTCCCTCGCAGCAGCGGGTGATCCGCCGGGCCCTGGCCAACGCCGGTCTCACGACGTCCGATGTGGACGTTGTCGAGGCGCACGGCACCGGAACCTCGCTGGGCGACCCGATCGAGGCGCAGGCATTGCTGGCGACGTACGGCCAGAACCGCGAGCCGGGCAAGCCATTGTGGTTGGGGTCGCTGAAGTCCAACATCGGGCACGCCCAGGCAGCCGCCGGCGTCGCCGGTGTCATCAAGGTGGTGCAGGCGCTGCGCCACGGCGTGCTCCCGGCGACGCTGCACGTCGACGCTCCCACCCCCGAGGTCGACTGGTCGGCGGGCGCGGTCGAGCTGCTGACCGAGACCCGGGACTGGCCCCGCAACGGCCACCCGCGCCGGGGCGGCGTCTCCGCGTTCGGCGTCAGCGGCACGAACGCCCACCTCATCATCGAAGAGGCGCCCGAGGCCGTCACGCCCGAGCCGGAAGACGCTGCGACGCCTGAGGTCCTGCCGATTGTGGTGTCGGCGCGGAGCGCCGCTTCGCTGGCGGCGCAGGCCGGTCGGCTGGCCGCAGTCATCGAACAGGCGCCGCTTTCGAGCGTTGCCAACGGGTTGGTGTCCGAGCGGGCGACGCTGACCGAGCGGGCCGTGGTCGTGGCCGGTTCGACCGAGGAAGCCCTGGCCGGCCTGGGCGCGCTGGCGAACGGCGAAGGTTCCGGCAACGTCGTCACCGGTCGGGCCGGTGCGCCGGGCAAGGTCGTGTGGGTCTTCCCGGGCCAGGGCACGCAGTGGGCCGGCATGGGCCGGGAGCTGCTGGACGCCTCGCCGGTGTTCGCCGAGCGGGTGTCCGAGTGCGCGGCGGCCTTGGCCCCGTACACCGACTGGTCGCTGATCGACGTGCTGCGCGGCGACGCCGAACCGGAGATGCTGGACCGGGTCGACGTGCTGCAGCCGGCCAGCTTCGCCATGGCGGTCGGCCTGGCGGCGCTGTGGTCGTCCGTGGGCGTGAAGCCGGAGGCGGTGGTCGGCCACTCCCAGGGTGAGATCGCCGCTGCCTGTGTGTCGGGCGCACTGTCGCTGCAGGACGCGGCGAAGGTGGTAGCCCTGCGCAGCCAGGCCATCGCCAAGGGCCTGTCCGGTCGCGGTGGCATGGCTTCTGTGGCCCTGAGCGAGAACGACGCGGTCGACCGGCTGGCGCCGTGGGCGGACCGGGTCGAGGTCGCGGCCGTCAACAGCCCCACCTCCGTGGTGATCGCGGGCGACGCCGAGGCGCTCGACGAGGCCCTGAAGTCGTTGGAGGGCGAGGGAGTTCGCGTTCGCCGCGTGGCGGTGGACTACGCCTCGCACACCCGGCACGTCGAGGACATCGAGGGCGTGCTGGCCGAAACCCTGGCCGGGATCAGGGCACAGGCCCCGTCCGTGCCGTTCTTCTCCACCCTGACCGCGGAGTGGATCCGTGACGCCGGTGTGGTGGATGGCGGCTACTGGTACCGGAACCTGCGCAACCAGGTCGGCTTCGGGCCGGCGGTGGCCGGGCTGATCGGCGCCGGCTACGGCGTGTTCATGGAGATCAGCGCCCACCCGGTGCTGGTCCAGCCGGTCAACGAGATCGTCGACGACACCGACGTCGTGGTGACGGGTTCGCTGCGACGCGAAGATGGTGGCCTGCGGCGGTTCCTGACCTCGATGGCCGAGCTGTTCGTGCAGGGCGTGGAGGTGGACTGGACCAGCGTGCTGCCCAAGGTCGCCGACCGGGTCGAGCTGCCGACCTACGCCTTCGACCACCGGCACTACTGGCTGCGTCAGCCCACCGCGACCGCCACCGACGCGGCGTCGCTGGGCCAGGCCGCGGCCGACCACCCGCTGCTGGGTGCGGTGGTGCAGCTGCCGCAGTCGGACGGCCTGGTGTTCACGTCGCTGCTGTCGGTGCGGACGCACCCGTGGCTGGCCGATCACGCCGTCGGCGGCGTGGTGATCCTGCCCGGCAGCGGCCTGGTCGAGCTGGCCGTGCGGGCCGGTGACGAGGCCGGCTGCTCGGTGCTGGACGAGCTGGTGATCTCCTCGCCGCTGGTGGTTCCGGAGCAGGGCGGCGTGCGGGTGCAGGTCGCGCTGAGCGGCCCGAACGACAACGGTTCCCGCACGGTGGACGTGTACTCCCGGCGCGACGGTGGCACCGGCGCCTGGACGAAGCACGCCACCGGCGTGCTGTCGCAGGCCCAGGCGCCGGCCGCGGGCTTCGACTTCCTGGCCTGGCCGCCCCGTGACGCGGAGCCGGTCGACGTCGAGACCTTCTACGCCGACCTGGCCGAGCGTGGTTACGGCTACGGGCCGGCGTTCCAGGGCCTCCGGGCGGTCTGGCGGCGTGGCGACGAGATCTTCGCCGAGGCTGCGCTGCCCGAGGACCTGCGGGCCGACGCCGGCAAGTTCGGCGTCCACCCGGCGCTGTTGGACGCCGCGTTGCAGGCGGCCACGGCCGGTGTGGACGGTTCGGGCGAAGCGGTGCTGGCCTTCGCGTGGAACGGGTTCGCGCTGCACGCCGCCGGTGCTTCGGCGCTGCGGGTGCGGCTCGCGCCCAACGGCCCGGAGGCGCTGACGGTCGAGGCCGCCGACGAGACCGGCGGTCCGGTGCTGACCATGGACTCCCTGGTGTCCCGCCCGGTGTCGGCGGCGCAGCTCGGGGCGGCCGAGGTTCGCGACGCGCTGTTCCGGGTCGACTGGACGGAGCTGCCGGCTTCCGCCCTGGAACCGGTGCCTTCGTGGGTGCGGGTCGCCACCGGTGACGACGTGCGGTCGCTGGCCGAGAACGTGCCGCCGGTGGCGGTCTTCGACGCCATTGGCGCCGACGGCCCGTTCGCGGTGACGACTCGGACGCTGGAGGTCGTGCAGGCGTGGCTGGCCACGCCGCAGCTCGACGAGTCGCGGCTGATCGTGCGGACCCACGGGGCCGTGCCGGCCGGCGGCGACGACACGGTGACCGACCCGGCCGCGGCGGCGGTGTGGGGCCTGGTCCGCTCGGCCCAGGCGGAAAACCCGGACCGCATCGTTCTGCTGGACACCGATGGCGACACGGAGTTGGTGCTGGCGGCGGGTGAGCCGCAGCTGGCCCTGCGCGGGGCGACGGTCTCCGTGCCGCGCATCGCCCGCGTCACTGGGACAACCGACAACGACACGAACGCCTTCAGCGGCACGGTTCTGGTGTCCGGAGCCGGCGCGCTGGGCCACCTGGTGGCCGAGCACCTCGTCACGAGGCATGGCGTGCGGAAGCTGGTGCTGGCCAGCCGGCAGGGCCCGGCGGCCGAGGGCATCGCGGAGCTGGACCTGGACGCCGAGGTGTCGGTGGTGGCCTGCGACCTGTCCGACCGGGAGCAGGTGGCGGCGCTGCTGGCCGAACACAAGCCGACCAGCGTCGTGCACACGGCCGGCGTCTTCGACGACGGCCTGATCGACGGCATGACGACGGAGCAGCTGGCCGGGGTCTTCGCGCCGAAGGTCGACGCCGTCCGGCACCTCGACGAGCTGACCCGGGACATGGACCTCGACGCGTTCGTGGTCTTCTCCTCGGTCGCCGGCGTGGTCGGCGGCGGTGGTCAGGGCAGCTACGCGGCGGCCAACGCCTACCTGGACGCGGCGATGTCGCGACGGCGCGCGGCCGGCCTCCCCGGCTTGTCGCTGGCGTGGGGCCTGTGGGAGCGGAGCCTCGGCATGGCCGCCCGCCAGAGCCTCGTCGACCAGGCGCGGGCCAGCCGCGGCGGCGTGCTGGAGATGAGCCGCGCCGAGGGCCTGGAGCTGTTCGACCTCGCTTTGCGTACGGACGAGGCGCTGCTGGTGCCGATGAAGCTGGATCCGGCGGTGATGCGGGCCGACGCCGCGGCCGGCGGCTCGGTGCCGTCGCTGCTGCGGGGCCTGGTTCGGGTCGGCCGGCAGCAGGCGCGGGCGGCGGCCGCGGTGGACAACACCCTGCTCCGCCGACTCGGCGGGCTCTCGCCGGCCGACCAGGAAGCGTTGCTGCTGGACGTGGTTCGCGGCCAGGTCGCGCTGGTGTTGGGGCACGCGGGGCCGGAGGACGTGCGGCCGGACACGGCCTTCAAGGACGCCGGCTTCGACTCGCTCACGTCGGTGGAGCTGCGCAACCGGCTGCGGGAGGCGACGGGCCTGAAGCTGCCGCCCACGCTGGTCTTCGACTACCCGAACCCGTTGGTGCTGGCCCAGCACCTGCAGACCCGGCTGGCGCCGAGCAACGGCGCTCCCACCGCCGACGACGCGCAGGTGCGGCAGGCGCTGGCGTCGGTGTCGCTGGAACGGCTGCGTGAAGCCGGCCTGGTCGACGCGCTGCTCAAGCTCGCCGGTACGGGGCAGCAGGCGAACGGCGTCGGGGACGAGGCCGGTGACGAACGGGCGATCGCCGACCTCGACGTCGACGACCTCGTGGAAATGGCGCTGGGTGGTGAGTGACTCCGTGCGTGGCATCTACCGAGTGATGGGGGGCGCCTGGTGAGCGCGTCGTATGAGAAGGTCGTCGAGGCGCTGCGGAAGTCGCTGGAAGAGGTCGGCGAGCTGCGCAAGCGCAACCGCCGGCTGGCGGACGCGGCTCGCGAGCCGATCGCCATCGTCGGCATGGCGTGCCGGCTGCCCGGCGGCGTCACCGGTCCGGCCGACCTGTGGCGGCTGGTGGCCGAGGGCGGGGACGCGGTGTCGAGCTTCCCGACCGACCGCGGCTGGGACCTGGACCACCTGTTCGACCCGGATCCCGACCACGCCGGCACCTCCTACGTCAGCCAGGGCGGCTTCCTGCACGACGCCGGACAGTTCGACGCCGGCTTCTTCGGCATCTCGCCGCGCGAGGCGCTGGCCATGGACCCGCAGCAGCGGCAGCTGCTGGAGGCGTCCTGGGAGGCGTTCGAGCACGCGGCGATCGACCCGATCTCGTTGAAGGGCAAGGACGTCGGTGTGTTCATCGGCGCCGCCCCGCAGGGCTACGGCTCCGGCCCGATCGGCCCGGAGATGCAGAGCTTCGCCGGCACCGGCGTGGCCGGCAGCGTCATCTCGGGCCGGCTGTCGTACGTGTTCGGGTTCGAGGGCCCGGCGGTCACCATCGACACGGCGTGCTCATCCTCGCTGGTGGCGATGCACCTTGCGGCACAGGCACTTCGCGCCGGCGAGTGCTCGGTGGCGCTGGCCGGTGGGGCGATGGTCATGTCCAGCACCAACTCGTTCGTCGTGTTCTCACGGCAGCGAGGGCTGGCAGCCGACGGCCGCTGCAAGGCGTTCGCCGAGGGCGCTGACGGCATGGGCATGTCCGAGGGCGTTGCTCTGGTGCTGCTGGAGCGGCTGTCGGTGGCGCAGGAGCGCGGGCACCGGATCCTGGCGGTGCTGCGGGGTTCCGCGGTGAACCAGGACGGCGCCTCCAACGGTCTCACCGCGCCGAACGGACCGTCGCAGCAGCGGGTCATTCGCCAGGCACTGGCCAACGCCGGGCTCGAACCGTCCGAAGTGGACCTCGTCGAGGGGCACGGCACGGGGACGTCCCTGGGCGATCCGATCGAGGCCCAGGCGTTGCTGGCGACGTACGGGCAGGACCGCGAGCCGGGCAAGCCGTTGTGGCTGGGGTCGTTGAAGTCCAACATCGGCCATGCGCAGGCGGCGGCCGGTGCGGCGTCCGTGATCAAGGTGGTGGAGGCGCTGCGGCACGGCGTGCTGCCCTCCACCCTGCACGTCGACGCTCCGTCGACCGCGGTCGACTGGTCCGAGGGCGCGGTGGAGTTGCTGACCGAGTCGCGGCAGTGGCCGCGCAACGGTCATCCGCGTCGGGTCGGCGTGTCGTCGTTCGGCGTCAGCGGCACGAACGCGCATCTGATCATCGAGGAGGCGCCGCTCGACGAGCCGGCTGCCGAGATCGTGTTCGACGGTGTGGTTCCGCTGGTGGTGTCGGCCCGGAGCACGGCATCCCTGGCCGGACAAGCTGATCGGCTGGCCAAGCTGCTGGGTGAGGCCCCGCTGGCGAGCGTGGCCGGCGCGTTGGTGCGCGGCCGGGCGGCGCTGGACGACCGGGCCGTGGTGGTGGCCGGTTCGACCGAGGAAGCCCTGGCGGGCCTCACTGCGTTAGCCCGTGGCGAAGACGCCGTCGGTGTCGTGACCGGCCGCGCCGGCGCGCACGGCAAGCTGGTGTGGGTGTTCCCGGGCCAGGGCACGCAGTGGGTCGGCATGGGCCGGGAACTCCTCGACTCCTCGGCCGTTTTCGCGCACCGGATCGCCGAGTGCGCGACGGCGCTGAAGCCGTGGACCGACTGGTCGCTGGAAGACGTGCTGCGCGGCAACACCGATCCCGCCCTGATGGAGCGGGTCGACGTGCTGCAGCCGGCCTGCTTCGCGGTGATGGTGGGTCTGGCGGCGGTGTGGTCGTCAGTCGGTGTGAAGCCCGACGCCGTGATCGGTCACTCGCAGGGCGAGATCGCTGCTGCCTGCGTGTCCGGCGCACTGTCCCTTGAGGACGCGGCGAAGGTGGTTGCCCTGCGCAGCCAGGCCATCGCCGCCAAGCTGTCCGGTCACGGCGGCATGGCTTCCGTTGCGTTGAGCGAAGAAGACGCTCTGGCCCGGTTGCAGCCGTGGGCCGACCGGGTCGAGGTGGCGGCGGTCAACAGCCCGTCGTCGGTGGTGGTGGCCGGGGACGCCGAGGCGTTGGACGAGGCGCTGAAGTCGTTGGAGGGGCAGGATGTCCGAGTTCGCCGAGTGGCTGTCGACTACGCCTCGCACACGAGGCACGTGGAAGACATACAAGGCGCCCTGGCCGAGGCATTGGCCGGAATTGACGGTCACGTACCGGTCATTCCGTTCTACTCCACCGTCACCGGCGAATGGATCACCGACGCCGGCGTGGTGGGTGGTGAGTACTGGTATCGGAATCTTCGCAACCAGGTGCGGTTCGGGCCGGCCGTCGCCGCGCTGATCGAGCAGCGGCACGGCATCTTCCTGGAGGTCAGCGCCCACCCGGTGCTGGTGCAGCCGGTCAGTGAGCTGGACGGCGTGGTGGCGACCGGGTCGCTGCGCCGCGACGACGGCGGCCAGCGCCGGCTGCTGACCTCGGTGGCCGAGCTGTTCGTCCGCGGCGTCGCGGTGAACTGGAACGCCGTGCTGCCGGCCGTCAGTGGGCACGTGGAGCTGCCGACTTACGCCTTCGACCACGAGCACTACTGGCTGCACTCCGTCGAATCGGTGACCGACGCGACGGCGCTGGGGCAGGCGACCACGGATCATCCGCTGCTGAGCGCGGCCGTGCGGATGCCGCAGTCCGACGGCGTGGTGTTCACCTCGCTGCTGTCGCTGCGCACGCACCCGTGGCTGGCCGACCACGCGATCAACGGCGTGGTGCTGTTCCCCGGCACCGGCCTGGTCGAGCTGGCCGTCCGGGCCGGCGACGAGGTCGGCTGCCCGGTGCTGGACGAGCTCGTCACGCAGACGCCGGTCGTCGTCCCCGAGCACGGCGGCGTCCGGATCCAGGTCGCCGTCGGCGGGCCGAACGAGAACGGCGCCCGCACGGTGGAGATCTACTCCCTGCGTGAGGACGGCGGCGATGTGTGGACGCGGCACGCCACCGGTGTGCTGTCCGCCGGCCCGACCGTGGCGCCGGGCTTCGACTTCACGGCGTGGCCGCCGGCCGGCGCCGAGCCGGTCGAGGTCGGCGACTTCTACGAGGGCCTGACCGAGCGCGGATACGCCTACGGCCCGGCGTTCCAGGGTGTGCGGTCGGTGTGGCAGCGCGGCGAGGAGGTCTTCGCCGAGGTTGCGCTGCCTGACGAGCACGTCGAGGATGCCGCCGCCTACGGCCTGCACCCCGCGCTGCTGGACGCCGCCCTGCAGACCGGGACCGTTGCCGCCGCGGCGGCGGCCGCCCGGGGCGAGGCGACCGGCCGGTCGGTGATGCCGTTCGCGTGGAACGGCCTTGCGCTGCACGCCGTCGGCGCCTCCGCCCTGCGGGTCCGGGTCGTGTCGGGCCCGGAGTCGATGGTCGTCGAGGCCGCCGACCAGACCGGCGGCCCGGTGCTGACGATGGATTCCCTTGTCCTGCGCGAAGTTGCCACGCAGCAGGCCAACACCAGCTCGCTCTACCACGTGGACTGGACGGAACTCCCTTACACCGCAGAGCCTTCGCCGACGTGGGTGCCGGTGACCTCCGCCGACGACGTGGCGGATCTGCCCGCGGCGGTCGAGGCGGCGGTGTTGGTGGCGATCGGCGACGGCGACGCGCTGGGTGTGACGTCACGGGTGCTGGCGGTCGTGCAGGCCTGGCTGGCGGCCGAGCTCGACGAGTCGCAGCTGGTGATCGCCACCCGCGGCGCGATGCCCGCCGGCGACGGCGCGGTGACCGACCCGGCGGCGTCGGCCGTGTGGGGCCTGGTGCGCGCCGCGCAGACGGAGAACCCGGACCGGATCGTCCTGCTGGACCTCGAACCCGACGGCGACATCGAGCCGATCCTCGGCGCGGTGCTGGCCAGCGGTGAGCCGCAGGTCGCCGTGCGCGGGACGACGCTGTCCGTGCCGCGCCTCGCCCGTGCTACCCAGACCACCGACTCGGTGGCGTTCGGTCCGGACTCCACGGTGCTGGTCTCCGGCGGCGGCACGCTCGGCGCACTCGCGGCCCGGCACCTGGTGACGCGGCACGGCGTGCGACGCCTGGTGCTGGCCAGCCGTCGCGGATCCGCCGCCGAGGGTGTCGCGGAACTGGTTGCGGAGCTCAAGGAACACGGCGCCGAGGCGACGGTTGTCACCTGCGACGCGTCCGACCGCGGCCAGGTCAAGGCCGTGCTGACCGAGCACCGCCCGACCGCCGTCGTGCACACGGCGGGCGTGTTCGACGCCGGCGTGGTCGGGGCGCTGACCCCGGCGAAGCTGGCCAAGGTGTTCGCGCCCAAGGTCGATGCGGCCCGGCACCTGGACGAGTTGACCCGGGACATGGACCTCGACGCGTTCGTCATGTACTCCTCCGCGTCGTCGATCTTCATGGGCGCGGGCAGCGGCGGCTACGCGGCCGCGAACGCGTTCCTGGACGGCCTGATGGCCCACCGCCGGTCGCTCGGCCTGCCCGGCCAGTCGCTGGCCTGGGGCCCGTGGCAGCAGGTCACCGGCATGGCCGACACGATCGACGACGTCACGCTGAGCCGGATGAGCCGGCGCGAGGGGCGCGGCGGCGTGCGGGCGCTCGGCTCCGAGGACGGCATGGAGCTGTTCGACGCCGCCCTGGCGTCCGGGCACTCCCTGCTGGTGCCGGTGAAGCTGGACCTGAAGGAGGTCCGCGCCGACGCCACGGGCGGCGGCGTGCCGCACCTGCTGCGCGGCCTGGTCCGCGTGACCAAGCAGGCGGCACGGGCGACGTCCGGCGGCGACAGCGGGCTGGCCGAGCGGCTCGCCGGCATGACGCCGGCGGACCAGGAGGCGACGCTGCTGGAGCTGGTGCGCAGCCAGGTCGCGGTCGTGCTGGGGCACTCCGGCGCGGCGGCCGTGCGGCCGGACATGGCGTTCAAGGACGCCGGCTTCGACTCGCTGACCTCGGTGGAACTGCGCAACCGGCTGCGCGAGGCGACGGGGCTGAAGCTGCCGGCCACGCTGGTCTTCGACCACCCGAACCCGCAGGTCCTCGCCCGTCACCTGCGTGACGAACTGGGCGTCGGCGAGACGTCCCCGGTCGACTCCGTGCTGGCCGGCCTGGCCGGGCTGGAGTCGGCGATCGGGTCCGCGGCGGACGACGAGGCCGCCCGCGAGCGGATCACCCGCCGGCTGCGGGAGCTGCTCAAGGCGGCCGAGACGACCGCCGAGCCGGCGGCGTCCGACGACGAGCTGGACGCCGCCAGCGACGAGGAGCTGTTCGCCCTCGTGGACCGCTTCGCCTGACCACCCATCGACGTGACGCACACATTTCCGGGAGCTGAGTTCAGTGGCTGACGAGGGGCAACTCCGCGATTACCTCAAGCGGGCCATCGCCGACGCGCGCGATGCCCGCAAGCGGCTGCGCGAGGTCGAGGACCAGGCCCGGGAGCCGATCGCCATCGTCGGCATGGCCTGCCGGTACCCCGGCGGGATCTCCTCGCCGGAGGACCTGTGGCGGGTCGTCGCGGACGGGATCGACACGGTGGCGGGCTTTCCCTCCGATCGCGGCTGGGACCTGGACGCCCTGTTCGACCCGGACCCCGACCGGCCGGGCACGTCCACCACCAGCCAGGGCGGCTTCCTGCACGACGCCGGGCTGTTCGACGCCGGCTTCTTCGGGATCTCGCCGCGTGAGGCGCTGGCGATGGATCCGCAGCAGCGGTTGCTGCTGGAGACGTCGTGGGAGGCGTTGGAGCGGGCCGGCATCAACCCGTTGGCGTGGAAGGGGCGGGACGTCGGTGTCTTCACCGGCCTGTCCAGCCAGGGCTACGGCGTCGGCTCCGGGCCGGTCGCGCCGGAGCTGGAGGGCTTCGCCGGCACCGGCGCGGCCCCGTGCATCGCCTCCGGCCGCGTGTCGTACGTGTTCGGGTTCGAGGGCCCGGCGGTGACGGTGGACACCGGCTGCTCGTCGTCGCTGGTGGCGATGCACATGGCGGCTTTGGCGCTGCGGCAGGGCGACTGCTCGGTGGCGCTGGCCGGCGGCGCGATGGTGATGGCCAAGCCCGGCTCGTTCCTGTCGTTCTCCCGGCAGCGGGCGCTGGCCGCCGACGGCCGGTGCAAGGCGTACGCCGACAGCGCGGACGGCATGGGCCTCGCCGAGGGCGTCGGCGTGATCGTGCTGGAGCGGCTGTCGGTGGCGCAGGAGCGCGGGCACCGGATTTTGGCTGTGCTGCGGGGAACCGCCCTGAACCAGGATGGCGCGTCGAACGGCCTGACCGCGCCGAACGGTCCGTCGCAGCAGCGGGTCATCCGCGAGGCGCTGGCCAATGCCGGACTCGTTCCGTCCGATGTGGACATCGTCGAGGGGCACGGCACCGGCACGGTGCTGGGCGATCCCATCGAGGCGCAGGCGCTGCTCGCCACCTACGGCCAGGGCCGCGAGCCCGGCAAGCCGCTGTGGCTGGGCTCCGTGAAGTCGAACATCGGCCACACGCAGGCGGCCGCCGGCGTGGCCGGCGTGATCAAGATGGTGGAGGCGCTGCGCCGCGGCGTGCTGCCGCCGACCCTGCACGCGGAAACGCCCAGCAGCCAGGTGGACTGGACGGCGGGCGCGGTGGAGTTGCTGACCGAGGCGCGCGAGTGGCCGCGGGGCGACCGTCCGCGCCGCGCGGGCGTGTCCTCGTTCGGCATCAGCGGCACCAACGCCCACCTGATCATCGAGGAGGCTCCGGCCGAGGAGCCGGTTGCCGGCGTCGCTTTCGACGGGGTGTTGCCGCTCGTGCTGTCGGCGCGGAGCCTCGGTTCCCTGGCCGGGCAGGCGGATCGGGTGGCGGCGCTGCTGGAGCGGGCCCCGTTGGTGGGTATTGCCAACGCGTTGGCGGACCGGGCGCTGCTGACCGACCGGGCCGTGGTGGTGGCCGGGTCGACCGAGGAAGCCTTGGCCGGCCTGGGTGCGTTGGCGCGCGGCGAGAATGCTCCCGCGCTGGTGACCGGCAGCGTCGGTGACGCCGGCAAGCTGGTGTGGGTGTTCCCGGGCCAGGGGTCGCAGTGGGTCGGCATGGGCCGGGAACTGCTGGAGTCCTCGCCGGTGTTCGCCGAGCGGATCGCCGAGTGCGCGGCCGCGTTGAAGCCGTGGATCGACTGGTCGCTGGTGGACGTGCTGCGCGGCGAGAATCCCGGGCTTCTGGAGCGGGTCGACGTCGTGCAGCCGGCCAGCTTCGCCGTGATGGTCGGCCTGGCGGCGGTGTGGTCGTCGGTCGGCGTTGTCCCCGACGCCGTTGTTGGTCACTCGCAGGGCGAAATCGCCGCGGCCTGTGTTTCCGGGGCGCTGTCGTTGGAAGACGCGGCACGGGTGGTCGCGTTGCGCAGCCAGGCCATTGCCGCGAAGCTGGCCGGTCGCGGCGGCATGGCTTCCGTTGCGTTGTCGGAAGACGACGCGCTGATCCGGCTGGCCCCGTGGGCGGACCGGGTCGAGGTTGCGGCCGTCAACAGCCCCTCCTCGGTGGTCGTCGCCGGTGATGCCGAGGCGTTGGACGAGGCGCTGAAGTCGTTGGAAGAGCAGGGTGTTCGGGTTCGGCGGGTCGCGGTGGACTACGCCTCGCACACCCGGCACGTCGAGGACATCGAGGAGACGCTGGCCGAGGCGCTGGCGGGGATCACCGCGCAGGCCCCGCTGGTGCCGTTCCACTCGACGGTGACGGGCGAGTGGATCCGGGACGCAGGTGTCGTCGGCGCCGACTACTGGTACCGGAACCTGCGCAACCAGGTCGGTTTCGGCCCGGCGGTGGCCCGGCTGGTCGAGCAGGGCTTCACGGCGTTCGTTGAGGTCAGTGCACATCCGGTGCTGGTGCAGCCGGTCAACGAGATCGTGGACGACGCCGATGTCGTGGTCACGGGGACGCTGCGCCGGGACGACGGCGGCCGGCGCCGGCTGCTGACGTCGATGGCCGAGCTGTTCGTCCGCGGCGTGGCCGTGGACTGGAACAGCGTTTTACCGAAGGTTGCCGGGCACGTCGAGCTGCCGACCTACGCCTTCGACCACCAGCACTACTGGTTGCACGCCGAGGAAGCCGCCACCGACGCGGAGTCGCTCGGCCAGACGGCGACGGACCACCCGCTCCTGGGCGCGATGGTTCAGCTGCCCCAGTCCGAGGGCTGCGTCTTCACCTCGCGCCTGTCGCCGAAGACGCAGCCGTGGCTGACTGACCACGCCGTTCTCCCCAGCAGCGCGCTGGTGGAACTCGCCGTGCGCGCCGGTGACGAGGTCGGCTGCCCGGTGCTGGACGAACTCGTCACGGAGTCGCCGCTGGTCGTGCCGACGCAGGGCGTGCGGGTCCAGGTGGCGCTGAGCGGTCCCGGCGACCACGGCCTGCGCACGGTCGAGGTCTACTCCCGGCCCGACGACGCGGACGTGTGGACCCGGCACGCCACCGGCGTCCTGTCCGACGCCTCGGTCCCGGCACCGGACTTCGACTTCACGGCTTGGCCGCCGGCCGGCGCGGAGCAGGTCGGGGAGGCGATGTGGCAGCGCGGCGAGGAGACCTTCGCCGAGATCACGCTGCCCGAGGAGCTGCAGAAGGACGCCGCCGGCTTCGGCATCCACCCGGCGCTGCTGGACGCCGCCCTGTTGAGCGACGAGCCTCGGCTGCCGCTCGACTGGACCGGCGTCACGCTGCACGCTACCGGCGCTTCGGCGCTGCGGGTGCGGCTGGCGCCGGCCGGTGACGACGCCGTGTCGCTGGCGGCGGCCGACGGCATCGGCGGCCTGGTGCTGACCGCCGATTCGGTGGCGTTCCGGACGGTCTCCGTCGAGCAGCACGCCACCACCCGCGACTCGCTGTTCCGGGTGGAGTGGACCGAACTTCCCACGCCGGCAACGCAATCCGCCGACCCGGTCGAGATCCTGGAAGTGACCGGCGGCGACGATGCCCTCGCCGCTGCCTCGCACGTGTTGGCGGCGGTGCAGGCTTGGCTGGCCGGCTCGGACGAATCGCGGCTGGTGGTCGCGACCCGCAACGCCGTGCCCATCAACGGCGCGGTGACCGACCCGGCTGCGGGGGCGGTGTGGGGCCTGGTGCGGTCCGCCCAGGCGGAGAACCCGGACCGGATCGTGCTGCTGGATCTTGACGGTGACATCGACAAGGTCCTGGGCGCGGTCTTGGCCACCGGCGAGCCGCAGGTTGCCGTGCGCGGCAACGCCTTCTACGTCCCGCGTCTCGCCCGTGCCGACGAGCAGGTGCCGGAGGCACCGGCCGTGTTCCGTCCCGACGGTACGGTCCTGATCTCCGGCGCCGGTGTGCTCGGCGCGGTGCTCGCCCGGCATCTAGTCACCAGGCACGGCGTCCGCCGCCTCGTGCTGGCCAGCCGTAAGGGGCCGGCCGCCGACGGTGTGACGGACCTGATCGCCGAGCTCGAAAACGCCGAAGTCACGGCCGTCGCCTGCGATCTCGCCGACCGTGGCCAGGTGGCGGCACTGCTGGCCGAACACCGTCCGACCGCGATCGTGCACACGGCCGGCGTCCTGGACGACGGCGTGATCGGGGCCCTGACTCCGGAGCGGCTGGCCAGGGTCTTCGCCCCCAAGGTCGACGCGGTGCCGATCCTGGACGAGCTGACCCGGGACATGGACCTTGACGCCTTCGTGGTGTTCTCCTCCGGTTCCGGCGTGTTCGGCTCGCCCGGCCAGGGCAACTACGCGGCGGCCAACGCCTTCCTGGACGCGGCCATGGCCAACCGCCGGGCCGCCGGCCTCCCCGGTCTCTCGCTGGCCTGGGGCCTGTGGGAGCAGGCCACCGGCATGACCGCGCACCTCGGCGGCGCCGACCAGGCCCGCATGAGCCGCGGCGGCGTGCGACCGATGACCGCCGCCGAAGGCATGGATCTGTTCGATGCCTCGCTGATGTCCGACCAGGCCCTGCTGGTGCCGGTGAAGATGGACCTGCGCGAGGCACGGGGCGGCACCGTGCCGCACCTGCTCCGCGGCTTGGTCCGGCCGGGACGGCAGCAGGCGCGGACGGCGTCCACAAGCGACAGTGGCCTGGCCAAGCGGCTCGCCGGGCTCGCCCCGGCCGAGCAGGACGAGCTGCTGCTCGACCTGGTCCGCAACCAGGTCGCGGTCGTGCTCGGGCACGCCGGCGCGAATGCCGTCCGCCCGGACGGCGCGTTCAAGGACGCCGGCTTCGACTCGCTGACGTCCGTCGAACTCCGCAACCGGCTGCGCGAGGCGACCGGTCTGAAGCTGCCGGCCACGCTGGCCTTCGACTACCCGACCCCGGTGGTGCTCGCCCGCCACCTGCGGGCCGAACTCGGGGCGGGCGGGGATGCGTTGTCCCAGGTCAACACCCGGATCGAGGAGATCGAGTCGCTGATCGGCGGCCTGGCCCTCGACGAGTCCACGAGATCCGCCATGACGCTCCGGCTGCAGGGCCTGGTGGCCAAGTGCAACGGGGTCCGCGAGCCGGCCGGCGGCGTCGCGGTGGCGGAGCAGCTCGAAGCCGCGTCCGCCGACGAGGTCCTCGACTTCATCGACGCGGAACTCGGGCTGACCTGATCCCGGTTCGAGGCCCCGCCCCATCAACACCTTCGTGAGGACAGACGACAATGGCCACGGACGAGAAACTCCTCCAGTACCTCAAGCGTGTCACGGCCGAGCTGCACACTCTCAAGCAGCAGGGCTCGCGGCACGCCGACGAGCCGCTCGCCATCGTGGGCATGGCGTGCCGGTTCCCTGGCGGCGTGGCCTCGCCCGAGGACTTCTGGCGGCTGGTGTCCGGCGGGGCCGACGCGCTGTCCGACTTCCCGACCGACCGGGGCTGGAACCTGGACGGCCTGTTCGACCCGGATCCCGATCGTCCCGGCACCTCCTACGCCAGCCAGGGCGGGTTCATCGAGGGCGCTGGGGGTTTCGACGCCGGCTTCTTCGGGATCTCGCCGCGTGAGGCGCTGGTCATGGACCCGCAGCACCGGTTGCTGCTGGAGACGTCGTGGGAGGCGCTGGAGGACGCCGGTGTCGACGTGACGTCGCTCAAGGGCACCGATGTCGGCGTGTTCTCCGGCGTCTTCACCCAGGGCTACGGGGCCGGTTCGATCACGCCGGAGCTGGAGGGGTACGCCGGCACGGGGTCGGCTTCCAGCGTGGCCTCCGGCCGTGTGTCCTACACCTTCGGCTTCGAGGGCCCGGCGGTCACGATCGACACCGCCTGCTCGTCCTCGCTGGTGGCGATTCACCTTGCCGCGCAAGCACTGCGGCTGGGGGAGTGCTCGATGGCGCTGGCCGGCGGCGCGACCGTGATGCCGACGCCCGGCACCTTCGTGGCGTTCTCCCGCCAGCGCGTGATGGCCACCGACGGGCGGAGCAAGGCGTTCGCCGCCGCCGCGGACGGCACCGGCTGGTCCGAGGGCGTCGGCGTGCTGGTGCTGGAGCGGCTGTCGGTGGCGAAGGAGCGTGGGCACCGGATCCTGGCGGTGATCCGTGGCAGCGCGGTGAACCAGGACGGCGCCTCGAACGGCCTGACCGCGCCGAATGGTCCGTCGCAGCAACGGGTCATCCGCAAGGCGCTGGCCGGCGCCGGCCTCGTTGCGTCCGATGTGGACGCTGTGGAGGCGCACGGCACGGGTACCGCCCTCGGTGACCCGATCGAGGCACAGGCGCTGATCGCCACCTACGGCCAGAACCGGTCGACGCCGTTGTGGCTGGGATCGGTGAAGTCCAACATCGGCCACACGCAGGCGGCCGCCGGTGTCGCCGGTGTGATCAAGATGGTGCAGGCGCTCCGGCACGGCGTACTGCCGCCCACGCTGCACGTGGACGAGCCGACGCCGCAGGTCGACTGGTCGGCCGGTGCGGTGGAGCTGCTGACCGAGGCCCGCGACTGGCCGCGCACCGAGAATCCGCGCCGCGCCGGCGTTTCCGCCTTCGGAATCAGTGGCACCAACGCGCACGTCATCCTCGAAGAGGCTCCTCTAGACGAAGAAACCCCGGCCACGTCCGGGACTCCCACGGGCGCGGTGCCGCTCGTCCTGTCGGCGAGCAGCTCGGCTTCCCTTGCCGCCCAAGCGGATCGGCTGGCGTCGTTCCTCGACGACACTGAGCTGCCGCTGGGGCGCGTGGCCGGGGCGCTGCTGTCCGAGCGGGCGCTGCTGAACCACCGCGCGGTGGTGGCCGCCGGTTCGACCGGGGAGGCGCTGGCCGCGCTGCGTGCGCTGGCCAACGGCGAGGCAGCTCCCGGCGTGGTGACGGGGTCGGGTGTGGACGGCAAGGTCGTGCTGGTGTTCCCGGGCCAGGGTTCGCAGCGGGTGGGCGCGGGCCGTGAGCTCTACGAGCGGTATCCGGTGTTCGCGCAGGTCTTCGACGAGGCGTGCGAACACCTGGACGCGGCGCTGACCGGCTGGACCGACCACCCGGTGAAGGACGTGGTGCTGGGTCGCCTGCCGCGCAGCGCCGACCTGTTGAACCAGACGGTGTTCACCCAGGCCGGGCTGTTCGCGGTGGAGAGCGCGCTGTACCGGCTCGTCGAGTCGTGGGGCGTGCGGGCCGACGCGGTGATCGGCCACTCGATCGGCGAGATCACCGCCGCCTACGCCGCCGGTGTGCTGTCGCTGGCTGATGCGGCACGGATCGTCGCCGCGCGGGGCCGGATGATGCAGGCCCTGTCGCCGCACGGGGCGATGGTCGCCGTGGCCGCGAGCGAAGCCGAGGTGGCCGACCTGCTGGGCGACGGCGTGGAGCTCGCGGCGATCAACGGCCCGACCTCGGTGGTGCTGTCCGGCGACAACAACGCCGTGCTCGCGGCGGCCGACCGGCTGCGCGAGCGTGGCCACAAGACGAAGCAACTCGTTGTCTCGCACGCGTTCCACTCGCACCAGATGGAGCCGATGCTGGCCGACTTCGCCGCCGCGATCGCCGACGTGGCGTGGCAGCCGGCGGTGATCCCGGTGATCTCCAACGTCACCGGCCGGCTGGCTGAGCCCGATGAGCTCGCCGACCCGCGGTACTGGGCCGAGCACGTGCGCCGGCCGGTCCGGTTCGCCGACGGCATCGCGGCCGCGGCGGAGTACGGCGCCGACCTGTTCGTGGAACTGGGTCCGGGCGCGGCCCTGACCGCGATGGTCACCGAGACCGCCGCCGAGGCGATCTGCGTGCCGGCGCTGCGCGACGGCCGCCCGGAGGACCAGACCCTGCTGGCCTCGGTGGCGGAGCTGTTCGTGCGCGGCGTGACCGTGGACTGGAGCAGCCTGCTGCCCGAGGCCACCGGGCACGTCGACCTGCCGACCTACGCCTTCGACCGGCAGAACTACTGGCTGCCGCCCGGCGAGGCGGCGACCGACGCCGCGTCCCTGGGGCAGTCGGCGGTCGACCACCCGCTGCTGGGCGCGCTGGTGCGGCTGCCGCAGTCCGACGGCGTCGTGTTCACGTCCCGGCTGTCGCTGCGGACGCACCCGTGGCTGGCCGACCACGTCATCGGCGGCGTGGTGCTGGTCGCCGGCACCGGGCTGGTCGAGCTGGCCGTCCGGGCCGGCGACGAGGTCGGCTGCTCGGTGCTCGAGGAACTCGTCATCGAGCAGCCGATGGTCGTCCCGCAGCACGGCGGCGTTCGGGTGCTGGTGTCCGTCGGCGCCCCTGGTGCCACCGGGTCGCGCAGCTTCGACGTGTATTCGCTGCGTGAAGACGGCGACGAGTGGATCCGCCACGCCACCGGCTTCCTGTCCGACGGGCCGGCCACGCGCGGCACCGGCTTCGACTTCACCGCCTGGCCGCCGGCCGGCGCCGAGCGGGTCGAGGTCGGGGACTTCTACCCCGGGCTGGTCGAGAGCGGTTACACCTACGGACCGTCGTTCCAGGGCCTGCGGGCGGTGTGGCGGCGCGGCGAGGAGATCTTCGCCGAGGTTGGTCTGCCCGAGGAACTGCACAAGGACGCCGGCCGGTTCGGCATCCACCCCGGGCTGCTGGACTCCGCCCTGCACGCCGGCATGATCGCCGTTGCGGCGGCGGAGGAATCCGGCCCGCCCGTGCTGCCGTTCGCGTGGAACGGCATGGCCCTGCACGCCGCCGGTGCCTTGGCGCTGCGCGTACGGGTCGTGTCGGCCGGCCCCAGCGCCATCTCCGTGGAGGCCGCCGACGAGGCCGGTGGGCTTGTCGTGTCGGTGGATTCCCTGGTGTCGCGGCCGGTGTCCACCGAGCAGTTGGACGCGGCGGCGGCCCGGACCCGCGACGCGCTGTTCCGCGTGGAGTGGACGGAGGTGCCGGCCGATGCACAGCCGGTGCCGGCCGACGTCGCCACCCTGGAGGTCGCCGGCGAGAACGACGCCCTGGCCGTGACTTCCCGCGTGCTGGCGGCTGTGCAGGAATTGCTGGCAGCTGAGGACTCGCGACTCGTGGTCGTGACTCGCGGTGCGGTGCCGGCCAATGGCGTCGTCACCGATCCGGCCGCGGCGGCGGTGTGGGGTCTGGTCCGGTCCGCCCAGGCCGAGAACCCGGAGCGGCTCGTCCTGCTCGACGTCGACGGCGACATCGAGCCGGTGCTGGGCGCGGCGCTGGCCACCGGTGAGCCGCAGGTGGCAGTCCGAGGAGGCAAGTTCTACGCCCCACGCCTGGCCCGTGCGGATGTCACGGAGGCGCCGGCGGTGTTCGGTCCACACGGGACGGTCCTGGTCTCCGGCACCGGCTCGCTGGGCGCACTTGTCGCACGGCACCTGGTGTCCCGGCACGGCGTCCGCCACCTGGTCCTGACCAGCCGGCGCGGCCGTGACGCCGACGGCATGGCGGAACTGCTTGCCGAGCTGGAAAACCAGGGCGCAGAGGTGACGGCCGTCGCCTGCGATCTGGCCGATCGCGACCAGGTGGCGTCGCTGCTGGCCGAGCACCGTCCCACCAGCATCGTGCACACGGCCGGTGTCCTGGACGACGGCGTGATCGCGGCGTTGACGCCGGAGCGGCTGGCGACGGTGTTCGCGCCGAAGGTCGAGGCGCTGCGGCATCTCGACGAGCTGACCCGGGACATGAACCTCGACGCCTTCGTGGTGTTCTCTTCCGCCTCGGGCGTCTTCGGCTCGGCCGGCCAGGGCAACTACGCGGCGGCCAACGCCTTCCTGGACGCGACCGTCGCCCAGCGGCGCGCAGCCGGCCGGCCGGGCGTGTCGCTGGCCTGGGGCCTGTGGGAGCAGACCGATGGCATGACCGCGCACCTCGGCGGTGCCGACCAGGCGCGGATGAGCCGCGGCGGCGTCCTGGCCATCGGGCCGGCCGAGGGCATGGAGCTGTTCGACGCCTCGCTGGCGTCCGAGCAGGCCCTGCTGGTGCCGGTGAAGCTGGACCTCCGGGCCTCCCGGGCCGACGTGCCGCACCTGCTGCGCGGCCTGGTCCGCCCGGCCCGGCAGCAGGCGCGGGCGGCGGCCACCGACGACAGCGGGTTGGCGCACAAGCTGGCCGGACTCGCTCCGGCCGAGCAGGAGGCCCTGCTGTTGGACCTGGTCCGCGGCCAGGTCGCGTTCGTGCTCGGCCACGCCAGCGCCGACGCCGTCGCGGCGGACACGGCGTTCAAGGACGCCGGCTTCGACTCGCTGACCTCGGTCGAACTCCGCAACCGGCTGCGCGAGGCGACCGGCCTCAAGCTGCCGGCCACGCTGGTCTTCGACTACCCGAACCCCCAGGTGCTCGCGCGTCACCTCCGTGACGAACTGGGCGACACCGCGGCCGGCACGCCGGCGACCGTCGTCACGGCGGCGGCCCCCGACGAGCCGATCGCCATCGTGGGCATGGCCTGCCGGCTGCCGGGTGGCGTCGCCAATCCGGACGACCTGTGGCGACTGGTGTTCGAGGGCCGCGAGGGCGTGTCGCCGTTCCCCGACGACCGGGGATGGAACCTCGACGAGCTGTTCGACGCGGACCCCGACCGCACCGGCACGTCCACCACCAGCAAGGGCGGATTCCTGCAGGGTGCGGGCCTGTTCGACGCCGGGTTCTTCGGCATCTCGCCGCGTGAGGCGCTGGCGATGGATCCGCAGCAGCGGTTGCTGCTGGAGACGTCGTGGGAGGCCCTGGAGAGCGTCGGCGTCGACCCGAACTCGTTGAAGGGCACCGATGTCGGCGTCTTCACCGGCGTGTCGGCGCAGGGCTACGGCATCGGCGTCGCCGCGCCGGAGCTGGAGGGCTTCGCCAGCACGGCCGGGGCGTCGAGCGTGGCCTCCGGTCGTGTGTCGTACGTCTTCGGCTTCGAGGGCCCCGCAGTCACGATCGACACGGCGTGCTCGTCGTCGCTGGTGGCGATGCACCTTGGCGCGCAAGCGCTTCGGCAGGGCGAGTGCTCGATGGCGTTGGCCGGTGGCGTGACCGTGATGGCCACGCCGGGCACCTTCGTGGCCTTCTCTCGGCAGCGGGGCCTCGCCGGTGACGGCCGCTGTAAGGCGTACGCCGACGGCGCGGACGGCACCGGCTGGGCCGAGGGCGTCGGCGTTGTTGTCCTGGAACGGCTTTCCGTCGCCCGGGAACGCGGGCACCGGATCCTGGCCGTGCTGAAGGGAAGCGCGGTGAACCAGGACGGCGCCTCGAACGGCCTGACCGCGCCGAACGGTCCGTCCCAGCAGCGGGTGATCCGCCGGGCCCTGGCCAGTGCTGGCCTTTCGCCGTCCGATGTGGACGTTGTCGAGGGTCATGGCACCGGGACCACCCTGGGCGACCCCATCGAGGTGCAGGCCCTGCTGACCACCTACGGCCAGGACCGGGAGCCCGGCAAGCCGCTGTGGCTGGGGTCGATCAAGTCCAACATCGGCCACACGCAGTCCGCGGCGGGCGTGGCCGGCGTGATCAAGATGATCCAGGCGCTGCGGCACGACGTGCTGCCGCCGACGCTGCACGTGGACGCGCCGACGAGCCAGGTCGACTGGTCCGAGGGCGCGGTGGAGCTGCTCACCGAGGCGCGGGAGTGGCCGCGCAACGGGCATCCGCGCCGCGCGGGCGTCTCGTCGTTCGGCGTCAGCGGCACGAACGCGCACGTGATCATCGAGGAGCCACCGCTGGACACGACAATCGACGAGGTCGTGTCCGGCGGTGTTCTGCCACTGGTGGTTTCCGCGCGAAGCGCGGGATCCCTGGCGGGGCAGGCGGGGCGCCTCGCGGCGTTCATGGAGGACGCCGACGGGGCGTCACCGGCCGGCGTGGCCCGGGCGTTGTTGTCCGGGCGCGCCGTGTTCGGTGAGCGCGCGGTCGTGGTGGCGGAATCCCGTGAGGAGACGCTGGCCGGCCTGCGGGCGCTGGCCCTGGGCGAGAAGGCCGCCGACGTGGTGGTCGGCAAGGTGTCGGCCTCGGGCGTGCCGGGCAAGCTGGTGTGGGTGTTCCCGGGCCAGGGCACGCAGTGGGTCGGCATGGGCCGCGAGCTGATGGACGCCTCCCCGGTGTTCGCGGCGCGGATCGCCGAGTGTGCCGCCGCACTGCAGCCGCACGTCGACTGGTCGCTGGTGGACGTGTTGCGCGGCAACACCGATCCGGCCCTGATGGACCGGGTCGATGTCCTGCAGCCGGCCAGCTTCGCCATGATGGTCGGCCTGGCGGCGGTGTGGTCGTCCGTGGGGCTGAAGCCCGATGCTGTGGTCGGCCACTCGCAGGGCGAGATCGCGGCGGCCTGCGTCGCCGGTGCACTGTCGCTTGTGGACGCAGCAAAGGTGGTTGCCCTGCGCAGCCAGGCCATCGCCACCACGCTGTCCGGCCGCGGCGGCATGGCTTCCGTCGCGCTGAACGAAGAAGACGCTCTGAACCGGTTGCAGCCGTGGGCCGACCGGGTCGAGGTGGCGGCGGTCAACAGCCCCACTTCCGTGGTAGTCGCCGGTGACGCCGAGGCGTTGGACGAGGCGCTGAAGTCGTTGGAGGCCGACGGTGTCCGGGTGCGGCGGGTTGCGGTGGACTACGCCTCGCACACGCGGCACGTCGAGGACATCGAAGGCACGCTGGCCGAGACCCTCGCCGGGATCACCGCCCAGGCGCCGGCCATTCCCTTCTACTCCACGGTGATCCGCGACTGGATCGAGGACGCCCGTGTGGTCGACGGCGGCTACTGGTACCGGAACCTGCGCAACCAGGTGCGGTTCGGGCCGTCGATCGGCGACCTGATCGCCCACCGGCACGGGGTCTTCCTGGAGGTCGGCGCCCACCCGGTGCTGGTCCAGCCGATCACCGAGATCACCGACGACACGGACGCGATCGTCGTCGGGTCGCTACGACGGGATGAGGGTGGCCTGCGGCGGCTGCTGACCTCCATGGCGGACCTGTTCGTCCGCGGCGTCGCGGTGGACTGGAACGGCATCCTGCCCGCCGCGACCGGTCGGGTGAGCCTGCCGACCTACGCCTTCGACCACCAGCACTACTGGCTGCGTGCCACGGAGACCGCCACCGATGCGACGTCGCTCGGGCTGGCCGGGGCCGACCACCCGATGCTCGGCGCGGTCGTGCAGCTGCCGCAGTCCGACGGTCTGGTCTTCACCTCACGGCTGTCGCTGCGCACCCACCCCTGGCTGGCGGACCACGCCGTCAAGGGTGTTGTGATCATCCCCGGCACCGGGCTGGTCGAGTTGGCCGTGCGGGCCGGCGACGAGGCCGGTTGCTCGGTGCTCGACGAACTCGTCATCGAGGCGCCGCTGGTGGTGCCCCGCCGGGGCGGGGTCCGCGTGCAGGTCGCGGTGAGCGGCCCTGACGACAACGGTTCCCGCACGGTCGACGTGTTCTCCCGGCGTGACGACGACAACAGCGGGGAGTGGACGCGTCACGCCACTGGTGTGCTGACCAACGCACCCGTGGCACAGCAACGGTTCGACTTCGCGGTGTGGCCGCCGGTCGACGCGCGGCCGGTGGACATCAGCGACGGCTACGGCCGGCTGGCCGAGGTCGGCTACGAGTACGGGACGACATTCCGGGCCGTGCGGGCGGTCTGGCGGCGTGACGACGAGATCTTTGCCGAGATCGCGCTGCCGGAGGACCGCCGCGAGGATGCCGCCCGGTTCGGCATCCATCCCGCGCTGTTGGACGCGGCCCTGCACTCGACGATCCTGATCGCCGACGGGGAATCGGACGAGCGGGAGGTGTCGCTGCCGTTCGCGTGGAACGGCCTGCGGCTGCACGCCGCCGGCGCATCCGTGCTGCGGGTGCGGATCACCAACCCCGAGCCCGACGCGATGTCGCTCGAAGCCGTGGACGAGACCGGCGGCCTTGTCGTGACGATGGATTCCCTCGTCGGCCGGCCGATCTCCCGCGAGCAGCTCGACGCGGCGGCGGCCGGCACCGCCCGCGCGAACTCCTTGTTCCGGGTGGACTGGACCGGCCTGCCGGTGGCGCTGGGACAAGTCGCGCCGTCGTGGGTGGCGGTGGCCGACGCGGAACAGGTGGCGACGCTCGCCGACGACGTGCTCTCGGGCAACGCCGAGGCGCCAGCGGTCGCGATCATGGAGGCGACCGGCGGCGACGTGCTGGAGCTGACCACCCGCGTGCTGGACGTCGTCCAGTGCTGGCTGGACGGCGGCGGGTTCGAGGAGACGCGGCTGGTGATCGCCACCCGCGGCGCGGTGCCCGCCGGCGACGGCGCGGTGACCGACCCCGCCGGCGCAGCGGTGTGGGGCCTGGTGCGCGCCGCGCAGGCGGAGAACCCGGACCGGATCATCCTGCTGGATGTCGACGGTGACGTCGAACCCGTACTGGGCGCGGTAATCGCCAGCGGCGAGCCGCAGGTTGCCGTCAGGGGCACGGCGTTGTCGGTGCCGCGACTCACCCGCGCCGCCGGCCAGCTGCCGGACGTGCCGGCGACTTTCCGTCCGGAAGGGACGGTTCTGGTCACCGGCGGCACCGGGTCGCTGGGCAGCCTCGTCGCCAAGCACCTGGCCGGCCGGCACGGGGTGCGGAACCTGGTGCTGACCAGCCGGCGGGGCCCGGATGCCGAGGGCGTGGACGCGCTCGTCGCCGACCTCGCCGAGCAGGGCGCGAAGGTGTCGGTCGTGGCCTGCGACATGGCCGACCGCGACCAGGTGGCGGCCCTGCTCACCGAGCACCGTCCGACCGCTGTCGTGCACACGGCCGGCGTCGCGGACGCGGGGGTCATCGGGACGGTGACCCCGGAGAAACTGGCGGAGGTGTTCGCGCCGAAGGTGGACGCGGTTCGGCATCTGGACGAGCTGACCCGCGACCTCGACCTCGACGCCTTCGTCGTCTACTCGTCGGTGTCGGCGGTGTTCATGGGCGCGGGCAGCGGCAGCTACGCCGCCGCGAACGCGTTCCTGGACGGGCTGATCGCCCACCGCCGGTCACTGGGGCTGCCTGGGTTGTCGCTGGCGTGGGGACTCTGGCAGCAGACCACCGGCATGGCCGCCGGCACCGACGACCTGGCCAAGACCCGGATGAGCCGGCGCGGCGGCCTGCTTTCCCTGAGCCCGGACGAAGGCATGGAACTCTTCGACGCGGCACTGGGTTCCGGGCAGCCGCTGCTGGTGCCGGCCAAGCTGGACCTCGGCAGCGTGCGGGCGGACGCGGCGGCCGGCACGGCCGTGCCGTACCTGTTGCGCAACCTGGTCCGGGCGGGCCGGAAGCAGGCGCGCACGGTGAACGTCGGCGACGAGCGCGGGCGGCTGGCCGAGCGACTGGCCGGATTGCCGGCGGCGGAACAGAAGCAGGTCCTGCTCGACGTGGTGCGGGCGCAGGTGGCTTCGGTGCTCGGTTACGACGCGAGCCACCACATCGACGCCGACCAGGGCCTGTTCGAGCTCGGCTTCGACTCGCTGACCGCCATCGAGCTGCGCAACCGGCTGCGCGACATCACCGACCGCAAGATCGCGGCCAACCTCGTCTTCGCGTACCCGACCGCCGAGATGATCGCCGCGCACCTGCACGAGCTGACGACCGCCATGGCGATCTGAAAGAGGGTGACGACGTGTTCGACGTGGACCGCTACCTCCGGCGGATCGGCTGCGACGGTATGACCGGCGTGGATCTGGAAACGCTGCGAACGCTGCAGAAGCGGCATCTGATGGCGATTCCGTACAACAGCCTGGCCTACAGCGTCGATGACGGCATCGAGATCGTCGACCTTGACGACGACGAGGTGTTCGAGAAGACCATTGTGGACGGTCAGGGCGGCGCCTGCTACCACCTCAACCGGATGTTCCACCGGCTGCTGGCCGAACTGGGCTACGACGTGTCCCTGCTGGCCGGCAGCACCGCCGAGGGCCGGCAGAACTTCGGCACCGACATCGAGCACATGTTCAACCGGGTCACCCTGGACGGCGACGAGTGGCTCGTCGACGTCGGCTACCCGGGCCCGACCTACGTGGAGCCGGTGCGGGTCGGCGACGAGGTGCAGCGCCAGTACGGCAGCCAGTTCCGGATCGTCGACCACGAAGGCGGATTCGCCCTGCAGCGCCGGGGAGCGGCCACCCGCTGGGGCGTGACCTACACGTTCACCACGAAGGCGCGGCAGTGGAGCGACTGGAAGGAACTGGAGGACAACTTCCGGGAGCTGGTGGCCGACTCGGGTCGCACCGACACCCAGGAGGTGTTGTGCGGCCGGGCTTTCGGCGACGGCCAGGTCTTCCTGCGCCAGCGCCGGCATCTCACCGTGCGCAACGGCCGTGAGCAGGTGCGCACGATCACCGACGACAACGAGCACCGGATGCTGCTGGACCGCATCCTCTCCGGCGACGACCTCGACTGAGCTCGCGCTGGGCAGAAGGGGGAAAACGAATGAAGAACGAGGGTCGTCCGGTCGCGTGGTTCGCCGACTTCTACTGGACCGCCTACGAGTCCTACGTCCGCTACATCCACGACATCGACGGCGAGGAGCAGGACTCGGACGTCACGGAGACCTTGGAGCTGACGCCGTGACGACAACGATCCCGGTCCGCCTGGGGGAGCGCTCGTACGACGTGCTCGTCGGGCCGGGCGTGCGCACGGCGGTCGCCGACGTGATCCGGCGGCTGGGCGCGAAGCGGGCCGTCGTGGTGTCGGCCCGTCCGAAGGAGTGGGTGCCCGACACCGGAGTGGAGACGCTGCAGCTGCCGGCCCGGGACGGCGAGCCGGACAAGCGACTGTCCACAGTAGAAGCTCTGTGCGGCGAGTTCGTGCGGTTCGGGCTCACCCGCTCGGACGTCGTCGTCTCCTGCGGTGGCGGCACGACCACCGACACGGTCGGCCTCGCTGCGGCGCTGTACCACCGAGGCGTGGCCGTGATCCACCTGCCCACGTCACTGCTCGCGCAGGTGGACGCCAGCGTCGGTGGCAAGACGGCGGTGAACCTGCCCGAGGGCAAGAACCTCGTCGGCGCGTTCTGGCAGCCCAGCGCGGTGTTGTGCGACACCGACTACCTGTCGACCCTGCCGCGGCGCGAGATACTGAACGGCCTCGGGGAGATCGCCCGCTGCCACTTCATCGGCGCCGGTGACCTGCGCGGGCTGCCGCTCGAAGAGCAGATTGCCGCCAGCGTCACCCTCAAGGCCGGGGTCGTGGCGGAGGACGAGCGGGATTCCGGCAAGCGGCACCTGCTCAACTACGGCCACACCCTGGGCCACGCGCTCGAACTGGCCACCGGATTCGGGCTGCGCCACGGCGAAGCGGTCGCCATCGGCACGGTCTTCGCCGGCCGGCTGGCCGGCGTGCTGGGCCGAATTGATCAGTCCCGAGTGGACGAACATCTCGCGGTCGTCGGCCACTACGGCCTGCCCACCGCGCTGCCCGAGGACGTCGACCCCGACGGCCTCGTCCGGCAGATGCACCGGGACAAGAAGGCGCTCAGCGGCCTCGGCTTCGTCCTGGACGGGCCTGCCGGCGCGGAGCTCGTGACCGACGTGCCGGAGGATGCCGTGTTCCGCGCCCTCGCCCAGATGCCCCGAGCCCCGCTGGACAAGCTCATCGGGGCCGTGACGGCATGAGACGTTTCCCTTGCGGCGACCGACATCTGACCCGGTTGCTGACCGAGGCGCTGGCCCGACCCGCCGTACAGCAGCCATGCTGGCCGGACCCGGAGCGCGCCGCCGCCGTCGTCGACCACCTGCACAGCGCGGCGCCGATCGTGTCGCCGCACGAGACGGCCCGGCTGACCGAGCAGCTCGCGGCCGTCGCGCGCGGCCAGGCTTTCCTACTCCAGGGCGGTGACTGCGCCGAGACCTTCGCCGACAACACCGAGCCGCACCTGCGCGCCAACCTGGAGACGCTGCAGCAGATGGCGGCCGTGCTCGCCGAGGCGGCGGGCATGCCGGTGGTCCAGATCGCCCGTATGGCTGGCCAGTACGCCAAACCGCGGTCCAATCCCGTCGACGGGCACGGCCTGCCGGTCTACCGCGGCGACATCATCAACTCCGCCGACGCCACGCCCGAGGCTCGAACTCCCGATCCGGACCGGATGCTGCTCGCGCACGCCAACGCCGCCGGCGCGATGGACCTGGTCCGCGAGCTGGGCGGCGGCGAGGTCTACGTCAGCCACGAAATGCTGCTGCTGGACTACGAACGCGCCGTGCTGTGGGCGGACAACACCGGCACCGAGCCCCGAGTGGCCAGCGGGCTGGCGCACTTCCTGTGGATCGGTGAACGCACCCGCCAGCTCGACGGCGCCCACATCGCCTTCGCCGAGCTGCTGTCCAACCCGATCGGCCTCAAAATCGGCCCGGGTGTCACGCCGGAACTGGCCGCCGAGTACGTGGAGCGGCTGGACCCGCACGGGACGCCGGGCCGGCTGACATTGGTGTCCCGCATGGGACACGAGCTCGTCCGCGACGTGCTGCCGCCGATCGTGGACAAGGTCACCGCCTCCGGGCACGAGGTGGTCTGGCAGTGCGATCCCATGCACGGCAACACAAGTACTTCGGGCAACGGCTACAAGACCCGGCACTTCGACCACGTGGTCTCCGAGATCGCCGGCTTCTTCGACGTGCACCGCGGACTGGGCACGCATCCCGGCGGCATCCACGTCGAGGTGACGGGCGAGGACGTGACCGAATGCCTCGGCGGCGCCTCGGGAATCGCCGAGGCCGACCTGCCGGCGCGCTACCGGACGGCCTGCGACCCGCGGCTCAACGCCGAGCAGTCGCTGGACCTCGCCGCGTCCGTGGCGGAGCTGCTGCTCGACCGCCGACGCGTCCAGGAGGGGGTCTGATGACCGCGATCAGTGGAACCACAAGGCTTTACGTCGTCCTCGGCGATCCCGTCACGCAGGTCCAGTCGCCGGGGATGATGAACCCGCTGTTCGAGCAGCTGGGCATCGACGCGGTGCTGGTTCCCGTGCACGCCAAGCCCGAACACCTCGACGTGGTCGTCCGCGGGCTGCGCGCGGCCGGCAACGTCGACGGCATCTTCGTGACGGTGCCGCACAAGGTGGCGATCGTGGCGCTGGCCGACCGGTGCAGCCCGATGGTGGAGATCACCGGCAGTGCCAACGCGATGCGGCGTGAGGCCGACGGCCGTTGGTACGCCGAGAACTTCGACGGCCTAGGCTTCGTCACCGGCCTGACCGACGCCGGCCACGACCCGAAGGGCAAGCGGATCACGCTGGTCGGGGCCGGCGGCGCGGGCAGCGCCATCGCGGCGGCGCTGCTGGCCGCTGGCGCGGACCGGCTGTCGATGTGTGACCCGGACACCGCGAAACTCCAGGCGCTGCAAACCCGTCTGGAATCGCACTGGCCGGACCGGACCGTCATCTCGGACACGCCGGAGCTGGCCGGGGCCGACATCGTCGTGAACGCGACACCGTTGGGCCTGAAGGCCGATGACCCGTTGCCATTCCGGCCGGATCTGCTGTCACCGGGTTGTGTTGTGGCGGACATCATAATGAAACCCCGCGAAACCCGTCTTCTCCGCGAAGCCGCAGCTCGCGGCCACGAGGTCCATTACGGAATCCACATGCTCGACGGCCAGTTGGACTCCTACCGCGCCTTTTACGGCCTGGACGACTACCAGACCTAGGGATGTGGACCGCCGCGGTGCGTCCATACCATGGCTTGAGAGGCTGAGTCATATTTCTCGCCGAAGGACCGTCTTTCACGCTTTTTCTCGATCGGACCCACCACGGAGAATCGGAGAGACATGAACGCGCGACAGGCACCAGAATTCCCCGCGTGGCCTCAGTACGACGACGCCGAGCGGGACGGCCTGATCCGTGCGCTCGAGCAGGGCCAGTGGTGGCGCATGGGCGGGGACGAGGTGAACTCCTTCGAGCGCGAGTTCGCCGAGCACCACGGCGCCGAGCACGCCCTCGCGGTCACGAACGGCACGCACGCGCTGGAGCTCGCCCTGCAGGTGATGGGCGTCGGCCCGGGCACCGAGGTCATCGTGCCGGGCTTCACGTTCATCTCCTCCTCCCAGGCGGCCCAGCGGCTGGGCGCGGTGACGGTCCCGGTCGACGTCGACCTGAACACCTACAACATCGACCCGGCCGCCGTCGCCGCCGCGATCACGCCGCGCACCAAGGTGATCATGCCCGTGCACATGGCCGGCCTGATCGCCGACATGGACGCGCTGGCCAAGATCTCGGCCGAGACCGGCGTGGCCGTGCTGCAGGACGCCGCGCACGCGCACGGCGCGCGCTGGCAGGGAAAGCGGGTCGGCGAGCTGGGCAGCATCGCCACCTTCAGCTTCCAGAACGGCAAGCTGATGACCGCAGGCGAGGGCGGCGCCGTGGTGTTCCCCGAGGGCGAGACCGAGAAGTACGAGACGGCCTTCCTCCGCCACAGCTGCGGCCGCCCCCGCGACGACCGCCGCTACCTGCACCAGATCTCCGGTTCCAACATGCGGCTCAACGAGTTCTCCGCTTCCGTGCTGCGGGCGCAGCTGCGCCGCCTGGACGAGCAGGTCGCGCTGCGCGACGAGCGCTGGGCACTGCTGTCCAAGCTGCTGGGCCAGATCGACGGTGTCGTGCCGCAGGGCGGCGACGTGCGTGCCGACCGCAATTCCCACTACATGGCCATGTTCCGCGTCCCCGGCATCACCGAGGACAAGCGCAACGAGCTGGTGGACCGGCTCGTCGCCGCCGGCCTGCCGGCGTTCGCGGCGTTCCGCGCGATCTACCGCACCGACGCCTTCTGGGAGTTCGGCGCGCCGGACGAGACCGTCGAGCAGATCGCCGAGCGCTGCCCCAACACCGACGCCATCAGCCAGGACTGCATCTGGCTGCACCACCGCACCCTGCTGGCCGGCGAGCCGGAGATGCACGCCACGGCCGAGATCGTCGCCGGCATCGTGGCGGGGGCATGAGCGAGCTTGCGAGCGAATCATTCAACGCAGAGCGTCCGCGAACGCGGACGCCGAGCGCTAGCGAGGCGCCCGCAGTGAGCGTGCGGGTCGCCGTCGTCGGGCTCGGGTGGGCGGGGCGTGAGCTGTGGCTGCCCCGGTTCCGCGAGCACGCCGACTTCGAGGTGGTCGCCGCCGTCGACGCCGATCCGGCGTCGCGGCAGGCGTTCACCGAGGAGACGGGCATTCCCGCGTACCCCGCGATCGATGCCCTGACCGCGTTCGACATCGACCTGGCCGTCGTCGCGGTGCCGAACCACCTGCACGTCGAGGTGGCCGGCGCGCTGCTGGCCGCCGGGATCTCCGTGTTCATCGAGAAGCCGGTGTGCCTGACCTCGGCCGAGGTCGACGTCCTGGCGGCGGCCGAGCGCACCGGCGGCATGCTGCTGGCCGGCAGCGCCGCCCGCTACCGCGGCGATGTGCAGGCGTTGCACCGGCTCCTGCCCGACCTGGGCGAGATTCGGCACGTCAGCCTGGGCTGGGTCCGGGCCCGGGGCGTGCCGCGGGCGGGCGGCTGGTTCACCCAGCGCGACAAGGCCGGCGGGGGAGCGCTGTTCGACCTCGGCTGGCACCTGCTCGACACGCTCGCCTTCCTGGCCGGCCCGGCCGCCTTCACGCAGGTGATCGGCGTGACGTCGGACGACTTCGTCAACGCTGGCGCGTGGCGGGCGGCGTGGCGGCAGGACGAGCCCGGCGCGGCCGCCGCCGACGTGGAGGACACCGCGCGCGGCTTCCTCGTCCGTGAGGACGGGATTTCCGTGTCGCTGCGGGCAAGTTGGGCCTCGCACCAGGACAAGGACGTCTCGCTGATCCAGGTCGAGGGCAGCGGCGGCATCGTGGAACTGCGGTGCACCTTCGGGTTCAGCCCCAACCGCGACCCCGAGCCGGTGCTGACGCTGGCCCGCGAGGGCACGACCACGCGGGTCGCGCTGCCGACCGAGCCGATCGGCGTCGAGTACGGCCGGCAGGTGGACCGGCTGGCCGCGATGCTGGCCGACCCCGCCACCCGGGGGCAGGCGCTGGCCGAGGCCCGCCCGATCGTCTCGGTGATCGAGAACTTCTACGCGTCGGCCGGCTCCGCGCGGGCCCGGCGGGCGGTGCCCGCGTACCAGTAGAGAGGTGCCCCATGGCGTACCCGATCGTCGACCGGCCCGATGCCGAGGCGGATCCCTCGGTCTCGGTCAGGCACGCGGTCATCTTCGATCTCGACGGTGTCGTCGTCGACAGCTTCGCGGTGATGAGCGAGGCCTTCGCCATCGCCTACAACGAGGTGGTCGGCGACGGTCCCGCGCCGTTCAAGGAGTACCGGCGCCACCTCGGCCGGTACTTCCCGGACATCATGCGGATCATGAACCTACCGCTGGAGATGGAGGAGCCGTTCGTCCGCGAGAGCTACCGCCTCGCCGACCAGGTCCACGTCTTCGACGGCATCCTGGAACTGCTGCTCACGCTGCGGGTGCGCGGCATGAAGCTGGCCATCGCCACCGGCAAGACCGGGCCGCGTGCCCGGGACCTGCTCGGTCAGCTGGGCCTGCTGCCGTTCTTCGCGCACGTCATCGGCTCGGACGAGGTGCCCCGGCCGAAGCCGGCCCCGGACATGGTGTTCCACGCGCTGGACCTGCTGGGCGTGGAGCCGGAGAAGGCCATCATGATCGGCGACGCGCCGACCGACATCGCCAGCGCCCAGGGCGCCGGCGTCGCCGCGGCCGCCGCGCTGTGGGCCCCGCCGGACGACATCGGCGAGCTGCTTGCCGCCGGCCCCGACGTGGTGCTGCAGCGGCCGGCCGACCTGCTCGCGCTCTGCCCGGCCGTCCCCGCCGTTCGCTGACGCGTGGAGACGGCCCACTACCTCGGCATCGACGTCGGCGGCACGAAAGTCGCCCTGCGGGCCGAGAACGACGCCGGGTGTGTCCAGGAGACCTCGTTCGCCTGGGCGCCCCGGCTCAGCGCTGCCCGGGATCTCGACCAGCTCGCCGAGCACGTCGCCAAGATGCGGGCACTGCTCGGAACGCCGTTGCGAGCGGTCGGCGTTGCCATGCCGGCGACCGTCGACGCCGAAGGTCGGGTCACCGCCTGGCCCAGCCGTCCGGAGTGGACGGACGTCGACTTCGGTGCGGCGCTGCGAAAGCTGTTCCCCGAGGCGGCCGTCGTCTGTGCGGACGACGGTGATGTCGGTGCGTTGGCCGAGGCGCGGGCGGCCGGCTGTGACGACCTGCTCTACATCGGCGTCGGCACCGGTATCGGCGGCGGTCTCGTGCTGCGCGGCGAGCCGTGCCCCGGGCTCGGCCGGGGATCGTTCGAGATCGGGCACGTCATCGTCGACCTGGGCGGAGCTCGGTGTGTCTGTGGCCGGCGCGGCTGCCTGCAGGCGATCGCCTCCGGCCCGGCCACACTGCGCCGCGCGGAGTTGTTGCGGGGCGCGGCCGTCCCCTTCGACGAGCTGCGGGATGCGTTGCAAGACGAGGAATCCTGGGCCGTCACGGCGATCGACCAGACCTGCCGGGCCCTGGCCGCGGCGGTCGCCGGCGTGCAGGAACTGGTTCATCCGCAACGCGCGCTGATCGGCGGCGGTTTCGCGGCCGGCATCCCCGAGATCATCGACCGGGTGGCCGCGCATCTCGCCGCGCTGGCGCGGCCCGGCCACGACCCGCTGCCGGTCGCGCCGGCCAAGCTCGGCGGCCTGTCTTCGTTGCACGGCGCGGTGTCGCTGGCCCGCCTGATCGGGCAGTGAGCCTCAGCCCGGGCCGGCAGTGACCACTCTCGCCCTGCCTCTCAGCCCTCGCCGCCGCTGCGCAGCAGCGGCATCACGACCGTGTCGATGATCTCCTCGAGCGTCTCGTCCGGCACGGGCTTGAGGGTCTGCAGCATTTCCAACTGCAGCATGGTGAACGGCAGCCCCCGGATCCGGGCGGACAGCCGCGAAGGCTCGATCTCCCCGCGCGCGGCGGCCCGCTCGTAGACGACGTCCAATGCGTGCGGGCGGCCGTACCGGATGGCGTCGCGCAGGTCGGCGGGGTTGGTGCCGGACTCCTCGAAGTAGCCGGCCAGGTGCACGCCCATCATGGTGACGAACTGCGCCCGCGTCCGGCTGATCTCCCGCATCAGGGCCAGCAGGTCGCCGCGCAGCGAGCCGGTGTCCTCGGGCGCCTGGACCCGGTTGCGCTCCAGGACGTGCACGATCGTCGCGCGCATCAGCTCGAGCCGGTCGCTCCAGCGCCGGTACAGCACCGGGCGGCTGGTGCCGGCACGCGCCGCGACGGCGTCCATGGTGAAGCGCGCGTAGCCGCCTTCCTCCAGCTCCTGCCAGGACGCGTCCAGCAGCGCCTGTTCCAGGACCGCGCCCCGTCGCCGCTCGCCCATCGGTACTCCCTCACTCACGTGCAAGACACACTTGCGTATCTTAACCGGCCGACCTACAGTAGCCGTCAATAAGAAACAGCGACGTATCTTGGGATGTGCCCAATGTCCTCGTCCAGCAAGCCCGCTTCCGAACGCATCGACCCCGAGGTGCTGAAGCTGGCGTTCACGATCATCGTCGGCGCGCTGGCGCCGATGTTCGACACGACGATCGTCAGCGTCGGCATCAACGACCTCGCCCGCGAACTGCGCGCTCCGCTCGGCACGATCCAGTGGGTGAGCACCGGCTACCTGCTGGCCATGTTCGTCGCCATCCCGCTCGTCGGCTGGTTCCAGTCCCGGCTCGGCGGCAAGCGGGTCTGGCTCGGCTCGCTCGGGCTGTTCCTGGTCGGCTCCGTGCTGTGCGCGCTGTCCTGGGACGTCACCAGCCTGATCGTGTTCCGGGTCCTGCAGGGCGTCAGCGCCGGCGTGATGATGCCGATGATGATGACGCTGATCATGCAGGCCGCCCGGGGGCGCAACACCGGCCGGCTGATGGCCACCGTCTCGCTGCCCATCGCGCTCGGCCCGATCCTCGGCCCGGTGCTGGGCGGCCTGCTGCTGGCCTCGGGCATCTGGCAGCTGCTGTTCCTGATCAACATCCCGTTCTGTGTCGTCGGCCTCTGGCTCGCCGTCCGGAACCTGCCGGAGGACAAGCCCGCCGGCGACCGGCCGCCGCTCGACGTCGTCGGCATCCTCCTGCTGCCGCCGGGCGCGGCCGCCCTCATCTACGGCCTGTCCCAGATCGGCGGCGCCGGTGGCTTCGGCGCTCCCCAGGTGCTGATCCCGCTGCTGGCCGGCGCCGTCCTGATCGCCGTCTTCATCGTGCGGTCGCTGCCACGCGGGGCCAAGGCACTGGTCAACATCTCCCTGTTCGGCCACCGCTCGGTCGCCTCGTCCTCGGTGCTGTACTTCCTCAGCGGCGCCACCCTGTACGGGGCGATGCTGCTGCTGCCGCTGTTCTGGCAGCAGGCCCGGGGCGAGGACGCTCTCGGCGCCGGCCTGCTGCTCATCCCGCAGGGCATCGGCACGCTGCTGTCCCGGTTCGTCGCCGGGCGCTACACCGACAAGGTCGGCGCCCGCTGGGTCGCGCTGATCGGGTTCGCCGCCGTGGTCCTGACCACCGTGCCGTTCACGTTCGTCACCGCCGACACGTCCAACCTGGTGCTGACGGGCCTGTTGCTGCTGCGCGGCCTCGGCATGGGCGTCGCCACCATCCCGCTGGCCAGCGCCGCCTACGTCGGCCTGGACCACGCGTCCATCCCCAGCGCCACCATGATCGTCCTGATCATCCAGCAGATCGGCGGCTCGCTGGGCATCGCCGTGCTGGCCGTGATCCTGCAGCGGGCCTCCGCCGGCGCGACCGACCTGACCGCCCTCACCCACGCGTTCAGCACCACCTTCTGGTGGTCGATCGGCCTCACCGCGCTGGCCGTGCCGCTGTGCCTGCTGCTGCCCGGCCGGCCCAAGCCCGCGCCGGCCGCCGAGACCACCGCCGGAGCCGAAGTCCCTGCCGAGGCCTGAGCTGGCCTTTCGGGCCCGCCAGCGCTGTCAGGTTGGGGGATGTTGGGCGGATTCGTCCTTCCTATGGTTCCCCGACGGGGCAGTGTGCCCGCCCCACGCCAGCGACCCGGTCACACGGCCGAGGCAGCCGGTGAGTCGTTCTCGGTGACCCGGAATCCTCTTCGATGGAGTACGTCATGAGCGAGACAACCCTCGAGTGCCAGCGGCCACGGCCGTTCCCGCTGGAGCGCACGTCGGTGCCGGAGCCGGCGGGCGACTACCGCCGGCTGCGCGCGGAGCAGCCGATCATCAAGGTCTCGCTGCCGACCGAGCAGGAGGCGTGGCTGGTCACCCGGTACTCCGACGTCCGCGCGCTGCTGATCGACGAGCGCATCAGCGCCGACCGCAGCCACCCGAACTTCCCGCTGCGCCGGCCGGTGCAGTCGGTGCTGCGCAAGGGCTTCAGCGCCCAGGCCAAGTCGCTGCTGGCGCTGGACCTGCCGGAGCACACCGCGCCCCGGCGGATGCTGGCCAACGAGTTCACCCTGCGTCGGATCAACGAGCTGCGGCCGGTAATCCAGAAGATCGTGGACGACCGGATCGACGAGATGCTGGCCGCGGGGCCGCCGGCCGACCTGATCTCCGACCTGGCCACGCAGGTGCCGTCCCGGATGATCTGCGAGCTGCTCGGCGTGCCGCTGGAGAGCCGGGAGTTCTTCCAGGACCGCACCCTGACTCTGCAGCTGCCGGGCAGCACCCCCGAGCAGCAGCTGCAGGCCGCGGACGACCTGGCCAGGTTCCTGGACGAGCTGGTCACCGAGAAGGAGCGCGAACCCAGCGACGACGTGCTCGGCCGGCTGGTCCTGCGCAACCGGGACACCGAGGTCTACACCCACGACCTGCTGGTCGGCATGGCGCAGAACCTGCTGATCGGCGGGCACGAGACCACCATCAACGCGATCGCGCTGGGCACCATCGGCCTGCTGCAGCGCCCCGACGTCATCGCCGAGCTGCAGTCCGACCCGGACATGATCGTCGCGACCGTCGAGGAGATCCTGCGCTACTACCCGATCTTCGACGTGATGGTCCGGGTGGCCAAGGAGGACATCGAGATCGGCGGCGTGACGATCAAGGCGGGCGACGGCGTGGTGCTGGCGCTCGGTTCGTGCAACCGGGACGAGGAGCGCTTCGCCGACGGCGACACCTTCGACGCCCGCCGGGGCGACCGCCAGCACGTGACCTTCGGCTACGGCATCCACCAGTGCCTGGGCCAGAACCTGGCCCGGGTGGAGCTGGAGATCGTGTTCGCCACGCTGTTCCGCCGGATCCCCACCCTGCGGCTGGCCGTCGACCTCGACGAGGTGCCGTTCAAGGTCACCTCGACGATCACCGGCGTGTTCCGGCTGCCGGTGACCTGGTAGCCCGCACAACCGAAAGTCGCTCCACCGAGCGGGTCGGTCCCGACCGACCCGCCCCCCGACGCCGGCCCGGTCGACCACACCCCTCCATGGTGGTCGACCGGGCTCGGCCCTGTTTCGCGCCGGAAAGTCCACCAAACCAAGGGATGGTCCCGGCCCGGGCGGGGGCCGCAAGCTTCAGGCGCCGTCACCGGCGCGACTGATCTCACGAAGAACCCGTTCCGTCAGAAGGGAACGTCATGGCCGCAGTTGCCGACACCTGGGGTGCTCCCCGATCGCTGTTCTGGCTGCACGGGGAGCGGCCGGCCGCGCCGGTCTCCTTCGACGAGGCGTCCAAGGTGTGGAACGTCTACGGCCATGCCGACGCGCTGCGGATCCTCAACGATCCGGCCACCTACTCCTCCGAGGTGCAGCGCAAGATCCCCATCGACGACCGGCTCAACGAGGGCAACCTGCTGCGCATGGACGGCGTGCCGCACGCCAAGCTGCGCAAGATCGTCAGCCGGGTCTTCACGCCGAAGGTGGTGGCGGGGCTCGAACCGCGGATCGCCGCGGTCACGGCCGAGCTGCTGGACGGCCTGGCCGGCCGGGACAAGTTCGACCTGATCGAGGAGCTGGCCTACCCGCTGCCGGTCATCGTCATCGCCGAGCTCCTGGGGGTGCCCGCCGAGGACCGACCGCTGTTCAAGCAGTGGGTGGACATGATGTTCCACGGCCGCGAGGAGATCTTCATCGAGGCCGACGGCGACGAGAAGGTCGTCATGAACGGGGCCGAGGAGGTCCTGCGCTACATCGCCGAGCACGTGGCGAAGCGCCGGGAGAACCCGGGCGAGGACCTGCTGTCCAAGCTCGTCGAGGCCGAGGTGGACGGCGAGCGCCTGTCCGAGAGCGAGATCGTCAACTTCGGCTTCGTGCTGCTGCTCACCGGCCACATCACCACGACCATGTTGCTGGGCAACGCGGTGCTGTGCCTGGACACCTATCCGTACTGGCAGGAGCAGGTGCGCGAGAACCCCGAGCTCATCCCGGCGGTCATCGAGGAGTCCCTGCGGCTGCTGCCGCCGTTCTCCGCCGTCTCCCGGCTCACCAACGAGGAGGTGGAGCTGAGCGGGCAGCGCATTCCCGCCAACGAGCTGGTGATGGTGTGGCTGGCGGCGGCCAACCGGGACGAGGAGGCGTTTCCCGAACCCGACACCTTCAACCCGGCGCGCGACCCCAACAACCACCTCTCCTTCGGCCGCGGCGTCCACTTCTGCCTCGGCGCCCCGCTGGCCCGGCTGGAGGGCCGCATCGCGCTGGAGATCCTGCTGGACCGCTACCCGTTCCTGTGCACCGATCCGGAGGACCCGCCGGTGTTCCGGCCGCTGCCGATCATGAGCGGCATCGACAAGCTGCCGCTGCTGGTCGACACGGAGTGAGCCCGCCGCGATCGGTCCACCACGGACGGTGAATCGGCCGGTCAGACGGCTATCAAGGCGAGGGATGCCCGGCCGGCCGGACCCGACCTAGCCTACGAATCGTTACGCCCGGGAAAGAACGAGGCTTGAGGGGTACTGGTGACGAAGCCGACACCGTTCAAGGTTGGCGAGGCCTACGACAGCTTCGCGGACCTGCTCGACCAGCTCTGGGGCGCGAACCTGCACCACGGCTTCTGGAGCGGCGATCCCGACGAGTCGTTCGACGACGCCACCACCCGGCTGACCGACAAGCTGACCGCCCTGCTGGCCGCCAAGCCGGGGGACCGCCTGCTCGACATCGGTTGCGGCAACGGCGAACCGGCCATCCGGCTGGCCACCGCGCACGGCATCTCGGGCGTGGGCATCTCGATCGCCCCGGGCCAGATCGACCGGGCCAACGAGCGGGCGGCCGCGGCCGGCCTGGCCGACCGGCTGTCGTTCCAGGTCGCCGACGCGATGGACATGCCGTTCCCGGACGAGTCGTTCGACCTCGTGTGGGCGTTGGAGTCCTTGCACCACATGCCCGATCGCTGGCACGTGGTCCGCGAGGCGGCCCGGGTGCTGCGGCCCGGCGGCCGGCTCGCGCTCGGCGACTTCTTTCTGCGCAGTGTCGACGGCCGCCCGGCCGACGCCTCCAGCTGCGAGCTGGTGTCGATGGGCGCGCTCAAGCTCGTCGAGCTCGACGAGTACCAGGACCAGCTGCGCGCGGCCGGCCTGGAGCCCGACGGCGTCGAGGACGTCAGCGACGGCACGCGGCCGTCGTGGGGCAAGGCGGCCGAGCGGTTCGAGGCGGCCCGCGAGGCGGCCGAGCACCACATCGGCCCGGAGCAGTTCCAGACCACGCTGCGCCGGTTCCGCCAGTTCAGCGACGAGCCGTCGGTGGGCTATGTCCTGCTGACCGCCCGCAAGCCGGCCTGACCACATGGCCTCAGCGTCCACAGTGGACGTGACGGTGCGGCACGCGTCCACGATCCGGCCGTTCCTCCGCTAGGCCCGCACACATCACCCTTGGAGGGGAACATGGACACCACCAGCGAGACCCTGGACGCCGCCGCCGGCACCTGCCCCATGGCCGCCGCCACGACGACCGAGACCTGCCCGCTGGACATGACGGACGCGCAGCTGCTCAGCGACCCGTTCCGGGGCTATTCCAGACTGCGCGAGGAACAACGCGTCATCCGGGCGGTGTATCCCAGCTCGCCCACCCCGGTGTGGCTGATCACCCGCTACGACGACGTCAAGGAGATGTTGGGGGACAAGCGCTTCGCCAACAACCCCGGCAGCGTTCCCGGCGCCAACGTCGACAACGTGCACCACGAGCTGGTCGAGGCCCTTGGCCTGGAAGAGAAGTACATCAAGATCTTCACCAGCAGCCTGCTCGACGCCGACGGCGAGGACCACGTCCGGCTGCGCCGGCTGGTGTCGCGGGCCTTCACCGCGCGGCGGGTCGCCGACATGCGGCCGCGGGTGGAGGAGATCAACAACTGGCTGCTCGACGAGATGGAGCGCATCGAGGCCGAGGACAACGACGAGGATCCGGCCGGCGTGGTCGACCTCATCGAGCACTTCGCCTACAAGTTCCCGATCAACGTCATCTGCGAGCTGATCGGCATTCCCGAGGCCGACCGGCCCCAGTGGCGGCAGTGGGGCAAGGACGCGTTCTCGCTGACGCCGGGGGCGCAGAACAAGCCGCTGCAGGGCATGATCGACCAGATCACCGAGCTGGTCGAGCTGCGCCGGGCCGAGCCGACCGGCGACCTGCTGTCCGCGCTGATCGACGCGCACGACGAGTCCGGCGACCGGCTCACCGAGACCGAGCTGATCACCATGGTGCTGACGCTGGTGCTGGCCGGCACCGAGAACTCGTCGCAGACCATCGGCAACGGCACCGTCGCGCTGCTGACCCACCCCGAGGAGAAGGCCAAGCTGCGCGCCAACCCGGCGCTGCTGCCGGGCGCGATCCACGAGCTGATGCGCTGGTGCGGCCCGCTGCACAGCACCCAGTTCCGGCACGCCGTCGAGGACGTGGAGCTCGGTGGCCAGCTGATCAGGCAGGGCGAGCGGGTGATGGGCATGCTGGTCGCGGCCAACTACGACCCGCGCTACTTCCCGGAGCCCGACAAGCTGGACCTGAGCCGGCACGCCGACATCCAGCGCGAGCTGCACGTCGGTTTCGGCGCCGGCCTGCACTACTGCCTCGGCGCGCACCTGGCCAAGCAGGAGTTCGAGGTGGCGTTCAGCAGCCTGCTCAACCGCTACCCGCACATGGAGCTCGCGGTGCCGGCCGAGGAGTTGGAGCGGCAGAACATGCCCGGCTCGTGGCGGCTGCGTCGGCTGCCCGTCCGGTTGAACGTCTCGGCCTCGTAGCGGCCGGCGGCACGGCCATGGATCCCACCGCCGATCGTTGCGCGATCAGCGGTGGGATCAGTGTTCTCAAACCGGTCTCCAGTTCGGAGAAGGCGAACTAACCTACCCACAACACAAGATCATCGATGACGGCGACAAGGGAGACGGCACGATCATGAAGCATGCAGGCAGAGTCGGTCCGGCGGTCGGGCTGTCGGCGACCGTCCTGGCCGCCGCCCTCCTCGCGACGGGCTGCGGCGCCCCGGCGAGCAACGCCGCGGACACCCCCAAGGGCGACGACCGCGGCGACATCACGCAGCTGATCTACAAGTTCTACGACAACATGGAGAAGAACCAGTACGACAAGGAAAAGGACGTGCTGGCCGACGGGGTGACCGTCAAGAACCCCGGCGGCGGCGTGACCACCGGCGCGGACAAGGTCATCGCCAACGCGTCGGCGGCGGCCAAGAACGAGGACCGGACCCAGCACGTCGTCACCAACGTCATCGTCGACGTCAACGGCGACAAGGCCACCGCGCAGGCGGACGTGGACCAGCTCTTCGGCAGCAGCAAGACCCCGCAGGGCAAGCTCGCCCCGGAGCCCACCATGCGGCTCAGCTCGAAGATGCACTTCGAGGCGACCCGCACGGCCAACGGCTGGCGCGTGTCGCACATCGAGGGCGACCTGCTGTGGGCCGTCCAGAAGTAACCGGACGAACGAAAGGCCACCCTGGTGGGGATTCCCCAGGGTGGCCTTGATCTGTGCGCTGTGGGCGGTCAGTTCAGCCTGGTGCTCGGGTCCACGAACACGTCGTCGCCGTCGATCCGCACCGCGTAGACGGCGACCGGCTCCAGCGCCGGCGGCGCGGTCGGCTCGCCGGTGCGCAGGTCGAAGCACGCCCCGTGCATCCAGCACTCGATCTCGCCCTCGGTGACCTCGCCGTCCGACAGCTTCAGGAAGGCGTGCGAGCACTCGTTGCGCAGGGCGTGCACCTCGTCGCCGTCGCGCACCAGCACGACCGGCACGTCACCGACCTCGACGGCGAACGGCTTGTTGTCGTCCAGTTCGGACAGTGCACACACTCTGATCGCTTGCGACATGGCGCCCCATCTCACGGGAAATCGTGGTGACACGGGTCCTGGCGGCCCGGGAACCGGACCGCCAGGACCCGCGGGTGAAACGGTTCGGCCTCAGGAGGCCGGCTTGCCGAGGAACAGCGGCAGGTCCTTGGTCCGGGTGAACCCGGGCCGCAGGATCCACGGCACCTCCTCGCGCGGCACCGCCAGGTGCAGGTCCGGGAACCGGGTGAACAGCCCGCGCAGCGCCACCTCCGCCTCCAGGTAGGCGACGTGCTGGCCGAGGCAGCGGTGGATGCCCTTGCCGAAGCCCAGGTGGCTCTCGGAGCCGACGGAGAGCCGGTCCACGATGAGCTTCTCCGGCTCGGGGAACTTCCGCGGGTCGGCGTTCGCGGCCATGATCATCGGCACGATGGGCATGCCCTTCGGCACGATCACGCCGCCCAGCTCGACGTCCTCGGTGGCGAACCGCGGCTGGCCGTACTGGATCGGGCCCAGGCGCTGCAGCTCACGCACGGCCTGCGGCCACAGCGTCGGCTCGTCCTTCAGCCGCTGCAGCTGGTCGGGGTGCTCCAGCAGCGCGAGCACCGAGTTGCCGATCAGGTAGGTGGTGGTCTGGTGCCCGGCGGTGACCAGGCTGAACAGGATGCCCACCAGTTCGTCGTCTGTGGCGATGCCCGGGTTGGCGGCCTGCGCCTGGATGAGGGCGGTGATCAGGTCGTCCTGCGGGTTGTCGCGCCGGCGCTGGAGCATGTCCCGGGCCAGCGCGAGGGTCGCGCGGACCTCGCCCTCCAGGGTCTCGCCGTTCAGCGTGGCCATCGCGTCGCTCCAGGAGCGCCACTGCGCGCGGTCCTGCTCGTCCACGCCGACCAGCTCGCAGATCACGGTGACCGGCAGCGGGTAGCAGAACTCCTGCACCAGGTCGACCGACTCGCCGTCCTTGGTGATCTCGGCCAGGTGGTCGAGCAGCTTCGAGGTGAGCTCCTCGACCCGCGGGCGGAACTTGCTGACCCGGTGGTTGGTCAGCGCGTACGACACCAGCTTGCGCAGCCGGGCGTGCTCCTCGCCGTCCGAGGCATTGATCAGGTTCTTCAGCCACGGGATCAGGTCCTCGGACACGTTCAGGTGCCGGAACACGCCGTTGCGGATGTCGGCGTCGGGGTCCTCGACCAGCGGGTTGCACAGGAACCGCGGGTCGGTGAGGATCTGGCGCACGTGTTCGTAGCGGGCCGCCAGGAACATCGGCGGGCCGCCCATGAAGCCGCCGATCTGCAGCGTCGGCTGCTCGCGGATCTTCGCGTGCGCCCCCCACGGGTCGGCGACGACTTCCGGGGCGAACAGGTCCATGACCGGTTCGGCCGAAGTGTCGGAGGTGGTGGTCATTGGCCCACATCCCTTTCGTGTCGACAGGCAGAGCGATCCGTTGGCGTGGGGCGGGCGCGCTTCGGCCCGGTCCGCCCAACGGTAGGGACGGGGCGGCGGGCTGAGCATCCCCCAACCTGATAGGTGTGGTGCTGTCAGGCCGGGGGATGCCCGGCGGCCGCCGTCCGCCCTAGCCTGGTGGAGGATCGGCGGCCGTGTGCCACCGTCCACTCCGGACAGACGAGGGAGGCCACCGCGGTGACCGAGAAGCCGGCCGCCTACCAGTCCCTGCGGGCGCCGCTGCCGCCCGAGATCACGCGCCGCGAGGACCCGTTCACCCCGCCGCCGACCCTGCTGGCCCTGGCCGAGAAGGCCCCGGTCACGCGGTCGACGCTGCCCGGCGGTGACCCGTTCTGGCTGGTCTCCGGGTACGAGGAGGCCCGCGCGGTGCTGGCCGACTCCCGGTTCTCGGCCGACCGGTTCCGCTACCACCCGAGGTTCCGGCAGTTGCCGAAGGAAGTCGCCGACCGGCTGCGGGACGACAAGGCCCGGGCCGGCTCGTTCATCAACATGGACCCGCCCGAGCACAGCCGCTACCGCCGGCTGCTCACCGGGCAGTTCACCGTCCGCCGGATGCGGCAGCTGACCGCGCGGATCGAGCAGATCGTCACCGAGCGGCTGGATGCGCTTGAAGCCAAGGGAACCGGCGCCGACCTGGTGGCCGAGTTCGCCGTTCCGGTGCCGCTGCTGGTGATCTGCGAGCTGCTGGGCGTGCGCTACGAGGACCGGGCCGAGTTCCAGCAGCGGGCGGCGGTGCTGCTGCAGACGAACCTGCCGATCGAGCAGGCGGTGGCCAACGCCGAGGCGCAGCGGCTGTTCATGCTGCGGCTGGTCGCCGACAAGAGGGACAACCCCACCGACGACATCATCTCCGGCCTGGTCCACGACGCCGGCGCCGATCCGGCGCTGACCGACGACGAGCTGGTCGGCATCGCCAACCTGCTGCTGTTCGCCGGCCACGAGACCACCGCCAGCATGCTGGGACTGGGCACTTTTGTGCTGCTGCAACGCCCTGAGCAGCTTGCTGCGCTGCGTTCCGACCCGTCCCGCATCGGTGACGCCGTCGAGGAGCTGTTGCGCTACCTGCCCATCGTCAACAGCGGGCTGTTCCGGTTCGCCAAGGAGGAGCTGGAACTCGGGGGCGAGCAGATCCCGGCCGGCGGCACCGTGGCGATCTCGCTGCTGGCCGCCAACCGGGACGAACGGCACTGGGCGGATCCGCAGCGGTTGGACGTGACCCGGGCCCGCAGCCCGCATCTGGCGTTCGGCCACGGCGTGCACCAGTGCCTCGGCCAGCAGCTGGCCCGCACGGAGCTGACCGTCGGCTTCACCGAGCTGTTGCGCCGCTTGCCGAATCTGCGGCTGGCCGTGCCGGCCGAGGAGGTTCCGCTGCGCACCGACACCATCAACTACGGCGTGCTGGCGCTGTCGGTCGCCTGGTAGCGGGATACGAGAAGGAGCCCCGTCCGGTGGACGGGGCTCCCTCTCGGGTGTGGCTCAGTGGGTGGCGACGAACTCCTTGAGCGTGCCGATCACGTACTCGATCATCTCGGTGGTGATGCCCGGGTAGACGCCGACCCAGAACGTCCGCTCGGTCACGATGTCGCTGTTGGTCAACGGCCCCACGATGCGCTGCGGCTTGCCGATGTAGGCCGGGTGCCGGGTCAGGTTGCCGGCGAACAGCCGCCGGGTGCGGATGTTGCGCGCCTCCAGGTAGTTCACCACGTCCGGCACGTCGAAGCCGGCGTCCGGCTCGACCGTGATGATGAAGCCGAACCAGCTCGGGTCGCTGCCCGGCGTCGCCTCGGGCAGCAGCAGCCCCGGCAGCCCGTCCAGGCCCTCCCGCAGCTGGCGCCAGTTGCGCTTGCGGGCCTCGATGAAGTCCGGCAGCTTGGCCAGCTGGCTCAGCCCCAGCGCGGCGTGGATGTCCGTGCTCTTGAGGTTGTAGCCCACCTCGGAGAACACGTACTTGTGGTCGTAGGCCTCGGGCAGCGTGCCCAGCTGCAGTTCGAACCGCTTCAGGCAGCGGTCGTCCTCACCGGGCTCGCACCAGCAGTCGCGGCCCCAGTCGCGGAACGACTTGGCCAGCTTGGCCAGCTTGATGTCCGAGGACAGCAGCATGCCGCCCTCGCCCATGGTCAGGTGGTGGGCCGGGTAGAACGACACCGTGGAGAACCGGCCGAAGGTGCCGGTGAGCCTGCCGTTGTAGGTCGAGCCGACGGCGTCGCAGTTGTCCTCGATGAGGTGCAGGTTGTGCCGCTCGGCGATCTCGGCGACCTCGGCCACCGGGAACGGGTTGCCCAGCGTGTGCGCGATCATGATGGCCCGGGTGCGCGGGGAGATGGCCTCCTCGACCCGCTCGGCCGTCGTGTTGTACGTGCCGAGTTCGATGTCCACGAAGACCGGCACCATGCCGTTCTGCAGGATCGGGTTCACCGTGGTCGGGAACCCGGCCGCGACGGTGATCACCTCGTCGCCCGGCCTGAGCTGCTCGTCGCCCAGCGTCGGCGAGGTCAACGTGCTCAGCGCCAACAGGTTCGCCGACGACCCGGAGTTGGTCAGCACCGCCTTGCGCCGCTTGAGCGTCCGGGCGAAGCGGGACTCGAACGTGGTGGCGATCGTGCCGGAGGCGATCCGCATGTCCAACGCGGCCGCCACCAGAGCTTCGCGGTCGTCGGCGTCCAGGACCGCCCCGGACGACAGGATCGGTGTCTGGCCCGGAATGAACGGCGCCGTCCCGGGGGACTGGGCGTCGTGGTAGCCGCGAACCTGCTCCAGCAGGCGCGATCGGGCTGAGTCGACCATGTCGTTTCCTCCCGGCTCAGGGGAGACCGCCGCACCTGTGCAGTCGTGAATCCCTCGGCTCCAGGCTAGGAAGCGGCGTCACGGCGCGGCATCCCTCAACGTGATAGGGCGGCGCCGGGCGGGCGGCCGAGACTATTCACGTTGGTGATGGCCCCGTCCGGCCGGGTGGGCAAGCTGGAATCGGCACGAGCCGTCAGGCGACGCCTTATGGGAGGAAGATCGTGAAGGTTCTTGTTCTGGCCGGGGTCGCCCCGTCGACGGTGTTCAGTCACGTCCCGCTCGCCAACGCCCTGCGCAACGCGGGCCACCAGGTCATGACCACCGCCTCGGTCGACGAGCTGATGCCGACCATCTCGGGCGTCGGCCTCGCGGCCGTTCGGGTCACCGACCCCAACCTGACGCCGCAGCAGATCATCGCCCAGAGCGGCCTGACGCGCGTGCCCGACGAGCCGCTCGAGCGCGAGATCATGGCCGGCCGCTGGTACGCCCACATGGAGTACGTGACGCTCGACGCCTTGCTGGCGCTGTCGAAGGACTGGCGCCCGGACGTCATCATCAGCGGCGTCACCTCCTACGCCGGTCCCCTGCTGTCGGCCCACCTCGGCGTGCCGTACGTGCGGCACGCGTGGGACATCCACGACCCGAAGTTCATGGACCAGGGCGCACAGGAGCAGCTGCGCGAGCAGCTGACCGCGCTGGGCCTGGACGGCCTGCCCGAGCCGGCGATGACGATCGAGATCGCGCCGCCGAGCATGCGTCCGGCCGACGCCGCGCCCGCGCAGATGATGCGCTGGATCCCCGGCAACTCGCAGGCCGTGCTGGAGCCGTGGATGTACACCCGCGGCGAGGGCAGCCGGATCGGCGTGACCATCGGCACCGGCGTCGCGAGCTACAACCAGTACGACTTCCTGCAGGGCGTCGTCGAGAACATCGCCACCCTGGACTCGGAGGTCGTGGTCGCGGTGACCGAGGACGCCGCGCCGACCCTGCGTGAGCGGCTGCAGAACGTGCGGGCCGGCTGGATTCCGCTGGACGTCGTCGCCCCCACCTGCGACGTATTGGTGCACCAGACCGGCGGCAGCACCATGATGACCGGCCTCACCTTCGGCGTGCCGCAGGTGCTGATCCCCGACACCCGGATGTACCGCGCGGCCGACATGGCCCGCCGCCTGGCCGAGACCGGCGCCGCCGTCGTGCTCACGCCGGAGGAGGCCACCAGCGAGGTCATCGCCAAGACCTGCCAGGAGATCATCACCAACCCCTCGTACGCCGAGGCCGCGGCCGGCCTCGCCGCCGAGATCGCCGCCCTGCCGGGGCCGGACGAGGTGGCCCGGCGCGTCGAGGCACTCGTCAAGGCATGACCACCGGCAGTGTCATCACCCGCAGCATGACCGTGCGGCCGCTGGAGATCGACGGCTCGTTCCTGATCGAGTCGAAGTCCTTCGGCGACGCGCGCGGCGACTTCTACGAGGTGTACCGCGAGGACGTGCTGGCGGAGGCGCTCGGCTACGCGCCGAAGGTGTTGCAGACCAACGTCTCCACGTCGTGCCGCAACGTCCTGCGGGGCGTGCACGGCGCGGCGACCCCGCCGGGCCTGGCCAAGTTCGTCACGTGCATCCGTGGCTCGATGCTGGACTTCGTCGTCGACGTGCGGATCGGCTCGCCGACCTTCGGCCGGTGGGACATGATCGTGCTCGACGGGGCCGGCGCCACCTCGGTCTACGTGGAGGAGGGGCTGGGGCACGCCTTCGTGGCACTGACCGACGACACCTGCGTCCAGTACCAGCTCTCCGACCTCTACCGGCCGGCCGAGGTGCTCACCGTGCACCCGCTGGACCCGGAGATCGGCCTGCCGCTCAAGCTTCCCGGCGAGCCGATCCTGTCCGAGCGCGACGCCGCCGCGCCGACCCTGCGCGAGGCCGGCGAACTCGGCCTGCTGCCGACCTACGACACGTGCCTGAAGCTGCGGGCGGCCCGTCAGCAGCAGTGAACCCGTTGCGGCGAAAGGCCCCGGACCTTCGGTCCGGGGCCTTTCGCTTGTGTGCCGGTCAGTTCGTGCGTTCGCTCAGCTGAGCCAGCGACTTGCGCAGCGACTCGCCGAGGAAGTCCAGGTCGGCGTCCGTGGCGTTCAGCGGCGGCGCCACCAGCAGGCCCTCGCCGGTGTGGTCGGGGTGCCAGCCGGCGTGCGGGTAGAGCAGCAGGCCGTTGCTCCTGGTGATCCGCATGGCGTCGCCGATGGTGCCCGGGACCAGCTCGATGCCGTAGAAGTAGCCGATGCCGCGGACATCCTTGACCAGCGGGTGGTTCCGTGCGGCGTCGGCGACCAGCTGGCCCACCGCCGAGCCCTTGACCGCGTCACGGTCGAAGGTGCCGAGGTCCTCCAACACCGACAGCACCGCCAGCCCGGCGCGGCCCTGCAGTGGCGTCGCCGACATGGTTCCCATGAGAGGCAACCACTTTCCGCTGGACATGATGTCCTCGGCCAGCTGTGGCGCGAGCATCGTCGCCGCCAGCGGCACGTAGCCCGCGCCGAGGCCCTTCGACAGCGTGATGATGTCGGCGTCCGCGCCCGGCGTGTGGTGCGAGGCCAGCGGCAGGCCGGTGCGGCCCAGACCGGTCAGCACCTCGTCCTGGATGAACAGCACGCCGTACTCGTCGCAGATCTCGCGGACCGCCCGCAGGTAGCCGGCCGGCGGCACGTAGCCGCCGCCGGTCGTGCCGTTGACCGGCTCCATCAGCACCGCGGCGACCGTCTCCGGGCCGGCGTTGACGATGGCGTCGCGCACCGTCTGCGCGCACTCCACCCGGCAGGTCGGGAACGGGCAGCCGATGTGCTGGTTGGGATACGGCGGGTCGAAGGCGGGGGCGATGCCGAAGCTGTCGTCCGGGTGCGGCCGCCGGGAACGGTGCCCGGACAGCGCCAGCACGAAGGCGCTGTTGCCGTGGTAGCCGAGCGTGGACGTCAGGATCTTGTGCCGGCCCTCCTCGCCCCGCGCCCGCTGCACCAGTCGGGCCAAGGAGATCGCGGCCTCGGTGGCGTGCGTGCCGGTGGGGGTGAACATGACCCGGTCGTCCGGGCGGTGCACCGCCCGGGCCGTGGCCGCGGCCAGCTGCTCCATCTGCGTCGGCGCGAACGTGCCGGGGCTGGCGTAGGTGCAGATGCCCACCTGCTCCCGCAGCGCGTCCACCACCACCGGATGGGCGTGGCCGATGTTCACGTTGACGATGCCGCTGGCGCCGTCGAGGTAGCGCTTCCCGTCGGTGCCGAACACCCAGGACCCGAAGGCGTGGCTGTAGGAGATCGGGGGAATCTGCAGCCGCGCGGCCAACAGCTGGGACGTGCCCGCGGCGGGGTTCACGGTCATGGTCACGATAGGGATCCTCCTGGCATCCGCTCGGTGGCGTGATCGACGTAGAGCCGCGCCCTGGTGCGTATGTCGTCGACGAGAACCGCCTGCCGCAGCACACCGTCGTGGTCGGGCAGCTGCCCGGATTCGATGGCCGTGGCGAACGCGTCAAGCGTGTTCGCCACCTGGTCGTCCGGCGCCAGCAGGATCTCGTCGAGTCCGGACGGCCGCTCCAGGCGCACCACCGGGACGTGGTCGGCTGGCGGCGTGAAGGCGTGTTCGAGGACGATCCGCCCCTCGCTGCCCCAGAGTTCGTAGCCGGACCGGTAGGCGTGGTCCAGGCCGAAGGTCACCGACGCGCCGACACCATTGCTGGCGCACAGCAGTGCCTGCCCGGCGGAGTCGACGGAATGGCCGTGCCGGCGGGTGAGCACCGCCGACGCGACCTGCAAGTCGTTGCCCAGGAAGGACATCGCCGCCCGGATCGGGTAGACCCCGGTGTCCAGCAGCGCACCGCCGCCCAGGTCCGCGCTGTAGCGGATGTCGTCGGCCGGCCGGCGCGGCACCGCGAACGCGGCGTGGAAGGCCCGCAGCTCGCCGATCGCGCCGTCCGCCACCAGGCTGCGGACCGCCGCGTGCTGGCTGTGGTGGAGGAACATCACGTTCTCCATCAGCACCAGGCCACGGGATCGGGCCGTGGCCACCAGCTCGTGGGTACGGGAGACGCTGGTGGTCAACGGCTTCTCGGCGAGCACGTGCTTACCGGCGTCCAGGGCGCGCTCGATCCACGTGGCGTGCATGGCGTTCGGTAGCGGGACGTAGACCGCCTCGACCTCGTCGAGATGCAGCAGCGCCTCGTAGCCCGTGACCGCGCGGCAGGCGTAGGCGCGGGCGGCGGCGGATGCCTTGTCGACGTGCCGGCTGGCGATCGCGACGATCTCCACGCCGGGTAGGGCGGCCATCGCGGGAAGCATCCTGCGGTGGGCGATGCTCGCGCATCCGATGATCCCGATGCGCACGGGAGTCACAAGATCTCCTTCCCTCCGGGACCGCCGAAGTGCAGTGGTGGGGCCGTCCCGCGGCCTGCATGGTCCGTCCGGAGCGTAGGGCGGGCGCTGCACCTTGGGGCATCCCCTGACCTGATAGGTCCTGATGGCCGGGGCTATCAGACCTGAGGATGCCCAGGCGGACAAGGCGGTCCTAGCCTACGGGGGGATCCACCGACACTGTCCGATGTGTACCCGAGGGGGTCACGTGGTCGACATCGCGAGCGCTGCGGACACGGCGCCGGCAACCGGGTCGGCCTTAGCCGTGGCCGACGACGCCGTCATGTCCATGGCGGACTTCCACTCCTGGTTCAACGCGCGGGCCCGGGCCAACAGCTTCCGGGTGGACCGGATTCCGTTCGCCGACCTGCGGGGCTGGGACTTCGAGCCGGACAGCGGCAACCTCGTGCACGCCAGCGGCCGGTTCTTCTCCGTCGAGGGCCTGCGGGTGCGGACCGACCGGCCGTGGGTGAGCGAGTGGATCCAGCCGATCATCGTGCAGCCCGAGATCGGCGTGCTCGGCATCCTGGTCAAGCGGTTCGGCGGGGTGCTGCACTGCCTGATGCAGGCCAAGATGGAGCCCGGCAACATCAACGGCTTGCAGATCTCGCCGACCGTGCAGGCCACCCGTAGCAACTACATGCAGGTGCACGGCGGCGCCGGCACCAAGTACATCGAGTACTTCCGGCCCGGTTCCCGCGCCCGGGTGCTGTTCGACGGGCTGCAGTCCGAGCAGGGCTCGTGGTTCCTGCACAAGCGGAATCGGAACATCGTCGTCGAGACCGACGAGGACGTGCCGCTGGACGAGGACTTCTGCTGGCTCACGCTGAGCCAGATGCGCCGGCTGATGCGGCTGGACCACATGGTGAACATGGACTCCCGGACCGTGCTGTCGTGCATCCCGCCCGCCCTGACCCGGCCCGACGACACCGGCGACTCCTTCAGCGACGCCATCCTGAACTCCCTGTCCGGTCACGGTCACGCCGTGCACGATCCGGCGCGGATCCTCAGCTGGCTCACCGAGATCCGGGCCCGGCAGGAGCTCGTGCAGCGGCGGGTGCCGCTCAAGGAGGTCGTCGAGGACGGCTGGCGGCTGGGGCCCGAGGTCATCGACCACCGGGCCGGCAAGTACTTCGACGTCATGGCCGTTTCCGTGCAGGCCAGCAACCGCGAAGTCACCTCGTGGACGCAGCCCCTGGTCGCCCCCAAGCAGTCCGGTCTCTTGGCTCTGCTCGTCAAGCGGATCGGCGGCACCCTGCACGCTCTCGTGCAGGCTCGTAGCGACGCCGGCACCCTCAACATCGCCGAGCTCACCGCCACCGTGCACTGCCAGCCCGGCAACTACGTCGATGCGCCGGCCGAACACCGCCCGCCCTACCTCGACTACGCCCTCGCCGCTCCCTCCTGCCGCGTCCGTCTCGACGTCGTGCACTCCGAGGAAGGCGGCCGCTTCTACCACGCCCAGAACCGGTACCTGGTCGTCGAGGTCGAGGACGACTTCGCCGCCGAGCCCGACGACAGGTATCTCTGGACGACGTTGAACCAGCTGATGTCCCTGCTGTCGCACAGCAACTACCTGACGGTCGAGCTGCGCAGCCTGATGGCCAGCATGCGCAGCCTCTGACGTCCTTGCGGCACAAGGAAGGGCCGGGTCCTCGGACCCGGCCCTTTCCCTGTGTGTCAGTCGGTGTGTCAGCTGGCCGGCACCGCGGCGCGCAGCCGGTTCGTCAGGCCCTCGACCAGCTTCGCCAGCCCGTCGGTTCCCCGAGCGGAGCCGAAGACGTGGTAGTCCGGCCGAACAAGCAGCGAAGTCGCCTGGTACTGCGCCAAGAACGGCCGATAGACGTCGTCGACGTCCACGCCGTCGGCCAAATGGACCACGTGGGCATCGAGCTCGGCCAAGGGGTTCCCGTCCAGCGCCTCGGTGGTGAGCAGCACAAACCCCCGCCCCACAACGTCATCGAACAAGCCGGTGGTGCCGTTCAGACTCACCCGACCCTGCGGCACGACCGCGCCGGCGCCGGGGCTGTCGTGGAGCAACCCGACGGTGAGCGGCTTCGCGGGCTCCGGTCGAGTCGCCGCCTTGCCACGGCGGTTGGCCAGCACGGTGGCGTCCCGCTCCGCGGCGGCCGCCGGATCGGTCACGCAGATCACCCGACCCAGCTGGACCGAGGCGAGAATCGCCTCCTTGGCCTGCTCACGGCGTTCCTCGGTGTAACTGTCCAGAATGGACGCGTCGGCCCGACCACGGAGCGTGAGGTCCAGCTTCCACGCCAGATTGGTCACGTCGCGAATGCCGGAGCACATGCCCTGCCCGGCGAACGGCGGCATCAGGTGCGCGGCGTCGCCGGCGAGCAGGACGCGGCCCACCCGCCACTGGTCGGCCCACCTGGCCTGGAAGATGTACGTGGTGCTGCGCAACAGGGTCGCCGTGTCCGGAGTCACGCCGAACGGCGCCATCAGCCGCCACGCCGTCTCGTCCTTGTTCAGCTCGGCGGTGCTCTCGTCAGGCAGCCGCATGAACTCCCAGCGCCGCCGCCCGGGACCGCTGCCCACCAGCGTCGTCGGCCGGGCCGGGTCGCAGATCTGCACGTTGGTCGGCACGAATTCGCGCGGCTCGTGGAGCTCGACGTCGCAGAGCAGCCACTCGTACGAGAACCCGAGATCGGTCACGGGCACGTCGAGGTGATCCCGCACGAAGCTGTTGGCCCCGTCGCAGCCCACCACCCACCGCGCCCTGAGGGTCCGCGTCGCGTCGTCCTCGTCGGTGGCGGTCACGGTCACGTGCTCGTCGCCGTCGACGATGCCCACGACCTCGTGCCCACGCAGCACCTTGATGCCGGGAAGTTCCTTGACCCGGGCGGCAATGAGCTCCTCCAGCGACGGCTGGTGCATGGTGTTCGCATCCGGCCAGCCGTACGGGCCGGTCGTGGTGAACGCGATGTCCAACAGCGTCTGACCGGCGGCAGTCTGCCACTGGTACCCGTTGGCCGGCGCGGTGATTCGTCCCAGGTCCGGGCCGATTCCGGTGGCGGCCAACAGCCGAGCGGTCTCGCCGTCGAAACTGGTCGCCCGCGGCAGCCTGTACGGCTTGGGGCGGCGTTCCAGCACCGTCACCCGCCAGCCGCGCTGGGCCAGCAGCACCGACAGGGTGGCGCCGATCGGCCCGTTGCCGACGATGACGACATCCGCGTCCGTCATCGCCGAACCAAGCGGCCGAACTGCTCGCGCAGGCAGTCGATGCGCCCCGGCACCGACGGATCACCCTCGGGCCACGCCAGGTCGATGCCGATCCGGCCGTCGAAGGTGCTCAGCACGTAGCCGCCGAGCGCGATGGCCTCCCGCATCCGGGAAGCCGAACGCAGGTTGGTCAGCCGCAGGCCGTCCGGCGTCCGCATCCTCGGCGCGACGCCCCAGTTCATGATGCTGACCACGGCGAGCATCTGGCTCGGGTCGAACGCCTTCGCGCCGGCTGGCCGGCTCAACATGTCCAGGATGCTGCGCTGCACGGAACCGTCGGCCAGCCCGGCCCGCAGCTGCGCGCCGATGGCCCGGCCGATCGCCAGGGCGCTGTGCTCGATGCCGTCGGTGACCTTGAACGCCACGCCGCCGAGCACGTTCGTGCCCTCGGTCGCGCCGACCGGCGGCGTGAGGCGGCTGCGCAGGTTCACCGAGTACCGGTACAGCAGGTCGGTCAGTGGCATCTCGCGCATCTCGGCCTCGGCCAGCAGGATCGCGGCCGACACCAGGCCGTTCATCGTCACGTGCTCGCGGTGGCCCAGATCCACCAGCGCGGTCGTCTCGGCCGCGGTCAGGCGGTACTGGATCACGTGCCGGATCACCGGGTCCGGCAGCGCCACCGGCGGCATCGGAGCCGGGGTTTCCGTTGCGGCCGGGGCGTTCGCGTGAATGCCGCGCTCGGCCAGCAGGTCCTCCAGCGACCGGGGGTACGGCTGTTCCGCCAGGTCAAGGGGCACACCGTTGACGACGTCGGTGTAGCACGACCAGAGCTGTGTGAGCACCGCCATCGCGTGGTGCGCGTCGGCGACGCTGTGCTGAATCGCCAGGCAGACACTGGCCTCGTAGCCGTCACGCACGACGTTGAGCGCGCTCAGCGACCGGTTCTGGTCGACCTCCAGGCCGGCCAGCGGCCGGTCGAGGTCGCCGTCGGTGAACCGGACCTGCGGTCGGGCGTCGGACTCGGTGAGCACAACGCCGTCGTCAGCGAACTCGACCCGGGCCGAGAGCTGGGGATACGCCCGGCACACGGCCTCGTAGGCGGTGGTCAGCGCCTCCGGGTCCAGCCGGCCGGCGGCGCGCACCGTGTAGCCGATGTACGACTCCCGGATCGCGTGGATCCTCTCGCTGGGCGCCAGCGCACGCCGAACACCAGCTCGCGTCACGAGTTCCCCTCCAGTGCATCCCCAGTGGGCTCAGGCTCGCCGACGGTCCCCGCCACGGCCATCACCAAGGTGAGTAGTCACGGTCCGATGAGCGCGCCGTCGGCCAGCTTCTCGGCGATCGTCCTGATCATGGGCACGGCCTGCTCGACCAGGAAGAAGTGGCCGCCCGGCAGCACCCGCAGGTCCGTCGGGCCGGTGGTGTGCCGGGTCCAGGCGCGGGCCTCGTCCAGCGACACCCGCGGATCGGCGTCGCCGGTGAAGACCGTGATCGGGCAGTCCAGCCGGCGGCCGGGATCGTGCCGGTACGTCTCGACGGCCCGGTAGTCGCCGCGGATCGCCGGCAGGATCATCTCCAGCAGCTCCGGGTCCTCCAGCATCGCCGCGTCGGACCCGCCCAGGGTCCGCAGCTCGGCCACCAGCCGGTCGTCCGACACCTGGTGAACGCTCTCGTCCCGGTAGCGGGACGGCGCCCGACGCCCCGAGGCGAACAGGTGCACCGGCGCGGGCAGCCCGGCGTCGGCCATCCGCAGCGCCACCTCGTAGCCGGTGATCGCGCCCATGCTGTGTCCGAACAGCGCAAGGGGCCGGTCATCCAGGTGGCGCAGCGCGTCGAGGATGTCGTCGGCCAGGGCCGGGATGCTGCCGACCGGCGGCTCGTGCCGTCGGTCCTGGCGCCCCGGGTACTGCACCGCCAGCACCTCGATGGCCGGGGCGAGCGCCTTGGCCAGCGGGAAGAAGAAGCTCGCCGACCCGCCGGCGTGCGGCAGGCACACCAGGCGGGCCCGCGCCGCGGGCGCCGGGTGGAACCGGCGCATCCACTTCTCGACGTGCTCGGCAGGCTGAGGCACAGCAGGGTTCCCTTCCGAAGGCGTCGTTCCGCCAACGTTAAGGAAGTGGCCACCGGCTGAGCATCCTTCGACCTGATAGCCGTCCCCGCTCGGCCGCACTCGTCGCCCCCGTCTGCTCCGCTCCAGCCCTCGTGCGGAATCCACTGTGGACTGCGTCACGGCAAAGGGGTGCATCCCTCGTTTCCTACCGGTCCCCGCGCGGCGCTGCCCGTCTGTCCGCGAGCATTGCCCGTCGGTCCGTCGGCCCCGCACATCGGTGCTGGCAGCATTGCCCTTTGGTGCTATCAGAATGGGGGATGTCCGGTGGTCGGCGGCTGTCCTAGCCTGCGGTGGGGTGGGGAAATCACCCCTGCGCTGAACAGAGCACAAGCCGCTGCACCGGACAGAGAGGTCTCCCGTGAGTGTTGTGCTTCTCCTCAACGGTCCCAACCTGGGCGCCCTGGGCTATCGCGAGCCGGAGATCTACGGCACCGACACTCTCGCGGACATCGAGAAGGCGGTCGCCGAGGAGGTCGCCGTGCGCGGCTGGGAGGTGGTGTCGATCCAGCGTGACGGGGAGGGTGACCTGGTCGGCGCGATCCACCAGCACCGTGACAGCACGGTCGGGGCGATCGTCAATCCGGGGGCGCTGATGATCGCCGGCTGGAGCCTTCGGGACGCGTTGGCGAGCTATTCGCCGCCGTGGATCGAGGTCCACCTGAGCAACGTCTGGGCCCGGGAAAGCTTTCGGCACGAGTCGGTGATCGCTCCGCTCGCCAGTGGTGTGGTGATCGGATTGGGCGCTTTCGGGTACCGTCTGGCGGCCCAGGCGTTGTTGCACCTGTGCCCGGAAACGTGACGGTCGACGTGCCGAAACCTGTTGGACATCACACGGACTTCACTACGCGCGTACAACCTGCTTCCTTGAATCGTCAACCGTTTCCCGGAATGTCAACCGTTCGGTCAATCTAACCAAGGGTCGAATACCTAGCGTGACGCTGTGAGCAGCGGAAACTTGGTCACGGGGATCCCTCTGGACGCAGCGCCGAGCCGAAGGTATGGTCGGTAATCGGCAACAAGGGCAAAACTTCGCTGGGGGAGCCGAGGGGGATCTTTGTCTTACTTGCTGGAGTCGCCGCCTGTCGGCGTAGAGATTTCTCGTGATCAAAACAGCTACATACCGGAGAGGCGTTTTCCGCAGCATCCTTTTGCTGGATCCGTCGATGATTTTCTTCCGGGATCGTGCGAGGCCGCCGGATTTTTTCGGCGTTCCGCCTGGTCCTGGTACGACGGGCGGCTCGACGTGGGGTTGCAGGAAGCCGCCGCGGCGGTGGACGTCAAATGCGACGACAACCACGAGCCGTGCGAACTCGCCCCTTTCTGGCACATCGCATTGCTGATCAAGGCGAGGGAGCTCGACGCCGCCTGGCGGGCACTGAACTCCCTTGAGATGCGCCGGGGGGCGTCAGAGGCGGAACGGGTGACGGCGACGTCGCACGTCATCCGGGGTGACCTGCTGTTCGCCATGGGACGGGTCGAGGAGGGCCTGGCCGAGGTGAACGCGGGGCTGCGGGTCGCGGAACGCTGCGGCGCCCGCTCACTGCTGCCCACCGGTTATGTGGTGATGGCGCTCGGCGCGCTGCGCCGGGCGGACATGCGGGCCTGCCTGCATTTCGTGGACAAACTGACCGGGGAAGCCCTGCTGGGCTATTTCGGACAGGCCGCCGGGGCGTGGGTCACCGCGCAGGCGGCGGAGGCGCGGGGCGGGGTGGACAACGCGGCGGGACTCATCGCCGGAATCGTCACCCATCCTTTTGTTCTTCGTCAGCTTCTGGTGTCGGAACCGGCGGCGGCGTCCTGGCTCGTGCGGGCATCGGGCAAGCTGGGTGCCCGTGACCTCGCGCAGGCCGTGGTGATCGCGGCCTGCGCCGCGTCCGGCAAGCAGTCGCGATTCGGCGTGGTCAGGGCGGCCGCGCTGCACGCGGCCGGCCTGCTGGAGAAGGACTCGTGCAAGCTGCTCGAGGCGGCGAATCTGTATCCCGACCGCTGGTGCGGCGCGTCCGCGCGGGAGGATCTGGCCGGCCTGCTGGCCGCGAGGCGGTCCGAGCGGAACAACACGATTCATATTCTGGAGTCGGCGCTGGGGGCCTATACGGCGGTCGGCGCCACCCGTGACGCGTCCCGAATCGTTAACAAGCTTCGCGATTTCGGTGTGCGTCGCGGTGCGATCCGTGCCGTGGAGCGCGATGGCGATCTTCCGCACGGACTCACCAACACGGAGTTCGCGGTCGCGGAGCTGGTGAGCCAGGGGCACACCAACAACGAGGTCGGCCGCCAGCTGTTCATCTCTCGGCACACCGTGGCATTCCATCTCAAGAAGGTGTACCAGAAGATGAGTGTCGCCTCGCGTGTCGAGTTGGCGGCCAGCTGGAAAGCAATGCAATAGCGGCCCGTTCATGTTCGGCGGCCCGCCCGGTCAATGACGCCCGGGCGGCCGACGTCTGCTGGCCGAACCCCGACGTACGGGAAAACACATGATGGTTGAGGGGGACCGGTGACAAAGCCGACGCCGACGCCGACCGAGATCGGACATGGCTACGACCAATTCGCGGATCTGCTCGACGATGTCTGGGGCCTGAACCTGCACCACGGCTACTGGGACGATCTGTCCTCGTCGCTGGAGGAGGCCACCACCAAGCTGACCGACCGGCTGAGCGCCATGCTGACCATTCGGCCCGGCGCCCGCCTGCTCGACATCGGCTGCGGCATCGGCGAGCCGGCGATCCGGCTGGCGAGCACCCACGACATCGAGGTCGTCGGCGTCTCGATCAGCGAGCGCCAGATCCAGCGCGCCAACGAACGCGCCGCCGCGGCCGGACTGTCCGACCGACTGTCCTTTCAGTACGGCGACGCGATGGACCTGCCGTTCCCCGACGAGTCGTTCGACCTGGTCTGGGCGATGGAGTCGCTGCACCACATGCCGGACCGCTGGCACGTGATCAGCAAGGCGGCCAAGGCACTCAAGCCCGGCGGGCAGCTGGCGATCAGCGACTTCCTGCTGGTGCCGGGCGCCGCCGGTGCGGCGGCCGACGCCGCCCGCGTGCACGAGAACGGCGGCGGCGTGCTCACGGTCGTCGACCTGGAGGAGTACCTGGCGCACCTGCGCGAGGCCGGGCTCGAGCCCGAGGCCAGCGAGGACGTCAGCAAGTTCACCCGGCCGTCGTGGGGCAAGGCCGCCGAGCGCTTCCGGGCGCTGCGCGAGCAGGCCCTGCCGCACATCGGCGAGGCGCAGTTCGAGGTCGTGCTCTCGCGCTTCCAGACCTTCAGCGACGAGTCGGCGCTGGGCTACGTCCTCCTCACCGCCCGCAAGCCGGCCTGATCACCACGGGAAGCGCGCAACCATGCAGACAACGGAAGAGACGCTGCAAGACCTCATCGCCAGGATGACCGGTGACAACAAGCACCTGGCCGCCGCGACGTCCACTTTGGACGCCATCTGGGTGCTCTACGACCGCGTGCTGAACGTGTCGCCGGAGACCATCGACGACCCCGACCGGGACCGGTTCTACCTGTCCAAGGGGCACGGGCCGATGGCCTACTACGCGGTGCTCGCCGCGAAGGGCTTCATCGACCCGGACGCGCTGGACGTCTGGCGCACCTTCGACTCGCCGCTGGGCATGCACCCGGACCACGTGATCGCGCCCGGGGTGGAGATCAGCAGCGGCTCGCTCGGCCACGGGCTCCCGCTCGGCGTGGGGACCGCGCTCGCGCTGCGCGCGCAGGGCCGCGACGCCCGCGTGTTCGTGCTGATCGGCGACGGCGAGTTCGACGAGGGCAGCAACCACGAGACGATGGCCATCGCCGGCCGCCTCGGCCTGGACCGCCTCACCGTCATCGTGATCGACAACAAGACCGCCAGCCTCGGTTGGCCGGACGGCATCGCCAAGCGCTTCGAGATGGAGGGCTGGCTCGCGAGCACCGTGGACGGTCGCGACCAGGACCAGCTGTACCAGGCGCTGACCAGGGAAACCGACGGACGGCCGCGGGCCGTGGTGGCGGAGGTCCTCCCCATCTCGGAAGGGAGCGCGGCATGACCGCTCAGGTGACCAGGAAGCAGATGCGCACCGTCTTCGCCGAGACGGTGATCGAGTCGCTGGCTTCGGACCCCCGGGTGGTCATGCTGACCGCCGACATCTCGTCGTGGTTCTTCTGGGACGTCAAGAAGGAGTACCCGGACCGGGTGCTCAACTTCGGCATCCGGGAACAGGCGATGATCGACATCGCCGGCGGCTTCGCGCTCGCCGGCATGCGGCCGGTGGTGCACACCTACGCGCCGTTCCTGATCGAGCGGCCGTTCGAGCAGATCAAGATCGGCCTGAACCACCAGGACGTCGGCGCCGTGCTGGTCAGCGTCGGCGCCTCCTACGACGACCCGTCGTGGGGCCGTACCCACCAGGGGCCCGGCGATGTCGCGCTGCTGGACACGCTTCCCGGCTGGACCGTGCACGTTCCCGGACACGAGGACGAGGTCGGTCCCTTGCTGCGCAAGGCGATCGCCGGCGACGGTCGTGTCTACATGCGACTGTCCGAACGGGCCAACGGCGAACCGGTCCCCGTCACCGACGGCTTCACCGTGCTGCGCAAGGGAACCGCCGGTGTGGTGATCGCCGTCGGCCCGATGCTGGACCAGGTGCTCGCCGCCACCGCGAACATCGATGCGACGGTGCTGTACACCTCCACGATCCGGCCCTTCGACCACGCCGGCCTGCGCGCCGCGGTGGCCGACGCGCGCGCGAACGTCGTGCTCGTCGAGCCCTACCTGAAGGGCACGTCCTCGCACGAGGTGAACGAGGCGCTCACCGACGTGCCGCACCGGGTGCTGTCGTTCGGCGTGTGGCGGGACCGCGAGGCGCGGGCCTACGGCACCGCCGAGGACCACGACAAGCTGTTCGGTGTGGACCCGGAGAGCCTGGCCGCGTCGATCACCAGATTCTTCAACTAGCCCGCCACGGGGCCGCTCCGAGGAGTTTCCGAAGTGACCAACACTGAGACCAAGCCCGCCAACAACGACGCGCTGCGCGCTCCCGTGCCGGTGGAGCTCCTCGACCGCGACGACCCGTTCACGCCGCCGGCGCCCCTGACGGCCTTGGCCGAGAAGGGCCCCGTCAACAAGGCGACCCTGCCCGGCGGCGACCCGTTCTGGCTGGTGACCGGGTACGAGGAGGCCCGTGCCGTGCTGGCCGATCCTCGGATGTCGGCCGACCGGTTCCAGTACCACCCCCGGTTCAAGGAGCTCCCCGAGGCGCTGCGGGAGAAGCTGCGTGACGACAAGTCCCGGGCCGGGTCCTTCATCAACATGGACCCGCCCGAGCACACCCGGTATCGGCGGATGCTCACCGGGCAGTTCACCCTGCGGCGGATGCGCCAGCTGACCGACCGGATCCAGGAGATCGTCACCGAGCGGCTGGATGCCTTGCTGGCCAGCGGAAACAGCGCCGACCTCGTGCCCGCTTTCGCCCAGCCCGTGCCGACCTTGGTGATGTGCGAGCTGCTCGGCGTCGGCTACGAGGAGCGTGAGGAGTTCCAGCGCACCACCGCCAACCTGCTGCGGATGGACCTGCCCGCCGCCGAGGCCGTCGCCAACATGGAGGCCCAGCGGGCCTTCATGCAGAGCCTCATCACGCACAAGCGGGCGCACCCCTCCGACGACATGATCTCCGGCCTCATCCACGACGCCGATGCCGCCCTGTCCGACGACGAGCTCATCAACATCGCCAACCTGCTGCTCATCGCCGGCCACGAGACCACGTCGAACATGCTGGGGCTAGGCACTTTCGTCCTCCTACAGCACCCTTCCCAGCTCGCCACCCTCCGCGCCGACCCTTCCCTGATGTCCGACGCCGTCGAGGAACTCCTGCGGTTCCTGTCCATCGTCCACACCGGGATCTTCCGCTTTGCCAAGGAGGAGGTCGAGCTCGCCGGCGAGCTCCTCCCCGCCGGCGCCACCGTCGTGATCTCCGTCGTCGCTGCCAACCGCGACAAGCAGCAGTGGTCCGACCCCGACCTCCTCGACGTCACCCGGGCCCGTGGTCCCCACCTCGCCTTCGGCCACGGCGTTCACCAGTGCCTCGGCCAGCAGCTCGCCCGCATCGAGATGACCATCGCCTACAACGAGCTCCTGCGCCGCCTCCCCAACCTCCGCCTCTCCGTCCCCGCCGAGGAGATCCCCCTCCGCAACGACATGCTCACCTACGGCGTGCACGCCCTCCCCGTCACTTGGGACACCCCCTGACGCTGGCGTTCCCAAACTTCACGGCTCTATACGGCTAGGACGTCATCTCTTCCAGAAATGCCTGCGTCTCGGGATCCGTCGAGAACACCGCGGTGCCGCGCATCCCACGGGTGAGAAGCACCTTGTATGTGTTCTTGACCAGGGCCGTGAAGTGGACGTCGTCAGCCCTGCGTAGATCGGGGTCCTTCGACACCGACCGGTTCGACACCCATCGGCCGTCGCGACGGACGAGGTCCGGGCCGAAGATCACGCCTGACCAGTCGTATTCGAAGCCCTGAGCCGTGTAGATGCAGCCGACCTGGCCGAAACCGCGCTCGTCGGTCGCCCAGTACGACGACTCCGGGACGTCGGGCACCTTCAGCTTGGCGTCGGCCTTCGCGTTCCACGGGCGCCGCCAGTCGCCGATGGTGACGTCCTCCACGAGCCGGGGGCCGTCCGCGGTCTGCGTCGGCTTGCTCCACGGCCAACAAAAGCCGGCGGTCAGACGGCCGATCCCGCGATACTCGGCCTGCTGCGCCAGCACCCACTTCTCCAGGTGGGCGGGCGACGGCGCCGACGTCACCGTGATCGCCTCGTCCAGCGGACCCGCGATCGCGCTCCACGGGATCGGCGGTCCCACCTCCGGTCCGATGCCGAGCAGCCGGGAGACCCAGGTGTCGTAGGACACCGAGCCGCCGCAGCGCAGCTGGTCGCGCAGGCGAATGACCTCGACCTCGCATCCCGCCGCCCGCGCGGCGGCGGTGATCTCAGCCTCCGAGCCCATCTCGCCCGGCCGCACGACCTGGTTCTCGTCGAGCAGGAACACCGGAACGGTGGCCACGTCGATGAGTTCGTCGATCTGCCGTCGTGCTCGCTCCCGCTGCGCCTTGGTGGTGTATCGGTTGACGCCGGTCTCCCGGATCCGGTGGGCCTCGTCGCAGATCAGCACGCGGAGGTCGGCGGGCTCGGCGCCGACGAAGGAGTTGAAGTACTTGAACATTCCGCGCAGGCGCGGACTGTCCTTGCCGCCGTACTTGCGCATCGTCTCGGTGAACGACCTGGAGCCGGTCGCGTGCGCGACCTCGACTCCGCGCCGGGCGAGCTCGGCGACCAGGCTCAGCGCGATCACGCTCTTGCCCGAGCCCGGACCACCCATCACGATCACCACGGTTCGGGTCTTCGCCGCCCTCGACCGGACCACGGCGTCGAGCACGATCTCGTAGGCGACCTTCTGGTCGTCCAACAGCACGAACTGCTCGCGGTCCTGGAGTTCGGCCGCCACGTGCGCCAGGAACGGCTTCGTCGGCCTGTGCTCGAACCTCAGGAACTCGTCGCCGGCGTCCCGGTTCGCGTCCCGTGAGCCGTCGACCGCGAGGACCGAGCGCAAGTGCTCGACCAGCTTCGCCCGATCGTCCAATGTGAACAGTCGACCGTACTCGTCGACGCGGTTGGCGACGACGTCGGCCCGCCGGGCGTTGTGCAGGTAGGCGACGCCTCGCACCGCCCGCGGCCGTTGCGCCAGCGCGGGTGTGTGGTCGATGAAGTACTGACAGTAGCCGCGGACCTGCTCCGTAGGGTGTATCCGCATGCCGAGCGCAGGCACGATGACGACTGATTCCAGCTTCGCCTCCGCTCGTGACCACTGCTTCAGTTCCACGAAGACGAAGCTGGTCTCACGAGTCCGTGGATGGATTCCGCAGAGGACGACGTCGATCCGCATCTTGCTGTGCGGAAGCTGGTGCTCCAGCAGCACTTCCACGTCGCCCAGGCCGGCGTCGACCAGATCCCGGAACAGCACCGGCAGGCTGTTCTGCCAGGAGCGCACCTCGGCGGCGCCCGCCCTGGCGCCCGCGTACCTGGCCTGCTCCTGCAGGTGTTCGATGAGCTGACCGTGGTCGAATCTCGCGAGTAGGTCCGACACGCTGCCACGATCGAGAGCCACTTGATCCCCCAAGTCGGTGTGAGCCGACAAGGTTAGAGCCTGGGTTCACGTGATCTCGCGGGGACACGCCATCGCTGATCGGTCGGCGCTGGGACCTGCCGAAGGGACCTGTCGGCCATCTGGTCCGCTTGGTGGACAACCACGGTTGTCTCGTCGTGTTCAGCCCGAGGGACAACGCCACCGTGGACGCGTACTCGTTCGACACCCCGCAGCGCCCGATGGTGCTGCTCAACGTTATGAAGGACGACTACTACCGCCAGCGGTTCGACGTCGCTCCCGAGTTGGGGCGCCTGGTGATGCACGTCGATGCCGAGCCCGGAAGGCGCGCCGTCGAGGACCAGGCCAACGTTTTGCCGCCGAGTTCCTGAAGCCGGCGGAGAACATCATCGAGCAGCTGCCGAGTCGGGCCGACTGGCGTCGACTCGGCGAGCTCAAGCAGCACTGGAACGTGAGCCTGCAGGCGGTTGCTGTACCGGGCGAGGACGCTGCACGTGATGAGCGATGTCACCTATCGCAACGCCATGACCACCGTGACCAACTGCGGCTGGCGCCGCTGCGAGCCCGGGCCGCGGCGGCTGCTCGACCAGCCGTCGCCGCTGCCGAAGGCCGTCGCGTTGCTCACCGAGCAGACCGGTGTCGACGAGCGGGGGCTGGCCGCCGAATGCCAGGCGCCGCTGGGGCTGTTTCGCACGGTCGTGTCGCGCTTGCCGGAGGCGACGATGCCGGCCGGTGGCGGCAATCCCGTCGTGTCCCTGCTGAGGACCACGGACTGACCTATCCTCCCGTCATGAGCCCCCGAACTTCTTCATGAGTTCCTCGTTCACGCGTGCCATCCATGCCTGGCCGATCTCGGTAATCGTTCGGTCGGCATTGGGATCCTGGCGGAACGCGGCAGCAGCCTCAGTTCCACGCTCGCGGATGAACGCGGCCTCGAAGTCCACGTCGGCATCGACGACCTCAGTACCGTCCAAATAGGCGGTCAACACGTGCGTTGTAGTGAATCCGTTCATGCCGTCGAACTTCAGCAGCACCCGCCAGTGCCTGCGGTCGGCATTGATCTCCACCGTCGTCGGAATCTCGTCGAATGCGCCGGTGTAGATGAGTTGCACGCCGCCCATCCCGCCGCGGCTCTCACTCACCAGTTGGAACCTCGAGGACTCGAGGTGCCCGATGAGGGCCGTGACCGAATCAGGCTGTGATGCCATCAGTGTCCTCCCGGTGGAATCATCCGCGAGCCGTCCGGACTCACGGTGTACCCAGTCAGCCACGGACGCCGCGGATCGATCTAGCGGTAGCGACTGAGCGGTGCCGGTGAATATGTCAACGGCGAGCAACCTGGCAATTGGTCGTCGATACGTCCGTGTGTCACCCGATCGTGTGGTACTGCTAACCGGTTGACTGTCCGTCACTGGGGAGCGCGGTTGAGTCAGGTGGTCAGCGGCAGCGTCGCGGAGCTGCGGCAAAGGATGGCCGAAGGCACGTTGGTTCGTGATCTCGTGCGAGCGACGGGCTCGTGGCAACCGGTGAACGCGGAAACGGGAGAGGTCGGCGCTTGGCGGAAGAGTCTCCCGGCTCTCCTGGACGTGATGGAGCGGGCCGGCTTGCCGGACGTGCAGGTTGTCCTCGAGCACCGGCTGCCGTACAGCCCGAAACGGATCGACGCGGTTCTCTGCGGCCTGACTCCCGACACCAGTGAACCTTCGTACATGTTGGTCGAGCTCAAGCAATGGTCGGCGCCGATCACCGCGGAGGCCGGTGGCTTTCGGGTCAAGGGCCTGGACAGCCTTCAGCTGCATCCGTCCGAACAGGTGTTTCGGTACGGTCAGCAGCTGCTCGACTTCTACCCGGATCTCGGCCGTAACCCGCACCGGGTCCGCGGCATCGCGTACCTACACAACGCGGAGGACGAGGAGTGCGCGGCGCTGGATCGCCCCAGGTTCACCGCGCAGGACTACCTGGTCACGCGCAGCAGAACGTCGGTTCTCGAGAAGGTGTTGCAGCGGGTGCTGGACGCCACGGCGGACATCAGCGCGAACCGACAGTTGGCGAAGGAACTGCTGGACGCGAAGGCAGCACCGGCACGGACGCTGTTGGCCACCGCGGCCGCCATGTTCGAGAACCGGGGCGACTTCGTGCTGCTCGACGAGCAGAAGCTGGCCTACAACATGGTGATGGACGCGGTCACGTCGGTGCGGACGGGCGACGGTCCCAAGCGAGTCGTCATCGTGCTCGGCGGACCGGGCTCCGGCAAGAGCGCCATCGCGATGTCCCTGCTGGCGAAACTCGCCAGGACCGGGCGGAAGGTGTTGCACGCCACCGGATCTCGGGCCTTCACCCAGACGTTGCGAAAGCGCGTGGCCCTCGGTGACCACCGTGTGGCGCAACTGTTCATGTACTTCTTCGACTTTCGCCGGAAGGAGGCGAACGAACTGGACGTCGTGATCTGCGACGAGGCGCATCGTATCCGCGACAAGCGGTCGAACGGCGACGGCAACCGGTTGCAGATCGAGGAACTGATCGATGTTGCGAAGGTGCCGGTGTTCCTGCTCGACGAGCACCAGGTCGTGCGACCCAACGAGGTCGGGACCAGGGCGTACATCGAGCAGGCCGCGGTGGCGCGGGGCTGCCAGGTCGAGGTGGTCCGGCTGGAGGGCCAGTTCAGGTGCGGTGGTTCCGTCCTGTACGACGAGTGGGTGCGGCGGTTGCTCGGTCTCTCCGAGCAGCCGCCGATCGTCTGGTCGGACCTTGTAGCGGGGACGGACGACGAATACGTCGTGCGTACCGAGAGTTCCCCCGTGAGTCTTGAGGAATGGCTCTCGGGCCGCATGCGAATGGCCGGTGGCACGGCGCGGATCGCGGCTGGCTTCTGCTGGCCCTGGAGCGACCCGAAGCCGAACGGCCGGGGCGGCCACCGCCTGGTGGATGACGTGACCATCGGGAACTGGAAGCGGCCGTGGAACACGCCCGACGGCAAGAGGGTTGACGACGCGCCGCCGGCGGCGCTGTGGGCGTCCGATCCCAGGGGCTTCAACCAGGTCGGATGCATCTATACCGCGCAGGGGTTCGAGTACGACTGGGCGGGCGTGATCTTCGGGAAGGATCTCGTCATCCGAGACGGCCAGTGGGTCGCTCAGATCGATGAATCCAGGGACAAGGCGGTCAAGCGGGATCGCGCCCGGTTCGACGAACTCGTCCGCAACACCTACAAAGTGCTGCTCACCCGCGGCATGCACGGCGTCTGCCTGCACTCGGTGGACGAGACGACGAACCGATTCTTGCAGACGTACTCTCGCTGAGCGCTGGCATGGTGGAAGCGGAGGCGCGGTGACTCGGACCGCCTGCACCTACGTTCCCAAGAACCAGAACTCGGCTGGAAACCTGGAGATCGGCCTGGCTCGACGGGTGTGGGGTTGGGAGGACGACGCGTTGTCCAAATCGGACGGCCTGCACATGGCTGGTTCTCTGCGGTTCGGCGATTCTGTGGTGTTCGGGCACCTTGGACCGAGCAGCCGCGTTCAGCCAGGCGGTTGGAAGGACGTCCGGCTCGCAGAGCCGTGTTCGCCAAGGTCGCCCGATCTCTCTATCAACCGACGAGTGGGTGTGGCCGGACCGGCCGTACCCCTGGCGCATCGATCTCGAGTACGTGGGCGAGGAGGAGAATTTCCCGGCATGGCGCTCGGCGAGATTGGCATGGAATCCCTGCGGCTGTCGGCCAACAAGCAGGGCCAGCCGATCGTCGCGTCAGCGCCCGATGCGTACGAGGACGTGGTGGCGGCCGCGGCGCCCGAGCCCGAGGAGGAAGATGCCTTTGGTTCTACGGTCCGGTCGACGGTAAGCGGTTGATGGCGTATCGCTGCGAGCAGGCGCGACTGAAGAAGCTGAAGTTCGGCGACGCTATGGAGGTCACTTGCGACCTCGGCACTATCTGCGGTCGGCTAGGTAAGCGATGACCGGACGGATCCGGATAAAGCGCGTGCATACATGGCTAAGCCCAGCCTCGCGCCGCTGTGGCGTTCCATTCGGCAGCGACTGGAACGCAACGGTCTGAACCTCGTTGGCTACCTAGTACTACAGCCGCAGGCTGTGATGTTTGCGGTGTTGCCGCTGGTAGTGGCATCGCCGGGCGTGGGTCTGATGAAGTCGCCGCCAGTCCGACCATCGATCAGTGTGCGCTCGGGGGTGCGTCGGTCGCGTCAGGATGGCCCACAAACGTCTGATCTCGTTGCACGACAACGGGATCAAACACTCGTGGCCGGCTGTGACGCCCCCTTTGCGTCGCGGTCGCGTTCAGCGGACGCGGTCACGGCCAGGAACGCGGCGGCCAGCATCGACAGCGTGACATGTCGGTACCACGCCTGATACTTGCGGACCTGGTAGTGGTCCAAGCCGGTCTCGTTCTTGGCGAACTGGAAGGTTTCCTCGACACCCCAACGACTGCCGGCGACCCGGACAAGTTCTGCCAACGGCACGGGACGGCGGGTGTGGCAGATGTAGTACGCCAACTCGTCCGGCTTGCTGATCGACCGGCGCACCACGAGAAGGTGCTCGTCCGCGCCCGGGTCCAGCAGCAGCCAGTCATACAGCCGGCGCCCCTTGCTGCCCTCACCGGCCGACAGGCGTTGCCAGCCCTTGCGCGGTGCGCTGCGAGCCAACGCATCCGCCCGCACAGCGCCTTTCGGGGTGGTGAAGCGCTGATCGCAGGAAACGGCCATGACGTAGTCGATGTCGTTGTCTTCTAGCCAGGTTCGCAGGCCGGGATTGTCGCCGTATGCCTCGTCCGCGGTGAACCAGTCGATGTCCCTTCCCGCCTCCAGCAGGCGAGCCAGCATGTGTTGGGCCAGCACGGGCTTGGTCGCGAACTCCACATCCTCGTCGATCCCGGCCTCCGCGCAGCGCTCGCGGTCGTCGGTCCAGGACGCGGGCAGGTAGAGCTCGCGGTCGATCAACGCCCGCCCCCGGGCCGACACGTAGGTCAAGAACACGCCGAGTTGGCAGTTCTCGATCCGACCGGCGGTGCCGGAGTACTGCCGTTGGACACCGGCGGATTTGGTGCCTTTCTTGAGGAATCCGGTCTCGTCGGCGACCACGACCCCGGTGGGATCAGTGATCTGGTCCAGCACGTAGTCCCGCAGGTCGTCTCGGACCGCGTCGGCGTCCCAGCGGTAGAAGTTCAGCAGGCGCTGCATGCCGTCAGGGGCCAGGTCACCGGCCTGCTCGGCGATCGTCCAGGAGTTCTTGCGCTCGGCGCCCGACAGCAAGCCCAGCAGGTACATCCTGGCCCGGTGGCGTGAGTCTGCCTGTGCGAACCGGCCTGCGACCAGCGCGAACATGTCCTCGAACCCTGCCCGCCACCGCGCCAGGCGATCGTCCGCGTTCGTCTCCGGTAGGGCCGTGAGGTCCTGCTCCATGTCCGGCACACCCAAGTCGATCACGCATCGGCGGTCTCCGTGAACACGACACGCCGACAAGTATCACACCGTGCGGCTGTAGTACTAGTGGCCAAGTTGTACGATCAGACCGCCGAACACCTGTCCGGTCTGCTCGGACGCACAGTGGCGGACGGTCGTGCGAGGGTCCAGCTCGCCGAACTGGACGCCGTTCTTTCTGCGCTCGTCTGCGGTCGCGCACGGCATGGCCACAGTTGTCGCCGAACTGGCCGGCGGCCCGTTGACCAATCGCAGAGCGCAGCTCAGGGCCCGAGAGGAGTCGAAACTTGACCTGTGAGCCGGTGGGAAGACGCACTCTCCGAGTTCAGGCTCGACTCCGTTCCGTGGGTCGTTGAATGGCAGAGCGGGCCCGGCGCGCCGGACTGCTTAGCAGGGCCGGCGATGACGCGGAGACGGTGATCCGGCGGCCATGTCCGTTCTGGGTATGGCCTCGGTTATGCCGCTGACCGCGCGACGTTCTGACGCGCTGAGGGATGCGCTGCCCATCCCACCGTCGTTCGAGCTGGCGGAGTTGGCTAGCCGCGTATGCCCTGGACGATGACCAGCTGACGACCGCGCTCGTGGTCAGAGCCGTCTCCGCGGCGACCGGCGAACCCATTCCCTCGACGGCGACAGGCCAGCGGGAGAATTGTGGGCACTTGTTGGCGTAACACCCGATTCCGTGTCCGGCGCGGTGCTGACCCAGGCCTTGCGCCCCGGACCGCGAGACGTCCCGTGGGCGGTGATGATGCGGGCGCGCGCCGAACTTGGCTTGGTCACCCATGTGACACTTCAGGAGTGGCACGTCGCCGCGCACCGCCCGTGGGCGGTGGCTGGACAGGACGTGTTCGCGTGCGCGAACCCGCAAGTCCTGTAAGCAGCCGCGCGTGCCGGCACCGCGAGACCGCTGCTGAGCACGTCGGGATATCCAGCGACCGTGTCACTGTTGGCGATGGACCGTCTTGTCGCTGATGGGGTGGCGGTTCGGTGCCACGGTGGTTCGACGCCCGCGGGTGTTCGCATCGCTTCGCGATTGTTCGAAAGAGGTGTGGTGTCGTGGCGGTTCTTTGCGGACGACTACCTCGCTGCGGTTTGACGGCACGCGTCTGCCGCTCACCGGCATCGCGCCAGGCACTCCGTGGAGTCCCGACCTCTCTCAAGAGGTGTGTTCCCATCGGCTCGCCCTACATCTCGCCGTACATGAGGAGGCTCTGCTCGACGTGCTACTCGGCGACATGACCACAGTCAGTTGAGTTCACGGTACGGACTCGTCGTCCTCGGCGGTGCTGGCCAGGGCAAAGGACGACGCTACCGTAGCTGATCTGTCAGACGTACCAGGTGGCACAGTTGAAGGACCTGCCCGAACATCGGTTGCTGTCGAAGGTACGGCAGTGTCAACGGGTTCGCGGGCGACTTGATCGGCAGGCTGGGCATCGTGCTGCCCGTGACGCGAGGGCGGCCGTTCCACGTCCATTCGACCGCTCGCCGACTCCGTCGCCGGCGATCAGGACAGGCCCTGCTGTGGTGTATAGCGGACCGGATTACCACACCGCCGTCAGCCCGGTGACGGACGCCCAGCTGCTGCTCTGGCTGTCGAAGTCGCACTTTGTGGTGCTCGACGGACTGGACGAGGTCTCGGACCGCAAACGCGCGAGCTCCTACTTGCACACGTCGCCCTTTCGCATCGAGGCGATCTGCTGTCGGCGGCGACGACCCGCGTGTAGGGCTGTGCGGCGGAGTTCCCTCCCGATGAGTTCGAGGAGCTCAAGCTGCCTTGCCATCCGCAGCCTCGATCCCAGCGTAACAGGTCACCCCCGGCGCACGATGCGCAGGGAAACTCCATACTCAACGCCTTCGGTGACCGCCGGCCCGCCGGCGAGGCCTACTGATCAACAACGTCGAACACCGTTCATGGGACAGACCCGCCACGAGAAACGATCGCAGTACACTACCGAGGCACCGCCGCCGTATCACCCTGGAGACCGATGTCGCTCGCTGAAATCGATGCCATGGTTACCGCGTTGTTCTGTGGCGACGTGACTCCCCACGGCTCGTACCGAGCCCCCGGCGGTGGTGCTCAGGTCAAAGGGATCGAGTTGCTCGCCGATGCTCTGTATCGCTATGACCTGGTCGAGAGAGCCACAGCCACATCGGTGACACTGCAACTTTATGTGGGTGTTGACGGCCTTGGCGAAGGTTTATGGCGGCAAGAAGTGCGGGTGCTGCAGAGAGTCGCGTCACTCGGTCATCCCGCGCTGCCGCAGATGGTAGACGGCGGAACTGTCGAGAAATCAGTGACCAGCCCTTACTCCGTGAGCGGATGCGCGTTCGTCGTGACGCGCCGAAGCGACGGGATGTACGACGCGGCGGCCGCCGGGGACAACACGCGGGCAGGCCTCACGGAGATCATCGACGCGCTGAAAGCAAGTCCGTCGAAGGCGGTCGCGCACCTGATGAGCCTCGCCGACGCGCTGGCGATCCTCCACGACATGGGCATCGTGCACCGCAACATCTGGCCGGGAACCATCGAGTACACCGCGTCGCAGAACGAGGAGCAGTTGATCCTCGCCAGGTTCGAGATGAGCAGCCTGGTGTCGAACCTGCTCAGGTCGTCCCTGCGCGACGCGGGGGAGCGGGCCGAGCAGGCCAGGAAGCTCATCGTCGGGCAAGGAGCCGACGCGCTTGCCTACTTCTCCCGCGAGCGGCTCGAGTTTCTGCTCAATGAGGGAGCGAGGCTCGAAGATCACCGCTCTGACATCTACAGCCTGGGTATGGTCGCCGCGGAGTGGTTCACCGGGGCCATTCCGGCGGAACTTCTGCGGGCGGTCACGTCCGCGATCTCGGGTGACACGCCGGAGCTCGACGGTTTGCTGGCCGCGAATCGCGCCATCAACACCTATATGCGCGACGCCGTCAAGAGTTTGCCCGGCCCACTCGCAGTTCTGCTGCGGGATATGCTTTCCTGGGACAAACCCACGGGAAGGCCGAGTGCGGCCGACGTCGTCAGCCGGATATCCGACCACTACGAGCACCTCGTATCGGACTCAGCCTCCGCTCCGAGCGGTCCCCACCTACTGATATTCATGCCCGAGGAATGTCGCGACACTCTGCTGAAATGGGAGCTCGTGGATCTTGATCCGATGACTCCCGAGGGCAAGGAGGAGACGAGCGAGTTCATCAGGGCGGACTTGAAGAATGCTCGGTTCCTGCACCTGCCGAATGGTGCTGAACCGTTCGTGCCCGGCAACGACCCCGAGAAGAGGCGCGCCGCGGACCATGTCTTTCTCGGTCGCAACATGGCGTGGTTCTGCCGGCCGTACGAGCCGGTCATCGGTTTCAACCGTCGAGGTGCGCCCGATGACCGGGGCCTGGTGATCGCGTTTGTGCTGGGACTCGACACCGGACGTGGGCATCGCCTGAAGATCGCGGTCGAGCGCGCCAGCAAGCGGCGGTGGGTACCTTCGGTCCACATCGTGCCGTCGGACATCGACAAACAGGAGATGCAGGAGAAGCTCGAGGCCAGTCCGTCGTGGCGGCCCCTGTTCGAAGCCGTTTACGACGCGGCGCCGCAGACGAAGGCCGAACGCGAGTTCTCCCATGCCTTCGACTGGTTGTTGCAGTTCCAGCGAACCGAGCTGGAGGCGCGCCAGTACCCGTACATCGCGGACGGCGCGGGCGAACGCGATCGCGTTGTGCTGCGCTTCGACGAGGAGCGCGACCGGCGCTGGCGGTTCAGCTCGGCGATGGCCACCGTGTTCGCGGGTACAGCGTCCTTGCGGCCAAACATGGGCGACTTCTTCCATGCGGCGCGCAGCAATAGCGGAATCACCACCGTGTTGCTACGCGCCGACGACGACGGCGTGCCCGCCCGCCGGGTGGCGATCAGCCTGGAGTGTGTGGGAGGGCACAACGACACGGTCGAGGTCGCCGCAGGGCATCAGACCAGATCCGTGCCGAGCCGCGGTTGGATCACGCTGGCTGAGGACTCCGGCTCATGGGTCGCCTTGCGCAGGCAGGAGGACGCGCGAGCCGAGTTGCTTGCGAACCGGGTACTGGTGCAGCAACTGGCCACTCCGAGGGCAGTCGAAATGCCGCGCTTGACCAAGCGGAGCACCACCACGCAGGTCGCCGAGGCGATGAGCAAGATCGAACCGCTGTTCGCCTTGCAGGGACCACCAGGAACGGGGAAGACCGAGGTCACCGCCGAGGCGATCTTGGCGTACCTCAAGGCGGAGCCGGGTAGCAGGGTCCTGGTGTCCACCCAGTCGAACTTCGCGCTTGACAACATCGCCGAGCGGCTCCTTCGCAAGCTGGGCATGGTAGGTGAAGATGACCAGCCTGCGACCTCCGCGACCGACGTGGTCGCGGTCCGTGCGACTACCGAGTGGAGTTCGGACAAGGTCGACGAGCTCGTCCGGCCGTTCCTCATCAATGACCTCGCGGAGCGCAGACAACAGGAGATCGTCGAACGCACCGAGCAGCTACTGGTGAACGCCGATGACCACACCCGGTCACTGTTGGCGCAGTGGCCGGCGATAGTGCGCGACGGTCTTCCCGAGCTGATAGACCGCCTGCACCGATCCGCCAACCTGGTGTTCGCTACCTGTTCCTCCGCGACTCCGGCACTGTTGACCCAGTCCGCGTCCACTGACCTCTTCGACTGGGTGGTGATCGAGGAGGCCGCCAAGGCCTGGCCGACTGAACTCGCCATCCCCCTGGCGCGCGGCACCCGCTGGGCGGTGGTCGGTGACCACCGGCAGCTCCCCGCGCACCGGAGGCGGGAGATCGTCGACTTTCTCGACGAATGCGCGTCGTCGTCGATCGTCGACCTTCAGCTGCACGGCCAACGGAAAGACGCTTACCTGGCTGTATTCGATCTCTTCGGGCAGATGTTCGAGGGAGCCGCTGACCCGGCCGTGCCCCGGCCGCGGCACACCATGCGCACCCAGTACCGCATGCGTGACGCCATCAGCCAAATCGTCAGCCGGATGTTCTACCCGGTGACGCCGACGAAACCCGGCGAGCACACGGACATCAACCGCCCGGGCCTCCTGGAGACCGGACGCGATGACAACGGAATTCTGCATGCGCCGGCGGGCCTCGCCCGGCACGCCGTCGTCTGGATCGACACCACTGATTCCCCGTTGTGCGAGGAAGAATCCGCCTGGCGCAACGCGGGTGAGGTGCAGATCATCGAGCAGTTGCTCGCGTCACTTCGCCCACGGCCGGTGCCGAAACAGGATGGCTACGGCGACCATCCGGTTGCCGTCCTCTCGCCCTATCGGCTTCAGCTGGAGCTCCTGCGCACGCGACCCGACCTGAAGCCGTACGCGTCGACGATCCACGCGTTTCAAGGCAGGGAAGCGAACGTCGTGGTCGTCTCGCTCGTCCGCAACCAGAAGCGGGGCCCTGTTGAGCAGCCGTGGCGCAACATCGGGCACCTCCACGAGCCGGAGCTCGTCAACGTGTTGTTCTCGCGCGCTCGTGAGCACCTGGTGCTGGTCGGCTCGTTCCGGCATTTCCAATACAACGGCGGGCCGATGTGGGCAGACATCTGCACCTTGGTCGAGAAGCACGGGATCGTGCGCAAGGCCGCTGACTTCGTGGAGGCCTGATGCCCACTCTTCGCGTCTTCGCGCCCTACGAGTCGGTGTTGGTTCGTGCTCGCCTCGGATACGGCGGTGAGCTGTCGCGTATCGAGAGCGCGGTCCTCCGCGCGATCGTCGAGCTGTGGCAGAAGCGGACTGCCGAGATGGAAAGCTCTGCGATCGAGCGCAAGACGGGTGTCGGGCTGAACAAGCTTGTCAACCTGTTCAGCCTCGGAGGGAGGGTGACGCTGGAGCTGATCTTCGACCTTTGGCGTCGAGGGCACATCACGCTGGACCTCCAGCACGCGATGGTCGCCCCGACCCAGGCCGCGGTCGACGCCTTCAGCGCCAACGGCAGCCAAGTGCTGGGCAGCGGCGAGTTCAAGATGGAGGACTTCGAAGTCTGGCTGGATCGTGTGAGCGGCCACCTGACCGGCCGGACCGGCGTCCCCGTGCCGCCGGACGACCAGCTCAAGGTCCCGGTGGACGCGATGTTCGACGCTAGCACGCTCGGGGTTAGCGGCGGCGCGGTCCTCAAGGCGGTCCGGGAGTGCCTCGTCGAGCAACAGCAGGCCGCCCAGGACCGGAACGCGGCGCGACATCGTGGTCGTGACGTCAGGGTCATGGAAACCCGGCTGGTCCCCGACCACGATCGGCCAGCCGTGCCCGGCAGGGCGTGGTACCCGATCGACGTGACCGTCCACCGTCATCCGAACAACGATGAGATCAGGGTCGTCGTGCCGCCGAGCGCGGGCCGCACGCCCGCGCAGTGCGAGCGAGCGGGCCGGCTGCTGACGGCATTCGTGGAGCAACGCCCGAATCACACCTTCTCCCGCAGATTGCTCGCGGCGGTGAGCACGTCCCTTTCCGATCCCCCGACGCTCGACCACAACATCGGTCTCCTGGAGCGGCTGCTCGTGGACGCGGTCACCGCGCTGGCGGGAACGCGGACATCGCTGCACAGCCAGCTCGTGGAGAGCGTAGAGACGATTAGGAGGCAGATCGAGGAGCGGATCGAGGGCGAGGCCAAGGCCGAGGCCGTGCAGTCGGTGACGGATTACCGGAAGGCTGTACACGAGGTCATCGGGACCGCGCACCGCCAGGTCGTTCTCATCGCCTCCGTCCTGCACTACGACGGTCTGGTCGAACTGCTGACACCGTTGCGCGAAGCGATCGGACGAGGCGCCCAGATCGTCCTACTCTGGGGCCGCGATCACTTCGCCGTGATCGACCCCCAAGTGCAGCGCGTGTTCGAGGAGCTCAAGCTGCACGCGGTGGCGCAGCACCTGGGCGCCTCGGCGGTCGTGATGTCCAGCCGCCCAGCCAAGATCAACGTCAACGCGGTCGTCGCGGACAACCGCGCGGCGCTGCTGGGCTCCTTTCCCTACCTCGGCCGGGCGAACAGCGAGTCGAACCCGCTCGGCGTGGTGATCACCAACCCCGGCCACCAGGACTGCGAGCCAATCGAGGCGATGCTGAGGTGGGTGCGGCGAACGATGCCGGACAGCCGCACGGCGTCCGCAGTCCTTTGCCGCGGCAGGGACTTCGAGACGGCGGACGAGTCTCGCCCTGAACAGGCCGACCACGTCTCCTGGTCTGATCTCCCCACGGAACTGGAACAGGACGTGGCGGCCTCCGATGCGGTGGTCCGCGCCTGGGCTCAGGCCTGGGGACGTTGCCTCGACGAGGCGCGCAACGTGCTCGCCCTCCGCCGTCTGCCTTCGGTAACGCTGGTGGAGGACAGCGCGCACCGGGACGCGCTGTGGGACGGGATCCGAGCGGCGAAGCGTCAGGTGGTCATCGCCAGCCAGCGACTGACCACGACCGCGAGCAGCCGTAGGCTCGCGAGCCTACTTCAGGAGCAGCTCGACGTCGGTGTGCGCGGTGACGTCTTTTACCAGTACCCCCATCGCGAGGCGAGACAGATGGTGGACCTGCTCAGTGGTCTGGTCAGGACGTCGAACTCGCGGTTCGCGCTGCACCAGGTTCAGTCGAACTTCCGCGCTCTCATCAGTGACGACGACGTCGTGATCAGCAATTTCGACTTCCTGTCCCACGAGGGCTTTTACCGCGGGCCCGCGAGCCGGAAGCCTCCGGTGGAGCTGGGGTTGCGCATCTCGGGTAGCGCGTTCGCCGGACAGGTCGCACAGCTGCTCGGCGCTCAGGCCGTGCCGCGGTCGCGCTCGAAGATCGAGTCCGCGCCGCCGGTGAGCAATCGCTCGGACCTCGTGGTGGCGCTGGACGGCTGTCCGGCGACCGACGTGAGTGGTCGTGCCCGGCTGGTCGCTGAGGCGGTTCGCACCGTTGGTGCGGACCGGGTGCTCGAGGAGCTCGTCGACGCGGGGGTCTCAGGCGACGTGCTCCAAATCGCCGCCGCCCTGGTCGTCCGAGGAGGGCTGGCCGCGCCGGACGACAGGGTGCGCAAGTGGTCGCTGTGGCTGGTCGACGAGCTGTGGTCGAGCAAGCGGTTCCCCGAAGCCTGGCTGCTCCGCCGAGCGGTCCCCTGGTCGGCGCTCCCGCTGTCGATGGCGACCGCGGCGGCGCTCAGCGGCACAGCAGGGGTGGCCCAGGCGGTGGAGAGTGCGGCGCTCGAACTGTCGGAGTCGGCGTCCGCGTCCGCGGCGCTTATCGCGTTCAGCTCCGCGCAGTTGCTCGCCTGGCCTGTTGAGCAGGACCAGGGAGTTCCGTCGGCCGTCGCTTATCAATTGCGTGAGGTGCTCGCATATCTGGCTGACACCGGCGTGGCACCTTGCTGGAAGCAGCTGGCCGCTGTGCTCGCCGAGGAGTCGGCTGAGGCGGACAGTCCCGGTGTGCTCAAGGTGGTGCGCCGATGGGCCGCGCTCCGGAAGAGGGAAACCGAGCGGGTCAAAGCGTGGGAGCACTTGTCCGCCGCGTTCAGCCAGGCCGAGGCGATGACGTTCAACTTCGAGTCCGGGTTGAAGACCCACGGTCACCTGTTTCACCACAACGGCTTCTTCGGTGGCCTGCGCACGGCCATCGAGTCCCGCGACGCGAAGGAAGTCGCTAGATGGGCGGGGCGGCCCGAGCTCGGTGATCTCCCCGACCTCGTCGACACGACTACGAAAGAGGTCGCGGGCATGCTCAGGAACAGCAACATCGTCGCGGACAAGCGCAGGGTATACATCAACCGGTTGGAAACGCTCAGGGAAGCAGCCCAGCAGTTAGTGATCTTGACGGCGCAGCAGGCGGACCCAGGTTCGGAGCGCCAGCACGACGTCGTGCGGCCATTGGTGGCGGAGGTGACGAAGCTGTGGCCCGAGCTTCATGTCGAGCTGGCTGATCAACGAGCCCCGGAGCGGCACCTCACCGAGTACGCACTGTCCGCCATCAGGGAGATCGCGGAGTGGGGAAGGGCATGACGAGCGAGCCGAACTACCTGCAGGCCGTCGTGGGTGGACTGCGGCAGTCCTGGTCTCGGCCCAGGTTGTTCGCCCTCGTCACAACGGCGGACGCGGTCGACCCGATCTCGGCTGCCGAAGCGCTGTTGGGGGATCTGGCTGCACCGACGACCGATGTCGCGCAGGGCTTCCACCAGCTGCTCGACGAGGGTGAATTCCACGCCTGCCGCCTACTCCTGTCCAGCGAGGACAAGGAACTCTCCGAGGCGCAACGGACGGCTCTCGGCCATCGGCTCGACAACGCGATCGCCTCGGCCCGCAACACGTTGCTGTTGAAGGAGCATCAGCTGAACACCAGTGCCGCAGCACTGGGAATCCCAGGACCGTCCGTGGACTGGGCGAGCCTACTCAACGTTCGCAAGACGGACGCGGTCCAGGCCCTCGACGAGTTCGGAAACGCCCTGCGGAAGGCGAGCGGCGAGCGCCGTGCCGTGATCGAGCGACTGCTGCCGGACCTGGAACCAGTGCGGCGTAAGACGGTGCTTGCCTGCCTACAGGCAGGGATGTACACGGCAGCTGAGCAGATCGCCACGCAGGTCAGCGAACCGGAGCCCTGGCTCGGTCCGACAGCGGTCGCCGGGGTCGGGCTGTGGGACTACGCGCAGTCCGCGAACGACGAGGTGCTGCGCTGGTTCGTCGACGTCGCGGCGGCTCCGGCCGACTTCGATCAGCACCGCCCCGCCGCGGAAGACGAGGCCGGGCTGAGACTCGTGCGGGCCATGCACGAGGCGTTCGAGAATCTCGACAGCAGGACGGCGGAGCAGCTGGGCGACGCCATCGACGGCCTGATTACGGACATGCAGTTCCGGCACCCAGCTCGCCGCGTGGGAGCAGGCTTCGAGGTCGATTTGCGCGGGGCGACGGATCCGCGCCTGCCCTGGTTGGCCCTGCCAAGGAAGCTGCCCGTCCATATCGGACCCCAACCCCCAGCTGGCGGCTCAGCTGTGCAGCTCTGGCTGCCGACGGTCGGCCATGGGTACCAGGCGCCTGACGGGTCGCAGCTGCTGGATCCGCATTTTCTCTTCCTGCTCGTGGAACCGGATGCCACGAACAAGCCTCGTACGGCCGAGTGGCGCCGGATCAATCTGCTGCGCCGCATCTGCGACCGGCTCCCGTTCGAGCTGGTCGTCGACGCGGACGAGGACCTGGGTGACAGTGCCGAGGCACGGGCGTCCCTGTGCTGGATGTTCGACCTGCTCGGATTGCGGGCCGCCGCCGAGGTGCCGGAAATGGTCCTGTTCGAGACGGGTGCGCTTCCCGTTGTGCTGCACGCGATCGTGCGGATCATCGCCGACACGGTGCCGCGGCCGGGCCCGTTGACCCTGGACGACCTGGAGAAGCTGCGGGAGAGCAGTTCGGTCAAGCAGTCCTTGTTCGACGCCGTCTTCGCACTGCTCAACGACGATCTCGCGGCTCAGGTGGTTTACGGCGCGTTGCTCAACAGAGCGGCCAGACTCGGCAGCGAACGCGTGCGACGCGATCTGCTTGACGAGGAGCTCGACGATATGACCATGGCCGTGATGCAGGAACACGAGGACCAGACCGGTCGGCTCCACGACTTCCCGGTCGCGCGCCTGAATGTCGGAGCGGCGCTCCAGCGCGTCGACACAATCGGGCTCGCGACCCTCGAGGAGGACGAGGTGGTCCTGTCAGGCCAGGGCCTGGTCATGCTCCTCGGCGGAGATCTGCTGGTGCTGCGCACGGTCGAGGCGCTGAAGCGGTTCCACGCCAATCGGGACGAGGTCGAGGAACGTGCCGAGCTGGCCCTACGGAATCGCACCCAGCGACAGAACAAGCACGTCCGCGCCGGCTATGAGTACGCTCTCATGCAGCTCACCGCGGAGCTCAAGCGGGACGACCTGACGCCATCGGAACGCAACCGGCTGGTGCATCAGATCGACGCACACAACAAACTTATGGCCCAGCACACAGCCATTGAGAACGGTGACCTCGACGCGCTACTGAGGCTGACCACGTTCGACATCGCCGTGTTGCTCGACGAAGTGGCTGACGGGCAGCGTAAGGCGAACCACCTGACGATCGACATCGTCAACGAGGCCGGGGTGCTGACCAACGTGGTCGCCATGCGACTGCTCGTCCAGCTCGCACTCGTCGATCTGAGCCACAACGCGGTGCAGGCGATGCAGTCCGTTGGTGCGAAAGACCGGAAGATGCGCATCGTCATCCGGTACGAGGACAACCTCACCGGGCGGTTCGTCGTGCTCGACGTGGAGGACAGCGGGCCGGGGTTCGGCAAGGCCGACGTGAGCCTGCTGGACAATCAACGGCGAGAGATGGGAATGCGTGGCGGCGAGGGGCTTCGGCACGCGGCGCTCAACCTCGAGGCGTGCAACGGAAAGCTGGAGCGCGTCGCGGCTCCGTCCAGTCTAGGAGGCGCGCACCTGCGCGTCTGGTTGCCCTTGGCCGAGTGAGTGGTCAGCCGTCCGCGATGAGCTTGCGGACGAGATCGCGTAGCGGAATCATCGGTCCTTTCTGGTCGTTGTGCTTCGGGATCACGTTGCGGACTCCTAGCGACCGCTTCAGGCTCTCCAGGTCTTCGAAGGGCAGTTCGGCGGACATCAGCGCGGTGGGCATCTCCGGACGCAACCGCCGCAGGTCTTCGAGGACGAGTCGTCCGTGCCCGTCGACCATGCCCTCATCCAGGTGAAGGTCGACCAGGGCGCAGTCGTGATCCAGCGGGTGCCCCGCTGCCAGCCTGCGGGTCCACTCCCCGATCGAGGTGATCAGGTCGCACTCGAACTCTCCCCTCAGCACATCCTCAAGGGACTTCGCGATGAGGTCGTCCACGATCAGTACCCGCTTGCGCTTCACGACTGGCCGCTGCGGTTCACCGCGCCATCGGGCGGCTTCGGTGTGGAAGATATCGCAGAACCCGTTCCAGGAAGACAGGCTTGCCCGTTCGGGGTCCGTCAACCCGCGCACCCTTGTGACCAGCCGATCGCGTGCTTCTTTGATATCCCGCCAGCAGCTGGCCGGCAGACGGGAGTACTCCTCCCAGGGGTTGCTGTCCCACATCTGGAGCAGCTCGTCGAACCGCTCGGTCGGCTCTGTTGCGGACAGGGACAGGACCGAGTCGCGGAACACCAGGGCGTCGATCGAGGAAGTAGGAAGGTCCAGCACGTAGGGGGCGCCGGCGGCGGGCTTCGGGACGGGGGCGTGTTTACGGAGCCGGAGGGCCGCCTGCGACAAGGCGTTGGGGTCGGTGCCCGTCGTCCAGAGGTGATTCATCAACCATAGTTTCGAACGTCCGCGCGGTCCGGCGAGTGCGAGCGCGGCGAGCAGACTGCCGTGAAGCGGCGTCAGTTCCAGTGAAGAGCCGTCCGCCCGAAAGATCGTCGGGCGGCCGAGGATTCTCACCCGGATGCCGCTGGTCTCGTCCGTCGTTAAACCATCCACCTCGCAACGCTACCCAGGTCGGCAACCAGGCACGATGACACCGTGATGACAATCCACATGGCAACGCGGTAACAACGGCCCTGGTGGTCACTGGAAGGTCATCAGGCGACCTATTAGTGGTGTCATCGGACCCCGGGTCTCCTTGTGGCATGAGAAAACTCCCGACGAACCGCATCGCAGCCGGGGTTCCCGCCGGCGCACTCGTCACCGCTGCAGTCACGACCGGTACGCCGTGGCTCTACGGCCTCGCTGTGGCCGCCACGGCCCTGCCGTGGGTGGCGGAGATCGTGTGGCGTTGCGTCTTCGCGGCCATGCCCGAAGCCGTGCGCCGCGACTTGCTCGAACTGGAGAAGATCGGGCAGGAGCGGTGAAGCCGGGGAAGGCCGGCTTTCGGCCATGTACCGGGCACCCCGACCAGCCGCCCGACTCGCCTCACCCGGCTTACTCGTCGAAAACGTTGGAGGCCGAGCTCGGGCAATCACCCTGACGGACTGTCAGGGAACAGGCCAGCTCCCGGCGGCTTGTGCCGGCGCGGCAACGCCGCCGTCAGGACCGACACGGCGTCAGCGGTCTGCAGCGAATCCTGCGCAGCGCAGCCAAGGTGCACGCCACGCCTCGATTCCCTGATGGACTGCGGCTGACCTGCTGAAAGACTTAGCCAAGTGAGTGCCCCCGGCACGACCCGGGCTCGATCCACACGAACCCATACCCGCCGTGAACTGCTGGTTTCTTCCACCCTCGGCGTCGTCTGACGCCTCCGCCCGACAGGCGGCCGATGAACACCGAGAAGATCATCACCGGCCTGACGCCGTTGCAGGCCGACCGCCTGGCCTGCGTCGACTGCGGAGTTAACTACCTCCGCATCCATGCCCCGTGTGTGCCGCTCGGCCGATCAGCTACCGGCTCGCAGGTGTTCGTCTGCGCCGCCCGCCACCAGACCAACGAGCTGCGTGCGGTCGGAGGTGCCCTGCGATGAGCACCACGCCGTCCCCGGCTCGGCGTGACCCGTCGCTGTGGGTGCAGTGCGCCAACATCGCCTTGGCACCCGAACTGAGCGTGCTCGCCATCGCGGTCGCCGACTGTCCACCGCTGGCGCTTCTGCTGGTCGTCGAACTCCTCAACCGCGCTTAAGCGCCACCGCTCCGAGACTAAGAGGGTGTCTTACGTGGCGGCCTTGGCGAGCCTCTTGAAGCAAGTCAAGGCCGCCGCCAACGTCAGGAACGCGCAGAAGTGGTTCGCCTTGCGCTCGTACCGCATCGCGAGTCGGCGGTACCCGAACAACCAGGCGATCGTGCGTTCGATGACCCACCGGTGCCGACCCAGCCGCGCGCTGGACTCAGTGTCTTTGCGGGCGATCCGCACCGCGATCCCCTGCTCGCGTACCCACGCCCGTAACTCCTTGATGTCGTAGGCCTTGTCCGCGTGCAACTTCGCCGGCTTGCGCCGACGGGGACCACGCCGCGACTTCACTGCGGGGATCGCCCGCACCAACGGTTTGAGCCCGTAGGCGTCGTTGGTGTTGGCCGCCGACACCGCCACCGACAACGGCAGACCGGCCCGGTCGGACAGCGCGTGGATCTTCGAGCCCGGCTTGCCTCGATCGACCGGGCTCGGACCGGTCAACGATCCCCCTTTTTCGCCCGCACCGCCGCCGCGTCCACCACCACCCGCGACCAATCGATCAAGCCCTGGCCGCCCAACTCGTCCAAGACCGCCCGATGCACCCGTGGCCACAGGCCCGCTTTGGTCCACTCGGTGAACCTGCGGTGCGCGGTCGGCACTGTGACCCCGAACGACGGCGGTAGATGCCGCCAGGCGCAGCCGCTGGTCAACACGAACACGATCGCGGTGAACACCGCCCGGTCGTCCACCGGCGTCGTCCCACCGCCCTGCCGACGCGGCGTGAACTGTGGGACCAACGGCGCGACCAGTGCCCACAACTCGTCGGGCACCAGCCGCTGCGACAACGCATCCGTCACAACGTCTGATCATGGCAGCGGCCGAGCAAGATCCACGTGAGACGAGCTCTAATACTGCAACGGCACTTGTGTGAGTTGTAGTGGATCATGTTCGTCGTGGTGATTGACGTTGCGGTCGCAGAGCTGGACCGGGTGCACGCGCGGATCAGTGCTCGGTTCACCCGGTCTGAACCGCGTGCTCGGTCTCGGGAGTACCTGCTCGGACTGACCGCGGGACTGGAGCGGAAGAACGGCTGGACGTTGGCCGAACGCGCAGGCCAGACCAGCCCGGACGGTATGCAACGACTGCTGCGGCGGGCGGACTGGGATGTCGACGGCGTCCGTGACGACCTGCGGGACTACGTCGCGGAGCAGTTGGGCGAGCGCGACGGCGTGTTGATCGTGGACGACACCGGGTTCCTGAAGAAGGGGACCCGGTCGGCCGGGGTGCAGCGGCAGTACTCGGGCACTGCCGGGCGGACGGAGAACTGCCAGGTCGGCGTGTTCCTGGCCTATGCCTCGACCCGTGGTCACGCGTTGATCGACCGCGAGCTGTACCTGCCGGAGTCCTGGACGAGTGACCGGGATCGATGTCGTGCCGCCGACGTGCCCGACGAGGTCGAGTTCGTGACCAAGCCTCGGCAGGCCATGGCGATGATCGACCGCGCGGTCGCCGCCGGCGTGCCGTTCGGCTGGGTGACCGCCGACGAGGCGTACGGGCAGGTCAAGTACCTGCGGGTCTGGCTCGAGCAGCACGATCTTCCGCACGTGTTGGCCACCAAGGTCAACGACACCCTGGTTACCACGACGATGCGCCAAGCCCGTGCCGACGAACTGGTCGCCGCGGTGCCGGCGCGGGCCTGGCGCCGGTTGTCGGTGGGAGCTGGGGCGCATGGGCCGCGCGAGTACGAATGGGCTCGGGTGCCGTTGCGGGTGCTGTGGGCGCCGGGTCGTGGGCATTGGCTGCTGGCGCGACGGTCGATCACTGACCCGACCGACATCGCATACTACGTCTGCTACGGGCCCCGTCGGTGCACGGTTGTGGACCTGGCATGGATCGCGGGGGCGCGGTGGCGGATCGAGGAGTGCTTCCAGCAGGCCAAGAACGAAGCCGGGTTGGATCACTATCAGGTTCGTTCTTGGCGTGCCTGGTACGCGCACGTCACGCTGTCGATGCTTGCTCATGCCTGGCTCGCCGTCACGCGATCCCTTGTCGCAAAAGGGGAACGAGTGACCGCGACACGGGCATGATCGGCTTCACGTTACCGGAGGTGAGGCGACTGTTGATCAACCTGGTCTTCCGGACCGCAGCCAGCGTCGACCACGTCTGGTCCTGGTCGTGTTGGCGCCGGCGACGTCAACATCAAGCCCGTCTCAGCCACTACAAACGGCGCGGTTACCCACTGACCTAAGTGCCGTTGCAGTACTAATACGACAACGACAGGTCGTGATGTTGTCTCCGGTGGTGGCTAGCTCGGGCACGGGCCTGGCTAACCAACCGCCACCGTGACCAGTGCAGGATGTGATCGACGGTGTGGGCGGAACGGACCACGACCCGGTTCCATAACCGGCGAACCTCGTTGACCGACAACGGGATCACGGTCTGACCATCGCCAGCAACGGAGCCCCCTTTTCAACGGTTGGCCGTGTGATCACCAGGAACGCCAACGCCGTCATCGACAGCGTGACGTGCCGGTACCACGCCTGGTAACCCCGCGCCTGGTAGTGATCCAGACCGGTCTCGTTCTTCGCCGTCTGGAAACACTCCTCGATCGCCCAGCGGCTGCCCGCGACACGAACCAGCTCCGCCAAGCTGGTATCGGCAGGCCCGAAACACACGTAGTAGGCGATGTCGGTCGGATCGCTGACCGAACGCCGAGCCAGCAGCCAGTGCCCCCAACCCCGCCGGCGCAACGGCCGGATCTCCACCGCCGTCCAGTCCGACACCCGAGGGCCACGAACTCCGTCCCCGCAGCTGAGCCGCTGCCAATCTGCGTCCGCGACGTCCGCAATCATCCGCGCAACCCGGACCTTGGCCAAGTGCATCGACACCACCATCGCCGACTTGGGCACCGCCACCACATGCGGGACGTCCACGGTCTCCAACCACAGCCGGAACTTCGTGTCCTGCCCGTACAACTCGTCGGCGGTCACCCATCCGAACGGCACCTCCGTCGCGAGCGCACGCTCGATCATCCGGCGGGCCAGCACCTGTTTGGTCGCGAACTCCACCTCGTCATCAATGCCAGCCGCCCGGCACCGGTCACGATCATCGGTCCAGTCCTTGGGCAGATACAACTCCCGATCAATCAGCGCACGACCGCGTGGTGAGGCATACGCCAGAAATACCCCGATCTGCGAGTTCTCGATCCGGCCGGCAGTGCCCGAGTACTGCCGTGCGACTCCTGCGGAGTGGGCACCCTTCTTCAGAAAGCCGGTCTCGTCGACGATGAGCACCCCCTGCTCACCGTCACCGATGCGTTCCACAACCGCGGCACGCACGTCGTCACGCAAGCCATCGGCGTCCCACGCGTAGAAGTTCAGCAACCGCTGCATGCCTTCCGGCCCCGCATCCCCGGCGGCCTCGGCCAGCGTCCACCCGTTCTTCCGCTCGATCTCGGCGAGCAATCCCTTGACATACCAGCGCATCCGGCGCCGCGACTCCACTCGGGGGAACCTGCCGGCGAACCGGCCCAGAAACGCCTCGAAGCTCGCCGACCAGTCCGCCACCATCTCCGCCAACACAACAAGATCAACTACCAGAGTCCGGACCTAGATTACAACCTGTCGTTGTCGTACTAATACTGCAACGGCACTTGTGTGAGTTGTAGTGGATCATGTTCGTCGTGGTGATTGACGTTGCGGTCGCAGAGCTGGACCGGGTGCACGCGCGGATCAGTGCTCGGTTCACCCGGTCTGAACCGCGTGCTCGGTCTCGGGAGTACCTGCTCGGACTGACCGCGGGACTGGAGCGGAAGAACGGCTGGACGTTGGCCGAACGCGCAGGCCAGACCAGCCCGGACGGTATGCAACGACTGCTGCGGCGGGCGGACTGGGACGTCGACGGCGTCCGTGACGACCTGCGGGACTACGTCGCGGAGCAGTTGGGCGAGCGCGACGGCGTGTTGATCGTGGACGACACCGGGTTCCTGAAGAAGGGGACCCGGTCGGCCGGGGTGCAGCGGCAGTACTCGGGCACTGCCGGGCGGACGGAGAACTGCCAGGTCGGCGTGTTCCTGGCCTATGCCTCGACCCGTGGTCACGCGTTGATCGACCGCGAGCTGTACCTGCCGGAGTCCTGGACGAGTGACCGGGATCGATGTCGTGCCGCCGACGTGCCCGACGAGGTCGAGTTCGTGACCAAGCCTCGGCAGGCCATGGCGATGATCGACCGCGCGGTCGCCGCCGGCGTGCCGTTCGGCTGGGTGACCGCCGACGAGGCGTACGGGCAGGTCAAGTACCTGCGGGTCTGGCTCGAGCAGCACGATCTTCCGCACGTGTTGGCCACCAAGGTCAACGACACCCTGGTTACCACGACGATGCGCCAAGCCCGTGCCGACGAACTGGTCGCCGCGGTGCCGGCGCGGGCCTGGCGCCGGTTGTCGGTGGGAGCTGGGGCGCATGGGCCGCGCGAGTACGAATGGGCTCGGGTGCCGTTGCGGGTGCTGTGGGCGCCGGGTCGTGGGCATTGGCTGCTGGCGCGACGGTCGATCACTGACCCGACCGACATCGCATACTACGTCTGCTACGGGCCCCGTCGGTGCACGGTTGTGGACCTGGCATGGATCGCGGGGGCGCGGTGGCGGATCGAGGAGTGCTTCCAGCAGGCCAAGAACGAAGCCGGGTTGGATCACTATCAGGTTCGTTCTTGGCGTGCCTGGTACGCGCACGTCACGCTGTCGATGCTTGCTCATGCCTGGCTCGCCGTCACGCGATCCCTTGTCGCCAAAGGGGAACGAGTGACCGCGACACGGGCATGATCGGCTTCACGTTACCGGAGGTGAGGCGACTGTTGATCAACCTGGTCTTCCGGACCGCAGCCAGCGTCGACCACGTCTGGTCCTGGTCGTGTTGGCGCCGGCGACGTCAACATCAAGCCCGTCTCAGCCACTACAAACGGCGCGGTTACCCACTGACCTAAGTGCCGTTGCAGTACTAAGCGAATAGTCAGGGCCGGCGACGCAGCCACGCAGTAGCAATGACCGCTCAGTAGCGCAGAGAACCTCGGGGAGAGACGAACGTGGCGTCCGAGGAGCGACCGGCAACGCCGAAGCCCGGTCCCCCACCCCGCCTGAAGCGCTGGTTCCAGGAACGGCCTTCAGAGTACCCGTGGGAGTAGGACGGCCTCGACCACGTGCGGCGCCTCACGCCGCACGCTGAGCCGTACCGCGCATGGGCCACCTTCTCCTTCACCGCGGCCTCCGGCCGGAGTGTTCCGTCCCGGGCGGTGCGGGGTAGACGAGCAGGACTCCGTCTGCGGCGACGAACACCGCTCCGTGCTCGTCGATTTCCAGCCGTTGGTCCAGTGTGGACGCCCAGGTAAGGCCGAAGCACTATCCGACCCGGTGGGACGACAGATGCGTGCGCGTCAACACCAGAGGCAGGATCCCGGGCAGCTCAAGGTCGGTTTGTGTCAGCAGAACTTCGCCGGTCGCGAGGTCGACCGGGTCCTTGGTCTCGGTCCGCTTGCTGTCCTGGACTGCATGGGCGCGAGGGTTGTCGCCCACGTGCGTCCGCGCAGTGCGTCCGCCGCGCCCGCCTCGACCGGAGCCGACGCGTGTCGACCGTCGTGATCCACCACCGTGCGGTTCGGTGTTGCCCTTGGTGTCGGGATGCAGCTTCTTCAGTAGTCCGGCGCCGCTGCTGTCCGCCTCGTCATAGAGGTCGGCGCTGGTATGGAGGCGTTTTCCGGCGCCTTCGACTACGCGGCCGCCTTCACTGAAGACCTTCCCGGTGATCTGTACGCCCTTGCCCATGGCCTTGGCCACCACGGCGCCGATGCCGGATCGGTCACTGCTGGCGTGTGAGACCAGGTTCTGCCCCGCGGTCTCCAGCTTCTGTCCACCCTCCGCGAGCTTCCCCCCGAACTCGCTGAGCTTCCCACCCGACCGCCGCATGTGCTCCGGATGAACATTGATCTTGCTCACGAGACCCCCGCCTCTCGCTCTGCTTCCCGCCGAGAGTAGCGACGGACGCCCCCTTCATGCAGGAACAGCGATGGGCACACCGCGACGCCCCCAAGTCCCAGCAGCAGGGCGAGCGAAGCGAAGCCCCCAACCGGGCGATGCGTAACGAGCCCGAAGGGGTCCAGGGGCGAAGCCCTCCTGGCTTGGGGTCTGGGGCGAGAGCCCCAGAAAACACAAACGCCTGATCCGGCGAGCGCGTAGCGCGAGCAGGATCAGGCGAATCAGGCGTGCCCCCGGCAGGATTCGAACCTGCGCACCCGCCTCCGGAGGGCGGTGCTCTATCCCCTGAGCTACGGGGGCCCGTTGCTCAACGAGGAGAAGCTTACAGCACGGGGCGGAGGGGTTTGCACGGCCTACCGTTTGGCGGGTGGACGAGGTGATCACGGGGGATGGGCTGCGGCTGGCGGTCTACGTGGACGGGGACGCGGGCAACCCGACGGTGCTGCTGGTGCACGGGTTTCCGGACACGGCGAAGGTGTGGGATCCGCTGGTCAGGGAGCTGAGGAGCCGGTTCAGGGTGGTGAGGTACGACGTGAGAGGGGTGGGAGGGTCGGAGGCGCCGAAGAACCTGAGCGGCTTCGGGATCGAGAGGTTGGCGGACGATCTGAGGCGTGTGGCGGAGGCCACAAAAGGGCCAGTGCATCTGGTGGGGCACGACTGGGGAGCGGTGCAGGGGTGGCGGGCGGTGGCCGAGGGGAGCTTCGAGTCGTTCACGGCGATCTCGGGGCCGGATCTGGGGCACGCGAGCGACTGGTACCGGCGCAACTTCCCGTCGAGGGAGACGCTGAGCCAGCTGGCGAGGTCCTGGTACATGGGGGCGTTCAAGATCCCGAAGGTGCCGGATCTGTTCTTCCCGAGCAACGGCCTGGCGTTGTACCGGGCGAACATCGGGCGGAAGCACGAGCCGAGGCGCATAACCACCAGGACGCTGCAGATCGTGCCGACGAGGGACAGGTACGTGACGCCGGCGCTGACGGCATCGGCGGAGCCCTGGTGTGACGACCTGACGGTCAAGAAGGCGCCGGCGGGGCACTGGGTGATCAGGAGTCACCCGGAGCTGGTGGCGAGCTGGATCACGGAGTTCACGCTGGAAAGATAGATCCCCGTATTGAACTTATGCGCATGTCGCTATATGTTTCAAGAACCGGACGGGAAGGGACAGAGCGCGATGGGGCACGGACACGGGCACGGAAGCGCCTCGGGCCAGCACGTGGGACGCCTGTGGGCAGCCCTGGGCCTCGGCGCGACGTTCCTGGCGGTGGAAACGACCATCGGCGTCACGACGGGCTCCCTGGCCCTGATCTCGGACGCGGCGCACATGCTGACGGACGTCGTGGGCATCGGGCTGGCCCTGGCGGCGGTGCTCCTCGCGGCCCGGAACAACCAGAACCAGAACCGAACCTTCGGCATGTACCGAGCGGAGGTGCTGGCGGCGCTGGCCAACGCGGTGCTGCTGTTCGCGGTCGCGGGCTACGTCCTGTACGAGGCGATCGAGCGCTTCGCGGCCCCACCGGAGGTGCCGGGCCTGCCGGTCGTCATCACCGCGGTCATCGGCATCGCGATCAACGCGACCGCCTTCCTCCTGCTCAGGGACGGCGCGAAGGAGAGCCTGAACCTCCGGGGCGCCTACCTGGAAGTGCTGTCGGACCTGGTGGGCTCGATGGGCGTCCTGATCAGCGGTCTGGTCACGCTGACCACGGGCTGGCGCTACGCGGACCCGATCATCGCGGTCGCCATCGGCCTGTTCGTCCTGCCCAGGACCTGGGGCCTGGCCAAAAGGGCGCTGCGCATCCTCTTCCAGCACGCGCCCGAACGGGTGGACGTCGAGCAGCTACGTGTTGATCTCACTGCCCTGGACGGCGTGACGGAGGCTCATGACGTCCATGTGTGGACACTCACATCGGGCATGGAGGTGGCCTCGGCGCACCTGGCGGTCGCACCCGGGGCTGAACCGGCGGACGTGCTGGTCAGGGCCCAGAAACTGCTCGCCGACGACTACCGGCTGGAGCACGCCACGGTCCAGGTCGAGCCCCGCGACGCCACCGCGAAGTGCCGTGACCTGAGTTGGTGACGGCACCCGTTCGGGTGTCTTCTGGGAAAACCGCGTGGGTATCCCACCGGTGCTGCGTCCCACCTCTGTCACGGGTGAAGACGTGAGAGAGCGAAGGGGATGGACCACATGGGCAACGACCGCAAGGTGATCACGGCGAGGGTCGACTTCGGCTTCCTGGCCGCACACGACTTCCTGGTGCCGCTTGAGGTCGAGCTGCGCTACGACACGCTGGACCCGTTCGCGGTGGTGGCGGCGTTCCGGCCGGGCCGCGACGACTGCGTCGAATGGGCCTTCGCCCGCGACCTGCTGGCCGACGGCCTGATCGGCGACGCCGGTGAGGGCGACATCCGGATCAGGCCGTCGGACAGCGACGTGGAGATGGTCGTGGTGGAGCTGCACTCGCCGTCGGGCCAGGCGGTGTTCGAGGCCCCGGCGGAGGACCTCGCGGAGTTCCTGGACGAGACCTACGAGGTCGTCATGCCCGGCAACGAGCACCTGTGGGTGGACATCGACGCGGAGCTCACGCGCCTGACGTCGATGTCGTGAGGAACTCCTCCTTGATCTCCTTGGACCCGAACGGCCACACCTGCTCGGCCCGGGCCCAGATCAGGAACGCGATCACGCCGACGACCACCCATCCGATGGACAGCAGGATGGACAGCGTTCCGGCCGAGTAGTAGAGGAACGCCCAGCCGACCAGGGCGATGATCGCGGGCACCGGGTACAGCCACATCTTGTAGGGCCGCACCAGGCCCGGCTGCCGCCGCCGCAGCACGACCAGCGCGGCGATCTGGGCCACGGACTGCACGAGCACGATGACCGCGGTGAGCATGTTGATCACGTCGGTCAGCGGCAGCAGCGAGGCGATGGCGGTGATCACACCCATCACCAGCAGGCCGACGGTCGGGAAGTGCCCCTTCGGGTGCAGCTTGGCGAACACCGGCAGGAACAGCTTGTCCCGCGCGGCCTCGAAGGGCACCCGGGAGCCGCCGAGCAGGCCCGCGAACACCGACGCGAAGGCGGTCACCACGATGAGCACCGTGATCACGTTCGCGACTCCGGAGCCCCACGCGGTCGACACCGCCAGCGTGGCCACCGACGAGGACTTGGCCACGTCCTGCCACGGCACGACGCCCAGGATGCCGATCTGCAGCAGCAAATACAGGCCCATGATGCCGACGATCGACAGGATGATCGACCGCGGCAGCGTCTTGCCGGGCTCGCGCACCTCGGCGCCGAGGTAGGCGCTCGTGCTGTAGCCGAGGTAGTCGTACACCGCGAGCACGAGGCCCGCGCCCAGGCCGGTGAAGAACGGGCCGCCGAGCGCGAAGGTGCCCGGCGCGTAGTCGAACGCCATCGAGGCGTGGAAGTGGCTGTACGCGGCGATGATCACGGCCAGGATGCTGACCAGCATCACGCCGAAGAACACCGTGGTGAGCCGGGTGACGTCGCCGATCTTGCGGTACAGCAACACGATCACCAGGCCGGTGACGACCACTCCGACGATGTGTCCGAGCGTGTTGACGTTGCCGGTCTCGTCGACCACCGCCGGCCACAGCACGCCGAGGTACTGCACGAGGCCGATGACGCCGGTGGACATGATCAGCGGGATGAACAGCACCGCGGTCCACACGAACAGGAACGGCATCAGCCGCCCGGTCCGGTACTGGAACGCCTCCCGCAGGTAGATGTACGTGCCGCCGGCGCCGGGCATCGCCGCGCCGAGCTCGGCCCAGACCAGGCCGTCGGCCAGCACGATGATCGCGCCGATGATCCAGCCGAACACGGCCTGCGGGCCGTTCACGTCCGCGACCATGAACGGGATCGTCAGGAACGGGCCGATGCCGCACATCTGCGTCATGTTGATGGCGGTGGCCTGCCACGGCCCGATCCGCCGTTCGAGGCCCGCCTGCCCCTTCTGCGTGTCCGTAGCCACGCCCACCTCCCTGGCTCGAATTAGGAAAGGTTCTTAACATAAAGACCGTGTGGTGGGGAACACGCCGACGGTGACTGCCGTCGAAGTCGTGACCTGATCTTGCGTCAGACTTGGCCCGTGACGCCGTCCGGACTCTTCCCGGAGTCGTGGCTGCTCGCGTCCGCCGATCAGCGCACGGCGCTGGAGAAACAGCTGGCGGAGGCGGTCGGCGACGACCATCCGCTCGCGGTCACGCCGGTGGCCGCGGTGGCCCGTTGCGCGGGCTGCGGGCTGGTCGTCTACACGGCCGGCCAGGGGCGCGAGTTGGTCTGGACCATGGTGTCCTTCGGCCGGACGGCCCAGGTCGATCCGGGGGTGGCGGTGTATCCCACGTTCGCCGGTCTGCGCCGCGCCATGGCTGCTCACGCCCACTGATCCCGTGACCTCCTACTATGGGGGATCGGCGGGGCTTTGGCCCCTGGACACGGAGGCAGGCGGTGTGAGGGCGCCACAGGTCGGCACGCCCGCGAGCATGCGGGAGCTCAACCAGCGGATCGTGCTGGACCGGCTGCGACGAGGCGGCGCCGCGACCCGGCCGAGCCTGGCCAGGGACACCGGTCTGTCCAAGCCCACGGTCGGGCAGGCGCTGCTCGACCTGGAGCAGGACGGGCTGGTTCGGCCGGCGGGCCGCACCTCGGCCGGCCCCGGTCGGTCGGCGGTGCTGTACGAGGCCGATCCTGCGGCCGGGCACGTGCTGGGCATCGACATCGGCCGCGGCCGGCTCCGGCTGGCGGTCGCCGACCTGGCCGGCACGGTTGTGGCCAAAGTGGACGAACCCAACCGCTGTCGTTCGGCCAGCGCGTTGGTTCGCACGGTGCAGGACATGGCCACCGGAGTGGTGGGGCAGGCCGGCATGGCACTGTCCGATGTGGTCCTGACGGTCGTCGGCAGCCCGGGCGTGCCGGACCGCAGCGGCCGCATGCTGCACCTCGCGCCGAACCTGCCCGGCTGGGGCCGTCGCGGCCTGCTGGACGAGCTGGAGGCGGTGCTCGGCCCGAACCTGCTGGTGGAGAACGACGCCAACCTGGCCGCGGTGGGTGAGCGGGACCAGGGCGCGGCGCGCGGCGTCGACGTCTTCGTCTGCGTGAACGTGGGCACCGGCATCGGCATGGGCATCGTGGTGGACGGCCAGCTGTTCCGCGGCGCGCACGGGGCCGCCGGCGAGGTGGGCTACCTGCCGTACGGCTGGGTGGACACCGACTCCGAGGGCTGGACCCCGGCCACGCCGGGCATGCTGGAGCAGGCGGCCGCGGCGAACTCGGTGGTGAAGCTGGCCAAGGAGCAGGGCGTGCGCAACGCCGGCACGGCCCGTGAGGTGTTCCAGCTGGCCCGGCAGGGCGACCCCGGCGCGCTGGCGGTGGTCGAGCAGGAGGCGACCAGGCTGGCCTTCCTGGTGGCCTCGGTGTCGGCGGTGATCGACCCGGAGCTGGTGCTGCTGGTCGGTGGCATCGGCTCGAACACGGACCTGCTGATCGAGCCGCTGGAGAAGGCGATGCACGAGATCAGCCCGCTGTCGCCCCGAATCGCCCCCGGCGAGCTGGGTGAGGACGCGGTGCTGACCGGCGCGATCGCCACCGGCCTGCGGGCGGCCCAGGACATCGTCTTCGAGCGGCGCGGCGAGAATTTGGTGACGCAGCGCAGCGGTGTGAATGTTTAATTGAACCGTTTCACTCGTTTGGCGGAACCCAAGCCCGAGTTTGGTGGCATAGCGTAAGCGCCACCTCCTCGGGAGGGAAAAGGGTCGCACAGGGGATGAAACGAGGCAGGCCGAGACGGGGGTCAGGTCACCTCACGTTCGGGAAGCGGTCGCCGCGCCGCTTTCGCCGCTTCCCGAACGACACGAAGGGGCTGTCCCAACGGGACAGCCCCTTCGTCTTGCCTGGCAACGGTCAGTTCATCGGCAGCGGCTGCGCGTTCTTGGCCGCCAGCATCTGCTTGATCAGGTCGACCTCGGCGCTCTGTGACTTCAGGATGTTCTCCGCCAGCACCCGCACCGCGGGGACGGACGAGTGGTCGGCGGCGAACTGCGCCATCGGCGCGCCGCCGAGGTGGTGGCGGAGCATCAGCTGCAGGAAGTACGTGTCCATGTCCGGCCCGCTCATGGACTGCAGCTTGGAGATCTCCGCGTTGGTGGCGTAGCCGGGCATGTGGTCGACGCCGTCGGCCGGCATCTGGTTGCCGTTCATGCCCGGCATCCCGGCCATGCCGTCGCTGGGCCCGGCCATCCACGCCATGTAGCGCCCGGTCGGGGACTGCTCGGGCTGCCCCCACAACATGAGCCAGCCGCGCATCCGGCCCTCCTGGTCCAGCTGCGTGGACTCGATGTCGAAGGCCAGCTGCCGGATCTGCGGGTCCTGCGTGTGGTCGCGGGCCCAGTTGGCCATGGTCACGGCCTGCAGGTGGTGCACGCCCATGTCCTGGGCGAAGCCGACCTCGATCGAGCCGGGGCCGGGGTTGTTCGCCGCGGCGCCGCTGCCGGGCAGCTTGATCAGCAGCCCGACGGCGGCGCCGAGCAGCAGGATGGCGACGGCGGCGGCGGTCAGCACCAGCACCCGCGTGGTCGCGGAGACCGGCCCGGTGGGCAGCTCCTCCTCCGCGACCTCGTCGAGTTCCTCGGTCTCGGCCATCAGCTGGACGGCGAGGTGGTGGTCGGGGCCGTGGAACCCGACGGAGCGCCGGAGGCGGGCGGCATGCCGGGCTGCTGCTCGTTGGTGGCGTCCTGCGCGCCGGTGCCGGACATCGGCACGGCGTCCGGACCCGGCTTGGACGGGTCGAACGGCGGCGGGTTGTTCGGGTCGAACTGGCCCGGGCCGAGGGCGTCACAGCTGGCGCCGACCTCGGGGTACTCGTACTGGTTGGTGCGCAGCGCGGAGATGAACTCGTCGATGCGGGAGTCGCCGACGCTGTCCACCTTCAGCTGGTGGCCCCAGGACTGCAGGGAGACCGCCTTGTCCAGGCCCGGGTACGGCGACAGCATCATGAACTGCTTGCCGTTGACCTTGGCCTTGAGCGTGTCCAGGTCGGCGCCCTTGACCTTGTCCGGGTTGTAGGCGATCCACACGGTGCCGTGCTCCAGCGCGTGCACCATGTTCTCGTTGCGCACCGCGGTCTTGTAGACGATGCCCTGGCAGTCGGCCCAGAAGCCGTCGTGCGGCCCGCCGAACGGCGGCGACTGGTCGTAGGCCACCCGCTGGGTGGGCTGCACGTGCTGGCCGGACTTGTAGTCCTTGATCACGATGCCCGGGATCTTGGTGGACGGGTCCTTGTTGCTGTCGCTGGGCTGCCACTGCGCGAGCGCCGCCTGCGCGGCGTTCTGGGCGCTGATCTTCGCGTAGGCGTAGCCGAACACGCCGACGGCCAGCACCAGCACGACGACGACGGCGATGATGGTGCCCCAGGGCTTGCCCTTGCCGGCCACCACCTGTCCGCGCGCCGCGTTGACGACGTTCTTGGCGCCGCCCTTCTTCTTCCCGCCGGCCATCTCCCCGCCCTTGGCATCGTGAGCTGGACCACATCGGTCCAGACCTTCGGCGGCCAGTGTAGGGACCGGGCATGAGAATTCCGTCAGACCCGGACGGGCCCATGCGGCAGACCAGGGCCGTTCCACACCCCGGGACGGGAGTAACCCCGTCGCGACGTGCGGATACGCTCTCCTAGACTGCTCCGGTGACTCCAGCCGCTCTTGCCGACCTCGTCCGCTCCACCGCCGTCGATGTCCTCACGTCCCGAGGACTGGACACCGGCGTGCTCCCGGCCGAGGTGACAGTCGAGCGACCCCGCAACCCGGAGCACGGGGACTACGCCACCAACCTGGCCCTTCAGGTCGCGAAGAAGGCCGGCGTGGCGCCGCGGGACTTCGCCGGCTGGCTGGCCGAGGCGCTGACCAGCCAGGCCGGCATCGCCGCGGTCGACGTCGCCGGCCCCGGCTTCCTCAACCTGCGGCTGGACGCCGACGCCCAGGGCGCGATCGTGCGCGAGGTGCTGACCGCGGGCGCCGGCTACGGCCACAACACGCTGCTGGCCGGCCGGAAGATCAACCTGGAGTTCGTCTCCGCGAACCCGACCGGCCCGGTGCACCTGGGCGGCACCCGGTGGGCCGCGGTCGGCGACGCGCTCGGTCGTGTCCTCGAGGCCGAGGGCGCCGACGTGACCCGGGAGTACTACTTCAACGACGCGGGTGCGCAGATCGACCGGTTCGTCCGGTCGCTGGTCGCCGCCGCGAAGGGCGAGCCGGCCCCGGAGGACGGCTACGCCGGCGGCTACATCAACGACATCGCCGCCGAGGTGGTCAAGCGGGAGCCGAGCGTGCTGTCGCTGCCCGAGGCCGAGCGGAACGAGACGTTCCGGCAGGTCGGCGTCAACCTCATGTTCGACGAGATCAAGCAGACCCTGCACGACTTCGGCACCGACTTCGACGTGTACTTCCACGAGAACTCGCTGCACGAGTCGGGCGCCGTGGAGCGGGCCGTCGAGCGGCTGAAGGCCTCCGGCGACCTGTACGAGCAGGACGGCGCCTGGTGGATCCGCTCCAAGGAGTTCGGCGACGACAAGGACCGCGTCGTCATCAAGAGCGACGGCGCGCCGGCCTACATCGCCGGTGACATCGCCTACTTCCAGGACAAGCGCCAGCGCGGCTTCGACCTGTGCATCTACATGCTGGGTGCGGACCACCACGGCTACATCGGCCGGCTCAAGGCGGCCGCGGCGGCGCTGGGCGACGACCCGGACACCGTCGAGGTGCTGATCGGCCAGATGGTGAACCTGGTCTCGGACGGCAAGCCGGTGCGGATGAGCAAGCGGGCCGGCACGGTGATCACGCTGGAGGACCTGGTCGACGCCGTCGGCGTGGACGCGGCCCGGTACTCGCTGATCCGGTCCTCCGTGGACTCCGCCGTGGACATCGACCTGGACCTGCTGCGCAAGACCAACAACGAGAACCCGGTGCACTACGTGCAGTACGCGCACGCCCGGATCACGCGGCTGTTGGACAACGCGGCCGACCTGAAGATCGAGGTCGGCGACGTGGCCGACGCCGACCTGAGCCTGCTGACCATGGACCGCGAGGGCGCGCTGATCCGCACCATCGGCGAGTTCCCCAAGGTCGTCGCCACCGCCGCCGAGCTGCGCGAGCCCCACCGGGTGGCGCGGTACCTGGAGGAGTTGGCCGGCGCCTTCCACAAGTACTACGACACCAAGGGCGCCCAGGTGTTGCCCAAGGGCGACGAGGAGGTGTCGGCGCGGGCGGTCCCGCAGCTGCACCTGCTCCGCGCCACGCAGCAGGTGCTGCGCAACGGCCTGGCCCTGCTGGGTGTCACCGCCCCGGAACGGATGTAGACCGATGCGTGCCCATCCCGCCGGCCCACGTCACGCCGACGTGCTCGTGCCGGCGAACACCGCAGGACCCCGACCGTCCACTCCGGACGAACTCGACGCGTTGCCGGCCACCGTGTGGCCGCTGGGCGCCCGCCGCCGCGACGACGGCGTCGTCGAGCTCGCCGGCGTGGACGTGCGCGACCTCGCCGAGCAGTACGGCACGCCGCTTTTCGTCGTCGACGAGGACGACTTCCGCACCCGCTGCCGCACGCACGCGGAGGCGTTCGGCGACCCGGCGCTGGTGCACTACGCGTCCAAGGCGTTCCTGTCCGTGGAGATCGCCCGCTGGGTCGCGCAGGAGGGCCTCGGGCTGGACGTGTGCAGCGGCGGCGAGCTGGCCGTCGCGCTGCGCGCGGAGTTCCCGCCGGAGCGGATCGCCTTGCACGGCAACAACAAGTCCACCGCCGAGCTGGACCGGGCGGTCGAGGCCGGCGTCGGCGTCGTGGTGCTGGACTCGTTCCTGGAGATCGCCCGGCTGGACGAGATCGCGCGCCGGCGCGGCGTCCGGCAGGCGGTGATGATCCGCGTGACGGTCGGCGTCGAGGCGCACACCCACGAGTTCATCGCCACCGCGCACGAGGACCAGAAGTTCGGCTTCTCGCTGGCCGGCGGCGACGCCGCGGAGGCGGCCCGCCGGGTGCTCAAGGCCGAGGGGCTCAAGCTCGTCGGCCTGCACAGCCACATCGGCTCGCAGATCTACGACGCCGACGGCTTCGAGATCGCCGCGCACCGCGTGATCGGCCTGCTTTCCGCGCTGCACAAGGAACATGGTGACGACGCGCTGGCCGATCTGTCCACTGTGGACCTGGGTGGCGGCCTCGGCATCGCGTACATGCCGGACGACGACCCGCCGCCGCCCGGCCAGTTGGCCGAGCAGCTCCGTCAGATCGTCCGCAAGGAGTGCGAGAACGAGGGCCTGCCAGTGCCGCGCGTGGCCGTCGAACCCGGCCGCGCCATCGCCGGCCCCGGCACCGTCACCGTGTACGAAGTCGGCACGACCAAGGACGTCGTGCTCGGCGGCGGCACGGGCCGCCGCTACGTCAGCATCGACGGCGGCATGAGCGACAACATCCGCACCGCCCTGTACGACGCCGTCTACGACTGCCGGCTGGTGTCCCGCCGCGTCGACGAGGGTGTGCCGGCCACGCTGTCCCGCGTGGTGGGCAAGCACTGCGAGTCCGGTGACGTGGTGGTGCGCGACTGCTGGCTGCCGGCCGACATCGCGCCGGGCGACCTGCTCGCGCTGGCCGCGACCGGGGCGTACTGCTACGCCATGGCCAACGGCTACAACCGGCTGCCCCGTCCGGCGGTCGTCGCCGTCAAGGACGGCGAGAGCCGGTTGCTGCTGCGCAGGGAGACCGAGGACGACCTGTTCCGCCTGGAGGCATAGTCGTGAAACCCATCAAGGTCGCGATGCTCGGCTGCGGCACCGTCGGCACCGAGGTGGCGCGGCTGCTCACCGACCAGGCGGACGACTTCGCGGCCAGGATCGGGACGCCGGTCGAGCTGACCGGCATCGCGGTGCGCCGCCCGAACAAGCACCGCGAGGTGCCGGCCGAGCTGCTGACCACCGACGCCGACTCGCTGGTCGAGTCCGATGTGGACGTTGTCGTCGAGGTGATCGGCGGCATCGAGCCGGTGCGCTCGCTGCTGCTGAAGGCGTTGCGTGCCGGCAAGTCCGTCGTCACGGCGAACAAGGCGCTGCTGGCCGAGCACGGCCCCGAGCTGTACGCGGCGGCGGACGCCTCCGGCGCGGACATCTACTTCGAGGCGGCCGTGGCCGGCGCCATCCCGCTGCTGCGCCCGCTGCGGGAATCCCTTGCGGGGGACCGGATCACCCGCGTGATGGGCATCGTCAACGGGACCACGAACTACATCCTGTCGGCGATGTCGGCCACCGGCGCCGGCTACGCCGAGACGCTGGAGGAGGCCAGCCGCCTCGGCTACGCGGAGGCGGACCCGACCGCGGACGTGGACGGCTTCGACGCAGCGTCCAAGGCGGCGATCCTGGCCTCGCTGGCGTTCCACACCCGGGTCACCGCCGGGGACGTGCACCGCGAGGGCATCTCGGCGGTCACCTCCGCCGACATCGCGGCCGCGCGGGCGCTGGGCCGCACGGTGAAGCTGCTGGCGATCTGCGAGCGGGTCACCGACGACGAGGGCGTGGAGTCCGTCGCCGCCCGCGTGCACCCGGCGATGATCCCCAACAGCCACCCGCTGGCCTCGGTCGGCGGCGCGTTCAACGCGGTGTTCGTCGAGGCGGACGCGGCCGGCCAGTTGATGTTCTACGGCCAGGGCGCGGGCGGCGCGCCGACGGCCAGCGCCGTGCTCGGCGATCTTGTCGCCGTGGCCCGCAACATCGTCGCCGGCGGGCGCGGTCCGCGCGAGTCGGCGTACGCGGAACTGCCGGTGCGCCCGATGGGCCAGGCCAGCACCCGCTACCACATCAGCCTGGACGTGGCCGACCGGCCGGGCGTGCTGTCCCAGGTCGCCGCCGTGTTCGCCGAGCACGACGTGAGCATCGCCGTGGTGCGCCAGGAGGGCCGCCCGGTGGACGCGAGCCTGGTCGTGGTCACGCACGCCGCGTCGGACGCGGCGCTGCGCGGGACCGTGGACAAGATCGCCGGGCTGCCGGTGGTCCGTGAGGTCGTCAGCGTGATGCGGGTCGAAGGGGAAGAGTCATGATCACTGCCATCCGTCCGGGCTGGCCGGGGGTCATCGCCGCGTACCGGGACCGCATCCCGCTGCCGGCCGACGCCGAGATCGTCACCCTGCACGAGGGCGGCACGCCGCTCGTGGCGGCCAGGCACCTGTCCGAGCTGACCGGCTGCCAGGTCTTCCTCAAGGTGGAGGGTGCGAACCCGACCGGCTCGTTCAAGGACCGCGGCATGACCGCCGCGATCAGCCTGGCGGTGGCGCAGGGCTCGAAGGCCGTGATCTGCGCCTCCACCGGCAACACCTCCGCGTCGGCCGCCGCCTACGCCGCCAAGGCCGGGCTCACCTGCGCGGTTCTCGTCCCCAGCGGCAAGATCGCGCTCGGCAAGCTGGCCCAGGCGGTCGCGCACGGCTGCCGCATCCTCCAGGTGGACGGCAACTTCGACGACTGCCTGGAGCTGGCCAGCAAGACCGCGGTGGAGTACCCGATCACGCTGGTCAACTCCGTCAACCCGATCCGCATCGAGGGCCAGAAGACCGCCGCCTTCGAGGTGTGCGACGTGCTCCGAAAGGCGCCGGACGTCCACCTGCTGCCGGTCGGCAACGCCGGCAACATCACCGCGTACTGGAAGGGCTACACGGAGTACGCGGCGGACGGTGTGATTGCCGCTACGCCAAGGATGTTCGGCTTCCAGGCGGCCGGTGCGGCGCCGCTGGTGCAGGGCACGCCGGTGAAGCACCCGGAGACGATCGCCACCGCGATCCGCATCGGCAACCCGGCGTCGTGGGACGGCGCGGTGGCCGCACGTAACGAGTCGGACGGTTTGATCGACGCTGTCTCCGATGACCAGATCCTTGCCGCGTACCGGTTGCTGGCCTCGCGTGAGGGCGTCTTCGTCGAGCCGGCCTCCGCCGCGAGCGTCGCCGGCCTGCTGCTGACGGCCGAGGATGGCAGGCTGCCCAAGGGTTCCACGGTGGTCTGCACCGTGACCGGTCACGGGCTGAAGGACCCGGACACGGCGCTGAAGGGCCTGCCGGAGGTCGAGGTGCTGCCGGTGGAGCCCGGCGCGGTCGCGCACGCCCTGGAGCTGGTGTGAGGGCGGTTCACGTCCGGGTGCCGGCGTCCACCGCGAACCTGGGTTCCGGCTTCGACGCGCTGGGCATCGCGCTCGGCCTGTACGACGAGGTCGAGGTCGAGGCGGCGGATTCCGGGCTGCAAGTGCATGTCGAGGGTGAGGGCGCCGGGCAGGTGCCGCTCGGCGAGGACCACCTGCTGGTGCGGGCGGTCCGTGCCGTCGACGGCGTGCCGGATGGCCTGATTGTCCGGTGCCGCAACACGATCCCGCACTCCCGCGGCCTCGGCTCGTCGGCCGCCGCGGTGGTCGCGGGCGTCGCCGCGGGCTACGCGCTGGCCGGGAAGACGTTGGATGACCGGGCGTTGCAGCTGGCGGCCGAGTTCGAGGGGCACGCCGACAACGCGGCGGCCAGCCTGCTCGGCGGCCTCGTGCTGGCCTGGGGCGAGGGCGAGAAGGGGCAGTGCTACCGGGCCGTTCGCCTGGAACCGCACGCCGACCTGCACGCCATGGTGTTCATTCCGGCCACGGAGTCGTCGACGAAGACCACCCGCGGCCTGCTTCCCGCGCAGGTGCCGCATGTTGACGCCGCGTTCGCGGCCGGACGGGCAGCGCTGGCGGTGCATGCCGTGACGTCCGCGCCGGAACTGCTGTTGCCCGCCACGGAGGACCGACTGCACCAGGGTTATCGCGAACCGGCCTGGCCGGACACGATCCGTGTTGTCGAAGCGCTGCGCGCGGCCGGCTTCCCGGCCACCGTGTCCGGGGCCGGCCCGACGGTGTTCACCCTGGTCAGCGGCGATCGGGAGGTGCCGGCGACGGTCGACCTGACCGGCTTCGACGCGCGGCGGCTGGAAATTGACCGGGACGGCGTACAGGTTCGGCCGATCGGTTGATTTCGGCACAAAGTCCAGGTGGGGGGTGTTGCCCGAGGTTGCGCCACGCCGGGGGCGGTTGTTGCACCATGGCGGCGTGCCGTCTACCCTCAGGGTAGATCAGTCACCGAGCGCACGGGCGCCGGTGTCGTGCCCGGGCACTCGTCCCGGTACGCATCTCCCGATCGGAACGTCTGTAGTCGACGTCTGGCGGGATACCCGGCCGCTGTGGTGACCGACAAGTCCCGTGTTCGCGGGTTTCCGGCCCGCTCACGGGCGACCGCGCCGTTCAGCTTTCGGGACGGCGCCAGCTGGTCCAAGTAGGAGGCTCGGACCGGTCAGGAAGGACATGTGTGAGCAACACCGATCTCTTGGGCAGCGACGCGGTGCCCGCCGCGCCGGGTTCCCAGCAGGACTCGGCTCCTGCCCCCCGTACCGAATCCAAGGAGACCCCGCTGACCACCACGAAGCGCCGCGCAGGACTGTCCGGCATGGTGCTCGCGGAACTGCGCGAGCTCGCCGGTCAACTCAACATCAGCGGCACCGCGGGCATGCGCAAGGGTGACCTGATCGCCGCGATCAAGGAGCGCCAGGGGTCTGCCGGCGGTCGCGCCGAGACCGCCGAACTGCCGCTGACCGGCGTCACCGCGTCCAAGCCTGCCCGCCGTACCTCGGACAAGTCCCGCGCCGCCGACGCCAAGAAGGCCGACTCCCCGAAGGTCGAGTCCGCCAAGGCCGAGGCCCCGCCCGCCCCCGTCGAGGCCGCTCCGGCCGCCACCGCTGAGTCGACCGGCGGGGCCCTTGCGGAGACCGCGCCCGCGCCCCGGCAGAGCGAGGAGGAGGGCGGCCGCCGCAACAACCGGCGCCGTCGCGCCGCCGGCCGCCCCGCCGGCGCTCCGGACAGCTCCGACCAGTCCGCCGGCCAGCAGCAGTCGGGCGAGCGCCAGCAGGGCGAGCGCCAGGACCGCCAGCAGGGCGGCGAGCGTCAGCACGACCGCAACGAGCAGCGGGGCGAGCGCCAGCAGGGCGACCGCAACGAGCAGCAGCGCGACCGGGGCGACCGCCAGCGCGGCGACCGCAACGACCGCGGTGACCGCAACGACCGCGGCGACCGGCAGCAGAACAACCGGCCGGACAACCGCCAGCAGGACGACGACGACGAGCGCGGCGGCCGCCGCGGGCGCCGGTTCCGCGACCGCAGGCGCGGCCGCGACGGCGCCGAGCGCGGCCAGGGCGGCGGCGACACCGAGGTGCGCGAGGACGACGTCCTGCTGCCCGTCGCCGGCATCCTGGACGTGCTGGAGAACTACGCCTTCGTGCGCACCTCCGGCTACCTGGCCGGCCCGAACGACGTGTACGTGTCGCTGTCGCTGGTGCGCAAGTACGGCCTGCGCCGCGGCGACAACATCACCGGCGCGGTGCGCCAGCCGCGCGAGGGCGAGCAGCAGCGGCAGAAGTTCAACCCGCTGGTCCGGGTGGACACCATCAACGGGCTCGAGCCCGACCAGGTGCGCAACCGGCCGGAGTTCACCAAGCTCACGCCGCTCTACCCGAACGAGCGCCTGCGCCTGGAGACCGAGCCGCACATCCTCACCACCCGCGTCATCGACCTGGTGATGCCGGTCGGCAAGGGCCAGCGCGCGCTCATCGTGTCGCCGCCCAAGGCCGGCAAGACCTCGGTGCTCCAGTCGATCGCCAACGCGATCACCACGAACAACCCGGAGTGCCACCTGATGGTCGTCCTCGTGGACGAGCGTCCGGAAGAGGTCACCGACATGCAGCGGTCGGTGAAGGGCGAGGTCATCGCCTCCACCTTCGACCGCCCGCCGGGCGACCACACCTCCGTGGCCGAGCTGTCCATCGAGCGGGCCAAGCGCCTGGTGGAGATGGGGCACGACGTGGTCGTGCTGCTGGACTCGATCACCCGTCTCGGCCGCGCCTACAACCTGGCCGCGCCGGCGTCGGGCCGCATCCTGTCCGGTGGTGTCGACTCGACGGCGCTGTACCCGCCGAAGCGCTTCCTCGGCGCCGCGCGCAACATCGAGGGTGGCGGCTCGCTGACCATCTTCGCGACCGCGCTGGTGGAGACCGGGTCGACCATGGACACGGTCATCTTCGAGGAGTTCAAGGGCACCGGCAACGCCGAGCTCAAGCTGGACCGGCGCATCGCCGACAAGCGGGTCTTCCCCGCCGTCGACGTCGACCCGTCCGGCACCCGCAAGGAGGAGCTGCTGCTCCCGCCGGACGAGCTGGCCGTGATGCACAAGCTGCGCCGCGTGCTGCACGCCCTGGACAGCCAGCAGGCCATCGACCTGCTGCTGGACCGGCTGCGCAAGAGCCGCACCAACATCGAGTTCCTGATGCAGGTGGCGAAGACCACACCGGGCAGCAACGGCGACTCGGACTGATGTCGTAACCACGAAGGAAGGGCCTTTCCCCGAGGGGAAAGGCCCTTCCTCGTGTTCGGGGACCCATTGCGGGGGGCGTGTGGTCCCCGGGTGACGGGACGAGGGATGTCCCGGTGGCTGGTCAGTGACGCGGGACCGCGGCCGGGGTCCAGCCGCGGTAGTTGTTGAAGTAGTTGACGCCGCCCATGGCCTTGGTGACGTGGCCGATCTTGCTGTTGACGCTGGTGGCCCAGAAGCCACCGGCGCCGTCGGAGATGCCGACGTGGCCGTAGGCGCTGATGTCCCAGTAGACGAAGGCCCCGAGCGGCGGGTTCTTGTCGCCGGGGTGCTTGGGGGAGGCGCCGTTCCAGTGCGCGTTGGCCGAGGCCCACACGCCGGTGGTGCCGTAGGCGTTCTCGGCGGCCTTCTCGCAGTAGCCCTGGTAGGCGGTGCTGCCGTTGTGCGCCTTGTACCAGGCGACGGCGCCGGCGGCGGTGCCGTCGCCGGCCGACATGGGCGCGGCGACGACCGCGGGCGCGGCGGAGGCGGCGGCCAGCGGGACGGCGCTGATCGCGGTGACGGACAAGGTGACGGCTAACGCGGCCTTCGCCGCGGTGCGCAGAAAACTGTTCACGTCGTGACCCCTTGAGAAAGTGAGTTCTTGACGAGCTGCGCACGACGCTATGGGCGTGACCGAGGACACGTCACCGGCGATTGCCGTGACCGGAAACGCGAGCGCCTGGTCACGCCCCGTGGTCAGACGAAAGTTGGTAGTCCGAGCGCTCCCACACGCAGACCGCGACCGTCGCGATGGCCGCCGGCACGCCGATCGCGACGCCGACCAGGCTGGGCAGCGACGCCCAGCTCAGGGCGATTCCCGTGACCAGCACGAGCACGGGGTAGCCGCGCGCGATCCGGCGCAGCCGCTCCCGCCGGCCCCATGCCACGCCGGAATGCAGCGCCGCCGTCACCCCGGCCGCCGCCCCGAACACCGGCGCGGACAGCGGCTCCATGCCGTCGCCGACGCCCAGCGCCAGGCTGGCGCCGCCGACCAGGCCCAGCACCGTGGCCGTGAACAGCACCGGCACGGTCAGCCAGAGCGCGACCGGCAGCGGCCGCGCCGGCGAGCAGGCGTCCAGTGCGCACGACACGGGGCACAGTGTGGCGAATAGGCCATTCGGCGGGCGGGTGAGGTCGGCAAAAGGGTCGCCGGCAGCGCTCAGCGGGCCGTCGCGAGCGGCGAGTGGTCGGTGGGGAACAAACCCGCCCCCCGGCCTGTTTCAGCAGGTGTCGGGCCGTCTGGCAGAATGGACGGTCGAGTCAGGCTCCGGTTCACCCCAGCACCAGCCACGGGGACCCGGCGGCCGCCGATGAGAGGAAGCAAGGATGAAGGCCGGCATTCACCCGGAGTACGTGGAGACCACCGTGACCTGCGGTTGCGGCAACACCTTCACGACTCACAGCACCAAGAGCTCGGGCGCGATCCACGTCGAGGTCTGCTCCAACTGCCACCCGTTCTACACGGGCAAGCAGAAGATCCTGGACACCGGTGGCCGGGTCGCCCGCTTCGAGGCGCGCTACGGCAAGCGCAAGAAGTGACATCCGAGATCTGACGAAGCAAACGTCTAGAGGGCCCCGTAGCCACTGGCTGCGGGGCCCTCTCGCGTGGTGACTCGGCCCGGATCTGGGGGTGCTCCGGGCCCGGCCCTGCCCGCACGGATGCGGGCGCGGTGGTGCCGTGTTCGTGCTGGGAATGTGTTCGTACGCCGGGACGGCGCCGGCTGGGGGCTACCGACGCCGCCACGGTCTCGCATCGCCCCACCGGGGGCTCTCCCGGACCCCGGCGGGTTTCGACGGCACCAAGACTGCTCCTGGCGCCCCCGCCCGCTCATCGTCAAAATTGGGTATTCGACGCTAACGGTTGCCAAGTAACGAGATCACGGATGTTTCGGTGACCGAGATTCATACCCGGATGCCGGATAACGCGTCCGGCCGGCCGCTCGATAGGCCGGTTGGTTGAATCATCATCAAGCGGTCGCTCTCCCACGACCGCGCCGACGTTGTGGGCAGGGGGCTGCGCATGACAGGGCAGGCATGGTGGGCACGGATACCCGCGTCCCGCATCACCGTCGTGCTGACGGCGGTGGCGGCGCTCGCGGTCAACCTCTCCCCGGCCCGCACGCTGATCCCGGACCAGTCCGGCCAGCTGGTGATCGTGCTCCTGGTCGCCGGCCTCACAGCCTTCGGCTCCCTCGCGGCCTTCATGCTGTCCAGACTCGACGACAGCAGAGGTATCGCCGGTCTGGCCGCCGCCGTAACGGTCTACGCGCTGGTCGTGCTGCCGGCCACGGTCGTCGCGTTCACCGGCGACAGCGCCGATCACCTGATGAGCGTGCTGCGGGCGAGCGGCGCCCTGGTCTTCCTCGTGCTGATGACCTTCGCGCTCGTCCCGCGCCAGCCGGCATGGACGACGGGCTGGCAGGGCAGCCTGCTCGGCGTCGTCACGAGCGTCGCGCTGGCCATGATGATCGTGGCAACGCCGCCGCTGAACGAGGCGCTGATCGTGACCGGCGCGCTCGTGCGCGTGCTCATCGTCGCATGGACCGGCATCTCCGCCGTCTACATGTACTACGGCCTGCGCAACCGGCTGCCGCTCGCGTACCGGTTCGGCGGCGGCATGCTCATCGTCGCCGTCGCCCAGGTGCTGCGCGAGACCGGCAACCTCGGCCTGGGCAGCATGAGCCTGCGGCTGCTCGGCGCGGTCATCATGTGCGCGGCGCTGGCCCGCAGCCTGCGCGAGCGTTTCTCCACCTCGCAGCTGCGCGTCGACCGCATCGCCGAGTTGGACCACGAGCTGCACAACGTGCTGGCCGGCCTGGACGGCATGACCCACGTGCTCAGCCACGCCGGCAAGGACGACCGGGAGCTGCTCAGCGAGGCCGTCCGCGAGGAGATCGGCCGCCTGCGCAACCTGCTCGACCAGCGCTCCGAGCCGCCGGGCTGCGCGGTCGATCCGGTGCTCACCAGGATCGTCACGCTGCGCCGCACCAACGGCCTCGACGTCGAGCTGGACGTGGAGCCCGGGCTGCGCACGACGATGCCGGCCGACGCGTTCGCCCAGGTCGTGACCAATCTGCTGGCCAACTGCGAGCGGCACGCGCCCGGGGCGAAGGTGCAGGTCAAGGCGCGCGCGAACGGCCGCAGCGTGCACGTCGAGGTGCGTGACGACGGCCCCGGCCTGGCGCCGGAGGTACGCGGCAAGGTGTTCCGGCGCGGCGTGCACGACCGGACCCGCGGCGGCAGCGGGCTCGGGTTGCACCTCAGCCAGCAACTGGTCGGCGCGTCCGGCGGATCGCTCTCGCTGCGGCCCGGCGTCGACGGCCACGGCACCGTCGCGGCACTGGCCGTGCCTGCGGGCCGCCCGTGATGAAGCCACCCGTTCTGGTGATCGACGATCACGCGATCGTGGCCACCTCACTGGTGTTGGCGTTGCGGGGACAGGGCATTCCGGCCCGCCGCTGCCCGGTCACGTCCGAGGCGGAGATCATCGCCGAGGCGGAGTCCGGCGAGCGCGGCCTGGCGCTGCTGGACATGGACCTCGGCCTCGACGTGGACGGCGCCGACCTGGTGCTGCCGCTCAAGGCGGCCGGCTGGCAGGTGCTGGTGGTGACGGGCTCGTCCAGCCGCAACCGGATCGCCGCCGCGGTGGTGGCCGGCGCGATCGGCTGGGTGTCCAAGTCGGCGCCGTTCGAGCAGCTCGTGCAGGCCGCGGCCGCCGCCGTGAACGGCAGGTCGATGCTGTCCGAGCAGGAGCGTCGCGAGCTGTACGAACTCCACCGCGGCGACCAGGACCGGACCCGGCTGCTGGACCGGCTGACGGTTCGCGAGCGCGAGGTGCTGGACCGGCTTGCCGCAGGTCAGCGGGCCGCGAAGGTGGCCGAGGAGTTCGTCGTGTCGGTGGCGACGGTGCGCAGCCAGATCCGGTCGATCCTGGCCAAGCTGGAGGTCGGCTCCCAGCTGGAGGCCGTCGCGCTGGCCCGATCGGGTGGGAGCTCGAGCCGTTAGGCACACTAGGCGGTGTGACCAGACCCGTCCCTGAGGCCCTCGAGGCGCTGCTGTCCGAGTACGTCGAGCTGGAGGAGCGGCTCGCCGACCCCTCGGTGCACGCCGATCAGGCGACGGCCCGCAAGCTCGGGCGCCGCTACGCCGAGCTGACGCCGGTGGCGCGCACGATCCGCGAGCTGGAGCAGGTGCGCAACGACATCAGCGCGGCCGAGGAGCTGGCGGACGAGGACGCGGCGTTCGCCGCCGAGGCCGACGAGCTGCGGGAGCGGGTGCCCGAGCTGGAGCAGAGGCTGACCGAGCTGCTGCTGCCGCGCGACCCGCACGACGGCTCCGACGTCGTCATGGAGGTCAAGTCGGGGGAGGGCGGCGAGGAGTCCGCGCTGTTCGCCTCCGACCTGGTGCGGATGTACCTGCGGTACGCCGAGCGGCATGGCTGGAAGGCCGAGATGCTCGACGCCACCGACTCCGACCTGGGCGGCTACAAGGACGCCACGCTCGTGTTCAAGTCGAAGGCCGGCGACCTCGACGGCGTGTGGGCGCGGCTGAAGTTCGAGGGCGGCGTGCACCGCGTGCAGCGGGTGCCGGTGACCGAGTCGCAGGGCCGCATCCACACCTCCGCGGCCGGCGTGCTGGTCTACCCCGAGGTCGAGGACGTCGAGATCGAGATCGACGAGAAGGACCTGCGGGTGGACGTGTTCCGCTCGTCCGGGCACGGCGGCCAGAGCGTCAACACCACCGACTCGGCGGTCCGCATCACGCACCTGCCCACCGGCATCGTGGTGTCCTGCCAGAACGAGCGGTCGCAGCTGCAGAACAAGGCCCGCGCCATGGAGGTGCTGCAGTCCCGGCTGCAGGCCATGGCCGAGGAGAAGGCACAGCTGGAGGCGTCGGCGAACCGGCGCAGCCAGGTCCGCACGGTGGACCGCTCGGAGCGGATCCGCACGTACAACTTCCCGGAGAACCGGATCTCCGACCACCGGATCAACTACAAGGCGCACAACCTGGACCAGGTCCTCACCGGCGATCTGGACCCGCTGCTGGACGCGCTGGCCGAGGCCGACCGCGCGGAGCGGCTGGCCGCGGTGGGCGGCAATGGCTGACGTGCGCCACCGGCAGCCGCTGCGGCTGGCCATCCTCGACGCTGAGCGGATTCTGGCCGCCGCGGGCATCGACAGCGCGCGGTTCGACGCCGAGGAGATCGCCGCACACGTCGTCGGCGTGGAGCGGATGAAGCTGCCGCTGGTGCCGCTGGTCGACCCGCAGGTGATCGACGGCATCGGCAAGCTCGTGCACCAGCGGGCCAAGCGGATTCCGTTGCAGCACCTGCTGGGCTGGGCCCCGCTGGGACCGATCACAGTGGACGTCGGTCCCGGCGTTTTCGTGCCACGGCCGGAGACCGAGCTGCTGCTGGAATGGGGTTTGGCCCAGCTGCAGGGCAGTGCTCGATCTTCTGGCAAGCGCCCAGTGGTGGTCGACCTGTGCACCGGCTCGGCCGCTTTGGCGTTGGCGATGGCGCATTGCCGGCCGGACGCCGTCGTGCACGCGGTGGAGATGGACCGGTCCGCGCTGGCCTGGGCGCGGCGCAACGCCGACAAGCAGGTCGCCGCCGGCGACACCCCGATCCGACTGCACGCCGCCGACGTCACCGCCCCCGGCGTACTGTCCGAACTGGACGGTTCCGTCGACCTCGTGCTGTGCAATCCCCCTTACGTGCCAATGGGAACCGTGGTGCCGCCCGAGGTCGCCGACCACGACCCCGTGCAGGCCGTGTTCTCCGGCGGCGACGGCCTGGACGTCATCCGGCACGTCGTCACGCTGGCCGCGCGACTGCTCGCCCCCGGCGGCGGCGTCGCCATCGAGCACGACGACACGCAGGGCGAGTCCGTGCCGGCGTTGCTGGCGTCACGGCGGGTGCTGACCGATGTCGTGGACCACAACGACCTGGCCGGCCGGCCCCGTTTCGCTACCGCACGGCGGAGTTAGCCACCATCGCGTCGAAGAGGGGCGACGTCTGCGCCCAGTCGGCCGCCGGGGCCGAGGCGTAGACGTCATACTGGGTGCCCCCGGCGTTCCAGTACAGGATCTTCACGTGCCGCGGCGCGCCGTTCAGGGCGTAGGTGAACTCCCACAGCACGGCCGGGTTGTTCAGGTACTTCTGCTGGCTCATCTGCACCCGCTGGTAACCCGGCTGGGTGGACCAGGACTGCTTCTCGTACGCGGTGAGCCAGGTGTAGAGGTCGGCCTCGCCGGCCACGCCCTGGTAGCGCACGAACCGGCCGCTGGCGCCGCCGTTGCGCGGGTCGTCGGCCTGGAAGCCGTTGCGGATGGAGCTGATCTTCCAGCCGTCCGGGATCACGGTCACCAGCCCGGACGGGCCGCTGACCTGCTGAAATCCCTTCGGCGGGCCGGTCGGCGCGGTCGAGCTCGGCGCCGGAACGGCGGCGGGGATGCCGGCGACGGCGGCAGTGCCGTGCGAGGCCAGCAGCGCCACGCCGATGAGGCCGCCCGCGACGAGGTAGCCGACCGCCGCGACCAGCGCCAGCTGTAGTGGAGTGCGCACGGCCCTCCCCGTCCGGAAGAATGCGAGCCGAACCAAGCCTACTGAGCGAGGGCCGCGGATGGGCAACGAGTGGCAGGCCAGCCGGGAGTGGAAGGACATCTCCACCAAGTGGCGGCTGGTGCCGGCGGGGCTGCGGTCGTCGCGTCCGGAGGACCCGTTCGCGCAGGGCTGGCTGGCCATGGAGACCGGCGACCTGGCCCGGGCGCAGACGCTGTTCGAGGAGGCGTGCCGGGTTCGCGGCGACGGCAACGACTACGTGGCTCTGGGCGACGTGGCCGTGGCCCGGCGGGACTGGGCCACCGCCGAATCCCAGTTCCAGCGGGCCCTTCTCGTCGCCCCGCTGTCCATCCTCGCCATTCTCGGGCTGGCGTTGGTGCGCGCCGCCCTCGGCCAGGCCGAGACCGCCGTCGCGGAACTGGACGTGCTTGCCCGCACCCGCAAGGGCGACCCGGTCATCGGCTACTACCTCGCCGTCGCGCTGCTGGCCCGTACCGTCGAGGTGCGGACCGAGACCGGTGACGGCCGGCTGCTCATCGGTGACGTCAAGCAGCTGGAGCAGTGCGAGGACCTGGCCCGGCGGGTGGCGGTCTCCGGCACCGACGACGCCGAGTTGCTGGCCGCCGCCCGCTCGCTGCTGGAGGAGGTGCGGTCCGGCCGGGAGTGGATCTGGACCGCTCCCCGCAACGCCGGCTTCCTCGGCGGTGTCGCCGGCCTGTTCGGGGTGGTGCCGATCATCGTCGGCGGACTGCTGGGCAGTTGGCCGCTTGTCGTCGCGGGAGAGGTGATCGGCGCGGCGGCGATCTTCTATGCGGTCTACACGTACCGCCGGCAGCGGTGGCAACTGCGTGCCCTGAGCCGATAGCCGCAACGGCACTGTGAAAACATCGTCCGCCGTGAGCACTGTTTATGACTGTTCCCGGCAGGACAGCCGCGAGGCGGGGCTGGCCGCGGCTGCGGGCGCGGTCCGCTCGGGCCGTCTGGTGGTGCTGCCCACGGACACGCTGTACGGCATCGGCTGCGACGCGTTCGACGCGGCGGCGGTGCGGTCGCTGCTGGAGGCCAAGGGGCGCGGGCCGGACATGCCGATCCCGGTGCTGGTCGGCTCCTGGCAGACGATCGACGGCCTGGTCTTCTCCGTGCCGACACAGGCCCGCCAGCTGATCGAGGCGTTCTGGCCGGGTGGCCTGTCGCTCGTGCTCAACCACGCCCCGTCGCTGAACTGGGACCTGGGCGAGACGCGCGGCACGGTGATGCTGCGGATGCCGCTGCACCCGGTGGCGATCGAGCTGCTGCGTGAAGTGGGCCCGATGGCGGTGTCCAGCGCCAACCGAAGCGGCCACGCGCCGGCGACGACGGCGGCGGACGCGCAGGCGCAGCTGGCCGATTCGGTGGCGGTGTACCTGGACGGCGGCACCGCCGACAAGGGCGTGGCGTCGACGATCCTGGACCTCACCGGCGCGCAGCCGTTGGTGCTGCGGGAAGGCGCGGTCACCATCGCCGAGCTGAACGAGGTGCTGGGCGAGGACGTCGTCACACGGTGACAACCAGCCCTGAGATCAACTAGCCCCCGGACCGGGCACCACACGGATGGCGGTAGCGTTGTAGCCACCACTTTTCCTCTTCGCCGCACAAGGAGCGACAGCGCGCCGTGGGTACTCCGTTGCCGACCTCAGCGGCCGGCCTGCTGCCCGTCCGGGAGTACCTCCTCGTCGGGCTCACCGCCGCCGCGGTGACGTTCCTGCTGACCGGGCTGGTCCGGGTGGTGGCGATCCGGCTCGGCGCGGTGGCCAACCCGCGCGCCCGCGACGTGCACGTCACGCCGGTCCCGCGGATGGGCGGGCTGGCGATGTACGCGGGCGTGCTGGCGGCGATGCTGCTGGCGCACCAGCTGCCGGTGCTGCGGGTCGCGTACACGTACTCGTGGGCGCCGTGGGCGGTGGTGCTGGCCGGCCTGCTGATCACGCTGGTCGGCGCGATCGACGACCGGTTCGAGCTGGACTCGCTGACCAAGCTGGCCGGCCAGGTCACCGCGGCCGGCATCCTGGTGCTGTTCGGCGTGCAGTGGCTGGCGTTCTGGGTGCCGTGGGACGGGTTGAACGGCAGCTACGGCTCGGTGCTCGTGCTGGGGCCGAGCCAGGGCGCGCTGCTGACCATGCTGCTGACCGTCACCATGGTCAACGCGATGAACTTCGTGGACGGCCTCGACGGCCTGGCCGCCGGCATCGGCTTCATCGCCGCGGCGGCCACCTGCGCGTTCTCCCTGGGGCTGCTCGACCAGCGCAACGGCGACGCGCACCTGTACCCGCCGGCCCTGATCTCGGCCGCGCTGGCCGGGGCGTGCCTGGGGTTCCTGCCGCACAACTTCAACCCGGCCAAGATCTTCATGGGCGACTCCGGCTCCATGCTGATCGGCCTGATGCTGGCCGCGGCCAGCACCTCGCAGGCCGGCGACCTGAACTACTCGGTGGCCGACCCGCGCGACCTGATCGCGCTGCTGACGCCGCTGATCGTCGTGGCGGCGGTGCTGTTCGTGCCGCTGCTGGACCTGGTCATGGCGATCATCCGGCGCACCCGGAAGGGCCTGAGCATCGGCAGCGCCGACAAGATGCACCTGCACCACCGGTTCCTGGAGATCGGGCACTCGCAGCGCCGCGCGGTGCTGCTGATCTACCTGTGGGCGGGACTGCTCGCCTTCGGCGCGGTCGCGCTGGCCTTCGCGCCCGTCGAGGTCGTGGTGTTCGGCGTCGCCGCTGGTCTGCTGCTCGCGCTGGGGGTGTCCGCGGTGCCGCGGCTGAAGGCGGCCCGTGCCGCCGCACGCGGCAACTAGGTCCATATCGGGCGAATTGTCAAGGCGCCCCAGGGAATTGCCGAACCCGAGCTTGCGGGCGCGCGTATAGTCCTTGGGGTTGCAGACTCGCTGGACGCACCACGAGCCCGTCTCTGAGGGCCCGTGGCAGTGGCGTCCGTACCCTGTGGTAGCGTTCGCCGTGTCTCCGAACGACGGAGACCTGCCGACCCAGTGACCGCCCGGAGATCCGAGGTCACGGCCGACACAAAGCTCGGACGGCGCCGCTACGACGAGGAGCTGCCCTTGACTGCACGTCATTCCTCCGCGCCCATCGCGGGATAGCGACAGCCGTCTGTCATGTCCGCCAACCAGCCCAGTGGTCGCCCGAGCGTGGCGAGCCTGATCGGCATCGGCTCCACGGTCGTGGTCCTGGTTGTCGGCGGAGTGGGACTCGGATGGTGGTTGGACTCGCTCCTGCACACCGTTCCGGTCTTCGTGTTCATCGGCTTGGCAATAGGCATGGCCAGCGCCTGGATTTTCGCCTACGCCAAGCTGCGCAAGTTCCTGAAACAATGAGGTTCGAGGGGAAAAGCATGTCAGCCGGGGAAGCTGCGTCGCCCACTCCCATCCACGTCCAGCGTGTCATCGATCTGCGTCGCCCGTTGTTGATGGCGGCCGCGATGGGAGTCCTGGCGCTCGTCGCGTCGGGTCTGCTGGGCCACATTCTGATGGGGGTCTTCGGCGTCGTCGGTCTCGCGCTGGGGTTGCTCAACACCCGCCTCGTCCAGCGTTCGGTCGGCAAGGTGACGATCACCGAGAACCCGAACAAGAAGGCGCTCGCCTTCTCCGCGCTCGGCCGTCTCGCCATCATCACCGCGATCGCGCTCGGCGTCGGCCTGTTCGTGCGGCCGGACGGCATCGGCATCTTCCTCGGCCTCGCGGTCTTCCAGCTCATCATGATCGCCAGCACCTCGGCATCGGCAGTGAAGGGGCTTCGCCAGCAATGACGCAAAATCTTGCCGCGTCTGAGATCGAGATCGGACAGCACCTTTTCCGGTTCGAGCTGTTCGGCCTGACGTTCAACGGTGACACGTTGCTGGCCAGCGCGGTCGCCGCCGCGGTGCTGATCGTTCTCGCGTTCACGCTGCGGGCCAAGATCACCTCGGGCGTGCCCGGCGGCGTCCAGCTGTTCTTCGAGACGATCACCGGCGCGGTGCGCCAGCAGGTGGACAACATCATCGGCCTGAAGATCGCGCCGTTCGTGGTGCCGCTGGCGATGTCGCTGTTCCTGTACATCCTGGTGGCCAACTGGATCGCCGTGCTGCCGGTGCAGATCGGTGGCCACGACTTCATCCCGCCGCCCGCGTCGGACGCCAACTTCACCTACGCGCTGGCGATCCTCGTGTTCGTCTGGTACCACGTCGCCGGCGCGCGCCGCCGTGGCGCCGGCCGTCACGCGGTGCAGTTGGTCAAGGGCCACGTCTCCTTCCTCGCGCCGATCAACATCGTCGAGGAGCTGGCCAAGCCGATCTCGCTCTCGCTGCGACTCTTCGGCAACGTGTTCGGCGGCACCATCATGGTGTCCCTGATCATGGCGATGTTCCCGTCCTACATCCTGTGGGCGCCGAACGTGGTCTGGAAGCTCTTCGACCTGTTCGTCGGACTGATCCAGGCTTTCATCTTCTCCTTGCTGACGATCCTCTACTTCAGCCAGGCGACGGAACTGCCGGAGGAGCACCACTGATTCCGACGGTTCACTGCTTGACCTAGTCTGACATTCACCACAGGCGTCAAAGAAATACTCGATTAGGAGAGTCATGGCTGACATCAACCAGGCCATCATCGCGGCTGGTGCCTACATCGGTGGCGGTCTCATCCTCGGTGGTGGCGCGATCGGCGCCGGTATCGGTGACGGTATCGCTGGTAGCCAGTTCATCGCCGGCGTCGCCCGCCAGCCGGAGGCCCAGGGCCGCCTCTTCCTCCCGTTCTTCATCACCGTCGGTCTGGTCGAGGCCGCGTACTTCATCAACCTCGCCTTCATGGCCCTGATCGTGTTCTCCCAGCCGGGTAGTGGGGCCTGATCTCCATGCATGACGAGGTTCTCGCGGCTGGGGACAACTTCCTCATTCCCAACGGCACCTTCATCGGCGAGCTCATCATCTTCGCCATCGTCCTGCTGGTCATTTGGCGCTTCGTGCTGCCGCCGGTGCAGAAGGCGCTGAAGGACCGCGAGGACATGGTCCGCAAGGAGGCCGAGCAGTCGCGCCAGGCTGCCGAGCGCTTCGAGCAGGCCGAAGCGAAGTACAACGAGGCGTTGGCCGAGGCCCGTGCCGAGTCCGCGTCGATCCGGGACACCGCGCGGGCCGAGGGCCAGCGCATCCTGGACGAGATGCGGCAGCGGGCGCAGGCCGAGGCCGACCAGATCGTGCAGCGCGGCGACGAGCAGTTGGCCGCGCAGCGCGCTCAGGTCGTCGCCGAGCTGCGCACGCATGTCGGTGAGCTGTCCACGGCGCTGGCCGGGCGGGTCGTCGGCGGCGAGCTCGCCCCGGCGGCGCGCGGCAACGCCAACGTGGACCGCATTCTCGGCGAGCTGGAGGGGAACGGCTGATGGGCGTGGCCGAGTACATCGCTGAGCTCTTCGCGTTCGCGATCATCGTCTTCTTCGTCGTGCGGTACATCGTGCCGCCGGCGCGCAAGGCGATGCGGGCTCAGCAGGAGACCATCCGGGCCCAGATCGAGCGGGCCCAGGAGACCGAGAAGCGGCTGGCCGTCGCGGAGGCGAAGTACGCCGACGCGCTGGTCGAGGCGCGCGAGGAGGCCGCGAAGATCCGCGACAACGCGCGTGCGGACGCGCAGCGGATCGTCGAGGAGATGCGCGCGCAGGCCGACCGCGAGGTCGAGCGGATCAGGCAGCGCGGCGAGGAGGAACTCGCCAACCGCCGCCAGTCCCTGATGCGCGAGCTGCACGCCTACCTCGGTCAGCGGTCGGTCGCGGTGGCCGACCGCCTGGTCGAGGAGCACCTGGCCGACGCCGGCGCCCGCAGCGCCACCGTCGACCGGTTCCTGGACGAGCTGGACGCGATGTCCGCCCGTGACGAGGCGGCGACCTCCGAGCCGTCGCTGGTCGCGAGCAAGGGAGAGAGCTGATGCACGCCGCAAGTCGTGAGGCGCTCGCGGCCGCCGAGCTGCGGCTGCTGGACGTCATCGACGGCGCCGACGACCAGGGTCTGGTGACGCTGGGCGAGGAGCTGTTCGCCGTCGTGCGGCTGCTGATCGACGAGCACGCGCTGCGCCGCGCCGTCTCGGACCCCGCGTCCGATCCGGCGGCCCGCGAGGGTCTGGTCAGGGGCCTGCTCGGCGCCAAGGTCGGCGAGGGCACGCTCAAGGTGCTGTCCGCGGCCGTCACGGCCCGCTGGTCCAGCGCTCGCGAGCTGCTGGACGGCCTGGAGTCGCTGGCCCGCACCGCGTTGCTGGTGCGCGCGGAGCGGGGCAACCGACTGGACGCGGTCGAGGACGAGCTGTTCCGGCTCGGCCGGATCATCGCCGGTCAGACCGAGCTGGCGCAGGTGCTCGGCGCGAGCGGCGGGAACGCCGCCGGCAAGGCCGAGCTCATCGACTCGCTGGTCGCCGGCAAGGTCGAGCCGGTCACCGAGATCCTGGTCCGCCAGCTGGTGACCACGCCGCGAGGCCGCGACATCGTCGCCGGCCTCGAGGAGCTCACCGCGGTCGCCGCCCGGCGCCGCGAGCGCTCCGTCGCCTACGTGCGGTCCGCCGTCGAGCTGACCGCCGCGCAGGTGGACCGGCTGGCTACCGCCCTGCAGCGGGTCTACGGCCGCCAGGTCGTGCCGCACGTCGAGGTCGACCCGGCGGTGCGCGGCGGACTGGTGGTCAGGGTCGGGGACGAGGTCATCGACGGCAGCGTCGCCGGCCAGCTCGACCTGCTGCGACGTGAACTGGCCGGCTGAGTCGGCTCCCAAACTGCAAGAGATGCCCAGAGCGAAGTGAGAGCAGGAACGACATGGCGGAGCTGACGATCTCGTCGGACGAGATCCGCAGTGCGATCGAGAACTACGTCTCCAGCTACTCCCCGGACGTCAACCGGGAAGAGGTCGGCACCGTCACCGCGACGGGTGATGGCATCGCCTTTGTCGAGGGCCTGCCTTCCGCTGTGACCAACGAGCTGCTGGAGTTCCCGGGCGGCATCCTCGGTGTCGCGCTCAACCTGGACGTGCGCGAGATCGGCGCCGTCATCCTCGGCGGCTACGAGTCGATCGAGGAGGGGCAGGAGGTCAAGCGGACCGGCAAGGTTCTGTCGGTGCCGGTCGGCGACGGCTTCCTCGGCCGCGTGGTGAACCCGCTCGGCCAGCCCATCGACGGCCTCGGCGACATCGTGAACGACGACGAGCGCGTCCTCGAGCTGCAGGCCGCGACCGTGATGCAGCGCCAGCCGGTGAAGGAGCCGCTGCAGACCGGCATCAAGGCGATCGACTCGCAGACGCCGATCGGCCGGGGCCAGCGGCAGCTGATCATCGGTGACCGCAAGACCGGCAAGACCACGGTCTGCGTCGACACGATCATCAACCAGAAGCAGGCCTGGGAGAGCGGCGACCCCAAGCAGCAGGTGCGCTGCGTGTACGTCGCCATCGGCCAGAAGGGCTCCACCATCGCCGCCGTGAAGACGGCGCTGGAGGACGCGGGCGCGCTGGAGTACACCACCATCGTCGCCGCCCCGGCGTCCGACCCGGCCGGCTTCAAGTGGCTGGCCCCGTACACCGGCTCGGCCATCGGCCAGCACTGGATGTACCAGGGCAAGCACGTCCTGATCGTGTTCGACGACCTGACCAAGCAGGCGGAGGCCTACCGGGCCATCTCGCTGCTGCTGCGCCGCCCGCCGGGCCGCGAGGCCTACCCGGGCGACGTCTTCTACTTGCACTCCCGCCTGCTGGAGCGCTGCGCGAAGCTGTCCGACGACCTGGGCGCGGGCTCGATGACCGGTCTGCCGATCATCGAGACGAAGGCCAACGACATCTCGGCCTACATCCCGACCAACGTCATCTCCATCACCGACGGCCAGTGCTTCCTGGAGTCCGACCTGTTCAACCAGGGCCAGCGCCCGGCGGTCAACGTCGGTGTGTCGGTCTCCCGGGTCGGTGGCTCCGCCCAGATCAAGGCCATGCGCAAGGTCGCCGGTTCGCTGCGTCTGGACCTGTCCCAGTACCGGGAGCTGGAGGCGTTCGCCGCCTTTGCCTCCGACCTGGACGACGTGTCCAAGGCCCAGCTGGCCCGCGGCGCGCGGCTGTACGAGCTGCTCAAGCAGCCCGCCTACAGCCCGTTCCCGGTCGAGGAGCAGGTCGCGTCCATCTTCCTGGGCACCCGCGGCCACCTGGACTCGGTGCCGGTGGAGGACATCCGCCGCTTCGAGACCGACTTCCTGGAGCACCTGCGGCACAACGAGGCCGGCATCCTCGCCGACATCCGCGACAGCAGGGACCTCTCGGAGGAGAACGAGGAGCGCCTGGTCAAGGCCATCGCCACGTTCAAGAAGGGCTTCACCGCCTCCGACGGCTCCTCGGTGGTCGAGCACCCGGCCGACGCGCTGGGCGAGGACGAGGTCGGCCACGAGTCCGTGCACGTGAACCGGCCCGCGCCGGCGAAGAAGTGACGACCCATGGCAGCTGAGCTTCGAGTTCTCAGGCAGAAGATCAGGGCGGTCCAGTCCACCCAGAAGATCACCCGTGCCTACGAGCTGATCGCGACCTCGCGCCTGCCCAAGGCGCAGCAGCGGATGGCCGCGTCCCGGCCGTACGCCGAGGAGATCACCCGTGCGCTGACCGAGCTCGCCACCGTCTCCACGCTGGACCACCCGCTGCTGGTGGCCCGGCCGGAGCCGAAGCGGGCCGCGGTGCTCGTCGTGACCAGTGACAAGGGCATGTGCGGCGCCTACAACTCCTCGGTGCTCAAGCGCGCCGAGGAACTGCAGTCGCTGCTGCGCGAGCAGGGCAAGACCCCGGTGCTGTACGTCATCGGCCGCAAGGGCATGACGTACTACGGCTTCCGCAACCGGGAGCTGGCCGGGTCCTGGTACGGCGTGTCCGACCAGCCGAACTACGCCACCGCGGCGGAGGCCGGCTCGGCGCTGGTGGAGTCGTTCATGTCCGAGGAGGGCGTGGACGAGGTGCACGTGGTGTACACCGAGTTCAAGTCCATGCTGACGCAGAGCCCGGTGGCCAAGCAGGTCGCGCCGCTCGAGGTCGAGTACGCCGAGGAGCCGACCACGTCGCGCACCTCGTACGAGTTCGAGCCCGAGGCCGAGCAGCTGCTCGGCGCGCTGCTGCCCAAGTACATCAACACGCGCCTGTTCTCGGCGCTGTTGGAGGCGGCGGCGTCCGAGCTGGCCTCCCGCCAGCGGGCGATGAAGGCGGCCACGGACAACGCCAACGAACTGCTCCGCGACTACAGCCGCCAGGCCAACGCGGCCCGCCAGGCCCAGATCACCCAGGAGATCAGCGAGATCGTCGGTGGCGCCAACGCCCTCGCAGCCGCAGGAAGTGATGAGTGAGATGACTACCGCTACCGCCAGCTCCACCGGCCGCATCGCTCGCGTCCTCGGCGCCGTCGTCGACGTCGAGTTCCCGCGTGGCGCGGTGCCCGAGCTGTTCAACGCCCTCAACGTGCAGGTCGACACGGCCGGCATCAACCGCGTGCTGACCCTGGAGGTCGCCCAGCACCTGGGTGACAACCTGGTCCGCACCATTTCCATGCAGCCCACCGACGGTCTGGTCCGCGGCCACGCGGTCACCGACACCGGCAAGCCGATCTCGGTGCCGGTCGGCGACATCGTCAAGGGCCACGTGTTCAACGCGCTGGGCGAGTGCCTGGACGAGCCGGGCCACGCCAAGGACGCCGAGCACTGGGGCATCCACCGCAAGGCGCCGGCGTTCGACGCCCTCGAGGGCCGCACCGAGATGCTGGAGACCGGCCTCAAGGTGATCGACCTGCTCACCCCGTACGTGCAGGGTGGCAAGATCGGCCTGTTCGGCGGCGCGGGCGTGGGCAAGACGGTGCTCATCAAGGAGATGATCATCCGTGTCGCCCGGAACTTCGGTGGCACCTCGGTGTTCGCCGGCGTCGGCGAGCGCACCCGTGAGGGCAACGACCTGATCCTGGAGATGACCGAGGACGGCGTCATCAACGACACCGCCCTGGTCTTCGGTCAGATGGACGAGCCGCCGGGCACCCGTCTTCGCGTCGCGCTGTCCGCGCTGACCATGGCGGAGTACTTCCGCGATGTGCAGAACCAGGACGTGCTGCTGTTCATCGACAACATCTTCCGGTTCACCCAGGCCGGTTCCGAGGTGTCGACGCTGCTCGGCCGCATGCCCTCCGCCGTGGGTTACCAGCCGACGCTGGCCGACGAGATGGGTGAGCTCCAGGAGCGCATCACCTCGACCCGTGGCCGGTCGATCACCTCGATGCAGGCGATCTACGTGCCCGCCGACGACTACACCGACCCGGCGCCGGCCACCACCTTCGCCCACCTGGACGCCACCACCGAGCTCTCCCGTGTGGTGTTCTCCAAGGGCATCTTCCCCGCGGTGGACCCGCTGGTGTCCACCTCGACCATCCTCAACCCGGCGATCGTCGGCGAGGAGCACTACCGGGTCGCCCGCGAGGTCGTCCGGCTGCTGCAGAAGTACAAGGACCTGCAGGACATCATCGCCATCCTCGGCATCGACGAGCTGTCGGAAGAGGACAAGGTGACGGTGCAGCGGGCCCGCCGCATCGAGCGCTTCCTGTCGCAGAACATGTACTCCGCCGAGCAGTTCACCGGTCAGCCCGGCTCGACCGTGCCGCTCAAGGAGACCGTCGAGGCGTTCGACAAGATCGCCAAGGGCGAGTTCGACCACTACCCCGAGCAGGCGTTCTTCATGTGCGGCGGCCTCGAGGACCTGGAGAAGAAGTACAAGGACCTCACCGGCAAGTGAGGTTGGTGTGGTGGGGGTGTTGGGCTTGAGCCCAGCACCCCCGGCTGCGGAGAGTGCGAGGCCCCGCCGACGTTTCGCCCGGTTGCTGGATTTCGAACGCCGCCACTCGACGTGACTCACGACGAAGCCGGTGCGGCGTTCGAAATTCGGCAAGGGCGAGGCGTCGGCCCCAAAGGGGCCGAGCCGGCCGCGCCGAAGGCGTCGGCCAAATACACGCTGTAACCGTTAGAATCGGTCCTCGAGGTCGACGAAGGAGATGAACGTGGCCGAGATGTCCGTCGAGTTGGTCGCCGTCGAGCGTCGTCTGTGGTCGGGCCAGGCCACGATGGTGCTGGCGCGGACGATCGAGGGCGAGATCGGCATCCTGCCTCGCCACATCCCGCTGCTCGGCCAGCTGGTCGACGGCCACGCCGTGGAGATCCGCACCACCGGCGGCGAGGTAGTGCGCGCCGCCGTGCACGGCGGCTTCATCTCGATCAGCGAGCGGGGCGTGAGCATTCTCGCCGAGTCCGCGGAGCTCGCCGACGAGATCGACGTCAACGCCGCCCGAGCGGGCCTGGACAGCGACGACGAGGCGGAGCGGACCAGAGCAGCCGCCCAGCTGCGCGCCGCGGGCCAGACGGTCTGAGCCGGGCTGACGGGCGGGGCCGTGGACATGACTTGGATCGTGGCAGTGGTCCTGGTCGTCACGGCCGGGGGGCTGGGCCTGCTGGCCTGGCGCCGGCTACGGCTGTTGCGCGCCGGCGGCGTGCACGTGGCCCTGCGGGGCCGCAAGGACGACAGCGGTCGGGGATGGCAGCTGGGCGTGGGCCGCTACCGCGGTGACGAGTTCGTCTGGTATCGGGTGCTGTCCGTGCGGTCGGGCCCGGACAAGGTGATCCGCCGCGACGGCCTGGAGATCGACGCCCGCCGCGAGCCGACCGGCCCGGAGACGTACTCGATGCCCCTGGGCTCCATGGTGATCAGCTGCCACGGCCCGGACGGCACCGTCGAGATCGCCATGGGCGTGGACGCCATGACCGGCTTCCTGTCCTGGCTGGAGTCCTCCCCACCCGGCAGCGCCATCCCCTGGGCCAGCTGACAACCCCCGGACGCGAGTCGCGTTCTCGGGCTTGAGAGTCGCGTTCTCGGGACGCCACCGCGCGACGCAACCACGCGCCGAACGTCCCGAGAGCGCGACTCGCGCTGCCTGAGAGCGCGACTCGCGGGGGTTTCTTATGCGTTCGCGCCTCGCACCCACAGCACATCCCCGTCGGGGTTGGCCACGCGGGCGAGGATGAACAGCAGGTCGGACAGGCGGTTGAGGTACTTGGCCGCCAGGATGTTGGTCTGCTCCCGCTCGGCCTCGATCAGCGCCCAGGTGGCGCGTTCGGCCCGCCGCGTGACGGTGCGGGCCTGGTGCAGCAGCGCGGCGCCGGGCGTGCCGCCGTTGAGGATGAACGACGTGAGGTCGGGCAGGTCGGCGTTGTAGTGGTCGCACCAACCCTCGAGCCGGTCGATGTAGGACTGGGTGACCCGCAGCGGCGGGTACTTGGGATCGGGGACGATCGGCGCGCACAGGTCGGCGCCGACGTCGAACAGGTCGTTCTGGATCTTGCGAAGCAACCCGGGGAGCTCCTCGGGCAACTGACCGAGTGCGATGGCCACCCCGATGGCCGCGTTCGTCTCGTCGACGTCGGCGTAGGCGGCCAGCCGGGGCGAGGTCTTGGGCACGCGGCTGAAGTCGCCGAGCGCGGTGGTGCCGTCGTCGCCGACACGGGTGTAGATGCGGGTCAGGTGCACGGACATACCCGGACCATAGAGCCTTTCGCGTTTCCGTACGATGGTCGGCGGCTCCCGCCGGGTCGAAGACGCTAGGAGATACAGGTTGAGCGAGCACTTCACGGTCGAGGGCGGGGCACGGCTGGTCGGCACGGTCGACGTCGTCGGCGCCAAGAACAGCGTGCTCAAGCTGATGGCCGCGGCCCTGCTGGCCGAGGGCACGACCACGCTCACCAACTGCCCGGAGATCCTGGACGTGCCGCTGATGGCGGACGTGTTGCGTGACCTGGGCTGCGACGTCGTGGTGGACGGCGCGACGGTCACCATCACCACGCCGGCCCAGCTCAACCACGAGGCCACCTCTTCGTCGGTGGGCAAGCTGCGCGCATCGGTCTGCGTGCTGGGCCCGCTGGTGGGCCGCTGCAAGCGCGCCGTGGTGGCGCTGCCCGGCGGCGACGCCATCGGCCAGCGGCCGCTGGACATGCACCAGAGCGGCCTGCGCCAGCTCGGCGCGTCCAGCACGATCGAGCACGGCTGCGTGGTGGCCGAGGCCGAGGACCTGCGCGGCGCGCAGATCTGGCTGGACTTCCCCAGCGTGGGGGCGACCGAGAACATCCTGATGGCGGCGGTGCTGGCCAACGGCACGACGGTGATCGACAACGCCGCCCGCGAGCCGGAGATGATCGACCTCTGCACGATGCTGGTGCAGATGGGCGCGAAGATCGAGGGCGCCGGCACGTCCACGCTGACCGTGCACGGCGTCGGCAAGCTGGAGCCGACCGAGCACCGCGTGATCGGTGACCGGATCGTCGGCGCCACCTGGGGCTTCGCCGCCGCTGTCACCCGCGGCGACATCACCGTGCGCGGCGTCGACCCGCACCACCTCGACCTCGTGCTGGAGAAGCTGCGGATGGCCGGCGCGGACGTGTCGCTGGTGGAGAACGGCTTCCGCGTGGTGATGAACCAGCGGCCGAAGGCGGTCGACTTCGTCACGCTGCCCTACCCGGGCTTCGCCACCGACCTGCAGCCGTTCGCCATCGCCATGGCCGCGGTCGCCGACGGCACGTCGATGATCACGGAGAACCTGTTCGAGTCCCGGTTCCGGTTCATCGAGGAGATGGTCCGGATGGGCGCGGACGCCCGGACCGACGGCCACCACGCCGTCGTGCGCGGCCTGGAGCGGCTGTCCGCGGCGCCGGTGTGGGCCTCCGACATCCGCGCCGGCGTGGGCCTGGTGCTGGGCGCGCTGTGCGCGGACGGCGTCACCGACGTGTGGGACGTCTTCCACATCGACCGCGGCTACCCGCAGTTCGTGGAGAACATGCAGCGCCTCGGCGCCAACATCCAGCGGGTGGCTGAGCAGGCGTAACGGCCATCTAAACCGATCGTGTGAGCAAATCCACCAGGTAGATCAAGGTTACCGGCCAGTACGCTGGGTCAATCTTTTCTGGCTCGGCGTCGACGCCAGTGACCGGAGGTGGGCTGTGCCGTACCCGACCGACCGTGACCGCGACCGCCCGTGGGTGATGCGCACCTACGCCGGCCACTCGTCGGCGGCCGCGTCCAACGCCCTGTACCGGCGCAACCTGGCCAAGGGACAGACCGGCCTGTCGGTGGCGTTCGACCTGCCCACGCAGACCGGCTACGACTCCGACCACGAGCTGGCCAAGGGCGAGGTCGGCAAGGTCGGCGTGCCCATCGCGCACATCGGCGACATGCGGCAGCTGTTCGACCAGATCCCCCTGGCCGACGCCAACACGTCGATGACCATCAACGCCACCGCGATGTGGCTGCTCGCGCTGTACGTCAGCGTCGCCGAGGAGGACGGCGCCGACATCGCGAAGCTGGCCGGCACCACGCAGAACGACATCATCAAGGAGTACCTGTCCCGCGGCACCTACGTGTTCCCGCCGGGGCCGAGCCTGCGGCTGATCACCGACATGGTCGCCTGGACCGTGGCCAACGTGCCCAAGTGGAACCCGATCAACGTCTGCTCGTACCACCTGCAGGAGGCCGGCGCGACGCCGGTGCAGGAGATCGCCTACGCGATGTGCACGGCGATCGCCGTGCTGGACGCCGTGCGCGACTCCGGCCAGGTGCCGGCCGAGCGGATGGGCGACGTGGTCGCCCGCATCTCCTTCTTCGTCAACGCCGGCGTGCGGTTCGTCGAGGAGATGTGCAAGATGCGGGCGTTCGCGGCGCTGTGGGACGAGATCACCCGCGACCGCTACGGCATCGCCGACCCCAAGCAGCGCCGCTTCCGCTACGGGGTACAGGTCAACTCGCTCGGGCTGACCGAGGCGCAGCCGGAGAACAACGTGCAGCGCATCGTGCTGGAGATGCTGGCGGTGTCGTTGTCCCGCAACGCCCGCGCGCGGGCGATCCAGCTGCCGGCGTGGAACGAGGCGCTCGGGCTGCCGCGGCCGTGGGACCAGCAGTGGGCCCTGCGCATGCAGCAGGTGCTGGCCTACGAGACGGATCTGCTGGAGTACGAGGACATCTTCGACGGCTCGCACGTGGTGCAGGCCAAGGTGGACGAACTGCTGGCCGGCGCCCGCGAGGAGATCGACCGCGTGCAGGCCATGGGCGGCGCGGTCGCCGCCGTCGAGAACGGCTACATGAAGTCCTCCCTGGTGAGCTCGCTGGCCGAGCGCCGGCGGCGGCTGGAGGCCGGCGAGGACGTGATCGTCGGCGTGAACAAGTTCGACACCAGCGAGCCGTCGCCGCTGCAGGCCGAGGGCGCGAAGGCCATCGAGACCATCGACCCGGCCGTGGAGAAGCACGCGATCGAGGCGCTGCAGCGCTGGCGCGCGTCGCGGGACAACGCGGCGGCGGAGGCGGCGCTGGTCGGGCTGCGGGACGCCGCCAAGACCGACGAGAACCTGATGGAGGCCAGCCTGGCCTGCGCCCGCGCCGGCGTGACGACCGGCGAGTGGGCGGCCGCGCTGCGCGAGGCCTTCGGCGAATACCGCGCTCCCACCGGGGTTTCCGCCGCCGCCGCGGTCGGTGAGGCCGGTTCGGCGATCGCCGCCGTGCGGGAACGCGTGCAGGAGACCGGGAAGCGGCTCGGCGAGCGGCTCCGGATCCTGGTCGGCAAGCCCGGCCTGGACGGCCATTCCAACGGCGCCGAGCAGATTGCCGTGCGCGCCCGCGACGTCGGCTTCGAGGTGATCTACCAGGGGATCCGGCTGACGCCGGCGCAGATCGTGGCCGCCGCCGTGCAGGAGGACGTGCACATCGTCGGCCTCTCCGTGCTGTCCGGCTCGCACCTGGAGGTCGTGCCGGCGGTGGTGGAGGGCCTGCGGGCGGCCGGCGCCGGCGACGTTCCGGTGATCGTCGGCGGCATCATCCCGCCCGACGACGCCGCCGCGCTGGCCGAGCGGGGCGTGGCCCGGGTCTTCACGCCCAAGGACTACGAGCTGACCCAGATCATGGACGAGATCGTCAACGTCATCCGCGAGGCGAACAGCCTGTGAGCGAAGGGGCCCCGGCAGCGCCGGGGCCCCTTTCGGTGCTGCTCGCTCAGCGCGTGGTGGCGTTGGCGGCGGCGATGATCTGCGCGGTCACGGCGTGCGGCTGCGAGACCAGCACGGCGTGCGAGGCGCCGTTGATCTCGACGGTGTGGGCGTGGGCCCGCTGCGACATCCACTCCTGGGCCTTGACCGGGATGTTCTTGTCACCGGTCGGGATGATCGACCACGACGGGATGGTGTGCCAGGCGGCCTCGCCCGAACCCTCGGTCAGCGCGGCCTGGGTGACCGGGCGCTGGGTGGCGGCCATCAGCTTGGCCTGCGACAGCGGCACGTCGGCGGCGAACTGCTTCGGGAACAGGTCCTGCTTCACGTAGAGGTCGGTGTTGCCGTCGGGCAACGCGACCGTCTGGATGGTGGCGGCCAGTGTGCTGCCGGGGAACTTGTTGGTCAGGTCGAGGGCGGACTCGCCCTTCTCCGGCAGGAACGCGGCCACGTAGACCAGTGCCTTCACGTTCTTCTCGCCCAGCGCCGCGTTGGTGATGACCTGGCCGCCGTAGGAGTGGCCGACCAGGATCACGTCGCCCTTGACGCTCTCGATCAGGCCGCGGATCGTCGCGGCGTCGGAGGCGACGCCGCGCAGCGGGTTGGCCGCCGCGATCACCGGGTAGCCGCGGCGTTCCAACTCGGTGATCTCGCCGTTCCAGCTGGACGCGTCGGCGAAGGCGCCGTGCACCAGCACCACCGTCGGCTTCTTGCCGTGGTTCTCGGGCGCTGCCGGGGTGTTCGGGGTGGCCGAGGAGGACGGCGCCAGGGCCAGCGCGGCGGTGACGGTCAGGGCGGCGCCGACGGCCAGGGTGCGGGCGATGGTGGCCTTGATACGCATCTCGTGGGCTCCTTCGTGGACGGGCTCGATGACAAGAACCGTAGGCGATTACATCGTGCACAATCAAGTTGGAGACGATGTGACCGCGACCACAACGGGCGGTTCTTGGCTGTTGTGGCACACGATAAGCGCAGGTCAGATGGGTTGTGTCGGAGTGGAGAGGAACGTGCGCCCGATGCCCGGACCGTGGCCGAACGGGCAATCGCCGCCGGACCGGCGGTACCCCCACACACGGCCGAACCCCGGCGAGTCACGCTCTGGGACACACCGAATGCAAGTCTGGGGCACACCCGATCGGGTGTGCCGGAAACCTACATTCGGTGTGCCTGAGAACGTGACTCGCCGGGGTTCTGGGGTGGCGGGTCAGTCGGCCGCGGCGGCGGCCTTCTCCGGGGTCGACGGGGCGTTTTCCGGGAAGTGGCAGGCCACCTGCTGGCCGGGGGCCAGCTCCACCAGTGGCGGCTCCACCGTCCGGCACTTGTCCTGCGCCTTCCAGCACCGGGTGTGGAAGCGGCAGGCCGGCGGCGGGTTGATCGGGCTGGGCACGTCGCCGACCAGCCGGATCCGCTCCCGCTTGCCCTTGTTGTCGGGGTCCGGCACCGGCACGGCCGACAGCAGCGCCACCGTGTACGGGTGCATCGGCCGCTCGTACAGCGCGCTCCGGTCGGCGATCTCCATGATCTTGCCGAGGTACATCACGGCGACCCGGTCGGACACGTGCCGCACCACCGACAGGTCGTGCGCGATCATCACGTACGTCAGGTCCAGCTCGCCCTGCAGGTCCTCAAGCAGGTTGATCACCTGCGCCTGGATGGACACGTCCAGCGCGGACACCGGCTCGTCGGCGACGATGAGCTTCGGCTTGAGCGCCAGCGTCCGGGCGATGCCGATGCGCTGGCGCTGGCCGCCGGAGAACTCGTGCGGATACCGGTTGTAGTGCTCGGGGTTGAGCCCGACCAGCTCCAGCAGCTCCTGCACGGCCTTCTTCACGCCCTGCGGCGTCGCCACCTTCTGCAGCCGGAACGGCGCGCCGATGATGGTGCCGACGTTGTGCCGCGGGTTCAGCGACGAGTACGGGTCCTGGAAGATCATCTGCACGTCGCGGCGCAGCGGCCGCATCGCCGAGTTGGACAGGTGCGTGATGTCCCGTCCCTCGAAGACGATCTTGCCGTCGGTCGGCTCCAGCAGCCGGGTCAGCAGCCGGCCGGTGGTGGTCTTCCCGCAGCCGGACTCGCCGACCAGGGACAGCGTCTCGCCGGTGCGCACCGAGAAGTCGAGCCCGTCGACGGCCTTGACCGCGCCGACCTGCCGGCGCAGCAGTCCCCTGCGGATCGGGAAGTGCTTGCGCAGCCCCGAAACCGTCAACAGACTGTCCACAGTGGTCTCCATATTCCTAGAGTTTCGGCTGGATCTCGTTGGTCCAGATCCGCAGCCGCTGGTCGACGCTCATGTGACAGGCCACCTTGTGGCCGCTGCCGATGTCAACCAGTTCGGGCACCTGCGACGTGGTGGCGTCGCCGGGCAGGTCCTTGTAGGCGCAGCGGGGATGGAAGGCGCAGCCGCTGGGCACGTTGATCAGGCTGGGCGGCGTGCCCTTGATCGGCAGCAGCCGCTCGGAGCGGTCCCGGTCCAGCCGCGGCATCGAGCCCAGCAGGCCCCACGTGTACGGGTGCTGCGGCGAGTGGAACACCTCGCGCGCGCTGCCCTGCTCCACCGAGCGTCCGGCGTACATCACCATGATGTCGTCGGCCAGCTCGGCGACCACGCCCAGGTCGTGCGTGATGATGATGACCGCCGAGCCGAACTCCTGCTGCAGGTCCTTGATCAGGTCCAGGATCTGGGCCTGCACGGTGACGTCCAGTGCGGTCGTCGGCTCGTCGGCGATCAGCAGCTCCGGGTCGCAGCACAGCGCCATCGCGATCATCGCGCGCTGCCGCATGCCGCCGGAGAACTGGTGCGGGTAGTCGTCCACCCGCGAGTTCGGCTGCGGGATGCCGACTCGGTCCAGCATCTCGATGGCGTGCTTGCGGGCCACCGCCTTGGTCACCTTGTGGTGGATCCGGTACGCCTCGATGATCTGCTGCCCGACCGTGTAGAACGGGTGCATCGCCGACAGCGGGTCCTGGAAGATCATCGCCATCTTCTTGCCGCGCAGCGACCGCACGTGCTCGTCGTCGGCGGAGAGCAGTTCCTCGCCGTCCAGCCAGATCTCGCCGGACATCTTCGCCTTGGCGTAGCGCTGCAGGCCCATCAGCGCCATGCTGCTCACGCTCTTGCCGGAGCCGGACTCGCCGACGATGCCCAGCGTCTTGCCGCGCTCCAGCTTGAACGACAGCCCGTCCACCGACTTCACCACGCCGTCGTCGGTGTTGAAGTGCACCCGGAGGTCGTCGACCTCCAGGAAGCTGCGCTGCTGCGGCGGGTCCCATTGCTCGGTCACTAGATACGCACCCTCGGGTCGATGACCACGTACAGAATGTCCACGACCAGGTTGGCCACGATGACGAAGGTGGCGGCCAGGATGGTCACGCCGAGCACCTTCGGCAGGTCGTTCTGGGTGATCGCCTGCAACGCGTACTGGCCGAGGCCGTTGAGCGAGTAGGTCTTCTCGGTCAGGATCGAGCTGCCCAGCAGGATGCCGATGTCCAGGCCGAAAATGGTGGTGATCGGGGTCAGCGCGGCCCGCAGGCCGTGCCGGACCACCACCGTGCTCTCCGGCAGGCCCTTGGCCCGCGCGGTGCGGATGAAGTCCTCGCCCATCGTCTCCAGCATGCCGGCCCGGGTGAGCCGGGCGTAGGCGGCGGCGTTGAGGAAGGCCAGCGTCACCCACGGCAGCACCAGGTCGTAGGCCCACTCCGCCGGGTTGTCGGTGAAGTTGGTGTAGCTGCCGCCCGGTGGGAACCAGCCCAGCGTGTAGCTGAAGATGTTCAGCGCGAGCAGACCGGTGAAGAAGATCGGCAGCGACACGCCCGCGAGCGCGATGCCCATTGCCGTCCGGTCGAAGACGCTGCCCTTGCGCAGCGCGGAGACCACGCCCGCGGACACGCCGAAGGCCAGCCACACGATCGCGCCGCCGACGGCCAGCGACAGCGTCACCGGGAAGCGGTCGATCAGGTCCGGCAGGACAGGGGTCTGCTGCAGGAACGAGTAGCCCAGGCAGGGCGCCGGGCAGTGCACCGTGGTCGGACCGGTGCTGTAGTCGGCGCCGACGAAGATGCCCGACAGGAACCGCCCGTACTGCACGTAGAGCGGGTCGGTGAAGCCGAGTTTGACCGCCATCGTGTGGATCTGCGCCGCGTCCGCCGTCTTGCCGACGTAGCGCGAGGCGAGGTCGTCCGCGGTCGCGCCGCCGATGCGGGGCAGCAGGAAGAAGATCAGGAAGACCGCGATGCTGACGATGAACAGCATCACGATGGCGCCGATCAGGCGACGAATCAGGTATGCGAACACCGGTACGGCTGGTGGCGGCCCGGCCGCCGCCCGAATGGACGGCGGCCGGGCGCCCTACGCCTTCACCTACCTTCAGCTACTTCTTCACGCCGAGCGCGAGGTAGTCGTACATGCCGTACGCGTCGTTGACGAACACGTTGGTCAGGTTCTTCGGCCGGTACAGCAGGGCCTTGGCCCAGATGCCGGGCAGGATCCACGCGTTGTCCATGACCTTCTTGTCCACGTCCACCCACGCCTTGTTGCGGGCGTCGGTGTCGGAGGTGGTGAGGGCCTTGTCGATCGCCGCGTCGACCGCCGGGTCCTTGACCGTCAGGTTCGTGTTGCCGCCGGTGGCCCGGATGACGCGGCTGTCCACGATCTGCGCCAGGAAGCCGAAGCCGTCGGTCCAGTCGCCCTGCCAGCCGGTGAGCATGATGCCCAGGCCGTTGTTCTTGGCGAAGTCCGGCTTGCCCGCGTACAGCTTGAAGTAGTCGCCCTGCGGGTACGGCTTGATCGTCAGCTTGATGCCGACCTTGGACAGCGACTGCTGCAGCGCCTCGGCCGCCGCCTTCTCCTTCGGCCGCTCGGCCCGGTAGGAGATGTTGGTGCTGAAGCCGCTGGGCTGGCCGCAGGCCTGCAGCTCCTGCTTGGCCTTGGCCTCGTCACCGGCGTTGTTCGGCGTCGGGTAGGTGTCGAACTTCTGCGCGCCCTGGGTGACCGGGGGCAGCAGGTTGGTGGCGATCTCGCCGCCGGTCGGGCCGCCGTACGCGGCCTGGTAGGACGTCTTGTCCGCGGCGTACTCCACGGCCCGGCGGCAGTGCACGTTGTCCAGCGGGGCGACGTCGCCGTTGATGCCGGCGTACCAGAGCCGGTCGCTGACCGGGTTGTCCGCCTGGGCCTTCTGCTGCGGGTTGGCCAGGATCTTGCCCTGGGCCGCCGCCTGCACGCCGGTGCCGGCGATGTCGACGTCGAGGTCGCCGGAGATCAGGCGGGAGTCGATGTCGTCGGCGTTGGTGTTGAGCGAGACGTCGATCTCGTCCGGCAGCGCCTTGCGGTTCGGGTCGGTCTTGGCGTCCCACTGGTCGTTGCGGACCAGCTTGAAGTTCTTGCCCAGGTTGTTCTCGGCGAACTTGTACGGGCCGGTGGAGACCACGTGCTCCTTGTACTTGGAGCCGGTGTCCTTGGCCTGCTGCACGGGCTGCGTGGAGGGCAGCGCCGCGAAGTAGTCGAAGCCGGAGAACGCCGTCTTCAGGTGGAAGACGATGGTGGTGTCGTCCGGCGTCTCGATGGCCTTCAGGCCCAGCTTGTCCGCCGACGGGTCGTTGTAGGGCGAGGTGTAGCCCTGCAGGTCGAGGTAGTCGTTGAAGTACGTGGGCCCGTCGGGGAACACGCTCTTGTCCAGCGACCGCTCGACCGCGTACTTGACGTCCTTGGACGTGACGGTCGCGCCGTCCTCGAACTTGACGCCGGTGCGCAGCTTGTAGGTCCAGGTCTTGCCGCCGTCGCTGGACTGGCCCAGCGAGGTCGCCAGGTCCGGCACCAGCTTGGTGCCCTCCTGGCCGGGGGCCGAGGCGAACATGAGCAGGCCTCGCCCGGTCAGCCGGGCGAAGTTCCACTCGTAGCCGTAGTACATGTCGGCCGGGTCCAGCGAGTCCCAGTCGCCGGAGTTGGCCATCCGGATGGTGCCGCCCTTGGCGTCCGAGGGGTTGACCACCTTGCCGTTGGCGGCGTTGAACGCGCTGGCGGAGCCGCCGGAGCCGGACGAGCCGGAGCCGCCGCCGCAGGCGGTCAGGCCCGTGGCGAGCGCGGTGGCGACGGCGACCGCCGCCATGACCCGCTTTCTCTTCATGATCTGGTCAACCCCTCATCTTCTCGAACTGCTTCCAGACTGGTGAAAGAGCCTGGCCCGTCATCGGGCACGTGGGTCGAGCGCGTCGCGCAGACCGTCACCGAACAGGTTGAACGCCAACACGGTGATGAAGATCGCCAGACCGGGCACGAGCATGAACTCGGGGTCGATCTGGTAGTACTGCGTCGCGTCGGACAGCATGCCGCCCCAGGTCGGGGTCGGCGGACGGACGCCGACGCCGAGGAACGACAGCGCCGACTCGAACAGCACGTTCGTCGGGATCAGCAGCGTGGAGTACACCAGGATCGGCGCGGCCAGGTTGGGCAGCAGCTCCCGGAACAGGATGTGCGGGGCCCGCGCGCCGAGGCTGCGAGCGGCGTCGACGAACTCGCGCTCGCGCAGCGACAGCGTCTGGCCGCGGATGATCCGGCCGATGTACGACCAGTTGAAGAAGCCGATGATGAAGATCAGCAGGGCGATGCGCAGCGCGTCGCCGGACAGGCCGAAGGCGTTGTCCGGGACGACGCCGGCCAGCGCCAGCGAGAACAGCAGCAGCGGGAACGCCAGGAAGACGTCCATCAGCCGGCTGATCAGCGTGTCCACCCAGCCGCCGAAGAAGCCGGCGATCACGCCCATGACGGTGCCGATGACCACCGACACCACCGTGGACAGGAAGGCGATCAGCAGTGACACCCAGGAGCCGGCGAAGATGCGGGCCAGCAGGTCGCGGCCGTTGACCGGTTCCACGCCGAGCGGGTGGTCGGCGCTCAGGCCGCCGAAGAAGCCCTTCGGGATCTGCAGGTCGGGGTCGATCAGCGACTGGTTGAACTGCGTGGTGGGGATGAGGCCGAACACCCGGTCGAGCACGAACGCCGCCGCGGCCGCGACGACCAGGACCGCGACGACCACACCGCCGGTCATCGCCACCTTGTCCCGCCGCAGTCGCATCCAGGCGATCTGCCGCAGCGAGCGGCCCTCGATCGCCTTGCCCATCCCGGCCAGCACGGCCTCAGGCTCAGCCTGGACCGCGTCGCCCGGAACATCCATGGGCGCCGTCATCGTCTCACCCCTGCCTTCGGCGGCCGCGCATCAATTGCACCGTTGGGAACTCACCAGTTCCCACGAGTTCAGCAGACTCTCTTACCTATGGCTGAACGGCGCCAGATTCATCGCCCGTCCGTGGCGGGATTGTGATTGAAATGGCGGACAGGAGGCCGCCGACGTAACCCGTCTGGCCTAAGCGATGCTACGTCATACGGGTGAACAAGGTTTGGTGCTCGGTCCAACTTGTCGACAGAGGGTGACGACCGTCGCCGTGACGCCCGGTCAGTGGCTCATTGGCCCGATCGAAGTCGAGAATTCGCTCACCAATGGTACTCGAGCGATTTTGTTGGAATGCGCTGCGCACGCGTCGGGTGACTGGCTGTGAATGGTCGTTGAGGTGTGGCAGCGTTGGGGCATGGCCTCCTACCAGCACATCCTGCTCGACCGTGCCGGGGCGACGGCACGGATCACCATGAACCGCCCGTCCCGGCGCAATTCGCTGTCCGAAGACCACCTCCGTGAACTCCTCGACGCCGTGCGGTCGGTGGCCGCCACCGACGCGACCGGCCTGGTGCTGGCCGCCGCCGGCCCGGTGTTCTCCGCCGGCCACGACTTCGGCGACGTGTCCGCCCGCGACCTCCTCGGTGTCCGCGAGTTGCTGGCCGTCTGCACGGAGCTCATGCGTGCTCTCCAGTCCGCGCCCCAGGTGGTCGTCGCCCGGGTCCACAGCCTCGCGACGGCCGCCGGCTGCCAGCTGGTGGCCTCCTGCGACCTGGCCGTGGCCGCGGAGTCGGCCGGCTTCGCCCTCCCGGGCGGCAACGGCGGCTGGTTCTGCCACACCCCGTCGGTGCCGGTGGCGCGGGCCATCGGCCGCAAGCGGCTGATGGAGATGGCGCTGACCGGCGACCCCGTCGACGCTCGCACGGCGCTGGAGTGGGGCCTGGTCAACCGCGTCGTCCCCGACGACGAGTTGGACGCCGCCGTGGACGAGTTGTTGGCCCGGGCCACCCGGGGGAGTCGGGCCAGCAAGGCCCTCGGCAAGCGCACGTTGTACGCCCAGCTCGACCGCCCCGAGGCCGACGCCTACGCCCTGGCGCTGGAGGTCATGGCCGCCGCGTCGCAGCTGCCGGACGCCCGCGAGGGCATGGCCGCCTTCCTGGAGAAACGCCGCCCCACCTGGACCAACTGACCTGACACCCCCGCGAGTCCCGCTCTCGGGCACACCGAAATCCGGTTTCGGGCAGAACTGAGCCTCGAGTCTCCGTTCTGCCCGAAAGCGTCATTCGGTGTGCCGCTGAGCGGGACTCGCGGGGTTTTGGTTGCGGGGGTTGCGGGGGTTCTTGCCGGGGTGGACCGTCTTCGCAGGCGGCCGGACGGCCGCCCGATGCTGCACGCTTACACCGCTGTCGCATACTTGCGTTGATCGCTAGAAAGTTTGCGACTTTCTGATACAGATATTGCAGCTTGTCGTTCCTTCTTCTTATGGTGGCCGTCACACCAAGGCACCCTGCCGCCGAAGTGGAGACGACGATGTCTGAGCGATCCCTGCGTTCCTTATCCCTGCGACTAGGCGCGGCCGGCCTGGGCGTCGCGACGCTGGTCGGACTGGCCCTAGCGGCGCCGCACGCGGCGCCGTCGGCGGCGGCAGCTGCCGGCGGCCGCGGTGCGAGCGTTCCGTTCACCGAGTACGAGGCCGAAACGGCCGCGACCAACGGGACCGTGATCGGTCCCACCCGAGCCGCCGGCACGCTGGCCGGCGAGGCGTCGGGGCGGAAGGCCGTCACCCTGTCCGGCAACGGCCGGTACGTGGAGTTCACCCTCACCGCGGCGGCGAACGCGGTGACACTGCACTACTCGGTGCCGGACGCTGGTGGCGGCGCCGCCTACACGACGCCGATCGCGGTGTACGTCAACGGCGCCAAGAACCGCGACCTGACGCTGACCAACAAGTACAGCTGGTACTACGGCGGCTACCCGTTCACCAACGACCCGGGCGCCGGCAACCAGCACCACATGTACGACGACGTGCGGACCATGTTCGGCAGCACGCTGTCCGCCGGCACCAAGGTGAAGTTCCAGCTCGACGCGGCCTCGGTCGCGGTCACGGTCGACACCGCCGACTTCGAGAACGTCGGCGCGGCGATCGCGCAGCCGGCGAACTCGCTGTCGGTCACCTCCTACGGCGCCGACCCGAGCGGCGCGGCCGACTCCGGCAGCGCGTTCGTCAACGCCATCGCGGCGGCGTCGGCCCAGGGCAAGATCCTCTACGTCCCGCAGGGCACGTACACGGTCAACCAGCACCTGACCGTCAACAACGTGACGATCCAGGGCGCGGGCCAGTGGTACACCGTGCTGCACGGCAACCGGGTCGGCGTGTTCGGCCTCGGCGAGCCCAACAGCTGTGGCCAGGGCGGCAACTCCGGCGTCAGCAGCAACGTCAAGCTCTACGACTTCGCCATCATGGGTGAGGTCACCGAGCGCAACGACTGCGACCAGGTCAACGCCATCGGCGGCGCGCTCGGCGGCGGCTCCGTGGTCTCCGGCCTGTGGCTGCAGCACGTGAAGGTCGGGCTCTGGCTGGACGGCCCGTTCGACGGCCTCACCGTGTCCAACAACCGGATCCTGGACGTCACCGCCGACGGCCTCAACCTGCACAACGGGATCAGCCACGTCACCGTCACCAACAACTTCCTGCGCAACACCGGCGACGACGGGCTGGCGATGTGGTCGGAGGTCAACGCCGACCACGACAACACCTTCTCGTTCAACACCGTCGAGCTGCCGATGCTGGCCAACAACATCGCCATCTACGGCGGCCACGACAACAGCGTCACCGACAACGTGGTGACTGACACCCAGACCCAGGGCGGCGGCATCCACGTCGCCAACCGGTTCAACGCCGTGCACGTCTCGGGCACGACCACGTTGGCCCGCAACACAACCCTGCGTGCCGGCGTGCTCGATCCCAACTGGCAGTTCGGCGTCGGCGCGATCTGGTTCGACGCCCAGCAGGGCGCGCTGGACGGCACGATCAACGTCACCGACTCCAACCTGCTCGACAGCTCGTACGAGGCGATCCAGACGGTCGAGGGCTCGACGGTGTCCAACGTGCACTTCAGCAACGTCACCATCGACGGCACCGGGACCTTCGTGCTGCAGCTGCAGGCCGGCGGCTCGGCGAGCTTCACCGACGTCACCGCCGCGCACGTCGGCGCGTCCAACCCGATCTACAGCTGCCTGGGCGGCGGGTTCACCATCACCCAGGGCGGCGGCAATTCCGGTTGGTACACGGCGACTCCGTACTGCGGCGGCTGGCCGGCGCCGGTCTACACCTACCCCGGTGACGGCAACCCGCCGACGACCACGACCACCACCACTACGACAACCACAACCACCACCACGACGACGACCCCGCCGAGCGGAAACCTCGCGCTGGGCAAGGCGATGTCGGCCAGTAGCTACACCCAGGTGTACGGGCCGGGCAACGCCAACGACAACAACACCAGCAGCTACTGGGAAAGCGCCAACAACGCGTTCCCGCAGTGGCTGCAGGTGGACCTCGGTTCGTCGACGTCGGTGCGGCGCATCGTGCTCACGCTGCCGCCGTCCACGGCGTGGGGTGCCCGCACGGAAACGTTGTCGGTGCAGGGTTCCAACGACGGCGGCTCGTTCAGCACCGTCGTCGGCTCCGCCGGCTACCGGTTCGACCCGGCGACCGGCAACACCGTGACGATCACGGTCCCGGCCACGAGCCAGCGCTTCCTGCGGCTCAACTTCACCGGCAACGACGGCTGGCCTGCCGGCCAGGTGTCGGAGTTCCAGGTCTACGGATCCTGAGCCGACAAGGTCGGATCCCTTGCCGCAGCAAGGGATCCGACCTACGGCTGGGCCAGCGCATCCAGCGCGGCGGCGATCACCGGTTGGCGTTCCGTGCCGGCCCGGACGACGACCTCGATCTTGCGGTGCAACCCGGACGCCGGCACCATCGCCAGCCCGGGCGGGGCGTTGCGGGTGGCCATCGCCGGCATCATCGTCACGCCCAGCCCGGCGACGACCATGTCCAGCGTCACCGGGATGCTCGCGCAGTTGTGCACGACCTGCGGCGTGAAGCCGGCCGTCCGGCAGGCGTGCACGGTCGCCTCCCGGCAACTCCCGGTCGGGAACACCACCCACGGCTGCTCCCGCAGCGCCGCCAGCCCGTCGGCCTCGACCGCCTCGCGCAGCCGCTCCGGCACGCAGATCAGGAACGGGTCGTCGCACAGCGGCAGGCCGACCAGCCCTGGCTGCAACTCCGTGCCCAGGTGCCGGTACCGGTAGGCCAGCACGAGGTCGAGCCGCCGCTGCCGCAGCATCGGGATGGTGTCCTCCGGCTCGCTCTCCAGGAACCGGAACCGCAGCTGCGGGTGCCGCGTGTGCAGCGTCTCGGCCATCGGCATCGCCAGCGCGGGGAAGCCGCTGGTGAAGCAGCCGACCGCCAGCTCGCCGTCGATCGTCCCGGCCAGCTCGTTGACCTCGGCGGACGCCCGTTCGAGCGCCGCCAGCACATCCTCGCAGCGCCGGGCCAGCGCGCGCCCGGCCGAGGTCAGCCGCACGGTCCGGCCCTCGCGCAGCAGCAGCGGCTTGCCGACCTCGGCCTCCAGCGCCCGCAGCTGCTGGGACACCGCGGAGGCGGTCACGTGGTGCACGTCGGCGACCGCGGTCACCGTCTGGTACTCGGCCAGGTCGCGGAGCAGCACGAGCCGTCGCACATCCATCACGTAGCCCAGCTTAAAACGAACTGCAGATGATGTAGCTGGACTCCACTGAGAGGCTGGACGGCATGAGGATCCTTCTGATCGGCGCGTCCGGGCTGCTCGGCCGCGCGGTGCACGACGTGCTCGGCGTCCGCCACGAGGTCATCACCGCCTCCCGGTCCAACGGCGACCTGGCCATCGACATCACCGACCCGGCGTCCATCGCCGCCGTGTACGACGAGGTCGGCCAGGTCGACGCCGTCGCCTGCGCCGCCGGGAGCGTGCCGTTCAAGCCGCTGGCCGAGCTGACCCGCGAGGACTACCTCGCCGGCGTCACCGACAAGGTCCTCGGCCAGATCGAGCTCGTCCGGCAGGGCGCCGAGCACGTCACCGGCTCGTTCACGCTGATCAGCGGCGTGCTCGCGCGGGAGCCGATCCGCACCGGGGCGGTCGCGTCGCTGGTCAACGGCGCGCTGGAGTCGTTCGTGATGGCCGCCGCGGTCGAGCTGCCGCAGCGGATCAACGCCGTCAGCCCGACCGTGTTCACCGAGGCGCTGGACGCCTACGGCGACTTCTTCCCCGGTTTCGAGCCGGTGCCGGTGACCGCCGCCGCCCGCGCGTACGTGAAGTCGATCGAGGGCGCGGCCACCGGGCAGGTCTACAGGTTGGGCTGACGGGACTCGTGCAGGAGCAGCAGCATGTACGCGGCCACGGTCTGCGCGTCGCTGATCTCGCCGCGGGCGATCATCGCCTCGAACTCGGCGCGGTGGATCCACGCCGAGCGCATGTCCTGCTCCTCCAGCTCCCGCTCCGGCGCGCCCTCGGTCAGGCCGGTCGCCAGGAACACCGTGCCGCGCTGGCTGGACATGCCCGGCGCCACGTCCAGCACGCCCAGCTCCACCAGCTCGGCGGCGCGCAGGCCGGTCTCCTCGCGCAGCTCGCGGGCGGCCAGCTCCTTGGCCTCCACGCTGGCCAGGTCGGGCGCGGTGCCCTGGCAGAACTCCCAGCGCCGCATGCCCAGCGGGTAGCGGAACTGTTCGACCAGCCGCAGCCGGTCCCCGTCGAGCGGGATGACCAGGGCGTAGTTCGGCTTGTCGACCACGCCGTAGATGCCGGTCGAGCCGTCCGGGCGGCGGATGTCGTCCTCGCGGACGGTCATCCACGCGTTGCGGTAGACCTCACGTGACTGGAGCGATTCCACGGCCCGATCCTGTCAAACGGGCCAGGGGCGCGGAGAGCGCCATGGCCACCGAGGGTAGGTTGTCGCGGTGCGTCTTGTGATCGCGCGGTGCCAGGTCGACTACGTCGGCAGGCTGACCGCCCACCTGCCGATGGCCAACCGGCTGCTGCTCATCAAGGCCGACAACTCGGTGTCGGTGCACTCCGACGACCGCGCCTACAAGCCGCTGAACTGGATGAGCCCGCCGTGCTGGCTGATCGAGGACCCGGGCGTGTGGACCGTGCAGAACAAGGCCGGCGAGAAGCTGGTGATCTCGATCGAGGAGATCATGCACGACTCCAAGCACGAGCTGGGCATCGAACCGGGCCTGGTCAAGGACGGCGTGGAGGCGCACCTGCAGGTGTTGCTGGCCGAGCACGTCACCACATTGGGTGACGGCTGGTCGTTGGTGCGGCGGGAGTTCCCGACCGCGATCGGGCCGGTCGACCTGATGTGCCGGGACGCCGACGGCGTGTCGGTGGCGGTGGAGATCAAGCGCCGTGGCGAGATCGACGGCGTCGAGCAGCTCACGCGCTACCTGGAGCTGCTCAACCGGGACCCGCTGCTGGCCCCGGTCAAGGGCGTGTTCGCCGCGCAGCAGATCAAGCCGCAGGCCCGGACGCTGGCCGAGGACCGCGGGATCCGCTGTGTGACGCTGGACTACGAGGCGCTCAAGGGCACCGACTCGGACGAGTTCCGCCTGTTCTAGATCGTCAGGGCCGCGACGTCGAAGGCGCCGACCGTCACGCTGCGGTCGGTCGGCCCGGCCGACCCGGGCGTCGGCGCCGCGTCGGTGTACTGGTGCACGGCCAGCCGCGGGTGCGACCAGCCGACGTCGCCCGGCTCCACTCCGTACCGGGCGGCGCAGATGAAGACGTCGTCGTCGGCCCAGTCGTCGGGCCGCAGCATGCCGCCGGCCCACCAGCTCTGCGACGCGTACACGCACAACTTCCGCTGGCCGGTCGCCGTGCGCAGGGCGTCCCGGAACGCCGGTATGAAGGCGTTTGCGCTGTCGGCGGTCCAATCGACACCGTCGGCGGGGTCGTTCTCGATGTCCAGCAACGGAAGCATCGCGCCGTCCCCGAACGCCCCGACCGGGCCGGCCACCGACACGAAATGGTCCACATTCGCCGCCACCCCGACGGTCGGGTCCGCGAAGTGGTACGCCCCGGTGATCAGCCCCGCCGCCGTCGATCCGGCGAACTGCCCGCCGAACAACGGATTCGTGTACCCGCTGCCCTGCGTCGCCTTCGCCCACGTCCACGCGTTCCCGCCGGCGCGCACCTCCGGCCAACTGGTGATCGTGTTGTAGCTGCTGACATCGATGCCGTAGTCGGCCATGGGGCACCTCACCGTGGTACGCCGATCGATCCCCCCTTACGGATGACATACCCGTCGGCCAACCGGCGGCAAACCCATGCGCGGCGGGCATAACCGAACGGCCCAGCGCTTTCCCGCATTGGTACGGAATTCTGCCTTTTCGCTGCTCTTTCGGGGGAAGGCAATGCTCCGCCGGTGTCGCCGGTCTCCACTCGGGCGACTGCTGGCCGTGCCCGGGAGAGTCCGTTCGTGCGGTCGGCGTCCGATCATGCAGCGCCCGGATTGACCCCGGATGACCGTCCTGGTTCTCTTCGGTCACCGTAGGGAAAAGAGGGTCGGCCGTGGCAGCTCCCAGGCTCGTGTCCACCTCGACACGTCGTCCGCCCGGATTTCTGGAGTGGTTGCAGGACTGGGTGATCGGCGCCGGGCTGGTCGGCGTCGTCGACGGGGTGCTCGGCGTGCTCGGCCTCGGCGGCCTGCTCAGCGCGCTGCTGGGCGACCCGGCGCTGCGCGCCGCCTCGGTCGTGGCGGCGCTGTTCGGGCTGCTGGGCCTGTTCGTGCTGCTGGCCGTGCACCGCGGCGAGTCCCGGCGCCGGTCCGCGCAGGACCGCCGGCTGCGGCTGAAGTACCAGGACGTGCTGGAGGAGCGGTTCGGCTACGCGGCGAACGTGCGGAGCTGGTGGCACGACGTGACCGTGCGCCGCAACGGCGACACGTTCGAGAAGATCACCATGACGCTGGTGGCCGACAGCGATCTGCTGCACTACGTCAGCATCTGGTCCGGCGCCGGCAGCGACTGGCCGGAACGGCTGCGGCGCAAGGTGCACGTCGACGTGCGCACGCCGGAGAACGGGTTCGAGGGCGGCACCCGGCCGGAGGTGACGATCGACTGGGAGAGCCGGGGCCGGCTGGTGGCCACCGTGCACTTCGCCGAGCCGGTGGCCCGGGGCGACGCGGTGAGCCTGATCGTGACGATCATGTGGCCGGGCAAGGCCGGCCAGCTGATGCGCGGGCAGCCCGACACCTTCGTCCGGACCTTCACCGGCGATGCGGTGCCGGAGCTGGTCTATCGGGTGCGGCTGCCGTACCCGGCGCGCTGCGACGTCATCGGGCTCCGGCACGACCTGAACGACTACACGCTGGCGAAGGAGATCGACGACGAGGGCCGGTCGGTGTTCACTCTGGACGCTCGCGGCGTGCCGGTCGGGCGGCCCGTCGGCATGTGCGTGGACCTGGCCTGACCTGCACCCAGCCCGCAGGCGGCTGGGTGACCGGGCGGCCTACTTGCTCTTGCTGCCGTTGCCGCCCTCGTCGCCACGGGCGCGGTGCTGAGTCATCGAAACCTCTTGTTCGTGCTGATGTTCCGGTGCTTGTGGCGGCGGAAACGCGTACTTGATCACTGTGGACGGCACAGTATCACGGCTGTCCCCAACAGATTCGCTGGCTACGAGGGGGCCATGTGCGAGGCCACCGCCTCGTGAACAATTGCGCCGTGACCGCGATGTCGTGGTTGTGCAACAATTGTGCGACGGCGCAACCGCAACGCATTCACTAGGTGGTCCACCGGTTTTGGTTGCGCGACAGGCGATTTCCGTCCGAATCGGGACAGATTCCTGGCCGTCGCCCCGAATGGCTGGCATAGCTGGACGTGTTCACGTTCCGTCGGCAGTTCGGAGCCCCGAGGTGATTCAAGCGCTGTCCCGGCTCGCCGCCCTTGCGGCGTCGGCCTTGCTGGCTGGCATGGTGCCGGGGGCGGTGCCGCCCGCGTCCGTGCAGGCGACCGCCCCGGTCGAGAACAAGACGTGCAAGCCGGTCAGCAAGTCCGAGGGGGAGCAGTACTCGGCGGGGCAGCTGGCCAAGCTGGCCAAGGACACCGGTTTCACCGGCGACGGCCTGGTGAACGCCGTGGCGGTGGCGCTGGCCGAGAGCAGCGGGTTCACCAAGGCGTTGCTGGTCAACGAGAACTGCACCCGGGACCGCGGGCTGTGGCAGATCAACGACTACTGGCATCCCGAGGTCAGCGAGCAGCAGGCCTTCGATCCGGCGCAGAACGCCAAGGCCGCCTTCGACATCTCCGACCAGGGCACCCGCTGGGACCAGTGGTCCACGTGGGAGAGCGGCGCCTACAAGGACTACCTGCCGGACGCCGAGCAGGCGGTGCGCAACCCCGCCTGACCGGCGCGCGTGGGGTTCCCGCCCCGAACGAACCCCTTGTCGGGCGGGAGCCCCGCGCGCAGCGGACGTATCCAGATGCTCAGCCCCGCCGAAAGCGCTCCGCCAGGGTCGGATCGCTCTCCCACCACGGGCGGTTCGGGTCATCGCCGGCGGCCTCCCGCTCGTCCAGCACCCGGTCGATCTCCTTGGCCTGCTTGGCATCCTCCTTGGTCATCCGGTTCACCAGCGCGCCGAGGAACGGCAGGCCGGCCAGGTCGCCGACGATCCACAGCACGCCGGCGCCGAAGGTCTGGTCGAGCCGCAGATCGGGGCCCCAGGCGCGACCCAGGGCCTGGTAGTAGTCCTGGGCCACGAGGTGGCCGGAGAACCACAGGGTCAGGCCGAGGGCGGCGTCGCCGACCACCTCGACCAGCGTGATCCAGACGGACACCAGGTGATGGAACCGCCGCGGCACGGGATCGAGCTGCAAACGGCTCCAAAAGTAAACAAGACCGATCAGAAGCAGGGCCAGCCGCGTGAGCTCGTCGACCGCCCGAAACCGCAGCACGGCGGGGTACCAGGCGGTGAAGTAGAGCAGCCACGGCGTGGCGATGAGCAGCACGGATGCCGTGGCGGGGAAGGCGATGACCTTCCCGAACGGACTGTGCAGCACGGAACGCAAGCGCCCCACCAGAGCGGCCGGTCCGGTGTCGCGGAGCAGCGTGAACGGGGCGCCGAGGGCGAGGCCGAGCGGGGCGACCATCAGCAGCAGGATGACCTGCGCGGCCCGCATCGAGAACAGGGTGTCGGCGTAGACACCGATGCTGGACAGCGTGGCGATGGCGTACGCCCCGAGCCCGCCGCCGTAGAAGGCGACCACGCGGGCCCGCGGCCAGTCGCCCCGTCGGCGCACGGACAACCCGTACCAACCGCCGACAACGATCATGACGACCAGGGACACGGGATCGGCCGTCCACGAGGTGACGGCCGTGACCAGCGTGAGGGGCTCCGGCACGGCCTCCAGTCTGGCACTGCCGAAAACGCGTCCATTGCGGACCCGAATGCCTGTTCTGCGCGGATCGGCCGCGGCCGGCGGGTGATTGGCGCGCATGATCTCCCACCGCCCCGCCGACCACCCGGAGTGATCTTGGTCAGGTCGACCAGCGAGCCGTGATCGTCTTGTGACCCCACGTCACCGAGCGGGTACACCCATGGTCAATTAGTGTGACCTTCCAACAAACACAACAGCTGGGTTTCGACCTGTTCACCGCTCGATCCCTGTGCGGTAACGTTCGCTTCCGCCACATAGTGGTGAATGCTGTTCGGTGCTGTTCGATGTGTGGAGGTGGGGCCGGTGAACGTCCTGGCGGACGCGAACCTCCGGCTGGACGCCGGGCCCGTGGACTACGTCCTACTCGGCTTCTACTTCGTGCTGGTACTGGGCATCGGCGCGCTGGCCCGCCGCTCGGTGTCCTCCAGCCTGGACTTCTTCCTGTCCGGCCGGTCGATGCCGGCCTGGGTGACGGGCCTCGCCTTCATCTCGGCGAACCTGGGCGCGGTCGAGATCTTCGGCATGACCGCCAACGGCGCGCAGTACGGCGTGCCGACCGTGCACTACTACTGGATCGGCGCCATCCCGGCCATGGTCTTCCTCGGCCTGGTGATGATGCCCTTCTACTACGGCTCCAAGGTCCGCTCGGTGCCGGAGTTCCTGCTCCGCCGGTTCGGCCGGTTCGCGCACCTGGTCAACAGCCTCAGCTTCGCGCTGGCGCAGGTGCTGATCGCGGGCGTCAACCTGTTCGCGCTGGCCACCGTGATCAACCTGCTGCTGGGCTGGCCGACCTGGGTGGCGATCATCGTCTCCGCCGCGATCGTGCTGGCCTACACCACGCTGGGCGGCCTGTCCGCGGCCATCTACAACGAGGTCATGCAGTTCTTCGTGATCGTCGCGATGCTGCTGCCGCTGACCATCGTCGGCCTGTACAAGGTGGGCGGCTGGAACGGCCTGGTGGCCAAGCTCACCGCGGCCAACTCCGACTCCTACGCCGAGCTGCACTCCTGGCCCGGCTCCAACCTGACCGGCATCGCCAACCCGGTGCTCTCGGTCATCGGCCTGGTGTTCGGCCTCGGCTTCGTGCTGTCCTTCGGCTACTGGACGACCAACTTCGCCGAGGTGCAGCGCGCGCTGTCGGCCAAGAGCATGTCGGCGGCCCGGCGCACGCCGCTGATCGGCGCGTACCCGAAGACGCTGATCGTGCTGCTGATCTTCATCCCGGGCATGATCGCCGCGGTGATCTCGCCGGAGCTGGCCGCGTTCAAGGCCAGCGGCGGCAAGCTGGACAACGGCGTCACCTACAACAACACCATCGAGCTGCTGATCCGCGACCTGCTGCCCAACGGCATGCTGGGCGTGGCGATCACCGGTCTGGTCGCGGCGTTCATGGCCGGCATGGCGGCCAGCGTCAGCTCCTTCAACACGGTGTTCACCTACGACCTGTGGCAGACCTACGTCGTCAAGAACAAGCCCGACGAGTACTACCTGCGGGTCGGCCGGCTGATCACCATCGTCGGCTGCGTCATCGCGATCGGCACCGCGTTCATCGCCGGCACCTTCAACAACATCATGGACTACCTCCAGACGTTGTTCGGCTTCTTCAACGCGCCGCTGTTCGCGACGTTCCTGCTGGGCATGTTCTGGAAGCGGATGACCCCGATGGCCGGCGGCGTCGGCCTGATCGTCGGCACGCTGTCCGCGGTCACGATCGACGTGCTCAACCGGTCGGGCGTGCTGACCCTGTCCGGCCAGGGCGCGAGCTTCGTGGCGGCCAGCGCGGCGTTCATCATGGACGTCCTGATCAGCGTGCTCGTCACGCTGGTGACCGCGCCCAAGCCCGAGTCGGAGCTGGTCGGGCTGGTGTGGTCGCTGACGCCACGGGACAGCCTCAAGCACTCCGACACCGGTGAGAACGCCGGTTGGTACCGCAAGCCGGTGGTGCTCGGCGTCGGCGTGCTGGTGCTGGCGGCCGTGCTGAACATCATCTTCTGGTGAGGGAGGACGGACTTCGATGAGCGAGCCTGTGAAGAAGCGCGCGGGGCTGTTCGACCTCCGCTACGTGCTGGCGCTGTTGTTCGTGGTCTACGGCGTGGTGCTGACCGTGATGGGCATCGCGTTCACCAGCCAGGCCGGCCTGGACAAGGCGGCCGGCGTCAACATCAACCTGTGGGGCGGGATCGTGATGCTCGTGGTGGGCATCCTGTTCGCCCTGTGGGCCCGGTTGCGGCCCATCGTGGTCCCGGTCGGGACCGAGCCCGCCGACGACGCCACTGGCGCCGGCGAGAGCTGATCCACCTACCGGCGGCCGGTGCTGAGCATTCAGCGCCGGCCGCTCCGGTGCGGGTACACCGGGTTGAACGCCTCAACGGTCCACGCGTCGAACCGACGAGCCGCCTTGCGGGCCTGCCTGCGCAGAACCTTGATCACTTACTGCTCCCTTCAGAGCCTTTCCGAACCTTGCACCCGTAATGACGTGTTGATCTTCTGAATCGTTCCCGAAACTCTCGGTGAGACCGATCACGGGATTCACGTCACATCGATCCGCGCAGGTCGCTACCGTGCACCCGTGCTCCGCCTCGCCTGTGCCGTGCTCGCGGCCGCCGCCGTGCTCACGGCCTGCTCCTCCGGCGTCGACACGACCCGCTCCGTGTCCGCGCGCACCACCGTCGCCACCGCGGCCACCGGCGGCGATTCCGGACCGGTGGACCCGGCGTTCGCCGAGGCCAAGCTGCGTGCCGTCGACCCGTGCGGGCTGCTCGACACCAAACTGCTCGGCAACGTCGGCACCCCCGGCGGCAAGCCGAGCGGCGACCCGTTCCGCGGGTGCCAGGCGACCGTCACCGTCAACGGGCAGCAGTTGAGCGTCACCGTCACGCTCGGCGACGCCGTGCCGGAATGGGACCGCGACGCGATCCCGCTGGACGGCATGCGGGTGCTGGAGGCCAGGCAGAACACCAGTTGCACGGACAAGGCCGTCACGCAGAGTTCCCCGACCCGGGCGATCGTGGTCCGCACCGAGGCCAAGGGCGGCGGCGAGCCGTGCGCGACCGGCCGGCAGGTGCTGAGCGGCGTGATCGCCCGCATCCGCACCGCCCCGCCGCAGATCCAGGCCGGCAGCAGCGTCGTGGCCGGCACCGATCCGTGCACCCTGATCGACAAGGCGACGGTGACGTCGATCGTCGGTCCGCAGCCGCGCCTGGACTCCGAGTCCCTCTACGACTGCGCGTGGCGGCAGAACGGGATCACGCTGGAGGTCTACGCCAAGATCGGCCTCGACCCGGCGGTGCCCGGCTTCGACACCCCGCCGACACCCGTCGATCTCGGCGGCGTCAGCGCGTACCGGTCCGACACCTCCACCGCCTACCCGTCGTGCACCGTGCAATGGGCCGATCGGCCGCTTTCCCAGCAGCGCGGCGAGATCGTCACCGTGTACGTCGCCAACGGCCAGAAGATCGCCGGTTTCGACACCTGCGGCCAGGCCGTCGCCGCGGGCAAGATCGTCGCGGCGAAGCTGCCCAAATCCTGATTCACCCGCACGGCGGTGCGACACGGCCGGGAGAATGGGTGCTGACGAGTACGGGTCGGTTTGCGTACTCTTCAGTAACAAGCGTGGGTGAACAGCCGGGAGGGTCGATGACTCAGACAGCGCCGGAGAGCAGTGCGGTGACCACCTCGGGTGACGGGCGGTTCGCCTCGCTGGATCCGCGCACCGGAGAGGTCGTCGCCCACCACCCGATCCACACGCCCAAGCAGGTCGCCGACGCCGTCGCGCAGGCCCGCCGGGCGAGCAACTGGTGGCAGGAACTGGGCTTCGCCGGCCGCAAGGAGCGGCTCGACGCGTGGCGGCGGCTGCTGGTCAAGCGGCTGGACGAGGCGGCCGGCCTGATCAGCGCGGAGACCGGCAAGCCCGCCGCGGACGCCAAGCTGGAGATGGTGATCGTCATCGATCACCTGCACTGGGCCGCCCGCAACGCCGAACGCGTGCTGCGCAAGCGCCGCGTGCCGGCCGGGCTGCTGATGTCCAACCAGTCCGCGACCCTGGAGTACCTGCCGGTCGGCGTCGTCGGCGTGATCGGGCCGTGGAACTATCCGGCTTTCACGCCGATGGGCTCCATCGCCTACGCCCTCGCGGCCGGCAACACCGTCGTGTTCAAGCCGTCCGAGCTGACGCCCGGCGTCGGCACCTGGCTGGCCGACACGCTGGCCGAGATCGTGCCGGAGCACCCGGTGCTGAGCGTGGTCACCGGCTTCGGCGAGACCGGCGCGGCGCTGTGCCGGTCCGGTGTGGACAAGCTCGCCTTCACGGGGTCGACCGCCACCGGCAAGCGCGTGATGGCCGCGTGCGCCGAGTCGCTGACGCCGGTGCTGGTCGAGTGCGGCGGCAAGGACGCGCTGATCGTCGACTACGACGCCGACGTGCAGCTGGCCGCCGACGCCGCGGTGTGGGGCGCGATGTCCAACGCCGGCCAGACGTGCATCGGCGTGGAGCGCGTGTACGTGCACGAGGACGTCGCCGACGAGTTCACCGCCGCCGTGAAGAAGCTGGCCGCCAAGCTGCGGCCCGGCGGCGACCCCGGCGCCGACCTCGGCCCGATCACCATGCCGGCGCAGGTCGACATCATCCGCGGTCACGTGCAGGACGCCATCGACAAGGGCGCGAAGGCGCTGGTCGGCGGGGTCGAGTCGGTCCGGCCTCCGTTCGTGGAGCCGGTCGTGCTGGCGGACGTGCCCGAGGACTCGCTGGCCATCACCGAGGAGACCTTCGGCCCGACCATCACCGTCAACCGGGTGCGCGACGTCGACGAGGCCATCCGTCTCGCCAACGCCGGCCGGTACGGGCTCGGCGGCACCATCTTCTCCAAGTCCCGCGGCGAGCAGCTGGCCCGCCGGCTGCGCGCCGGGATGGTGTCGGTCAACGGTGTGGTGGCGTTCGCGGCGATCCCGTCGCTGCCGTTCGGCGGCGTCGGCGAATCCGGCTTCGGCCGCATCCACGGCGAGGACGGGCTGCGCGAGTTCGCCCGTCCGCAGGCCGTGGCCCGCCGCAAGTTCAAGCCGCTGCTCAACCCCATGTCGTTCAGCCGCGGCGCCGGCACCGTCCGCCAGCTCCTGGCCATCGTCAAGCTCCGCTACGGCCGCAAGTGAGCGCGAGGGGGCACTCCCGCCGGGAATGCCCCCGTTCTCGGTCAGACCCGCAGGATGCCGCGCAGGTCAGTGAGCACCGAGTTCGCGGCCAGCACGCCGAGGCCGAGGTACCAGGTCTCGTCGGGGACGGCCTTGGCGTGGCCGGCCTTCACCGCGCCCAGCGTCGACCACAGCGGGCCGCCGAGCACGCCGGACTGGTCGGTCTTGCCGGGGTCGCCGTAGGTGCCGTACAGGATCCAGTCGGCGTCGGCCTTGCCGATCTGCTCCGTGCTGATCTCCACGGCCAGGTCGTTGGCCTTGCCGGACTCGGTCACCGGCAGCCCGGTGTCGGCCAGCACGGTGCCGATGAACGACTTGGTGGCGTACAGCCGGATCCGGCCGGGCATGAAGCGCAGCATGGAGATCACCGGCAGCGTGCCCAGCCTGGCCTGCGCGTCCTGGCCGAGCTTGCGGGCCGCCGCCTCGTAGTCGGAGATCATCTTGTCGGCCTGCTCGGTGCGGTCCAGCGCCGCCGAGTTGAGCCGGAAGTTGCTCTTCCAGGTGTAGCCGGGGCGCTCGGTGAACACCGTCGGGGCGATCTTGGCCAGCAGCGGGTACTGCTTCTCGGCGCGCAGCTTGGAGCCCAGGATGAGGTCGGGCTTGAGCGCGGCGATGGCTTCCAGGTTGAGCGTGTTGGTGGTGCCGACGTCGGCCGGCTTGCCGCCCTTGTCGCCGACGTAGGACGGCATGTTCGGCGAGCCGTCGGGGAAGGCGACGCCGACCGGCTGGACGCCGAGCGCGACCACGTTGTCCAGCTCGCCGGTGTCGAGCACGACGACCCGGGTCGGCTTGTGGTCGAGCGTGGTCTTGCCCATGGCCTGCGTGATGGTGCGCGGGAACACGCCGGGCAGCGCGTCGGTCCCGTACTTGGCGGTGCGGGCGCCGGCGTCGAGAAAGGCGGGGCCGCCCTGCGCCACCTCGGAGCGGCCGTCCGAGGACGGGGCCTGACCGCAGGCGGCCAGCGTCCCGGTGGCCAGCGCGGCCGCGACCAGCACGACGATTCCCTTGGCTCTCATGTTAGGGCAGCCTACCCTTGGCATTTCGCGGCTGGCGTGGCGCGTGTGCGCGGGGGTAGGAAGGTCGGGCCGGATGGTTGTCGCGACGAGGGGACCCCGTGATGAAGAAGATCATCAACGACCCGTCCACAGTGGTCGACGAGGCCCTGCGGGGCATGGCGCTGGCCCATCCGGACCTGCTGGTGGTGCAGCCGGATCCGGCCGTGATCTGGCGCGCCGACGCGCCGGTGGAGGGCAAGGTGGCGCTGGTCTCCGGCGGCGGCTCCGGCCATGAGCCGATGCACGGCGGCTTCGTCGGCACGGGCATGTTGGACGCCGCCTGCCCGGGCGCGGTGTTCACGTCGCCGACGCCGGACCAGGTGCAGGCGGCCGTCGAGAAGGTCAACGGCGGCGCGGGCGTGCTGCTGATCGTCAAGAACTACACCGGCGACGTGCTGAACTTCGAGACAGCGGCGGAGCTCGTCGCGATGGACGGCGTCGACGTGCGCACGGTCGTGATCGACGACGACGTGGCCGTCAAGGACTCGCTGTACACGGCCGGTCGCCGCGGCGTGGCCGGCACACTGCTGCTGGAGAAGATCGTCGGCGCGGCGGCGGAGCGGGGCGCGGACCTCGACCGCTGCGAGGCGTTGGCGCGCAAGGTGGTTGCCAACGTGCGATCGCTGGGCCTGGCGCTGACGGCGTGCACGGTGCCGCACGTCGGGCAGCCGAGCTTCGAGCTCGCCGACGACGAGTACGAGCTCGGCATCGGCATCCACGGCGAGCCCGGCCGCCAGCGGCTTCCGATGGAGCCCGCGGACGCCCTGGTGCGCCGGCTGATCGAGCCCGTGGTGGAGGACCTGCCGTTCGCCGAGGGCGACCGCGTGCTGCTGTTCACCAACTCCATGGGCGGCACGCCGCTGGTCGAGCTGTACCTGGCGCACGGCATCGCCGAGAAGCTGTTGGCCGAGCGGGGAATCGTGGTGGAGCGCCGACTCGTCGGCCCGTACGTGACAAGTCTGGAGATGCAGGGCATGAGCGTGACGCTGCTGAAGCTGGACGACGAGTTGACGGAGCTGTGGGACGCGCCGGTGCGCACCGCGGCGCTGCGGTGGGGGATGTGACGATGGGCTGCTCCGGCACGGATGTGGCGTCGGCGGTGCGGGCCATGGCGACGGTCGTCGCGGCGCACCGGGACGAGCTGGTCGAACTCGACCGGGCCATCGGCGACGGCGACCACGGCGAGAACCTCAAGCGCGGCTTCGAGGCCGTCGTGTCCGCATTGGACTCGTCCGAAGTGGACACTCCGACTGCGGTGCTGAAGCTGGTGGCGAAGACGCTGATCTCCAAGGTCGGCGGCGCGTCGGGACCGTTGCTGGGCACGGCCTTCCTGCGTGCGGCGACGAGCCTGGAGGAGGTCGACGGCGCGTCGGTCGCCGCCGCGCTGCGGGCGGCGCTGGACGGCGTCGTCGCGCGGGGCAAGGCCGAGGTCGGCGACAAGACGATGGTCGACGCCTTGCGGCCGGCGGTCGATGCGGCCGAGGCCGTGAAGGACAAGTCGGTGGCGGAGGTGCTGGCGGCCGCGGCGACCGCGGCCGAAGCCGGCGCCGAGTCGACGATTCCGTTGGTGGCGCGTAAGGGGCGGGCGTCCTACCTGGGCGAGCGCTCCGCCGGGCACCTCGACCCCGGTGCCCGCTCGACGTCGCTGCTGCTGCGATCGCTGGTCGACTCGGCGGCCGCGTCATGACCGTCGGCATCGTGATCGTCTCGCACAGCGTCAAACTGGCCGAGGGAGTGGCCGAACTGGCCGGCCAGATGGCGCCGAACGTGACGATCCGGGCGGCAGGCGGGATGGACGACGGTTCCCTCGGAACCGACTTCGACCGCGTCTGCACGGCGCTGGAACAAGCCGACACCGGTGACGGCGCGGTGCTGCTCTACGACCTGGGCAGCGCCCGGATGATCGCCGATCTCGCCGTCGAGGCGCATGCGAACCCGTTGCACGCGGTCGTCGTCGACGCCCCGGTGGTGGAAGGTGCGGTCGCGGCGGCCGTCGCCGCGCAGGGCGGCGGCGACCTGGCCGGCGTCGCCCGGGCGGCCGGGGAACGGCCGCCGGAGTTCGGCGCGGAGGAGCCGCAGGTCGCGGGCGAGAGCGTGGACCTGGTGCTGCGCAACGAGGTCGGCCTGCACGCCCGGCCGGCCGCGCTGCTGGTGCGCACGATCGCCAGCCTCAAGGCCGATGTGACCGTCTACCACAACGGACAGCAGGCCGACGCCCGCAGCGTGCTGGCGCTGATGGGCCTGTCCGCGCGCGGCGGTGACACGATCAGGGTGGTGGCCGACGGGCCGGACGCGGCCGAGGCGCTGCGCCGGATCGGCAAGCTCGTGGAGATCGAGTTCGAGGAGTAGTCCGGAACGCACTGAACCGCCCGGGCGGCTGTGGGCGTAGTTGGCGGCGATCGTCACTGCGAGCACGACCGACCGGCCGGCTCAGTGCTTTTCAGGAAGGACTGCTCATGGTTGTCACTCGGGTGATCGCCGCGAGTGCGGCGCTCGCCGCGTTCACGATCGTCGCGGTGGCGCCGGCCGCCTACGCCGACACCAGCAACAGTCGCAACAACGGCGACGCCTCCTTGAAGATCGAACCGTCGCAGCGCTCCTACCACGGCGGCGACATGATCAAGCTCGACGCCAGGTGCGACTCCGACCGCGCCGACATCGCCGTCTCCGCCGCGCTCGACAACGTCAAGGAATGGATCAGGACCGGCCGCAGGGACTTCAACCTGCAGGCCACCGCCCGGGTCCGGGGCGACGTGCGCTCCGGCAACTTCGAGATCGCCTTCCGCTGCGGCAACCAGAAGATCTCCGTCACGATCAACGTGGACAACGGCAACCGTGGTGGCGGCCGCGGTGGCGGCGGGACCACGACGACGACCAACACCACGACATCGACCACAGTGGACACTTCGACCACCATGGTCTACCCCAGCGGCGCGCCGCAGACCGGCGGCGAGGGCCCCTCCGACACCGGTTCCGGGCTGCTCACGCTGGCCGAGCTCGGCGGCGTGGTGCTCGTCGCCGGCGCGGGCGTCGGCGTCGCGGTGAACCGCAGGCGCAGGCTCGCCGTCCAGCGCGGCTGAGGGCGGGGCATGGAGCCGACACTGCACATTCCGAACCCCTCCCGGCACAAGTCGCCGCCCGGCCGGCGCACCACGATGGTGGTCGTCGGCGCGCTGGTCGCGGTGTTCGCGGTGGCCGGGGTCGCGATCGGGATCTTCCGGACCGGCTCGCCCAGCGTGAACACCGCGCTGAGCAGCCCGGTGCCACCCTCGGCGAGCGAGGCGGTCAACGCGCCCGTCACGACGACGTCGGTGGCGCAGCAGGCACTTCCGCCGGCCGCGAACGGGTCGCGGCCGGCGATTCCGGTGCGGGTGGACGTGGACGCGATCAACGCCCACTCCTCGCTGGTCCAACTTGGACTGAACGCCGACAAGACCGTGGAGGTGCCGCCGGTGGAGCAGCCGCTGCAGGCCGGTTGGTACAAGTTCGGGGCGCGGCCCGGAGAACTGGGCAAGGCGGTGATCCTCGGGCACGTGGACGGCGGCGGCCAGCTCGGCATCTTCAACCGGCTGCGCGACCTCAAGCCCGGCAACGCGATCAAGGTGACCGAGCAGGGCGGGCAGGTGCTGAACTTCGTGGTGCGGCAGGTGCAGCAGGTGCCCAAGGCGCAGTTCCCGACGCAGGCCGTGTACGGCCCGTCCACCCAGCGCGAGCTGCGGCTGATCACCTGTGGCGGCGCGTTCGACAAGGCCAGTGGCAACTACGTGGACAACATCATCGTCTCCGCCGTGCTCAGTTGACGAGGGCCGGCCTGAAGTCGTCGGCGTCGGGGCGTGTCGATCCTGGGTGACGCGTTCCCGGCGCCGGCCTCTTGGTGGGGTGGGGGAGAAGGAGGGCCGCGGGGGAACTTGCACGATTCGGTGGCGAAGCTCACCCGGATGAGCGGTCGCGGCATGGCAGTATCTCCGCCAAGCTCGGATGTTACTGACGCGTAGCAAGCCAGTGACGCCGCTTCGACGAGCGCCGGAGGTCCGCCGTGACGCGCGAAATTTCCACCGAAGATCCGCTTGCGGGATCGAGCATCAGCACCGTCGGGATCGTGGGACTGGGCACCATGGGCGCCGGCATCGCGGAGGTGTGCGCGCGCAGCGGGTTGCGGGTGATCGCGGTCGAGGTGGACGAGGCGGCGATCGCCAAGGGGCGCGGGCACATCGAGCACTCCACCGAGCGGGCGCTGCGCGGCGGCAAGCTGGACGAGGCCGGCCGCGCCGAGCTGCACGACCGGATCTCCTGTACCACAAGCCTTTCCGACCTCGCCGAGGTCGACCTGGTGATCGAGGCCGTTCCGGAGAGCCTCGCGCTGAAGGCGGAGATCTTCGCGCAGCTGGACAAGATCGTGCGGCCGGACGTGATCCTGGCGTCCAACACCTCCTCGCTGTCCGTCACCGAGATCAGCGTGCACACCGGCCGCCCGGGCAAGGTGCTGGGGCTGCACTTCTTCAACCCCGCGCCGGTGCTCAAGCTGGTCGAGGTGGTGCGCACCGTCGTCACCGAGCACGACGTGGTCGACGCCGCCGTCGCGTTCCTCGGCGGGCTGGGCAAAACGCCGGTGGTGATCGGCGACCGGGCCGGCTTCATCGCCAACGCACTGCTGTTCGGCTACCTCAACCACGCCGTGCGGATGTACGAGAGTCGTTACGCCACAAGGGAAGACCTCGACGCCGCGATGCGGTACGGCTGCGGCTACCCGATGGGACCGTTGGCGCTGCTGGACCTGATCGGCCTGGACACCGCGTACGAGATCCTCGACACGATGTACCACCAGTCCCGCAACAGGTTGCACGCGCCGGCGCCCATTCTGAAGCAGATGATCACCGCCGGGCTGTTGGGCCGGAAGTCCGGGCGCGGCTTCTACACCTACGAGGCGCCCGACTCGCCCGTCGTCGTCGCCGACACGACCGTGTCGGCTTCGGTCGCCGGCACGCCGCGTGAGGTGCACCGGGTCGGCGTGATCGGCACCGGCACCATGGCCACCGGCATCGTCGAGGTGTTCGCCAAGGCCGGGCACGACGTCGTGCTGCGGGCTCGCGGCGTGGACAAGGCCGAGGCCGCCGTCGCCAAGATCCGCAAGTCGCTGGACAAGGCCGTCGTCCGCGGCAAGCTCGCCGAGGCCGACCGGGACGCCGCGCTGGCCCGCATCCACACCGCCGTCGAGTTCGAGGCGCTGGCCGACTGCGACCTGGTCATCGAGGCCGTCGCCGAGGAGCTCTCGGTCAAGCAGGCCGTTTTCGGGGCCTTGGACGAGGTGTGCAAGCCCGGCGCGGTGCTCGCCACCACCACCTCGTCGCTGCCCGTCATCGAGTGCGCCGCCGCCACGTCCCGCCCCGGCGACGTCATCGGCCTGCACTTCTTCAACCCCGCCCAGGTGATGAAGCTCGTCGAGATCGTCTCGACGATCTCCACCGCCCCCGACGTCGTCGCCACCGCCCACGCCGTCTGCAAGGCCCTTCGCAAGGAGCCCGTGCACTGCGGCGACCGCGCCGGCTTCATCGTCAACGCGCTGCTGTTCCCGTACCTCAACGACGCCGTGAAGATGCTCGAGGCGCACTACGCCGAGGCCGACGACATCGACACCGCCATGAAGGTCGGCTGCGGGCTGCCCATGGGACCCTTCGAGCTCCTCGACGTCGTCGGCCTCGACGTCTCCCTGGCCATCGAACGGACCCTCTACCTCGAGTTCCGTGAGGCCGGCTTCGCCCCCGCACCCCTGCTCGAACACCTCGTCACCGCCGGCCGCCTCGGCCGCAAGACCGGCAAGGGGTTCCGCGACTACACCATGTGACGGTCCGCTACGCTTCGCACGTGACGATCATGCGCCTCCTCGGGTTGCCGCCTCGGGTCTGCGACACGATCCATGCCAAGGCCCGAGTCGCCGGACTGTCCGTGGAGGACTACGTCCGCGGCCACCTGATCGCGCTGGCGTCACAGCGGACGTCCGACGAGATGCTGAACGAGATCGAGGCCCGGCTGGCCCGACCGCTCTCCGGACTGTCCTCGAACCCTGAGGAATCGACCGATGAGCACAACCAGCAGTGCAGCGCTGAATCAGCGCTATCCTGACGACGTGGCGACCATCCAGATCCGCGACCTCCCCGACGACACGTACCGAACGATCCGACTGCGGGCCGAGTCGGCCGGCCAGTCGATCCAGGCGTACATGCGTGACCAGGTGATCGCGATGGCCGCGAAGAAGACCAAGCAGGAAGTGATCGCGATCATCGAGGCGGGCCTGGCCGAATCCGGCGGCGCCGACCCCGACAAGATCCTCGCCTACCGGGACGAGGAACGCCGGTGACCGATCTGGTGTTGGATTCCTCCGCGTTCGTGTACGCGACCACTGTGTACACCGACGATGCTCGGGAACTGCGCAAGCGGATCGCCGCGTCGACCTGCCATGTCCCGCACCTGGCCGACGCCGAGGTGGGCAGTGTGCTGCGCCGTCAGGAACTGGCCGGCGACCTGTCGGCCGACGAGTGCCTGACGGCCCTCCACTCGCTCAAGCACCTGGTGGACAACCGGTATCCGGCGATCGGGCCGCTGGCCGACGCCGCTTGGCAGCTACGCGGTGCCATCACCTTCTACGACGCCCTCTATGTCGCACTTGCGGCGAACCTGGGCGTGCCGTTGGTGACCATGGATGCCCGGTTGAGCCGGGCGCCGGGAGTGACCTGTGCGGTCGAGGTTGTGGGGCAGCCCTAGCCGCCGCAGCAGCCCCCGCCGCAGCAGCCCCCGCCGGCGGGGGCTGCTGCGGCGGTGTTCACGCCGACGGTGGTGAGCAGCTTGACGGTGTCGTCGTGCCCGGCGGGGCAGTGGGCCGGGTCGGCGGCGCTGCTCATCGGCCGGTTCACCTCGAAGGTGTCGCCGCACTGGCGGCACCGGAACTCGTAGATCGGCATGGGACCATTGTCCGGCACGGACGGTCCCGCCGGATAGCCTGGGCACCCGTGCCCCGGAGAAACCGACCCCAGCGCCCGCGGCCGCAGGACGACGAGCCGCGGCCGTCGACGTTCGGCTGGGCGCGGGTGGAGTCGGGGCCGGACGGCGACTGGAACGTGCGGCCGGTCGGCGGCGCGGAGAAGACGTACCGGTGCCCGGGCTGCGACCACGAGATCCGGCCGGGCACGCCGCACGTGGTGGCGTGGCCGGCGGACGACTACGGCGGCGTCGAGGACCGAAGACACTGGCACACGGGTTGTTGGAACAGCCGGGGAAGGCGCAGACCGACGTCCCGGCGCTGGTGAGTCAGCGGAGCTCGGGCACGGATCCCGCCGACGAGGCGCGCACCGGTTCCAGCTCGGCGGGCCACGGCGTGGTCGAGGTCATGCCGGCATCGTGCCGTCGGCCCGGCGTCGACCTGGCACGATTTTCGGTGATGAGCACCGAGATCCGCGCCAACACGATGCTGCCGGCCCGACGCGAGCCGGTCACGTTGACCACGGCCGACGGGCTGCGGCTGGTGGGGGAGCTGGCGCTGCCGGAGAAGGCGCCGAGGGCGACGCTGATCTGCCTGCACCCGCTGCCGACGCACGGCGGCATGATGGACTCGCACCTGTACCGCAAGGCGGCGTTCCGGCTGCCGGCGCTGGCCGACATCGCGGTGCTGCGTTTCAACACCCGGGGCACGGCGAGCGAGGCGGGCCGCAGCGAGGGCGCGTTCGACAACGGCGACGGCGAGCGGCTGGACGTGGCGGCGGCGCTGGCGTTCGCCCAGGAACGGAACCTGCCGAACGTGTGGCTGGTGGGCTGGTCGTTCGGCACGGACCTGGCGCTCAGGCACGGCTGCGCCGAGGAGGTGACCGGCGCGGTGTTGATCTCGCCGCCGCTGCGCTACAGCGCGCCGGAGGACCTGACGACGTGGGCGGGCACGGACAAGCCGGTGGTCTGCCTGGTGCCGGAGTTCGACGACTACCTCCGCCCGGCGCAGGCCCGCGAGCGGTTCGCGCCGATCCCGCAGGCGCGTGTCGAGGAGTTCGCCGGCGCGAAGCACCTGTTCGTCGGCTACACCGAGCCGGTGCTGGACGCGATCGTGGCCACGGTCGCGCCGGACGTCGAGGTCCCGCTGCCACGCGTCTGGGACGGCCCGGCCGAGGAGCGTCGGGTCACGATCGTCTGAACTCCAGCCAGAACGGATCGCAGCCGGCCCGCCGGAAACCGAGCCGCTCGGCCAGCCGGATGGACGGCAGGTTGTCCCGCGTCGTGATCACGACGACCGGCGCGCCCGGCCCCTCCCGCTCGGCCCACTCGACGGCGGCCCGCGCCATCTCCAGCGCCAGCCCACGCCCCCAGACGGCCGGCCGGAACCGGTAGAACATGTTCAGCGCCGGCGCGCCGTCGTGCTCGACCGGCCGCAGCCCGCCGATCCCGACGGCCTGCTCGGTCGCGGCGTCGACCACCAGCCAGTAGCCGATGCCGTGCTCCACCCAGTCGGCCACCCAGCACCGCAGCTGCTGGGCGATCCGCGCCGGGCTGGCGGTGCCGACGGGGTTGTGCCGGTTCGCCGCCGGGTCGCCCTGGATCTGCACCACAACGGGCAGGTCGTCGGGCCGTAACCGGCGCAGCAGCAGCCGCTCGGTGCGCAGTTCGGCGAGCATGCGCCGATTCTGCGCCGACTGTGTCGTTACAGATGCTCGATGCGGCTCTCGGGGAGCCGCTTCAGTACCTGTTCGACCGTCTCTTCGGCGGTCTGGGTGGAAGTGTCCAGCCACAGCCCGATCCGCGGCGTGTCCCGATGCACGACGGCGTTGAGCGCGGCCGGCGTCCACACGTCGTCATAGGCGATCTTGTCCCGCTCGGCCTCGCGGCGACGCACCGTTTCCTCGTCCGGCACGAGCACGACCACGTGCAGCGGCCGGGCCCGCAGCGAGCGTACGAACTCGACCAGGTGGCGGCCGACGATGATGTCCTCGACCACGGTGGCGAAGCCGGCCTCGTGGAAGGAGTCGGCCAGCAGCGCGGTCTGCCGGTAGCGCAGCGCGAGCTGGCGCAGCGCCTCGGGCGTCGGCTCCGGCGTCATGTCGGCGCGGCCGCCGCGGACCATTGTGCGCACGGCGTCGCCCTCGACGAACGCGCTCGTGGGCAGCGCGTCGGCGAGCAGCCGGCCGACGGTGGTCTTGCCGGCGGCGGAGGTTCCGGTCAGCAGGATGAGCGGATGGTCAGCCACGAGCGTGCACAGTAGCGTCGGAGCACATGATGTTGGTCCTGTTGCACGCGTTCCCACTGGACAGCCGGATGTGGGACGGCGTTCGCGAACCCTTGGCCACACGTTTGCGGCTGGTCACGCCCGATCTCGGCGAGGGCCCGCCCAGCCTGGACGCCGCCGCCGACACCGTGCTGGCCGGGCTCGGCGACGAACCCTTCGTGCTCGGCGGCTGCTCCATGGGCGGCTACCTGGCCATGTCCATCCTGCGCAAGGCCCCGGCCCAGGTCCGTGGCCTGCTCTTCGTCGACACGAAGTCAGCCGCCGACGCGGCCGAGGCGCGGGAGAACCGGCTCGCCGTCGCCGCTCGTGCCGAGTCCGAGGGCGTCGCGGGGTGGCTGGCCGACGCCATGCTGCCCAACCTCGTCGGCCCCACCACCCGGGAGCACCGCCCCGAGGTCCTCGCCACGCTGCGCTCGCTCATCGACTCGCAGGCCGGTTCGGTCGTCGCACGGGCCCAGCGGGCCATGGCCGCCCGCCCCGATTCGACGGAGCTGCTGGCCCAGGTGACGGTGCCGACGCTGGTCGTCCGTGGGGCGGAGGACGCCCTGATGGCCCCGGGCGCCGTCGAGGTTCCCGGTGCGCGGGTGGTGGAGATGGCCGGGTGCGGGCACCTGCCGCCGGTCGAGGACCCCGACGCGTTCGTGGCCGTGGTCCTCGACTGGCTGGCGGATCAGCGCTTGGCGCCCTGACGCGGCGGGGTCGGGCGCTGGATCTTCTTGGTCTGCTCGGCGTCCTTGGCGGCGGCCGGCTGCTGGCCCTGCTGGGGCTGCTGCTTCGCCGGCTGCTTGCCCTGCTGCGGACGACGCGGCGTGGCGGGCTTGGCGGCCTGCGCCGGCTTGGCCGGCACCTGCTGGACCGGCTGCGTGGCCTGGGCCTGCGGGGTCGCGGGCCGGCCCTGCTGGGCGGCGGGGTTGGCGGCGGTCAGCGGTGCCTGCCCCTGCGGACCGGCCGGAGCCTGCGACTTGGCGGCCGCGGCCGGGCCGGCCGGGGCCTGCGGCTGAGCGGCTTGCGGCTGCGCCGGGGCGGACTGGCTCTGCGCCGGCTGAGCCGGAGCGGCCGGGGCCGGCTTGCCCTGGGCGGTGGCCGGAGCGCCGCTGGCCTGCGCCGACGGCGGCTGGGGCTGGCCGGGGGTCGCCGGAGACTGAGCGCCGGAGATCGGAGCCGCCTTGTCCTGCGGCGCCGGGATACCGCCCTCGGGCACCTTCACCTGCACGGTCGGCGACTCGTCGGCCACCTTCTCCTCGGGCAGCCGCTCCAGCATCGGCGCCGCGGCGAGGATCAGGCCGCGAGCCTCGGTGAGCTGGCCGGCGATCCGGTTGCGCAGCTGACGGAGCTGCTCGACCCGGCGGGTGGCGTCGCCGACCCGGCGGGCGGACTCGTCGGTGGCCTCCCGCACGCGGCGGTGCGCCTCGTCGGTGGCCTCCTGCAGCCGCGCGGTGGCCTCGGCGATGGAGTCGTGCCGACGGCGGTTGGCCTCCTCGGTCGCCTCCCGGACCCGCTTCTCGGCCTCGTTCTTGCTGGCGGCCTCCTGCTCGGCCAGGGCCCGCATGGCCTCGGTGCGCCGAGCGGACATCGCGATCTCGAAGTCCTCCTCGATCTGCGTCCGCTTGGCCAGGGAGTCGGCGTCGGCCTTGGCCCGGGCCTGGGCCGCCGCCTCGTCGAGCTCGTCCCGCTTGGCGGCGGCCTCGTCGGTGAGGCGCTTGGCCTCGGCGTGCGCGGCCTCCATGACACCCTTGTGCTCGGTCTCCATGGCGGCCCGCCGCGCGTCGAGGTCGCGCATCATCTGCTCGTACCGGGCCCGCAGCGCGGCGCCTTCCTCCTCGGCGCGGGCGCGGATGTGCCCGGCCTCGGCCTCGGCGCGGGCCTTGGTCTCGTTGGCCTCCTCCTGCGCGAGCTTCAGCATTCGCTGCAGTCGCTCGCTCAGACCCTCGAGGGTGGTGGGCGGCAGCGACAGCCGGTCCACCTGCCCGCGCAGGTCGTCGATCTCCGACCGGGCCTTCTCCAGCTGCCGGGCCAGGTCGTTGGCCTGCGACACGGCGGCGTCCCGGTCGGCGGCGAGCAGCTTCAGGTCGGCGTCCAGCCGTTCCAGGTGGTCTTCCACCTGGGCTTTGTCGTAACCGCGCTTGACGACGTCGAAGCCGGTTCCCAACGGGACGAGATCGCGGTCGCTGCCGAGGGCCATGTCTCCACGCTACCGGTACGAGTGACACCGGTGTGCACGGCGCGGGTGGGAATCCCGGTCACACGCCCCGGAACCGGTTGATCTCGGACAGATGCCGGGCCCGCAGCTCGGGGTCGCGCACGCCGAGGCCCTCCTCCGGGGCCAGGCACAGCACGCCGACCTTTCCCTGGTGCGCGTTGCTCTGCACGTCCCGCGCGGCCTGCCCGGTCTCGGCCAGTGTGTACACCTTGGACAGTGTGGGGTGGATCTTCCCCTTGGCGATCAAGCGGTTGGCCTCCCACGCCTCGCGGTAGTTGGCGAAGTGCGAGCCGATGATCCGCTTGAGGTTCATCCACAGGTAGCGGTTGTCGTAGCTGTGCATGTAGCCGCTCGTGGACGCGCAGGTGACGATGGTGCCGCCCTTGCGCGCCACGTAGACGCTGGCGCCGAAGGTCTCGCGGCCGGGGTGCTCGAACACGATGTCGGGGTCGTCGCCGCCGGTCAGCTCGCGGATCTTGGCCCCGAACCGCTTCCACTCCTTGGGGTCCTGCTCGTGCTCGTCCTTCCAGAACCGGTACCCCTCGGCGTTCCGGTTGATGATCAGCTCCGCGCCCATCCGCCGGCAGATCTCGGCCTTCTCCTCGCTGGACACCACGCACACCGGGATCGCGCCGCCGTTGAGGGCGAACTGCGTGGCGTACGAGCCGAGGCCGCCGGAGGCGCCCCAGATCAGCACCGTGTCGCCCTGCTTCATGTTGGCGCCGTTGGTGGACACCAGCTGCCGGTACGCGGTGGAGTTGACCAGCCCGGGGGAGGCGGCCTCCTCCCAGGTGAGGTGCCGCGGCTTGGGCATCAGCTGGTTGGTCTTGACCAGCGCCAGCTCGGCCAGGCCGCCGAAGTTGGTCTCGAAGCCCCAGATCCGCTGCTCGGGGTCGAGCATCGTGTCGTTGTGCCCGTCGGGGCTCTCCAGCTCGACCGACAGGCAGTGCGCGACCACCTCGTCGCCCGGCTTCCACGCCTGCACGCCTGGGCCGGTGCGCAGCACGACGCCGGCCAGGTCGGAGCCGACCACGTGGTAGGGCTGGTCGTGCCGGGACGCCAGCGGCGAGGTCCTGCCGTAGCGCTTGAGGAAGCCGAAGGTGGACATCGGCTCGAAGATCGAGGTCCAGACGGTGTTGTAGTTGATGGCGCTGGCCATCACGGCGACCAGCGCCTCGCCCGGACCGAGTTCCGGGGTGGGCACCTCGTCCAGGTGCAGCGACCGGCGCGGGTCCTTGTCCGCGGTGGCCAAGCCGTCGAAGAGATCCACCTCGTCGGCGTGCACGGTCACACCCCGGTAGGTCTCGGGAACGGGTAGGTGCGCGAGCGTGTCGAGCTCGTCGGCTTGGATCGCGTCAAGGATCTTCTGCACGGCGGTGCCTCCGGGGCCTCGATGGGGTCCGATCGCAGGTTGGAGGCAGGTTACCCACGAGTAACGATACAGAACTACGGATGTGGCCCGGTTCACCCGTCAGCGTCGGAAACGCCGGCCCGGCCCGGTGTCGCGCAGCCTTGCCGCAGGCGGAGAAGCGCTGCTCAGAGGGTAGATGTCTAGCAGATCACAAGTCTTGACCGGCCGGCCAACCAAAGCGCATGATCTGTGCGTCCCACGAGGATGTGGAGGGGTTCAGATGGCTAGGTCATGGACTAGGTGGCAGGACTGGACCGAGGTTGTGATCGGGGCGCTGGTGGCGCTGTCACCGATCGTCGTGACGACCTCGACGGCCGCTGCGTGGACGATGATCGTCCTTGGTGTGCTCGTCGTGCTCGACGGCCTGTGGTCGCTCGCCTCGCCCAGCATGGTCGCCGGCGAGTGGGTGCAGATCGTCCTCGGCGTGCTGCTGTTCGTGGCACCCTGGGTGATGGGATACACGGAGTTCTCGGGCGCCTCCTGGGTGTCCTGGGTCGGCGGCGTGCTGACCGTGCTGGCCGGCGCGGTGGCCGTGCCGGTGGCGACGTCCGCGCACCGCGGACTGGCCGGATCACACTGACGATTGCCGGTGACGACGATTTTGGGGTGAGGGTGGAGGAGATCCCAGCCAGGGAGCGAATCCTGACGGCGGCGGAGGAACTGTTCGCCGAGACCGGGTTCGAGGCCACCCCCACCTCCAGGATCGCCGAGCGGGCCGGCGTGCCCAAGGGGCTCGTGCACTACTACTTCAAACGCAAGCCCGATCTCCTCGTCGCGCTCGTCGAGCGGTTGCCCGACGAGCGCATCGACGTGTCCCGGGTGGTCGTGGACGGCGACGTCGCGGCCAGCCTGCGCGCGCTGCTGGCGGAACTGGACCGCCGCCGCGAGGAATCGCTGATGCTGAGCAATCTGCTCTACCGCGAGGCCGACACCCACCACACCGTGCGCGACGCGCTGCAGGACCGGTTCCGCCAGCTGGTCGCCCTGATCCGTAAGGTGATCATGGCCGCCGGCAGCGCGGTGCAGTGCAAGGCGGACGTGGACAGCGCGGCCGAACTGCTCGCGCTGGCCGTCAGCTACCAGCACTCGGTCGCCCGCCACGCCACCGAGCCGGAACTCGGCCGCGTGACGATGGAACGGGAACTGGCCTTCATCTCCGACGCCCTGGCCCTCGGCGCGGGCGCCCCGTGATCCGCGGGCAGTGAACGGCGGCTTTTCGGACAGATCGAGTAGTTGCCATGTCAAGATGACGCCACACGTGGCACATTCCCGGTGCCGGCCAAAACCGGTTTTGCCGAGGAAGAGGGCTTGTGAGGCGGCCGACCATCCACGACATCGCGCGCGAGGCCGGCGTGGCCAAGAGCACGGTGTCGTTCGCGCTCAACGGCCAGCCCGGCGTGTCCGAGGCGACCCGGCGGCGCATCGCCGCCGTGGCCCATGAGTTGGGGTGGCAGCCGAGCCGCGCCGCCCGGGCGCTGTCGGGTGCGAACGCCGAGGTCGTGGGCCTGGTGCTGGCCCGCCCGGCCGGCCTGCTCGAAGTCGAGCCCTTCTTCATGCGGCTGATCGCCGGCGTCGAGGCGGCGCTGGGCGCGGACGACATCGGGCTGCTGCTGCAGGTGGTCGGCGAGGACCCGGCGCACGAGATGGAGGTCTATCGCCGCTGGTGGGGGCAGCGGCGGGTGGACGGCGTGCTGGTCGCCGACATCCGCGTGGACGATCCACGGCTGCCGCTGCTGGCCGAGTTGGGACTGCCGTGCGTGCTGCTGGGCAACGAGGTGCCGGGCAGCGGGCTGACCACGGTCGGGGTTGATTCGAAGGCGGCCATGGTTGCGGCGGTGGCACATCTGCGCGCCCTGGGGCATACCCGGATCGCCCGCGTCGCCGGCATCGCCGAGTTCCAGCAGACCGTGCTGCGCGGCCAGGCGTTCGCCGAGGCCGCCGGGCCGGACGCCGTGGTGGTGTCCGCCGACTACAGCGGCGAGCGGGGCGCCGAGGCCACCCGTGAGCTGCTCACCTCGGACCGGCCGCCCACGGCGATCGTCTACGACAACGACGTGATGGCCGTCAGCGCCGTCGGCGTGGCCGCCGAACTGGGCGTGGACGTGCCGGGGCAGCTGTCGATCATCGCCTGGGACGACTCGCCGCTGTGCCGGCTCCCGCACCCGGCGCTGACCGCGATGAGCCTGGACATCCCGGGCTACGGGGCCGCCGCCGCGGCGGCGCTGCTGCGGGTGATCGCCGGAGAGCGCGTGCCGGACACCGTGTTCGGGACCGCACAACTGGTCGTGCGTGGCAGTACCGCTCCGGCTTGATTCCGTTTCCTTTTCGGTCGTTGCCGACGGAATTCCGGGCGCTGGCCGGAATGATCTGGTCACGACCGGCGATCGCGGCGATTCGGAGTGGATACGCTCGCCGCCGAGGTGATGGGCATGAACCGACTGGTGGTCGCGGCGTACGCCGAGGACCCGATCACCCTGGGCGGGATGATCGGCAGCCTCGACGGCCGGCCCGATGTCTCGATCGCGCCGTACGGCCAGCAGCCGAAGCCGGACGTGCTCGTCGTGTGCGTGACCAGGGTCGGCGGCGACACGCTGGCGATGCTGCGCCGGATCGCCGCGAAGGAGCCGACCAGGATCGTGGTGGTGACCAGTCACCTGCGCGACATCGACGTGCTGCCGCTGGTGGAGTGCGGCGTGGTCGGCGTGGTGCCGATCGCCGCGGCCACCCCCGAGCGGCTCGGCCGGTCCGTGTTCGCCGCCGCTGGCGGCCACGGCGAGATGCCGCCGACGCTGCTCGGCCAGCTGCTCGGCCAGGTCGCCACGCTGCAGCGGGATGTGTTGCGCCCCATGGGGTTGGTCGCCTCGGGGCTGGCCGGACGGGAGCTCGACGTGCTCCGGCTGCTGGCCGACGGCCTCGACTCCGGGCAGATCGGCCGCAAGCTCGACATGAGCGAACGCGGCGTGAAGAACGTGATCGAGGTCCTGTTGCGCAGGCTCCGCCTGCGCAACAGGCCGCATGCCGTGGCCGCCGCGCTGCGCGCGGGGCTCTTCTGAATCAATGCCCCTCGGCGGGCTGCACCAGTTCCACCAGCACGCCGCCGGCGTCCTTGGGGTGCACGAAGTTGACCCGGCTGTCGGCGGTGCCGCGCTTGGGCTGCTCGAACAGCACCCGCAGGCCCTTCGCGCGCAGCGCCTCACAGGCGGCGTCCACATCCGTCACGCGGAACGCCAGCTGCTGCAGGCCCGGGCCGCTGCGGTCGAGGAACTTGGCGATGGTGGAGTCCGGCCGCGACGGGGCGAGCAGCTGCACCGCGGCGCCCGTGGTGTCGCCGGGAGCGCGCAGCATGGCCTCCCGGACGCCCTGTTCCTCGTTCACCTCCTCGTGGCTGACCTCCAGCCCGAAGGTCTCGCGGTGGAAGGCGATCGCGGCATCGAGGTCCGGCACCGCGATGCCGACGTGGTCGATGGCGGTGACAAGGCCGGCGAGCTCAGCGCGCAGGTTCATGCCACCGCAGGGTAGTAGCCTTGAGCAGCGCAGTCCCTGGAAATCGAAGCTGTGCGGCTACTCACAGCCGCAGGCAAAGCTACCGGCCGGTATGGTCCACAAGACCACCGCCCGCACCGTCGCTGGAGGCCGTCGTGTCCGGTTCCGTCATCGTCGCAGGGGCCCGAACCCCGATGGGACGACTGCTCGGCTCGCTCAAGGACTTCTCCGGAGCCCAACTCGGTGGCGTCGCCATCAAGGGCGCACTGGAGCGGGCCGGCGTGAGCCCGGAGCAGGTCGAATACGTGATCATGGGTCAGGTTCTGACCGCCGGCGCCGGCCAGATCCCCGCGCGGCAGGCCGCCGTCGCCGCCGGCATCCCGATGGACGTGCCCGCGCTGACCATCAACAAGGTGTGCCTGTCCGGCATCGACGCGATCGCCCTGGCCGACCAGCTGATCCGGGCCGGCGAGTTCGAGATCGTGGTGGCCGGCGGCCAGGAGTCCATGACCCAGGCCCCGCACCTGCTGCCCAAGTCCCGCTCCGGCTTCAAGTACGGCGACGTGCAGCTGCAGGACCACATGGCCTACGACGGCCTGTTCTGCGCCTTCGACCAGGTCGCGATGGGCTCGTCCACGGAGAAGTACAACTCCCGCTACGGGCTGACCCGCGAGGAGCAGGACGCGTTCGCCGCCCGCTCGCACCAGCGCGCCGCCGAGGCGGCCAAGAACGGCCTCTTCGACGAGGAGATCGTTCCGGTGCCGATCCCGCAGCGCAAGGGCGACCCGGTGCCGTTCGCCACCGACGAGGGCGTGCGGGCCGACACCACGGTGGAGACGCTGGCCAAGCTGCGTCCCGCCTTCGCCTCCGACGGCACCATCACCGCCGGCTCCGCGTCGCAGATCTCCGACGGCGCCGCCGCGGTCGTCGTGATGAGCAAGGCCAAGGCCGAGGAACTGGGCCTGAGCTGGCTCGCCGAGATCGGCGCGCACGGCGTGGTCGCCGGCCCGGACGCCAGCCTGCACGAGCAGCCGTCCAACGCCATCCGCAAGGCCTGCGCCAAGGAGGGCATCGACCCGGCCGACCTGGACCTGGTCGAGATCAACGAGGCGTTCGCCGCGGTCGGTGTGGTGTCCGCCCGCAAGCTGGGCCTGTCCGAGGACAAGGTCAACGTCAACGGCGGCGCGATCGCGCTCGGCCACCCGATCGGCATGTCCGGCGCCCGCATCGCGCTGCACCTGGCGCTGGAGCTCAAGCGCCGCGGCGGCGGGGTCGGCGCGGCCGCGCTGTGCGGCGGCGGCGGCCAGGGCGACGCGCTGATCGTGCGGGTCCCCAAGAACTAGTGACCCGCACCGTCGACGTGCCCGACCTGGTCGCTCGGGCCAGGTCGGGCGAGCCGCGGGCGGTCGCCCGGCTGATCTCGCTCGTCGAGGACGCCAGCCCGCACCTGCGGGACGTCGCCGCCGCGCTCGCCCCGCACACCGGGCGGGCGCAGGTCATCGGCATCACCGGCTCGCCCGGCGTGGGGAAGTCGACGATGACCTCGCAGCTGGTGAGTGCGTTGCGGCGCAAGGAACTCCGCGTCGGCGTGCTGGCCGTGGACCCCACATCGCCGTTCTCCGGCGGGGCTCTGCTCGGCGACCGGGTCCGCATGCAGGACCATGCGACCGATCCCGGCGTGTTCATCCGGTCCATGGCCAGCCGCGGGCACCTGGGCGGCTTGTCGTGGGCGACGCCGCAGGCCCTGCGGGTGCTCGACGCCGCCGGCTGCGATGTCGTGCTGATCGAGACCGTCGGCGTCGGGCAGTCCGAGGTCGAGGTCGCCGGGCTCGCCGACACCACGTTGGTGCTGGTCGCGCCGGGCATGGGCGACGGCATCCAGGCCGCCAAGGCCGGCATCCTGGAGATCGCCGACGTGTTCGTGGTGAACAAGGCCGACCGGGACGGCGCCGACCAGACCGTGCGGGAGCTGAAGCACGGGTTGTCGCTGGCCCGCCGGGAACGGCTCGGCCCCAGCTGGCGGGCGCCGGTCGTGCGGGCCGTCGCCGCTCGTGGCGAGGGCATCGACGACCTCGTGGCGGCCATCGGCGAGCACCGGAGTTGGCTCGTCGACCGGGGCGAGCTGGAACACCGCCGCCAGGCCCGCGCCGCCGCCGAGGTCGAGGCGATCGCGTTGGCGCAGCTGCGGTCCCGCATCGGCGACCTGCGCGGCGGCACGGCACTGGACCAGCTGGCCAAGCGTGTCGCCGCCGGCGAGGTCGATCCGTACGCGGCCGCCGACGACCTGGTCGAGGGCCTGCGGTGAGTCGCCGACGGTGATCCAATCGGGGGTGGCAGGATGGCGTGGGTGACCAGCGCTCCGATCCTGCCGGCGACGGTGGCGGCGGCACACCTCGAGTCGTGTGCGGCCGAGCTCGCCGGGGCCAGGCTTGCCGGCCTGGACGACGTGTCCGCGATCGTGCCCGTGCTGACGCGGGCGCAGCGACAGCTGGCGGTCGCGCTGGGCAACCTCGCCCGTCACACGGACGGCGGTCGTCCCCGCGGCGCAAGGGATGCCGGTGATTCGGCCGAGTCGGCTGCGCTGGCCGAGGTACTGCGTGCTGCGTCCGACGCCGCCCACGCTACGGCGAATGCGCTTGGAGAGTCGTTGCCACTGTTGGAAAACCTCGCCGACGGCGATACCCGTTCGTAGCAGCCGCCGCGCGGTTGCGCCCGTTTACGCTTGAAGGAAAGCGTTTTCGCGCCACCGAGGTGCTTCCCCCGCCGTTGTTGACGTGGCCACCGTCGAGGAGGGGTCGACTTGCGCAGCTTCTGGAAGGGCAGCATCGGATTCGGGCTGGTCTCCATTCCCGTCAAGGCGTACAAGGCCACCGAGGAGCGGGGTCTGGGCCTGCACCAGGTGCACGCCGCCGACGGCGGCCGGATCCGGTTGAGCCGGTACTGCGAGATCGACGGCGCCGAGGTGCCGGCGTCCGAGGTGGGCCGGGCCGCCGACACCGGCGGCGGGGACGTCGTGCTGATCACCGACGAGGACCTGGCCGGCCTGCCCGTGCCGACGCTGCGCACCATCGCCGTCCACACCTTCGCGCCGCCGTCGCAGATCGATCCGCTGTACCTGTCCCGCAGCTACTACCTCGAACCCGACACCGACGGTGTTCGCCCGTACGTGCTGTTCGCCGAGGCCCTCCGCCGCTCCGGCAAGGTGGCCGTGGTGAAGGTCGCCTTCCGGCAGCGGGAGACCCTGGGCATGCTGCGGGTGCGCGACAACGTGCTCGTGCTGGAGACCATGGTGTGGCCGGCCGAGATCCGCACCCCCGACTTCCCGTTCCTGGACGAGGATGTCGACGTTCGGTTGCCGGAACTCAAGGCCGCCACCGCGCTGATCGACTGCCTGTCCGGGGACTTCGACCCCGCCCAGCACAAGGACGCCTACCGCGAGGCCCTCGACGAGTTGATCGAGGCCAAGGCCGCCGGGAACGAGGTGATCCGGCCGGAGGTCCCGATCCAGCCGAACGGTTCGGGGGATCTGCTCACGGCGTTGGAGGCGAGCCTGAAGGCGTTGGAGCCCAAGGGATCCGGCGCTGTCCGCCGGGCCAAGGCCGCCGCGAGGAAGGCCGGGGAAGCCGCCGACCGCGCGCACAAGGCGGCTCGGACGGCGGCGAAGTCCCGGCGCTAGAAGGAAGAGCGGCTCGCCGCCGGCCAGGTGCGGTCGGCGGCGGATGCGTCCGCTAGCGCGGCAGTACCAACAACGCGTCTCCGACCGCCCGTTCGCCCGTCGCGTCCGACGGCGAGGTCACCAGCTTCCCGTTTACGGCCATGGCCGTCGAGCCGCCGCCATCCAGGTTCATCGCGGTCACCGCGCCGAGACCGGCGAGCAGGTGCGCGCCCTCCAGCAGGGAGAATCCCTCGCTGTAGCCGGGTTGGCGGCCGTCGACCGTGACGACGACGAGCCGGCCGGAGCGGTCGATGCCGACCATGGTCCGGGGGTTGCGCTTGACGGCCCAGCCGTAGAGGTACGACGGGTCGCCGGGGTGGGAAATCCCGTCGGCTACGGCATCCACCGACACTCGGCCGTCACGCACCAGCCAGGGGCCGCCGTTGACCACACCTTGCGCATGCACGGTCCGCCCGTGCTGGTCGACGACCCGGGAGTCGATCCGAAGCTTGGTGCCGGGCCGGGCGTGGGCGGTCAGCCACGCAGCGCCGGTCCCGATCCCCTGCAGCACATGGCCGTTCGCCGGAACGTCCCCGCCTCGTGGCTGCAGTGCCGTCACGGTGTCGTGTGCGTCGAGGACGGCCTCCACTCCGTCGCCGGTGGGCGTGGCCGCGCCGAGCTGGGGCGTGAACAGCACCAGCTCGTCGGCGTTGGTGCAGGTGGAGTCGTGCAGCGGCTCGGCGGTCGGCAGGTCGCCGGGCTCGCCGCAGTTGCGGATGACACCGGGCTTGCGGTTGATGCCGTTGACGGTCACGCCGTTCACGGTGACCGCGGTGCGCAGGCTCGCGATCGACGGCCGCTGCCCGAGAACGAGCTCGACCCGGCCGTTGGTGGCCTCGCTCTGCAACTGCCCGTCGTAGACGCCGAGCCCTGCCGCCTCACCGGGGAAGCCGTCCTTCGGATCGATGACGAAGAAGCCACCGTTCACGCCGACCAGCGCGCCGGCCGCAGCGGCCAGGGAGGAGGTGGTCCGCCGGCCGGTCACGGTCGGGCCGTGGGTGGCGATGACCTGGCCCTTGAACTGCCGAGGATCGACGATGACGACCTTGACGTGCTCAGGGCCCTGCGCCTGCGGGCCGTCCTGCCCCGTCCACTCGGCGCCGGCGGAGAAGCCGGCGGCCTTCATCGCGGCGGCCGTCGAAGCGGCCTCGGTCTGCGAAGCGAAGGATCCGACCCGAACCCGCCAGCCGAGCGGGCCGTGCGGGGAATCGGCGAACGCCGGCCAGTCGACCTCCTCGGCGCGGGCCGTGAAACCCTTGGCGGCCAAGGACTTCACCAGCTCGGCGGCGTGGTCGCGAGACCCCAACGCGGCCGCGGGAGCATCCGGATCCTGGCTGTCGCTGGGCACCGCGACGGTGACGGTCCAGCTGTTGTGCCCGGTGCCCTCGCCCAACGTCACGGACCGGACCGACACGCCCGGGGCCAACACCTCGACGGGAGAAGCCGGCGCGCTCACGCCGAGCACGAGAGCGCCGGTCAGCAGCAGCTTTGTTATCACATAAGGAAACTAACCGGTGAGGAGTCGGAAGCCCGACCCCTCACCGTGACTGTTCAGCAGCTCGACTTGTAGAAGTACTTGGACTGCTGGTCCATGTTGTCCTTGGTGATCGACACCAGGTCGGTGGCGATGTTCCGGGTCACCGACCCGCCGGTCAGCGCCGCAACGGCCTGGTCGACGCCGTCCTTGCCGATGGTGGCCGGGTCCTGCGCGATCAACGCCTGGAAGCTGCCGTCCTTGAGGTCGCTGACCTCCTTGGGGCTGGCGTCGAAGCCGACCAGGTTGACCTGCCCGGTCTTGCCGGCCGTGCGCAGGCCGGTCGCCGCGCCCTCACCCGTGTTCAGGTTGGTGGCGAAGATGCCGATCAGGTCCGGGTTGCTGGACAGCGTGGCGGTCACCTTCTGCGCCGACTGGGCGGCGTCGTTGTCGGTGTACTGCTGCCCGATGTAGGTGATGTTCGGGTACTTGGCGATCTCCTCCTTGAAGCCCTTCTCCCGCGCGTCGGTGGTGGAGGTGCCGGCAACGGTGTTGAGCACCAGCACCGAGCCCTTCTTGTCACCGACCAGCTTGGCGAGCGTGTCGGCGGCGAGCTTGCCGCCCTGCTCGTTGTTGGAGGAGATGGAGGACTCCGCGATCGAGGTGTCCTGCAGCGAGGTGTCCACCTCGATCACCTTGATGCCGGCGTCCTTGAGCTGCTTCATCGGCCCGGCCATCGCCTTGTCGTCGGTCGGCGCGATCAGCACCGCCGCCGGCTTGTTGGCCAGGATGCCGGTGACGATCGGCGTCTGGTCGCTCGGGTTGAACTTCTGCGGCGCCTGCGTCTTCACGGTGTAGCCCTTGGCCTTCGCCTCGGCCTCCACCCCGCACTGCATGGAGATGTAGAACGGCTCGGCCGACACACCCGGGATCAGCACCAGGTTCTTGTTGTCCGCGTTGGACGATCCCGAGGAGCCGCCGCTCTGCCCGACCTGGCCGCCGCACGCGGTGGCGAGCAGCGACACGGCGGCCAGCGCTGCGAGACCGGCGATCCTTCTAGTGTCCGTCATCGTTGAGAGACCTTTCACCTGACGAGAGATCAGCGCTGGTTGCGTGCCCGGCGGCGCACCTGGTCGAACCAGACCGCCGCCACCAGCACGATGGCGACCGCGATGGGTTGCCAGAACACGTTCACCCCGATGATGGTGAAGCCCTTGTTGAGCACCGCCGGGATGAACACGCCGATCACCGTGCCGATGACCGACCCGACACCGCCGAACAGACTGGTGCCACCGAGCACCACGCCGGCGATCGCGTTCAGGTTGTCCGTGCTGTGGCTGGTCAGCGTGGTGGTGGTGAAGTACGCCAACGACATGAAGCCGGCCAGCCCGGACAGCACCCCGGACAGCACGTAGACCAGCACCAGGTGCCGGGTGACACCGATACCCGTGCGCTGCGCGGCCACCTCGTTCGAGCCGATCGCGTACGTGTAGCGGCCGAACCGGGTGGTGCTGAGCAGCCACGCCCCGATCGCCGCCACCACCGCGGCGAACACCACCATCGTCGGGATGCCGCCGAGCAACGTGCCCGAACCCAGCGACCGGGCCAGCGCGGTCGGCATGGTCCGCACGTCGGAGCCGCCGGTGAGCAGTTCGCCCGCGCCGAGCGCGGCGCCGAACGAGCCCAGCGTCACGATCAGCGCCGGGATCTTCGCGCGGGCGATGAGCAGGCCGTTGAGCACGCCCCACGCCGCGCCGCTGACCAGCGCGACCACCCCGCCGACGATGATGACGCCCCAGCCGGCGTCGGTGGAGTCGCCGCCGGACAGCGCGTTCATCGCCAGCGCGGACGTGATGCCGGAGAACACCAGCACCGAACCGACCGACAGGTCGATGCCGGACGTGATGATCACGAACGTCATGCCGACCGACAGCACCAGCAGCACCGAGGTCTCGATCAGCAGGTACTGCAGGTTGGTCAGGTTGAGGATGCCGCCGGGGTCGATGATCCCGAACACCACGACCAGCGCCAGCAGCACCAGCGCGATCCACAGCGTGTTGGCGCCGGCCAGCCGCCGGCCGAACGACTGCTTCTCCAGCGGGGCAACGGATTCGGAAACGGTGGTCACGACACGTCCTCCTGCACCAGCGCGCCGGTCATCGCGCCGACGAGGTCCTCCAGCGACGCTTCTCCAGCCTTGAACCGGGCGACCCGCTTGCCCAGCCGCAGCACCTCGACGCGGTCCGACACCGACAGCACCTCGGGCATGTTGTGGCTGATCAGCACGACACCGATGCCGGCGTCGCGAACCTTGCGGATCACGTCCAGCACCCGCTCCCGCTGCACCACACCCAGCGCCGCGGTCGGCTCGTCCATGAACACGACCTTGCTGGCCCACACCACGGACCGGGCCACGGCCACGCTCTGCCGCTGGCCGCCGGACAGCGCCCCGATCGGCACCTCCACGCTCTGCAGCGTGACGCCGAGCCGGCCGAACTCCTCGGTGGCGCGGCGGCGCATCTCGGCCTTGTCCAGCATGCCGAGCGCGCCGAGGATGCCCTTGCGCTTGATCTCCCGGCCCAGGTACAGGTTGGCCGCCGGGTCCAGGTCCGGCGCGACGGCCAGGTCCTGGTAGACGGTCTCGATGCCCAGCGACCGCGCCGTGGTCGGCGAGTCGAGGTGGATCTGCTTGCCCTCCAACAGGATCTCGCCCGAGTCGGGCTGCTCCGCGCCGGACAGGCACTTGATGAACGTGGACTTGCCGGCGCCGTTGTCGCCGATCAGCGAGACGACCTCGCCGGCGGACACCTCGAACGAGGCACCGCGCAGCGCCTCGACGCTGCCGTAGTGCTTGACGAGCGACCTCGCCTCCAGCAGCGGCGTGCTCATGTGCGCACCTCCGGGGGTAGACACCTGACGGCCACCAGTCCGCCGTCCAACTTGGACGATCCGGCGGCGTGCGGCAACACGAAGGTGTCGCCGCGGCGCAGCGCGATCGGGTCGCCGCCCTCGGTGTGCAGCCGGCCCTCGCCGTCCAGCACCACCAGCACCGCGAACGACGGGTCCAGCTCGATCGGCGAGTCGGCGTGCAGCCGCTGCGCGCGGAAGAAGTCGCTGTTGGGCAGCAGGTCCACACACGGTTCGTGACGGTCGGCGGTGTGCTTGACGATCGTGTCCAGCCGCTTGGCGTCCCAGCCGGAGAGGTCCAGCGCCTCCAGCGCGACGGTCTGGCCGAGGCCCAGGTGCCAGGAGTCCGGGCCGTCCAGGAAACCCTGCCACTCGATCGTGATGGAGAAGTCGGTCGGCTGCTGCAGCTCGACGATGAACACGCCCTCGCCGATCGCGTGCGGCAGGCCGGCCGGGATGAACACCGTGTCGCCGGCCTTGACCGGCACCGCGTTCAACGCGCCCAGCATCGCCTCGCGGTCCTGCACGGTCACCCAGTTGTCCACGACGGCCGCGTCGGCGTCCGCCTTGAATCCGATGTGGACGGTCGGGTTCGGGCCGGTGGTGCCGACCACGATCCACGCCTCGGTCTTGCCGTGCCGGCAGTTCAGGTGGTCGGCGGCGAACGCGTCCGACGGGTGGTAGTGCACCGGCAACCGCTGGCCCGCGTCCAGCAGCTTGACCAGCAGCGCGGTGTCCGCCCCGTATCGGGCCGCGTGCTCGGCGCCCAGCCACGCCGTCGGGTCCGCCGCCACGGCGTCGCGCAGCAGCGTGCCGTCGGGCAGCGGCGACAGGCCGGCGTCCTTGCCGAACTGGGTCGTGATCGACCCCACCCAGTCCTCGGGACCGAACTCGGCCGTCGCCGGCATGCCGCGCAGCTCGGCGATCGCCGCGCCACCCCGGTAGAACTGCCGGGGCTGGTTGGCGGCCAACCGGACGGGCCGCAGGTTCTCGCTCAAGGTCGCATTTCTCCTGATCCACGGGGTACCAAACGCACCGGAAGCACCACCCGCCGCGGCGGGGAGGTGTCCCCGTCCAGGCGGGAGAACAGCAGTTCGGCGGCGGCCTTGCCGATCGCGCTGGCGTCGTGCGCGATCACTGTCACGGGCGGGTCGAGCAGGTCGGCCAGCTCGAAGTCGTCGAAGCCGACCAGGGCCGGGCGGTTGGGCCGGCCGGCGAGCACGCGCAGCAGGTGCACGGTGATCCGGTTGTTGCCGGCGACCACGGCGGTCGCCGGCTGCCGGTGCTCGCCGATCCGGCGCAGCACCTCGGCGATGCCCCGCTCGTCGTGCGGACCCATCGCGACCAGGTCCTCGTCGTAGCGGATGCCGGCGCGCACGCAGCCCTCGCGGAAGCCGCGCAGCCGCTCGTTGGCGGTGAAGATGTCCGGGGCGTCACCGAGGAAGGCGATCCGGGTGTGGCCGTGGGCGGCGAGGTGCCGCACGGCCAGCACGGTGCCGCCGATGTTGTCGACCAGCACGGTGTCGGCGACGACGTCGCCGGCGGGCCGGTCGAGGAACACCACCGGCATGCCGGCGCGCATCTCCGGCACCAGGTAGCCGTGCTGCATGCCGGCCGGCACCACGAGCATGCCGTCCACGCGGCGGGCGCAGAACTCCAGCGCCAGCTCGCGTTCCCGGCCGGGATCCTCGTCGGACGAGCCGGTGAGCACCTGCCGCCCGTACTGCCGGGCGACCTCCTCCACGGCCCGGGTGATGCCCGAGTAGAAGGGGTTGCCGACGTCCTCCAGGACCATGCCGATGGTGCCGGTGGACGAGCCGCGGCGCAGGTTGCGCGCGCCCAGGTTGCGCCGGAACCCGAGCTGGTCGATGGCCGCCAGCACGCGCTCGGCGGTGGCGGGGTGCACTCCCGGCTCGTCGTTGACGACCCGGGAGACCGTTTTGATGCTGACCCCGGCCAGTCGCGCCACGTCGCTCATGGTTGCGCGGCGGACCCGTCGAGGACCGAGGCTCGACAACGTTGTCATGATGGCGCGATCTCACCGGATCCACACACGCCTTGTCAATGGGTGTGAACCGGTCAAGTACGAAGGGCGGGGTGGAACCGCTGTTCGGCGAGATTTGGCTGTTCACAGTGTGAACGCGCGTTGTTGCTGCATACGGACGACTGTCGTTGTCCGGAAGCAGACAGGGTCATCCGTAGCGTCTTGACGCGGGTCCGACACGCTCCGCAGTGTTGCCGACGGGTCGAGCGGACCCGCCGGGCGTCGCGACAAGGTTGTCACGTCCGCCGCTCGACGAACTTGTGTTCGAGCCACGGGAGGCGACCGCACGATGTTCCCTGTCCCGAGACCGCGGCGCTGGCGCGCCGCAGCGGTGATCGGCACGGCGCTGGCGATGGTGGTGTCGCCGATGGTGGCGACAACCGCGACCGCCGCGCCCGCGCCGAAGGCCCAGGACCTCGCCCAGTGGGTGGATCCGTACATCGGCACCCAGCCCGGCGACGCCGACATGGGCACCGGCGGCGGCGCGGCCAACACGTTCCCCGGCGCGGACGTGCCGTTCGGCATGGTGCAGTGGAGCCCGGACACCGTGACGCTCCAGCACGGCGGGTACTACTACCAGGACAACCGGATCAAGGGCTTCAGCCTGACCCACCTGTCCGGCGCGGGCTGCGACACCTACCAGGACATCCCGTTCATGCCGGTCGTCGGCGACATCACCGACTCGCCCGCGGCCAACCCGATGAAGTACATCTCCACCTTCTCGCACAGCAACGAGAAGGTGACCGCCGGCTCGTACGGCGTGAACCTGGACAACGGGGCCAAGGTCGAGCTGAGCGCCACCCAGCGCACCGGCGCCGGCCGCTTCACCTGGCCGGTCGGGCCCACCTCGACGCTGCTGGTCAACGTGTCCGGCTCGATCATGGGCACCGACGACGCGTCCGTCACCATCGGCAAGAACTACATCAGCGGGTACGCCGCCAGCGGCCACTTCTGCGGCGCCGACGACCACTACCGGGTCTACTTCTACGCCCAGTTCGACCAGAACTTCGCCAGCACGGGCACCTGGCACAACGGCGCCGTGACGCCCGGCAAGGACGCCGAGCGCGGCATGTCGCTGCCGAAGGCCCCGGTCACCAGCGCGCCCAACACCGCCAACGCCAAGTCAGCCAAGGCGAAGTCGGACGTCACCTCGCAGTCGGTGAAGCCGCAGGACACCACCGTGTCCGGGCCCGGCAGCGGCGCCTACGTCACCTTCGACAACACGAAGTCCCCGACCGTCAACGTGAAGGTCGGCGTCTCCTTCGTGTCGGTGGACGGCGCGAAGGCGAACATCAAGGCGGAGAACCCGGACAAGACCTTCGACCAGGTCGCGGCGGCGGCGCGGGCGTCGTGGAACAGCCGGCTCAACCAGATCGCGGTGACCGGCGGGACCAACGACCAGAAGACCATCTTCTACACCGCGCTGTACCACTCCCTGTTGCAGCCCAACGTGTTCTCCGACTCCGACGGCCAGTACCCCGGCTTCGACGGGCAGCTGCACAAGGCCGCCAAGGGACACGCGATCTACACCAACTTCTCCGGCTGGGACATCTACCGGTCCGAGGCGCAGCTGCTGGCGCTGCTGGCGCCCAGTGAGACCTCCGACATCGCCAACTCGATGGTGCAGTTCGCCGCGCAGGGCGGGTCCTGGGACCGGTGGACCGTCGCCAACGACTACACCGGCGTCATGAACGGCGACCCGTACCACATCATCGTGTCCACGGCGTACGCCTTCGGCGCCAAGGGGTTCGACGCCAACCAGGCGCTGCTGCTGATGGAACGCGGCGCCTCGCAGCCGACCGTCGGCTACGAGGAGCGGCCGGGCCTGGCCAACTACCTCAAGCTCGGCTACGTGCCCGGCGTCGCCTCCGACACGCTGGAGTACACCAGCGCCGACTTCTCCATCGCGCAGCTGGCCCGGCGCCTCGGCGACTCGGCCACGTACAACACGTTCATCAAGCGGGCCCAGAACTGGCAGAACCTGTACAACCCGGCCACCGGCTACCTGCAGCCGCGCGCGGCCAACGGCTCGTTCGGCAGCCCGTTCAACCCGGCCGACCCCGGCGGCTACACCGAGGGCAACGGCGCGCAGTACGTGTGGATGGTGCCGTACAACTACAGCGGGCTGATCACCGCGCTGGGCGGCAACGACGCCGTGAACAAGCGGCTGGACGACTTCTTCACCAAGCTCAACGCCGGCCCCAGCGACCCGCACGCGTTCCTGGGCAACGAGCCCACCCTGCAGACGCCGTGGATCTACGACTACACCGGCGCGCCGTACAAGACCCAGGCGCTGGTCAACCAGATCCGCCAGCAGATCTGGAAGGCCGGCCCGAACGGTCTGGTCGGCAACGACGACCTCGGTGAGATGTCGTCCTGGTACGTGTGGGCGTCCCTCGGCCTGTACCCGGAGATCCCGGGCCGCGCCGAGCTGACCCTGAACACGCCGGAGTTCACCGGCGCCGTCATCACCCGTCCCGGCGGTCAGAAGATCACCATCAACGCCCCGGGCGCCTCGACGTCGACGCCGTACATCGACTCGCTGAAGCTGAACGGCCAGACCTGGACCAAGCCGTGGCTGCCGGAGTCGTTCGTCAACACCGGTGGAACGCTGGACTTCAGCCTGTCGTCCACGCCCAACACCAGCTGGGGCTCGGCGCACGCCGACGCGCCGCCGTCGTTCACCGACGGGGCGGTCAACCAGAGCACGTTCGTCGACCCGTCCCGGCTCGTCGCCCCCGCGGGCGGCACCGCCAACGCGAACGTCGGCGTGCAGGACCTGTCCGGCCAGGGCACGACCGTGCACTGGACCGCCACCGCGCCGGCCGGGCTGACCATCACCCCGTCCTCCGGTGACCTGACGACTGATCCCGGCGGCAAGGCCAGCACTCCGGTGACGGTCACCGTCGCCGCCGGCACCGCCGAGCAGACGTACAACATCCCGATCTCGTACACCGCCGGCGGCAAGGCCATCAACGGGTCGACCCTGGCCGTGCTGGTGGCGCAGCCCGGCAGCCTGCGGGCCACGTTCAACAACGTCGGCACGTCGCCCGACGACAACCAGCAGATCGGCAACTTCGACGGCGGCGGCTGGAGCTACTCGCGCAACGCCTTGGCCGCCAAGGGCGTCAACCCGGGTTCGACCATCACCGACTCCGACGGCCTGAAGTTCGTGTGGCCCAACGTTCCCGTCGGTGAGCTCGACAACGTCAACGCCGGTGGGCAGACCATCAACATCGACGCCCCTGCCGGCGCCACCCAGCTGTCCCTGCTCGGCAGCGCCGGCAACGGCAACGCCTCCGGGACGTTGACCATCACCTACACCGATGGCACCACCCAGAACGCCTCCGTCGGCTTCTCCGACTGGGCGCTCGGCGGTGGCGGCGCTCCCGTCGCGTACAACAACCGGACCGTCGTGACCATGCCGTACCGCAACGCCGGCGGCGGCACCTCGCAGCAGCTCGTCGTCTACCTGTTCGCCACCGCGCCGATCGCTTTGCAGGCCGGCAAGCAGGTCAAGAGCATCACGCTGCCGGGCACCATTCAGGGCGGCACCTTCCACGTGTTCAGCATCGCCGTCGGCTGAGCACTCCCAGACGCTCACGAGGGACGTGGCGGCGGCTTCGTGAGTGACCCGAGGCGGGCTGGTCACCGGCAATCCGGTGGATCAGCCCGCCTCACCGTGTTCGTGCCCGGCGGTGCTCAGGGAGGTGATCTCCCACAGCGGCCACAGCTTCACCGTGCCGTCCTGACCGGTACTGACGACGTATCGCCCGTCTGGACTGAACGCTACCGACGTCACCCAACCTAGGTGGCCCCGCAGGCAGGCGATCACGCGGCCGTCCGAGACATTCCACAGACGAACGGTGCCATCCCAACTGGAGCTCGCGATCGCCGTCCCGTCCGGATTGAATGCTATGGCAGTGACCACGTTCCGGTGGCCGGTCAGAACCTTGTGCTCCTTCCAATCGTCAGTACGCCACATCACGATGCTGCGTTCGGCTGTGCATCCGGCGAGCAGCGAACCGTCCGGAGAGAAGGCGATGAACTTGAACAACCCTGAACGCGGCGCCTTCAGCAGCTGTGATTCGTTCAGCGCTCTGTCCATAATGTGAATAGCGTTACCCCATGTTGCCGCAAGCAGGTGGCCGCCCGGGGCGAACGCCATGTCGTCGGAATGGTATTCGGGCCGAATTTGCGACGACTGTGCGACAGGTTTCCAGTCGCTGGTTCGCCACAGTGTGATGGGTGCATCTTGCGCTGAGGTTGCCAGCAATTCTCCATCCGGGCTGAACGCTGTCGTGTCCGCGTTGTAGGGTAGGGCGACGGCTTGCTTGCCATTGGCGTGCCATATCTTTACGACGTTGCGACAGACGGTGGCCAGTAGAGTGCCATCGGGGCTAAAACTGAGCTGGTTCAGTGTGCCTCCGATCTTGAATCCGGCAACCGTCTTCCAGGTTTCTGTCGACCGCAGTGTGACCCCGGAAAAGTTAGCGGTGGCCAGTATTGAGCCGTCCGGGCTGAAGGTGGCCGTGCTAACGAATCTTTCCTTGGTTAGTGTTATGCTTCGGTCTTCTCGTCTGAGCGCGTACAGTCGCAGCAGCGGTATGCTGAACATGACCGTCACGAGGCCGAATCCGCCGAGCGTGATCGCGCTCGTCCAGGTCGGCGCAGTGAATTGCCAGATCAAGCAGCCCGCGGTCACGGAAAGGGTGCCGCCCTCATACGTCAACAAACGTCGAAACTGCGGTGGATACGGAGTGGAGACGCCCGGCGGCGGCGCGATTTGCGCCGGCTCGGTTTTCGATCGCGGAGGCTGTGCGGGCGACATGAGGAACTGCGCAGGTTGAGGATCGGGCGAGGCGGTGGAGGCACTCAGGGTGGCACGCGCGGCTTCGGCCAGTGGTTGGTTCGTGTCCTCACTCAGTTGGTGCAGCGTTTTCCGCGCGACTTCGTCGCCAAGGCTGGCCAGCTCGCCGAGTTCTTCGACGGCGGCCATACGGATGCGCGTCACGGTGCTGCGCAGCCCTTGCCTGATCTCGGCAGGCAGATCGGGATTGAGGCGGAGGCCGCGGTTGCTGTGTGCGATGTAGAGGTCGCCGACCAGTTGGACGCTGCGGGTCGGTGTCTGGTCCGGGGTGTTCTTCTTCACCTCGTCGTGCACAAAGACGTACAGTTCGTTGGCGTCGATGAAACCGTCGGCGTTGAGGTCGGCGGCTCCGGTACGCAGGCCGCGGACGATGGCGTCGGTGAACACGGACGGTTGGGCGCTGCCGCGGACATGCGGGTCCGGGCCGCGTTCGAAGGCGTACTGGATGGCGGTGGACGCAGTCATCACGGCACAGCCCCGGCCCGAGTCCGCGGTCAATTGCGCGACGACGTCCACGCTGCCCTCGGCCTTGGGGGCCCGTCCGGAGGGGAAAGCGCCGGAATAGCAGCAGTCCAGCCACAGCGCGGCCCGGCGGGCCTGGCTGTTGTCGATGAGCTCCCGCAGGAGGCTGGCGGCCACAGCGGTCGTGGGGAGTAGCTGGTGCTCAGTGTCGGTGGTGACCAGGTGCAGTTGGCCGGAGACATCCTTGACACCGTGACCGGACACGTAGCAGAGGATCATGTCGTCCCGCTCGGCCTCGTTGAACAGCCGGTTGAGCCGCCGCCGCACCTCGTCGGCGGACCGGTTGACGAGCGTCTCGACGGTGAAGCCGCCGATCTCGGGGTTCCGCAGCACGTCGGCGAGGGCTTGGGCATCCGCCTGGGGCGCCCGCAGCGCTCGGAAGGTCGGGTCCGCATGGGTGTCGGTCACGATGAGCAGCGCCGTCCGCCTGCCTGCCATGCCACCTGCCATTCGATACGACCGACGCGCCGTATCCAATCGATAGCGCAAGGTGCGCCGACCCTACAGCGAATCCCGTGCGGTGCACCCGATCGGTCTAATGGGGACCCTGACATATCTCCGGTGTTGCGGCGAAAGCCCGCCGCCGGATCCGGTGAGACCTAGCGTTCCCGCCATGAGCAAGGGGAGCACGATCGTCGCCGAGGGGCTGCGCAAGCGGTACGGCGACCTGTGGGCGGTCGACGGGGTGTCGTTCTCCGTCGGCGAGGGGGAGTTCTTCGGGATCCTCGGTCCCAACGGCGCGGGCAAGACGACGACGCTGGAGATCATCGAGGGGCTGCGCAAGCCCGACGAGGGGAGCGTGCGGCTGTTCGGCGAGCAGCCCTGGCCGCGCAACCCGAAGCTGTTGCCGCGCATCGGGGTGCAGCTGCAGGCCTCGTCGTTCTTCGAGAAGCTGACGGCCCGCGAGCAGCTGGAGACCTTCGCCTCGCTGTACGGCGTGAGCACGGGCACGGCGGCGGACATGCTGGAGCTGGTGGGCCTGGCGGACAAGGCGGACACCCGCGAGAACAAGCTGTCCGGCGGCCAGCGGCAGCGGCTGTCCATCGCCTGCGCCCTGGCCCACGACCCGGACATCGTGTTCCTCGACGAGCCGACGGCGGCGTTGGACCCGCAGGCCCGCCGCAACCTGTGGGACGTGCTGCGCGCGATCAAGGAACGTGGCAAGACCATCGTCTACACCACGCACTACCTGGACGAGGCGGAGATCCTCTGCGACCGCACGGCGATCATGGACAAGGGGAGGATCCTGGCCATGGACGCGCCGGCGACGCTGGTGCGCGGCCTGGACGCGCCGACGCACGTGATGATCGAACGCGGCATCATCCCGCTGGAGGAGGCGAAGACCCTTGCCGGCGTTGAGGAAGCCGCCGACGACGGCGTCTCGTTGCGACTGTCCACTCGCAACCCGGCCAAGCTGCTGTCCACTTTGGCCGAACGCGGCGCGCTGGAGGGCCTGCAGGTCCGTGGCGCCACGCTGGAGGACGTCTTCCTGGAGCTGACCGGACGGGAGTACCGGGCATGACCGCGTTCAAGAGCCTGTCTGTGGCCATGTTCAAGGGGTTCTTCCGCGAACGGGTCGCGCTGTTCTTCACCTTCCTGATGCCGCTGATGTTCCTGGTCATCTTCGGCCTGATCTTCGGCAGCAGTTCCGCCAACAAAACGAAGATCGACGTGGTCGGCGACGGGCCGGTGATCACGGCGCTTGACGGCACCGGCACCGTCGAGATCCAGCACGTGGACTCGTTCGACAAGGCCGTGCAGGCCGTCAGGAACGGCGACGTGCCGGCGGCGATCTCCGTGCAGGGGAACAAGATTCAGCTGCGCTACGCGGCCAGCGACTCGGTCGCCGCCGGCACCGTGCAGGCCATCGTCGGCTCGGTCGTGGACGGCACCAACCTGCAGGCCAGCGGCAAGCCGCCGGCGATAACCCTGGACTCGCAGCGGGTGGAGGACTCGTCGCTGACCGCGATCCAGTTCCTCACGCCGGGCATCCTGTCCTGGGGCCTGGCCACCTCGGCGATCTTCGGCTCCGCGCTGACCCTGGTGAACTGGCGCAAGAAGCAGGTGCTGCGACGGATCCGGCTGGCCCCGGTCAGCACCGGCACGGTGATCTCGTCCCGGCTGCTGGTGACCATCGGAACCTCGGTGTTGCAGGCGATCCTGTTCGTCGCGGTCGCGATGACGCCGGTGTTCGGGCTCAAGCTGGCCGGCCAGTGGTGGCTGGCGCTGCCGCTGCTCGTCCTCGGCTCGCTGTCGTTCTTCTCCATCGGCGTGCTGGTCGGCTCCATCGCCAAGTCCGAGGAGGCGGCGACCGGCATCACCAACGTGATCGTGCTGCCGATGGCGTTCCTGTCCGGCACGTTCTTCCCGCTGCAGAACGCCCCGCAGTGGCTGCAGACCGTCTCGGAGGTGTTGCCGCTGCGGCATCTCAACGACGCCATGGTCGACGTCCTGGTGCGCGGCAAGGGGATCGAGGCGCTCGGCGTTCCGGCGGCGGTTCTCATCGGCTTCACCATCGTGGTCGGATTCGCCGCGTCCCGAGTCTTCAGTTGGGAGGACAGCTGACGTCGCGCGCGTTCCGCGCGCGGCTCGGTCGCTCCAGGCATCGGCGCGACCTCGCCGACCCGGTAGGGGCGTGAGCCCGCTCACGCCCCACACTGGGAGCCATGTTCGACACCCCGTCAGGGCGGTTCCGCGCCGTCGCAGTGGCCGAGGCGGTCTCCTGGGCCGGCCTGCTGATCGGCATGTTCTTCAAGTACGCCATGGGCAACGCCATCGGCGTGCACATCTTCGGCTCGGTGCACGGCGTCGTGTTCATCGCCTACGTGGTGCTGTCGCTGCTGGCCCGCCGGGCCCTGCGGTGGGACAACCGGACCACCGTGTGGGCGCTGGTCGCGAGCATCCCGCCGTTCGGCTCGGTGGTGTTCGAGCGCTGGGCCACCCGCACCGGGCGGCTGGCCGAGCGGGCGGTCGCGATCAGCGCCTGAGCTCAGCCGGCGAAGTCGCCCGCCGCCTTGCGCACCTTGGACAGCAGCTCGGTCAGCTGCTCGGTCTGCCGGTCGGTCAGCCCGCGCAGCCCGAGGTTGACGTCGGACACCGACTTGGTCGCCGCCTCGCACAGCTCGCGGCCGGCCGCGCTGATCTCCACCAGGGTGGTGCGCCGGTCCGACGGGTGCGGCGTGCGCTTGACCAGGCCGTCGGCCTCCAGCCGGTCCACGATGTTGGTGACGCTGGTCGGGTGCAGCTGCAGCCGCTCGCCCATCACCCGCATCGGCAGGCTGCCGCGCCGGGAGAACGTCAGCAGCACCAAGGCCTCGAACCGGGCGAAGGTCAGCCCGTGCGGCTTGAGCGCCGCGTCCACCGTGGACTGCAGGATCTGCTGCACCCGCATGATGCTGGTGACCGCCGCCATCGCCCCGGACGGGCCGACCCGCTCCTCCCACATGCCCGCGGCGCGGGCGATCGGGTCGAACGGCAACGGTTGGGTGGCCATGGTTGTCGACGCTAGCAGTTCAGGGGTCGGTGATCACGGGTTGTTGCCGGAGCGCCCCGCAGCGGGTTGACTGGCCGGCATCCAGACAGGGAGGGCCGATGCTGGTCGCGTTCAGTGTGTCGCCGCTCGGCGGCGAGTCCGACAGCGTGGCGGAGGCGGTCGCCGACGCGGTGCGCGTGGTTCGGGAGTCGGGGCTGCCCAACGAGACCACCAGCATGTTCACCACCATCGAGGGTGAGGACTGGGACGAGCTGATGGACGTCGTCAAGCGCGCGGTGCAGGCCGTGCAGGCGCACGCGCCGCGGGTGTCGCTGGTGCTCAAGGCGGACATCCGCCCCGGGCACACCGATCAGCTGCACGCCAAGGTGGAACGGGTGGAGAACTACCTGTCATGAGTGCGCGGCGGATGTGGACGCTGTACGAGCCGTACCACGGCGTCACCTACTTCGCGCCGCAGGCGCGGGCCGCGACCGACGCGCTGGGCTGCCGCGGCGGCTGGATGGGCTACTTCGGGCTGCGTGCGGCCCCGCTCGGCGCCGTGCCGGCCGAGGTCGTCGCCGCCTCCTTCTACAACTTCAAGCTGAGCCGGGTCGCCCGCGCCATTCCCACCGCGTGGACCATCGCCACCCCGGAGCAGTTCCTCGAGGCCCGGCTCGCCGGCGTCGACGCCGGCCTGCGCGCGATCTTCGGTGACGACGTCGTCGGCGACGACATGATCGAGGCGGCCCAGCTGGCGCAGCGCGCCGCCCTCGCCGCCCCGATCGCCGGCCGGCCGCTGGCCGCCGCCAACGTGGCGCTGCCGTGGCCCGATCCGCCGCACCTCGTGCTGTGGCACGCCACGACGATCCTGCGCGAGTCCCGCGGCGACGGCCACGTGGCCGCGCTGGTCGCGGCCGGCCTCGACCCCGTCGAGACGCTCGTCGCGTTCGCCGCCGACCGGGAGGTCTCCGACCAGCAGGGCTGGGAGGCATGGCGGGGCTGGACGGCCGAGGACTGGGCCGCCGCGCAGCGCCGGCTGCGGGATCGCGGGCTGATGGACAAGGAAAACCGGATCACCGCCGACGGCTCCCGGGCCCGGCACGATGTCGAGACGCGGACCGATGCCGCGGCCGAGCTGCCGTGGGAGGTCCTCGGCGACGCCGGCACCGAGCGGCTGGCGGAGTTGATGACGGGGTTCCTGCGCCGGATCGTGGCCGCGGGCGTCGGCGTCATCAAGCCGCACCCGATGGGCCTGGACCTGGTCAAGATCGCGGGGGAGTGACGTGGAACGGGAATTCGCCGAGAAGTTCGCTCAGGAGTGGGTCGAGGCGTGGAACGCGCACGACCTGGAGCGGCTGCTCGCGCACTTCGCCGACGACGTGGTGTGGAGCTCGCCGGTGGTGGTGTCGTTCTGCGGCGACGAGTCCGGGACGCTGTACGGCAAGCAGACGGTGCGGGAGTACTACGCCGCGGGGCTGCGCCGGATCCCGGACCTGCGCTTCGAGGTGCTGAGCGTGCGGGTCGGCATGGACGTGCTGGTGATCAACTACCGGAACCAGGACGGCCGCGAGGTCAGCGAGGTCCTCAAGCTGCGTGACGGCCTGGTGGTCGAGGGGCACGGCACGTACGCCTGACGGAACTCGACATTCGGTGTGTCCGAGAGCGTGACTCGCCGGGGTCAGGGCGAGATCTCCTCCAGCGTCCGCCCCCGGGTCTCCTCGGCCAGGAACGCCGTCACCGCCGCGGCCAGCATCGCCACGCCCAGCACGGCGAAGGCGGCCGGCAGCCCGAGGCCGGCCGCGAACGCGCCGACGACGAGCGGGCCGGCGATGACGCCGACGCGGTTCCACACGCCGCCGAGGCTCGCGCCGGCGGCGCGCATCGGCGTCGGATACAGCTCGGGGGCGTACAGGTAGAGCCCGAGGTTGACGGCGAACACGAACAACGCCCCGAGGGCGGACAGCACCAGCAGCTCCAGTGGCGAGTTCGCGCCGAGGGCGGCCAGCGCGGCGAAGGTCACCGCCGCCAGCGCGCTACCGCCGGCCAGGCAGGCCCGCCGGCCGATGCGGTCCACCAGCAGCGCGATCGCCACCGCCCCGAGCAGGCCGGCGACCGAGGTCGCCACGCTGTACGTCAGCGCCGTCGAGACCGGTAACCCGAAGACATCGGTGTAGATCGTCGGCAGCCAGCTGGCCACGCCGTAGTTGGCGAAGTAGCTGAGCAGCCACAGCAACCCGACGATCACCGTGCGCCGCAGGTAACGGCGGCGCACCGAGGGCGCCCGGGTGATCGCCACGACCGGCGGCAGCGGCCGACCCGTCGACCGCTGCACGGCCCGTTCGATCCGCTCCATCACGCCCATGGCCCGCTCGCCCCGCCCGGACGCCGCCAGCCACCGCGGCGACTCCGGCACCCAGCGCAGGATGGGCCCGACCAGCAGCGCCGGCAGCACGCCGATGCCGTACACCCAGCGCCAGCCCAGCACCGGCACCACCCACGCGGCGACGATCGCCACGGCGGTCAGCCCGGCCGGGAACACCAGCTCGTACAGCAGCACGAACCGGCCGCGCCGGTCGGACCGGGCCAGCTCGCCGATGTAGGTCGCCGCCGCCGGCACCTCGCCGCCGATGCCCACACCCTGCACGAAGCGCAGCAGCACGAACGAGACGAAGCCCGGCGAGATGGCCAGCCCCATGCACGACAGCGAGGTCACCGCGAGCGCGATCACCACCACGTTCACCCGCCCGATCCGGTCCGCCAGCACGCCGGACACCAGCGCGCCGAGCAGCATGCCGACCGAGCCGCTGGTGATGGCCAGCGCCTGCTGGCCCGTGCCCAGGCCCCACTCCACGGTCAGCGACGGCAGCGTGTAGGCGATGGCCAGCTGGTCGAAGCCCTCGAAGAAGGTGACGACCCCGACCAGCCAGCGAACCCGCAGGTGCCAGCCGGAGTCCGGCAGTCTCTCCAGGCGGGCGGGCACGTCCTCGCCACCGGCCACCATGGCCACCCCCAGTGTCCCGACCGGTAACTGTGTGTGGACAGTGTCCTGTCAGCCGGACTCGCGGGCAACCGTCGGCAGGTTCGTGCCAGGATGGAACCGTGACAAGGCCAAACCCCCGCCAGAGCGCAGCTCTGTCCGCGGCGCTGTCCGGCGCCGTCGACCTGTCCGGTCTGAAGGCGAAGGCCGACGCGGCGAGCCGGCAGCCGGCCCCTCCCGCGGGCGGCGCGCAAGCCGCGGCCACCCCCGCCACCGGCGACTTCGTCGTCGCCGTGAGCGAGGCCAGCTTCCAGACCGACGTGGTCGAGCGGTCCATGCAGGTCCCGGTCATCGTGGACCTGTGGGCCGAGTGGTGCGGGCCGTGCAAGCAGCTGTCCCCGGTGCTGGAGCGGCTGGCCCAGGCCGCCGGCGGCGCCTGGATCCTGGCCACCGTGGACGTGGACGCGAACCCGCGCATCGCTCAGCTGTTCGGCGTGCAGTCCATCCCGACCGTGGTGGCCATCGCCGGCGGCCAGCCGATCGACGCGTTCGCGGGCGCGCTGCCCGAGCCGGAGATCCGCAAGTGGCTGGACTCCCTGCTGGACGCGCTGCGCGACAAGCTGCCCGGCATCCGCATCGCCGAGCAGGGCGGCGCCGGGCAGCCGTACGAGGAGCCCGAGGACCCGCGGTTCACCGCCGCCGAGGACGCGTTCGAGCGCGGCGACTACGCCGCCGCCGAGGCCGCCTACCAGGAGATCCTCGCCGCCGAGCCGGCCAACGCCGACGCCAAGGCCGCGCTGGCCCAGGTCCGCTTCACCGCGCGGGCCGAGGCCGCCGACCCGGCCGCGGTCGCCGCCGCGGACGCCGACCCGGACAACATCGACGCCCAGCTCACCGCCGCCGACGCGCTGATCGCCGCCAACGAGGTGGAGGCCGCCTTCGCGCGGCTGGTGGACACCGTCCGCCGCACGTTCGGCGACGACCGGGACCGGGTGCGCCAGCACCTCGTCGGCCTGTTCGAGCTGTTCCCGTCGGACGACACCCGGGTCGCCGCCGCCCGCCGCAACCTGGCCAGCGCCCTCTACTAGCCCCACCTAGAGCTGTCAAGCCTGGGATGTTCGGAACGGACCATTCCTCAACTCGGAGTTTAGGAATGGTCCGTTCCGGGCTTCAGGGGCGGGTGTGGACGGCGACCGCGTTGGAGTTGGTGGTGCACTTCGAGCGGCCCAGGAGGTGCTTTCGGCACGCCTGGATCTGGAAGCCGTAGGTCACCCCCGGCTCGGGGTGGTCGAAGACGAAGTGGGTGCGGGCGGCCTCGATGCTGACGATGCCGGGTCGCCCGACCACCCAGTAGCTGACGTTGTAGGCGTCGGCCGCCGGGTACTTCCAGTCGAGCTGGAGGTCGCCGTCGCCGTCCTGGACGACGCTGGTCAGGTACGGCCGGTCCGGCACGAAGCAGTCGGCGGTGTTGAGCGACGGCCTGTGGTTGCCGGACGCGACCACGACCGGCTGGCCGGGCGACTCCAGCAGGTAGCCGCGGGCGAAGTTGATGTAGCGGCTGCAGCCGTCGAACCGGTCGGTGTCGACGGGATCGCCGAGCAGTTGGCGGTAGTTGATCCACGCGGCCCGCATCGGCGATGTCATGGTGAGGAGCCCGCCGACGGACGGGAACCAGAACCCGTAGTTGCCGTCCGCCCCCTGGACCCAGGAGATATCGTCCGTGTGCTGGATGGGGCTGACGGGGCACATGTGGTTCGCGGCGTGCCCCTCGAACACCCCCGGGAAATGCGGGTCGTAGGGCGCGTACCGTTGGCAGACGTTCTCGGCGGACACGGTGTCGGCGGCGGACTGCAGGAACACCGACAGGACGGCGACGGCCAGCAGTAGTGCGCCGGTCAGGCGCAGCTTGTGGGCGACGACGGACGCCGGACGGGCGTGCTCGCCCGCGGATCCGGCGATCTCCCGCGCCCACTTCGTCTGCCGCCACGTCATGTACGCCGTCACGCCGAACGACGACAGCACGGTGAGCAGCACCGCCACCGTCGCGTCGCCGATCTCCGACATCAGGCCGACCTCGGCGACAACGACCACGAGCAGCGCCGCCCCGGCGGCCAGCGCGGTCCGGGCGGCCCGCCACCACCAGGGCGCGTGCAGCACCTGCATCGCCCAGGCGTGACCGACTTCGTCGCCGGGACCGGTATCGCCGGTCCTTGCCCGCCGCAACACGTCCCGCCGGCCACGGAATCCGAGTTGCCACCAGGCAACCTGCACGCCGACGATGTCGGCAAGGTCCCCCGTCCTCACGGGTATCCACGGTAGGGCCGGATGCTCCAATGTAGTAGGGGAAATGGGGGTCGTCGCATGGCCGACGGTGGCGTGACGCGGGCCCACCCCGCGCCGATGCTGCTGGTTCTCAGCTTCCGGTGGCTCACCGTCGGGTGGACCGCCGTCGTCGCCCTGCTCAGCAACCAGGTCCTGGAGCAGCGGGCCGGCCTGGCCGTGGTGACCCTGGCCGCCATGCTCGGCTGGACCGCCTGGCTGACGGTCGCGGCGGTCCGCCGCCCCGAGCGGGTGCTGTCCGTCGACCTGCTGCTGGCCATCCTCGTGCTGCTCGTCTCCGGCTGGGTGGGGCCGCAGGGCCAGCTGCTCACCGACCACCCCACCTTCGCCGGCGCCTACCCCATGGCCGCCGTCGCCGCCTGGGCCACTGTCTTCGGGGTGCGCGGCGGCGCGTTCGCGGGCGTCGCCGTCGCCGTCTGCCTGCCCATGGGCTACTACCTCAACGGTTCCGCCACCATCGACACCGGCTTCCTGGACTGGCTGAGCCTGGTCGGCAGCGCCCTCGCTTACGTGGTGCTCGGCGGGGCCGTCGGCATCGCCACCGCCCAGTTCGAACGGGTGTCGCTGAGCTTGGCCGAGGGCCGCGCCGTGGTGGCGAGTCTCCGTGAACGGGAGCGGATCGCCGCCCACATCCACGACGACGTGCTGCAGCGCCTCGGTCAGATCCGCAAGCACGGTGGCGACCTGGCCGACCGCGGCGGCGTCACCGCGACCGAGCTGCGTGCCCTGATGGCCGACGTCGGACGGCAGGAGGCGAGCCTGCGCCGGCTGGTGCTGGCCGAGAACCCCGGGGCCTCCTCCGGCACCCGATCACTCGTCGAGGCCATCGCGGAGGTCGCCGACGGCTACCAGCAGTGGCCCATTCGGCTCGTCGACAGCGGCCACATCCCGGTGCCCGCCGACGTCGCCGCCGAGCTGGCGGCCGCCGTCAACGAACTGCTCGGCAACGTCGTCAAGCACGCCGACGCCGAGCACGTCTGGATCTCGGTGCTCGACGACGGCTCCCTCATCACAGTCGACGTGCGTGACGACGGCGTCGGCTTCGCCTACGACGAGCCCGAACTGGCCGCCTCCGGCCGGCTGGGGCTCGCGGTCAGCGTCCGCGCCCGGCTGGAGCGGCTGGGCGGCAGCGTCACCATCCGGAGCCGTCCCGGCCGGGGAACCGAGGTGCGGCTGGAACTGAGGAGCGGCTCATGACAGCGACCACATCGACCGTGCGGGTGCTCGTCGTCGAGGACCACCCGGTGACCAGGGCCGGCATCAGGGCCAGCCTGGACAACCACCCCGGCCTGACCGTCGTCGGCGAGGCCGACAACGCCGCCATGGCCTTCCGCCTGCTCGACGTGGAACTCGTCCATGTCGTGCTGGTGGATCTACGACTAGGCGACGAACAGGGCATGGACCTCATCGAGCATCTGGCCCGCACCCGGCCGTCGACCAGAGTGCTCGTGCTCTCCCAGGCGTCGCCGGGCGAGGTGCTGGCGGCGATGAAGGCCGGTGCGCACGGCTACGTGAGCAAAGCGGCCACCACCGCCGAGCTCACCCACGCCGTGCTGGCCGTGCTGGAGGGGCCCGTGCTGCCGCCGGAGCTGGCGGCCCGACTGGTCGGGGAGTTCCAGCACCGGTCGTCGCTGACCGGCCGTGAACGCGAGGTGCTCGGCTGTCTCGCCCGCGGCTACGACAACCGGGAGATCGCCGAGGAGCTCGGCGTCGCCGTCCGCACGGTCAACCGGCACCTGGAGAACATCCGGGAGAAGCTGGGCAGCCGACGGCGCTCCGAGCTGATTCGGCTGGCCCGGGAGTGGGACGCCGCCGGCTAGTCGAACTTCTGCGTGCAGGTGGAGGCGCCCTGGAGGAAGCCGATCCGGAACGCCTCCACCCGCGTGAAGCCCGACGCGGCCGCCTTCCCGTTGACGTCGGCCGCGATCAGGCTGTTCGTCGTGAGCAGCTCGGCCACGGCCTCGTCGAGGTCGCCCGCCGTCAGCGAGAGACTGTCGACACCCTTCTTCATCGCCGCGCCCCAGTAGCCGACCAGGCAGGCCGTGCGGAGGCCGGTGTTGGTGTCGTCCAGCGGGAGGTTCGCCGCCTTCTGCACCGACAGCACGTAGCGCGAGGCCACCTCGCCGAAGGCCGCGAAGTCGCCGATGCCGGAACCCTTCTTCGTCGGCGTGCCGATCACCTTGAGCTTGGCCAGGTCCATCGAGACGGTGTCGGTCGCCGGGCAGTAAGCCGTCGGCGACGTCGTCTTCGCGTCGCTGCACTGCTGTGGCTTGGCGGTGCTCAGCGTCGGCGGCTTGGCGCCGGACTGGGCGAACACCTGGTTCAGGGCGCGGCCCACGCGCTGGAGGTTGCCCGTGGTGATCGGCACGTTGCCGTTCTGGGCGGCGTCCTCGTCGTTGCGGAACGCCGTCTCGGTGATGCGGCCGTTGATCTCGGCCACGTCGATCTTGGCGCAGCGCTGGGGGCCGTCGGTGAAGCCGGTCTGGAAGGCGAAGACCCGGTCGAAGGCGTTGCCGTGCGCGGACTGTCCCTTGAACGAGTCGCCCGGCTGATCGCGCACGAAGAACGTCGTCGCCAGCACCTTGTTCAGACCGTCGCCGGTCGACATCTGGAAATGCTTGGCCTTGTCCTCGGCCACATAGCGCATGAACGCGCCGGCATAACAATCCGCTTGTTGCTCAAGGACAATGCTCGGCGTCGCATTGTTCACGCCGGACAACGGGCCCAGCTGCGACTGCACCGCGTGGCCCATCTCGTGCGCCAGAACCATGGTCACCGCGAGCGGACCGAAACTCTGCACCAGTCCCGGCAGCAGTTCACCGCGGTCCCAGGAGACGCTGTTGTCGAGGTCGCAGTAGAAGGCGTTGACCACGCCGGCCGTGTTCTCGTGGCCCGCGCAGACCCGCAGGTTGGCGCCGTCCGAGTCGTACGAGGTGAGCTTGGACGCCGGCTTGAACTGCTTTCCGAACACCTTCGGCAGCTGGTCGCGCCAGTAGTCGTCCACGTCGGACAGGGTGTTGACCGCCAGCCGGTCCATCTCGCCGTGATCGCTGTTGGTCACCGGCAGCGTCGCGTCCGGCACTCCCGGCCGGGGGCCGCTGGCGCCCGAGTTCACCGGCATGCCGCCCGCCGAGCCCGGATCCAGCTGGCCGAGCGGGCCCGCCGATCCCGCGACCTTCGCCGAGCAGTTGGTCAGCAGCGCGATCGCGGCCGCCAGCGCCAAAACCGTCGACCCGAGACGCCGACCTGCCGTGCTCATTCTTGTGCTTCCCCTTGCCGCCCTTTGCTACGCCGCGAGCACCCTACTGGCCTAAAGGGCTGCCTGTCCGGCGGTTGGCGACGCGTTTCAGCCGTGATCGGAACGTGAAAATATCTCACTCCCGGGGGTGAATTCTGCCGTTCAACGCTGCGATCCCTTGTGCTGGCCCCGACGGGGAGTGAGTCTCGTCACGAAGTTACCGACGGGTACTTCGCCTGTTGGAAGGGAGAAAGCCATGCGCGAAGCCGACGACGTCGAGTTCGGCGACGACACCGAACCCGAGGTCGCCCCCGTTCGGGGCCGCACCCGGTGGCTGCGCTTCGCCGGCACGTTCGCCGTGGGTGGCGTGCTGGCCGGTGGGTTGCTCGTCGGCGTGTCCCAGGGCGCGTTCGCCGCGTCGTTCGCGGTGTCCGGCACCAGCTTCGAGGTCACCTCCTCGCACCTCGTGGGCACCGGATTCGTCCAGTTCGGCGGGATTTCCGCCAGCCCCGACGCGGCGCACCCGGTGGCCGTCAACGCGTTCAAGAGCGCCGACCTGGACAACTTCTGCCAGTCGGTGTTCCTGCCGAACAACCCGATCATCGGCGACCTCACGCTGCGGATCACGGCCGACGGCGCCAAGGGCATGCACGCCGACAACATGGTCGTCGACATCGCGCAGGTGGACGGCGACTTCACGCTGAACAACCCCGACATCGGCGTGGACGCCAGCCAGGTCTCCAAGGGCCCCATCGGCGCGCAGGGCCGGCCGGGCGACTTCGGCATGCAGGCCGACTCGATCTCGATCAACAACTTGAAGCAGGTTGCCTGGGGCACCTCCGCGCAGACCATCGCCTTCAAGGGCATGAGCCTGCGGATCGTCGCCGGCAACAACCAGTGCATCAAGTAGTTCGAGCACACACGGCTGCGGCAGCACATTCCCTCGGGTGCTGCCGCAGTCGTGGTTGGAAGGGAGTTCGCACGTGGCCGGTTCCGTGATCGGCAGGGCGTGGCACGCCTTCGGCCGATGGCGGCGCAGCCGTCCGTTCTGGGCGGGGCTGTTCCTGCTCCTGTCCGGGCTGGTGATCATCTTCCCGCCGTTCGCCTCGCTGAAGCTCGGCGCCATGGCGATATCCATCCAGACCATCGGCGGCCTGTCCGGCGCGCTCATCGGCACCCTGCTGGTGGTGTGCGCACTCACCATGTGGATACGACCGCAGTTCCGGCTGGCCGCCGGCATCGCGTCGCTCATCCTGGCGCTGACCGCGCTGGTGACCACCAACCTCGGCGGCTTCCTCGCCGGCACGCTGCTGGGCATGATCGGCTCTGCGCTGGCGCTGTCGTGGACGCCCAAGACGCGCAAGCGCAAGGCCGCCAAGGCCGTGCCACCCGCCGCCGTCGCTGTGGTTCTGCTCGCCGGGCTCGCCGTTCACGGCCTCAGCGACCCCACCGTTGCCGTCGCCGACCCGTCGCCCACCTCCGTGACGGCCACAACCTCCGCGGCGCCCACCAGCACCACCACGACCACCGTCGCGCCGACTTCGACGACCTCGCCGCCGTCGTCGGGCAGCGCGACGGCCACCTCCACGTCCACCTCGGCGGCGGCGACGAGCACCACCACCGCCACCCCGTCCCCGCCCGCCCTGCCGGCGGGGACGCGGGTGTGGACCCTGGAGTCGCCGTCGATCGCCATGAGCGGCCTGAGCTACAAGGGCATCGTCAACACCGTCGTCGGCGGCAAGACCATCAAGGTCCTCAAGTTCACCGCCTCGTCGGTGAAAATCAAGAACCTCGTCCAGACCGCCGACCGCGGCGGCGGCCACAAGATCATCACCACCGCCGCCCCCGGCAGCACCTCCACCATCACCGGCGGCGCCATCACCATGCTCACCGCCGAGATCAAGGGCACCGCCGTCGTGAACATCCTCGGCATCCCGGTGCGGCTGCCCATCGACTACACCGCCACCAGCCCGCCCCTGATCACGCCGCCCGAGGTGACCTTCGAGAACGTCGTCGTCACCAACACCGACCAGTCCGGCGGCACTCTCACCATCCCCGGCGCCAAGATCGTCGCCACCTGACGCATGGACCCGATGCCGTGCTCGGACGGGGCTGGCATGCTGGCGTCGTGTACCGGGAGTGGGCGACGGGCCTGGCCGGGGCGATCGCGTGGAGTCGCGTGGTGGACGAGCCGCGGACTCATCGGATCCTGCCCGACGGCTGCCTCGACCTGATCTGGTCCGACGGGCACCTGCTCGTCGCCGGCCCGGACACCGTGGCCCACGAGATGACCAGCCCGGCCGGCCGGGTCTATGCCGGACTGCGGTTCATGCCCGGCACCGGGCCATCGGTCTTCGGTGTGCCTGCCCACGAGCTTCGGGACAGCCGGGTCCGGCTGGATCAGATCTGGCCGCAGCGGCTTGTCGACGGCCTGACGGCCCGGGTCTCTGATGCGTCCGACCGTGCGGCCGCGCTCGTGGACGTCGCCCGTGACCGCATCGAGGTCGACCCCATGATCAGCGCAGTCGTCGGGGCGCTGCGTGCGGGGCGGTCGGTGGCGAAGGTGGCTGAGGAGACGGGGCTGAGTGAGCGGCAGTTGCTGCGTCGCAGCCTCGCGGCGTTCGGGTACGGGCCGAAGACGCTGGCGCGGGTGCTGCGGATGGAGCGGGCTCTTGCCCTGGCCGCTCGTGGCGTGCCTGCGGCGGATGTTGCTGCCAGCACCGGCTATGCCGATCAGGCTCACCTGTCACGGGAAGTGAAGGCACTCGCCGGCGTGCCGCTGAGTCGTTTGGCGGGGTGAGGTGAGGGCGGTCGGGGGCAAGCTGCTACCCGCCGGCCGCCTGTCCGCTTTCATTCGCCCAACGGGCAGAAGAGGTCCACGCCGTTGCCGTCGGGGTCGTGGACGACGGCGTAGCGCTGGCCCCAGAAGGCGTCCCAGGGCTCCTTGTGGCCGTGGTGGCCGGCGTCGACGAGGTCCCGGTAGACGTGGTCGACGTCGGAGGGGGAGGAGCAGAGGAAGGCGAGGCCGATGCGGTGGGAGCCGGTCGGCGGGGTCCAGGTGGGGTCGAAGGAGCGGACGGTGTCGACGGTGTCCCACATGATCTGCAGCCCGCCGGGGAGGGAGGCGGCGACGTGGGGTTCGGAGTCGGCGGCGACGGGGATGGAGAGGCCGAGCCGGCGGTAGAAGGCGAGGGTCTTGGCCATGTCGTCGACGACGAGGCCGACCACGGAGAACTGGGGTGTCATGCGGCAAGACGCTAGGCAGTGAGCACCGGAAGCGTCTTGACGAAATCAGACACCGCAGGCTTTGGCGCCGCCGGTGAAGCCGGTGCGGAAGGCGAGGACACGGGCGAAGCCGGTGGGGAGGGCCTTGCCGGTGGTGTCGCGGGAGCCGTAGTCGTAGCCGAGCAGGACGCCGACGGACTTGTCGAGGTCGCCGGGGGAGAGCTGCACGGTCTTGCTACGGCCAGGCACGGAGCCGGTGTACGCCCCGGCGAGGCAGACGGCGGCCTGGCCGGCGGCAGGGGAGTCAGTGGGCTTGCCCAGGGAGGCCAAGGCGGCCAGGGCGTAGCGGGTGGCGATGAGAGTGCCGGCGGCGTAGTCCCCGATGCCGGACACGAGGGTGGGAATGGTGCCCTTGGTCGAGAGCAGGACCGCCTTGGTGTCGGGGCAGAAGGCCACCGGGCCCTGGTCGCCGGCAGAGCAGGAGACGGGGCCGTCGGTCTGGGTCAACTTGGGCGAGGACCACCGAGAACCGGCGAGCTGGCCGAAGTAGGCGTTCAAATCCGGCACGAGGGCGGCGACGAGATCGGACAGTGGGATGTTGCCGCCGCGCTGCTGGTCGCCGAGGCTGGTGAAGGTGCGCTGGGTGAACTGCCGGTTGGCGACGGTCATCCCGGCGCAAAGCTTGGGCCCCTGCTGGTAACCGTCCTGAAAGGCCGACACGCGGTCGAAGGCGTCGCCGTGGGCCCCGTCCTCCGAGGAACTGGTGCCGACGGGGTCGCGGAAGGTGGCGAGGGCGCCGATGGCCTTGTCGAGCTGCGAGGCGGTGATCCGCAGGTGCGGGGCCTTGCCGTCGGCGACGGAACGGACGAAAGCGCCGGAATAGCAGTCGGCCATGGTCTCGATCAGGATCGTCGGATACCGGTCGGGGTCGGCGCGTTCCATGGCGGCGGTGGGCGAGGTCCGGCTCTGCACGGCATGCCCCATCTCGTGCGCCAGCACGACAACCACGGCAGCGTCGCCGAACTTGTCCCGCAGCACGGGCAGCAGCGCGGCGCGGTCCCACGCGACGGAATCCTTGGCGGGACAGTAGAAGGCGTTGCCCTCGACGTCGGACGCGGCGTCGGTGCACGGCGGTGCGGAGCCCTTGTCGGCGGTGGTGTCCACGGAGTACACACCGCCGGTCAGGTCCTGCCACTGCTTGCCGAACACCGCCGGGAAGTTCTGCTTCCAGAAGGCCTGCACGTCGGCGATGGTGGACGCCGCGATCCGGTCGGTGGTGCCGTTGTCGGTGCCCTGCACGAAGCTGGGGGCCACGCCGGCGCCGACGAGCACCGGGTCGGCGGTCACCGGCTCGGCGACGCCGGCCACGCTCGCGCACCCGGCCGTGACCAGCACGGCCGCGAGAGCGGCGACAACAGTTCCACGCACTCGACCAGTCTGCCGGACGCCGCCGAGTATCGTTGCCCGGCAAGGGGGTCACTCATGGACACGAAGACGCGCGGCGACGGGCCCTTGCTGCTTCTGCTGCACGGCGGCGGGGGCGACGTCACCAGCTTCGACGCGGTGCTGGACATCCTCGCCGAGCACTACACGGTCGTCACGTACACGCAGTGCGACGGCGGCCCGGTCGAGCGGGCCGACGAGGCGGCCCGGCTGCTGGCCGACCTCGGGGCCAGCAAGGCGTCGGTCTTCGCCAGCAGCGCCGGCGCGATGGTGGCGCTGGATCTCGTGGCGCGGCATCCGGAGCGGGTCGGCCTGCTGGTGGCGCACGAGCCGCCGGTGGTGTCGCTGCTGCCCGACGCGGACGAGCTTCTCCAGGCATTCCACGACCTTGTCGGCAAACCGGACTCCGGCGTGCGGTTCGTGCGGCTGACCGGCGTGCTCGGCCCGGTGGACGAGTCGATGGTGCTGGCCGCTGGCGAGCACATGCGGGTGGACGCCAACATGGGCACCTACCTCGGCTGGCAGCCGGATCTGGCCGCGATCCGGGACGGCGAGGTCAAGGTCGTGCTCGCGGCGGGCAAGCAGGTCGCGGGCTCGATCCCGTTCCGCACGGCCGAGGCCGTGGCCGACGCGGTCGGGGCGCCGATGGTGATCTTCCCCGGCAACCACTTCGGCTACGCGCCGCTGCCGGGCGTCAACGACCCGGCGGCGTTCGGCCGGACGCTGGTGGATCTGCTGAGGTCTCAGCTCTCCAGGTAGCGCAGCACCGCCAGCACCCGGCGGTGCTCCGTGCTGGTCTTGGGCAGCCCCAGCTTGTTGAAGATGCTGGCCACGTACTTCTCCACCGCCCCCTCGGTGATCACCAACCCCTCGGCGATGCCGGTGTTGGACCGCCCCTCGGCCATCAGGCTGAAGGCCTCGCGCTCACGGGGCGTCAGCGTCGCCAGCGGGTCCCTGCGCCGGCTCCGAGCCACGATCTGCGACACGACCTCCGGGTCGAACACGGTCCCACCGGCGCCGACCCGGTCCAGCGCGGACAGGAACTCCTCCACGTCGGCGACCCGGTCCTTCAACAGGTAGCCGACGCCGTTCAACGCCCCGGTGATCAGGTCGGAGGCGTAGCGCTCCTCGACGTACTGGGACAGCACGAGCACCCCGGTCTCCGGCCACTGCTGCCGGATCACCAGCGCCGCCCGCAGGCCCTCGTCGGTGTGGGTCGGCGGCATCCGCACGTCCACCACGCACACGTCGGGCCGGTTGTCGGCGACGGACCGCAGCAGCTTCTCGGCGTCGTCCACGGCGTCGACGACCTCGTGGCCGTTCTCGGTCAGCAGCAGCGTCAGGCCGTGCCGCAGCAGCACGGCGTCCTCGGCGATCACGATTCGCACGGCAGCTCCAGGCTCACGGTCGTCGGCCCACCGGCCGGGCTGGTCACGGTCAGGGTGCCGTCCACGCCTGCGGCCCGATCGGCCAGGCCGGCCAGCCCGGAGCCGCCGGCCAGCACGGCGCCGCCGACACCGTCGTCGCCGACCGACACCCGCAGCAGCCCGCCGGCCCGGCGCACGATCACCCAGGCCCGCGAGGCCCGCGCGTGCTTGGCGATGTTGGTCAACGACTCGGCGATCATGAAATAGGCGATGGACTCGGCGGTGCGGCCGGGCCGCTCGGCCACGTCGAAGTCGATCGACACGGGCACCTCGGAGCGGGCGGACAGCGCGGACAGCGCGGCGTCCAGGCCCCGGTCGGCCAGCACCGGCGGACTGAGGCCGCGGGTGAGCTCCCGCAACTCGACGATGGCCTCCTTGGCGCTGTGATGCGCCTCCTCCAGCAGCGCCCGCGTGGCCTCGGGGTCGGTGTCGTACTTGCGCTTGGCCCGGCCGAGCAGCATCGCCAACGCCACGAGCTGCTGCTGGGCGCCGTCGTGCAGGTCCCGCTCGATGCGCCGCCGCTCGGTCTCGGCGGCGGCCATCGCGTCCTCGCGGCGCTGCTCCACCTCGAACACCCGGGCGGCGAGCTGCTCGGCCGACAGCTGGCCAAGGTAGCGGCGGGCCAGCCCGAGATGCCAGCTCAGCATCCAGCGCACGGCGTACGGCACGGCCGGCGTCAGCAGCGCCAGCAGCAGCACCGGCACGCTCTCCCAGGCCTGGTCCGCATGCAGGTAAGGCCGGTACATGGAGTCGATCGCGGCGCCGATGAAGTAGAAGGCCCCCGCTATCAGTGCGACCGGCGGACCCAGCCAGCAGAGCACCGTCAGCGCCCCGGTCAGCAGGGCCACCGGCAGCCGGACCAGCTGGTACGCCATCAGCCGCCACGATGAGCGATCGACCACCAGCTTGCCGAACAGCGGCAGCAGCGAGCCGCCGCGTGCCCGCGGTCCCAGCGCCAGCGGGATGTCCACGCCGAGCACGGCTCGGTGCCAGCTGACCTCCAGCCGGGCGCAGCCCTCCAGCGCGTACGTGGTGCCGATGAAAGCCAGCACTCCCAGCGGCAATGTCAGCAGCAACAGCAGCAGCACGAGCCAGGCGGACGCGGTGCCGTTCGCCTGGATCGGACCGGCGATCTCGGCCGCCATGAGCAGCGCCGGGACCGGTGTCACCACCAGTGCCAGGCCGACGAGCAGCACGAGCGTGTTGGCCACGCTCCAGAAGATGGCGCCGAGCAGGTGCAGGGTGGCCCGCCAGGTCCGCGCTTCCCCCAGCGGTCTCAGTAGCAGCGCGTGCAGCCTCCCCATCACGTTTCGCAGCCTACGGACGGGTGGGCGGGCGGTATATCCGGTTAACCCCCGTAACTAGGCGTCGAACAGGGCACTCACCGACTCGCCGTTGTGGATGCGCCGGATCGCCTCGGCCATGGCCGGCGCGATGGACAGCACGGTCAGCTTCGGGGTGCGCTTCTGCGGCGCGATCGGCACGGTGTCGGTGCAGACGATCTCCTTCACGCCCGGCATGTCGCCGATGCGCTTGATCGCCCCATCGGCGAACAGGCCGTGCGTGCAGGCCACCCGGATCGAGCCGACGCCCAGTTCGTGCAGCCGCTGGATCAGCTCCACCACGGTGCTGCCGCGGGCGATCTCGTCGTCCAGCACGATCACGTCCTTGCCGGCCACGTCGCCGATGATCGAGCTGATGCTGACCTTGTCGTCGGCGAAGCGCTGTTTGGCGCCGGCCGCGACGCCCACGCCCAGCAGCCGGGCGAACGCGGCCGCCGGCTTGGCGTTGCCCAGGTCGGGGGAGACGACCACGGCGTTGGACAGGTCGGTGCCGCGGAAGTGGGCCGCCAGCTCGCGCAGCGCGTGCAGGTGGTCCACCGGCACGCTGAAGAAGCCGTGCACCTGCGGCGAGTGCAGCGTCATGGTCAGCACGCGGTTCGCGCCGGCGGTCAGCAGCAGGTCCGCGACCAGCCGGCCGCCGATGGAGACGCGGGGCATGTCCTTCTTGTCGCTGCGCGCGTACGCGTAGTGCGGCAGCACCACCGTGGTGCGGGCCGCCGACGCGCCGCGGGCGGCGTCCAGCATGAGCAGCAGCTCGACCAGGTTCTCCTGGGTCGGCGGCACCAGCGGCTGGATCAGGAACACGTCCCGCTCCCGGCAGTTGGCCTGCAGCTGAACCTCGATGCAGTCGTTGGCGAACCGTTCGACCCGCACCGGGCGTAGTGGAACACCGAGGTGCGCGCAGATGTCGGCCGCGAGGTCGGGATGGGCGCTGCCGCTGAAGACCGCGATCTCATGCACGTGAACGGATGCTACCCAAAGGCGAATCGATCTGAGGTGAACCGTTCGACGGTTTCGACGGTAGTACCCCTGCGAACGTGGTTCAGACCATAACGACGACAGGAGACGCCGCAATGTCCTGGATTGCCGATATGAGTCCCAGTCGCAAACGCGCTGCCGTCCTCGGCACCGCGGCCGCGCTGGGCGTCGCCGTCGTGCTGGGAGGTGGATTCGCGATCATCTCGGGGACCAGCCACGCGGCCAACGCCCCGACCGAGAACTGCCAGGGCCTCGACCAGGCGCTGCAGAACAACCTGAACTTCATCGCGCAGCAGAAGGCCAACCCCGACGCGCAGTCCGCCGCTCGGATCGCCAACCGCCAGGCGGTTGTCGACCAGATCCAGCAGCGCCGCCAGGCCGCCGGCTGCACCAACAACGTCACCGCGGGCGACGCCAAGAAGGGCGGCAGCGGCGAGAACTGCAACGGCCTGCAGAAGGCGTTGCAGAACAACCTGAACTTCATCGCGCAGCAGAAGGCACATCCCGACGCCCAGTCCGCGGCGCGCATCGCCAACCGCCAGGCCGTGGTGGACCAGATCGAGCAGCGGCTCAAGGCCGCCGGGTGCTCGGACAACGGCAACGGCAACAACAACGGCTGCCCGACCGAGACCGCCGCGCCCCCGACGACGACCACCACCACCACCGACAACAACGGTGGCATGGGCATGGGTGGCAACAACGGCATGGGCAACGGCATGGGGTCGGACAACAACGGCATGGGGTCCGGCAACGGCATGGGTGACAACAACGGCATGGGCTCCGGCAACGGAGGCATGGGCGCCGACAACGGGATGGGCAACGGCAACAACAACGGCATGGGCCACGGCAACAACGGCAACATGGGTAACGGCAACAACAACGGCATGGGCAACGGCAACGCCGGCTGCGACAACGGCGGCACCGACACCGCCGACCCCACCGCCACCGCCGACCCGACCGACACCAACGGCGCCGACGCCGGCACCGCCGCCAACCAGGTCTGCAAGGGCTCCACGGTGACGCTGTCCGGCGAGAGCGGCACGGCCGCGGCCTCCAGCAACCAGTTCCCGGTCGGCACCAAGCTGAAGGTCACCAACCTGGACAACAACAAGTCCATCACCGTGCCGGTGACGTCCACCTCGGGCAGCTGCGTGCTGCTCAACAACGACGCCTTCAACCAGATCCACGAGCAGGGCAAGCAGCTCATCCGCCACGCGCTGATCCAGAAGGTCGGCTGATCCACAACCCGTTCACGAAACACACGAACGGCCCGAACCCGGTCCCAGGAGCCAGGTTCGGGCCGTTCGTCGTGGACTAAGCCTCCGGGGCCAGCCAGATCACGCCGGCCGGCGGCAGCTGCACCACCGCCGAGGCCGGCCGCCCGTGCCAGGGCTTGGCCCCGGCGACGATCTCGCCCTGGTTGCCCCAGCCGGAGCCGCCGTAGACCTCGGCGTCGGTGTTGACGACCTCACGCCACACTCCGGTGGACGGCAGGCCGATCCGGTAGTCCCGGTGCGGCCCGCCGGAGAAGTTGGCCACGCAGGCCAGCATCGAGCCGTCCTCGCCCTGCCGCAGGAACGACAGCACGTTGCCGGCGGAGTCGTTGGCGTCGATCCAGGAGAAGCCGTCCGGCGAAGTGTCCAAAGTGTACAGAGCGGGGCTCTGCCGGTACGCCGCGTTGAGGTCGCCGACCAGACGCTTGACGCCGTTGTGCAGCGGCTCGTCCAGCAGCGGCCAGTCCAGCGACCGCTTCTCCGACCACTCGTCGATCTGGCCGAACTCGCCGCCCATGAACAGCAGCTGCTTGCCGGGATGGGCCCACATGAACGCCAGCAGCGAGCGCAGCCCGGCCGCCTTGTTCCAGGCGTCGCCGGGCATCCGGCCCCACAGCGACCCCTTGCCGTGCACCACCTCGTCGTGCGACAGCGGCAGCACGAAGTTCTCGCTCCACGCGTACATCAGCGAGAAGGTCATCTCGTTGTGGTGGTAGGACCGGTGTATCGGGTCGTGCGACAGGTACCGGAGCGTGTCGTGCATCCAGCCCATGTTCCACTTGAAACCGAAGCCCAGCCCGCCCAAGTGCGTCGGTCGCGTCACGCCCGGCCACGCGGTGGACTCCTCGGCGATCATCATGATCCCCGGGTGCCGCCGGTACACGGTGGCGTTGAGCTCCTGCAGGAACTGCACGGCATCCAGGTTCTCCCGGCCGCCGTGCACGTTGGGCAGCCACTGCCCCTCGGGCCGCGAGTAGTCCAGGTACAGCATCGAGGCCACGGCGTCGACCCGCAGCCCGTCGACGTGGAACTCCTCGATCCAGTACAGCGCGTTGGCCACGAGGAAGTTGCGCACCTCGTTGCGCCCGAAGTCGAACACGAACGTGCCCCAGTCGGGCTGCTCGCCGCGGCGGGGGTCGGCGTGCTCGTACAGCGGGCTGCCGTCGAACCGGCCGAGCGCCCACTCGTCCCGAGGGAAGTGCGCCGGCACCCAGTCCACGATCACGCCGATGCCCCGCTGGTGCAGGTGGTCGACGAAGAACCGGAACTCGTCGGGGGAGCCGAACCGCGGCGTCGGCGCGTAGTACGACGTGACCTGGTAGCCCCACGACCCGGCGAACGGGTGCCCGGCCACCGGCAGCAGCTCGACGTGGGTGAAGCCGGTCTCCAGCACGTAGTCGGCCAGCTGCTCGGCCAGCTCCCGGTAGTTCAGGCCCTGCCGCCACGAGCCGAGGTGCACCTCGTAGGCGCTGACCGGCCGCTTCGACCACTCGCTGGCCTCACGCTCGGCCAGCCAGTCGTCGTCGTTCCACTGGTACGCCGACTTGTACACGACCGACGCGGTGGCCGGCGGCACCTCGGTGGCGAACGCCAGCGGGTCGGCCTTCTCGTGCCACGCCCCGTCCTTGCCCAGCAGCCGGAACTTGTACTTGGTGCCGACGGGGACCTCGGGCAGGAACACCTCCCACACGCCGGAGGAACCCAGCGAGCGCATCGGCGTGCCACGGCCGTCCCAGCCGTCGAAGTCGCCGCACACCCGCACGCCCTGCGCGGTCGGCGCCCACACCGCGAACGACGTGCCCTCCACCGGTCCGCCGGGGGTGTCGTAGCGGTGATGATGAGCGCCCAGCACCTCCCACAGCCGCTCGTGCCGGCCCTCGCCGATCAGGTGCAGGTCCAGCTCGCCGATCGTGGGCAGCCACCGGTACGGGTCGTCGGCGATCACGACGTTGCCGTCGCCGTAGTCGACCTCGTACCGGTAGTCGCTCGGCGGCTCCGGCACCAGGCCGGCGAACAGGCCGCCCTCGACCGGATCCAGCTCGAAGCGCTTGTCGCCGACGAGCACCGACACCGAGCGGGCGCCGATGCGCAGCGCCCGCACCACGGTGCCGCCCGGGTGCGAATGCGCCCCCAGCACGGAGTGCGGATCGTGGTGCGCACCCCCGAGCAGCCGGTCCACCTCGTCCTTGGCCGGTGCGATGCTCGTCACGGCTTCTCAGTCCTCTCCGGCGGTGATCCTCGCGATGGACGCCAGCGGCACGGTCAGCCAGTCCGGCCGGTTCCCGTGCTCGTACGCCACCTCGTACACGGCTTTGTCCAGTTCCAGCGCGCGCAGCAGCGGCCCCTGCTCGCGGGGGTCGGCGCCGACCTCCGCGTAGCCGTCGCAGAACGCGTCCCGGTTGCGTGCGGTCCACTCCCGCGCCCGCACCTCCAGCTGGTGGTCGGCCGGGTTCCCGACCAGCAGCTGCTGCGCGGCGTAGTCGAACGACCGGAGCATGCCGGCCACGTCCCGCAGCGGCGAGCGCAACGCGTTGCGCTCGGCCAGCGGCGCCGCCGGCTCGCCCTCGAAGTCGATCAGCTTCCACCCGGTCGCGGTGCGCAGCACCTGGCCCAGGTGCAGGTCGCCGTGGATGAACTGCACGTCCACCACGGACGGCCCGTTGCGGGCCTCCTCGAACACGGCCCGTAACGCCGGCTCGTACCGCGCCAGCTCCGGCACGTCGGCGAGCACGGTGTCCAGCCGGCGGTGCATCGCCTGCACCGCCTCGTAGAGCCGCTCCGGCCCCTCCTGCCCGCCGCCCAGCGCCCGCCGCAGGTCGGCGTGCACCTCGGCCACGGACTGGCCCAGCCGGAACGACTCGCCCGCGAAGTCGCCGCCGACCTCGGCGGCGTGCAGGTCGGCCTCGGCCATCAGGTCCCGCACCGACGCGGTGGCCATCGCCCAGCCCTCGGCCGCCCCGGACAGGAACTCCTGCAGGATGCCCAGCACCACGAACTCGTCGGTGATCGCGCCCAGCGGCCGGGCGATGTGCTTGCAGCCCACCGACTGCAGCGCCCGGTGCAGCTGCAGGTCGGGGTTCGGGCCGACGACCACCCGGCGGAACAGCTTGAGGATGTAGTCCTGGCCGTAGATCACCGAGGTGTTGGACTGCTCGGCGCCGACCGGCCGGGCCCGCTGGCTGGGCACGATCTGGGCACCGGGCTCGGGGGCGAAGTGGATGCCGCCCACCCAGGTGTCCTCGGCGATCAGCTCCAGCAACCGGCGCATCAGCTCGGTGTCGTGCACAGCCTCGTAGTAGACGAACCCGTCCACCTCGCCGATCCTCGCGTGCGCGAGGTGCTCTGGCAACTCCCGGCGCCGGCCCACCAGCAGCTGGTACTCCCCGTCGGGGGTGCGCAGCACCGCGTGCACCAGCTTCGGGTCGCCGTCCAGCAGCGTCACCGCGTCGCGGGTGGACACCTCGGACAGATCTCGGTTCTTGCCGCCGAACCAGCGCTGCTCGGGCAGCCAGCGCAGCAGGGCGTCGGACAATGGGGTCAGTTCGGTCACGGAGCCTCCCCGCCCTCGGTCTCGGGGACCAGTTGAAACCAGTAGAAACCGTGTCCCGGCAGCGTCAGCAGGTACGACAGCTCGCCGATCCGCGGGAACCGCACGCCGCCGGTCAGCTCCACCGGCACCCTGCCCCGGTACTCGGACAGGTCCAGCTCGACCGGCTGCGGGAACCGGGACAGGTTGTTCACGCACAGCAGCACGTCGTCGTTCCACCGCCGCAGATAGGCCAGCATGCTCGGGTTGGACGAGCCCAGCTCGGTGAACGTGCCGAAGCCGAAGGCCTTGTGCGCGGTGCGCACCTCCAGCATGCGGCGCGTCCAGTTCAGCAGCGACGAGGAGTTGTTGATCTGCGCCTCGACGTTGATGCCCTGGTAGCCGTAGGTGGCGTCGGCGATCACCGGCAGGTAGATCCGGTTCGGGTCGCAGCGGGAGAAGCCGGCGTTGCGGTCCGGCGTCCACTGCATGGGCGTGCGGACGGCGTCCCGGTCGCCCAGCCAGATGTTGTCGCCCATGCCGATCTCGTCACCGTAGTACAGCACCGGCGAGCCCGGCAGCGACAGCAGCATCGCGGTGAACAGCTCCTGCTGGTTGCGGTCGTTCTCCAGCAGCGGGGCCAGCCGCCGGCGGATGCCGATGTTGGCCTTCATCCGCGGGTCCTTGGCGTACTCCGCGTACATGTAGTCGCGTTCCTCGTCGGTGACCATCTCCAACGTCAACTCGTCGTGGTTGCGCAGGAAGATGCCCCACTGGCAGCCGGACGGGATCTCCGGCGTCTGGGCGAGGATCTCCGAGATCGGGAACCGGGACTCGCGGCGCACCGCCATGAACAGCCGCGGCATCAGCGGGAAGTGGAACGCCATGTGGCACTCGTCGCCGCCGGCGTCGGCGTCGCCGAAGTACTCCACCACGTCGGCCGGCCACTGGTTGGCCTCGGCCAGCAGCACCCGGCCCGGGTACTCCACGTCCACCACCTTGCGGCAGCGCTTGAGGAAGTCGTGCGTGCGCGGCAGGTTCTCGCAGTTGGTGCCCTCCTCCTCGAAGAGGTAGGGCACCGCGTCCAGCCGGAAGCCGTCGATGCCGAGGTCCAGCCAGAACCTCAGCACGTCGATCATCGCCTCCTGGACCTCGGGGTTCTCGTAGTTGAGGTCCGGCTGGTGGCTGAAGAAGCGGTGCCAGTAGAACTGCCCGCGCACCGGGTCGAAGGTCCAGTTGGACGACTCGGTGTCGACGAAGATGATGCGCGCGTCGGAGTAGCGGGAGTCGTCGTCGCTCCACACGTAGAAGTCGCCGTACGGGCCCTGCGGGTCGGTGCGCGAGGCCTGGAACCACGCGTGCGCGTCCGAGGTGTGGTTGAGCACCAGGTCGGTGATCACCCGGATGCCCCGGCGGTGGGCCTGGTCGAGCAGGTACACGAAGTCGTCGACGGTGCCGAACTCGGGCAGCACCTGCCGGAAGTCGCTGATGTCGTAGCCGCCGTCACGCAGCGGGGACGCGTAGAACGGCGGCAGCCACAGGCAGTCGACGCCCAGCCATTCCAGGTAGTCCAGCTTCTCCGCGAGCCCGCGCAGGTCGCCGGTGCCGTCGCCGTTGGAGTCGGCGAAGGCGCGCACCAGCACCTCGTAGAAGACGGCGCTCTTGTACCACTCGGGCTCCCGCGGAGCCTGTCTTGCCGTGCCGAAGTCGTCCGCACTCACCTCAACGAGGTGGCCGTCCTCGGTGAACTCGTTCCCCGGGATGTCGGTTCCCCCCGAAAGTCCAACGCTGTGGGGAGCGTCGGGCATCGTCGCCACCACCCCTCGTCCATGGTCGGCTAGCCCCGCCCCCGGTGACTACCCGGGGCGGAGCCGCGCTATTCGTGCTGATCAGGTTTACTTGCGAGAAATACTGATGACGTGCGCGACGGCACGCCAGGGTTCGAGCCGGACGAAGTTGGCCTGACCCCAGTCCCAGGTGTCGCCCGTGACCTCGTCGTGAGCGGTGAACCGCTCGTGCCAGTCGAATCCCAGCTCGGGAAGATCCAACCAGAGCGTGCCCTGTTGGGCGTTGTTCGGGTCGAGGGTCACCACCACTACCACCGTGTCGCCGGTGGTCGGGTCCGTCTTGCTGTACGCGATCAGCGCGTCGTTGTCGACGTGGTGGAAGAACAGGGTGCGCAGCTGCTGCAGCGCCGGGTGCGCCTTGCGCAGCTGGTTCAGCTTGGTCAGCCACGGCTGCAGCGACCGGCCCTCCAGCAGCGCGGTGTGGTAGTCACGGGGCCGCAGCTGGTACTTCTCGGAGTCCAGGTACTCCTCGGAGCCCTGGCGCACCGGCTCGTGCTCGTACAGCTCGTAGCCGGAGTAGACGCCCCAGGTCGGGGACAGGGTCGCGGCCAGCGCGGCCCGGGTGGCGAACATCGCCGGGCCGCCGTGCTGCAGCGACTCGTGCAGGATGTCCGGTGTGTTGACGAACAGGTTGGGCCGGCCCTCGTCGGCGTGGTTGAGCCAGTCGACCATGAAGTCGATCAGCTCCTGCTTGCCGGTGCGCCAGGTGAAGTAGGTGTAGGACTGGGTGAAGCCGAGCTTGGCCAGGCCGTACTGCCGGGCCGGGCGGGTGAACGCCTCGGCCAGGAACAGCACGTCCGGATAGCGCCGCTTGACCTCCCAGATCAGCCAGTGCCAGAAGTCCGGCGGCTTGGTGTGCGGGTTGTCCACTCGGAAGATCCGCACGCCCTGCTCGATCCAGTGCGTGATCACCCGGTTGATCTCGGCGTACAGGCTCCGCGGCTCGTTGTCGAAGTTGAGCGGGTAGATGTCCTGGTACTTCTTCGGCGGGTTCTCGGCGTACGCGATCGTGCCGTCCGGCAGCGTCGTGAACCACTCGGGGTGCTCCTCGACCCACGGGTGGTCCGGCGCGCACTGCAACGCGAAGTCCAGCGCGACTTCCAGGCCCAGCTCGTCGGCGCGGTGCAGGAAGCCCTTGAAGTCGGCCAGCGTGCCCAGCTCCGGGGCGACCGCGTCGTGGCCGCCGTCGCGGGAGCCGATCGCCCACGGCGAGCCGACGTCGTCCGGGCCGGCGTTCAGGGTGTTGTTGGGGCCCTTGCGGTTGACCCGGCCGATCGGGTGGATCGGCGGCAGGTAGACCACGTCGAAGCCCATCTCCGCGACCCGGTCCAGCTCGCGGGTGGCCGTGACGAACGTGCCGTGCACCGGCTTGCCCGTTTCGTCCCAGCCGCCGGTGGAGCGGGGGAAGAACTCGTACCAGGAGCCGTAGAGCGCCCGCGTGCGGTCCACCCAGATCTTGTGGACTTTGCCACGTGTGAGCAGCTCTCGGACCGGGTACTCGCGCATGATCCTGTCGACGTGGTCGGAGAGCGCGGCGCCGACCCGGTCCGGCAGCGGCCGTTCACCGTCGCGCAACCCGGCGGCCACCGCGAGCAGCAAGTCCTTGTCGTTGCGGCGATCCGGGCGCTTGCCCACCCGCTCCACCAGCCGCGCGCCGAGTTCCAGGTCGTTGGCCAGCTCCGCGGAACCCTGGCCTGCCGCCAGTTTCTTCTCCACCGCCGAGCGCCAGGTCGCCCACGGGTCGCTCCAGGCGTCGATGCGGAACGTCCACGCGCCCTCGGCGTCCGGGACGATCGTCGCCACGAAGCGGTCCAGGCCCGTGCCGTGCTCGACCATGCGGGTCTGGCGGGCCACCTTGTCCTTCGGGCCCTTCCAGGTCACGGTCGCCGCGACCGCGTCGTGGCCCTCGCGCCACACCGTCGCGCCGATCGGGATGTGTTCTCCCACAACGGCTTTCGACGCATATCGGCCGCCACTGACCACCGGGGTGATGTCGTCGATGCCCAAACGTCCACTCATCGCCCACGCCCCTAGGTCGCCGCCGCCCGCGCCCATAGTGTGCCTTGGCCGGCCTGGTTCCAAACCACCGGGTGATCGTCCGTGACTGTTGATCGTGACTCCGACCGTGACCCGATGTGCGAAGGCTAGCGTCCGGGCGGATCATCAGCCACCGCTGGGAGAATTCTTCATGTTCACTGGGGCAGGTCGTTTGCTCGCGGCCACACTTCTCGTCACATCGTTCACGGTGGCCGCCGCGCCGAGCGCGTCGGCTGCGGTCTGTGTCTGGACGAGAACCGCGTTACCCACCACGGGTGACCGCACCGCCGGTGACGTCACGGGCGGCAACGACGGCGGCGTACTCGTTGGTAACACGTACAAGCCGAACCCGATCTTCGCCGGCAGCGGCCCGAAGTACGGCGCCGTGTGGTCCGGCGGCAAGCTCGTCGCGTCCGCCGCCGACCCGGGCACCCAGTTCAGCGGCATCAACAACGCCGGCACCGTCGTCGGCTTCACCATCGACGCCGACGGCCACAGCCACGCCGCCACGTTCTCGTCGACCACCGGCGCCGCCACCCCGCTGCCCGTCGATTCGAGTTGGATCAACACCACCGCCGACGCGATCAACACCGCCGGCGACATCGCCGGCACCGCCGACTTCGGCGGCAGCTCCCACGTCGTCGTCTGGCACGCCGGCGGGCACAAGGTGCTGTCCCAGTCCTCGTCCCGGCTGGACCTCGTGCACGGCATCGACGACCAGGGCCGGGTGCTCGCCGACATCGCCCTGCCGGCCGCCGACAACGAGCTCAGCGGCGTCGTCTGGGACGCCTCCGGCGCCCGCCACGTCCTGGCCGGCGTCGACTCCCAGACCTGGCACACCACCTTCGCCATCCGTGGCGGCCTCGTCGCCGGCTCCTACGACGAGGCCCAGGCCGCCCTGTGGAAGGTCGACGGCACCCTGAGCAGCAAGATCGCCGGCGGTACCAAGGCCGAGGCCATCGGCGCCACCGGCACCGTCGGCGGCCAGGCCTATGACACGGCGGCCCAGAAGTACAGCACCGTCCTGTGGAAGGCCGGCACGGTCATCGCCACCCTGCCCACCAACTCGATCACCGCCGGCGTCGTCGTCGTCGGCCCCGACGACCACACCGCCGCCGGCTCGGAGTACGGCCGCACCTGGGGCGGCGGCCCCTCCGACCTCCCCGTCACCTGGCACTGCATGTGAGCTAGCCGCCGGGGGGACTCCACCTGAGTGGCTCATTTTCGCTTGGCCGCCACCTGAGCCACTCACGTGCCCCCGCCCGTCGCACGTGAGTGGCTCAGGTGGGGCTGGGGGCGAAATGAGCCACTCACGTGGGGGGCTTCCCGCCACCCCGGGGCTGCAAAGTTTTGCAAGATCTCTGTGAAAGTTGCAGGGGCGGCGGGGGGCGGTTATAAGGTCGCCCCCCGTGAGAGCACTCCGCCGGTTCACCGTCCGCGCCAGTCTGCCCGAGCCGCTCGCCGCGCTCGGCCGGCTGGCGACCAACCTGCGTTGGACGTGGCACCCGCCGACGCAGGAGCTGTTCGCCGCGGTCGACCCGCAGGCCTGGCAGCGCGCGGGCAACGACCCGCTGGCGCTGCTGCGCGACCTCCCGGCGGCGCACCTGGAGCGGCTGGCGGCGGACGAGGCCTTCCTGGCCCGGGTCCGGGCCGTGGCCGACGACCTGGACCACTACCTCACCGCTCCGCGCTGGTACCAGACCCGCGGCGAACAGACGGAGCTGCCGGCGACGATCGGGTACTTCTCGATGGAGTTCGGCGTCACCGAGGCGCTGCCGAACTACTCGGGCGGCCTGGGCGTGCTGGCCGGCGACCACCTGAAGGCGGCGTCCGATCTGGGCGTGCCGCTGATCGGGGTGGGCCTGCTCTACCGCTCGGGCTACTTCCGCCAGTCGCTGTCGCTGGACGGCTGGCAGGAGGAGCACTACCCGGTCCTCGACCCCCGCGGCCTCCCGCTCGAACTCCTCACCGACGCGGCGGGCACGCCGGTCCAGGTGCACGTGAGCGTGCCGGGCGACCGCACGCTGCACGCCAGGATCTGGCGCGCCCAGGTGGGCCGGGTGCCGCTGCTGCTGCTCGACTCGAACGTCGACGAGAACGACGACGACCTGCGCGGCGTCACGGACCGGCTCTACGGCGGCGACCAGGACCACCGGATCCGCCAGGAGATCCTGGCCGGCATCGGCGGCGTCCGGGCGGTCCGCGTCTACTGCGAGCTGACGGGCACGCCGCAGCCGGAGGTGTTCCACACCAACGAGGGCCACGCGGGCTTCCTGGGCCTGGAGCGCATCCGCGAGCTGGTGACGGACCAGGGCCTGGAGTTCGACCAGGCGCTGGCCGCCATCCGCGCGGGCACGGTGTTCACCACGCACACCCCGGTCCCGGCCGGTATCGACCGCTTCCCGGTCGACCTGGTCCAGCACTACTTCGGCGGTGACCGGCTGCTGCCGGGCGTGCCGATCGAGCGGGTGCTGGCGCTGGGCGCGGAGGAGAACCCGGGCCTGTTCAACATGGCCCACATGGGCCTGCGGCTGGCCCAGCGCGCCAACGGCGTCTCGAAGCTGCACGGCGAGGTCAGCCGGGGCATGTTCGGCGGCCTCTGGCAGGGCTTCGACGCCGACGAGGTGCCGATCGGCTCCGTCACCAACGGCGTGCACGGCCACACCTGGGCGGCGCCGGAGATGACCAAGCTGGAGCCGGAGCAGCTGACCGACTCCGTGCTCTGGGAGCTGCGCTGCGGCCTGCGCGGCAAGCTGGTCGACGAGGTCCGCCGCCGGGTGCGCGCCTCCTGGCTGCAGCGCGGCGCGTCGGCGCTGGAGCTTGGTTGGACGGACTCGGTGTTCGACCCGGACGTGCTGACGGTCGGCTTCGCCCGTCGCGTGCCCACGTACAAGCGGCTCACGCTGATGCTGCGCGACCCGGAGCGGCTGCGCGCCCTGCTGCTGCACCCGGAGCGCCCGGTGCAGCTGGTGGTGGCCGGCAAGTCGCACCCGGCCGACGACGGCGGCAAGGCGCTGATCCAGCAGATCGTCAAGTTCGCCGACGACGCCGGCGTGCGGCACCGCATCGTCTTCCTGCCGGACTACGACATGTCGATGGCCCGCTACCTGTACTGGGGCTGCGACGTGTGGCTGAACAACCCGATGCGGCCGCTGGAGGCGTGCGGCACCTCGGGCATGAAGGCGGCCCTCAACGGCGGCCTGAACCTGTCCATCCGCGACGGCTGGTGGGACGAGTTCTACGACGGCAAGAACGGCTGGGCGATCCCGACCGCGGACGGCGTGCCCGACCCGAACCGCCGCGACGACCTGGAGGCGGCGGCGCTGTACGAGCTGCTCCAGGCCCAGGTCGCGCCGCTGTTCTACGACCGCGGCGAGGCCGGCGTGCCGACCCGCTGGATGTCGCTGGTCCGGCACACGCTCACCGAGATGGGCCCGCAGCTGCAGGCGGAGCGCATGGTCCGGGAGTACGTGGAGACGTACTACGCGCCGGCCGGCTCCTCCGCGACGGCGGTGCGCGCCAACTCGTTCCAGGGGGCCAAGGAGCTGGCCGTCTACAAGGCACGGATCCGCTCCGCGTGGAACCGCGTGCAGGTGACGTACACGGACCTGTCGGTCAACGGCGCGCACGCCCCGGTGGTCGGCCAGCCGGTGACGGTCCGGGCCAGGGTCGACCTGAACGGCCTGTCGCCGTCGGACGTCGAGGTGCAGGCGGTCATCGGCCGTGTCGCCGATTCGGGTGAACTCTCCGAGGTGGTCACGGCGACCATGACGCCCGGCATGGACGGCGCCTACCAGGCGGAGCTGGCCCTGCCGCACGTCGGCTCCGTCGGCTACACCGTCCGCGTGCTCCCGCACCACGAGCTCCTGGCCACCCCCGCCGAGCTGGGCCGAGTGATCCTCGCTTAACCCCGGCGAGTCACGCTCTCAGACACACCGAATGTAAGAAACGGGCAGGTCCTCCTCGCTTCCCGGGTGCGAGGAGAACCTGCCCGTTTCGGTGCCGGGAGCGCCACCACTCCCGGCGGTAGCCCGCTCAGCCGCGCTTGATGCTGAGCGGGTACACGTTCTGGTCGGCGCGATCCGCCGCCTGCTCGGCCGACAGCGCGGCGAGCACCGCCAACCCCTGGTACAGCGGCATGTGGTCGGTGGCCACGCACGTCGGCCCGCACACCCGCACGGTGACGTGCACGGCCTCGCCCGGCGCGGCCGGACGGGGGATCGGCGTGGCCGCCACCATGGCCGCCGTCACGGGGCGACCCGATCGGGTGTAGACGCGGGTCCGCACGTGGAACGCGATCAGGCCGACGACCGCGCACGCCGCCCACCACACCGGCACCGCCGCCAGCTGCTCCCACGGCACGGACCGGGTGAAGCCGGCGCCGACGCCGGCCTGCATCGAGCCGTACATCGGCAGGAAGCGCACGAGGTCGTTGTCCGACCCGGCGTTGACCACCGGCGACTCCAGCCCGACGTCGATCAGGCTGATCATGATGATGGCGAACATGCCCTCCAGCTCGCCGCGCAGCAGCACGCCGAGCACGATGCCGATGCCGCCGTACGTGACCGCCGCGGTGAACATGCCCAGTGCGAACAGCCACAGCTGCTCGGGATGCCAGAACACCCACACCATCGCCGTCGTGTACGCCGCGACCACGACCGAACTGGCCGTCAGCGCGGTCACCTTGGCCGCGAGCAGATGCGGCCGGGGATAGCCGGCCGCCACCAGCCGCCGGTCGAACGGGCCCGAACGGTAGGTCACGCTGAACATGAGGAAGCCCACGATCAGCGTGACGGCGTTGAGCCCGCCGGAGATGAAGGTCAGGTGCTGCCCGTTGACGTGCAGTTCCTCGCCCGTGTCCCGGTACCGGAACGGCAGCGGGCTCTCCGACATCATCAGGTCGATCAGCGTGATCCAGACCGGCACGAACACGGCGACCAGGACGATCGCCAGCCGGTTGCGGGCGTGCTCGATGAGTTCGAACCCGGTCGCCGTGCGGTAGAACCTCCGGCCGATGCTCATCCGGCGTGCGCCTCCACGGGCATGGGCGTGACAACCCCGTTGGCCAGCCGGTAGCCGGTGTCCAGGCGGTCGATGTCGTGGCTGAGGTGGGAGATCACCAGCAGCGAGCGGCCGGTGTCGCGCAGTTCCCCGGCCAGTTCCCAGAAGTGCAGGTAGGTCTCCCAGTCGAAGCCCTGGTACGGCTCGTCCAGCAGCACCACCGCCGGGTCGTGCATGAGCGCGATGACCAGGTTCAGCTTCTGCCGGGTGCCGCCGGACAGCGACTTGACCCGGCTGGCCCGGTACTGGGTGAAGTTCAGCCGTTCCACCAGCTCGTGCGCCCGGTGCAGGTCCTCGAGCTGATAGGCGCGCTGGAAGTAGCGCAGGTGCTGGGCGACGGTCAGCGAGTCGTTCAACACGGTTCGTTGCGGGCAGTAACCGAGCCTACCTCGTGGTATGACCCATCCGTGGTCCGGTTTCAGTTCTCCGGCCAGAATTCGCAACAGCGTGGTCTTGCCGGCGCCGTTTTCGCCGACGATTCCGGCCAGCTCGCCACGCTCCAGTGTGAAGTCCACGCGGTCGAGCACCTGCCTGCGGCCGAACGCCTTGCGCACGTCGGCCACATAGAGCGTGGAGTTCTGTGAGGACACCTCATCACTGTCCGTCCGGGACCGGTTTCCCGCAAGTTGACCTGCGCTGACCGGCCCACTGTCGGGTGATCTTGGCAAGTTGCGGTTGTTGCTCGGTCAACATCGGCTCATGCTGCGATGAACGGACTCGCATGGCCGTCCGAATTGGATTCGCATTTTTCGCCACGGCCGGTCGTGCCAATTCCTGCGAGGGAGTGACCGGCGTGGTGCAGCTCGCGCGTGAACCGATTGCCGTCATCGGTATGTCCTGTAGGTATCCCGGTGGGGTCGATTCACCGGAGCGTTTCTGGCAACTGCTCGTGCAGGGCCGCGACGTCATCCGAGAAGGCCCGCACGGTCGCTGGGACGTGGACGCCTTCTACGATCCGGACGTCGACGTGCCCGGCCGCTGCACTTCGCGCTGGGCCGGCTACTTCGACGACATCACCGGCTTCGACGCCGCCTTCTTCGGCATCTCGCCGCGCGAGGCCACGACCATGGACCCGCAGCACCGGCTGATGATCGAGCTGGCCTGGGAGGCACTGGAGCGGGCGGGGCTGCCGCCGCGCGACCTCGCCGGCACGCGGACCGGCGTGTTCGCCGGTATGTGCCACTCCGAGTACATCGGCCGGCTGGCCGGCCGGTACGAGGACATCGACGCGTACATGATGACGGGCAACGGCCACTCCACCGCCGTCGGCCGCATCTCCTACCTGCTCGGGCTGAACGGCCCCAGCGTCGCGGTGGACACCGCCTGCTCCTCGTCGCTGGTGGCGCTGCACCTGGCCTGCCAGAGCCTGGCCACCGACGAGTCCGACCTGGCGCTGGCCTCCGGCATCAACCTGATGATCAATCCCGAGACGCCGATCAGCTACTCGAAGTGGGGCATGCTGTCGCCGACCGGCCGCTGCCACCCGTTCGACGCGGGCGCGGACGGCTTCGTGCGCGGCGAGGGCGCCGGCATGGTCGTGCTCAAGCGGCTGGCCGACGCGGAGGCCGACGGCGACGACGTGCTGGCGGTGATCCGCGCGACCGCCGTCAACCAGGACGGCCGCTCGCAGGGCCTGACCGCGCCGTCCGCCGACGCGCAGCGGTCCCTGTTCTTCGAGGCGGTCGAGAGGTCCGGTGTGGACCCGGGTCTGCTCGGCCTGATCGAGACGCACGGCGCCGGCACGCCCGTCGGCGACCCGATCGAGTTCGACTCGATGCGCACGGTCTACGGCACCGGCCGGGACCGCTGCGCGCTCGGCGGCGTGAAGTCCAACCTCGGCCACACCGAGGCCGCGGCCGGCGTGTCCGGGCTGATCAAGACCGTGCTCAGCCTGCGGCACGGCATCATCCCACCGACGCTGAACTTCACCGGCTGGAACCCGCAGATCCACCCCGAGGACACCAGGTTCTTCGTGCCGACCGAGGTCACGCCGTGGCCGGTGCACGACGCCCCGCGGCTGGCCGCCGTCTCGTCCTTCGGTGTCGGCGGCACGAATTCGCACGTCCTGGTGGAGCAGGCGCCACACCGAACATCCCGGCGAACACCCGAGACGGGCCGACCGACCATGATCCCGGTGTCCGCCGCCTCCTTCGAGGTGCTCGGCACCGCCGCCAGCCGCCTCGCGGAATGGTTGCGCGACAACGATGTCTCACTCACCGACGTCGCGCACACCCTCGCCGCCCGCCGCTCCCACAACCTCGCCCGGCTCGCCGTGACGGCCCGGTCCGTCGACGAGCTGGCCGCCTGCCTGGAGGGCTTCGCCGACGGCGAGCCGCAGCCGCAGGTCACCTGCACCACCGCCAAGACCGCCGCCGCCAAGGGCAGCGTCTGGGTGTTCTCCGGCCAGGGCTCGCAGTGGCACGGCATGGGCCGCCGGCTGCTGGCCGAGGAGCCCGAGTTCGCCGCCGCTATCGCCGAGATCGAGCCGCTGGTCATGGCCGAGGCCGGCTTCTCGGTGACGGAGGTGATGTGCGCGCCGGAGATGTCCGCCGAGATCGACAAGATCCAGCCGACGCTGTTCGCCATGCAGGTCGGGTTGGCCCGGCTCTGGCGGTCCGCGGGCGTGGAACCGGCGGCCGTGATCGGGCATTCGATGGGGGAGACCGCCGCCGCGGTCGTGGCCGGCGGATTGTCGCTGGCCGACGGCGTGCTGGTGATCTGCCGCCGCTCCGCGCTGATGAAGCGGGCCTCCGGCCTGGGCACGATGGCTTCCGTCGATCTGCCGGCCGAGGAGTTGGACCTCAGCGGCACCACGGTCACCGTCGCCGTGCAGTCCTCGCCACGGTCCACGGTGGTCTCCGGTGACACCGCCGACGTGGAGCGGCTGGTCGAGACGTGGCAGGAGCAGGGGCAGATGGCCCGGCTCGTCGCCGTGGACATCGCCGCCCACTCCACGCACATGGACCCGCTGCTGGACGAGATCGTCAGCGGGCTCGCCGGCCTGAAGCCGTTGCCCACCACCGTTCCCGTCTACTCGACGGTGCTGGAGGACGCCCGGCAGCCGTTCACCTTCGACGCCCGGTACTGGGCCGCGAACCTGCGTCAGCAGGTGCGCTTCGCCAACGCCGTGCAGGCCGCCGGCGAGGACGGCTACGGCGTGTTCATCGAGGTGTCGCCGCATCCCGTGACGACCTATCCGATGAGCGAGACGCTGCCGGAAGCCGTTGTGCTGCCGACCATGAAGCGCGACTGCGACCCGTCGGAGTTCTTCGGCATCCAGCTCGGCGCCCTGTACTGCGCCGGCACGCCGATCGACTGGTCCCGTGCGTACAGCCAGGGCCGGCTGGTGGACGTGCCGACGTTGACCTGGGACCGCAAGCGGCACTGGATCGACCTGCCGCTGCCGCACCCGGACCTGCAGGTGGCCGGTTCCTCCGACACCCATCCGCTGCTCGGTGTGCACGTCAAGCTGCCGGAAGGCGACGGACGCCATGTGTGGCAGGCGGATCTGGGCACGGCGACGCTGCCGTGGCTGGCCGATCACCGCGTGGACGACGCGATCGTGTTGCCGGGCGCGGGCTTCAGCGAGATGGTGCTGGCCGCCGGCTCCGAGTTCTTCGGCGTGTCGGCGGAACTCGTCGACGTGACGGACCTGCGGTTCGACCGGCTGCTGCCGCTGGGTGAGCACGTCGAAGTGTCCACCGTGCTCACGTCGTTGGCCCCGGACCGGGCGTCCGTGGCGGTGCTGACCAGCACCGAGGACGGGCTGAACTGGGTCACGCACGCCACGGGTGAGGTGCGCCGGCTGGAGTCGCGGACGCCGATGGCCCCGGCGGTTCTCTCCGAACTTGTCGCGGCGCACACGGTTGTCGAGGAGCTGCCGGAGTTCTACGCCGGACTGCGGGCCGACGGCTACTTCCACGGGCCCGCGTTCGCCGGCCTGACCGAGCTGCGTGTCGAGGACGTGGACGGCGGAACGGTGCTGGGCAAGGTGAAGGTGCCGGCCGCCGCCCGGGCCAGCGCCCGCGGCTTCCGGTTCCATCCGGTGCTTTTCGATACGTGTCTGCAGGCGCTCGGTGCCGCGCGGATCAAGGGCCGCCCGGCCGGCGCGCCACGGCTGCTGCCGGCCGGCGTCGCGACGCTGCGGGTGTTCGGCGACCCGGCTCGCGGCGTGTGGTGCGAGGGCCAGGCCGTGCTCGACGACAGCGACGGATCGTCGGCGCTGGGCTGGATTCGGCTGCTGGACGCCGACGGCGCGGTGTTGGTGGAGGCGCACGACATCAAGCTGGTGTCGCCGGAGCGTGAACTCGGGCCGCGCCGGCTGGACCCGTTGTTCCACGAGATCACCTGGCAGCCCGCTCCCTTGCCGGAGACATCCGTGACGGGCAGCTGGCGGATCATCGGCGACGGTCCGCTGGCCGCCGAACTGTCCACGCTGCTGCCCGCCGAGGGCGACGCCGTGACGGGAGTTGTTGTGCTGCCGTCGAATGCCGACGGCATGGAGCAGGTCGTCGACCTGATCGACGTGATCCGCGAGGCCGGCGAGGCGCGGCTGTGGATCGTCACCCAGGGCGGGCAGGCGGTCACCACCGACGAGGACATCAACCTCTCGCAGGCGGCCCTGCGCGGCATCGGCCGCGTCGCCGGCTACGAGCACGCCGAGCTGCGGCTCACGCTGGTCGACCTCGATCCGGCCGACGAGTCGCCGGCTCCGACCCTGGCGCGGGAACTCGTCGCCGACGCTTCGGAGGACGAGGTCGCCTGGCGCGGCGGGGAACGGCTCGTGGCTCGCCTGGTGAAGGCTCCGCTGCACGACGGCACCTGGCAGTTCCGGCCACGTCGAACCGTGCACTACGGACTCGACGGCTTCGCCCTGGACCTGGCTCGGCCCGGCAACCTCGACACCATGGGCCTCGTCGTGCGGCCGCGCAGGGAGCCGGCGGCCGGCGAGGTGGAGATCCAGGTGCAGGCCGGCGCGCTGAACTTCCGCGATGTGCTGCTGGCCATGGGCCTCTACCCGACCACCGACGGCTCGCAGCCGCCGCTCGGCGGCGACTGCGCCGGCGTCGTCAGCCGGGTCGGCCCGGGGGTCCGCCACCTGAAGCCCGGCGACCGCGTGTTCACGCTGGCCAACGGCTCGTTCGCGACCTTCGTGACGACCCCGGCCGACCTGGTGGCGGTGATCCCCGACGGCATGACCGCCGCCGAGGCCGCCGTCGTGCCGGCCGTGTACCTGACGGCCTGGTACGCGCTGGTGCACCTGGCGCGGCTGATGCCCGGCGAACGCGTGCTGATCCACTCCGCCACCGGCGGCCTCGGCCTGGCCGCGATCGCCATCGCCCGCAGCCGTGGCGCGGAGATCCTGGCCACCGCCGGTAGCGAGGAGAAGCGGGCCTACCTGCGGGCACTCGGCATCGAGCACGTGATGGACTCGCGGTCGCTCGACTTCGTGCCGCAGACCATGGCCGCCACCGACGGGCGCGGCGTCGACGTCGTGCTCAACTCCCTGGCCGGACCGGCGTTGCGGGCCGGGCTGGACGTGCTCTCGGTCGGCGGCCGGTTCATCGAGCTCGGCAAGCGGGACATCTACGCCGACACCAAGCTCGGCATGTCCCCGTTCAAGCGCAACATCACCGTCAGCAGCGTCGACCTGGACCTGGTGCTGCGCACCAAGCCCGACCTGGCCTGCACGCTGCTCGGCGAGGTGGCCGAGGAACTCGCCGCCGGCCGGCTGGACTCGTTGCCGCGCAAGGAGTTCCCGCTGGAGCAGGCCGCCGACGCGTTCCGGCTGATGGCCGCCGCCCGGCACATCGGCAAGCTCGTGCTCACCGTGCCGGAGACCGGCTCGACCGTCGCCGTCGTGCCCGAGGGCATCGTGCCGGTCGCCCATGCCGACGGCGCGTACGTGATCACCGGCGGCCTCGGCGGGCTCGGCCTGGAGATGGCGAAGTGGCTGGGCGGACTGGGCGCCGGCCGGCTCGTGCTCAACGGTCGGTCGGCGCCTTCCGTGCACACCGAGGAGGTCATCGCCGGGCTGCGGGCCGGCGGCATCGAGGTCGAGGTCGTCTGCGGTGACGTCTCGGTCGGCGACACCGCCGCCCGGCTGGTCGAGGCCTGCGGTTCCTTTGCGCTGCGGGGCATCCTGCACGCCGCCGCCGTACTCGACGACGGCATGGTCCTCAACCTCGACCGCTCCCGCGTGGAGAAGGTGTGGCGGCCCAAGGTCGACGGTGCCTGGCGGCTGCACGAGGCGTCCGAGGGGCACGATCTCGACTGGTTCGTGCTGTTCTCCTCGGCGGCGTCCATGTTCGGCAACCCCGGGCAGTCCAACTACGCCGCCGCCAACGCCTGGCTCGACGCCTTCGCCCAGTGGCGGCACCATCGTGGACTGCCCGCGCTGTCCGTGAACTGGGGCGCCTGGGGCGAGGCCGGCCGGGCGACCGGCTTCAAGGACCGTGGATTCAGCACTTTGTCGACAAAGGACGGTATCGACGCCCTGACCACGCTGCTCGACCACGAACGCGTCCGCACCGGCGTCTTCGCGTTCGAGGCCGACAGCTGGTTCGCCCTGCTGCCGTCCGTGCTGGACTCCTCGTTCTTCGCCGCGATGCCCCGCTCCGCCCAGGGCGACGCCCCCGCCTCCGGCGGCAAGGTCCGGGCCGAGCTGGCCGAACTGCCGGCCGAGGACCGGCGCAAGGCCATGACCGTCTACCTGGCCGAGCAGATCCGAGTGATCCTCGGCCTCAGCTCCGCCAGCGTGGACGCGGACGTGCCGTTGACCAACCTCGGCTTCGACTCCCTGACGGCGCTGCAGCTCCGCAACCAGCTCGAAGCCGACCTCGCCCTGAAGATCCCGGCAACGGCGGTGTGGACCCACCCCACCCCGGCGGCACTAGGCGACCACCTCCTCGAGCAGCTGGCGCTGTAGACATTTGGAAAGGACCATTCCTCGCACCCAGTGCGAGGAATGGTCCTTTCACAACATCTGAGGTTGCGGGTCAGGCGGAGAGGGTGTACTGCTCGCTACCGAAGGTGCGCATGAGGTAGTCGCGGTCCACCGGTGGCGTGAAGTCGCCGGTCAGGCCCAGGCGGCGCAGGCCGAGGTCGTCGAAGCGCCGGCGGTACGACACGAACGGCAGGAACGTGCTCATCGTCTGGTAGACCAGCGATTCCCACGGCGCCGGCTGCTGCGGGGCGCTCGGCACGAACCGCCACGTGATCGGCAGGATGTCCTCGAAGAGCTCCTCGAACACGTCCGCCAGCACGGCCATCCGCACGTCCCGGGGATGCACGATGTGGTACGTGTCCACTCGGGACGTCGGCGGCTGCGCGGCGACCTCGACCATCAGCCGGGCGGCCTCTTCGACCTGCAGCATGTTCACCAGCGCCTGCGGGTCGCCGGGCACCCGCACGACCAGCCGCTCCCGGCTCTCGCCGGTCATCGCCAGCGTGTTGACCAGCTTGCGGGTCAACTGCAGGCCCGTGAGCAGCGGATGCGTCGGCAGGTGCGGGTGCGGCCGCTGGTCGGTGACGAGCACCGACGGCCGGTGCACGACCGCGGGCCGCCCGGTGCGCGCCGACCACTCCCGCACGGCGACCTCGGCCAGGTACTTCGACTCCTCGTAGCGGGTGGTGAAGCCGTACGAGTCGTCCAGGTCCTGCTCGTAGATCCGGCCGACCGGCCGCCGGCCGGCCACGCCGATGGTGCTGACGTGGTGCAGCATCGGTTTGCGCGCGCCGGCGTCGGCCAGCTCGATGATCCGCCGCGTGCCGACCGTGTTGGTCAGGTGCAGCCGCTGCGGGTCGGAGTTGAGGTCGATGGACGCCGCGCAGTGCCAGATCTCGTCCAGCTCGTCGGCGAGGCTCTGGAAGCGCTGCTGGGTCAGGCCCAGCCGCGGCCGCTCCAGCTCGACCACCACGGTGCGCAGGCGGGCGGCGATCTCGGCGATCGCGTCGTCCGTCCGGCCGCTGGCGCGCAGGTAGCGCACGATCCGCTCGCGGGCCGGAATGCCGCCGGGACGACTCAGCAGGATCACCGAGTCGTGCCGTTCCGCGAGGATCTCCAGCAACCGGGTGCCCAGCAGCCCGGTCGCGCCGGTAATGGCGATCGGCATGGTCGAGCGCTCCTTACTCACGAGGCCCCCTGTGCGGAATATAGGTCCGCTTGCCGATCACCACTCGTGATCTCGCTCGTATTGGTGAATCACCGCCGCTCAGCGGGCCCTTCCGGGTGTTCCGTGCCTACTGTGTTCGCAGGGCCCGGTGCTGATGCGTCATCCGGATACGGTCGGATCCGGCTGCACGGTTTCGTGTTCAACCAGCCGTGGACGGAATTCCCCGTGTGAATTCCATTCGCGTTCTCCTGGTTGGAGGAAAGCAGGAGAGGACGTCATTCATGCTCAGGAAACTGCTGGTCGTCGTGCCGGCACTGGCAATGGTCGCGGTCACGATAGGGTCCGCGTCCGCGACGACCGCATCGAGGCCCGCCACGGTGCCACTGTCGGCCGACCGGGCCGCGTGCACCGCGGACATGCCCGAGGTCAAGGCGCTGTCGACGTCGATGACCGACTTCGTCGCGGCGATCACCGCGACGCCGCCGGACCCGGCCAAGGTGCAGGGCATCATCGGCGACATGGTCAACGAGGTGGTCGCCCTGCAGAAGGCCGGCTGCCTGCCCCAGCTGCCCGGGACGCAGACGCGCGTGCAGGACCCGCAGCAGTGCCTGACGGCCGTCGTGAACGCCCTGGCCGCGCTGCTCAACGTGCTCGCCGCCAACATCGCCGTGCCGCCCGACCCCACCGCCGTCACCGGCGCCATCACCAAGCTCGGCGCCGCGGTGACCGCGATCAACAACAACAACTGCCTGCCGATCAAGCTGCCCGTGCCGGGCGCGCCCGGTGGCCTGCCGGCCCCGCCCGGCGGCACCCCGGCTCCGCCCGGTGGCCTGCCGGCGCCGCCGACCATCCCCGGCACCTGATCGAATCGCCGTTTCCGGGTCCGCCCAGCAGTGGGGCGGGCCCGGTTTCGTGTTCAGGACACGTCGAGGCGGGCGCGGATTCGTGCCACCCGGGGCCACCAGGGCGCGATTCGTTCCGCCTCGCCCAGCGTCAGCCGCGCCGTCGCGTTGTCGCCGGCGGCCATCTGCGCCCGGGCCAGCGTGGCCAGGTCGTCGGCCCGGCCCAGCGCGTCGTTGCCGAGCTCGATCGCCGTGTTGGCCAGGGCGATCGCCTTGGACACGTTGCCGCGCAACACTTCCACCAGCGCCTTGGCGCTGTTCAGCTTGTACGCCGGATAGGCCAGCTGCTCGGCGTCGGTGATCGCCCGCTCGGCCCAGCCCAGCCCCAGCTCCGGCTCCAGCTGGCCGGCCTCCACGGCGGCCGCGGCCAGGCCCGCCAGCCCGGCGGTGATCAGGGCGAAGTCCCGCTGCGGCAACCCCGGTTCGGCGAGCATGCCCAGCACCAGCTGCATCGCCTCGGCGTAGCGGCCGTGCGCCTCCAGCAAGACGACCCGCGCCATGGACAGCGACTGCCCCTCGGGCTGCAACTGCGCCAACGCATCGCACGCCGCCTGCGCGGCCGGCAGGTCGCCGGCCTGCACCGCCTTCGTCACGGCCGCGACCAGCGGGGCGGCGTCGATCTCGGCCGCCTCCCGGGGCTCCAGCCGCAGGTAGTGCAGCAGCACCCAGCCGGTCGAGGTCGCGGCGGCGTCACGGCGCGGGAACAGCGCGAGGAGCACCGCCGCCGCGCAGCCGACGGCCGCGCCCAGCCAGAACGGCCCGGACTCGGTGACGACGAGCAGTGCGGTCATGGCCACACCCAAGATCGCCGACACCAGGTAGGTGCCCCAGACCCGGGGCCGCACCGGCATCTTGCCCGGCCCGATGGTCACCGACAACATGATCGGCACGGCCCGTAGCGTGATCGTCCTGCCGGGTGTCGCCCAGTCGCGCAGCCGGGGCCCGAACCCGATCACAATGCGAGGCATCCTCGGACCGAGCGCCAGTCCGCCGGCGAGCACGCCCAGCTGCAGCACCGCCAGCCCGATCAGCGCCCCCGCGAGCAGGCCGGGCAGCGCCACCAGGGTCGCCGCCGGGGCGCGCTCCAGCGCGGCGACGACGATCACGGAGGCGACGGCCAACACCGTCCCAGGACGTACGCGGGGCACGAAACCTACAGACGCTACCCCGTGCCGCGTGGTTCCGGGCGAACGCGCCTAAGGTTCACGTATGGCGGTGAAGCGACCCAACCCGGCGCTCTGGCTCTGGTACTCGTTCGGGGGGCGGTTGCCGCAGGACTACCGCGAATGGGTGCTCGGCGACGTGATCAGCAAGACCTGGCTGCTCCGGCACCTGCTGCGGACCTTCCTGCGGCTGCTGATCCCGCTGGCCATCCTGTTCATCGTGCTGTCCCAGTTCGGCGGGCCGCTCTACATCATCCTGATGGCGCTGGCCCTCGGCCTGATCGTCGGCCTGTACTACTCGCTCAGCTACGCCTCCGAGGCCAACGACGCCAGGCTGCGCAAGTACGGCTACCCGCCCGCGTACGGCAGCACGATCAGGGACAACCGGTTCTCCGAGGAAGACCGCCCGGAGTGATCAGGGCACGGCCGGTCGCCCACCAGCCACCACCGGCAGGCCGGCCGCCACCCAACCCCGGAAGCCACCCACCAGATCCGTCGCCGTCTTCAACCCCAGCCGGTGCAGGTCCCGCGCGGCCAGGCTGGAGGCGTACCCCTCGTTGCACAGCACGATGACCTTCGTGTCCCCGTCGAGCCCCGGCAACCGGTGATCACTGGCCGGGTCGAGCCGCCACTCCAGGTGGATCCGCTCCACCGGCACCGAGCCGGGGATCTCGCCCTCGGCCGCCCGGTTCGCGATCGGCCGGATGTCGACCAGCAGCGCGCCGTCCTCCTGCAGTCGCCGCGCCTCGGCCGGGCCGACCCGGTCCAACTCGGCGCGCGCCTGCTCGAGGTACTCGTCGACGGTCACTTCACGTCCTCCAGGCTGGCGTACTCGCGGGTCGGCAGCAGCGGCGGCGAGTAGGCGTGCACGCTCGCGGCCGGCGCCACTCCGAGGTTACGCACCTGGTGCGCCCGCCCGCCGCTGAAGCCGACGGCCTCGCCCAGCTGCCGCTTCATGGTGCGGATCGGGCCGCCGGGGTAGCGGTAGTCCTCGGTCAGCTGCCCCTTGAGTACCGTGAACGAGCCGGCCGCGCCGCCGTGGTCGTGCGGCTCGGTGCCCTGCCCCGGCAGCCACGACAACAGCCACACCTCGACACCGCCGGTCAGCGCCAGCCGCGCCCACCAGCGCTGCGGCTCCTCGAACCTGAGCACGTCCAGCAGCGGCGTGGTCAGCTCGGTGGTGATCGTGCTGGTCAGGTCGCGCAGCTGGGACGGAGTCCACAGCGGACGCTCCGGCAGGATCAGGTCGCGCAGCAGCGGCAGGTCGAGGGCGGGGTGGACGTCGAGGTCGATGGCGAGGGTCACGGGGTGCTCCTGCGGGTCGCGGCACTGGGACGGCATGCGGGGACGCGACGGGCCGGCGGGCTCGCTACTCGAAGCAGGCGATCAGCGGCTGCGTCGCGTGCGGGTACACCCGCAGGAGGCGACGCGAACGAGGTCGACAACGAGGTCGCACCAGGTCGTTCTGGGCCGGATCATGTGTCGATGTTCGCATGGGTCGCACTGGCCTGGCGACCGCTTCCACCTGCTGAAATCATGTCGGTCACCGACGAATCCCCGCGCGTTCAGCCGCGGGTGTGCCAGCCGCGGTGGCGTTCGGCGAGCTTGCGCGCGTGGGCGGCGACGGTCTCGTCGCCGTAGTGCTCGGCGGTCACCAGCAGCACCTCGCACGTCCTCGGATGATCCGATCGCCACACCAGGTTCAGGAACTCGATCGTCTGCGCGGTGTCGCCGTGCTCGGCGACGGCGTCCAGCATCCGCGCCACGCCGCCGCCGTCGAGCAGCCCCGACAGCTCGACCACGTGTGCGTCCGCGATGCGCACCGCCGGCACGTCGCCGCCGTCCAATGCCTTGTGCCGCAACAGCCACAGCAGCGCCGGGCCGTCGTGCGGACCGCCCAGCAGCAGCCGCACCGGTGGCACCGTGCGCTTCTCACCGAATACGTCACCGCATGCCCTGATCGCCACCATCACGTCGGCCGTCGGCCGATCCGGGGTCGCGATCCGGCTGATCAGCTCGCGGGCGTTGTGCCGGTCCGGCTGCTCCATGCTCCACTCGCGCACGTCGTCGGCCCACTCGTCGCCGGCCGCCGGAAGCGCGTCGATCAGCTCGTCCACCGTGGACCACAGGGCGTCCGGCAGCACCCGCACCAGAAGCCCGTTCTCCTCGGCCACGTCCACCAGGATCGGCACCCCGCACGCCGTCAGCCGGGCCTCGCTGCCCAGCGAGAACATCAGGCCGCAGTCCATCAGGAAGTCGATCACGTCGCTCGGCACCGGCAGCTCAAGCAGGTCCAGCGAGCGGCGCGCGACCGCCGCCTTCACCAGCTCGATGCTCAGCTGCACCAGGCTGCGTCCCGGCAGCTTCGGATGCGCCGCGAACACCTTGCGGATGAGGTTCACCGAGTGCTTCTCGACCTTGCGCCACGCCGCCACCTGCACCAGGCGGCCCTTGAAGCGCCGCACCGCGCCCGCCGCCAACGCCCAGGCCAGCACCCGTGGCAGCTCCGCCGGGTCGACGCCCAGGGGGATCGCGATCTCGTCCGGCAGCTGACCCCGGCCGACCAGCTCGATGCCGTCCTCGCCGCACGCCTGCCGCAACTGGGCGAACCACACGAACACCGGCGCCCGCTCCGCCGCGAACCACTGCTCACGCTCGTTCGGCAGCCGCAGCGGGCCCACCGTGCGCTGCTCGACGCCGTCCAGCGCCTTCTTCACCTCGTCCGCCGGCAGCGTGCGGACGCGGGACACCAGCTCCGCGAACGTCAGCTCCTCGCCGCCCCGCACGTGCTGGAACAACGCCTTCGCCCGCACGTCGTAGGACACACGGTGCTCCGCCGCCTCCCAGACCTCGCCGCAGCGGTCGCCCATGTCGTCCGGCAGGTCGCTGTCCGTGGACAACATGCCGTAGCGGGCCAGGAACTCCAGCAGCGGACGCAGCGTCAGGGCTCCGTTCGCGCACACCGTCTCCGGCAGGGCCAGCCGGTCCGGCAGGTACTCCAGCAGGAAGCGGTCGATGTCGCGGACCGTCCAGCGGAAGTAGCCGTCGTTCGGGCCGAGGCTGCTCCAGTCCAGGGCCATGATGGCGTCCTGGACGTGCTCGACCGGCGTGTGCCGGTGCTCGGCCCACTCCAGGAACTGCGCGACCAGGTGGTCGCGGAGCTCGGGGTCGGTGCCCCACGGCTGCTGCATGGCGTCATCGTGTCAGAGGTCACCAATGGTGTGCGCCGCCTGTGCACGAACGGTCGCTCCCCGTGAAGAGTGGTTTTTCCCCGTCGGAGTTCACCGGGCCGGAACGATGAGTAGTCATGAACCAACCGTCCGGGGTGCGGCCGGACCCGGGGCTCACCCTGCTCGACCTGTACGAACAGGCGCTGCCCCAGGTCTACGGCTACCTGCTGGCCCGGTGCGGGCAGCGGCCGGTGGCCGAGGACCTGACCACCGAGGTGTTCCTCGCGGCCATGGACTCCTGCCGGCGCGGCAACGTCACCGAGGTCGGCACTAGTTGGCTGATCGGAGTCGCCCGGCACAAGCTCGTCGACCACTGGCGGCGGGTCGAACGCGAGCAGCGGGGGCTCCGGGTGCTCGGCGGGCTCGCCGCCGCGCCCGAGGACCCGTGGGATTCGCGGCTCGACGCCCTGTTCGCCCGAGAGGTGCTGGCCGAGCTTTCCGCCCAGCACCGGTCCGTGCTCACCCTGCGGTATCTCGACGGCCTCCCCGTGCCCGAGGTCGCCCGCTGCCTCGACCGGACCGTGCACGCCACCGAGGCGCTGCTCGTCCGGGCCCGGGGCGCTTTCCGTGCCCGCTACCAGCGCCGAGAGGAGGGCACCCGATGACCGACCCGTTCGAGGACCTGCTCGAGCCCGTGGTGCCGGTCGACCCGGATCCGCGGTTCGCGGCGAGCCTTCGGGCCCTGCTCGAGGCTGCCCTTCTGTCAGGAGGAACCATGCCCGCCACCGCCGTTCAGGGCGATGTCGTCTACGCGTCCGTCTGGTCCCCCGACGCCACCCGCGCCGGCGCCTTCTACTCGTCCGTGCTCGGCTGGCGGATCTCCGCCGACGGGCGCTCCGTCGTGGGTCTGGGCCAGCACCTGGGCCTGTGGTCCGACCCGCGGCGCACCACCTTCCTCAGCCACGCCGTTTCCGACATGGACGCCGCCATCGCCCGGGTCCGGGCCGCCGGCGGTTCCGCCGAGCAAGCCGTGCAGGAGCCCTTCGGCCTCAGCGCCATGTGCGTCGACAACCAGGGCCTGCCCTTCGCCCTGCACCTCGGCAACCCTGTTCCCCGTGCGGAGTCGTCCGCCCAGGGCGAGATCGTGTACCTCACCATGTTCGTCCGCGACTCCGTCTCCGCCCGGGAGTTCTACGGCTCCGTCTTCGGCTGGACGTTCACGCCCGGCCGGGTCGACGACGGCTGGCAGGTCCAGGGTCCGCACCCCATGTTCGGCCTGCAGGGCGGCCACCCCGAAGCCGCTGTGTTGCCCATGTACGCCGTCGACGACGTCCACGCCGCCGTCTCTCGCGTCCGCGCCGCCGGCGGCACCGCCACCGACCCCGTGCAGATGCCTTACGGCATCACCTCCGACTGCGTCGACGACCAGGGCCTGCGCTTCTACCTGGGCCAGTTCTGACGCCCGCTCCCCGTGCACGTGAGTGGCTCACTTGCCCCCGAAGCCGCACCTGAGCCACTCACGTGACCCCGAGAAGCCACGTAAGCCACTCACGTGACCCCGAGAAGGCACGTGAGCCACTCACGTGCGCCCGAGAAGCGCAAGTAAGCCACTCACGTGCCCCGCCTACTTGCTGGTGCGGGGGACGCGGAGCAGGAGCGTGGTGCGGCCGGGAAGTTGGATCTTGGCGCCGGAGGCCAGCGGGGTTTGATCGACGGGAGTGCCGTCGGGGGTGCCGCTGTCCAGCATGGGTTCGAAGACCGGGCCGAATTCGGCCGGGGGCAGGGTGAACTCGCACGGGTCGCCGCCGGCGTGCAGGACGATGAGCCAGGAATGGTCGGAGACGAGCTCGCCGGATTTGGTGCGGGACAGGCAGTTGGCGCCGTCGATCCAGACGCCGAGAGTCCGCCGGTCGTCGTCGAACCAGTCGGTCTCGGCCATTTCCGTGCCGTCGGGACGCAGCCACACCAGGTCGGGCTCGCCGCTGGGGGTGATGCGGCCGTCGAAGAACTGGGGCTGCCGAAGCGCGGGGGACACGGCGCGCAGACCGACGAGGCGTTGCACGAAGGCAAGGAGGTCCGACGCGGTGGAATCCAGGGACCAGTCCACCCAGGACATTTCGTTGTCCTGGTTGTACGCGTTGTTGTTGCCGTCCTGGGTCCGCCACATCTCGTCGCCGGCGGTCATCATCGGCGTGCCCATGGACAGCAGCAGGGTGGAGATGAGGTTGCGGGCCTGGCGGGCCCGCAGGGCGAGGACGTCGGGCTCGGAGGTCTCCCCCTCGGCGCCGCAGTTCCACGACCGGTTGTCGTTGGTGCCGTCCCGGTTGTCCTCGCCGTTGGCCTCGTTGTGCTTGTCGTTGTACGACACCATGTCCCGCAGCGTGAAACCGTCGTGCGCGGTGATGAAGTTGATCGACGCCCACGGCCGTCGGCCGTCGTCGGCATAGAGGTCGCTGGAACCGGTCAAGCGGTATGCCAGATCCCGCACGCCGACGGCCCCGCGCCAGAAGTCCCGGACGGTGTCGCGATAACGGCCGTTCCACTCGGCCCACTGCACACCGAAGGCGCCGACGCGATATCCGTCGCCGGTGGCGTCCCACGGCTCGGCGATGAGCTTGCAGCTGGCCAGCAACGGATCGCACGCGATGGCGGTCAGCAACGCCGCATTGGGGTCGAACGGCCCGGCGCCGGGACGGCCCAGAACGGACGCGAGGTCGAACCGGAAACCGTCGACACCCAACTCACCGGCCCAGTACCGCAGCGAATCGGTGACCAGTCGCACGACAGTCGGCGAACCGGCGTCCAGGGTGTTGCCGCAGCCGGTGATGTCCAGCCCACGGCCGCCGTCGCCGTGCGCGTAGTACGCGGGGGCGTCCAGCCCGCGGAAACACAGCGTCGGTCCCTCGAAACCGGACTCGCAGGTGTGGTTGAACACCACGTCGACGATGACCTCGATGCCGGCGGCGTGCAGGGACGCCACCATGGTCCGGAACTCCTCGACCTCACGACCGGGCTCGCTGGCATATCCGGCATAAGGGGCGAAGAATCCGAGCGGCGAGTACCCCCAGTAGTTGTGGCGACCGGCTGTCATCAGCGACGGCTCGTCCACAAACGTGTGCACGGGCATCAGCTCGACGGCGGTCACGCCGAGCCGCACCAGGTGCTCCACCACGGCCGGGTGCGCCAGCCCCAGGTAGGTGCCGCGCAGGTGCTCGGGCACGTCCGGATGCCGCCGGGTGTAGCCGCGCACGTGCAGCTCGTAGAAGACGGACTCCTCGAACGGCACCTCGGGCTTCACGCCGGTCGCGGGCCCGCCCGGAGACGTCACGACGGACAGCGGCACGCTGCCCAGCGAATCCACCGTTGAGGCCGGCCCGGTCATGGCGTTGTCGACGTAGCCGAGCGCCGCCTCGAGACTGGTCAGTTCCCCAGTGATGCGTTTCGCGTACGGGTCGACGAGCAGCTTCGCCGGATTGTGGCGAAGACCACGTGTCGGGTCGTACGGGCCGTGCACGCGGTAGCCGTACTGCTGCCCCGGCAGCACGCCGTGCACGACGCCGTGCCACACGCCGAAGGTTCGTTCCGTCAGCTCAACGCGCCTTTCCTGACCGTTGTCGAGTAAGCACACCTCCACGGCCTCGGCCGTCGAGGAGGCCACGGCGAAACGCACCCCGCCGCCCTCGGGGTGCGACCCGAGGGGGAAGGGGCGTCCGGCCAACATCATCGGGTCCGGCGCAGGGTTGGCAACCACGTCGCGATCTTCCCCGACCTGGTGCCCCGGTGCCAGGCCACGTCCGGCGGGTTGTGAACAATGGGCTCGTGACCGAGCCGATCAGTGCGGATGTCGATCTCGTCGTGGCGATGGAGAAGGTCAGCGTGCGGCGCGGCAGGACCACCCTGGTGCGTGGCATCGACTGGCGTGTCGAGCTGGACGAGCGGTGGGTGGTGCTGGGCCCGAACGGGGCCGGCAAGACCACCCTGCTGCGGCTGGCCGGCGCCGAGATGCACCCGACCACGGGGACGGTGCACGTGCTCGGCGAGAAGCTGGGCCGCACCGACGTGTTCGAGCTGCGTCCCCGCATCGGCGTCTGCTCGTCCGCGCTGGCCTCGCGGGTGCCGCCCGAGGAGAAGGTGCTGGACGTGGTCGTCAGCGCCGGCTACGGCGTCATCGGGCGCTGGCGTGAGCAGTACGACACCATGGACACCGGCCGCGCCGAGGAGCTGCTGGCCGCACTGGGCATCAAGCACCTGGCCGAGCGCATGTTCGGCACGCTGTCCGAGGGCGAGCGCAAGCGCACGCTGATCTCCCGGGCGCTGATGACCGACCCGGAGATGCTGCTGCTCGACGAGCCCGCCGCGGGCCTCGACCTGGGCGGCCGCGAGGACCTGGTGGCCCGGCTGTCGGAGTTCGCCTACGACCCGGACGCGCCGGCGATGGTGCTGGTCACCCACCACGTGGAGGAGATCCCGCCGGGCTTCACGCACGCGCTGCTGCTGCGCGAGGGCGGCGTCGTGGCGCAGGGCCTGATCGACGACGTGATCACCGCCGAGAACCTGTCGGCCACCTTCGGCCAGGATCTTGAGCTGGACAAGGCCGGCCACCGCTTCTTCGCCCGCCGCCGCACCGGCGCCTGACGGTGGGAACGGACCATTCCCAAACTCCGAGTTGAGGAATGGTCCGTTCCGAGCGAAACATCGGGTGGCTACTGGGCGGTAGCCTGCCGGTCAGGATGTCTGAGGAGGACAGATGGCTGAGTTCGTCCGGCTAGAGGTGGACGGCGGGATCGGCACCATCCGCCTGGAGCGGCCGCCGATGAACGCGCTGAACATGCAGGTCCAGGAGGAGATCCGGGCCGCGGCGGCGGAGGCGTCCCGGCGCGACGACGTGCGTGCGGTGATCGTCTACGGCGGGCAGAAGGTGTTCGCGGCCGGCGCGGACATCAAGGAGATGGCCACGCTGTCCTACGCCGAGATGGCGGCCCGGGCCCAGCAGCTGTCCTCCGCGGTCGGCGCGGTGGCGGAGATCCCCAAGCCGACGGTGGCGGCGATCACCGGCTACGCCCTGGGCGGCGGCTTCGAGCTGGCGCTGTGCTGCGACCGCAGGATCGCCGGCGACAACGCCAAGGTCGGCCAGCCGGAGATCCTGCTCGGCATCATCCCGGGCATGGGCGGCACGCAGCGGCTGGCCCGGCTGATCGGCCCGAGCAAGGCCAAGGACCTGATCTACACCGGCCGGTTCGTGGCGGCCGACGAGGCGCTGGCCATCGGCATGGTGGACGAGGTCGTCGCCCCGGACGACGTGTACGAGGCGGCCAAGCGCTGGGCGTCCCAGTTCGCCGAGGGCCCGGCCCGCGCGCTGGCGGCGGCCAAGGCGGCCATCGACGGCGGCCTCGACGGGGACCTGGCCAGCGGCCTGAAGCTGGAGAGCCACCTGTTCGCGGCCCTGTTCGCCACCGACGACCAGGCCGCCGGCATGCAGTCGTTCATCGAGAACGGTCCGGGAAAGGCGAAGTTCAGTGGCAAGTGACGTGCAGGACCCTGCCCCCAACCCGCACGCCACCGAGGAGCAGGTGCAGGCCGCCTGGGACGACCCCAAGCTGGCCAACGTGCTCTACCACGACTGGGAGGCGGGCACCTACGACGAGAAGTGGTCCATCTCCTACGACCAGCGCTGCATCGACTACGCCACCGACCGGTTCCGGATGGTGGCGGGCGACCGCGGCTGGCCCTACGGGCGGGCGTTGGAGCTGGGCAGCGGCACCGGGTTCTTCCTGCTGAACCTGATGCAGGGCGGGGTGGCGCAGAAGGGCTCGGTGACCGACCTGTCGCCGGGCATGGTGCAGGTGGCGCTGCGCAACGCCGAGAACCTGGGCCTGGACGTGGACGGCCGGGTCGCCGACGCCGAGCGCATCCCGTACGACGACAACACGTTCGACCTGGTCGTGGGGCACGCGGTGCTGCACCACATCCCGGACGTGCAGGCGGCGATGGCCGAGGTGCTGCGGGTGCTCAAGCCGGGTGGGCGGTTCGTGTTCGCCGGTGAGCCGACCAAGGTCGGCGACTTCTACGCTCGCAAGCTGGGCCAGGTCACCTGGTGGCTGACCACGAACGTGACCAAGTTCGGGCCGCTGAACTCGTGGCGGCGGCCGCAGGAGGAGCTGGACGAGTCCTCCCGCGCGGCGGCCCTGGAGGCCGTTGTCGACCTGCACACGTTCGATCCGGCCGAGCTGGAGCGGACGGCCCGCGCGGCGGGCGCGCGCAACGTCAAGGCGGTCACGGAGGAGCTGTCGGCGGCGCTGTTCGGCTGGCCGGTGCGCACCTTCGAGGCGGCGGTTCCGCGCGAGAAGCTGGGCTGGGGCTGGGCGATGTTCGCCTACAAGACCTGGCAGCGGCTGTCCTGGCTGGACGAGAACCTGCTGGCCAAGGTGATGCCGCGGGAGCTGTTCTACAACGTGCTGGTGACCGGGACCAAGCCGGGTGGGGTATGAGTTCTCCGCCGCCGACGTCGACTTCCTGACGTCGGCGGCGGGCCGGTCCGCGCTGGCCGAGGTCGGCGCGCTGCCGCTGACCGCCGCCTCGCGGCTGGCCGACGTGGCCGCGGCCCGCAAGATCGTGCCCGACTTCGCCGCGGCCGTGCTGGAAACGGCTGTGCTGCGCCGAAAGGCCGTGGCGAAACTGTCCTCTTCGGACGACTGGCTGTTCACCGACGCCGCGTTGCAGCAGGCGACGCCGTCGCCCGTCGCGGAGCATCGGGCCCGGCGGCTGCGCGGTCGCGACGTGCATGACGTGACGTGTTCGATCGGCGCTGACCTGACCGTGGTGGCCCGTGTGGCCAGGCGCTGCATTGGGTCCGATGTGGACTCCGTGCGGCTGAGGATGGCGCGCCACAACGCATCTGCGGCCGGCGTCGATCCGCTGCTCGTGCGGGCCGACGCACTGCGACCGTCCACTGGAGACACTGTGGTCGTCGCGGACCCGGCGCGGCGGGACACTGCGGGGCAGAGGAAGTGGCGCGCCGCCGATCTCGTGCCGCCGCTGGACGATCTCGTCGACGCCTACCGTGGCCGGGACCTGGCCGTGAAGTGTTCGCCGGGCATGGACTTCGACGCGGCGCCGTGGGCCGACGAGGTCGAACTCGTCTCGCTGGACGGCCAGGTTCGCGAGGCCTGCCTGTGGACGGGCTCGCTGGCCACGGTATCCAGAAGGGCAACGGTTCTGCGCACGAACGGTCCCGAGTGGACGATCACCTCCGACGAGCCCGACGACTGCCCGGTCACGCCCGTCGGCGCCTGGATCGTCGACCCGGACGGCGCCGTGGTGCGGGCCGGCCTGGTCCGGCACTACGCGGCCCGGCACGGGTTGTCCCAGCTCGACCCGCACATCGCCTACCTGACCGGGGACCGCCCGCCGCCCGGCATCCGGGCGTTCGAGGTGCTGGAACACGGCCACTACAGCGAGAAAGCCCTGCGTGCGGTGCTGCGACGCCACCGGATCGGGCGACTGGAGATCCTCGTCCGAGGCCTTGACGTTGATCCCAACACGCTGCGACCTCGGCTGAAGCTCGCCGGCGACGCCGAGGCGACCGTGGTGCTCACGAGGATCGGTCACACCCCGACCGCGGTGCTCTGCCGCGCGCACGCAACCACCTGAGGTGTCGCACGTCCTCTCATCGGGTACTCGAAACGCTGAGTACAACTGGAGGCGAATGTCCATGACCAGGTCACTCGGTATCGCGGCGGTCGCTGGAGTCATGGCGGTGGGCCTGCTCACCGCGGCGTGCGGCAGCCCGAGAACGACCAACGCCTCGTCCGACACCTCGACCACGTCCTCCTCGGCCACGGCGACCAGCACGACGGCCAGTTCGGCGGCGGACACCGGCGCCAACACGGCTTCCGGCGCCAAGGGCGACGGCTCCGGCGGCGCGAACGCGGCCAACGGCCAGTGCCTGACCGGAAACCTGAAGGTCACGGCGGGCGGCGGCGACGCGGGCGCGGGCCACTCGTTCATCCCGATCGTGTTCACCAACACCGGCTCGGCGCCGTGCACCATCGCGGCCTACCCCGGCGTGTCCTTCGTGACCGGTGACGACGGGCGCCAGGTCGGCGACCCGGCCACTCGCGTGTCGGCGAGCGCTCCCACGGTGACGCTGCAGCCCGGCCAGGCCGCGTCGGCGGCGCTGAGCATCACCAACCCCGGCGTGTACGACCCGGCGCAGTGCAAGCCGGTCGCGGTGCGCGGCCTGCGGGTCTACCCGCCGAACAACACCGCGGCCGCCTTCGTGCCGCTGTCCGGTGACGTGCAGGGCTGCTCCGGGCACGTGCCGAACCAGGAACCGTTGAAGATCAAGCCGGTGGTGGCGGGCGCGAACGCGCAGTGAGTGCTGGGCGGCCCCTGACCAGGGGCCGCCCCCAGCTCAGCCCAGGATGCGGCTGAGCACGAACTCGCCGAGTTCGGCGGTGTCGGCCTCGAAGGCCACGTCGATCAGCCGGCGCGGCGACTCGACGTAGCCGCGCTGGTCGATGATCGTCGCCCCACGGCCGGGGCCGTGCGAGCAGTCGACCTCGATCGGGCACGCCGTCGTGCGGAGAATGCCCGGTGAGATGGCCTCGGCCAGCGCGATGGCGTCGTGCAGCACCATGCCGTCGACGCCGAGCACCCGCCGGTAGGTCTCCCGGTACGACGGCGTCAGCGCGCTCAGGCCCTTGGCCACCGCGCCGCCGGCGGCCAGGCGGTCCAGCCAGGCCGCGTCCACCGCGCAGCGGTGCGTCAGGTCGAGCGGCACCAGCACGGTCGGCACGTCTTCCTCGGCGAGCACGCGATGTGCCGCCTCTGGATCGCTCCAGACGTTGAATTCGGCGGCCGCGGTGGTGTTTCCGCCCTTCGCGCCGCCGCCCATCGCCACAATGCGACCGATCTTCGGCTTCAGCTCGGGGTGCACCGCCAACAGCAGCGCCACATTGGTCAGCGGGCCGATCGGCGCGATGGTCACGGGCTCGGTGGCCTGGCGCAGCAGATCCGCCATCAACTCGACGGCGTGCCGGCCGTCCACGTCGTGCGCGGCCGCCGGCAGCGTGTCGGCGGCGCCGGACAGGCCGTCGTTGCCGTGCACGGTGCTCGCGCGGTGGACGGTCGGATGCACCAGCGGGCGGTCCGCCCCGGCCGCCACCGGCACGTCCGGGCGGCCGCACAGCGCCAGCAGGCGCAGAGCGTTCGCGGTGGTGTGCGACAGCGCCACGTTGCCGAAGACGGTGGTCACCGCGAGCAGGTCAACCTCGGGGCTGGCGGCCGCCAGCGCGATGGCGAAGGCGTCGTCGATGCCTGGGTCGGTGTCGATGATCAGTGGCGTCATAAGGTGCAGCGTATGACGAGCATGTGGGGCGCATCGCTGGCTTCACGGCGTCGCGCCCGCCGCCGCGACCCCGAGCAGGCGCGCTTCCTCACCATGGCGTCGCTGCGCTGGATGCTGCGCAACCGGGCGTACACGCCGTGGTACCTGGTGCGGTACTGGCGGCTGTTCAAGTTCCGGCTGGCCAATCCGCACGTGGTGCTGCGCGGCATGGTGTTCCTCGGGAGGAACGTGGAGCTCCACTGCCGTCCCGGCTACGGCCGGCTCGAGGTCGGGCGCTGGGTGCACATCGGCGACGGCAACTCCATCCGCTGCCACGAGGGCTCGCTGCGGATCGGCGACAAGGTCGTGTTCGGCAAGGACAACACCGTCAACTGCTACCTGGACGTGGAGATCGGCGCCGCGACGCTGGTCGCCGACTGGGTGTACGTGTGCGACTTCGACCACGTCGTCGCCGACATCACCATGCCGATCAAGGACCAGGGCATCGTCAAGACGCCCGTGCGGATCGGGCCGGACTGCTGGCTCGGGGTGAAGACGACCGTGCTGCGCGGCACCCGCATCGGCCGGGGCTGCGTGCTCGGCGCGCATGCCGTCGCCCGTGGCGAGATCCCCGACTACTCCATCGCCGTCGGCACGCCGGCTCGGGTCGTTCGGGACCGCCGCGCCGACTACGAGGCGGATGCCGAGCGCCGCGCCGCCGTGGCGGACATGGCCCGCAAGGCCGACGAGGCGTTGAAGCAGGCGCTCAGCGACACCCCCTGAGCTGGCGTCAGTGGAAGGCGTTGCCGGTGGCGATCTTGGGGCGGCCCAGGATGCCGTGGTCGCGGATCTGAGCCGCCGAGTAGACGGCCACCGTGCCCTCGGCGATGCGGCCCCAGTCGAAGTCGGTGCCGAGGCGAGTCTTGGCGGCGCGAGCGCGGCGTTGGGCGGCCGCGGGGTCGTCCAGCACGCCCCGTACCGCCGCGGTCAGGCCGTCGACGTCGGCCGGCGCGAACGACGACCCCGTCCTGCCGTCGACCACAACCTCGCCGAGGCCGCCGGCCGTGGACGCCACCAGCGGCGTGCCGGCGGCAGCGGCCTCCAGGGCGACGATGCCGAACGGCTCGTAGCGGCTGGGCAGCACGACGGCGTCCGCTGCGGACAGCACGGCCGCCAGTTCACGGTCGGACAGGTGCCCGGCGAACTCCACCGCGCGCAGCACCCGGTGCTTGCGGGCCTGGTCGGCCAGCCACTGCGCATGGCTGCCCGTGCCGGCGACGACCAGCCGGGTGCCGGGGTGGCTGCGCCGAATCCGGGCCAGGCCGGCGATCAGGTCCTGCACGCCCTTCTCCCACTCCAGACGTCCGAAGAACAGCAGCAGCGGCGCGTCGGGAGCCCCGTGCCGCTCGCGCGCCGCCGCCACGTCCGCCGGCCGCACCCGCCACCGTCGCGGCTCGATTCCGTTGTGCAGCACCGTGATCGTGTCCGGGTCCACGTCGAACAGGTGCGTCACCTCGGCTCGCATCGCCGCCGAGCACGTGATCAGGCTGTCCGCCCGGTTGGCCAGCCACCACTCCACCGAGTGCACCTGCTGGTTCAGCGGCTGCGACAGCCAGCCGCTGTGCCGGCCCGCCTCCGTCGCGTGGATCGTGGCGACCAGCGGCACCTCCGCTGCCTCGCTCAGCGCCACCGCCGGGTGCGTCACCAGCCAGTCGTGGGCGTGCACCACGTCCGGCTGCCACGTGCGCAGCAGCCGCAGGCCCTCGCGGATCATCCCGTGGCCCATCGCCAGCGTCCACGCCACCAGATCGCGCTCGAACACCAGGTGCGGCGGGTCCTCCGCGATCCTGATCACCCGCACCCCGCCCGACGCGAAGTCGGAGGTCGGGTTCGTCGCCGCGTCGCTGCCCGTCGGCTGCCGGCACAGCACCACCACCTCGTGGCCCTGCTCGCCGAGCTTGCGGGCCAGCGCGTGCACGTGCCGGCCCAGCCCGCCGACCACGACCGGCGGGTACTCCCAGGACAGCATGAGGATCCGCATGACCAGGGGATCCTGCCATGTCCGGCACCGGGGCTACTCATCGGTAGCCCCGGTTGCCCGAAACTCCCCGTGAGAACCGGTTCTAGCGCAGCTCGTCGACGAACTTCGCGACGTCGAGGGTGCCGACGCCGGTGGCGTGGTCGTAGCCGGGGACTGCCGGGTAGCCCTTCGACCCGGTCTGGCCGGTGGTCACGTCGACGATTCCCTTGGCGTGCCGGGCATTGAGCCGGTAGATGTCGTTGTCGATCTGGCCGACGCGGTGGCCGAGGGCCTGGTCGGCGAGGGCGACGACGCCGGCGAACAGGGGCGAGGACTGGCTGGTGCCGCCGCCGAGCCACCAGCCGGGCGCCGCCGGGTCGTAGCTGGAGTAGATCCACAGGCCGCCGTCGGGGTCGGCGTCCATGCTGATGTCGGGGGTGCCGCGCTTGGCGCCGACGACGGACTTCACCGAGTTCTGGAACGAGGGACGGTCGAACACCTGCGACACGTAGCCGCCGCTGCCGGTCCAGGCGCTGTCGGCGGTCAGCCGCTTGCCGGAGTTGTCGAGGTCGAGGTGGGTGCCGCCGACGGCGGTGACGAGGGGATCGGAAGACGGCCAGAACCCGCCGCTGCCGGCCTGGGCGCCGCCACCGTCGCCGGAGCTGGCGGTGAGCGTGACGCCGTGCCGGGCGGCGTTCTGGAAGGCGTAACGGAGCGTGGTCAAGGACGTGTAGTCGCCGACCTCGTAGCCGGGGAAGTGCCGCTCGCCGGTACCCCAGCTCATCGACACGACGTCACCCTCGCCGACGTCGACGAGGTGGTTGATGGCGCTCATCATCTCGGGCACGCCGACGGGGCCGTCGGTCTCGGCGATGCCGGTCTCGACCAGCACGATCTTCGCGCCGGGGGCGATGGCGTGCGCGGACTCGACGTCGAGGGTGCTCTCGCCGGCCCAGCCGCTCTGGTCGTCGTCGGTCGGGTCGAACGGCGGCACCTCGCCCCACTTGAGCACCTCGACCTGGGTGTCGGGCAGCCCGAACTGCTTGTCGAACACCTCGAGGTCGTGCTGGACGGTGGGCGAGCCGAACGAGTCGACGATCACGATCGTGCGACCCTTGCCGGTGATTCCCTTGGCGTGCAAGGGGTTCACGTTGTAGGCGGCCTGGAGCTGGGCCGGCGAGTAGCAGTGCCGGGCCAGCTGGGCGAGGCACTGGTCGGTGGGCAGCGGCGCGGGCTGCACCGCGCTGTGCTGCAACGGGATCATGGGCGTGGCGGCGGCGACCGCCCCGGTGGCGGGCAGTGTGGCCGCGATCAGGGCGGCGACCAGCGCGGTTCGTGTTGACTTGGACACGGAGCGCCACCGTAGTGGCGGGGAAGGTGTGTCAACACCCTCTTGCGTCTAGAGTTCCGAACAAGCCGTCACGAACGCGCAGCTCGGCGGCGACATCGACCGCTTTTTCCCGGGCGCCAAGGCGAATCAGGTCCGCCAGGTGGGAAAACCCGTCGGCATGGGTTGACGCGCGGTGCCGGGCGTAGTCGGCCGCCGAGTCCTTGGTGACCATGAACGCCCAGTCGCTGGACAGGGCCAGCAGCGCCTCCCGCAGCAGCTGATCGGCCACGGGATCGCGGACATCGCTGGGGCGCAACGTGTCCAGCAGCGTGCGCTGCAGCCGGGCGTTGGCGTCGACCATGTCCGCCACCTGCTCGCCGTCCCAGACCCGCCAGTCCTTGCCCGAACCCCAGGACGACGCCGGCAGCTCAACCGGCCCGCCCAGGTGGCCGGCCTCCAGTGCGCCACGCAGGGTGGTCACCCGCACCCCGGCCTCGGGTAACGCCGTCAGCACGGCGTCCAGCCAGGCCGGCCCCTCGTGCCACCAGTGCCCGAACAGCTCGGTGTCGTACGCGGCGACCACAAGTCCCGGTTTCGGCAACGAACGCAACCTTCGCACCACCGTGTCCACGAAGTCGGCGGCGTGCCGCTGGACGGCGAGAGCCGCCAGCTCCGGCTCGTACGGCCGCTTCTCCTCCGGTGGCACGTTCTTCCCGGTCACCCGCGACGGCTTCAACCCGGACGGGTGGTCGTACGTGTGGAAGTCGCGGTAGACGGGATCGCCGGGGTAGCCGGCCTTCGGCGACCACACCCGGTACGTGACCTCGAGGTCGCGGCCGAAGCAGACCACGTCGCTGTCGCCCACGGTGTGCGCGGCGGAGGTGTCGCCGTGCAGCGCCGGACCGTCCACAAGGAACCGTTGCACGCCGGCCGCGGCATAACCCTGTTCCATGCCAGGGGAATAGCCGCACTCCGGGGCCCAGATGCCGGCCGGCCGGGTGCCGATGCGGTGCTCGGTGTCGGCGAGGCCGGTGTTCAGCGCGAACCGCCGGATCCGTTCGTCCAGCAGCGGTTGGAACGGATGCGTCGCCGGGCCGCCGAGCAGTTCGATCACGCCGCTGTCCACCAGTCCACGAAGGACCGTCGAAAACCCGTGCCGCCACTTGGTTTCGAAGTCCGTCAACGCCTTCGCCGACGCCCGATGCTCCGCCGCCGCGAGGTCCTTCAGCAGCGGATCCGTCCACCGCGTCGCCGCGAAGTCCGCCCGCAGCTGCCAGTTGCCCAGCCAGTCGTGGAACGCCCGCAGGCAGTACGGGTCGTCCAGCTGCGCCGCGAGCACCGGCGTCACGCCGAGCGTCAGCACATCGCGCTTTCCCTGCGCCGCATAGCGTTCGAGCAGGTCGACCACCGGCAGGTAGGAGTGCGCCCAGGCCTGGTAGAGCCATTCCTCGCCGACCGGCCAAGAGCCGTGGTGCGCCAGCCAGGGCAGGTGGCTGTGCACCACCAGGCAGAAGGTCCCCTCCTCGGTCACGGCTTCACCGCCACCGCGACCAGGTCCAGGCTGCCGTCCACGTCGTCCTCCGTGATCACGAAGTCGTCCGCGTCGACCGCCTTGACCTCGGTCAGCAGGTCGTCCGGCCAGCCCTGATCGCCGAGCACCACCTCGACCTGGCGCTCGATGATCGTGTCGTCGATGCCCGGGCCGTGCCGCAGCCCCGCCAGCGTCTGCACCTCGAAGCCGGCCCCTCGAAGCAGGGAGTCCAGTTCGGACGGTGACAGTTCCCTGGTGTGGAACGGGTTCAACGGCGTGTCCCGTCCGGGAGAGAAGGTGATCCGGTTGGGCGTGGTCAGCAGCAACCGACCGCCCGGCCGCAGCACCCGCCGGCACTCGACCAGAAACCCGTGCTGGTCCCACAGGTGCTCGATCACCTGAAGGTTCGCCACCACGTCCACCGACGCGTCGGCCAGCGGCAGCGCCGCCAGGTTGCCGCGGACCGCGCCCACACGCGGGTAGGCACGGCGGACGTGCTCCGCCGTCAACCGGTCGTAGTCCAGCGCCACGACCTGGCGAGCAACCCCCGCCAGCAGGTCCGCGCCGTAGCCCTCGCCGCAGCCCGCCTCCAGCACCGTCGCGCCCGCGCAGTGCGGCGCCAGCGCCAGGTACGCCGCCTCGTGCCGGCGGAACCAGTAGTTCTCCTCCGGGATGCCCGGGACGGTTCGTTCCCCGGTCAGGGGCAGCGGCTCGGCTGTCACGCCGCGAACCCTACCTGCCGGTAGCCGGGGCGCTGACCCGGAGCACGTTGCCGTCCGGGTCGTGCAGGCGCATCTCGTACATGCCCCACGGCCGCACCACCGGCGGCTCCGCCACCCGCGCGCCCCGATCCGCCCACTCCTGGAACAGGCCGTCCACCTGCTCGGCCGTGTGCACGTCCAGGTGCAGCCGGGTCGTGTGCTCGCCGGGGTTCTGGGTCAGCAGGATCTGGACCCCGTCCCGGCCGACCAACGCCGTTCCGGGCTGGTCCGGCTCGTCGTCGTCGAGAAACCGCGCCTCGGGGTCCGACCACCGCCAGCCGATCCGGAACCCCAGCACCTCGGCGTAGAAGCGCAGGCTGACGGCCACGCTGTCGACCAGCAGGTTCGGCCGGCAGGCGAAGATCACCTCGTCGGAATTCGGATGCATGGCGGCAAGCATGCTGCTGCACTGGGGCGCATGCCAGGTCTGACGCTGCCGGGAGTGGAGATGCGGACCTCGTTCGTCGAGGCGATGCGGGAGTTCCAGGCCGAGGGGCGCGGGCAGGAACATGACCGGTCGACCGTCGGCGACGAGATCAGGGACAACCGCTGGGCTACCCCGGAGGGGTTCTCGGAGTTCGTGGCGGACCTGCGGGCCAAGGCCGTCGTGGAGCCCCCGCCGGGGCGAGTGCGCGGGACGACCTGGTGGTGGTGCGAGGGCACGACCTACCTGGGGCGGATCGCGCTCCGGCACGAGCTGACGGAGTCGCTGCGCAAGAAGGGCGGCCACGTCGGCTACGACGTCCGGCCGACGGCCCGCCGGCAGGGGCACGCCACCGCGATGCTGGCGGCGGTGCTGCCGAAGGCCCGGGAACTGGGCATCGACCGGGCCCTGATCACGTGCGACGAGGACAACATCGGCTCGCGGCGGGTGATCGAGGCCAACGGCGGCGTGCTGGAGTTCGCCGGCGACGGCATCCGCCGCTACTGGCTCGCCACCTGAACCCCGGCGAGTCCCGCTTACCGTCACACCGAATGCAAGGTTCGAGCAGAAGTGAGCCTCGAGTCTCGCTTCTGCCGGAAACCTGCATTCGGTGTGTCTGAGAGCGGGACTCGCGGGGGTCGACCCCGGGGCTAGACCGGGGACACGGTTACGCCGAGAGCGCCGGGGCCGAGGTGCGCGAACACCGCGGAACTCGCCTGGGTGAGCACGAAGTTGCGGGCGCGCGGGATCCGGGCCTTGAGCGTGTCCAGCAGCGTCACCGCCCGCTCGTCCGGGCCGTAGTGCTGCACGGCCACGTCCACCTGGTCGTTGCCGGCCCGCTTGACGGCGGCGTCCACCAGCTTCTTGATCGCACGGTCGGTGCCCAGCGCGCGGCCGGACGGCGCGACCTGGCCGTTCTTTATGGTCAGCAGCGGTTTCATCGACAGCGCGGTGCCCAGCAGCGCCTGCGCGGCCCCGATCCGCCCACCCTTGCGCAGGTACTCCAGCGTGTCCACGTAGATCAGCTCGGTGCCGGTGGAGTATCTCCGCTGGGCGGCGGCGATCACCTGCCGCACGTCCCAACCGGCGCCGGCGGCCTGGGCGGCGGCCAGCGCCGCGTACCCGAGGCTCATGCTGATCGCCGAGGTGTCCACGACGTGCACGGGCACGCTGGCCTGTGCCGCCGCCTGTCTGGCCACCTCGCACGTCTGCGACATCTTCTCCGAGATGTGCAGCGACACCACGGCATCCACGCCCTGCGCGGCGGCGTCCTGGTAGGTCCAGAAGAACGCGCCGGGATCCGGTGGCGAGGTGGACACCGCCCTCCCGGCCTGCATGGCCTTGATCAAGTCCTCTGGCGCGACCCACGCCTCCTCGTCGAACCGATCTCCCACCTGGAGCTGTAACTGAACAACGGCCACTCCCGATGTAGCAGCCAGTTGCGGCGGAAGACAGGCGCTGGAGTCGGTCACGACGGCTACACGACGCCTCATGGGCTAGCAGGCTATCCGGGCTCACGCATGCCTGCATATGGGTGACGTCCGTTCGGACGTGTCGCCGTTCCCCGCGCACGCCCGTGTAGTGCGAGGATGCGCGTGAGAACTCTCACGCCACCGGAGTGCTTGCCCGCGTTTGCACCTGTGCTACCCGTCGGTAACATTCTGGGGGTTGAACAGCCCAGCGCTCAGGAGGTCGAAGGAGACCGATGAACATCGTCGTCCTGGTCAAGCAGGTGCCCGACACCTACTCCGAGCGCAAGCTCGCCGACTCCGACCACACCCTGGACCGCGAGTCGGCCGACGCGGTGCTCGACGAGATCAACGAGCGCGCCGTCGAAGAGGCGCTGCAGCTCCAGTCCGCGCACGGCGGCGAGGTCACCGTCGTCAGCGTCGGCCCGGACCGCGCCACCGACGCCATCCGCAAGGCGCTGTCCATGGGCGCCGACAAGGCCGTCCACGTCAGCGACGAGGCGCTGCACGGCACCGACGCGATCGGCACCGCCAAGGTGCTGGCCAAGGCCGTCGGCACGATCGAGGGCGTCGACCTGGTGCTGGCCGGCAACGAGGCGACCGACGGCCGCGTCGGCGCGGTGCCGGCGATGGTCGCCGAGCTGCTCGGCCTGCCCGCGCTCACCCACGCCCGCAAGGTCGAGGTGGACGGCGCAGTCGTCAAGGTCGAGCGCGAGACCGACGAGGGCGTGCTGCACCTGCAGGCCTCCCTGCCCGCGGTGATCAGCGTCAACGAGAAGATCAACGAGCCGCGCTACCCGTCCTTCAAGGGCATCATGGCCGCCAAGAAGAAGCCGGTCAGCACGCTGACCGTCGCCGACCTCGGGGTGGACACCGCCGACCTGGGCATCGACGGCGCCTGGACCAAGGTGCTGGAGTCCGCGCCGAAGCCGCCGCGCTCGGCCGGCCAGCGCGTCGAGGACGAGGGCGACGGCGGCACGAAGGTCGCCGAGTACCTCGTCGGCCAGAAGCTGATCTGACGAGACTGACGAGGAGGAAACAGACATGGCAGAGGTCCTGGTCCTCGTCGACCACGTCGACGGCGAGGTCAAGAAGGTCACCAACGAGCTGCTCACCGCCGCCCGCCGCATCGGCGAGGCCAGCGCGGTCGTCGTCGGCGCCCCCGGCACCGCGGCGAAGCTGAAGGACGCCCTGGCCGCGCACGGCGCCGCCAAGGTGTACGTCGCCGAGTCCGAGGACGCGGCCAACCAGCTCGTCACCCCCGAGGTGGACGTGCTCGCCGCGCTGGTGGCGCAGGCGTCGCCGGCGGCCGTGCTGGTCGCCGCGTCGGCCACCGGCAAGGAGATCGCCGGCCGGCTGGCCATCCGCGTCGGCTCCGGCGTGCTCGTGGACGCCACCGAGGTCAACGCCGACGGCACCGTCGGCCAGTCCATCTTCGGCGGCGCGTACAACGTCAAGGCGCAGGCCAGCAAGGGCGTGCCGGTGATCTCGGTGCGGCCGGGCGCGATCGAGGCGGAGAACGTCGAGGGCGCGGCGGCCGAGGAGGCCGTGGCGGTGCCGGCGGCGGCCAACGCGGCCGCGGTCGTCACGATCACCAGCCGCGAGCCGCTGGCCGCGGGCGACCGCCCCGAGCTGACCGAGGCCTCGGTGGTCGTCTCCGGCGGCCGCGGCGTGGCCAGCGCGGAGAACTTCGCTGTGGTGGAGAAGCTGGCCGACGCCCTGGGCGGCGCGGTCGGCGCGTCCCGCGCGGCCGTCGACTCCGGCTACTACCCGCACCAGTTCCAGGTCGGCCAGACCGGCAAGACGGTGTCCCCGCAGCTGTACATCGCGCTGGGCATCTCCGGCGCCATCCAGCACCGGGCCGGCATGCAGACGTCCAAGACGATCGTCGCGGTGAACAAGGACCCGGAGGCGCCGATCTTCGAGATCGCCGACTTCGGCGTGGTCGGCGACCTGTTCAAGGTCGCCCCGCAGCTCACCGAGGAAGTCGCCAAGCGTAAGGGCTGAGATGTTTTCCGAGTCGGGGGCGGTTCCCATTAACACGGGAATTGCCGGGCTCTGGGCGACGTGTGTCCGCGGAACACGCGGACCACGTCGCCCGTTCACTCAACTGGGGGACGACCCCCAGACCCCCGAGATTCATATCTGCTTCACGCTGAATTCACGTCGACCGGCAATTAGCGCAACCGTCATTTTCGTGTAAACGGACATACCCTTCGGAGTAGGGGGCGCCCCGGGTACACCAGAACCCATGACGCGGTCGCAACTGCTGGTCAGCAGCCCGGAAACGGCTCCGGGCACGCCTCGTTACTCCCTTCTCGTGGCACGCGACAACGAGGAGGTGCGCGCCGCACAACGGCTGCGGCACCTGGTTTTCGCCGAGGAAATGGGCGCCACGCTGCATTCCATCGCCGACGGAGTGGACGCCGACGAGTTCGACGAGCGCTGCGACCACCTGGTCGTCCGCGAGGACGAGACCGGCGAGATCGTCGGCACCTACCGGATGCTGCCGCCGGAGTACGCCGACGGCGGCCTGTACTCCGAGACCGAGTTCGACCTGCGCAACCTGGCCGCGCTGCGGCCGGCTCTGGTCGAGACCGGTCGCTCCTGCGTGCACCCGGACCACCGCAACGGCTCGGTGGTCGGCCTGGTCTGGGCCGGCATCGCCCGCTACATGCTGCTCTCCGGCCACAAGTGGCTCGCCGGCTGCGCCTCGGTGCCGCTGGCCGACGGCGGCTCGTACGCCGCGGGCGTCTGGACCGCGGTCTCCGCGAAGTACATCTCGCCGGAGGAGTACCGCGTCAGGCCGCTCAACCCGTGGGACCCGGAGTCGGTCGAGGCCCCGCAGCGCACGGTGATTCCGCCGCTGCTGAAGGGCTACCTGCGGCTGGGCGCCTGGATCTGCGGCCGCCCCGCCCACGACCCGGACTTCGGCGTCGCCGACCTGTTCGTGCTGCTCTCCATGGAGCGCGTCGACCAGCGGTACCTCAAGTTCTTCCTGGGCCAGACGGCATGAGCGCGCACCCCTGGATGCCGCAGTCGCCGTGCGGCCCGAGCTGTGTCACCGGCGGGCAGTTCCGCCGGGTGTCGATCGTGCGCGTGGCGCTGCGCGTGCTGTCGGCATTGGCGGTGCTGTTGTCCGGGCTGCTGGTCGTCGCGGCGAAGCCGGTGCTGCGGGCCAACACCCGGCTCGTCGTGCGCCGCTGGTTCGCCTCGCTGGTGCGGGCCTTCGGCGTCCGCATCGAGGTGCACGGCGAGCCGAAGTTCCAGGCCACGCCCGGCCGTGGCGTGCTGGTGGTCAGCAACCACGTGTCCTGGCTGGACTCGCTGGTGCTCAACGCCGTGCAGCCGATGGCGATGGTGGCCAAGCTGGACATCAAGGGCTGGCCGCTGCTCGGCGGCCTGATCTCCGCCGCCGGTTCGGTGTTCATCGACCGGGAACGGCTGTCCCGGCTGCCGCGCACGGTGTCGGAGCTGAGCGAGGCGCTGCGGGCCGGCCTGGCCATCGGCGCCAACCCCGAGGGCACCACCTGGTGCGGCATCTCGTCGGGACGGTTCCGTCCGGCGCTGCTGCAGTCCGCCTTGGACGCCGGCGTTCCCGTGCGCCCGGTGGCGATCCGCTACCGCGTCGTCGACGGCACGACCGCCCGTCCCGCGGCTTTTGTCGGAACCGAGGACCTCGTGACCGCCATGCGACGGGCGCTCAGGCTCCGTGGGCTGGTCGTCGAGGTGCACGTGCTGCCGGAGATCGCCCCCGGCCGCGCGGACAATCGGCGTGACCTGGCCGGACTGGCCGAGGCCGAGGTGGCGGGGGCGCTCGGCACCACAGTTGCCTCGCACACCGTGCCTGTTGGAAATGGACTGGACTTTCAGCGTGCTTGAGGTTGCACAGTAGACGGGTGACCGTTGTAGGGGAGACGACGAAGAAGCCGAGCGTGCTGTGGGCGCCGGACCGTCGAGCAGCCACCACCGGCCTGCTGTTGCTGGTGACGCTGGCCGCATTCGAGCAGATGGGCGTGAGCACGGCTCTGCCGACGCTGGTGCACGACCTGCACGGCGAGTCGCTGTACTCGTGGCCGTTCACCATGTTCCTGGCGACCGAGGTGGTCGGGAACGTGCTGGGCGGCCGCTTGTGCGACCGCCGTGGGCCGGCGCTGGTGCTGATGACCGGGCCGCTGTTGTTCGCGCTGGGACTGGTGGTGGCCGGCAGCGCGCAGGAGATGACGCAGCTGCTGATCGGCCGTGCGTTGCAGGGCGTGGGCGGCGGGGCGCAGGTCGTCGCGCTGTACGTGATGATCGCGATGGTGTTCCCGGAGCGCGACCGGCCGGTCGCCTTCGGCGCGCTGTCCGCGGCCTGGGTGGTGCCGTCGCTGGTGGGGCCGACCATCGCCGGCCTGATCACCCAGTACCTGAACTGGCGGTGGATCTTCCTCGGCCTGGCGCCGCTGGTGCTGATCGGCTGGGGACTGGTGGTGCTCGTGCTGCGCCGGCTGCCGGCGTTCGAACCGGCGGAATCGGGGCGGCGCCGCCGCGGGCTGACCCTCGCCGCCGTGGCCGCCGCGATCGGACTGGCCGTGCTGAGCTGGGCCGGCGACCACCCGAACGCCGTCGGCATCGTGGTTGTCGTGCTGGGGCTGGCCCTGCTCGTGCCGGCGCTGCTGGTGCTGCTGCCGAAGGGGACGCTGGTCGTCCGCGCCGGCCTGCCCAGCGTGGTGCTGGCCCGGAGCCTGCTGTCCGGCGCGTTCTTCGGCAGCCAGATCTTCCTGCCGCTGGTGTTGCAGCAGGTGCACGGCTTCACGCCGGCACTGGCCGGCGTGCCGCTGACGGTCTCGGCACTGGGCTGGTCGGCGGCATCGTGGTGGCAGGCCCGGCACCCGGACCTGTTCCGGCCGCTGCTGATGCGACGCGGGTTCCTGCTCATCACTCTGGGGCTGGTGCTGGTGACGTTCGTCGCACCCGTTTGGGGGCCGCCGTGGCTGGCCGCGCCGGCCTGGGTGTTCGCCGGCATGGGCATGGGGCTGGCCGTGTCCAGCGCGTCCGTGCTGGTGCTGGGTCTGTCAGCGGAGGCCGACCGCGGCTTCAACTCGGCGGCGCTGCAGCTGTCCGACCTGTTCGGGCAGTCCGTGTTCGTCGGGCTCGGCGGCGTGCTGGTGGCGCTGCTGGGACCGACCCTGGGCTGGTCGCCGCTGAACGCCGTGCTGGCCGCGTGCACTCTGTTCGGGGCGCTGGTGGTGAGCCGTCGGGCCGCAAGCCATTCGTGAACAGTCACGCGGACGGGCTACCCTGGTGACCGCGATGGCTTATCTCGACCATGCCGCCACCACTCCCATGCTTCCGCAGGCAGTGGCGGCGATGACCGAGGCGTTGTCCACCCTGGGCAACGCCTCGTCGCTGCACACCTCCGGCCGCCGCGCCCGGCGCGCCGTCGAGGAGGCCCGGGAGGACATCGCCGACGCGCTGGGCGCCCGGCCGTCCGAGGTGATCTTCACCGCCGGCGGCACCGAGAGCGACAACCTGGCTGTCAAGGGCATCTACTGGGCCCGGGAGAAGCCCCGTGTGCTGGCCTCGACCGTGGAGCACCACGCGGTGCTGGACGCCGTGCAGTGGCTCGGCGAGGACGCAGTCGGGTGGCTCGAGGTCGACTCGGTCGGCCGGGTGCAGCCCTCGGTTCTGGAGGCGGCGCTGGACGACGGCGTGGGTCTCGTGACGGTGATGTGGGCCAACAACGAGGTCGGCACCGTCAACCCGATCCCCGAGCTGGCCGAGATCGCCGCCGGCCGTGGCGTGCCGCTGCACACCGACGCCGTGCAGGCGGTCGGGTCGGTGCCGGTGAACTTCGCCGAGTCGGGGGCGTCCGCGCTGACGCTGACCGGGCACAAGCTGGGCGGCCCGTACGGGGTCGGCGCGCTGCTGCTGAAGCGGGACGTCAAGTGCACGCCGCTGCTGCACGGCGGCGGGCAGGAGCGGGACGTGCACTCCGGGACGTTGAACGTGCCGGCGATCGTCGGTTTCGCCGCCGCGGTGCGGGCGTCGGTCGAGGACGACTCGGCTCGGGTTCGGGCGTTGCGGGACGAGCTGATCGCGGCCGTGCGGCAGGTCGTGCCCGACGCCGTGCTGAACGGCGACCCGGTGAACCGGCTGCCCGGCAACGCGCACTTCACGTTCCCCGGCTGCGAGGGCGACAGTCTGCTGATGTTGTTGGACGCCAAGGGAATCGAGTGTTCCACTGGTTCGGCGTGCACGGCCGGTGTCGCGCAGCCCAGCCACGTGCTGCTGGCGATGGGCGTGGACCCCGCGGCCGCCCGTGGCTCCTTGCGGTTCTCCCTCGGGCACACCTCGACCGCCGCCGATGTCGCCGCTCTGGCGGAGGCGATCGGACCGGCGGTGGAGCGGGCCCGGAACGCGGGGATCGCCGGCATGCGGCGGCGTGCCACGGCTTCCAGGGTGAGGATGTGACGATGCGGGTACTTGCGGCGATGAGCGGCGGCGTGGATTCCGCCGTGGCCGCGGCGCGGGCCGTGGCCGCCGGGCACGAGGTCGTCGGCGTGCACCTGGCGCTGTCGGCCAAGCCGGGGACGCTGCGCACCGGCGCTCGGGGCTGCTGCACCGTCGAGGACGCCCACGACGCTCGGCGGGCCGCCGACGTGCTCGGGATTCCGTTCTACGTCTGGGACTTCGCCGAGCGGTTCACCGAGGACGTGATCGAGGACTTCGTCGCCGAGTACGCCGCCGGGCGGACGCCCAACCCGTGCCTGCGCTGCAACGAGAAGATCAAGTTCGAGGCGCTGCTGGACAAGGCCATCGCCCTGGGCTTCGACGCCGTCTGCACCGGCCACTACGCCCAGCTGTCCACTGTGGATGGCCGACCGGAGCTGCGTCGGGCCGTCGACGCCGGCAAGGACCAGTCGTACGTGCTGGCGTCCCTGACCGAGGACCAGTTGGCGCACGCCATGTTCCCGCTCGGCGACACCGTCAAGGAACAGGTCCGGGAAGAGGCCGCCGCTCGCGGGCTGGCCGTCGCCGCCAAGCCCGACAGCCACGACATCTGCTTCATTCCCGACGGCGACACCCGGTCGTTCCTGACCAAGCGCCTAGGTGAGCAGGCCGGCGAGCTCGTCGACGCCGAGACCGGCGCCGTGCTCGGTCGGCACACCGGCGTGCACGGTTTCACCGTCGGACAGCGGCACGGTCTCGGCATCGACGCCCCCGCCCCCGACGGCCGGCCCCGCTATGTGCTGTCCCTGGAGCCCGTCAGCGGCACCGTCCGTGTCGGCTCCTCCGACAAGCTCGCCGTGACGGGGATCGACGCCTCCCGCCCGGTCGTTCACGCCCCTTGGTCCGGCCTCGTCGAGTGCACCGCCCAGGTCCGCGCCCATGGCGGCGTCGCCCCCGCTGTCGCCGAGTTCGTCGACGGTTCCGTGCAGGTCACCCTCCGGGAGCCCCTCCGCGGCGTCGCCCCCGGCCAGGCCGTCGTGCTCTACCGCGACGATGTCGTTCTCGCCAGCGCCACCATCACCAGGACCCACTGATGCGCCGCATCTGCTTCCTCCTCCGCGTCCGCCCCGACCGGCTGGCGGAGTACCGCGAACGCCACGCCAACGTCTGGCCCGAGATGCGCCAGGCCCTTCGCGAGACCGGGTGGGGCAACTACACCCTGTTCCTCGCCGAGGACGGCCTCCTCGTCGGCTACCTCGAGACCGACGACTTCGACGCCGCCCGCGCCGGCATGGAAGCCCGCGAGGTCAACGCCCGCTGGCAAGCCGAAATGGCCGAGTTCTTCGTGGCGCTGGACGGCTCCCGCCCCGACGAGGCCATGAAGCCGCTGGACGAGGTCTTCCACCTCGACTGAGTTTTCGGCGCGCGTTCCGCGCGCGGCTCGGCCTCGCGACTCCGACTCACCGGGCATCTCCTCGGCTCAGCCAGTAGCCCACTTCTCCCAGGTCTCCAGCCACACCTTGGTGTCCTCGGCCCGGCCGTCCAGGGTCACCCGTTCCCACGCCAGCTGGGCGTCCCGGCTGGACACCGGCTGGTTGAGCACCGAATACCGGATGGTCTCGTCGACGGCGAGGTCGGCCAGCCGCTTGTCGGCGAACCACTCCGCCCGGTCGGCGAGCCGGGTCAGCTGGTTGACCATGGAGGTCACGGTCCGGTTGGCGGCCTCCCGGCTGAGCCGGCCGGTCCGCTCCAGCTCCCGCACGGCCCGCTGCCACATCGGCCCGTACAGCCGGCCGTCGCCGACGCGGCGGCGGGGCAGCCGGCCCTCGCGGGCGGCCTCCCGGTGCCGGGACTGGAAGCCGAGAAGCTCTCCGATCAGCGACCGGTACACGTCGAGGCCGGTGGCGGCCGGCAGCTCGGGCACGGGGCGGCGGCGGTGCGCCTCGATCAGCCGGGCGATCCACTCGCTACGCCGTTCGAGGTACGGCCGAAGGTCACCGACGGTGGCCAGGCGCAGGGAGGTGGGCTCCACGCCGCGGGCGACGACGGTGACGACGACGTCGGAGACGGTGAACCGGGCGGTCCACAGCGGACCCTCCCGGTAGATGGGGCCGGTGAGCTCGACGCCGTCGACGGTGGTGATGGTGTCCGACAGCTCGGCGGGCACGTCGTCGGGGTCCTCGACGCCGGCGTGGTCGACGATCCGGTTGTGCTCGTCGTCGAGCATCCGGCGCAGCGCCCCGGCGGCCTCCTCGTCGACCGGCAGCGCGGTGTTGATCGACAGGTGCGGCCCGCCCTGGGCCAGCGGGTCGCCGTAGGCGAGGGTGATCTCCTCGGCGGACGAGTCGCTCAGCGAGGTCAGCACGCCGAGGCCGAGCTCCGGCTCGGCCAGGCCGAACACGGGGAAGGACGGTCTCGGCGCGATCTCCTCGGCATCTCGCAGTGCCGTGCGCCGCAGCCGTGCGATCCACTCCTCGTCCGACTCCATGCGTCCATCCAACACGCAGGACCGGCCATCTCGCGACGAAAAAGTGGCAATCGTTCGCTTCATCCGCCGAACGGACGCCGGATCGGACCGTCGGACACGAGAGCGTCACGATGTGTAAGTCACTCGAGCAAGGTGCTCCCGCCGGACTGTGAGGGGCGTTACGGTCACTGGTCTGGACCGGGTCGGGGCCGGTTCAACCAGGACCAACCGTCCACCTGACCAGCAGGGGGAAGATCCAATGCCTAACCCATCGGGTTCCGAAATCTCCCGTCGACAGCTGCTTCAGCGTGCCGCCGCGCTCGCGGTGCTGGCCGGCCCCGCGGCCGGTGTGCTCAGTGCCTGCGCGGGCGGCGGAGGCGGCGCCACCGGCCCGACCGGAACCAAGAGCGCGACCAACCCGTTCGGCGTCGCCGAGGACGCCCCGCTGGACGTGGTGATCTTCGACGGCGGCTTCGGCCAGGACTACGCCAAGTACGACATCAACCTGTACAAGAAGGCGTTCCCCAAGGCCAACGCGGCCTTCAAGGCCACCCAGAAGATCTCGGACACGCTGCAGCCCCGGTTCGCCAACGGCACGCCGCCGGACGTGATCGACGACTCCGGCGACAACCAGATCAAGCCGGGCACGCTGGTCAACAGCAGCGCCCTGACCGACCTGCAGCCGCTGCTGGACGCCCCCAGCTACGACGACCCGAACGTCAAGGTCAAGGACACGCTGCTGCCGGGCGTGCTGGACGTCGGCACCTACGACGGCAAGGTGTACCTGCTCAACTACGGCTACACCGTGTACGGCCTCTGGTACAACGCCAAGGTCTTCCGGGAGAAGAACTGGACCCCGCCGAAGACCTGGAACGACTTCAAGACGCTGGCCCCGCAGATCAAGGCCGCCGGCATCGCGCCGTGGGTGCACGCCGGCAAGTACCCGTACTACATGGGTGTGCCGATCATGGACTGGGTCGGCAAGCTCGGCGGTGACCAGGTCCTGATCGACATCGACAACCTGAAGCCGAACGCCTGGCGCGTGGACGCGGTGAAGGCCTCGCTCAACGCTGTGCTGGAGATGGTGCACAACGGCTGGGTCCTGCCGGGCGCCGAGGGCATGACGCACATCGAGTCGCAGCAGGCGTTCCTGGACGGCAAGGCCGCCTTCCTGCCGTGCGGCAGCTGGCTCGAGAACGAGATGCGCAAGACCACCCCGGCCGGCACCGAGCTGACGCTGCTGCCGATGCCGGACCTGACCGACAAGGACGCGAAGCCCTACGGGACGCTGCGGGCCGAGGCGGGCGAGCCGTTCATCGTGCCGGCCAAGGCCAAGAACCAGGCCGGTGGCCTGGAGTTCCTGCGCATCATGCTGAGCAAGGACGCGGCCAAGAACTTCGCGCAGGCCACCAGCTCGCTGTCCATCGTCAAGGGCTCGGCCGACAGCGTGACCAACTCGACCGCGCTGACCTCGGTGAACAAGGCGGCCGCGGCGGCGGGCGACAACCTGCTGCACTACCGCTCGGTCACCGACTGGTACCCGACCATGATCAACGAGTGGGAGGCCGCCACCGGTGAGCTGATGGCCGGCCGCTTCACCGCCGACCAGTGGATCGACAAGGTGCAGGCCGCCGCCGACAAGGTCGCCGCCGACAGCTCGATCCAGAAGTACCACCGGGACAAGTAACCGATGAAATCTCGCCAGTTGCCCTTCATCGCGGGCTTTTTGGTCGTGCCGCTGGTCCTGTACGTGATCTACGTCGTCTCGCCGTTCGTGCAGACGCTGTTCTACTCGTTCACGGACTGGGGCGGGCTGACCAACACCCAAAACTTCATCGGCGTCGGCAACTACGTGCGGCTGTTCCAGGACGACATCTTCCTGTCGGCCGTGCTGCACAACGCGTTCCTGCTGGTGTTGATGCCCGTGGTGACGATCCTGCTCGCGCTGTTCCTCGCGTTCATGCTCAACGTCGGTGGACGTGGGGACAGCGCGGGCATCCGGGGCGTGCGGGGTTCCAGCGTGTACAAGGTCGTGCTGTTCTTCCCGCAGGTGCTCTCGGTGGCCATCATCGTGGTGCTGTTCCAGTCGGTGTTCCGCACCGACGGGCGCGGGCTGCTCAACGCCGTGCTGATCGCGGTCGGCCTGGTCGACCCGAACAGGCCGGTGCAGTGGTTCAACTCCCCCGACCTGGTGCTGTGGTGCCTGCTCGCGGTGATGGTGTGGAGCGGGGTCGGCTTCTACATGGTGCTGTTCTCGGCGGCCATGCAGTCGATCCCGAAGGAGATCTACGAGGCGGCGCTGCTGGACGGCGCCACCCGCGGGCCGACGTTCTTCCGCATCACGCTGCCGCTGCTGTGGGAGAACATCTCGGTGGCCTGGGTGTACCTGGGCTTCATCGCGCTGGACGGCTTCGCCCTGGTCACCGGCCTGACCCCGGACTCGGGCGGCGGCGGTCCCGACCACGCCAGCGAGCTGATCTCCAACGTGCTGTACCGGACCGCGTTCACGCAGGGCAAGTTCGGCCTCGCCTGCGCGATGGGTGTGGCCCTGACGGTGTTCTCGCTGCTGCTGGCGATCGTGCAGTTGCGGATCACCCGGCGCGACCGCATCGAGTTCTGAGGGAGGCTGTCGAAATGACCCAGCTCGTCACGGCCGCGCCGACGGCCCCGGAGGAGCAGCCCGAGCAGGCGAAGCCGCCGCGCGGCCAGTTCGGCGTGGTGAACTTCTTCTCGCAGGGCTTCCTGCTGCTGTGGGCGGCGATGGTGGTGCTGCCGCTGCTGTGGGCGGTGATGTCGTCGTTCAAGACCGACAGCGAGATCCTGTCCAGCCCGTGGTCGCTGCCGGCGACCCCGCGGTTCGACAACTTCGCCCGGGCCTGGAGCACCGGCCACATCGGCACGTTCTTCCTGAACACGGTGATCGTGTTGGCCGGCGGCGTCACGATCACCATGGTGGTCGGGTCGATGGCGGCCTACGTGCTGGCCCGGTACTCGTTCCCGGGCAACCGGATCATCTACTACGCGTTCGTCGCCGGGCTGACGCTGCCGATCTTCCTGGCCCTGGTGCCGCTGTTCAAGATCGTCGGCAATCTCGGCAACATCCCGGTGATCGGCCCGTACCTCGGGCTGAACTCCTACGCCGGGCTGATCCTGGTGTACGTGGCGTTCTCGCTGCCGTTCACCGTGTTCTTCCTGCACTCGTTCTTCCGCACGCTCCCGACGGAGATCGCGGAGGCCGGGCTGCTGGACGGCGCCTCGCACACGACGCTGTTCGCCAAGGTGATGCTGCCGATGGCCCGGCCGGGCCTGATCAGCATCGGCATCTTCAACGTGATCGGCCAGTGGAACCAGTACCTGCTGCCGTTGGTGCTGCTCCAGCCGCAGTCCAGCTTCGACACCGACCACTCGGTGCTCGCGGAGGGCCTGCTCAACCTGGCCGTCGCGCAGGGCTACAAGTCGGACTGGTCGGGCCTGTTCGCCGGCATGACCATCGCCATGCTGCCGATGCTGGTGGTGTACGTGATCTTCCAGCGGCAGGTGCAGGCCGGTCTCACGGCTGGAACGCTCAAGTAGCTGCAACCACTGTCTGATGCAACCACAGGGGCTGCCCGCACCGTCCTGGGGACATGCGGGCAGCCTTTGTGGTTCTAGCGATGTCAGCGATCCTCGTCGCCGGCTGTGGCTCGCGTGTGCAGCCGTCCGCGCCGCCGGCGGCGACGACAACCTCCCCGGCGCGGCCGTGTCCGTCGCCGCACCAGCTCACCATGGCGGACAACGGCCAGACCGTGTGCGTCGCCGTCGGTGACAAGTTCACCGTGAAGCTGCTGGACGACGGCAAGGGGCACTGGAGCGCCGTCACCAGCGACTCGGACGCGGTGGACGTGCTGCTGCTCACCGGCTCGCCGCCGATCAGCGGCACCCAGGCGGACTTCGTGGCCCGGCACAAGGGAACCGCGAAGCTCACCTCGACCCGGCCGGTGTGCCCGTCCGCGTCGCCGGGCGGCGTGACCTGTCAGGCCATGCAGGCCTTCACAGTGACGGTCACCGTGCCGTAGCCCAGGCGCTGTTGGCGCCGCAGAGCACGATGCACGGCAGCTCGGCCGGCACCCGGTCGGCGAGCCAGGCGGCGAGCGGTGCCGCGGCGGCGGGCTCGACCGCGAGCCGGAACTCCTCCCACAGAAGTTCTTGTGCGGCAAGGATCTCGGCGTCGGACACCAGCACCGACCGGGTTCGCGGCGAGTTGAGGACGGCGAACGGCAGGTCACCGACCCGGGTCGCGCCGAGGGCCGACGCGGCGACGGAGTCCAGCACCTCCGTGTCGACGGGGCGGCCGGCCTTGAGCGCCGCGTGCAGGGCGTCGCAGCCCTCGGGTTCCACCGCCACGGTCGTCCGGTCGCCGATCGCCAGCGCGGTGCCGGCGGCCAGCCCGCCACCGCCGACGGCGACCAGCACGGCGTCCACCTCGGGCGCATCGGCGACGATCTCGGCGCCCATCGTGCCCTGGCCGGCGATGACGTCCGGGTGGTCGTACGCCGGCAGGTAGCGGTCCTGTGCCGTCACCGCAGCCAAGGCCGCCTTCGCGGCCTCCGCGTAGGTGCCGCCGTGTCGGACCAGCGTCGCCCCGATCGCCTCGATCCGCCGGGTCTTCGACTCTGGGGCGGACTCCGGCACGTACACGGTCGCGGGGAGGCCGAGCAGCGTGGCAGCGGTGGCCACGGCGAGCCCGTGGTTGCCGCCGGAGGCCGTCACGACCCGAACCGGCCGGTCGCCCCGGGACAGGGCGTTCACCGCGCCGCGCAGCTTGAACGAGCCGGCGAGCTGCAGATGTTCGAGCTTGAACACGACTTCCCGGCCGCCGACCGACGTGCGCATGACGGGCGTGCGCCGGGCGTAGGGGCGGATCGTCTCGGCCGCGGCGGCCACGTCGGCGGCGGTCGGCAGGCCCACGAACGTTGTCATGCGGCCAACCATCGCCCCGCCGGGCCATAATCGCCAGCGAGGATTCGAGAGCCGACTTTAGGAGCGCTTAATGCTCGACCCGGCCCGGCTACGCGTGCTGGTGGAGATCGGGCACGCCGGCTCGATCACCGCCGCGGCCGCCCGGCTGGCCTTCACGCCGTCGGCGCTGTCGCAGCAACTGGCCAAGCTGGAACGGGAACTGGGCTGCCGGCTGGTCGAACGCGGACCGACCGGCGTCACCCTCACGCGGCAGGGCGAAGTCCTGTTGCGACACGGCGAACGCGTGCTCGGCGAGCTGCGTGACGCCGAACGTGCCGTCAAGGCGTCGATCGAGGCCGAACCGGAGTCGCTGGCCATCGGCACGTTCTCCTCCGCCGGCAAGGTCCTCGTGCCGGAAGCCCTTGCCGCGTTGCGGGAACGGCATCCGCGCGCCCGGCTGTCCCTGGTGGACATCGAGCCGCCCGGCGGCTACGGCCTGGTCACCGCCCGCGACCTGGACGTGCTGATCACGCACCGCTATCCGGGCGGAACCCTGCCGTCCGACAACGGATTGCACCGCCGGCGGCTGCTCGCCGACCCGCTCCGGCTGGTGCTGCCGGCCGATCATCCCAAGGCCGACGGCAAGATCAGCCTGCGGGAGCTCAAGGACGAGGACTGGATCTCCGGCGCGCACGGCGTGCCGAACCGGATCTGCCTGGAACACCTGTTCGCGCAGGCCGACATCCGCCCGCACGTGGCCTACGAGACGCGGGACTACGAGGTGACGCTGGCGCTGGTGGGGGCCGGCCTGGGCATCTCGCTGGTGCCGATGACCCTGCTCGGCGACGTGGACTGCGACCGGCTGGCGGTGCGGGTGCTGCCGGGCGTCCGGCCGGCCCGGGAGATCTTCGTCGTGCACCGCAAGCGCCCGCCGCGGCTGGTGGCGGAGCTGGTCGGGCTCCTCACGCCGGGTCGAGCAGGCTGACCACCCGGTTGCGGCCGCCGCGTTTCGCCTCGTACAGGGCGGAATCCGCGGCCAGCAGCACCTGCTCCAGCACCGCGCCGGCCATCGGGTGCACCGACACGCCGATGGACGCCGACAGCGCGGAGACGGCCGCGCCGCCCTCGGTCACGGTCAGATCCTCGATGGCGGTCCGGATCCGCTCCGCGACGCGGATGGCGTCGGGCAGCCCGGCCCCCGGTAACAGCACCACGAACTCCTCGCCGCCGAACCGGCCGACCGCGTCCACCTCCCGGACCTGGTCGCACACGGTGTCCGCGACCTCCCGCAGCACCGCGTCGCCGACCAGGTGCCCGTGCGTGTCGTTGACCCGCTTGAAGTGGTCGAGGTCGATCATCAGCACGCCGAACTCGGCGCCCCGGTCCAGCTCGCGGGCGGCGGCGTCGTGCCAGGCCACCGAGTTGAGCACGCCGGTCTTGTGGTCGGTGGTGGCCGCCTCCTGGAACTGTCGCATCAGGACGCCGCGGTGCAGCACCACGATCGGCACCACCACCAGCGGCACCAGGTAGACGTGTGCCATCAGCACGACCGCGGTCAGCGCGCCCAGGCACAGCGTGGCCAGCTCCAGCGCGTTGACGTCCCAGCCGCCGAACAGCTCCCGGACCGTCAGGTCCGGATAGCGCAGCTTCAGCGCGATCGTCACGAGCGCACTGTTCGTGACGAAAAACGCGGCCATGGCCGCCGCGATGGCGACCAGGCCGCGCAGGTCATGGTCGAGGAAGGGAAGGGCCCCGCCGACCGCCGCCAGCACGGGCCGCACCGGCAGCACGGACAGGACGGCCGTGGTGGCGGTGTAGATCACCCGGTGCGCCGGTCGGCTGGCCAGCTGCCGCCAGATCCGTTCCCACAGATGGCCGAACAGCAGCACGGTCAGCGCGACGGCCAACCCCGGCGTCAGGTCCACGGCGCCGGCGAAGATCCACACCGACGTCATGTTCACGTGCACGGTGCTGGCCAGGAACCGGCGCATCCGCTCGGTCCGCCGGGACAGCTCGGCCTGCGCGACCCCGACCACCAGCAGCACCCCGAAGCGCAGCCAGTCGCCGCCGGTCGCGGGCCGCCCGGGTAAGAGGAACGGCAGGGTCACCGCCACCAGCTCCACCAGCACGGTGAAGGCGATGAGCGCGGGCGACAGCCGCCGGATGGCCCACTCCGCCGGCCGCACCAGCAACGCCCGCCACCCCCTCGCCGTGTCCCGGCAGTATCGACCGGGAGCGGCCGGGTCTGCCAGCGCCGAACGTGCTCAACCGGCCAGGAGAACGAACAGCAGCGCCAGCGCACCGGGCACCACCTGCACGAACAGGATGCGCTTGGTGGCGGTCAGCGCGCCGTAGATACCGGCGATGATCACGCAGATCAGGAAGAAGATCTCGGCCGGCCGGCTGCCGATCAGGCCCCAGATCAGCCCGGCGGCCAGGAAGCCGTTGTAGAGGCCCTGGTTGGCGGCGAGCGCCTTGGTCTGCTCGGCGAACTCGGCGGACAGGCCGAAGGCGGCCCTGGTGCGTGGCGCCGTCCACAGGAACATCTCCAGCACGAGGATGTAGGCGTGGATCAGGGCAACCAGGGCGACCAGGACATCGGCGACGATCAGCATCGGGTCAGTCTGCTGGATCACGTTGCCCGAACGCGCGGCAGTGACACGATGGTGGGTGGACGAGAGGACTTCCATGCACGAGCTGCCCCCGGCCGCGGTCGAGCGACTGAACAGGGCCAAGCGCTCCGGCGTGCGGACCTCGCTGCTGTCCGCCCCGTCCGCCGCCGGCATCGAGGCCGTCGGGCTGGAGCCGGTCGGCGAGGTGATGGGCTGCGTCGTGCAGAGCATGGTCTCCCGCTACCAGACGTACGCGCCGGTCTACAGCTACAACGTCAGCGGCGTCGCGATGCCGTACCTCGAGGCGCTGCAGAGCGGCTACTCCACCGCCCTGGCGCGGCTGCGCGAGGAGGCCACCACGCTCGGCGCGGACGGCGTCGTCGACATCCGGCTGAGCACGAACTCGCTGGGCGGCGGCGAGGAGTTCCTGGCCATGGGCACCGCCGTCCGCGCCCGGTCCACGACCCGGCCGACGTCGCTGTTCACCACCGAGCTGTCCGGCAGCGACGTGGCCAAGCTGATGCTGGCCGGCTGGGTGCCCGTGCAGGTCGAGTGGGCCGGCGCCGCCAACGCCGTGTTCACGGGCTACGCCACGCAGGCGCAGACCTCGTTCTACGCCGGCAACACCGAGGTCGACTCGTACACCGCCTTGATCAACCGGGTGCGGGCCGACGCCCGTCGCCGGTTCCACGACATGGTGCGGTCCGTCGGCGCCGACGGCGGCATCGTGTCCCGGATGGCACTGTCCACCTGGGAGCCCGGCGAGCAGGTCGTGGCCGCGCTCGCGTCCGTGTACGGCACCGCCGTCGCCAAGTTCCACCGGGGCGGACCCGCCCCGGCCCGCACGCTGACCGTCATGCCGCTGCGCCGGCAGGGGGAGTGAGATGACCACCGTCGACGGGATCCCCGAGGACGCGATGCGTCGACTGGCCGAGATGAAACCCGGCCAGAAGACCACGCTGTTCACCTCGGACCTGAGCGTCAACGAGTTCCTGCTGGTGCGGGAGGCCGGGTTCCGGCCACTGGGCATGGTGCTCGGCTCCAGCATCTACCACGTCGGCTTCCAGTTCGGCCGGTGGAGCAAGAACCAGGAGCTGGAGGTCCTGTCCAACGCGATGTACCACGCCCGCGAGCTGGCCATGACCCGGATGGAGGCCGAGGCGGACGTGCTCGGCGCGGACGGGATCGTCGGCGTGCGGCTGGACATCGAGTTCAAGGAGTTCGGCAGCGACCTGGCCGAGTTCATCGCCGTCGGCACCGCGGTCAAGGCCGACGAGCCGGGGCAGTGGCGCAACAACACCGGCAAGCCGTTCACGTCCGATCTGTCCGGACAGGACTTCTGGACGCTGGTGCAGGCCGGCTACGCGCCGCTGGGCATGGTGATGGGCTCGTGCGTCTACCACGTCGCCCACCAGCGATTCTGGCAGGCGCTGGGCAATGTCGGGCAGAACGTGGAGATCCCGCAGTTCACCGAGGCGTTGTACGACGCGCGCGAGCTGGCGATGAGCCGGATGCAGGCGGAGGCGGAGTCGTTGCAGGCCGAGGGCATCGTCGGCGTGCAGCTGCTGTCGCTGCCGCACCGGTGGGGCGGGCACACCACCGAGTTCTTCGCCATCGGCACCGCGGTCAAGCCGCTGCGCGCCGACCACAGCATCGCCAAGCCGCAGCTCGTGCTGCCGTTGGTGGACTGACATGGCCGACAACATGTGGGACACGCACCTGGTCGTCGCCGCGTTGAAGGCCGACCGGGCGGATGTCGAGTCGTACACCCGGGTGCTGACCGAGACGCTGGGCGACGCGCTGCCCGAGGGCATGGTCGAGGTGGAGCGCAAGCGCGGCCTGTTCGGCCGCGGCGGGCAGGTGACGTCGGTGGTGGTTCGTGCCCCCGACAAGCACCTGGAACTGCGTGCCGGCAAGCACGGCGGCGTGGAGGCGGAGATCCGGCAGGTGGTGCGGGGCGTGGTGATCAGCCGCAAGCAGGTCGGGGTGGACGAGTGGCTGGCGGTGTTCGCCGAGGTGCTGGGCGGCGTCGCCGCCCAGGACGCCGCCGCCCGCGAGGCGCTGACCAGACTGTTCGGGACGTGACCTTTGGAAGGGGGCATTCCTGGCGTTCAACGCCAGGAATGCCCCCTTCACCGCATCAGCCGTTGAATCCCTTGTAGAGGTTGGTGAAGTCGTACAGGCCCTGGGCGATGCCGCTGCACGTCGGCGAGACGCCGCCGCTCGCGCAGTTGCCGTTGTCCCGGCCGACCGACCAGAACGCCAGCCGTCCGATGTGGTTGGACTGGGCGAAGCTCAGCACCGCCTGCGCCGCCGCCTTGGTCGTCACCATGCCGCTGTCGTTGACGCCGATCATCGGCGTCAGGCCGAGCATCGCCTTGATCTGCGCGTCCGACTTCGACGGCCAGATGGTCTTCATCTGGCCCAGGGTGGCGTTGGCCGCCGACACCATGGCCTGACCCCAGTCGCCGGTGTAGCCGAAGTCCATGACCATGGGGTTGACCAGCACGTTGAGCCCGCGTGCCGCGGCGTCCTGGAGGATGGACACGGAGAACGGGTCGACGCCGTAGTCCTGGCCCTGCACCCGCAGCGTGTAGCTGACGGTGGTGCCGCGGGCCTGCTGCACGGCCAGCAGCGCCTGGTTGACCGTGGCTGTCGGGATGGACGCCTCGATGTCCACGTCCAGGCTGTTGCTGCCGACGGCGTCCAGGGCCTTCTCGTACGCGGCGGTGAGCGCCTGCACCGAGCCGCAGGTGTTCTCCAGGTACGGCCCGGCCGCGCCGCCGGTGGACACCGTCACCGAGCCGCCAAGGGCCTTCAGGTCGTTGACCTCGCCGATGACCCGGGGGTCGTTGAGCGGGATCGTGCCGCCCCAGGACACGTTGCAGCCCGTGGAGTCGGCCAGCGCGAAGGCGAGGTTGAAACTCTTCTGACCGGTCGCCCGGGCCACGTCCGCCAGCGTGGGCGTTGCCGCCGTGATGTCGATGTACGGCGAGAACTTCGCGCCTACGCCGGTCGGCGGCGTCGTGGTTGTCGTCGTTGTCGTGGTGGTTGTGGTGGTGCTGGTCGGCGGGGTGGTCCCGCCGCCGCACGGCTGGCCGTTCAGCTTGCAGTTGGTCGGCATGCCGTTGCCGCTGACCAGGAAGCCGAAGCTGGTGCTCGCGCCGGCGGCCAGCGACCCGTTGTACTCACGGTTGGTGAACACCTGGTGCTGCGCGCTGGGCGTGTCCACGGCGTCCCAGTAGGAGCCCATGGTGGAGCCGGCCGGCAGGTCGAACTCGACCTTCCAACTCGTGATCGGCGAGCTGCCGGCGGTGATCGTCACCTTCTCCTGGTAGCCGCCGGACCACGAGGAGTCGGTGGAGATCACCGCGCTGGGCGCGGTGGCCGCCTCCGTCAGGCCGGCGGCCACGAGCAGGCCGACGACCGGCAGGGCGGCCGCCAGGGCGATTGCGGCTTTCATCAGCTCACCACCAGGTTCAGTCGTTGGATGCCCCAGTCGTTGGCCTGGTTGCCGGGCAGCCACACGTCGACGATGTCGTCCTTGATCCAGCTGCCGATGTCGGCGGCGTAGCAGCTGCCGTAGCCGGGCACGGTGAACCTGGTGCCCCACGGGATGTTGCGGGCGTCGACCGCGCAGAAGCCGGAGCCGGCGTTGTAGCCCAGCGCGGTCTGGCCGGTGTCGTTGTACGAGGTGACGCGGTAGTTGAGGACCGTGCCCTTGGGCAGCGACCACGGCGCCAGCTTGCCGTCGGAGCCGACGCGGTAGGCGGTGGAGATCTGGCCGATGGACGGCTCCGAGCCGGACGGGTCGCTCATCGCGTAGAGCTGGTAGTTCGCGTTCTGGCAGGGGTTGTTGTCGGTGACGGTCAGCGTCGGCTGGCCCCAGTCGCTGATCCACTGCAGCGCCTGGCCGTTGCGGAAGGCCCGGTAGGCGACCGCGCCGGCCACCCGCTTGAACGTGAAGGTGACGGTGCTGCCGGAGATGCCGCCGCTGACGCCGCCCGGGGCGGAGAGTCTGCCGCTGACGTCGACCGGCGGGACGAGGGTTCCCGGACCGTGTCCGCCGGTCACCGGTCGGTCCGGGATCGGTCCGGTGTAGAAGTGCTGACAGGCTGGAAAGGACGGGGCCGCCTGGGCGGGCACGGCGACCACCGTGCCGGAGATGATCATCAGGGCGGCGGCGAGCAGGACGGAGGAGCGCATGGCTGTGGCCTCTCTGCGGCAGGGGAGCGGAGAGTGGTGCACGCGCAACGGGGTGGTGTGGGGGCGAGGGCGCGTCACGCCCCCACACCACGGCTGTCGCCCACTGGGGGTGACCCTCCGCACTACGCGGCGGGTGGCCCGGTGGGTTCACGTCGCCCCTCGACCGTAAGTGGCCTAGACCACAACGTCAATGGGTCTAGACCTTTTTCGAGCAGTTCACCAAATGACGAGAGAGTGGTGTTGTGGAGAACTCACCCTGGGCAACCGCCGTCGCGACCGGCATCGGGTCGCTGCCCGGAACCGATCCCGGCGAGGCCAACCGGGTGGTCGTCGGCGAGCTGCCCGACCTGCCGCACCTGGCCGAGCTGCCGGCGCGGGGCGTCGGCGCCGACATGATCGGCCGCACCGCCGGGCTGCTCGTCGACCTCGCCGTCGAGGTCGTGCCCTCCGGCTACCGTGTGGCTCCCCGGCCCGGCCGCGACCACCGCCGGGCCGTCGACCTCATGCGCTTCGACCTCGACGCCTTCCAGGACGCCGTCGAGTCGACCAAGCCGTCCGTGGTGAAGGTGCAGCTCACCGGCCCGTGGACCCTCACGTCTCTGGTCGAGCTCCCTCGCGGGCACCGGGTCCTGACCGACCCCGGCGCACTTCGCGAGTTCGCCGCTTCCCTGTCCGAGGGGCTCGCCGCACATGTCGCCGAGGTGTCCAAGCGAACGGGCGCAAACGTTGTCGTGCAGTTGGACGAGCCGATGCTGCCGTCGGTCCTTCGGGGCCTGCTGCCCACCCCGTCCAAGCTCGGCTTCGTCGCTCCCGTCCCCGAACCCGAGGTCCGCGAGCTCCTCTCCGGCGTCATCGAGTCGGCCCGCCGGGCCACCGGCCAGCCCGTCATCGTCCACTGCTGCGCCGACCGGCCGCCGCTGTCCCTGCTCCGTTCCGCCGGCGCCGACGCCCTCGCCTTCGACCTGACGTTGCTCCGCAACGCCCCCGCCCAGGTCCTCGACCAGATCGGCGAAACCTGGGACGACGGCGCCGTCCTCTTCCTCGGCCTGGTTCCCACCGTCGACCCCGGCAAGCCCGTGCCGCTGAAGTCCCTCGCCCAGCCCGCCTTGGACCTCGTCGACAAGCTCGGCTTCGCCCGGTCGTTGTTGACGGAACGCGCGGTGCCGACGCCGACCTGCGGCCTGGCCGGCGCCGACCATGCCTGGGCCCGCAAGGCCATGTCGCTGGCCCGGGACCTGGGCAAGGCCTTCGCCGAGCCACCCGAGAACTGGTGAGCTGTTCCCACCGCCGCCACTGCCGCCAGCACCCGCCCCGCCCCCGCCCCAGCCCCCGCCTCCCCCCACCTTCGATGCACGTGAGTGGCTCACTTGACTCAAGGGGGCAAGCGAGCCACTCATGTGGTGGCGGGTGGCGGGTGGCGGGTGTGCGGATGCGGGGAGCGGGCGTGGGCGCGGGGCGCGTGCTGTCGAACGGTCTCGATTCAGGTGGCATTCGTCCGGAAGATCCCCTTGACCACGGGCACGGCTGTGACGTAGCTTTCATTTCAACAAATTAGGAAACTTTCTTTACCGTTTGGGCTCCCGCCGCCGCCGGCCCCTGCACCGGAGGACCCCATGCGAGTTGGAACAGTGGCGATCGCGTCCCTGGCCGCGATCGCCTCGGTGAGCTTCGCCGTGCCCGCGGCGGCCGCCACCACCGCCCAGATCAGGGTCGACCAGGTCGGATACGCGACCGGGGAGACCAAGGCCGCCTACCTGATGGGCACGACGTCGAACGCGGGAGCATCGTTCTCCGTGGTCGACTCGGCCGGGAAGTCGGTGCTGAGCGGCAAGGTGGGCGCCAGCACGGGCAAGTGGAGCACGGCCTACACAGCCGTCTACCCGATCGACATCTCGGCCCTGAAGACGGCCGGCACCTACCAGATCAAGGTCGGCAGCACGGTGTCACCGTCGTTCAAGGTGGACAGCGCCAACGCGCTGTTCTCGCCGATCGCCGACGACGTGGTGAAGTTCTTCCAGGCCCAGCGGGACGGCGCGGACGTCATCTCGGGCGTGCTCAACCGCAAGCCGAGCCACCTCACGGACAAGTCGGCGTCGGTCTACAACGTGCCGACCTTCACCGGCGACGACACGATCAGCAGCAAGATGTCCAAGACGGGCGCCACGATCGACGCCTCGGGCGGCTGGTTCGACGCGGGCGACTTCCTCAAGTTCACGGTGACGACCTCGTACGCGGTGACCAACCTGCTGCTGTCGGAGCGGTCCCGGCCGAGCACCTCGCTGACCGCGGAGGCGCAGTACGGCCTGGACTTCCTGAGCAAGATGTGGGACGCCAAGAACGGGGTGCTGTACGCGCAGGTCGGCGTCGGCGGCGGTAGCAGCAAGGAGAACTTCGTCGGCGACCACGACGTGTGGCGGCTGCCGGAGGCCGACGACAAACTGAACGTCAAGGCCGGCGACGAGAACTACTACATCAAGTACCGCCCGGTCTTCGCGGCCAACAAGGCGGGCCAGAAGATCAGTCCGAACCTGGCCGGCCGTGTCGCGGCGGCGTTCGCCGTGGCGGCGCAGAACCTGGCGGCCACCGACAGGACGAAGGCCACGCAGTACCTGTCCACCGCGGCAGCGATCTACGGTCTGGCCAACACTGCGGGCGGCAGCATCGTCTCCGCCTACCCGCACGGCTACTACCCCGAGTCGTCCTATCTGGACGACCTGGAGCTGGGCGCCGCGGAGCTGGCGCTGGCCGCGAACGCGCTGGGCGACAACCGCGCCGGCACCTGGACGACCGACGCCGGCAAGTGGGCCAAGGCGTACCTGGCCAGTAGTGACCAGGGCACGCTCAACGTCTACGACACCAGCGCGCTCGGCCACGCCGACCTGGTCAAGCTGCTGCGCCTGAAGAACTCCCCGAAGGTTGACGTCACCGAGGCGCAGCTCACCGGCGACCTGGCCCGCCAGCTGTCCGACGGTGTCGCCGAGGCGGCCAAGAGCCCGTTCCGCACCGGCGCCTCCGTCACCGACTTCGACGTGGCCAGCCACAGCTTCGGCTTCGTGGCCACGGCCCTGCTCTACGGCCAGCTGACCGGCAAGCACGACTACGACGCGTTCGCCACCCAGCAGCGCGACTTCGCGCTCGGCTCCAACGCCTGGGGCACCTCCCTCGTGGTCGGTGTGGGCAGCACCTTCCCACACTGCATGCAGCACCAGGTGGCCAACCTGGCCGGCAGCCTCACCGGCGGCGCCAAGGTGGCGGTCGGCGCGGTGGTGAACGGCCCGAACAAGGCCAGCCTGTTCAAGGAGATCGACAGCCTGCCGGACGGCGGCAAGTCCTGCGGCGTCTCCTCGTTCAAGACCTACGACTCCACCGCGTCGCGCTACATGGATGACGTGCGGACGTGGCAGAGCTCGGAGCCGGCGATCGACTTCACCTCGACCGCCGCGCTCGCGTTCAGCCTGACTGCGGCAGGCTGAGGCAGGGAGAGAAGGGCCGCCCGAACCCCCATCGGGCGGCCCTTCGCCCGGTCAGCACACGGCCGTGGGCGGCTTCGCCGTCAGGAAGTACTGGTCCACCAACGGGATCACGCAGGTGTTGCCGATGGCGTAGAGCTCGTGGCCCCCGCCGTCGTGGTAGACCGAGCCGCTGCCCGGCACCTGGGACACGACCCGGTTGGTCGCCGGGAAGTCGGTCCAGCTGCCGACGCCCAGCAGCGGCGGCAGGTCATGCGGCAACGGCCGCGGCGGATCGTTGACGGTGCCCGGCCAGTCGACGCACATCAGCGTGAACGGCACCACCGTGCCGGCCGCGCCCAGCGCCGGGTCGATCCGGGCCAGCCGGTCGATGCTGGCGTGCAGCTCGGCGAAGCTGTGCGGCGCCGGCCACTCGTGGCACTCGGACACCGGATAACCCACGCTGGGGTTGGGAAACGCCGACCTGTCACCCTGTTCGGCCTTGGCCAGGTCGGCCGCCAGCTGGGCGAAGTCCTTGCGGTCGCCGCGGACCAGCCGGCCGGCCATGGCCAGCTTGGCCGGCCAGTCCAGCGCCGCGGCGACGACCGCCGGCACGTCCCGGCCGTGCAGCGCGCAGTCGGCTTCGGCCGCGCACCACGCGGAGAACCGCTGTAGGCGAACCACGTTGTCCCGGGCGATGGCGTCCTGGGTCCGGTCGAAGTCACGGCTGTGGTCGCCGCCGCCGTCGATCACCATGGTCCGGACCCGGTCCGGGTACAGGTCGGCGTAGGTCTGGCCGTACACGCTGCCGTAGGAACCCATGTAGAGGTTCAGCCGGGCCACGCCGAGCGCCCGACGGATGGCTTCCATGTCGCGGGCGTTGGTCAGCGTGTCCATGTGGTCGAACAGCGCGGGATCCTGTTGTCGACACACGTTCGCGGCGGTGCGGCTGTCGGCCGCGAGCCGGGTGAACTCCGCCGGCGAGGTCGGCAGCGGCGGCATTCCGTGCCATGGCACCGACTTCAGGCACGACCAGTCCATGACCGGCGTGGACCTGCTGTTCATCAGGCCATAGCCGCGCGGATCCCACGTGACGATGTCCATGTGTTGCCGCAGCTGGTCGAACGGCTGCTTGCCCGGCGACAGCATGCCGCTGCCCATGACCGTGATCCCGGCGGCGCCGGGGCCGCCGTAGTTCACCAGGACCGTGCCCTGCGACGGGCCGGTCGCCTTCAGCCGGCCCAGCGCGAGCGTGACCTTGCGGCCGTCGGGATGCTGCCAGTCCAACGGGACCGTGAGCGTGGTGCATTCCATGCCACCGTCGCACGGCCCCCAGGCCAGCGCGGCCGGCGCCGCCGGTGTCAGCGGCACTGCGGCCACAGTGAGTGCGAGGATCAGCGATTTCATACCGCGACGATGCCGGGGCCGGCCCGGGTCCCGCGTCTGCCTGGCGACCCGTTCGCATCTCTGTCCCGAGACAGATGTGCGGCCCCCACGCGTCCACTAGCGTTGCGCCGATGGGCTCACGACGGAGGCTCGTGCTGGGGGACTGCGGGATCGCGGTCGCCTACGTCGCGCTGCTGCTGTCGGCCACCGGTGTGCACGCGGCCGCTCCGGCGTGGTTGCGGGTGCTGATGCTGCTCGGAACCGTGCTGCCGGCCGGATCGCGTCGGCTGTGGCCGCTGCCGGTGTTCGCGTTCGTGCTGACGATGACGTGGCTGTCGGTACTGCTCGGCGCCATGGTGGATCCTTTTCTGGCGGCCGGGTTCTGCCTGTACCCGGTCGCGGTGGGCGAGATCGGCCCACGCCGGATCCCGGTGCTGGCCATGGTCCTGCTCGGAGCGGTCGGCGTGCTGGTCGGACGGGGCGTGGCTGGTCCGTTCTGGGCGTTCTCCGGAGTCGGCACTGTCCTGTTCGGCGCGCTGGTGCTCGGCGGGGCGTGGGCGATCGGCCGGGCCGTGCGCCGAAGTCGTTGCTACGCCGAGAGACTGGCCGAGCAGGCGGTGATGGCGGAGCGGCTGCGCATCGCCCGCGAGCTGCACGACGTGGTGGCGCACAGCCTCGGCGTCATCGCGGTGAAGGCCGGGGTGGCCAACCACCTGCCGGAGTCCGCGCCGGATGCGTTGCGAGTCATCGAATCCACCAGCCGGGAAGCGTTGGCGGAGATGCGTCGCATGCTGGGCGTGCTCCGGGCCGAGGAGCCGCTGAGCCCGGCGCCGGGCCTGACGCAGCTGCCGCAACTTGCCGCCGTGGCCCGGGAAATGGGGGTGGAGACGAATGTGGACGTGCGCGGTGGGCCGCTGCCGGAAGGGGTCGACCTCGCGGTGTACCGGATCGTGCAGGAGGCCCTCACCAACGTGGTCAAGCACGCCGCCCCGACGAGTTGCCGGGTGCTGGTGGACGTGACCGACACCGAGGTGCGGGTGGACGTCACCAACCAGGGCCGGCACAGCGGGCTGCGCGGCATGCGGGAACGGGTCGCGATGTTCGACGGCGCTCTCACCGCCGGCCCGCGCCCCGGCGGCGGGTTTGCCGTCTCCGCAAGGCTTCCGTATGACTAGCGTGCTCATCGCCGACGACCAGGCGTTGCTGCGCGGCACGTTCCGGCTGCTGATCGACAGCGACCCGGAGCTGGAGACGGTCGGCGAGGCGGGCAACGGCGCCGAGGCGGTCGAACTGGCCCGGGAGCACAGGCCCGACGTGGTGCTGATGGACATCCGGATGCCGGTACTGGACGGTGTCGAGGCGACCCGCCGGATTTGCGCCGAGCTGGCCACCAAGGTGCTCGTGCTGACCATGTTCGACCTGGACCGGTACGTGTTCGCCGCGCTGCGGGCCGGGGCGAGCGGCTTCCTGCTCAAGGACACGCCGCCGGCCGAGCTGCTGTCCGCGATCCGCATCGTCGCCGCGGGCGACGCGCTGCTGTCGCCGTCGGTCACCCGGCGGCTGATCGCCGAGTTCGGCCGGACGCCCGCGTTGGCGCGCCCGACGCTGGCCGGCGTCACCCAGCGGGAGCAGGACGTGCTGCGGCTGGTCGGGCGCGGGCTGTCCAACGCGGAGATCGCCGGCCGGCTGCACCTGGGCGTCGGGACCGTGAAGACGCACGTGAGCCACCTGCTCGCCAAGTTCGCCGTGCGGGACCGCGCACAACTGGTCGTCATCGCCTACGAATCCGGCCTGATCACCCCGAATTCCGGTTCACTATGATCATGCCGATCACCCTTCAGGGCGATTCATCCCGATTCACCATTGGCCGTGAAGGGCGTGAAAACCGCCGCCGAGCTGCATGGATGTGATTTGGTTCACGGGTGGCCCGGAACCGACCCTGGCAATCCGGACAGGCAACTCTTAAGGTCTTCACGGTTTCCTCTTCAGCTTCTCCGCAGGTCGATACCCGAGGCTTGTCGCATGGGTCGAAATTCCCGGCCGGCGTGGACGCGCCACCGAGTGCTGGTGATGCTCGCGGCCGTTGTCGCCGGCGCCGGGCTGGCTGCCGTCGTGGTCGGCGTGGACGGCAGCGTCGCCGCGTCCCCGGTGGCGGGCACGCCCCAGCCCAAGGCCCGGTCCGCGGCCGCCACCGGCACGCTGACCAAGACCGCCGCCCCGACGGCGTCCGTCGACGCCACCTCCGTCCCCGTGACGGATCCGACCGCGGCGCTCGCCGCCGCCATGGCCCCGCTGAACGCGGACAAGAGCGGCGACTTCTCGGTGGCCGTGCTCAACCAGGACACCGGCGTCACCGCCAGCTACAACGCCGACGAGAAGTACCCGACCGCCAGCATCGTCAAGGCCGACATCCTCGCCGTGCTGCTGTACCAGTCGCAGCAGCAGGGCACGCCGCTCACCGACGACGAGGACCAGGCCGCCACCAAGATGATCGAGGCCAGCGACAACGACTCCGCCACGACGCTGTGGGACGACGTGGGCAGCGCCGCCGGCATGGCGACGGCCAACGCCGCCTTCGGCCTGCGCAACACGGTGCCCGGCGCGGACGACTACTGGGGCCTGACCACCACGACCGTCGCCGACCAGCTCACCGTGATGAACGTGCTCACGTCGGGCAAGTCGCCGCTGGACGAGGCCTCCCGCAAGTACGCCGCCGACCTCATGCACGAGGTCGAGCCCGACCAGGTGTGGGGCGTGTCGGCCGCCGCGGACCCCGGCACCACGCCGGCGTTGAAGAACGGCTGGCTGCCCATCGACTCCGACGACGACCTGTGGGCGATCAACAGCATCGGCCAGGTCAGCCACGGCGGCCACAGCTACCTGGTGGCGTTCCTGTCCAGTTCACAGCCCGACGAGCAGACCGGCATCGACCAGGCGTCGGCCGTCTGCAAGGCCGCCGTCGCGGCGGTGGCCGGCCGCTGACGAACGCGAATGTGGTTCAGATATCGGCCGGAACCGGTCGCGAATGGCCGCAATCACTGCGCCGAACGGCCCCAACAGGGCAGACAAACCCGCGCCGAGGCGGACAATGGCGGGATGAAGTGGTTCCCGTGGCGGCGCCGTCACGCCGAGCACGACACGCCCGTCGTCGAGCCCGACTCCGACCAGGTGGCGGAGTGGCTGGAACCTGCAACGGAGAACCCGCGGGCCCGGGCCGAGCGGTTCTGGGCGCGCTGGTACGAGCTGTTGCCGCAGATCAACTCCGCCCTCGGCGACAGCGAGCCGAAGCGGATCGAGCACCTGCTGTGCGAGGAGGTCGCGGCGATCCACCCGGAGCTGCACTTCTCGGTGGAACGCGGCCAGCGCGCCGTCTACGCCCTCGTCGTCACCGGGCAGGAGCGCCCCGACCTGCGTCCGTTCACCGACGCGTGGCAGGCGGCCGCGCCGCCGGAGGACATGATCTGGGAGTACCACGACTCGGTGCCGCCCGTGCCGGACCCGACCGAGGTCACCGTCAACATCGGCGACCACCGGCTGCGCCTGGCCGACGTGCGCGTCGTGGCACAGGTGGACCGGGACGCCGGCGTCGTCGACGTCGCCGTGCACCATCCGGAACTGGGGTCGCTGACCGACGAGGCCCGCACCGCGATGACCTTCCTGCCGCTCGACGCCACCCTCGGCGAGCGCCTCGCGGCCGAGCGGCTGCGGCGCGTGGAGACGGCGGAGTCCGCCCCGGATCACGGCATCACGCTGCTGGAGCTGCGGACGATCGTGCGCGGGCTGGCGGGCCAGGACGCCGACGGCAATCCGATCGAGCACACCACCCCCAGCGGTGACGCCTGACGGCCGGAAACTGTCGGGGGTCACCGCTAATCTAGGCCCGTGACCAGCACCGAAGACGTTCCCGACGACATTCGCGCGCATTACGGCGAGCTCGCCGAGCAGATCCGCGGCCACCAGTTCCGCTACTACGTCCTGGACTCGCCGACGATCACCGACGGCGAGTTCGACGTGCTGCTGCGCGAACTCCAGGGCATCGAGGACTCCTACCCGAGCCTGGTCACGCCCGACTCGCCGACGCAGCGGGTGGGCGGCAGCTTCTCCACCGACTTCACCGCGGTCGACCACCTGGAGCGGCTGCTCAGCCTGGACAACGTCTTCAACACCGACGACCTGCGGGCCTGGGCCGACCGGGTGCACAAGGAGATCGGCGAGGACTCGCACTTCCTGTGCGAGCTCAAGATCGACGGCCTCGCGCTGAACCTGCTCTACCAGGACGGCCGGCTGGTGCGGGCGCTGACCCGTGGCGACGGTCGCACCGGCGAGGACGTCACGCTGAACGTCCGCACCATCAACGACATCCCGGAGCGGCTGACCGGCACCGACGAGTTCCCGGTGCCCGAGCTGGTCGAGGTGCGCGGCGAGGTGTTCTTCCGGGTGGAGGACTTCGAGGAGCTCAACGCCGGCCTGGTCGAGGCCGGCAAGCCGCCGTTCGCCAACCCGCGCAACTCGGCCGCCGGCTCGCTGCGGCAGAAGGACCCGAAGGTCACCGCCGGCCGTCCGCTGCGCTTCATCTGCCACGGCCTCGGCAAGCGCGAGGGCTTCGAGCCGCAGCGGCAGTCCGACGCCTACCGCGCGCTGGCGGCCTGGGGCCTGCCGGTGTCCCCGCACACCAAGCTGGTCAAGGGCATCGACGAGGTCGAGGCGCACGTCGCGTACTGGGGTGAGCACCGGCACGACGCCGAGCACGAGATCGACGGCATCGTCGTCAAGGTCGACGAGGTGGCGCTGCAGCGGCGGCTGGGCTCCACGTCGAGGGCCCCGCGCTGGGCGATCGCGTACAAGTACGCGCCCGAGGAGGCCACCACCACGCTGCTGGACATCCAGGTCGGCGTCGGCCGCACCGGCCGGGTCACGCCGTTCGCGGTGACCAAGCCGGTGCTGGTGGCCGGTTCCACGGTGGCGCGGGCGACGCTGCACAACGCGTCCGAGGTCAAGCGCAAGGGCGTGCTGATCGGCGACACGATCGTCATCCGCAAGGCCGGCGACGTCATCCCGGAGGTGCTCGGTCCGGTGGTCGACGCCCGCACCGGTGACGAGCGCGAGTTCGTGATGCCGGTGGACTGCCCGGAGTGCGGCACCACGCTGCGCTACGAGAAGGAAGGCGACGCCGACATCCGCTGCCCCAACCAGCAGTCCTGCCCGGCGCAGCTGCGGGAGCGGCTGTTCTACCTGGCCAGCCGCAACGCGCTGGACATCGAGGTGCTCGGCTACGAGGCGGCGACCGCGCTGCTGGAGGCCGGCGTGATCGAGGACGAGGGCGACGTGTTCGACCTCGACGCCCGGAAGCTGCTGCGCACCGACCTGTTCCGGGCCCAGGACAAGAAGTCCGAACTCGGCTACAAGCTGTCCGCCAACGGTGCGCGGCTGCTGGCCAACCTGGACGCGGCCAAGCAGCGGGACCTGTGGCGGGTGCTGGTGTCCCTGTCCATTCGGCATGTCGGGCCGTCGGCGGCGCGGGCGCTGGCCGTCACGTTCGGCTCCATCGACCGGATCTTCGCCGCCAGCGAGGAGGAACTGGCCGCCGCCGACGGCGTGGGCCCGACGATCGCCGCGGCCGTGCGCGAGTGGTACGAGTGGGAGTGGCGGCGGGACATCATCGAGAAGTGGCGCGCAGCCGGCGTTCGGATGGAGGAGGAGCAGGATTCCTCGACGCCGCGCGTGCTCGAGGGGCTGTCCATCGTGGTGACGGGGACGCTGCCGAACTTCTCGCGGGACGAGGCCAAGGAGGCGATCATCGTGCGCGGCGGCAAGGCCGTCGGCTCGGTGTCGAAGAAGACGTCGTTCGTGGTGGTGGGGGAGAACCCGGGATCCAAGTACGACAAGGCCATTCAGCTCAAGGTGCCGGTGCTCGACGAGGACGGCTTCCGTGTGCTGCTGGCCCAGGGCTCGGACGCGGCGATCGAGGTCGCCACCATCGGCGCCGAGGAGGAGACCTCAGCGCCCTGAGCGGACGAACAGGTCGAAGACGTTGCCGGCCATGGACGGCCACTCGCTCATCATCTCGGCGGCGGGGTCACGCGTCGTGGTCGAGGGCAGCAGGTCCCTCGGCTGCGGCGTGGACTTCGGCCCGGCGCTGGTCGACGCCGGCGGCGCCGGCACCTCCTTGGTCACCACCAGCACCTTCGTCTGCGGCGCGGGCTGCTGCACGATGATCGTGGTCGGCGGCTGCGGCGTCGGCGTGGCCGAGGTGGTGGTCGGTGTGGGCACCGGGGTCTGGCCGGCGTTGCGGATGTCGGTGGCCTGCTCGCTGGCGTGCTGCACGGCCATGACGGCGACCACCGCCGCGAAGGTGATGCCGGTGATGCCGGCCGAGACCGCGAGGGCCGCCTCGGGGTGCACCACCCGGTGATGGCCTCGCATCACTTCTCCTCGCTTCGTGCCGAGCCCACGCCCTGGCCGAACCGGAACGTACTGGAGGAGTCGCGGACAGTCCAAGCCGTTGTCGGCCAACCATGACAGTCTTAGCTCGATCGAATGAATCGGCCCCATTGCCGTTGCGGCTGCGTCAGGGCACGGTCGAAGCATGCTGCAAGCCTGTCTGAACGGGAGTCGGGCGCGGGACGAGCATCCCGCGCTGCCGGTCACGCCCCAGGAGTTGGCCGCCGACGCGGCGGCCGTCGCCGAACTCGGAGTGACCGCGCTGCACGTGCATCCGCGTGATACCGCGGGTGAAGAGGTGCTCGCCGGGCCGGAGGTGGCCACCGCCGTCTCGGTGGTGCGGGCCGCGGTGCCGGGGCTGGAGATCAGCGTGACCACCGGGGCGTGGATCCAGCCGGATCCGGTGCGGCGCGCGGAACTTGTCGCCGGCTGGGCCGTGCTGGCCGCCGGCCGTCCCGACACCGCTTCCGTGAACGTGCACGAGGACGGCTGGCAGCAGGTCTGCGCCGCGTTGCACTCCGCCGGGGTCGGCATCGAACTCGGCGTGTTCCACGTGCAAGCCGCACAGACGTTGCGCGCCAACGGGTTCCCGCCCGGCTCCGTCCGAGTCTTGGCCGAAGTCCAGCCGGGGGACGCGCCGGAGCCGTTGCTGGACGCCCTTTCCTGGTCGAACCTGCCGATTCTGTTGCACGGTCAGGACGACGACGCGTGGTCGGTGTTCGGCGAGGCCGTGCGGCTCGGGCTGTCCACCAGGATGGGACTGGAGGACGCCTTGTGCCGCCCCGACGGCACGCCGGCCCTCGGCAACGCCGACCTGATCGCGGCGGCGCGAGGGATGCTCAGGACCATGTGACGATTCGTGCTGACTGGCGTGGGTCAATTGCCGTGCATGGCAATGGAAATTGGGGCCGGCGTCGGCTGCTCAGTCCGGCAGCACGACCGCGACGATCCCGGCCAGGTGCGCCAGCCTCGCCAACTCCGCCGCCCGGAACATCGGCCCGCCCGGCCTCCCGACCAGCAGCACCCGCTCCGGCTTGCCCAGCGGCGTGGCGGCGAGCTCCGTGCCCAGCTCCTGCCAGGTCTCCGGCACCCAGTCCTCTTCGCCGTCCAGAATCGTCGCCCGCGGCAGCGGCATCCACGGCACGGCGACCATCCGCGTCTCCGGCGCCGCGGTGCTCGCGGCCAGCCGGCGCACGCCGTCGCCGTCGTGCGTGATGACCAGCGCCCAGCCGGCGCGCACGATGCGCGGCACGCCCTCGGCGAAGATGGCCAGCCCCTGGTCGGGCTGCGCGGCGATCTCCTCGACCAGTTCGAGCTCGCGGTGCGTGTTCAGCACGCCCGCGTACGGGCGGACGGCGTCCACCTCGACGCCCTCGACCGACTCGGCGGCGGTGATCAGCGCGTCCGGCAGCCGGCCGGACGGCAGCTCCACCACCAGGTCGTCGATCGCCAGGCCCGGCGCGCGCTCCACCACGTCCACGCTGAGGATGTCAGCCCCGATCTCGCCGAGCGCGGTCGCCACCGCGCCCAGGGTGCCGGGTCGGTCCGGGAGCTGCACCCGGATCAGGAAGGACACCGCGGAACGCCTCCATGCCTAACTCGTGCGCGGGACCTCGTCGCCCGCACTCGGCCGCCGATTGTCGCAGACCGGCGACCGTGATGAGGATCGTCGTCCGCTCCGACGAGACGCGGGCCATCCGCTTCGCGGGATCGTGCGGCCCCGATACCCGCTCGGAGCTGCGCGGTCGCGCGTCCTAGACTCGATCGGTCATGCACGTTAGCCCCGCTCACGCTTGGAGGAGCACCTCCGCATGCCCAGCATCTCCCGAGACGAGGTCGCGCACCTCGCCCGGCTGGCCAGGTTGGCCGTGACAGACGACGAGCTGGACCTGTTCGCCGGCCAGTTGGACGCCATCCTGAACGCGGTGGCCCAGGTCAGCGAGGTTTCCCAGCAGGACGTGCCGCCGACCTCGCACGCCGTGCCGCTGACCAACGTGTTCCGCGAGGACGTCGTCCGCCCGAGCCTGACCCAGCAGCAGGCGCTGTCCGGCGCGCCGGCCGCCGAGGAGGGCCGCTTCCGCGTGCCCCGCATCCTGGGGGAGGAGCAGTGAACGAGCTTGCCGAGTTCACCATTCAGCGCAGCGAGCTTCTGCTCGCGACTCCGACGAGCTCTGCGAGGAGGATGTCGTGAGCGAGCTCATCAGGCTGTCGGCTGCCGACCTGGCCGACAAGATCCACAAGCGTGAGGTCTCCGCGGTCGAGGTGACGCAGGCCCACCTGGACCGGATCGCCGAGGTCGACGGGGCCGTGCACGCCTTCCTGCACGTCAACACCGAAGGCGCGCTGGCCGCCGCGGCCAAGGTCGACGAGCGGATCGCCGTCGGCGAGGTCGCGTCCCCGCTGGCCGGCGTGCCGCTGGCGCTCAAGGACGTGCTGACCACGGTCGACGAGCCCACCACCGTCGGCTCCAAGATCCTCGAGAACTGGCTGCCGCCGTACGACGCCACCGTCACCGAGCGGCTGCGGGCCGCCGGCGTCGTCATCCTCGGCAAGACCAACATGGACGAGTTCGCGATGGGCTCCTCCACCGAGAACTCCGCGTACGGGCCGACCCGCAACCCGTGGGACCTGGAGCGCATCCCCGGCGGCTCCGGCGGCGGCTCGTCCGCGTCGCTGGCCGCCTTCGAGGCGCCACTGGCCATCGGCACCGACACCGGCGGCTCGATCCGCCAGCCCGGCGCGGTCACCGGCACCGTCGGCGTGAAGCCGACCTACGGCACCGTGTCCCGCTACGGCCTGGTGGCCTTCTCCTCGTCGCTGGACCAGGCCGGGCCGTGCGCGCGCACCGTGCTCGACGCCGCCCTGCTGCACGAGGTGATCGCCGGCTACGACCCGATGGACTCCACCTCCATCAACGAGCCGGTGCGCCCCGTCGTCGAGGCCGCCCGCCAGGGCGCGACCGGCGACCTCAAGGGCGTCAGGGTCGGAGTGGTGCGGGAGTTCCGCGGCGAGGGCTACCAGCAGGGCGTCATCGACTGCTTCGACGCCGCCGTGCAGCAGCTGCGCGACCTCGGAGCCGAGGTCGTCGAGGTCTCCTGCCCGCACTTCGAGTACGCGCTCGGCGCGTACTACCTGATCGCGCCGAGCGAGGCCTCGTCCAACCTGGCCCGCTTCGACGCCATGCGCTACGGCCTGCGGGTCAGCGGCGAGGGCGAGCTGTCCGCCGAGCAGGTCATGTCGCTGACCCGGGAGGCCGGTTTCGGGCCCGAGGTGAAGCGGCGCATCATCCTCGGCACGTACGCGCTGTCCGCCGGCTACTACGACGCCTACTACGGCTCGGCGCAGAAGGTCCGCACGCTCATCTCGCGCGACTTCTCCTCGGCGTTCGAGCAGGTGGACGTGCTGGTCGCGCCGACGACGCCGACCACGGCGTTCAAGATCGGCGAGCGGATCGACGACCCGCTCGCGATGTACCTCAACGACCTGTGCACCATCCCGTCCAACCTGGCCGGCAACGCCGCGCTGAGCGTGCCGTCCGGGCTGGCCGCCGAGGACGGCCTGCCGACCGGCCTCCAGGTGATGGCGCCCGCGCTGGCCGACGAGCGGATGTACCGCGTCGCCGCCGCGTACGAGGTCGCCCGCGACGCCGCGCAGGGCGGTCCGCTGATCAACCGCGTGCCCGAACTGGAGGCGATCTCGCGATGAACGTCAACAAGATCCGCCTGGTCATCACCGTCGTCGGCTCGGCCGTCGGCGTGGTCGCGGCCGGCGCGCAGGTGCGCAAGGCCGTGCAGAAGGGCGACAAGCTGTCCCTGGTGAACGCGCTCGCCAGCGTGCTGGTGGCCGTCACCGGTGGGGCGCTCGCGATCCGTGGGGCACGAAAGGACGAGGAAGCGTGACCGCCGTGGCCGAGGTGATGGACTACGACGAGGTCCTCGAACGGTTCGACCCGGTGCTCGGGCTCGAGGTGCATGTCGAGCTGAACACCAACACGAAGATGTTCTGCGGCTGCGCCAACGTGTTCGGCGGCGAGCCCAACACCCACGTCTGCCCGGTGTGCCTGGGCATGCCCGGCGCGCTGCCCGCCGTGAACGGCAAGGCCGTCGAGTCCGCCATGCGGATCGGCCTGGCCTTGAACTGCGAGATCGCGCAGTGGTGCCGGTTCGCCCGGAAGAACTACTTCTACCCGGACATGCCGAAGAACTTCCAGACGTCGCAGTACGACGAGCCGATCGCCTTCAACGGCTGGCTCGACGTCGAGCTGGACGACGGCAGCATCTTCCGGGTGGAGATCGAGCGGGCGCACATGGAGGAGGACACCGGCAAGTCGCTGCACGTCGGCGGCGCCACCGGCCGCATCCACGGCGCCGACTACTCGCTGCTGGACTACAACCGGGCGGGCGTGCCGCTGATCGAGATCGTCACCAAGCCGATCACCGGCACCGGAGCCCGCGCGCCCGAGGTCGCCCGCGCCTACGTCGCCGCGCTGCGGGACCTGCTGCGTGGCCTGGACGTCTCCGACGTGCGGATGGACCAGGGCTCGCTGCGCTGCGACGCCAACGTGTCGCTGATGGCCAAGGACGCCACCGAGTTCGGCACCCGCACCGAGACCAAGAACGTCAACTCGCTGCGCAGCGTCGAGCGGGCCGTGCGCTACGAGATGACCCGGCACGCCGCGGTCCTCGCCGGCGGCGGCAAGATCAAGCAGGAGACCCGGCACTTCGACGAGTCGACGGCGACCACGTCCGCCGGGCGTACCAAGGAGACAGCCGAGGACTACCGCTACTTCCCCGAGCCCGACCTGGTGCCGATCGCGCCGTCGCGGGAGTGGGTGGAGCAGCTGCGGGTCGGCCTGCCGCAGCCGCCGTGGGTGCGGCGCAAGCAGATCCAGGAGGAGTGGGGCCTCACCGACCTGGAGCTGCGGGACCTCGTCAACGCCGACGCCCTGGACCTGGTCGCCGCCACCGTCGACGCCGGGGCCAAGCCCGACGACGCGCGGTCGTGGTGGGTGTCGTACCTGTCGCAGCAGGCCAAGATCCTGAACAAGGAGCTGGCCGAGCTGCCCATCACCCCCGCTCAGGTCGCCCGGGTGTCCGCTCTGGTCGCCGACGGCAGCCTCACCAACAAGCTGGCCCGTGCCGTCGTCGACGGCGTGCTCGCCGGCGAGGGTGAGCCGGACGAGGTCGTGGAGAAGCGGGGGCTCAAGGTCGTCTCCGACGACTCGGCCCTGACCGCCGCCGTCGACGAGGCGCTGGCCGCCCAGCCCGACGTCGCCGAGAAGATCCGCAGCGGCAAGGTCGCCGCCGCCGGCGCGATCGTCGGCGCCGTGATGAAGGCCACCAAGGGCCAGGCCGACGCCAAGCGCGTCCGTGAGTTGATCATCGAACGGTGTAGCTGATCTCTCGTTGAAGAAGAGGGGCGCCCCCGACGGAGGCGCCCCTCTTCTGTCAGTCCTTGGGTCGGCCGCCGTTCGGCTTCGGGATGATGATCGCCCGGTCGTCGCTGGACACCGGCTTGCCGCCGTCCTTGTTCACGGTGCCGACGAGCAGCGTGTTCTGGTCGATCACGTCCATGGCGCCGATGAGGCCGTAGCCGCCCTGGCCGTCGAGGATCGTGCTGGGCTTGCCGTTGAAGCCGCCGGTCTTGGCCAGGGCCAGGACCTGGATGCCGACCTTGTGCACCGTCGCGACGCTGACCTCGTCCGTGAAGGCCGCGCAGCCCGCGACGCCCGGCTTGTCCGGCCACGACCAGGCCGGGCTGCCCAGCTGCGGCTGCCCCGGCGTGATCCGGTACAGCTGGTCGGCGGCGGCGGTCTGGTCCGTGACCCATGCCGCGCTGCCGTCGGCCGCCGTGCACATGCCGCCCGGGTCCTGCAGCCCGCCGATCACCACCGCCGACGACGGATTCGGGTTGCCCGGCGCCGGGTGCCCGAGGCCGTCGATGCGCAACACCTTGCCCGCCAACGAATTCGGGTCACCGGCGGCGGCCGCGTTCCCCGCGTCGCCGGTTGCGACCAGCAGCGCCCCGCTGCGGTCGACCGCCAGCACGCCCCGGTTGTGCGTCGGGCCCTTGGGGATTCCCGTCAGCACCGGCTTCGGTGTGTCGCCGACGGCGAACCGCATCACCCGGTTGTCCGTCGCCGTCGTGACATAGGCGTACACCAGTTGGTCCTGCTGGTACGTCGGCGACAACGCCAGCCCCGTCAGGCCGCCGTCCGTCGAGGCTTCCACCTCGATCGTCGCCACCGGCTTCGGGTCCTGGCCTCGCTGCACCGCCAGCACGCGGCCGGTGGTCCGCTCCGCCGCCAGGCCGCTCGCGCCGCCCGGCAGGGCCGCCACCGCCGCCAGCGGCGACATGCACGTGCCGATCACGTTCTGGTCGAAGTCCGTGCACCCCTGCGGCGGCGGCACCGGCTTCGCCGTGCCTCCCGGCCCCGGGATCGTGCCCCCGCCGTCCGCGCTCGAGCCGCCCGGCACGTTCGGCTCCGGCCCCGGCGCCTCGGTGAGCTTCGGCTGCGGCTGCCAGTTCTGCACGTTCGCGCCGTTGGACTGGTCGGGGAAGCTCGCGCACCCTGTGAGCAGCAGACCGAGCGCCACCGACGAGGCAACAACCCGGCTAGCTCTCCGCATGATGCCCGAGCGTAAGCGCGCCTGCGTGAACCCTGGGTGAGCACCCGCGCCGTTTCCCCACCCTGGGCGAGGAGCTGTGGAACGGACGCAGGCCGCACGTCGCCGAGCTGCGGGTCGACTGGGACTAGGGTCGTGGCGTGACCGATCACGACACGATCACCGTGCTGGTGCCCGACGAGCACGCGCTCGACGTGCTGTCCCCGATCGCGGGCGTCCGCCCGGTCCGCTACGACGTCGAGGGCGAGCTGCCGGCCGAGGCCGCCGAGGCCGAGGTGCTCATCCCGCCGTTCCTGGCCGGCAAGCGCGCGGTCCCGCTGGTCGAGAAGCTGCCCAAGCTGCGGCTGGTGCAGCTGCTCAGCGCCGGCGCCGAGGTGTGGCTCGGCCGGCTGCCCGATGGGGTGGCGCTGTCCACCTGCCGTGGCGCGCACGGCGGCAGCACCGCGGAGTGGGTCGTCGCCGTTCTGCTGTCCTTCTACCGTCACCTCCCGTTCTTCCTCGATGCCCAGCGGGCCGGCCGCTGGGACTACCAGGTCACCGACACGTTGCAGGACAAGCGGGTGCTGATCGTCGGCGCCGGCGACCTCGGCACCCAGCTGGTGCGGCGGCTGGAGCCGTTCGACGTGACGACCACCGTGGTCGGCCGCACCGCGCGGGAGGGGGTGCACGGGGTGGACGAGCTGCCTGAGCTGCTCGGCACGCACGACGCGGTTGTCCTGGTCGTGCCACTCACGTCCGACACCACCGGGATGGTCGACGCGGAGTTCCTGTCCCGCATGGCCGACGGCGCGATCCTCGTCAACGCCGCGCGGGGCCCGGTGGTCGACACCGATGCGCTGGTGGCGGAACTGCGGAAGGGCCGGATCCGGGCGGCGCTCGACGTCACCGAGCCGGAGCCGCTGCCCGAAGATCATCCACTGTGGAGCGTCGACGGCCTGTTGCTCACGCCGCACGTCGCCGGCAGCTGCACCGGCCGGGAGAAGCGGGCCTACGGCGTCGCCGCGGCCGAGGTCGCCCGCTTCGTCCGGGGCGAGGAGCCGCGCAACCTCGTGCGCGGCGAGTACTAGGGAATCAGCAGGACCCGGCCGAGGTTGGCACGCTCGTCCATGACCCGGTGGGCCTGTGCCGCCTCCGTCAAGGAGAACGAGGCATGCTGGGCGACCCGCAGCTCGCCGCCGACGATCAGCCGCGTCGCCTCGGCAACGTCGTCGCGAGCCTCCTCGGGCCGCGATTGCCGCCATGCGAACAAACCGAAGCCGGTGATCGTGCGCAGCCCGAACAGGCTGCGCACGTTCACGGACGCGATCTCGCCGCTGGCGGCCCCGTACATCACGGCCCGGCCGAGTGGGGCGAGTGCTTCGATGCCGCGCAGCAGGGTCGAACCGCCGACGGCGTCCGCGACGAGATCGACGCCGGTGGGCCACTCGCCGTCGGTCGTCACGACGTCGTCGGCGCCCAGGGAGCGAACGAAGTCCGCCTTGGTAGCGGATCCGACGACACCGACCACCTTGGCGTCGGACAACTTCGCCAACTGGACGGCGAGATGTCCGATGCCGCCGGCGGCCGACTGCACCAGCACGGTCTCGCCGGCGGTCAGCCGGCCCATCCGCAGCAGGCGCAAGGCGACGGGCGCGAGCATCGGCAACGCGGTGGCCGACGCCGCGTCCAGACCGGGTGGCACGACGGCGGCCCATGCGGCGTCGGCGAGGACGAAGTCCGCATACGCACCCTCCGCGACCAGGGCGGCGACCCGGTCGCCGACGGAAAACGACGTGACATCGGGCCCAACGGCGTCGACCACGCCGACGACGTCGCCGGTGGGGCTGCCCGGCAGCGGCCGGGCGAAGATCCCGTCGGCACCGGCGCGGATCTTGGTGTCGGCGAAGTTGAGACCGATGGCTTCGGCCCGGAGCAGCAGTTGGCCCGGCCCGGGCGCGGGCACCTCGGCCTCCTCGACCTGCAGCACCTCGGGCCCGCCGTGGGCATGGAAGCGAACGAGTCGCACGAGAGTCCCCCTTATTGTTGGTAACGCCAACGTTGGCATCACCAACGATAGCGTGAAAGGTACCGTGACGCCATGTCCGAACCGCACCGGCTCAGCGGCACCGCGATCTGGCTGCTGGGACGCGCGGCGCAGCGCGGCCACCAGCTCGCCCAGGAGCGGCTGGCGGCGGCGGGCATCCGCAAGTGGCACTACGCGGTGCTGGCGGCGGTTGCCGAGTACGGCGAGCAGTCCCAGGCCGACATCGGCCGCCGCCTGGGCCTCGACCGCAGCGACATGGTCGCGGTACTCAACGACCTGCAGGCCGACGGCTATGTCGGCCGCGAGCCCGATCCGGCCGATCGCAGGCGCAACATCGTCACCATCAGTGACGCCGGCCGGACGGCCCTGGCCGGCTTCGACCGGCTGATCGCCGAGGCGGACAGCTATCTGCTCGCCGACCTCTCCGCGACCGACCGGGCCCAGCTGGTGACCCTGTTGGAACGGATCGCGCACGTGTAGCTGCTCTGTTCGGCGGTCGTTCGGCCGCCGAAGGTTGCCTACCCTGCCGGCGGTGAGCACCTTCGAAACGGGGTTGCACCACCTCGACGACGACGAAGAAGAGCCCAACTACGGCAGCACGCTCGCGTACGAGGAACCGTCACGCCCAGTGGCGGCCTGGCACGGCGGGGCGGACCTGGGGCTGCTCGGCCTGCGGCTGATGCTGGGCGGCCTGGTCGGCGTGCACGGCGCGCAGCGGACGTTCGGCTGGTTCGGCGGTCACGGCCTCGGCGACTTCGCGAAATCCTTGCAGCAGGCCGGTTTCAAGTACACCGACATCCTCGCGCCGGCGCTGGGGTACGCCGAGTTCGGCGGCGCGGTGCTGATCGTCCTGGGCCTGTTCACGCCGCTCGCGGCGGCGGCCGTGCTCACCGTGGTGGGCAACACGATCATCCTGCAGTGGAACGGCGGCCTGTCCGAGTACGAGCTCGCGGCGGCGCTGGCCGGCGCGGCCTTCGCGGTGCTGTTCGCCGGCCCCGGCCGGATCTCGCTGGACCGTCCCACGCCGTGGTACCGGCACGCGCTGGCCTACGGCACCTCGCTGTTCTCGGTGGCGGTGATCGCGGTTGCCGCGCTGCAGCTGCTGCTGAGATAACTGACCCATGCTCTCCTTGCCGCTGGCCCCGGACGCCGAACTGACCACGCTCGAGCCCTGGCAGGCGGACGAGTTCGCCGAGCACATGGACCGGCACCGCGAACACCTCGCGCCGTGGATCCCGCTCGCCCACACCATCACCGACACCGAGAGCGCGCGGGAGCTGTTGCAGCGCTACGCCGACCGCCAGGCCAACGGGGCCGGGCGGCTGCTCGGCATCCGGCTGCGCGGCGAGCTGGTCGGCGCGATCCTGTTCCCGCAGTTCGACGCCGCCACCGGCAACTGCGAGCTGGGCGTCTGGCTCGCGCCGCACGCCCAGGGCCACGGGCTGATCACCAAGGCCGCCCAGCTGATGATCGACTGGGCGTTCGAGGTGCGGGGCATGCACCGCATCGAGTGGATCACCATGCCGGCCAACGAGCGCAGCAAGGCGGTGGCCAAGCGGCTGGGCATGACCCTGGACGGCGTCATGCGCGAGTCCTACCTGTTCGGCGGCCGCCGCCACGACGCCGAGATCTGGTCACTCCTGGTGACCGACCCGCGCCCCTGGACGTTGGGAACGGACCATTCCAAAACTCCGAGTTGAGGAATGGTCCGTTCCGAACACGTCAGCGACTACAGGCCGGGGTCGCGGACGGCGCCGGTGGCGGCCGAGGTGGTCAGCTTCGCGTAGGCGCGCAGCGCCAGCGTCACCGGGCGCTGCCGGTCCTTGGGCTGCCACGGCCGCTCGCTGGACTCCATCTTGGCCCGGCGCTCGGCCAGCACGGCCTCGTCCACCAGCAGCTCCAGCTTCCGCTCGTGCACGTCGATCAGGATCTGGTCACCGTTCTCGACCAGGCCGATCGTGCCGCCGTGCGCGGCCTCCGGCGAGATGTGCCCGACGGAGATGCCCGACGAGCCGCCGGAGAACCGGCCGTCGGTGATCAGCGCGCACTTCTTGCCCAGGCCGGAGCCCTTCAGGAACGCGGTGGGGTGCAGCATCTCCTGCATGCCGGGGCCGCCGGCCGGGCCCTCGTAGCGGACGACGATGACCTCGCCCGGCTGGACCTCCTTGTTGAGGATGACCGACACGGCCTCCTCCTGGCTCTCCACCACCCGCGCCGGGCCCTGGAAGCGCCACAGCTCTTCCTCGATGCCGGCGGACTTGATCACGGCGCCGTCCACGGACAGGTTGCCGCGCAGCACCGCGAGCCCACCGTCCTTCGTGTACGCGTGCGCGACGTCGCGGATGCAGCCGCCCTCGGCGTCGGTGTCCAAAGAGGACCACCGCGCGTCGGTGGAGAACGCCTGCGTGGTGCGGACCCCGCCGGGCGCCGCGTGGTACAGCTCAAGCGCTTCCTCGGACGGCGACTCGGCGCGAATGTCCCACGTGGACAGCCACTCCGAGAGCGACGGGCTGTGCACCGCGTGCACGTCCTCGTTGAGCAGCCCGCCCCGCCAGAGTTCGCCCAGCAGCGCGGGGATGCCGCCGGCCCGGTGCACGTCCTCCATGTGGTAGTCGGAGTTCGGCGACACCTTGGACAGGCAGGGCACGCGGCGGCCGATCGCGTCGATGTCGGCCAGCGTGAAGTCGATCTCGCCCTCCTGCGCGGCGGCGAGGATGTGCAGCACGGTGTTCGTGGAACCGCCCATGGCCATGTCCAGGGCCATGGCGTTCTCGAACGCCTTGCGGTTGGCGATGGAGCGCGGCAGCGCGGACTCGTCGTCCTGCTCGTACCAGCGCTTGGCCAGCTCGACGACCGTGGTGCCGGCCCGCTCGAACAGCGCCCGCCGGGCCGCGTGGGTGGCCAGGGTGGAGCCGTTGCCGGGCAGCGACAGGCCGAGCGCCTCGGTGAGGCAGTTCATCGAGTTGGCGGTGAACATGCCCGAGCAGGAGCCGCAGGTCGGGCAGGCGGAACGCTCGACGATCGCCAGCCCGTCGGCGTCCACGGCCTGGTTGGCCGACGCCGAGATGGCGGTGATCAGGTCGGTCGGGGCCTGCGCGACACCGTCGACGACAACCGCCTTGCCGGCCTCCATCGGGCCGCCGGACACGAACACCACCGGGATGTTCAGCCGCAGCGCCGCGTTCAGCATGCCGGGCGTGATCTTGTCGCAGTTGGAGATGCACACCAGCGCGTCGGCCTGGTGGGCGTTGACCATGTACTCGACCGAGTCGGCGATGATCTCGCGGGACGGCAGCGAGTAGAGCATGCCGCCGTGCCCCATCGCGATGCCGTCGTCGACCGCGATGGTGTGGAACTCCCGCGGCACGCCGCCGGCGGCGCGCACGCCCTCGGCCACGATGTCGCCGAGGTCGCGAAGGTGCACGTGGCCCGGCACGAACTGGGTGTAGGAGTTGGCGATCGCCACGATCGGCTTGCCGAAGTCGCCGTCGGTCATGCCGGTGGCCCGCCACAGCGCGCGGGCGCCCGCGGCGTTGCGTCCGTGGGTGGTGGTGCGGGAGCGCAGCTGGGGCACTGCTCCTCCAAAAACGAATTGGCCTTGCGGAAAAGTTGACGTGGACCGGGTCGCGGCTCGCAGACCAGGTTACTCCGCGTCCTCGGCGCCGGCGTTGGGATCGGACAGCCGGCCGCCGGACAGGGCCGCCAGCATCGGCAGGTGCCGGGTCCGCACGCCGGGCAGCGGGGCCAGCTCGTCCTCGGCGAGGACGGCGTTCACCCAGCCGCGGCGGGGCAGCTTGAGCGAGCGGATGTCGGCCCACGCCAGCGTCCGCGCGCCGAACAGGGTGCGGGTGCGCAGCTGCTCGGAGTCGACCACCGTCCGCGTCCGCAGGATCCACACCGCGAGCACGATCGGGACGAGGTAGAGCAGGGCGAACACCGGTCCGGCGGTGGCCACCACCGGCGTCTCGCAGATGGCCAGCAGACCCAGCGGGAGCAGGCCGGTGGTCGGCACCCGGAATATCACTCGTTGGACGGACGGAGAGGCGGACTCAGACACGCACGGATCCTCGCACCTGGGCTTTTCGTTCCACCATCCGGGAGCGTTTTCCCGCAGAGTTGACGCCTCGGGCGGGCCGGCAGTAACGTCCCGGGCATGCTGCGCAACACCGGCCTCGTACTTCCGAGGCGCGCCGACGCCTAGGGACCCTGAGTCCGCGTCGGCGCGCGACCCTCGTTCGACCACGTTCCCAGTGTGGTTGGCGGGGGTTTTTTCATGCTTGTTGGACCGTGAACTTTCCGCAGGACCACCGACCCCGAGGCAGCCCCGATGACCAGCGCACCCTCGCGACAAGCCCCGGTCCCCGGCGCGACACCGCCGCGCCCCGGCCCGCCCCCGAAACCCGCGCCGCCCGGCGGCGCCCCGGTCCGCGTGACCGGTTCCGCTGCGCTCGTTCGCTCGCTCGAGGCCGTCGGCTGCGAGGTCGTGTTCGGCATTCCCGGCGGCACGATCATGCCGGCCTACGACGCGCTGCTCGACTCGACGTCGCTGCGCCACGTGCTCGTCCGCCACGAGCAGGGCGCCGGCCACGCCGCCACCGGATACGCGCAGGCCACCGGCAAGGTCGGCGTGTGCATGGCCACCTCGGGTCCGGGCGCGACCAACCTGGTCACCCCGCTCGCCGACGCGTACATGGACTCGGTGCCGGTGGTCGCCATCACCGGCCAGCAGAGCCGGGCCCTGATCGGCACCGACGCGTTCCAGGAAGCCGACATCTGCGGCATCACCATGCCGATCACCAAGCACAACGTCCTGGTCACCGACCCGGCGGAGATCCCGCGGGCGATCGCCGAGGCGTTCCACATCGCCAGCACCGGCCGACCCGGCCCGGTCCTGGTCGACATCCCCAAGGACGTGCTGCAGGAGACCACCTCCTTCTCCTGGCCGCCGGAGCTGCGCCTGCCGGGCTACCGGCCGACGACGCGCCCGCACGGCAAGCAGGTCCGCGAGGCCGCCAAGCTGATCACCGCCGCGCATCGGCCGGTGCTCTACGTCGGCGGCGGCATCATCAAGGCCGGCGCCACCGCCGAGCTGCGCGAGCTGGCCGAGCTGACCGGCATCCCCGTCGTCACCACGCTGATGGCGCGCGGCGCGTTCCCCGACTCGCACCCGCAGCACCTCGGCATGCCCGGCATGCACGGCACCGTCGCGGCCGTCGCCGCCATGCAGAAGGCCGACCTGCTGATCGCGCTGGGCACGCGGTTCGACGACCGGGTCACCGGCAAGCTCGACTCGTTCGCGCCGGAGGCGCAGGTCGTGCACGCCGACATCGACCCGGCGGAGATCTCCAAGAACCGCCGCGCGGACGTGCCGATCGTCGGCGACTGCAAGGAGATCCTCGGCGACCTGATCGCGGCCGTGAAGGCCGAGCGGGAGCACACCAGGACCGCCGACCTGACGCAGTGGGTGAGCGACACCTCCGGCTGGCGCGAGACCTACCCGCTCGGCTACGACTGGCCGGCGGACGGGGCGCTGGCGCCGCAGTACGTGATCGAGCGCATCGGGCAGATCGCCGGCCCGGACGCGATCTACGCGGCGGGCGTCGGCCAGCACCAGATGTGGGCCGCGCAGTTCATCCGGTACGAGAAGCCGAGCACGTGGATCAACTCCGGCGGTCTCGGCACCATGGGCTTCGCCGTGCCGGCCGCGATGGGCGCGAAGTTCGGCGCGCCGGACAAGGTGGTGTGGGCCATCGACGGCGACGGCTGCTTCCAGATGACCAACCAGGAGCTGGCCACCTGCGCCATCGAGGGCGCGCCCATCAAGGTCGCCGTGATCAACAACGGCAACCTGGGCATGGTCCGGCAGTGGCAGAACCTGTTCTATTCGGAGCGGTACTCGCACACCGACCTCGGCACGCACAAGCACCGCATCCCCGACTTCAAGCTGCTCGCCGAGGCGCTGGGCTGCGTGGGGCTGCGGTGCGAGAGCAAGGAGGACGTGGACGCCACGATCCAGCAGGCGATGGAGATCAACGACCGCCCGGTCGTGATCGACTTCGTGGTCGGCAAGGACGCGCAGGTGTGGCCGATGGTGGCCGCCGGCACCGGCAACGACCAGATCATGGCCGCCCGCGGCATCCGGCCGCTGTTCGACGAGGACGTGTGATGAGCGAGCTTGCGAGCGAATCATTCAACACAGCGACCGCGGTCAGCGCCACTCCGAGCGCTAGCGAGGAGTGGTGATGACCATGACCAAGCACACCCTGTCCGTTCTCGTCGAGAACAAGCCCGGTGTCCTCGCCCGGGTCGCCGGCCTGTTCTCCCGGCGCGGCTTCAACATCGAGTCGCTCGCGGTCGGTCCCACCGAGCACCCGGACATCTCCCGGATGACCATCGTCGTCGGCGTCGACGAACTGCCCCTGGAGCAGGTCACCAAGCAGCTGAACAAGCTGGTGAACGTCATCAAGATCGTTGAGCTGGAGCCGACCTCGGCCGTGCAGCGGGAGTTGCTGCTGGTCAAGGTCCGCGCCGACGCCACCGTGCGCAGCCAGGTGCTGGAGACGGTGCAGCTGTTCCGCGCCAAGGTGGTCGACGTCTCGCCCGAGGCGCTGACCATCGAGGCAACCGGGACGGGCGACAAGCTCGACGCGCTGCTGCGGATGTTGGAGCCCTACGGTCTGCGTGAGATGGTGCAGTCCGGCATGGTCGCCATCGGACGCGGCGCCCGGTCCATCACCGCCACAGCGGCCCGCTGAAGTTTTCTCCCGGAAGGAACACAAGGAAAGTCATGAGTGTCGAGACCTTCTACGACGACGACGCCGACCTCGGCATCATCCAGGGCCGCAAGGTGGCCGTCATCGGCTACGGCAGCCAGGGCCACGCCCACGCGCTGAGCCTGCGGGACTCCGGTGTGGACGTTCGCATCGGCCTGCCGGAGGGCTCGAAGTCGCGTCCGAAGGCGGAGGAGGAGGGCCTGCGGGTGCTCACCCCGGCCGAGGCCGCCGCCGAGGCCGACCTGATCATGATCCTCGCGCCGGACACCAAGCAGCGCAAGATCTACGCCGACGACATCGCGCCCAACCTCAAGGACGGGGACGCGATCTTCTTCGGGCACGGCTTCAACATCCGCTACGGCCTGATCACCCCGCCGTCGAACGTCGACGTCGCGATGGTCGCGCCGAAGGGCCCCGGTCACCTGGTGCGCCGGCAGTTCGTGGACGGCAAGGGTGTGCCGTGCCTCATCGCCGTCGAGCAGGACGCCACCGGCAACGCGCAGGCGCTCGCCCTGTCCTACGCCAAGGGCATCGGCGGCTCGCGGGCCGGCGTCATCAAGACCACCTTCAAGGAGGAGACCGAGACCGACCTGTTCGGTGAGCAGGCCGTGCTCTGCGGCGGCGCCTCCGCGCTCGTGCAGACCGGTTTCGAGGTGCTCACTGAGGCCGGCTACGCCCCGGAGATCGCCTACTTCGAGGTGCTGCACGAGCTCAAGCTCATCGTCGACCTCATGTACGAGGGCGGCATCGCCAAGATGCGCTACTCGATCTCCGACACCGCCGAGTACGGCGACCTCACCCGCGGCCCGCGCGTCATCACGCCGTCGGTGAAGGAGGAGATGCGCAAGATCCTGGGCGAGATCCAGGACGGCACCTTCGCGCAGGAGTGGGTGGCCGAGGACGAGGCCGGCCGCCCCAACTTCACCAAGCTGCAGAACGAGGGCGCGGCGCACCCGATCGAGGAGGTCGGCAAGAAGCTGCGCGGCCTGATGTCCTGGGTGGACCGTCCGATCACCGAGACGGCCTGATCTTCATCTCCATGAACGGCCCCCGCTCCGCTGTCGGAGCGGGGGCCGTTCGCCGCTACCCTGCCTGCATGAGTGACGAGGCGGCGCCGATCTACGACGACAAGGCGCAGGTCCGCGGCAGCCTGGACCTGACGGATGCGCAGTGGCAGCGGGGCGACGGAGCGGAGGACGACGGGGAGCACGTCGAGGTGGCGTTCGTGCCGCACACGGACGGCGTCACCTATGTGGCGATGCGCAATTCCGCGCAGCCGCAGGGGCCGGTTCTGGTGTTCACTCCCGCAGAGTGGGACGCCTTCGTCAAGGGGGCGCGGGACGGTGAGTTCGATGAGCCCTGGTAGTTACGGGGACGTTAACATCACCCCTTCCATCAGGGCGGCCAACTCGTAGGATGCGACGAGGTCCAGCACAGCGTCGTGCCGGTGGGCCCGTCCGAGAAAGTCGCGTGCCGAAACCTGGAGCTGTGTCGTGACCAATGCCAGTCGTCCCGTCGTCCTGATCGCAGAGAAGCTCGCGCCGTCCGTCATCGAGGTGTTCGGGGACGAGGTGGAGATCCGCCACGTCGACGGCACCGACCGGCCCGCCCTGCTGTCCGCCGTCGCCGACGCGGACGCGCTGCTGGTCCGTTCCGCCACCCAGGTGAACGCCGAGGTGTTCGCGGCCACGAGCAAGCTCAAGGTGGTCGCCCGCGCCGGCGTCGGCCTCGACAACGTGGAGGTGCCGGCGGCGACCAAGCACGGCGTGCTGGTGGTCAACGCGCCGACGTCCAACATCACCTCGGCCGCGGAGCACGCGGTCGGCCTGCTGCTCGCGGTGGCCCGCCGCATCCCGGAGGCCTCGGCCAGCCTGCGCGGCGGCGCCTGGAAGCGCAGCTCGTTCTCGGGCGTGGAGCTGTCGGGCAAGACCATCGGCGTGGTCGGCCTGGGCAAGATCGGCCAGCTGTTCGCGGCCCGGCTCGCGGCCTTCAACACCACGCTGATCGCCTACGACCCGTACGTCGCGCCGGCGCGCGCCGCCCAGCTGGGCATCGAGCTGGTGAGCCTGGACGAGCTGCTGGAGCGCGCCGACGCGATCTCCATCCACCTGCCGAAGACCCCGGAGACCAAGGGCCTGATCGGCAAGGAGCAGCTGGCGAAGACCAAGAAGGGCGTCATCATCGTCAACGCCGCCCGCGGTGGCCTCGTCGACGAGACGGCGCTGGCGGAGTCCATTCGGGACGGTCACGTCGGCGGCGCCGGCATCGACGTCTTCGAGACCGAGCCGACCACCTCCTCGCCGCTGTTCGAGCTGCCGAACGTGGTGGTGACGCCGCACCTGGGCGCGTCGACCGCCGAGGCGCAGGACCGCGCCGGCACCGACGTCGCCCGCTCGGTGCGGCTGGCGCTGCGCGGCGACTTCGTGCCGGACGCGGTGAACGTGGCCAGCGGCGGCGTGGTCAACGACGAGGTCCGCCCGTACCTGCCGCTGACCCAGAAGCTGGGCGTCGTGCTGTCGGCGCTGGCCGGCAAGGCCCCGTCCTCGGTGACCGTCACGGTCCGCGGCGAACTGTCCAACGAGGACGTCTCGGTGCTGCCGCTGGCCGCGCTGCGCGGTGTCTTCTCCGGCATCGTCGACGAGCAGGTCACGTTCGTGAACGCGCCGGCGCTCGCCGAGACGCTGGGCGTGTCGGTGGACCTGGTCAAGGAGCCGGAGAGCGCCAACCACCGCAGCCTGGTCACCGTGAGCGCCGCGCTGCCGGACGGCACCGCGCTGCGCGTCTCGGGCACGCTGTCGGGCCTGGACAGCATCGAGAAGCTCGTCGAGGTCAACGGCCGCGGCTTCGACCTGCGGGCCGCCGGTGAGCTGGTGCTGCTGGAGTACCCGGACCGCCCGGGTGTGATGGGCACCGTCGGCACGCTGCTCGGCGAGGCCGGCGTCAACATCGAGGCGGCGCAGATCTCGCAGACCAAGGACGGCTCCGACGCCGTCATGCTGCTGCGCGCCGACCGTCCGGTGGACGCCGGCGTGCTGGAGCCGATCGGCGCCGCCGTGGGTGCGCACACCGTCCGGGCCATCTCGCTGATCTGACCGTTTTGTTCGGAAGGGGGCTTTCCTGGCGTTGAACGCCGGGAAAGCCCCCTTCACCGCATGTCGGGGCCGGTCAGGGGCTCGATGTCACCCGTACGGGTGGCGATTGCGCCATCCGGGTGTCCCGCACTTCGGGAGAGATCACCCCAGAAGCGTGTCCGGACTCCGATTAGTAGGGGAACTACGGGTAGCCTCACGCGAGAGATGGATGGTCCCGACCATGGGGACCGTACTCCGGGAGGTGTGTGGATGCGGCTCGCGGTGATCCCAGGTGACGGGATCGGGCCCGAGGTGGTTGCCGAGGCGTTGAAGGTGCTCGGCGAGGTGGTTCCGACGGCGGAGATCACCCGGTACGACCTTGGTGCGGCGCGGTGGCATGCCACCGGGGAGCTGCTGCCGGAGTCCGTGCTCGGCGAGCTGCGCCAGCATGACGCGATCCTGCTCGGCGCGGTCGGCGACCCGTCGGTGCCCAGCGGCATTCTGGAGCGGGGGCTGCTGCTGCGGCTGCGCTTCGAACTCGATCATCACGTCAACCTGAGGCCGGCTCGGCTGTACCCGGGCGTGCGCAGCCCGATCGCCGACCCGCCCGACATCGACATGGTCGTCGTGCGTGAGGGCACCGAGGGCCTGTACGCCGGCAACGGCGGCCTGCTGCGCAAGGACACCCCGCACGAGATCGCCACCGAGGTCAGCATCAACACCTCGTTCGGCGTCGACCGGGTGGTTCGGGACGCCTTCGCCCGCGCCGCCGCGCGGCCGCGCAAGCACCTGACCCTCGTGCACAAGACCAACGTGCTCACCCACGCCGGTTCGCTGTGGTCCCGCGTGGTGGAGGAGGTGTCGCTGCTGCACCCCGACGTGACCGTCAACTACCAGCACGTCGACTCCGCCACCATTCACATGGTCACCGACCCGGGGCGGTTCGACGTCATCGTCACCGACAACCTGTTCGGCGACATCCTCACCGACCTGGCCGCCGCCGTCACCGGCGGCATCGGCCTGGCGGCCAGCGGCAACCTCGACGTCACCCGCCGCAACCCCAGCATGTTCGAGCCGGTCCACGGCAGCGCTCCGGACATCGCCGGCCAGGGCATCGCCGACCCCACCGCCGCCGTGCTGTCGGTGGCCCTGATGCTCGACCACCTCGGCGAGCACGAGGCCGCCCGGCGCATCGAGGCCTCCGTGGCCTTCGACCTCGCCACCCGCGACCACTCCTCGCCCGGCGCCACCTACGCCATCGGCGACCGCCTCGCGGCCCTGGTGTCGTCGAACACCCGCACCACCGCCTGACCCACGGCACCCCCGCGAGTCACGCTCTGGGACACACCGAATGTAGATCTCCGGCATGCCCGAGATCTACATTCGGAGTGCCTGAGAGCGTGACTCGCGGCGTTTCAGGGGGAGCCGGTGATGAGGTGGTGGAGTTCGTCGGCGGCGTCCGTGGCGAAGGCGGCGTCGTCGCAGACGATGTGGGGAACGTCGTAGTCGGCGGCGGGGTCGGTGGAGATGACGCCGGCGAGGAAGCCGCTGTCCACAAGCGACGGCAGGGGGCGGCTGTCGGGCACGACGACGACGGCGTAGCCCCAGTGCTCCAGCCGCGGCCGGGTGGCGGGGACGGTGGTGGCGACGAGCGGCCGATGGTGGCGGGTGGGGTTGTGCCGCCCGGCGTGGTAGCTGCGGGCCATGCCGGTGATGGCGGCGGCGGCGTTGTCGAGGATTCGCTCGGACACCTGGTCGATGCCGACGATGTCGACCACGGAGTGCATGGTGGTCACGTCGGTGACGCCGCCGTGGGCGTGATGATCCCGGGCGGTTACGACCAGCTTGGGCACGCCGATGGGCAACGCCCGTAAGGCGGCGTAGGCGGGCGAGCCGCCGGTGGGGCCGCCGACGGCGAGGACCCCGTGCAGCCGCCCCTGTTCATGCAGCTTGACCAGCACGTCCGCGGCCCCGACGCCGTCGAGCGCGACCGGCTCGCAGCCCCCGACGCGGACGCGGTCCATCAGCCAGGCGTACTCGGCGCCTTCGGCGTTCGGCGCGCCCAGCAGGACGACAGTGACCACGCAGCCTTCTCCCTTCGACGAAGGCGGCTACGACAAGGCTGCTCCCAAACACGAAATTGGACCAGTCCAATCTTGGCCAGGTGGACCGGTCATGGGCTGTCTCGGTGAAATTTCCCGAGTGGTGGGATTTTTCGTCCGATGCTTGGTCGGTACGGCGCACGTGTGGCAGCATGCCGGTGTGGCTCTCCACACCGTGATCATCATTCCGGAGCGCGCCGGGTAGTGCCCCTAGGCACCCGGCGCGCAGACCTCTTGCATCAGCAGGGGGTCTTTTTGCTTTTCAGGGCCACGTCAGTCACCCCCTCGCAAGGAGCAGACCGTTGAGCAGGACAGCACCGGCCGGAACGCCACTGGGCGACGGCTTCCACGTCTTCGACACCACCCTGCGGGACGGCGCCCAGCGCGAGGGCATCACCTACTCGGTGACGGACAAGCTGGCGGTGGCCCGCCTGCTCGACGGCATCGGCGTCGGCTTCATCGAGGGCGGCTGGCCGGGCGCCCTGCCCAAGGACACGGAGTTCTTCGCCCGCGCGGCGGCCGGCGAGCTGGAGCTCAAGCACGCCGCCCTGGTCGCCTTCGGTTCGACCCGCAAGGCGGGCGTGAACGTCGAGGACGACCAGCAGGTGCGGGCACTTCTGGACTCGAAGGCCCCGGTCGTCACGCTGGTGGCCAAGTCCGACCGCCGGCACATCGAACGCGCGCTGCGCACCGACGTCGACGAGAACTGCGCCATGGTCGCGGACACTGTCCGGTACCTGGTGGCCCAGGGCCGCCGCGTGTTCGTCGACGCGGAGCACTTCTTCGACGGCTACGCCTACGACCCGGAGTGTTCGCTGCGCGTGCTGCAGGCCGCGGGCGAGGCGGGGGCCGACGTGGTGGTGCTGTGCGACACCAACGGCGGCCAGCTGCCGGTGCAGCTCGGGCAGACCGTCACCGAGGTGATGGCCCGCACCGGGCTGCGCGTCGGCATCCACTGCCAGGACGACACGTCCTGCGCGGTGGCCAACACCATCGCGGCGGTCCAGGCCGGCGCGACGCACGTGCAGTGCACGGCCAACGGCTACGGCGAGCGGGCCGGCAACGCCGACCTGTTCGCCGTCATCGGGAACCTCGTGACCAAGCTCGGGATGCCGGTGGTACCCGCCGACTCCGTCGCCGAGCTGACCCGCGTGTCCCATGCCCTCGCCGAGATCGCGAACATCGCCCCCGACACCCACCAGGCCTATGTCGGGGCGTCGGCCTTCGCCCACAAGGCGGGGCTGCACGCGAGCGCGATCAAGGTGGATCCGGATCTGTACAACCACATCGATCCGGTCACCGTCGGCAACGGCATGCGGGTCCTGGTCACCGAGATGGCCGGCCGGGCGAGTCTTGAGCTCAAGGGACGAGAGCTCGGGCTCGACCTGGCCGGCCGGCCCGACGCCGTCGGCAACGCGGTGCAGAAGGTCAAGGACCTGGAGGCCAGGGGCTGGTCGTTCGAGGCCGCCGACGCCTCGCTGGAACTGCTGCTGCGCAACGAGCTGTCCGAATTGGACGAGCCGCCGTTCACGCTGGAGTCCTATCGGGTGCTGCTGGATCACCGGCAGGACGGCGCGATCGTGTCCGAGGCGACGGTCAAGGTGCACGTCGGCGGCGAACGCGTGATCGCCACCGCCGAAGGGAACGGCCCCGTGCACGCGCTGGACGCCGCGCTGCGCCAGGCACTTCGGCCGCATTTGTCCTGGATGGACAGTGTGGAGCTGGCCGACTACAAGGTGCGCATACTGACCGACCACCCCGGCACCGACGCGATCACCCGGGTGCTGGTGGAGTCCACGGACGGCGAGCACGAGTGGACGACGGTGGGCGTGCACAACAACATCGTCGAGGCCAGCTGGCTCGCCCTCTGCGACGCCCTGGCCCACAAGGCGATGCGGGTCCGCGCGCTGGCCTGACTGGGTAGAGCGGCCCGCCAACGCAGGAGAGTCGCTCGGCCCCGCCGGTGCTTCGCCCGGTTGCCGGATTTCGCCCGCCGCCACCCAACGCACCCGCCACTCAGCCGACGCGGCGGGCTAAATCCGGCAAGGGCGAGGCGCCGGCTTGGAGGGGGCCGAGCCGCCCCGCCGAAGGCGGGGCAAAATAACACCGTGCGCTTCGCTCGGATCTCTCACTCGGAAGGGGCGTCCTTCGTCGCCATCGGCGGCGAGCCGGACAGCCTGATCGCTGCGGAACTGTCGACCTCGGTGTTCGAGGACCCGAAGTTCACCGGCCGGACCTGGCCGCTGGCCTCGGTCCAGCTGCTGGCCCCGATCCGCCCGTCCAAGGTGGTGTGCATCGGCAAGAACTACGCCGACCACGCCCGCGAGATGGGCGGCGAGCCGCCGGCCGACCCCGTCATCTTCATCAAGCCGTCGACGTCGGTGATCGGGCCGGACGCGACCATCGAGGTGCCGGCCGGCATCGGACGGGTGGACTTCGAGGGCGAGCTGGCGGTGGTCATCGGCGGCATGCCGGTGCGCCGGGTGAAGGCGGAGGACGCCGGCTCGGTCATCCTCGGCTACACCATCGCCAACGATGTCACGGCCCGCGAGCAGCAGAAGGCCGACGGGCAGTGGACGCGAGCCAAGGGGCACGACACGTTCTGCCCGCTGGGCCCGTGGATCGAGACCAACCTCGACCCGTCGAACCTGGAGCTGCGCACCGAGCTGGACGGCGAGCTCAAGCAGGACGGCAACACCAGCGACCTGCTGCACGGCGTGGGCGAGATCCTGGAGTGGATCACCGCCGGCATGACGCTGCTGCCCGGTGACGTGGTGCTCACCGGCACGCCCGCCGGCGTCGGCCCGATGACCGACGGGCAGACCGTGTCGGTGTCCGTCGAAGGGATCGGCACACTCACCAACAAGGTTGCCGCCGTCTAGGCGCGTTGGCCCATGATCGAAGGGCCGGTCGGCGCAACTTCGCGCTGACCGGCCCTTCGGCGGCTTCCGCTGCTGAACCATGGCGTGCTATCCCGCGTTGAGCCGATTGCGAAACCAGTGAGGTCAGCAATCTGGCCCCGACCGGTTCGCCGCGGCGCAGCGGAGGTGATCGCATGGTGGTCCCCGACCCCGCAAGGGTGCTGCTGGTCGACGCCTCTCAGCTGATCACCGAGGGGCTGCGCGTCTGCTTGCAGCGCACCCAGCGTTTCCGGGTGGTGGGTGTGGCCCACACCTCGTCCGAGGCGCTGCGCTGCCTGCGCGGGCTGCTCGTCGACCTGGTCGTGACCGACCTGGCGGTGCCCGGCGCGGGAGCGCTGCGCACGGTTCGCGACGTGCGGGCGCAGCGCCCGTCGGCGACCACCGTGGTGGTCAGCGAGATGGACAGCCCGGAGTGGGCCAAGGCGGCGCTGAACCAGGGCGCCGCCGCGTACCTGCTGAAGACGACGCCGCTGCGGGAACTGCTCTCGGTGTTCAACGAGGTCCTCGCCGGCGCCACGCACGTGCTCGACCCCCGCCTGGGCGGGCAGGTGCAGCTGTCCGCCGACCTGCCGCCGCACGCCGTGCTGCCGCAGCTGTCCGCCCGCGAGTTCGACGTGCTGGCCGAGATGATCAAGGGCCTGGACAACCAGACCATCGCGCACCACCTGTTCATCAGCACGGACACCGTGAAGACGCACGTGAAGGCGATTCTGCGCAAACTCGGCGCCAAGGACCGCGCGCAAGTGGTGGCAATGGTCCTCAGTGGACGAGTGCCGCGGTGAATTGCCCCGCCTTCGGCGGGGCCTCGCAGTCTCCTGTGCCGGAGGAGGCGGGCCCCGCGCGGCAAAGGCACGGCATCAGCGGCGGGCGAATTCCGGCGCGTGTTCGGGACGGAAGCCGATCGCGACCAGATATGCCGGAATCAGTCCCAGCTTCGGGAACCGGTTCAGCAGTCGCAATGCGAGCGGCGTTCGCTTCGACAGGTCGATACGGCCGCTCAACGCGGGACCGACAGCGTTGTCATGCATCAGCCGCTGCATGCCCTGCGTGACGGTGGTCGCGGGGCCGCGACGGCGTTGCACCTTGGCCAGATCGGCGGTCGTGACCGTGCCTCGGCGCAGCGGCCCGGCCAGGATCCGTGCCGCCGCAACGGCATCCTGCACGGCCAGGTTGATGCCGACGCCGCCGACCGGTGACATGGCGTGCGCGGCGTCGCCGATGCACAGCAAACCGTCGCTGTACCAGGTAGTCAGCCGGTCCAGTTTCACGTCGAGCAGCTTGGCGTCGTCGAGCGACTCGATGGAGTCGACCCGATCCGCCAGCCACGGCACGAGCTCGGCGAGGCTGTCCCGGAACGACTGCAGGCCGGCCTCCCGCCACCGCGCGTCCGAGCCCTTCTCGATCAGGAAGGCCAGCTGGAAGTAGTCGCCGCGGTCGATGTACACCACCATGCGCTTGCTACCGATCATGCCGCCGAGGCCGCTCGGGTCGCCCTCGTGCCGCGGCACCCGCAGCCACCAGCAGTCCATCGGCACCCGCCAGCTGCGAATGCCCAGCCCCAGGGCGCTGCGCAGCACCGAACGCCGGCCGTCGCACGCGACGGTGAGGTCGGCGGCGATCTCACCGGTCTCGCCGTCCCTGGTGCGGTAGGTGATGCCGGTGACGCGGCCGTCCTTCGTGGTCAGGCCGGTTGCCTCGGTGTTCATCCGGAGGTGGAAGCTGGGCTCCTCGGCCGCGGCGTCGGCGATCATGTCGAGGAAGTCCCACTGCGGCACCATCGCGATGTGCTTGTGCGGGCCCGGTAGACCGGCCAGGTCGACGACCGCGGTGGTCCGCGGCCCCACCGGGAATCCAAGCCGCTTCACGAGCTGGTGCGGCACCTTGGCGAACCGCTCGGTCAGCCCCAGCTCGTCCAGCAACCGCAGCGTCGAAGCGTGCACCGTGTCGCCGCGGAAGTCCCGCAGGAAGTCGCCGTGCTTCTCCAGCACCGTCACGTCCACTCCGGCCCTGGCCAGCAGCAGTCCGAGCACCATGCCGGCCGGGCCGCCACCCACCACGCAGCACGTCGTCCGTTCCATCGTCACCCTCTTTTCAACGCTTGTTGAATAATCTCAGGATGCTCCCGGTGACCACCGCCGTCAAGGCGGTTCACCCGGACAGGTCGACGTGACGCGCGGCACCCTCACCCGATCGCGCGCCGTCACCGATGAGCCACGACTCGGAGAAACCGTTGGCGGGCACCGGGAAACGCGCCATATCGGACGCGCAGCGGAATCGGAGGACGGCGGAGAGTGACCGCATCAAGGGGCAGCTTCACCTTGATAGCCGAATCGCGGACATGGGATCCGCACCTAGCCTCTCCTGGTGACGCCAGTTCTCTCCGCATTCACCACCCGCAAGACCGTCGAAATCCGTGCGGTTTGCCTGGACATCGACGACACGCTGATTGACTACGACGGATCGGCGAGAACCGCGTTGACCGCCCTTGTCGGACACGACGACGCATGGCCCGCCTGGCAGCGCACCACCGACGAGCACGTCGCCCGCGCCATCTCCGGCGAGTTCGACTACGACACCATGCGCTGGGAGCGCACCAAGGCGTTCTTCGCCGTACTCGGCGAACACCTCGACGACGCCGAGGTGCGCCGGCGCGAGGACAGCCGCCTCGCCGTCATGGAACGGTCCTGGCGCGTCTTCGACGACACCCTGCCGCTGCTCGACTGGCTGCGCGCCAGCGGCATCAAGGTCGCCGCCGTGACCAACGCCTCAGGCGCCCGGCAGCGCGCCAAGATCGCCGCCGTCGGCCTGTCCGAATTCTTCGACGACGTTGTCATCGCAGGTGAACTGGGCGTCGCCAAGCCCGATCCCGTGATCTTCCACACCGCCTGCCTCGACCTCGACGTGCTGCCCGCCGAGACCGTGCACGTCGGTGACCGGCTCGACCTCGACGCCATCGGCGCCCGCGACGCCGGCATGCACGGCGTGTGGCTCAACCGCGACGGGGCCAGCGACCAGACCGCGCCCGCCGGTGTGTGGACCATCACCAGCCTCGCCGACCTGCCCGAGCTGCTCGTCTGCGAGCTCTCCACGCCCGGCGTCGATGCCCTCTGACCTGCGCGATCCGGTTGCGCCCGGGGGCGATTTCGTGATCCGGCCAGCCATGGTCTAGTATTCATTCCGGCAGGGCGGACAGCGGCCGGCAACACCAAAGCTGATCCAGAATGCCAATGGGGTATGGTGTAATTGGCAGCACGACTGATTCTGGTTCAGTTAGTCTAGGTTCGAGTCCTGGTACCCCAGCGAGAGGCACCCAAAGCGATGTGCTAGGGTACCTCCCAGCAAGAAAAACCAGTCCTGGCCCCGTCGTCTAGCGGCCTAGGACGCCGCCCTCTCAAGGCGGTAGCGCGGGTTCGAATCCCGTCGGGGCTACAGATCGGGAGATCCCTGTGCGTCTGAGGACGCACAGGGATCTTTCGCTTTGTCCTGTGGGGCTCTCGCCCCACACCCCAAGGCAGGAGGGGCTTCGCCCCCCTGCACCCCCCTTCGGGCTCGGCTTCGCCGTCGCCCTCGGATCGTGGTGGCTGGGTTGGGTGTGGTCGGCTCGGCTTCGCTTCGCTCGCCTGCGGGTGGCTTCGCTGCGCTTGCCTATCGGCGAGTCGCGCTCTCGGACACGGCGAGTTGCGTTCTCGGGCAGTTGAGTACCACTCAGTCGTGGCCGAGTCGCCATGGACTCGGCCACGAATCGGTGCTTGGGGTCAGAGGCGGTTTTGGAGGGCTTCGGCGGCGGCCAGGAGGTCGGCGGCCCAGCGGCCGCCGGGCCGGCGGCCAATGCGGTCCACGGGGCCGGAAACGGAGACCGCCGCGATGACGGTGCCGGAGGAATCGCGGACAGGGGCGGAGACGGAGGCGACACCGGGTTCGCGTTCGCCCACGGACTGGGCCCAGCCGCGACGGCGGACCTCCAGGAGGGTGCGTTCGCCGAAGAGGGCGTCCGTGAGAAGGGCGCGCTGGGTGGGGGAGTCGGCCCACGCGGCGAGGACCTTGGCGCCGGAGCCGGCAGTCATGGGAAGGCGGGCGCCGACGGGGACGGTGTCGCGAAGGCCGGAAGGAGGCTCGGCGGCGGCGACGCAGATGCGCTGCATGCCGTCACGGCGATAGAGCTGCACGGACTCGCCGGTGATGTCGCGAAGGCGAGGCAGGACGGACGAGGCCGCGTCGAGCAGGGGGTCGGTGGCGCCGCCGGCCAGTTCCGCCAGGGCAGCGCCGGGGCGCCAGCGGCCATCGGAACCGCGGCGCAGCAAGCGATGCACCTCAAGCCCCACGGCGAGGCGGTGCGCGGTGGCGCGAGGAAGACCCGTCCGGTTGCAGAGTTCGGCCAGACCGCAGGGGTCCTTCGCGACGGCACTGAGCACCGCCACAGCCTTGTCCAGAACGCCGATCCCGCTATGCTGTCCCACGTCGCGATACTAGCTTCCCGCGATGTGGGAAGTCCAGCCGCGCCAGCATCTGAGAAACCCGATCTGACACGACATCCCCGAAGGGGGAGGAGCCATGGGCCGCACGCTCGCGGAGAAAGTCTGGGACGCGCATCTGGTGCGCAAGGGCGACGGAGCCGAACCGGACCTCATCTACATCGACCTGCACCTGGTGCACGAAGTCACCAGCCCGCAGGCGTTCGACGGGCTGCGGCTCGCGGGTCGCCAGGTCCGTCGGCCGGACCTGACGATCGCCACCGAGGACCACAACGTTCCCACGGTGGACATCGAACTCCCGATCGCCGACCCGGTGTCCCGCACCCAGGTGGAGACGCTTCGCCGCAACTGCGCGGAGTTCGGCGTCCGCCTGCACCCGATGGGCGACGCCGAGCAGGGCATCGTGCACGTGGTGGGCCCGCAGCTCGGCCTGACGCAGCCCGGCATGACCGTCGTCTGCGGCGACAGCCACACCTCCACGCACGGCGCGTTCGGCTCGATCGCCTTCGGCATCGGCACCTCCGAGGTGGAGCACGTGCTCGCCACCCAGACACTGCCGCTCAAGCCGTTCAAGACGATGGCGGTCAACGTCAACGGCACGCTGCGCCCGGGCGTGACGGCCAAGGACGTGATCCTGGCGGTGATCGCGAAGATCGGAACCGGTGGCGGCCAGGGCTACATCCTGGAGTACCGCGGCGACGCCATCGAGGCGATGTCGATGGAAGCCCGGATGACGGTGTGCAACATGTCGATCGAGGCGGGCGCCCGCGCCGGCATGATCGCCCCGGACGACACGACCTTCGACTACATCAAGGGCCGCCCGCACGCGCCGAAGGGCGCGGACTGGGACGCCGCGGTCGAGTACTGGCGAACGCTCCGCACGGACGACGACGCCACCTTCGACACCGAGGTGGACATCGACGCGGACGCGCTGACGCCGTTCGTCACCTGGGGCACGAACCCGGGACAGGGCCTGCCCCTGGGCGACCGGGTGCCCGACCCGGAGGACTTCGGCGACGAGAACGCGAAGGTGGCGGCCGAGAAGGCGCTGGCCTACATGGGCCTGGAGCCGGGCACGCCGCTGCGTGAGATCCACGTGGACACCGTCTTCCTCGGCTCCTGCACCAACGGGCGCATCGAGGACCTCCGCGCGGCAGCGGACATCCTGCGCGGCCGCAAGGTCGCCTCCGACGTACGCATGCTGGTGGTGCCGGGTTCTATGCGGGTGCGGGCGCAGGCGGAGTCCGAGGGACTGGACAAGGTCTTCACGGAGGCCGGCGCCGAGTGGCGGTCCGCGGGCTGCTCCATGTGCCTGGGCATGAACCCCGATCAGCTCAAGCCGGGCGAGCGCAGCGCCTCCACCTCCAACCGCAACTTCGAGGGCCGCCAGGGCAAGGGCGGCCGCACCCACCTGGTGTCGCCGCTGGTCGCCGCGGCCACCGCGGTGCGCGGCACGCTGTCGTCGCCGGCCGACCTGGACTGAGAGAGCAGGGAAGAGGACCCATGGAACCGTTCACCAGCCACACCGGGGTCGGCGTCCCGCTGCGCCGGTCCAACGTGGACACCGACCAGATCATCCCGGCCGTCTACCTCAAGCGGGTCACCCGCACGGGATTCGAGGACGGCCTGTTCGCCGCCTGGCGCGCGGACGAGAACTTCATCCTCAACCACGAGCCCTTCCGCGGCGGCAGCGTTCTGGTCGCGGGCCCCGACTTCGGCACCGGCTCGTCCCGCGAGCACGCCGTCTGGGCGCTGATGGACTACGGCTTCCGGGTGGTGCTGTCGTCCCGGTTCGCCGACATCTTCCGCGGCAACGCCGGCAAGCAGGGCCTCGTGGCGGCGCAGTGTGAGCAGTCCGACATCGAACTGTTGTGGAAGCTGCTGGAGAACGAGCCCGGCACCGAGGTCACCGTCGACCTGTCCGCGAAGACGGTCCGCGCCAAGGACTTCTCGGCCCCCTTCCAGATCGACGACTACACCCGTTGGCGGCTGCTGGAAGGACTCGACGATATCGGCCTGACCTTGCGAAACGTCGACGCGATCGGGGAATTCGAGGCCGCCCGCCCGACTTGGCTGCCCACAACGAACCCCGTCGCCGCCGGCTGAACGCGGGGGCCGCCGGGACGGGATTCCGGCGGCCCCCGAACCCTCCCTCGCCGCTTCGAAAACCGGGCTTATGTCCCCCGGTGGGGCGGAACCAACGCGCCATCAACAAAAAAATGGGCGTGGCGCGTGGAAATTCTTGGCGCGTTGGCTTACCGTGTGCCAGAAGTGGCCCAACTACAGGGCCGATGGTGTCCTGGGAGGGACTGAAGTGAACAAGGCCCAACTCATTGAGGCTCTGGCCGAGCGTCTCGGCGACAAGAAGGCCGCGAGCTCGGCCGTCGACGGCATCGTCGACATCGTGGTCCGCACCGTCCAAAAGGGCGAGAAGGTCAACGTCACGGGCTTCGGTGTGTTCGAGAAGCGGGCTCGCGCGGCTCGCACCGCGCGCAACCCGCGCACGGGCGAGACCGTGAAGGTCAAGAAGACCAACGTTCCCGCCTTCCGTGCCGGCACGACGTTCAAGGACGTCATCAGCGGCGCCAAGAAGCTGCCGAAGGTTGCCGCCGCGAAGCCGGCCGCCGCCAAGGCGACCACGACCGCTGCCGCCGCCAAGCCGGCCACCACGCGCCGCACCGCGGCCGCGAAGGCGACCACCGCGGCTGCCGCGAAGCCGGCCACCACGCGTCGCACCGCTGCCGCCAAGCCGGCCGCTGCCGCCGCGAAGCCCGCCACCACGCGGAAGGCCGCGCCGAAGCGCACCACGGCCGCCGCCAAGCCGGCCGCCGCTGCCGCCACCACCGCTGCCGCGAAGCCGGCCGCGACCAAGGCCGCCCCGAAGAAGGCTGCCGCCACCGCGAAGAAGGCCGCGCCGAGGAAGGCCGCTGCCGCCAAGAAGTGACCATGCGCGGCCGAGTCACCCGCTCGGCCGGGCGTGATCCGACGAAGTGATACGAACCCGGTGCACGACCCGCGCGTACCGGATCGTTCGGAACTCGCGAGTGAGCGAGGTCTGCGCGCAGAGAGCGCGCAGACCTCGCTCGCGGCGTTTTCTGGGGGACACCCCCAGACCCCCGGCCCGCGCCATCGGCGCGGGCCCCTGATCCCGTTACGGGGCCTGAAGAGTAGGGAAAACCCCAGCGCCCCAGGGGGATGACCACAACCCCTGGGGGCCAACGGGTCTCGGTGACCCCAGAACTAGCGGCCGGACGGTTTCGGCAGCGGGCTGGGAAAGTAGTCGGCGGCGACCAGACGGGGCTCCCGCTCGCTGGTCGGCGGCAGGAACGACAGCACCCAGAAACTGCCCTTCTTGCTGGCGATCTCGTCCAGGCGAACGCCGTTCATGTCGGCCAGACGGGCGACAACGTCCGGGATGACACCGCCCTGGCTGCTCACCACCGGAGTGCCGCCGGCGGCCACGATGTCCAGCAGTCGCGCCACCCCCGCCGACGGGCTCACCCAGTAGCCCTCCTCGGACAGCAGCGGCTCGCTGCGGATCTCCAGGCCCAGCCCCGCCACCGTGTCCACGCACCGCGTACGCGGGGCCGCAAAGGCGCGATCAGCCCCGAACAGGGGCAGAACCCGGGCCAGTGCCTCGGCCTGCCGCCGCCCCGACGGGCTGAGCGGCCGCAGGTCGTCGTCGCCGTCCCACTCGTCGCGCTTGCCGGCCTTGGCGTGCCGTACCAGCAGCAACGTGCTCAAACGGGCCGGCAGCGCGGCGAACTCGGCCAGCACCACGCGGTCGTGCTGGTAGCGAAGGAGATCCCCGGCGGCATCGGGGGAAACCCATTTCAGCCGGTCCACCTCGTCGTTGGCCTCGAACTCGCCACTCGAGAAGCGCGCCGCGAAGTACTCGACGACCTTCCGACTGCCGTCCACCTTGTATTCGGCGGACGGCAGTCGACGGCCCAAGGCGATGGAGAAGCCGGTCTCCTCCAGCACTTCTCGAACCGCCGCGGCCGGCGTCGTTTCGTCAGCGTCCAATTTTCCCTTGGGCAGTGACCAATCGTCATATCGTGGTCGATGCACCACAGCGACTTCCACCTGGTCGGTCACACTGCTGGGACGCCACACAACGGCGCCGGCGGCTCGGATAGTCACACCTGCTGTTCCTTCGCACTGTGGAGTTTCATCAGTTCCACCTGGTGATCGCGAACCTGGGAACCGTCCGCCGGGGACGGATCCCAGTTCCCGCTGGGGGCCAGCACCCAACACCGGGTGGCCGGATCCATCGCCGAATCCAGCACGCTGTCCAACTGCGCGACCAGTTTCGGGTCGGTCACCTTCACGAGCACCTCGACCCGGCGGTCCAGATTGCGGTGCATCATGTCCGCGCTGCCGATCCACAGTTCGTCCGAACCGGCGAACCGCACGATCCGGGAGTGCTCCAGGAAACGTCCCAGGATCGACCGGACCTTGATGTTCTCGGACAGTCCGGGCACTCCCGGCTTGAGCGCGCAGATCCCGCGCACCACCACCTCGACCGGCACGCCGGCCTGCGACGCGCGATACATGGCGTCGATGACCTGTTCGTCCACGAGCGAGTTCACCTTGAGCCGGATACCCGACTTCCGGCCCGCCCGCGCGTGCTCGATCTCCTGCTCGATCCGCCGAACGATGCCGCGCCGCACGCCGTAGGGCGCGACCATCAGGCTGCGGTAGTTGTCCTGCCGGGCATAGCCGGTCAGCACGTTGAACAGGTCGGTGAGGTCCGCGCCGATCGCCGGCTCCGCGGTCAGGATGCCCACGTCCTCGTACAGCCGCGCGGTCTTCGGGTTGTAGTTGCCCGTGCCGATGTGGCAGTACCGCTTGATGGACGAGCCCTCCTGGCGGATCACCAGCGCCGTCTTGCAGTGCGTCTTCAGGCCGACGAGACCGTAGACCACGTGCACGCCGGCCTTCTCCAGCGCACGGGCCCACTTGATGTTGGCCTCCTCGTCGAACCGCGCCTTGAGTTCGACCAGTGCCACCACCTGCTTGCCCGCCTCGGCCGCGTCCATCAGCGCGTCGACGATCGGCGAGTCACCGGAGGTGCGGTACAGCGTCTGCTTGATGGCGAGCACGTTCGGGTCGGCGGCGGCCTGCTCGATGAAACGCTGCACGCTGGTGGAGAAGGAGTCGTACGGGTGGTGCACGAGCACGTCCCCGTCCCGCAGCGTCGCGAACACGCTGCGCGGCGTCTCCCGCTCGGCGAACGCGGGATGCGTCGCCGGCACGAACGGCGGGTCCTTGAGCTCCTTGCGGTCCACCCCGTACACCTGCCACAGGCAGGACAGATCCAGCAGGCCGGGAACCTCGACGACCTCGTCCGGCTCCACGTCCATCTCCCGCAGCAGCAGGCGAAGCACGTGGTCGGTCATGTCGTCGCCGACCTCGAGCCGCACCGGCGGGCCGAACCGGCGCCGGGCCAGTTCCCGTTCCAGCGCCTTGAGCAGGTCCTCGTCCTGGTCCTCCTCGACCTCCAGGTCGGCGTTGCGGGTGATGCGGAAGCTGTGGCACTCGATGATGTCCATGCCGGCGAACAGCTCGCCCAGGTGCGCGGCGATCAGTTCCTCCAACGGCAGGAACGTCGCGGTGCCGCTGCGCCGGTCGGCCTCGACGCGGATCAGCCGCGGCACGTTGTCCGGCACCTTCACCCGGGCGAACTGCTCGGGCCCGCCCTCGGGCGACCGCACCGTGACGGCGAGGTTCAGCGACAGCCCGGAGATATAAGGGAAGGGGTGCGCCGGGTCGACCGCGAGCGGCGTGAGCACCGGGAAGACCTGTTCGCTGAAGTAGTTGGACAGCCGCAGCTGGTCGGGCTCCTCCAGGTCCTGCCAGGACACGATGCGCACGCCGTGCTGCTCCAGTCCCGGGCGGATCTCGTTGAGGAACGCCTTGGCGTGCTGGTCGACCAGTTCCTGGGTGCGGGCGGCGATCCGGCTCAGCTGTTCGCTCGGCGCCAGGCCGTCGGCGCTGCGCACGGTCAGGCCGGTCTCCTCGCGGCGCTTCAGGCCGGCCACCCGCACCATGTAGAACTCGTCCAGGTTCGACGCGAAGATGGCGAGGAACTTGGCCCGCTCCAGCAGCGGCTGCGAGGCGTCCTCGGCCAGCGCCAGCACGCGGGCGTTGAAGTCCAGCCACGACAGCTCGCGGTTGAAGTAGCGGTCGTCGGGCAGGTCCGTCTCGTCGATCGGCTGCGTGACGGCCGGCGGCGTGATGACCCGGTGCGCCTGGGCGTCCGGACGCGGCCGCCGCGTGCGTTCAGCCGGCGGAACCGGCGTCACGATGGCGGTCTTGCCGTCGGTCAGCGGGACGGGGTCCGCCTTCGCTTCGACGACGGGCGGGGCCACTTCCACGACGGGCGGGGCCGGGGTGGCGCGGGTCCGTTGCGTTCGGGTCCTCGGCGCGGCCGTGTTGTCGGCCGGGGTCTTCGGCTGTGCCGTAGTGGTCTTGACGGCCGGCGACTTCGCGGCAGTCGTGTTGGCAGCCGCAGTTGTCTTCGTGGCCGAGGCCGCAGGTGTCTTCGGCGCTGCCGCGGCGGTCGTCTTTGCGGCCGGTGTCTTCGGGGCCGCCGCCGTCTTGGCCCGGCTGCGCGTCGCGCGCACCGGCTTCTCGGCCGCCGCCGGTTCCGTGTCCGCCTTGGCGGCGCGGCCGCGTGCGGCGCGAGGCTTCGTCGCCTGTTCGGCCGAGGGTTCCGCCTTCGCGGTGCTGCGCCGCCGGGTGGGCGCAGGAGTGTCCGCCGCGGCCTTGGCGGTGGCCGCGGTGCTACGGGTGCTCGTCCGCCTCGGGGTCGCTCGTGGCTGGCGCGTCCTGGCGGTGGCGGGCTGGGTCTGCTCGTCGTTGTCGTCCGTATGCACGCTGGCCATTGTTCCCCAGCGTGGCGGAAAAGGCGCAGCTCGCGAGGAACGACACGGTGAACACACAGAGCTACGACGTCGATCTTCCGTGGGGCGGCGACATCCCGACAACCACGCCGTTCTCCCGGCGCAGCGTCACCCGCTGCCCCGGCCGCGGCGCGCGCCAGCCGCCGGCCACAACCGCCGCCGCGGGCACGTCGACCAGCAGACCGTCGTCCCGGAGCACGGTCGCCGAGCCGTCTGATCCGACGGTGTGCACGGTGGCCTGCTCCATGGCACGCAGCCTAGCGCGGTCCACTGTGGATCAGGCCGACAGCCGGAACCGCTGCCGGGTGCGTGGCCCGAGACCGAGCCCGGCGGCGATGGCCAGATCCGCCTCCGTGTCCACGTCACAGCGCAGCGACGGCCAGTCCTCGGTGAGTTCGATCGCCCCGGACGCACGGTGCGCTTCGGCGGAGCCGACGCCGAACCGCGGGTCCAGCGGCTCGCCGGGGGCGCCGATCAGCAGCGTGGTGCCGGTGCCCTGGCGGTCGGCGACGAACGCCCGCCTGCCGTCGGCGGTCGCGACGGCGGCGGACAGGTCGGCCGACCGCAGCGCCGGCAGGTCCGCCTGCAGCGCCCCGACGTGCCGGCCGAGTAGCGAGGCCCCGTGCCGGTAGGCCTCGTTCAGGCCCGGCTCCGCCTCGGGCACGCACCGAATTCCCTCGGTCCGCAACACCGCCGTGAGCATGGCGTCGGACGTGACGACCACCACGTCCCCGACGCCGTCGGCGTTCGCCGCCGCGGTGATCGTGTCCAGCGCGAGCGCCACCACGAGGTCCGCGTGCGCCGCCCGGTCGCCGATGCCGCCGTCGGCCGCCCCGACCAGCCGGGACTTGGCCCGGTCCAGCCGCTTCACCGGCACCACGAGGTCGAGGTAGCTCCGCACATCTCCATCATGCAGACTCGGGCCGACGATTTCGAACGTGAGGGAGAGCGATGCGCAAGGAGAAGGGCGGGCCGTGGATCAGGATGTGCGCCATCGTCCTGTATCCGACGGTGAAGCTGCTGGCGCGCCGGGTGTCGACGGGCCCCAAGCTGCCCCGGCACGGCGGCGTGCTGCTGGTGATGAACCACGTCTCGCACCTCGACCCGGTGTTCGACGCCGTGCTCGTGCACAACAACGAACGGGTGCCGCGCTTCCTCGCCAAGAGCTCGCTGTGGAAGATCCCGGTGCTCGGCAAGATCATGGCCGGTGCCGGCCAGGTCCCGGTCTTCCGTGGCACGGCCGACGCCAAGGAGAGCCTGCGCGCCGCCAATGAGGGCCTGGAGCAGGGCAAGCTGCTGGTGATCTACCCGGAGGGCACGATCACCAAGGACCCGGACGGCTGGCCGATGGCCTCCCGCACCGGCGTGGCCCGGCTGGCGCTGGCCAACGACGTGCCGGTGATCCCGGCCGCGCGCTGGGGCACCCGGGCGATTCTGGACAAGTACAACAAGAAGTTCCGGCCGTTCCCGCGCAAGACCGTCACCACGATCTTCGGCGAGCCGATCGACCTGTCCGCCTATCGGGACCAGCCGGTCACCACGCAGGTGCTGCGCGAGGTGACGGACCTGCTGATGGAGCGGGTCAAGGAGCTGCTGGAGCAGGCGCGCGGCGAGCAGGCGCCCGCCGGCTTCTACTCCCCGGCCAGGGCCAAGCAGAACGGGGAGTGACATGGAGCTGCAGCGGATCGCGGTGCTGGGGGCCGGGTCGTGGGGGACCACGTTCGCGAAGGTGCTCGCCGACGCGGGCCGCGACGTCGTGCTGTGGGCGCGCCGGCCGGAGGTGGCCGACGAGATCACCAACCACAAGCTGAACACCGGTTATCTGCCGGGCATCCGGCTGCCGGAGACGCTGCGGGCGACCGCCGACCCGCTGCTCGCGCTGGATGGCGCCGAGGCCGTGGTGCTGGCGGTGCCGAGCCAGACGCTGCGGGCGAACCTGGCCGCCTGGCGGGAGTTGCTGCCGGAGGGAGCGACGCTGGTCAGCCTGGCCAAGGGCATCGAGTTGGGCACCGGCAAGCGGATGAGCGAGGTCGTCGCCGAGGTCGCTCAGGTGCCGGCGGAGCAGGTGGCGGTGGTGTCGGGGCCGAACCTGGCGCGGGAGATCGCCGCGCAGCAGCCGACCGCGACCGTCATCGCGTGCACGGACCACGAGCGTGCGGTGGCGGTGCAGCGCGCGAGCGCCAATGGCTACTTCCGGCCGTACACCATTACCGACGTCGTCGGCTGTGAGCTCGGCGGCGCGTGCAAGAACGTGATCGCCCTGGCCTGCGGCATCGCCCACGGGCTCGGCTTCGGCGACAACACGATGGCGTCGCTGATCACCCGTGGCCTGGCGGAGACCGCCCGGTTGGGCGCGGCGCTCGGCGCCGATCCGTTGACGTTCGCGGGGCTGGCGGGCCTCGGCGACCTGGTGGCCACCTGTGCCTCCCCGCTGTCCCGGAACCGCAGCTTCGGCGAGCGTCTGGGCAAGGGCGAAACGCTGGCGCAGGCGCAGGAGGCCACGCACGGGCAGGTGGCCGAGGGCGTGAAGTCGTGCTCGTCGATCCGGACCCTGGGCGAGCTGCACGGGGTGGACATGCCGATCACCGACGGGGTGCACCGGGTCTGCCACGACAGCCTGAACCCGCGGCAGATGGCGGCGGAACTGCTGGGGCGCGCCCAGAAGGCGGAGCGATGACAGAAGGCGGAGCGGCCATGGCCGAATGGGGCGACGGCACTCGGTGCGTGCACGCGGGTTCGGCCGAACCCGTTGCCGGGCAACCCTTCCTCGCGGGCCCGGTGCTGGCCGCCCCGTTCCACCTCGGCGCGGACGACTTCTACGGCCGCGCCGGCAATCCCACCTGGCGTGCGCTGGAGTCGGCGATCGGCGCGCTGGACGGCGGTCTGTGCACGGTGTTCCCGTCCGGCATGGCCGCGATCACCACGTTGCTGCGGACGCTGTTGTCGCCCGGGGACGTGCTCGTCGTGCCGTCCGACGGCTACTACCTGGTGCGAACGTTCCTCACCGGCATGGACGTCCGGGTCCGCGAGGTGCCGACCGTCGGCCCGTGGACGACGGAAGTCGTGGCGGGCGCGCGGCTGGTGCTGCTGGAGACGCCGTCCAACCCGGGCCTGGACGTCTGCGACATCAGGGCGATCGCCGAGTTGGCGCATGCCGCCGGCGCGCTTGTCGCCGTGGACAACACCACCGCGACGCCGCTGGGCCAGCGGCCGCTGGAGCTCGGCGCGGACGTGTCCGTGGCCAGCGACACCAAGGCGGTCGCCGGCCACAGCGATGTCCTTTTCGGACACATTTCCGTCACCGACGAGGCGCTGTGGACGGAGTTGCAGCGGCAGCGGACCGTCAGCGGCGCGATCCCCGGCCCGTTCGAGACGTGGATGGCGCACCGCGGGCTGGGCACGCTGGACGTGCGGCTGGCCCGGCAGGCGGAGAACGCCGCCGCGCTGGTGGAGAAGCTGCGCGGGCACGAGGGCGTGTCGAACGTGCGCTGGCCGGGATCGCCGGACGACCCGTCGTACGCCATCGCCTCCCGACAGATGCGCCGGTTCGGCGGCGTCTTCACGTTCGAGCTGGCGTCGGCCGAGCTGGTGACGCGGTTCGTCGAGGCGAGCCGGCTGGTGTCGGCGGCGACGAGCTTCGGCGGCCTGCACAGCACCGCGGACCGGCGGGCGCACTGGGGCGACCCGGTGCCGGAGGGTCTGATCCGGTTTTCGGCCGGCCTGGAGGATTCCCACGATCTGGTACACGACGTGACGGCCGCGCTTGACCGGGCGCTGGAGCTGCCGGTTCAATAGCGGCCATGTTGCTGCGTGCCATGACCGAACGGCGGGGTCACATCGACCTCTGCCGGGTCTGTGGCGCGCTGTGTCTTCCCCGGTGATCTGCCCGCGCACTCACCCGTACCCACAGGAAGACACAAGTTCATGTTCGCCGTTCCGGAAAACACCGTGCTGTCGGCCGTCCGCACCGCGCCGCAGCAGCCCACCAACATCCTCCGCGAGGTCGTCGCCGACCGCTCCAGCTGGGCGCACCTGCTGCGCTACGACCCGGTCGAGCGCTGGACCGCGCTGGTTCGGAGCACGTCCAGCTACGAGGTGTGGCTGATGAGCTGGCTGCCCGGGCAGGGCGCCGAGCTGCACGACCACGGCGGCGCCGAGGGCGCGTTCACCGTCGTCTCCGGCGTGCTGACCGAGCTGGTCGGCCGGCCCGGACACGCCGGCGAGGCGATGCACGTGCTGCACCCGGGCCAGTCCCGGGTGTTCGGGCCGAACTACGTGCACCAGATGCGCAACGCCGGGGTGGATCCGGCGGTGAGCATCCACGTGTTCGGCCCGACCCGTCAGCGCATGACGCCGTACCGTTTCGACCCGGTGCAGGGGCCCGTCACCGCTTGAGCACGTGCTCCGGCACGGGGAGCGGGGACGCCGACTCGGGCACGCCCCAGCCGGTGGTCACCGGCAGCACACCGGCCCAGGCGGTGTTGGCCTCGACGTCGAAGTCCTCGTCGTTGGGCGGCGCGTTGCGGATCTTCACCGATGCCTCGGTGAGGTCCAGCGCCAGCACGACGGTGGCCGCCAGCTCCTTCTTGTTGGGCAGCCGCGCGTGGCCCCAGGACCCGGGCGCGAGGTGCTCGGTGATGACCTCCAGGCCGCGCAGCTTCTCCTCGGGGTCGTCGACCAGCCGCGTGGTGCCCAGGACGACGGCACTGCGGTAGTTCATGGAGTGGTGCATGACCGACCGGGCGTAGATGATGCCGTCCACGATCGTCACAGTGACGCACACGGGGCCGGGGCCCATGCTCCGTGATCCGGTGGATCCGTGCAGGTAGAGGGTGTCGCCGTCGCGGCCGTAGCCGGTCGGCAGCACCACCGGCGCGCCGTCGAACAGCACGCCGAGGTGGCAGATGAGCGCGGAGTCGAGCACGTCGTCGAGCGCCGCGCGGTCGGTGGCGGCGCGCTCCCGATGTCGGTTGACGACGGTCCGTGGTGTCGGTGACAGTGGTGTTCGGCTCACGTCCACCAGCCTCGGGCGGCGAGTGGCATCATGGAAGTGCCACTACTTGCCGAAATAAGAAGGCCACTTTGCCGGAGTCGGACGACGCCCTGCTGATCACGCTGGACCGCGAGTCCCGCACCCCGCTCGCCGTGCAGCTGGCGGACGCCCTGCGCGCGGCGGCGGCCGCCGGGCAGCTGCGGGCCGGCGACCGGCTGCCGTCGACCCGCACCCTGGCCAGTCACCTCAAGGTCAGCCGGACCGTCACCGCGGCGGCCTACGACCAGCTGCTCGCCGAGGGGTGGATCGTCGGCAAGCACGGCTCCGGCACGTACGTGACGACCGCGCCGCCGGGATCCTCGCCGGTGCCGGCCGACCGTTCCCGCGCCGACGCGCCGGAACAGGACGTCGTCTCCCTGGAACTGGGCCGGCCCTGGGTCGGCGGGCTGGACCGGGCCGCCTGGCGCCGGGCCTGGCGGTCCGCCGCCGACTCGGACCCGTTGGTACGCCACCATCCCGCCGGGCTGCCGGAATACCGCGAGGCGGTGGCGGAACACCTGCTGCGGCACCGCGGCCTGACGATCCGAGGGGGCCTCGCGACCGAGGCGGTGCTGGCCACCGGCGGCACCAGCGCGGCCGTCGCCGAGCTGGCGGTCAGCGTGTTCCGGCCCGGCGACACCGTCGCCGTCGAGGAACCCGGCTACCAGCGGGCGGTCGAGGCACTGCGGGCCGCCGGCGTCCAGGTGCTGCCCGCGCCGCTCGACCGCGACGGCATCCTCGTCGACCAGATCCCGTCGGGCATCCGGGCCGTCTACTGCTCGCCGGCGCACCAGTACCCGCTGGGCAGCCGGCTGCCGGCGGCCCGTCGCGTCGCCCTCGTGGAACGCGCCCGCCGCGAGGGCTGGCTGATCATCGAGGACGACTACGACGGCGAACTCCGCTACGACGTGGCCCCGCTGCCGCTGCTCGCCGCGCTGGCGCCGGACGTCGTCGTGCATCTGGGCACCACGAGCAAGATTCTCACCCCGACGCTCGGCGCCGGCTGGCTCGTCGCGCCGCCGGAGGTCGCCGGCACGCTGCTGGCCTACCGGGAACGCACCGGCACCGGCCCCGCGCCGGCCGGGCAGCGGGTGCTGGTCGAGTTGGCCCGCAACGGAGATCTCGGCCGGCACCTGCGCCGGCTGCGCCGCGAGCTGTCCGAGCGGCGGGTGCTCGTGGTGGAAACCCTTCGGTCGGCCGGGATTCCGGTGCTCGGCGACGACGCCGGCTCGCACGTGGTGGTGCTGCTGCCGTCGGTGGAGAAGGAACGTGCGGCGGTGCGGCAGGCGACCCGGCTCGGCGTCCGAATGGACGGCCTGGAGCGGCACCACACCGGGCCGTCCCGCTGGCACGGCGTCGCGGTCGGCTACACGGCCTGCTCGCGGGACCAGTTGATCAGCGTCCTGCCGCCGCTCATCGACCTCTTGACCACGTAGCCGATCAGGAACAGCAGGCTCAGCGCCGGCATCGGGTAGCCCAGCGAGTAGCCGATGACCAGATCCGCCAACGGCACCAATGTGATCGCCGCGAAGACCCAGCCCGGAGCGGTCGGCAGCTTCGAGTACAGCGGCGTGCGCCCCCACGGCTTGGCCACGGAAACCCAGGCCTGGAAGGCGATCGCGCCGGCCATCAGCGCCGCGCCGATCGGCATCGACACGGTCGGATGCCCCTCACGCAGCGCGGGCGCCAGCACGAAGATGCCCAGGTACAGCTGGACGGTTGAGATCAGGAACTTGACCAGCACCCACCAGTGCTTGAAGAAACCCCACGCCGTCGCGGCGGCCAGCATGAAGCCCGTGAACGTGGACACGTTCGCCGCCTGCGCCAACAGGGTCATGTCGAGCCGGTTGGCCATCGCCACCGCCGCCGGCAGCTGGGCCGGCCGCGCCAACCCGAACGCGAGCAGGCTGACCAGCGCCAACGCCTGGGCCATCCAGCCGACGCCGGACACCACGTGCAGCCACAACGCGAGCTGCCGCCATCTTTTTGCCGTCATGGCAACAACTCTGGGACGCGGTGCGGCGTCAGACATCCGTGAGGGCCCTTAGGTGGGCGGGACCATCTGTCATACCCGGGAGGTAGCGGTCGGTATGAGTTCACCACTCACGGCCACCAGTTGGTGGCTCGGTGCCACCCTTCGGCCAGACGGGTATGGTCGCTGCCTATGAACCAGCCCAGGATTCGTGTCGCCGTCGTCTTCGGCGGCCGCAGCACCGAGCACGGCGTGTCGTGCGTGTCCGCCGGCAGCGTGCTCAAGCACCTGGACCGGGAGCGCTACGAGGTGGTCCCGGTCGGCATCACCACCGAGGGCACCTGGGTGCTGGGCTCGGCCGACCACCTCGCGGTGACCGACCGCAAGATGCCCGAGGTCGACTCGGGCGCGGAGCTGACGCTGGTCAACCACGGCCTGGTCGCGCTGGAGCCGTCGCGCGGCGGTGAGGTGCTGGCGCAGGTCGACGTCGTGTTCCCCGTGCTGCACGGCGCGTACGGCGAGGACGGCACCATCCAGGGGCTGCTGGAACTGGTCGACATCCCGTACGTCGGGCCGGGCGTGCTGTCCAGCGCGGTGGCGATGGACAAGGAGTACACCAAGAAGCTGCTCGTCGCCGAGGGGCTGCCGGTCGGCCCGTACGCGGTGGTTCGCCGTGGCCAGCAGACGTTGTCGCAGGCCGACCGGGACCGGCTCGGGCTGCCGGTGTTCGTGAAGCCGGCGCGGGCCGGGTCGTCCACCGGCATCACCAAGGTCAACTCCTGGGACGAGCTGGACTCGGCGATCGACTTCGCCCGCGCCGTCGACCCCAAGGTGCTGGTGGAGGCGGCCATCGTGGGCCGCGAGGTCGAGTGCGGCGTGCTGGAGTTCCCCGACGGCCGCGTCGAGGCCTCGCTGCCGGCGGAGATCCGGATGGTCAGCGACAAGGTCGACTGGTACGACTTCGACTCCAAGTACCTCGACACCGACGACGCCTGCGAGTTCGACATCCCGGCCAAGCTGGACGACGACGTCACCGAGCGGCTGCGGGAGATGGCCGTGCGGGCGTTCACCGCGCTGGACTGCCAGGGCCTGGCCCGGGTCGACTTCTTCGTCACCCCGGACAACGAGCTGGTGATCAACGAGCTGAACACCATGCCCGGCTTCACCAACGTGTCCATGTACCCGAAGATGTGGGCCGTCACCGGCGTCGACTACCCGACCCTGCTGACCACCCTCGTCGAAACCGCCATCGCCCGCGGCACCGGCCTCCGCTGACCTGTCAACCCCTTGACGTTCGGAACGGACCATTCCTCAACTCGGAGTTTAGGAATGGTCCGTTCCGAGCCTCGAACTCAGCCCGGGTTGGGGGAGACCGGTTGAGCGGGCAGCGTCGCCGTGACGGCCGCGGACACCGATTGCACCGGGCCGGTGCCGGCGTCCTTGGACTCGGTCAGCGCGACGTACACGGATCGGTCCACGACGTAGTGCGTGACCGTGCCGGCGTCGCCGACGACGTCCAGCCACTGCACGCCGTTGACGCTGCCCAGCTGCGCGGTCTGGACCAGCTCCGGCGGCTTGTTCATGCCGCAGCGCAGCACGATCGGCTCGTGCTGGGCGTCGCCCCAGGCCACGGTCGCCGGCGGCGCGGGCTTGGCCAGCTCGCGGCGGGGCACCTTCTCGCCGGCGTCGGTGATCTGCTGCGGCAGCGCCTTGATCAGGTCGGTGCACGCCTGCGTGCCGGCGCCGGGCGCGTCGATGGAGACCAGCGCCAGCGGGCCGGTCCTGTCGTCGCCGGGCGGGTTCTGCGGCACGCCGGTCGACCCGCCGGTCAGGCCGATCACCGCCACGACGACGGCGAGCAGCGCCGGCAGGCCGATCGCGACGGCCAGCACGGGCTTGGACGGGGTGACGCTCACCCCGCTACTCCATCACAGGTGCACAACCGGACAGGTCAGGGTCCGGGTGATGCCCTCCACGTTCTGGATCCGGGCCACCACCAGCTGTCCCAGCTGGTCGACGGTGTCGGCGTCGGCGCGCACGATCACGTCGTAGGGGCCGGTGACGTCCTCCGCCGTGGTGACGCCGGGTATGCCGGAGATCTCAGCTGCGACCGCAGCCGCCTTTCCGACCTCGGTTTGGATCAGGATGTACGCGTGGACCACGGCGCGCCCCTTCGTCTCGATCAGCCGGCACGGGGTAGGAACGTGGCCAGAACGTACCTCAGTCGGGGTTCCGACTGCTCATGATCGGAGGCAATTTTGCGCCCGGAGCCGCCCCCAGACGCGGACACGGTCGCCGGAGTGGGTGAGTTCGGTCTCATCAGGCGGGTGACGCGCGGCCGCGCGCAGCCGTCCTCGACCCTGCTCGGCCCCGGCGACGACGCCGCGGTGGTGGCCGCCCCCGACGGTCGGGTGGTGGCCAGCACGGACGTGCTCGTCGAGGGTGTCCACTTCCGACTGGACTGGTCGTCTCCCGAGCAGGTCGGACGCAAGGCGGCCGCGGTCAATCTCGCCGACGTCGCCGCCATGGGGGCCGCCCCGACGGCCCTGCTGGTGGGCATGGCGTGCCCCGCCGACACGCCCACTTCCCTCATCGACGGCATCACCAACGGGCTGTGGGAGGAGGCCCGGCGGGCCGGCGCCGGGGTGGTCGGCGGCGACATGGTCAGCTGCCCGACCGTAGTGATATCGATTACAGCCCTCGGTGACATGCGGGGACTGGCTCCGGTTACCCGTTCGGGCGCCGCGCCCGGCGACGTGCTGGCGGTGTGCGGGCGGCTCGGCTGGGCGGCCGCCGGTCTCGCGGTGCTCGGCCGCGGGTTCCGCTCACCGGTCGCGATCGTCGGCGCGCAGCAGGCGCCGCAGCCGCCGTACGAGGCCGGGCCGCAGGCGGCCGAGGCCGGCGCGTCGGCGATGTTGGACGTCTCCGACGGGCTGCTCAGTGACGTGGGACACATCGCGGACGCCTCCGGTGTGGCGATCGACATCCGCACCGACCTGCTCCCCGTGCACCAGCGGCTGATCGACGTCGGCTCGGCGCTCGGCGCGAACCCGCGGCACTGGGTGCTCACCGGCGGCGAGGACCACGCGCTGGCGGCCACCTTCCCCGAGCCGGCCGACGTGCCGGACGGCTGGGCCACGATCGGCACCGTCCGCCGCGGCGCCGGCGTGACCGTGGACGGCCGGCCGTACGAGGGCACCTCGGGCTGGGAGCACTGGCGTTGACCCCTGGCAGCAAAGAATCCCTGGCAGCAAAGGAAACCGTCCGTGGCGATCTACGCGTTGGGTGACAAGGTCCCGTCCATTCACCCGGATGCCTACGTGCACCCGGACGCCACCGTGATCGGCGCGGTGACCATCGGCGCCGAGTCCTCGGTGTGGCCGCAGGCGGTGCTGCGCGGCGACTACGGCCGGATCGAGGTCGGCGAGCGGACCAGCATCCAGGACGGCACGGTCCTGCACTGCACCCAGTTCCACGCCACGGTCATCGGCTCCGATTGCGTGATCGGGCACAACGCGCACGTCGAGGGCGCGACCGTCGGCGACGGCTGCCTGATCGCCTCGGGTTCGGTGGTGCTCAACGGTTCCGTCGTCGGCGACGGCGCGGTGGTGGGGGCGGGCGCGGTGGTGTCGTTCAACGGCGTCGTGCCGCCGCGGGCGATGGCTCTGGGCGTGCCGGCGCGGGTCCGCGAGGGGCACGAGGTCCCCGAGGACATGACGAAGGGCATCGTCGAGCTTTATGTCGGCAACGCGCGGGCGTATCGCCACGGTCTTCGCCGCCTCGACTAGTACCCTTCCGGGGGACACTGGAAAGGGGCGTTGTGGCCACCGCCGAGGACGACGCGTTACCAGATGAGCTGGTGTTGCCGGCGCGGTTCGACGCACCGCCGCCGATCACCCACTCCCGGGTGCCGCTGTGGTTACGTGTGGTCGGCTCGCTTGTCCTCATCGTGGTGTCCGGCTGGCTGCCGTTGTGGCTGGTGCTGGTCGGGTCGGCGGCCGCACTCGGCGCCACCGGTTGGTCCCTGATCCGCGGCGACAGCGCCCGTGAACCCCGCCGCAACGAGCTGATCTCGCTGGTCGCGCACCGCGAGCCGCGGCGCCGCGTCTACGCCCAGATGCGCTGGTACAGCCCGGGCGGCCCGGCGCTGCCGGAGATCTCCGTCGCCACCGAGCAGGGCGGCCACGTCGAGCAGTTGTTCGGGGTGCCGGAGGGTATCGACCTCGGTGGCCTGCGGGTGGACGGAGAGCCCGCGCCGGCGACGCTTCTCGGCGACGTCGACCACGGCCGGCACGGGGTGCTCGTGCTGGACGGCAACGAGCAGGTGCTGCCGTTGTCACTGCCGTACCAACCGAAGGGGCGCAAGTTCCTGCGCCCGCGACAGTTCGGTCACGTGTTCCAGGCGCCCGGTCCGACCGCGCCGCTGCTGGTGCCACTTCGGTTGCGCGGCAAGGCCGCCATGGCGGCGAAGTGGCTGCAGGACGGTCCTGATTGGACGGACGTGCGGCTGCTGCCGGTGCGCGGCGACTGGACCCGTGTCGTGCTGGCCGATCCCGACGACGGCGCCCTGCTCGCGCACGCCCGGCTGCCGTGGGCCGCGCGCCGGCTGGCCACCCGGCCGCTGGCCGCGCTGGTCGCCGTCCGGCAGAAGTGGCGCATGGACCCCGAAGCGCCCGGTAACGTCGAAGTACTTCTTTACGGCGCAGATTGGCCGGCCGTTGTGCTCACGCGGGTTAGTGGTCGGCTTCGCTGACACGCTGAGTAGACGTGAGAGTCACTCGGTTGGACTATGGTGACGCCGATCGGGCGCGTTTTACCGTGGGCATCGGGCCGTCGCCGTTGGCCGGTCCGGTGGTTGCGAAACCCATTCCGACCAATCGGTGTTCCACATCGCATACCGATTTTACCCAGGTTTTACGGTAGACATTTACAACTTTTCTTGCGCGCATGGTGGCGTGATGATAGGTACTGCAAAAGAGTGGCAACTGGCTACTGTGAGTGACGCTCACGTAGGATGTTTGCCCGATTGGACGCTGGTCGTCCGGATCTGCGGTCACTACCGTCGGCGGTGACGGTCAAGGTAATGTTCTCTTGACCTTCGCGGTTCGAATGCATCTCACTGTGGGGCAATGAGACGTCTTCGCTCATTCAAAGGGGCTTACGCATGACTTACGGCAGCGCTCTGCGCCGCGACGTGCAAAGCGACAGCATCACGCCACTGATCGGCGTGTTCGACATGTTCTCCGCGTCGCTGGCGGCACAGCACTATGGCGGCATGTTCGTCTCCGGTTTCGGTTTCGCGGCGTCCTACTACGGACTCCCGGACATCGGGTTCATCGCGTGGCCGGACATGGTCAACTTCGTGCAGCGGCTGCGGCTGGCGTTCCCGCAGCAGCACCTGCTCGTCGACATCGACGACGGCTACGTGGATCCCGAGGTGGCCTGCCACGTCGTGGAGAACCTGGAGCGCATCGGCGCGTCCGGCGTGATCCTGGAGGACCAGAAGCGGCCGCGCCGCTGCGGCCACGTCGACGGCAAGCAGATCCTCCCGCTCGAGGAGTACCTGGAGAAGCTCAACCTGGTCCTGGAGACCCGTCGCGACCTGGTCGTCGTCGCCCGCACCGACGCCACCGAGGAGTCGGAGATCCTGCGCCGCGCCGAGGCGCTCGCCGCCACCGACGCCGACGTGTTGCTGGTCGACGGCGTGCGCAGCGTCGACTGGATCAGCAAGGTTCGGGCCGTGATCGGCGACAAGCCGCTGCTGTTCAACCAGATCGCCGGCGGCAAGTCGCCGCGGCTGTCGCTGACCGAGCTGGAGAACCTCGGCGTCAACGTCGCGATCTACTCCACGCCGTGCCTGTTCGCCGCGCACACCGCGATCGACAACGCGCTGCTGGAGCTGCGGGCCAACGACGGCCGGCTGCCGGAGGTCAAGGCGGGTGACGTGGGCGTCGCCGCCTCGATCGAGCTGTTGGAGCGCAACATCTCCCGGCACCACCCCCGGCAGGACCGCGTCGATGTCACGGTTGCGGGTTGATCCGTACATCGTGGCGTTGCTGTTGACGGTGGCCGTCGCCTCGCTGCTCCCGGCGAGCGGGGCGGTGGCCACCGGCTTCGGTCACGCGACGACGATCGCCATCGGTCTGCTGTTCTTCCTCTACGGGGCAAGGCTTTCCACCCGTGAGGCGCTGGACGGGCTGAAGCACTGGCGGCTGCACGGCCTGGTGTTTCTCGCCACCTACGTGCTGTTTCCGTTGCTGGGCCTGCTGTGTCGGCTGCTCGTGCCGTGGGCGCTCACCCCGGAGCTGTGGACCGGGTTGATGTTCCTGTGCTGCCTGCCGTCGACCGTGCAGTCCTCGATCGCGTTCACCTCGATCGCCCGGGGCAACGTCGCCGCCGCGATCTGCAGCGCCTCCTTCTCCAACCTGGTCGGCATCGTGCTCACGCCGCTGCTGGTCACCGTGTTCCTCTTCACCGGCACCGGCGGGATGTCCCTCGGCGCCGTGCGGGACATCATGCTGCAGCTCTTGGCGCCTTTCGTGGCCGGGCAACTCCTCCGGCGCTGGGTCGGCGGTTTCGTCACCCGGCACAAGAAGATCCTCGGCTACGTCGACCGCGGTTCGATCCTGCTGGTGGTGTACGCCGCCTTCAGCGAGGGCGTCGTGGCCGGCATCTGGGGGCGGCTGTCCTGGGTGTCGCTGGTGGTCCTGCTCGCCGTCAACGCCGTTCTGTTGGCGGTGGTCATGCTCCTGACCACCTTCACCGCCCGCCGGCTTCGTTTCTCCACCGAAGACGAGATCGCCATCGTCTTCTGCGGTTCCAAGAAGTCCCTGGCCAGCGGCCTGCCCATGGGAACGGTCCTGTTCCCCGCCGCCACCGTGGGCCTGGCCGTGTTGCCGCTGATGCTTTTCCACCAGCTGCAACTCATGGTGTGCGCTTGGCTCGCACGACGGTACGGCGCCCGCAAGGATGCCGTCGTGCTCGCCGGCGCCTGAAAGTCGGGCGGGTGGTTCCACTGGTCCTGGGGCATCGCCCGCCCGGCCCCATTCCGGCGGCGCAGGCGGCTGCCGCGCCGCCGGGGCGCGGTTTTTCCGCACCTGAGTGGCTCACTTGCCTTCCGGGGGCAGGTGAGCCACTCAAGTGGCAGGCTCTTGCTCGTCCCGCACCCCCGCGCCCCGTCGGGAACTGTCAGTCCCGCCGGATACAGTTCGAGGCATGGTTTCCCGTCCGTTGAACGAAGTTGTCGAAGCCGGCTGGGCGCAGGCGTTGGAGCCGGTCGCCGACCGGATCGCCGCGATGGGCGACTTCCTGCGCGCCGAGGTGGCCGCGGGGCGCACCTACCTGCCGGCCGGTGAGAACGTGTTGCGCGCGTTCAAGCAGCCGTTCGCGGACGTCCGGGTGCTCATCGTCGGCCAGGACCCGTACCCGACGCCGGGGCACGCGGTGGGCCTGAGCTTCTCGGTGGCGCCGGAGGTGCGGCCGATTCCGCGCAGCCTGGCCAACATCTACCAGGAACTGGAGTCCGACCTCGGCCTGCCGAGGCCGTCGAACGGCGACCTGTCGCCCTGGGCGGAGCAGGGGGTGCTGCTGCTCAACAGGTCCCTGACGGTCGCGCCCGGCCGCCCCAACTCCCACAAGGGCAAGGGCTGGGAGGAAGTCACCGAGCAGGCCATCCGTGCGCTCGCGGCCCGCCGCACGCCGCTGGTGGCGATCCTGTGGGGCAGCAACGCCCGCAGCCTCGCGCCGCTGCTGTCGGGCGTGCCGTGCATCGAGTCCGCCCACCCCAGCCCGATGTCGGCCGACCGCGGCTTCTTCGGCTCACGCCCGTTCAGCCGCGCGAACGACCTGCTCACCCGCCAGGGCGCGCAGCCCATCGACTGGAAGCTGCCGTGACGGCGCGTTAGTGCTGGCCGCGGACCTCCAGGGACGACAGCAGCTCGGCGGTGGCCGCGGCGACGGCGTCGACGGCCTTGGCGAACGCCTCGGCGTTGTGCGCGGCGGGCTGGCGGAAGCCGGAGAGCTTGCGGACGTACTGCAGGGCGGCGGCGCGGATGTCGGCGTCGGTGACGTGGTCGGCGAACGGCGGGCGCAGCGTCTTGATGCTTCGGCACATGCCGGCCATTGTGCGCGAGGGGTCTGACTTATCACGTTTCGTGAACACAGTCAGAGCGGTTAGCGTGTTTCCGAATCGCTGTTCTGCATCGATCCTGGATGCATGCGTCGAATCGACCCCTACATCGTTGCCATCCTCTGCACGGTCGCGCTGGCCACTCTGCTGCCGGCGCGCGGGCTGTGGGTACCGGTGTTCGGCGACGCGACGACGGTGGCGATCGGCCTGCTGTTCTTCCTGTACGGCATCCGCCTGTCGCCGCAGGACGCGCTCGCCGGCATCAAGCACTGGCGGCTGCACGGCATCGTGTTCGCCGCCACCTTCGTGCTGTTCCCGCTGCTGGGGCTGGCCCTGCGGGTGCTGGTGCCCGGCGTGATCTCGCCGGAGCTCTACATCGGCCTGCTCTACGTGTGCTGCCTGCCCTCGACCGTGCAGTCCTCGATCGCGTTCACGTCCATCGCCCGCGGCAACGTCTCCGCGGCGATCTGCGCGGCCTCGTTCTCCAACCTGGTCGGCATCGTGCTCACGCCGCTGCTGGTCGGCGCGCTGATGACCACCCGCGGCGGCGGCTTCTCCGGTCACGCGCTCGTCGACATCGTGCTGCAGCTGCTGCTGCCGTTCGTGCTCGGGCAGCTGGCCCGGCGCTGGCTGGTCGGCTTCGTCAACCGGCACAAGTCGGTGCTGGGCCTGGTCGACCGCGGCTCGGTGCTGCTGGTCGTCTACACCGCGTTCAGCGAGGGCGTCGTCGCCGGCATCTGGGGCCAGCTGTCGGTGGCGAGCCTGCTCGCGCTGGTCGGCGTGAACATCGCGCTGCTGGCGGTGGTGCTCGCGGTCACCTGGTTCGGGCCGAAGCTGCTCGGCTTCTCCCGCGAGGACCGGATCACGATCATGTTCGCCGGCTCGAAGAAGTCACTGGCCAGCGGCCTGCCGATGGCGAGCGTGCTGTTCGCCGGGCAGAGCGTGGGCCTGATCGTGCTACCGCTGATGTTGTTCCACCAGATCCAGCTCATGGTCTGTGCCTGGCTGGCCCAGCGCTTCGCCCGGACTCCCGCGCCCAGCCCGGAACCCGCGCTCGTGGCCTGAATTGAGCACAGAGAAAGGGCCGTGCGGGACTTCGTCCCGCACGGCCCTTTCGGCCTCGAACCTCAGCCGCGGACGACCTTGCCGGCCTTCAGGCAGGAGGTGCACACGTTGACCCGGGCACGCTGGCCGGGCGCGACCTTGGCGCGCACCGACTGGATGTTCGGGTTCCACCGACGGTTGGTCCGGCGGTGCGAGTGCGAGACCGACATGCCGAAGCCCGGCCCCTTGCCGCAGACGTCGCAGACGGCAGCCATGTCAGACACTCCTTCAAGTAAATACGAGTCCTCAGGTGGCATCCGACCGAGCGTTGCCACCGGTGCGGACGCGCTGATCCGGGCCAACCACGGACCAGAGCAACCAGGACAGGGTAACCGGTGATCCGGCGCCGCTCCAAACCGGCCCCGCTACCCTCGCCGGCGGAGGGCTGCGAGAGGAGGGGCCGGACGTGCTTCAGGCGCTGGACGCCGACGCGGTCCGCCGGTGGGCGGCGGCCGGGGTGCGCGCGCTGGACGCGGACCGCGAGGCCATCGACCGGATCAACGTCTACCCGGTCGCCGACGGCGACACCGGCACGAACCTGCTGCACACCATGCGGTCGGCGCTGGACGCCCTGGTCCACGAGCCGGCGGACGCGGTCGGCGCGGCGGTGTCCGCCCTGGCCAAGGGGGCGGTGGCGGGGGCACGCGGCAACTCGGGCGTGATCCTCTCGCAGGTGCTGCGCGGGCTGGCCGAGAGCTGGGACGGCGCCCGCACCGTCGGTGGCACCGCCCTGCGGACAGCCCTCCGGCGAGCCGACGAACTGGCCACCGCCGCGGTGTCCAAGCCGGTCGCCGGCACCGTGTTGTCCGTGCTCACGGCCGCTGCCGACGCCGCCGAGGAGTGCGGCTCCGACCTGCTCGACGACGTGGCGACCGCCGCCGTGAAGGCCGCCGCGCAAGCGCTTGCGGACACCCCGCGCCAGCTCGCCGTGCTGGCCGAACGTGGCGTCGTGGACGCCGGTGGCCGCGGTCTGCTGCTGATCTTGGACGCCCTGGCGACCGTGGTGGCCGAACGCCTCGACAGTGACGTCGAACACGACCTGCCTCCGGTGAGTGCGACCAAGGCCGCCTTGGTCCACGAGAGCAGCGCCTTCGAGTACGAGGTGATGTACCTCCTCGACGGCCTCGCCGACGAGCAGGCGTTGCGCGACCGGCTGGCCGGGCTCGGCGACAGCGTCGTGGTGGCCGGCGACGGCCACGGGCTGTGGTCCGTCCACGTGCACTGCGACGACATCGGCGCGGCGATCGAGGTCGGCATCGAGAACGGCCGCCCGCACCGCATCACCGTCACCCGGTTCGCCGACCAGAAGGCCCGCTTCGCGCGGGACCGGGCGGTCGTCGCCATCGTGGCCGGCGAGGACGCCGCCGAGCTGTTCCGGGCCGAGGGCGCCTCGGTGCTCGTGCTGCGTCCCGACCGCGAGCCGGCCGTCACCGATCTGCTCGACGTGCTCGCCGAAACCGGCGCGGCGCAGGTTGTCGTGCTGCCCAACGACAGTGAGCTGGCTGATCTCGTCGCGCAGGCGGCCGAGCACGCCGACCGGGACGGCCGCGACGTTGTTGTCGTGCCGACGGCCTCGCCGGTGCAGGGCCTGGCCGCCCTCGCCGTGCACGACCCGAGCCGGCGGTCCGGCGACGACGTCGTCGCGATGGCCGAGGCCGCCGCCGCGACCAGGCGTGGCGAACTCGTGATCGCCAAGCGCGAGGCCATGACCTGGGTCGGGCGCTGCCAGCCCGGCGACGCGCTGGGCATGATCGACGGCGAGGTGGTGCTGATCGAGCCCGCGCCGGCCGATCTGGTCGCGGCCGCGTGCCGTCTCGTCGACCGGATGCTGGATGCCGGCGGCGAGTTGGTGACGGTCTTCGCCGGTGCGGACGCCCCCGTCGGCCTCGACGACGAACTGGGCCGGCACCTGCGGCTGAGCCATCCCGAGGTCGAGCTCACCGGCTATCCCGGCGGCCAGCCGGAGACCGTGGCCCTCATCGGCGTCGAATAGTCCCTTGTGGACTGTTCTCTTCGAATCGTCCACAGTGGAGCGCCATGGTGACAGGGTGATCACCGAGCGCGACCGTCGTGGGAGCGTGCGCACGGATCGTCGCCGCGGCCTCACCACCAGTCGCGGCCCCGATGGTGTCCGGCAGCTGACGCCTCGGTTGCGGTCGGAGCGCGTTGATTGACACATCAGTCAGCTGTCGGGTCAACTGTGCGGTACCTGCATATCCGCACGTCACCAGCGAGGAGGTGGCCAGGTGCGTGAACCCTACCTTCAGGTCACCTGGACCGACCCCGTGACCGGCTGCCACGGCTATCTCGTGATCGACCGGTTGGTGCGCGGCGTGAGCAGTGGCGGGCTGCGGATGCGCGCCGGCTGCACCCTCGACGAGGTGCGCGGACTGGCCGCCGGCATGTCCGTGCGGGAGGCGCTGAACTACGACCCGTCCGGTCGCTACATCCCGTTGGGCGGCGCGAAAGGCGGCATCGACTGGGATCCGTACGACCCGCGGGCGACCGATGTGCTGCGCCGTTACCTGACCGCGATGCGGCCCTACGTCGAGCGGTTCTGGACCATGGGCGAGGATCTCGGGCTGCGACAGTCCACGATCGACAAGGTGCTCGCCGAACTCGGCTTCTCCTCGTCGATCCAGGCCGTGTACCCGCTGCTCGACGACGAGCGGGCCGCGCGGGCGCGGCTGCGCAAGGCTTCTCAGGTGCGGGTCGGCGGTCTGCGGCTCAAGGAGCTCGTCGGCGGCTGCGGCGTCGCCGAGGCCGCCCTCGTGGCGCTCGACCGGCTTTCCCTTCCCACTGGTGAGGTGCGTGCCTTCGTCCAGGGCTTCGGCGCCATCGGCGGCTCCACCGCCCGGTTCCTGTCCGAGGCCGGCGTGCGGGTCGTCGGCATCGCCGACGTGAAGGGCATCGTGGCCAATCAGGACGGTCTCGACGTCGAGCGGCTGCTGCGCGGGCGGGACGCCCACGGCACCGTCGACCGTGACGACCTCGCCCCCGGCGACCACCTGCTGCCCGGCGACCAGTGGCTCGACGTCGACGCCGAGGTCCTCGTGCCCGCCGCCGTGTCGTATGCCGTCGACGAGCGCAACGTCGACGAGGTCCGGGCTCGCGTCGTCGTCGAGGCCGCCAACATGCCCGTGCTGCCCGAGGCCGAACGCCGCCTCGTGCACCGCGGCGTGCTGGTCATCCCCGACGTCGTCGCCAACTCCACCAGCAGCACCTGGTGGTGGTGGACCCTCTTCGGCGACGTCCAACCCGACTCCGACAGCGCCTTCACCAAGATCCGCAGCACCATGCGCCGCCTCGTCGCCGCCGTCCTCGACGAGGCCGACCACGCCGCCATCACTCCCCGTGCCGCCGCCGCCCGCATCGCCGACCTGGCGGTTCGCGACATCGACGCCAAGTTCGGCACCGCGGCGTGAGCGCTCACCGCGCCTGATCCTGCCGCCCTCGGTCAGCGGACCGGGGTGCGGGCCAGGACGGTGTCGACGAAGGCCAGGCAGGTGGTGCGCATCCGGCCGGCGGTGAGGCTGTGGGAGCCGGCGAGGACCTGCACGGCCAGGCCGTCGATCATGCCGACGAGCATGTTGGCCAGCACGAGGGGGTCGCCGTCGGTGAGCTGGCCCCGGGACTGGCCGTCGCGGACGATGTCAGCGACGATGCGGCGCCAGTCGCCGTAGAGGCGTTCGTTGAGTTCACGCAGGCGAGGGGAGCGGGGGCTCTCGGCCCATAACTCGATCCAGACCTTCCACGCCTCGACGGTCTCGGGGGTGCCGGGCACGTAGGAGTGGACGATCTGGCGCAGGCGGGTGAGGGCGTCGGCCCGGGAGTCGAGCAGCCAGCGCCGGCGCTCCAACGATCTTTCGAAGCAGTCCTCGAAGGCGGCCTGGGCGAGGTCCTGCTTGGTGTCGAAGTAGTAGTGCACGGTCCCGCCCGACACCCCGGCCCGGCGGGCGACGTCGGAGATCCGCAGGTTGCGCAGCCCGCTCTCGGCAATGACCTGGCAGGTGGCGCGCAGGATCTGCGCCCGCCGCTCGGCCTCGACGCTGGGGCGCGGCATGGGGCGGCTCCTGGCTGTGTCCGGAGTTCGACGGGCGGTCAGATTAGCGGTGTCAGGGGTACGGGGTTGAATAGCACCCGATGACTGCCATCGACGACTCCCTCGAACCGCTGCTGGGCAAGAAGTCGGCGGACGCGCTGGCCGACGGACTCGGCCTGCGCACGGTCGGCGACCTGCTGCGGCACTACCCGCGTCGCTACGACGAGCGCGGAAAGCTGACCTCGATCGCCAGCCTCGAGCTGGACGAGCACGTCACGGTGCTCGCGGACGTGGCCAAGGTGACGCGCAAGCCGATGCGGGCCCGGCGCGGCACCATGACCGAGGTGATCGTCACCGACGGCACGCGGCCGCTGAGCCTGGTCTTCTTCAGTCAGAAGATCCCCAACCTGAGCAAGCTGGTGCCGGGCGCGCGGGGGCTGTTCGCCGGCAAGGTCAGCAAGTTCAACAAGACGATGCAGCTGGCCCACCCGGAGTTCCAGCTGCTCGACGACGAGGACGGCGAGCAGGCGGTGGCCTCCTTCGCCCGCAAGCTGATCCCGGTCTACCCGGCGGTCAGCGGCCTGCCGACGTGGAGCATCGCCCGCTGCGTCGAGCAGGTGCTGGGAATGTGGGACGGCGTGGTCGACCCGCTGCCGGGCGACCTGATCAAGCGCTACGGCCTGCTCGACCTGATGTCGGCGCTGAAGCTGATCCACCTGCCGGACAGCCAGTCGGCGATCGACGAGGCGAAGCGCCGCCTGCGCTGGGACGAGGCGCTGGCGATCCAGTTGGCGCTGGCCCAGCGCCGGCGGTCGGCCGCGGCCCGGCCGGCGACGCCGAGCCCGCGACGGCCGGGCGGCCTGCTGGACGCGTTCGACGAGCGGCTGCCGTTCCAGCTGACCAACGGCCAGCGCGAGATCGGCGAGGTGCTCGCCGAGGAGCTCGGCGGCACGCACCCGATGAACCGGCTGCTGCAGGGCGAGGTCGGCTCGGGCAAGACGCTGGTGGCGCTGCGCGGAATGCTGCAGGTCGTCGACGCCGGCAGGCAGGCGGCGATGCTGGCGCCGACGGAAGTCCTTGCGGCGCAGCACGCCCGCTCGCTGCGGGACATGCTCGGCGACCTGGCGACGGCCGGCGAGCTGGGTGCGCCGGAGCAGGCGACCCGGGTGGTGCTGCTGACGGGGTCCATGAACACCGCGCAGCGCCGGCAGGCGTTGCTGGACATCGCCTCCGGCACGGCCGGCATCGTCGTCGGCACGCACGCGCTGATCCAGGACAAGGTGTCGTTCGCGGAACTGGGTTTTGTCGTCGTCGACGAGCAGCACCGGTTCGGCGTCGAGCAGCGGGACGCGTTGCGGGGCAAGTCGGGGGAGGGCGTCAGCCCGCACGTGCTGGTCATGACGGCCACGCCGATTCCGCGCACGGTGGCCATGACGGTGTACGGCGACCTCGAGGTGTCCGCGCTGCGTGAGCTGCCGCAGGGACGGTCGCCGATCACCAGCTCGGTCGTGCCGGTGGCGGAGAAGCCGGCGTGGCTGGGGCGGGCGTGGGAGCGGATCCGCGAGGAGGTCGCGGCCGGGCACCAGGCGTACGTGGTGTGCCCGCGCATCGGCGACGACGAGGACGCCGAGCCCAAGGGCGCCGGCTCCGACCAGCGGCCGCCGCTCGCCGTCACCGACGTGCTGCCGAAGCTGGCCGGCGGTCCGCTCAAGGGGCTGCGGGTGGAGATGCTGCACGGCCGGATGGCGCCGGAGGACAAGGACGCCGTGATGCGGGCCTTCGCCGCCGGTGACGTGCAGGTCCTGGTCGCCACGACGGTGATCGAGGTCGGCGTGAACGTGCCGAACGCGACCGTCATGGTGATCATGGACGCCGACCGGTTCGGCGTCAGCCAGCTGCACCAGCTGCGCGGCCGCGTCGGCCGGGGCAGTGCCGCCGGCCTGTGCCTGCTCGTCTCCGAGGTGCCCGCCGGCACGTCGACCATGCAGCGGCTGCAGGCCGTCGCCGACACCCTCGACGGCTTCGAGCTGGCCCAGATGGATCTCGAACTCCGCCGCGAGGGCGACATCCTCGGCGCCGCCCAGTCCGGCCTGAAGTCCGGCCTGAAGATGCTGTCCCTGCTCGACGACCTCGACGTGATCGAGGAGGCCCGGGCGGAGGCGCAGCGCGTCATCGGCGAGGACCCGGACCTGGCCGAGCACCCCGGCCTCGCGCAGATGGTGCGGGAGGTGGTGGACGCCAGCCGCGCCGAGTACCTGGAGAAGAGCTGAGCTGACGCTCCGCGCCCGTGGGCACGATGGTGTGCACCGCGGGCGGCGTCTTCGCCGGCTAGCTGTGGGCGGCCAGGTGGTAGAGGGCGGAGGCGCCGGGACGCAGGGACACGGAGATGCCGCCGGCGTCCCGCTGGGCGGTGACCTTGCGGGACCTGCTGTCGAACTGGGACACCCGGGCCACGGCTGAGGAGCGGAGCCTGAGGGTGGCTTTGGCGGCGGTGCGGTGCGAGCGGTTGACGACGAAGAGCCAGCGGTCGCCGGCCTTGTCGACGAAGCGGCTGAGCACGACGGCGTCGCCGGAGGCGTCGGTGAGGTAGTTGTCGGGGCCGAAGCGGGCGGTGCGCGCGGGGGCGACGGAGTCGTTGGCGTGCGTGACGGACTCGGACCTCATGGTCCGCAGCTGGTTGCCGACGCCGGAGAGGGTGCCGTTGTTGATGTCCTGCACGTCGTAGTAGTGCTGGGTGCGCCGGCCGAGGAGATCGATCATGGCGGGCTGGAAGTTGCCGCCCCGGTCGGGGCCGGGCGTCCAGTACGGGAAGTACTGCACGCCCTTGGCCCCGTAGGCGAGGCTGGTGTTGACCTGCCAGGCGATGTCGTCGTAACTGGGCGAGCGGTGCCCGTCGAAGCCGCAGGTCTGGATGTAGCCCCACGCCGGCAGCCCCGTCTGCGCGGCGGCGGCCCGCATGTCGGCCCAGTTGCTGACGTAGCCGGCGTCGTTGGTGCCGTCGGCCATGATCGGGTACCGGTCGAACGACAGCATCTGTGCGCCGACCTTGCCGGCGTAGTCGACGACGGAGGCCTGGTAGCCGGGGCCGGAGCCGGGCGGCAGGTTGCTGTACCGCAGGTAGTACGGGTTGGCCGCGCGCAGCGCGGTGACCACGGCGTTGAGGTTGCCGTACGTCCACGGCTCGGTGTCCTCCAGCAGCGAGAAGCCGGCGAAGGACGGGTACGCGGCGTAGGTGCCGAACGCGCGGTTGGCCATGGCGACGGCGTCGGAGGGGCTGATGGACATCGGCACGGCCCGGTTGTCGGTGATGGTGAACCACCGCGCCAGGTTGGCCACGTCGTGGTCGTCGCGGACGATCACGTGCAGGCCGCCGACGGCATCGGCGACACCGAGGGTGTAGGTGACGATGTTGCCGTCGTCGAGGTAATTGCCGGTGATGAAGAAGTTGATGCCGGCGTTTTTCATCTCCTGCAGCCGGGACTGGGTGATCTGGGTCGGTGGCGGCGGCCAGATCGCGCCGATCGGGAACTGTTCGCCGGACAGGATCGGAGTGAGGGTGACCTGGCGGCCGGGGGGAATGGCCGGGCCGATGGGCAGCGGCGGCGGCTTGGCGATCGCGACGCCGGTTCCGGCGGCGACGGCCGGCAGCGCCGCGGCGAGGGCGCCGGCGGCGCGCAGCGCGCCGCGGCGGGTCATACCCGACGACTCCGATGAAGTGGCCATGCGGTGCTCCCCTCAGCGGCCGAAAAGCCGATGTTAAGAGCAGATGACCTTGACAGGTGATCGATTTCCACAGGGCTTGTGGAAAAAAGACCCGTTCGAGTGGTTTGGTTGACGGCTTTGACGGGTATAACTCCCGTTTTTCTCGCTGTTGCCAACGGTTTCCGATGTGGACGGCGCCGCGTCGTGACCGTAACCCCGCCGCGCCGGATCGGCGGGAACCTCCTGCGCCGACGGGGTGTCGGCCCGGCCCCGCAGGAGGCAGACTGGCCGCGTGCGCGACTTCGATGTGCTGGTTCTGGGCTCCGGCCCCGGTGGGCAGAAGGCCGCCATCGCGACGGCCAAGCTGGGCAAGAAGGCCGCGGTCGTGGAGCGGCGGGACATGGTGGGCGGGGTGTGCATCCAGACCGGCACGATCCCGTCCAAGACACTGCGGGAGGCGGTTCTCTACCTCACCGGACTCAACCAGCGCGAGATGTACGGCGCGAGCTACCAGGTCAAGGAGGACATCACCGTCGCCGACCTGCTGGCCCGCACCAATCACGTGATCGGCCGCGAGGTCGAGGTGATCCGCAGCCAGCTCACCCGCAACCATGTCGCGATGCTGCCGGGCATGGGGCATTTCCTGGACGAGCACACGGTCGAGGTGGTGGACGGCTCCGGGCGGGAGCTGACGGTCACCGCCGACAAGATCGTGATCGCCACCGGCACCCAGCCGGCGCGGCCGGCCACTGTGGACTTCGACGGCAGGACGATCATCGACTCGGACGGCATCCTGTCGCTGGAGCGGGTGCCGCAGTCGATGGTGGTCGTCGGCGCGGGTGTGATCGGCATCGAGTACGCGTCCATGTTCGCCGCCCTGGGCACCAAGGTCACCGTGGTGGAGTCGCGGGAGCGGATGCTGGAGTTCTGCGACGGCGAGGTCGTCGAGGCGCTCAAGTACCACCTGCGTGATCTGGCCGTGACGTTCCGGTTCCGCGAGACGGTAGCCGCGGTCGAGCGGCACGAGCGCGGCGCGATCGCCGTGCTGGAGAGCGGCAAGAAGATCCCGGCCGAGGTGGTCATGTACTCCGCCGGCCGGCAGGGCATGACCGAGACGCTGCAGCTGGACAAGGCCGGCCTGCAGGCCGACAAGCGCGGCCGGATCGAGGTCGACGAGTACTTCCGCACCTCGGTGCCGCACATCTACGCGGTCGGCGACGTGATCGGCTTTCCCGCGCTGGCCGCGACCTCGATGGAGCAGGGCCGGCTGGCGGCGTACCACGCGTGCGGCGAGCCGGTGCAGGCGATGTCCACGCTGCAGCCGATCGGCATCTACACCATTCCGGAGATCAGCTTCATCGGGCGGACCGAGGACCAGCTGACCAACGACCGCATCCCGTTCGAGGTCGGCGTGTCCCGGTACCGGGAGCTGGCCCGCGGCCAGATCATCGGCGACTCCTACGGCGTGCTCAAGCTGCTGGTGTCGCCGGAGGACCGGTCGCTGCTGGGCGTGCACGTGTTCGGCACCGGGGCGACGGAGCTGATCCACATCGGCCAGGCCGTGATGGGCTGCGGCGGCACCGTCGACTACCTGGTGGACGCGGTGTTCAACTACCCGACGCTCGCGGAGTCGTACAAGGTCGCCGCCCTCGACGCCATGAACAAGATCCGCCAGATCGAGCGCCTCTCGCAGTGACAGTGACCGCCACGTGAGTGGCTCATTTTCGCTCTAGGGGCACCTGAGCCACTCAGGTGCCGCACAATGCGAAGTGAGCCACTCACGTGGCGGAGGGGGTTCTACTTGACGGAGTCGTTGTAGTCCTTGATGGGCTGGGTCAGGGAGTTGGCGGCGTCGGTGAGGGCCTGCTTGGGGTCCTTGCCCTGCAGCACGGCCGCCTGCATGGCGTTCTCCGCCGCCTTGCGCACCTGCGGCATCACGCCGAACAGGCAGCCCTGGGTCGCGGTCGAAAGCTTGGTGTTCTGCAGCTGCGTGATCGCCGTCTGGAACTGCGGCTTGGCCGCCACCCACTGCTTGTCCACGTCGGTGTCCAGCGCGCCCTTGCTGACCGGGAAGTAGCCGGTGGACGTGTGCCAGGTGGCCTGCGAGTCCTTGCTCTCCAGGAACTTCACGAACTCCCAGGACGCCCGCTTGTGGGCGTCGTCCTTGCCCTTGCCGACGATCCACAGCGACGCGCCGCCGATGATCGGGCCGCCCGCGTCGGAGGCGTTGATCTTCGGGTAGAAGCCGGTGCCGACCTGGAAGCCGGCCTTGGTGAAGTCGCCGAGCGAGCCGGTGGACTCCAGGGTGATGGCGTCCTTGCCGGCCACGAACGCGGAGTCGCCGTTCTTGGTGTCGCTGTCCAGCTTGAGCGCCAGGCCCTGGTCGACCATGTCCTTCCACCAGGTCAGCAGCTTCACGTTGTTGTCGGACGCGAAGTTGGCGGCGGTGGCGCGGCCCTTGCGGCCGTTGTCGGGGTTGCAGTACTGGGCTCCGGCCACGGCCGTCCACTGCTCGAGGAACCAGCCGTAGAGCGAGGCGCCGAAGCCGTACTGCGTGGTGTTGCCGCCGGCGTCCTTGACGGTCAGCTTCTTGGCGTCGGCCATGATCTCGTCGAGCGTGGCCGGCGGCTTGTTCGGGTCGAGCCCGGCCTTGGCGAACGCGTCCTTGTTGATGTACAGCAGCGGCATCGACGTGTTGAACGGCATCGAGTACAGCTTGTTGTCGATCGAGTAGTAGCCGGCGATGTTGGGCTGGATGTCGCTCACGTCGTAGGAGTCGACGTCGATGAACGACTGCGCCGGCACGGTCGCCTTGGAGTCGATCATGAACTGGGTGCCGATGTCGTAGACCTGCAGCAGGTCGGGCAGCTCGCCGCCCTTGAGCGCGTTCTTGTACGCCGACAGCGTGTCGTCGTAGTTGTTCTTGAACGCCAGCGTGACCTTGATCTTGCCCTGGTTGGCCGCGTTGAACTGGTCGGTGAGCTTCTTCAGCGTCTCGCCGTTGGTCCCGGTCATCGCGTGCCAGAACGTGATGTCCGTTTCGCCCTTGCCGTCCAGCGCGCTGGCGGCCGGCGCGGACAGCCCGTCGCCGCCGGACCCGGAGGACCCGGAGCTGGCGGCCGAGCTGCACGCGGTGACGGCGGTGGCCGCGGCGACGGCGGCGGCCAGCAGCCCCAACTTGGTACGCACCTGAATTCTCCCTCGGTAGGTCATTTCACGGCCCCGGCCGTGAAGCCGCGGACCAGCCAGCGCTGGCCGAACAGCACGAGCAGCAGGGTCGGCAGCAGCGTGATCGTGATGCCGGCCAGCAACAGGCCCGGATCGGCGCTGTCGTTGCTGCGCAGGGCGAACACCGCGGTCTGCAGGGTGTTCAGCGAGTTGTTGGTGGACGAGATGATCAAGGGCCAGAAGTACATGTTCCAGCCCTGCAGGAACGACCAGACGGCCAGCGCGGCGATCGCCGGCCGGCAGCCCGGAAGCAGGATGGTGAACAGGAAGCGGAAGTGCCCGCAGCCGTCGATGGTGGCGGCGTCCCGCAGCTCGCCCGGGAACTGCCGGAACGCCTGCCGCAGCAGGAACACCCCGAACCCGTTGGCCAGGAACGGCAGCACCAGCGCGAACCGGCTGTCGCCGATGCCCAGGCTGCGCACGAACAGCGCGTTGGGCACGACGATCGCCTCGTACGGGACCATGATCGTGGCCAGGAACAGCCAGAACAGCGGGGTCCGCAGCGGCGTGCGCAGGAACACCAGCGCGTAGGCGGCCAGGCACGAGGTGACCAGGTGCGCGACCATGATCACCAGGCCGACGAACAGCGAGTTGCCGAACGCCGGCAGCAGCGGCACCACGGTCTGCCGCAGCGCGCCGAGGTAGCTGTCCACGGTGTAGTGGCCGAGCAGGTTCGGCGGCTGGCGCAGCAGGTCGATCGACGGCAGGAAGCCGCCGAGCACGGTCAGCAGCACCGGGAACAGCAGCACGACCGCCGCCACGACCAGCCAGACGTAGGTCAGCGTGCTCGTGACGCGCCCGGGACGGTTGAGTCGACTCACCGGTAGTGCACCCGCCTCTCGATGACGCCGAACTGCACCGCGGCCAGCAGCACGCCGACGATCAGCAGCACCAGGCCCTGGGCGCTGGCCAGGCCGTAGTTGCTGTTGTTGTTGTGGAACGCCTGGTTGAAGATCGAGTAGACCAGCGTGCTGGTCGCGCCGTTCGGGCCGCCGTCGGTCATCACCTGCGGCTGGCCCAGGCTCTGCAGCGCGGTCAGTGTGGTCGTGACGATCACGAAGAACAGGCTGGGCGAGATCATCGGCAGCACGATGCTGGTGAAGTTGCGGACGCCGCTGGCGCCGTCGATGCGGGCCGCCTCCAGCACCTGCTCGTCCAGCCCGGCCAGCCCCGCCGCGAGCACCAGCAGGTTGAAGCCGGACACCATCCACACCGTCACGCCGGCCACCGTGACCAGCGCCCAGCCGGAGTCGGTGGTCCAGCCGGGGGCCGTCACGCCGATCAGCTGCAGCACCCAGTTCACCGGGGACATCGCCGGGTTGAGCATGAGCAGCCACACCACCGACGCCGCCGACGCGGAGTAGGCGAACGGCAGCGTGAACAGGGTGCGGAAGATCCGCATGCCGGGCAGCCGCTGGCTCAGCGGCACCGCGAGGGCCATCGGCAGCAGCACGCCGGCGACCACCACCATCAGGGTGAAGCCGGCCGTGCGGGCCAGCACCGCGCCGAACTCGGGGGTGAACAGCTCCTCGAAGTGCTGGAAGCCGACGAAGCGGGTGGGGTTGCCGAGGATGTCGCTGCCCATGGTCGCCAGGTACACCGCCTGGAACAGCGGGAAGATCACGAAGGCGCCGAGCCCGGCGACCGCGGGCGCCAGGAACAGCACGGTGAGCGCGAGCTCCCGCGGGTTCCAGCGGCTGATGACTGACTGTGACACAGGTGCGGAGTCTGTGGCGGTCACTAGGCCATCCGGGGGGCCTACGGTGAACTCCGCATTACTGACGGTCGACGCGGGGCTGACGTCACCGTCGGTCGTGAGGTCGTCACGGGACATTCCGCGCAGGCTAGGCCAAGGAACGTGACCGCGCTCACCTTTGCGGTTTCTTCAGGTCGGCCGGGCACGGCCCGCGCGCCAAAAGGGACGTCCATCACTCGGGATGGTTCTCCCACATGAATGGATGGCAACGGTAACGTGCCGACCTGGACGATCCCCAGGAAAACGGGAGGAACGCCAGATGTTCACCAAGGTGCTCGTCGCCAACCGCGGCGAGATCGCCATCCGCGCCTTCCGCGCCGCCTACGAGTTGGGCGCCGGCACGGTCGCGGTGTTCCCCCACGAGGACCGCAACTCGTTGCACCGGCTCAAGGCCGACGAGGCGTACGAGATCGGCGAGCCGGGTCACCCGGTGCGGGCCTACCTGTCGGTCGACGAGATCGTGGAGGCCGCCCGCAAGGCCGGCGCGGACGCGATCTACCCCGGCTACGGCTTCCTGTCGGAGAACCCGGAGCTGGCCTCGGCCTGCGCGGCGGCCGGCATCACCTTCGTCGGCCCGCCGACCGAGGTGCTGGAGCTGACCGGCAACAAGGCGCGGGCGATCGCCGCGGCCAAGGCCGCCGGCCTGCCCACGCTGAAGTCCTCGGAGCCGTCCAGCGACGTGGACGCGCTGCTGGCGGCGGCCGACGAGGTCGGCTTCCCGATCTTCGTGAAGGCGGTCGCCGGCGGCGGCGGGCGCGGCATGCGCCGGGTCACCGAGCCGGCCCAGCTGCGCGAGTCGATCGAGGCCGCGATGCGCGAGGCCGAGTCGGCCTTCGGCGACCCGACCGTGTTCCTGGAGCAGGCGGTCGTGCAGCCCCGGCACATCGAGGTGCAGATCCTCGCCGACGGCGCCGGCAACGTCATCCACCTCTACGAGCGCGACTGCTCGGTGCAGCGGCGGCACCAGAAGGTGATCGAGCTGGCCCCGGCGCCGAACCTGGACCCGGCGGTCCGGGACCGGATCTGCGCCGACGCGGTGGCGTTCGCCAGGCAGATCGGCTACCGCAACGCCGGCACCGTCGAGTTCCTGCTCGACCAGCGCGGCAACCACGTCTTCATCGAGATGAACCCCCGCATCCAGGTCGAGCACACGGTCACCGAGGAGGTCACCGACGTCGACCTGGTGCAGTCGCAGCTGCGCATCGCCTCCGGCGAGACGCTGGCCGACCTGGGCCTCAGCCAGGATGCGATCTACCTGCGCGGCAACGCGCTGCAGTGCCGGATCACCACCGAGGACCCGGTGAACGGCTTCCGCCCGGACACCGGCGTGATCAGCGCTTACCGCTCGCCCGGCGGCTCGGGCATCCGGCTGGACGGCGGCGCGATCGGCGCCGGCAGCACCGTCGGGGCGCACTTCGACTCCATGCTGGTGAAGCTGACCTGCCGCGGCCGCAACTTCGAGGCGGCGGTGGCCCGGGCCCGGCGCGCGGTCGCCGAGTTCCGCATCCGCGGCGTCTCCACGAACATCCCGTTCCTGCAGGCCGTCCTCGACGACCCGGACTTCCGCGCCGGCCGCGTGACCACGGCGTTCATCGAGGAGCGGCCGGAGCTGCTGACCGCGCGGCAGTCGGCCGACCGCGGCACCAAGCTGCTGACGTACCTGGCCGACGTCACGGTGAACAAGCCGAACGGTCCCCGGCCGGGCGTGATCGACCCGTGGGCGAAGCTGCCGAAGCTGGACCTGTCCACGGAGCCGCCCGCCGGCTCCAAGCAGCGGCTGACCGAGCTGGGCCCGGAGGGCTTCGCCGCCTGGCTGCGCAACGAGCCGGGCGTGCTGGTCACCGACACCACCTTCCGTGACGCCCACCAGTCGCTGCTGGCGACCCGCGTGCGGACCAAGGACCTGCTGCAGGTCGCGCCGTACGTGGCGCGGATGAACCCGGAGCTGCTGTCGCTGGAGTGCTGGGGCGGCGCGACCTACGACGTGGCGCTGCGCTTCCTGGCCGAGGACCCGTGGGAGCGGCTGGCGGCGCTGCGCGAGGCCGTGCCGAACCTGTGCCTGCAGATGCTGCTGCGCGGCCGCAACACCGTCGGCTACACGCCGTACCCGGAGGCGGTCACGCGGGCGTTCGTCGAGGAGGCCACCAACACCGGCATCGACATCTTCCGCATCTTCGACGCCCTCAACGACATCGAGCAGATGCGGCCGGCGATCGAGGCCGTGCGGGAGACCGGCAAGTCGATCGCCGAGGTGTCGCTCTGCTACACCGCCGACCTGTCCGACCCCGGCGAGCAGCTGTACACCCTGGACTACTACCTCAAGCTCGCCGAGCAGATCGTCGGCGCCGGCGCGCACGTGCTGGCGATCAAGGACATGGCCGGCCTGCTCCGCCCGCCGGCCGCCGCGCGGCTGGTCACGGCGCTGCGCAAGGAGTTCGACCTGCCGGTCCACCTGCACACGCACGACACCGCGGGCGGGCAGTTGGCCACCTACCTGGCGGCGATCCAGGCCGGGGTGGACGCCATCGACGGCGCGACCGCGTCGATCGCCGGCACCACCTCGCAGCCGTCGCTGTCGGCGATCGTCGCCGCGACCGACCACTCGGCCCGCACCACCGGCCTCGACCTGCAGGCCGTCTGCGATCTTGAGCCGTACTGGGAGGCCGTGCGCCGGGTGTACGCGCCGTTCGAGGCGGGCCTGCCGTCGCCGACCGGCCGCGTGTACCACCACGAGATCCCCGGCGGCCAGCTGTCCAACCTGCGCCAGCAGGCGATCGCGCTGGGCCTGGGCGACCGGTTCGAGGACATCGAGGCCACCTACGCGGCGGCCGACCGGATGCTGGGCCGGCTGGTCAAGGTCACGCCGTCGTCCAAGGTCGTCGGCGACCTGGCGCTGCACCTGGTCGGCGCGGGCGTGGACCCGGCCGAGTTCGAGGCCGACCCGGGCCGGTTCGACATCCCCGACTCGGTGATCGGCTTCCTGCACGGCGAGCTGGGCGACCCGCCCGGCGGCTGGCCGGAGCCGTTCCGGACGAAGGCGCTCAGCGGCCGGTCCGCGCCCAAGGCGGTGGCGGAGCTGTCCGACGAGGACGTCGAGGGGCTGGCCGGCGACCGGCGGGCGACGCTGAACCGGCTGCTGTTCCCGGCGCCGACCAGGGAGTTCCTGGCTCACCGGGACGCGTTCGGCGACACCAGCGTGCTGCGCACCAAGGACTGGCTGTACGGCCTGCGGCCGGGCGAGGAGTACTCGGTGGATCTCGGCCGCGGCGTGCGGTTGTTGATCACGCTGGAGGCCATCGGCGAGGCGGACGAGCGCGGCATGCGCACCGTGATGGCCGTCCTCAATGGACAGTTGCGGCCGATCCAGGTGCGGGACCGCTCGGTCGCCGCCGACGTGCCGGCGGCGGAGAAGGCCGACCGCGGCAACAGCAACCACGTCGCTGCGCCGTTCGCGGGTGTGGTCACGGTCGCCGTCGCCGAGGGTGACAGCGTCTCGGCCGGACAGACCGTGGCGACGATCGAGGCGATGAAGATGGAGGCGGCGATCACCGCGCCGAAGACGGGCACCGTGCAGCGCCTGGCGATCGGCTCGCAGCAGCAGGTGGAGGGTGGCGATCTGCTGATCGTCCTGTCCTGACCGCTCCGGTGCCCCCGTGCCGTCGAGGCCGGGGGCACCGGTGTGTCCACAGTGGACCAAAGTCTTCACGGCGCCGTCATGCTTCACCCGGTAGAGTGACGAGATGTTCCCCGTGTTGCCGTCTGGTGGCGCGATCTCGTTGGCTGGCAAGGTGTGAGTCGTGCTGGAGTTGCAGTCCGTGGCCCAGCGTCAGGGCGCGGTCGTCCCGAAGTCCCCGTGGTTGCCTACCGGTTGCCAGGCGCTCGCCGAGCTCGCCGGCCGAGTGCTCGGCCTGGACGTGCGCAGAGTGCCGGTGCGCGCCGGCACGTCCAAACTCGTCGGCGGCATCCACAATCGCGAAGTGCTGATGGCCAACCGCGCGTTCCAGGCGCAGGCGCTCCGGCACGCGCAGGGGCCGGTGCTGACCATCGGCGGCGACTGTGGCGTCGAGACCGTGCCGCTCGGCTTTGCCCGCAAGCGTTTCGGGCCGGCGCTGGGCGTGCTGTGGTTCGACGCGCACGGTGATCTCAACACTCCGGCGACCTCGCCCTCCGGCGCTTACCACGGCATGGCCTTGCGCCACGCCTTCGGCGAGGGCGACCGCGACTTCGTGCTCGACACGCCGATCGTGTCCCGCCGCGTCGTGCTGGCCGGCGCCCGGGCGCTCGACCCCGGTGAGCAGGCCATGATCGACCGCGGGCTCGTCCACCACGTGCCGATCGAGCGCGACTACGACACCTCGTGGGTCCTCGACGCCGTGATCGCCTCCCGCGCGCCGCAGTTCTATCTGCACGTCGATCTCGACGTGCTGGACCCGAGCGAGTTCCCCGACGTGACCTGTCCGGTGCCCGGCGGGCTGCTGATCAGCGAGCTGGTGGACGCGATCCGGGCGGTGGCGGCGATCCGTCCGATCATCGGCGCCGGGATCACCGAGTGCGCCACCGACAATCCCGAGCGGCTGAAGGTGCTGGTGCCGATCCTGCGGGCGGTCGGGGCCGCGCTGCACGCCCACTCGACCGCGCTGCCGGTGCAGCCGGTGCCGTCGAGGGCCCATCCGGTACGCCAGTGACGACGCCCCTCCTCCGCCTTCTTTCGTCACGTGAGTGGCTCAGTTGGCCCGGGGGAGCACCTGAGCCACTCAGGTGCTCCCCACCCGGTGCACCTGAGACCGATTTGTCCCCGAAACCGGTCCCGGAAGTGAAGACCTTTCATCTATTGTCTCGCTGGTGATCATGCCCTCGGCCCGCCGGTTCGACCAGGCGGCGGCCTTCCCGGAGCTTGTCGAGCTGCGCGAGTCGGTGCGCGCCGCCGACTGGACGGCCATCGAGCTGTTCTTCGCCGGTCTGTCCGACGTCGACATGACCGCCTTCGCCGTGAACGTGGTCGGCCAGGTCGAGGGGGCCGAGGACTTCCTGGCGGGCCTGCCGCCGACGCCGCTGGCCCGGCGGCTGCACGCGGCCCGTCGCATCGCCAAGGCCTGGGAGATCCGCACCGGCTACCGGGCCCAGCACGTCAAGCGCGAGCAGTTCGAGGGCATGCACGCGCAGCTGCGCATCGCCGAGCCGATCCTGATCGAGCTGACGGCGGAGGATCCGTCCGACACGGTGGCCTGGTGCCTGCGGCTCAACACGGCGCTGGGCCTGCAGCTGGGACAGAGCGAGGCCCGCCGCCGCTACGACCGGCTGGCCCGGTTCGCGCCGCACTGCTTCACCGCCCAGAGCCGGCTGGCCCAGCAACTGTGCCCGAAGTGGGGCGGCAACTGGGAAGCGCTGCACGCGTTCGGCCAGGAGTGCATGGAGTCGGCCCCGCCCGGCTCGCTGAGCCCGACCGTCGCCGCCGAGGCGCACCTGGAGCACTTCTTCGACGAGGGCGACGGCTACCTGCGCAAGGTCACCGTGCAGCGGGAGATCGTCGCGGCGGCCGAGAAGTCGGTGCTGCACCCGGACTTCGCCGGCGGCTACCACTGGCCCCGCGCGCACGGCGTCTACGCGCTGCTGTTCGCGACGATGGGCCAGCACGACCGCGCCGCCGTGCACTTCACCGCCCTCGGCGACGCGGGCAGCGAATACCCCTGGCAGAGCGCGTCCGGCTCGCCGGAGTCGCATTTCCGCACGTTGCGCGACAAGGCCCTCGGCGGTGTGAAGTGATCAAGGAAACCGAGGTCTGCGGCATCCGGACCCTCGTCGCCCCGGGCAACGGGCCACTCGCGGCCGGCCTGGCCTTCCGCGTCGGCTGCGCGGACGAGCCGCTGTCCCGGCGCGGCCTGACACACCTGGTCGAGCACCTGGCGTTGCACCGGCACGGCCTGATCGAGCACGACGCCAACGCGGCCACCGGCGTCACCATCACGCACTTCTTCACCAGCGGCAGCGAGCAGGCCGTGGTGAGCTACCTGACCAGCGTCTGCGACTCGCTGCGTGACCTGCCGCTGGAGCGGATCGCCACGGAGAAGACGATCCTGCGCACCGAGCAGGCCGGTCGCCCGCACGACAGCCTGCTGGTCTGGCGGTACGGCGCGGTCGGCTTCGGCGCGGCGGGCTACCCGGAGTGGGGCCTGGAGGCGATCACCGACGCCGACGTGCGCGACTGGGCGGCGACCCGGTTCACGCGGGAGAACGCGGTGCTGTGGATCGCCGGCGAGGTGCCGGAGGGGTTGAACCTGACGCTGCCGTCCGGATCCCCGCAGCCGCTGCCGGAGCTGACCTCCGCCCTGCCGACCACGCCGGCGTACTTCACCGAAGGCAGCGGCAAGGTCACCTTCAGCGCGATCGTGGAACGGTCGGCGCGGGCGTCGCTGTTCGCGATGGTGTTGGAGCGGGCGCTGTTCCGGGCGCTGCGCACCGAGGACGGCAACTCCTACGCGGTCGCCACGGCGTACATGCCGCGGGACGGCGAGCACGCGACCATCACCGCGATGGCCGACGCGCTGCCGGAGAAGCAGGACGCGGTGCTCGGCGGACTGATCGACGTGCTGGCGGCGTTCCGCGTCGGCCGTGTCGACGCCGACGAGCTGGAAACGGTGCGGGACAAGGCGTCCACCTCGCTCGACCGGCCGGAAGCCGGCAAGGCGATCCTGTTCACCGAGGCCGTCGACGTCCTCTATGGCCGGACGCGGGCCTCGCTGACGGACTTCCGGGCCGAGCTGGCGGCGGTCACTGTCGAGGACCTGCGCGACATGGCCGTGCAGGCGATGGACACCCTGTTGTTGCAGGTCCCGCGGGGCAACCAGGCCGACTGGGCCGGCTTCGCCGAGGCGCCGATGTGGTCGGAGAAGGCCACCGTCGGCGAGAAGTACCCGTCGCTGCAGAACGGCGACTTCTCCCTCGTCCTCGGCTACGACGGCGTGAGCATGGAGTCCCCGCACGGCGCGCTGACCGTGCGGTACCGCGAGTGCGTGCTGATGCAGTGCTGGCCCGACGGGGCGCGCCGGCTGGTCGGCCCGGACGGCGTCAGCGTCAGCATCGAGCCGACCCTGCACGACGTGCCGGAGCGGGCGATCGCCCGGCTCGACAAGCAGATCGGCGACGAGCTCAAGGTGTGGCAGCCGGCCCGGCCGGCCGACCGGATCCCGCAGCCGCCGGCTCCGGCCCCGGTCCAGCCCGTGATGAAGGTCGAGATCCCGCTCAAGGCCAAGCTCACCCTCGCCCTCATCGCGCTGCTGTGTCCGGTGCTGGCGCTGGTGGCGACCGCCGCCCTGGTCACCAGCGACAACGTGGGGCACGCCCTGCTGCACTTCGCCCTGCCCGCCTGGGGCGCCTTCGGCGCCGGGGCGGCGGCCTTCCGTCTGGCCAAAGCCCTGGGCTACTTCGGCCGCGACGAGTCCGATACGCGACGATGACCCGGTGACCAGGATCGTGGCCGGCGCGGCCGGGGGACGTCGGCTGGAGGTGCCGCCCAGCGGCACCCGCCCGACCTCGGACCGTGTCCGGGAGGCACTGTTCAGCGCGTTGGAGGCGGCGGTCGACCTGGACGGCGCGCGGGTGCTCGACCTGTATGCCGGTTCGGGCGCACTGGGGCTGGAGGCGCTGTCGCGTGGCGCGACGAAGGCGACCTTCGTGGAGTCCGACCGCCGTGCGGCCGACATCCTCCGCCGCAACACCAAGGCCCTCGGGCTGCCTGGCGCCGACGTGCGGCACGGCACCGTGCAGTCGGTGCTGGCCACGACTCCGGGCGACCGCTACGACGTGATCTTCGTCGACCCGCCGTACGCGCTGGGGGAGCGGGAACTGGGCGAGGTCCTGGAAGCCCTGCGGTCCTGGGCCGCTGAGGAGGCGACGCTCGTGGTGGAACGGTCCTCCCGCGGGGAGGATCCCAGTTGGCCCGAGGGCGTGGAACCGATCCGCAGCAAGAAGTACGGGGAGACCACGCTGCACTGGGCCGTGATCACCGCCACGCGGTGAGCCGGCGGCATCCCTGTTACGGTCCGCCCATGAGGCGTGCGGTATCCCCCGGCTCCTACGACCCGGTGACCAACGGCCACCTGGACATCATCACCCGTGCCGCCGACGTCTTCGACGAGTTGATCATCCTGGTGGCGGTCAACAAGAACAAGAAGACCCTGTTCACGGTGGACGAGCGCGTGGAGATGATCCGCGAGGTCACCGCGCACCTGCCCAACGTGCGGGTCGACACCTCGCACGTGCTGCTCGTGGACTACTGCCGGGCCAACGACGCCAAGGTGATCGTGAAGGGCCAGCGCGCGGTCAGCGACTTCGACTACGAGCTCCAGATGGCGCAGATGAACCACCAGCTGTCCGGGGTGGAGACGCTGTTCATGCCGACCAACCCGCTCTACAGCTTCCTGTCCAGCTCGCTGGTCAAGGAGGTCGCCAGCTACCACGGCGACGTCGCGCACCTGCTGCCGGAACCGGTCCACGAACGGCTGATGCGGCGGCTCGCCGAACGGGCCTGACCATCGGGCCGGCGATGGGATGACAAGACTGTCAACCTGTCAACAGTTGTTCGAGCCTGGCTCCTTCTTGTGACCACCCGATCGCGTTACGTTGCCGGGCATGAGCTACCTCACGTCACGAGCCGTGAAGGCCCTGCTTGCTCTCGCCATCGCCGTGCTCGGCGCCGTCGGCCTGGCCACCGTCAGCACCGCCGCGCCGGTCGCCCACCCGGCGGCCGCGCAGGTGGCCTGCGGCAACACCAGCAGCTACAAGAAGGTCAACCTGTCCAGCCTGCCCGCCCAGGCCGCGACCACCGTCAAGCTGATCAAACAGGGCGGACCGTTCCCGTACCCCCGCAACGACGGCGTCGTCTTCCGCAACGACGAGCACATCCTGCCCCTGTGCTCCGCCGGCTACTACCACGAGTACACGGTGCCGACGCCCGGCTCCTCCACCCGCGGCGCTCGCCGCATGATCACCGGATCCGCCGGCGAGTACTTCTACACCGGCGACCACTACGCGTCGTTCTCCCTGGTCGACATCAACCGCTGAGCCCGCGCCGGCGCCCGGTCGACAAGATCGGGCGCCGGACACGCCACCGAATCTCCCGGCGTACGGCGGGTCGAGCGGGCAGACTGGACACTGCCAGCCGTATAGGCATGCCGAAGACCTGCTTGCAGGGTCGAGCATCGATAGGGAGTGCGACGTGTACCGGGTGTTCGAGGCCCTCGACGAACTCGTCACGATTGTCGAGGAAGCGCGCGGCGTGCCGATGACCTCCGGCTGTGTCGTGCCCCGTGGCGACCTGCTTGAGCTGCTCGACGACATCAGGGACGCCATTCCCCGCGAGCTGGACGACGCGCAGGACGTGCTCGACCACCGCGACAGCATGATCTCCAAGGCCCAGCACGAGAGCGAGCAGGGCGTCGGCAAGGCCCGCGAGGAGTCCGAGCGGATGCTGGCCGAGGCCCGCGCCGAGGCCGAGCGCATGGTCGCCGACGCCCGCGCGCACGCCGAGCGGCTGGTCGCCGAGGCCGAGGACGAGGCCGAGCGGGTCGTCACCGCCGGCCGGCACGAGTACGAGGACCTGACCAGCCGGGCCCGTGCCGAGGCCGACCGCATGGTGCAGGCCGGCCGCGCCTCCTACGAGCGGGCCGTCGAGGACGGCCGCAACGAGCAGCACCGGCTCGTCCAGCAGACCGAGGTCGTGCAGGCCGCGCACGCGGAGTCCGCGCGCATCCTGGACGCCGCCACCGGCGAGGCCAACCGCCTGCGCGGCGAGTGCGACGCCTACGTCGACGCCAAGCTGGCCGACTTCGAGGACCTGCTGGCCCACACGCTGCGCACCGTGGGCAAGGGCCGGGCCAGCCTGCGCGCCCCGATGACCAGCAGCAGCGCCTCCGGCGCGCCCTTCGACTACGCACGGGACTGATGCAGACGCGAGGCGCCGGCCACGAAGGGCCGAGCCCCGCGCGGAACGCGCGGCACAGGCACTGACCAGCTGATTTTCCTTCTGGCCACCTTCTTGAGTACGCTTGAGCGGCTGGCCACGGTAAGTCACCCCACCAGCGACACAACCACCATGTCTAAGCAACGATCACACGCGCGCCCTCAGCAGACCGCCGGACCCTGGGTCATCGACACCAGGGATATCGGTCGTCGACCCGGCTCCAGCCGCAGCTACCACCGGGTGGCCCCGGCTCCGGCGGGTCTCGGCTTCCCCGATGTCATGGGGGTCGAGGTCGGCAGCGACGTCGTGCTTGACCTGCTGGTCGAGTCGGTAGTGGAGGGCGTCCTCGCCACCGGGACCGCGAAGGCGGAGACGGTCGGCGAGTGCTCGCGGTGTCTTGATCCGCTGTCCGGCACGGTCGAGGTCCGCTTCACCGAGCTGTTCGCCTACCCGGACAGCGCGACCGAGGCGACCACGGACGAAGACGAGGTGTCTCGCCTCGTCGACGACCTCATCGACCTGGAACCGGCGGTGCGCGACGCGGTTGTGCTCGCGCTGCCGCAGGTTCCGCTGTGCTCGCCGGACTGTCGTGGACTGTGCGCCGAGTGCGGCGTCAAGTGGGCCGAACTGGGCCCCGACCACGCGCATGAGACGATTGATCCTCGCTGGGCTGCTCTGAAGGAGAAGTTCGGCGGGACCGAGGAGGAGAGCTAGTCGTGGCCGTCCCGAAGCGGAAGATGTCCCGCTCCAACACCCGTACGCGCCGTTCGCAGTGGAAGGCCGTCGCCCCGAACCTGGTGGCCTGCTCCAACCGCGCCTGCCGCCAGCCGAAGCTGCCGCACATCGCGTGCCCGGCCTGCGGCCAGTACGACGGCCGCCAGGTCGTCCAGCCGGCCTGACCGCCGCCTCCCGGCGAGAAGGCTGAGCGCGGTGGGAGGTAAGGGATCACGGGGCCCGGCACCGGATCGGACCCCGCTACTTGAGGCGCTCGGTGTTCAGTTGGACGCCGAGCTTCTCGTGTTGGCCCTCACTCACAGGTCCTACGCGTACGAGAACGGCGGCCTGCCGCCGAACGAGCGTCTCGAGTTCCTCGGTGACGCCGTCCTCGGACTCGTGGTGACGGACCACCTCTATCGCAGCCACCCCGACCTGCCCGAGGGGCAGTTGGCGAAGCTGCGCGCGAGCGTGGTGAACATGATGGCGCTGGCCGGCGTGGCCCGCGATCTCGGCGAGGGCGGCCTTGGCGCGCACCTGCTGCTGGGGCGCGGCGAGGAGCTGACCGGCGGCCGTGACAAGGCGAGCATCCTGGCCGACGGCCTCGAGGCGATGATCGGCGCCGTCTACCTGGCGCACGGCATCGACGTGGCCCGGGGCCTGGTGCACCGGCTGTTCGACCCGCTGCTGGAGGCCGCGCCGCTCAAGGGCGCGGGCCTGGACTGGAAGACCAGCCTCCAGGAGCTGACCGCCGCGCAGGGCCTCGGCGTGCCCGAGTACCGGGTCGACGACGAGGGCCCGGACCACCGCAAGGAGTTCACCGCCACCGTGTACGTCGGCGGGCGGGCCCTGGGCACCGGCGGCGGCCGGACCAAGAAGGAAGCCGAGCAGAAGGCGGCCGAGGCCGCCTACACCACGCTCAAGGCCGAGACGCCGCCGGCGGAGGACGCCGCGGGCTGAGCTCACCTGTCGAAGTGGTGCCCGGAAGGGGGCATTCCAGGCGTCAGACGCCAGGAATGCCCCCTTCTGAGTCTTTGTTGGTGCCTGGCGGGAAGGGGTTGTCATGCCGGAGTTGCCCGAGGTCGAAGTCGTCCGCCGTGGCCTGGACGCGCACGTCACCGGTCGGCGGATCACGGCCGTCGAGGTGCTGCACCCGCGGGCGACCCGCCGGCACGAGCCCGGTCCCGTCGACTTCGCCGACCGGCTGGCCGGCCGGTCCGTGGTGGCGGCCAGCCGCCGCGGCAAGTACCTGTGGCTGGAGCTCGAAGGCGCCGAGGCGGTCATCGCTCACCTCGGCATGAGCGGCCAGATGCTGGTGCAGCCCGAGGGAGCCGCCGACGAGAAGCACCTGCGGGTCCGGCTGCGCTTCGACGACGGCGGCCCGGAGCTGCGCTTCGTCGACCAGCGCACGTTCGGCGGCCTGGCCCTGGCCGACCTGGTCCAGGTGGACGGCACCGCCCTGCCGGCCCCGGTCGCGCACATCGCCCGCGACCCGATGGACCCCGCCTTCGACGCCGACGCGGCCGTGACCGCGTTGCGGCGCAAGCGCACCGGCGTGAAGCGTGCGTTGCTCGACCAGACGCTCGTGTCCGGTGTGGGCAACATCTACGCCGACGAGTCGTTGTGGCGCACCAGGTTGCACTGGGCGCGGCCGACGGAGAAACTGACCCGTGCTCAGGCCGGGGAGCTGCTCGTCGCCGCCACCGACGTGATGACCGAGGCCCTCGCCGCCGGCGGCACCTCCTTCGACGCCTTGTACGTCAACGTGAACGGCCAGTCCGGCTACTTCGACCGGGCCCTGGCCGTGTACGGCCAAGAGGGCAAGGCGTGTCGGCGGTGCGGCAGCGTCATCCGCCGTGACCCCTTCATGAACCGCTCCTCCTTCTCCTGCCCCAAGTGCCAGCCGATGCCGAGGAACCCCCACATCTGACCCGCCCCGCCGCCAGCTCGTGCCACATGCGGTGCGCGGGCGTCGCCTGGAGGCAAGTACGGCGCGCATGGGGCATTTCGTCGGGGCCTGGAGGCCCGGGTTGCGTAGTAGTGCGCATTGCGGAATAGTGTGGCCAGCGCATCACCGGGAGGATCGGTTGGACACCAGCCAGCTGCTCAAGGGCGTCCTGGACCTCGCGGTCCTGGCCGTGCTCCGGGAGGAGGACGGCTACGGCTACGACGTGCTGCGCCGGCTGCGCCAGAGTGGCCTGGACGAGGTGGCCGACGCCTCCGTGTACGGCACGCTGCGCCGGCTGTACAAGGCCGACCTGCTCACCTCCTACGTCGTGCCGAGCGAGGAGGGACCGCACCGCAAGTACTACCGCGTCAGCGAGTCGGGACGCGTTCGACTGGAGGAGTCGTGCAGGACGTGGCGGACGTTCGCGAAGACGATGGATCAACTACTGAGCGCTTCCTGACCCGGATGCGGGCCGCCCTGTCCGATCTGCCGCCGGCGGAGGTGGACGAGCTGCTCGAGGACACCGAGGAGCACGTCCGCGAGCTGGCGCGGGAGCACGGCGAGGACCAGCTGGAGCTGCGTCTGGGCAGTCCGGAGGCGTACGCGGCGGAGCTGCGCTCGGCGGCCGGCTACCCGCCCCCGCCCGAGCCGGAGCAGCCCGCCCAGCAGCCCAAGACGCCGCGCAACGACGGCGTCGAGGTGCTGGCGCTGGCCGGCCTGATCGTCACCACCGCCAGCGCGATGCTGTTCGGCGCGTCGATCCGCAGCTACCACTCGATGCCGCTGTTCCTGCTGACCGGGCTGGTCGGCCTGGCCATCTCGCTGCCGATGCTGGTTCGCGGCCCCGGCGCCCTGCACGGCATCGCCGAGTTGCCGACGGTCCGGGCGCTGACCCCGTACCTGACGCCGGACGAGTCCACGCTGACCGGCAAGGTGCTGGCCTACGTCTACAGCCTGCAGCCGGCCTGGTGGCTGCTGCGGGTGCTGCCGATCGTGCTGCTCAGCCGGGCCGGCCTGGTCGGGCTGGTCGTCCTGGGCCTGCCGGCGGCGGTGATCTCGATCCTGGTCGGCCACTACAGCCGAGTCGACCGCCGCCTGCTGTGGCTGGTGGTGCCGGGCAACGCGCTGGTCGGCACGATCCTGCTGTACTACTTCGTCGCGTTCTGATCGACGCGCTGACCGGACAGCCGGTCCAGCAGCGGCACCACCGCCAGCACCTGGGCGGCCTCCTCGGGCGTCAGCTCGGCCAGCCGCTTGGCGATGATCTCCGCCTCGCCGTGGGCGACCGAGATGATCGTCTCGCGGCCCTGCTCGGTCAGCGTCACCTGGATGGCACGGCCGTCCGACGGGTCCGGCTCGCGGGCGACCAGGCCCATCGCCTCCAGGTGGGTGACCATGGTGGTCGCGGTCGGCTGCGAGCACGGCACCTGCGCGGCCAGCTCGCCGACCCGCATCGGGCCGCACTGCAGCAGTTGGGAAAGCACGATGAGCTGGGTCGGGTACAGCCCGGCGGGCGCGGCCTGGCGGACCGTGCGCAGCAACCGGTGCAGGGAGATCAGCAGCTGGAGCGACTGCTGCTGATCGCTGCCCTGGCGCTCGGCGGTCACGACAGCAGCCCCCTCCTGACGAACCGGTCACATCGGTCCGTCAGAGTATCCGCTGCCGTGAAGCGGGCCGCCGAGCGCCGAGGGAAGCGGGGTGGTCCACCCAACCCCCCGGCGGATGGACCACCCTTGCCTACCCCTCTCCCCCTGCGATCAAGAGTGGCCTTCGGCGTAGGGGCGTGACATCCGCGCGATGGCGTAGGTGATGGCGTACCCCGCCGACGACTAGGGTTGGAGCATGGCGCGCGGATCGCTCCCCACCGAGATCAGCTCGTTCGTCGGGCGGCGTGACGATCTTGCTGCGCTGCGGCGGCTGCTGTCGTCGGCGCACCTGGTGACGGTGACCGGCGCGGGCGGCGTGGGCAAGACCCGGCTGAGCCTGCGGGTCGCGCACGAGCTGCGCCGATCCTTCGCCGACGGCGCGTGGTGGGCGGACCTGTCCACGCTGCACGTCGGCGCCGACGCGCAGCTGGTCAGCGAGACGATCGCCAAGGGCCTCGGCGTCCACGACCACTCCACCCGCGCCACCCTGGACCTGCTGCTCGACCACGTCCGCGACCGGCGGCTGCTGCTCGTGCTGGACAACTGCGAGCACCTCGTCGACACCGTCGGCCCCATCGTGCAGGCCATGCTGTCCGCGGCGGCCGGCCTGCGGGTGATCGCCACCAGCCGGCAGCCGCTGGCCATCGCCGGCGAGCACGTCGTCGACCTGCGCCCGCTTACGTCCGAGGCGGTCGATCTGCTGGTCGACCGGATGCGGGCGACGATGCCGGACTTCGAGCCGTCCGGCAGCGACCGGGACACGGCGCTGCGGCTGTGCCAGCGGCTGGAGGGGCTGCCGCTGGCGATCGAGCTGGCCGCGGCGCAGCTGCGCTCGATCGGCATGGCCACCATGCTGGAGCGCCTCGACGACCGGTTCCGGCTGCTCACCGGCCTCGCGGCGGCGCTGGACTGGAGCTACCAGCTGTGCACCGAGCACCAGCGGCTGCTGTGGGCGCGGCTGTCGGTGTTCGCGGGCGATCTCGACCTGGCCGCCGCCGAGCAGGTGTGCGCCGACGAGCGGCTGCCACGCGAGGACGTGCTGGCCGCGCTGGCCGGCCTGGCCGAGCGGTCGCTGCTGACCAGCGAGCACCGCGGCGGCCGCGTCCGGTACCGGATGCTGGAGACGATAAGGGAGTACGGCGCCGGCAAGCTGGCCGAGCTGGACGACCCGGAGGCGGTGCGGACCCGGCACCGGGACTACTTCCGGTGGCTCGCCCGCGAGGCCGCCACCCACTGGCTCGGCCCGGAGGAGCTGCGCTGGCTGGAGCGCATCCGGGCCGAGCTGCCCAACGTGCTGGCCTCGATGGACTGGAGCCTTCGCACGCCCGGCGAGTCGGTCGCCGCCCTGGACATGGCGATCTCGCTGGTGCAGTCGCACTGCTGGTACGTGATCGGCGGCCTCGGCGAGGGACTGCGCTGGCTGCGGCTGGCCCTGGCCAGCGGCGAGCCGCAGCCGCGGCCGCTGCGGGCCATCGGCCTGGCCCGGGCGTCGATGATCGCGACGTTCCTCGGCGAGCCAGCGCTGGCGGCCGAGCTGATGCCCGACACCGGGGACGACCTCGCCGATGCGAACACGCTGACGGCGATGGCGATCCGGGCCTGGATCGTGGAGGTCGACCCGTCGGCGGTGGTCGGGTACCTCACCCGGGCCCGCGACCTGTACGCCAAGCTGGGCGTGGACGGCGGGGTGTTCTCCGCCGACATGTGGCTGGCGTGGAACGGTCCGGCGGAGAACCTCGAGGCCGCCTGCGAGGAGCTGGTCGCGCGGGCGGAGAGCCGGCAGGCCGGCTACTCGCTGGCCAGCGCGTTGTGGACGCTCGGCGCGGCCCGTATGCGCACCGATCCGGAGCGGGCGATCCCGCTGGTCGAGGATGCGCTGCGGCGGTTCCAGGCGGTCGACGACATGTGGGGCTGTGGCTGGACCATGGAGACGCTGTCCTGGGCGTACGCCGCGGCCGGCCACCACGAGCGGGCGGCGCTGCTGATGGGCGCCTCCGGCCAGCTGTGGTCGGACATCGGCCTGCGCCTGTACCGGCCGGGTCCGTTCGCGGTCGGGCACCAGCGGGCCGCCACCATGCTCAAGGAGGCACTGGGCGAGCGGGCGTTCGAGGCGGCCATGGACGAGGGCGCCGAGCTCGGCTTCGACCGGGCGGTGGCGATGGGCTCCCGCGTGGGGCTGCCGATGCGGTCGGTGGCGCCGCCCACGCCCGAGCTGACCGCCCGCGAGCGGGAGGTGGCCGAGCTGGTCGCCGCGGGACTGACGAATCCTCAGATCGCGGCGAAGTTGTTCCTCGGCTCGCGAACCGTGCAGACGCACCTGCGCAGCATCATGAACAAGCTCGGCGTCAACAACCGGACCCAGGTCGCCGCGCACATCACCCAGCAGTCCATCGACGAGCGCTGACCTCTCGCCACCGTCGGTGACGATCTTGACGCCTATGACGGCGCCGTCACCGCGCTGACCCGCGCCTGCGCCGGGGCCGCCCGGTAAATCGGTCACGCTCTGCGCATTCGTCGCCCGATCGGGTGGAGACCTGGCTCACCGGTCGCGTCAATTTCGCGTCAATGCCGTGCAGCGGCGCGTCAAGACGCCATCAGGCGACGTCGCGGCGGGTCGTTGCGGATGCACGCTCATCCCGATCGCGGTCGCCGTGGGGGTGACCGCAGGGGTGAGGGGAGCGGCGCGACATGGCCGACCTGGCCTACGCCGTGCTGGTCATCGGCGTCTTCGGAGTGCTGGCACTCATGGTGCGTGGATTGGAGCGGCTGTGAACGGGGCCGGTGTCGTGGCGAACGCCGTCGGCGGCGTGCTCGCCCTGCTGTTGCTCGTCTACCTGTTCGTCGCCCTGATCAAGCCGGAGAAGTTCTGACATGCGGCTCGACGTGTATGCCTCAGCGGAGGGCCTCTCATGACTGACACTGTGGCCGGCCTGCTCCAGGTGGCCCTGCTGCTGGCCGCGCTCGCGGCGGTGTACAAGCCGCTCGGCGACTACATGGCCCGCGCCTACCTGAGCACGAAGCACTGGCGGGTGGAACGCGCCCTGTACAAGGTGGTCCGCGTCGACGCGGAGTCCGACCAGCGCTGGACCACCTACGCCTACGGCGTGATCGGGTTCTCCTTCGTCTCCGTGGTCGTGCTGTACCTGCTGCAGCGCCTGCAGACCGTGCTGCCGCTCGGGCTCGGCCGGCCGGAGATCAACCCCGCGACCGCGTTCAACACCGCGATCAGCTTCGTCACCAACACCAACTGGCAGTCCTACGTGCCGGAGCAGGCCTTCGGCCACCTGGTGCAGATGGCCGGCCTGACCGTGCAGAACTTCGTGTCCGCCGCGATCGGCATCTGCGTGGCGGTCGCGCTGGTCCGCGGCTTCATGCGCGCCGGCACCGACCGAGTCGGCAACCTCTGGGTGGACCTGACCCGCACCGTGGTCCGGATCCTGCTGCCGATCGCGTTCGTGTTCGCGATCGTCCTGATCGGACTCGGCGTCGTGGACAGCCTGTCCGGCGGCATCGCCGTCACCACGCTCGACGGCGGCCAGCACACCATCGCGCTCGCGCCGGCGGCCAGCCAGGAGGCCATCAAGGAACTCGGCACGAACGGCGGCGGCATCTTCAACGCCAACTCGGCCCACCCGTTCGAGAACCCCAACGCCTGGACCAACCTCGTCGAGATCTTCCTGCTGCTGGTGATCCCGGTCAGCCTGACCCGCACCTTCGGCGTGATGGTGGCGGACCGCAAGCAGGGCTACACCATCCTGTCGGTGATGGCGTTGCTGTGGGCCGGCGTGCTCGCGGTGATCTGGTGGGCCGAGGCCCACCCGAACGGCCCGGCCGCGCTGCTGGCGGGTTCGGCCATGGAGGGCAAGGAAAGCAGGTTCGGCATCCCCGGCTCGGCGCTGTTCGCGGACTCGACGACCGGCACGTCCACCGGCGCGGTCAACTCCGCCCACGACAGCTTCACCGGCCTCGGCGGCGGCGGCGCGATGCTGAACATGTTGTTCAGCGAGATCTCGCCCGGCGGCACCGGCACCGGCCTCTACAGCATCCTGGTGTTCGCCGTCATCGCCGTGTTCCTCGCCGGCCTGATGGTCGGCCGCACGCCCGAGTACCTGGGCAAGAAGCTGGGGCGCAAGGAGGTCACCATGGCCTCCATCGCGATGCTGGCCATGCCCACCCTGGTCCTGGTGCTCGCCGGCATTGCCGTCGTGCTGCCCGGCACCGCGTCGGCCCTGACCAACAGCGGCGCCCACGGCCTGTCCGAGGTCCTCTACGCGTACGCGTCGGCGTCCAACAACAACGGCAGCGCCTTCGGCGGTCTGACTGTCACCAGCGACTGGTTCCAGTCCACCCTGGGCGTCGCCATGGCGTTCGGCCGGTTCATCCCCATCCTCGCGGTGCTCTGCCTCGCCGGCGGCCTCGCCGCCCAGAAGAAGGTGCCGCCCTCGGCCGGCACGCTGCCCACCAGCGGACCGCTGTTCGCGTCCATGGTGGCCGGCACCGTACTCCTCGTCGCCGCGCTGACCTTCGTGCCCGCGCTCGCACTCGGACCCATCGCGGAGGCGATGTCATGACCACGACCACCGACAACTCGCAGCGGACGGTGGAGGAGGTGGACCGCCGCCACGCGGAGAACACCGGCCGCCGGCTTTCCGCCGGCGCCTTCAACCCGCGGCAGTTGGTGAGCTCGTTGCCGGAGGCGCTGCGGAAGCTCAACCCGCGGCACCAGATGAAGAACCCGGTCATGTTCGTGGTGTGGATCGGGTCGGCACTGTCCACGGTGTTCGCCATCACCCAGCCGTCGGTGTTCTCGATCGTGGCCACGATCTGGCTGTGGTTCACGGTGTTGTTCGCGAACCTGGCCGAGGCCGTCGCCGAGGGCAGGGGCAAGGCGCAGGCGGAGTCGTTGCGGCGTACCAAGAAGGAGTCGGTCGCGCGGCGATTGCGTGAGGACGGCTCTGAGGAGCGGGTGCCGGGCACCGAACTGACCATCGGCGACCTTGTCGTCGTCGAGGCCGGCGAGGTGATTCCCGGTGACGGAGATGTGGTCGAGGGCATCGCGACCGTCGACGAGTCGGCGATCACCGGCGAGTCGGCCCCGGTCATCCGGGAATCCGGCGGTGACCGCAGCGCGGTCACCGGCGGCACCACGGTGCTGTCCGACCGGATCGTCGTGAAGATCACGACCCGGCCGGGCGAGTCCTTCGTGGACCGGATGATCGCGTTGGTGGAAGGCGCTTCCCGGCAGAAGACGCCGAACGAGATCGCGCTGACCATCCTGCTCGCGGTGCTGACGATCATCTTCCTGCTCGCGGTGGTCGCGCTGCAGCCGATGGCGGTCTACTCCGGCAGCGAGCAGTCGGTGATCGTGTTGACCGCGCTGCTGGTGTGCCTGATCCCGACGACCATCGGCGCGCTGCTGTCGGCGATCGGCATCGCCGGCATGGACCGGTTGGTGCAGCGCAACGTGCTGGCCATGTCCGGTCGTGCCGTCGAGGCCGCGGGTGACGTGGACACGCTGCTGCTGGACAAGACCGGCACCATCACCTTCGGCAACCGGCGCGCCACCGAGCTGATCCCGGTCGGATCGTCCACAAAGGACGAATTAGCGGCCACGGCCCGGCTGTCCAGCCTCGCCGACGGCACGCCCGAGGGCCGCAGCATCGTCGAGCTGTGCACGACGGAGTTCGGCCTGGCGGCCGAGCCCAGCAACGCCGAGAAGTCGGCCGAGTTCGTGCCGTTCACCGCGCAGACCCGGATGTCCGGCATCGACATCGACGGCCGCCAGGTGCGCAAGGGCGCGGCCAGCGCGGTCCGGGCCTGGGTGCTGGAGCACAACGGTCAGGTTCCGGACGAGGTGCACGAGGTCGTCGACCGGATCAGCCAGGACGGCGGAACGCCGCTGGTGTGCGCGGAGCTGTCCGGCGGCGTTGCGGTGGTGCGTGGCGTGATCCGACTGTCCGATGTGGTCAAGCCAGGCATGAGGGAGCGCTTCGACGAGCTGCGCGCCATGGGCATCAAGACGGTGATGATCACCGGCGACAACCCGCTGACCGCGCGGGCCATCGCCGCCGAGGCCGGCGTCGACGACTTCCTGGCCGAGGCCAAGCCCGAGGACAAGATGGCCCTGATCCGCCAGGAGCAGGAGGGCGGCAAGCTGGTCGCGATGACCGGCGACGGCACCAACGACGCGCCCGCGCTGGCCCAGGCCGACGTCGGCGTGGCGATGAACACCGGGACGTCGGCCGCCAAGGAGGCCGGCAACATGGTCGACCTCGACTCGGACCCGACCAAGCTGATCGAGATCGTCGAGATCGGCAAGCAGCTGCTGATCACCCGCGGCGCGCTGACCACCTTCAGCATCGCCAACGACCTGGCCAAGTACTTCGCCATCCTGCCGGCCATGTTCGCGGCGATCTACCCGGGGCTGGGCCGGCTGAACATCATGCACCTGGCCACGCCGACCTCGGCCATCCTGTCCGCGGTCATCTTCAACGCCCTGATCATCGTGCTGCTGATCCCGCTGGCCCTGCGCGGCGTGCGGTACCGGCCGTCCAGCGCGTCCAAGCTGTTGCGCCGCAACCTGCTGATCTACGGCGTCGGCGGCGTGATCACGCCGTTCGCCGGGATCTGGCTCATCGACCTCGTGATCCGTCTCATCCCTGGAATCGGGTGATCTCGTCATGCGTTGGCTGTCAGGACTGGTCAAGCAGACCGCCGCGGGCCTGCGGATGGTGCTGGTGATGACCGTGCTGCTGGGGATCGCGTATCCCCTCGTCGTGTGGGGGATCGGCCAGATCCCGGGGTTGTCGGCCCAGGCAGGAGGCTCCGTCGTGACCGTGAACGGCAAGCCGGTGGGCTCCTCGTTGATCGGGCTCAACCCGGTGGCCAAGGACCCGGACAACGACCCGTACTTCCACACCCGGCCGTCCGCGACCGCGTCGGACTTCTCCGCCACCGACAACACCAAGCTGGGCCTGGCCGACAACGACGCGGCCACCTCGGCCCCGTCCAACCTGGCCGCGGACAATCAGGTGCTGGTGGCGCAGGTCAAGGCCCGCAGGGAGACCATCGCCAAGCGCGAGGGCGTGTCCCCGGACCAGGTGCCGGCCGACGCGGTGACCGCGTCCGGCTCGGGCCTGGACCCGTCGATCAGCCCGGCGTACGCGAAACTGCAGATCGCCCGGGTGGCCCGGGTGAACGGGCTGCCCGTCGACCAGGTGACGAAGATCGTCGAGGACAACACCGCGGGGCGGGGCGCCGGCTTCCTCGGCGAGCCCACGGTGAACGTGCTGGCGCTGAACCTGGCCGTCCAGGCAGCGAAGCGCTGACCAGGGCAGACTGAGTCACGTGCAACCGGAGACACCGCGGCGCGGCGAGCTGCGCATCTACCTCGGGGCGGCGCCGGGGGTCGGCAAGACCTTCGCGATGCTCGGCGAGGCGCGCCGCCGCGCCGACCGCGGCACCGACGTGGTCGTCGGACTCGTCGAGACGCACGGCCGCGAGAAGACCGCGCAGCTGCTGGACGGCCTGGAGGTCGTGCCGCGCCGGCAGCTGACCCACCGCGGCCTGGACTTCGACGAGATGGACGTCGACGCGATCCTGGCCCGCAAGCCGGAGGTCGCGCTCGTCGACGAGCTGGCGCACACCAACGTGCCCGGCTCGCGCAACGACAAGCGCTGGCAGGACATCGAGGAGCTGCTCGACGCCGGCATCGACGTGCTGTCCACGGTCAACGTGCAGCACCTGGAGAGCCTCAACGACGTGGTCGAGCGGATCACCGGGGTGCCCCAGCACGAGACCGTGCCCGACCAGTTCGTGCGCTCGGCCGAGCAGATCGAGCTGGTCGACATCACGCCGGAGGCGCTGCGCCGCCGGCTCGCGCACGGCAACGTCTACCCGGCCCGCAAGATCGATGCCGCGCTGGGCAACTACTTCCGGGTCGGCAACCTGACCGCGCTGCGCGAGCTGGCGCTGCTGTGGGTGGCCGACCAGGTGGACGTGGCGCTGCAGCGGTACCGGTCCGAACAGAAGATCACCGAGACCTGGGAGACCCGGGAGCGGGTGGTGGTGGCGATCACCGCCGGGCCGGAGAGCGAGACGCTGATCCGGCGGGCCCGGCGGATCGCCACCCGGGCCGGCGCCGAGCTGCTCGTGCTGCACATCCTGCGCGGTGACGGGCTGGCCGGCGCGCCCGCCGACAAGGTGGCCAAGTACCGGCGGCTGGCCGACGACGTCGGCGCGACCTTCCACACGGTCGTCGGCGACGACGTGCCGACGGCGCTGCTGGACTTCGCCCGCGGCGTGAACGCCACCCAGCTGGTGCTCGGCACCTCCCGGCGGTCGCGGGTCGCGCGGCTGTTCGAGGAGGGCATCGGCGCCACCGTCGTGCAGGAGTCCGGGCCGATCGACGTGCACATGGTCACCCACAGCGAGGCCAAGCGGGCCTTCAAGTGGCGGTTCGGCCGCAGCCCGCTGACGGCGCGGCGGCGGATCCTGGGCTGGGTGCTGTCGCTGGTGATCCCGTCCCTGGCGACCGCCGTCGGCGTGCTCCTGCACGGCACGGTGTCGATCTCCACCGACACCGTCGACTACTTCCTCGCCACGGTGATCGTGGCGCTGGTCGGCGGTGTCGGGCCGGCCGTCGTCGCCGCCGCACTGTCCGCCGGGCTGCTGAACTTCTTCTTCACGCCGCCGCTGTACTCGCTCACCGTGGCCGACGGCGAGAACGTGATCACTCTCATCGCCATGGTCGTCGTCGCCGTGATGGTGGCGCTGGTGGTGGACCGGGCCGCGCGGCGGGCCGAGCAGGCGGCTCGGGCCCGGACCGAGGCCGCGCTTCTGGCGTCGTACGCGCGGACCGTGCTCACCAGCCCGTATCCGTTGGTGCGGCTGCTGGAGAAGGTGCGGGAGAACTTCGGGCTCACCTCCGTGGCGCTGCTGGAGCACCGGCACGGCAAGTGGGAGCGGGTCGCCTGCGTCGGGCCGCAGCCGTGCGACGATCCCGATGAGGCCGATGTGGACGTTCCCGTGACGCCCGAGGTGCATCTGGCGTTGCGGGGCAAGGCTTTGCCGGCCGCCGACCGCCGCGCGCTGGAGGCCGCCGCCGGGCAGGCGCTGCTGGCGTTGCGGCAGCAGCGGATGGCCGCGCAGACCGCCGACGCGCAACGCCGGGCCGAGACCACCGAGCTGCGGACCGCGCTGCTGTCCGCCGTCGGGCACGACCTGCGCACGCCGCTGACCTCGATCAAGGCCGCCGCCGGCAGCCTGCGCGATCCGGAGCTGCATCTGTCCGAGGAGGACACCGGCGAGCTGCTGGCCACCGTCGAGGAGTCAGCCGACCGGCTCGCCGGGCTCGTGGACAACCTGCTCGACTCGTCCCGGATTGCCACCGGCGCCGTGCAGCCGCAGCTGCGGCCCGTCGCGTACTACGAGATCGTGGCGCGGGCCCTGTCCGGCATCGACGACCGCCGCAACGTGCTCGTCGACGTCGACGAGCGGCTGCCGTTGGTGCTGGCCGACCCGGGGCTGCTCGAACGGGTGGTGGCCAACGTGATCGACAACGCCTTGCGCCACGGCAGGCCGGCGAGCAGCGTGAACGGCGAGCCCGCCGTCGAGGTCCGGGCCAGCGCACACGCGTCGCAGGTGGAGCTGCGGGTCGTGGACCGGGGCCGGGGGTTGCCCAAGGGGACCGGTGACGCGCTGTTCCAGCCGTTTCAGCGGCTGGGGGACCGGGACGCGACCAGCGGGGTCGGACTGGGGTTGAGCGTGGCGAGGGGATTCACCGAGGCCATGGGCGGCGCCATCGCCGCCGAGGACACGCCCGGCGGCGGGCTGACCGTGGTGATCTCGTTGCCGGCCAAGGAGGAACACTGATGACCAAGGTGCTGGTTGTCGACGACGAGCCGCAGATCGTGCGGGCGCTGCGGATCAACCTTTCGGCGCGGGGCTACCAGGTCCTCACCGCCCACGACGGCGCCAGCGCCCTGCGCGCCGCCGCCGAGACCAAGCCCGACGTCGTCGTGCTGGATCTGGGGCTGCCCGACCTGGACGGCACCGACGTCATCGCCGGGCTTCGCGGCTGGACCACCGTGCCCATCCTCGTGCTCTCCGCCCGCACCGACTCCTCCGACAAGGTCGAGGCCCTCGACGCCGGCGCCGACGACTACGTCACCAAGCCCTTCGGCATGGACGAGTTGCTGGCCCGGCTCCGCGCCGCCGTCCGCCGCTCCGCCACCTCCAACGCCGACGGCGAGGAGGCCGTCGTCGAGACCGCGTCCTTCACCGTCGACCTGGCGGCCAAGAAGGTCCACCGCGACGGCGAGGAGGTCCACCTCACCCCCACCGAGTGGGGAGTGCTGGAGGTCCTCGTCCGCAACCGCGGCCGCCTCGTCGCCCAGAAGCAGCTCCTCCAGGACGTCTGGGGTCCCCAGTACGCCACCGAGTCCCACTACCTCCGCGTCTACCTCGCCCAGCTCCGCCGCAAGCTCGAGCCCGAACCCTCCCGCCCCCGCCACCTGCTCACCGAGCCCGGCATGGGCTACCGCTTCGAAACCTGAGCCTCACCGCCAGTTCGAAGGCCGCTTGAACGTCAGGCCGGTCACCGGGTCGATCACCGCGTCGGGCAGGAGGGAGCCGCGGATCATCGCGTGGCCGATGACGAACGACGCCGGCACCAGCGAGCGGATCTCGAACGAGCTTCGGGCCGGCGGGAAGGCAGCGATCACCTCCCGGTGTGGGTCGAGCCGATACGAGGTCCGGATCGCGGGACACAGGTCGCTGTCGGCAGAGAGGACAAACGCGATGTCCGACGCCTGCTCGGCCGTGTCGGCGATGAGCGAGGCCGCGATGTTGACGTCTGGTCTCCTTCTCCTCGTACTTGATCCGCTGATGCCCGCACTGCAAGCAAGCGACCTTCGACCGCTGGTAACGCCCCAACACGACGGCCATCTTCTTGCCGCTGTGAGCGTTGAGGGCGTTGAGGTAGTTCTGCTGGCGGAGGACCGCGGCGTCGTCGTCGAGGACCAGCGCGGTGAAGTACTTGATCGCGACGATCTCATCGTTGCGACGCATGCGCTGGACGAGATGCTCCAGATCCAGCCAGAGGTAGCGGCGGCGATACTTGGTGTGCAGGCCGTAGTACAGGTTGAAGCCGTCGATGTAGGCGATGACGCGAGCCACTGAGTGTCCTAATTTGTGCGGCCGTGGAGGCTGTGTGTAAGCTGTCCATACCCCGTCGACCGGTAACAGGGTCGACCCGACGGCCCCGTGAGGGGCCGTTTTCCTTTTCCGGGGTTCCATGCGGCCATCGGCCTGCGTGATCCATCGAGTGTACGGCCTGTGACCGACCGGCCGCGTTGAGCTACCCGGAGTCATCGCCTGGTCGGCCTGTGCGCCCGGGACCCGGTGCGGCCGAACGGAGCTCAGGGTCGTGGACTGACGCCGGATGGGCGATCGACAACCCTGCGTCATCTAGTTGACCGGGCTACCACCTTTACAAATGGTGACAACTTGTCCCGATTGATGACACAACATCACCCGTTTGGACGCAAACTCGACAGTTAGAGTGCGTAACAACTGCGGTGCGTACACCTATGTTCTACGTGATCGTGCGAGAGGTGCGGCTACCCCCAGGATCCCGGCCGCGACGACCAGCCTCTCGCAGGGAGGAGTTGGCCATGAGCTCACCAGAGGGCCACGAGGTGTCCTGTCTCGGATTCGGCAAGAAGCGCCGGGCCCTGCGCGTGTGGTCTGCTGGCGACAAGGTGGTGCTGCAGGCGCCCCCGGGCGAGGTCGCGTTCCTCTCCGACGAGGAGGTCGACCTGGTCATCTCCGCGTTGCTGGAGGCCCGCAAGCAGGCCAGGCAGACCGGCGCCCAGTGGATCGCGAACAGCGGCGGGGCCGCCTGAGATTCATCACCCGAAACGGTGATGGGCGAGACCCGGGTCGGCCGTCCGCCAGCGGTCGGCCCGGCACGCTCGCGTTCGGGTCGCGTCAGGGTTTCCGGCCGTGCCGGCCGATTCCGTTGACGCGCCTTTACCCTCGGCAGCGTGGGCAAGGTCAAGCACCGCAGGCTCGACCAGCTGGCCGACCTGTGCCGTCAGGTCGGGGACGCCATGCAGCGCGCGAGTGTCGCGCTGCTCGACGCCGACCGGGCGATGGCGGAGAAGGTCATCACCGGCGACGCGGCACTGGCCCGCGCCCGGGCGTCGTGCGAGGAACAGCTGCTCGCCGCAACGGATCTTCGCGTCGTCCTGACGGCCGTGCACGCAGTCGACACCCTTGAGCGCATGGGCGATCTGGCCCTGCACATCGCCCGTGCGGCGCGCAGACGCCACCCGGCGCACGTGTTGCCCGACGAGCTGCGCGTCCCCTTCGCGGACATGGGCCAGCTCGCGATCACCCTGGCCAACACGGCGGAACAGGTGATCCGCACCGGCGACCCGGAGCTGGCGGCGTTTCTCGACGCCAGCGACGACACCATGGACGACCTGCACCGCGCGGTGTTCGCGACGGTGACGCGTGCGGACTGGCCGCACGGCGTCGCCACCGCGGTGGACGCCACCGTGCTCAGCCAGAACTACGAGCGCTTCGCCGACTACGCGGTCGCGCTGGCCCGCCGCACGAGCGTCATCGCCCGCAGCGAGCTGGCGGCCTGATCACTGAGCTCCGCCACCAGGCGGGGGCGGCTGGCTCGTGGACGTGGTGGTCGGGACCGTGGTCGTCGTGGTCGTCGTGGTGGTGGTCGTCGTCGTATGGGTGGGCGACGTCGGGCTGTTGCCGCCCGGCTGAGTGATCGGCGTGGTGCCGTCCGGCGGGTTGCTGCCGCCCTGGGACGACGTCGTGGTGGTCGTCTTGGACGTCGTGCTCGTCTTCGACTTCGACGTGCTGCTGGTCGCCGAGCTGCTGGTGGTGTCGCCGCCGCCGCTGGTGGTGTTGCCGTCCGCGTCGGTGGTCTGCGTCGACCCGCCGAACTGCTGCGACGCGGGGTCCACGTTCTGGTTCTGGGACTGCGGCGCGGCACCCTGCCCGGCCGCCATCGTGGCCACCGAGGCGAACGCGGTCGCCACCACGACCCCGGCCGCGGCCATCAAGACCTTGGCCGACTGTCGCGGCGCGCCGCTCCGCTTGGGCGGGCTCAGCAGTGCCCGCTCGGGCTCGCTCACGTGACCTCCTCGTTACCGCCCCGGCCAGAGAATACGGGTCGTGTCGGCGTTCGTGAAAAGCACTCAGGACGGGCGTCACGCGATCCGGTGAAGCGACTTCCCTCCACCCGGTTACCTGCCGAAGTCCTGCACCCAGTACCACCCCTTGGTGGTCACGCCGATCCCGATCGTGGTGAAGCTGCAGTCGAGGATGTTGCGCCGGTGCCCGTCGGAGTGCATCCAGCCGTCCATCACGGCGTCCGCGCTGGTGTAGCCCTCGGCGATGTTCTCGCCGCCGGGGCTGGGGTAGCCGGCCTGCTTCTCGCGGTCGACGAACGAGCGGCCGTCCTGCGAGGTGTGCGAGAAGTAGCTGTGCGCCGCCATGTCGTCGCTGTGCCCCTGGGCGGCGGTGTCCAGCCGCTTGTCCTCGGTCAGCGGCTGGCAGCCGGCGCCGGCGCGGGCCTGGTTGACCAGGTCCAGCACGCGGGCGGCGGACCCGGCGTTGACCGGCGGCTTGCTGGCGGTCGTGGTCGGCGCCGCGGTGGTGGTGCTGGTCGGCGGGGCCGAGGTGGTCGTGGTGGTGCTGGTCGTCGTGGTGGTGCTGGTGGTCGTGGTCGGCGACGCCGAAGTGGTGTCCGCGGGCGCGCCGGCGGTGGAGGTGACCAGGCGGTTGTTCTGCTCGTGTCCGGCGGCGTTGCCCAGCTGCTGCGACACGGACGGGGCCGTGGGCAGCGGGCTCGCCTCGCCCAGGAGCACTCCGGTCAGGGTCGCGGGCCCGACGGCGACCGACGCGCCACCGGCGCACGCGGCGCCGAGGGTCAGTCCGACGAGCATGCCGGCGGTCGCCGGTCGTCTGCTGCGGGGGCTCACGGCGCGCGACCGTACCACTAATGGGTGACACACGGGCGGGCGAACGGGGTACAACCGGACGCGGTGCCCCTTCCGGGCAGGTGGGAGGCGGTGCGCGGGATCATTGCCAGATGACAGAACAGAGCGTCCGACTCACCGCCTGGGTGCACGGTCGCGTGCAGGGCGTCGGTTTCCGGTGGTGGACCCGGAGCCGGGCGCTCGAGCTCGGTCTCGACGGCGCGGCGACCAATCTGGCCGACGGCCGCGTGCAGGTCGTCGCCGAGGGACCCGAATCCGTCTGCCGCGAGTTGCTGGCCGCGTTGAACTCCGGCGCCACCCCTGGACGTGTGGACTTGGTCGTCGAGAGGTGGTCGGAGGCCAGGGGTGTCCCAAAAGGTTTTGAAGAACGCTGAACCGCCCGCGACCCGGCTCCGTATTGGACGTTCGTGGGTCAGAGCGCGAAGCGTAGTGACGAGTTGGCACGGCAGCTGTACGGCCGCTACCGGCGGCCGCTACTGGGCTACGTGCTTCGGGCGGTGCGAGGCGATTACCAGTACGCCGAGGACATCGTGCAGGAGACGCTGCTACGCGCGTGGAAGCACTCCGACTCGCTGGAACCCGAGCAGGCCGGCCCGTGGCTGTACACGGTCGCGCGCAACCTCATCATCTCCGGTCACCGCCGCAAGGAGGCCAGAGCACCCGAGGTTCCGCTGGAGACCGATGAGCTCCCGTCGGGCTCCGACGAACTGGATCACGTATTGCAGGCCTGGCAGATTGCCGAGGCGATGCGGTCGCTCAGTCATGACCATCGCCAGGTCATCGTGGAGCTGTACTACTGCCGTCGGACCGTGTCCGAGGCTGCAACCGTGCTGGGCGTCCCCGCGGGCACGGTCAAGTCGCGCTGCTTCTACGCGTTGCGCGCGCTTCGGGGAGCGTTGGAGGAGCGGGGGGTGACCGAGCTATGAGTTGCCAGCACTCTGTGTCCCTTGGCGTCTACGTGCTTGGCTCCCTCGAACCGGGGGAGCGCTCGCAGATGGAGCGCCATCTCGCCGGATGTCCGTTCTGCCAGCAGGAACTGGTGCGGTTCTCGCCGCTGCCGGGGCTGCTGGGGCGGATCTCCTTGGCCGACTTGGAGGACATCGACGGGTTCGACCTGGACCCGAGTTCACTCGGGCCACCGGGCGACCCCGGCCTGCCCGAGCATCCGTCCATGCCGCTGCCCCGGCCGCGGCCGACCAACCGAAACCCCATGCCGGACATGGGCCGGATGCCCGACCCGAACCTGGGCCGGCATCTGGTGCCGCCGGTGCCGGAGCAGCCCCGGCCGCCGCAGCGGCCGGCCCCGCAGCGTCCGGAACCGCCCGCGCAGCAACCGAAGTCGAAGGGCCCGGCCAACCGGCGTCGCAAGGACGCCGACAAGCGCAACGGCCGGCGCAACTTCCTGACCATGGCGGCGGTTCTGGTGGCGGCGGTGGCGGTGAGCGCCGTGTTCGTGCAGCGCTCGCTGACCAGCACGCCGGTCGCCGAGCAGCCGACCGCGGTGTGGCAGGCCACCGACCAGACCAGCAAGGTCGCGGCCAGCGCCGACCTGACCACGAAGGCCTGGGGCACCCAGATCAGCCTCAAGGTGTCCAACCTGCCGGCCGGTCAGGTGTGCCAGCTGTTGGTGCACAACAAGAACGGCCAGACGCAGAGCGCCGGCTGGTGGCGCAACGGCACGGAGACGGACAGCCAGGTGCCGGCGGCCACCTCGTTCTCGGTCAACGACATCGACCGGATGGACGTGGTGACCGTCGACCAGAAGTTCCTGGTGGACCTGACCCCGAAGTCCTGACGGGGACAGGGGAAAGGGCCGACCTCAGCCAGAGGCCGGCCCTTCCCGCCGTTCCTACCAAGCGGGCAGCAGCTGCACGTCGTCGGCGTTGACGTACTCGACGCGGTGCCCGTACTGGATCTCGTAGTAGCGCATCTTGCCGACCACCGGCTTGTTCTTCGTGCCGGTCGGGTCCCAGACCGTCGGCAGGTACAGCGCCGGCGCGACACCGCCGAACACGTAACGCTGTCCGGCGCCCAGCACGTACGGCTGCGGCACGATCGCCTGCGGCGTCACACCCCCCGGGTACGCCGAGGCCTCCGGGTAGGCGCGGCCGTAGATCGGCACGGATGCCGTGCCGGGCTTGGGAGCCACCACGAAGCCGGCCGCGAACACCGCGTCCTTGGCGTGGAACCACCCCTTCTGCCCGAGGTACCAGATGGCGACCCAATCGCCCTGGCGGTCGGCGATCGCGTACTGCTGCCCGGTGGACACGCGGCTGCCGACGTCGTTGACGTCCATGGTCTGCGGCGTGCCGGTCGGGTGCAGGCCGATGTCGGTCAGCAGCGGCGAGGTGTCACTGGGCTGCGAGTGCAGCACGACCTCGCTGGAACCCCTTGCCGGGCAAGGCGTTCCGGCCTTGGTGCAGCCGGTGAACGCAACGTTGTTGCTGGCCATGTCCGGCCGGATGGTCAGCATGCCGAACGGCGGCGCCGGCAGCGACGGGAACCGCGGCGCGCCGAGCAGGTCGAAGTAGTGGGCCCAGTCCCAGTACGGGCCGGGGTCGGTGTGCTGGCCCGGGATGTTCGGCCCGGTGATGCCGGGCACGTTGTCGTGGCCCAGGATGTGTTGCCGGTCAAGGGGAATCTGGTACCTGGCGGCCAGGTAGCGCACCAGCTTGGCCGACGAGCGGTACATCGCCTCGGTGTACCAGCCGGTCTGGGCCAGGAAGCCCTCGTGCTCGATGCCGATGGAGCGGGAGTTGACGTACCAGTTGCCCGCGTGCCAGGCCACGTTCTTGGCCAGCACGTGCTGGTCGACATGCCCGTCCTGGGACCGGATCGTGTAGTTCCAGCTGACGTACTTGGGGTCCTGGATCAGCTTGAGCGTGGTGGCCCAGTCCGCCTCGGTGTCGTGGATGACGATGTAGTCGATCTTCTGCGTGGCCGGCCGGTTCGACGTGTCGTAGTTGCCGTAGTCGTCCGGGCCGGGGCCGTACTGCGCGTAGGCGGCCGGGTCGAGCTCGCACGACAGGCCGCGCGGGCACTCGGTGCCGTTGGACCTGGTCGTCGTCAGGTGCAGGTCGGCCAGCTGTCCGGTGTTCGGCGTGACGGAGGCGTCGGCACGCAGCGTGATCAGCTGTCCGTCGTCTGTGGTCCGCGTCTCACCCTGTTGGATGGTCTCGAAGACCTCGTCCGCGAAGTCCGCCGCGGAGCCGCTGTCGGTGGCGCCGCTGTACTTGGCGACGGCCGCGTACCAGTCACCGGCGTTGCTGCTGCGCTGCTTCTGGTACGAGGCGAGCAACGCGGCGCCGGCGCGGATGTTCTGCGTGGGGTCGCTGCGCACCGCCGCCGGCGTGGTGCCGGCCAGCTGCGCGGCCTGCTGGACGGTCTGAAGCGCCGCCGGCGGCACGTCGACCGGCGCGGGCGCGGGGTGCAGCGCCGGGCGGCTGTCGTCGCCGCGACCGTCGCTGTCGTCGAACTCGGTGCCCCGCGCGGTGTTCGCGGTGGCGAAGTCGGTGAGGTGCATGGGGCCGTAGCCGGCGGCCACGCTGGGCGTGCCGGCGTAGGTGTTCCACTGCGATTCCAGGTACGACACGCCGAGGAGGACCTCGGCCGGCACGCCGAATTCGGCGGCCGCCGCGTCGTACGCCTGCTGTCGGGCGGAGGTGGCGGAGGTGTTCGAGGGGGCTGCAGGGGCCGTGCCGGCGAACGGCAGCAACAGCGCTAGGCTGGCCGAAGTCGCCACCACGGCGAGGATTCTGGGCATGGCGGGATTCTCCTGGGTAGCCGGAACACCGCTTACCGTGACGCCGGTCACCATTGCCGTCAAGATCTGCCACACAATTGGCCCGGATCAGTTCATTTTTCACCGTTCGGCCCAGCGTGCGACTGGTCCGGCCGCCCGGCGGGTACCCTCTGCCGATAACCCACCCGGAGCAGACCCGCGACGAAGGTATACCGACGTGCACCTCAAGAGCCTGACGCTGAAGGGCTTCAAGTCCTTCGCCTCGGCGACGACGCTGCGCTTCGAGCCGGGCATCACCTGTGTCGTCGGCCCCAACGGCTCCGGCAAGTCCAACGTGCTGGACGCGCTGCGCTGGGTGATGGGCGAGGGCAGCGCCAAGGGTTTGCGCGGCGGCAAGATGGAGGACGTCATCTTCGCCGGCACCGCCGGCCGCGCGCCGCTCGGCCGCGCCGAGGTGACGCTGACCATCGACAACTCCGACGGCGCGCTGCCGATCGAGTACACCGAGGTGTCGATCACCCGCCGGATGTTCCGCGAGGGCGCGACCGAGTACGAGATCAACGGCAACTCCTGCCGGCTGCTGGACATCCAGGAGCTGCTGTCCGACTCAGGCATCGGCCGCGAGATGCACGTCATCGTCGGACAGGGGCAGCTGTCGGCCATCCTGGAGTCCAAGCCGGAGGAGCGCCGCGCGTTCGTCGAGGAGGCCGCGGGCGTCCTCAAGCACCGCAAGCGCAAGGAGAAGGCGCTCCGCAAGCTGGACGCGATGCAGGCCAACCTGACCCGGTTGACCGACCTGACCGCGGAGCTGCGCCGCCAGCTCAAGCCGCTGGGCAAGCAGGCCGAGATCGCCCGCAAGGCGCAGGCCGTGCAGGCCGAGCTGCGCGACTCCCGGCTCCGCCTGCACGCCGACGACCTGGTCACCCAGCGCGGCGAGCTGCACCGCGACGAGGCCGACGAGGCGGCGGCCCGCGCCCGGCGCACCGAGGTCGAGCAGCTGCTGCAGCAGGCCTCGGCCAAGCAGTCCGAGCTGGAGCAGCTGGTCGCCGACGACGCGCCGATCCTGCAGCAGGCCCAGGACACCTGGTACCGGCTGTCCGCGCTGGAGGAACGGCTGCGCGGCACCGTGCGGCTGGCCATGGAGCGTGCCCGGCACCTGTCCGCGGCGCCGGAGGCCTCCCGCGCCGGCCGTGACCCGGACGAGCTGGACGCCGAGGCCGAGCAGACCGCCGAGCGTGAGGCGGAGCTGAACGAGGCCGTCACCGAGGCCCGGATCGTGCTGGCCGAGAGCAGCGAGCGCCGCGCCGAGCTGGAACGCATGGTCACCGCCGCGGAGAAGGCGCACCTGGCCGCGGTCCGGCTGATCGCCGACCGGCGGGAGGGCCTGGCCCGGCTGACCGGCCAGGTGGAGGCGCTGCGCAGCAAGAACAACGCGTCCGCGGAGGAGATCGAGCGGCTGTCCACCTCGCTCGCCGAGGCCAACGAGCGGGCCGAGATCGCCCGTATCGAGCTGGCCGAGCAGCAGGAGGTCACCGGCACCGAGGACGAGGGCGACGCCGGCGTCGAGGAGCGGCACCTGCAGGCCGTCGAGGCCGAGAAGGCCGCGAGGGCGCGGGTCGAGGAGCTGGTCAAGGCCGAGCGGACCGCCGACAAGGAGATCTCGTCCTGGAAGGCCCGCGTCGACGCGCTGTCCCTGGGGCTCACCCGCAAGGACGGCGCCGGGGCGCTGCTGGCGGCCGGCGACCGGCTGCCCGGCCTGCTCGGCTCCGTCGCCGCGCTGCTGACCGTCGAGGCCGGGGCGGAAGTGGCGTTGGCCGCGGCCCTCGGTCCGGTTGCCGACGCCATCGCCGTGAACGGCGGTTCGGACGCTGTCGCCGCGCTGGAGCTGCTGCGGTCGTCCGACGCCGGCCGCGCGGGCCTGCTGATCGGCACCGGCGGGCCGGTGCCGGACCGGTCGACCTGGCCGGCGCTGCCGCCAGGGGCGCGGTGGGCCGTCGACCTCGTACGGGCCCCGGAGGCGCTGCGGCCGGCTGTGGAACGTGCCCTGGAGAAGATGGCCGTCGTCGACGACCTGGCGACCGCCCGGTCACTCGTCGCGCTCGGGCTGCGCGCCGCCACCCGTGAGGGTGACGTGCTCGGGTCCGATTGGGCGATCGGCGGTTCGGGGCGTGCGCAGAGCACCATCGAGGTGCAGGCCGCCGTCGATGAGGCGCAGGACAAGCTGGGCGCGGCCGAGCGGGCGCTGGAGCACGCGAGCGCCGCGCTGGCCGGCGCCCGGGCCGAGCAGCAGACCCGGCGCAACGAGGCCGCCGAGCTCAAGGAGCAGCTGAACGAGGCCAAGGTCCGGCGGGCCCGGTCCGGCGAGCGGATCAACCGGCTCAAGCAGGCCGTGCGGTCGGCCGAGGCCGAGGTGGAGCGGATCAGCGCCCAGCGGGTGAAGCTGGAGCAGGCCCGCGAGGACGCCGTCGGCAAGCTGGCGGAGCTGGAGGAGCGGCTCGCGGCCGTGCAGGAGGAGGCCGTCGAGGAGGAGCCCGACACGGCCGAGCGGGACGAGGCCGCCAACCAGCTCAACCACGCCCGGCAGGCCGAGATGGACGCCCGACTGGCGTTGCGGACCGCCGAGGAGCGGGCACGGGCGTTGCAGGGCAAGGCCGAGCAGCTGCGCCGGGCCGCCCGGGCCGAGCGGGAGGCCCGCGAACGGGCCGAACGGGCTCGCGCCGCCCGGGTTCGCGGCGCTGCCGTCGCCAACGCCGTCGTGTCCGGCGGTGAAACCGCGCTGGAGCGCATCGCGTCGTCGCTGCACCGCGCCGCCGCCGACCGGGACGCCGCGCAGGCCCGCCGCGCCGACCGCGAGGCCGCGCTGGGCACCGTGCGCGGGCGGGTCCGTGAGCTGACGACCGAGCTGGAGAAGCTGACCGACGCCGTGCACCGCGACGAGGTGGTGCGGGCCGAGCAGCGGCTGCGGCTGGAGCAGCTGGAGACCCGGATCGCCGAGGAGTTCGGCATCGGCCTCGACGACCTCGTCGCCGAGTACGGCCCGGACGTGATGGTCCCGCCGACGCCGACCGAGCTGGCCGAGTACGAGGCGGCCAAGGAGCAGGGCGAGCAGGTCACCGCGCCGCAGCCGATGCCGTACAACCGGGACGTGCAGGCCCGGCGGGCCAAGCGGGCCGAGCGGGACCTGGCCCAACTGGGCAAGGTCAACCCGCTGGCGCTGGAGGAGTTCGCCGCGCTGGAGGAGCGCTACAAGTTCCTCTCCACGCAGCTGGAGGACCTCAAGGCCACCCGGCGCGACCTGCTGACCGTGGTCAAGGAGGTCGACGACAAGATCCTGGAGGTCTTCACCGAGGCCTACTGGGACGTCGCCCGCGAGTTCGAGACCGTGTTCAAGGTGCTGTTCCCGGGCGGCGAGGGCAAGCTCATCCTCACCGAGCCCGAGGACATGCTCACCACCGGCATCGAGCTGGAGGCCCGCCCGCCCGGCAAGAAGGTCAAGCGGCTGTCGCTGCTCTCCGGTGGCGAGAAGTCGCTCGCCGCGGTGGCCATGCTGGTGGCCATCTTCCGGGCCCGCCCCTCGCCCTTCTACGTCATGGACGAGGTCGAGGCGGCGCTGGACGACACCAACCTGCGCCGGCTGATCTCCCTGTTCGAGCAACTGCGCGAGAAGTCGCAGCTGCTGATCATCACGCACCAGAAGCCGACCATGGAGATCGCCGACGCGCTCTACGGCGTCAGCATGCGTGGCGACGGCATCAGCGCGGTGATCTCCCAGCGGCTGCGCGGCGGCAAGGTGGAGAAGGCCCCCGAGCAGCCGACCCCGCAGCTCCCAGCCGCCGACGCCCCAGCCACCGACGCCTCCTCGGAACCGGCAACCGAGACCCGGTCGGAATCCGCGGTCGAGGCCGCCCCGGTTGCGGAATCCACGCCGGATTCGCCCTCAGAGTCCTGATTTCCGTGATCCCGGTGGGGACGCCCTACTCTCATGCCCCATGGGGATGCGGTTCCGTCTGCTCGGCCCGGTCGAGCTGGTCCGTGACGGCGAGCCGGTGGCGGTGCGGGCCGGCAAGCACCGGATCGTGCTGGCGACCCTGCTGCTGCACACGGGCCGCACGGTCGGCGCGCAGGAGCTGATCGACAACCTGTGGGACGAGGACCCGCCGGACGGGGCGCGGACCACGTTGCGCGCCTACGTGATGCGGCTGCGGCAGGCCATCGGCGTGCCGGACCTGATCACGACGGTGACCGACGGCTACCGCGTGGACGTGCCGCCGGACGACGTGGACGCGTGCCGCTTCGACCGGCTGCTGGCGCAGGCGAAGACGGCGAAACCGGGCCGGGCGATCGACCTGCTCACGGAGGCGTTGGCGTTGTGGCGCGGCCCGGCGCTGGCGGATGTGCCGAGTACTCGCCTGCGGCAGAACGAGGCGACGGCGCTGGACGAGCGCCGGCTGCAGGCGGCGGAGCTGCGCACGGACGCGCAACTCCAGCTCGGCCGGCACCAGGAGCTGATCACCGAGCTGCGCGCGCTGACGACGGCGAACCCGCTGCGGGAACGGTTCTGGGCCCAGCTGATGCTGGCGCTGTACCGGTCGGACCGGCAGGCCGAGGCGTTGACGATCTACCACCAGGTGCGCCGGCTGCTGGCCGACGAGCTGGCCGTGGAGCCGAGCGCGGAGCTGCGCGAGCTGCACCAGTCGATCCTGACCAGCGACCCGAAGCTGGCCCCGCCGGCGCCCAGCGTCAGCTCGCAGGCGCCGGTGTTCCGGATGCCGGCGCACGGCGGCGAGTTCGTCGGCCGCGAGACGGAACTGGCCCGGGTGAAGGCGTTGCTGGCGCCGGCGGAGCTGGATCTGGCGGTGCCGGTGGTGACGCTGTCGGGTCCGGCCGGCGTCGGCAAGACCGCCTTGGCGGTGCGAGCCGCAACGGATCTCCGCCCTCGTTTTCCGGACGGCCAGCTGTTCGTGCATCTCCGCGGACAGGCGCCCGCGCATCCGCTCACTCCGGCGGAGGTGCTGCCGCGGCTGCTGCGTGCGCTGGGCGTTGCGCCCAGCCAGATTCCCGCGGACGAAGACGAGCAGATCTCGCTCTACCGCTCGCAGCTGGCCGGCAAGCGAGTGTTGTTGGTTCTCGACAACGCTGTCACGCCGGATCAGGTCCGCCCGCTGCTTCCCGGCGAACCCGGCTGCGCGGTGCTGATCACCAGCCGAAACGCGCTGCGCGGCCTGATCGTGCTGCAGGGCGCGAGTCCGCTGAGCCTGGACGTGTTGGCCGCCAACGATTCCTGTGCGCTGCTGGCCGGGATGCTCGGCGAACGGGCGGTGAGCGCCGAGCCGGAGGCCGCTGCCGAGCTGGCCACGCTGTGCGCGCACCTGCCGCAGGCGCTGCGCATCGCCGCCGGCACGATCACCAACAACATCGCCGATTACGTCCGCCGGCTGCGCAAGGGCAGCCTGCTGGCGGCGCTCGACATCGAGGGCGACGAGGAAGCGGCCGTGCACGCGACCTTCGACCTCGCCTACGAGTCGCTGCCGCCGGCGGCCAGACAGATGCTGCGGCTGCTCGGACTCACGCCCATTCTGGAGTTCGGCGTGCTGGCAGCCGCGGCGCTCGCGAAGCTCAGCTCGGACGAGGCCGAGGTGCTGCTGGACGTCCTCGACCGGGCGCACCTGGTCGATCAGCACCAGTCCGGCCGGTTCCACCTCGACGACCTGGTCCGCCGCTACGCCGGACGCCACGCCGAGGCCGACGAGGGCGACCAGGCCCTGACCCGCTTGCGGGACAGCTACCTGCACTCCGCCGCCGTGGCCGTCGAGGTCCTCGGCCTCGCTCCGCCGTTCGACATCGGACTGCCGGCGCCGGCGGACGGCACGCCCGTGTGTCGGACGTCCGATCGCGACCTGGCGGCGGCCTGGCTCGGCGACGAACGGGCCACCCTCGTCGCCCTGGTCCGGGATGCCGCCGACAACGGCCTCCCGATGGGCTGGCGGCTGGCCGTGGTGATCAGCCGTTTCCTTGTCACGAACCGACATTCGGCCGATGCCGTGGCCACCGCACAGGCGGCCCGCCGACTGGCCGCACAGCTCGGCGACGTCTTCGGTGAGGCCGCCGCCAACTACTGCCTCGCCACGGCGCACGCCGACCTCGGCCAGACCCGGCCGGCCCTGGACCATCTGGAACAGGCCGTCGAGTTGTTCCGGGAGACGGGTTCGACCGCCGGCGAGGCCGCCGCCCTGAGCGCGTTGGCCGCCACCCACGCGGAGTTGGGCGTCACGGAGCGGGCCGCGCCGAACGCGACCGACGCGCTGTCGCTGGCCCGCGCGGCCGGCGCGACCGAGACCGAGGCCAAGACCCTGTCCCGGCTCGGCTACATCTACTTCGACCTGGGCCACTTCGACGAGTCGGTGGCGTTCCTGGAGCAGGCCCTGGACTGCTACCGGCAGATCGGGTCGCTGCCCGGGGAGGCCCTGGTGCGCAACAACCTGGCCAACTCCTACCGCGAGCTCGGCCGGTACGACGACGCGATCGCGCAGATGACCGAGTCGCTGCGGATCCGCCGCGAACTGGGCGGCGAGGACGAATTCGACGTTCTGGACACGTGTGCCGGGGTACACCTGGACATGGGCCGGCACGACCTCGCGCGGCGCGAGGCGGAGGAGTCGCACGCGCTCGCGGTCCGCGCCGGGGCGCGCGGCGCGACCGTGAACGCGCTGAACACGTTGGGCGCGCTCGATCTGGCCACCGGCCGGCCCGATGCGGCCCTCAAGCGGCACGGCGAGGCGTTGCAGCTCAGCCGCGGCATCGGCTTCGGCAACGGCGAGCTTCAGTCACAACTCGGCCTGGCCCGGGCCAAGCTGGCGCTGGGCGAGCTGTCCCCGGCCCTGGTCCATGCCCGGCAGGCGCTGGACATCGGCGACGCGGCGACGATGCGCTGCGCCGAGGCGGCGACACTGCACGTGATGGCCGAGATTCAGTTGGCGTCAGGGGAGTCGGGCCCGGCCGCCGGCCGCGCCGAGGCCGCGGTGGCGCTGGCCGCGCGGACGGGCCAGCGTCTCGTCGAGGGCAGGGCGCTGCTCACAGCGGGTCGGGGACACCGGGCGCTGGGCGCGACCGGGGCGGCCAGGCGGGCATGGGAACGGGCGGCGCAGGTGCTCGGCGCACTCGGGGTGCCCGAGGCGGGGGCGGCCGTCGACCTGCTTCGTGGTGACGGAGCGTGAAGACGCGCGGTGCGGGTACCCGTTCCGAGGGACGGGCGACGCAGCGCCGTCTGGGCGAGAATAGGGAGCTCAGCCTTCGCGGGTCGCCATGGTTGGTCGCCTCCTCCGGGTACATCGGACGTACGGCCGACTACGCTGACGGCAGACACGTCGGGTGGTTGTCGATGCGGAGCGGTCGAACTAGAGGGGGTGTCGGGTTCCATTATGGCACTTCTCGGTATCGCGTTGCGCACAAGTCTCGCACGATTGCGTGACCTGAGCGTCGCGGTGCCGAACTGGGACATGTGGAAGCAGTCGCCCCGCTGGCTCACATTCGCGCTCGCGTGCGAGATCGCGGCGGTCGTGCTGCCGATTACCGACGCCACGCAGTTTCCGCAGCGCGGAATGGATTTGTGCTGGTTGGGCGTGCTGCTGGTGCTCGGCATCGGCCAAGCCGAGCTGTCCGCGCGGATCGAGCGGATGCGCCGCTGGATGTCCGGCGAGACGCACATCAACATGACCTCGGTCTGGTACCTGGCCGGCGCGGTGCTGCTGACCCCGGCGATGGTGTCGCTGCTCGCCGCGCTTCTGTATCTCCACCTGTGGATCCGGGTCTGGCGGCACGTTCGCGCCCGGCCGCCGCACCGGGTCGCGGTGAGCACGGCGTGGGCGCTGCTGTCGTGTTTCGCCGCCTCGTCGGTGCTGCGCGTGACCGGTCTCGGCTCGCTGGACGCCGGCACGCCGTCCACCTGGCAGGCCGCGGCGATCGTGCTGACAGCCGCTCTGGTGTTCGAATTGGTCAACGCCTGCTTGGCCGCGACCGGTATTTTCCTGTACGGCCGGAAACGGTCGAGACAGGCGCTGTTCGGCACCTGGAGCGACAACGCACTCGAAACGGTAACGCTGTGTCTCGGTGGTCTGGCCGCCCTCGCATTGGTCTACCAACCCGTGCTCGTGCTCCTCGTGCTGCCGCCGTTGTTGATGTTGCACAGAAGTGTCCTCGTGAAGCAGTTGGAAGTCGCGGCGAGCACCGACGATAAAACGGGATTGCTCAATGCACTTGCATGGCATGATTCCGCACAACGTGAATACTCCAGAGCGATACGCGAGAATAGAACCTTCGGCGTACTGATGGTCGACCTCGACTACTTCAAACGGGTGAACGACACCTACGGGCACGTGGCCGGCGACGTGGTGCTCAGGGCGGTCGCCGACACCCTGCGCGGGCAGGTCCGCGACTACGACGTGGTCGGCCGCTTCGGCGGCGAGGAGTTCGCCATCCTGCTGCCCGGCACCTCCGAGCCGGGCTCGCTCACCGTCGGCGAGCGGATCCGCGGCGCCATCGCCGACCTGGTGGTCTCCGTCCCGCTGGACGGCACGGACGCCGAGGTCGACGGCCTGACCGTGTCCATCGGCATCGCCGTGCACCCGCGCGCCGGCGACACCCTGGAGAAGCTGCTGCTCGCCGCGGACACCGCGCTGTACCGGGCGAAAAGCGCTGGCCGCAACTGTGTCGTGAGCAGTACACAGACACCGTGAGGGCGTACTACACGGCGGCCACGCTGGCCCGCCTCGGCGACGAGATGGTCGGCACCGCCCTCGCGGTCTACCTGCTCACCCGCGGCATCGACCCCGCGCTGACCGGTATCACGCTCTCCGCCTACGCACTGCCGTCCATGCTCACCGGTCCGCTGCTCGGGTCCTGGTTGGACGGCACCCGCTACCGCCGGGCCGCGTTGGCGTCCAACCAGTTCGCGCTCGCGGCCGCCATGGTCGGCATCGTCGTCACGCCGGGTTGGGCCGCGCCGCCGCTGGCCGCCCTGGCGGGCCTGGCGCTGCCGATGACCAGTGCGGGCTTCTCCGCGATGGTGCCGGGGCTCGCCGGCCCGGCCCGGTTGACCCGGGCGAATTCCCTGGACTCGCTGTCGTTCAGCGCGGCGGCCATGGCCGGGCCCGCGGTTGCCGGCCTGCTGGCCAAGCTGATCACGCCGACGGGGTCGGTGCTGGCCATCGCGGCCGCCGCCATCGGCAGCGTCGTCGCGCTGGCGTTCATCGCGCCGGTGCCACCCAGCCCGCACGGCCGTCAGCCGGTGTTGACCGGGCTGCGGCACATGGTCCGCACGCCGAAGCTGCGCGCCGTCACGCTGGCGACCGTTCTCGGCTGGGGCGCGATGGGGCTGCTGATCGTGCCGCTGACCGAACGCACCGACCAGCTGGGCGTCGGCGAGGACTCGTCCGGCTTTGTCCTCACTGCCGTCGAAATCGGCTGTGTCATCACAAATGTCGCGTTGATCCGGCTCCAGGGGCGGTGGTGGACCGTGCTGGTCTCGCTGGCCGGCTACGGCGTCGCGCTGTCTACCTGGTCGCTCGCCGGCACGTTCCCGGTGTTGCTGGCGCTGGCCCTGGTCGCCGGCCTGGCCCTCGGCCCGCAGTTCCCGGCGCTGCTGGCCGCGCGCCAGCGGTACAGTCCGCCGGAGCTGCTCAGCCAGGTCGGCGCGACCGGCGCCAGCCTGAAGATCGGCGCCTACGCGCTCGGTGCCGCGTTGGTCGGCCCGCTGCGGACGGTGCTCAGCCCGGTCGGCGTGATCGCCGTGGTCGGCGTCATGCAGGTCGTGGCCGCCGCGCTGGGCTGGGTGGTCAGCCGACCGTCTCGGCGAGCACCGGAGCCCGGTGCCGTAGCGACAGCAGACCGCCGACGATCAGCGTGATGATCATGCCGGTCAGCGTGTACCAGGGGAAGGCCAGCCCGACCGACTTGCCGCTGACGGAGAACTTCAGCGACACGATGACCGCCATGGCCGCGACGGTGACCAGGAAGGCCACCACCGCGTCGGCCTGGCTGGCCCGCTTGACCAGCAGCCCGAGCGCGAACGAGCCGAGCAGCGCGCCGTAGGTGTAGCCGGTGATGCCCAGCCCGAGCTCGATGACCGGGCCCTTCGTGCTGGAGAACATCGAGCCGAACACCACGAACACCGCCGCCCACACCAGTGTCCAGACCCGCCCGTGCCGCAGCGCGGAGTCGTCCGGCAGCGGCTGTTTCCGGAACCTCAGGTACAGGTCGCTGACCGTCGACGTGGACAGCGCGTTCAGCGCGGACGCCAGCGCGCCCATGGTGGAGGCCAGGATGCCGGCGATCAGCAGGCCGGCCACGCCGACCGGCAGGTCCTCGACGATGAACTTGGAGAAGAAGCCGTCGGTGTTGGTCAGCCCCAGGGAGGCCGGTGTCGCGCCGCGGTACAGCACCCACAGACCGGCGCCGACGAGCAGGAACAGTCCGAACTGGATGAACACGATGATGCCGCTGCCGATCAGCGCCTTCTGCCCGTCGCGGAGGCTGCGGGTGGCCAGCAGTCGTTGCACGATCAGCTGATCCGTGCCGTGCGAGGCCATCGCGAACACCGCGCCGCCGACGATCGCCGTCACGAACGCGTACTGGCTGAACAGCGGGTTCGACGTGAAGTCGAAGAACTGGAGGCGGTTCCCGGCCGCGGCGATCGACAACCAGTTGCCGGGCAGGCGGCTGGCCAGCACGCCGACCGCCACCAACGCACCGCCGAGGTAGAGCGCCAGCTGCACCACGTCCACCCAGACCACGGACCGCACGCCGCCGACGTACGTGTAGATCACGGTGAGCACGGTCAGACCCAGCACGATGTGCCAGTAGGCAGTGTGAATCCCGTAACTGGCCAGGATTGCCTGGATCGGGATCGCGCCGGCGAACAGCCGCACGCCTTCCGCCAGCAGCCGCGTCACGACGAACGCCAGCGACGCGACGCCCTGCGCCGCGTTGCCGAAGCGCTCGCCCAGGAACGCGTACGCGGTGACCAGATTTCCCTTGAAGTAGCGGGGAAGCAGGATCAGCGACACCAGGATGCGGCCGATGATGTAGCCCAGCGCCAGCTGCAGGTAGGTGAAACCGGTGCCCCACACCAGGCCCGGCGTGCTGATCACCGTCAGCGTCGAGGTCTCGGTCGCCACCACCGACAGGCACACCGCCCACCACGGCAGGTTCCGGCCGCCGACGAAGTAGTCCGCGCCGGTGCGCTGCTTGCCGCGCAGCAGCAGGCCGATGACCGGCATGGCGAGCAGGTACAGCACGATGATGACCAGGTCAGCCGGATGCATCGGGCGCCTCCACTACACGCAGCTTCGACACGGGAACCTCGGGCGGTGGCGGCGGGCGCAGCGGCCCGCGGCCGGGTGTCACGGAGCCGAGCAGGCAGCCGTTGGCCGGCACGCCCTGCCAGGTCAGGAAGCCGAGCAGCGCCGTCAGGTAGCCCTCCTTGGCGTCGCTCGGCAGGCCGAAGTCGTCGCTCACACACAGTTCCGCCGGCGCGAGGCGGCTGGCGAGGGCCCGCATCAGCGTCGGATTGCGCACGCCGCCGCCGGAGGCGACGACCACGTCCGCGCCGTGCTTGCGGCACGCGTCGGCGACCGTGATCGCGGTCAGCTCGACCAGCGTGGCCATCACGTCCTCGACGGCCCGGTGCTCGGTGCCGTCGAGGTAGCCGACGTGGAACAGCTCCTTGCCGGTCGACTTCGGCGCCGGCCGCGCGTAGTACGGCTCTCGCAGCAGGAGCTTCAGCAGGTCTTCTTGCACGGTCCCGCCGGCGGCCAGCTCGCCGTCCTCGTCCCGCTGGAGGCCGACCCGGCGGGCGACAAGATCCAGCAGCGCGTTGCCCGGACCGGTGTCGTACGCGATCGGCTCGCGGCCCGGCGCGACCACGGTGACGTTGGCGATGCCGCCGATGTTCAGGGCGACCCAGGTGCGGTCGTCACGGCCGCCGAGCCAGAGCGCGTCGAGGATCGCGGCCAGCGGCGCACCATGACCGCCGCGGGCGACGTCACGGGCCCGGATGTCGGCGACCGTCGGCAGCCCCGTCGCCTCGGCGATCCACGCCGGCTGGCCGAGCTGCAGCGTGCCGAGGCAGCGGTCGCCGTCGACCCAGTGATAGATGGTCTGGCCGAGCGAGGCGACAAGGTCCAGGTCCGGGTAGCGGGCAAGCGCTTGCGATGCGGCGTCCGCGAAGGCCTGCCCGACCCAGGTGTCCAGCTGACACATCTTCGCGGCGGTGCAGTCACGCGGCGGCAGCGCGGCGAGCAGGTCGGCGTGCACGTGTTCGGGATAGGGGACGGCGTCGGCGTGCAGCGGCGTCAGCTCGACGGTGTCATCGGCCAGGCGCAGATCGGCCACGGCCACGTCGATGCCGTCCATCGACGTGCCGGAAATCAGGCCGAGCACCTTCATGCACGTTTCTTACCAAATCGAGCGCCGATGCGTTAGATGTTGACAAGGGTCGGGATGCGAGGATGGGACGGTGTTGGACTCCACCTCGCTGCTCGTGATCGGCATCGTCGTCCTGGCGGTGCTGCTCGTCGCCCTGGTGGTCGGGCTGGTGCTCGCCCGGCGCCGCCGGATCAGCATGTCGAAGAAGGAGGAGCTGGAGAAGCCCCGGACCGGCTACCAGGCCGGTGGCGGCTTCAACCTGTCCACAGGCGGTGGCACGGCCACCGCCGAACCCGTCGAACATCCGGTCGCCGACCGCACCGAGGTCGACGGCCAGCCCGGCGTCGGCGACGACGCCGCCGTGCCCCGTGACTCCGAGCGCCGCACGCTCGTCGACGTCGACCTGCCCGAACCCGTTGTCGAACCGGCGCCCGTGGCGGAGCCGGAACCCGTCGTCGAGGCCGAACCCGAGCCCGAGCTCGACGAGATCGCGCCGACCGAGGGTCGGATGCAGCGGCTGCGCGGCCGGCTGGCCCGCTCGCAGACGATGTTCGGCAAGAGCCTGCTCGGCCTGCTCGGCGCCGGCGACCTCGACGAGGACTCGTGGGAGTCGATCGAGGACCAGCTGCTGATGGCCGACCTGGGCGCGGCCACCGCCGCGGAGATCGTCGGCTCGCTGCGGACGAAGATCGTGTCGCAGGGCGTGCGCGACGCCGACCACGCGCGGGCGCTGCTGCGTGAGGTGCTGATCGAGGCGCTGCACCCCGACATGGAACGGTCCGTGCGGGCGCTGCCCAACGACGGCCGGCCGGCCGTGCTGCTGGTCGTCGGCGTCAACGGCACCGGCAAGACCACCACCACCGGCAAGCTCGCCCGCGTGCTCGTCGCCGACGGCCGGACCGTGCTGCTCGGCGCCGCCGACACCTTCCGTGCCGCCGCGGCCGAGCAGTTGGCCACCTGGGGTTCCCGCGTCGGCGCCGAGATCGTGCGCGGTCGCGAGGGCGCCGACCCCGCCGCCGTCGCGTTCGACGCCGTCAAGCAGGGCGTGGACTCGAAGGTCGACGCCGTGCTGGTGGACACCGCCGGCCGGCTGCACACCAAGACCGGCCTGATGGACGAGCTGGGCAAGGTCAAGCGGGTGGTGGAGAAGCAGGCCCTCGTCGACGAGGTGCTGCTCGTGCTGGACGCCACCACCGGCCAGAACGGCCTCACCCAGGCCCGGGTGTTCGGCGAGGTCGTCGACGTGACGGGTGTCGTGCTGACCAAGCTCGACGGCACCGCCAAGGGCGGCATCGTGTTCCAGGTGCAGCGGGAACTCGGCGTCCCGGTCAAGCTCGTCGGCCTCGGCGAGGGCCCCGACGACCTGGCCCCGTTCGAGCCGGCCGCCTTCGTCGACGCCCTGCTCGGCTGACCGGACTTCCCGTTTTGCCGTTCGGAACGGACCGTTCCTCTACTCGGAGTTTGGGAATGGTCCGTTCCCAGCTTCGGGGCGGGCGCGTTTCGGGCCGGTGACGGGGCGTGGGCGGGTCTTGACACACCGTCGGGGTGCAACGTTGGATTCTCCCCAAACCTGGACGTCGGGTTCCGTATCGTGGAATGAGCCGGGCCGCGGGGAGGCTCCATGCGACTGCGCCACCTGCTGGGCGTGCTGCCGGTGCTGGGGATGCTCGGCGGCGCCTGGTTCGCCGACCGGACCGAGCCGTACGTGCTCGGCCTGCCGTTCATCCTGTTCTGGATGCTCGCCTGGGTCGTGCTGACCTCCGTCATCCTGGCCGTGATCTACAAGCTCGACCCGGCGAACCGGAGCGGCGAGTGACCGCGCTGCTGGTGGTCGCGGCCACCGTGCTGGTCGCGGTCGTGCTGGCGGTGCGCGCCCGTCGCGGCCGGGACATGAACCTGGAGCAGTGGAGCGTCGGCGGTCGCGGCTTCGGCTCGATCTTCGTGTTCCTGCTGATGGCCGGCGAGATCTACACGACCTTCACCTTCCTCGGCGGCTCCGGCTGGGCCTACGGCAAGGGCGGCCCCGCCTTCTACATCCTCTGCTACGGCTCGTTGGCGTTTGTCATGTCGTACTGGCTGCTGCCGGCGCTGTGGCGGTACGCCAAGCGCAAGGAACTGCTGTCCCAGGCCGACTTCTTCACCGCCAAGTTCGACAGCCCGGCGCTGGGCGTGCTGGTGTCGCTGGTCGGCGTGGTGGCGCTGGTGCCGTACCTGGTGCTGCAGCTCAAGGGCCTGGGCATCATCGTCTCCGAGACCTCCGGCGGCCGGATCCCGTACGCGGTCTCGATCATCGCCGGCACGGTGGTGCTCGCGGCGTACGTGACGATCTCCGGCGTGCGGGGGTCGGCGTGGACGGCGGCGCTCAAGGACGTGATGATCCTGGTGGTCGTCGTGTTCCTGGGGATCTATCTGCCGCTGCACTACTTCGGCGGCTTCGGGGCGATGTTCCACGCGATCGACGCCGCCAAGCCGGGCTTCCTCACACTGCCGGCCAAGGGCATGAGCCCCAGTTGGTTCGTGTCCACGGTGTTGCTGTCGGCCTTCGGCTTCTACATGTGGCCGCATTCCTTCAGCGCCGTCTACACCGCCCGCGACGAGCGGGTGTTCCGCCGCAACGCGGTCGTGCTGCCGCTGTACCAGCTGATCCTGCTGTTCGTGTTCTTCGCCGGCTTCGCCGCCGTGCTGGTGGTGCCCGGCCTGAAGGGCAGCGACGGCGACCTGTCGCTGCTGCGGATCACCACCAAGACGTTCGACCCGTGGTTCGTGGGCGTCGTCGGCGGCGCCGGCGTGCTGACCGCCTTGGTGCCGGGCTCGCTGATCCTGATGACGGCGGCGACGATGCTGGCCAAGAACGTCTACCGGGTGGCCCGGCCGGCGACCTCCGACCGGCAGGTCGGTGTGCTGGCCAAGATCCTCGTGCCGGTCGTCGCCGTGGTCGCGCTGTACTTCACGTTCAACGGCGGCGACACCATCGTCTCGCTGCTGCTGATGGGCTATTCGCTGGTTACGCAGCTGTTCCCGGCGATGGTGCTCAGCCTGTGCCGCCGCCGTGTGGTCAACACGGTCGGCGCGGCCGCGGGCATCGTGGTCGGCGTGGCGATCGTCGCGGCGTTCACCGTCAGTGGGGCGACGCTGGCGGGGCTGGCGCCGTGGCTGCCGCAGCCGCTCAAGGACCTGAACACCGGCGTTGTCGCCCTGGTCGCGAACGTGCTGGTGCTCGGCGTCGTCACGATGATCACCCGTCGCCACCGTGCGGTGCGAGGTGCTCCGACCGAGTCGGTCACGGCCTGAGACCGCCACTGGATCGGGCGACGCACAGCATGCCACCCGTTGACGGAACGTCACCGAAATCGGACGGGTAGCGCGGCGGAAATGCCCTGTTAACACCGGACCGCCGACAGTTCACGCCCGCGAAACATGGCGCGAAGGCCGGTGAAACAGCCGCTGACGAAGCTTCCGTGCAACTGGCGCCCGCATGGGAGGACGATGTGAACACAGGAGACACCGCCTGGGTGTTGGCCAGCGCCGCGCTGGTCATGCTGATGACACCGGGACTCGCGTTCTTCTACGGCGGCATGGTCCGCTCCAAGAGCGTGCTGAACATGCTCATGCTGAACTTCATCGCGCTCGCCGTGGTCACCGTGCTGTGGATGCTGTACGGCTACAGCGAGGCGTTCGGCAACGACGCGTTCGCCGGACTGGTCGGCAACTTCGACAGCGCCGGGCTCGCCGGCACCGTCGGCCAGCTGACCGGGCCGAAGGACCATCAGATCCCGGTGCTGGCGTTCGTCATGTTCCAGCTGATGTTCGCGGTGATCACTCCGGCGCTGATCTCCGGCGCCATCGCCGACCGCACCAAGTTCTGGTCCTGGGTGATCTTCCTGATCGTCTGGGTCACCGTCGTCTACTTCCCGGTGGCGCACTGGGTGTTCGCCTTCGACTCCGCCGACGGCTCCACCCTCGGCGGCTGGCTGGCCAACCGGATCAAGGCCCTCGACTTCGCCGGTGGCACCGCGGTCCACATCAACGCCGGCGCCGCCGGTCTCGCGCTGGCCCTGGTTCTCGGCCGCCGCAAGGGCTGGCCGAAGGAGCCGATGCGTCCCCACAACGTGCCGTTCGTGCTGCTGGGCGCCAGCCTGCTGTGGTTCGGCTGGTACGGCTTCAACGCCGGCTCCGCGCTGGCGGCGAGCGACCTCGCCTCCGTCGCGTTCACCACGACCACCGTGGCCACCGCCGCCGCCGTGCTCGGCTGGCTGATCACCGAGCAGGTCCGCGACGGCAAGCCCACCACCCTCGGCGCGGCCTCCGGCGCGGTCGCCGGCCTGGTCGCCATCACCCCCGCCTGTGCCTTCGTCAACCCGCTCGGCGCGGCCGCCATCGGCCTGATCGCCGGCGTGGTCTGCGCGCTGGCCGTCGGCCTGAAGTTCCGGCTCGGCTTCGACGACTCCCTCGACGTGGTCGGCGTGCACCTGGTCGGCGGCATCGTCGGCACGCTGCTGATCGGCTTCTTCGGCACCACCAGCGTCAACTCCGCCGGGGCCGACGGCCTGTTCTACGGCGGCGGTTTCACCCAGTTGGGCAAGCAGGCCATCGGCGCGTTCTCCGTGCTGGCGTACTCGTTCGTGATCACCTTCATCCTCGGCTGGATCATCAAGAAGACGATCGGGTTCCGGGTCGACGCCGAGGCCGAGGTCACCGGCATCGACGAGAGCGAGCACGCGGAGACCGCCTACGAGTTCGGCGGCATCACGGGCGGCGGCCGGATCGCGGGCAAGGTGTCGGGCGTCAGCACTGTCCTGGAGGGAAGCAAGTCATGAAGCTGGTGACCGCGATCATCAAGCCGTTCGTGCTGGACGACGTGAAGGCGTCGCTGGAGCGGCTGGGCGTGCTGGGCATGACGGTCAGCGAGGTGCAGGGCTTCGGCCGGCAGAAGGGCCACACCGAGGTCTACCGCGGCGCCGAGTACGCCGTGGACTTCGTGCCGAAGCTGCGGGTCGAGGTGCTCGTCGACGACCTGACCGCGGACAAGGTGGTGGACGCCGTGGTCGAGGCGGCCCGCACCGGCAAGATCGGCGACGGCAAGGTCTGGGTCGTGCCGGTGGAAACCGTCGTGAGGGTGCGGACCGGGGAACGCGGCAACGACGCATTGTGAAAGGCGTGGCATGACCGATCTGGGGGCTGTCACGGCCGATGACCTGGTGCGGGCCAGGGATCTCCTGCTCAAGCCCGCACCGGGTCACCGCCGACTACCGGCCGAGGCGCTCCGTGAAGCGTTGGTCGACCTGCACGAGTTCTGGCTCACCGCCCACGCCGGCGCCGCTGGCGTGGGCGGTGGGGCCGCGCTGGTGGCCGTCGGCGCGTTGGGGCGGCGGGAATTCGTCCCGGGCTCGGACCTCGACCTCGTTCTCGTCCACAATGGACGCAAGGACATCGACTCCGTCGCCGAGAAGCTGTGGTACCCGCTGTGGAACTCCGGCATCGGGCTGGACCACTCGGTGCGGACCGTCGGCGAGGCGCTGCGCGTCGCCGGCAGCGACCTGCGGGTGGCTCTGGGGCTGCTGGAGGCCCGGTTCCTGGCCGGTGACCAGGAGGTCGCCGAGCGGCTGATCAACTCGGCCCGGCAGCAGTGGCGGGCCGGCATCCGGGACCGCCTCGACGAGCTCGCCGACCAGGCCAAGCGCCGGTGGACGGCGTCGGGCGAGGTGGCGCACCGGGTCGAGCCGGACATCAAGCACGGGCGCGGCGGGTTGCGGGACGTGCAGCTCGTGGACGCCCTGGCCGTCGCGCAGGTGATCGACCGTCCCGGCGCGGACGTCGAGCAGGCACGGGAGTTGCTGCTCGACGTGCGTACGGAATTGCGGCGTGCCAGTGGAAAGCCGCGGGACGTGCTGCATGCCCAGGAGGGCGACGAGGTCGCCGCCGCGCTGTCCATGGGCGATCGTTTCGGTCTCGCCCGCGCCTTGTCCTCGGCCGGGCGGACCGTCGTCTACGCCGTCGACGTAGCCCTGCGATCCGCCCGGGCGGCCGCGCCCCGTAAGGGAATCGGCGCGTTCGGGCGGTCGGCGTTGCGGCGTGGCCCGGCAAGGCGGCCGTTGGACGACGGCGTTGTCCTGCACGGCAACGAAGTCGCGTTGGCCCGGGACGCCGTGCCCAGCCGTGACGCCGGGCTGCTGCTCCGCGTCGCCGGGGCTGCCGCCCGTACCAACAGTCCTATCGCTCCGGGAACCTTGACCCGGCTCGCCGACTCCTCGCCGGAGCTGCGCAAGCCGTGGCCGCGAGAGGCCCGGGACGAGTTGTTCGAGCTGCTGGGCACCGGTCCCGGGCTGATCGACGTCGTCGAGGCGTACGACCGAACCGGCTTGTGGGGCCGGCTTTTCCCGGAGTGGGGCGCCGTTCGGGACCTGCCGCCGCGGGACCTCGCCCACACGTGGACCGTCGACCGGCACCTCGTGCAGGCCACCGCCCAGGCCGCCCGGCTCGCCACCACCGTCTCCCGGCCGGATCTCCTGCTGCTGGCGGCTTTGCTCCACGACATCGGCAAGGGGCGGGACGCCGACCACTCCGAGGTCGGTGCCGCCCTGGCCACCCAGATCGGTGAGCGCCTCGGCCTGTGGCCCGACGACGTCCGGCTTCTGTCGTCGGCCGTTCGGCACCACTTGTTGTTGCCGCACACCGCGACCCGTCGTGACGTCGAGGACGAGGCCACCGTCGCCCGGGTCGTCGAGACCCTCGGCGGCGATCCCGCTCTGCTGGAGATCCTGCACGCCCTGGCCGAGGCCGATTCCCTCGCCACCGGTCCCGGCGTGTGGACCGACTGGAAGGCCGGGCTCATCGCCGACCTGGTTCGGCGCTGCCGCTCCGCCATGGCCGGCGAGCCCTCGCCGCGTCCCGAGCCCCTCGACGCTTCGCAGCAAGCCCTGGCCCAGAAGGTTTCCCTGTCCGGCAAGCCCGATGTGCTCATCACCGAGGACGGTCAGTCCGCCACCGTCACCGTCGTCGCCCCCGACCGCCCCGGCCTTCTGTCGCGGGCCGCCGGCGTGCTTGCCTTGAACTCCCTGGAGGTCCATTCCGCCGCCCTGCGCAGCCACTCCGACGTCGCCGTCGACGTCTTCTCCGTGTCGCCGCGCTTCGGCTCCCTCCCCGACCCCGGTCTCGTCCGCGAGCAACTCACCCGGGCCATCGCCGGCGAGCTTCCCCTCGGCGAACGCCTCACCGCCAAGGAACGCGACTACGGCGGCCCTCCCGCCGACGCGCCGCCCCCTCGTGTCCTCTGGTTCGACGACGAGGCCTCCGGCGCCATCGTCCTGGAACTCCGCGCCGCCGACCGCATCGGCCTGCTCCATGGCGTAGCCGCCACCCTCGAAGGCAACAAGCTGGACGTCCGGTGGGCCAAGGTCGCCACCCTCGGCGGCACCGTCGTCGACTCCTTCTGCCTCGTCCCCCAGGACGGCGAGCAGTTGGACCCCGCCCGCCGCCGCGCCATCGAACGCGCCGTCCTCACCGCCGCCAGGGGCTGACGCCGTCCGGCCAACCCCCTGATGCTCGGAAAGGACCATTCCTGTCGTTCAACGTCAGCAATGGTCCTTTCACCCAGGTCAGGTCGCCAGCCCCTGGGCGTCGAGGCGGTCGCGAAGGCGGGCGGCGAGGTCGGCGTGGCCGAAGGTGGCCAGCGTCTTCGCCAGCTGGTCGCCGAGCAGCGGGCGGTTCCACTCGTCGAGCTCGGCGAACAACTGCTCGGCGGCCGCCAGCAGCTGATCCTCCGCAGAAACCTCCGCCGGCGCCTCGGCGGGGCCGTGGATCGCCGCGCTGAGCCGGGCGATCGGCTCGATCATGCCCACGGCCTGCGCCACCTGCTGCGGATTGCGCGATAACCACCATGCGACCGCGCGGTTGGGATCGGTGAGCATCTCGGCGGTGAACTCGCACTCCCGCCGCTCCATCTCCTTCTCGTGTTGCCACACCTGCAGCTTGCGCTGCAGGTCGTGCCGCTGGTGGACGGCTTGCAGATCCGCGTCGTCGACGCTGACGACAACATCTGTCGCCCACACGCGGAGTTGACCGTTCAACTCGTGGCAGGGCACGCCCAATTGTGTCGCCAGCTGAGCCTGCAACGCCGCACCCCCAGTCAGTTCCACGGCTGCCGCGACCGGCATGACCTGTCGGAGGATTCCGTGCTTGGCGGCTTCCAGCGGCGCGGGATGGGCTTGTGCGCCGGGGTGGGTCAGCTGGTGCAGCACCGTGCAGGAGAACCAGAAGTGGTAATCCTGGGTCGCACTGCGCACCGGCACGTTCTCGATGCGGCCCTGCCATGTGGGCGGCATGACGTACGGCTCGGCCGTGGCCAGGAACTTGGCGAAGAAACCGCGGGCCATGGGGTCATTCCTCCCTGCCCGACGCCGGACGCGCCAGGCCCATCGCAGAATCGATCTTGGTGTCGAGCAGTAGCCCGGCCTGGCGTCGAGAAGCCGGGTCCTCGGCGACCCACGCCACGGCGGCCGCCCGCAGCCGGCCGAGCAGAGCGGTTCGCCCGTCGCAGGCACTGACCAGCAGGTCCAGCCCGATCTCGGTGGAGGCGGACAGCCACGCCCATAGCAACGGGACGCTCTCCGGCCGGGCCAGCGCCCCACGCCAACCAACCCTGATCAGGTCGAGCTCCGTCGCGCCGTACGGCAGTGTCGGGTCGACGAGCCGGCCGAACAACTCGACGTCGCGGCCGGGTTCGCCGTTGTCGAGCCTGGCCACCACCCGTCCGAGCAGCCACGACCGGGTCTGGGGACCCGACACCAGCCGCAGCAGTGCCTCGACCGCCGCCAATCCGATGGTCTCGTCGCGGTGTCGGGTCAGATGGTGCAGCCGAACCATGGCGGCCTCGGGATAGGCCGGTCCGAGCACGTTCTCGCACACGGACATGACCACGCCGGCCAACCGCGGCGAAACCGATCCGTCTCGTGCCCAGGCATAGACCCTTCGCCGGAACTGCCATCCCGAGGCGGGATCCAGCACAGCAGTGCCCAGCACCTGCACCGCGAGCGCGGTGGTCCTGTTGTCGCCGACGCTGGCCCAGCCCCGCGCGGCCTGCAGGAGGTCGTTCACCATGCCGTGCCGCAGTGACAACGTGGTGAACCGGTCGGCGAGCACGGTCCGATCGCCGTCGACCAAGCTCGTCCTGGCCAGTCGCGGCAACTGCTCGATCCAGCGGGCCAGCATCGACCGTAACCCGGGGAAGTTCCGCCACACGTGGTTCAGCACCGCATCCGCGTAGCGCGGTCGGGAGAACCGCACCCGGCCGTCGACGATCTCGGCGCCGATGTCGGCCAGCCGCTCGGTGAGCCCTGGCCGTGCGAACGGGTGCTCCTCGACGTCCGGGAACTCCAGCAGCCTGGCCAGCTCCCGATCCGCCTCGAACACCGCGTCCGACGGGCAGCCGGACAGCAACGCCGCGGACAGCAGCAGGCTGCGCCACGCGGCATCGGGGTGCTCGGCGAACGTCTCGGTCAGCTCGGCCGACCAGTTGGACAGCGCGCCGAGCGCGACTACGAGCGACTCGTCCCAGCCGCCGGTCGTGGCCATGGACTCCGCGACGAGGTGGGCAAGTTCAGCCAGCTCGCCGGCTCGCGGATGGTCGAACATCGCCGTCAGCAACGGGTTCGAGCCGCCCGGCGACACGCCGCGCGCCTTCAGGTGGAACTCGAAGACGTCGCGGGCCAGTCTCGGCGTCAGCAGGAGCTCGACCCGAAGCCCGCGCAGATTCGAGCTGGGCACCTGACGCTCGTAGTCCGGCAGCACCACGGCCAGCAGGCTGCCGACCTCGGCGACGCGGTCCACCAGCGCGCCCAGTTCCCGGATCGCCCTCAGGTAGTCAGGAAGGTCCACTGTGGACAGGTCGAGCAGCAACGACTCGCCCTGACGCACCTGGTCCGTGTCGAGCACGGGCTGGCCCTCGTCGCCGAGGTCGATGTCGACCTGCCTGATCCGGCTCGCACCGCCGACGCGGTGCAGGAGCATCGCGGCGGCGGTCAGCCGGCCGGCGCCGGCCGGCCCGGCGATCAACACCGACTGCTTCTCGGCGAGAACCGCCTGTGCCTGAACGAATCCGTCCGGCTCGACGAAGCACGCGGCGAGCGCGGAGAGCCTGCGCGTCGAGAACCACTGCATGGCACGAACACGACGACCGGCCTCTTGGCCGGCGATCTGCAGGACCAGCATGGTGTCGGCGGTGAACTTGTCGCCCGCCACCTGGTCCGCGGACAGCTGATCGACCTCGCTGTTGGTGACCTGCGCACCGCTGCCCGTCAGCACAGGGCCCTCGCTGGCGCCGATCACGGTTCCCGAGTTGTGGTCGATGTCGTTCAGCTCGAACCGCGAGGTCATTTGCGCCCACTCCTCTTGTCGCGCATGACTGTTCCGTGCACGGTTGAGCCATTGACCTGGACGCCGTCGCCGGTCTGCACGGGTCCCTGGTTGCTGCCGATCACCGTGCCCCGGTTGCCACTGATGTCACGGATTTGCACCGACGCCGGTTCCGCCGGCTCGGTTGCGTGCTCGGCGACCTGGGGCGGCTCGGGCAGCGTGAACCCGTTCGCCAGCAGGTCGCCCGACGGCAGCGGCACATGCAGGTACGCGCTGCCCTCGTAGGACTTCACCTTGACCGGCGCCTCGACGAACTGGTCTTCGCGCAGTTCGGAGTACCCGCCGGCGACGACGTCCTCGTACACCCGGGCCGAGATGATCGTGGCCACCAGCGTGACCTGCGGGTTGGATCGGGCGAGCAGGTCGCGTACGGGCGCGGAGTCCAGCAGTCGGTGGGTCTCGATCCGGGCCGCCCCCTGGCCGTCCCGGATCCGTGGGCCCGCGTCATCGGTCAGTGGGCCGACACTGAGGCTCACCCGCATCCGTTGCGGTGCACCGGTCCGCCTGCCCACGTCGGCGAGCTCCTGTTGCAGCGTCGAGGAAAATCCATCGACCAGCACCGGCAGATGCTTGGTGCGGAAGCCCATCGCGTAACCGTCACCCGTGTGGTCGGTGAACTTGGCCTCGGCCCACAGGTAGCCGTGGCCCATGCGCTGGAACGTGTCGCGCAACAGCTCGGGGATCCGGCCGCCGATCACGCCCTGTTCGGCGGCGGGCACGCCGCTGAAGTCCTTGAGATCGACGACGAGCATCGCGCGGTAGGGCGGCAAACTCCGGTGTGGCATCGACATCCTCCTGTTCGGACGAGGTTGGCGTTGAGCCTCGACCACGCCAGGAGGCGTCGTTGTCCGTCGACGGACAGTTACGCGGTGATAGGGATCACACTCGTTCGGAGGTGTACCGCAGCAGCCGTTCGGGATCGGCGACGGTCAGTCGTGGTCCCGGCCCGAGCACGCCTTCGCGCCGCAGGTCGGCGACGAACGAGCTGACCGAGCTGCGTGCCACGCCGAGCGCCGTCGCGATCTGCTCCTGTGACAACGGGATCAGCATGGGATCGGCCAGCTCGGGCCCGGCGAGCATGACGAGTTCGGCCAGCAGCCGTGCGATTCGCTGTGGCGGCTTGAAGTGCACCAGCTGTACCCGGAACGGCACGCTTTCGGACAGCTTGAGCACGACGTAGTCGGTGAGCTTCCGGGCCGCGGGCAGCCGGTCGAACGCCTCCACGGTCAGGTAATGCGCGTAGCAGTCGTCAAGGGCGACGACCGATGCGCTGCGCACGCCACCGCCACCGTGCGCAGCCATCTCCCCGACCAGGTCGCCGGCCGCGCGCAGCGCCACGAGCAGGCGTTGCTCGCCGCCTTGCTCCGAACGCAGCACCTGCACCCGGCCACCGGTCAGCGCGAGCAAGTAGCCACCGGAATAGCCCTGCCGCATGAGTTCGGAGCCGCGTGGATACTGACGGGGATGACCCGCCGCCAAGAGCGCGGCCCACTCCTCGTCGCCGATCAGAGCTCGGAATCCCCCATGGGGCACGCCTTTGTTCTCTACACCCCGTCGGGCGTCAGCACCAGGCGGATGGGGTCGTTGACCTTCTCGGCGAGCTGGCGTACGGCCTCGGCGGCGTCCTCGAACTTGAAGTGGCCGCTGATGGAGCCGGAGAAGTCCAGCCGGCCGTGGCCGGCGAGCTTGATGAGCTCCTCCAGGTGCACGGGCAGGCCGCCGTAGTGGCCGAGCACGCGGTGCCGTCCGGCGCTGAAGGCGGTGTCGTTGGGGATGGTGAGGGCCTGCCCGGACAGGCCGACGAGCACCAGGGCGCCGTTGCGGGCGAGGACGCTGTCGGCCTGGGTGCGTACGGCCGGCACGCCGGCGAAGTCGAAGGCGTAGTCGAGACCGAGGCCGTCGGTGGCGGCGAGGACCTGCTCCCGGAAGTCGGCGGCCATGGGGTCGAGGGCGACGTCGGCGCCGAGCTTGAGGGCGCGTTCACGGGCGTTGGGCAGCGGGTCGACGGCGATGACGGGCGTGGCGCCGGCGAAGCGCAGCAGCTGCACGCCGTGTGCGCCGAGACCACCGACGCCCCAGATGCCGGCGGACTGTGCGGGGCGCAAGCCGGCGGTCTGGGTGATGGCCGCGTACGGAGTGGAGACGGCGTCGGGGATGATCGCGGCCTGCTCGATGGGCAGGCTGTCGGGGATGGCGTACACGGTTTCGAAGCGCGCCAGCGTGTAGTGCGCCCAACCGCCGTCGAACTCGACGCCACGGGTGAGACCGCGCAGGCAGCCGGGCCGACGCCGCACGCAGTTGGCGCACCGCCCGCACGCCATGCCGGCCAGCAGCAGCACCCGCTGCCCCTCGCGGTACACGTCCGGCACCCCGTCGCCCAGTTCGGCGATCGTGCCGGCGACCTCGTGCCCGAGCGTCACCTTCTCCAGGTCGTTGCCGGGCAGTCGCAGCGTGCCGTCGATCAGGTGGATGTCGGACAGGCACACGCCCGCGGCCTCCACCTTCACCAGCACCTCGCCGCGCCCCGGGGTAGGCACGGGCACCTCCTCCACGGCGAACTGGAGGGTGCGGAGGTTGAGCCGTCCGGCCGGCATCGTGGCGCTCATGAGACTGGTGGGTACCGCGCCGGTTACCCTCGACGCAACACCACCGTCTAGTTGCGAGGTCGTGCGGACTGTGTTCGACACCCTTTCTGACCGGCTCTCGTCGGTTCTGGCGAACCTGCGTGGCAAGGGACGCCTCACCGACGCGGACATCGACGCCACCTGCCGGGAGATCCGGATCGCCCTGCTGGAGGCGGACGTCGCGCTGCCGGTGGTGCGCACGTTCATCGCGGGCATCAAGGAGCGGGCCAAGGGCGCGGAGGTCTCCGCGGCGCTGAACCCGGCCCAGCAGGTCGTCAAGATCGTCAACGAGGAGCTGATCGGCATCCTCGGCGGCGAGACGCGCCGGCTGAACCTGGCCAAGACGCCGCCCACGGTGATCATGCTCGCCGGCCTCCAGGGCGCCGGCAAGACGACGCTGGCCGGCAAGCTGGCGGGCTGGCTGCGCAAGCAGGGCCACACCCCGATGCTGGTCGCCTGCGACCTCCAGCGCCCCAACGCCGTCACCCAGCTGCAGGTCGTCGGTGAGCGCGCCGGCGTGCCGGTGTTCGCGCCGGAGCCGGGCAACGGCGTCGGCGACCCGGTGCGGGTGGCCAAGGCCGGCCTCGACGAGGCCAAGCGGGCCCAGCACGACGTCGTCGTCGTCGACACCGCCGGCCGGCTGGGCATCGACGAGGAGCTGATGCGGCAGGCCGCCGACATCAAGGCCGCCGTGCAGCCCGACGAGGTGCTGTTCGTGGTCGACGCGATGATCGGCCAGGACGCGGTGACCACCGCCGAGGCCTTCCGCGACGGCGTCGGCTTCACCGGTGTCGTGCTGACCAAGCTCGACGGCGACGCCCGAGGCGGCGCCGCGCTGTCCGTGCGCGAGGTGACCGGCCAACCGATCCTGTTCGCCTCCAACGGCGAGAAGCTGGAGGACTTCGACGTCTTCCACCCGGACCGGATGGCCAGCCGGATCCTGGGCATGGGCGACCTGCTCACCCTGATCGAGCAGGCCGAGCAGCACTTCGACCAGGAGAAGGCGCAGCAGACCGCGGCCAAGCTGGGCACCGGCGAGCTGACCCTGGAGGACTTCCTCGAGCAGATGCTCGCCGTCCGCAAGATGGGCCCGATCGCCAACCTGCTGGGCATGCTGCCCGGCGCCGGCCAGATGAAGGACCAGCTGGCCAACTTCGACGAGAAGAAGCTGGACCGGCTGCAGGCCATCATCCGTGGCATGACGCCGGCCGAGCGGGCCGATCCGAAGATCATCAACGGCTCGCGGCGGCTGCGCATCTCCAAGGGCTCCGGCGTGTCCGTGAGCGAGGTGAACGACCTGGTCACCCGCTTCTTCGAGGCCCGCAAGATGATGAAGCAGATGGCCGGCCGGTTCGGCTTCGCCGGCGGCGGTGGCGGCAGCCGCAAGGGCAAGAAGGGGAAGAAGGGCAAGGGCAACCGCGGCCCGACCCAGCCGAAGATGCGCGGCGGCTTCCCGGGCCTGCCGGGTGGTCTCCCCGGGGGCATGCCCGACTTGTCCAACCTGCCCCCGGGCCTGCAGGAGCTGCCGCCCGGCCTGGCCGGCCTCGACCAGCTGCCGCCCGGCTTCGACCCGAAGAAGTTCAAGTTCGGCAAGGACAAATGACCGGCTTCCACCTGCGCGGCGTCGTCCTGCCGGACGGCGAGGAGCGCGACCTGTGGGTCGTCAACGGGCGGGTGCGCACGAAGCTCGTGCCGGGCGCGGAGACCGTCGTGGACGGTGGTTTCCTGCTGCCCGGCATGGTCGACGCGCACTGCCACGTCGGCCTCGGCCCGTCCGGCGGGACGACCCTGGAGGAGGCGGCCGAGCAGGCCGAGCTCGACCGGGACAACGGCACGCTGTTGATCCGCGACTGCGGCGTGCCGATCGACACCCGGTCGCTGCAGGAACGGCTCGACCTGCCCCGGATCGTGCGCGCCGGCCGTCACCTGGCCCGGCCGCGGCGCTACATCCGGCACATCGGCGTCGAACTGGAGGACCCGTCGCTGCTGCCGGCCGCGGTGGCCGAGCAGGCGGCCGACGGTGACGGCTGGGTGAAGCTGGTCGGTGACTGGATCGACCGCGACCTCGGCGACCTGGCCCCGCTGTGGCCGGACGAGGTGCTCAAGGAGGCCATCGACGTCGCGCACGCGGCCGGCGTCAAGGTCACCGCGCACACGTTCGGCGAGGACGCGCTGCCCGGCCTGATCAACGCCGGCATCGACTGCATCGAGCACGGCACCGGGCTGACCGATGACACCATCGCCGAGATGGCCCGCCGCGGCACGGCACTGGTGCCGACCCTGATCAACATCGAGCTGTTCCCGTCCATTGCCGACGGTGCGGCCAAGTACCCGGTCTACGCCGCCCACATGCGTGAGCTGCACGCCCGCGTGCGACACACCGTGAGTAGCGCCGTGGAGGCCGGCGTGCCGGTCTACGCGGGCACCGACGCGGGCGGCGGCATCAAGCACGGCCGGCTCGTCGACGAGGTGATCGCCCTGCACGAGGCGGGTATGAGCCGCGAACAGGCGCTCGGCGCGGCGTCCTGGTCGGCCCGGTCCTGGCTCGGCTGGCCGGGACTGACCGAGGGATCACCCGCTGACCTGCTGGTATTCGCCGACGACCCACGAGATGATCTCCGGGTGCTGCGTGATCCGTCCATGATCATGCTGCGCGGACGGGTGGTTCGCTAGCGACTGGGGAGTGCCGGTGGACGAGCAGCGACAACAGGATCCGCCGGTCGGCCAGGCCTGGGGGCTGCCCGCGTTCCTGCTCGGCTTCGCCGCGTACTACCTGGTGTCGCTGCTGCTCATCGGCTTCCTGCCGGCGCCGGACGGGCCTCGTTCGGGGGCCCGCCTGCTGCTGCCGTTCATCGCCAACGTGTTCCTGGGCCTGGTGCCCTGGTGGTACTCGCGCCGCTTCGGCCGCGGCGTGCGGGCGGACTTCGGCTTCCTGCCCGACCGCCGGGACTTCTCGGTCGGGCTGAGCTGCGGCGTCGTGTCCGTGATCGCCGGCCTGGTGATCTCGCTGCTGCTCTCGCACATCATCCCGCCGCAGGCCTCGCCGGTCAGCACCCACCTCGACGGGTGGCTCGTCGGATACGTGGCGTTCCTGGTGATCGGCGCCCCGATCACGGAGGAACTGCTCGTGCGCGGCGCCCTGTGGGGCGCGCTGGAGCACTACGGCGTGCCGCGGCTGACCATCCTCGCCCTCACCGCCCTGGTCTTCGCCTTCCTGCATCTCGACCCGAGCCGACTGGCGTCGCTGTTCGCGCAGGGCCTGGCCATCGGCGCCGCCCGGCTGGTCACCGGGCGGATCGGCGCGAGCATGGTCGCGCACGCCACCAACAACCTGCTGCCGGGGATCTTCACGCTCGCGGGGATCTGACGCCAACGTTGACTACGCTCGTCAGCCGTCGGACCGAGGAGGCCCGGTGACGCCACCGACAACACAGGTCGACTCACCCCCGTCCCACAGATGGGGCTTCGGCGCGTTCGTGCTCGCCGAGCTGGTGCTCATCCTGTCCGCGGTCTTCCTGTCCGCGGCCGCCGGCCCGGTCGGTGTCGACGAGCCCATTCCGCCGATCGTGATCGTCGTGGTCACCGCGCTGCCCACGATGCTCGCCGCCGGTGTCGCCGTGCTCGCGACGCTGCTGCGCGGCAACGGTCCCGTGACCGACCTGCGGCTGCGCTGGAGCTGGCCGGACGTGCGCGCCGGCCTCAAGCTCGGCCTCGCCGGCCTGGTGCTGACCGCCATCGCCGGCGTGATCTGGGCCCGGACGGTCGGCAAGCTCGACCCGTCCTCGGCGCTGGCCTCCGTGGTCGACACCCAGCCGCTGCCGCTCGCCCTCGGCATCGTGATGTTCGTCTACACCTGGCTGATCGGCCCCGCCTGCGAGGAGATGATCTACCGCGGGCTGCTGTGGGGGGCCATCGAGCGGCTGCGCTGGAGCCGCTGGGCCGCGTTCGTGCTGAGCACCGCGATCTTCGCCGTCAGCCACCTCGAGCCGCTGCGCACGTCGTTGCTGCTGGTGATCGCCATCCCGATCGGCTGGGCCCGGCTGGTCACCGGCCGGCTGCCCGCCAGCATCGTCGCCCACCAGATCAACAACTTCGTGCCGGCCGTCGGCATCCTGCTCATGTCCCTCGGCATCTGGCGGTGAACCCCGGCGAGTCACGCTCTCCGGCACCCCGAATGTAGGTTTCGGGCAGGGGGCGATTGGTGTCCCCGCGTCCTCGTCTGGCAGAATGGACGGCTGTCCGCCATTGCCGGTCCCTCTCGCTGTGCCGTGGCGTCCTGAAACCTGAGCTCGACCGCTGTGTCCCCACGCGGCCGGCCGTGCTCGACCCGGAGCAACGAGAGCCTGAGGAGTACCACCACCCGTGGCCGTCAAGATCAAGCTGCAGCGGCTCGGCAAGATCCGCCAGCCCCAGTACCGGATCATCGTCGCCGACTCGCGCGCCCGCCGTAGCGGCAAGGCGATCGAGACGATCGGCAAGTACCACCCGCTGCAGGAGCCCAGCTTCATCGAGGTCGACACCGAGCGGGCGCAGTACTGGCTGGGTGTCGGCGCGCAGCCGACCGAGCCGGTGCAGCGCATCCTGGAGATCACCGGCGACTGGCAGAAGTTCAAGGGCCTGCCGGGCGCCGAGGGCACGCTCAAGCACGCCGAGCCGAAGCCGGACAAGCAGGCGCTGTTCAACGCCGCGCTGGCCGCCGCGGGCGAGGAGCCCACGACCGAGGCCACCACGCCGAAGAAGAAGGCGTCCGCCAAGAAGGCCGAGTCCAAGGACGAGGCCGCCGCTGAGGAGAAGTCCGAGGGCGGCGAGGCGTGAGTTTGCTCGCGGACGCGCTCGAGCACCTCGTCCGGGGCATCGTCGATCACCCTGACGACGTTCGGGTCAACCTGCTGACCACCCGCCGCGGTCGCACCCTCGAGGTGCACGTCCACCCGGACGACCTCGGCAAGGTGATCGGCCGGGGCGGTCGGACCGCCACCGCCCTGCGCACCGTGATGGCCGGCATCGGCGGTCGCGGCGTGCGCGTGGACGTGGTGGACACCGACCGTTGAGCAGTCCCGACGTTCGCGTCGTCGGACGGGTCGTCAAGCCGCACGGCATCCGCGGCGAACTCGTCGTGGACGTGCACACCGACTCCCCCGAGGAGCGGTTCGCGCCGGGGTCCGTGCTGGTCACCCGCGCGCGTGACGGCGCATCCGGAACAGTCACCATCGCAGCCGTCCGGCCTCACACCGGGCGGCTGCTGGTGACGTTCGAGGGTGTCGCCGGCCGGGACGCCGCCGAGGCGATGCGTGGCCTGCTGCTGCTGGTCGACGCGTCGGAGATCGCGCCGTCCGACGATCCCGAGGAGTTCTACGACCACGAGCTGGAAGGGCTCGAGGTCGTGGACGTGCAGGGCAACCGCGTCGGCGTGGTCGCCGAGGTGCTGCACACCGCCGCCAGCGACCTGCTGGCCGTGCGCAGGGACGGCGGCGGCGAGGCGCTGGTGCCGTTCGTCACGGAGATCGTGCCGACCGTGGACGTCGCGGCCGGCCGCGTGGTCGTGGACCCGCCCGAGGGACTACTGGACGCGTGATGCGCATCGACGTGCTGACCATCTTCCCGGAGTACCTCGAACCGCTGCGGGCCGCGCTGCTCGGCAAGGCCATCGACAAGAAGCTGATCAGCGTCGACGTGCACGACCTGCGGGACTACACGCACGACGTGCACAAGGCCGTTGACGACAGCCCCTACGGCGGCGGTCCCGGCATGGTGATGAAGCCCCAGGTCTGGGGCGAGGCCCTGGACGACGTGTGCAAGCCGGACGCCGACGGCACGCTGCCCCGGCTGATCGTGCCCACTCCCGCCGGCCAACCGTTCACCCAGGAAACGGCCCGCGAGTACGCCAGGCTGCCGTGGCTGGCCTTCGCCTGCGGCCGCTACGAGGGCATCGACCAGCGGGTCGTGGACGACGCCGCGGGCCGGATGCAGGTCGACGAGGTCTCCATCGGCGACTACGTGCTGGTCGGCGGCGAAGTCGCGGTGCTGGTCATGGTCGAGGCCGTGGCCCGGCTGCTGCCCGGCGTGCTGGGCAACCCGGCGTCCGCCGAGCAGGACTCGTTCTCCGACGGGCTGCTGGAGGGCCCCAGCTACACCCGTCCCGAGCTCTGGCGCGGCCTGGCCGTGCCGGACGTGCTGCGCTCGGGCAACCACAAGCTGATCGACCGCTGGCGGCGCGACCAGGCGCTGGAGCGCACCTTCGCGCGCCGGCCCGAGCTGCTCGACCGACTGGCCGACGACCAGCTCGACAAGCACGACCGGGCGCTGCTGGACCGCCTGCGCGACCCGGACCACCCCTGACCCCCGATTTGGGCCTGCCGACCTCGTCTGGCACACTGGACAGGTTGCTGCACCCGGCCGTCTAGGTCGGCGTGCGCCAGTTGGGCCAGACCCCCAGGCAGGACCAGCACCCGGATTCCGGCAGTGGAGTTCGTCCGTGCGCTTCGCGGGGGTTGTACGACAGACACCCGAAGGACGAGGACGGACCACCGATGAACACCCTGGACGCTCTGGACGCTCAGTCGCTGCGTTCCGACATCCCGGACTTCCGCCCGGGCGACACCCTGAAGGTCCACGTCCGCGTCATCGAGGGCTCCCGCGAGCGGGTCCAGGTGTTCCAGGGCGTCGTGATCCGTCGCCAGGGCGGCGGCGTGCGCGAGACCTTCACCGTGCGCAAGATCTCGTTCGGCGTCGGCGTCGAGCGCACCTTCCCGGTGCACTCCCCGAACATCGCCAAGATCGAGCGCGTCACCCGCGGTGACGTCCGCCGCGCCAAGCTGTACTACCTGCGTGACCTGCGCGGCAAGGCCGCCAAGATCAAGGAGAAGCGGGACGCGATCCCGGCCAACTCCTGATCGAACCCTCGTATCGCCCCGGTGAGCGCCGACGAGTCCCGGGACGAGCACGACGACGCGGAACGGCCCTTGCCGCCATCGAAGGATGGCGGCAAGGGCCGTAAGCGCGCCGGCTCCTTTCTCAAGGAGACGGGCATCCTGATCGGGATCGCTCTCGTGCTGACCGTCCTCATCCAGACCTTCCTGGCCAAGGTCTACGTCATCCCGTCCGGCTCCATGGAGCAGACGCTGCACGGCTGCGCCGGCTGCACCGACGACCGCGTGCTGGTCGACAAGGTCATCTACCGCTTCCGCGACCCGTCGCCCGGCGACGTCGTGGTGTTCCGCGGCCCGGAAGCGTGGACGCACAACGACTTCACCACCGAGCACAGCGACAACCCGATCGTGCAAGGACTGCAGGCGCTCGGCTCGCTCGTCGGGCTGGCGCAGGTCGACGAGCGCGACTTCGTCAAGCGGGTCATCGCCGTCGGCGGGCAGACCGTGCAGTGCTGCGACGCGAAGAACCGGGTGGTGGTGGACGGCAAGCCGCTGGACGAGCCGTACATCTACTACCTGCCGGGGCGGCAGCCGAAGATGGAGGACTTCGCGCCGGTCAAGGTGCCGGCGGGTCGGCTGTTCGTGATGGGCGACAGCCGGGTCAACTCCAACGACTCCCGGTACCAGGGCGGCGGCGGGGTGAACGGCACCATCGGCGTCAGCGACGTGATCGGCAAGGCCCGCGTGATCGTGCTGCCGCCGGGCCGGTGGGGCTTCATCTCCGACCACGATCCGCAGGTCGCCGCGGGTGGTCTCGCCCTGCTGTGGTGGCGGCGTCGCAATTGGGCGGATTCGCTACTACCCGTGTAGGGGACCGTACGGCCAGCTGTACCTCGACCCCACCAGCGCTAGCGTAACCTGGCCCGGTGACCGACGTCGTGCCCTCGCAGAACCAGCAGAGCAACCCGGACCCGGAGGAACCCAAGGCGACTTCTTCCGAGACCGAGCAGGCCGAGTCGGAGCCGGGCCTTCTCGAGGGCGCCAGCACGTCGCGCACGCGCCGGCGGCGTAAGCCCGAGAAGAAGCGGTCGTTCTGGAAGGAACTGCCGATCCTGATCGTCACCGCGCTGGTGCTGACGATCCTGATCCAGACGTTCCTCGCGCGCGTCTACGTCATCCCGTCCGAGTCGATGGAGATGACCCTCATCGGCTGCGACGGCTGCACCGACGACCGGGTCCTCGTCGACAAGCTGACCTACGACTTCGCGAACGTGTCGCCGGGCGACGTGATCGTGTTCAAGGCGCCGGACAACTGGGACAAGAGCGAGTTCCAGGCGCAGCAGTCGAGCAACCCGATCGTGCGGGGCTTCGAGAACTTCGCGTCGGCCATCTCGCTGTACCCGCCCAACGAGTACGACCTGATCAAGCGAGTGATCGCGGTCGGCGGGCAGACCGTGCAGTGCTGTGACAACAACCGGGTCGTGGTGGACGGCAAGCCGCTCAACGAGCCGTACATCTACTGGCGGCCCGACTATCCGCCGACACAGATGACGTTCGGGCCGGTGAAGGTGCCTGACGGCAAGCTCTGGGTGATGGGCGACAACCGCAACAACTCCGACGACTCCCGGCTGCAGGGGCACGGCGACCTGCTGGCCGGCGCGGTGCCGGTGTCCAACGTGATCGGCAAGGCACGGCTGATCGTGTTGCCGCCGCAGCGGTGGGGCGGCGTGACCACCGTCGACCCGCAGGCCCAGGCGTCCGCGCTGCACGCACCCGCCTGGCAGGAGGGGCTGCCGGCCGGCGTCGGTCTCGCCGCCGCGTTCCCGACCCTGTGGGTCGGCCGGCGGATACGGCGCAAGCTGTTCGGACTGTTCGCCCGGGGCGACCGCTGAGGTGGTAGTCGCGGGTGACGCGCTCCGGCCGCAGCGGGCGGTCATCCGGAGCAGTACGGGCAACTGGGCTTTGCAGTCGGCGCTGGACCGGCGGGGGTTAGGCCCGGTCGCCGGCGTGGACGAGGCCGGTCGCGGTGCGTGCGCCGGGCCGCTGGTGGTGGCGTCGTGCGTGCTGCGGGCCGGCGACGCCCGCAAGCTGGAGGGGCTCACCGACTCCAAGCTGCTCACCGAGGCCGCCCGGGAGCGGATGTACGACCTGGTGCTGGCCCGGGCGCTGGACTTCGCTGTGATCGTCATCCCGCCCGCCGAGGTCGATCGCATCGGTGTGCACGTGGCCAACATCGAGGGCATGCGGCGCGCGGTGGCCCAGCTCACCACCCATCCGGGTTATGTTCTGGTCGACGGCTTCAAGGTGCCCGGGCTGACCGCGCCCAGCACCGCCGTGATCAAGGGGGACCAGGTGGTCGCGTGCGTGGCCGCCGCTTCCGTGCTCGCGAAGGTGACCAGGGACCGGATCATGACGGAATTGCACGACAGGCTGCCGCGTTACGGCTTTGACGTGCACAAGGGCTACTGCACCGCCGAGCACACCGCCGCGCTGAACGAGCACGGCCCGACCGGCGAGCACCGCTGGTCGTACGTGAACGTCGCCGCGGCCGGCCGGTTGCACAACATGTGCCCTCCGCACGAGGTGGCACGCCGGGTGGTTCAGAATGGAGCGTCCCCGGAGGTCGGGGTACCTGGCTCACGACGAGGAGGGACGCGGGTCCGATGAGCGCGGAGGATCTCGAGAAGTACGAGACCGAGATGGAGCTTCAGCTCTACAAGGAGTACCGCGACATCGTCGGTCAGTTCTCGTACGTGGTGGAGACCGAACGCCGGTTCTACCTGGCCAACGCCGTCGACGTGCAGGTTCGCAACGCCGAGGGCGAGGTGTACTTCGAGGTGCGGATGTCCGACGCCTGGGTGTGGGACATGTACCGCCCTGCCCGGTTCGTGAAGAACGTCCGGGTCATCACCTTCAAGGACGTCAACGTGGAGGAGCTCGACAAGCCCGACCTGCGTCTCCCCGAAGACGGCCCCTTCGGGGCCGGCGGCGGCCCGGCCACGTAACCGGCCCCGCCACCCAGTTCTGCCGACAAGGGGCTTTCCCGCATTCGCCGCGGGAAAGCCCCTTTGCTTTGCCCGGCCAGAGCCCCTGCCCTCGATCCGCCCGGGCCCGGCCCGGTCTTAGTCGCGGCCGAGCTTCCGCCCCCGACCCGGGCCAGCTTCCGCCGCGGGCATGGCCGAGCCTTCGCTCCGGCCCGGGCCAGCTTCCGCCTGGGCGCTGTCCAGCCTTCGCCCCGGGCCCAGCCCAGCTTCCGTGTCGGGCGCTCCCTCGTCCTGGCCCGGCTGCTTTGTCCCGCCTCGGCCTCCGAATATGCGCGCCAAACGGGTGGTCCGCTGACCTGCTCCCGATCCGGTCCGCCCCTGCTTCAACCCGATCCTCGGTCCTGGGCGTGCCCCTCAGTCCGTCCTAACCAATTGATTCCCCGCTTCGCCGGCGCAAGAGGTCCCCGGCCAGCCAACCACATCTCACCGGGTGTGCGGAGCCGGTTGGGGATCGCCTGTGGACAACTCCCGAGCTGTCCACAGCTCGGCAAACGGCGTAGCGGGCGTAGGGCTGTTCGGCGCAGTGTCGACGCATGACCCGCGATCGATGCAGCGCACCCAGTCCGGCCGAGCTGGGCAGGATGGGCGAGGATTTGGCGGCCCTCTTCCTGGAGGGCCAAGGGTTGGTCGTGCTGTCCAGGAACTGGCGATGTCCCGAGGGCGAGCTGGACATCGTGGCCGCCGACCGCGGCGGTCGCCTCGTGGTGTGCGAGGTGAAGACCCGCTCGGGCCCCGACTTCGGCAAGCCGTCCGAGGCGGTCGACTACGTGAAGGCCACTCGGATCCGCCGGCTCACGCACCGATGGCGAGCCGCGCACAAGGTCGCGTACTGCGACACGCGCTTCGACATCATCTCCATCCTGTGGCCGGGGTACGGACCGGCGAGGGTGGAGCATCTACGGGGAGCGTTCTGATGCCGCTCTCGCGCACGTGGTCGGTGGCGTTGCTCGGCGTGGACGGGCTGCCGGTGGAGATCGAGGCCGACGTCGGTCAGGGCAAGCCCAAGGTGCAGCTGCTGGGGCTGCCCGACCCGGCCCTGAACGAGTCCAAGGACAGGGTGCGGGCCGCCGTCCGGAACTCCGGGCTTGACTGGCCGGACCAGGTCACGCTGGCACTGTCGCCGGCGGACCTGCCCAAGGGCGGTTCCGGCTACGACCTGGGCCTTGCGTGCGCTGTGCTGGCGGGTGCCGGCAGCGTGCCGCAGACCAAGCTCGGCGGCACGGTGTTGATCGGCGAGCTGGCCCTGGACGGCCGAATCAGGCCGGTTCGAGGTGTGCTGCCGCGGCTGCTCGCCGCGAAGCGGGCCGGGCTGAAGTGCGCCGTCGTGCCGGTGGAGACGCTCGCCGAGGCCGCTCTCGTCGACGGCATCCAGGCGCGCGGAGCCAACCGCCTCGTTGATGTGTTGTCGTGGCTGAAGGACGAGGAGTCGGCGCTGGTCGAGCCCAGTCCGCCCAGCTCGGTCACCAGGGCAACGACATCGGACCTCGTCGACGTCGTCGGCCAGCCGGAGGCCCGGTGGGCGTTGGAGGTCGCCGCCGCCGGCGCGCACAACCTGCTGCTCGTCGGTCCGCCGGGCACAGGCAAGACCATGTTGGCCGAACGCATCGTCGGACTGTTGCCGCAGCTCACGCCGGACGAGGCGCTGGAGGTGACGGCCATCCACTCCATCGCCGGCACGTTGTCCGCCGACGTGCCGCTGGTGACGCTGCCGCCGTTCATCGCCCCACATCACTCGGCGTCCATTCCAGCCCTCGTCGGTGGTGGGGTTGGCCTGGCCAGACCCGGCGCGGTCAGCATGGCTCATCGCGGCGTGCTCTTCCTCGACGAAGCCTGCGAGTTCGGCACGCCCCACCTGGAAGCGCTGCGCACTGCCATCGAGGAGGGCGAGATCCGACTGGCGCGGCGGGACGGCGTCGCACGCTATCCCGCCCGGTTCCAGCTGGTACTGGCGACGAACCCGTGTCCCTGTGCGCCGATCAGGGATGTCGACTGCAGATGCACGCCGAACGAGCGGCGGCGGTACTTCTCGCGGCTGTCCGGCCCGCTGCTGGACCGGATCGACATCCGCACCCGGATGCGGCCCATCCACGCCATGCACAACAGCGATGTAGGGCCGCCGGAGAGTTCCGTGACCGTGCGAGAACGGGTCGCCAAGGCTCGCGTGCGGGCCGTCGAGCGGTGGGCCGCGCACGGCTGGCAGACGAATGCCGAGGTGCCGGGCCCCGCGCTGCGGCGGCACTTCCGGCCGCCGGCCAAGGCCATGCGGCTGCTCGACCGCGGCCTCGAAACCGGCTTCGTCAGTGCGCGAGGCGCCGACCGGTGCATTCGGATCGCTTGGACGCTGGCGGACCTGGCGGAGAAGGACTGCCCCGACAGCGACGACGTGGCGGCCGCCCTGGAATTCCGGGATCGGAGGGCGGCATGACGACCGACGAAACCCGGCTGGCCAGGGCCTATCTGTTGCGGGTCGCGGAGCCGCCAGCGCCTGAGGTGGTGTCGCTGGTGGCGGATTTCGGGCCGGTTCGGGCGGCTGAGCTGGTCCGAGCCGGCAAGGCGGCCAACGACGAGACGGCGGCGCGGCGGCACCTGGACGTCGCCGCGCGGGACCTTGAGGAGGCTTCGGGCCGGCAAGCCCGTTTGGTGATTCCGGAGGACGACGAATGGCCGGCATGGCAGCTGTTGGCGCTGGCCAACGCCGCGGCTCGGGGCGTGCCTGGCATGACGGAGCCGTTGGGGCTGTGGGTGCGGAGCCACGCCCGGCTCGACGAGCTCGTCCAGGAGGCGGTCGCGGTGATCGGCGCCCGCGCGGCCACCAGCTACGGCGAGCAAGTGGCCGGGGAAATCGCCTACGACCTCGCCCAGCGATCCGTGACGGTCGTTTCCGGTGCAGCGTACGGAATCGATGGCTGCGCGCACCGCGGCGCCCTCGGGGCCAACGGCTCCACGGTCGCGGTGCTGGCCTGTGGTGTCGACGTGGCCTATCCGGCGGGCCACACCGACCTGCTCAGCAGGATCGCGGTCGACGGGGCGGTGGTCAGTGAGTATCCGCCGGGCACCCGACCGGCAAGACATCGCTTCCTCGTGCGGAACCGGCTGATCGCGGCGCTGGCGGCGGGCACGGTCGTGGTGGAGGCGGGCCGTCGAAGCGGTTCGAGAAACACCGCGGCGACAACAAGTGCGTTGGGGCGTCCGCTGATGGCTGTACCCGGGCCGGTCACGTCCGCGATGTCGGTCGGCTGCCACGACCTGTTGCGCACGGCAGGGGCGACGGCGGTGTGCACCGCGGAGGACGTGCTGGCCGATGCCGGACGGATCGGTGTCGACGCAACTACTCGATCGGATGAACCCATGCGGTCAACTGATGGCCTCGATCGGGTGATGCTTCGCGTGCACGAGGAGTTGCCATCGCGGGGTGGTTTCAGCGCGGAGCGCATCGCTGTCGGCTCCGGCGTCCCATTGCCGCGGGTCAGAGCGTTGCTGCCGGAGCTGGAACTGTTGGGGCTAGTCCAAAAGTGTGAAGCGGGGTGGTGCCGTAGACAGGGATGAACGGGCAGAGGCCACTCCAACGGGTGTGGCGATGCTTGACCACGAACGGGTTGCGGCGCACCGTGTTGGGCTATGCGCCGTCACACGAGGGTCATCCGCGCGGGTGGACATCACGGGATCGGGCGGGTCGTTTCGCTGAGGCCGCACGTCGCCTCGCCGCTCGCGGGGATGTGACACGCGTTCGATGCCCTCTTCACGACGGCCGGCTGGGCAGGAGCTGATCCGGCTCCGCGAGCGGCTGCCCGCAGACGTCGAGGCGGTGCTCGCGGACTACGAGCGGCACCTCCGGCTGGAACGCAACCTCTCCGAGCACACCGTGCGCGCCTACCTCGGCGATGTGGTGTCCCTGCTGGGACATCTGGCTCCGCCCACACCATCGGACGATCGGATCGGTGAGGCCCGCGCCCGCCGCGGCCACACCGACGGTGATCACGGCGGCGGCGCTGACTCCACCCGCCCCGGTTCCGACGCGGTCACCCGAGCCACCGACACGATCCGCTCCGGTGCCGGCGTGGAAGGCCGGACTACCGAGGTGACCCGCCTCGGCGTGGACAGTCAGGCCGCCGACACCGTTGACGAGCCGCCGCTGCCGGTCGCGGTGGCGGACATCGACCTGGCCGCGCTGCGCGGCTGGCTCGGCGGGCTGCGGGCCGCCGGGGCGAGCCGGTCGACGCTGGCCAGGCGGTCGGCGGCGGCCCGGACGTTCACCGCATGGGCTCGTCGTCGCGGGCATCTGGCGACCGATCCGGGGCAGCTGCTGATGGCGCCGCGTCCGCACCGGACGCTGCCCGGAGTGCTGCGCAAGGAGCAGGCCGCGGCGATGCTGGACGCCGCCGAGAGCGGGGCCGCGGAGGGCGCGGCGGTTGCTCTGCGTGACCAAGCTCTGTTGGAGCTGCTCTACGCCACTGGGGTCCGGGTGTCCGAACTCTGTGGCCTGAACCTGGGCGACGTGGACTACTCCAGCCGAGTGATTCGCGTGCTCGGCAAGGGTGGCCGCGAGCGTGTCGTGCCCTTCGGCGCACCGGCAGAGCGGGCGCTCCGCCGTTGGCTGGACGAGGGGCGATCCGCCCTGGTCAGGCCCGATTCGCCGGCCGCTTTGCTGCTCGGCGCGCGAGGCGGCCGGCTTGATCAGCGAACGGCCCGCAAGATCGTGCACGGCGCCGTCGGTGCGGTACCCGGAGCAGTCGACACGGGGCCGCACGGGCTAAGGCATTCCGCCGCCACGCATCTGCTGGAAGGGGGAGCGGACCTGCGGACCGTCCAAGAGCTTCTCGGTCACGCTACGCTAGCCACCACGCAGCTCTATACCCACGTCACCGTCGAACGGCTTAAGGCGATCCATGAGCGAACCCACCCCCGTTCCTGAGGACGCCGGGGGAGGTTCCCGCACGGCAACCGTGCCCTCCCTGGAGACACGCGCCCCGGAGACGACAGCGATGCGCAACGGCAGCCACGGCCCGGCCGCCGGTGGCTCGCGGGGCTCGTATGGTGCGGGCCAGCCCGACGGGGTCCTTCCCGGTGATCAGCGCACCGCCGACGACGTCGAGGCGGGCATCGTCGCGTTGTGGCGCAGGTACGGCGCCAGCCGGGCGCAGGAGTTGCGGGACCGTCTCGTGCTGCACTACGCGCCGCTGGTCAAGTACGTCGCCGGACGGGTCGGCACCGGCCTGCCGGCGCACGTCGACGTCGGCGACCTGATCCAGTCCGGCATCTTCGGCCTTGTCGACGCCATCGAGAAGTTCGAGCCCGAGCGCGGTCTCAAGTTCGAGACCTACGCCATGCAGCGCATCCGCGGCGCCATCCTCGACGACCTGCGCTCCCAGGACTGGGTGCCCCGCTCCGTCCGCAGCCGCGCCCGCGACGTCGAACGCGCCCTGGAACGCCTCGGCGGACGTCTGCAGCGCACCCCCACCGACTCCGAGCTGGCCAACGAGCTGTCGATCACCATCAGCGAACTGCGTGAGCTTTATGCCCAGCTCCAGCTGACCAGCGTCGTCGCCCTCGACGAGCTGATCGCCGCCGGCCGTGGCACGGCCTCTTTGGCCGAGACCCTCCCCGACGACTACGCCGAGGACCCCGTCGCCAACCTCGTCGACCAGGACAGCCGCCGCCAACTCGCCGACGCCATCGCGCAGTTGGCCGAGCGGGATCGCATCGTCGTGACGCTGTACTACTTCGAGAACCTCACCCTCGCCGAGATCGGCCGGGTTCTCGGCGTCACCGAATCCCGCGTCTGCCAACTGCACACCCGCGCCGTCCTGCGCCTGCGCACCAAACTCGCCGAGCAGTCCGAGAGCTGAGTTGCCCGAGTCCTGAACGGAACAGCTGGGATGGATGCGGCCGGCAACCGCACTGCCCAGCTGATTCCGCTCACGCGCGGCACTGGTGGCAGGCACTTGTCCCGCCGCTCCCGCGGGGCTTTCGCAACTGCCCTTGAACATCCCGGCCGCCTTTCAGTGCGTGTGCCAAACCCCCAGGCCAGCAACCGGATACCGCGTGCCGGGTTACCGACCGCGCGCGTGGCCACCGACCGAGCACGGCGTGCGGCGCGGATTCAGCTTGGCGTATGGCCGTCTCTGTTCCGGTCATGCGGCGCTGCTGATGCTGGCCCAAGTCCGCCCTGGTGACGGTGTTTCGGCGTGGAGGCGATCCGTGCGCTCGGGCCGGTCGCCCTCCGGGTTGCTTCACGTCATGGTGATCGAGGTGACGGAGGCGTTGTCGACGCCTACGCGAGGGACGGGGACGCCGGGGGTGGGCGGCTCGGGGGTCGACGCCATGCGCACTGGACCGCCGTGGGTTACCAGGACCAACTCGGTGCCCGGTCGGGTGGTGGCGTGGCGGCGGAGGGCGCGGTGCACGCGGGCGTACATATCAGCGATGCTCTCGCCGCCGGCGGGGCGGAGGAACGGTTCGCGCCAGAGACGGTCGACGGTGGCCAGGGCGGTGGGGTCGTCCGCGAACGGGGAGTCGAGGCGCTGACCCTCCAACACGCCCAGCCGCTGCTCGCGAAGCTCGGGGTCGAACTCGAGGGGCAGGGACAACCGGGAAGCGATGATCTCGGCGGTTTCGCGGGCCCGGATGAGGTCGCTGGCGACGATCGCGGTGGGCCGGGACGGGCGCTCGGCGAGCAGGTCGGCGGTGAGCTGGGCCTGGGCCCGGCCGGCGGCGGTCAGGCCGCCGGCCTCGGGCGACTGGCCCTGGATGCGGCCGGCGAGATTCCAGGTGCTCTCGCCGTGTCGGATCAGGTGCAGGACAGTGGGGCTTGTCGTCACGTCGGTCATCAGTACTGCATGCGGGGGTCGTCGTAGTTCTTGAACTCGATCACGTTGTTCGACGGATCGGCCAGGAACAGCGTGCGATGCTGCTCGGCGGTGCCCTCGAAGCGGATCGACGGCCCGGACAGCACACGCAGCTTGCGGTGCTCGACCAGGCGCACCAGCCGGTCGAAGTCCTCGGCCTGGGCGAAGCTGACGCCGAAGTGCCGCGGATAGGCGACCGCCTCGTCCGGCACGTCCTCGCACAGGTGGCAGACCAGTTGGTCGCCGAAGAAATCCAGGGTGATCCGGTCGTCGTAGCGCCGGGCCAGCTTCGCACCCAGGCCGAAGACGTAGTACTCCAGCGCCTCGTCCAGGTCTCGGGCTGGAACGGCGATATGGCAGGCGTCGTACGGGTTGCGCATCCTCGTCTTTCCTTTGTCGCGTAAGGCTTTTCGTTGGGGTGGGACAGGGTTGGGGGCTTTCGGTTGGGGTGGGGCAGGGTCGGGCGCGGTTGAGATGGGCGCGGGGTCGGGGGCGGTTGGGACGGATGCGGGCGTGGAGGTGGCTCTGGCTGGGATGGGTGCGGGGTGGGGCGATTGGGACGGGTGCGGGCGCGGGGGTGGTTTTGGTCGGCGGTGGTTGAGGACGGGGTGGTTCCGGCTGTGCGGTGGTTGAGGATGGGGTCGTTTCAGTCGGGCGGTGGCTGAGGACGGGCGGTTCTCGGTGGAGCGCGGAAGGGGCGGGTTCGGCTGGAGGCCTGGACGTGAGGGAGGAAGGCGACTTCGGGTGGAGGGTGGGTGATCGGCGGCTTCATGCGGATGGGCGCGGGAGGGAGACGGTTGCGGTTGGGGGGAGGGGCTTCAGTGGGCTGACGAGCGGAGGAGGGAGCGGTGGTTTTGGTTGGGGCAGGTGGGAAAGCGGCGGCATTGGTTGGGGCGTGAGAGTGGCTCGGTTGGATGGGTGAGAGAGGCTGGCGGCTTCGGTTGGGGGCGTGAGAGCGGTGGTTTGGTTGGTTGGTTGGGTGGGTGGGGGTGGCACCAGTTGGGGGGCCTCGGGAGGAGAAAGACCGTCGGCTTCACTTGGAGTGGGTTAGGGAGCGGGCGGCGGCTACGCCGGTGGTGAGGCTGAGGAGGGTGTCGCCGCGCAGTCCGCGGCGCAGCGTCTCGACGCCGACGACGTCGTGGGTGGCGATGTTGCCGAGGTTGACGTGGGGACCGACGGTGCGAATGAGCTCCACCTGCAGGTCCTTGGTCGGGGCCTCGAACATCACGATCGCGGGGTCGAGGGCGTCGAGCACGGCGCCGAGAACGTCGGCGCGCATCTGCCCGTCGGAGTTGGCGATGCCGCTGCGGCCGCTCTCCCGAGCCTCGGTGATCACCATGACGGCGCCGGCGTCGAGGTCCTCGCGCAGCGCCTCCACCCAGTCGGCGGGCGTGAGCAGCGCGGATCGGTCGGCGTCCTTGTAGCCGACCTCGGACAGCACGGGCCGGTGCGAGGACATCCGACGCACGTAGTCGGCCTTGCTGCGCTGGTCGAGTGGAATGGTCCCGTTGGACACCTCGATGTGGGTGGCCCCGGTGCGTTCCACCAGCGCCAGGTAGTCGGCCAGTTGGTCGGTCCACACCGCGTGCTCGAACAGGGTGCCGCCGAAGTAGAAGTCGATGCCGGCCTCACGCAGCACGGCCGCCTTGCGGTCGATGTCCTTGGTGACGAGCGCCGTGCCCCAGCCGAACTTGACCAGGTCGACGAGGCGCCCGTGGCTGTCGATGACGTCGGTGAAGGCACCGGTCGGCAGGCCGGGGTCGATCATCATGGTGGTGCCGTGCATGCCCCTGCTCATGCGGTGCCTCCTGGGCTCGGAATCGTGGTTCGGTGTGACGGCGTCATCGGACGCCTCCAGCGGTCGCCAGTTCGGCCCGCAGCGCGCGACGCAGCACCTTGCCGGTGGGCCCGGTGGGCAGCTGCGCGGTCACCTCGATCGTGGTCGGGCGCTTGTACCGGGTGAGCTCCCGCTCGCAGCGTTCGTGCAGGTCGCGGGCGAGGTCCGTGGCCCGCGCACCGGGGTGGGCGGTGACGAAAGCGACCGCCACCTGCCCGAGCCGCTCATGCGGGGCGCCGACGACCGCGGCCGACCGCACCGCCGGGTGCCCGAGCAGCACGTTCTCGATCTCCAGCGGATGGATCTTCTCGCCGCCCCGGTTGATCACGTCGTCGGCGCGGCCGGACAGCCGCACGAAGCCGGCCTCGTCACGGACACCGAGGTCGCCGGTGAGCAGCCAGCCGCTGCCGTCGCGGGCGGGTCGGGCCCGCTCCGGCACGTCCGCGGACAGATCGAGGTAGTGGCTGACCACCTGCCGGCCGCGCAGCGCGACCATGCCTTCCTGACCGGGCGCGGCCGGGCGCCCGTCCGGGCCCAGCACAGACAGGCCGATGCCTACGGGCAGGCCGACCGAGCCGATGCGGCGCTCGGCCGCCTCGATCGGGTTGGCGGTGATCTGACCCGCCGCCTCGGTCATGCCGTACGTCTCCAGCACGCCGATGCCGGTGTGTTCGACAAATGCGCGCAGCGTGTGCTCCGGGAGCGGCGCTGACGCTGACCGTGCGAACCGGATGCCGCGCACGACGTCCTCGCTCGGCGCGGGTGCTGCGGCCAGCGAGGCCAGGATCGCGGGCACTGCGTTCAGCCAGGTCGGCCGCCACTGCTCGACGCGCTCCCAATACGCCTTCACGTCGAACCGGCGCTCCACCACCAGCGACGCTCCGCTGACGACGTTCGCCAGCAAGCCCATCACCTGCGCGTTCACGTGGAACAGCGGCAGCGGCGTGTAGCCGCGCTGGTCGGGGCCGAATCCGTGGTGCCGGGCGACCCGTCGCGCCGCGTGCATCAGCTGCCATTCGGACAGCGGAATGCCCTTTGGCGCTCCGGTGGTGCCGGAACTGGCCAGCAATACCGCCGGCCGCCGCGCCGCGCCATCGCTCGGGCGAGCGGACAAGGACGCCGGTCGGACCGGAACCGGGCCCAATTGAGTGAGCGACCACAATTCGGTCTCGGTGTCGAATACGTCCGGAGTGTCCGTCGCGACCACGTCCACGCGAAGCCGCGAGAGGGAATTGGCCAGCTCCGACGCGGTGAGCCGGGGATCGAGCGGCACGGCGGTCAAGCCGGTCGCCAGCACGCCCAGATAAGCGGCGGTGAACGCCAGCGGATCGGTCGCCACGAGCCCGATCCGGGCCCGCTGCGGCAATGCCGCCGCGCGACTGGCCGCACGCCAGATCTCGGCATGGGACGCCAGCTCCGCCCAGGTGAGCGAGCTGCCGTCCGCGCCGGCGATGAACGCGGCGGACGCGGGCCGCTCCAGCGCCCGTGCGGTCAGCAGTCGGGACACCACTGCCATGCGGCCTCCTCACGATGCGGGATGACCGGACCGATTCTTGACTTGATCGATGTGAGTCGGTTAGGAGCAACTTAAGAACCCGCTGTGTGCGACCGATTTGGGGGAATTGGGGGCCAACCGACAGCGATTCGACAGCGAATTCAGGCGACCTCCCCCGGTGGCGGTTCACGCCACGGCAACAGCCGTACGCGCTGCGTCGACAACAGGCGTAACGGATCCAGGTATTCGTCGGCCCGCCGCGCGCCCCAGTGCAGACATGCCGCCACGCAGCCCGCATGACCGGGCATCAGCCGCCCCACCTCCTCGCCACGACGGACCCGCTGGCCGGGCGCCACCTCGGGCCGGACCGGCTCGTACGTGGTGCGCATACCGCCCGTATGGGCCACCGCCACCACGCCCCGGGTTGCCACCCAGCCGGCGAAGGAAACCACCCCGTCCGCCGCGGCCAGCACCGGTTCGCCGGCGGCGGCGCCGAGGTCGACGCCGCGGTGGCCGGGACCGTACGGACTGCTCGGCGGCAGGAACGGGCGCAGCACCGGATGCGGCGGGGCCAGCGGCCAGCCGTAGCGAGAAGGGGACGGGGTAAGCGCCGGCGCCCTGGCCGAAGGGATGGCCAGGGCGGCTCTGGTGCGTGGAAGAGGTGGCGGCCAGGCGCGGCTGGAGACGGGAAAAGCGGTTGTGGTGTGCGGAAAGGCGTAAGGAGCGGTGATGACGGCCGCCGTGAGGACGATCGCGGTGAGGGCGAGTGCGGTGGGCATGCGTCCACCCTCGACCTCGCGGGGCTGCCTCCACCACGGGCGATGATCGACATGTGGACAACCCGGTCGGCGGGCCGGGGGCTGTGGACAACCGGGAGCCCGATTCGGGCGTTCGGGGGGTTCGGGCGTACACTTCCCCCGCGACCTGTGTATCGCGGGTCGACTTCGCGTGCCAGCGCTTACCCCTGATCAGAGGGGTACGCCGTCCGGCGGTCCCGAAGGCAGTGCCCCATCTCCACGGTGGCGCGGCCGGCGGGTTCGGGCGGTGGCCAGGCACCAGGGCACTGGGTCACCCGACCCCTTGCGTCAACCGAACCGCGCGCCACCCGGCGCGCACGACACCAAGAGGTGCAACCGGCCATGGCCGTCGTCACCATGAGGCAGCTGCTCGACAGCGGCGTCCACTTCGGGCACCAGACCCGTCGCTGGAACCCGAAGATGAAGCGCTTCATCTTCACCGAGCGCAACGGCATCTACATCATCGACCTGCAGCAGACGCTGTCGTACATCGACCGCGCCTACGAGTTCGTCAAGGAGACCGTCGCGCACGGCGGCTCCATCCTGTTCGTCGGCACCAAGAAGCAGGCGCAGGAGGCGATCGCGCAGGAGGCGCTGCGGGTCGGCATGCCGTACGTGAACCAGCGCTGGCTGGGCGGCATGCTCACCAACTTCACCACCGTGCACAAGCGCCTCCAGCGGCTCAAGGAGCTGGAGTCGATGGAGCAGACGGGCGGCTTCCAGGGTCTCACCAAGAAGGAGATCCTGATGCTCACCCGTGAGAAGGACAAGCTGGAGAAGACCCTCGGCGGTATCCGCGACATGTCCAAGGTGCCCAGCGCCGTGTGGATCGTGGACACCAAGAAGGAGCACATCGCCGTCGGCGAGGCGCGCAAGCTGAACATCCCGGTGGTGGCCATCCTGGACACCAACTGCGACCCGGACGAGGTCGACTACCCGATCCCGGGCAACGACGACGCGATCCGCTCCGCCACGCTGCTCACCAAGGTGGTCGCCGAGGCCGCCGCCGCCGGCCTGATCGCCCGCTCGGGCGCCCGCACCCAGGCCGCGGACAAGCCGGGTTCGGCCGAGGAGCCGCTGGCCGAGTGGGAGCAGGAGCTCCTGGTCGGCGCGAACGCCGAGACCGCGCCGGCCGCCGACGCCGCCGCGACCGAAGTCACCGCCCAGTCCTGACCGGCCCCCCGCCCGCCCGCGCTCTCGCGCGGGCGGGCGCGTGCCCAACGCACTACCCGCGCGTACCCGCAGAAGGAAACGGACACCGCACGATGGCGAACTACACCGCGGCCGACGTGAAGCGACTCCGCGAGCTCACCGGCTCCGGCATGATGGACTGCAAGAAGGCCCTCGAGGAGGCCGACGGCGACTTCGACAAGGCCGTCGAGATCCTGCGCATCAAGGGCGCCAAGGACGTCGGCAAGCGCGCCGGGCGGGCCACCGCCAACGGCCTGGTCGCCGCCGACGGCGGCGTGATGATCGAGCTCCAGTGCGAGACCGACTTCGTCGCCAAGAACGAGGAGTTCCAGGAGCTGGCCGCCAAGATCGTGGCCGCCGCCAAGGACTCCGGCGCGACCGACGTGGCCTCGCTGACCGCCGCCAAGCTGGGCGACGGCACCGTCGCGGACGCCGTGCAGGCGCTGTCCGCGAAGATCGGCGAGAAGCTGGAGCTGGCCAAGGTCGTCGTGTTCGACGGCCAGGTGAGCACCTACCTGCACCGCCGCTCCGCCGACCTGCCGCCGGCCGTCGGCGTGCTGGTCGAGTACACCGGCCAGGACGGTGACGCGGTCAAGGGTGTCGGCATGCAGATCGCCGCGATGAAGGCCAAGTACGTCACCCGCGACGAGGTGCCGGCGGACATCGTCGAGCACGAGCGCGGCATCGCCGAGGCGACCGCCCGCGAGGAGGGCAAGCCGGAGGCGGCCCTGCCCAAGATCGTCGAGGGCCGGGTGAACGGCTTCTACAAGGACGTCGTGCTCCTGGAGCAGCCGTCCGTGCAGGAGTCGAAGAAGACCGTGAAGGCCCTGCTGGACGAGGCCGGGGTCACCGTGACTCGCTTCGCTCGCTTCGAGGTGGGCCAGGGCTGAGGCCCGGCGCAGGCGGGGTCTGCCACAGTACGTGGCGGCCCCGCTTTCGCACGCCAGGACCACAGCGGACGACGAGAGGAAACCGAGCTTCGATGTCGCTGACCCAGGACCGATCGACCAAGGACGCTCCGACCGGTGACGGCAACGGCTACCGCCGGGTGCTGCTGAAGCTGGGCGGCGAGATGTTCGGCGGCGGCGCCGTCGGCGTCGACCCCGACGTGGTGCACACCGTGGCCAGCCAGATCTCCGACGTGGTCCGCGGCGGCACCCAGGTGGCCGTGGTCATCGGCGGCGGCAACTTCTTCCGCGGCGCCGAGCTCAGCCAGCGTGGCATGGACCGGGACCGGGCCGACTACATGGCGATGCTCGGCACCGTGATGAACTGCCTCGCGCTGCAGGACTTCCTGGAGAAGCAGGGCATCGACACCCGGGTGCAGACCGCCATCACCATGGGCCAGGTCGCCGAGCCCTACATCCCGCGCCGCGCCGAGCGGCACCTGGAGAAGGGCCGCGTGGTGATCTTCGCCGCCGGCGTCGGCATGCCGTACTTCTCGACCGACACCGCGGCGGCCCAGCGCGCGCTGGAGATCGGCTGCGACGTGGTGCTGATGGCCAAGGCGGTCGACGGCGTCTACGACTCCGACCCCCGGCGCAACCCCGACGCCAGCAAGTTCGACAGCATCACCCACCAGGAGGTGCTCGAACGCGGCCTCGAGGTGGCCGACGCGACGGCGTTCGCGCTGTGCAAGGACAACAACATGCCGATCATCGTGTTCAACCTGCTCACCGAGGGGAACATCGCCCGCGCCGTGCGCGGTGAGAGGATCGGCACCGTGGTGAGCACCCCTGACGACAGGCCCTCGGCCTGACGCTGGGATCGTGAGCACCGGCAAAGTCACAACCGGCCAGCAGCATCGTTAAGGAGCAGCCGTGATCGACGAGACCCTTCTCGACGCCGAGGAGAAGATGGAAACCGCGGTGTCCGTGGCCAAGGACCATCTCGCCGCGGTGCGCACGGGGCGTGCCAACGCCACCATGTTCCAGGGCATCAACGTCGAGTACTACGGCTCACCCACACCGCTCAACCAGCTCGCCGGCATCACCGTGCCCGAGGCCCGGATGGTCGTCGTCAAGCCGTACGACGCCAGCCAGCTCCGGGAGATCGAGAAGGCGATCCGCGACTCCGACCTGGGCGTGAACCCGACCAACGACGGCACGATCATCCGCGTCGTGGTGCCGCAGCTGTCCGAGGAGCGCCGCCGGGACATGGTGAAGGTGGCCAAGAGCAAGGGCGAGGACTCCAAGGTCGCGGTGCGCAACATCCGCCGCAAGGCCAAGGAGGAGCTGGACCGCATCGCCAAGGACGGCGAGGCCGGCGAGGACGACGTCGCCCGCGCCGAGAAGGAGCTGCAGCAGCTCACCGACAAGTACGTCGCCCAGATCGACCAGCTCGTCAAGCACAAGGAAGCCGAGCTGCTGGAGGTCTGAGGACCTGTCGGCAGGGGAGAGTTCGACGGACGTGACTTCCACACGTGGCCGGCGCGACGACCAGGACGCGTCCGCGGGCGACCCGGGCGACAAGCCGCCGGCAAAGTCCTCGCGGGCGGGCCGCAACCTGTGGGCCGCGGTCGCGGTCGGGTGCGGGTTGGGCGCTGTCGTCCTGACGTGCCTGTTCACCGTGCCCCAGGCGTTCGTGGGGATCGTGGCCATCGCGGTCGCGATCTCCACGTTCGAGCTGGCCGGCGCGCTGCGTCGGGCCGGCGGCATCAACGTCGCGCTGGTGCCGGTGCTCGTCGGCGGGCAGGCCATGGTGTGGCTGTCCTGGCCGTTCGAACGGGTTGGTCTGCTCGCGGCGTTCGTGGTGACGATCCTGGGCTGCCTGATCTGGCGGTTCCGGGACGGCGTGTCCGGCTACGTGCGGGACGTGACCAGTTCGATCTTCGTCGCCGCCTATGTGCCGCTGTTCGCGTCGTTCGCCGCCATGCTCGTGGTGCCGGCTGACGGCGTGTACCGGATCCTGTGCTTCCTGATCGGCGTCGTCTGCTCCGACACCGGCGGCTACGCGGCCGGTGTGCTGTTCGGCAAGCACCCGATGGCCCCGCTGATCAGCCCGAAGAAGTCCTGGGAGGGCTTCGCCGGCTCCATGATCACCGGCACCGTCGGCGGCGCGCTTTCCGTCACACTGCTGCTGCACGGCCAGTGGTGGCAGGGCGTGCTGCTCGGCGCGGCTCTGGTGATCACGTCCACGGTCGGTGACCTGGTCGAGTCGCTGATCAAGCGGGACCTGGGCATCAAGGACATGGGCAACCTGCTGCCCGGGCACGGCGGGCTGATGGACCGAATGGATTCGCTGCTGCCGTCGGCCGTCGTCGCCTGGCTGCTGCTCCGGCTGTTCATCCCCGCCTAAAGGCCGAGTTGGGCGCGGCCGGTCGAAGTGAGGTCGGCGAGGGTGGCGCGGTCCGGCCAGTGAGCCTCGTAGTTCTCCGCGGCGAAGTCGCCGGGGCTGGTGCCGGCCAGGAAATGACGGCCGCAGTCGGCGGCGAAGCGGGCGTTCTTGGCGCACAGCGGGGCAGCGGGGATGTACATGACGTTGCCCCAGCGCTCCTGGTCGCTGACGTCGGCGACGGAGTGGATGACGTCGCAGTGCCACCAGACCGTGTCGCCGGGCTGACGGATGCCTTGCTACGCCAGGGTTTCGGCACGCCGCCGGCGATCGACGTGCCGACCGTGCTCGCCGGTGATCGCAAGTCGGAGTTCGGCGCCGCGATCGGCCGGGCGGTCGCCTCGGCGTGCACGGTGTTCGACCCCGAACTGGTGCTGTTCGGCGGCCCGCTGGGCGGCCATCCCGACATCCTGCCGCACATCCGGGCCGCGCAGGACGGCGCGACGCCGGCCGCGGTCCGCGTGGCGGCCGGCGAATTCGGCGACGCCGCGCCGATGCGGGGCGCCTTGGCCTGGGCCGTCGATCACGGTCGGGGCCAGTTGCTGGCCTAGTCGTCGTACGGGTCGACCGGCTCCTCTTCCTCCTCGTGCGGCTCGATCACCGAGAAGGTCGCGCCCTGCGGATCGGTCAGCACGGCCACGCGCCCGTAGGCGGAGTCGAACGGTTCCACCACAACCGTTCCCGCCAGCCGGCGCACGCAGTTCGCCGCCTCGTCCGTGTCGGTGACACGAAAGAACACCATCCAGTGCGGCGGCGTGTCCGCCGGGAACTCGGCGTCCATCCGATAGCGGCCGAGCACCGCCGCGCCGTTCAGCCACCACACGGTGTAGTCCAGATCGACGCCGTCACCGACCTGGCCCTGGCTGTAGCCGAACAGGCCGCGGAAGAACTTGTCCGCCAGGTGGCCGTCGCGGGTGTTCAGGTCCGCCCACTCGAAGCAGCCCGGAAGTCCGTACGCCAGCGTGACATCCGGCATCGGCGCGCTCAACGCGATCACGCCGCCGCTGGGATCCTCGGCGATCACGGTGCGCCCCTCCAGGGGGCCACGCACGACGCGGCCCCCGTGCTGGCGCACCCGTTCCGAGGCGATCCACGGATTGCGGATGGCCAGGTGCAGCCGCCATTCGTGGCGTCGCCCGGGATCGATGCCCGCGGCCACCTCGTCCCGGCCGACGTGCGCGAGCGCGCCGCCGCGTCGGTCCACTGTGTACCGCCAGCCGAGCAGCGCGGCGTAGAAGTCGCGGCTGGCCGGCGGATCGGTGCTGTCGAGGCTTACCCAGCAGGGCCGTCCGGGGAGGATGCCGTTGGTGTGCGTCATGAGGGCACCTCCTCGCGTGTTCACGGCGTGTAGTCAATGGTCAACGCAGCATCATCCCCGTGGCAAGCCGCCACATGATTGGCTTGTCACCATGGGAATGGCATGGGTGCCGCAGCTAGCGGCGCGGATGAGGGCCAGACTGACGGCCGTGCACGTGCTTCCCAGCCCCAACATCTGGCAGTGGCCCGAGCTGTACGCGGTGGAGAACCGCGCCCAGGACAGCACCGGCGAGATCTGGCGGGCGCTGCGGGCCGAGTGCGACTGGGTCGGACAGGACGTCGTCGACGTCGGCTGCGGCGACGGATTCCACCTGTCGGTGTTCGCGACGGATGCGGCAAGCGTCACGGGCGTGGAGCCGCATCCGCCGCTGGTGGAGCGGGCCAAGGCGCGCACGCACGACGCCGACAACATCCGCGTGCTGGAGGGCGGTGCGCAGCGGCTGCCGCTCCCGGACGGCTGCGCGGATCTGGTGCACGCGCGGACCGCGTACTTCTTCGGGCCCGGCTGTGAACCCGGGCTGATGGAGACGGATCGGGTGCTACGGCCCGGTGGCGCGCTGGCGATCGTCGATCTCGACGGCGCCGCGCCGCCGTACGGACGATGGCTGTGCGACGACGTCCGTGGCTACGATCCCGTTGCAGTGCAACGGTTCTTCGACGAGCAGGGCTTCAGCACCCGGCATGTCCGCACGACGTGGCGGTTCGAGCGCCGCGCCGACCTGGAAGCCGTGCTGCGCATCGAGTTCTCGGCGAAGGTGGCCGAACGGGCCATCGCCGAGACGGCCGGCACGGAGATCCCGGTCGGCTACCGGCTGCATGTGCGCCGGAAGCCGACCGGGATCATCCTGCCCTCGTGATCACTCGCCGTCGTCATCGGCGTCGACGTCCTCGGCCAGCAGGCCGTAGATCCGCCGCTTGGCCTCGTTGATCGCGTCGACGGCGCGGGACTTCTGGTCCTCGGTGCCGGCCTGGGTGATCTGCTCCACGGCCATGAACAGCTGGCGCAGGGCCGTGTGCAGCTCGCGGACCTCGTCGGCCTCGCCGACCGCGTCGGCCCAGGGCTTGGCCTCGCCCAGCTTGGCCGCCTCGGCCCGGCCGGACTCAGTGAGGGTGAACAGCTTCTTGCCGCTGGCGGCGTCGCCGACGATCAGGCCCTCGTCGTCGAGCATCTGCAGCGTCGGGTAGACCGAGCCGGGGCTGGGCCGCCAGACGCCGTTGGTGCGCTCGCCGAGCTCCTGGATCATCTCGTAGCCGTGCATCGGACGCTCCGCGAGCAGGGCGAGCACCGCCGCGCGGACGTTGCCGCGACGTTGTCGCCGGCCGCCACGGCGACCGCCGCGGAAGCCGGCCATCGCGCTGAGCGCCCCCGGCCAGGGGCCGCCGGCCGCGAAGGGCATCGGGCCCATCGGCGGTTCCGGCGGGCGGGGCGGGGTGTGGTGCGGGAAGCCCGGCAGCGTGCCGAAGTCGTGGCCGTGCTGGAAACGGGACTGGAAGTGGGGGTGGTTGTGGCTGCGCATGATGCGCTCCCTTCGGGTCGTGTGTCGTTCTGACGTTGCTAACGATATATCGTTGACATATCGCGATACAACGGCCGATAGTGTGACCCGTGTCACGTCCGCTGGCGTGGGAGAATGGATGGGTTATGACTGCGCTCCCCCTTGTCTTCGATGCCCCTCGCCGTGCCATGCCGCCCCGGCACCTGGCCGACATGTCCGCGGCCGAACGCGCCCAGGCCGTCGCCGACCTGGGGGAGAAGCCGTTCCGCGCGAAGCAGCTGTCCAACCACTACTTCTCCCGGCTGACCGTCGACCCGGACGCGATGACCGACATCCCGGCCGCGACCCGGGAGCGGCTGGTCGGCCAGCTGATGCCGAGCCTGCTCACCGAGGTGCGCAAGCTCAGCTGCGACGACGGCACCACCCGCAAGACGCTGTGGCGGGCGCACGACGGCACGCTGCTGGAGAGCGTGCTCATGCGCTATCCCGACCGGGCAACCCTCTGTATCTCCAGCCAGGCCGGCTGCGGCATGGCCTGCCCGTTCTGTGCCACCGGGCAGGGCGGGCTGACCCGCAACCTGTCCACCGCCGAGATCGTCGACCAGGTTCGGGCCGCCGCCGCGGCGATGCGCGACGGCGAGCTGCCCGGTGGTCCCGGCCGCCTGTCGAACATCGTCTTCATGGGCATGGGTGAGCCGCTCGCCAACTACAAGCGGGTCATCGACGCCGTGCACCGGATCTGCGACCCCGCGCCGGACGGCCTGGGTATCTCGCAGCGGTCGGTGACTGTGTCGACGGTCGGTCTGGTCCCGGCGATCCGGAAGTTGACCGAGGAGGGGCTGCACGTCCGGCTGGCCGTGTCACTGCACACCCCCGATGACGAGCTCCGCGACACTCTCGTGCCCGTGAACACGCGGTGGAAAGTATCCGAGGTCCTGCAGGCCGCTCGCGGCTACGCCGACAAGACCGGTCGGCGGGTGTCGATCGAGTACGCGCTGATCAGGGACGTCAATGACCAGCCGTGGCGGGCCGACATGCTGGGCAAGAAGCTGCACAAGCATCTCGGCCAGTACGCGCACGTCAACCTGATCCCGCTGAACCCGACGCCAGGCTCGAAGTGGGATGCCTCGCCGAAACCCGTGCAGGACGAGTTCGTGCAGCGGGTCAAGGCTCAGGGCGTGGAGTGCACCGTCCGCGACACACGTGGCCAGGAGATCGCCGCTGCCTGCGGCCAGCTCGCCGCCGAAGGGTGAACCGGCTAGGTGTCACACGCTCGGAGTTCTATGCACGCGCGGCACGCTTCCATCTGGAGCACCTGGAACAAGAACCGCTGACCAACGAGATCAACGCGGCGCTCGACCTCATCGGTGACGATGACGACTCGGCGGCGGCCGCGGTCAGCGTGGGCCGGCGCGTGGGCGGATCTGAGTGAGGCTGAAGGGTCGCGGCCAGCCCAGTGTCGCCCGGTGATCGTCGTCGAGGCTGATCCCTACAACGCCCGTCGCCTGGTGACCGAGACTCGGTGGTCGACGTGACGGCGTTGGTGACCCTGAACAAGGACGACCTGTCGGGTCGGGTCGGCGACGTGCAGCTGGTCCTGATGCGGGATGTGGACGCAGGGCTGCGTCGAGTACTCGGACTCTGAGGGAGCAACACCTGAGTCGACCCCAACGCGGGTTCGGGTGGACACACGAGAGCCGCGCCCACGTGGGACGCGGCTCTCGGGTCGAGGCTGTGGTCAGCGGCGCCAAGCGGTGCGGCTGCGGATGCGGTCCCAGATCAGGGCGAGCACGATGGCCGCGGCGGTGCCGATGAGGTAGATGTCCTCGATGTGGCCGCGGTGGTTGCCGATCAGCATCAGCAGCAGGGCGATGGCGGTGAGCCAGCCGGCGATGCGGGTGGCCTTGGGGAAGGTGCCGTGCCAGCCCCACTCAACCGACGGCTCGTCGTGCGGGTCGACGACGCTGGCCGGACGCTTCTCCAACTCCGAGGACGCCACGATCGCTCCTGGTCTGACTAGGGATCCCAACGGCCTCATGGTCGCATACGGGGGTGACATGGCGCCCGGGTGGGTGGCCGCCCGGGCGCCACGTCCGGGAACGGCCTACGTGCGTGCCTTGCGGCCCGTCACCAGCCGGAAGATGGCCAGCACGATGACGGCGCCGAGGATCGCGAGCAGCCATGTGCGCAGGTCGAAGAAGCCGCCGAGGTCGACTCCGAAGATCGCCTTGCCGATGATGCCGCCGAGGAAGCCGCCGACGATTCCGAGCACCGCGGTCAGGATGATGCCGCCGCCGTCGCGGCCGGGCATGATCGCCTTGGCGATGATGCCGACAATCAATCCGAGCACGATCCACGCGATGATGCCCACAGGGGTCACGCTCCTTTCGACGGGCCGGCGTGTCCGGCCCGCGCTCGGACACTGATGTACCCCACCGGTCGATCATCACGCACCTTTTACCAACTCGTTATCATTCGACGGTGCTGTCCGAGACCCCTGCGGATCGGCGAGAATGACGGCGATGGACACCGCGAACCCGCGGGTGCTCGTGCTCGGCTCGACCGGGTCGATCGGCACCCAGGCCCTTGACGTCATCGCCGCCAACCGAGACCGCTTCCGCCTCGCCGGCATCTCCGCCGGCGGCTCCGACCCGGCCCTGCTCGCCCGCCAGGCCCTCGACCACGAGGTCGAGGCGGTGGCGCTGACCCGGGCGACGGCGGTGGAGGACCTCCAGCTCGCCCTCTACGCCGAGGCCCAGCGCCGCGGCTACAGCCAGGGCGACTTCCGGCTGCCCCGCATCCTGGCCGGCCCGGAGGCGAACGAGGAGCTGATCGACTCCACCCCGGCGGACGTGGTGCTCAACGGCCTGCCGGGCTCGCAGGGCCTGCGGCCGTCCCTCAAGGCACTGGCGACGGACGCCCGCCTGGCGCTGGCCAACAAGGAGTCGCTGATCGCGGGCGGCCCGCTGGTGCTCAAGGCGGCCAAGCCGGGCCAGCTGGTGTCGGTGGACTCCGAGCACTCGGCGCTGGCCCAGTGCCTGCGCGGCGGCACCGAGGAGGAAGTGGCCCGCCTCGTCCTGACGGCGTCGGGCGGCCCGTTCCGCGGCAGGAAGCGAAGCGACCTGGCCGATGTGACGGTCGAGAACGCGATGGCCCACCCGACCTGGTCGATGGGCCCGCTGATCACCATCAACTCGGCCACCCTGGTCAACAAGGGCCTGGAGCTGATCGAGGCCCACCTGCTGTTCGACGTGCCCTACGACCGCATCGACGTGGTGGTGCACCCGCAGTCCATCATTCACTCGATGGTGACGTTCGTGGACGGCTCGACGCTGGCCCAGGCCAGCCCGCCGGACATGCGGCTGCCGATCTCGCTGGCCCTGGGCTGGCCGTCCCGGATCCCGGGCGCGGCGAAGGCCTGCGACTGGTCGAAGGCGGCCAGCTGGACGTTCGAGCCGCTGGACAACGAGACGTTCCCGTCGGTGGAACTGGCCCGCTCGGCCGGTTCGGCCGGCGGCTGCCTGCCGGCGGTCTACAACGCTTCCAACGAGGAGGCGGTCGCCGCCTTCCTGTCGGGCAACGCTGCCTTCACCTCCATCGTGGACACTGTTGACCGGGTGCTCACCGAAGCCGACCAGTGGCGCGGGGAACCCGCCGATGTGGCCGAGGTGCTGGCCGCCGAGGACTGGGCCCGCGCGCGAGCGCGCGAACTGGTCGCACGGCCGGTCGGTTCGGGAAGGGACTAACAACGGTGGTCAACGTCCTGGGTGTGGTGCTGTTCGCGTTGGGCATCGGGATCTCCGTCGCCCTGCACGAGTTCGGCCACCTGCTGACGGCCAAGGCCTTCGGCATGAAGGTGACCAGGTACTTCATCGGCTTCGGGCCGAAGATCTGGTCGTTCCGCCGTGGCGAGACGGAGTACGGGCTCAAGGTCATTCCGGCCGGCGGGTTCTGCGAGATCGTGGGCATGACCGCGCTGGACGAGGTCGCGCCGGAGGACGCGCCCCGCGCCTTCTACCGGCAGAAGACCTGGAAGCGGGTCATCGTGCTGTCCGCGGGCTCGATCACGCACTTCATCCTCGGCCTGCTCATCATCTACGTCGCCGCCATCTCGCTGGGCCTGCCCAACACGCAGAACCTGCCGATCGCCGGCGAGATCAGCCAGTGCGCGCAGGCCACGCAGGACCCGGTCACCGGCAAGTACAGCCCCTGCACGGCGTCCGACCCGGCTCCGGCCAAGGCGGCCGGCCTGCAGCCCGGCGACCGGATCCTGTCGGTCGCCGGCAAGCCCACGCCGACCTACAACGACATGGTGACCATCACCCGCGACGCCAAGGGCCCCACGCCCTTCGTGGTCGAGCGGGACGGCAGGCAGCTGACGCTGAGCGTGGACGTGGCCACGGTGCAGCGCATCCTGGACCCGACCAAGCCGCTGGGCCCCAACGACAAGACCGGGCCGGTGGGCGCGATCGGCATGTCGCCGTCGGCCACCATCAGCTACGGCCCGATCGCCGCGTTCGGCGCGACCGGTGTGTTCACCGGCCAGATGTTCGGGGCCGTGTGGGACGGCCTGAAGGCGCTGCCGACGAAGATCCCGGCGCTGCTCACCGCCATCGCCGGCGGCCAGCGCGACGCGGACGCCCCGGTCAGCGTGGTCGGCGCGAGCCTGATCGGCGGCCAGGCGGCCGACCGCGGGCTGTGGTGGTTCTTCGTGATCCTGCTCGCGAACCTGAACTTCTTCGTCGGCGTGTTCAACCTGCTGCCGCTGCTGCCGCTGGACGGCGGGCACATCGCGGTCAACCTGTACGAGCGGGTGCGTGACGCCGTGCGCAAGTGGCGGGGCAAGCCGGCGGGCGCGCCGGTCGACTACGTGAAGTTGTTGCCGCTGACGTACCTGTTGGTGTTGTTGGGTGGCGCGTACACCCTGTTGGCCATCACGGCCGACATCGTGAACCCCATCAAGCTGGGGTGAACGCTGGGTCGAACAGGGGATGACGCAGCGTGATGGTTCGTTGCGTCACGTAGCGGCGGTGCGCGTCCTGGACCGTTCAGACGGTAAGTTGGAGAGGTAGAAGGCCCCGTCGATCTGAATGGATCAGCATGGTTGTCAGCCTTGGTATGCCTGCGACGCCTCCTCCCGTACTGAGCGAGCGGCGGCGGACCCGGCAGCTGCACGTCGGCTCGGTCGGCGTCGGCAGTGACTACCCCGTCTCGGTCCAGTCCATGACCACCACGCTCACCGCCGACGTCAACGCCACCCTGCAGCAGATCGCGGAGCTGACCGCGGCCGGCTGCGACATCGTGCGCGTGGCCTGCCCGTCGCAGGACGACGCGGACGCGCTGCCGGCGATCGCGCGCAAGTCGCAGATCCCGGTGATCGCCGACATCCACTTCCAGCCCAAGTACGTGTTCGCCGCGATCGAGGCCGGCTGCGCCGCGGTGCGGGTGAATCCGGGCAACATCAAGAAGTTCGACGACAAGGTCCGGGAGATCGCGCAGGCGGCCAAGGACCATGGCACGCCGATCCGGATCGGTGTCAACGCCGGTTCGCTGGACCCGCGGCTGTTGCAGAAGCACGGCAAGGCCACGCCGGAGGCGCTGGTGGAGTCGGCGCTGTGGGAGGCATCGCTGTTCGCCGAGCATGACTTCCACGACATCAAGATCTCGGTCAAGCACAACGACCCGGTGGTCATGGTCCGGGCCTACGAGCTGTTGGCGGAGTCGTGTGACTATCCGCTGCACCTGGGTGTGACCGAGGCCGGTCCGGCGTTTCAGGGCACGATCAAGTCGGCGGTGGCGTTCGGGGCGCTGCTGCGGCAGGGCATCGGGGACACGATCCGGGTGTCGCTGTCGGCGCCGCCGGTGGAGGAGATCAAGGTCGGCACGCAGATCCTGCAGTCGCTGAACCTGCGTCCGCGCAAGCTGGAGATCGTGTCGTGCCCGTCGTGTGGTCGGGCGCAGGTGGATGTGTACAAGTTGGCCGAGGAGGTCACCGCCGGCCTGGAGGGCATGGAGGTGCCGCTGCGGGTGGCGGTGATGGGGTGCGTGGTCAACGGGCCCGGTGAGGCCCGGGAGGCCGATCTGGGGGTGGCCTCGGGCAACGGCAAGGGGCAGATCTTCGTCAAGGGGCAGGTCGTCAAGACGGTGCCGGAGCACCAGATCGTCGAGACCCTGATCGAAGAGGCCATGCGCATCGCCGAGGACATGGAGCCCGTCGACGGCGCCTCGCCGGTCGTCACGGCCTCCTGACCCACGGATTCGCGAACCATTCGGGCGGCGCCGCACGGCGCCGCCCGAGTCGTCCCTCCCGGTGCCTAAGATCCGCTAAGTGGGTGCTCATGCGCGCAGGTTGCCTGCGTTATCTGGCAGGCTGGGAAGCGTGTTGAGGCTTGCCGGGGCACGGGTGCTCGACGATCGCGACGTGTCGGCGGTGCGCGCCGTGCTCGACGAGGACCCGGTCGCGTCCTGCATGGTCGCCGCGCGCGTGGAGGTCGCCGGGGCGGACCCGTGGCGGCTGGGCGGCGAGCTGTGGGGCATGGAGGGCCGTCCCGCCCGCAACGGCCGGCTCACCGGCCTGTGCTTCTCCGGCCCGAATCTCATCCCGTTGTCCGGCAACCGCGCCGCGCTGCGGCACTTCGCCGACCGTGCGCTGCGCCGGCACCGGATGTGCTCCTCCCTGGTCGGCCCGGCCGACCTGGTGATGGGGCTGTGGCAGGAGTTGGAGCCGGTGTGGGGGCCGGCCCGCGAGGTGCGCCCGCACCAGCCGCTGCTGGCGATGGGCGGTTCCCCCACGGTCAAGCCAGATCCGCTGGTCCGCCCGGTGCGGCCGGACGAGCTGGACGTCTACCTGCCGGCGGCGGTGGCCATGTTCACCGAGGAGGTCGGCGTCGACCCGCGGCTGGACGACGGCGGCGCCGGCTACCGGGCCCGGGTCGCGGAGCTGATCGCCAGCGGCCGCGCGTTCGCCCGGTTCGAGAGCGGCCAGGTCGTGTACAAGGCCGAGATCGGCGCCCTGTCGGAGAAGGTCGGGCAGATCCAGGGCGTGTGGGTACGCCCGGACCGGCGTGGCCAGGGCCTGGGCGCGAGCGGCACCGCCGCGGTCGCCGACCGGCTCGTGCGGGGGCTGGGCCGGACGGCCAGCCTCTACGTCAACGGGTTCAACGCGCCCGCGCGGGCGGCCTACCGCCGGATCGGCTTCTCGGAGGTCGGCCGGTACGCCACCGTGTTGTTCTGAGTTGTTCTGAGCAGCCGTACGGCCATATCACGCGAATTTGTCGGGCCCGGTTGGCATACTGCGGGCCGTGCCGAGAAAGCTGCCGCTGGTCGTCGCGTTCGCCCTGGTCCTGCCGCTGAGCGCGTGCGGCCTGTTCGAGTCGAAGCCGAGCCAGGACGACATCGCCAAGAACTTCCTCGCCGACTTCGCCAAGGGCGACACCGCCGCGGCGGCGCAGCTCACCGACGATGCGAACGCGTCGAAGGCGCTGATGGACAAGGTCAGGACGGCGCTCAAGCCGACCGGGGTGACGCTGACCGCGGGCGCGTCCCAGCCGCCCAGCGGCGACACGGCCACCGTGCCGTTCAACGCCAGCTGGAACCTCGGCAAGGACCGCACCTGGACCTACCAGGGCTCGCTGGCCATGACGCAGGCCAGCGGCGACTGGCGGGTGCACTGGCAGCCCGAGGACGTGCACCCGAAGCTGTCGGCGCAGCAGTCGATCGCGCTGACCGTGCTGCAGCCGGACCCGGCCCCGGTGCTGGACCGGGACGGCGCGCCGCTGCTCGCCCCCACGCCGGTGATCAGCATCTCGCTGGACCGCAAGCAGGCCGGCGACCTGAACTCGGTGGCCACCGCGCTGGCCGCGGCGTTGAACAGGTTCGACAACACGATCACCGCACAGTCGATCATCGACGGCGCCAGCAAGACGCCGGACGGCCAGGCGTATTCGATCGTGAACCTGCGTGACGCGGACTACCAGACGGTCAAGCCGCAGATCCACGAGCTGCCCGGGGTGAGCTTCGCCACCCAGACCCAGTTGCTGGCCCAGAACAAGTCGCTCGGCCCGCAGTTCCTGTCCACGATCAAGACCGCGGTCAACACGCAGGTCGCCGGCGCGGCCGGCTGGCGGGTCGTGACCAAGGACGCGGCCGGCAACGACGTGGCCGACCTGGCCGGCAAGGACCCGCAGCCGGCGAAGTCGCTGACCACCACGATCGGCACCGGCATCCAGGCCGCCGCGCAGGCCGCGATCGCAGGGGTGCAGCAGCCGGCGGCGATCGTCGCGATGCAGCCGTCGACCGGGGAGGTCCTGGCGGTGGCGCAGAACGCGCCGGCCGACGCGCAGGGCCTGATCGCGCTGACCGGGCAGTTCCCGCCCGGCTCCACGTTCAAGATCGTCACGGGCGTGTCGGCGCTGGAGGCCGGCAAGGTGACGCTGGACGGCCCGCTGCCGTGCCCGGGCAAGACCACCATCGACGGCCGGGTGATCCCGAACGAGAACGAGTTCGACCTCGGCACGGTGCCGCTGCGCACCGCCTTCGCGCAGTCCTGCAACACGACGTTCTCCCAGATCGCCGCCACCCAGCTGACCAGCCAGCAGCTCGCCGACACGGCCAAGCAGATGGGCATCGGGGCCGACTTCAACGTGCCGGGTGTGGTCACGGTGACCGGGTCCGTGCCGGTGCCGACGTCCACGGTCGAGCGGGCCGAGGACGGCTTCGGACAGGGCAAGGACCAGGTCAGCCCGTTCGGCATGGCGCTGGTGGCCTCGACCGTGGTCAAGGGCTCGATCCCGACGCCGACGCTGATCCGCGGCACCGAGACCAAGGTCAACACGCCGGCGCAGCAGCCGGTGCCGGGGCCGGTGCTGGACTCGATGCGGCAGATGATGCGCGCGGTGGTGACGGACGGAACCGCCAAGGCCATCAGGGACATTCCCGATGTGGCCGGCAAGACCGGCACCGCCCAGTTCGGCGACGGCACCAACTCGCACGGTTGGTTCGTCGGCTACCGCGGCGACCTCGCGTTCGCGGTGCTGCTGGTCGGCGCGGGCAGCTCGTCCCCGGCCGTGGTGGTGGCGGGCAACTTCCTACGGGCAGTCAAGTGAGTCAGTAGATCCGCGTGGACGTGTAGAGCAGGTCGAGGTTGGTGTCGGTGAGCGTGCCGTTCGCCGCATAGCAGGCGAGGTAGACGTACGAGTCGTTCCGCGTCGTCTCGTTCATGCCCGTGAGCGCGCAGTAGTTGCCGACCCCCTCGGCGGTGACGTGCATTGTGCTGGGGGAGTAACCGTTTCCGAGCCGGGCGGTGTACTTCCCGGTTGCCGTGCGGGAGAAAGTCACCAATCCCCACTGCCCGCCGCCGGTCACGACGTAGTCTCCGACCAGCTTTCGGTTGTCGTCCAACAGGTTCTGGCCGGAGGCGGCGCTCGCGGCGAATGCCGTGTCGGCGGCCGCGCCGGAGGTGTCGACGCAGGCGACGTCCACGGAGTCGCCGTGCCGGCCGGCGATCGAGCAGTGCCTCGGCGCAGAGCCGATGGCGGCTAGTTCGACCACACCCGTTGCGGCGCCGGCAAGCTCTGCCGTGTAGCGGCCGACGCCGGTGCGCACCACCTGGCCGGCATTGCGGCCGTGCTGCCAGTCCGGGGCGAAGGCGGTGGCGCCGGGCTGGTCGTCGACGACGTAAGAGCGCGTGCCGGGAGCGGCGATCGGGTTGGCGCCGCTGCCGGCGGCGAAGAACACCAGGAACGGCACGTCGCTCACCGCGCCGGTCCTGGTGAAGCAGCGGACGTCGACGATCTCGGCGGCACCGTCCTGACGCCACTGTTCAGGCTGGCAGTAGCTGCCGGTCGCGCCGGTGTCAAGGGCGGTGACGGTCACGGTGCCGCCCGGTGTTCCGGCCAGTGGCATGCGGATCCGCTGCCGCCCGGTGCCGAGGCGGGTGCCCGTCGGGTGTTCCGCCGACGGCGGTGACTGCATCATCCAGATACCCCAGGTCCAGTTGGCCTGGTAGTTGGGGGTGGCGGGGTCGTAGGCGGTGAGGTCGTCCGGCTGCCCGTCCGTGCGGCGGTGGTCGTCCCGGGCGAAGCCCCAGCTGAGCGTGGTCGGGGGAGGGGACTGTGGGCCCGGGCCGCCGCCGTTGCCGTTGCCGGTGGTCGGCCCGGGCCGACCACCGCTCGTGATCGGGTCGCCGATCGGCGTGGCACCGGCTGTTGTCGAAGCGCCGGTGGTCGTCGGCCCGCCGGGGAATCCCGTTGTCGGCGACGATCCGGGTGTTGTCGTGTCGACGACGACCGGCTGCCCCGGATTCGGCTCGGCCGCCGTGGTCGGCGGATGCGACGACGACGTCAGCAAGGCCGCGACGAGCGCCGACACCAGGCTGATCGCGCCCGCCACCCGTAACACCTGCGGATGGCTGACCACGAACTGCTGCACCGGGGCCGGCACCTTCATCGCGGCCACTTGCGCCTGCCGGAGCAGCCCCAGCAGGCCGGTCACCTGCTCGGTCGGCGCGTCGCCACGGTAGCCGACCTGGTCGGCCAGCCGGCGGATCCGGTCCGCCGCGACGTCGTCGACGGTGTCCAGCCCGTCGCTCATCAGCGCCACGACCAGCTCGAACGCCTCTTCCACCTTCCCGTCGGCGTACTTGCGGGCGGCGATCGAGTACCGGAAGTACACCTGGTCGCGCACCGAGTCCGCGCCGAGCGCGGCCTGCAGCCCTAGCGCCAGCACCCGACCCCAGGCGCCCCAGTGCCGGGCCGACACCAGCTTCGTCGCCGCGGCCCGGGCCAGCGCCAGCGCGACATCGTGGCGGTCGGCGTCCAGATTCGCTTGCAGCGCCTGCTCGATCACCATGATCTCGGCGGCGACCTGTTGCGCGTCAACGGTTTCCGTCACCCAGGACGTGATCCGCCCGGTGACGGCCTCGACGTCGAGCCGGAGCTCCGCGGGGATCAGCCCGGCAATGCCGGCGGCCAACCGGAAACGCTCGCCCTCGGCCAGCAACGTCGTGCCCCGCAAGGTTTCCACGGTTGCTTGCGTCGGAATCTCGGCGACCGTCGCGAGGAGCGGCCAGCCCCATTCCGTGTTCTCCAGTGCGGCAAGCGTGAGCACGGCGGCGCGGGGGTGCTCGGCCAGCCAGCCGATCAAGCGCGGCACGATCACCTTGGTCTCATCGGGACCGAGGCCCTCCGGCAGTGTGTTCTGCTGCCTGGCCTGGGCCAGGTAGTCGCCGAGCAACGCGACCTTGCCCGGGTGCTGGCCGTAGCCGGCGCACAGCTCGGTGACCTGCTGGCGCACCGCGGCCGGCAGGCGCTGGTCGAATCGCGACCGCAGCAGCTCCCGGCTCGCCTTCACCGGAAGCCCCGCCAGCAGCACCCGGACGTCGCGGCCGCCACGAAGGTCGGACCGGTCCGTCGCGACGACGAACACGCTGCGCGGCATGGCCCCCAGCACCGCGGCCAGCTCGGCGGCCGGGCAGCGCGGATTCTCGATGATCACGAGCGCCCGGAGACCGGTCATGGCCTGCCGCAGCACGGTCGACGGGATCGGGCGGTCCGCCGGGAAGTCGCAGCAGGCGTCCAGCACCGCGCGCAGGATCTCGTCGGCGTCGGGCAGCAGCGACGCCGTCCACACGATCGCCTGCATGTCCGGCACCGTGAGCAGATTCCTGTGCGCGGCGTGGCGGAGCAGCGTGGTCTTGCCGATGCCGGCCGGGCCGAACAGCTGGACGTTCCGGCCTTCGGCAAGCGCCTCGGCCAGCCGGTCCAGCTCCTTCTCGCGGCCGAGACACAGCGGATTCCCCAGGTCGAGCGTGCGCGGCAGCTCGTCCTTCACCCGGATGTCGCCGACGTCGAGCGGGCGGGCGCAGGCCCGCTCCACGTGCAGGTACTCGATGCTGCCGGCCTGGATGAGCATGCCGGTGTTGTCGCCGGTGTACTCGTTCCGTGTGCCGCCCACGGCCGGCACCCCCTCACGGTCGAGTGATGCATCGCACACCGGCGTCGGCCCGTTACGTCCCGTCAACGCCGGGCCGACACCCGGCCGCGCGGGCAAGTCGTAGGGTGATGGGCATGCCCGTGCGTGCCGCTCTCAAGCCCGGTGAGTTGTCTCCCCGGCGACCCGTCCCCAACCACATCCCGCGTCCCGAGTACGTGGACAAGCCGGCGCCCGCGCGCAACACCGACCCCTGGGTGCAGCCGCCGGAGATCATCGAGGCGATGCGGGTCGCCGGCCGGATCGCCGCGCAGGCGCTCCAGGAGGGCGGCAAGGCGGTGCGGCCCGGCGTCACCACCGACCACATCGACGCCGTGGTGCACGAGTTCCTCTGCGACCACGACGCCTACCCGTCGACGCTGGGCTACCGGAACTTCCCCAAGTCCTGCTGCACCTCGCTGAACGAGGTGATCTGCCACGGCATCCCGGACTCGACGGTGATCGAGGACGGCGACATCGTCAACATCGACGTGACGGCCTTCATCGGCGGCGTGCACGGCGACTGCAACGCCACCTTCCTCGCCGGCGAGGTCAGCGAAGAGGCGCGGCTGCTGGTGGAGCGCACCCACGAGGCGACCATGCGCGCGATCAAGGCGGTGCGGCCGGGGCGGCAGCTCAACGTGGTCGGCCGGGTGATCGAGTCGTACGCCAACCGCTTCGGCTACGGCGTCGTCCGCGACTTCACCGGGCACGGCATCGGCCGCTCCTTCCACAGCGGCCTGGTGGTGCTGCACTACGACGAGCCCAGCGTCACCACCGTGCTGGAGCCCGGCATGACCTTCACCATCGAGCCGATGATCAACCTCGGCACCATCGAGTACGACATCTGGCCCGACAACTGGACGGTCACCACCAAGGACCGCAAGTGGACCGCCCAGTTCGAGCACACCATCGTCGTCACCGACACCGGCGCGGAGATCCTCACCCTGCCGTGACCGCTCGGAAGGGACCATTCCTCTCGTTGGATGAGAGGAATGGTCCTTTCACAACATCTCCAGCAGCTCGGTGAGTGCGGCCGCCACCGGGGCCGGGTCGGTCGCGGGGGCCAGGTGGTTGGACGCCAGCTCCCGCACCGGCCAGCCCGATTCCCGTGCGGCGGCGGCATGTTCGGCGTACGTCTCGGTCAGCAGCAGGTAGCCGCTGGGGCCGTCCCACTCGGCGGAGGGCCGCTGCTCCTTGAGGAACTCGACGGCCACCTCCGGCTCCTCCTCGGTCATCTCCGCCCGCAGGGCCTCGTCCAGCTCCGCGAACGGGTTCGGGGTGAACCAGTCCGACCAGCGCGGCAACTGCCCCTCACGGGCCGACGCCCGCAGCGCGGCGAACCGGGCCGGCTGCAGCTGCCGGAAGCTCTGGCCCGGCGTGGGCAGCTCGGCGTCCACGTACACCAGGCCGGCGACCATCTCGTCCAGTTCGGCGGCGAACGCGGGCAGCAGCGGCCCGGCGCCGCTGTGCCCGACCAGCACGGCCGGCTCGGTCAGCTCCACCTCGTCCATGGCGTCGGCGAACGCGCCGATCAGCCGCTGGTGCACCGGCGCCGCGCTCACCGTGACCCGAAGGTCGACGAGACAGGACTCGACGCCACCCGCCGCCAGCGTGTCGGCCAGCGGCCGCAGGCTCGCCGGACCGAGATAGGGACTGTGCACGAGAACGACGGTGGGCATGACGAGGATGATGGCAGTCCGAGGAAGCGGGGAGGGACACTGTGGGCGCATTGCTGGTCGCCGGCACGACATCCGATGCCGGCAAGAGCGTGCTGGCCGCCGGCATCTGCCGCTGGCTGGCGCGGCGAGGCGTGCGTGTCGCCCCGTTCAAGGCGCAGAACATGTCCAACAACTCGGCCGTGACGGTCGAGGGCGGCGAGATCGGGCGGGCGCAGGCGCTGCAGGCGGCGGCCTGCGGGCTGGAGCCGAGCGTCCGGTTCAACCCGGTGCTGCTCAAGCCCGGCGGCGACCGCAGCTCACAGGTGGTGGTGCTCGGAAAGGCCGTCGGCGAGGTCAGCGCGATGTCCTATCGGGACCGCAAGCGTGAGCTCTCCGTGATCGCCCAAACGGCCCTTGCGGAGCTCCGATCGGAATTCGACATCGTCATCTGTGAAGGCGCAGGTTCACCCACTGAGGTCAATCTGCGGGCCACTGATATCGCGAACATGGGCCTCGCGCGGGCCGCGAACCTGCCGGTTGTCGTCGTCGGCGACATCGACCGCGGCGGCGTGTTCGCTCATCTCTTCGGCACGCTGGCGCTGCTCGAACCGGCAGACCAGGCGCTGATCGCCGGTTTTGTCGTCAACAAGTTCCGCGGCGACCCGGCGCTGCTCGAGCCGGGACTGCGCCAACTGCGCGGTGTCACCGGCCGTCCGGTGTACGGCGTGCTGCCGTGGCGTGAGGATCTGTGGCTGGACGCCGAGGACTCGCTGTCCTATGTGGCCGATGGCGTGATCGGCCGTCCGGCCCCGCCGGTGGGCGAGCAGTGGCTGCGGGTGGCGGTTGTGCGGCTGCCTCGCATCTCCAACGCCACCGATGTGGAGGCACTGGCCGGCGAACCCGGCGTCGCCGTGCGCTTCGTCACGGAGCCGTCGCGGCTGACCGACGCGGATCTGGTCGTGCTGCCCGGTTCCAAGGCCACGGTGTCCGATCTGGACTGGCTGCGCCGCACCGGCCTGGCCGACGCGGTGCGGGCGCACGTGCGGCGCGGGCTGCCGCTGCTGGGCGTCTGCGGCGGCTTCCAGATGCTCGCCCGGACCATTTCCGACGACGTCGAGTCGGGCGCGGGCGAGGTGCCCGGCCTGGGCCTGCTCGACACGGCCATCGGCTTCGCCGCGGACAAGACGCTGACCCGGCCGGCCGGCAAGGCGTTCGGCCACGCGGTCACCGGCTATGAGATCCACCACGGTCGCGTGCTGCGCCGCGGGCCCCGGCTGGACGGGCTGATCGAACTGTCCGATGGCGACACCGAGGGCGTGGTGGCCGGGCCGGTCATCGGCACCCACTGGCACGGCCTGCTGGAGAACGACGGCTTCCGCCGGGAGTTCCTGCGCTGGGCGGCGGCCACGGCCGGCCGTGACGGCTTCACGGCCGCCGAGGGCACGTCCTTCGCGGCCGCCCGGGCGGCCCAGCTGGACCTGCTCGGCGACCTGGTCGAGCAGCACATGGACACCGACGCGCTGCTCGCCCTGATCGAGCGCGGAGCCCCCGGTGGGCTTCCTGTGCTGCCGCCGGGGGCTCCGCCGCTCGACTGAGCGTCAGTGCGAGGTCGAGGTGGCCGTCGTGCTGGTCGGCGCGGCCGAGGAGCTCGGCTGCGCGCCGCGGTCCACGTTCAGGATCGCCTTGGCCACGTCGCCGCCGCCGGCGCCGAGGCCGGTCGCGTAGTTGGAGATGATCTCCTGCTCACGCGCCGGGTCGGTCTGCTGGCCGCCCGCCGAGGTGCGGATCTTCTGCACCGTCGCGGAGGCCTCGCCGCGCTGCTTGAGCAGTTCGATGATCTGCTTGTCGAGGCTGTCGATGATCTTGCGCTGCTCCGCGATCGAGGCGGACGGGTCGCCCGTCGGCACCGGCGGCGCCTGGCCGGCCGGCAGCGAGGACGGCGCCTCCTTGCTCGGGGAGCAGGCCGCCGCGGCAAGCAGGGCCACCCCACCCAGACCGGTCAGCGCGGCCCGGCGGGACAGGCTGGTACTGCGGACGTCCATCGAGAACCTCACATAAGCAGGTCTTCGGCACGATCATTGCCCTTGCGCGCCCGATCGTAGGACCTCGCTCGTCAGGCCCGTTCGGCGGTGTGCCGCTCGAGGAGCTCGTCGAGGAACGTGCCGGCCTCGCAGGCGGCCCGTTCCGGGTCGCCTGCGCGCACCGCGTCCAGGATCCCGTCGTGCGAGATCTGCCCCGACTCGCGCGGCGAGATGTTCACCGTGGCGGCCACGCTGGCCCGCACGACCTCGGTCAGGCCGCGGTGCAGCTCGGTCAGCAGCGCGTTGTGCGAGGACTGGACGATCAGCAGGTGGAAGGCGGTGTCCCGCTCGATCATCGCCTCCCAGGCCTGCTCGGCGGCGGCCTGGTTGCGCTCGGCCAGCACGGCCTCCAGCTGGGCGATGTCCTCGGCTGTTCGGTGCCGGGCGGCCAGCCGCGCGCCCTCCACCTCCAGTGTGCGGCGCACCTCCAGCACCTCGCGTAGCTCGTCGCCGACGAGCCGTCGGACCGCGCCGGACAGCTCGCTGGTGGCGCGCACGAACGTGCCGTCGCCCTGGCGGACCTCGAGCAGGCCGGCGTGGGCGAGGGCGCGGACCGCCTCACGGACCGTGTTGCGGCCGACACCGAGCGCGCTGACCAGTTCGGGTTCGGCGGGTATGCGCTGGCCGACGGGCCACTCCCCGGACGAGATCGCCTTTCGCATCTGCTCGATCACCTGGTCCACGAGGCCGGTGCGGCGAGTAGTGGCCAACGGCACGGGGTCATCCTCTCGTCCGGACATCCTATGTTTGCCATAGTGTGACAGTGGCGACCCAGCACCGTGTGCCGGACCGAACTCCGTCGACCGAACAGAGTGCCATCCGACGCAACCAGACAGCGCATTTGCTTGAGCCGGCAACGAAACCGCGCTCGCGACACGCCGTGCTGGCCGGAACCACCCTGCTGGCGGTTGCGGTCACGCTGGCGGCGGCCAACCTCCGCATCTCCGTGACCAGTCTGTCCTCGGTGCTCGGCGACGTCCAGCGTGGACTCACCGCCGGCTCCGCATGGGCGAGCGCGGTGACCGCCGCTCCGTCGATCTGCTTCGGCCTGGCGGCCCTGTTGTCGCCGTGGCTGGCCCGCCGGATCGGCGGCGGCCCCGCCATCGCCGTGGCGCTGGCCGTGCTGACCGCGGGCCTCGCCGTCCGGGTGCTGGCCGGAGCGGGGCTGCTGCTGGCCGGCACGTTCATCGCCTGTGCCGGCATCGCCGTGTGCAACGTGCTGGTGCCCGTCGTGGTGAAGGAGTCGTTCCCGAACCGGATCGGCCTCGTCACCGGCTTCTACAGCTCGTCCATGGCCGCCGGCAGTGCCGTCGCCGCCGCCGTCACCCCGCCGCTGGAGACCGCCGCCGGCGGCTGGCGACCCGCGCTCGCGGCGTGGGCCATCCCGGCCGCGCTGGCGCTGGCGGTGTGGCTGTTCGGCGCCCGCAAGGACACCGATTTCGTCACCGATGCCCAGCCCCAGCACGCCGCCCGGAACCTGCTGCGGGTGTCGATGGCGTGGGTGTTCACCCTGCTGTTCTCGGTCCAGTCGATCTACGCGTACGTGATCATGGGCTGGCTGCCGGAGATCCTGCGCGACGCCGGCATCGGCCGCGACACCGCCGGCGTGCTGCTCGGCGTCACCATGGTCATCGCGGTGCCGCTCAACCTGTTCGTGCCGGCCGTCGCGGCCAAGCTGCGGGCCCAGTCCGGCGTGATGATCGGGTTGACGGTGGCGCCGGTGCTCGGCGTGCTCGGCCTGATGTTCGCGCCGGCCTTCGTGCCGCTGCTGTGGGCGATCCTGCTCGGCGCCGGCATGGCGATCTTCCCCGTGGTGCTGACCATGATGGCGCTGCGCACCCGCACGTCCGCGGAGACCACGCAGCTGTCCGGCATGTCCCAGGGCTTCGGCTACCTGATCGCCGCCGGCGGCCCGTTCGCCGCCGGCCTGGTGTACGGCTGGCTCGGCTCCTGGACCGTCCCCCTGATCCTGGTGCTCGGCATCCTCGCCGCCCAGGCCACCCTCGGCGCCATCATCGGTCGTCCCCACTACATCTAACCCGCGCCCCTGTCAACCCCTCCGCGCTCGGAACGGACCATTCCTCAACTCCGAGTTGAGGAATGGTCCGTTCCGAACCTGGCAGGCGGGGTGTGGTCAGGCATCGAGGGGGAGCTTCAGGAGGGCGTTCTCGATCAGCTCGGGCATGGCCGGGTGGATCCAGTACTGGCCGCGGGCCATCTCCCGGGCGCTCAGGCCGAAGCTCATGGCCTGGATCAGCGTCTGGATCAGGGTGGGCGCCTGCGGGCCGATGATGTGCGCGCCGAGCAGCTGCCCGGTGGCGGGGTCGGCGATCAGCTTGGCGAAGCCGGTGGTGTCCTCCATCGCCCAGCCGTAGGCGATGTCGGCGTAGTCCTGGCTGGCCGTCACGTAGCGGATGCCGCGCTCGCGGGCCTGCTGCTCGGTGAGGCCGACGGAGCCGATCTGCGGCGAGGAGAACACACCGTGCGGCACGAACCGGTGGTCGGCGTCGATCGGCGCGTCGGGGTGCAGCAGGTTGTGCTGCACGATCCGGGCCTCGTGGTTGGCGACGTGCTTGAGCTGGTAGTCGGAGCTGACGTCGCCGAGCGCCCAGATGCCGTCGACGACGGTCCGCTGCTTCTCGTCCACGACGACCCGGCCGTCCCGGTGCAGAGTGACGCCGGTGGCCTCGACGTCGAGCAGGTCGGTGTTGGGAATCCGGCCGACCGCGGCCAGCAGGACATCGCCCTCGACGACCTCGGCGCCGCGCGGCGTCTCCAGGTGCAGGCGGATCGAGCCGTCCTCGACGCGTTCGACGCGGACGGCCTTGGCGTTCAGCCGAACGTCCCACTTCTTCGCGGCGATGTCGGTGAAGCGGGCGGCGATCTCCTCGTCCTCGGCGCGCAGCAGCACGCCGGAGCGGGCCACGACCGTGACCTCCACGCCGAACGAGGCGAACACGTGCGCGAACTCGGTGGCGACGAAGCCGCTGCCCAGCACGATCATCCGGCGCGGCAGCTCGTCGAGGCGCATCACGTCCTCGTTGGTGAGGAAGCCGACCTCCTCGATGCCGGCCACGTCCGGCACGACCGGCCGCGAGCCGGCGGCGATCACGAACCGGTCGGCGGTGATGACCTCGCCGGTGCCGGTGTCGAGCGTCTTGGGGCCGACGAAGTGGGCCTGGCCCTCGTACACGGTGACGTTGGCGTTGCCCTCCATCCGCCACCGCCGGCCGCCGGCCGCGATCGGGTCGATCCGGCCGAACACCCGGTCCCGGATCTCGGGCCAGCGCACGCCGTGCAGCTCCTCGTCCACGCCCAGCCGCGCCGCGCCGGCCGGGGTGGCCGCGACGTCCGCGGTGTGCACGAACATCTTGGTGGGGATGCACCCCACGTTCAGGCACGTGCCACCGAACACGCCCTTCTCGACGATCGCCACGTCCCAGTCGGCGAAGCGCTCGTCGACGATCGAGTTGCCGGATCCGGTGCCGATTACCACCAAGTCGAAGTGCCGCACATACCCATCAAACAGGAAGGGTGGCCGGAGGATTCCCCCGGCCACCCTCGGTGTAATGGATTCGTCAGTGTGAGTAGACCGGCGTGATGATCGCCCGGGCCAGCGTGTGGAAGGCGAGGTTGAAGCTGACCACGGCGGCGGAGGTGTCCGGCGTGACCTCCAGCTGCTCCACGTCCACCGCGTGCACGACGAAGTAGTACCGGTGCACCTGGTCGCCCTGCGGCGGGGCCGCGCCGCCGTAGTTGGCGGTGCCGAAGTCGGTGCGGGTGTGGAACGCGCCTGCGGGCAGCGAGTCGTCGCCCGCGCCCGCGCCGGTGGGGAGCTCGGTGACCGAGGCCGGGATGTTGACCACGAGCCAGTGCCAGAAGCCGGACGGGGTGGGGGCGTCCGGGTCGAAGCAGGTCACCACGAAGCTCTTGGTCTCCGCGGGGAAGCCCGCCCAGCTCAGCTGGGGCGAGGTGTTGTCGCCGCTGACGCCCATGCCGTTGAAGACCTGGGCGTTGGGCAACTGTTGGCCGTCCGTGACGTCCTTCGAAGTGACCTCGAACGAGCCGACCGCGGGAAGCAGCTCGTAGGGGTCCGGTGCGACGGGACGATCGAGACTCATGGTGTGGCCTCCGTGACGCGGGGTTGTCGGAGCCAACCCTAGTCCGGATCGGCGATACGGACTCGTCGACGCTGTGCAACCTAGACCCCCGATCGGGCGTCACTAAGATGAGTGATGCTCAATTACGGGGTGGAAGGTTCGGTCGCGTGCGTGCTCCCTTGGTCGCTGTCGCCGTCATTGTGACGGTTGCCCTGCTAGCTGGGTGTCAAGCCGGCACCGAACGTTCCGTCGCGGGCATGGCCCCCGACACCACCAGTAGCTCCCCGACTCCGACGAGTAGCACGACGACCACCATCGCCGCGCCGCCGAGTGTCCAGCAGCCGTACCCGTTCGGCCAGACCCAGGCCAACGCTCCCGCCATTGTCGGCGGGAAAGCGCCGGTGGTGCGCCGGATCGACACCACCAAGCCGTACGTGTTCATCACCATCGACGACGGCGCCGTGCGTGATCCCCACGCGCTCGAACTGATCAAGCAGTCCGGCGCGCGGCCGACCCTGTTCCTGAACGAGCGGTACGTGCACGGGCACGAGGACTACTTCAAGCAGTTGCAGGACCAGGACGATCTGGTCATCGGCAACCACACGGTCAGCCATCCGGATCTGTCCAAGATGTCCTATGCCGCGCAGAAGAAGGAGATCTGCGACGACTCCGACGCCTTCGCCCGGGCGTTCGGCCACCGCCCCACCCTGTTCCGGCCGCCCTTCGGCAACTACAACGCCGACACGCAGCGGGCCGCCGCCGACTGCGGGCTGAAGGCGGTCATCCTGTGGACCGCGGCCGTGAACGACGGCGTCGTGCAGTTTCAGGCCGGCAACAAGCTCAAGCCCGGCGACATCGTGCTGATGCACTTCCGCAAGACCTTCGTGCAGGACTACACGGCGTTCATCAACCGCGCCAGGCAGGACGGCCTGACGCCGGTCCCGCTGCCGGACTTCCTGGCCTGATCAAGCCCGGAAGTCAAGCACTGTCCCGCGTCGGCGCCAGCACCGCGAACGCCTCGTCCATGAGCTTGTTCGGCTCCACGGTCGGGCCGGCGGCCAGCCAGTGCCGGCAGACGACGTCGAAGACGGCGAGGGCGGTGCTGGCCAGCACGTCGGCTTTGAGCGCGGAGACGGATCGGGCCTGCAAGGCGTCGGTCAGGAGCTTGCGCCAGCGGTCCTGCTTGTCCTGGTGACGGGCCCGCAGCGACGGCGTCTCGTTGATCAGGCGGAGCAACGCCATGGCCTCGTCGGTGCGGTGCAGCATGGGCGCGAGCAGCACGGCGCAGGCCGTGCGCAGTGCGGTCCAGGGCGGTTCCGACGCCGGGCGGGCGGCGACGGCGGCGGCGAGTTCCTCGCCGAGGTCGTAGAGCAGGCCGAAGACGGTGTCTTCCTTGGTGGGGAAGTAGCGGAAGAAGCTGCGCCGGGACAGGCCGGCGGCCTCGGCGATCTCGTCGACGGTGGTCTGCTCGAAGCCGCGCTCGACAAAAAGGGCGAAGGCGGTCTCGGCGATCTCGGTCCGCATCGCCAGCCGGGCCCGCGCCCGCAACCCCTCCGTCATGTCTCTGAGTGTAGCCGAGGGCATCGAATGACACAGGTGGCACTCAGTGTCATACTGGGCTCAAACGGCCCCCGATACCCGGAGACACGCCATGGCACAGCACTGGACCGAAGCCGACATCCCCGACCAGACCGGCCGGACCGCGCTGGTCACCGGCGCCAACGCGGGCCTCGGGTTCCACGAGGCCCTGCAACTGGCCAAGCACGGCGCGCACGTCTACGTGGCGGCGCGCAACCCGCAGCGCGGCGAGGCGGCGATGACCAAGCTGCGCCGGCTGGCCCCGGCCGAAAATTTGGAGCTGGTGTCGCTGGACCTGGCCGACCTGGACTCCGTCCGCAAGCTGGCGGCCGACCTGCCGCCGCTGGACCTGCTCCTGAACAACGCCGGCGTGATGGCGGTGCCCCGCCGGCACACCACCAAGCAGGGCTTCGAGCTCCAGTTCGGCACCAACCACCTCGGCCACTTCGCGCTCACCGGCCTGCTGTTGCCGGGCCTGCTGGCCAAGCCGGGCAGCCGGGTCGTCACCCTGAGCAGCGGCATGCACCGCATGGGTCGGATCAACCTGGACGACCTGCAGGCGGAGCGCCGCTACAGCCCGAACACCGCGTACGCCCAGTCGAAGCTGGCGAACGCGATCTTCACGGTCGAGCTGGACCGCCGCCTGAAGGCGGCGGGCGCCGACGTGATCAGCGTCGGCGCCCACCCCGGCTACGCGGCCACGGACCTCCAGTACAGCGGCCCGCAGCACGGCGGCGGTGGCGCGGTGTACGCGTGGCTGATGAAGGTCTTCACGCCGCTCGTCGCCCAGTCCGCGGCGATGGGCGCGCTGCCGGCGCTGCGCGCGGCGGTCGACCCGCAGGTGCGCGGCGGCCAGTACTACGGCCCGGGCGCGCTGTTCGAGCAGCGCGGCTACCCCGTCGAGGTGCACTACATCAAGCCCGCCTACGACGCGGAGCTGGGCCGCAAGCTGTGGGACGCCTCGGTGAAGCTGACGGGCGTCGACTACGCGGACCTGCCCGTCAAGAACTAGCGGCACAGAATCCGGTTGTGGGCCTCGCGGAGGTCGGCGGCGGTGCCGTCGCCGACGCTCCGCCAGCCGACAAAACCGTCCGGCCGCACCAGGATCGCCCCGTTCTCGTCGATGCCGGTGACGTCGGCCCAGCCGGGAACCGCGTGGACCGGGATGCCGACCTCGGCCGCCGCCGCGAGCCAGCCGTCGGCCTTGGTCCCGGTCACCAAGGTGAAGCCGTCGATCAGGTCCAATGTGGACGTTTCCGGTGACACCCACAGATGGGGGATGCGGCTGCCGGGCGTGCCGTCGAGGGTGAGGTCCTCCAGTGACGGCAGCGGTTCCGCGCCGATCACGGCCGGTGAGTCGTACCGGTAGCCGGCGATCACCACCAGCACGTTGGCCATGCCGACGGCGGCCCGGTCGGCGGCCCGCTTGGCGCTGAAGTCCCAGTGCAGTTCCCGGTGCTCGCCGCGGATCAGGCTCTGCTCCATGGTGAACTGGGCCACGGGCTTGCGTTCCAGCTCGTACGTGTCGAGCAGCGCGTCCCCGCCGGCAGCCAGTTTCCAGGCCAGGTTGTGCCCGTCGGCGACGCCGGTGTTCAGGCCGAAGCCGCCGGTCGGCGGCACCACGTGGGCGGCGTCGCCGATGAGGAACACGTTGCCCTGACGGAACTTCGTCGCCACCCGGGCGGTGGACGCCCACGGCAGCATGCTGATCACGTCCACCTCGACGTCGCCAACCCCGGTGGCGGCGCGGAGCAGCCGCTGGAACTCCGAGACCGGCATGCCGGGGTCGCCGCCGGGCACGTGGAAGATCCACCGGTCGCCGTGGTCGACCTTCATCAGGATCCCGGTCGACTCCTCGTTGCGCAGCACGGACATCGAGTACTCGGGCACCGGCAGGCCGGGGGCCCGGAACAGCACGTTGAGCATGTGGCCGCCGAGCACGCCGGGGCCGGTGGTGCCGATGCCGAGCAGCTCCCGGACCCGGCTCCGCGCGCCGTCGGCGGCGATCACGTAGTCCGCCTCGACGGTCTCGCCGGACACCGTCGTCACCACGCCGTCGTCGGTCGCAGCGACCACTTCGGCGCCGAAGTCGATCCGGACCCCGAGGTCGCGGGCCAAGTCCAGAGCCGCGCGGTCGATGCGGTGCTGCGGGCAGGAGCCCAGCGAGGCCGGCCCGATCTCGGGAAACGCGATCGGCCCGGTCGTCGCGGTCAACTCGGCCAGGCTGGGCCCGCTGGCCACGCCGCGCTGTTGGTCGTCGGTCTCGAACTCGATGCCGGCCCAGCGCACGATCTCGGCCGACCGCGGGTTCAGGCCGAACGCCCGCGGGTGGTCCGACACCGTCGCCCGGCGTTCCAGCACCCGCACCGAAACGCCCTGCCTGGCCAGGAAAACCGCGGTGCACAGGCCGACCGTGCCGCCGCCGACGATCACTACATCCATGGGGTCCCCCTCCAAAGTGGGAACGTTGTTCCCGACTTGGGAACACTGTACCCGCTTAGTAGGGTGGGCGCCATGCCCCAAAGGTTCACGCTGGTCTGGACCCGGCTGGCGGAGCAGCGCCGGCGCCAGTCGCTGAGCGTCGAGCAGATCGTCGCCGCCGCGATCCGGCTGGCCGACGCCGAGGGCACGCAGGCGCTGACCATGCGCCGGGTGGCCACCGAGGCCGGCACCGGCACCACCTCGCTCTACCGCTACGTCACCAACAAGGACGAGCTGCTGGAGCTGATGGTCGACGCCGTGCAGGGCGAGGACGAGTGGCCGGCGGCCCCGTCCGGCGACTGGCGGGCCGACCTGACGGTGGTCGCCAACGGCATGCGGGTCACGATGCTGCGGCACCCGTGGCTGGCCACCGAGCTGCGCAGCCGGCCGACGCTGGGCCCGAACGCCTTGCGGCAGGCCGATTTTGCCCTCGCGGCGGCCGGCGGGGCGACCTCCGACATCACGCTGGCCTCGGCGCTGCTCGGGGCCGTGGCGAACTACGTGCACGGGGCGGTGCTGGCCGAGCTGTCGGAGCGGGAAGACGTGCGCAGCACCGGAATGAGCCAGGACGAGTGGCGCTCGGCGGTGTCGCCGTACGTGCGGGAGGTCATCATCGACAGCGGGAACTACCCGCAGGTGGCGCGCCGCATCTTCGAGGCCGAGGACCTCAGCCACGACCAGCAGTTCGCCTTCGGGCTGGAATGCGTGCTGGCGGGCATAGAAAAAAGCGTGGCCCGCTGACCGCGAGCCACGCTTCTCCTCACTGCGTCAGGCGCTCAGCACCGGCGCGGTGACCGGCTGCAGCGCGATGTCCAGCACCTCGCGGACGTCGCCGACCAGGTGCACCTCCAGCTGCTCACGAACCGAGGCCGGGACGTCGTCCAGGTCGGGCTCGTTCCGCTTGGGCAGCAACACCGTGGTGATGCCCGCCCGGTGTGCGGCCAGCAGCTTCTGCTTGACGCCGCCGATGGGCAGCACCCGCCCGGTCAGCGACACCTCGCCGGTCATGGCCACGTCCGAGCGGACGGGCCGGCCCGACAGCAGCGACGCCAGCGCGGTGGTCATGGTGACCCCGGCGCTCGGGCCGTCCTTCGGCACCGCGCCGGCGGGCACGTGGACGTGCACGCCGCGGTCCTTCAGATCGCCGACCGGCAGTTCCAGCTCGGCGCCGTGCGAACGGAGGTAGCTCAGCGCGATGTGCGCCGACTCCTTCATCACGTCGCCCAGCTGCCCGGTCAGCGCCACCCCGGTCGAACCCGTCTCCGGGTCGGCCAGCGAGGCCTCGACGAACAGCACGTCACCACCGACGCCGGTGACCGCGAGACCGGTCGCCACGCCCGGCACCGCCGTGCGCTCGGCCGACTCCGGCGTGTGCCGCGGCCGTCCGAGGAAGTCGGGCAGGTTGGCGTCGGTCACGGCCAGCGGCAGCTTCGCCTCGTCCACGGCCGCCTTGCGCAGCACGCGGGCGAGCGACCGCTCCAGGTCGCGGACCCCGGCCTCCCGGGTGTACTCCGCGGCCAGCCGGCGCAGCGCGTCGTCGGTGACGGTCACGTCGTCGGCGGTCAGCCCGGCCCGCTCCAGCTGGCGGGCCAGCAGGTGGTCGCGGGCGATGGTGACCTTCTCCTCCTCGGTGTAGCCGTCCAGCCGGACCAGCTCCATCCGGTCCAGCAGCGGGCCGGGGATGGCCTCCAGCACGTTGGCCGTGGCCAGGAACAGCACGTCCGACAGGTCCAGCTCGACCTCCAGGTAGTGGTCCCGGAACGTGTGGTTCTGCGCCGGGTCCAACACCTCCAGCAGGGCCGCGGTCGGGTCGCCGCGGTAGTCGGAGCCGACCTTGTCGACCTCGTCCAGCAGCACGACCGGGTTCATCGAGCCGGCTTCCTTGATCGCCCGCACGATGCGACCGGGCAGCGCGCCGACGTAGGTGCGCCGGTGGCCCCGGATCTCCGCCTCGTCCCGGACGCCGCCGAGCGCGACGCGGACGAACTTGCGGCCCATGGCCCGCGCGACCGACTCACCCAGCGAGGTCTTGCCCACGCCGGGCGGGCCGACCAGGGCGAGCACGGCGCCGCTGCGCCGGCCGCCGACGACGCCCAGGCCCTTGTCGGCCCGGCGCCGCCGCACCGCCAGGTGCTCGATGATCCGGTCCTTCACGTCGTCCAGGCCGGCGTGGTCGGCGTCCAGCACCGCCCGCGCGCCCGTGATGTCGTACGCGTCCTCGGTCCGCTCGTTCCACGGCATGTCCAGCACCGTGTCCAGCCACGTGCGGATCCAGCTGACCTCGGGCGACTGCTCGGAGGTCCGCTCCAGCTTGTCCACCTCGGTCAGCGCCGCCTCGCGCACCTTCTCCGGCAGGTCGGCGGCCTCCACGCGGGCCCGGTAGTCCTGCTCCTCGGACGCCGGCTTGCCGTCCAGCTCGGCGAGCTCCTTGCGGATCGCCGCCAGCTGCTGGCGCAGCAGGAACTCGCGCTGCTGCTTCTCCATGCCCTCCTTGACGTCCTTGCGGATCGTCTCGGCCACGTCCAGCTCGGCCATGTGCTCACGGCCCCAGGCCAGCAGCTTCTCCAGCCGCTCACGGACGTCGACGGTCTCCAGCAGCCAGATCTTCTGCTCGTCGGTGATGTAGGAGGCGTAGCCGGCCAGGTCGGCCAGCGCCGACGGGTCGTCGACGCCCTGCACCGAGTCGACCACCTGCCACGCGCCCCGCTGCTGCAGGATCGAGGTGACCAGGGTGCGGTACTCCTTGGCCAGCTCGCGGGTGGCCTCGTCGACCGGCGGCTCGTCCTGGATCTCGGCCTCCACCCACAGCGCCGCGCCGGGGCCGGTCGTGCCGGTGCCGATCTTCACGCGGTCGGTGCCGCGGACGACCGCCGCGCGCTCGCCGCCGGGCAGCCGGCCGATCTGGGTGATCACCCCCAGCGTGCCCACCTTCGCGTACTTGCCCTCCAGGCGGGGCACCAGCAGCACCTTCGACCCGGTGTCGCCGGCCTGCGCGGCCTCGACGGCGGCGCGGATCTCCGCGTCGGCGAGCTTGACCGGCACCACCATGCCGGGCAGCACGACCACGTCGTCCAGCGGGAGCACCGGGAGTGCCAGTGTTTCGCTCACGTCTTCCACCTTCCACAAGGTTGAGTCGTACTGGCTCAACCAACTGGAGTCGGGAAGTGTTCCCGAACGGATGTTCGCCGACAGCGATCCGCGCCACGGTCACTGAGCGTGACCTTGTTGACGGTGCGGCACACCTGGCCAAACGCGCCGTGACGCGACAAAATCCCTGCGTGTTCGTGACCCGACCGAGGTGGACACCGGGCAAGCCGCGCCCCCACCATTAACACGATCGGGTGAAATTTTGCGGAAGGGGTCGCGCGGATGCACCGTCCTCGGTGGATACCTGCCGACGTCGACCTGGACCGCCCCAACCCGGCCCGGATCCTCGACTACTTCCTCGGCGGCGCGCACAACTTCGCGGTCGACCGGGCCGCCGCCAAGAAGGCCGTGCAGGCCATGCCCGAGGTGGCCAACGGCATGCGGGCCAGCCGGTCCTTTCTGAGACGCGCGGTGACGTGCCTGGTGGCGGCCGGTGTCGACCAGTTCCTCGACCTCGGCTCCGGCATCCCGACCGTGGGCAACGTGCACGAGATCGCGCACCGGATCAATCCCGGCGCCCGCGTGGTGTACGTCGACAACGAGCCCATCGCGGTGGCGCACAGCCGGACCATCCTCGGCCACAACCCGCTGGTCGCACCGGTGCGGGCCGATCTGCGCCACCCCGACTCCGTGCTGAACCTGCCGCAGGTCCGCGAAATGATCGACTTCTCCCGGCCGGTCGGGCTGATCGCCATCGCCGTGCTGCACTATCTGCCGGACGCCGATGATCCGCACGGCCTCGTCGAGGCCTACCGCAATGCCCTGGCGCCCGGCAGTTACATGGCGATATCGCACGCGACCGTCGACTTCGTGCCGGACGACCAGCTGGGGGCGGTGAGCCAGGTGGAGGGGATCTACCGGCAGATCAGCGCCCAGCTGCACCCTCGCCCGTACGGAGAGGTGGCCAAGTTCTTCACCGGCCTGGAGCTGATCGACCCCGGTGTGGTTCCCGTCCGGCAGTGGCGGTCGGAGTGGAACGACCAGAACGAGGGCAAGGTCCACCTATCCTACGGCGGCGTCGCGCGCAAGCCCTGATTTTTTGGGGTACGTGAGTGGCTCATTTCGCATATAGGCGCACCTGAGCCACTCAGGTCGGGGTAAAAGCGCAAATGAGCCACTCACGTGCGGGTAAGGGATGGGCCGCGTGGGGTGGGTCTCGTGCGGCCCGGGTGGGGCGGGTTCGGTGGCTAGGCTGAGCCGGACCAGACGGCGGTGTTGCGAGGAACCCGGTGCAAGTCCGGGGCGGTCGCGCCACTGTGAAAGCCAGACACTCCACCACCGGCCGTGATGTCTCTACCCGGGGCGCGGGACCCCGAGGAGGGTACGGCTGATGACTTCGCGCGTCCTGCTGCTCTCGACGGCAGACACCGACCTGCTCGCCGCCAAGGCGAGCGGCGCCGAGTACACCGTGGGCAATCCGGCCCGGCTGGAGGTCGAGGACCTGCCGGGGCTGCTTCGGGACGCCGACCTGGTGGTGGTGCGGCTGCTGGGCGGCCGCCGGGCCTGGGAGGAGGGCCTCGACGCGGTGCTGGCCGCGGGCCTGCCGACCGTGTGCCTCGGCGGCGAGGCGACTCCCGACGCGGAGCTGATGGCGGCGTCGACGGTGCCGGCGGGCGTGGCCACGCAAGCGCTTGCCTACCTGGTGGAGGGCGGCCCGGCCAATCTCGGCCAGTTGGCGAACTTCCTGTCCGACACGGTATTGCTGACGGGCGAGGGCTTCGAGCCGCCGGTGAGCACGCCGGTATACGGCGTGCACGGCGAGCGTCAGCACGAGGACGGCCGGCCGACGGTCGGCATCGTCTTCTACCGGGCGCACGCGCTGGCGGGGAACACGGCGTTCGTGGACACGCTGGCGGACGCGGTGGAGGCGGCCGGGGCGAACGTGCTGCCGGTGTTCTGCGGCTCGCTGCGCGGCCTGGCCGGCGACGAATCGGCGGGCCTGCTGGAGGTTCTGAGCCACTGCGACGCCGTGGTGGCGACGGTGCTCGCGGCCGGCGGGGCGGTGGCGGCGGACGCCAGCGCGGGCGGCGACGAGGATGCCTGGGACGCGGGCGCCTTGGCGGCGCTGGACATCCCGGTGCTGCAGGGGCTCTGCCTCACGTCGTCCCGGGCGACGTGGCAGGCGTCGGACGCGGCGCTGTCACCGATGGACGCGGCGATGCAGGTGGCGATCCCGGAGTTCGACGGCCGGCTGATCGGCGTTCCCTTCTCCTTCAAGGAGAACGGCCCGGACGGCATCCCGGTGTACGTGGCCGACCCGGAGCGGTCGGCGCGCGTGGCCGGCACGGCGGTGGGGCTGGCCCGGCTGCGGCACGTGCCGAACCAGGACAAGAAGGTCGCCATCGTGCTGTCGTCGTACCCGACCAAGCACGCCCGCGTGGGCAACGCGGTCGGACTGGACACCCCGGCCTCGGCGGTGATCCTGTTGCGCCGCATGCTCGAGCAGGGCTACGACCTCGGCGGCCTCGACGTGTCCACACTGGACGGCGACACGCTGATCCACCGGCTGATCGCGGCCGGCGGGCACGACGTGGACTGGCTGACCGAGGAGCAGATGTCCGGCGCGGCCATCAAGATCCCGTCCGCCACCTACCGGACCTGGTTCGACGCGCTGCCGCCGTCCTTCCGTGACGGTGTTGTCGAGCACTGGGGCGAAGCGCCGGGCCAGCTCTACGTCACCGACGACGAGATCTACGTGGCCTCGCTGCGGTTCGGCAACGTGATGCTGCTGATCCAGCCGCCGCGCGGTTTCGGCGAGAACCCGGTCGCCATCTACCACGACCCGAACCTGCCGCCGTCGCACCAGTACCTGGCCGCCTACCGCTGGCTGGAGGAGGAGTTCGGCGCGCACGCGGTGCTGCACCTCGGCAAGCACGGCACGCTGGAGTGGTTGCCGGGCAAGGGATTGGGCCTGGCCAGCGACTGCGCGCCGGACGCGGTGCTCGGCGGCCTGCCGATGATCTACCCGTTCATCGTGAACGACCCGGGCGAGGGCACGCAGGCCAAGCGCCGCGCCCACGCCACCGTGGTGGACCACATGATCCCGCCGATGGCCCGCGCCGACACCTACGGCGACATGGCCAAGCTGGAGCAGCTGCTCGACGAGTACGCCACCGTGCAGGCGCTGGACCCGTCCAAGCTGGCGACCGTGCGCGGCCAGATCTGGGAGCTGGTGACCAGCGCCAAGCTGCACCACGACCTGCACCAGGCCGAGGTCCCCGGCGAGGAGGACTTCGACGACTTCGTCATGCACATCGACGGCTACCTGTGCGAGATCAAGGACGTGCAGATCCGGGACGGCCTGCACATCCTCGGCCGCGCGCCGGAGGGTGAGGAGCTGATCAACGACGTGCTCGCGGTGCTGCGGGCGCGGCAGGTCTTCGGCGGCAAGGTCGGTGCCATCACGGGTCTGCGCGCCGCGCTGGCAGTCCACTTCGGACTGGACGAGGAGACACTGCTGGCCGACCCGGGCCTCAGGGTGCCTGATACCGGTGGACTGTCCGAACTGGTCGAGGGTCCGGCCCAGACCGGAGCCGATGTCGTCGACCTGCTTGAGGAACTGGCCCGCCGGCTGGTGACCGCCGTGCACGACAACGGCTGGGCGACCGACGGGATCACCGAAACCGTGCTGGGGCAACGGGTCGAGAGCGTGGAGACGGTGCTCGGCTTCACCCGCGACGAGGTGGTGCCACGCTTGGCGCGGACCACCGACGAGATCCGGAACGTGTTGCGCGCTTTGGACGGCCGGTTCATCGAACCGGGCCCGTCCGGATCGCCGACCCGCGGCCTGGTGTCGGTGCTGCCGACCGGCCGCAACTTCTATTCCGTCGACCCCAAGGCGATTCCCTCCCGCAATGCCTTCGACGTCGGCTCGGCGCTGGCGGATTCCCTGCTGGCCCGGTATCACGAGGACACCGGGGAATGGCCGCGCAGCGTCGGCCTGACGGTGTGGGGCACCTCCGCGATGCGCACGCAGGGCGACGACATCGCGGAACTGTTGTGGCTGCTGGGAACCCGGCCGGTGTGGGACGACGCGTCCCGCCGGGTCACCGGCTTCGAGATCGTTCCCGTGTCGGAGTTGGGACGCCCCCGGATCGACGTGGTGGTCCGCATCTCCGGCTTCTTCCGCGACGCCTTCCCGCACGTGGTCGCCGTGCTGGACGACGCGATCGCTGCGGTCGCCCGGCTCGACGAGTCCGACGAGGACAACTACGTCGCCGCCCACTTCCGCCGCGACTTGGAAGAACACGGCGACGAGCGCCGCGCCACCACCAGGATCTTCGGCTCCAAGCCCGGCGCGTACGGCGCCGGCCTGTTGCCGCTGATCGACTCCCGGAACTGGCGTGACGACGCCGATCTGGCCGAGGTCTATGCCACTTGGGGTGGCTACGCCTACGGCCGCGGCCTCGACGGCGCGCAGGCGCGGCAGGACATGGAGACCGCGTACCGCCGGATCCAGGTGGCGGCCAAGAATGTCGACACGCGCGAGCACGACATCGCGGATTCGGACGACTATTTCCAGTACCACGGCGGCATGGTCGCCATGGTGCGGTCGCTGACCGGCGACAACCCGGCCGCCTACGTCGGCGACTCGGCGGTGCCGCACGCGGTTCGCACGCGCACGCTCGGCGAGGAGACCAAGCGCGTGTTTCGGGCCCGCGTTGTCAACCCCCGCTGGATCTCGGCCATGCGTCGACATGGTTACAAAGGAGCGTTCGAACTGGCGGCCACAGTGGACTACCTGTTCGGGTTCGACGCCACGGCCGGCGTCGTCGACGACTGGATGTACGCGCAGCTGGCCGAATCCTACGTTTTCGACAAGGAAGTCCAGGATTTCATGCGCAAGTCGAACCCGTGGGCACTGCGCGGCGTGACGGAGCGCCTGCTGGAAGCAGCCGATCGGGGACTGTGGTCGCAGCCGGACGAGACCGTTCTCGACCAACTGCGCACGGTCTATCTGGAACTGGAAGGCCAGTTGGAGGAATAACCCGCGCCGTTTGACCCCAGACCGGTGACTTCACGCGCATTTCCGGGCCGAAGGTCCTTTAATGACAGGTAGCGCGACGCGGGTTCGCCGCCGCGGTCACGAGCCGCGGCGGTGAACCCCGGGGCGCCGGACGCCGTACCAGCTAGCGCTCCGACGGGTCCGTCACTGGGGAAGGGGGTGCGCCGTGCGGGTCGAGCTGATGGTGTTGTCCGCGATCGCCGCGGGCGGCCTCCTGCTGGGCTGGTGGCTCACCTCGCCCCGGTTCATCGGCTTCCTGGCCGCGCGCCGGCTGCGCCGGCTGAAGGCGGTGGCCCGTTCGCTGTCGCCGATGCTGACCGACGACCCGGACCCGATGGCCAACGTCGTCGTGATCAACCGGGCCGAGTCGACACCGGTCCCGGCGCAGCGCAGCGCCGAGCTGCCGCCGCCGGACAACATCGACACGCTGACGCAGCCGATCGTCAACTAGCCCAGAGACCGTCAGCTCAGCTGCATCGCGGCGTTCAGGCAGTCCAGCGCCGAGCTCTGCCGGCTGGCGTCGGCGACGTCGAAGGGGCCACTCCAGAACAGGCCGAGCTGGTTGGCGTGGTTGCGTGACTTCCACACGGCCAGCGCGTTGCGCACCGCGAACGCCGTGTAGGCGGTTGACGGCGCAACTTCGTTGAGCGCCACCAGGTTGCGCACGAAGATCCCCTTGAACTGCGTCTGGTCGACGTCGCAGCGCTGCTTCTCACACGGCTCGTGCAGCACCCCGTTGGCATCCGTCAGCCTGGTCATCGCCGCGTTGGCGATCGAGGTCGCCGAGGCCAGCAGGTCCCTTCGCCCGGTCAGCCGGTACAGGTCGGCCAGACCACCCAGGACCACACCCTGGTTGTAGGTCCACGTGGTACGGCCGTTGTTCTTGCAGTCGTCGGTCAGCCCGTCGTTGACCAGGCCCTGAGCATTGATCATTCCCGTGTGCTCGAACCAGTCCCACTCCAGCAGCGCCCACTGCTCGTAGTTGGCCGCGGCCGGCCCGGTGGTGCGCAGCGACAGGGCGGCCGCGAGTGACAGGAACAGCTCGTTGGGAATCGCATTCTTGTAATTACGGTCCCGAGACCACCAGATGCCGCCGCCGCAGTGCAGGTCCCAGCCGTGCGCCATGTCGGTGAACAGCGACTCGGCCAGCACCAGGTACTTCCGCTCGCCGGTCTGGTCGTAGGCCTGCACCCAGGCCAGGCCCCACCAACCCTCGTCGTCGTAGTAGTCGTTGCGGAACCAGGTGCCGATGTTCTGGTTGTACGTGTTGGACGCGCGCCGCTCGCCGAGGTCGTTGCCGAGCAGCCTGGACGCGATCAGCTGGGCCTGCAGCGCGTTGGCCGAGTTCCACCAGTTCGTCGTGTTGTAGCGGCCGTCGTCCGGGTTGTACCAGTGGTCGAGTGTCGCGGACGCCTCAGTGATCCACTTGATCGCGGGGGAGGGCGCCACCGGCGCCGCCTGCGCGGTGACAGGCAGTGCCAGCAGCGCCACGCACAACAGCGCACCGAGACGAGAAAGCATGCCGGAAATCGTGACAGATCAAGATCGGAAGGCTTCGGCGACTCCGAGGAACAGGTCGTTGCCGTCGACCTCGCCGATCGACACCCGCACGCCCTCGCCCGGGAACGGCCGCACCATCACGCCCTGGGCCTGCGCCAGCTCGGCGAACTCGGAAGTCCGCTCGCCCAGCCGCAGCCACACGAAGTTGCCCTCGGAGCTCGGCACCGTCCAGCCCTGGTCGCGCAGCGCGTCCAGCACCCGGCCGCGCTCCTTGGTGATGTGCTCCACCCGTTCGAACAGCTCCGACTCCGCCGCCAGCGACGCGATCGCCGCGTCCTGCGCGAGTTGGCTGACCCCGAACGGCACGGCCATCTTGCGCAGCGCCGTGGCGACCGGCTCGTGCGCGACCGCGTAGCCGACGCGCAACCCGGCCAGCCCGTACGCCTTGGAGAACGTGCGCAGCAGCGCCACGTTCGGCCGCTCGCGGTAGATCTCCAGCCCGTCCGGCACCTCCGGGTCGCGCACGAACTCCCGGTACGCCTCGTCGATCAGCACCAGGACGTCGCTCGGCACCCGGTCCAGGAACGCTTCCAGTTCCGGGCGCCGGATCGCGGTGCCGGTGGGGTTGTTGGGGTTGCACAGGATCACCAGCCGGGTCCGGTCGGTGACCGCCGCCGCGATCGCGTCCAGGTCCTGGTGCTCGTCCGGGGTCAGCGGCACCTGCACGGCGTGCGCGCCGACCATCTTCGTGATGATCGGGTACGCCTCGAACGACCGCCACGGGTAGACCACCTGGTCGCGGTCGTCGCAGACGGCCTGCAGCACCTGCTGGATCACGCCGACGCCGCCGGTGCCGGTGGCGATGTGCGTCTCCGGCACGCCCAGCCGCTCGGCCACCGCCGGGATGAGCTTGGAGCACCCCATGTCCGGGTACCGGTTGTGCTCGCGCAGCGCCCGCTCCATCGCCGCCAGCACGCTGGGTAGCGGCTGGTGCGGGTTCTCGTTCGACGACAGCTTGAACGCCGGCGCACCGTCCGCGCCGATCGCCGGCTTGCCCGGCTTGTAGGTCGGAATGTCGTCCAGCGCGCCGCGCAGCTTGGGTCCGGTCGTCATGGCCCTCACTCTACGAGCCGGTCGCGCGAGTGGAGACCCTCCAACCAGTCGGTCGTCTCCGCGAAGGCCCGCTCCCGGACGGCCGCGGCCGACAGGAACAGGTCGTGCATGCCGCCCTCGATCGCCACCACCTTCACGTGCGGCCCGATCTTCGGCGCCCACTTCACCATCTGCGTCACGTCCAGCACGGTGTCGGCGAGCATCGCCTCCGGCGCCCACACCCGCGACTTGAGCAGGCTGCGCGAGGCGTGCAGCAGCAGCACCGGCACCCGCACGTCCAGCCCGCGGTGCAGCTTGGCGTGGTAGCGCCGGATCGTGCGCAGCCAGCCGGCCCGCACCGGGAAGCCGTGCTTGGGCTTCCAGGCGGTGTCGAACTCCCACTCGCCGTTGTCGTCCCGGTGCAGGCTCAGCCCGTAGACGCTCTCCATCTCCTTCTGCACCACGGCCGTCGGGTTGACCCGGCCCAGCACGTCCACCACCCGCGTGCCGATGGTGCGCAGGAGCCAGTTCTCGGCCAGGTCCAGCCACGGGCTGTTGAGCACCAGCGCGTCCAGCACGTTGTCGCCGCGTCGCTCGTGCGCCCACATCACCGTGATCAGGCCGCCGGTGGAATGGCCCATCACGGTCAGCCGCGAGTGGCCGTCCTCGTCGTGGATGATGCGCGCCGCCGCGTCCAGCTCCTCGAAGTGGTAGCCGAGGTCGGTGACGAAGTTGGGCAGCTGGCCCGGCTGCAGCGACCGGCCGTAGGCCCGCAGGTCGACGGCGTAGAAGTCGTAGCCGCGGGCCGCGAAGTGCTCGGCCACGTGCCGCTGGAAGAAGTAGTCGGTGAAGCCGTGCACGTACAGCAGGGCCCCGTTGACCGGCTTCTCCGCGCGGTGCCGGACCAGGTGGGCGACATTGTCCCCGCCCGGCCCGGCGCCCGCCGGCAGCGCGCCGAGCGGCAGTGTCAGGACCTCGTAGCCATCACCGAGCACATCGCGTTCCACGCCCGACAGTATCGGCCATGAGCTGGCTAAACCGGCCGGACCACGAGCGGCAGCTTGGTCACAGCCACCATGTTGAACGGGTTGCGCTCCTCGACCTTGTCCTCGACCACCTGGATGTCGGAGTAGCGCTCGAACATGATCCGCAGCGCCACCCGGGCCTCCAGCCGGGCCAGCGGCGCGCCCAGGCAGACGTGGATGCCCTTGCCGAACGTGACGTGGTGGTTCGGTTCCCGGTGCAGGTCGAACCGGTTCGGGTTGGCGAACACCCGCTCGTCCCGGTTGGCCGCGGTGAGGAACGGGGCGATCAGCTGGCCGGCCGGGATCTCCTTGCCGCCGAGCACGGTGTCCTGCCGGGTCACGCGGGCCACCCGCGGGAACGGCGTGCGCAGCCGCAACACCTCCTCGATCGCCGCCGGCAGCAGCGACAGGTCGGCGCGGACCTCGGCGATGGCGTCCTGGTTCTCGTGGAAGGTGAGCAGGCTGTTGCCGAGCGTGGCGGTGGTGGTGATGTGGCCGGCCAGCAGCAGCAGGCCGACGAAGCCGATGATCTCCTCGTCGTCCAGCTTCTTGCCGTCCTCCTCGACCTGGGTCAGCTTGCTGGTCAGGTCGTCGCCGGGGTTGCGCCGCCGGTCCCTGATGAACGCGAGGAAGTAGTCGTTCATCTCCCGCATCACCGGCGCCATCTTGGCGAACAGCTCGGCGCGGACGTCGGCGACCGGCTTGTCCTGCGGGACGTCCTGGTCGAGCAGGGCGTCCGCCCACTGCCGGAACAATGCCTGGTCGGAGATCGGGATGCCGAGCATGTTCGCGATGACGATCACCGGCAGCGGGTACGCCAGCGCGTCGACCAGGTCGAACTCGGTGCCGGCGGCGTCGAGCAGGTCGTTGGTCAGCTGTTCGATCCGCGGCTCGAGGTTGGCCACCATCTTCGGCGTGAAGGCCCGGCTCACCGTGCCGCGCAGGTACCGGTGCCGCGGGTCGTCCATCTGGACGAAGTTGCCCTTCGAGAACAGCGACAACTCGTCGTCCACCTGCGGCATCGCCGACGTGATGTCCGAGCCGAACACGGTCGGCTCGGACAGCATCTCGTTGACCTCCGGATGACCGAGCACCGTCCAGGCCTGCGCCTGCTCGCCGTAGACGACCTGCCCCTCCTTGCGGCGCGTCTCGATCCAGTCGAGGAAGTCCTGGAAGGTGGGTTTCGCGGTCGTGGTCATGTCTCCCCCTAGCTGTGAATTGTGGTCAGTCCTCCGGCGAGCTGCCGTGGACCGTGGCCGCCAGTGCCGCGTGGAAGTGCTCGAACATCGCGGTCACCTTGGGCGCGAGCGCCTCGAGCACGTCCCGGTCGGGCGGCCCGGGCGCGTGCAACGCCTCCCGCAGGGTGTGGGTCAGCAGCTCCGCCGCCGCGTCGTCGTCGTGCGTGTCGGCGAACGCCCCCAGCATCGGCCGGGCCAGGTAGAACCCGGTCTGCACGGCGGTCATCAGGTAGCGCTGGTCGGCGAAGTCCTGGTCGGTGCGCACCAGCCCGTGCTCGCGCAGGACCTGGAACAGGTCCCCGAACAGGTCGATCTTCACCCGGCGCAGCGGCTCCATCGTCGGGTCCAGCGCCAGGTCGCCGAGGATCTCGACGTCCCGGCTGAACATGGCCCGCAGCAGCGGCCGCTTCATCACTTCCCGGTAGACCATGCCGGCCTGCTCGGCCGGCAACATCATCATCGGGTCCCGCTTCACGGCGTCCATGAGCTGGGCGGTCATCTCCACCGACTCCCGCACCAGCACGCTCAGGAACAGCTCCGTGCGGTTGTGGAAGTGCAGGTAGACGGTGCCCTTGCCGATGCCGGCGTGCTTGGCGACGTCCTCGATGGTCACCCGCTTGTAGCCCCAGCGCAGCACCAGCTCGGCGGCCGCGTCCAGGATGCGCTCGCCGCGTTCGTGCTGCCCCGGCATCGTCGCTCCTTTGACTCGTGACCAGATTTCTTATCTGGTCACGAGTCACGCTAGACCGGTGCGGCCGGGCCGTCAACGCCTTTCGTGTGACACCCCGGCGAGCGGTTTTGCTTGTCCACGCACGGATCTGGCGGTTCCGTAGCGGGTATGCGAATCATCAGGTCGAGCCGCCTCGCCATGGTGGTGGCCGCCGTCTTAGTCGCTCTCGCCGCCGCCGTTCCGGCGGCCGCTACCCCCCGCGTCGTCGGCGGCGAACGGGCGAGCATCGTGGAATACCCGTGGGTCGTCTACCTGACCGACGCCACCGGGTTCCAGTTCTGCGGCGGCACCGTGGTCGCGGCCACCAAGGTGCTCACCGCGGCGCACTGCATGGCCGACCAGCGCGCGGACAACCTGCGTGTGGTCGTCGGCCGTGAGGACAAGCAGAGCACCGACGGCCGGATCGTCACGGCCACGTCCATCTGGGTCTCCCCGAACTACCGGGGCGACCCGACCGGCGGCTCGGACTTCGCGGTGATCACGTTGAGCCGCCGGGTCAACGTGCCGCCGCTGCCGCTGGCCAAGGACAACAGCGCCTACCAGCCGAACATGATGGGCACGGTGCTCGGCTGGGGTCGCACGGTCGAGTCCGGCGAGGCGTCGCGGTACCTGATGGCGGCGTCGGTCCCGGTGGTCGCGGACGCCGTGTGTGGGAAGTCGTACCAGGAGTACCGCGCCGCGGCGATGGTGTGCGCGGGGTATCCGCAGGGCGGCGTCGACACGTGTCAGGGCGACTCCGGCGGGCCGTTCGAGGTGAGCGGCGTGCTGATCGGCATCACGTCGTTCGGCGACGGCTGTGCCCGTGCCGGCAAGTACGGCGTCTACACCCGCGTGGCGGCGTACGAGCCGGCCATCGAGGCCGAGCTGACCGACTGACCGGCGATCGCCATGGCGCCCGTCCCGCCGAGCGGGGCGGGCGTCGTGGTGTTTCAGGCCACGACCAGTCCCACCGAGATGGTCAGGAACGCGGCCGCCGACACGGCGTCCAGCGCGGTCGTCACGCCCGGGCGCTGCAGCCGGCGGGACATCCGGCCGGCGGCGAGCACGATCGTCGCCTCCCAGCACGCGGCCAGCGCCAGGAACAGCGCGCCGAGCACCCCGAGCTGCAGCACGGCGTCACCCGATCCGATGAATTGCGGCAGGAACGCCAGGGAGAACAGCAGCATCTTCGGGTTCATCAGGTTGGACAGGAAGCCCTGCCGGAACGGATGGGCCACGACGACCGGTTCGTCCGACTCGGCCGGGCGCGGCCGGAGCAGCCCACGGACGATCTGCACGGCGAGGAACGCCAGGTAGGCGGCCCCGAGCCAGCGCAGAACCTGCAGCAACGCCGGGTAACCGGCGAGTAGCGCGCCCAGGCCGGAGACGACGAGCCCGATCTGCACCGCGCTGGCCGTGTGCACGCCCGCCAGCGCCCGCAGCCCGGCCCTGGTCCCCGCCCTCAGCGACGTCCTGAGCAGCAGGAACGCGTCCATGCCCGGCGTGATGACCACGACCAGACAGGCGAGCAGGAAGGCGGGCAGGGTGGTGACGTCGAACTTCAAGGCAAAACTCCGGTCCAGCCGGGGCGTTACAGAACAAACGCCCGTCGCCAGGCTTGCTGGCAGTTGATTCTTCGTACTTACGAGATCCTAACGGGAGATTTTCCTGTCCTGACACGTTCGGGTGAGTGATTTCGGTCGCGGCCCACGTGGGGTTGAGGATCGGCTACGGTACGTGGCCTCCCCCTCCCTGTAGGAGTGCTCGCCGTGCCTTTCCACGTCCGGCGGTCGGCCGCCGTCCTCGCCTCGCTGCTGCTGTGCGCTGGTGTCGTCCCCGCCCACGCGTCGCCCGGTGGCTCGCCCCGGATCGTCGGCGGCGACGAGGCCAGCACCACGACCACGCCGTGGGTCGTCGCGCTCACCACCAGCGCCGGCGCGTTCTTCTGCGGCGGCACCCTCGTCGCGCCGACCAAGGTCGTCACCGCCGCGCACTGCGTCACCCAGGCGCTGGCCACCGGCGGCATGACCACGAAGGCGCCGTCCTCGCTGCGGATCGTCGCCGGCCGCACCGACCTGCGTACCAAGGACGGCCTGCAGGTGCGGATCTCCTCCGTGTGGGCCGACCCCGACTTCCGCGACGTCGGCACCGGCCACGACGTCGCCGTGCTGACGCTGGCGCGCACCGTGCCGTACCGGACACTGCCGCTCGTCGCCGCCGGCGACACCTCCGCTTACGCCGCCGGCGTGATGGCGACCGTGCTCGGCTGGGGCCGTGTCGGTGAGAACGCCGCGCCGTCGCCGACGCTGCAGTCCGTGCAGGTGCCCGTGGTCGCCGACAAGACGTGCGCCGCCGAGGAGGGGGACTTCGACGCCACCGGCATGGTGTGCGCCGGCTACCCGCAGGGCGGCAAGGACGCCTGCGCCGGGGACTCCGGCGGTCCGATGGTCGTCGACGGGCGGCTCGTCGGCGTCGTGTCGTGGGGCGACGGCTGCGCCCGAGCGGGCAAACCCGGCGTGTACACCCGGCTGGCCAGCTACCGGGACGAGGTGTCCGCCCAGTTGGGCGCGTGATACCAAGTGGCATGACGCTTCACGCCACCCTGCGCCGCGAGTGGGCGGCCGACCTCACGCCGCAGCAGCTGTACGACCTGCTGCGGCTTCGGGTCGACATCTTCGTCGTCGAGCAGAAGTGCCCCTACCCCGAGCTCGACGGCCGCGACCTGGAGCCGTCCACCCGGCACTTCTGGCTCGCCGGCGACGACGGCCGGGTGCTCGCCACCCTTCGGCTGCTGGAGGACAAGCCCGGCTCGTACCGCGTCGGCCGGGTCTGCACCGCCGCCGACGCCCGGGGCAACGGACTGTCCGGCCGGCTCATGGAGGCCGCCGTCGCCGAGATCGGCTCCGCCCCCAGCGTGCTCGACGCCCAGGTCGCCGTGAAGGACTTCTACGCCCGCTACGGCTATGTGACCGAAGGCGAGGAGTTCCTGGAGGACGGCATTCCCCACATCACCATGCGCCGGCCCGGGTGACGTTCGGTCACGGGCAGTCGAGCCGGTCGTGTGATGCCCAGGAGGTTTGGCGCTGACTAGCGTCGGTCCGTGGATTCGAACCGCCCGAGTTCACGGAGGACCGATGTCTCTCAGCAACAGAGTTCTGGCCGTGTCGACGGTGATCGCCGCCGGCATGGCCCTGGGTGTCGTTGCCGCGCCCGCGCGGGCGGCCATCGGCTGTCGCCCGAACACCGTCTCGAACCTCTACTTCGAACTGAGCGTGAAGCGAGCACTGCTCAGCTGCGACGTGATCGAGGTCGGCATGCGCGGCACCTCCGCGTTGCAAGCCGACGGAGCGGCGTTCTCGGTGTGGGGGCCCGACAACTTCACCGGCCTGGTGCACGTGGAGCCCGGCAAGTACAGCATCGCCTGGAAGGGCAACCACGCGGCGGGCGCCCGGTGGTGCGCCAGCTTCGTCGGGGACTACGCCGAACTCTGCCTGACGACCTGACTTTCGCGCGGCCTACTGTCCGGGGGCCGTGCGAGTGATCACGTCGACCGCGCGGTCCAGGTCGGCGCTGGACAGATCGGCGCGGGCGGTCAGGCGCAGGCGCGAGATCTGGTCCGGCGTCGACGGCGGTCGGAAGCAGCCGACCACGACGCCCGCCGTGCGGCAGTCGTTGGCCCAGGCCACCGCGGCCTCGGGCGACGGCGCCCGCACGGACACCACGGCGGCGGTCGGCGTGCTCACCCGTAGGCCGGCGGCGGTCAGCCGCTCGGTCAGCTCCAGCGCGTTCTGCCGGGCCCGGCCGGCCAGGTCCGGCTCCTCCTTCAACACCCGCAGCGCCGTCAGCGCGGCCGCGGCGCTGCCCGGGGCGAGCCCGGTGTCGAAGATGAAGCTGCGGGCGTGGTCGACCATGTGCTTGATCACCCGGCGCGGGCCGAGGATCGCGCCGCCCTGCGCGCCGAGCGACTTCGACAGCGTCACCGTCATCACGACGTTCGGCGCCCCGGCGAGCCCGGCGTCGTGCACCGCGCCCTTGCCCTCGTCGCCGATCACCCCGAAGCCGTGCGCGTCGTCCACCAGCAGCGCCGCCCCGTGCTTCCCGCACGCCTGCGCGAGCTGTGGCAACGGCGCGAGGTCACCGTCCACTGAGAACACCGAGTCCGTCACCACCAGCGCCCGCTCGTGCTTGCGCTTGGCCAGGGCGTTGGCCATCGCCGCGACGTCGCAGTGCGCGATCACCGCCACGTCCGCCTTCGACAACCGCGTGCCGTCGATCAGCGAGGCGTGGATCAGCTTGTCCGCCACGATCGCCGTGCCGGGCCCGGTCAGCGCCGACACCGCCGCCAGGTTCGCCATGAACCCCGACGAGAACACCAGCGCCGCCTGCATCCCGCAGAACGACGCCAGCTCCAGCTCCAGCTCCGTGTGCAGCTCCGTCGACCCCGTCACCAGCCGCGAGCCCGTCGACCCCGCCCCCCACTTCAACGACGACGCCGCCGCTGCCCCCGCCACCCGCTTGTCCCGGGCCAGCCCCAGGTAGTCGTTGCTGGCCAGGTCGAGCGCGTCCGACCCGGCCGCTCGGGGCCGGAGCTGACGAGCCAGCCCGGCCTCCTGCCGGGCCTGCGCCCGGGCGTCGATCCAGTCGAACACCTCATCGGGCGTGGGGAGTGGGCTGCTGGTCGTCACGCGCGCCAGTCTCGCATCAGCCGACTGGCCGGTTGCCACGACCATCCGCCGCAACCGGCTGGCCGGCGGAAATGCCGGATTCGTGGGGCGGTGCGGCGACCGCCGCGCCCCTCAGGCGCCCACCTCGACGTCCTCCTGGATTCGTAGGACGTCACGGCCGGGAGGTTCGCCGAAGAGGCGGCGGTACTCGCGGCTGAACTGGGACGGGCTGTCGTAGCCGACCGCGTAGCCGACGGCGGCGACGTCGTCGGGGGCGGCGATGAGGCGGAGGCGGGCCTGCTGCAGGCGAAGGTTCTTCTGGTACTGGAGGGGGCTCATGGCGGTCACGGCCCGGAAGTGGCGGTTGAGGGTCGCCACGCTGACACCGACCTCGTCGGCCAGGTCGGAAATGCGGATGGTGCGGTCGTAATGCCGGGAGATCCATTCGGTGGCCCGGCCGACCAGTGAGACCCGGCTGTCCTCCATGCCGATTCGACGGACGGCGGCGCCGCGGGGACCGTTCATGAGGCGCCAGTGGATCTCGCGTTCGACGCCCGGACCGAGGACGGCGAAGTCGGCGGGGCGGTCGAGGAGGCGCAGCAGGCGGACGACGGCGTCCAGGAGTTCCTCGTCGGCATCGGCGGTGACGATGCCGCTGCTGGCGTCGTCGTCGGCGCGACCGCCGCCGCCGGTCTCCAGCAGGAGCTGGGTGATGATCGACTTCTTCAGGGGCAGGCCGAGGCCGACGAAGGGCTCGGCCGGGCTCGCCCGGGTGATGCGGCCGGCGACCGGCAGATCGAGCGAAGCGACGAGGTACTGGCCGGCGCGGTAGTCGTAGACCCGGTCGGCGAGGGTGGTCTGCTTCGCGCCCTGAGCAACCAGGGCCAGCACGGGCCGCATGACGCCGCCGGTGCTGGCGACGGTGGACGTCCTGACGTTCACCGTCATGCCGTCGATCCACACCGGCCGAGTGCCCCTCGCGTGTAGCCGGGTGATCCGCTCGGTCAGCTCCCGCAATGTCGTGCGCATGGACCCATGTCAGCAAAGTTGCGCAGATCGTGCAACGGCGGGATCTGATCGTTCTAGGAGGAATCCGGAACCGCTGGTGGACTGGAGACAGCAACTGATCGGATCAGACAACGGGAGTGTGTGTCATGTCGCTGGACTCGTACGTCACCCTCGGACAGTCCGGCCTGCGGGTCAGCCCGCTCACGCTGGGCACGATGACCTTCGGCGAGGACTTCGGCTGGGGCAGCAGCCCCGAGGTGTCGGCCGACATCCTCGCCGCCTACCTGGACCGGGGCGGCAACTCGATCGACACCGCCAACATCTACACCGCGGGCCACTCGGAGCGGATCATCGGCGACTACTTCGCCGCCAACCCCGGCAAGCGCGACGGCGTGGTGCTGGGCACCAAGTTCTTCGGCAACCTCCGTCCCGGCGACCCCAACGGCGGCGGCGTCGGCCGCAAGGGCGTCATCCAGCAGCTGGAGAACTCGCTGCGCCGGCTGCGGACCGACTACGTGGACATCTTCTGGGTGCACAACTTCGACCCGCGGATGCCGGTCGAGGAGACCATGCGCACCCTCGACGACCTGGTGACCGCCGGCAAGATTCGCTACGTGGGCCTGTCCGACATCCCGGCGTGGAAGGTCGCCGAGATGGCAGTCACCGCCAAGTTCCGCTCGTGGGTGCCGATCACCGCGATGCAGTTGGAGTATTCGCTGTTGGAGCGCACCTCCGAGGGCGAGCTGATCCCGGCCGCGCAGGAGCTGGGCATCGGCGTGCTGCCGTGGAGCCCGCTCAAGAACGGCTTCCTCTCCGGCAAGTACTCCAGCTCCCGCCCGACGACCACCGCCCGCGGCAACCACGAGTACTTCCAGCCGCCGACCGACAGCGAGTACGTGGTGATCGACGCCGTGAACGAGGTCGCCGCGGAGATCGGCGCCAGCTCGGCGGCGGTCGCGCTGTCCTGGGTGCAGGGCCGTCCCGGCATCACCTCCACGATCATCGGCGCCCGCACCCTGGAGCAGTTCACGGCCAACATCACCGCCTTGGACGTCACGCTCACCGACGAGCAGCGCGGTCGGCTGGACAAGCTGTCCGAGCCGGCCCTGAACTTCCCGGCCTCGGCCAACCAACACTCGATGATGATCCAGTTCGGCGGCACGACCGTGGACGGCGTGTCCTACCCGGCGCACCCGGCGCTGTCCGCGGCGGCCGAGCAGCGCTGAACCGGGGGTGGGGGATGAGGTTGGTTATTGGCCGGCGCTGGTCGGGTGGAGCCGAGGTCGGCCAGCGGCCGGCGCTGGTCGGGTGGGGTTGAGTTCGGCCAGCGGCCGGCGCTGAGCCGCGGGGAACTCGCCGCCGGTCGGCTCTGAGCTGGTGGTGATGGCGGCCGGCCGGTGCGTGGCGGGCGGGGAGCTGAGGTCGGCCAGCGGCCGGCGCTGGGTCAGGGCGTGAGGATGAGCTTGCCGACCGAGCTCCTCTCCTCCAGCGCCTGATGAGCCTTGGCCGCTTCGGCCAGGGGTAAGACCTCGCCGATCACGGGGGTCAGGTCGCCGGCGATGGCGAGGTCGAACGCTCGGCGGCAGAGAGTGGGCAGCAGTTGGGGGTCATAGGTGAGGCTGAGCGGGATGAGCTCGGCGCCGACCTCGAACACGTCGGTGGTGGTGATGGCGGCGGGCTCACCGGAGGCGTAGCCGTACAGCACCATCCGGCCGAAGGCGGGCAGCAGCCGGAACGCCTCGGCGGCGGTCCGGCCGCCCACGGCCTCCAGCACCACGGTGACGGGGCCGACCCCCTCGGTCCAGCCCTCCCGGCTGTAGTCCACCACCCGGTCCGCGCCCAGGCTGCGGGCCAGGTCCAGCTTGCTCGAGCTGCTGGCGGCGGCCACCACGGTGGCGCCGGCCCGCTTGGCCAGCTGGACCAGCAGCGAGCCGATGCCGCCGGCGGCAGCCTCGACCAGCACGGTGTCGGCGGGGGTGAGGCGGGCAGCGTCGATGACGCCGACGGCGGTGGCGCCCTGCGCGAACAGGGCCAGCGCCTGGTGGTCGGGTAAGGCGTCGGGGATGGGGACGGCCGCGGCGGCGGGGGCCACCGCCAGCTCGGCGTAGCCACCGGCCGGGACGAAGCTGATCACGCGGCGGCCGACCAGCGCGGTGTCGGTGTCGGGGCCGGCCGCCAGCACGGTGCCGGCGATCTCGATGCCGGGCGTCGCCGGCAGGCCGCCGGGCGGGCGGAAGCGCTCGTCGGGCTCGTGGGCGCGGAGCATGACGTCCGCGTAGTTGACGCCGGCCGCGGACACCCGGACCAGCAGCTCGCCGGGGCCCGGCGAGGGATCGGGAATGTCCTCCAGAACCAGCACCTCGGGCGGGCCGTAGCGAAGCTGACGCACTGCCTTCACGTCTCCCCCTTTCTCGCGGACCGGCGGTCCGCTTGTGGTGGCCATCATACGGACCGGCGGTCCGCCTGTGTCAAGGGGCATCATGTCCCCATGCGAGTCGACGCCGTGCGCAACCACCGGGTGATCGTCGAGGTGGCCGGCGACCTGCTGTGCCATCACGGCCCGCGGGTGTCCATGGACGCCATCGCGTCCGCCGCGGGCGTCGGCAAGGGGACCCTGTTCCGCCGCTTCGGCGACCGGGACGGCCTGGTCCGGGCCGTTGTCGACGAGCGGACCGGCGAGTGGTGGCGGGGCGCCCACGAGCGGGCCGTGGACGTGACGATCCCGCCCAAGGAGCGGGCGATCCGGTTCGTGGACGAGCTGTTCGACCTGCTGGTGATGCGGCTGCGGCCGCTGATGGCGGCGATGGAGCGGACCGAGTGCACCGGCGGCGCGCTGCCGCGCTGGGGCGCCCAGCTGGCCGAGCTGATCGGCGAGGTCCGGCCGGACGCCGACGCCGACTTCCTGGCCAAGGTGATCATCGGCAGCATGCGCACCGAGATGGTGGAGCCGGGCCAGGAGGAGACACTCAGGGTGAACGTGCTGGCCCTGACGTCGAGCGTGTTGGGTGATTGACCGCCGCTGACCGGTTCTGGCCACACTGAGCGGTCGGTTCGCTGCCTCAGCGTGGAGGAGCCATGACCCTGCGCCGCGTGCTCACGGCTGCCGTTGTCGTCGTCACATCACTGATCACACTGGGAGCCGGGGCCGCCGCGGCCGCACCCCCCTACTCCCGCTACGTCGCCCTCGGCGACTCCTACACCTCGGGCCCGTTCATCCCCTTCCTGCGTCTCGACCCGATCGGGTGCGTGCGCTCGACCAACAACTATCCGGCGCTGCTGGCCGCCACTCTCAACGTCAGCAGCTACACCGACGCCAGCTGCGGCGGCGCGGACACCACGAACATGACCAACCCGCAGAGCGTGCCGCTGTTCGGCACGAACCCGCCGCAGTTCAACGCGCTGCGCGCGGACACGGACCTGGTGACGGTCGGCATCGGCGGCAACGACGACGGTGTGTTCGGCAACGTCGTCGGCACCTGCCCGGGCCTGCGCGCGTCGGATCCGCACGGCGCGCCGTGCAAGGCACACTTCACTGTGAACGGCCAGGACACGCTGCTGGCCAGCATCGCCGCCACGCAGGGCAAGGTGACGGCGGTGGTGCAGGGCATCCACCAGCGGTCGCCGCAGGCGAAGGTGCTGGTCATCGGCTACCCGCGCATCGCACCGCCCACCGGCACGTGCCCTGACGTGCTGCCGTTCGCCGACGGCGACTACCCGTACCTCGACAGCATCGAACGTGCCCTCAACGCCGCGGTGGCCAACGCTGCCGGCGCCGCCGACGCGACCTACGTCGACACGTACACGCCGTCGCTCGGGCACGACGCGTGCGCCGGCGACAACGCGTGGATCCAGGGGCAGGCGTTCAACATCCTCGGCGCCTACCCGTACCACCCGCGCAAGGCGGGCATGGTCGGCGAGGCGGCGATCATCGCCGGCGCCCTGGGTGTCAGCCGCCACGTGACGACTGTGACGCCGCAGGTGCCCACGGCGGGTGTGAGCACCCTCACTGCACTGGCCCACGCGCTGCTCAAGCGCTGATTCGGCACCTGGCTGTCGGCGGCCGGATCTCATGGACCCGCCAACTAGACTGCCGCCGACAGCGAGGTGTGCGCGAGGAACCCGGTGCGAGTCCGGGACGGTCCCGCCACTGTGACCGGGCACGCCCGGGAGTCAGGAACTCGGCCCCTCGTCCGCCGACCCGGGCGTGGACACCCGAGGAAGGACCTTGTGGGGCATGGCACCTCGCTTCCCGTTCTCCGCCGTCGTCGGGCACGACGACCTGCGGCTGGCGCTACTGCTCAACGCCGTGCACCCGGCCATCGGCGGGGTGCTCGTGCGCGGCGAGAAGGGCACGGCCAAGTCGACGATCGTGCGGGCGCTCGCCGCGCTGCTGCCGGATCTGGAGGTGGCTCCGGACTGCCGGTTCGCGTGCGACCCGGCGAACCCCGACCCGGAGTGCCCGGACGGCCCGCACGGCGCGGGCAGCGACCGCCGGCCGTCACGGCTGGTGGAGCTGCCGGTCGGAGCCACCGAGGACCGCCTCGTCGGCTCGCTGGACCTTGAACGAGCGTTGACGGAGGGCGTGCGGGCGTACCAGCCGGGTCTGCTGGCGGCGGCGCACCGCGGCGTCCTCTATGTCGACGAGGTCAACCTCCTGCACGACCACCTGGTCGACCTGCTGCTGGACGCCGCCGCGATGGGGCGTGCGCATGTGGAGCGCGAGGGCGTGTCGGTGTCGCACGCGGCGTCGTTCCTGCTCGTCGGCACGATGAACCCGGAGGAGGGCGAGCTGCGCCCGCAGCTGCTGGACCGCTTCGGCCTCACGGTGCAGGTGGTGGCCTCCCGCGACGTGTCGACCCGCACCGAGGTGGTCCGCCGCCGGCTCGCGTACGAGGCGGACCCGGCCGGCTTCGCCGCGGACTGGGCGGAGGCGGACGCGGAGCTCGCTGCACGCATCGTGAAGGCGCGGGCGGAGCTGCCGAACGCGGTGCTGCCGGACACGGAGCTGCGTCGGATCGCCGCCGTCTGTGCGGCGTTCGAGGTGGACGGCATGCGGGCCGACCTCGTGGTCGCACGGACGGCGATTGCCCACTGCGTGTGGCGCGGCGCGAACACCGTGACGGAAGAGGACGTGGAAGCGGCGGTCCGGCTGGCGCTGCCGCACCGCCGTCGGCGCGACCCGTTCGACGAGCCCGGCGTGGACGAGCAGCAGCTGCAGGAGGCCATGCAGCAAGCGGCCGCGGAGCTGGAGCCCGACAACGACCCCGACGACGATCCGGACGGCGGCGAGTCCCCGCCGGAATCGCAGGCGCCGCAACAACAGCAACAGCAGCAGCAGCAGGGGGAGGGCAAAGCCCCGAAGGAGCAGGCTCCGGCCGCGCCCTCACCGGCGTTCAAGGCCCGTCTGCTGCAGGTTCCCGGCGTGGGCGAAGGCGCTCCCGGCCGCCGATCCCGTGCCCGGGCGGCAAGCGGCCGCACGGTTCGTTCGTCCACAGTGGACGGCCACGGTCTTCACCTCGTCGGTACGGTGACCGCCGCGGCCCCGCATCAGCGGGCACGTGGCCGTGACGGCGCTGGCCTCAGGCTCAAGGGCGAGGATCTGCGACTGGCCGTCCGTGAGGGCAAGGAGGGCAACCTTGTCCTGTTTGCCGTCGACGCCTCCGGCTCGATGGCCGCACGGCAGCGCATGTCGGCCGTCAGCGGCGCGGTGCTGTCCCTTCTCCGCGACGCCTACCAGCGCCGGGACAAGGTCGGCGTCGTGACGTTCCGCGGCGCCGACGCCCAGGTGGCGCTGCCGCCGACGTCGTCCGTCGACGCCGCCGTGGCGCGACTGCGCCAGTTGAAGACCGGCGGCCGCACGCCATTGGCGGACGGTTTGCTCAAGGCCCACAAGGTGTTGACGATCGAGCGCCTGCGGGATCCGCGAAGGCGACCGCTGCTGGTGGTCGTCACGGACGGGCGGGCGACGTCCGCGCGCCCCGGCCACGACCCCGTGCAGGATTCACTCAAGGCGGCGGCGATGCTGGCGGCGGACGGCGTCGCGGCGGTGGTGGTGGACTGCGAGCACGGGCCCGTCCGGCTCGGCCTCGCGGAGCGGCTGGCGACCGCGCTGGACGGTGTCTGCCTGCGGTTGGAGCAGTTGTCGGCCGAGCAGATGGCCGGCGTGGTGCGAGCGACGAGGGCGGCCTGAGATGCCACAGGGAAAGCCGGCGGTCGTCCCCGACGACGGCATGACCACCAAGCAGCGCCGCAACCGGCCGCTGCTGGTGGTGCACACCGGGGTGATGAAGGGCAAGTCCACCGCCGCCTTCGGACTGGCGCTGCGGGGCTGGAACCAAGGCTGGTCCATCGGCGTATTCCAGTTCGTGAAATCGGCGAAGTGGAAGGTCGGCGAGGAGGCCGCGTTCCGGGCGCTGGGCGAGGTGCACGAGCGGACCGGCCAGGGCGGGCCCGTGCAGTGGCACAAGATGGGCGAGGGCTGGTCGTGGACCCGCAAGCCGGGGACCGACTCCGACCACGCCGCCGCCGCGCTGGAGGGCTGGCGGGAGATCGCGCGCCGGATCCGGGCCGAGGAGCATGGCCTGTACGTGCTCGACGAGTTCACGTATCCGCTGAAGTGGGGCTGGGTGGACGTCGACGAGGTGGTGGCCACGCTGCGCGACCGGCCCGGCTTCCAGCACGTCGTGATCACCGGTAGGGACGCGCCGCCGGCCCTGGTCGAGGCCGCCGACCTCGTGGTGGAGATGACCAAGGTCAAGCACCCGATGGACGCCGGTCAGAAGGGCCAGCGGGGGATCGAGTGGTAGCCAGGCTGGTGATCGCCGCGCCGGCCTCGGGCAGCGGCAAGACCACCGTGGCCACCGGGCTGATGGCCGCCCTGCGCCGGCGGGGCGGCAAGGTCGCGCCGTTCAAGGTCGGCCCGGACTACATCGACCCCGGCTACCACGCGCTGGCCACCGGCCGGCCGGGCCGCAACCTCGACCCGGTGCTGGTCGGCGAGGAGCGGATCGCGCCGCTGTTCCGGCACGGCTCGCTGGGCGCGGACATCGCCGTGATCGAGGGCGTGATGGGCCTGTTCGACGGCCGCATCGGAACCGACGGATTCGGCTCGACCGCCCACGTGGCAAGTCTGCTGGACGCGCCGGTGGTGCTGGTGGTCGACGGCCGGGGGCAGGGCCGCAGCCTTGCCGCACTTCTGCACGGATTCCGCGGCTACGACGCCAAGATCCGGCTGGCCGGGGTCGTCCTGAACCAGGTCGGCTCCGAGCGGCACGAAGAGGTGCTGACCGACGCGTGCGGCGAGATCGGGCTGGACGTGCTGGGAGTGGTCCGGCGCGGAACCGGACTCGAGGTCCCGTCGCGGCACCTCGGTCTCGTCACGGCGGCGGAGCACGGATCCGTTGCCGTGCAGGCGGTCGAGGTGATGGCGGACGCCATCACGGCCGGCGTGGACCTGGACGCGGTCAATGTCCTGGCGGCCACAGCGCCGGAACTGACTGCGGAGCCGTGGCGGCCGGACGTCGAACCGGTGCGCGACAAGCCGGTGGTGGCGGTTGCCGGGGGATCGGCCTTCACGTTCGGTTACGCCGAACACGTGGAGCTGCTCAAGGCCGCCGGCGCCGAGGTAGCCGTGGTGGATCCGTTGCGGGACAAGCAACTCCCCGACAACACCGCCGGGCTGGTGCTGCCGGGCGGCTTCCCCGAGCAGCACGCCGCCGAGCTGTCGGCCAACGACTCCCTGCGCCGGGAGGTCGCGGAGCTGGCCCGGTCCGGCGCCCCCGTGCACGCCGAGTGCGGCGGCCTGCTCTACCTCGTGGACGAATTGGACGGCCTGCCGATGTGCGGCGTGCTCAAGGCCGTGGCGACGATGACTTCACGACTGACCCTCGGCTATCGCGACGCTCTAGCCCCGGTCGAGTCAACATTGCACTCGATCGGGGACCGGGTGACGGGGCACGAGTTCCACCGCACCGCCGTCACGCCCCGGCACGGCGATCAGCCGGCGTGGCGCTGGCGCGGCGCCGAGCCCGAGGGCTTCGTGCACGGCGGCGTGCACGCGTCCTACCTGCACACACATCCGGCCGGCGCCCCGCTCGCCATCCGGCGGTTCGTCGAAAGGTGCGTCAAGTGAGACTGGTCGGACTCGGCGTCGGTCCGGGTGACCCGGAGCTGCTGACCCTCGCCGGCCTGCGTGAGCTGACCGGCGCGGACCGGGTGTTCGTGCCGGTGATGTCGCCGGACGAGGAGGGCCGGTCCGAGGCGGTGGTCCGCGCGCACCTGCCGGCCGACGCCCCGATCGAGCGACTGGTGTTCGCCCTCAACGACGACGTGCGCGGTTCACAACAACGTCGTAACGAACTGTGGGACGCCGCCGGCCGCCGAGTGGCCGAACACCTGCGTGAACACGGCGGCAGCGCCGTGTTCGCGACCATCGGCGACCCGATGATCTACTCCACCTTCACCTATCTCGCGGCCACCGTTCGGCGGTTGCTGCCCGAGGTGGAAGTGGTGCTCAGTCCCGGAATCACGGCGATGCAGGCGGCCGCCAGCGCCGCCGGACTCCATCTGGTGGAAGGCGCCGAGTCGCTCACCCTGGTGCCCGTGACCCGAGAGGTGACCGGGCTGCGGGCCGCCTTGCGGGGTGGCGGTACCGTCGTCGCCTACAAGGGCGGCCGACGACTCGACGAGCTGCGCGCCGAGATCGAGGCCGCCGGGGCGCTGGACCGCTCGGTGTACGCCGAGCATCTCGGCACGCAACGGGCTCGGGTGCTCCCCTTGTCCGATGTGGACGGGTCGGTTGCTGCGCCGTACTTGTCCACCGTCGTGATACTTCCGCCCCGAGGCGGGAGAGGAGAGCAACTGTGAAGTCGGGGTTGGTGTCCTTCGTCGGCGCGGGTCCGGGCGCCGCCGACCTGATCACGCTGCGCGGCGCCCGCCGGCTAGCCGAAGCGGACGTGGTCGTCTGGGCTCCCAGCCTGGTGGACGCCGAGTGCATCCGTGAGCACGTGCGCGATGACGCCGAGCTGGTCGACCTGTCCCGGGTCGGCGCGGACGACATCGTGGAGCTGTTCCGCCGGGCCGCGCGGGACAGGCTGAAGGTGGTCCGGATGATCACCGGCGACCCGGTGCTGTGGGGCGCGGTGCGTGAGCAGGTGGACGCCTGCCGCCGGATCGGCGTGGAGACGGAGATCGTGCCGGGCGTGTCGCCGGTGTCGGCGGCGGTGTCCGCGGTCGGCCGCGACCTGACCGATGCCGACCAGTCGCTGATCCTGACCCGGGTGGACGCCACCGCGCTGCCCGACGCCACCCAGATCCGCCAGTTCGCCGGGCACGGTGCGACGATGGGCGTGTTCGTGGCGGCGGCCCGCACCGGTCAGCTGGTCGAGGAGCTGACCGAGGGCGGCTACCCCGAGGACACGCCGGTTGTCGTGGCGTACAAGACGACCTGGCCGGACGAGCTGCTGCTGACCACCACGCTCGGCGAGCTGGAGGCGACCGTCAAGCAGCGCAAGCTGTGGCGGCACACGCTGTTCCTGGTGGGCAAGGCGATGGCGCCGGGCGCCAAGGCCCGCTACCGCCGCGCCGAGACCGCCGAGCCGGCCGAGGAGACCGTGGAGTCGACCGGCGAGCGCACCGCGCGCCGCACGTCGTGGTCGGCGCGGGCGGGCCGGACCAACCGGATCGCCGCCGCGCGTAGCGACGTGCCGGCGCAGGCCTCCGGCGAGACCTCGCAGGCGGCCTGGCGGGCCGTGCACAGCTGGCAGGCCGACGCCCGGGCGAAGACGCCGGCGCCGAAGACCGCCGCGAAGCCGGACGCCGGCCAGACCACGCTGGACATGCCGGCGGAGGAGCCACAGAAGGTGACCGTGTCCCCGGCGAAGATCGCGCAGGCACCGCGGACCACGGCGCGGGCAGACAAGACCGGGGCCGCCAAGCCGGCGGCCAAGCAGTCGGCGAAGGCACGGACCACGCAGGCGAAGAGGACACGCAAGAGCGGGTGAGCTGATGACGATCACCGTGATCGGGGTGGACGGGGCCGCGCTGCCGCCCGGCGGCGACGCGCTGATGGACAAGGCGACCCTGGTCGTCGGCGGTCGTCGGCACCTGGAGCTGCACGTCCGCAACGGCGCCACCACCATCGAGCTGGGGGCGCTGGACAAGGCGCTGGAGGCGCTGGCCGCGCACACCGCCGAGCACGGCCCGGCGGTGGTGCTCGCCTCCGGCGACCCCGGCTACTTCGGGGTGCTCAGGGCGTTGCGGGACAAGGGAATCCGGCCGCAGGTGGTGCCGGCCCCGTCCAGCGTGCAGCGGCTGGCGGCGCTGGTCGGCCGGCCGTGGGACGACGTCACGGTGGTCAGCGCGCACGGGCGGGGCCTGCGGCAGGCGCTGAACGTCTGCCGGGCCCGGCCGGCGGTCGCGGTGCTCACCGCGCCCGGCGCGGGGCCGGCGGAGCTGGGCGCCGGGCTGACCGGCTGGCGCCGGACCCTGGTCGTGGCCGAGGACATCGGCGGCGACGAGATCGTGTCCACTATGGACGCTGCCGACGCGGCCAGGCGGCCCTGGCGGGAGCCGAACGTCGTGCTGTGCCTGGCCGATCCGGACGCGGTCGCCCCGCGCGGCTGGCTGGCCGGCGGGGAGCCGCTGCCCGGCACGGCCGGCTGGGCGCTGCCCGAGGACGAGTTCGCGCACCGCGACGGCATGGTGACCAAGGCCGAGGTCCGGGCGGTGGCGCTGGCCCGGCTCGCGCCCGCGCCGGGCACGCTGATCTGGGACGTGGGCGCGGGATCCGGCTCCGTCGCGGTGGAATGCGCCCGGTTCGGCGCGGCGGTGGTCGCGGTGGAACGGGATCCGGTGCAGTGCGTGCGGATCATCGCCAACGTCACCACGCACGGCGTGGACGTGCGGGTGGTGGAGGCGGAGTTCCTGGCCGCGGTGCACGGCATGCCGGAGCCGGACGCGATCTTCGTCGGCGGCGGCGGGACCAAGGTGGTGCGGGCGGCGGCCAGCGTCGGCGCGCCGCGGATCGTGGTGTCGCTGGCGGCGGTGGACCGGGTCGCGCCGGCACGGGATGCGTTGCGGGAGAGCGGTTACCGGGTCGAGGGCGTGCAGCTGTCGGCCTCCCGGCTGGCCGACCTGCCGGACGGGTCGAGCCGGTTGTCGGCGGTCAACCCGGTGACGGTGTTGTGGGGGGTGCGGTCGTGATCGGCCTGTTCGCCATCGACGCGGAGCAGCGCAAGACCGCCGTCGAGCTGTCGACGCTGCTGGGCCGGGACACCGTGGTCGCGGACGGCGCGGTGCACCAGGCCGTGCACCGGATGTGGGCCCGGATGGGCGCGGCCGTGCTGCTGATGCCGACCGGCGCCGCGGTGCGGACCATCGCGCCGATGCTGGTGCAGGACGAGTCCTCGCCGGCGGTCGTGTGCGTCACCGAGGGCTTCGTGGTGGTGCTGGCCGGCGGCAGCTCCGGCGGGGCCAACGCGCTCGCCGACCGGATCGCCGAGGTGCTCGGGCTGACCATGGTGCAGTCCACCGGCAGCGACAACACCGGCGACACCGTGCTGGAGCAGCTGGTCGACCAGCTCGACGCCACTGTGGACGGTGACATCCAGGAGTGCGCGGCGGCGATGCTCGACGGCGAGCCGATCCGGCTGCTCAACCCGATGGGCTTCGAACTGCCGCCGATGCCCGACAACGTCGGCCAGAACAACGGCGCCCGCTGGACGATCGTGATCGACGACCGGCTCGCCGAGCCGGTGGCCGACGGCGAGCTGCTGCGCATCGTGCCGCGCACGCTGGTGGTCGGCCTCGGCGCGTCCAAGGGCGTGTCCGGTGACGAGGTCACCTCCGTGCTGTCCATGCTGGAGTGGGACTTCGGGCTGGACCTCCGTGCGGTGCGGGCGTTCGCCAGCATCGACCTGAAGGCCCGCGAGGAAGGCGTGCTGCAGGCCTTGGAGGACTGGAACTTCTGGCACGGGCAGGGCAGCGTCGGCGAGGATCCGCCGCAGCTGCTGACCTATCCGGCCGACACGCTGTCCACTGTGGACGTTCCGAATCCGAGTCCGGTGGTGCAGCGCGAAACCGGCACGCCGAGCGTGGCCGAGGCGGCGGCGCTGTACGCGGCGGCGGAGATGGCGCAGGGGCGGGCCGTGGAACTGGTGGTGCCGAAGGCCAAGGGCGCCAATGTGACGGTGGCGGCGGCGCGCATCAGGCCGTAGTGTGTCGCACGGCCGGGTGAACCGTCGGCCAGCCTGTGCCCGTACGTGCCCCTCGGCGAGTAGAACCGAGGGTGTGCGTCCCTGGACCCGGTACTGGCTGACGGCTGCCGTCGGTGTGCCCGCAGCGTTGGCGTTGATCGGCATCACGGTGCAGGGCAACGACATCGAGCGGCAGATCTCCGCCGAGTCGACGGCGGCCCTGGCCGGCTCGGGCGACGTGGTGGTGAGCGGCCGCGACGTCACGCTCGTCGGCGTGCCGTTCGAGCGGATCCCGGACGCCAAGAAGGCCGTGCAGGCGCTGCCCGGCGTGCGGGCCGTCGCCGCGCGTGACCCGGCACTGGGGCCGCTGATGATCTCCGTGGACGACAAGCAGGTCGTGATCGCCGGCACCACCCAGCAGGAGGCGTGGCGCAAGCAGTTCCTGCACGTGATCGGGGAGTACGCGCACGGCCGCGCGCTCGTGGACCACACCTCGACCAGCCCCGGCACCGACTTCGCGATGACCACCACCGCGGCCGCCGCCCTGGTGTCCGTGCTGACGCTGGAGCCCGGCACGGACGTGAAGGTGTCCGTCGTGGACGGTCAGGTCGTGCTGGACGGGGTGCTGCCGGACGCCACGCGCAAGGCCAACACCGTCGCGCTGCTGCAGCGGCTGTTCGGCAAGGGCGTGGTCGTGGACAAGACCAGGAGTGCCTGATGATGTGGTTGTTCGGCCAGGTTTTCGTGCTGTGCCTGGTGTCGTTCGTGGCCGGTTCGGCGATGACCGCCGTCGTGTTCGTGATGCAGCGCCGGTTCGCGCCGGCGCCGGCCGTCGAGCCCACCGGCGAGCGCCGGATCGTGGAGATGGAGGAGGAATGAGGACGCTGCTCGTCGCCGTCCTGATGCTGGCCTCGGCCGGCGTGGCCGTCGCCGACACCGGCCTGCACGACTGCGGCACCCGGCTCGACCGGACGTCGGCGCTGGGCTGGTGCCGGGGCACCGGGGCCTTCTCGATGGACGTGACCTGCGCGGACGGCACCGTCGAGCACAGCGGCACGGTGTACATCCGGGACGGCTACGGCCTGGTCGGCGCCTCCTGCTTCAACCGCCCCCAGAGCGCTCGGATCGTCGTGAAATCCTGAGCCGTGTGACCGACCAGCTCTCTGTCCTGCGGTCCCGGGTGGACACCGGGCACCTGCCGCCGCTCACCCGCGCCGTCGTGGAGCGGGTGATACTCACCACTGCCGACCCGACCTGGCTCGGCGACCTGGTGCTGGACGAGGCGGCGCTGGCCGCCGGCCGGGACGCGCTGGGCGCGGGGGCGCCGCTGGTCGTGGACGTCCGGATGCTCGCCGCCGCCGTCGCGCCGCGCGAGGCCGTGATCGGGCTGGACATGCCGGGCGTCGCCGAGCTGGCCAAGGCCGAGGGCACGACCCGGTCCGCAGCCGGAATCCGGTTGGCCGCCAAGGCTTTCCCCGACGGAGCGGTGTGGGCCGTCGGCAACGCGCCGACCGCGCTGCAGGAGGTGCTGCGGCTGGCGGCCGACGGTTCGCTGCGGCCGGCGCTGGTGGTCGGCATCCCGGTCGGCTTCGTCGGCTCGGTCGACGCCAAGGCCGCGCTGCGGCGCTCCGGGCTGCCGGCGGCCAGCTCCGCCACCGAGCGGGGCGGGGCGGCGATCGCCGGTTCCGTGGTCAACGCGCTGGTCGACGCATGGCAGGCTGACGGCCATGTCCGTTGAGCAGCACTATCTGGTCGGACTCGACCTGGCCGGCCGGCGCGTGGTCGTGGTCGGCGGCGGCACCGTCGCGCAGCGCCGGCTGCCCCGCTTGGTCGCGTCCGGCGCGGCGGTCGAGGTGATCGCGCCGCACGTCACGCCGGCCGTGCAGGGCATGGCCGACGCCGGCGAGCTGACCTGGCACCAGCGGCGGTACGCCGACGGCGACCTCGACGGCGCCTGGTACGTCGTCACCTGCACGCAGGTGACCGAGGTCAACGAGGCCGTCGCCGCTGAGGCCGAGCGCCGCCGCATCTTCTGCGTCCGGTCCGACGCCGGCACCCAGGGCACCGCCGTCACGCCGGCCGTCGGGGAGCACGACGGGTTGCTGGTCGGCGTGCTGTCCGGCGGGCAGCCCCGGCGCTCCGCCGCCGTGCGGGACGGCGTGCTCACGGCGCTGCGGACCGGCGCAGTGGTCGATCACCCGGAGAAGCCCCGCGAGGGCGGCGTCGCGCTGGTCGGCGGCGGTCCCGGCGACCCGGAGCTGATCACCGTGCGGGGCCGGCGGCTGCTGTCGCTGGCCGACGTCGTCGTGGTCGACCGGCTCGGGCCGATGCAGCTGCTCGACGAGCTGCCGCCGCACGTGCGGGTGGTGGACGCGGCCAAGATCCCGTACGGGCGGGCGGCCAGCCAGGAAGTGATCAACTCGACGCTGATCGAGGAGGCCAAGGCCGGCAAGTTCGTGGTGCGGCTCAAGGGCGGCGACCCGTACCTGTTCGGGCGGGGCTTCGAGGAGCTGCTGGCGTGCGCCGAGGCCGGCGTGCCGGTGACGATCGTGCCCGGCGTGACCAGCGCCTTCGGTGTGCCGGCGGTCGCCGGCGTGCCCGTGACGCACAGGGGTGTCGCACACGAGGTGGTGGTGGTGTCCGGGCACGTCGCCCCGGACGACCCCCGGTCCCTGGTCGACTGGACGGCGCTGGCCCGGCTCAAGGGCACGCTCGTGCTGCTGATGGCCGTGGAACGGATCCGCGCCTTCGCCGACGCCCTGCTTGAGGGCCGCCCCGCCGACACGCCCGTGGCCGTCATCCAGGAAGGCACCACCCGGTCGCAGCGGGTCGTGCGGACGACACTGGCCGAGGTCGCGGACCGGATCGCCGCCGAGGAGATCCGCCCGCCGGCCATCGTGGTGGTCGGCCCCGTAGCCGCCCTGGGCGACCACCTGGGCTGAGACGCGTGTGGGGCCTGCCCGCGACGCGGACAGGCCCCACACCAGCGATTGATCAGTGGTTGTAGCTGCGACGGCGCTCGCCGCCGTAGCTGCGGCCCTCGCCACGGGGACCGCCGTGACCGTGGTCGCCCCGGCTGCCACGCTCGCCGCCGTGACGACGCTCGCCCCAGCTGCGGCCGCCGCGCTCGGCGGAGGACCGCTCGCCGCGGTCGCCCCAGCTGCGGCGCTGGCCGCCACCGCCGACGCCGCCCGGACGCGGGGTGCGCTTCTTCGGCACGAACTCCGGCACCGGCTCGCCGCTCGGCACGCGGGCGCCGGTGATGCGGACCAGCTCCTCGTCGCCGGGGCGGACGTTGGTGCTGGTCGGCTTCACGCCGGCCCGCGAGGTCAGGCCGTGCACGGCGCGCCGCTGGTCGTGCGTGACCAGGGTGACGACGGTGCCGGACTGGCCGGCCCGCGCGGTGCGGCCGGCGCGGTGCAGGTAGTCCTTCGGGTCGGCCGGCGGGTCCACGTGCACGACCAGGCTGACGTCGTCGACGTGGATGCCGCGGGCGGCGACGTCGGTGGCCACCAGCACCGGGGTGGTGCCGTCCCGGAACTCGTTGAGCACCCGGGTGCGGGCGTTCTGCGCCTTGCCGCCGTGCAGCGCGCCGGCGTGCACGCCGATGGAGCGCAGCTTCTTGGTCAGCCGGTCCACGTGGTGCTTGGTGCGGACGAACATGATCGTGCGGCCCTCGCGGGCGGCGACCTCGTTGATCACGTCCGGCTTGTCGTCGTTGGAGACCATCAGCAGGTGGTGCTCCATGGTGGTGACGCTGCCGGTGGGCGGCGACACCGAGTGCACGACCGGGTTGTTCAGGTACTCGCGGACCAGCTTGTCCACGTCCCGGTCCAGGGTGGCGGAGAACAGCAGCTTCTGCCCGCCCGGCGCGACCAGGTCGAGAATGGCGCGGACCTGCGGCATGAAGCCCATGTCGGCCATCTGGTCGGCCTCGTCCAGCGCGGTGAACTCCACGTCGGACAGCACGCAGGTGCCCTGCCGGACGTGGTCGGACAGCCGGCCCGGAGTGGCGATCAGCAGGTCGACGCCGCGGCGCAGCTGGTCGGACTGGCGGGTGAACGAAGTGCCGCCGACGACGGTCCGGCACCACAGGCCCAGCGCCCGCGCGTACGGGGTGAGGGCGTCGCTGACCTGCATGGCCAGCTCACGGGTGGGCACGAGCACGATGGCCCGCGGGTGCAGCGGCTTGGCGTGGCCGCCGTTGAGCCGGCTGAGCAGCGCCAGGCCGAAGGCCAGCGTCTTGCCGGAGCCGGTCTGCCCGCGGCCGAGCACGTCCCGGCCGGCCATGGTGTCGGGCAGGGTGGCGGCCTGGATCGGGAACGGCTCGGCGATGCCGTTGGCGGTCAGCGCGTCCAGCAGGGGCTTGGCCAGCCCCAACTCCTCGAACGAGGGGAGCGGGCCCTCCGGCAGCGTCGAGGGGATGTCCTCGGCGATGCTCGGCTGGTAGGCCTCGACGGGCTTGCTGCTGCGACGGTTCGGGCGGCGACGGTAACCGCCGTTGCCACCGCGGGAGGAAGAAGAGTTGCCGTAACGGCGGTCGGACGATGGTGCGGGCACAAAAAACCTTCCGGAACGTTGGCACGTCACGGGGAGGCGCCGCGGAACGTCGCGGTGATTCACAAGGACGGGCCCGGCGCGCTTGGTCGCGCCGATGGTGGGTGGGGCGCACCGCGATCAAGGTGGGCGTGGCTTCGCGCCACAGCGGTGCTCGTCAACTATATCTGATCATCGGGACGGCCTGCTCCAGCACGTCAGTGAGCTGGCTAACCAGGCGTTGGCCGTCCCTTCTGACGACCAACGCCCGCACCGGTCAGCCCATTCCCGCTTCGGCCAGGAGCTCGCCGATCAGCGCCTCGGCGTTCGCCAGCTCCACCGGCAGGCCCTTGGCCGCGAACCAGGACGTGATGTTGCGCACATCCCGGGCCAGGAACTCCGGCCCGCGCGGGTTGGCCACGATGTCGACCACCTGCGGCAGGTCGATCAGCATCAGCCGGTTGTCGTGCACCAGCAGGTTGTACGCGGAGAGGTCGCCATGGGCCAGGCCCATCGACGCCATCGCGCGGAGCGCCTCGACCAGCTGGTACCACAGCTCCCGCAGCTGCGGGCCGACCGGCCGCAGCTGGGCCAGCCGGGGCGCGGCGGCCCCGTCGGGGTCGCCGAGGAACTCCAGCAGCAGTTCCGTGCCGGTGCGCTGCACCGGGTACGGCACCGGCACGCCGACCGTCCACAGGCGACACAGCGCCGCGAACTCGGCGATCGCCCACTGCTCGGCGATCAGGTTGCGGCCGAACGTCGTCCGGGTGGCGACGGCCCGCATCTCGCGGGACTTGCGCAGCCGGCGTCCCTCCAGGTAGCCGGCGTCCCGGTGGAACATCCGGTGCTCGTTGCTGCGGTACCGCTTGGCCGCCAGCAGCGTCGCTCGGCCGGCGCCGGGCAGCGACCGGCGCAGCAGGAAGACGTCGGCCTCCTTGCCGGTCTTCACCGGCCCCAGCTCGTGGTCGACGGCCGCGGCCTCGGTGATCAGCCACTCGGGCCGGGGCTCGGGGCCCAGGTCGCCGTCGCCCCAGGTGGACCAGCGGTCGGCCCCCTCGGGCAGCGCGTCCGTCTCCATCGCGTCCGCGCGCGCCTGGGCGAGCAGCCCCCTGGCCTCCTCGGTCAGGCGGCCGCGGCGGGTGGGACGGGGTTCGTCGTCGTCGAACCGGCGCCTGCCGCGGCGCCGGTCAGAGGTGGGGTAACTGTCGGGCAGGTCGAAATCGAAGTCGTGCTCGCGCACTGGTGAGGTCTCCTCAAGAAGGAACTGGGAAGACGCCCCACCGAGACGGTTCTCGCTACGCGGACCTCAGCGGGACGCCGGGACGGGTGCAGGCCACGCCCCAGACGACAGTCGTTGCCATGAGGCACCTCCTCCGGTCGATCCACGCACTTCAGCGGTCGGCGGGGATCATGCCGCCGACCGCTCGGGCCCCGCAACCGATTTACGGCTTGCGGCCGACCGCCGCGTAGACGGCCGACTCCTCCGGGTGCGGGCCGACGTCCTCGGGCGACTCCGGGCGCCACTGCGGCGTGAACACGACTCCCGGCTCCACCAGGTCGAATCCGTCGAACATCGCGGTGAACTCCGCCTTGGAGCGCGCGGTCACCGGGTTCTGGCTGTCGCGGTACAGGTCGATCAGCTGCCGGACCTGCTCGCCCATGGCGTCCATGGTCACGTGTGACAGCGCGAGATAGCTGCCGCTGGGCAGCGCCGAGCGATAACGAGCCGCCAGCGCGAGCGGTTCGTCGGAGTCGGGGATGAAGTGGTAGACGGCGACCGTCAGCAGCGCGATCGGGCGGCCGAAGTCCAGCATCTGCCGGGTCTTCTCGTGCCCGAGAATGCTGTCCGGGTCGCGCAGGTCGGCCTCGATGGCCACGGCGTTCGGGTTGCCCTCCAGCAGCAGGTCGCTGTGCGCGACGGCGACCGGCTCGTTGTCCACGTAGACGACGCGGGCGTCCGGGTTGGCCTTCTGTGCGATCTCGTGCACGTTGCCGGCGGTCGGGATGCCGGAGCCGATGTCCAGGAACTGGTCGACGCCCTGGTCGCACAGGTAGGCCACGGCCCGGCGCAGGAACGCCCGGTTGAGCCGGGTGAAGTCGTAGACGCCCGGCGCGACCGCGGCGACCTTGCGGCCCAGCTCCCGGTCCACCTCGAAGTTGTAGCTGCCGCCGAGGAAGAAGTCGTAGAGGCGGGCGGCGCTGGCCTTCTCGATGTCGACGTCCTTCGGAGCCCAGTCCGGCCGGTCCACTTCAACCCCTTCCTCGGCGGTCACCAGTCGGGGTCGACCGTGCCCGCGATGATCATCGGTTCCACCTCGAAGGGCAGCGACGGCGGCCCGAAGTGGCCGCCCTGCCCCAGTTCCACGCCCAGCTCCCGCAACGCGGTGGCGTGCCGCTCGTGGTGCACGCCGACCGCGTACACCGGCAGCTCGGCCAGCTGCGCCGCGGACACCACGTCCCCGATCGCCCGCTGGGCCGACGGCTCGGGCTTGTCGTCCTCGCCGAGCGTGGCGACGAAGTCCGCCGCCAGCTTCACGCCGTGCACCGGCAGGTCGGTCAGCCCGTGCGGGCAGCCGTTCGCCGTCATGCCGCTCACCAGCACCCGGAAACCCATGTCCGACAACACGGTCAGCACCTCGGCCGGGTCGCCGTCGGGATCGCGCAGCATGCTGTTGTCGACCTCCAGCGCGAGCTGGTCGTACCGCGCGCCGCTGGCCTCGACCACGGCCCGCAGCAGCGCCACGATCTCCTGGTCGCACACCATCCGGTTGGGCAGCGCCACCGACACCGGCGGCGTCCGGTCGCCGTGCTCGTCGTGCCACTGCCTGGCCTGGTCACAGGCCTGCCGCAAAGCCCAGCTGCCCAGCGGCAGCATGTGCCCCGTGCGCTCGGCCAGGTGCAGGAAGTCCTTGGCGGACAACACACCCTGCTCGGGGTGGTCCCAGGACACGATCGTCGAGAAGCCGGCGAGGCTGCGGTCGCCGATGCGGGCGATCGGCTCGAACTCCACGGTGAACTGGTCGCCGCGCAGGGCCGCCGGCAGCTGCGCGGCCAGCACGAAGTCGCGGCGCTGGCGGTTGCCCCGGTCCGACTCGAACAGCTGCCACTGGGCCCGACCGTCCTGCTTGGCCCAGTGCATGGCCAGCTCCGCGTCCGCCAGCAGCTGCGACGGATCCGAGCCGGCCGCCGCCCGCTCCACGATGCCGACGCTGGCCGTCACCGAGTACTCGCGGCCCCCGGCCAGCACCGGCTCGGCGATCCGGGCCATCGCCCGCTCGACGACGCCGATCATCGCCGGGGTGGTGGACCGGACCACCAGCAACGCGAACCGGTCGCCGTCGACCCGGCCGAGCAGCCCGGTGTCGTCGTCCACCACGGCCCGCAGCCGGTCCGCGGTGGTCTTGAGGATCTTGTCGCCGACCTGGTCGGACACGCCCGCGTTGATCACCGACATGCCGTCCAGGCCGAAGCAGGCCAGGCCGATCCGGTCGCCCGGGCCGAGGCCGCCGACCGCCGTCTCCACCTTGGACACGAACAGCGCCCGGTTGTGCAGGTTGGTCAGCGGGTCGTGGGCCACCTGGTGCGACCACCGGTCCTGCAACAGGTGCAGGTCGGAGATGTCCTCGATCATCACCACCGGGTAGTCCGGCTGGCCGTTCTCGTCCTTGATCAGCGTGACGGCGATGTGCACCCAGATGGGCTCGCCGTCGCTGCGCAGCATCTGCTGTTCGGAGCGCAGCGAGGTGTACGTGCCGTTGATCAGCTTGCGGTAGGCGGCGGACACCTCCTCGGCGTCCTTGCGCGGCATCAGGTCGTACGGCGTGCGCTGGCGCAGCTCGTCGGCGGTGTAGCCGAGCATCTCCTGCATCGCCAGGTTGGAGCTGACGATGTGGCCCTGGATGTCGCCGATGGCGATGCCGACCACCGACTCGGTGAACACGGTGCGGAACCGGCGTTCGCTGGCCCGCAGGGCCTTCTCCGCCGCGTCGCGGGCCCGGAACACCGCCTTCTTCAAGGTCTCCTGCTGCTGGAAGATGTGGTCGCGCAGGGCCTCGACGTAGCCGCAGGCGACCGCGCCGAGCAGGTCCACCAGCCGGTCGTCGTCGGCCTCGTGCCGCAGCTGCCGGCCCAGCACCCGGATGGTGGCGTCCAGCGCCTTCGGCCCGACCAGCTGGGTGGCGACCAGGCCGTGGCCGACCTCGATGGCCTGGGTGTGGTCGAAGGTGTCGGCGCGCACCGATGCCGTGAGCAGCTCGGCGAAGCCGGTGAGGATGACCTGGAGCTCGCCCCGCGACAGCGGGACGTTGCTGGTCGGCAGCACCGCGCCGGCCCACAGCCGCGCGAATTCAGCGAGGCCGGGATACATCGCCCCGCCCTGCTCCGACTCGCCCGTCATCCCGCCTCTCCAGCCGTGATCAGACGACTGTAGCCCGGACTAGTCCGTCACCACGAGGTCAACTGCGCGGTCGCCGGTCTGGCGCAGCATCAGCCCCGCCGCGGTGGCCGTGCGGACCAGGCCGGACACCGACGACGGCTCTTTCGGGGCCGTCACGAGCACCCGTGCGAGCCTGCCCTTGTACGCCTTGTTGTGGTGGCTGACCGTCCGGCCGTTGGGCATGATCACCTTCACCGTCACGGCGTCCGGGATGCGGGCCAGCGCCGCGTAGGCGCCCGAGCGCATGTCGATGACGAGGTCGTCCGCGCCGGCCAGCACCGGCTCCAGCTCCGGCCGCCACAGCGAGCTGAGCGTGCCGATGCCGGGCAGCGAGCTGCCGCCGGACAGCCGGTAGGCCGGGATCGGGTCGCCCGCGCGCACCACGCCGAACAGCGCCGACGCCACCGCGAGCCGCTTGTCCGCGCGCGACTTCTCCGTCTTCGTCAGGGTTTTCGCGTCCAGGGCGTCGTAGAGCACGCCCGTGTACCGGGACAGCGCCGGCGCGGTCGGTGACGTCAGCAGCGCGGCGTTGCGGTGCACCTCGTGGTGCTGGCGCTCGGACAGCTCCAGCGCCCGCAGGCTCGCCGGCACGTCCGCGGCCAGCGCCACCAGCGCGTCCGACAGCTTGCGGCGCAGCGGCGTCAGCTCGGGGAAGGACAGCGCGTCCAGGTCGAGCGGGCCGCCGGCGCCGCCGTCGGACTTCGTCTCGGACGGGGGGAGCAGCACCAGCACCGGGCGAGATTACCGTGACCGGCCCGGCCGGTCCTGCCGGCGTTTACCGGCGGGCCTTGTCCGGCCGACGTGATCGCGCTTACACTCGTTTTGCCTCCGCCGAAAAACCACTTTCCCGTGGTCGCGCTCGACCCTGACGAATTCCGAGCGGATCCGGGTTGAGGAGGACGTGCGTGTCTCGAAGGATTCGCATGCTCGGCGGTATTCTCGCCGCCGCATCCCTGCTTCTGGTCGCGCCCGACGCCTATGCGCAGGTGGAGAGCGGCAGTTGGAAAACCTGGAGTCCCGGCTACAACGTCCAGCAGGTCGGCTGCGGCTCGGTCAGCGGGTCGACGTTCAAGCTGACCTGCTCGAACTCCAGCGGCGAGCAGCGCGCCGAGCGCCGCTACGACACCTACAGCGGCGGCACCCACCAGTTCGAGGGCTATTTCAAAATCAACAGCATGGGCGGCAGCCGGATCAGCCTGAAGCAGACGTTCGGCAGCGGGCCGTTCTTCCTGCTCGCGGTCGAGTCCGGCGGAAGGATGTACAGCGTCGAGGGCGGCGCCACCATTTCCGGCGGCGCCACCGTCGGGACCACGGTGCGGGTGAATACCGTGAACCAGGTCGGGTCGACGCACCGGACGTACATCAACGGGTCGCTGAAGAACACCGTCAACAGTCCGAGCGGCAGCTACTACGACAAGCTCGGCGCCTACCGCACCGCCAGCGGGCAGGGGCCGATCTCGGTGACGTGGAGCAACATCAGGTTCTGGACGAAGTGAGCCGGTGACCGCCCGGTCGGTTCCGTCGACCGGGCGGTCCCGCACCCTGCGATCACCGAGGCAACACCGTGAAACGTGCGCTCGTGCTCTGCTGCGCCGCCGTCGGGGCGGCGCTGACCGCCTGCTCCGCCGCGGCCCAGCCGGTGGCCGGCACCACGCTGGCCGCCACGATGACCTCGCCCGTCGACATCAGGCTGGACTGGACCGGGACCGATCCGGCCGCCGCCGGGCGGATCGTCGAGTTCGCCACCGCGCCGGACGGGCCGTGGACGACGTTGCAGTTCATGCCGGTGCGTCAGGACAGCTACACCCATCCCGACCTGATGCCGCAGACCTCGTTCTACTACCGGCTCCGGCCCTACTACGGGCCGGCGTCCGACGCCGTCGACGTCACCGTGCCGGGCGGTTCCGCCGGCAACGACGACAAGGACTGGCCCGCCCCCGCCACCCTGCCCGGCGGGCCGGCGGTCACCCACTCCGTCCGGGACGGCACGCCCGCCGGCGCGCCGTCCGGGCTGAAGGCGAAAGTCCTTCAGTCCAACGGCATCCAGTTCACCTGGACCGACAACGCCAGCGATGAGGAGGGATACCTGGTCGAGGACAAACCGGCCGGCGCCGCCGACTACAAGGTGGTCGCCGTGCTGGACAAGGACATCAACTCCTTCGCCCTGATCACCCTGCCGGACGAGGACAAGGCGTCGTACCGGGTCCGGGCCTTCTACTACGGCCCGTCCTCCAACGTCGTGACCAGGAAAACCGGAGGTCAGTGAGGCAGCGGCTCCCGCGGGTCAGGCGAACGCGGGGGCCGTCTCCAACAGGTCCAGGAACGCCTGCTGGTGGACGGTGAGGTCGTCGCCGGAGTACAGCGCCGGGTTGCCGTCGAAGTCGATACGGGGACCGGAGCCGCCCTGGCCGCCGTGCACGGTGATGGTGAGGTCCTCGACGGGGCCGGCCGCCAGGGTGTGGGCGACGGCGGGGTGGTGGTCGAAGGCGAGCTCGTAGCTGATGGGGTTGATGTCGACGACGGGCCCGTAGAGCCGGGGCACATGGAGTTCGTGGCGCAGCAGCTCGGAGCGGTACCGCTCATGGGGCTGGCAGACCTTGACCTCCTCGGCGATGTCGCCGGCGAGCTCGGTCAACGACGCGCCGGGCGGGGTGAGCACCCGCAGCGGCATGGTGTTGGACGTCGAGCACGGCACGTTGAGGGCGGCGGTGCGCCGGCGGCACATGCGGGGAACGCCCAGCACGACCTCGGAGGTGCCGGTGACGTGCCGCAGGTACGCGGCGACGGCGGCGATGACGACGGCGGACCAGCTGGTGCGGCAGCGGCCGGCGACCTCGGCCCAGTCCTCCAAGGCGGTCCGGGGCAGCTCCACGGTCCGGCGCAGCACGCCGGCGGACGGCGAAGCGGTGCCCTCGACGAGGCTGATGGGCATGGGCGCGTCGGCGAACCGGTCCAGCCAGAACCGACGGTCCCGCCGCCAGCCGGCGGACAGCGCGTAGGCGACGTCCTCGTCCACCACGGGTCGTAAGGGGTCGAACGGTTCGCCGTCGAGGCCGCTGTACAGCTCGGAGACCCGGCGGTCCATGAGGAAGAGCCCGTAGCGGTCGAGGGCGATCCGGTGGCTGCGGTGGTACCACAGCACCCGCTCGGCCGACACGGTGATCAGCGCCTGCCGGAACAGCGGCCCCTCGGCCAGGCTGACGGGATCGGCGAGGTCGGACCGCATCCACGCCAGCGCGGCGGACAGCGGATCGGGCGAAGCGCTGACGTCGACGGTCTCCAGCTGGAACGGCCGCACCGCTACGACGTCCTGGCAGCCGACGACGGCGAACCGCATGTGCAGCGCCTCGGCCTCGGCGACGGCCCGCCGGGTGGCGGCCTCGAACCGGTCGTGGTCGACGGGCCCCGCGATGTCGACGTACTCGGCGACGTTGTGCGCGGCGCCGCCGGGATCCGCCTGGTGCGCCGAGAAGATCCCGTGCTGTGCGGCGGACAGCGGCCACCGGGACGTCGAGAACGCGGTCATGCTCATCCCCCTGAGGTGACGGTGGCCAGCGCCGCGCGGGCCTGGGCCCGTCCGTGCGCGACGACGGTCCTGGCCACGTCCGGGTCGAACCGGGCGAAGCCGGACACCTCGAACTCGTCGGTCGGCTCGACCAGCACGAACCGGGGCGTTCCGCCCGGTCTCAGCTCGGCGAGTTGCCTGGTGTGCTCGTAGTCCCGCAGCACCGCGAACCGGGCGACGTTCTCGAACGCCAGGCCCAGCGCGTCGCCGAGCGAGGCGGGTTCGCCGGACTGCCGCCCGCACGAGGACGTCACGACCACGACGGTCTCCGGCTCGTACGCCATCGCCGGCCGCAGCGGCGTGTTGGCGACCATGCCGGCGTCCACGTAGGTGCGGCCGTCGATGTGCACGGGCGGGAACAGGATCGGGGCCGCGGCCCCGGCCATCAGGTGATCGACGGTCAGCTGCACCTCAGTGAAGCCCGACCCGGGCGGCGCGGAGTTGGTGAAGTGCACGACCTCGCCGCTGCACTCCTCGACGGCCGCGACCACGACCCGCACGCCGTCCCGGATGCGCAGCCGTTCCCCGCCCAAGGCGGCGGTCAGCGTCTTACGGGCCGGCGCGGTGTCCAGCAGCCAGGTCCAGCCGACGGAGTCCAGCGCGTAGCCCATCAGGTCGCTCGTCGGCAGCCGCACCAGGCCGGCGGGCCGCAGCAGCCGCCACAGGTCCAGCCGCGGCTTGTACACGTCGTGGCCCTGCACGGAGATCCACAGCTCCACCAGCTGCTCCGGCGACATCCCGGCGGCCAGCAGCCCCGCGTTCAATCCGCCGGCTGACGTGCCGGACAGCACGGTCGGGTGCAGCCCCACGTCGGCCAGGCCTTGGGCGACGCCCGCGCCGAAGTACGCCGCCGAGGCCCCGCCGCCGGACAGCACGAGGGCGACCTCGTCGCTCATGACGTCAACCTCGGGCGGTACACCTGCCACAGGGAGCCCAGGAAGAACGTGCCGAACCGCTCCAGAGCCCCCGGGCTGCCGGCCCGGATCGTGGTCAGCTCGCGCAGGAAGTCCCGCCGACCCAGCTTCAGCGTCCCCGCGCCGAGCGTGACCCCGTCGGCCAGCACCTTCGCGTGCAGGGTGGTGGTGTCCGGCCAGATCGCCGTCGGCGGCCCGGCCCGCAGCTCCTTGTGCCCGCTGAGCAGCAGACGGCGGCCGCGGTCGTCGGTGAACGGCAGCCGGTAGCGCATCCGCCGCCGGCCGCCGGCGGACTCGGTCACCATCAGCTCCACGCGGCCGCGCGCGACCAGCAGCCGACCGCCCAGCGCCGGGCAGTCCAGCCAGCCGGTGGCCGTCGCCTCGTGCCGGGGGTCGGCCAGGAACGCGTCCATGTCCTGGATCGCCACGGTCACGCGCAGCCGCAGCGGAGCTGGCCCCTCTCGTTCACCGAGGGTGACCTGGCCGGCCATCTCCTCGGTGAACGAGAGGGCGGCTGCACCGGTCCGACCCCCGCTGAGACGGGCCGGTGCGGCCGGAGTGGCCTGCGTCGTTCCCCCTGAACGGCGCTGACCACCGCGCGCGGGTGACCTCCCCGACATCCCGCGCGCGAGCAACAGATGATCGCAGAGACGGTCGGCCATCGCGGCGATCGTCAGCGAGGGGTTCGCGCCCACCGGTCCCGGCATCGCGGCCCCATCGGCAACGTACAGGCCCGGATGCCCGAACACCTCACCGTAAGGGTCGCAGACTCCCTCGCCGGGGTGGCGGCCGATCGGCGCGCCACCGAGCGGATGGGCAACGGCCAGGCGCTTGCGGAACCACAGCGGGTTGTCCAGGTACTCCCCGCCGAGGGCGGCGGTGATGTCCCGCATGGTCCCGCGCACCCGGTCCAGATAGGACCGGCTGGTCTCGGTCGTCCACGACACGTCCAGCTCGCCGTCGCGCAGCCGCATCACGCCGTCCGGCACGTCGCGGCCCATGCCCAGCAGCGGCAGCGAGCAGTTGGACAGCGAGCCGGTGCCGATCAGCTGGCCGATGCCGTGCTCCAGATGGTCGGGGCCGGCCCAGCGCAGGGCCGCGCGCAGCCGGTTCATGCTGAATCCGGCCAGCCGCGACAGATCGCCCCGCACGTCCATGTTCTGCACGAGCCAGTCCAGGATCACCGGGTAGCCGGAGTCCTGGATGTAGAAGCCCCGCCCGATGCCGCCGTCCTCGTCCAGCTCGTCCGGCACGCGGATGGTGCTGGTGATCACCGGTCCCCGGCTGGCGTGCATCGCCCGCGGGCGGCCGTCGCGGCGGGTGTGCAGCGCGAACGACAGCATGTCGCCGTTGCCGCTGAACCGGGTGCCGAGCGCCGGGCTGAGGCCGGGCAGGTGGGCGCGGTTGCCCAGCAGCAGCCGGGTGGTGCCGAACGAGCCGGCGGCCAGGATCAGGCGCTCGCAGTCGATGCGCTTGGACACCGCGCTGCCGTCCATGGCGTGCAGCAGGTAGCGGACCTGGTAGCCGGGACCGCCGGGGCGGATGGCCTGCACCTCGCACATCGTGCGCAGGTCGGCGCCGGCCGCCTTGGCCGCGGACAGGTACGTGTGGTCGAGGGTGTTCTTGGCGCCGTCGTTGCAGCCGAAGTCGCATTCGCCGCACAGCCGGCAGGTGCGCCGGGGCAGCCCGTGCAGGTTGCCGTAGGACGGCTCGATCACCGGCAGCCCGATGCCCGGCTGCCCGTCCGGCTTGGGCGCGAACGCCACCGCCAGCGGCGGGAGCTGCCAGTCCAGCCCCAGCTCGACCGCCGCCTCCCGGAAGGCCTCGGTCTTGGGCACGCCGGCGAACTGCGGGTCGTCGAACGGGTAACGGCTCGGCGTCAGCATCGCCTCGACGGCGTCGTAGTGCGGGTCGAGGTCCTCGCGGGTGACCGGCCAGTAATCGTAGCCGCCGCCGGGCAGCTCGGCGTCCTTGACGAACCAGCGCTCGTCCTTGCGCAGCAGCACGTTGGCGTAGATCAGCGACCCGCCGCCCAGCCCGGCCGAGACCACCGAGTCGAAGCCGCGGAACTCCAGCACGTCGAACAGGCCGTAGTCGGCCTGCTCCGGGTTCCAGAAGTTGTGGTGCATCTCCGCCGGGGTCCGGGCGAAGCTGCCCGGCGGCCAGGCCCGGCCGCGTTCCAGCACGACGACCGACAGGCCGGCGTCGGCCAGCCGGTGCGCGGCGACGGAGCCGCCGAACCCGGAGCCGACGATCACCACGTCGGCGGTCTCGACCCCGGCCATCAGCCCGCCGCCCGCTTGAGGAAGTCCACGATGTGCGGAAACACCTCGAGGTCGGCGTGCTTGCCGATGAACGGGTCGAGGTGGCCGTAGCCGGGCAGCACCCGCAGCTCGTGCCGGCCCGGCGCGGCCTCCTCCAGCCGGCGGTGGAACACCTGCTGGGAGTCGGTGAACACGCGGTTGTGCGAGCCGGTGAGCAGCAGCAGCGGGGTGCGTACGGCGCCGAGGTCGGCGGTGTAGTCCTCGCCGGTGTCGTAGGCGACGGCCCGGCCGGCGAAGATGATCTTGCGCACGTGCCGGTCGTAGTGCACGCCGCTGGCCTGGCAGATGTCGCCGATCCGGTGGTGGGTGACCGGTAGCAGGTTGGCGTGCTCGTACATGGCCGGCCAGCCGGTGCCCCACATCGCGCTGAGCATGTGGCAGGCCGGCACCGAGCACTCCGGGTGCAGCACCGACATCAGCTTGGACACCGTCCAGCCGGTGGTGAACGCGGGCGCGCTGCCCCACTGCGGGTCCAGGTACGGCTGGTTGAGCGCGTACTCGACCACGTCCGGGCCGGCGACCAGGCGCACCCGCGACCACAGCGGCACCCGCGGCGTGAGGCCGACGCTGTTGCACACCACGCTCGCGATCTCCCCGATCACGCCGCTGAACAGGCTCATCAGGAAGGACACGGAGCCGAGGCAGTGCGCGACCACGTGGATCCGCCGCCCCCCGACGTGGCGGCGGAGCTCGGTGAGCGCCGCGGGGTAGTCGTGGCGCGCGAGGTCGTCGAGGGTGAACCGGTGGGCCGACTTGTTGTACGGCAGCCGGTTGCTCATCCGGGAGTCCAGCGTCCACACCTCGCCGAACCCGTTGTCCAGCAGGTGGCTGACCAGATTCCGGTGCTCGGGCATGACGAACATGTCCATGGACGAGGTCAGGCCGTGCACCAGCAGCACCACGTCGTCGGCGTGCTCGCGGCGGAAGCGGGTCAGGTTCAGGCCGAGGCCGTCCATCGTGGTGACCGGGTGAACGCTCACATCCGCGTCGCGTACACCCTCGAGTGTGTACAGCGGGATTTCCCGGTTCATCGCGCCCCCCAGCGACTCGGTGGATGGTCAACGTCACCCTGACGGACCAGCGTCCCCATTTCCATCGTGGTAAACCACGACATTCGGTGTCGGGCCCGGCCCGACCTACAGCTGAACGAGGTACGCCCAGGTCGGAACGCATGTCCGTTCCGTGACCGTTTTTGACGTGGCTGCGGGCCGGCCCCCGATCGGCTCACGCCGGCCGGCCGGTTCCGGTTGCCCGTCAGCTCTGGTCGAGGTGCGGGCCCAGCACTCGGCCCAGGCCGCCACGGGCCGGCACGCCGGTCTTGCCGAACACTCGCGTGAGGTGGGTCTCCACGGTTCTCAGGCTCAGCGACAGCCGCTCCGCGATCTGCGCGTTGGTCCGGCCCTCCACCACCAGCCGCGCCACCTCGAACTCGCGCGCGGACAGCCCGAACGGCAGCTCCTGCCGACGGCCGAGGCGCGGCACGGGGACGCGCTGACCGAGCCGCCGCTGCGCCTCCGCCGCCTGGGCGTGCAGTCCGCGGGCACCGGACGTGGCGAACAATTCAGCCGCGATGGCCAACTGCTTCAGGCCGGCGGCGCGATCGCCGGAGGCGGCGAGGCTCTGCCCGGCGCGCAGCCGCGCCCGGCCCTCCTCGAGCCGGTAGTCGAGGTTGGCCAGCGTCTCCGCCGACTGCAGCGCCAGCTTCGCCGAGGTCGCCGGGTCGGTGCCGCTCAGCGCGTGCGCGCGGATCAGGTCGGCGACGGCCACGTTCACCTCGTGATCGGGGTGGCGGATCGCGTCCGCGCGGTCGGCCAGCGGCAGGCCCGCGCTCGGGTTGCCGGCGATCGCCTCCGCGTGCGCGATCGCCTCCAGACAGATCAGCAGCAGGGTCTCGTCGCGCACGCCGACCGACTCGAACTCCTCGCACGCCGCCTCGACCGCCGGCCGGCCCGCCACCAGGTCACGGGAGTAGATCAGCACCAGGCTGCGCGCGCAGCCGGCCAGCACGGACCAGTAGACCTTGCTCGGCCGGCTGGCCTTCGCCCCCTCACTTGCCGCCTTCAACGCCGCCGGGTACTCGCCCGCCCAGGCCAGCACCAGCGCCTGGGCGGTCAACGACATCGTCTGCGCTTCGCCCGAGCCGACCAGCCGCGCGATGTCGCACGCCTCCTCGGCGGCCGGCGCGGCCGCCGCCAGCCGGCCCAACCGGCCCAGCGCGAAGGCCTTGGCCGCCAACAGGTAGGCCAGCACGAACTGCTGGCCCGTGGACCGGGCGATCTCGATCAGCCGGTCCAGCCGGGTGACGGCCTGGGCGTGCCGGCCGACCATCAGCTCGGCCCAGCACAGCCACGCGGTGACGTCCATCCACGGCGTGATCTCCGCGACCGTGAGCCCCGACATCCGCCGGTCGACCTCGTCCAGCAGGTCCAACGCGCCCGGGATGTCGCCGGCGATGTAGGCCGGCATCACGCCCAGCGCCGCGGTCGCGAACGCGGCCGGCGGGTCCAGGTGGTCCAGCTTGCGGATCTCGGCCAGCATCCGGGCGCACTCCGCGGCCTCGCCGGTGCCCACGTACTCGACCGCCAGCCGGATGTAGAGCGGGGCCGCCTCCACCACGAGCGGGTCCGGCAGCTTGCGCAGCTCCGCCAACAGGACCGCCTTCGCGGCCTCCCGTGAACCCAGCATGCGTTCCGTCGTCGCGCACAGCCGGGCCGCGAGCGCCCGCCGGGCCAGGTCCTCGGCCGGCAGCAGCTGCAGCGCCTCGCGGGCGGTGTCGCGGCCGGCGCCGAGCTGGCCGCTGGTCAGCTGGGCGTTGCCGAGCGCCAGCAGCAGGTTGCAGCGGGTCGGCCGGGTCGCCTCGTTCTCCGGCAGCAGCCGCAGCGCGTTGCCCAGCCAGTGCGCGGCCGTCGCCGGGGCACGGGACACCACCGCCTGGGCGGCCGAGGCCAGCTCCCCCACGGAGGCGAGGTCGCCGAACGGGGCCGAGTTCACCACGTGGTGGGCCAGCATCTGCGGCTGCGCGCCCTTGCCGCGCAGGAAGTGCGCCGCCCGGCCGTGCGCGCCCATCCGCCAGCCGGCCTTCGCCGACGCGTACGCCGCGTGGCGCACCAGCGGATGCCGGAACCGAAAGCGCGCGGCGTCCGGCCGCACCACGTCCCGGGCGACGAGCTCGTCCAGCGCGGTCAGCGCGTCGGCCTCGGCGATCTCGCCGGCCGCCGCCACCGCCGCCGGCTCGAACTCGTCGCCGACGACCGCGGCCGCCTTGGCCACCAGCTGCCCGATCCCGCTCAGGCTGGTCAGCTCCATCAGCAGCGCGTCGCGGACCGTGTCCGGCACCTCCGCCGTCATCGACGCCAACGCCTCGCTGTGCGCGTCCCGCGGGGCCGGCACCCGGCCGATGTTCATGCGGGACAACGCCTCCAGGTAGAACGGGTTGCCCCCGCTGGCCTCGTACAGCCACTGCCGGCGGGTCCGGTTCACGTCCGGGCCGAGCAGCTCGTCGGTCTCCTGCTCGGTCAGCGGCTCCACGTCCACCCGCACCCGGCGGGTCGGCTGCGCCAGCCCCAGCGCGGCGCCCAGCTGCGGCGACGCCTGGCCCGGCCGGTAGGCCACCGCCACCACGATCCGGCCGCGTGGCGCGTGCCGCAGCAGGTGGTCCAGCAGCTCCACCGAGCTCTCGTCGGCCCAGTGCACGTCGTCGAGCACCAGCATCAGGCCGCCGGACTCGGCCAACAGTTCCAGCAGGCCGCGGACGGCGCGGAACAGTCGGTAGCGGTCCGGGGCCTCGGCCGGCACGTCGGTGGCGATGCCGGCGAAGACCGAACCCAGCAGCCGCCGCTCGCTGTCGGTCAGCCGGGCCAGTTGCCGGTCCGACAGCGTTTCCAGGTGGTCGTCCAGGGCGTCGGCCAGCGCCGCCAGCGGCGCGTCCCGCTCGAACTCGGAGGCCCGGCCGACCAGCGTCAGCATCGCCCGGCCCCGGGCCGCCGCGACCGCCTCAGCCAGCAGCCTCGACTTGCCGACCCCCGGCTCGCCCACCAGCTCCAACAGCTGGAACGCGCCCTTGGCGGCGCGGTCGAGCGCCTTGTCCACCAGGCGCAGCACATCGGCGCGGCCCACCAGCGGCGTTCGGCCGGGGTCCTCCGCTGTCCCCCGGGTGCGTTCGCGCCGGCCGGTCACGGCACCTCGCAAGGGTGGAGTACGGGAATGAACATCGGCGTCAAGGGTGCCAGTCCTGGGCCGTTTCGGGCAAGACACGGAAAGGCCGGTCTAACCGGCAATGCGAATTCGCGGGACAATTCCGATGTTCGGTGATTCGTATCACCCTCGGATGGGGGAGAAGCGTTCGGCCTCAACCCCCGATCATGGAAAACCGGACAGTTCGGACCGGGTTGTCCACATTCGTGTCGACCAGGCAGATCGACTGCCAGGTGCCCAGCGCCAACCGGCCGCCCAGCACCGGAATCGTCGCGTACGGAGGCAGAAGCGCAGGTAGAACGTGATCCCGGCCGTGGCCGGGCGTGCCATGACGGTGCCGCCACGCCTGGTCATGGGGCAGCAGCTTCTCCAGCGCCGTCAACAGGTCCTCGTCGCTGCCGGCGCCGGTCTCCAGCACCGCCAGCCCCGCCGTCGCGTGCGGCACCCAGACGTGCAGCAACCCGTCCGCGGCGCCTTCCTCGGCGAGAAATCGCTCGCAGTCGCCGGTCAGGTCGTACACGACCTCGGATGATCCGGTCCTGATCTGAATTTCCACACTTCGCACCCGAGTGAACGTACTTTCTCCGCGCGTGCCGCGCGGGGCGAGGTCGCTCTTGAGCCGGTCTCTTCCCTTGGCCTGCCTCGATCGATGGACAGACTCGATCGAGGCAGGCCCGCGGTCCAGAGACCGGCGCGACCTCGCGTCAGCCATGCACCGCCGGTCGTACGTTGGCGATGTGCGCCACGCCTTCGGACAGACCTTCGACATCCCGGCCGGCTATCTCAACACCGCCAGCATCGGCGTGCCGCCCACGGTCGTCGCGGACGCCGTCGAGGCGGCGATTCGGCGCTGGCGGGTCGGCGCCGACGTGCCGCCGGGCTTCGACACCGATGTTGCCGCCGCCAGGGCCGCCTTCGCGGCGTTGGTGGGCGCGGATCCCGCCCACGTGGCCATCGGCGCGAGCGCCTCGCAGTTGGTGGCCATCGCCGCCGCTTCGGTGCCGGACGGGTCCCGGGTGCTGGTGCCCGCCGGCGAGTTCACCAGCGTCTCGTTCCCGTTCGCGGCGTTGGGGCACCGGGGGATCAAGGTGACGGAGGCGCCGCTGGCCGAGATCCCGGACGCCATGCGGGACCACGACGTGCTGGCCGCCGCGGTCGTGCAGTCCAGCGACGGCACGGTGCTCGACCTGGAAGCCGTGCGCCGCAACCGCGAGGGCGTCACCGTCGTGCTCGACGTGACCCAGGCGCTGGGCTGGCTGCCGCTGGCCGACCTCGGCTGGGCCGACTACGTCGTCGGCGCCGGCTACAAGTGGCTGATGACTCCTCGCGGCGTCGCCTGGCTGGCGGTTCGCCCGGACGTGATCGACCGGGCCGTGCCGGTCGCCGCCAACTGGTACGCCGGCGAGGATCCCTGGCAGACCGTCTACGGCCTGCCGCTGCGACTGGCCGGCAGCGCCCGCCGTCTCGACCTCTCGCCGACCTGGTTCTCGCACGTCGGTGCCGCCGTCGCCCTGCCGTGGCTGGCGTCGCTGGACATGGCGGCCGTCCGGCGGCACAACGTCGGCCTGGCCAACCAGTTCCTCGACCGCCTCGGCCGCCCGCCCGGCGACTCCGCCATCGTCTCCGTCGACGCGGACGCCGATCGGCTCGCCGCCGCCGGCGTGCGGCACTCCGTGCGGGCCGGCCGCGTACGGCTGTCGTTCGCGCTGAGTAACACCTCCGACGACGTCAACCTCGCCTGCCAGGCACTGATTCGGTGACACATGGTGATGTGGCCATCCGAATCGTGTCGGAATCGGTCACCCGTTACGGTGCTGGTTGTGTCGGAGTCGTACCCCCAAGATCAGGCGACCTGGCGGACCGCCCCCGTGACGGCCGGGCCGGCTGACACCTCGCCGTTCCAGCTGCCCCCGGAGTTCTACGACTCGGAGCCCGCCGGTGGCGGCGGCCCCAACCCCACCGACCGGCGCAACAAGCTGCTGCTCCAGGGCCTCGGGCTGGTCGGGGTGGCCGTGCTGTCGGGGCTGGTGTTCTGGGCCGTCCAACCCTCGCACGTGGCCGGCGTCGCCGAGGCCGCGTCCGACCAGGTCAACTCCGCCGGCAAGTACACCTTCACCCGGGTCGCCGGCCCCGCCACCGACGCCAACTGCGCCCAGCACGCCTTCAGCAAGACCCAGACGTTCCTCCAGCAGCACCCGTGCCAGCAGTTGGTCCGGTCGCTGTACTCGACGACGCTGCCCGACGGGACCACGGCCGTCGTGTCGATCGTGGACGTCAAGATGCCCAGCGGCGGCGACGCCGAGCAGCTGAGACAGATCACCAGCAGCGACAACACCGGCAACGTCTACGACCTGGTCAAGGACGGCGGCGTGGCCACGCCGAACATGCCGACCACCAGCCAGCTCCAGGATGGCGGCTACGCGGCCGCCACAAACGGCAGCGTCACCACCATCGCCCTGACCGCGGTCGTCGGCGGCCACCAGGACAAGGCGAAGCTCAAGGAGATCAGCACCGACGCCCTACGCCTGGCCGGCAAGTAGCCCCGGCCCCCGAAACGTTTGGAACGCGTCTTTCCTCCACTCCGAGTAGAGGAAAGACGCGTTCCAAACATGAAACGGGGTCACGGCTGGCCTGGGAGGGCCGGCGTGGCCGGGGTCTGGCCGCCGGCCTGCCGCCACGACATCGCCCGGACCGCGCCGTCGGTGAGGGCGTCCAGCGCCGTCTTCCGGATCTGCGACTCCGAGGTGTACTCGAGCACCGACCGCCAGGCCGACACCACGTCGGTCTCGGCGGCCACCAGCAGCACGAACGCCGACGACTGGTTGGTCAGCGGCTGCGGCGTGCTGTAGCCGGGCTCGGCCGACCTGGGGGTGGCGCCGAGCTTCTTCACGGTCGCGATGACGGCGTCCCGGCGGACGGTGTGCGCCTCGGAGCCCTTGGTCAGCGCGGGGTCGGAGGCGGCCGGCAGGAAGGCGCCGGCGAGCCCGTACGCCCAGATGGCGGCGTGTTCGGCGGCCAGCGCCCGCTGCAGGGCGTCGACGGTCTCGGCGGGCACGGGGGAGGTCACGACAGCAGCTCCTTCAGGCACGCGCAGCCGGCGACGACGGAGCCGACGAGTCCGGCACGGTAGGTCGGCACGGTCAACGCGACCTGGGTGGCGGCGTCCTGGGCCGCGCCCAGCGAGGCGGCCATGCCGGCGACGGCGGCGGCCTGGTCGGGGTAGGTGGTGCCCTGGGGAGTGCTCGACGGGGCCGCGGACGACGTGGTCGGCGGCGGGGTGGCCCGGTCGATCTCCTTGCGCAGCGCGACGGCCTGGGCGTCCCGGTTGGTGGCGATGAGCTGGAACTTGGCGGCCAGCGCCGGGAACTTGCCGGCCAGCCCGCGCGCGGTGGCGGCGTCCGCGGCGGCGGCGTCGGCGAGCGCGGCCAGCGGATCCGGGGGCGGCGGCGTGGTCGGCTGCGTCGTGCACGCGGCGACGGCCGGCGCGGCGAGGACCGTGAGAGCGCCGAGCCGCAGAAGGGCCCGGCGGCCGAGCTGAGGGGTCACGGTGAGTCATCTTGCCAGCAATCACCCGACCCACTCCGGTCCACGTGCGTCTGGACGGCTCAGCGACGAGATACGCTTGGCGACCACGACCGGCGAACGCCATCGCCGGTCGATGTCGTCACGTCCGCGTGGCGGCAGCGGCAACAGCGACCAGGGGAGTGAGAACGTGTCCAGCGCGCCGCGCGGGGAGATAACCGCGCAGCTCGAACCGGTCGTCCGGGAGGCTGTCTCGGCGATCGGCTTCGATCTTGAGCTGCTCGACGTGCAGCAGGCTGGGCGTCGCCGACTGGTCAAGGTGGTCGTCGACGGCGAGGAGGGCGTCGGCCTCGACGAGATCGCCGAGGCCAGTCGCGTCGTGGCCGCCGCGCTCGACGAGCACGACCACGTGCTCGCGGGCCCGTACACGCTCGAGGTGACCTCGCCCGGCATCGACCGGCCGTTGACCGCCCCCCGCCACTGGCGGCGGGCGAAGTTCCGGCTGGTCAAGGTGCGGCAGAAGGACGGGGCCGAGTACCTCGCCCGGGTCGGCCGGGTCACCGACGAGACGGTCCAGCTGCTGGTCGACGGCCAGCTGCGGGACGTCGCCCACGGCGCCGTCGAGCGGGCCGTGGTGGAAGTGGAGTTCCGGCAGCCGCCGGTCGAGGAGTTGGCGCTGTTGGAGCGCGGCTGTCAGGAGGAGTCCGAATGAACGTCGACATCGCCGCCCTCCGGACGATCGAACGGGACAAGGACATCCCCTTCGAGACCGTCATCGAGGCCATCGAGACCGCGCTGCTGACCGCGTACAAGCACACCGAGGGCCACCGCCCGCACGCCCGGGTGGACATCGACCGCAAGACCGGCCTGGTCCGGGTGCTGGCCCAGGACATCGGCCCGGACGGTGTGGTCAACGAGGAGTGGGACGACACCCCCGAGGGGTTCGGCCGGATCGCGGCCACCACCGCCCGCCAGGTCATCCTGCAGCGGCTGCGGGACGCCGAGCACGAGCGCACCTTCGGTGAGTTCGCCGCCAAGGAGGGCGAGATCATCGCCGGCGTCGTGCAGCGCGACGCCCGGGCCAACTCCCGCGGCATGGTCGTGGTCCAGGTGGGTGACACCGAGGGCGTGCTGCCGCCGGCCGAGCAGGTGCCGGGCGAGCGCTACGAGCACGGCGAGCGGATCAAGTGCTACGTGGTCGGCGTGTCCCGCGGCGCCCGCGGCCCGCAGATCACGCTCTCCCGCACGCACCCCAACCTGGTGCGCCGGCTGTTCGCGCTGGAGGTGCCGGAGATCGCCGACGGCACCGTCGAGATCCCGGCGGTGGCACGTGAGGCAGGTCACCGTTCCAAGATCGCGGTACGGTCCACGGTGGCCGGCGTGAACGCCAAGGGCGCCTGCATCGGCCCGATGGGCGCGCGCGTCCGCAACGTGATGAGCGAGCTGGCCGGCGAGAAGATCGACATCATCGACTTCTCCGAGGACTCGGCCACCTTCGTCGGGAATGCCCTGTCCCCGGCCAAGGTTGTCTCCGTCCGGGTGCTCGACGAGCGGGCCAAGACCGCGCGCGTCGTGGTGCCGGACTTCCAGCTCTCCCTCGCCATCGGCAAGGAGGGCCAGAACGCCCGGCTGGCGGCCCGGCTGACCGGCTGGCGCATCGACATCCGCTCCGACGCCGAGGTGGTCGCGCCGTCCGGTCAGGTATCCGGTTCGGCAGAGTGAGTCCGAGGGGATAGAATCTTTGGTGGTTCGTCGTCAAGAACCGGCACCCCTGTCCACCGGAGCCGTGATCAGCGGCCCGATTCGGACGTGCGTGGGGTGCCGCGCCAGGGCGTCGGACTCCGAACTGCTGCGCGCGGTGGTCAGGGACGAGGCCGTGGTCCCGGACCCGAGGCGCAGGCTGTCGGGCCGGGGCGCGTGGCTGCATCCCGATCCGGCGTGCCTCCGCGCCGCCGAGCGACGTCGGGCGTTCCCGAGGGCCCTGCGGGTCCAGGGGCCGCTCGATCTCACGGCTCTGACCGCTCACCTCGAGACGGTCGAAGCCGGGCAGTGACGCCGCGGGAACCCCCCGCGGTGGATGAGCAGAGGAAGCAGGTCGACCCGTCATGAGTCAGCCGTGAAGCTGAAGACATGATCGCGCGACGATAGGACGAGGTCGAGCGGGACTTTGCCGCCCGGCCTCCCTAGACGAGGAGAGCAGTGGCAGGCAAGGCCCGAGTGCACGAGCTCGCGAAGGAGCTCGGCGTCACGAGCAAGGAAGTGCTCAACAAGCTCGCCGAACAGGGTGAGTACGTCAAGTCCGCGTCCTCCACGGTGGAGGCCCCCGTGGCCCGCCGGTTGCGGGACGCCTACGTCAAGGGCGACACCAAGTCCAAGGGCGGCGCGCCGAAGCCCGGCCCGCGCCCGGGCCCGCCGCCCGCCAAGCCCGCGGCTCCCGCCGCGGGTGAGTCCGCGCCGCAGGGCGCGCCCACTCCCAAGCCGTCCACCCCTGGCCAGCGGGCGCCCATGCCCGGCCCGCGTCCGGGGCCGCGCCCCGGCCCGCGCCCGGCCCAGGAGACCCCGGCCGCCGCCTCGGCGGCCCCGGCGGCGCCGGCCCCGGCCGCGCCGCAGAGCCAGACTCCGAGGCCGGACACCCAGCCGCAGCTGTCCAGCCCGGCCCCCGCGCCGGCGCCCCAGCAGCGGCCGCAGCAGCAGCCGTCGCAGCAGGCCCCGGCCGCCGCGTCGGCCGGCCAGCAGGCGCCGTCCCGGCCCGCGCCGAACGCTGGCGCCCGCCCCGGCCCGCGGCCCGGTCCCCGGCAGCCGCAGCAGCAGGACGGCGGCTCCACGGTGCCGCCGCGCCAGCAGGGCCCCAAGCCCGGCCCGCGTGCGCCGCGGCCCGGCAACAACCCCTTCGGCGTGGGCTCCAACGCGCCCGCGCCGCGTCCGTCCGCGCCTCGTCCGGGCCCGCCGTCCGGCGGCGACCGGCCGCGTCCCGGTGACAGCCGGCCCGACCGCGCTCCGCGCGGCGACCGTCCGTCCGGCGACCGCGGGGATCGCGGTCCCCGCCCGACTCCGGGCAACATGCCGCCTCGGCCCAATCCGGGCATGATGCCGCCCCGGCCGGCCCGTCCGGCTGGCGGTGGCGGTCGCCCCGGTGGTCCCGGTGGCGGCGGCCGTGGCCCCGGTGGCGGTGGCGGCGGTTTCCGTGGCGGTCCCGGTGGGGGCGGCGGCGGTGGCGGCTTCCGCGGTGGCCCTGGTGGCGGCGGCGGTGGCGGTGGCTTCCGTGGCGGTCCCGGTGGGGGCGGCGGCGGTGGCGGCTTCCGCGGCGGTCCTGGTGGCGGCGGCGGTGGCGGTGGCGGTTTCCGTCCCGGTGGCGGCGGTGGTGCGCCGGCCGGTGGCGGCGGCTTCCGTGGTGGCGGTGGCGGTCGTCCGGGTGGTCCCGGCGGTCGCGGCGGCGCCGCGGGCGCGTTCGGCCGTCCGGGTGGTCCCGCACGCCGTGGCCGCAAGTCCAAGCGCCAGAAGCGTCAAGAGTTCGACAACATGCAGGCGCCCAGCGTCGGCGGCGTCCGTCTGCCCAAGGGCAACGGCGAGGCCATCCGGCTGCCGCGCGGCGCGTCGCTGACCGACTTCGCGGAGAAGATCAACGCGAACCCGGCGGCGCTGGTGCAGGTGCTGTTCCACCTCGGTGAGATGGTCACCGCCACGCAGTCCGTCTCGGACGAGATCCTCGAGCTGCTCGGCTCGGAGATGAACTACGTGGTCAACGTGGTCTCCCCCGAGGAGGAGGACCGCGAGCTGCTGGAGACCTTCGACATCACCTACGGCGAGGACGCCGGCGACGAGGACGACCTCGTCATCCGGCCGCCGGTGGTGACCGTCATGGGTCACGTCGACCACGGTAAGACCCGACTGCTCGACACGATTCGCAAGGCGAACGTGCACGAGGGCGAGGCCGGCGGCATCACCCAGCACATCGGCGCCTACCAGGTCATGACGTACCTGGACGGCAACGAGCGGCTGATCACCTTCATCGACACCCCGGGTCACGAGGCGTTCACCGCCATGCGTGCCCGTGGCGCCAACTCCACCGACATCGCGGTCATCGTCGTCGCCGCCGACGACGGCGTGATGCCGCAGACGGTGGAGGCGATCAACCACGCCCAGGCGGCCAACGCGCCGATCGTGGTCGCGGTGAACAAGATCGACAAGGAAGGCGCGAACCCGCAGAAGATCCGCCAGCAGCTGACCGAGTACAACCTGGTGGCCGAGGAGTACGGCGGCGACACCATGTTCGTCGACATCTCGGCCAAGCAGGGTCTGCACATCGACCAGCTGCTGGAGGCGATCCTGCTGACCGCGGACGCCGCGCTCGACCTGCGGGCCAACCCGAACATGGAGGCCCAGGGCGTCGCGATCGAGGCGCACCTGGACCGCGGTCGCGGCCCGGTGGCCACGGTGCTGGTGCAGCGCGGCACGCTGCGGGTGGGCGACTCGATCGTCGCCGGCGACGCCTACGGGCGTGTCCGGCGCATGGTCGACGAGCACAACGAGGACGTCATCGAGGCGCTGCCCTCGCGTCCGGTGCAGGTGATCGGTCTGACCTCGGTGCCCGGGGCCGGCGACACCTTCCTGGTCGTGGACGAGGACCGGGTGGCCCGGCAGATCGCCGAGCGCCGCCAGGCCCGCACCCGCAACGCCCTCAACGCGTCCCGCCGCAAGCGCGTCAGCCTGGAGGACCTGGACGCCGCGCTGAAGGAGACCAGCCAGCTCAACCTGGTCATCAAGGGCGACAACTCCGGCACCGTCGAGGCGCTGGAAGCGGCCCTGATGAACATCGAGGTCGGCGACGACGTCGAGCTGCACGTGGTGCACCGCGGCGTCGGTAGCGTCACGGAGAGCGACATCAACCTCGCCACCGCGACGGACAACACCATCGTGCTGGGCTTCAACGTCCGGGCGGAGGGCCGTGCCACCGAGCTGGCCAACCGCGAGGGCGTCGAGGTCCGCTACTACACGGTGATCTACCAGGCGATCGACGAGATCGAGCAGGCCCTCAAGGGCATGCTCAAGCCGGAGTACGAGGAGGTGCAGCTCGGCCGGGCCGAGGTGCGCGACGTCTTCAAGTCCTCCAAGGTCGGCACGATCGCGGGCTGCCTGGTGATGTCCGGCGAGCTCAAGCGCAACTCGAAGGCGCGACTGCTCCGCGACAACATCGTGGTCCAGGAGAACCTCACCCTCACCTCGCTGCGTCGCTTCAAGGACGACGTGACCGAGGTCCGGGAGGGCTTCGAGTGCGGTGTCACCCTCGGTAACTACAGCGACCTGCGGGTCGATGACGTGATCGAGACGTACGAGATGCGGGAGAAGCCCCGCAACTGATCAAGCGGCGTGCGACGGGGCCGGCTCCGGCCGGCCCCGTCCGCGTCCCACCACGGTGATGCCCATGTACGTAGGTGCCCTCGAGTTGGACGTGCTGCTGGGCGACGTCCACTCGCTCAAGGAGAAGCGTTCCGTGGTTCGGCCGGTGCTGGCCGAGATCCGGCGCAAGTACGAGGTCTCGGTCGCCGAGGCCGGTCATCTCGACCTGCACCGCCGCGCCCTCGTCGGGGTGTCGGTGGTCGCCGCCGACGCGGGGCACGTCCGGGACGTGCTCGACGCGTGCGAGCGGCTGGTGTCCTCCCGGCCCGAGCTGCAGGTCCTGTCCGCGCGACAGCGGCTGCTCGGCCCCGAGGACGACTGAGTTCCATCTGTCACTACTCATGAGGAGGAGCGCCGTGGCCGACCAGGCCCGCGCCCGCAGGCTCGCCAAGCGGATCGCCCAGATCGTGGCGTCCGCGCTGGAACACGAGGTGAAGGACCCCCGGCTGGCCCGGGTGACCATCACCGACGCCAGGGTCACCCCCGACCTGCACGACGCGACCGTGTACTACACCGTGCTCGGCGACAACCTGGAGTCCGCTCCCGACCACGCCGCCGTCACCGCCGCGCTGACCAGCGCGACCGGTGTGCTGCGCACCATGGTGGGGCAGCAGACCGGCGTGCGGTTCACGCCGACCCTGGCGTTCGTCGCCGACACGATTCCGACCGACTCGAAGCGGATCGACGAGCTGCTGGCCAAGGCCCGCGAGTCGGACGCCGAGGTGGCGCAGCTGGCGTCCACCGCGCAGCCGGCCGGCGAGGCCGACCCGTACAAGGCTCCCCGCGAGGAGGAGTCCGACCCGGAGTGACGTAGCTTGCCGGTGTGAGCTCTTCCGATCAGGTCGATGTCGCGGCCGCCGCGGCCCTGCTGGCCGCGGCGGCCGACGTCACGCTGCTGGCCCACGTCAACCCGGACGCCGACGCGCTGGGCAGCGCCGTGGCCCTGGGGCTGGCGCTGCGGCGGCGCGGGGCGACCGTCCGCGTGTCGTTCGGCACGCCGTCGACGGTGCCGGAGTCGCTGCGGCCGCTGGATTCCGCCGGCCTGTTCGTGCCGGCCGCCGAGGTGCCGTCGCGGCCGGAGTTCCTGGTGGCGTTGGACACCGGCAGCGTCGACCGGCTCGGCCCGCTCGGTGACCGGGTGGCCGCCGCCGGCGTCTCGCTCGTGGTCGACCATCACGTCTCGAACACCCGGTACGGCACGCACAACCTGGTGGACGACCGGGCCGAGGCCACCGCGGTGATCGTGGCCCGGCTGCTGGACGCGCTCGGCGCCGAGATCGACGAGCCGATCGCGCGCTGCCTGTACGCCGGCATCGCCACCGACACCGTGTCCTTCCGGTTCGCCAAGCCGGAGACGCATCGGCTCGCCGCCCGACTGCTGGAGACCGGCGTCGACGGTCCCGGCCTGATCCGGAACCTGATGGACAGCCATCCCTTTGCCTGGCTGGGCATGCTCGCCTCGGTGCTCGGCGCCGCTCAGCTGGAGCCGGATGCCGCGCAGGGCCTGGGCTTCGTGCACGCCGTCGTGCGCCGGTCCGACGCCGTGGGCGTGCGGGCCGAGGAGGTCGAGAGCGTCATCGACGTCATCCGGTCGACCTCGGAGGCCGAGGTCGCCGCGGTCCTGAAGGAAACCCCGTCCGGTGCGTGGACCGTGTCGCTGCGGGCCGTCGGCCGCCTGGACGTGCGATCCGTGGCCGTGCGGTTCGGCGGCGGCGGTCACCGCCTGGCCGCCGGCTTCACCGCTTCCGGCACCGCCGACGAGGTCGTCGCTGGCATCCGCGCCGCCCTCACCGAGGCGACACCCGCCCACTGACCCACCCTCTCTTTTCGCCACATGCGCTTCCTGCGCGGCACCGGATGCCACATGGGAAGCGCATCTGGCGTTCCGGTGTTTGTCCGAATCTGGTCTAGACCACTCCCGGGGTTCCCGGTATCGTCGGGAGTCCGGCCGCCGCCGTCCTTCGACGATGGGAGCTGGCCATGTTCGGTCGGATATCGCGGACCCTGACGGCAGTCCTTGCCGCCGCGCTAACCGTTCCGGTGCTCGGTCTGGCGTCCGCTCAGGCGAGCGCATCGACTTCTGTCCCGGCCGAGCCGCAAGCGGACACCTGCGCCGTCAAGTCAAGGCCCGCCGGCAAGGTTCTCCAGGGGTACTGGGAGAACTGGGACGGCGCGGCCAACGGGGTGCACCCGGGCATGGGCTGGATACCGATCACCGACAGCCGGATCGCGCAGCACGGCTACAACGTGATCAACGCCGCCTTCCCGGTGATCCGCTCGGACGGCACGGCGCTGTGGCAGGACGGCATGGACGCCGGCGTGAAGGTCGCGACGCCCGCGGAGATGTGCGCCGCCAAGGCCGCCGGCGCGACGATCCTGCTGTCCATCGGCGGCGCGGCCGCCGGCATCGACCTCAGCTCGTCGACCGTCGCCGACAAGTTCGTCAACACGATCGTGCCGATCCTCAAGACCTACAACTTCGACGGCATCGACATCGACATCGAGACCGGCCTGACCGACACCGGCAACATCAAGTCGCTGTCCGCGTCGCAGTCCAACCTGATCCGGATCATCGACGGCATCCTGGCCAAGATGCCGTCCAACTTCGGCCTCACCATGGCGCCGGAGACCGCCTACGTCACCGGCGGCTCCATCACGTACGGCTCGATCTGGGGCGCGTACCTGCCGATCATCAAGAAGTACGCCGACAACGGCCGGCTGTGGTGGCTGAACATGCAGTACTACAACGGCAGCATGTACGGCTGCAAGGGCGATTCGTACCAGGCCGGGACCGTGCAGGGCTTCACCGTGCAGACCCAGTGCCTGAACCAGGGTCTTGTCGTGCAGGGGACCACCATCAAGGTTCCTTACGACAAGCAGGTTCCCGGGCTGCCCGCGCAGGCCGGCGCCGGCGGCGGCTACATGTCGACGAGCCTGGTGTCGCAGGCGTACCGCAGCATCAGCGGGTTGAAGGGCCTGATGACGTGGTCGCTCAACTGGGACGGTTCGAAGAACTGGACCTTCGGCAACAACGTCAAATCCCTTGAGGGCCGCTAGTTCTCGAGGAGGAACACCGCCCACCCGTCGGCGTCGGGATGCCTCGTCATCCCGACGCTTTCGGCCAGCCTGATCGACGGCACGTTGTCCGGCCGGGTCTCCACCAGCACCGGCCAGTCCGGGTGCAGCTGCGTCGCCACGGAGATGGCCTTCCGCGCCATCTCCGTGGCGACGCCTTTCCCTTGCAGCTCCGGCCAGATCCGGTAGTACAGGTTCCACACCTTCCGGCCGCGCCACGTTTTCGGCTTCACCCCGCCGTATCCGGCGGTCCGGTCGCCGAGCACGATCCTCCAGTACCCATGCTCCCCGGCGTCCCAGACGGCGCAGAAGTCTTGCAACAGCTTGGTGATGACCTCGACCGACCGCGGCTTGCTCTCCACGGCGTGCAGGGCGAGGAAGTCGTCCAGGTCGTCCATGGTCACGCGGTGCAGGGAAAGCCGTTGCGTGGTAAGGGGTTCGACTGGCGATGAGGTCATTCCCGCACCTCCCGGGATCGGTTGCCACGCCTGGAAGCTCACCCGAGCACCTCGTTGATCACGTGCCGGGAGTTGGCGACCAGCCCGGGGTTGGTGTCGCGGTAGTAGGGCAGCTGGATCAACGCGATGGACAATGCCCAGGCCGCGCCACGGAACCAGGTGTCGTCGTCGACGTCGAGGGCGCGGCGGAAGACGTCGCGGGCGTCGGCGGGCAGCAGGTTCCAGGCCACGACCAGGTCGACGGTCGGATCGCCGACGCCGGCGCCACCGAAGTCGATCACGGCGGACAGGCGGCCGTCGCGGATGAGGACGTTGCCGGGAGAGAGATCGCCGTGCGACCACGTCGGCCCGGCGGACCACTCCGGCAGCGTGATGGCCCTTTCCCACAAGGACAGGGCCCGTGTGGTGTCGATGTCGTCGTGCAGTTGGGCGATGGCCTCGCGAGTGGCGGAGTCGCGGCCGGGCGAGCCCAGCGGCACGCCCCGGTTCTGGTCGGGGCCGCCGGTGGGGTCGATCTTCCGCAGCGCCTGGATGAATTCGGCCAGGTCCAGGGCCAGTGCCTCGGCGTCGTCCAACGAACCGACAACCGGGTTGCGGCCGGGGATCCAGCGCAGAACCGTCCACGGCAGCGGGAAGCCCTCGCCGGGCTCGCCGAGCGCGACCGGGACCGGCACCTCGACCGGCAGTTGCGGTGCGAGAACGGTCGGCCAGTGCTGCTCGCGGCGCAGGTAGTCCACGGTGCGGGGGATGCGCGGCAGGCGGACGGCGAGGTCCTCGCCGAGGCGGTACATCGCGTTGTCGGTGCCGGAGGATTCGACGCGTTCGATCGGCAGATCGGCCCACTGCGGGAACTGGGCGGCGACCAGCCGCCGCACCAGGGCAGGGGAGGTGTCGATCTCGTCGGCGTGCATCCGCATGGCCACATAGTGGGACAACGCTTCCGTAAGTGCCATCACATAATTCGCGGACCGAGGGACGCTCGGTGCACATTAGGCGGGTGACGGTGCGTGCGGGTTCGGCGAGGCAGGTGTTCGCCCTGGCGGTTCCGGCGCTGGGAGTGCTGGCCGCGGAGCCGCTGTACGTGCTGGTCGACACGGCGGTGGTGGGCCACCTCGGCGCGCTGCCGCTGGCCGGCCTGGCCCTGGGCGGCCTGCTGTTCTCCCAGGTTTCCAGCGCGCTGACGTTCCTCTCGTACGGCACGACGTCGCGCACCGCCCGCCTGCACGGCGCGGGTCGCCGCGGGGACGCCGTCGAGGAGGGCGTGCAGGCAACGTGGCTGGCGGTCGGCGTCGGCCTGGCCGTCCTGGTCCTCGGCCAGTTGCTGGCCACGCCGGTCGCGCAACTGTTGGCGGGCAAGGGACCCGTCGCGGACGCCGGCGTGAGCTGGCTGCGCATCGCGCTGTTCGGCGCGCCGATGGTGCTGATCACGATGGCCGGCAACGGCTGGATGCGCGGCGTGCAGGACACCAAGCGGCCGCTGGTGTACGTGCTGCTGGGCAACGGCCTTTCCGCGGTGCTGAACCCGATCCTGGTGCACGTCGTCGGCTGGGGCCTGGAGGGTTCGGCCGTGGCCAACGTGTTTGCGCAAACGGTCGCGGCGGCGCTGTTCGTTTACGCCCTGGTCAAGGAGAAGGTGCCGCTCAAGCCGGTGCCGCGCCTGATCCGCGCCCAGTTGGGGCTGGGTCGTGACCTGGTGATCCGCACGCTGGCGTTCCAGCTGTCCTTCATCTCCGCGCTCTCGGTGGCCTCCCGCACGTCCACGGACGCCGTGGGCGCGCACCAGATCGTGTTGCAGCTGTGGAACTTCCTCGCGCTGGTGCTGGATTCCCTGGCCATCGCCGCGCAGTCGCTGGTCGGCGCGGCGCTGGGCGCTGGCCGGGACGACGAGGCGAAATCCTTGGCGTGGCAGGTGACTCGCTACGGTCTGGTGTTCGGAATCGCACTGTCCGTGGTCTTCGCCGTGTTGTACGACATCCTTCCGCGACTGTTCACCTCCGCACCCGGTGTCCTGGCCGAGATCCCGCACGCGTGGTGGCTTTTCGTGCTGCTGCAACCCATCGCGGGCGTGGTGTTCGCGTTGGACGGTGTGCTGCTCGGCGCCGGCGACGCGGCATTCCTGCGTACGGCAACAGTTGTCAGCGCGCTCCTGGGCTTCGTGCCGCTGGTGTGGCTGTCGCTGGCGTTCCACTGGGGACTGCTGGGGATCTGGGTCGGACTGTCCACCTTCATGGTGCTGCGGCTGTTCGCCGTGGTGCTGCGCACGCGGTCCGGGCGGTGGGCCGTCACCGGCGTGTGACCGAGTGCACGTCTGAAGCGGTTAACACGCCTCTGTACTGCGGCGATACCCCGTGTGGATCTCCTCTTCATCTGCTCTCGGAAGGACAGCCGTGCCGGCCTCGCGCGCCACCCGTCAAGCCTGGGTGGTCTGGATCACCGCCGTCGTCGTCTACCTCTTCGCCGTCTTCCACCGCTCCTCGCTCGGTGTGGCCGGACTGGCCGCCGCCGACCGGTTCGGCGTCGGCCCCGCCGCGCTCAGCACGTTCACCGTGCTGCAGGTCTTCGTGTACGCCGCCATGCAGGTGCCGACCGGCCTGCTGGTGGACCGGTTCGGCCCGCGCAAGCTGCTCACCGCGGCCGCGATCTTCATGGGTCTCGGCCAGATCCTGTTCGCCGTCGCCGACAGCTACCCGCTGGGCCTGATCGCCCGCGGCGTGCTCGGCCTCGGTGACGCCATGACCTGGGTCAGCGTGCTGCGCCTGATCGGCGGGCACTTCCCGGCCCGCAAGTACGCCGTGGTGATGTCGCTGTCGGCCATGATCGGCTCGGCCGGCAACCTCGTCGCCACCGTGCCGCTCACTCTCGCGCTGCACAACGCCGGCTGGACGATGACGTTCCTCGTCGCCGGCGCCGCCACCGCCGTCTACGCCACCGTCGCCGCGACCCGGCTGCGTGATCTCCCGCACGGTGTGCCCGCGCCGGTCGTGGAGCGGGTCACGCCGCGTGAGGTCGTGCGCAACATCGCCGCCGCCTGGCGCACCCCCGGCACCCGGCTCGGCTTCTGGGTGCACTTCAGCACGATGGTCGCGCCGACCACGCTCGGCCTGCTGTGGGGCGTGCCGTATCTGGTGCAGGCGCAGGGACTCAGCGTCGAGACCGCCGGCTCCGTGCTCAGCCTGCTGGTGATCGGCGGCCTGATCCTCAGCCCGGTCGTCGGCACGCTGATCAGCCGCAATCCGGAGCTGCGCGTGCCGCTGGCCGCCGCCTACCTGGCCACTTCCGGCGCGCTGTGGACGTTGCTGCTGGCGCTGCCCGGCCGGATCCCGTTGTGGCTGCTGGTGATCGCCTTCGCGCTGTTCGCCGTCGGCGGTCCGGCCTCGTCCGTGGGCTTCGCGCTGGCCAAGGACTACACCCCGGCCCGGATCGTCGGCACCGCGACCGGCGTGGTCAACGTCGGCGGCTTCGTCGCCACGACGATCGCCGCCCTGACGGTCGGTGTGCTGCTCGGCGTCACCGGCGGCCTCGGTGCGCAGAACGCCTTCCGCGTCGCCTTCGTGGCGATCTTGGTTGTGCAGTCGCTGGGCACCTGGCGGATGGCGATCTGGTGGCGGCGGGCCCGCGCCGTCGTGCTGCACGCCGCCGCCCGCGGCGAGGAAGTTCCCGTGCAACTTCGGCGCCGGCGCTGGGACGACGTCATCGAGCCCGCGGCGGCGTGACAGAATATTCGGCTGTGTCACAACCGCTTCGCTCCCGACGTCCGCAGAACCGACAGCGCACGCCCGGCACCACCGCCAACGCCGGCCTGGTGGTCGTGGACAAGCCCGCCGGGCTGACCTCGCACGACGTGGTGGCCCGCGCCCGCCGGATCCTGGGCACACGCAAGGTCGGGCACGCCGGCACGCTGGACCCGATGGCGACCGGCGTGCTCGTGCTCGGCGTGGAGCGGGCCACCAAGCTGCTGGGGCATCTGGCCATGGACACCAAGGCCTACCTGGCGACGATCCGGCTCGGCGCGGCCACCACCACCGACGACGCCCAGGGTGAGATCACCTTCGAGGCCGACGGGTCCGAGGTGGACGAGGCCGAGGTGCGGGCCGGCATCGCCGAGCTGACCGGCGACATCCAGCAGGTGCCCAGCTCCGTCAGCGCCGTCAAGGTCGACGGCAAGCGCGCCTACGCCCGGGTGCGCGCCGGCGAAGAGGTCGAGCTCGCCGCCCGGCCCGTCACCGTCAGCCGCTTCGACCTGCTCCTGCTGCGGCGTGAGGACAAGGCCACCGAGCTGGACGTCATGGTCGAGTGCTCGTCCGGCACCTACGTCCGGGCGCTGGCCCGGGACCTCGGCCGGCGGCTCGGCGTCGGCGGCCACCTGGTGGCCCTGCGCCGGACCCGGGTCGGCCCGTTCGACCTGCGCACCGCCCGCACCCTGGAGCAGCTCGAGGAGGAGCCGGCGCTGTCGCTGGACCTCGCCGAGGCCGTCAACACGGCGTTCCCGCGCCACGACATCGACCTGCCGTCCGCGGCGGCGCTGTCGCACGGCCGGAAGCTGCCGGCCGCCGGCATCGACGGCCCGTACGGGGTGTTCGGTCCGGACGGTCGGGCCTTGGCGTTGGCCGTGGACACGGAGGGTGTGGCAAAGCCGTTGGTGGTTCTGGCGGTCGACTAGGCTCACAACCGTGCAGCGCTGGCGTGGGCTTGAGCATCTTCCGAGCGGCTGGGGTCGCTGTGTCCTGACGATCGGCGTGTTCGACGGAGTGCACCGGGGACACCGGGAGCTGATCAGCCGGGCGGTGGAGCTGGCGGCGAAGCGGGACCTGCCGAGCGTGGTGATGACGTTCGACCCGCATCCGTCCGAAGTGGTCCGCCCGGGCAGCCACCCGGCCCAGCTGACGACGCTCAAGCGCCGCGCCGACCTGGTGGAGGAGCTGGGCGTGGACGTGTTCTGCGTGCTGCCGTTCACCCCGGAGCTGTCCCGCATGCCGGCGGACGTGTTCGTGCACGAGCTGCTGGTGGAGCAGCTGCACGTGGCCGCCGTGGTGGTGGGGGAGAACTTCACCTTCGGCCGGGGCGCGGCCGGCGACGTGGCGCTGCTGCGCACGCTGGGCAGCCGCTTCGGCTTCACGGCCGAGGGCGAGAGCCTGGTCAGCGAGGACCACCTGGTCTACTCCTCGACGTACATCAGGGCCTGCATCGACGCCGGCGACGTGGTGGCGGCCGAGCACGCGCTCGGCCGGCCGCACCGGCTGGAGGGCATCGTGGTCCGCGGCGACGGTCGGGGCCGCGACCTGGGCTTCCCGACGGCCAACCTGTCCACGCCGAAGTTCGCGGCGGTGCCGGCGGACGGCGTCTACGCGTGCCGCTTCATCCAGGGCGGCGCGGTGCGCGACGCGGCGGTGTCGGTCGGCACGAACCCCACGTTCTCCGGGCGGGAGCGCCGGGTGGAGGCGTTCGTGCTGGACGTCAGCGAGGACTTCTACGGCCAGCGGGTGGCGCTGGACTTCGTGGCGCGGCTGCGCGGGCAGCTGAAGTTCGACTCCAGCGACGCCCTGGTCGAGCAGATGCATCTGGACGTCGAAGAGGCCCGGCGGCTGCTGGCCTGAACGGCCGTCTCCACCCCGCGCGATCAGCTACGATCGCCGCGCGTGCGAATGCAAACCGGACATGTCGACGCGGAAGGGGGACACTTGGAGGACCACAAGATCGTCCAGCGCAACCTGGCGCTGCAACGTGAGTGGTACGGCGAGCCGCTCGGGGACCGGGTCCGCCGGCTCGTGGTGGCGTTCGACATCTCCCAGGCCTACCTCGCCGACGTGCTGGGGATCAGCGCGCCGATGCTGAGCCAGGTGATGAGCGGCCGCCGCGCCAAGATCGGCAATCCCGCCGTGCTGGCCCGGTTGATCATGCTCGAACGCAAGATCCTCACCCCCGGCGTCGCCGCCGGCGACCGCCCGGCCATGCAGCAGGCCCTCGACGACGTGCGGGAGTCCCGGCCGACTGTGGACCGCGACGCGCTGCCGGTGCACGACGGCCGCGCCGACGTCGCCGCCGTGCAGGCGCTGCGCCGGGTCGCCCGACCGGAGGACCTGACCCAGGCCGCCGAGACGGTCCGCGACCGCCACCCCTGGCTGGCCGAACTGCTGCGCCGCGCGGCGTTCCCCCAGGTGTGAGGCTGTGCTCGTGCCGCGCGTTCCGCGCGGGGCTCGGCCCCCTTTGAGCCGATGCCTCGCCCTTGCCGTATTTCGCCCGCCGCGTCGGCTGGGTGGTGGGGTGCGTCGAGTGGCGGCGGCCGAAATCCGCCGACCGTGCGAAGCATCGGCGGGGCCTCGCGCTCCCCGTGCCGACGGCACCCGCGCGGAACGCGCGGCATCAGCACGGCAAATCACTCGACGTATCCGCTCTTTCGGGTTACAAAGGACCTTGGTGGACGTCGAGCGAGCTGGTGCTCATGCGGAGCGAGCGGACCCCGAGCGGGTACCGCTATTCGGCCCTCGGCGCGGTGCTGCTGCGCGGCCGTTCGTGAACACCTGCTAACCTCGGTGTTTGGGTCCGGCTGCGGTCCGTGGCGGCCGGTACCGACAACCCCCTGTTCAAGGGGGCCGCACGGGACGACCGCGACAGGAATGAGAGCACAGAAGTGGCACTGTCCACCGAGCAGAAGAAGTCCATCCTCGCCGAGTACGGCTTGAAGGACGGGGACACCGGATCTCCCGAGGCCCAGATCGCGCTGCTGAGCAAGCGCATCAGCGACCTCACCGAGCACCTGCGTTTCCACAAGCACGACCACCACTCCCGTCGTGGCCTGCTGCTGATGGTCGGCCGCCGCCGTCGGCTGCTGAACTACCTGACCAAGACCGACATCGAGCGCTACCGGTCGCTGATCCAGCGGCTCGGCCTGCGTCGATGAGCAGCGAGGGGGAGCGGCCGACGGTCGCTCCCCCTCTCCGCAAGTAGAACCCCAAAAAAGAGAACAACGGGACACGCGCAGCGGCGCACGGCGAGTACGGGTACGCCGGTCCTCGGTAGTGGTCCCCGGGAGCATCCCGCGGACTTCGATCGAAGACCGGCCTCGTCGCCAGGGACCGCGGGCGTCTCCCTGTGACGAGGAGAACCAACTACATGACCGATTTCGAGGTCCACGAGACCACCGCCGTCATCGACAACGGCGCGTACGGCAAGCGTGTCGTCCGCTTCGAGACGGGCCGGCTGGCCCGCCAGGCCGCCGGCAGCGTCGTCGCCTACCTGGACGACGAGACCATGCTGCTGAGCGCCACCACGGCGTCCAAGCACCCGAAGGACCACTTCGACTTCTTCCCGCTGACGGTGGACGTCGAGGAGCGGATGTACGCCGTCGGCCGCATCCCCGGCGCCTTCTTCCGCCGCGAGGGCCGTCCCTCCACGGACGCGATCCTCACCTGCCGCCTGATCGACCGCCCGTTGCGCCCGTCCTTCGTGGACGGCCTGCGCAACGAGATCCAGGTCGTCATCACCGTGCAGAGCCTCAACCCGCAGGACCTGTACGACGTGGTCGCGATCAACGCCGCGTCCGCCTCCACCCAGCTCGCCGGCCTGCCGTTCTCCGGCCCGATCGGCGGCGTGCGCGTCGCCCTGATCGAGGGCCAGTGGGTCGCGTTCCCGACCCACGAGCAGCTGGAGAAGGCCGTTTTCGACATGGTCGTGGCCGGTCGCATCGTCGGCGACGACGTGGCGATCATGATGGTCGAGGCCGAGGCGACCGAGAACGTGATCGACCTGGTCGGCGCGGGCGCTCAGGCCCCCAACGAGCAGATCGTGGCCGCCGGCCTGGAGGCCGCGAAGCCGTTCATCCGCGCGCTGTGCGTGGCCCAGCAGGAGCTGGCCGAGAAGGCCGCCAAGCCGACCGGCGAGTTCCCGCTGTACCCGGCCTACCAGCCGGACGCCTTCGAGGCCGTCGCCGCCGCGGTGACCGACGACCTGGCGCAGGCGCTGACCATCGCCGGCAAGCAGGAGCGCGAGAGCCGGCTGGACGAGGTCAAGGCGCTGGCGCTGGAGAAGGTCGGCGTGGGCGAGGGCGACGCCTTCGAGGGCCGCGAGAAGGAGATCGGCGCCGCGTTCCGGTCGCTGACCAAGAAGCTGGTCCGCCAGCGCGTGCTGCGCGACAAGATCCGCATCGACGGCCGTGGCCTCACCGACATCCGGCAGCTGTCCGCCGAGGTCGCGCTGATCCCGCGGGCGCACGGTTCGGCGCTGTTCGAGCGCGGCGAGACCCAGATCCTGGGCGTCACCACGCTGAACATGCTGCGCATGGAGCAGCAGATCGACTCGCTGTCCCCGGAGACGCACAAGCGCTACCTGCACCACTACAACTTCCCGCCGTTCTCCACCGGTGAGACCGGCCGGGTCGGCTCGCCCAAGCGGCGCGAGATCGGCCACGGCGCGCTGGCCGAGCGGGCGCTGGTGCCGGTGCTGCCCAAGCGGGACGAGTTCCCGTACGCGATCCGCCAGGTCTCCGAGGCGCTGGGCTCCAACGGCTCCACCTCGATGGGCTCGGTCTGCGCCTCCACCATGTCGCTGCTCAACGCCGGTGTGCCGCTGAAGGCCCCGGTCGCCGGCATCGCCATGGGCCTGGTGTCCGACGAGGTCGACGGCGAGACCCGCTACGTCGCGCTGACCGACATCCTGGGCGCGGAGGACGCGTTCGGCGACATGGACTTCAAGGTCGCCGGCACCAAGGAGTTCGTGACCGCGCTGCAGCTGGACACCAAGCTGGACGGCATCCCGTCCGAGGTGCTGGCCCAGGCGCTGGGCCAGGCCCGCGACGCCCGGCTGACCATCCTCGAGGTGATCGAGGAGGCCATCGACCGACCGGACGAGATGTCCCCGTTCGCGCCGCGCGTCACCGCGATCAACATCCCGGTCGACAAGATCGGCGAGGTGATCGGCCCCAAGGGCAAGATGATCAACTCGATCACCGAGCAGACCGGCGCCGACATCTCCATCGAGGACGACGGCACGATCTACGTCGGCGCGGCCGACGGGCCGTCGGCCGAGGCGGCCATCGGCCTGATCAACGCGATCGCCAACCCGCAGCTGCCCAAGGTGGGCGAGCGCTTCCTGGGCACGGTCGTCAAGACCGCCGCCTTCGGCGCGTTCGTCTCGCTGCTGCCCGGCCGCGACGGCCTGGTGCACATCTCCAAGCTGGGCAACGGCAAGCGCATCGCCAAGGTGGAGGACGTCGTCAAGGTCGGCGACAAGCTCCGCGTGGAGATCGCCGACATCGACAACCGCGGCAAGATCAGCCTGGTCCTCGTGACCGAGGACGAGGCCGCCGCGGCGGAGGCCCCGAACACCGAGCAGCCGGAGCCGGCCGCCCAGTGAGCGCACGCAACACGAGGACGGCCGCGGGGGTTTCCCGCGGCCGTCCTGGCTATCGGCAACGTCCGGGCAGCACGCTGACCCTGGAGCGCACCGCCGGCGGCGGCGCGGTCCGGCGCAGCCTGCTGCCGGGTGGCCTGCGGGTGGTCACCGAGCAGATCCCGGGCGTGCGGTCGGCGTCGGTGGGCATCTGGGTCAACGTGGGCTCCCGGGACGAGCTGCCGCCGGTCGCCGGCGCCGCGCACTACCTGGAGCACCTGCTGTTCAAGGGCACCGACCGGCGCACGTCGGCGGGCATCTCCGAGGAGATCGACGCGGTCGGCGGCGAGCTGAACGCGTTCACCTCCAAGGAGCACACCTGCTTCTACGCGCACGTGCTCGACCAGGACCTGCCGCTGGCCCTGGACCTGGTCAGCGACGTGGTGTTCCACGCGGTCTGCGCCGAGCGGGACATGGAGACCGAGCGCAGCGTCGTGCTGGAAGAGATCGCCATGCGCGACGACGACCCCGAGGACCTGCTGCACGAGGCGTTCTGCGAGGCCCTGATGGGTGACCACCCGCTGGGCCGGCCGGTGCTGGGCACCGAGCAGTCCATCGGGGCGATGAGCCGCGACGCGCTGTTCAACTTCTACAAGAAGCGCTACTCGCTGCCGCGCATGGTGCTGGCGGTGGCCGGCAACGTCGAGCACGCGCAGGTGCTGCGGCTGACCCGCAAGCTCCTGGGCGACCGGCTCAAGGGCGAGGTGCTGCCGGTCGCGCCGCGCGCCGGCCGGGCCCGCATCCCGGTGCGGCGCGAGCTGGTGCTGTGCCCGGACGACACCGAGCAGGCGCACCTGATGCTGGGCATGCGCGGCCTGGACCGGCACGACGACCGCCGGTTCGTGCTGGGAGTGCTCAACGCGGCGCTGGGCGGCGGCATGAGCTCGCGGCTGTTCCAGGAGGTCCGGGAGCGCCGGGGCCTGGCCTACCAGGTGTACTCGTCCACGGCCGCGTACGCCGACACCGGCAACCTGTGCGTGTACGCGGGCTGCACCCCGGACAAGCTCGGCGAGGTCGCCGGCGTGGTCCGCGGCGTGCTGGACGACGTGGCCCGCAACGGCCTGTCCGCGGCCGAGGTGGCCCGCGGCAAGGGGCAGTTGCGCGGCGGCCTGGTGCTGGGCCTGGAGGACACCAGCTCCCGGATGTCCCGCATCGGCAAGGGCGAGCTGAACTACGGCGACCACCTGACCGTCGAGGAGACGCTGGCGCGGATCGACTCCGTCACCGAGGAGGAGGTCGCCGTGCTGGCCAAGGAGCTGCTGCGGCGCCCCGTCTCGGGCTCGGTGGTCGGCCCGTACGACCACCGCGACGACCTGCCGGCCGAGGTGCATGAGGTGATCAAGTGACGAGGGACTACGCGGCCGAGCCGCTGCGGGTCGGGGTGCTCGGCGCCAAGGGCAAGATGGGCGCCGAGGTGTGCAACGCCGTCGAGCACGCGGACGACCTGTCGCTGGTGGCGGCGATCGACGCCGGCGACGCGCTGGAGACGCTGACCGACGCGGGCGCCGAGGCGGTCGTCGACTTCACCCACCCCGACGTGGTGATGGGCAATCTCGAGTTCGCGGTGAACTGCGGCATCCACTGCGTGGTCGGCACGACCGGCTTCACCGAGGAGCGGCTGGCCACCCTGCGCGGCTGGCTGGACGTCTCGCCCGGCCTGGGCGTGCTGATCGCCCCGAACTTCGCCATCGGCGCCGTGCTGACGATGAAGTTCTCCGAGCTGGCGGCCAAGTACTACGAGTCCGTGGAAGTCATCGAGCTGCACCACCCGCGCAAGGCCGACGCCCCCTCCGGCACGGCCGCGCGCACCGCGCAGCTGATCGCCGCCGCGCGGGCCGAGGCGGGCCTGCCGGCCAGCCCGGACGCCACCAGCCAGGAGCTGGACGGCGCGCGTGGGGCTCTGGTGGACGACGTGCGGGTGCACTCGATCCGGCTGTCCGGCCTGATCGCCCACCAGGAGGTGCTGTTCGGCACCGAGGGCGAGACGCTGTCCATCCGGCACGACTCGATGGACCGCAAGTCGTTCATGCCGGGCGTGCTGCTGGCCGTGCGCTCCGTGCCGACGCTGCCCGGACTGACCGTCGGCCTGGACTCACTGCTCGGGCTGTAAGGAGGCCCAGAAATCAAGGCACTGTGGACGGCGATCGCCCTGACGGCCGCGCTGGTCGTCTACTTCGTGCTGCTTGCCGAACGGGCCGTGCTGCTGATTGAGGCGGGCGGCCTGGTCGGCATCACGCTCGGGGCCGCCGTCCTGATCCTGCCGGTGCTGGGCGTCTGGTTCGTGGTGGCGCAGTGGCGGAACGGGATCAAGATCGACCGGCTGGCCCGGCGGCTGGAGGCGGAGGGCGGCCTGCCCGACGTCTCCGGCCTGCCGCGCCGGCCGTCCGGACGGGTCGACCGGGACGCCGCCGACGAGTGGTTCGCGCAGCGCAAGGTCGAGGTGGAACAGTCCCCCGAGGACTGGCGCGCCTGGTTCCGGCTGGCCCACGCCTACGACGTGGCCGGCGACCGGGGGCGGGCGCGGGAGGCCATGCGGAAGGCGATCGAGCTTGGTGGCTGATCGCCGTTTCTCCGGTAAGGTCGACGCGGGGGCAGAGAGTCGTGGGGCCACTGTGGGATTACGGAGTTGGGTACCGGCCGAGGTTGACGTCACCAAGCCGAGTGCCGCGCGCGTGTACGACGCCTTCCTGGGTGGCGGCCACAACTTCGCCGCCGACCGTGAGTTCGCGCGCCGCGCCGAGCAGGTGCTGCCGGGCGTCACGGTGTCCAGCCGGGCCAACCGGAAGTTCCTGCGGCGGGTCGTGACGTACGCGGCCGCCCAGGGCATCCGCCAGTTCCTGGACATCGGCTCGGGCATTCCGACCGCCGGCAACGTGCACGAGATCGCGCTGCAGGCCAGCGCCGACAGCCGCATCGTCTACGTGGACAACGAGGCGGTCGCGGTCGCGCACAGCGAGCTGATGCTGGCCGACGTGCCGCAGGCCAAGGTGATCGACGCCGACCTGCGCTCGCCCGGCGAGGTGCTCAACCACGCCGTGGTCCGCGAGATGATCGACTTCGACCGGCCGGTGCTGCTGCTGATGCTGGCCGTGCTGCACTTCGTGCCGGAGCCGGCCGACCTGGGGCCGCTGATCGAGCGGTACCGCAACAAGCTCGCCCCGGGCAGCATGCTGGCCATCACCCACGCCACCGGCGACCACCGGCCCAAGGAGCAGGAGGAGGGGCTGGTGAACCTGTACTCGAAGAGCACCAACACGGCGTTCAACCGGTCCCGCAAGCAGATCGCGGCGCTGTTCGGCGACTTCGAGATGGTGGAGCCGGGCGCGGTCTACGTGCCGGAGTGGCGGCCCGACGAGGGCGAGGCCGAGGAGCACCCCGAGCGCTTCCTCTTCTTCGGCGGCGTAGGCGTCAAACCCGCCTGACCCCGCGAGTCACGCTCTCAGGCAGTGCGAATGTCGGTTTCGGGCATCGGCTGCCCGAAACCGACATTCGGTGTGCCCCAGAGCGTGACTCGCGGGGGTTCAGCGCCAGACCTTGAGGAGCTTCGCCGAGTGCGGGGCCAGGTTCGCGCTGAACGAGTTGGTGAACTTGCCCAGCTGCTGGTGCGACCACAGGTCGCGCACGCTCGCCTTGCCGTGGAAGCCGAAGTCGGACCAGTTCGCCGTCACGGTCGCGGGCGAGGTGTCCAGGTTGAACAGGGCGACCGTGTACGAGCCGTCGGCGTTGCGCGTCCACCAGGTCTGCTGCGGGGTGTGCGCGACGACCGGCTTGGCCGCGCGGCCGGCCTGGTCGACGGCGATGACCTCGTCGTTGGTGAGCAGCGACAGGCCGTAGGAGTCCAGCTTGGTCAGGTCGTCGCCGGTGTAGAGCGGCGCCGCCTCGATGGCCCACAGCGTCATGTACAGCTGCCGCTCGTCGTTGGACAGGCCGTCCATCTGCCCGTTGCCGACGTCGAGCGAGTCGAGGTTGTTCCAGCCGCCGCGGCCGGTGTCGCCGATCCACGGCACCACGTCGTCGAACCGCTTGACCAGCGAGTTCTGCCAGGTGACGAGCGTGTCGCAGTAGCACTCGACGTCGGTGTCGACGCGCCAGCCGTTGCTGTAGCGCTGCCACGTGTCGATGTAGTCGTGGTCGAGCGACCAGGACAGCAGGAACTGGATGTTGCGGCCGGTCTTCACCAGCGCCTTGGACCACGCGGCGACGTCGGCGGTGTTGTCGTAGTTGGGGCCGGTCTTGTCCGAGCCGGGGCCGACGCCGTCCAGCTTGAGGAAGTCGATGCCCCAGCCCGCGAACATCTGCGCGATGGAGTCGATCCACTTCCCGGCGCAGGGGTTGTCGAAGTTCAGCTTGTACGAGCTGTCCCAGCCGTTGGTGGTGCGCAGGTCCGGGTAGACGATGTCGCGGGTGAAGCAGCCGGGCGCGCCGTAGATCGGCGAGTTGCCGCCGTTGTAGGCCTCCTTCTCCAGGCCGACCGGCATGTAGGTGCCGATCTTCAGGCCCATGGAGTGGATCTTGCGCGCGGTGGCGGCCATGCCGTCGGGGAAGCGCGCGGCGTCGGTCAGCGGCCGGGCGTACTGGTCGTACTCGGGGGTCCAGTCCCACTTGCGCCACCAGCCGGCGTCGATGTTGACGTACTGGTAGCCGTGCGAGCGGAGCTTGGTGGCCATCACCTGGGCCTGTTCGAGCACGTGCTGCTCGGTCAGCCAGCTGTAGTCACCCTGCGTGTTCACCCCTGGGTACTTGGTCGACTGGAGGCTCCAGCTGCTCCACCCCAGGTACGGTGTGTTCGCCGTGGGTTTGCTCGGTGTTCTTGCGTCCGCTACCGGGGCAAGCCCGGCGATCACCGTGCACAACGCGGCGAGCAGGACGATCATGCGGGAACGGCGCATGGCGGCGCACTCCTGTCGGAAGGGGGCAGTCATGGCGGCGACGGGTTGCTGGCATGAAACTCCGCGTCCGATCGGGTGTCAAGGTCGTTAATTTCTGAGGGAAATAATGTTTGCTATGGTCAATGTCGTGTCCGCCGCGGTCCAGGTGTTCGCCGTGGTGCTGCGGCACGGCCCGATCTCGCGCGTCGAGGTCACCGCGCGCACCGGCCTGTCGCCGGCCGCGGTGACCAAGGCGGTGCGCCCGCTGGTGGACGCCGGCTACCTCACCGAGCGACCGGACGAGCGCGCGCCGTCCCGGCTCGGCCGACCGGCGATGCCCGTGCAGGTGGTCGCCGATCGGGCGTTCTTCGTCGGGGTGAAACTCACCGCCGACGAGGTCATCGCGGTGCGCACCGACCTCTGCGGCGGCACCCGGGACGTGGTGCACCGGCCGCTGACCTCGACCGCCGTCGCCGACGTCATCGAGGTCGTCGCCGACGTCGTCGGCGCGCTCGCCACCGGCTACGAGGTGGCGTGCCTCGGCGTGTCGCTGGCCGGCGACGTGCTGCGGGACACCGGCATGGTCCGCTTCTCGCCGTTCCTGAACTGGCGCAACGTGCCGCTGGCCGACCTGGTCTCGGCCGCCACCGGGCTGCCGACCCTGATCGAGAACGACGTCCGCGCGCTGACCGTGGCCGAGCACTGGTTCGGCGCCGGCGTCGGCGTGTCGTCGTTCGCCCTGGTCACGGCCGGTACCGGCATCGGCTGCGGGCTCGTCGTCAACGACGTGCTGCTGCCGGCCGGCGAGCTCGGCCACGTGGCGATCGACGTGGACGGTCCCGAGTGCTACTGCGGCGGTCGGGGCTGCGTGGAGGCGCTGGCCGCGGACCGGGTGGTGCTGGCCGGCTGCTCAACGGTGGTGGGCCGCGCGCTGACCATGCCCGAGGCGATCGAGCTGGGCCGGTCCGGCGACCCGGCCGTGCACGCCGTGTTCGAGCGCGCCGGCCGTGCCCTCGGGCTGGCGCTGGCCGCCGTGGCCAACCTGGTCGGGCCGGAGCGGATCGTGCTCACCGGCGAGGCCGTCGGCGGCTACGACCTGTACGCGGAGCAGATCCGGCAGGCGCTGGCCGCGCAGGCGTTCGGCGCGGCGGCGGCGTGCGAGCTGGTGGTGCGGCCGCTGCCGTTCGACGAGTGGGCCCGCGGCGCCGCCGTCGTCGGCATCCAGGACCTGATCACGCGAAGTGGGGCAGCACGTGGCTCAGCAGGTGCGGTGACGCTGCCAGCGCGGTGAACCGGATGAACCGGCCGGCCAGCGTCGTCACCACGAAGGCCACCACCGACATCCGGGCCACGCCGGCGAGGACCGTGGTCGCCATGAACGGCGGCATGCCCACCACGGAGCTGACGCCGGTAGTGGCGATCATCAGCTTCGGGTGCCGCTCGCACCGGGCCCGCAGGGCCGTGAACCAGGTGGCCAGCTTCGCCCAGGCCATCCGCCACCAGGTCCGCCGGCGCGGCTTGTCCTTGGGCTGCAACCACTTCGGCAGCGTGATGTGGCCGCGGGCGGCGAAGAAGTAGAGCAGCTTGCCGACCACCTGGCCGACCGCCACCACGCCGCCGAGGATCCAGCACGCGATCGGCGGGTGGTGCCCGTCGGCGATCATGCCGATCAGGAACAGCTCCACGCTGATCAGTGGGCAGATCGCCGAGCCGACCGCGACACCGAGGGAGATCGCCAGCCACAGCAGCACGGCGACTCCCTCCCCCGACCGAATGATCTCTGACCCGACCGAGGCTACCGGAGTGGCACTGGCGTTTGAGTCGTGCTACGGGGCCATTTCCGGTGGACTTTCGTCCACCCCAGGGACTACTTCTGCACGGCGCTGACGTAGCTGTACAGCGCCGCGTCGAGGTTCGCCTCGTAGCCCCCGGTCATGCCCAGCAGGGCGCGGTTGCCCTTGCCGTCCGGCGGGGTGGCGAACATGTTCGCCGCGGTGGTCACGCCGTTGAAGTCCAGCATCGACCAGGCCCACCACTTGGGCACGTCGGCGCCCCGCACCGCGTTCTTGAACGGCGTGAACTGCCGGACCGGCTCGATCGTGCCGTCGCCGCCCCAGAAGTTCTCGGTCTGCGGCTGGGCCCGCCAGATCACCTCGCCGTTCTGCCGGATCTCGGAGACCTCGTAGGGCTGGTTGTACTGGTAGCCGTTGGCCATCGAGCTCATCGCCGCCGCCGCGCGCAGCGGCGTGGTGGCCAGCGCCTTGGTGCCGGGGATGAAGTCGATGCCGGCGTCCTCGTAGTGGTTTGCCGGGACGACGCTGCCGAGCACCTTCTCCACGTCGCTGCCGAGCGGGCCGGCGGCGGAGAACGCGTCGTTGAAACCCTGCTTGAGGTAGTCCGGACCGCCGTAGAAACCGAGCACTGCCCCCGTCCTGTCGTCCACCGAGGCCATGCCGATGTGCACGTTGCGGTCCTGCGGCTTGTTCGGATCCAAAGTGGACATACGGTCGTCGACGGCCTTCTTGGCCGCCTGCATGTAGTCCTGGCGGAACGTGGTCACCACGGTGTAACCGCCGCGGGCCACGGTGTTGGAGTCCGGAACGGACGGGTCCTTCTCGTGCAGCCGGTCCAGGTTCTGCATCGCCGCGTCGACCATGTAGCCGTTCATGCCGCCCATGTCGTCCGGCTCGTACTTGACCGGCGTCGGGAACTGCAGCGAGGCCCGCTGCTGTGTCGACAGCTCGTGCTCGGCGACCATGCCGTCCAGCACGTAGTTCCACCGGTCCTGCAACGCCTTCGCGGCCTTCGGGTCCTTGTCCGCGGTCGCGTAGTAGTACGGCGACTGGATGACCGCGGCGATGTAGGCGGCCTTGGCCGGGTCGGTCAGCTGCGAGACGTCCACGCCGAAGTAGGCCCGCGACGCCGACTCGATGCCGTAGGCCCCGCGGGCGAAGTAGATGGTGTTCAGGTAGTCGACGAGAATGGCGTCCTTGGACTCCACCTGGTCCAGCTTGATCGCCACCAGCACCTCGTTCAGCTTGCGGCCCAACGTCTGCTGCTGGGTGAGGTAGTAGTTCTTGACGAACTGCTGGGTGATCGTGGAGCCGCCCTGCAGGTTGCCGCCGCTGCTGGTCAGGTCGTTCTTCAGCGCGCGCAGCAGGCCCATCGGGGACACGCCCGGGTCGCTGTAGAAGGTGCGGTCCTCGGCCGCCAGCACCGCCTGGCGCACCACCAGGGGGATCTGGTCGAAGCTGACCGGCCGGCGGTTGGTGCCGACGTGGGTGATCTGGCTGGAGCCGTCGGCGTACGTGAAGATCGTCGCCTGCTGCACCGCGTCCTCGTTGGGCTTGGGGATCTGCACCGTGGCCACCGCCACGAAAAAGCCGGCGACCATGCCGGCCACCAGTGTCGCCGACGTCCCCAGGACCAGCTTCCACGAGGGCAGCCAGCGGCGCACGCCCCGCTTGTTCCGCCGCGGATAGTCGATGAGGCGCACTCGGTTGTCCTTCCCCACAGCCCGATCGTGTCGGGGGGTACGACTCCGATGACGCCTCGGGGGTTGTCCCCGGTTCAGGAATTGATCAGTTTCAGGTCCAGCGGACCCGTCACCCTGGCCTCACGCAGTGGCCGCCCACCAGCGTCCAACGTGCGCACCACGCCGTCCGTCTGCCAGCCCACCGAGTGGTAGAAGTTCAGCGAGGCCCGGTCCGCCTCCGGCACCCAGCTCACGCCCCTCGTAGCGCCCATGTTCCGCAGCGCTTCCGCCGCCGCCGCGAGCAGCCTGCCGCCGTGGCCTCGGCGGCCCCAGCGGGGCTCCACCAGCAGCGTCGCCACCAATCCTGTGGTCGCCGCGTCGTCCGGCAGCGACCCGTCCGCCTCCGCCACCTCGCTGTCCGGCGCCGGGCCCGCCACGCAGAAGCCCACCGTCCACTCGCCCTCGGTCGCCACCACCACCGTCGCCGTGGCTTCCTCCACGAGTTCCCGCATCGCCGCCGTGTTGTCCAGTCCGGCCAGCACGTCCTCCGGCAGCAGGTCCCGGTAGGCCGTGCGCCACGTGTCGCGCTGGATTCGGGCGATCTCCTCGGCGTCGGTGAGGACGGCGGGACGAACAGACGCTTCAGCCACGCGGAGAACCTAGCGGGTGGTGAACAGGCCGTCATGAGGCCGCCTCCAACCACGAGAGCGCGAGGCCCCGCCGATGCCTGGACCGTCGCCGGATTTCGCCCGCCGCCACGCAACGCGCCCCACCGCGCAAGCCGACGCGGCGGGCTAAATCCGGCTAGGGAAGGCATCGGCCCCGAAGGGGCCGAGCCCCGCGCGGCACGCGCGGCATGAGAACTGTCAGGGGTGGGTGGCAGCATCTTGTGCGTGCTCAAGATGTCCTCCATGGCGGCCCGTCGGACCGCCCTTGCCGCGCAGGGGTTCGCCCAGGCGCGGCCGTCCGGCGCGGTGACCAGGCGACACCTGCAGGGGGTGCTGGCCCGGACCCAGGTGCTGCAGCTGGATTCGGTGAACGTGGCGGTGCGTGCCCACTACGCCCCGTTGTTCAGCAGGCTCGGCAACTACCCGGTGGAGCTGCTGGACGAGGCGGCGTGGTCGCACAGCGCGAGGCGGCCGAGGCTGCTGGTGGAGTACTGGGCGCACGTGGCGTGCCTGATGCCGGTGTCGGACTGGCCGCTGCTGCGCTGGCGGATGCGAGCGCACAAGGAGCAGCCGAACGCGTACTGGCAGAGCGCGGGCGGGGAGCGGCTGGCGGAGGAGGTGCTGACGGCGGTGAAGGAGCTCGGCCCGATCACCGCGGGGGCGCTGGAGGACCAGCTGGGCCTGAAGGTGGAGCGCGAGCGGGGGCGCGGCGGCTGGTGGAACCGGTCGGACGTGAAGCGGACCTGCGAGTACCTGTTCGCGACGGGGGAGCTGACGACCGGCACGCGCCGGGGCTTCGAGCGCTACTACGACCTGACGGAGCGGGTGCTGCCGCCGGACGTGTTCTCGGCGCCGGAGGTGTCGCCGGAGGACGCGGCCCGGCAGCTGATCGCCAAGTCGGCGGTGGCGCTGGGCGTCGCCACGGAGCCCGACCTGCGCGACTACTACCGGCTCAAGCCGCAGTCGTCGCAGCAGGCCGTCGCCGAGCTGGTGGAGGATGGGGTGCTGGAGCCGGTCGCCGTGGAGGGCTGGCGGCACCAGGCGTATCGGCACGTCGACGCCCGCACGCCGCGCCGGGTGCAGGCCCGGGCGCTGCTCTGCCCGTTCGATCCGCTGATCTGGGAGCGGGACCGCACCGAGCGGCTGTTCGACTTCTTCTACCGCATCGAGATCTACGTGCCGGAGCCCAAGCGGATCCACGGCTACTACGTGTTCCCGTTCCTGCTCGGCGAGGATCTCGTAGCCCGTGTCGATCTCAAGGCCGACCGCGCCGCCGGCGTGCTGCGGGTGCCCGGCGCGTTCGCCGAGCTCGGCGTGGACCACGCGGAGGTGGCGCACGAGCTCGCCGAGGAGCTGCGGCTGATGGCCGACTGGCTGGGCCTGGACGGGGTGGTGGTCGGAAAGCGGGGTGATCTGGCCTCGCGCCTCGGGGCCCTGGTCTGACCCCGAACTGAATCGGGTGGAGTGCCCCGCGCCATCTGAAACTCGCAGTCCGGGCGTTCCCGTGTGACCAAGCGCGTACGGCTCTGGCGTATGGGAACGTTGCTGTGCAAGGATGTTCGTGTAGGGGGAGGGGAGACACAGCCTCGGGGTCGCCCACCTTTGACTGGACGGCCCCGAGGCTGTGGCTAACTCTCCGTGCACCCAGCGATCACGTCGGCCCGGGACCGCCTATCCCCTCTTCGGGCGGTCCCGGGCCGACGTGCGTGGTGCCCGTCTCCCCCTGACGGACACCTTCCCCAGGTCACCCCACGGCGGTCGTGATGACGGCGTTGCCGGAGCCGGTGCGGCCGCGAACCGTCAGCTTCGGCTCCTTGCCGGCGGGCGGCGTGCTGGACACGTCGAGTTCGCTGCGGGCCTGCCCGGCATGCGACACGAGGTCGACCATGGCGGCGGTGCCGGAGCGCACGGCCACCCGCAGCTCCCCGCTGCCGGTGACGAGCTCGATGGCGCCGCAGGCGGCGTCGGCCACGGTGATGTCACCGGTGCCGGTGCGCACCATGACGTCAGACTGCACGGCCCCCAGCCACACGTCGCCGGAGCCGGTGAACAGGGCGCTGCGCCCGCCCACGGACGAGACCTCGATGTCGCCGGAGCCGGACTTCACCCGAACCCCGCCCATCATCGGGCCGAGCCGCACGGCGGCGGAGCCGCTGTTCACGCTGGCGACGCCGTCGGCGCGGTCGACGCTGACGTCACCCGTGCCGCTGATGACGTTCAGCCGCCCGGCCGACCCGGTGGTGACCAGGGTCGCGGAGCCGCTCTTGGACTCCACGTGCGAGCCGTTGGGCGCCTCGACCACGATCGCCAGCGGCACGCCGCGCATCGGCAGCGGCTTGGGCGTGCGCACGACCAGCCGGCTGCCGGTCAGGTCGATGCGGGTCTGCCGCACGGCGTCGTCCGGCGAGCCCTCGGTCGGCGTGCCGAACTGGCCGCTGACCCAGTTGAGCAGCCCGGACAGGCCGGGAATCCACTGGTCGGAGGCGTCCTCGTCGTAGCGCACGGTGACCCGCACGCCCGGCCGCTCGGACAGCCGCACCTCGATCCGGCCGGCCCCGACGGCGACGTCGATCTCGATCGGACCGGTCGCCTCGAACTCTTCTTCCCGGACATGGCCCGTGTTGCCGGGCATGCTCTCGGTCACTGTCTCCACCCCTCAGCCCTCCACCCAGCCGCTGACGCGCGAGCCGCCGTGGCCGCCGCGCCCCCGATCCGGGCCCTGGTCGTTCCACCCCTGCCAGTTGCCGCGGCCTCCGCCGTGGCGACCCCAGTTCTGGTTCTCGTCCCACCACTGGCCACGGTTGCGGCCCCGGCCGCGCCCGCCGCGGTGCTGGTTGTTCAGCGCCCCCTGCACGGCCTGCGCCACGAAGGCGTTCAGCGACTGCCCCTGCGCGGAGGCGGCCTGCTCGGCCTTGGCCTTGAGCTCCTCCATCAGCCGGACCGTGATGCGGCTGATGTCGCCGGTCGGGTCGCCGACGAAGGCGGTCTCCTCGGCGGCGGGCTCGTCGGCTTCCGACGGCGCGGTGGTGGGCGTGACCACCACCTGCACGTCCCGGCCGTCCAGCCGCAGGCTGACGACGTGGTCGTCGAGCGACGCGGTGACCTCGGCGGCGAGGTCGGACAGCGCGTTCATGATGGCCAGCCGGGCGGCCGGCTCGAGCGCGGCGGACAGCACGGCTGCGGTGCGTCGGGTCTGGTCGTCCCCGGCTGCGGCGGCGGTCGTGAGGTCCTCGCGCAACGTTGCGATGTACGGCGTGAGATCCATGACGTCACTCTGACATCACTCGTGACGTCAGTCAAGGGTGATGACGTCATTGGTAGTGTCGCCATGATGTCACAGGCGTCGTCGTCTACGCTCGGGTGAACCGCCACCGGGGAGTAGGAGACAAGGCTCGTGACCGAGACGGTGCCGCTGAAGGTGCAGCTCATCGCCAAGACGGAGTTCTTCCCGCCGGCGGACGTGCCGTGGACGACCGACGAGGACGGCGGCCAGGCGCTGGCCGAGTTCGCCGGCCGCGCCTGCTACCAGTCCTGGTCCAAGCCGAACCCGGCGACCGCGACCAACGCCGGCTACATCCGGCACATCATCGAGATCGGCCACCTGTCCGTGCTGGAGCACGGCTCGGTCAGCTTCTACCTGAGCGGCCTGTCCCGCTCGCTGACCCACGAGCTGATCCGCCACCGGCACTTCTCGTACTCGCAGCTGTCCCAGCGCTACGTGCCCGAGCGCGACGCCGCGATGGTCGAGCCCGAGGTCATCGCCGACGACCCCGAGCTGCACGCCAAGTTCGTCGCCGCCGCCGAGGCCAGCGTCAAGGCCTACACCGAGCTGCTCGAGGGCCTGGAGAAGAAGTTCGCCGACGTGCCCAGCGGCACGCTGCGTCGCAAGCAGGCCCGCCAGGCGGCGCGTGCGGTGCTGCCCAACGCCACCGAGACCCGGATCGTCGTCACCGGCAACTACCGGGCCTGGCGGCACTTCATCGCCATGCGCGCCAGCGAGGCCGCCGACGTGGAGATCCGCGCGCTGGCCATCGAGTGCCTGCGCCAGCTCAAGAAGGCCGCGGCCAACGTGTTCGACGACTTCACCATCTCCGAGCTGCCCGACGGCACCGAGGTGGCGTCCAGCCCGTTCGTGACCGAGGGCTGAGCGATGGGTGTGGCGAGCGAGGAACGCCGGCTGATCTGCGAGGCGTTCGAGGACCTCGGCCCGGACGCGCCGACCCTGTGCGAGGGCTGGAACGCCCGCGACCTGGCCGCGCACCTGGCCGTGCGGGAACGCCGGCTGGACGCGTCGCCCGGCATCATGATCAAGGCGTTCGCCCCGCACACCCAGCGCGTGCAGGACGCCTACGCGGCCAAGCCGTGGCCGCAGCTGGTCGACCTGGTGCGCAGCGGGCCGCCGCGGCTGTCCCCGTTCGGCATCCCCGGCTTCGACGAGCTGGCCAACACCGTCGAGATGTTCGTGCACCTGGAGGACCTGCGGCGGGCCCAGCCCGACTGGGAGCCGCGGGCGCCCGAGCCGGTGCGCGACGCCGCGCTGTGGAAGATGCTGTCCCGCAGCAGCAAGCTCACCTTCCGCAACAGCCCGGTCGGCGTGATCCTGCGCCGCGCCAACGGCAGCGAGGTCGTGGCCAAGCGCGGCCCGAACACCGTCACCATCACCGGCGAGCCCGGTGAGCTGGTGCTGTTCCTGTCCGGACGGGACCAGGTGCGGCTGGAGTTCGACGGCGAGCAGTCGGCCGTCGCACGAGTCAAGGGCCTCAACCGAGGCATCTGACGGTGTCCGTGCGCCGCGTTCCGCGGCGGGCTCGGCCCCCTTTGAGCCGGCGCCTCGCCCTTGCCGGATTTTCGAGGCCCGCGTCGGCTCGGTGCTGGGGCGCGTCGGGCGGCGGACCTCAAAGATCCAGCAACCGGGCGAAGCACCGGCGGGGCCGAGCGTTCTCCGAGGTGGAGCGACACCGGCGGGGCCTCCCGGTCCAGCTCAAGGTGTGGACCGGGTAGCGTCTTGGCCATGACCGGGAGTTCCACCACAGCACCAGCACGGCCCTTCGGCCGGGTGCTCACCGCCATGATCACACCGTTCGACCGGGACGGCGCGCTCGACCTGGACAAAGCCCAGGAGCTGGCGAATCGGCTGGTGGACCGCGGGCATGACGGCATCGTGGTGAACGGCACCACCGGCGAGTCGCCGACCACGACCGAGAGCGAGAAGGCGGACGTGGTCCGCGCCGTGGTGGACGCGGTCGGCGACCGCGCGATCGTCGTCTCCGGCGCCGGCAGCTACGACACCGCGCACTCGGTGCGCCAGGTGCAGCTGATCGAGAAGGCCGGCGCGCAGGGCGTGCTGACCGTCACGCCGTACTACTCGCGGCCGCCGCAGGCCGGCGTCTACGCCCACTTCCGCGCCGTGGCCGACGCCACCGGGCTGCCGGTGATGCTCTACGACATCCCGCCGCGCACGATCGTGCCGATCGAGGTCGACACGCTGCGCCGGCTCGCCGAACACCCCAGGATCGTGGCCGTGAAGGACGCCAAGGGTGATCTGCTCGCCGGCAGCGAGGTGCTGGCCAGCACCGACCTCGCGTACTACTCCGGGGACGACCCGCTCAACCTGCCGTGGCTGACGCTCGGCGCGGCCGGCATGGTCAGCGTGATCGGGCACGTGGTCGGCAACCGGCTGCGGGCCATGGTGGACGCCGTCGACGCCGGCGACCTGGCCGCCGCCCGCGCCGTGCACAACGAGCTGCTGCCGCTGCACCGCGCCATGTCCGCCATCGGCGGCGGCGTGATCTTCGCCAAGACCGCGCTGCGGCTGACCGGCGTGGAGGTCGGCGACCCGCGGCTGCCGCTGCCGGCCGCGACCCCGGAGCAGACCGCCGCGCTGGCCGACGTGCTGCGCACCGTGGGCCTGGAGGTGGCCGCGTGACCGACGTGATCATTCCGCCGCGTCCGGGCAACAACCCGCCGCCGCTGGCCGACGGCGGCCTGCGCATCGTGGCGCTTGGCGGCATCGGCGAGGTCGGCCGGAACATGACCGTGTTCGAGCACGCCGGCCGGCTGCTCATCGTCGACTGCGGCGTGCTGTTCCCCGAGGACATGCAGCCCGGCGTCGACCTGATCCTGCCCGACTTCCGGGCCATCGAGAACCGCCTCGACGACATCGAGGCCATCGTGCTCACGCACGGCCACGAGGACCACATCGGCGCGGCGCCGTTCCTGCTGCGCAACCGGCCCGACGTGCCGGTGATCGGCTCCAAGTTCACGCTCGCGCTGCTGGCCGCCAAGTGCAAGGAGCACCGGCTCACGCCCGTGCTGGTCGAGGTGGCCGAGGGCGAGCGCACCCAGCACGGGCCGTTCGAGCTGGAGTACTTCGCCGTCAACCACTCCATCCCGGACGCCATCGCCATCGCCATCCGCACGGCGGCCGGCCTGGTGCTGCACACCGGCGACATCAAGCTGGACCAGCTGCCGCTGGACGGCCGGCTCACCGACCTGGCCGGCTTCCACCGGCTCGGCGACGAGGGCGTCGACCTGTTCCTGGTCGACTCCACCAACGCCGAGGTGCCCGGCTTCGTCACCCCCGAGCGGGAGATCGGGCCGGTGCTGGACCAGGTGATCCGCACCGCCACGCAGCGGGTGATCGTGGCCTGCTTCGCCAGCCACGTGCACCGCGTGCAGCAGATCCTCGACGTCGCCGTGAAGCACGGTCGCAAGGTCGCGCTGGTCGGCCGGTCCATGGTCCGCAACATGGGCATCGCCGCCGAGCTGGGGCTGCTGCACGTGCCCGAGGGGCTGCTCGTCGACCTGGACGCGGCGATGCTGATGCCCGAGGACGAGGTGCTGTTCGTGTCCACGGGCTCGCAGGGCGAGCCGCTGTCGGCGCTGTCCCGGATGGCCCGCGGCGAGCACCGGCAGATCTCCATCCGCTCCGGCGACACCGTCGTGCTGGCCAGCTCCATGATCCCCGGCAACGAGACCGCGGTGTTCGGCGTGGTCAACGGCCTCGTCCGGCTCGGCGCGCACGTCGTGCACCAGGGCAACGCCAAGGTGCACGTGTCCGGCCACGCCGCCGCCGGCGAACTGCTGTTCCTGTACAACGCGGTGCGGCCCAGCAACGTGATGCCCGTGCACGGCGAGTGGAAGCACCTGCGGGCCAACGCCGAGCTGGCCATCCGCACCGGAGTGGCCGCCGAGCAGGTGGTCATCGCCGAGGACGGCGTGGTTGTCGACCTCGTCGACGGCAAGGCCGCCATCTCCGGCCGGGTCGAGGTCGGACACGTCTACGTGGACGGCCTGTCCGTCGGCGACGTCGGCGAGTCCACCCTGTCCGACCGGCTCGTGCTCGGCGAGGGCGGCTTCATCAGCATCACCGTCGCCGTGGACACCGCCACCGGCCGTGCCGTCGCCCCGCCGACCATCTCCGGCCGTGGCTTCTCCGACGACCCCAAGGCGCTCGACCAGGTCGTGCCGCTGGTGGAGATGGAGCTGTCCCGGACCGAGGCGGAGGGCATCACCGACACCCACCGCATCGCCCAGTCCGTCCGCCGGGTCGTCGGTCGCTGGGTCGCCGAGACCTACCGCCGCCGCCCCATGATCGTCCCGACGGTGATCCCCGTCTGATTTCCGGTTCGGAACGGACCATTCCTCTACTCGGAGTTTTGGAATGGTCCGTTCACAGCGTTGGTGGGGTGTCCGGTTCGATGCGACGGCCGGCGGCGACCTGCACGATGGCGGCGCCGGCCAGCAGCACCGCCGCCCCGACGATCTGCACCACGGTGAGCACCTGGTCGAGGATCAGCCAGGCCGCCAGCGTGGCCACCAGCGGCTCGACCAGGCCCAGCACGGACGCCGCCGCCGACGGCAGGTGCCGCAGCGCCAGGATGCCGGCGACGTACGCGAAGGCGGTGCTGACCAGGGCCAACAGCACCAGGCCCAGCCACACCGGGCCGAGCGCCGTCGGCGTGGTCATGGCGTGCCACGGCAGCGCCCAGGGCGGGCTGACGATGCTGATCAGCACCGCGCCGACGACCATGCCGCCGATGGTCAGCGCCATCGGGTCGCCGTCCTTGGCGGCATGCTCGCCGAGCAGGTAGTACGCCGCCGTGCCGACGGCCGCGCCGAGGCCGGCGAGCGTGCCGACGAGGTCGAAGCTGACGGCGTCGAAGAGCTGGGCGATCATCGCCAGGCCGACCAGCGCCAGCACCGTGCCGAGCCACATCGACGCGGGCAGCCGGGTCCGCCGCACGAACCGGATCCACAGCGCCACCAGCACCGGCGCGAGGAACTCCAGCACCATGGCCACGCCGACCGGGATCCGGGACACCGCCACGAAGTACAGCAGCGGGCTGCCGATCACGCCCAGGACCGCGTAGCCGAGGACCAGCCGCCACGAGGCGAGCTTGGGCAGGCCGGTGAACGGCGCGGCGAACGCCAGCAGCACGATCGCCGTCAACACGATGCGCACGGCGGTGACCTGCAGCGGCGTGAAGCCGGCGTCGTAGGCGACCTTTGCCGGCAGGCCGGAGAAGCCGAAGGCGATGGCGGAGAGCAGGCTGGCCACGGTGGCGCGGAGTCGGGCAGTCGTCACGGGGCCAGTCTCGATCAGCGAGTTGCGCTGCCGTGACGTATGTGACGGAAGTGAAAGGGCTACCGTAGGGGGCATGGCAGGCCGGACGACGACTTCGAAGCGGACCCCGACACGCGGGAGAAGCACGTCCAAGCCCCGTCCGGCGACCAAGCCCCGGGGCAAGGCGACGTCGTCCAAGCGGGGCAGCGCCGCGCCGGTGAAGGCCGGCTGGGGCTTCTTCGCCAAGGGCATCGGCGGCCTGGCCCGGGCGGTCGGCCGCACCAAGGAGCTCGATCCGGCGCACCGCCGGGACGGTCTCGCCCTCGTGATGATCGGGCTCGGCGTGATCTTCGCCGCCGGTGTCTGGTGGCATGCCGGCGGCCCCGTCGGCGGTTGGCTCGACCTGGCGGTGCGCAGCGTCATCGGCGGCGCCGCCTACGTGCTGCCGCTGGTGCTGCTGTTCATCGGCATCGTGCTCATGCGCTCCGATCCGCTGCCCGAGGCGCGGCCGCGGATCGTCTTCGGCATGATCCTGCTCGCGGTGGCCATACTCGGTCTGCTGCACCTGTTCTTCGGCGCGCCCGAACTCGCCTCCGAGAGCGGCAACGCCGGCGGTGCGGTCGGCTGGTTGGCCGGGCATTTCCTGGCCCAGGGCCTCACCGGCTGGGTCGCCGTGCCGCTGCTCGGTCTTGTTGCCGTGTACGGGATCCTGCTACTCACCGGCACTCCCGTCCGGGAGGTGCCCAACCGGCTGCGGGCCCTCATCGACCAGTCGGCCACGTCTCTGCCCGTGCCGTCGGCGTCGGAAGCCACGCCGACTGAGGACGTCACGGAGAAGGACAGCTCGTCGGTGCGGCTGCGGCGGCCGTCGCGGCGGCGTCAGGCCGCCGACGCGGCCGAGGAAGCGCCGCGGCAGCTGGAACTTCCCACCGAGGAGCCGGAACCGGAGCCGGTCGCCGCTCCTCGTCCCGCGGCCAAGCCGCGCAAGACTCCCGCCGCTGCGGACAAGCCCGCCGCCCCGCGGGCCGTCGACGGCGACTACACCTTGCCGTCGTTGGAGATGCTGCAGGACGGCGATCCGCCGAAGTCCCGCAGCCGGGCCAACGACTCCATGATCGAGGCCATCACCGGCGTGCTGGAGCAGTTCTCCATCGACGCCCAGGTCACCGGCTTCACCCGTGGGCCGACAGTCACCCGCTACGAGGTGGAACTCGGGCCCGGCGTGAAGGTCGAGAAGATCACCGCCCTGACCAAGAACATCGCGTACGCCGTCGCCACCGACAACGTGCGGCTGCTCGCGCCCATCCCCGGCAAGTCCGCCGTGGGCATCGAGGTCCCCAACAGCGACCGGGAAATGGTGCGGCTGGGCGATGTTCTGCGTGCACCCTCCACTGTGCAGGATCAGCATCCGCTGGTTGTCGGTCTGGGCAAGGACATCGAGGGACACTTCGTCACCGCGAACCTGGCGAAGATGCCGCACCTGCTGGTGGCCGGCTCCACCGGTTCCGGTAAGTCCAGCTTCGTCAACTCCATGCTGGTGTCGCTGCTCGCCCGGGCCACTCCCGACGAGTGCCGGATGATCCTCATCGACCCGAAGATGGTCGAGCTCACGCCGTACGAGGGCATTCCGCACCTGATCACGCCCATCATCACCCAGCCCAAGAAGGCCGCCGCCGCGCTGGCGTGGCTGGTTGAGGAGATGGAACAGCGGTACCAGGACATGCAGGTCAACAAGGTCCGCCACATCGACGACTTCAACCGCAAGGTGCGGTCCGGCGAGATCACCGCCCCGCCCGGCAGCGAGCGTGAATACCGCCCTCGCCCCTACATTCTCGCCATCGTCGACGAGCTGGCCGACCTCATGATGACCGCGCCCCGTGACGTCGAGGACGCCATCGTTCGCATCACCCAGAAGGCCCGCGCCGCCGGCATTCACCTCGTTCTCGCCACCCAGCGCCCTTCCGTCGACGTCGTCACCGGCCTCATCAAGACCAACGTCCCCTCGCGCCTGGCCTTCGCCACCTCGTCCCTCACCGACTCCCGGGTCATCCTCGACCAGCCCGGCGCCGAGAAGCTCATCGGCATGGGCGACGGCCTCTACCTCCCCATGGGCGCGGCCAAGCCCCTGCGCATCCAGGGCGCCTACGTCGGCGACGACGAGATCAACGCCATCGTCTCCTTCACCCGGGACCAGGCTCAGCCCGACTACACCGACGGCGTCACCTCCGCCAAGGCCGGCGAGAAGAAGGAGATCGACGCCGACATCGGCGACGACCTCGACCTGTTGCTGCAGGCCACCGAACTCATCGTCACCAGCCAGTTCGGCTCGACCTCCATGCTCCAACGCAAACTCCGCGTCGGCTTCGCCAAGGCCGGCCGCCTCATGGACCTACTGGAGACGCGCGGAGTCGTCGGACCCTCCGAGGGGTCCAAGGCCCGCGAGGTCCTCATCAAGCCCGACGAGCTGGAATCGGTGTTGTTCACCATCCGCGGCGGCGGCGCCCCCGAGCCGGACGAGGAGGACGAGGAGTAACCCCTACCGCTGCAACGGAACCTTCGCCAGCGCCTCCCGGATCGTGGTGGCGGTCTGGCACTCGTCCAGATCAAGGAAGTTGTTGCTGCCCGGCAGGGTGGTCTCGGCCGGCAGAACTCTATCCCGAGCTTCCGGCCCAGCTGGCTGACGCGCTTGGTGAGGCGCTCGGCCGCTGCTGGCGATTCGAGCAGGCCGGCGCTGGCTTCCCGCTGACAGGGCGGGCCCGAACCCGGGCCCTGGCTAGAAGTCGAGCTAGGATTCGGGCAACCTTCCTGGGGGAGGTGGCGGTAGCCGTGAACATCAACACCGATGACCTGGTCAGTGTCACCGAGGCCAACAGCTCGCTGTCCCGGCTGCTCAACGAGGCCCATGAGGGCCGAAGCAAGCTGGTGATGCGGAACAACAAGCCACTCGCCGCCATCGTGAGCCCGCAGGATGCCGCGCGACTTCAGCGGCTGGACGAGCTCGAGGACGACCTTCGTCTGCTCGCCCTCGCGCTGGCGCGAACCATCACCGACGACGGCGCACGGCACAGCCTCCACGATGTGGCGGCCGAGTTCGGGATCGATCCGGCGGATCTGGACGAGGACTGAGCATTGGCACGGGTCCTGCTTACCACCGAAGCGAAGGAAGACCTTCGGGACCTGGACGGCACGGCTCGGCTCCAGGTGCTCAAGGCGCTGAATAAGTTGGAGAACGAGCCGGACAAGGGCGGTGCGCCGCTCGGCAACCGTGCCGGCGGAAACCTGGCCACCTTTCGCAAGCTCGTCGTCGGCGACCGGGACTATCGGATCGTCTACCGCATCGAATCGGACGGCACTGTTGTTGTCGTATGGGTGATCGGCAAGCGCGCCGACGGCGAGTGCTACGACATGGCCGTTGCGCGTGTTCGTCTGCACGCGGGCGACCAGGAACTGGTCGGTGAACTCCTCAACCTGTTGGAGCGCATCGAACCCCGATGAGTGGGCTGGGTGCGCCACGCCCCCTGGTCACGGCGCACCCAGCCGGTCATTCCTCGCCGGCGAGGAAGCCTTCGATGTCGGGCTCCTCGCCGCCGGGCTCGGTGAGCCGCTCGGCCAGCGTCGGCACGGGCTGGTCCAGCCACGCCGGGTCGTCCTCCAGCAACCCGTGCTTGGACGCGAACTGCTCGGTGGCGTCCCGGATCGACTCCCGCAGCGCGCCGACGACGACGCTCTCGGCGGTGCTGGTCAGCTCGATGAGCAGCGACCGGACCTTGTCGAGCTGGTCGGCCTGCCCGCTGGTCTCGGCGATGGCGGGCCACAGGTATCGCTCGAAGACGTCGACGAAGTCGGCGGCGACGCGGTCGGTGGCCTCGCGCAGCCGCTCGTACTGGCTGAGCACCTCCTGCGGCCCGATGGTGAGCTGGCACAGGCGGGCGCCGCTCTCCAGGGCCCAGCGCCGGGTGTGCGGCCGGCCGTGCCGCCACTTGACGAGCCCGAGCTGGGTGGCCCGGCGCAGCAGCGACGGCCGAAGCTCCCGTACGGACACCAGGGCGCGGATCTCGTTGATGCCGATGGGAATCCAGTCCTCGGGCCCGTCCGGCGCGAGTCCGAGCACGTCGGCGACGGAGTCGCCGCGGTCCCGGGCCTCGATCAGCTGCGCGATGGCCGGCAGCGAGAAGCCACGGTCCTGGAGTCGCTGCACGAGCCGGAGCCGCTGCACATGACTGACGTCGTAGCGGGCGGTGCGGCCGACGCGCCGGGGCGCGTGCAGCAGACCCTTGGTCTGGTACATGCGGATCGTGCTGGTCGGCAGGCCGACCTCGGCGGCGAGCTCCTCGACGGACACGGGACGATCCTCGCGCGCCGCGACCAGTCCAGTCAATACTCTTCTAGTTGTAATTAGAAGAGTTGCAGCAGCATTCGGCTGTTGCCGAGCGTGTTCGGCTTCACGTAGGTGAGGTCGAGGAACTCGGCGACGCCCTCGTCGAACGAGCGCAGCATCTCGTCGTAGACCTCGGGCGACACCGGCGTGCCCTCGATCTCCACGAAGCCGTGCCGGTTGAAGAACTTGGTCTCGAAGGTCAGCACGAAGATGCGGGCCAGCCCCAGCTCCCGGGCCAGCTCGACGAGCCGGTCCACGATGGCGTGCCCGATGCCCCGCCCGGACGCGAGGGGGTCGACGGCGACGGTGCGGATCTCGGCCAGGTCCTCCCACAGCACGTGCAGCGCCCCACAGCCGACGACCTTGCCGTCCAGTTCGGCCACCCAGAACTCCTGCACGGACTCGTACAGTGTGACCAGCTGCTTGGCCAGCAACACCTTGCCCGCGTAGTGATCGACGAGCGCCTTGATCGCGCGCACGTCGGCGATGCGGGCCCGCCGCACGAGAAGACCGTTGTCCACGGTTGTCAACCTAGTCCGTGGCCGCCGCACACCACCGCCCCGGTGAACGACCGTCGCCGTAAGCTGCGGGGCGGACACAGTCAGCGGAGGGGGAGCGATGACCGGCGCGGGGTGGGACGCCTTCGCGGAGGCCGAGCGCGCGGCCTCGATGGGCCGCACGACGGTGCTGACCACCGCGGACGGCGCGTGGTGGCTGCTCAACCCCGGCCAGCCGTGGCTGTGGTGGCGCGGCGTCGGCCAGTGGCGGCCGATGGCTCCGCCGCCGGACCCGGGATTCCGCGCCACGGCCCGCCCGGCGCAGCTCCCCGGCGGCCAGGCGCCGCAGCAGCCCGCGCCCCAGCCGATGCCGCAACAGCCGGTGCCGCAGCCGGGATCGCTCTACCCCGAGCCGCCGGTTTCCCAGCCGTTCCCGCAGCAGCCGCCGATGTCGCAGCCGTTCCCGGCTCAGCAGCAGTACGCGCCACAATTCCCGGCCCAGCAGGCGTTTCCGGCCCAGCAACCCTTCCCGCAGCCCGCGCAGCAGCCGTTCCCGCAGCAGGCACCGCCCCCGCTGCCGCAGCAGGGCCCGCCGCCGCTGCCCCAGCAGCCGGAGACCCGTGCCTTCGTCGAGCCGCTGTACGGAGGTGGTCACTTCGTGCGCACCGGCGAGCCGGTGGCGGCGTTCTTCGACAAGGCGAAGCGCGTGATCCTGTGGGCGGACGGCATCCGCCACGCGGAGAACACAGCCGGCCAGGCCAACCCGGTCATCCTGCTGATCGGCCAGCAGCACAGCGGCCAGCGCCGCCTGATGCGCTCCTTCGCCCCGTTCATGAGGGCCACGGAGGCGATCACCGAGTCGGAGCCGGTGATCAAGACCGCGGCCAGCCTGATCCTGTCCGCCAAGGAGCAGGAGAAATCACTCGAAGCGGTGGTACGCGCGGCGATCGCCTCGGCGTTCGAGAAGACGCCGGTGCTGATGATCGAGAACGCCGACGCGCTGCTGGCCGACGCGGGCGACCGGGGCAGCATCGTCGACATCGTCGTGGAGGTCGCACACGACCAGGAGGAGTGCGGCGTCCTGGTGTTGGCCGGCACCCCGGCGTTCCTCAAGCAGCTCACCGACGCCGCCCCGGCAGTCGCCCAGCGGGCGCTGATCTACCACCTGCCGGACTTCGAGCAGCGGCCGGCGGCGGAGGCGTTGCTGGACGTGCTCGCCGCCGAACGCCAGGCGTCGATGACGCCGGAGGCCCGCGCCGGCATGGCCGACCTGATCACCGGCGGCCGTACGCACCGCACGACCGGCGGCGCCCGCCGCGTCGAGGCCGTGATCGAGACGGCCTGTCAGAGCGCGATCATGCGCAGCGGCATGGCCCGCATCGACGGGCAGGACCTGGCCGAGCTGCGCCGGGCGGCCGGCAACAGCGACCGCAAGTCCGCTGCGGAACTGCTGGCCGAGCTGAACGCGATGGTGGGCCTCGACTCGGTGAAGCGCCAGGTAAACAACCTCGTCTCCGAGCTGCAGGTGGACGAGCGCCGCCGCGCCGCCGGCCTGCCCATCCCGCAGCGCAGCCGGCACCTCGTCTTCACCGGCAACCCCGGCACCGCGAAGACCACCATGGCCCGGGTGATCGCCGAGCTGTACCGGGAACTGGGCGTGCTCAGCGGCGGCCAGCTCGTCGAGTGCATGCGCGCCGACCTGGTCGGCGAGTACGTCGGCGAGACGTCGGGCAAGACCCGCAAGCTGATCGAGCAGGCGTACGGCGGCGTGCTGTTCATCGACGAGGCCTACAACCTCGTGCAGGGCGGCGACGAGGACTACGGCCCCGAGGCGGTGGCGGAACTCCTTGCGCAGATGGAGAACCACCGCGACGACCTGATCGTCATCGTGGCCGGCTACCCGCGCGAGATGAGCACCTTCCTCGACTCCAATCCGGGACTGCGCTCGCGGTTCCAGACCCGCATCGAGTTCCCCGACTACAGCAACGAGGAACTGGCCCGGATCTTCCAGCTGATGGCCGAGTCGCAGGGCTACGAGCTGGCCCCGGACCTGCTGGCCGCGCTGCCGGTGCGGATGAGCCGGATCAGCCGGGGCAAGGGCTTCGCCAACGGCCGGTCGGCCCGTCAGCTGCTGGAGGCGACGATCAGCCGGCAGTCGGCGCGGCTGGCGGCCGACCCGAGCTCGGACGTCGCCTCGCTCAACCGGCTGTTGGCCGCGGACGTCCCGGCGCCGGGCGATATCGGTGTGCGGATGGGAGACGGTGGGGCGCAACGGAGTCTGCCCGATCTACTGTCCGAATTGGACAACATGATCGGGCTGGAGCCGGTGAAGCAGCGGGTCCGAGCGATGGTCGCCGAGATGGACGTGGACAAGCAGCGCCGCGCGCAGGGCCTGCCGGTGTCGCCGCGCAGTCGGCACCTGGTGTTCACCGGCAATCCCGGCACCGCGAAGACGACCGTGGCCCGGCTGATCGGCGAGATCTACCGCGAGCTCGGGGTCGTCACGTCCGGGCACGTGATCGAGGCGCAGCGGTCGGACCTGGTCGGCGAGTTCACCGGCCAGACCGCGCCGAAGACGCGAGCCGTGTGCGAGGACGCGCTCGGCGGCATCCTGTTCATCGACGAGGCGTACACGCTGGTCAGCGGCCAGGCCGGCGACTTCGGCTCGGAGGCGGTCGCGGAACTGCTGGTGCAGATGGAGAACCACCGCGCCGACATGGTGGTGATCGTCGCCGGCTACCCGAAGCTGATGGACGACTTCATGGAGGCCAATCCCGGCCTGCGGTCGCGGTTCGCCAACCGGGTCGAGTTCCCGGACTACAGCAACGAGGAACTGGCCAAGATCTTCCTCGCGATGGCGCACGGCCAGGGCTACACCACCTCCGACGACCTCGTGGCGGCCCTGCCGGACCGGATCCGGTTGATCCCCCGCGGTCGCGGTTTCGCCAACGGCCGCTCGGCCCGTCAGCTGCTGGAGGCGACGCTCACCCAGCAGTCGGCGCGCCTGGCCGGCGCCGGCCAGGCGGACGCGGCCACGCTGAACACGTTGATCGCCGACGACCTGCCGGCCCCGGACGGAGCCGGTGTGGCGCAGGGGAGCGGCGGCCCGCGCAAGACGCTGCCCGAGCTGCTGTCCGAATTGGACAACATGATCGGGCTGGCGCCGGTGAAGCAGCGGGTGCGGGCGATGGTCGCCGAGATGGACATCGACAGCAAGCGGCGCGCCGCCGGCATGAAAACCGCGGAACGCAGCCGGCACCTGGTGTTCACGGGCAATCCCGGCACCGCGAAGACCACCGTGGCCAGGCTGATCGCGCAGATCTACCGCGAGCTCGGCGTCGTCACGTCCGGGCACGTCGTCGAGGCGCAGCGGTCCGACCTCGTCGCCGAATACCTCGGTCAGACCGCGCCGAAGACCCGTGCCGTCTGCGAGAGCGCCATCGGCGGCATCCTGTTCATCGACGAGGCGTACACGCTCGCCGGCAACGGCGACGGGGACTACGCGTCGGAGGCGGTCGCGGAACTCCTTGTGCAGATGGAGAACCACCGTGACGACCTGGTGGTGATCGCCGCCGGCTACCCCAAGGAGATGGACGAGTTCATGGAGGCCAACCCCGGCCTCCGGTCCAGGTTCGCCAACCGGGTGGAGTTCCCCGACTACAGCAACGACGAGCTGGCCGCCATCTTCCAGGTGATGGCGCGCGGCCAGGGGTACGTGCTCGCCGACGACCTCGTTTCCGCGCTGCCGCAACGCATCACGCGCATCCCGCGCGGCCGCGGCTTCGCCAACGGCCGGTCGGCGCGTCAGCTGCTGGAGGCTACGATCACCAAGCAGTCCGGGCGGCTGGCCGGCATGGCCGACTTCGACGCCTCCGCGCTGAACACGTTGGTGGCCAACGATTTGCCGGCACCCGAGGACAGCGGCGTGCAGCAGGGCGACGGCGGCCGGCGGCGCAGCCTCGCCGAGCTGATGGCCGAGCTGGACGGCATGATCGGCCTGGCGCCGGTGAAGGAGCAGGTGCGCACGCTCGTCGCCGAGACGAGGGTGGACGCCCGCCGCCGGTCCGCCGGGCTGAAGGTGGCCGCCCGCAGCCGGCACCTGGTCTTCACCGGCAATCCCGGCACCGCCAAGACAACGGTGGCCCGGCTGATCGCCCAGCTGTTCCGGGAACTCGGCGTCCTGTCGTCCGGGCATCTGGTCGAGACCAGCCGCCCCGACCTGATCGGCGAGTACATCGGCAGCACCGCCCCGAAGACCCGGGCCGTCATCGAGAAGGCCATCGGCGGCGTGCTGTTCATCGACGAGGCGTACACCCTCGTCGGCGACGGTCCCTCCGACTACGGGCCCGAGGCGGTGGCGGAACTCCTCGTGCAGATGGAGAACCACCGCGACGACCTGCTGGTGATCGCCGCCGGCTACCCGGCCGAGATGGACCGCTTCCTGGACGCCAACTCCGGCCTGCGGTCCCGGTTCGGCGCGACTGTCGACTTCCCCGACTACAGCAACGAGGAACTGGCCGGGATCTTCGAGGTGATGGCCCAGAGCCAGAACTACCTGCTCTCCGACGACCTCCGGGCCACCCTCCCGACGGCCATCGCCGGGATCGACCGTGGCGTCGGTTTCGCCAACGGACGGTCGGCCCGGCAGTTGCTGGAGCGGACCATCGCCCGCCAGGCCGTGCGGCTGGCCGCCCCGGACGTCGACCTCGACGCCCTGCCGGACGAGGAACTCCAGACGCTGCACGCCGCCGACCTGCCGGCCTGAGTCGGTCTTGACCGGCCCGGGATTCTGGACCCGCAAGGGCGTCACTGCGGCGAAGGCAGGCGCGGTCGGCGGCGTCCGACGGCGTGTCGCGGCACCATTCGGCCGAACAGTTCACGACGATCGGCGGAAGATGCTCTTTATGTCCGATTGTGGGCCGTCTGTTGGAAAGGTGTGCTTCGTTGGCGTTGTCCCCCAGGAAGGGATTCCCCCCAGTGACCGCACATCTCAGACGCCGGGCTGGTGCCATCGCACTGGCCGGCGTGCTCGGTGCGAGCGCCTTCGCGTTGGCCACCCCTGCTGCCAGCGCCGAGGATGCGCCCCCGAGTTCCGCCAAGCAGCTCGACAAGCAGGACCGCGAGTTGGTCGCCCAGGCCGAGCGGGCCGGCAAGCCGACCGTGACGCTGGTCGTCGCGGCCGAGCGCGGCCGCACCGACCAGGCGGTCCAGCAGCTGCGTGACCTCGGCGGCAAGGTCGACACGGCCGCCAAGGACGTGGACTACATCAAGGTCGAGGTGCCGCGCGACAAGGCCGAGAAGGCCGCGCAGCTGGGCGCCGTGAAGTCCGTGGACGTCGACGGCCTGATCAAGCAGGACGACCCGCGGCCGGAGGGCACCAGCGCGCCGCTGCCGCAGAAGCCGCCGGGCAAGGACACGCCGCGCGTCAACCCGTACCTGCCGACCGGCGACACCGGGGCCGCGCAGTTCGCGCAGGCCGTGCCGCAGTGGGACGGCCGCGGCGCCACCGTCGCGATCCTCGACTCCGGCATCGACCTGGACACGCCGGCGCTGGCCAAGACCACCACCGGCGAGCGCAAGATCGTCGACTGGTACGACGCGAACGACCCGGTGGAGTCCGGCGACGGAACCTGGGTCGCGATGTCGAAGACCCGCTACACCGGCAAGTTCAGCGCGGGCGGCCGCAACTGGACGGCCCCGGCGACCGGCGGCCCGTACACCATCGGCACGCTCGCCGAGACCGCGGGCGACCTGCGCAGCGGCGAGCTGGGCGGTGACCTCAACCGCGACGGCGACAAGACCGACTCCTTCGGCATCCTGCAGGACGTCACCACGAAGGAGGTCCGCGTCGACACCGACGGGGACGGCGACTTCACCAACAACGCCCCGATGATCGACTACCGGTACAAGCAGGACGTCGGCCACCTCGGCACGGTGGCGTTCGTCGTGCAGACCGACAAGTCGAACTACACCGGCGGCGGCACCGCGTTCGTCGACATCGGCATCGCCGGCGCGGCCCACGGCACCCACGTCTCCGGCATCGTCGCCGGCAACTCGCTGTTCGGCGGCAAGATGGCCGGCGCGGCGCCGGGCGCGAAGCTGATGGCGGTCAAGGTGTGCCTGACCTCGTCCTCGTGCACCGCCAGCGGCCTGATCGACGGCCTGCTGTACGCGGCGCGCAACGGCGCCGAGGCGATCAACATCTCGATCGGCGGCCTGCCGGCGCTCAACGACGGCAACAACGCGCGCGCCGACCTGTACAACCGGACCATCGCCGAGTTCAACGTGCAGCTGTTCATCTCCGCCGGCAACAGCGGCGCGGGCGCGAACACCGTCGGCGACCCGTCCGTGGCCACCGACGCGATCAGCGTCGGCTCGTACATCACCGACGCCACCTGGCTGTCCAACTACGGCTCGGTGACGGCCGCCAAGCAGGGCCTGCACCCGTTCTCCTCCCGCGGCCCGCGTGAGGACGGCGGCTTCAAGCCCGACATCGTCGCCCCCGGCTCGGCGATCTCCACGATCCCGCCGTGGCAGCCGGGCGGCCCGGTCGCCGGCACCTACGCGCTGCCCGCCGGGTACGCCATGTTCAACGGCACCTCGATGGCCGCCCCGCAGGCGACCGGCGCGGCGGCGCTGCTGATCAGCGCGTACAAGGCGACGCATCACGGGCAGCGGCCGCCGGTGGCCTCGCTGCGTGAGGCGATCAAGTCCACCGCGAAGTTCGTGCCCGGCGTCGGCGCGTACGAGCAGGGCGCCGGCCTGATCGACGTCCCGGCGGCGTTCCACCGCTTGCAGGACAACGTGTCGCCGGCCGCGGTGACCGCCAGCGTGCCGGTGAACACCGTCCTCAGTGGACAGTTGAAGCCCGCGCCGGGTCAGGGCGTCGGCATCTACGACCGTGAGGGCGTCACCCCCGGCAAGGCCTACACCCGCACGTACACGCTGACCCGGACCAGCGGCCCCAACCGCAACACCCGGTACGACGTGCAGTGGACCGGCAACGACGGCACGTTCAGGTCGGCCGGATCCGTGGTGCTGCCGCTGAACAAGCCGGTGTCGTTCGAGGTCAAGATCAACCCGCGCGGCGCCGGCGTGCACTCCGCGCTGCTCAAGGTCTCCGGCACGAACCTGCTCACCATGAACACCGTCGTCGCCGTGCCGGACTTCACCGCGGCCAACGGCTACACGACGACCACCAAGGGCAAGATCAGTCGGAACGAGAACACCAGCGTGTTCGTCCGGGTGCCGGCCGGCGCTACCGCGCTCAAGGTCGACATGGCCGCGAGCACCGGGCAGATCCGGTTCCTGCGCGTCGACCCGACCGGTCTTCCGCTGGACTCCAACACCTCCACCAACTGCTACCTGCCCGACGCGGGCGCGGGCTGCGCCGGCGGCACGCCGACCAGCCGCACCGTCGTCAACCCGATGCCGGGCGTGTGGGAGATCGACGTCGAGTCGCGGCGCACCTCCGACGAGCTGAGCACGCCGTTCACGCTGACCACCGCGCTGATCGGCACCAAGATCAGCCCCGATCCGGACACGATCGCGTCGGCCACCCTCGGCAGCCCGGTCGCGCGGCAGTACGGCGTGTCCAACCAGCTGGCCGCGATCAACGGCAAGCTGGTCGGCGGGACGCTGGGCAGCAAGGCCACCTCGCGGCCGACCATCGGCCACGGCCAGGTGCAGAAGGTCGACGTGACCGTGCCGGCGGGCATGACGACGTTCACCGCCAAGATCGGCAACCCGTCCGACGGCGCCGCCGACCTGGACATGATCGTCTACGACTGCACCAGCGGCAGCTGCGTGCAGGCCGGCACCAGCGGCAGCTCGACCGCCGAGGAGCAGGTCACGATCAACAATCCGGCCGCCGGGCACTGGCAGGTCGAGATCGACGGTTACGACGTGCCGGCCGGCACGACCGCGTACGACTACAGCGACATCTACATCTCGCCGTCGCTGGGCAACGTGACCGTCAACGACAACAGCGCCAACCGGCCGTCCGGCAGCACGTGGACCGTTGCCGGCACCGTCACCGCGAATGCGCAGCCCGGCGCCGGGCGGGTGCTCGTCGGCGAGCTGCACCTCGTGCTGGAGGACGGCTCCGTCGTAGGTCGCGCGTCGGTTGTCGTGCAGTCGGTGAGCTGACCGGCATGCTGTCCGGGTGAGACGAATCACCGATAGGCAGAGGCGGGCCCTTCTCGGGGCCCGCCATCTGCTGTTTCGGCGTGGCGACACCGTCGAAGAGGTCGCCGACGCCGTGCTCGCCCTGCACGCCACCGACGCCGCCACGGTGTTCCTGTCGATCTTCGCCCGGCTGCGGGAGCCTTCCGTCGAGGCTGTCGAGAAGGCTTTGTACGGCGAGGTGACGCTGCACCGGATGCTCGCCATGCGACGGACGCTCTTTGCCGTCCCCGGCGACCTTGCCCCGGTTGTTTGGTCTTCGACCGGCCGCGCCATCGCCGCCCGTGAGCGGGCCGGTTTCGTCAAGTTCCTCGCCGAGGCCGGCTACTCGGAGTCGTGGCTGGCCGGTGTCGAGAAGTCGACAATTTCCGCCCTTGCTGCCCGCGGCGAGGCCGTGCTCTCCGACCTCGGCTCTGACGTCCCCGAGCTGCGGGAGCAGGTCACCGTCGCCGCCGGAAAGCCCTACGAGGCAACGCAGAGCATCGGCACCCGGCTGATCCGGGTGCTCGCCGCCGAGGGCCTGATCCGCCGCTCCCGTCCTCGCGGCGGGTGGACCAGCAGCCAGTTCCGCTGGGCCCCTTCCGTCCCCTTCGACGACGTCCCCGACGCCAAGGCCGCTCTCGTCCGCCGTTGGCTCGACCGCTACGGTCCCGCCACCGTCGCCGACATCAAGTGGTGGACCGGCTGGACCGTCACCGACGTTCGGAAGGCCCTCGCCGACACCGAGACCGTGTCCTTGGACGACGGCTCCACCGCGCATGTCCTCCCCGATCTCGACGTCCCCGACGTCGGCCCGTGGGCCGCCTTGCTCCCCGCCCTCGACCCCACGCCGATGGGCTGGCAGGAGCGGTCCTGGTACCTGCCCGCCGACCGCTCCGAGCTCTTCGACCGCTCCGGCAACATCGGCCCCACCGTCTGGTGGGACGGCCGCGTCGTCGGCGTCTGGGCCCAGCGCCCCGACCGTTCTCTTGCCTGGGAGCCGCTGGCCGAACTGCCCCGTGCCGCCGTGAAGGCCATCGCCGTCGAGATCGACCGCCTCACCGCCGCCCTCGGCGACGTCCGGGTCACCCCCCGCTTCCGCACCCCCCTCGAACGAAAGCTCTCGTCGTGACGAAGTGATCGACATCCGGCCTGAGCTAGGCTAGAGGTCGGTTCGTACGATTTACTTGCACGGAAGGCCGCGTAGCCGCCGCTAGGGAGGTGTCAGGTGCTCCGCAGCTTCCGAGTTGCCAACCATCGGTCGATCCGGGATGAGCAGGAGCTCCTCCTGCTGCCCGCGTACCAAGACAACGAACCGGCTGTGCCGGTCGCGGCTGTCTACGGCGCGAACGCCTCGGGCAAGTCCAACCTCGTCGACGCGCTGGCGTTCATGGCCATGGCCGTACGGCATTCTTTCGGTCGCTGGTCGCCCGATGGTGGTGTGCCCCGCCGGCCGTTCAAGCTCGACCCCGAAGCGGGTGCGGACCCGTCGGCCTTCGTCGTCGACGTGTTGCTCGACGGTGTGCCTCATACGTACGGCTTCCTGGTGGACGACTCGCGAGTGCTGTCCGAGTGGTTGTACAGCTATCCGGAGAAACGCAGGCGAGTGATGTTCGAGCGGGAGGGCGACAAGGTCAAGATCGGCAGCACCGTTCAACTGGCGGCAAACAAGCTCGAGGGACTCGTCGGGCTCATGAGGCCGAACGCGTTGTTCCTCGGTCTTGCGGTGCAGTCCAATGTCGTTCAACTGTATCCCGTGTACCGGTTCTTTGATGATGTGTTGGCGTTCCGTCCGTTCGGCTTCAGAAATGACACGCGTCGACTGGGTGATTTCCTAAATCTGTCGCCGCATAACCTGGAGCGGGTAACTGACCTTGTTCGGGTTGCTGATGTCGGTGTGCGCGGTATGCATGTGATCGAGCCTTCTGAGTTGGACGCCAACGATCGACTGCCTCGGATTGCTTTCACGCATGCAGGATCGGAGGCGGTTCTTGATTTCATCGAGGAGTCGGAGGGGACGAGATCCTGGGTCGTGTTGCTGCCTGTGGTGTTGACGGCGCTCGACCGGGGGCAGACCTTGGTTCTTGACGAGCTCGACACGAGCCTGCATCCGAAGCTGACGGCTCAGCTGGTGCGGCTGTTCCAGGAGCCCGGAACCAATCCGAACCACGCGCAGCTGATCTTCACCACCCACGACACCTCGCTGCTGGGCACGATGCTCGGCGACGAGGTGCTCAAGCGCGACCAGGTGTGGTTCGTGGAGAAGGACGGCGAGGGGGCCAGCAAGCTGTATCCGCTGACGGATTTCCATCCGCGTAAGGGGGAGAACACCGAGCGGCGGTACCTGGGCGGCAGTTACGGGGCGGTGCCGGTGCTGTCGGAGCGGGACTTCGCCGAGGCGGTTCGGACGCGAAATGCGTCGTGAGAACTCGTCCAGGCGGCGGGCTGCCTTCAGGGAACCGCGCAAGCAGGTTCTCATCGTATGTGGGGGAACGCGGACCGAGCCGGACTACTTCGACGGGTTGAAGCGGGCGCGGCGGAATCCGGCGGTTCAGGTCAAGGTGCTGGGCAAGGGAATCGACCCCGAACAGTTGGTTACGCACGCGCATAAGGTCGGCAGTGATTTCGACGAGGTGTGGTGCGTGGTGGACACCGACGAGTTCGACATCGCGAAGGCGGTGAAGCTGGCCGACAAGTTGAAGGTGCGGCTCGCGGTGTCCAATCCCTGCTTCGAGCTGTGGCTGTTGTTGCACTTCTGCGACCACCGCGGGGAGAGCGCGAGCTACCGGCAGCTGTTGCCGAAGTTGATCAAGCACGTGCCGGGGTACGACAAGTGCCGCCTCGACTTCGACCAGTTCGACCCGGGTGTGGCGGAGGCAGTGCGAAGGGCGGAGCGGCTCGATCCGAGTGGGCGGGATCACGGGCAGAACCCGTCCACCGGAGTGTGGAAACTGGTCCGACAGGTCCTCCCGGACTGAAGGACGCCCCCGGGCGGATACCCTTGAGCACGTGTCTTCCCCCTCCACGTCCCGTCGTGTCGCCCTGCTCACCCTCGGCTGCGCCCGCAACGAGGTCGACTCCGAGGAGATGGCCGGCCGGCTGACGGCCGACGGCTGGCAGCTGGTCGACCCCGACGAGGGCGGCGCGGACGTCGTGCTGGTGAACACGTGCGGGTTCGTGGAGTCGGCGAAGAAGGACTCGGTGGACACGCTGCTGGCGGCCTCGGACTCGGGCGCGAAGGTGGTGGCGGTGGGCTGCCTGGCCGAGCGCTACGGCGCGGAGCTGGCGGAGAGCCTGCCGGAGGCGGACGCGGTGCTGGGCTTCGACCACTACCCGCAGCTGGGGGAGCGTCTCGACGACATCCTCCAGGGCCGGACGGTGGAGGCGCACAAGCCGGTGGACCGGCGCACGCTGCTGCCGATCAGCCCGGTGCAGCGACCCCAGAAGGCCCCGGAGGTGGCTCTCCCGGGCCACGGCACGGCCTGGGGCCCGCAGGTGCTCAGGACCCGCCTGGACGACTCGCCGGTGGCGCCGCTGAAGATCGCCTCGGGCTGCGACCGGCGCTGCTCGTTCTGCGCGATCCCGTCGTTCCGTGGCGCGTTCGTGTCCCGCGGCGCGGAGGAGATCCTGGGCGAGGCGGCCTGGCTGGCCACGCAGGGGGTCCGCGAGCTGTTCCTGGTCAGCGAGAACTCCACCTCGTACGGCAAGGACCTGGGCGACGTCCGGGCCTTGGAGACGCTGATCCCGCGGCTGGCCGAGGTGCCGGGCATCGACCGGGTCCGCGTCTCCTACCTGCAGCCGGCGGAGACCCGCCCGGGCCTGGTCCGCGCGATCGCGACGACGCCGGGCGTGGCCGACTACTTCGACCTGTCCTTCCAGCACTCCAGCGAGGCGGTGCTGCGCCGGATGCGCCGCTTCGGCTCGACCGACTCGTTCCTGGCGCTGATCAAGCAGATCCGGGAGCTGAGCCCCACGGCGGGCATCCGCACCAACGTGATCGTCGGCTTCCCCGGCGAGACCGAGGACGACCTGTCCGAGCTGGAGCGCTTCCTGACCGAGGGCCGGCTGGACGCGGTGGGTGTGTTCGGCTACTCCGACGAGGACGGCACCGAGGCGCTCACCCTGGACGGCAAGCTCGACGCCGACACCGTCGCGGAGCGGGTGGCCCGCTTCTCGGCCCTGGTCGAGGAGCTGACGGCGCAGCGCGCGGAGGACCGGATCGGCGAGCAGGTGGTGGTCCTCGTCGAGCACGAGGAGGATGAGGACAGCGACTGCGTCGGCCGGGCCGCCCACCAGGCGCCCGAGGTCGACGGGGAGTGCGTGATCGTCGACGCCGAGGGACTGAAGGTCGGCGACATGGTCCGTGCGGAGGTCACCGACAGCGAGGGGGTGGACCTCATCGTTCGCCCGATCGAAGTGCTGCCGCGATGAGTGAGGGAGACGAGCCGAGAGCCGTGCCGCTGCTCAACATCGCCAACGTGTTGACGGTGTCGCGGCTGGTCATGGTGCCGTTCTTCCTGCTCGCGCTGTTCACCGGCGGCGGCGAGGACCTGCTGTGGCGGCTGGTCGCGTTCGGCCTGTTCGTGCTGGCCTCGATCACCGACCGGATCGACGGCGACCTGGCCCGCAAGCACGGCCTCGTCACCGACTTCGGCAAGATCGCCGACCCGATCGCGGACAAGGCGCTGACCGGCTCCGCGCTGGTGGGCCTGTCGGTCCTCGGCGACCTGCCGTGGTGGGTGACGATCGTGATCGCGGTCCGCGAGATCGGCGTGACCCTGCTCCGGTTCTGGGTGATCCGCCGCGGCGTCATCCCGGCCAGCCGGGGCGGCAAGGCCAAGACGCTGATGCAGATCGTGGCGATCGGCTTCTACCTGCTGCCGCTGCCGCCGTGGCTGCTGTTCGTCCGCTGGGTGACGATGGGTGTCGCGCTGCTGCTCACGGTCGTGACCGGCGTGGACTACGTGGTCCGGGCGTTCCGGCTGCGCGCGGTGGCGGAGACCCCGTGACCGCGGACCTGATCGCCCGGCTGCGCGAGCTGGGCCAGACGGTGGCGACCGCGGAGTCGCTGACGGCGGGCATGGTGGCGGCGGAGTTGGCCTCGGTCCCGGGTTCGAGCGCGGTGCTGCGCGGCGGCCTGATCGTGTACGCGACCGAGTTGAAGACGAAGCTCGCCGGCGTCGACGCGGGGCTGCTCGCCGAGCACGGGGCGGTGCACCCGGACGTCGCCGCCCAACTCGCCCGAGGCGCCGGCGACCGCTGCGCGGCGACGTGGGGCCTCGGCCTGACCGGCGTCGCGGGCCCGGATCCGCAGGACGGTGTCGCACCCGGCACGGTGTACGTGGCGGTGGCCGGCCCGCCCGGCGTCGAGGTGCGCCGGCTGAGCCTGACCGGCGGCCGGCAGGCCGTCCGCGAGGGCAGCGTGACCGCGGTGCTGGACCTTCTCCGGGATTGCCTGAGGTGAACCGCGGGTAGCCGAACGTGCCCGATTCCCCCGTCTCAAAGTGTGGCGAGCCGCTCGATCGTGTGGTGAACCCGCGCCGTCCGCGACGCGTTGCCATGATCGGTGGAGGATCGACCTGGACCCGCTCAAGCCCTGGTCAACGCGGTGTCGGGGATCTTGCCTGGTCACCGTGGGCCGGGGAACATCCGGGTTGATTCACTCGTTCGCCTTGGGCGTACGTGGTGAGAAGTCGGTGCCAGCGGGGGTGCCGTCTGGGTAACGTGGTCGGTACGGGCCCGGCTGGAAGGAGGCGCGCGATGACAGTGCTGCTTCGCGAGGCGATCGGTGATCGGCTTCGCCACACACGCACCACCCAACACCGCACGCTGCGTGAGGTGTCCCGGTCCGCACGGGTCAGCCTGGGCTACCTGTCGGAGGTGGAGCGCGGCCGCAAGGAGGCGTCCAGCGAGCTGCTGGCCGCCATCTGCGATGCGCTGGATCTGCCGATGGCCGACCTGCTGCACACAGTCGCCTCCGACATGAGCGCGCTGGCCGCGATGGCCAACGGGCCGACCGCGGACGAGGCCGCCAAGCCGCGCGAGTCCGCCGACGCCGCCTACGAGGGCGGCCGGCTGGTGCACGACGCCGTGGGCGACAGCCTCAGCGACATCCGGCTCCAGCCGGTGCTCACGCACCGCCTGCCCACGATCACCCCGCCGCGGGGAGAGGTCGTGGTCGCCGCGTAAGACGCGAGGAGGCGCTCCACCCTGGACGAATTCGAGCTGGTGGCGCTGCTGGTGGCCCTGGTGCTGCTGGCCGTCGCCGCCGGATCGCTGCTGGTGCTGACCAGACGCAGGCCCGTCGCCCGTGCGGGCCCGCCGGTCCACGAGCGCCGGCACGACGTCGACTGGGTGGACCGCGCCGAACTGGCGGTCGGTCAACTGCGCGACTGCCCCTACGAGGACAACGCCGTCGGCGTGCTCGCGGAGATGCGGGCCGCCGCGGCGGACATCGACGCCGTCGACCGGGCGTTGGCCGCGCTGCCCGCCGCCCGCCTGCGCCGAACCCGTGACCATTTGGCGGCCCGGCTGGCCGCGGACGGGGCCGGTGGCGCGGAGCTGACCACCGCCTATCGAGCGGTGAGTGATCGTCTGGCTACGGCGGAGCGACTGCACGCCACCAGGGACGCCCTCGCGACACGCATGCACGCGTGTGTCACCGGGTTGGAACGCGTTCGTGATTCGGCCCACGTCCCCGATCCCGACCGGACCGTTGAGCTGGTGGAACTGCGCGCGAACCTGGCCCAGGTCCGGGTGCTGGCCCGGGGCCTGCCCCAGGTTCCCGCTCAGGGGCCACCCTGATATTCGGCGGGGTCGGTGGTAGCGGCCCAGCTCACCTGACACGATGGAACCCGCACCGCCACCGGCTCGTTGGCCTGGTCGCGGCGTTCTCGCACATCCAGGAGTAGGCAGAAGGCAGGCGGAGGAGATGGCCAACCCTTTCGTGAAGGCTTGGAAGTACCTGATGGCGGCGTTCTCCGCCAAGATTGACGAGAACGCCGATCCGAAGGTGCAGATCCAACAGGCCATCGAGGAGGCCCAGAAGCAGCACCAGGCGCTGTCCCAGCAGGCCGCGGCCGTGATCGGCAACCAGCGGCAGCTGGAGATGAAGCTGAACCGGCAGCTCGGCGAGGTGGAGAAGCTCCAGGCGTCGGCGCGGCAGTCGCTCGTGCTCGCCGACGAGTCCCGGGCCAAGGGCGACGAGGCCAAGGCGCAGCAGTTCGAGCAGGCGGCGCAGTCCTTCGCGACCCAGCTGGTGACCGCCGAGCAGAACATCGAGGACCTCAAGACCCTGCACGACCAGGCCCTGCAGGCCGCGGCGCAGGCCAAGGGGGCCGTCGAGCGCAACGCGATGATGCTGCAGCAGAAGCTCGCGGAGCGCACCAAGCTCCTCAGCCAGCTGGAGCAGGCCAAGATGCAGGAGCAGGTGGCCCGCTCGCTCAACCAGATGAGCGAGCTCGCCGCGCCCGGCAACGTGCCGTCGCTGGAGGAGGTCCGCGACAAGATCGAGAAGCGGTACTCCACCGCACTCGGCTCGGCGGAGCTGGCCAGCAACTCGGTGCAGGGCCGCATGCTCGAGGTGCAGGCGTCGACCACGGAGATGGCCGGCAACGCGCGGCTGGAGCAGATTCGCGCCTCGCTGCGCGGCGGCTCGGTGGCCGGGGAGGTCACCGGCGGGGCGCCGGCGTCGGCCCCGGCCGTCAACCAGTCCAGCATCCAGCAGGAGATCGCGGCGCGGGTGCAGCAGGAGAAGCAGCAGTCCTGAGCCGGTGACGGGGGAGCAGAGCGATGGTGGCCGGACCGCGTAGGCGGGACCTGGGCGAGCTGATCAGGCTCGGCCAGTCCGTCGGCGAACAGTTGCGCGGTCCGGTTGCCGACACCGTCCGGACCAAGGTGCACGGTTGGCGTGACCCCCGCGCCAAGCTGCTGCGCCGCCGTCGGCGGGCCAAGCGCTCCACGGCGGCGTGGTCCGGCGCCACCGCGCTCGGCGGCGTCTGGGTCGGCATCGACGCCGCGCATGCCGAGCTGTTCTCCACGGTCGGCGGCTTCACGTCCATGATCGTGACCGCCCTGTTCCTCTACTGCACGTCCGGTTCCGTGCGGAAGCTGGTCACGCTGCAGCGTCAGCCGCTGCCGCCCGCGGTCCCGCCGCCGGTGCGGCTGCCACCGGCCGGTTCGGCCGCCCGCGAGCCGATGCGCCGGCTGGCCGAGGCCGAAGCCAGCCTCGCGGAGTTGTTGGTCCAGCTCGGCACGCCGCGACCCGGCGGACTCGCCCCGCTGCCGGCGGAGTCGCTGGCCCACGCCCAGGAGTCGGCCACCGAGGCCGCCACCGCGCTGCGCGCGGTCGCCGCCCAGCTGGCCGCCGTCGAGCGGGCCCGCACCATCGCGCCGGCATCCCAGCGTGGGCCGCTCGACCAGGGCATCACCGACCTGCGCCGCCGCCTCGACGAGGGCCTCGACGGCTATCTCGCACTGATCGGCACCGCCGGGCAGGCGGTCATCGCCAGCAGCCCCGTCTCGCCCAACGAGGCGCTGCTCGACGCCAGCGACCGGCTCTCCGGCCTGGCCTCGGCCCTGCGCGAGTTGTCCGGCCCGGACGACTACCGCTGATCGATTCGCCCACCTCGATCCCGCAGGTCCGCCTCGGTGCCGCCGCAGCCCGGCGTCGGCGGGCCCGCCCCGTCGTCCCCGTTCGCGGCGACCGCCCGTGCAGCCCGGTTGGCTCCGCTGTTCGGTGCCGGACCATTGCGCCGGCCGGGCGGACCTCGCGCCACTCTCTCGTGAGCTGTGACTCTAAGTGACGGATATGGCAGCACATTGTGCGGGGCGGTGGAGATTCTTCAGGCAAATGTGTGATTATCAGTTTGTTATCTAGCCGAGACCGCTACCGGCCGTGGCAGGATCGGGCGAGGCAGTGCAGCCGGACCCACGGGGAGGTCTGACGTGGCGTTGTGGACCGTGCACGGCGACGGTCGCCGCGTGACGGACGGCGAGGTGGTGGCCCCCGATGAGCGGCTCAGCTGGCCGCTGACCGTCGGGTTCGGCCTCCAGCACGTCGCCGCCATGTTCGGCGCCACCGTGCTCGTCCCCGCCAGCACCGGCTTCCCGGTCTCCACCACACTGCTGTTCTCCGGCGTCGGCACGCTGCTGTTCCTCGTCGTCACCCGCAACCGGGTGCCCAGCTACCTCGGCTCCTCGTTCGCGTTCATCTCGCCGCTGACCGCCTCCCGGCTGGAGGGCCTGCCCGCGCAGCTCGGCGGCGTCCTCGCCACCGGCGTGCTGCTGGTGTTCGTCGGCATCGCCGTGAAGGCGCTGGGCGTGCGGCTGCTGGAGTCGCTGATGCCGCCGGTGGTCACCGGCGCCGTGGTGATGCTGATCGGGCTGAACCTCGCCCCGTCGGCCACGCGCAACTTCCAGGACCAGCCCGGCCTCGCCGTCTTCACGCTCGCCGTGATCCTGCTGTGCGGGGTGCTCGGGCGCGGCCTGTTCTCCCGGGCGTCGGTGTTGATCGGCATCCTCGCCGGCTGGGTGGCCGCGGCGCTGACCGGCGGGCTGAGCGCGGCCCGGCTGGACGACGTCGCCAACGCCGCCTGGTTCGGCTTCCCCCAGCTGACCGGGCCGGAGCTGCGGCCCAACGTGGTGCTCGCCGTGCTGCCGGTGGTCGTGGTGCTGGTCGCGGAGAACGTCGGGCACGTCAAGGCGGTCGCCTCGGTGACCGGACGCAACCTGGACGGCAGCGTCGGCGACGCGCTGATCGCCAACGGGCTGTCCACCGCGCTCGCCGGCATCGGCGGCGGCTCCGGCACGACCACGTACGCGGAGAACATCGGCGTGATGACGGCGACGAAGGTCTACTCGACCGCCGCCTACGCCGTCGCCGGGGTGTGTGCTATCGGGCTGTCTTTTTGCCCGAAATTCGGCACATTGCTCAACACGATGCCGACCGGTGTGCTGGGCGGCGCGATGGTTCTGCTCTACGGCCTGATCGCGTTGGTCGGCGTTCGGATCTGGCTGGACAATCGAGTCGATCTTCTCAACCCGGTTAACCTGATGGTCGCGGCGGCCGCGCTGGTGGCCGGCGTCGGCAACCTCACCGTCCCGATCGGCGGCGTCGCGCTCGGCGGCATCGCCTGGGGCTCCCTGCTCATCGTGGTGGGACACCCGTTGCTCCGAACGCTGAAGGCCGCGCGCGGCTGACGTCAATCGGTTCTGTTAAAACCGCCGATCACATTGAAAATCTCCCTGTTTCCTCAGCTTCTCCTCAGGGTTAGCCTTCCTGGCACCCGGTGCGGTGGGCTGCGGGACCCGATTGCCGCGCGGGGGCTGAAATCCGTCCCGTGACTTTTTGTCGCGGGGACTTCAGAAGGGGCGAATTTCGTGCGAAGAACTCCAGCGATGCTGCTTGCGCTGGCGATGGCCGGGGCCGGTATGACCGGCCTGGTGCCGTCCGCCGCCGCGGCGGGCCAGTCCGTGATTCCGGACTCGCACCCGCGGTGGGCCAGCCCGAACGCCAAGGTCGGCAACGCCGACGCGGCGAGCAAGCTGACCTTCCGGGTGTACCTGAAGCTGGCCGACCAGGCCGGGCTCGAGGCCGCGGCCACCGCCGTGTCCGACCCGACCAGCCCGTCCTACCGCAAGTTCCTCAGCACCGACCAGGTGCGGACCCGGTTCGCGCCGACCGCCGGTGCGGTCTCCGCGGTGCGCAACTGGCTGACCTCGGCCGGCTTCGCCGCCGGCGAGGTGCCCGCCAACAACGCCTACGTCGAGGCCACCGGCACGGTCGACCAGGTGCAGAAGGCGTTCGGCGTCACCCTGGGCGAGTACCGGGTGCAGGGCAAGACGCTGCGGTCCCAGGACCGCGCGCTGTCGGTCCCGGCCGCCGTCGCGTCGTACGTCTCCGGCGTGATCAACATCGATCAGGCCACGGCGCTGCTCAAGCCGTCCCACGTGGGCGCGGCCGGCGACGCCACGCCCGACGCGGTGCAGCCCAAGGCCAAGACGAGCCAGCCCGCGGTGGCCCCGCCGCCGGCGGCCTTCGTCAACGCTCGGCCCTGCTCGGACTACTACGGCCAGCAGGTCGACACCACCGACCCGGCCTACGCCGGCAAGCAGCTGCCGTACGCGGTCTGCGGCTACACGCCGCCCCAGCTGCGCGCCGCCTCCCAGCTCGACATCGCCGGCCGCTTCGGCCTCGACGGCCACGGCGTCACCGTCGCCATCGTCGACGCGTTCGCCTCGCCGACGCTGTACGCGGACGCCGCCGAGTACGCCAAGCGGCACGACCCGGCGCACCCGCTGACCAGGTCCCAGTACAGCGAGATCGTGTTCCCGCCGACGCCGGGCTCCGAGGACCCCGACCAGTGCGACGCCTCCGGCTGGTACGGCGAGCAGAGCCTGGACGTCGAGGCCGTGCACGCCATGGCCCCCGGCGCGAAGATCCTCTACGTCGGCGGCGCCGACTGCTCGGACGAGGGCCTGGACAAGGCGCTGAACACGATCGTGTCGAAGAACCTGGCGCAGATCGTCTCCAACTCGTACGGCAACAACGGCGAGGACGTCCCCGCCGACGAGGTGCAGGCGTTCCAGTCCATCGCCATCCAGGCGGCGGCCGAGGGCATCGGCGTGTACTTCTCCTCCGGTGACGACGGCGACGAGAGCCACGACCTGGGCCACCCGTCGGCGGACTTCTCCGCGACCAGCCCGTGGGTGACCGCGGTCGGCGGCACCAGCCTCGGCATCGGCAAGGACGGCCGCAAGGTGCTGGAGACCGGGTGGGCCACCGGCAAGTCCACGCTGACCAACGGCGCGTGGAACCCGCCGGCGCCGGGCGCCTGGCTGTACGGCTCGGGCGGCGGCACCTCCGTGCTGTTCCCGGAGCCCAACTACCAGAAGGGCGTCGTGCCGGACGCGCTGGCCAAGCAGAACCAGACCGGCAACAACCGCGGCCGCGTCGTGCCGGACATCTCGATGGACGGCGACCCGACCACCGGCATGCTGATCGGCATCACGCAGACCTGGCCCGACGGCAGCGTCAAGTACGGCGAGTACCGCATCGGCGGCACCAGCCTCGCGTCGCCGCTGATGGCCGGCCTGATGGCCGTCGCCGACCAGTTCGGCGGCCGGCACGGGTTCATCAACCCGTGGCTGTACAAGGCCCTGTCGCACACCCCGGCGGTCACCGACGTCAAGCCGGTCGACGGCGGCTCGGTCCGTGTCGACTACGTCAACGGCATCGACGCCACCGACGGCTACGTGCGCAGCGTCCGGTCGTACAACGACCCGGACCAGACCATCCACACCACCCGCGGCTACGACAACGTCACCGGCCTCGGGACGCCCAACGGCCTGCTCTTCCTGGGCCTGATCTAGTTTCTCCGACCACGTGTGGCGCCTGCCCTCCTCTCCTGGGGCAGGCGCCACCCGTATGTCAACCCCAGACCGTTCGGAAAGGACCATTCCTCACGTTCAACGTCAGGAATGGTCCTTTCACCCAGCACCGGGCCGGCGTCTACCGCCACTCCCGCCTCGCGTCAACCCCGGACCGCTCGGAACGGACCATTTTCAAACTCCGAGTTGAGGAATGGTCCGTTCCGAGCGTCGGTGGGGTCAGCGCAGCGAGCGGTTGATCTTGCGGATCAGGCCGGGGCCCTCGTAGATGAAGCCGGTGTAGACCTGCACGAGGTCGGCGCCGGCGTCGATCATCCGCTGTGCCGAGTCGGGGTCGAAGATGCCGCCGACACCGATGATCGGCAGCCGGCCGCCGGTTTCCTTGTGCACCAGGCGGACCACCTCCAGTGCACGGGCCGCCAGCGGCCGGCCGGACAGGCCGCCGGTCTCCTCGGCCTTGGCTCGGTCCGACGCGGCGAGGCCGTCCCGGCTCAGGGTCGTGTTGGTGGCGATCACGCCGCTGATCTCGTGCTCGCCGCAGACCTCCAACAGCTCGCCGATGGCGCTGTCGGTGAGGTCGGGGGCGATCTTCACCAGCAGCGGCCGGTTGTCGGCGTTCTCCTCCTGGATGCCGGCCAGCAGCTCGTTGAGCGCCGCCCGGTCCTGCAGCGAGCGGAGGCCGGAGGTGTTGGGGGAGCTGATGTTCACGGCGAAGTAGTCGCCGTGCCGGCCGAGCACCCGCATCGAGTGCCGGTAGTCCTCGACGGCCCGCTCGACCGGCGTGACCTTGGACTTGCCGAGGCTGATGCCCAGCGGCACCGGCAGCGGCCCGAGCCGGTCCAGCCGGTCCGCAAGCGCTTGCGCGCCCCGGTTGTTGAAGCCCATCCGGTTGATCACGGCCTCGCTGTCGGGCAGCCGGAACAGCCGCGGCCGGTCGTTGCCCGGCTGCGCGTGCCGGGTGACGGTGCCGACCTCCACGAAGCCGAAGCCCAGCGCCGGCCACGCCGGCAGCGCGACGCCGTCCTTGTCCATGCCCGCGGCCAACCCGACCGGGTTCGGGAAGTGCACGCCGAACACCGTGCGCGGCGCCACCACGCCGTACCGGGCGCGCAGCGCCGACAGCACCGGCGGCATCGCGGCGACCCGCCGCAGCACGGTCATCGTGCGCTCGTGGGCCACCTCGGGGTCGCCCCCGCCGAACCGGAACAACGTCCTGCGGACCAGCTGCTTGTACACCACGGGCCCTATCGTGCCTGGTCACGGCGGGCACGCGAACGGTGGCCACCGGTGGTGTGACGCAGCCGACGCCGCGAGTAGCCTGGATCGTCGTGCCCGGTTGAGGAACTGCCGGGGAATGCCCGGGACGACGAGGGGGTGTTCGACGTGTCGTACCAGAGCCTGCCGCCGGCGGCGGCGCGGCTGTACCGGCTGCTCGCCATGCATCCCGGGGCCGACTTCGACGCTGACCTGGCCACCGCGCTCGATCCGGACGGCGAGGAGCTGCTGACGACGCTGGCGAAGGCCGGTCTGCTGCGGGCCTCGCACGGCGACCGCTACTCGTTCAGCTCGCTCGCCCAGGGGCACGCCCTGCAGCAGCTGCACCGCACCGACAGCGCGGCCGAGCAGCTCGCGGCGCTGCGCGCCATGGTGTGGTGGTACGTCGACCGCGCGATCGCCGCCGACAAGGTGATTTCCGCGCAGCGGTGGCGGTTGAGCGAGCGCTACGCGGACGTGCCGGCCTTCGACGGCGACGACGCCGAGGCGATGGACCTGCTGGAGCCGGACCGCGCCAACTTCGTGCAGGTGGCGACCGCCGCGTACGAGTCCGAAATGGACGATGCCGTGCTGGCGCTGGCGGAGGCGTTGTGGGGCCTGTACTTCCACCGCCAGCTGTACGCGGACTGGAAGACCGTCAACGAGGTCGCGGTGCGGGCGGCCGTGCGTCGCGAGGACAAGCGGGCCGAGGCGCGGATGCGCTGCCAGCTGGGGTTCCGCCACTACGCGCTGGACGATTTCGCCGCCGCCAGGGCGGAATTCGTCGCCGCCGTGGCGGTCGAGCCGGCCGATCACCCTCGGGGGCTGGCCACCGACCTGGAGTCGCTCGCCCTGGCCCACTTCAGCCTGGGTGAGCACGCCGAGGCCCTGGACTGTATCGAGCGGGCGATTCCCCTTGCCCCGCAGGACCAGCAGCGGGCGCTGCTCAGCCACCACCGGGCCCGCGTCCTGTCCGCGCTCGGCCGCTACGACGAGGCGTTCGCCGGCCTCGGCGCGGCGCTGAAGCACACGCAGGACAAGGGTGATCGCTACAACGAGGGCCGGGTGCTGGCCAGCATCGGCGAGACCTTCCTGCGGACCGGCGAGCCGGCCAAGGCCGCGGCCGAGCTGGGCCGTGCCCTGGCGGCGATGGTCGAGAAACGCCGGATGTTCCAGGAGGCAGTCGTCCGCGGCCTGCTCAGCCAGGCCCACGAGCAACTCGGCGACCGTGCGGCCGCGCTGGACGAGGCCCGCAAGGCGCACGCCATCCTGCACGTCCTGGAGCACCCGCGCGAACCCGTTGCGCGGCAACGGCTCGACGAGCTCAGCTGACGATCACCCGCGCGCCGGCCGGCTCCGCCGATGGGCGGCTCCGCCGAGGGGCCGGCACCTCGACGCTCGGCGGCCACGGTCCGCCCGGACGGTGCGTTCGGGCCCCCACCCCGCACACCGGGGTGGGTCGCCCCTGCCCGGCTCAGTCGTGATGCACGATGCGGTCGATGTTGCCGGCCTGCACGACGAATCCGGAGACAGCGCCGTTGATGTTGTTGTTCACGCCGCCCGACTTCGCCGTCTGCGTCACGGTGTTCCTGGTGACGGCGATCTCCGCCTTCGCCGCGCTCCACAGTTCGCGCAGCTCGGCGGCGAACGCGGGGTCGTTCTCCTCGGTCCGGTGCAGCACCGTGGCCAGCGCGTCGACCCACTTCGTGTCGTCCGGGTTCTCCTGCGCCTGCGCCAGGACCACCTCGGAGCCGGGATCCTTGGCGAACTTCTCCTTGACCCGCTGCAGGAGCTTGCCGATGGCCTTGCCGCCGACGGTCACGGCCTCCTTGGCCAGCGCGCCGGCGATGGCAGTCAGGATCGGATCCATACCTCACCCCTCGTAACGGCAATCGCTCAACGGTAGCAGCGCGGGCGGTTCGAAGGAGTGCAAGCGCGGTGTGGCGGTGCTCGCCACCCGGGCGGAGTAATCACGCCGTCGGGCCGGGTTGGCAGTGCGGGCAGTACCAGGTGGGCCGCTGCTGCAGCCCGCTGCCCTGCACGGCCCGTACGACGGCGTGACCACAGCGCAGGCAGCGCTTGCCGTGCCGTTCGTACACCCAGTGCTGCCGGCCCCGCGTGGTCTCCCCGGTGGTCGACTGCTCGGGGCGCCACGCGTTGCGTAGCAACAACTTGTGGCTGAGCTCGACGGCGCGGGCCGCGTCGGTGGCGGAGACCGGCGACCAGGGGGAGACGCCGAGCAGGAAGCAGACCTCGGCCTTGTACAGGTTCCCGACCCCGGCCATCACCCGTTGATCGAGCAGCGCGAGGCCGATCTCCCGGGCCGGGTCGGCGGTGAGCCGGCGGGTCGCCTCGGCGGCCATCGCGGCGTCCCAGTCCGGGTGCAGCAGGTCCGGCCCGAGGTGCCCGACCAGCCGGGACTCCTCGGCGGTCGGCAGCAACTCCAGGTCGTGCAGGAGAAAGCCGACAGCCGAACGGTCCGAAGTGGACAGAATGGCGCGGACCTGGTGCGACGGCCGGCGCCAGCGGTCGCCGGGGCGGTACAGGTGCCAGCTGCCGTCCATTCGGAGATGGCTGTGCAGGCTGACGCCGTCGCCGAGGCGGGTGAAGATGTGCTTGCCCACCGAACCGACGCCGACCACCTCGCGGCCCGTGAGGTCCACAGTGGACAACGAGGGGTGGCGGATCTCCCCGCGCGTCAACGTGTTTCCGGCCAACGCGTCGTTCAGCCGGTGCGCGGTGAGGAAAACCGTGTCGCCCTCGGGCATCAGGGCAGGTGTGGTTCCATGAACTGCGGCCGGCCGACGGGACCCGGCTCCTGCGGCGCGCTCTCCTCGGCGGCGGCCTCCTCAGCGACGGTCTCTTCGGCGACGGTCTCCTCGGTCGTCTCCTCGACGGCGGGCGCCTCTTCGTCGTGCGCGAACACCGAGCGGGTTCGCCGGCGGCTCGACCGCAGCACCCGGGCCAGCAGCAGGTTGAACGCCAGCGCCACCTCGCGTGCGCCCGGCGTGTTCCACATGTGGATCGGCATGCACGCGCCCTGCGCCTGCTGCACCGCCAGCCGGTCCGGCAGCGCCACCGGCATCACCAGCGGCCCGAAGATGTCGCGCAGCTCGTCGATGCGGAACTGGTGCTCGTGCGACCGCGGCCGCACCCGGTTCACCACCACGCCCAGCGGCTGCAGGTCGGGGTTGTGCTCCTCCCGCTCCGCCTGCACCGCCTCGAACGCGCGCTGCACGCCCGACACCGCGAACATCGTCGGCTCCGTGACCAGCAGCGCCCGGTCGGCCGCGACCAGCGCGGACCGGGTCAGCTGGCCCAGCGAGGGCGGGCAGTCCAGCAGCACCAGCTGGTACGGCTGCTCGTCCTCCTCCAGCATGTCGTGCACGGTGGCGAGGGCCTTCTCCAGGCGGCTGAGCTTGTTGGTGCCGGGGTCGGGGTGGTTGAGCCCCTCCACCTCCTCGGCGCCGACCAGCACGTCCACACCCTCGCCCCAGCCGCTGGGCGCGATGGCCGCCCGCACGATCTCCGGCTTGGGGTTCTGCAGCACGTGGAACAGGGTGGCCTCGGTCTCGGCCGGTTCCAGTGTCGCCGTCGAGTTGCACTGCGGGTCCAGGTCCACCACCAGGGTGCGCACTCCCCGGCGCAACGCCGCCGAGGCCAGGCCCAAGGCAACCGTCGTCTTGCCGACACCGCCCTTGAGGCTCAACACCGCAACCGTATGCACACGGGCAGCCTACGGTCTCCGACAAGCCGCGCAGATCACGACACCGGCACACCCATAGACTCGGGCCCATGCGACCCGATGCCGTCCGCCTGGCGCTCGACACCGAGCTGGCCGCTGTCCGCCGCCGGCACGCCGAGCCGCCCCGCGTGCTGGACGTCGGCGGCGGTTCCGGCGTGTGGGCCGTGCCGCTGGCGGCCGCGGGTTGCCTGGTCACGGTCGTCGATCCCAGCCCCAACGCGCTGGCCACCCTGCAGCGCCGGGCCGTCGAGGCCGGCGTCGCCGACCATGTCACCGCCGTTCAGGGCGACAGCGACGCCCTGTCCGATCTTGTCCCCGCCGGCCGCGCCGACCTGGTCCTCGGCCACGGCGTGCTGGAGGTCGTCGACGATCTCGCCGCCGCCCTCTCCCAGCTCGCCGGCGCCGCCGCCCCCGGCGGCGCGGTGTCCGTCCTGGTCGCCAACCGTTACTCAGCGTTGATCAACCGGGTACTCGCCGGCCGGCTCGTGGACGCCCGCCAGCTGCTCGACGACCCCGAGGGGCAGCTGCCCGGCGACACCCTCAAGCGTCGCTTCGACGTGGAGAGCCTTCGGGCCGCCTTGAGCGCCGCCGGCCTGGACGTCGAGTTGCTCCAGGGCTACGGCGTCGTCGCCGACCTCGTGCCGGGAGCCGTGCTGGAGAGCAACCCCGGCGCTGCCGAGGCACTGGCCCAGCTGGAGGTCGCCGCCGCGACCCAGCCCCCGCTCCGTGACGTGGCGTCTCGGCTCCACGCCCTGGCCCGCAGGCCCTGAGCCGGCGGGTCCACAGGGGACCCGCCGGCGGCCTGGTCAGAAGCCGGTGGTGCCGTGCGGGGTGCCGAGGCCGGTCGGCCCGTCGTAGCCGGGGACGGAGGTGCAGAGGTAGGTGCCGCCGCAGCTGCCGTTGGAGCCGGTGGTGACGTCGTTCAGCCCGGACGTGTGCGAGTACGGGTAGGAGCCGGAGGTCACGGAGTTGCCGGCCAACGCGTACACGCTGGCGATGATGGGCGAGGAGAGGCTGGTGCCGCCGACCTGCACCCAGCCGTCGGCGCCCTGGGCGAGCCCGAGCGCGATCAGGAAGTCGCAGAAGGAACTGGTGCCGCAGCTGTTGTAGGTGTCGTAGATGCCGAGCCCGGAGGCGGGGTCGGCGACGGCGGAGACGTCGGAGACGGTCCGGTTGGCGCAAGCGGTGTCGTGCTGCCAGGACGGCTTGGGCTCGATGGCGGAGCAGCCGCTGCCGGCGCCGGACCAGGCCTTCTCGGCCCAGCCGCGAGGGGTGCCGGCGGCCTTGGTGAGGGTGGTTCCGCCGACGGCGGTGACGTAGGGCGAGGAAGCGGGCCAGCTGACGCCGTAGCCGGAGTCGCCGGAGGAGGCGGTGACGGCGATGCCGGGATGGTTGAGGTGCGCGTCGGCGGCGGTGATGGTGCCGTCCTCGGCGCCGCCGTAGCTGTTGGAGATGGCCACGACGCCAGGGGTGTTGGCGGCGGTGTCGACGGCCGTCATCAGCGGGTCGGTGTCGGGGGAGTTGGCCTCCACCAGCAGGATGTGGCAGTCGGGGCAGGTCGCGGAGACGGCATCCAGGTCGAGGCTGATCTCCTCGGCCCAGCCGTAGTCACCGGCCGGCAGCGGGCTGGTGGCCCCGTTCTGGTTCACCTTCTTGAAGCAGCCGTTGGCCGTGGTGCACGGCGAAAGCCCGCGCTTGCTGCGGAACACGGCGAGGTCGGCCTCGGCGGTCGGCGCGTCCATGGCGTCCACGATGGCCACGGTGCGACCGCCGGAGAGCAGGCCGGTGACGCCGTACGCGGACTGGATGTCGGTGGGCGCGAGGCCGACGGGGGTGGTGACGGTCATCGGGCCGGGGCCGTTCGGCGACTTGATCGCCTTGCCCAGGCAACGGAAGTGAGCATGGCTCGTGGCGCAGCCGAGATCGACCAGGCCGCCGGACAGCAGCGGGGCGGCCTGGGCCACGGGAGCGGTGAAGGACAGGGGGACGAGCGCGGCGGCGGCCAGCGCGAGGACGGTGAGGAATCGGGATCTGCCGCAGGGTGACATTCCGCCTCCTAGGTGACTCGCGTCACATTTCGGGACTGGATCGTCTCGTGTCGCCCTCGCGGGTGACACTCCGCCAAACGACTGTTGGCACTCACAGTTACGACCTGCGAAAGCCGGGGGTGAGGCGGCCGGGAGTGTCGGACCCCGGCGTTAGACTCGTCGCCGTCCGAGTCGAACGTGTGATCGAGGGGTGCGGCATGGGGCGCAGCGGCAACCTGCCCCGCGGCCTGGTGGAGCGGTTCCGGGTCTCGGACACCGTGTGGCCGGACGACACCGGCTGTCCGATCCTGCACGTCGACATGGACGCCTTCTACGCGTCGGTGGAGATCCGGGAACGGCCGGAGCTCAAGGACAAACCGGTCATCGTGGGCGGCACCGGCAACCGGGGCGTGGTGTCCTCGGCCAACTACATCGCCCGCGGTTTCGGCGTCCGCTCGGCGATGCCGACCACGCGGGCCCGCCGGCTGTGCCCGCACGCGGTGTTCATCGCCCCCACCTTCGGCCTCTACACCGAGGCGTCCCGCACGGTCATGAACCTCTTCCGGGAACTCACGCCGCTGGTCGAGCCGCTCAGCCTGGACGAGGCGTTCCTCGACGTGTCCGGCGCGCTGCGGCGGCTGCGCACGACGCCGTCCCGGATCGGCGCGCAGTTGCGCCAGGACGTGCTGGAGCGCACCGGCGTGAACTGCTCGGTCGGCGTGGCGTCCACGAAGTTCATCGCCAAGCTGGCCTCGGGCCTGGCCAAGCCGGACGGCATGGTGGTGGTGCCGAAGGAGCGGACGCTGGAATTCCTGCACCCGCTGCCGGTGTCGGCGCTGTGGGGCGTCGGCGGTCGGACCGCGGAGGCGTTGGAGCGCATCGACATGCAGACGATCGGGGACGTGGCCGCCGCGCCGGTGTCCCGGCTGAGGCGGGTGGTCGGCGCGGCGGCGGCCGATCACCTGTACGCGTTGTCGCACGCGCACGACCCCAGACCGGTGGTGCCGGATTCGGCGGAGAAGTCGATCGGCGCGGAGGAGACGTTCGACGTCGATCACCACGACCGGGAGCTGCTCAAGCGGGAGCTGCTGCACCTGTCCGAGCGAACCGCGGCGACGCTGCGGGCGCGGGGACTGCGCGGCCGGACCGTGTCGATCAAGGTGCGCTTCGAGGACTTCACCACGATCACCCGATCGAGGACCTTGCCGGTGGCCACCGATGTCACCCAGGAGGTCTATCAAGCCGCCGCCAAACTGCTCGTCGAGAACGTTCCGTATGGCGCCGTTCGGCTGATCGGTGTACGTGTCGAGCAATTGGCGCAGGCGTCCGAGATCGGCGAACAACTGCTCATCGACGCCCCGGAGCGGGGCTGGCGGGAAGCGGACCAGGCCGCCGACTCGGCACGTTCCCGATTCGGCGGCGCGGCCGTGCGCCCAGCCTCATTGCTGGGACGGACAACTCGGAAAGAACGCGGATGAATTGACCGGTTAGTCGTACGGCTGGCCGATGGCGGGCGCGGTGGTCCCAGTGGTCTGCTGCGGCGTTGCCACGCTGGCGACAGCGCCGGCACCTGCGAAGACGGCGAGCGCGAGCGCCACGGCGGCCATGGTGAAGCGCATTGTTCCTCCGTGATGACTACAATGAGTACACAGGTGGTGCGCGATTCGTTCACCAGGGTGGCAGTCGGCGCGTGACACCCGAACCAGCGGCGAATGAACAATGGGCAGCAATGATGTCGCCGGGTGTTCACCTCGAATGGTTCGAATAAATGAAATGTCTTGTTCATCCCTCGTTTTTGTTGTATTCTGGCCCGCATGCTGATCGGGCGCGGCCGCGAGCTGTCCCGGCTCACCGCTCGGGTCCGCGAACTCGCCGGTGGCCGGGGTGGGGCGGCGTTCGTCGACGGCGAGCCCGGCATCGGCAAGACCACGCTGCTGCGCGCGGTGTGCGACGCCGCCGCGGAAAACGGTTGCCGCGTGCACTGGGGCGCGGGTGACGAACTCGGCCGGCTGCTCCCCCTGCTGCCGCTGCTGGAGGCGCTGCGCGCGGAGCGTTCCGACGAGGGGCAGGCCGTGCTGCGCCTGCTGCGCGGCGAGGTCCCGACCGTGCTCGACCCGTCCGCGGTCGCGGCGGAACGCGTGCTGGGCATGGTCGAGGAACTGTGCGCGGACGGCCCGGTGGTGCTGGCGATCGACGACCTGCAGTGGGCGGACAAGGTCACCGTCGCGGTGCTCAGCCGGCTGGTGAAGCTGGTCGACCAGCTGCCGCTGCTGCTGGTCGGCACGCTGCGCCCGGTCCCGGTCCGCGACGACCTGTCCGCGCTGTGGCGGCAGCTCGGCGCCGACGGCCAGGTCAGCCTGGGGCCGCTGCCGGCGGAGGCGATCGGCGAGCTGGTCGCCCAGCTGGTCGACGCGCACCCGACGGACGAACTGCTCCGGCACGCCGAGGGCGCGGCCGGAAATCCGTTGTACGCAACGGAGCTCGTCACCGCGGTGGCGGACGGCGCCGACCGCCCCGGCTCGTTGGCCGCCGCGATCGACCACCGGCTGGACTTCCTGTCCGAGCAGACCCGGCACGTGCTGCGCGCCGCGACCCTGCTCGGCGTCGTGTTCTCCGTCGCCGACCTCGGCGTCGTGCTCGGCCGCACGGTCGCCGAGCTGCTGCCCGCGCTGGACCAGTCGACCGCGGCCGGCGTGCTCGTCGAGTCCGGCGACGGCCTGTCGTTCCGGCACGCGTTGGTGCGATCCGCCCTGTACGAACGGATGTCGCCGCCCGTACGGACCGCATGGCACCTGGAGGCGGCGCGGCTGCTGGCCGACGCCGGCTCGCCGGTCGAACGCGTCGCCAAGCAACTCTTGGTCGCCTCCGGCGCCGACGACTGGACCGTGGACTGGTTGTGCGACAACGCCGGCGCGCTCATCGGCCAGTCCCCGTCCGCGGCCGTGGACCTGCTGCGCCGCGTCCTCGCCACGCCCCGCTGGGACGCCCGGCGGCTGTCGCTGGCCAGCCGGTTCGCCGACGCGCTGTACCGAACCGGCGATTTCGACGAGGCCGAGCAGGTCGCCACCCGCGCGCTCGCGCTGTCCGCCGACCCGGTGCAAATCGTGTGGCTGCACCACATTCTGTTGCAGTGCCGCAGCATGAGCGGCCGTGTCGCGCAGTCGCTGGTCGAACTGGACCGCGCGTTGTCAGACCCGGACACCACCGGCCGGGTGCGGGCCCGGCTGCTCGTGCTCACCGCCCGTGCGCACTGGAATCTCGGTGACGCCGACGCCGCCGAGAAGACTGCGCTCGACGCCGCCGACGCCGCGCCCGCCGACGAATGGGTTGTCGGCTGGTCCCTGCACGTCCGCAGCATCGTCCTCATCATGCGCGGCGACATGGCCGGCGCCCTGGAGCTGCTCGACCACGCCGTGCGGGTGATCGGCCGCGACGGCGCGACCGCGGAGCTCAGCCTGCTGCTGCGCATCAACCGCGCCGTGGCGCTCGGCGGCGTCGACCGCTGCGACGAGGCGGTGGCCGCCGCCCGAGACGTACGTCAACTGGCCGAGCATGTCGGCAACACGGTCCGGTTGGCGCAGGCGCAGAGTGCCCTCGTACAGATGTCGTACGACTCGGGGTGCTGGGACGACGCGCTGGTGGACGTGGACCTGCTCGCCGACGAGCTGAAGAACCCGGTGGTGGCCGCGGCCGACCACAGCATCGCCGCGCTGATCAAGCTGCACCGCGGCGATCACGCCGCCGCCGGCCGGCACCTGGCCATCGTGCGGGCGGCCCAGGTGGGCCGGCATCCCGTGCTGCACATGGCCTTGGCGACCAGCCTGGAGCTGGAGCAGGCCGGCCGCCTGGACGAGGCGCTGGCCGCGCTGCACACCTCCGCCGACTTCGACGACGTGCTGCCGGTGATCGTCCGCCTCGCGGTGGCCGTCGGCGACCTCGACACCGCGCGGGAGACCACCGAGCGGGTCGTCGAGCTGGCGGCCGATTCCGAGGTGCAGCACCGGATCGGGGCCGCCGCGTACTGCCGGGGGCTGGTCGACCGCGACGGCGAGGAGCTGCTGCGCGCGGCCACCGCCTACCGCGAGTGCGGCCGTCCGCTGGCCCGGGCCATGGCGCTGGAGGCGGCCGCCGCCGCGTTTGTCCACAGCGGACAGTCGAGTTCGGCGCGGGCCGCCGCGTCCCGGTCGCTCGACCTGTACGCGGAGCTCGGCGCCGAGTGGCAGCTGGCCCGGGCGCAGTCGGTGCTGCGGGCGCTCGGCCTGCGGCGCGGCCCGAAGGTCAAGCACCGCCGGGCGAAGACCGGGTGGGACAGCCTCACGCCGGCCGAGGCGACCGTCGCCCAGCTGGTGGTGGCGGGCCTGTCCAACCCGCAGATCGCCGAGCGGCTGTTCGTGTCCCGCCGCACGGTGACCACGCACGTCTCGCACATCCTGGCCAAGCTGCAGGTCCGCACCCGTACGGACATCGCGCGGGAGGCGAGCCTGCGCCAGGCCGCGTCCGGCTGACCAGGCCGGGCCGGCCCGGCCTGGAGGTGGGCCCGGCCGGCGCCGGCTCCGCCGGCCCGGACATCGCGCGAGTCGAGGCCGCGCCACTCGGCCGACGCGCGAGTCGGGGCTCCGGGCCAGCGGATTCAGGTGGTCAGCGGGGTTTCAGCGCTGCCGGGGCACGGGCCGGCGACGCACCCTGGGCGACTGCCCCCGGCACCAGCGCAGCCACAGCGGGACGATGTACCACCACAGCGAGAACCAGCTCACGATGCCGGCGGTGAGCATGCCCGTCCATTCCTGGCCCAGCACCACGTCCAGGATCAGTATCAGAGCGGACGCCAGCGACAACATCAGCAACACCAGGCCGGACAACGCCAACCCGCTGGCCAGGTGCACCAGTTGCCGCTTGAGCCGGTGCTGGAACACCAGCCGGTGCACCGGGGCGGGCGCGATCAGCAGCGCCGTCGCCGCCGCGCCGAGCACCAGGCTGGCGACGAACGCGCCGCGGTCGAACTCGCTCAGCGAGCCGAAGCGCGGCGTGAACGCCAGCGACAGCAGGAACGCCAGCAGCAGCTGCACCCCGGTCTGCGCGACCCGGATCTCCTGCAGCAGCTCGGCGTAGTTGCGGTCCAGCCGCTGTGTCGGCGTCTCCCCGCGGGCGACGAGATTCCAGCTGTCGTGGCTCTCGTGCTGACTACGGGCGGTGGCTGGCAGGTGCGTCATGGCTGGATCCGTTCATCGCGGGGACACCGGCTGTTCAACCGTCGCGCACACACGGTGAGGAGTCATCGGAGACGTGACGTATGTTGGCGGCGAACCATCACCCGTTCGAGAGGCGTATGCATTCCCGTGACGATCACCCGTGCCGACCTGCCGTCACTGACCGGAATGCGCTGGGCCGCCGCCTTTCTGGTGTTCTGCCTGCACATCGTGGTCGCGTCGATGCTCGATCCGGCCAGCGCCGGGGCGAAGGTGGCGTCGCTGCTGTTCGGTGCGGGTGAGATCGGGGTGTCGTTCTTCTTCGTGCTGTCCGGTTTCGTGCTGATGTGGTCGGCCCGGCCCGGTGACAGCCCGGTGCGGTTCTGGCGGCGCCGGCTGGCCCGGATCTACCCGGTGCACGTGGTGACGGCGCTGCTCGCGGTGTTGCTCGCCGTGACGCTCGGGCAGTTGGCCCGGCCCGACAACTTCTACGGCGTGCCCGACCCCGGCAGCTTCCTGGCCAACCTGTTCCTGATCCACTCGTGGATCCCCGGCCAGCAGCAGTCGTTGAACACCGTCAGCTGGACGCTGGCGTGCGAGGCCTTCTTCTACCTGACGTTCCCGGTCTGGGGCGCGCTGGCCCGGCGGCTCTCCTCGCGCGGCGCGGTCGTGTTCGCCTTGGTCAGCGTGGCGTTGGTGATCACTCCGGCGTTCCTGCAGCGGGAACTGTCGCTGCAGTGGCTCCAGGCCTTCCCCGCCGCCCGGATCGGCGAGTTCACCCTCGGCGTGGCCCTGGCCCGGTTGGTCGCGCTCGGCAGTTGGCGCGGTCCGCGGCTGGACATCGCCCTCGGTGTGATGCTGATCAGCTACTTCCTGGTGCCGGTGTGGCCCGGCGAGTACGGGTTCTCGGTGGCGACGATCATCGGCATCGGCGTGCTCATCCCGGCCGCCGCCATGGCCGACCTCCGCGAGGAGCCGTCGTTCTGGCGTTCCCCGCGCATGGTCCGCCTCGGCGAGCTCTCCTTCGCGTTCTACATGATCCACCTGATGGTGATCCGCGTGGTGCGCCGAGCCGCGCCGGGTTTGGTGCGTCTGGGCAGCACCGCGGAGTTGTTCGTGGTGACCGGCATCTTCGCGGTGTCACTGGGGCTGGCGTGGGTGCTGTACGAGTACGTGGAGACACCGTGCCGGCGCGCGCTGACCCGGCCGCGGCGGAAGCGGAAGGAACTGGTGCCGGCCTGATCAGTGACGCCGCGTCGAGGCGTCGTGGCCGTCCCACGTGGCGCGGAAACCTCCGAGGACCTGCCCCGGCCGGCCGGCAGCGGCCTGCGCTACATCGGCGACCCACGCTTGTGTCCACGCCAGGCGGCCAGCATCTCCAGCCGTTGACACGTCCTTGCGGGTTGTTGTCCACTAATTGCGGCTATACATCCGATGATTGCTGTCCACCTGTCAAGGGAGACACGGTGCCCACCAGCAGCCGCTTACGAGTCGCCTTCGTGGCGACCACCCTGACCGTAGCCGGCCTCGCAACCCCGACCGACGCCCACGCCGCCACGCTGACCACGGCGTGGCAGAACGGGGCCTTCCAGATCGACCGCCACGCCGTGGTCAGCCGCTCGAACATCGTGCTCGGCGCGCCGAACAGCGCCGCCACCCAGTCCCTGCCGCTGGGGAACGGGGCGCTGGGCGCGGCGGTGTGGGCCGCCGGTGGCTTCACCGCCCAGCTGAACCGGGACGACACGTTCCCGGACCGCAAATCCCCGGGCCAGGTGACGATTCCGGGCCTGGCCAGGCTGACCTCGGCCGCGGACTTCGCGGCGCATCTCGACCTGTACGACGGCGTGCTGACGGAGACCGGCGGCGGCCTGACCGCGCGCATCTACGTGCGGGCCGACAAGGACGAACTGGTCGTCGACGTCGCGGGCGCGGACCCGAACAGCGTCCAGACGGCGCAGGGCAACCTGTGGTCGGGACGGTCGCCGCAGGCGCAGGCCTCGGGCGCGACCGGCACACTGGCCGAGACGTGGGTGGACAACCCGACGGGCGGCACCGGGCAGACCTTCGGCAGCCTGCTCGCGGTCACGGCCGGTGGCCGCAACGCCACCAGCACCGTGGTGAACGGCCAGACGGTCAAGGTTTCCTTCAACCCCAACGCCGACGGCACCTTCCGGGTCGTCGTCGGGGCGCCGCACTGGACGGGCGGCAATGCGCCGAGCACCGCCGCGCAGCTGATCGGCAACGACGCGACGGCGTCCGGTGTGGACACCGGCCATCTGAACTGGTGGCACAACTTCTGGGCCGGCGCGAACCTGATGGAGGTCAACTCCGCCGACGGATCCGGGCAGTACCTGGAGAACCTGCGGACGATCTACCTCTACCAGGAGGCCAGTCTCAACCGCGGCCAGTACCCGGGCACGCAGGCCGGCGTGGCGGACCTGTTCGCGTTCTCCCAGGACACGCAGGACTGGGTGCCGGCCGACTACTGGTTCTGGAACCTGCGGATGCAGCTGGCGGCGAACCTCAGCTCGGGCGTGCCGGCGCTGAACACCCCGTTCTTCAACCTGTACACGTCCAACCTGGCCAACATTCAGTCCTGGACGCAGCAACACGTGCCGGGGACGACCGGCGCCTGCGTCCCGGAAACGATGCGGTTCAACGGAAACGGCTACTACGGCGGCGGCAGCGCGGCGAACAACGCCTCCTGCGACTCGACGATCGCGCCGTCGTACAACTCGTTGAACCTGTCCACGGGCGCCGAGGTCAGCCTGTGGATCTGGCAGACGTACCAGCAGAACCGCAACCAGTCCTTCCTGCAGAACGGCTATCCGCTGATGAAGGCGGCCGCGCAGTTCCTGTTGTCGTACGCCAAGACCGGCGCGGACGGCCGGCTGCACACCACCGCGAACGCCCATGAGACGCAGTGGAACGTGACGGACCCGGTCACGGACATCCTCGCCATGCAGGCGTTGTTCCCGGTGGTCGTCTCGGCGGCGCAGACGTTGAACACGGACCAGTCGTTCGTGGCACAACTCCAAGCGGCGCAACAGAAGATCCCGCCGCTGCCGCGTACCGACGCGGCCACCCACAAGCAGGTGCTGACGGCTGACGCCGACGCCGGCGGCCAGGACGTGATCGCGTTCTCCACGCAGCCGGCGGCGGAGCTGCACAACGGGGAGAACCTCGACCTGGAGGCCACCTTTTCGTACGGCGTGATCGGCGACAACTCCGGCACGCTGACCGCGCTGGCCAAGCGCAGCTACGACGCTCGGCTGTTCCGGAACAACGCCGACTGGGACTACGACGCCCTGTATGCGGCCCGGCTGGACCTGGCCGGCGAGGTCAAGGCCAACCTGGTCGACAACGTCAAGAAGTACCAGCTGTATCCGTCGGGCATGGCCAGCCTGTTCGGCACGGTCGGCGACGAGCCGTACAACGAGGAGACCGGCATCGTCGCGGCCAGCATGAACGAGGCGTTGGCGCAGGACTACGACGGGCTGCTGCGGATCGCGCCGGCCTGGCCGGCGGACTGGGACGGCGACGGCACGGTTTCGGTGCAGCACAACAGCAGGGTCGACGTGCAGGTGCGCGGCGGTGTGCCGGTGACTGTGGTGCTGGAGGCCGGCGACAACGCGGCGATGGCGGTCCGCAGCCCCTGGTCGGGACAGTCGGTCCAGGTGATCGACGCCAACACCGGGGCCACGGTGGTCGCGCCGACGACCGCCAACCAGTTCACGGTCAACACCGCCACGGGCCACAAGTACCTGATCGAGAAGACCGCCGATCCGTTCACCTCCCTGCCGTTCGCCCAGGTCACGGGTACGGCGGCGAACTCGGCCAAGCACTTCGGGCCGGTGCGGATCGGCCTGGACCAGGCCACCGTCGCCGGCTCGTTGTCCGCCACCTACAACAACGTCGGCGTCACCGCGGACAACAACACCAACCCCGGCGACATCGACGGCGGCGGGGCGAGCATGTCCGCGACCGCGCTGGCCAACGCCGGGGCGCGGGCCGGCGGCACGGTCAGCCACGGCGGCCTGACCTTCACCTGGCCGTCGCAGGCGGGAACCGGTTCGGCCGACAACACCGTCTCCAATGGACAGACGATCGCGTTGAACGGATCCGGCAACACCCTGGGGTTCCTGGTGACCGCGACCTACGGCCCGGCCAGCGGCACCGGAACGATCACCTACACGGACGGCAGCACCCAGGACTTCACGCTGTCCAGTTCCGACTGGTGGGGCGGCAGCGGTGACGTGGCGATCGCCGCCGCGTACCAGAACCGCCCGGGCAACACGACCTACCAGCACGCGGCGGACGTCTACTACGTGGGCGTGCCGCTGCAGGCCGGCAAGACCACCAAGACCGTCCGGCTACCGACCGTGAGCGGCTCGGCTACGGCGGGCACACCTTCCCTGCACGTGTTCGCCCTGGCCCGGGGCTGAACGGGCACACCCTGCCGGCAATCGGCGTCTCGGAGCTGCAACTTCTTGACATCATGACGCAGAATTGCGGCCAACCTGGCGCAAATTCGGCAGATTGGCACCCCTGATGCTCCTCGGAAGAGTACTGCCCGCGCTGACCGCGGCCGGACTGCTCCTCGCGAGCGGTCCGGCCGCGTTCCCCGCCCTCAACAGCGCCGCCGCGGCGGACGCCACCAACCTCGCCCTCGGCAAGCCGATCACCGCGTCCTCGGTGATCGGCAACTTCGCCGCGAGCAACGCCGACGACGGCGACCCCACCACCTACTGGGAGGCCGCCGGCAACAGCTTCCCCAACACACTCACCGTGTCGCTCGGCTCCAACGCCGACGTCACGTCGATCGTGCTGCGGCTCAACCCCTCCACCGACTGGGGCGCCCGCACCCAGACCATCGAGGTCCTCGGCCGCGACCAGGAGGCCGCCGGCTTCACCGGCCTCGTCGCCGCCACGCCGTACGCCTTCGACCCGGCCACCGGCAACACCGTGACGATCCCGGTGACCGCCCGCGTCGCCGACGTGCAGCTGAAGATCACCGCCAACACCGGCTCCGGCGGCGGCCAGATCGCCGAGTTCGGCGTCTTCGGCACGCCGTCGCCCAACCCCGACCTGACCGTCACCGACACGGCCTGGACGCCGGGCACGCCGATCGAGACCGACGACGTCACGGCCGCCGCGACCGTGCGCAACGTCGGCCAGCTCGCCACCAGCGCCACCACCAACGTCGGCTTCTACCTGGGCACGACCAAGGTCGGCACCGCCCAGGTCGGGCCGCTGGCGATCGGCGCGTCCGCGACGGTCTCGGCGAGGATCGGCCGCCACGACGCCGGTTCGTACCGGCTGACCGCCAAGGTCGACGAGGCCAACCGGATCATCGAGAAGGACGAGACCAACAACGCCTTCACCGCCCCGTCGCCGCTGGTCGTCGCCCCGGTGGCCAGCTCGGACCTGGTCGCCGCGGTCAGCCCCACGCCGGACGAGCCGGCCGCCGGCGACCTCGTCGACTTCGTCGCCACGCTGAAGAACCAGGGCACGCGGCCGTCAACCCCGGGCGGTCACACCGTCAAGGTCACGATCACCGACGCGTACACCGGCCGGTTCCAGACGGTGCTGGTCGGCGTGCACATCGGCACCCTCACCCCCGGCGCGTCGGCCACGGTTCACCTCGGCAAGTGGCGGGCCGCCGCCGACGGCCGCTACACCGTGAAGACCGAGCTTTCCAACGACGGCAACGAAGTCGCCATCAAGCGGGCCAACAACGTCGCCAGCCAGGACCTGTACGTCGGTCGCGGCGCGGCGATGCCGTACCACACCTACGAGGCGGAGAACGGCGTGCTCCGCGGCGGCGCCGCGGTTGTCGGTCCCAACCGGACGATCGGCGACCTCGCCGGCGAAGCGTCCGGCCGCCGGGCCGTGACCCTGAACCAGACCGGCGCCTCCGTCGAGTTCACCACCGAGGAGCCGACCAACACCTTGGTCACCCGGTTCTCCGTTCCGGACGGCACGGAGTCCACTCTGGACGTCTACGTGAACGGCAAGTTCCTCAAGCCGATCACGTTGAACCCCAAGTACGCCTGGCTGTACGGCCCGGAGGCGTCGCCCGGCAACGACCCCGCCGCCGGCCCGGCGCGGCACATCTACGACGAGGCCAACCTGCTGCTCGGCACCACCGTGCCGGCCGGCAGCAAGATCCGCCTGCAGAAGGACGCCGCCAACACCGCCAGCTACGCCATCGACTTCGTCAGCCTGGAGCGGGTCGCGCCGGTCGCCAACCCCGATCCGGCGCACTACGTCACGCCCGCCGGCTTCACCCAGCAGGACGTGCAGGCCGCGCTGGACAGGGTCCGCACCGACATCACCGGCGCCTACACCGGCGTCTATCTGCCTGCGGGCGACTACCAGACCACCGACAAGTTCACTGTCTCCGGCACCGCCGTCAAGATCGTCGGGGCTGGCCCGTGGTTCACGCGGTTCTTCGCCCCGCAGGACCGGACCAATGTCGACGTCGGCTTCCGGATCGACAGCTCCGCCAACGGGTCCAGCTTCGCCGGCTTCTCCTACTTCGGCGACTACGACACCCGGCTGGACGGCCAGGGCCGCGTCTTCGACCTCGCCAACGTGTCCGATATCAGCATCGACAACGTGTGGGTCGAGCACAGCGTGGTCATGGTGTGGGGCACCAACGTGCACAACCTGACCGTGTCCAACTCGCGGGCGCGGGACCTGATGGCCGACGGCGTCAACCTGACCAACGGCAGCACCGGCAACCACGTCGTCAACAACGAGGCGCGCAGCACCGGCGACGACAGCTTCGCGCTGTGGGCCGCCACCGACCTGCACAACGGCGACCAGCGTGACAACCTGTTCGAGCACCTCACCGCGCTGACCCCGTGGCGGGCCGCCGGCGTCGCCGTCTACGGCGGCCAGGCCGACACCTTCCGGGACGTGGTCGTCGCCGACACCCTCGCCGGCAGCGGCGTCACCATCAGCTCGCTGAACTTCGGCGTGACGATGCGGGACTTCGGCCCGGACACCACCGCCCTGCGCAACTTCTCCGTCGTGCGGGCCGGCGGCCACTTCTGGGGCGCGCAGACCTTCCCGGCGGTCTGGGTCTTCTCCGCCACCAACGCGTTCCGGGCCATCCGGGTGTCCGATGTGGACATCGTCGACCCGACGTACAGCGGCATCATGTTCCAGACCGACTACATCGGAGGCCAGCCGGCGTACCCGATCACCGACACCGAGTTCGACCACGTCTCCATCAGCGGCGCCCACCGCAGCGGCGACGCGTTCGACGCCAAGTCCGGCTTCGGACTGTGGGCCAACGAGCTCCCGGAGCCGGGACAGGGCCCGGCGGTCGGCTCGGTGACGTTCCACGACCTGCGGCTGTGCGACAACGCGCAGGACATCAAGAACACGACGACCACCTTCGCGATCACCGTGCGGTGAGTGAACAGCAGGTGCCGGCACGGCCGGCACCTGCTGTTCGTCAGCCCCGGAAGCAGTGGCCGTTCTGGTACAGATCTCCCGGCGACACCGCCAACCCGGCCGGCGGGTTGACCTGGTACGGCCGGGAACCGTTGCGGGTCAGGGAGTCCTCGCACTTCACGATGCCGCGGTCGGTCGCGGCCCCGGCCCACAGATCGACGTGCGAGCCGGCGCAGTTGGCGCAGGTGTCCTCGAGGATGAAGTACCGCCGCACGTCGGGCACGTAGATCTTGGTGCCGGGCTTGAAGCTGCCCTGCTGGGCGGCGAACGTGATGGGGTCATCGAAGGTGCCGGTGCCGCCGGCCCGGCCGTGCATCACGTCGGGGAAGGCGATTTCCCGGCTGCCGGGCGGGTCGTTGTCGGCCGCGCCGTAGAAGGTGATCTGGCCGGAGGCGTTCGGGTTCGCCTGCTGCGGAGGGGCGGCCGGGGGAGCGGCCGGGGGTGGCGGCGCGATGCTGGCGGCCGAGGTCGGCTTGGCGGTCGTCGTCGAGGAGGAAGCGGCGGTGGTCGTGGTGGTCGGCGCGGCGGTGCTGGTGGTGGTCACGTAGGTGGCGCCGCCGATGATCGGTGGCCCGGCGACGGGGATCGAGGTGCCGGCGACCTGCCGGGGCGGGGAGAACAGGTACACGGCCACGCCGATCACGAGCAGGACGGCGACGGCCGCCGCCCCGACGACAACTCTCGTCCGCATGAGTAAAGGTCCTTGACGTTCACCGGCAATGCCCGGAACCTATCGGCCGGTTGATCATCGTCAAGGGTCCAAGGTCCCTAGTCCCAGTCGACGGCGATCCCCGCGAGCCCGCGGCCGACGCGGGAGAAGTAGGCGCTGGCGACGCCGCCGATGCCGCACACCAGATCCTCGGACTGGGTCGGCTCCGTGTCCTCCCGCAGCCGGAAGTAGCTGGTGCAGCGGGCCGGCATCGCCTTGCGGTGGAAGGCCATCTGCAGCAGGTACTCGCCGGACGGCTCGCGGAAGGTGCGGTTGGTGCCGGGCGTCGGCCGGGCCGGCTCGTTGTGCAGGCTGAAGCAGAACACGTGCCGCTCGCCCTCGGTGAGCCGGCGGTCGAACAGCAGTTCCAGCACCATCGTGGACGACTCGAGGTGCCGTCGGATCCGCCCGGTGCGACAGCCCTCCGCGGTGCGCACCACGTACGTCTCCACTGAGCTGCCGTCGTCGGCGTGGAACATCGCGATGTACCGGTCCGGGCCGGCGTTGTTGGCCTGCACCACCATCCGCGTCGTGGACGCGCGCTGGCAGCGGTGCTGGTCGATCGTGATCATGTCGTGCACGGAGAGCATGCGCAGCTCGCCGTTGCACACGATGGACTCCTGCGGCACGTCCAGTTCGCTCAGCAGCGCGTCGGACGCCGACCAGAGTGAGCCGAACTCGCCGAACGAGCCGACCGGCTGGCGGTCCGGCGCCGGGCGGGTGCGCGGGCCGACCAGCACCACCAGCGAGTCCGGCGGCAGCGTCAGAACCCGTTCCAGCGCCCGTAACGCGGACAGCGCGCGCGGCACCTCGGGGTGGCGCAGGCCGCGCTGCCAGTAGCTGAGGGTGGACTGGCCGACGTGCACGCCCATCCGGTCCAGGTGGGCGCCGAGCCGGGCCAGCGACAGGCCGCGGTGCGCGATGGCGGTGCGCAGGGCGCGGGGAAAGGGGCCGTAGCGCAGGGCCTCGACGAGGGTGGCGTCGAGTTCGGGTGGCGGGGGTGTCGACTCGGTGCTCATCCGTCCCAGGGCGTTCGCAGGGTGTGAACGGCGTGTGAATGTTCACCGTAGGTGGCCGCGGTGCACGGCGGAAGGCCCTGATCGACGGGGAACGCTCCGCCCGGTCAACGGACACTCTTGTCCGCCACCGTCTCGTCACGCACAGTCATCGCAGCCGCCGGTCGCGGTGCCCTGCACCCCGCGACCGGCGCGCCAACGAACTCGCCAGGAGGTCGAAGACCGTGCACGCACTCGCGGCCGCCGCCGTCGCGGCGGCACTGGTCGCCGCGCCCGCCGCGGCGTCGCCCGACCACGCCACCCGGCCGTACCAACAATCCCTCGAAGGGCGGAAGGGTGCCGGCGCACCCCCGCCCTCGGTGACACAGAGATACGTACTGACGCTGCCCGGATCGCCATCGCGGGGCACGGGTCTTCACGGCAGCTACGCCGACCGAGACAATCCCGCGCCCGCGGGCGACTCACCGCCGCCGAGCCCGGGAATGATCGTGCTGCTGGCGGTGTTGGCGCTGGTCGGGGCCGGTGCCCTGATGGTGGCGCCGCGGTGGCTGCGCGGGCAGTGAACGGCCGTCCGAGGGGGCGCCGGTGGGGCCGGCCGCTACCCCTAGTGGATGATCGTGCCTGACGCCACCGCTTCTGGCGGCCCGACCGGCTAGTGGACAAGCCTCGCGGATCGTATCCTGGTTGGTGACGCCCCAAAGTGGGCGTCCGCCGGGTTCGGCGGCAACCGAGACCCTGGCGCCCGCGACCCCACTGTGCCGGAGGAGGAGTCATGCCACTCTCCGAGCACGAGCAGCGACTGCTCGACCAGATCGAGCGTGCGCTCTACGCTGAGGACCCGAAGTTCGCCTCCACTGTGCGTGGTGCTCGTCTCCGCCGGCCGTCCCGACGGCGCAGGCTGTACGGCATCGTCGCCTTCCTTGTTGGTGTGGCTTTGCTCGTATTCGGTGTGATCGTGCCGCTCAAGCTCGCCAGCATCCCGATTGTCAGCGTGCTTGGCTTCCTGGTCATGTTCGTCGGTGCTCTGCTGACACTGACAACACTGACCAAGGGCGGCGGCGCCTCCGCCGAGGGTTCCGGGCAGTCCGGCGGCACCCCGCACCGCTCCGGCTTCGCGCAGCGCATGGAAGATCGTTTCCGCAAGCGCTTCGAAGAGGAGTGACCCCGACACATCCCTTCGACCTCCACCCGCTTCAAGGGCCCCCTCCCCGAGGGGGCCCTTAGCGTTTCCGCGAGTCCCGCTCTCGGGCTGGAGAGTTCCGTCCTCGGGCCCACCCGCTTACGCAACCACGCTGGAAAATGCCCGAGGGCGGAACTCGCCGAGGCGCCCGAGAGCGGGACTCGCGGGGGGCATGCCACCGACACGCCGCCCCCCTCGGCGGACGTGTGCCCGAAACCGTATTTCGGCCTGCCCGAGAGCGGGACTCGCGGATGGGTTGACATAACGGACAAATCGGATACGGTCGTGGTGATCATGACATGGGGGTGCGCATGACCACGACCCGTCGTATCGCGCTGATCTCCGCGGCAACCCTCGCCTGCGGGCTCGCGTTCACCGGCGCCGCGGCCGCCGGCAGTCCGAACTGCCAGGACTGGTGGACGATCGACGACACGAACAAGACGGTCTTCACCGACCAGACCCGGTCCGTGACCTTCTGGGGCCACCGCAGCTGCGACGGCCCGCGGACGCCGTCCTGGTGGTCGGCCCCGTACCGGCCGGACGAGCCCGACGACCACTCCTGGGAGTCCGTGAAGAAGCTGCACGGCAACGACCCCGGCTCCCTCGCCTACGGCTTCGAGATGCACAACACCCCAAAGGGCTGGGTTGCCACCGGCTTCGCCTCCGCGCACGGCTGACGGGCCTACCCTGCCGCCATGACAGCGGGGGAACAGCTCGCACACGACGTCGGTCCCGACCACATCCAGATCTGCTACGAGCGATTCGGCGACCCGGCGGACCCGCCGGTGTTGCTGATCATGGGCGCGAACGCCCAGATGATCGGCTGGCACGAGGGGTTCTGCCGGGAGCTGGTCGACCGCGGCCTGCACGTGATCCGGTTCGACAACCGGGACGCCGGCCGGTCGACGCACTTCCACGGGCAGGCCGACGTGATGGCGGCGCTGGCGGGTGACTTCTCCAGCGCCGCCTACTCGCTGGCGGACATGGTCGGCGACACGCTGGGGCTGCTCGACGTGCTGGGCATCGACGGCGCGCACCTCGTCGGGGCCTCGATGGGCGGCTACATCGCCCAGCTCACGGCGATCGAGCACCCGGAGCGGGTCCGCTCGCTGACGTCGATGATGTCCACCACCGGCAGCCGTGCGGTCGGCCAGGCCGACATGGGGGTCTTCGCCGAGATCGGGTCCCAGCCCGGGGACGACCGCCAGGCCTACATCGACTGGTACGTCCACGCCCTGCCGATCTTCGGCTCACCGGCCTTCCCGCACGACCCGGCGGAGGTCGCCGAGCGTGGCGGCCGGTACTACGACCGCGGCTACGACCCGCAGGCGATGATGCGCCAGGGCGTCGCCGCCGTGGTGACGGGCGATCTGACGCCGAGGCTGCGGGCCGTCAGGACCCCGACCCTGGTGATCCACGGCGACGCCGACCGCATGTGCGACGTCAGCGGCGGCAGGGCCACCGCCGAGGCCATCCCCGGCGCCGAGCTGGTGATCATCCCCGGCATGGGGCACAGCGTCCCCCGGCCGCTGTGGTCGGAGCTGGCCACGCGCATCTCCGACCACGTCCACCGGGCCGGAACTAACGCCGGTTGACCACCGAGCGGGGCAGCACCCGGGCCGTGAACGCCAGCGGCGCGGTCCGGTGCATGCTGGCCCGCAGCTCCGCCACCGCCGACACCAGCGTGGGATCGGCGGTCTCGCGGCCGCCGTACCACGAGCCCTCGACGGCCGTGATCACCTGACGCAGCGCCTCCCGGCCGGGCTCGTCCAGCTCGTGCTCGCGGGCCAGCCGGCGGCCCGTAGCCCTGACGGTCTCGGTCGGCGGCACCGTGGTGCCGCGGTCGACCGACTCCGCGATCACCTCGGCCCACGCGGCCGCGGCGGCGTCCGCCCCGAGCGCGGCGATCTGGTGCAGCCGCCGACGCCGTCGCCACGCCCGGACCGAGGCCGGCGCGGCGCAGATCAGGGCCAGCACCAGGAATCCGGTGAGCCACCACGACAGGTACGAGGACAGCAGCAGCACGACCAGCACCCAGCCGCCGACCACCGCCGGCAGCAGCCGCCCGGGCGGAATCCAGCGCGGCAGCCGCAGTGTGGGCGACCGACGCCCGCGGAGCAGGAAGGTCAGCACGAGCGCCAGCACGAGCAGCGTCCCGGTCAGCCACACCGGCGGCGCGGTCGGGTTGAGCAGCGACGTCTCGCCGTCGGTCTGCGTGCTCGCCGCGGCGGCCGAGGACGACGTCGTCGGCTTGGCGGCGGTGGTGCTCGTCGGCCCGGCGGAGCCGCTGGTGCTGGGCAGGTCGTCGGGGCCGCCGGCCGAGGAGTTGTCGTCCATGTACGGCGGCGGGATCACCCGTGGGGTGGCTGGCGTCGGGTCGAACCGGATCCAGCCGTAGTCCGGGAAGTTGATCTCGACCCAGGCGTGCGCGTCCCCGCCGGTGATCGTCCGGACGTTCGGGTCGCCGTTGTACGGCACGCCCGGCGTGAAGCCGATCGCCACCCGGGTCGGGATGCCCATCGAGCGGGTCATCGCGGCCAGCGCGGTCGCGTACTGCTCGCAGAAGCCGGACTTGGTGTTGAACAGGAAGTCGTCCAGCTTGGACGCCTTCGGGTCCTGCGGCGTCGCGTCCAGGCTGTACTTGAAGCCGTTCTCGCCGCTGTTGAGGTACCGGGTCAGCGCCCGCACCTTGTCGAAGGTGGAGCCGAGGTTGCCGGTCACCTGGTTGATCAGGTTCTTGACCCGGGAGTCGACCTGGACCGGCTGCCGGTACCGCGGGTCGACCCGCGACTGGTCGACGACGCCCTCGGCGCGCAGCTGCTCGGCGGTGGGCACGGCCAGCTGCGCGTGCTCGATGTAGCTGCCGTACTGCTGCGTGCCCGGCGCCCACACGGTCTGGGCCGTCGGGTCCCAGCGCCACTCCGAGCCCAGCCCGCTCACCGACACCGGCTGCCCGAACACCGGCGCCCACTGGTCCTCGAACTGGTTGGGCTGGATGGTGATGGTGCTGACCGGGCCGCCGGCCGGCCTGGTGTCCATGATGTGCTGGCCGAGCTGGTCGCCGCTGGTGATCGGGGTGCCGACCTGCCAGCCCTCGTTGTCCACGTACCGATCCAGCGTCACCAGCCGCAGGTACTCCTCCGACTTCAGCCCGGTGACGCGGAAGAACTCCACGTTGACCTGGCCGGTGAGCAGACCCTCCAGCTTCGTGTACGGCTTGAGCCCGAACGGCCCGCCGGCCGCGCCGCCGCCGGCGGCGCCGGGCAGCCGGCCAACGGTGCCGATCACGGTGAAGGTGGAGCCGACGATCAGCGCCAGCACCACCGACACCAGGACCACGCTGCTCGCCTCGTGGCTGGGCGTGCCCTGGGCGTAGCCGGGCAGGCCGGTCCGCCGGCCGCGCCACGCCTTGTGCTTGGCCCGGCCGTCCACGGCGAGCAGGGTGGCGAACGCGGCCGCGCCGAGCACGAAGCTCCACCACGGCAGCATCTCGTCGGCCAGCGACGCCGGCACCGCGTACACGCACAGCAGCACCAGCCCGGACGCGGCCGGCGCCTTCGCCTCGACGGCGAGCATGTCCACGACCACCGCGACCAGGCCGATGGCGATCACGATCAGACACAGGATGGGCTGGTCCGCGGGCACCGGCGGCACCTCGGTCTGCACCGCGGTGACCGACCGGCCCAGCACGTCGGCGATGTCGCCCAGCGCGGCCGGGCCGGGCAGGATGAGCAGGATCCCGTTGGTGCTGAACGACATCGTCACCAGGCACAGCAGCGCGAACAGCTCGCCGACCGCGACCACCGGCGGCGACAGCCGCAGCGAGCGCAGCAGCATGCCGGTGCCGACGATCAGGCCGATCGCGATCAGCAGGTAGAACAGCCACAGCGTGCCCTGCACGACCCCGGACAGCGCGGTCGCCGCGGCCAGCACGGCGAAGCCGGCGGCGACCGGCGTCATCGGCAGCGTCCACGCCGGCTCGGCCGGCGGCGGCGCCGGCTGCCGGGTCCGGTGCCGCGGCGGTTGCACGTCCGCCATGGTCATCAGGAGATCCCCCCTTCGGCGACGGTGATCGCGCCGCCGCGGGTGCCGGCCCGGCACAGCTCCGACCACACCACGCCCATCGGCATGTCCGGCTTGGCGATCACCACGCCCCAGCCGGAGCCGCGCAGCAGCCTGGCCGCCTCGGTCATCTCGGTCGCCACGGTGGTGTCGGCGCCCGGCGCCCACGCCGTCACGTCCAGCATCACCGCGAGGCTGCGGGTGACGCGCGGCCGCAGCCGCATGAGCTCGGTGGCGGCCACCGGGTTGGCGGCGCCGAGGATGGCGATCAGCTCCTGCCCGTTGCCGGGGTCGCCGCCGCACACCAGGTCCCGGTGGTGCGAGGAGTGCAGCGCCGCCAGCGCGTCCAGCACGACCACGTCGCTGTGCCCGGCGTCGGCGAAGCCGCCGGCGAGCACCTTGCCGTCCTCGGTCACCAGCCGCACCTGGTGCCCCTGGCGGTGCAGATGCAGGCAGACGCTGGCGGTCATCGAGATCGCCCATTCCAGGCTGCTGGTCGGTCCGGTGCCGCGGTGCGCGGCCGAGCGGTGGTCGAGCAGCACGGTGGTGCCGCCCCGCCACGGCTTCTCCTCCAGCCGCACCATCAGCTCGTCGCGACGGGCCGACGACCGCCAGTGGACCTTGCGCAGGTCGTCGCCATGCCGGTACTGCCGCACCACGGCGTCGTCCTCGCCCTGCCCCGACCGCAGCCGGACCGCGCCCTCCTCGCCGGCGCCCATGCCGGCGCCGCCGGGCAGTCCGGTCAGCTGGTGCACGCGGGGCACCACGACCAGCCGGGTGCTGCCGGCGAGCTCGCGATCGAACTCCGCCATGCCGAACGGGTCGGTGATGCGGCCCAGCAGCGGGCCGACGTGCTGGACGCCGCGCAGAACCGGCCGCAGCTGGTAGCGCAGCGGCACCTGGTGGTGCCGGGGCAGCCGCTCCAGCACGAAGCGGGGCCGGCTGCCCAGCGCGTACGGCACGCCGTCCTCCAGCAGCAGGCCGCCGGTCGGCAGCCGGCCGTCGCTGCGGATGTCGATGCGGACCTCGGCGGTGGAGCCGACGGGCACCCGGTCCGGCAGCACGGTCCGGGTGGCGGACAGCCCCACCCGGGAGCGCGACGTCAGCACCGCGGCCAGCACGGGCAACGCCACCACGAACACCGCGATGCGCAGCAGGTCGCGTTCGTTGAGCACGAGGGAACAGACGCCCGCCGCCAGTCCCGCCGCCATCAGGCAGCGTCCGCGGGTCGTCAGTCCGGCGAGCACCTTCATCAACGCCCTTGCCGCGTCCCGAACCAGCGGCCGTTGGGCGCGGCCAGTGGTTGGGACACCTGGCCGTTGCCGCCGCCGTGCGGGATCACGACGCGCTGCAGCACGCTGCGGATCAGGTCGGCCGGCGAACGCCGCGCGGCCAGCGCCTCGGCTGTCAGCACGAGGCGGTGCGCCAGCACCGGCACCGCGACCGCGTGCACGTCGTCCGGCACCACGAACTCGCGGCCGGCCAGCGCCGCCTGCGCCCGCGCCGCGCGCACCAGGTGCAGCGTCGACCGCGGCGAGGCGCCCAAGCGCAGCTCCGGCAGCCGTCGGGTGGCGGAGACGAGCTCGACCGCGTACCGCTTGATCTCCGGCGACAGGTGCACCGTGCGGACCGCGCCGACCAGCTGCCTGACCTGCTCGGCGTCCGAGACGGGCTGCAGGTCCTCCAGCGGGTCCCGGCCGGCGTGCTCGTCCACCATGGCCAGCTCGGCCTGCGGGTCCGGGTAGCCGATGGACACCCGGCAGGTGAAGCGGTCCCGCTGCGCCTCCGGCAGGGCGTACGTGCCCTCCATCTCGATCGGGTTCTGGGTGGCGATGACCATGAACGGGGAGCCCAGCGGGTAGGTCTGCCCGTCGATGGTGACCTGGTGCTCCTCCATGCACTCCAGCAGCGCCGACTGCGTCTTCGGGGAGGCGCGGTTGATCTCGTCGCCGACCACGATGTTGGCGAACACCGGGCCCGGCCGGAACTCGAAGTCGCTGCTGTTGCGGTTGAAGATCGAGACGCCGGTGATGTCGCTGGGCAGCAGGTCCGGCGTGAACTGCACGCGGCTGACCGTGCAGTCGATGGACCGGGCCAGCGCCTTGGCCAGCGAGGTCTTGCCCACGCCCGGCACGTCCTCCACCAGCAGGTGGCCCTCGGCCAGCAGGGTGACCAGCGCGATCCGCACCACCTCGGGCTTGCCGACCAGCACGTGCTCGACGTTGGCCGCGATCCGCTGCGCGGTGTCGTGCAGCCGACCGAGCGCCGACGGCTGGTCAGGCACGCCGGCCTGGGCGGCAGGCGGGGTACTCGACGTCAACTTCGCCCTCCAAAGGCCACCGCGAGGTCCTCGCGTGGCATCAGCGTTCTCAGCAGTGTGTCAAATCGGAGCGAAGCGCCCCAAGGAATCCACGTAATCCTCTGAGTCGGCGTCATTCCGGGGTCCCCACCATGCCCCACCCCGACCACCCACCGGCCCCCGCCCCCGGGTCCGAAGGGCCCTCGGAGGGGGCCGCGGACGATCACGGCGGTGTCGCCGGGTGGAGTGACCCCGATCCCGCCCCACTCCCACCCCCACCGCGTCTACCTGCGGAAACCGTCGAGAAAAACGCGTCGCGCCGGGCCTGTCGCCGTTGACTGTGGCGGAAAGTGGGGTAGTGTGGCGGCCGGTGGGGCGAACGGGGGCCCCATCGCCGGTCCGGTCCCTGCCCGGGGACTTGGTTCGGGTTGGAGGTGGGCGTGAGGTGTTCCTCGGTACGCACACCCCCAAGCTGGACGACAAGGGTCGGCTGACGCTGCCGGCGAAGTTTCGGGACGCGCTCGCAGGGGGTCTCATGGTCACCAAGGGCCAGGACCACTGCCTCTACGTGTTCCCACGCGCGGAGTTCGAGCAGATGGCCCGCAAGGTGGCGGAGGCTCCCCTGACCAATGAGGCGGTCCGGGCATACCAGCGCTACCTGTTCGCGGGCACCGACGAGCAGCGGCCGGACGGCCAGGGGCGCGTCACCATCGCCCCCGAGCTGCGCCGCTACGCCGGGCTGGCCAAGGACTGCGTGGTGATCGGCGCGATCACCCGCCTGGAGATCTGGGACGCGCAGGCCTGGCAGCGCTACCTGGACGAGCACGAGGACGACTACGCGCAGGCCCGGGAGGAGGTGCTTCCCGGACTGTTCTGAGATTGGGGTCATGACCGACCCGGGTGCCGTTTGGCCTCGGTCCGCTCGGCTATCGGCCCTGGCGCACCTTCCCCGGCGCCAGGTTCGACGGGCGGGCGGGGACCTGACTGCATCCGACGCCGGCACGGCGCCAGTGCCCATGAGAGGGCGTCCCACCGACGAGAGGGGAGTGAGCGGCAACCGCGTGTGGAAGGGGGTTGGCCGTGACCGACATGTCCGACCAGCCGAGGGCGAAGCACGTGCCCGTCCTGCTCGACCGCATCGTGGAGCTGTTCGCGCCCGCACTGTCCGGCAAGCCCGCCGTGATGGTGGACTGCACCCTGGGCCTGGGCGGCCACTCGCACGCGCTGCTGTCCGCGTACCCGGAACTCACCGTGATCGGGCTGGACCGCGATCCGGAGGCGCTTTCCCTGGCCGGGCGACGCCTGGCCGAGTTCGGCGACCGGGTCCGTTACGTCCATGCCGTGTACGACGAGTTGCCGACGGTGTTGGTTCAGCAGGGCGTGACCGAGCTCGACGGCGTGCTGTTCGATCTCGGCGTCTCCTCGCTGCAGCTGGACGTCGCCGAGCGCGGCTTCGCCTACTCCCAGGACGCCCCGCTGGACATGCGGATGGACCCGACCACCGGGCCGACCGCCGCCGACGTGCTCAACAGCTACCCGTTCGCGGAGCTGGCCCGGATCCTGCGCGAGTACGGCGAGGAGCGGTTCGCCGGCAAGATCGCCAAGGCGATCGTCGCCGAGCGGGCCAAGGAGCCGTTCACCACCAGCCCGCGGCTGGTGCAGCTGCTGCACGACGTCATCCCGGCGGCCAGCAAGCGCACCGGCGGACACCCGGCCAAGCGCACCTTCCAGGCGCTGCGCATCGAGGTCAACGGCGAGCTGGAGGTGCTGCGGCGGGCCATCCCGGCGGCGCTGTCGGCGCTGGCCGTCGGCGGCCGGATCGTCGTCGAGTCGTACCACTCGCTGGAGGACCGGCTGGTGAAGCGGGCGCTGACGGAGCTGTCCGTCTCCACCAGCCCGCTGGACCTGCCGGTGGAGCTGCCCGGGCACGGCCCGGAGCTGAAGCTCGTCACCCGCGGCGCGGAGATGGCGGGCGAGCAGGAGATCGCCGACAACCCACGGTCGGCGTCCGTGCGGCTGCGTGCCGCGGAGCGGATCCGGAGGGCGTCATGAGCGCACCCGCACGGGTGGGCGCCCCGACGCCCCGTACCCGCACGACGCGTCGCAGCGGCGAGCGCAAGATCGAGCGCGATCCGGCGCAGACCGGGACCAGGGCCACCCGCGGCCGCACCACCGCCGCGCAGCGCGCCTACGCCCGCAAGGCCAACCGCAAGCAGCGGTGGCTGCGGCTGTCGCCGTCCGGGCTGCCGAAGCTGGCGCCGCGCACGCCGTTCGTGCTGCTGGTGATGGCGCTGCTCGCGGCCGGCGTGCTGGCCACGCTGTTCCTGTCGATCTCGGCGGTGTCCGACTCGTACCGGCTCGAGGACGCCAAGCAGAAGACCACCGACCTGACCAGCCGGGTCGAGCAGCTCAAGGCCGACGTGGCCAAGGGCGAGTCGCCCGAGGTGCTCTACGACGAGGCCCGCAAGCTCGGCATGGTGCCGGCCCCGGACCCGGCCCGGATCAAGGTCAACCCGGACGGCTCGGTCAGCGTCACCGGCAGCGCTGTGCCCGCGACCACGACCACCACGCCGCCGCCCTCGTCGTCGGCGCCGCCGCCGTCGTCCGGGCAGCCGGCCAACTCCGGCACGACTTCCACCACCGGTCAGCCGCCAGCCTCAGGGGGAGGCCACTAGATGCCCGCCAACCGCACCGCCGGCGGACGTCCGGCCACCCGGCCCCGTCCCGTCGTCCGTGGCGGGCCCGCACCGCGTCCGGCGTCCGCGCGCAAGCCGCGCCGCGGCGCTCCCGCCGGCGTCGGCAACCACCCCAAGCGGATCGTGCTCAGCCGGCTGCTCATGGTCGCCGTGCTGGTGGTCGCCGCCGTGCGGCTGGTGCAGGTGCAGGGCGTGCAGGCCGACGAGCTGTCGGCGCTGGCCGAGCAGCAGCGGGCCACCCTGACCGTGCAGCAGGCGCTGCGCGGGCAGATCGTCGACCGCAACGGCACCCAGCTGGCGTTCAGCGTGGAGACCCGGTCGCTGTCGATCAACCCCAAGTGGGTCAAGGACGACTGGGCCAAGGAGCCCGACGTCTACAAGAACCTCAAGCTCGGCACCAGCTACGAGGACTACACCCAGCGGCTGGCCGAGTTCATCCACGCCCAGCTCGGCGACCAGGCCAAGACGGCCGACCTGCTGGCCAAGATCCGCGACGTCGGCACCACCTACCAGCTGCTGGTGCGCGACGCCGACCCGGTCAAGACCAAGCCGATCACCGAGAAGTACGCGTCCATCACCGCCTCCGCGCGGCAGCAGCGGGTCTATCCGGACGGCACCGTCGCGTCCAACGTCGTCGGCTACGCCAACTGGCGCGAGGACGCCAAGACCCCGCAGGGTCTGATCGGGCTGGAGAACTCCCTCGACGACACCCTCAAGGGCACCAACGGCACCACGCTCGTGGACACCGCCAACGGCAACAACGACCTGGTGCTGCCCGGCACCATCCGGGACAGCAAGCCGGCCGTGCCCGGCTCCAACGTGCAGCTCACGCTCGACGCCGACGTGCAGTACCAGGCCCAGAAGATGCTGGACGCCTACAAGACCGCCAGCGGGGCCGCCGACGGCAGCATGGTCGTGATGGACGCCAAGACCGGCGAGGTCTACGCGCTGGCCGTCACCGACAGCTTCAACCCCAACAACTACGGCGACTACAAGCTCGACCAGCTCGGCAACGCCGCCGTCAGCACGCCGTACGAGCCGGGGTCGGTGAACAAGGTCGTCACCGCCGCCGGGGCCATCGAGTACGGCATCGAGCAGCCCGACAGCGTGATCGACGTGGCCCCGTCGTTCAAGATGGCCGACCGCACCGTTACGGACGCGTGGGGGCATGGCGACGTGCAGATGACCTTCGCCGGCGTGATCGGCAAGTCGTCCAACATCGGCACCCTGGAGGTGGCGCAGAAGATCGGCGCCGACCGCTACGTCGACCTGCTCACGAAGTTCGGGCTCGGGCAGAAGACCGGCATCGGGCTGCCCGGCGAGAGCCCCGGCCTGGTGCCGCCCCGCAGCCAGTGGTCCGGTTCCACCTTCGCCAACCTGCCCATCGGCCAGGGCCTGTCGATGACCCTGCTGCAGATGGCCGGCATGTACCAGGCCATCGCCAACGACGGCCTGCGCGTGCCGCCCCGGATCATCAAGTCCGTCACCAAGCCGGACGGCACCGTCGTGCCCGAGGCCAAGCCCGACCCCGTGCGCGTCGTCAGCCCGCAGACCGCGAAGACCGTGCGGGACATGATGCGGGCCGTCATGCAGAAGGACCCCAAGGACTCCCTGCAGAACGGCACCGGCTACCCCGCGGCGATCCCCGGTTACCAGCTCTCCGGCAAGACCGGCACCGCCCAGCAGCCCGACCCCGCGCTCGGCGGCGGCTACAGCCAGACCAAGTACTGGATCACCTTCGCCGGCATCCTGCCCGCCGACAACCCGCGCCTGGTCGTCGGCATCATGCTGGACAAGCCCAAGTACGGCACCCAGCTCGGCTCCTCGGCGGCCCCGCTGTTCCACCAGATCGGCACCTACCTGGTCCAGCACTTCCAGATCCCGATGTCCCCCACGGCCTCCCCGGTCGTCACCCTTCAGCTGCCGTAGGCCCCTCTTTCGCCACATGCGCTTCCCACTTGCGCGCTAACGCCACATGGGAAGCGCATGTGGCGTCTCCGCGCATAGCCGCAGGCTTCGCCACGCGCGCTTCCCATGTGGCACCTGGGCGCAAGTGAGAAGCGCATGTGGCAAACCGTGCAACGGTCGTGCACCGCTACGACGTTCGTCGCAGCAGCGGCGGAACCCGGCTGGGCTCATCGGGTGACAGGCGTCGGCTCCTTGACGCCGCGTCAGGTAGAAGGGAATGCCGGACTCGGGGAGGTGCGGATGGTCTGCGAGCAGCAGGCGGCGCGGTATTCGGACGTCTTTGCCGTACGCGAGTTCCGTGCCGTGTTCGCAGCCCAGCTGCTGTCGGTGATCGGCGACCAGTTCGCCCGGGTGGCGCTGTCGGTCCTGGTGTTCGACCGCACGCAGTCCCCGGGGCTGACGGCCCTGGCGTACGCGCTGACGTACCTGCCGGACCTGTTCGCGGGGCCGCTGCTGGCGGGCATCGCGGACCGCTACCCACGCCGCACGGTGATGGTGGCGACGGACCTGGCCCGAGCGATTCTGGTGGCGCTGATGGCCTTGCCGGGGATGCCGTTGCCGCTGCTGTGCGGCCTCCTGGTGGGCGTGCACGCACTGGGAGCGCCGTTCAGCGCGGCGCGGGCGGCGACGCTGGCGTCGGTGCTCCGGGGGGACCGCTACGTGCTCGGCACGGGCGCGGCGGACATGGTGGACCAGTTCGCGCAGGTGCTGGGCTTCGTGGTCGGCGGCCTGGTGATCGTCGCCACCGGTCCGGACCGCGGCCTGCAGATCGACGCGGCGACGTTCCTGATCTCGGCGGTGATCGTACGGCTCGGCGTGCACGACCGCCCGGTGCCGGCGTTCCCGACCGTGCGCGACCCGGTGCAGCCGTGGTGGCCGTCGCTGGTGACGGGCGCGGTGACGGTGTGGACGACGCCGAAGCTGCGGGCCCTGGTGCTGCTCGCCTGCGTCGCCGGTTTCTACGTGACGATCGAGGCGTTGGCGGTCCCGTACGCGGTGGACGTGACGGGGTCGGAGGGCGGCGTCGGGCTGCTGCTCGCGGCCGGGCCGGCGGGCACGATCGTCGGCATGTGGGCGATCAGCCGGCTGCTGCCGGGTCGCCGCCTGCAACTGCTCGGCCCGCTCGCCGTGACGGCCTGCCTTCCGTTGGTGCTGAGCGCCTTGCGCCCTTCCGTACCGGTGATGGTTGCCCTTCTGGTCGTGTCCGGTATCGGCTCCGCCTACCACATGGTGGCCCGCTCCGCGTTCGTGCAGTCGGTGCCCGATCACGGCCGTGGCCAGGCATTCGGGCTCGCGGTGATGGCGCTGCGGACCGCGCAGGGCACCGGCCTGCTGCTCGCGGGCGTGTGCGCGGAGACGTTCGGCGCGCCGAACGTGTTGTCCGGTGCCGGCATCACCGGCACACTGGTCGCGGCGGCGGCGAGCCTGACCTGGTACCAGGCTCGCCGCCGCCGCAGATAGTCGTCACCAGTTGTTGGCATCGTCGAACACGATGGAATTCCCTTCTGCCGCTGGGAAATCGTCGCGGGTTGCTACGCGTGACGCCGCCGTGACGGTTCACTCGGATGATGTCCGGCATGCCGCCGATCATCGACACGCCGTGCCCGCAGCTGGTCCCCGGCGACCCGGGCTACGACGACGCGCGCCGGGTCTGGAACGGGGAGATCGACCGCAAGCCCGCGGTGATCGCCCAGGTCACCGGCCCCGCCGACGTGACCGCCTGCCTCGCCCACGCCCGTGCCCACGGCCTTGACGTCACGGTTCGCGGCGGCGGTCACAACCTCGGCGGCGCCGCCGTCGCCGACGGGGCCGTACTGATCGACCTGAGCGGCCTGCGGACCGTGCACGTCGACCCTGACACCAGGACCGCCCGTGTGGCCGGTGGCGCCACCAACGCCGACCTCGACGCCGCCACCCAGGCGCACGGGCTCGCCGTGCCCGCCGGGACGTACAGCGACACCGGCATCGGCGGCCTCACCCTCGGCGGCGGATTCGGTTGGCTCACGGCAAAACACGGCCTTGCGGTGGACAACCTGATCTCCGCCGAGGTCGTGCTCGCCGACGGCCGGGTGGTGCGGGCCTCCGCCGACTCGCACCCCGACCTGTTCTGGGCGCTGCGGGGCGGCGGCGGGAACTTCGGTGTCGTCACCGAGTTCGAGTTCCGGCTGCACCCCGTCGGCCCGCTCGTCGACGTCGGCTTGTTCTTCTGGGAGCTCGAACGCGGCGCCGAGGCGCTGCGTTTCGTCCGCGACCTCGTGCCGACCCTCGGCAACACCGGCCTGATGATCGTCGGCATGACTGCGCCGCCCGCTCCTTTCGTGCCCGAGGAGCATCACGGCAAGCTCGGCTACTCGCTGATCCTCGCCGGCTTCGACGGCACCGAAGCCCATGCCGCCCTGGCCCGGCGGGTCCGCGACACGCTGCCGCCGCTGTTCGAGCTGGTGACCCCGTTGCCGTACACCGAGTTGCAGAAGATGCTCGACGGCATCGGCTTCCGGGGCAACTACGCGTACGAGAAGTCGGTCTACGTCGAGGACTTCAGCGACGGGCTCATCGATGTCCTGGTCGCCAACCTTCCCGCCAAGGCTTCTCCCATGTCCGCCACCCCCATCGCCCTTCTCGGCGGCGCCTACACCGACACCCCCGACCACTCCACCGCCTTCGGGGGCATCCGTCGCACCGGCTTCGTCGTCGGCCTCACCGCCATCTGCCCCGTGCCCGAGCTCCTCCCCGCCGACCGGGCGTGGGTCCGGTCCCACTGGGAGCAGCTCCTCCCGTACGCCAGCAACACGGGCGGCTACGTGAACTTCATGTCCGACTACGAACAGGACCGCGTCAAGGTCACCTACGGCCCGCTGAAGTACGAGCGCCTGGCCCGGATCAAGGCCGCCTACGACCCCGACAACGTCTTCCACCACAACGGCAACATCAAGCCGCGGTAATTTGGCCCCGCCTTCGGCGGGCGGGCTCGGCCCCTTCGGGGCCCCTGCCTCGCCCTTGCCGGGCGAAGCAGGGGCGGGGCTCTTGGCGGCCGAGATGGGAATGGTTGAGCCGGGCCGAAATGCGATTTGCAGCCGGCAAGGCGTGATCCACTTCACGGCCGAGCAACCTTTTGCCGCCGGGACAACCGACCGCGAGGCCCCGCCGGTGCCTGGACTGTCGCCGGATTTCACCCGCCGCCCCAGAACGCAACCACCACCCAGGCCGATGCGGCGGGTTAAATCCGGCTAAGGAAGGCACCGGCCCCGAAGGGGCCGAGCCCCGCGCGGAACGCGCGGCAAAAGCACAGTAGCCTTCCGCGCGTGCCTGCCAACTCACTACCGGGCAAGGTCGCGACCGCCCCGCCACGCCCGACCAAGATCGAGCCGACCGCGCCCGAGCGGCTGGCCGCGTCCATCGGCGCGCGGCTGGAGCATGTCGACGCCGCGCGGCCCGTCACGGGCGTGACGCTGCGCGCTCAGCACGTGCAGAGAGGCGACCTGTTCGCGGCGCTGCCGGGATCGAGGGCCCACGGGGCGGACTTCGCCCACGAGGCTATCGAGGCGGGCGCGGTGGCGGTGCTGACGGACCCGGCAGGCGCGGAGCGGCAGTCCCTGAAGGACGTGCCGGTCCTCATCCACGACGACCCCCGAGCGGTGCTCGGCGCGGCGGCGGCGACGGTGTACGGCAACCCGTCGCAGCGGCTGAAGGTCCTGGGCGTCACGGGCACGTCGGGCAAGACGACAACGACGTACATGCTGGAGGCGGGTCTCGCGGCGGCGGGGCTGACCACGGGCCTGGTGGGCGGCGTGGAGATGCGCATCGCGGGGGAGCGCATCACGAGCGCGCTGACCACGCCGGAGGCACCGGACCTGCAGGCGCTGTTCGCGGTGATGCTGGAGCAGGGCGTCACGCACGTGCCGATGGAGGTCTCCAGCCACGCCCTGGCCCTGGGCCGCGTGGGCGGCACGCACTACGCGGCGGGCGCCTTCACCAACCTGTCCCAGGACCACCTGGACTTCCACCCGGACATGGAGGACTACTTCCGCACGAAGGCGAAGCTGTTCGACGGCCGCGCCGACCTGGAGATCGTCTGCACGGACACGCCGTGGGGCGAGCGGCTGGTGAAGCCGACCACGATCACGGTGTCCACGGCGCACGAGGCGACGTGGACGGCCAGCGACATCGTGGTGTCGAGGTCCGGCTCGCAGACGTTCTACGCGCACGGCCACGGCCGCAAGCTGCCGGTGGAGATCCTGCTCGCGGGCTCGTACAACGTGGCCAACGCGCTGACGGCGATCGCGGTGCTGGACGCGATCGGCGTGGACGAGAAGGCGATCGTGGCGGGCCTGGCCAAGGTGCAGGTGCCGGGCCGGATGGAGCGGGTCGATCTCGGCCAGGACTTCACGGCGGTGGTGGACTACTCGCACAAGCCCGCGGCGGTGGCGCTGGCGCTGGACGCGGTGCGCGCCCGAACCGACGGTCGCGTCATCGTGGTGCTGGGTTGCGGCGGCGACCGCGACGCGGCCAAGCGCCCGCTGATGGGCGAGGCGGCGGCGGTCCGCGCCGACCTGACGATCGTCACAGACGACAACCCCCGCAGCGAGAACGCGTCTGACATCAGGGCGCAGATGCTCGCGGGCGTGCCGGCCGACCGGCGGGACACGGTGGTGGAGATCGCCGACCGACGGGCGGCCATCCGGCACGCCGTGGCGCAGGCCCGCACCGGCGACGTCGTGGTCGTCGCCGGCAAGGGACACGAGACCGGCCAGGAGGTCGCAGGAGTGATCCACCCGTTCTCCGATCGGGACGAGCTGACGGCGGCGATCCGCGAGGTCGCCAAGTGATCGAACTGACCCTGCGCGAGATCGCCGACGCCGTCGGCGGCCGCCTGCACAAGGCTTCGGGTGACGAGAAGGTCACCGGCACCGTCGAGTTCGACACCCGCAAGGTCACGGCCAACGGCCTGTTCGTGGCGCTGCCCGGCGCGCGCGTCGACGGCCACGACTTCGCGGCACAGGCCGTCGAGCAGGGTGCGGCCGCCGTGCTGGCGGCCCGCGAGGTCGACGCCCCGGCGGTGATCGTGCCGCCGACGACCGACGCGCACGCCCGCTCGTACGTGCTCAGCGGCGACAAGGACGGCGCCGGCGCGGCCGTGCTGGCCGGTCTGGCCCGGCTGGCCCGCTACGTCGTGGACCGGCTGCCGGACCTGGCCGTCGTCGGCGTCACCGGCTCGTCCGGCAAGACCTCGACCAAGGACCTGATCGCGCAGGTGGTGGCCCCGATGGGCGCCACCGTCGCGCCGCCCGGCTCGTTCAACAACGAGCTCGGCCACCCGTGGACGGTGCTGCGCGCCGACCGGGACACCAGGCACCTGGTGCTGGAACTGTCCGCCCGCGGCCCGGGCCACATCGCGCACCTGTGCGAGGTGGCGCCGCCCCGCATCGGCGTCGTGCTCAACGTCGGGAGCGCTCACCTCGGCGAGTTCGGCTCCCGGGAGGGCATCGCCCAGACCAAGGGCGAGCTCGTCGAGGCCCTGCCCGAGGACGGCCTGGCGGTGCTCAACGCCGACGATCCGCTGGTCGCCGCCATGGCCAGCCGGACGAAGGCCCGGGTGGTCTTCGTCGGCGAGGACGAAAAGGCCCAGATCCGGGCCACCGACATCGTGCTGGACGAGCAGGCCCGCGCCACGTTCCACCTGGTCACGCCGCAAGGCGAGGCCGACGTGACGCTGGGCGTGCACGGCGCCCACCAGGTCGGCAACGCGCTGTCCGCGGTCGCGGTCGCCCTGGAGTTGGGGGCGACCGTCGAGCAGGTCGCGCAGTGGCTGGGCAACGCACAGCGGGTCTCCGAGCGTCGCATGGACGTGCGCACCCGGGCCGACGGCGTGACGGTCGTCAACGACGCCTACAACGCCAACCCCGAATCGGTCCGCGCGGCCCTCAAGAGCCTCGCGGCGATGGCCCGTGCGGGCGGCGGGCAGCGCCGCTCCTGGGCGGTGCTGGGCATGATGGGCGAGCTCGGCGACGAGCACGTGCGGGCGCACGACGAGATCGGTCGGCTGGCGGTGCGGCTGGACATCAGCCGGCTGGTCGTGATCGGCGAGGCGGCCCGGCCGATGCACCAGGGCGCGCATCTGGAAGGCTCGTGGGGAGAGGAGTCCGTGCTGGTGCCGGACGTCGACGCGGCCGTGGCGCTGCTGCGTGACGAACTGCAAGCCGGTGACGTCGTGCTGGTCAAGGCGTCCAAGTCCGAGGCCCTGTGGCGGGTCGCCGAGGAGCTGCTCAACACATGAAGAACATCCTGGTCGCGGCCGCCGTCGCGCTGGTCGTGTCCATCCTGCTCACGCCGTACCTGATCCGGGTGTTCTCCCGGCAGGGCTTCGGCCAGGAGATCCGGGAGGAGGGGCCGGAGAGCCACCAGAAGAAGCGCGGCACGCCCACCATGGGCGGCGTCGCCATCCTGGTCGCGATGTGGGCCGGCTACCTGGTCTCCCATCTGTACAGCTACATGGCCAAGGGCCCGACCCAGGCCGACGTGCCGGTCAGCGTCACCGGCCTGCTGATCCTGATGCTGACCTCGGCGCTGGGCCTGGTCGGCTTCCTGGACGACTTCATCAAGATCCGCAAGCAGCGCAACCTGGGCCTGAACAAGACGGCCAAGCTGGTCGGGCAGTTCGTGGCCACCATCGCGTTCGCGCTGCTGGCGGTCCAGTTCGCCAACCGGGACGGCATCACGCCCGCCTCGGTGAACCTGTCCTTCGTGCGCGACCTGCCGGTGATCTCCTTCGGCGTCATCGGCTTCGTGGTCTTCTGCTACGGCGTGGTCAGCGCCTGGTCCAACGCGGTCAACCTGACCGACGGCCTGGACGGCCTGGCCGGCGGCTCGTCGGCGATGGTGCTCGGCTCGTACGTGATCATCTCGTTCTGGCAGTTCCGCTGGAACTGCGCGACGGTGTCCTCGCTGGGCTGCTACATCGTGCGCGACCCGCTGGACGTGGCCCTGGTGGCGGCCTCGGCGATGGCCGGCTGCATCGGCTTCCTGTGGTGGAACGCGGCCCCGGCCAAGATCTTCATGGGTGACACCGGCTCGCTGGCGCTGGGCGGCCTGGTCGCCGGCCTGTCCATGGTCACCCGCACCGAGCTGCTGATGATCATCATCGGCGGCCTGTTCGTGGTCGAGGTGGTCTCGGTCGGCAGCCAGATCGCGGTGTTCCGCACGACCCGGCGGCGGCTGTTCCGGATGGCGCCGTTCCACCACCACTTCGAGCTGGCCGGCTGGGCCGAGACGACAGTGATCATCAGGTTCTGGCTGCTCGCCGGCATCTGCTGCATGTTCGGCCTCGGCCTGTTCTACAGCGACTGGCTGAGCCTGACCGGATGAGCGGCCCGGGGGTGTTCGCGTCGAAGCGGGTTCTGGTCGCGGGGGCCGGTGTCACCGGCCCCTCGGTGGTGCGCGCGCTGCTGCGCGAGGGCGCGTCCGTCACGGTCACCGACGCCGACGAGGGCCGGCTGGCCAAGCTGGCCGACAGTGTCGACGGACTTGGGGTGGCCGAGCCGGCCGTCGGCCTGACCGAGCCGCCGGCCGGCACGGACCTCGTGGTCACCGCGCCGGGGTGGAAGCCCACCGCGCCGCTGCTGGTCGCGGCGGCCGACGCCGGCATCGAGGTCATCGGTGACGTGGAGCTGGCCTGGCGACTGTGCCGGCGGATGGACGAGCCGTCGGCGTGGCTGGTCGTCACCGGCACGAACGGCAAGACCACCACCGTCGGCATGCTGGAGTCGATCCTCAAGGCCGCTGGCCTGGACGCGATCGCCTGCGGCAACATCGGCCTGCCGGTGCTGGAGGCCATCGAAGGCGGCCACCGGGTGCTGGCCGTGGAGCTGTCCAGCTTCCAGCTGCACTGGGCGCCGTCGGTGCGGCCGGTCGCCGGCGCGCTGCTCAACATCGCCGAGGACCACCTGGACTGGCACGGCTCCCTGGAGGCGTACGCGCAGGCCAAGGCCCGGGTCCTGACCGGCGACGTGGCCATCGGCGGCGTCGACGACCCGTACGTGGCGAAGCTGCTGGTCAACTCGCCGGCGGCGCGCAAGGTCGGCGTCACGCTGGAGGAGCCGCTGGCCGACCAGCTCGGCGTGCACGACGGCAAGCTGGTCGACCGCGCCTTCGGCGACGCTGATCTGGTCGACGTCGACGACGTCAGGCCGGGCGGCCCGCCGGGACTGACCGACGCCCTCGTGGCGGCGGCCGTGGCGCGGGCGTACGGCGTCACGGCGCAGGCGGTCGCGGATGGGTTGCGCGCCTACCGGCCGGCGGCGCACCGCGCCGCTGTCGTCGCGGAGCAGGGCGGCATCACGTACGTGAACGACTCCAAGGCGACCAACCCGCACGCGGCGGCGGCGTCCATCCGTGCCCACGACCGGGTGGTCTGGATCGCCGGCGGCCTGCTCAAGGGCGCCTCCGTGGACGACCTGGTGGCCGAGACCGCGCCGCGGCTGGCGGGCGTGGTGCTGATCGGGCAGGACCGCGACGTGATCGCCGCCGCGCTGGCGCGACACGCGCCCGATGTCCCGGTGAGCCAGGTGGCCACGGGAGACGATGACGCCATGACGAGGGCGGTTGACCTGGCGGGCGCAATGGCACATCCGGGTGATGTCGTGCTGTTGGCGCCGGCGGCGGCATCCATGGACATGTTCACCGACTACGGGCACCGGGGGCGGGCATTCGCCGAGGCGGTGCTGACCCGTCTCGGTCTGCCGACATGAGCCCCGGCACTACGAGCACAGGGGTGGAGCGCTCGGCCCGCTCGTCCCGCCGCACGGCGAAGGGAAGCCGGTTCACGGCGCTGCGGCAGGGCCTGACCGCGTGGCTGGGCCGGCCGCTGGCGTCGTTCCACCTGCTGCTGGCCGTGTTCGGCCTGCTCGCCGTGATCGGCCTGGTGATGGTGCTGTCCGCGTCGGCGGTGCAGGACGCGCAGAAGACCACGCTGTCCAGCTTCGGCAAGCCGATGCTGCTGGACGCGCTGGGCCTGATCGGGTTCTACCTCGGACTGCGCGTCCCGCTGCGCTGGCTGCGCCAGTTCAGCCCCACACTGCTGCTGATCGCCGCCGGGCTGCTGGCGCTCGTGCTGACGCCGCTCGGCTCCGGCGCCAACGGCCGTGAGCACTCCTGGTTCACGCTCGGCTCGCTGTCCTTCCAGCCGGTCGAGCTGGCCAAGGTCGCGCTGGCGCTGTGGGGCGCGCACGTGCTCGTGACCAAGCGGGCGCTGCTGACCCAGTACCGGCACCTGCTGGTGCCGCTGGTGCCGGTGTCCATGGTGCTGTTCGCGCTGATCATGCTGCAGCCCGACCTGGGCAGCACCGTCAGCCTGGGCATCGTGCTGCTGGCCCTGCTCTGGTACGTCGGCGCGCCGATGCGGCTGTTCGCGGTCGTGCTGGGCAGCGCCACCGCCGCGGTCATCGTGTCGTCCATCGGCAGCGGCTACCGCAACACCCGGCTCACCGTGTTCCTCAACCCGGACTCGGACCCGCTCGGCGCTGGCCAGCAGCCGCTGCAGGCGCTGTACGCGCTGGCCGACGGCGGCCTGTTCGGCCGCGGCCTCGGGCAGGGGGCGGCCAAGTTCAACTACCTGTCCAACGTCCAGAACGACTTCATCTTCGCCCTCATCGGCGAGGAGCTCGGCTTCATCGGCGCCATCGTGGTGCTGGGCCTTTTCGGCATGCTCGCCGTCGTCGGCCTGCGGATCGCCGCCCGCAACACCGACCCGTGGATCCGGCTGGTGGCCTCCGCGCTGACCGCGTGGATCGTCGGCCAGGCCGCCATCAACGTCGGGTACGTGATCGGGTTGCTTCCCGTCACGGGTATCACACTGCCGCTCATCTCGGCGGGCGGCACGTCAATCGTGATAACCATGATGGCGTTCGGGATCCTCGCCAACTGCGCCCGCAACGAGCCGGACGCGGTGGCGGCGCTGCGCTCCCTCGGCCCCGGTCGGGTCGGCGGGCTGCTGCGCCTGCCGGCGCCCGAACCGTACCGGCCGCCGGCCCGGCGCAAACCGGTGCGACCATCGACACCGCCGCGCGGCGCCGCGCGCACCGGTGGCAGCCGGGCCGCCGCGCCCTCGCCCGAGGAGCGGCGACGGGTGCACCGCTCTGCGCCGCCGACCGAGTACCGGCGGCGTAGCGCCTGGCGCTCCGGCCACGGACGTTCGACAGAAGGAGGACGGCGTTGACCGCCCCAGACCGGATGGGCCCCTGCGTTGTCGTCGCGGGCGGCGGGACCGCCGGACACATCGAGCCGGCGCTGGCGCTGGCGGACGCCGTGATGCGGGCCCGCCCCGACGCCCGCGTGGTCGCGCTGGGCACCGCGCGCGGCCTGGAGAGCAAGATCGTGCCGGCCCGCGGCTACCCGCTGGAGATGATCCCGCCGGTGCCGATGCCCCGGAAGCCCTCGCCCGACCTGCTCAAGCTGCCGCTGAAGGTGCGGGAGTCGATCAAGCAGACCAAGGCGGTGCTGGACCGGGTCGGCGCCGACGTGGTGGTCGGCTTCGGCGGCTACGTGTCGCTGCCGGCGTACCTGGCCGCCCGCGGCAAGGTGCCGATCGTCGTGCACGAGGCCAACGCGCGGGCCGGCCTGGCCAACAAGGTCGGCGCGAAGTTCGCCGAGCGGGTCGCCGCCGCGGTGCCCAACTCGGGGCTGCCGGACGCGCAGGTGATCGGCATCCCGCTGCGGCACTCGATCACGTCCATGGACCGCGCCGCGCTGCGCGCCCAGGCCCGCCAGTTCTTCGGGCTGCACCCGACCGCCCCGGTGCTGTTCGTGTCCGGCGGCTCGCAGGGCGCCCGGTCGCTGAACAACGCCGTGTCCAACGCGGCCGCCGCGTTCGCCCAGGCCGGCGTCGGCGTGCTGCACGCCCACGGCCCCAAGAACACGCTCGTGGTGCAGGACGTGCCAGGCGCGCCGCCGTACGTGGCGGTGCCGTACGTGGAACGCATGGACCTCGCCTACGCGGCGGCGGACCTGATGCTGTGCCGGTCCGGCGCGATGACCGTCGCCGAGGTGTCCGCAGTCGGGCTGCCGGCGGTGTTCGTGCCGCTGCCGCACGGCAACGGTGAGCAGGCGCTGAACGCGCTGCCGATCGTGGAGGCCGGTGGCGGCCTGCTGATCCCGGACGAGGAGCTCACGCCGGAGCGGGTCGTGGAGGACGTGCTGCCGCTGGTCGGCGACCGCACACGGCTGGCCGTGATGAGCAACGCCGCCCGGTCCGGTGGCCACCGCGTGGCCGCCGACGTGCTGGCGCAGATAGTGCTGTCGGTGGTGAACAAGTGAAGGCGCCCATCCACTTCGTCGGCATCGGCGGCGCCGGCATGAGCGGCATCGCCCGCATCCTGCTGGCCCGTGGCGTCGAGGTGTCCGGTTCGGACGCCAAGGACTCGCGCACCGTGCTCGCGCTGCGGGCGCAGGGGGCGCGCATCGAGCTGGGGCACGCGGCGTCGCATCTCGGCAACGCGCAGACGCTCGTCGTGTCGAGCGCCATCAAGCCGGACAACCCGGAGCTGGTCGAGGCCAAGGCGCGCGGCATCACCGTGCTGCACCGGTCGCAGGCGCTGGCGTCCCTGATGGTCGGGCGGCGCGCGGCGTGCATCGCCGGCACCCACGGCAAGACGTCCACGACCTCGATGCTCACGGTGGCGTTGCAGCACTGCGGGCTGGACCCGTCGTTCGCCATCGGCGGCGACCTCAACGAGTCCGGTGCGAACGCCCACCACGGCTCCGGAGACGTGTTCGTGGCCGAGGCCGACGAGAGCGACGGCTCGTTCCTCGTGTTCGAGCCGGCCGTCGCGGTCGTCACCAACGTCGAGGCCGACCACCTGGACCACCACGGCACCGTCGAGGCGTATGTCGGCGTGTTCGACTCGTTCGTGCAGCGCATCGAGCCCGACGGCGTGCTGATCGCGTGCGTCGACGACCCCGGCTCCGCCGCGTTGGCCGACCGTGCCGAGAAGCTCGGCGTGCGGGTCCGGCGATACGGCGCCGATGGCCCGGACGCGCGGATCCTTTCGTACACGCCGGTCGAGACCGGCGGCCTGGCCGTCGTGGAGATCGACGGGCAGCGGGTCGAGGTGCGGACCGCCGTGCCCGGCTCGCACATGGCCGCCAACGCCATCGGCGCCCTGCTGGCCGGTCTGGAACTGGGCGCACCCCTCGACGGGCTGCTCGCCGGGCTCGCCGCGTTCGGCGGTGTGCGGCGGCGGTTCGAGTTCAAGGGCGTCAGCGGCGGGGTTCGGCTGTACGACGACTACGCCCACCACCCCACCGAGGTCGCCGCCGCTTTGACGGCGGCCCGGCCCGTGGCCGGCGACGGTCGGCTACTGGTGATCTTCCAGCCGCATCTGTACTCGCGGACGCGGGAGTTCTCCGTGCAGTTCGGGGAGGCCCTCGGGTTGGCGGATGAGGTTGTGGTGCTTGACGTCTACGGCGCCCGTGAGGACCCGATGCCCGGCGTCACCGGTGCCGTGGTCGCCGACGCCGTGACGCTGCCCGAGGGGGCCGTGCACTACGAGCCGTCGTTCGACCGGGTGCCGGGGTTGGTCGCCGGTCTCGTCAAGCCCGGCGATCTCGTGCTGACCATGGGGGCCGGCGACGTGACCATGCTCGGTCCCGAGATCATCGCGGCGCTATGACCGAGGAGGACCCGGCTCGCCGGCGACCCGCGTCCGACCGGACCGCCTCGGAGCATTCCGGTTCGGACCGGGCTGCGTCGGAGGCGGCCGGTTCGGACCGGGCGTCGGAGGGTGCCGGTTCGGACCGGGCGGTCTCCGGACGGTCGGGTTCGGACCGGGCTGGTTCGGAGGGAGCCGGCCCCGAGCGGGCTGCCTCCGGACGGTCGGACCGGGTCGGTTCCGGGGATTCCCGTCCTGGGCGCGGCGCCTCCGAGCGGGTGTCGAGGCGGGCCGGTTCCGACCGGTCGGCCCGTCCGGGTCGGGGAGCTTCCGGCCGGGTCGTCTCCGATCGCACCGGCTCCGGACGCATCGTCTCCAACCGCGCCCGCCGGACGACCCGCGGCCGGGTCCGCCGCCGTGGCCCCAGCCGCGGCAAGATCATCCGCCGCCGCGTCATCGCCCTGGTTGTCGTCTTCGGCACGCTCGGGCTGCTCTACGGCGTGTACTTCACGCCCCTGCTGGGCGTGCGGTCCGTGCAGGTGCTCGGCACCAAGGACCTCACCCAGCGGCAGGTCCTCGACGCCGCCGCCGTGCCGTCCGGCAATCCCATGCTCACCATCGACCTGGCCGCCATCCGCGACCGGGTCGCCGCCATCGACCGGGTCGCCTCCGTCAACGTTTCCCGCTCCTGGCCCGCCACCGTCCGCATCGACGTCGCCGAACGCGTCGCCGTCGGCGTCATCAAGACTCCTGGCGGGGCGCATCTCGTCGACCACACCGCCAAGGACTTCGCCACCGTCCCCTCGGCTCCCGCCGGCCTCCCGGAGCTGCAGCTGACGCGCTCCGCCACCACGGATCCGACTGCCGTCGCCGTGGTCCAGGTCCTCATGGCCGTGCCCGAGAAGATCCGCGCCGAGGTCCTCTCGGTGTCCGCGAAGTCCCCCAACTCCGTCGTCCTCGCCCTCTCCGCCGGGCGCCAGGTCCGCTGGGGCGGCACCGCGGATTCCACGCGCAAGGCCGCCGTGCTGACCGCCCTGATGTCCCAGCCCGGCAAGGTCTACGACGTCTCCAGCCCCCAGCTGGCCACCATCTCCAACCCGTAGAACCCCGGCGAGTCCCGCCCACAGTCACACCGAATGCACGAAACGGATTCACGCATTCGGGGTGACGCTAAGCGGGACTCGCCGGGGTCCAGCCGGTCTTCAAGCCGGCGCCGGACAGCGGCACGACAACCTCGCCCCACGAACCGCCGGCTGCGCGGGCGGCCGCCCAGCACACGGCGGCGGTGTCCTCGACGTACCAACCCTTCCGCGCCAGCTCGGACCGGCCCGCCAGCACCTGCTCCTCGGTCACGGTCGCGAACTCGTCAACGGCGGCGAGGATCTCCGCGCCACGGGCTGGCGCGGCGATGGCGATGCCCTCGGCGATGGTCGGCGAAGCGTCAACCGCAAGCGGCATCGAGGATCCGGCGCGCCAAGCGGCAGCCAAGGGGGCACAGTTCGCTGCCTGTACGGCCACGATGCGTGGGGCCGAGGGGATGAGTCCCGCGGCCAGCAACCCTGCCACCGCACGGGTGACTCCGAGCACGAGCGTCCCGTTCCCGACGGGCAGCACGAAGGTGTCGGGCAGCCGCCCGCCCAACTGCTCCCACACCTCGAACGCGTAGGTGGCGGTGCCGAGGTGGAACACGGGGTTGTAGACGTGACTCGCGTAGAAGGCCCCGCCGGATTCGACGGCCGAGATGGCCGCCGCGGCGGTGGCCTCCCGGTTGCCGGGCACCAGGTTGACGACGGCGCCGTGCGCCCTGACCTGGGCGATCTTCTTGGGCGACGTCGACGACGGCACGAAGATCTCGGCCGGCAACCCGACCCGTGCCGAGTACGCGGCGACGGCGGTGCCGGCGTTGCCGCTGGAGTCGGCGATCACCCGGGACGCGCCGGCGGCGAGGGCTTGGGCGAGCAGGAGAACAACGCCGCGGTCCTTGAACGACAGTGTGGGGCTGGCGTACTCGACCTTGACGGAGATGCCGTCGCCGGCGGGCAGCAGTGGGGTGATCCCCTCACCGAGCGTGGCCGGCTGCCACCACCGAGCCGGCACGCCGAGGGCCTCGGCGTAACGCCAGGTCGTCAGCGGTCGGCCGGCGAGCTGTCCCAGCGGCACGGGGGCCGCGGGCGGCGCGGCCAGCCGCATCGGCACGCCGCAGCAGCGCCACGCCGGATCGCTGAACTCGAACTGTCGACCGCACTCGGGGCACACGCGCACAGGACCAGCCACGCGCTTACGGTACTGGCTACCCACCGTGACCGCGGCGGGCTTGGAGGTGATCTACGTCAAGGCCTCGCCGCGCCGCATTCCACAAGTGGGGCGGCGCTGTCCGGGAACGGGCCGGACCTCGCCCCACGGCACACGCGCGGCGGCCGCACAGACTACGCTCTGCAGTGCGTGGTTCGGCGTGGACGCCGTACTCGGGGACATGCCTGAAAGAGGGGCGGCCGACGCGTCGGCCGTCGAAGACCTGGGTCCGTGTTCGGCGTGGCTGCTGGACCGTCGCACCTGTGGTGCATACCGTCCACCCCAATGTCGGGGTTGACATAACTCAAAGCCTTCGGTTGAGGTTGAGAGTTTGACCGGAGCCTGGCCGGGGGCGGCCAGGACGGGAAGGTGACCACCGCAGGACGAGAGCTCGGTACCACGATCAGGAAGGCGGATCCGATGACGCCCCCGCACAACTACCTCGCGGTGATCAAAGTCGTCGGCATCGGCGGCGGCGGCGTCAACGCCGTGAACCGCATGATCGAGGTCGGGCTCAAGGGCGTCGAGTTCATCGCGGTGAACACCGACGCGCAGGCGCTGCTGATGTCCGACGCCGACGTCAAGCTGGACATCGGCCGCGAGCTGACCCGTGGCCTCGGCGCGGGCGCCAACCCCGAGGTCGGGCACAAGGCCGCCGAGGACCACCGTGAGGAGATCGAGGAGGTCCTCAAGGGGGCCGACATGGTCTTCGTGACGGCCGGCGAGGGCGGCGGCACGGGCACCGGCGGCGCGCCGGTGGTCGCCTCGATCGCCCGCAAGCTCGGCGCGCTCACCATCGGCGTGGTCACGCGGCCGTTCAGCTTCGAGGGCAAGCGCCGCGCGAAGCAGGCCGAGGACGGCATCACGCAGCTGCGCAACGAGTGCGACACCCTGATCGTCATCCCCAACGACCGGCTGCTGCAGCTCGGCGACGTGGGCGTGAGCCTGATGGACGCCTTCCGCTCCGCGGACGAGGTGCTGCTGTCCGGTGTCCAGGGCATCACCGACCTGATCACCACGCCCGGTCTGATCAACCTGGACTTCGCCGACGTGAAGAGCGTCATGTCCGGCGCGGGCAGCGCGCTGATGGGCATCGGCTCGGCCCGCGGCGAGGGCCGGGCGGTGCAGGCCGCGCAGAAGGCGATCAACTCGCCGCTGCTGGAGGCCTCGATGGACGGCGCGCACGGCGTGCTGCTGGCCATCGCCGGCGGCTCCGACCTGGGCCTGTTCGAGATCAACGAGTCCGCGTCGCTGGTCCAGGAGGCCGCGCACCCGGACGCCAACATCATCTTCGGCACGGTGATCGACGACTCCCTCGGCGACGAGGTTCGGGTCACCGTGATCGCGGCCGGCTTCGACAGCGGCGGGCCGACGCACAAGAAGCTGGAGCCGACCGCGCTGACCTCGCCCCCGCGGTCCAGCACGGCCACCGCCGTCGCGGAGTCCGGCCAGCTCAGCAACCCGGTGCCGCAGCAGCAGGCCCAGCCGGCGACCCCACCGCCGGCGCAGCAGCACACGCCGCCGCCGGCCACGCACAACCCGCCGCCGTCCAACGGCTACACCTCGGTCCCGCCGGCCAACACCGGCTACCAGCCGCCGAGCAGCACCCCGAGCAGCGGGCTGCCGCCGGTGAGCCGCCCCGCCACCGGCAACGGCTACCCGTCCCAGCCGGAGCGGCACGGCTCGCTGCCGTCCCGCGCCGTCCCGTTGCCCGAGGACCCGGACGACGAGGTGGACGTGCCGCCGTTCATGCGGCGCTGAGCTGCCGCGAGCCACGCACGCCGCCCCCGACCGTCGGCCCCACAAGGCCCCGCCGGCCACGTGAGTGGCTCATTTCGCTTCTGGAGCCACCTGAGCCACTCACATGCCTCCTCCGTGGAGCACGTGAGTGGCTCAGGTGCCTCCTGGGGGTAAGTAAGCCACTCACGTGCCCCCCCGGGAACCAACTGAGCCACTCAGGTAGCGAAGTGCCGGGGCAGGGTCATGGTCGGACCGGGGAGAATCACCCTCATGCGTGTTCGTCGAGTCGTCACCACCAGGGCCGGCGGTCGGTCCAAGGCCCCCTACGAGTCGTTCAACCTGGGTGATCACGTCGGTGACGACCCGGCGGCGGTGCGGGCCAACCGGCAGCGCCTGGCCGAGGGCGTCGGCCTGAGCGCCGACCGCCTGGTGTGGATGGAGCAGGTGCACGGCCGGACCATCACCACCGTGGACGGCCCGGTCGCGGCGCCGGCGGAGGCCACGGACGGCCTGGTCACCGCCCAGCCGGGCCTGGCGTTGGTGGCGCTGGTCGCCGACTGCGTGCCGGTGCTGCTGGCCGATCCCGACAACGGCGTGGTCGCGGCCGTGCACGCCGGCCGGGTGGGAGCCCGGGTCGGCGTGGTGCCGGCGGCGGTCGCCGCGATGGTCGAGGCGGGCGCGAAGGCCGACCGGATCGAGGTCCTGCTGGGCCCGAGCGTCTGCGGCGAGTGCTACGAGGTGCCGGCCGCGATGCGCGACGACGTCGAGGCGCACCTGCCGGGCAGCGCCGCCAAATCCCGCAAGGGCACGCCCGCCCTGGACCTGCGGGCCGGCCTCTGGAACCAGCTGGCCGACCTGGGCGTGGCCAAGATCGGCGTGGACCCGCGCTGCACGGTCGAGGACAAGACCCTGTTCAGCCACCGCCGGGACGGCCAGACCGGCCGACTGGCCGCCGTGACCTGGATCGAGGCATGACCGACGACCGCCGGCGGCAGATCGCCGAGAACCTGGCGGCCGTGCGGGAGCAGATCGCCGACGCTTGCCGCGACGCCGGGCGCAGCCCCGATGAGGTGAAGCTGCTCGCCGTCACGAAGACCTTCCCGGCCGCCGACGCCCTCCTGCTGGCCGAGTTGGGCGTCACCGACTTCGCCGAGAACCGGGACCAGGAGGCCGCCCCGAAGGCCGCCGAGGTGGCCGCCGCGCGGCCCGGCGTGCCCGTCCGGTGGCACATGGTGGGTCGGATGCAGCGCAACAAGGCTCGCTCGATCGTGGGATGGGCGGACGAGGTGCAGTCCGTGGACTCGCCCAGGCTGGCCGCTGCGCTCGCGAAGGCCGTCGCGGGCGCCCGGACCAGGGGGAGCCGCTCCGAGCCGCTCAGCGTGCTGATCCAGGCCAGCCTGGACGGTGATCCGGAGCGCGGTGGCGTTCCGCTGTCGGGACTCATGGAACTGGCCGACGAGATAGCCCGATCGGGTGAACTGATCTTGCGCGGTGTGATGGGAGTCGCACCATTGTCGATGGATCCAGGAGCGGCTTTCGAACTCCTGTCCAAGGCGGCCGCCAGGGTTCGGGCCGATCATCCGACGGCAGTGGAGCTGTCCGCCGGCATGACGGGCGACCTGGCTGCGGCTATCGGGCAGGGTTCGACGTGCGTGCGTGTCGGAACGGGCCTGCTGGGGTACAGAGGGCTAGCCTCGCCTTAGGCGGTGGGGAACCCGGGCGCGTCGCCGCGCGTCCAGGTCGTCGGGGAGTCGCGGAGGAAGGGCTGGCATGAGTGCGCTTCAGAAGCTGAAGGCCTACTTCGGGATGGTGCCGGCCGACGACCTGGACGGCTACGACGACGAGGGCCGCTACGTGTCCGACTACCGGGACGACTACGACGACCGCACCCGCGATGATCGTTCCGTCGGCGGCGACGACTACGATCGGTACTCGAGCGGTCGGCGACGCTCGGGCGGCAGCACGCTGTCGGCCCGCTCGTCCTACCGCGCCGACTACGACGAGGACGGCTACGAGCTGCCCGAGGACCGGACCCGTGGCCGCCGCAGCTGGGCGACCGAGGCGCCGACCCACGGCGCGCTCGCGGTCGAGCCCAAGCACGAGCCGGTCACGCGACTGCGACCGGCACAGGATCCGGTGGCACACCCCTTGGCCAAGATCATCACCCTGCACCCGCGCAGCTACACCGAGGCGCGGACCATCGGCGAGCACTACCGGGACGGCACGCCGGTGATCATCAACCTGACCGACATGGACAACGCGGACGCCAAGCGGCTCGTCGACTTCGCCGCCGGGCTGGCCTTCGCGCTGCGCGGCAGCATGGACAAGGTCACCAACAAGGTGTTCCTTCTCTCACCGCCGAACACGGAAGTGACGGCCGAGGACCGCAGGCGCCTCGCGGAGGGTGGCTTCCTCCCCAAGTCATGACGGATGGCACAGTGGTGGCGTGCAACCGGTCTTCGTGGTCGTCTACTACGTGCTGTTCTTCTTCTGGCTGCTGCTCTCGGCACGCCTGGTCGTGGAGTACGTCCGGGCGTTCTCCCGGGAGTGGCGACCGGCCGGTGGGGTTGCGGTCACGCTGGAGACCATCTACACAGTGACAGACCCTCCGGTCCGGTTGGCCCGTCGCGTGATACCGATGGTACGAATCGGGGGCGTCGGGCTGGACCTATCGATTATGGTCGTGTTCCTGGTCGTGTACATACTGATGCAACTGAGCCTGCAACTGACGCATACATCCTGATGCGGCTGACGCAGCCCGGGTGACGGGGATCCTGGTGCTGCACCGGTCGTGACTGCCGTGAGGTGATCTGATGCCGTTGACCCCCGCTGACGTGCACAACGTCGCGTTCAGCAAGCCTCCTATCGGGAAGCGGGGCTACAACGAGGACGAGGTGGACGCCTTCCTCGACCTGGTTGAGGGCGAGCTGGCCCGCCTGATCGAGGAGAACTCCGACCTGCGCGCCCAGGTCGAGCAGCTGGACTCCCAGCTGGAGGCCGCGCGCGCCGACCTGGACGACGCTCGGAGCAAGGTCGGTTCCGGCCCCATGCCCGGCCGCGAGGAACCCCGTCGCCTCGCTTCCGTCCCGCCGCCGTCGGTGATGGAGCAGACCACGCCCGGTGGCGACCACCACGTGCAGGCGGCCAAGGTCCTGGGCCTCGCCCAGGAGATGGCCGACCGGCTCACCGGTGAGGCCAAGGGCGAGGCGGACTCGATGCTGGCCGAGGCCCGCACCAAGTCCGAGCAGCTGCTCTCCGAGGCGCGGGCGAAGGCGGACACCATGGTCAACGAGGCGCGCACGCGCGCCGAGACCATGCTCAACGACGCCCGGACCCGGTCCGAGACCCTGGAGCGCAACGCCCGGGAGAAGGCCGCGGCCCTGGACCGCGACGCGCAGCGCAAGCACGCCGAGGTGATGGGCAACATCACCCAGGAGAAGAACGCGCTGGAGAAGAAGATCGACATGCTCCGCACCATGGAGCGCGAGTACCGGACCCGACTCAAGAGCCTGCTCGAGTCGCAGCTGGCCGAACTGAACGACCGCACCTCGGCCGCCCCCAGCGAGGGACGCCAGAGCGGTGGTTACACCTTCGGCGCCCGCGCCGAAGCCGGCTGAGCGGTCCGGTCGGATCTTCCGAGGGAGGCAGGCCCAGGTGGGTCTGCCCGCGATGACACGTGTCGACGAACCGGCACGCGTCGTTCTGCCGTGAACGGTCGCGTGGTGACGTAGGGTCGCCATGTGTCGTCGAACAACACAGCGTCGTCCGGCGGCGCCGGAAGGGCATCTTCCGGGCTGCTGTACGTCGTGCTGCTGTGCGTGCTGGCCGCGTTCGCGCTGCTCGTCGTCGCGCTCGTGTCCACCCAGACCCTGTGGGCGTGGGGCTCCGTCGCGCTCAGCGTCGTCGGCGCCGTGGTGCTGCTGCTGGACTGGCAGCGCCGGCGCCGCGCCGACGCGCGCCCGTCCACGGGCGGGCTGGCTGCCGCCGGGTCGACCGTCGACGGCGGAGACGACGATGCTGATGCGGACCCCCAGGAAGACGAGGGTGGACCGGGAGAAACGCAGGCTACAGGTGATCTTGACAGCCCTGCCACCGGGGGTGTCCGGATCGGCACGAATCGTGATGATCAGCAGGAACCGGCGGAGGAGGACACCGACGCGGCCGACGCGCTGGTGGTCTCCGAGTTGACCGACGAGGTGCTGGTGCTCGACGAGCGACCCCGCTACCACCTCGCCGCGTGCGGCTGGCTCGGCGAGCGCCCGACGATCCCGCTGCCGGTCGGCGAGGCCCGGCAACTGGGGTTCACGCCCTGCGCGCTGTGCACCCCGGACGCCACGCTCGCGGCGGCGGCCCGGGCCGCCAAGGACTAGTCACAACCGATTTGCTGCCTCGCGTTACCCTTGACGTCGCACAGGCGCTGATCCGGCCATCACCGGGGAGCCTCCGGAAGAACGGGCCGGCACGGCCCCAGTAGAACCGGACGGGTGGGCCCGTCACAGCCCGCAAACGAGTGGCCGCCACCTCGCTGGCGGCAATCGGGGTGGTACCGCGGTGCGCCGAGCCATGGCGCGTCGTCCCCGTCACGACAGACGACGGGACCGCGAGGAGCAGCACCGATGGCCTACCCACTCGAATCCTTCACCGACGGCGGCGTGCCGGCGCAGCCGTCGTTCCCGCAGCTCGAGAAGGCTGTCCTCGACTACTGGGGCGCCGACGGCACGTTCCAGGCCAGCGTGGCCGGCCGGCCCACCGGCGAGAACGGCGCCAACGAGTTCGTCTTCTACGACGGCCCGCCGTTCGCCAACGGCCTGCCGCACTACGGCCACCTGCTCACGGGCTACGCCAAGGACGTCGTCCCGCGCTACCGGACGATGCGCGGCGAGCACGTGGAGCGCCGCTTCGGCTGGGACTGCCACGGCCTGCCGGCCGAGGTCCGCGCCGAGAAGGAGCTGGGCATCTCCTCCAAGGCGGAGATCGAGGCGCTCGGCGTCGACAAGTTCAACGACGCCTGCCGCACCTCCGTGCTGCGCTACACCTCCGAGTGGCGCGACTACGTCACCCGCCAGGCCCGCTGGGTGGACTTCGACAACGACTACAAGACGCTCGACCTGGACTACATGGAAAGCGTCATGTGGGCGTTCAAGACCCTGTGGGACAAGGGTCTCGTCTACGAGGGCTTCCGCGTCCTCTGGTACTGCTGGCGCTGCGAGACGCCGCTGTCCAACTCCGAGACCCGCATGGACGACACCTACCGGGACCGGCAGGACCCGGCCGTCACGGTCGGGATGCGGCTGGAGACCGGCGAGTTGGCGCTGATCTGGACGACCACGCCGTGGACACTGCCGTCCAACCTGGCCATCGCCGTGCACCCGGACGTCGACTACGTGACGGTCGAGGCCAACGGCGAGAAGTACGTGCTGGCCGAGGCCCGGGTCCGCGCGTATGCCCGCGAGCTGGGCGAGGAGCCGACGGTGTTGGCCCGCTTCAAGGGCGCCGACCTGCTGGGCCGCCGCTACACGCCGGTGTTCGACTTCTTCGCCGGCCGGCCGAACGCGCACCAGGTGCTGTCCGCCGACTACGTCACCACCGAGGACGGCACCGGCCTGGTGCACATCGCGCCGGCCTTCGGTGAGGAGGACAAGGTCGTCACCGACGCGGCCGGCATCGAGCCGGTGGTGCCGGTCGACGCGCGCGGCCGGTTCACCGCCGAGGTGCCGCCGTACGCGGAGCTGCAGGTGTTCGAGGCCAACAAGCCGATCATCCGGGACCTCCGCGACCGCGGCGTGCTGCTGCGGCACGAGACCTACGACCACTCCTACCCGCACTGCTGGCGCTGCGACACGCCGCTGATCCAGCGCGCGGTGTCGTCCTGGTTCGTCGCGGTGAGCACGTTCCGGGACCGCATGGTCGAGCTGAACCAGGAGATCAACTGGGTGCCCGACCACGTGCGGGACGGCCAGATGGGCAAATGGCTGGCCAACGCGCGGGACTGGAACATCTCCCGCAACCGGTTCTGGGGCTCGCCGATCCCGGTGTGGATGTCCGACGACCCGGCCTACCCGCGGGTCGACGTGTACGGGTCGCTGGACGAGCTGGAGCGGGACTTCGGCGTGCGGCCGACCGACCTGCACCGGCCGACCATCGACGAGCTGACCCGGCCCAACCCGGACGACCCGACCGGCCGGTCCACCATGCGCCGGGTGCCCGAGGTGCTGGACTGCTGGTTCGAGTCCGGCTCGATGCCGTTCGCGCAGGTGCACTACCCGTTCGAGAACACCGACTGGTTCGAGCACCACTACCCCGGCGACTTCATCGTCGAGTACAGCGCGCAGACCCGCGGCTGGTTCTACAACATGCACGTGCTGGCCACGGCGCTGTTCGACCGGCCGGCGTTCCGCAACTGCATCGCGCACGGCATCGTGCTCGGCGACGACGGCCAGAAGATGTCCAAGTCGCTGAACAACTACCCGGACGTCAACGAGGTGTTCGAGCGGGACGGCTCGGACGCCATGCGCTGGTTCCTGATGTCCAGCCCGATCCTGCGCGGCGGCAACCTGATCGTCACCGAGCGTGGCATCCGCGACTCGGTGCGCCAGGCCGTGCTGCCGCTGTGGAACTCGTGGTACTTCCTCGCGCTGTACGCCAACGCGGCCGGCGTGCAGGGCACCTGGCGGGTGGACAGCGAGCACGTGCTCGACCGGTACGTGCTGGCCAAGACCCACGACCTGGTGGTCGCGGTGTCGAGCGCGTTGGACGACTACGACCTGGCCGGCGCGTGCTTCGCCGTCCGCGACTTCCTCGAGGTCCTGACCAACTGGTACGTCCGCCGCTCGCGGGACCGGTTCTGGGCCGGCGAGCAGGACGCGATCGACACCCTGCACACAGTGCTGGAGTTGGTCAGCCGGGTGGCGGCGCCGCTGCTGCCGCTGACCACGGAGTCGGTGTGGCGCGGCCTGACCGGCGGCCGCTCGGTGCACCTGACGGACTTCCCGAAGCCGGCGGAGGTGCCCGCGGACGCGGCGCTGGTGTCGGCGATGGACGAGGTGCGGCAGGTCTGCTCGGCGGCGCTGTCCCTGCGCAAGGCCAACAAGCTGCGGGTGCGGCTGCCGCTGGCCGGGCTCGTGGTGGCCACGCCGGACGCCGAGGCGCTGCGGCCGTTCGTCGGCCTGATCGGCGACGAGGTCAACGTGAAGTCGGTCGAGCTGACCACGGACGTGGCGGCGCACGGCCAGTTCCAGCTCACCGTCAACGCGCGGGCCTGCGGTCCGCGGCTCGGCGCGGCCGTGCAGAAGGTGATCAAGGCCGTGAAGGCGGGCGAGTGGACCGCGGCCGAGGACGGCTCGGTGTCCGCGGCCGGCATCGACCTGCTGCCCGGCGAGTACGAGCAGCGGCTGGTCGCCACCGACCCGGCCGCGACGGCGGCGCTGCCCGGTGGCGCGGGCCTGGTCGTGCTGGACACCGTCGTCACCGACGAACTGGCGGCCGAGGGCGTGGCCCGGGACGTGGTCCGCGTGGTGCAGCAGGCCCGTCGCGACGCCGGCCTCGACGTGTCGGACCGGATCACGCTGACCGTGTCGGCGGCCGACGACGTGGTGGCGGCGGTCCGGGCGCACGAGGCGTTCCTGGCGGCGGAGACGCTGGCCGACGCGGTGGCCTACGGGTCGGTGGAGAACGGAGTGACCGGCGCGGTCGGCGACGGCGGCGAGGTGGCGGTCGAGGTGCTCAAGGCCTGAGCGAGGTGGTGGCGACCCCGGTCACCCCCATGACACCGGGGTCGCCACCGGCTGTGTGGCCCGCACGTTCCCCCCACCAGATTCCATACGCTGCCGTACGGATCACGTCCATACGCTACCGTATGGAATCGTGGCCGGGAAGCGCCGGACGAAGGATGACTGGGTCGCCGCGGCCCTCGAGATGATCGCCGAGCGGGGCGTGAGCGCCCTCGCCGTCGAGCCGCTCGCGCAGCGGCTCGGCGCCACCAAGGGCAGCGCGTACTGGCACTTCCCCAGTCGGGAGGCGCTGTTGTCGGCCGCGCTGGACCAGTGGACGGGGTCGATCTCCGACGGGCTGGGCGCGTTCGCGGCGGTCGACCGGCCGCCGGACGAGCAGCTGTGGCTGGTGTTCAGCCGGGTCGTCGTGGACCGCGTGGACAACGACCTCGAGTTCGCCATGCTCGCGGCGGCCGACGACCCGCTGGTGGCGCAGGCGATGCGCTGCCTGACCGAGGTACGGTTGTCGTTCCTCTGCGGCCGGTTCGTGGCGCTCGGCTTCGCCGAGCCCGTGGCCCGGGAGCGGGCGCTGCAGATGCACACCTTCCTCCTCGGTCACGTGCAGATCGTTCGCCGGGGCGCGGAGATCGGCGACCTCGTCGAGTACGCGCGCGGCGTCTACCGGCTGCTGACCGCCCCGTAGAATCCGCGCCGTGAGGTTCGCTGTGCGCGTAAAACCCGGCGCGCGGCGCGACGCCGTCGGCGGTGTGTGGGGCGACGGGGCGCTGGTGGTGGCCGTCGCCGCGCCCGCGGTGGAGGGCAAGGCCAACGAGGCCGTGCGCAAGGCGCTGGCCGGCGCATTCGGCATCCGCCGTCAGGACGTGGTCATCGTGTCCGGGGAGCGCAGTCGCGACAAGATCGTGGAGGTGCCGGACGGCACTGTCGATCGGCTGCGCGAACTTCTAGCATAACATCGAACTGTATTGTCCATTTTGGACATCCAAAGTGGTCGATTAGTACTTTTCCGTGATCGTCACGCACAATGTTCAGGCGAACAGGTGACATCCGGGAGGTGGGATGCCCAATCTTTCGACAGCGCTCGGTATCGGCGCGGCGGTGCTCCTGCTCTCCGTGTTCGCCGTCCGCGTGTCGGTCCGCCTCGGCCTGCCGTCGCTGCTGCTGTACCTGGGCATCGGCCTGCTGATCGGCGAGGCCGGGCTGGGCATCCGGTTCGACAACGCCGTGCTCACCCAGTCGCTGGGCATCGCCGCGCTGGTGCTGATCCTGGCCGAGGGCGGTCTCACCACGCGGTGGTCGTCCGTGAAAGGCTCGCTGGGGCTGGGAATCGCACTGTCCACAGTGGCGGTCGCGATCAGCATCGCCGTCACCGGCGCGGCGCTACACGTGTTGCTCGGCCTCGACTGGCGTACCGCCCTGCTGTGGGGCGCGGTGCTGTCCTCGACCGACGCCGCGGCGGTCTTCAGCGTGCTGCGCGGTGTTGGCGTGGCCAAGCGGCTGGTCGGCGCGCTCGAGCTGGAATCCGGCCTCAACGACGCCCCGGTGTTCATCGCCGTCATCCTGCTCGTCTCACCCGATCCGGTGAGCTGGACAACGCCGCTGCTGGCCGGCTACGAGCTGGTCGTCGGCGCCGCGATCGGCGTGATCGTCGGCTGGTTGGGGGCTTTCGGCCTGAGACGGGCGGCCCTGCCCGCAACTGGCCTGTACCCGGTCGCGACCGTCGCGATGTGTGTTCTGGCCTACGCATTCGGTGACATGGTGCACGCTTCCGGCCTGCTCGCGACCTACGTGACCGGCCTGGTGCTGGGGAATTCCCGGCTGCCGCACCGGTCCGACACGCTGTCGTTCGCCGAGGGACTCGGCTGGCTGGCCCAGATCGGACTGTTCGTTCTGCTCGGCCTCTTCGCCTCACCGGCGCGGCTGGTGAGCGCCCTGATCCCGGCCTTGGTCGCCGGCGCGGTGGTGCTGCTGCTGGCCCGGCCGCTCTCGGTGTTGCTGTCCATGACGCCCTTCCGGGTGAAGTGGCGGGAACAGGTCTTCCTTTCGTGGTCCGGACTTCGCGGCGCCGTGCCCATCGTGCTGGCCCTGATTCCGTTGACCCAGGGCGTTCCCGGCGCCCAACGCCTCGTCGACGCCGTCTTCGTGCTCGTCGTCGTGCTGACCCTCGTCCAGGGCGGCACCCTGCCGCTCGTCGCCCGCTGGCTCGGGCTCGTGAAGCCCGGCGACACCCAGGAGATCGAGGTCGACTCCGCACCGCTGGACACCCTCGGCGCCGAGCTCCTGCAGGTCCGCGTGCAGCCCGGATCCAAGCTGCACGGCGTCTACCTGTCGGAACTACGGCTGCCCGTGGGGGCCACCATCAGCCTGATCGTGCGCGACGACGCCGGTTTCACCCCGACGCCGACGACCCGGCTGCAGGAGGAGGACCAGCTGCTGGTCGTCGCCACCGAGAAGGTCCGGGACGCCACCGAGCGCCGGATCCGCGCCGTCGACCGGGCCGGGCGGTTTGCCCGCTGGAAGGGCGAGTCGGGCCGCGAGTGACCCCGGTCAGGTGAGGGTGCCGGCGAAGAGGGCCCGGTGCACGGCCAGGTAGGCGGGGCAGGGGAAGGCGGGGCGGGGCTGCCACCAGTGGTCGGGGCGGCAGGCGCCGCAGCGGCCTCCTGCGTCGGGGGAGTGCTCGCTGAGCAGCGTGGCGACGGCGTCCACGACCCGCGGCAGCTGGGCCCGGGTGACGCCGCTGACCAGCCGGTCGTCCGGGTCCTGCGCGAGGTCGGCCAGCATCGCCAGATGCCGGTTGAGCTCGTCGTCGAGCTCGCGGAACATGACTACCTCCGAGCGGTCGGCCACACGTGGTGCGCCCGCCGAGTCTGCGCCGGTCGCGCCGGGAAAAGACCGGCGTTTCACCCCTCCGGGAACGAAATCACTCGTTAGTGACGCCTCTCACGATGTGGAAGGGGCCTCGACCGAACCGCACACCGTCGGTTACGGTGGTCGCCGAAAGGTCATGAGTGCCAGCGTCAAGCCCCGGCTAGCTGGCCGGCAACCCTCCTCCGCGGTGGGGTGCCCCGGGTGAGGACCAGGCCCGTCGCACACGGCGACCGGGCAAGCGCGGACCCTCTCCAAGGCGGGTCCCTGACCCGAGGAGCACCCCGGTGACCATCGCGATCCCGCCGGCCCGCAACACCGACAGCGCCATCACCCCCACCGACATCCCCACCGTGCCGGCGGTGGTCGGCGCCCGTCTGTCGGTGCCGCTGGTCACCGGCGACCGCGTCACGTACGCCAACCTCGACCACGCGGCCAGCGCCCCCTGTCTGGAGCAGGTGCGCGACGCGGTCGACGAGCTGCTGCCCTGGTACGCGAGTGTCCACCGGGGAGCGGGTTTCGCCTCCCAGGTGTCCACAAAGGTCTACGAGCAGGCCCGCGACACGTTGCGGCGCTTCGTGGGCGCGCGGTCCTCGGACACCGTCGTGTTCACCCGCAACACCACGGACTCGCTCAACCTGCTCGCGAAGTCGTTGCCGCGCCGCACTTCCGTGGTGCTGTTCGACACCGAGCACCACGCGGCGCTGCTGCCCTGGCGCGGCCCGAACGTCCGTCGCGTTCAGACTCCGGAGTCGCCGGCCGCGGCCGTGCCGGCGCTGGAGGCGGCCCTGAAGCTGTGCCCGGAGGGCCCGCGGCTGGTGGTCGTGACGGGCGCGTCCAATGTCACCGGTGAGCTGTGGCCGGTCGCCGACCTCGCCGCCGTCGCCCGTCGCTACGGCGCCCGCATCGCCCTGGACGCCGCGCAGCTCGCGCCGCACCGTCCCGTGGACATCAAGGCCCTCGACGTCGACTACGTCGCGCTGTCGGGCCACAAGCTGTACGCCCCCTACGGCGCCGGCGCGCTGATCGGCCGGGCCGACTGGCTGCAGGCCGCCGAGCCGTACCTGGTCGGCGGCGGCGCCACCAAGAACGTCGTCGACTGGGGCGACCACCTGGGCGTCGCGTGGTCGGCGGTGCCGGAGCGGCACGAGGCCGGCTCGCCGAACGTGGTCGGTGTGCACGCGCTCGCCGCCGCCTGCGACACCATCACCCGTCACGGCTGGGACCGCATCGTCGCCCACGAGCAGGCGCTGCTGACCCGCCTCCGTGAGGGCCTGCGCACCATCCCCGGCCTGCACGAGCTGAGCATCTTCCACGGCGACCACGACCGCGTCGGCGTCGTCAGCTTCACCATCCACGGCCACGAGGCCGGCCTCATCGCCGCGGCGCTGTCCGCCGAGTACGGCATCGGCGTCCGCGACGGCGCGTTCTGCGCGCACGTGGCGACCCGGCGGCTGCTGGACCGCGTCGACGCCACCGAGCAGCGCGCGCTGCGGGCCAGCCTCGGCCTCGGCAGCACCGTCGAGCACGTGGACCGCCTCGTCGCCGCGCTGCGCACGCTGGTCACCGAGGGACCGAAGTGGACGTACGCGCAGCAGGACGGCCGGTGGGTGCCCGCCGACGACACCCGGCCGCTGCCGCCGTTCGTCGCGAGCTGAGGGACAATGGGCCGGTGAGCACCGAGCCCAACACCGAACCGGTCGCGGCCCAGCGCCTGCTGCCCCGCCGGATCGGCCTGCTGGTGACGGCCGCCGTCGTCGCGCTGGCCCTGGACATCGTCACCAAGGCGCTGGTCGTCGCCAACCTCGAGGGCCGGCCGCCGCTCGAACTCGCCGGCGGCCTGGTCTACCTGGACGTGATCCGCAACCCGTACGCCGCCTTCTCGCTCGGCGTCACCGGCATGACGTGGGTGTTCAGCGTGATCTGCGTCGGCGTGCTGGCCGCGATCATCTGGGTGGCGCCCCGGCTGCGCTCGCGCGGCTGGGCCGTCGGCCTCGGCTTCGTGTTCGGCGGCGCCCTCGGCAACCTGCTGGACCGGATCTTCCGGGCGCCCGGCGCGCTGCAGGGGCACGTGGTCGACTTCATCTCGGTGTTCGGGCCGAACGCGCAGTACTTCCCGGTGTTCAACTTCGCCGACTCGGCGATCTGCGTCGGTGGCGCGCTCATCGTGCTGATGGCGATCATCGGCCGGGACTACGACGGCCGCTCCACGCGGGAGGCCAAGGCCGGTGAGTGACCTGCGCACGCTGCCCGTGCCCGACGGCCTCGACGGCATGCGCGTCGACGCCGGCCTGTCCAAGCTGCTCGGCCTGTCCCGGACCACCGTCGCCACGCTGGCCGACTCCGGTGACGTGCTGGTCGACGGCCGCGCCGTCGGCAAGTCCGACCGGCTGGTCGCCGGCGCGTGGCTCGAAGTGACGCTGCCGGCGCCCGCGCAGCCCGTCACCGTGCAGGCGATCCCCGTCGAGGGCCTGGTCGTGCTGTACGAGGACGACGACGTGGTCGTGGTGGACAAGCCCGTGGGCGTCGCCGTGCACCCGAGTCCCGGGTGGACCGGTCCGACCGTGGTCGGCGGGCTGGCCGCCGCCGGCATCCGGATCTCCACCTCCGGCGCCGCCGAGCGGCAGGGCGTGGTGCACCGGCTGGACGCCGGCACCACCGGCGTGATGGTCGTGGCCAAGAGCGAGCACGCGTACACCGTGCTGAAGCGGGCGTTCAAGGAACGCACCGTGGACAAGGTCTACCACGCGCTCGTGCAGGGGCATCCCGACCCGACGCGCGGCACCATCGACGCGCCCATCGACCGGCACCCCAAGCACGACTACAAGTGGGCGGTCGTGGCCAGCGGGCGGCCCAGCGTCACCCACTACGAGATGATCGAGGCGTTCCGGGCGGCGTCGCTGCTGGAGGTGCACCTGGAGACGGGGCGTACCCACCAGATCCGCGTGCACTTCTCCGCGCTGCGCCACCCCTGCGTCGGCGACCTGACCTACGGGGCGGACCCGGTGCTGGCCAAGCGGCTCAACCTGACCCGGCAGTGGCTGCAGGCCAAGACGCTGTCGTTCCACCACCCCGCCGACGGCGAGTGGGTGACGTTCGAGAGCCAGTACCCGGACGACCTGCGCGACGCCCTGGAAACACTCCGCGCCGAGGGCTGACCCCTTCTCCCCTTTTTTCCGCTACGTGAGTGGCTCATTTTCGCTCAGGAGGCACCTGAGCCACTCACGTAGCGAAAAATGCCCGGTGTCAGGCCTCGATCTCCCAGGTGAGGGAGTGCTGGGGGTCGTCGGGGCGTGGGCTCCAGCGCACCGACGTGAGCTCGGTGGAGTCCGGCAGCACGTAGACGGTGTGCCCGCCGGCGGTCTCGCCCGGCTGCACGCCGATGCGGTGCGGCGGCCGGGACGACAGCGACACCGGTGCCTTGGAGATGGTCTGGCCGTCGGCGGTGACCAGGAGCAGGTACAGGTCGGGCAGCGAGGAGAACGGCACCGTGCCGCGGTTGGTCAGCTCCGTGTGCACCACCACAGCCCGCTCGCCCTCCTGCAGCCGGTAGCCGGCGGCGGTGAACAGGAAGTCCGCCGGGTCGACGACCTCGACCAGCTGGATGGACAACTGCTCGCCCTCAAGGCCGACGGTCTGCTGCGAGGTCCCGACCGTGAACTTCGGCGGCGGCACCGGCGCGGCCGTGACGGTCTGCTCGTCGCCACGCGCCCACGCCGACGTCTGCGGCGGCCCCCAGGTGCCGCCCGCCGGCGGCTGCGAAGGCGCCGGTGCCTGCGTCGGCTGAGGCTGCGGCTGTGCGGGCGGCTGCTGCACGGGGAACGGCACGCTCTGCGGCGCCGGCGCGTACTGCTGGGGCGGCGGAGCGTACTGCGGCTGGGGGTGCTGCTGCTGGAACTGGGGCGGCATTTGCTGTTGCGGCGGTCCGTACTGCGGCTGTTGCTGCGGGTACGCCTGCCACTGCTGCTGCGGACGGCTCGCCGCGGCCAGCGCTGCCCTGATCCCGTTCGGGTCGCACTCCACGCCCACCAGCAGCGGCATGCCCTGTGCGGACAGCGCCACCAGCCGCGCGGCCGCCTCCCGCGGGTCCATGCCCAGCCGCGCGGCGACGTCGTGCACGGCGGCCCGACCCATCTCGGCGATCAGCGAGAGCAGACGGAAGTCGACAGGATCCGGCACGGCCACGCCTGGCACGCTACCCGGTCGGCCCGCGCACCGTCCGTCCCGGTGCGCCGCGCCGGAGAAGATCACCTGCCCAGGTGGGGGTAACAGCGACGGAACCTGGACGTAAAGGGCGCTTCCTACGGTCGGAACCCATGACCGTCACCGCAGTGAAGACCGGACCCAAGCGCCGCTACGCGTGGCTCGCGGCCAACGAGGCCAGCGAGGACTTCTCGCTGCGCTACGCCGCCCACTCCTTTCGCCGCTGGTCCCCGTTCGCGGTGGCGAGCACGGCGCTGGGCGGCATCGCCTACCTGGCCGACTTCGCCATCGGCGCGAGCATCGTGATGCTGCACGGCTTCTCGTCGGCGGCGCTGGCGATCGGCATCGCCGCGGTGGTCATCTTCGCCACCGGCGTCCCGATCGCCGTCGCCTGCGCCCGTTACGGCGTGGACATGGACCTGCTCACCCGCGGCGCCGGCTTCGGCTACTTCGGGTCGACGCTCACGTCGCTGATCTACGCCAGCTTCACGGTGATCTTCTTCTCGCTGGAGGGGTCGATCATGGCGCAGGCGTTCCAGCTGGCCTTCGGCTTACCCCTGGCGCTGGGCTACCTGCTGACCACGTTGATCGTGCTGCCGTTCGTGCTGTTCGGGATGCGCGCGCTGGCCCGGATGCAGGTGTGGACGCAGCCGGTGTGGCTGGTCGGGCTGGTGCTGCCGTTCGTGGTCGTGCTGGCGACGCACCCGGAGCGGTTCGGCCAGTTCACGGCGTTCGGCGGCGGCCTGTCGCTGACCGGGGTCGGGCTCGGCGCGGGCGTCGCGCTGTCGCTGATCGGGCAGATCGGCGAGCAGGCCGACTACCTGCGGTTCATGCCGGCGAAGACGGAGGCCAACCGGCGGGCCTGGTGGGCGGCGGTGATCGCCGCCGGGCCCGGCTGGGTGGTGCTGGGGGCGCTGAAGCAACTCGGCGGCGCGTTCCTGGCGTTCTGCGCGTTGGGGGCGATCGGGCAGTCCGCCGTCCTGGAACCGATCGCCCCCTACGTGGAGGCCGTGCGGCCGGCGCTCGGCGCCGTGACGCTGCCGCTGGCGGCGCTGTTCGTGATCGTCTCCCAGATCAAGATCAACACGACCAACGCCTACTCCGGCTCGCTGTCGTTCGCGAACTTCTTCTCCCGCGTCCTGCACCGCCACCCCGGCCGCGCCTGGTACGTGCTGGTCAACTGCGGCATCGCGCTGGCGCTGATGGAGTTCGGCGCGTTCGCCTTCCTGAACACCATCCTCGGCTTCTACTCGAACGTGGCGATCGCCTGGATCGGCGCCGTCGTCGCCGACCTGGTGATCTGCAAGCCGCTCGGCTGGAGCCCGCCCTACGTCGAGTTCAAGCGCGCCTACCTGTACGCGGTGAACCCGGTCGGCTTCGGCTCGATGGTGCTGGCCTCGGTCGTGTCCGTGATCGCCTACTTCGGCGCGTTCGGGCCGATCGCCGCAGCGTGGAGCCCGTTCATCGCCCTCGTGCTGGCCATGGTCGCGGTCCCGGTGACGGCGCGGCTGACCGGCGGCCGGTACTACCTCGCGCGGCCGAACCTGGTGTCCGGTCCCGATTCCGGCGCGGCCGACCTCACCGAGACCCACGTGTGCGAGGTGTGCGAGGACCCCTACGAGCTGCCGGACATCGTCGACTGCGTCCACCACGGCGGCGCGGTCTGCTCCCTGTGCTGCACGCTGGAGACCGACTGCGGCCAGGCCTGCCAGCGCAGCGGCCCGGTCCTGGTGCAGCTGACGGCCACCCCTCGTGACAGGTCGCATACAGCGCCGAAAACCGGGTGATGACCTGCTGTTTCGGGCCGGCCTGAAGTTCGGCGGCGAAACGCCGCCGGGGTACCCGTGCTCACCCTGAGAGACGAGGCAAGATAGACGGCGCTCGTCGTTGAAGCCCAGGGGAGGCCGTCACCAATGTCCGACTCGTTCGTGCACCTGCACGTGCACACCGAGTACTCGATGCTCGACGGGGCCGCCAAGCTCAAGGACATGTTCGCCGAGTGCGACCGGCTGGGCATGCCGGCGGCCGCGATCACCGACCACGGCAACATGTACGGGGCCTACGACTTCTTCAAGCAGGCCACCGCGGCCGGGGTGAAGCCGATCATCGGCATCGAGGCGTACATGGCGCCGGGCTCCCGACACGACAAGCGGCGGATCACCTGGGGCGAGCCGCACCAGAAGAACGACGACGTCTCGGCCAGCGGCGCCTACACGCACCAGACGATCTGGGCGGCCAACAAGGAGGGCCTGCACAACCTGATGCGGGCCTCCAGCTACGCGAGCATCGACGGCCAGCTGGGCAAGTGGCCCCGCATGGACCGGGAGCTGCTGGCCGAGAACGCCAAGGGCCTGATGGCGACGACGGGCTGCCCGTCGGGCGAGGTGCAGACCAGGCTGCGGCTGGGCCAGGAGAAGGAGGCCCTGCAGGCGGCCTCGGACTGGAAGGACATCTACGGCGAGGGCAACTTCTTCGTCGAGCTGATGGACCACGGCATCGAGATCGAGCGCCGGGTCCGCGACGGCCTGCTGAACGTGGCCAAGCAGCTGAACCTGCCGTTCGTGGTGACCAACGACTCGCACTACACCTACGACTCGGACCGGGACGCCCACGGCGTGCTGCTGTGCGTGCAGACCGGCAAGACCCTGCAGGACCCGACCCGGTTCAAGTTCGACGGCACGGGCTACTACCTGAAGTCGCCGGACGAGATGCGCGCGATCGACTCCTCCGACGCCTGGCAGGAGGGCTGCCGCAACACGCTGCTGGTGGCCGAGAAGGTCGACACCACCGGCATGTTCGAGTTCCACAACCTGATGCCGCGGTTCCCGATCCCCGAGGGCATGACCGAGGACGAGTACTTCAAGCAGCAGGTGTGGGCGGGCATGGAGCGCCGCTTCCCGGACGGCATCGACGAGGAACACCGCAAGCAGGTCGAGTTCGAGATCGGCGTCATCCTGCAGATGGGCTTCCCGTCCTACTTCCTCGTGGTCGCGGACTTCATCAACTGGGCCAAGCGCAACGGCATCCGGGTCGGCCCCGGCCGTGGCTCGGCCGCGGGCGCGCTGATCGCGTACGCGATGGGCATCACCGACCTGGACCCGCTGGCCCACGGGCTGATCTTCGAGCGGTTCCTCAACCCGGACCGCGTCAGCCCCCCCGACATCGACATCGACTTCGACGAGCGCCGGCGCGGCGACGTCATCCGCTACGTGACCGAGAAGTGGGGCGAGGACAAGGTCGCCCAGGTGATCACCTTCGGCACCATCAAGGCGAAGGCGGCGATCAAGGACTCCGCCCGGGTGCTGTACGGCCAGCCCGGCTACGCGGTGGCCGACCGGATCTCCAAGGCCTACCCGCCGGCCGTGATGGCCAAGGACATCCCGCTCAACGGCCTGTTCGACCCCAGCCACAAGCGGTACGCCGAGGCCACCGAGATCCGCGCGCTCTACGAGCAGGACCCGCAGGTCAAGGAGATCATCGACACCGGCCGCGGGCTGGAGGGCCTGATCCGCAACGCCGGCGTGCACGCCTGCGCGGTGATCATGTCCGCGGAGACGCTGACCGACCACATCCCGGTGTGGAAGCGGCCGCAGGACGGCTCGATCATCACGCAGTTCGACTACCCGACCTGCGAGACGCTCGGCCTGCTGAAGATGGACTTCCTGGGGCTGCGCAACCTCACGGTCATCGACGACACGATGAAGAACATCACGCTCAACGGCAAGACCCCGCCCGACCTGGACACCTTGCCGCTGGACGACAAGAAGACCTACGAGCTGCTGTCCCGGGGCGACACGCTCGGCGTGTTCCAGCTCGACGGTGGCCCCATGCGCGACCTGCTGCGCCTGATGCGTCCCGACAACTTCGAGGACATCTCCGCGGTCGGCGCGCTCTACCGGCCGGGCCCGATGGGCGCCAAGTCGCACACGAACTACGCGCTGCGCAAGAACAAGCAGCAGGAGATCACGCCGATCCACCCGGCGCTGGAGGAGCCGCTCAAGGACATCCTCGGCACCACCTACGGCCTGATCGTGTACCAGGAGCAGGTCATGGCCATCGCGCAGAAGCTGGCCGGGTACACGCTGGGACAAGCGGACCTGCTGCGCCGCGCGATGGGCAAGAAGAAGAAGGAGATCCTGGACAAGGAGTACGCCGGCTTCGAGAAGGGCATGCTGGACAACGGCTACCCGCAGGACGCCGTCAAGACCCTCTGGGAGATCCTGGTCCCGTTCGCCGACTACGCCTTCAACAAGGCGCACTCCGCCGCGTACGGCCTGGTGTCGTACTGGACGGCGTACCTGAAGGCGAACTACCCGGCCGAGTACATGGCCGGCCTGCTCACCTCCGTCGGCGACGACAAGGACAAGGCCGCGATCTACCTGGCCGAGTGCCGCAAGATGGGCATCACCGTGCTGCCGCCGGACGTCAACGACTCGATGCGCGAGTTCGCGCCGGTCGGCGACAGCATCCGGTTCGGCCTGGGCGCGATCCGCAACGTCGGCGCGAACGTGGTCGACTCGATCGTGGCGGCGCGCACGCAGAAGGGCGCGTTCACCGACTTCTCCGACTACCTGCGCAAGGTGGACGCGGCGGCCTGCAACAAGAAGGTCATCGAATCGCTGATCAAGGCCGGCGCGTTCGACTCGCTCGGCCACCCGCGCAAGGGCCTGCACATGGTGCACGTCGAGGCCGTCGACGCGATCATGGAGACCAAGAAGGCGGAGGCGGTCGGCCAGTTCGACCTGTTCGGCGGCGGGGACGACGGCGAGGAGAACGCCGGCAGCGTGTTCGACGTGAAGGTGCCCGACGAGCAGTGGGAGTCCAAGCACCAGCTGACGCTGGAGCGGGAGATGCTCGGCCTGTACGTGTCGGGGCACCCGCTCAACGGCGTGGAGCGGGTGCTGGAGGCGCAGTCGGACACGGCGATCGCGACCATCCTCGAAGGCAACCTGCCCGACGGCGCGCAGGTGACCGTCGGCGGCATCCTGGCCTCGGTGACGCGGCGCATCAACAAGTCCGGCGAGTCGTGGGCGTCCGCGCAGCTGGAGGACCTGGCCGGTGGCATCGAGGTGCTGTTCTTCCCGAAGACCTACTCGGTGGTCGGGATGAGCGTGGCCGAGGACGCGATCGTGCTGGTCAAGGCCCGCATCGCCAAGCGGGACGACCGGATCTCGCTGATCGCCAACGACCTGGCCCTGCCGGACCTGGAGATGGCCGCCAGCGGCATGCCGGTGAAGCTGACCATGCACGCCGCCAAGTGCACCCGGCCGCTGGTGGCGCAGCTCAAGGACGTGCTCAAGTCGCATCCCGGCTCCACCGAGGTGCACCTGAACCTGATGAACGGCCGGCGCGGCACGATGCTGCGGCTGGACGACGCGCTGCGGGTGGACCCGTCACCCTCACTGATGGGCGACCTCAAGGCTCTGTTGGGACCGGGTTGCCTGGGCTGAGAGGGCTGTGACCCCAGGCACATTCGCCGATAATGGGTGCGCCCCGGGGGACCGCGTGGGCACACTGGTGTAAACGGGGTTAACCTATCGTTGGTTAACACCTATTACGTGGCATGGAGGGGGAAGGCCCATGACAGGCACCGAGACGGCGCCCGCGACCTTTTTCACGCCGGAGTTCTTCCAGGATCCGCAGCGCTACCAGGCCGAGCTGCGGGCCGACGCGCCGGCCCGGCAGGTGATCACGCCCAACGGCTTCAAGGTGTGGGTGGTCAGCCGGTACGAGGAGGCCAAGGCGGTGCTGGCCGACCCGACCGTGCAGAAGAGCGGCGCCCGGATGGGCGAGATCTCGGCCAAGAACAAGGTCGACGACAGCGAGGGCCGCCCGTTCGCCGACGAGCTGAACCAGCACATGCTGGCGATGGACCCGCCGGACCACACCCGGCTGCGCCGGCTGGTCACCAAGGCGTTCACCGCGCGGCGCATCGAGCAGATGCGGCCGCGGATCGAGGAGATCACCGCCGAGCTGCTGGGCAAGCTGACCGCCGGCGACCGCGTCGACCTGCTCGACGTGTTCGCGTTCCCGCTGCCGATCACCGTGATCAGCGAGCTGCTCGGTGTCGACGACGAGGACCGCGACACGTTCCGCGTCAACTCCAACATCCTCATCTCCAGCGGCGGCGCCGAGGAGGTCGGGGCGGCCGGCCAGTGGATGGTCGCGTACTTCATGAAGCTGATCGCCGACAAGCGGGCCAACCTCGGCGACGACCTGCTGTCCGCGCTGATCGAGACCAGCGAGGACGACGACCGGTTCAGTGAGCAGGAACTGGTCTCCATGGCCTTCCTGCTGCTGATCGCCGGGCACGAGACCACCGTCAACCTGATCGGCAACGGCGTGCTGGCCCTGCTGACCAACCCCGACCAGCTGGAGCGGCTCAAGGCCGATCCGTCGCTGCTGGCCACCGCGGTCGACGAGTTCCTGCGCTACCGCAGCCCGGTCAACATGTCGACGTTCCGGTTCACCACCGAGCCGGTCGTGCTGGGCGACGTGACCATCCCGGCCGAGCAGCTCGTGCTGGTCGGCCTCGGCTCGGCCAACCGGGACGAGAACCACTTCGAGAACGCGGACCAGCTGGACATCACCCGTCCGGTGGGCGGCCACCTGGCCTTCGGCCACGGCATCCACTACTGCCTCGGCGCGCCCCTGGCCCGACTGGAGGGCGAAATCGCCTTCCGCGGCCTGCTCACCGCGTTCCCGGACATGAAGCTCGCCGTGCCCGCGAGCGAGCTGCAGTGGCGGTTCAGCATGCTGATGCACGGGCTTGAGGAGCTGCCGGTGGTCCTGTGACCGAGCTTGCGAGGGCGCCATTGAACACAGGGACCTGGGGCGCAGACCCGCCGAGCGCCAGCGAGGTGGGGTCTGTGACCATCGGGGCATGCCAGAACGGGTTGTCCTAGCAGGAAGCACTCGACCGGCGGCCCAGGGCGTCTCCCCGGCCGGCACGCTCGATCCCGCGACCGTGATCACCGCTACGGTGGTGCTGCGGCGGCGGGCCGAGCTGCCGCCCGGCCTCGTGTCCGGGCCCGCCGTGATCGGCCGGCAGGAGCTCTCCGACCGGTACGGGGCCGATCCTGCCGACGTGCAACGGGTTCGCACCGTCCTCGGTGGACTCGGCGTCGAGGTGGTCGCCGCGGATCCCGCGTCGCGGCGGCTGACCGTGCGGGGCGACCTGGCGGCGATGCACCGGGCGTTCGGCGTGTCGCTGGAAGCGGTGTGCCTCGGGGACAAGCAGCATCGGCACCGGGTCGGGGCGCTGGAGGTGCCGGCCGAGCTGGCCGGCATCGTGCAGGCCGTGCTGGGCCTGGACGACCGCCCGCAGGCCCGGCGTCCCGCCGCCGACTCCGCCGAGGCGAAGCTGAGCTACACGCCGCCCGGTCTGGGCAAGATCTACGCCTTTCCGCCGGCAGTCGACGGCGTCGCGCCGACCATCGCCGTGATCGAACTTGGCGGCGGCTACACGGACGCCGAGCTGGTTGCGTACTTCCAGAACCTCGGCGTCGGTTCGGTCCACGTGCAAGCGGTCAGTGTGGACGGTGGCGCCAACGCACCGAACACCCCCGCCGACGACGAGGTGTTGCTGGACATCGAGGTCATCGGCGGCCTCGTGCCCGAGGTGCAGCAGCTCGTCTACTTCGCGCCCAACACCGACCAGGGCTTTGTCGACGCCGTCAGCACGGCCGTGCACGCCTCGCCGACACCGGCCGCCCTGAGCATCAGCTGGGGCGCGGCCGAGGACCTGTGGACCGAGCAGACCCGGATCGCCCTGGACGACGCCTTCGCCGACGCCGCCGCCCTCGGCGTCACCGTCGTCGCGTCGAGCGGGGACTGGGGCGCCAGCGACGAGCAGACCGACGGCAAGCAGCACGTCGACTTCCCGGCGTCGAGCCCGCATGTGTTGTCCTGCGGCGGAACCTCCCTTCACGCCGATCCTGTGAGCGGCGTGATCAGCAGCGAGACGGTGTGGAACAACGGCGCCGGCGACCACGCCACCGGCGGCGGGGTCAGCGTCTTCTTCCCGCGCCCCGACTACCAATCCGCTTGCGGCGTACCGGAATCCGGGCGCGGCGTGCCCGACGTCGCCGGCGTCGCCGATCCCAACACCGGGTATTTGGTGCTGGTGCACGGCAAGAGCAGTCCCGCCGGTGGCACCAGCGCCGTCGCCCCGCTCTGGGCGGCGCTCGTCGCACGGCTCGTGCAACAGCTGGGGCGGCCGCTCGGGTTGCTGCAGCCGTTGCTGTACCGCGACGCCAAGCCGGGCGTGCTCGCCGCCGGCTTCCGGGACGTGACCGCCGGGGACAACCAGGGTTACCCCGCGTCGCCGGGCTGGGATCCGTGCACCGGCCTCGGTTCGCCCGACGGGAACGCCCTGCTGGCGGTTCTGCGGCAGCGCCTTCCTAGTTGAACCTCACCTCCGGATTCTCCGGAGTGGGGCCGTCCAGGATCGGCTCCCGCTGGCACTCCAGCGTCTGGTCGAAGAACGCCGTGACGTAGGTCCTGGTGATGGCGATGGCTCGATCCGCCGGTAATCCCGACATCGGCAAGCCGATCTGCGCCAACAGCGTTGGCGCGTCGGTGAAAGACAGGTGCGTGGAGCCGTTGACGGTGAGCCAGCGTTTCCAGCCGTCGAGCTCCGACCAGACCTGGTCCCACGTCTGGTCGGAGCTGCCGGGCCCGTGCATGTCGGTGCCGAGCATGAGGAACGGCCGGCCGCCGATGCCGGTTGGGGCGTCCACATGGAACGCGCCGTCGAGGTTGACGCCGGCCTTGACCCGCGGATCCGCCTCCATCGCGGCCAGCGCGCTCGCGCCGCCGATGGAGTGCCCGGCCATGCCGATCCGGTTGCCGTCGATCAGGCCGGGGAATCGCGCGGTCAGCTGGTCGATCACGAACGAGGCGTCCTCGGCGCGGTTGAGGGTCAACGGCCGCAGATCCGTTGCCTGGCAGGCGATGCAGGTCAGCATGCGGTTGCCGGGGAACAGCGTGCCGGCGGATTCGTAGGCGTGGTCGATGGACGCGACGACGTAGCCGTGACTGGCCAGGTCCTCGGCCAGCGTGGTCATGGTGTACCGCGGCGCGCCGAGACCCGGGGACAGCAGCACCAGCGGATGCCGGCCGGGTAATGGCGCCTGCGCACGGCTGTTCGTCCTGGCGTCGGCGACGTCCTGGGCGGCGTCGGTCGGCAATCCCTGTGCCTGCAGCAAAAGCTTCGTCTCGGCCGCCGTCGCGTAGGGGACGGGTTGCCCACCGGGGACCGCCGGGTAGTGGAGGCTGACCATCAGCTCGCGGGGATTCGCCGGCACCCACAGGTCTCGGCGGCTGTGGTCGACGAGGTGCACTGTGCTGCTGCCGACCGGATACGGCCCGGTCGGCGCGGGCAGGTGGATGCCCGTCACGGTCGCGGCGACCATCGCCGCCGCGGTCAGGAGATTCATCACGAGCCCGACGCTAGGTCGCCGGCCTGGGGCGACGCGTCCGTCCAGAGATGTCAGTTGGGGTACATCCCGAGATATAGCTCAGGGACTTCTCAGCTGCCCGGAGATAGATTTCGCCGCGTGAAACGTGCTGTGGCGGCCGACGCGTTGCTCGCCGCCGCGATCTTCGTGGCCACCTTCGCCCTGGCGCACGACGCGGTGCCGCTCCAGATCGCGTTGGTCGCGGCGCTGGCATGGCGTCGGCAGGCGCCGGCGCTGGTGTTCGGCCTGATCGCTGCCGCCGCGTTCGTCCAGTGGCTGCTGGATCTTCGGCTGCCGGCGGACATTGCGCTGCTGGTGGCGGTCTACACCGTCGGCGCGCACATGACCCTGCGCTGGCTGGTCGCCGCCTGGGCGGTGCTCGAAGCCGGCATCGTCATGTACGCCATCGGCTGGGGAGGATTCCTCGTCTCCGCCACCTTCCTGACCGTGGCCGGCGTCGTCGCGGCGGTGCTGGGCGTGGTGATGCGGCTGCGCCGGGCGCAGGTGGTGCTCGACCGGGAACGGGCCGTCGCCGCCGCCCGGGAACGGACCAGCATCGTCCGGGAACCCGAGCGGCTGGGCCTGCTCACCGCTCGTGAACGCGAGGTTCTGGTGGAGCTGGCCGCCGGCCGGTCCAACGCGGAGATCGCCGGCCGGCTGCACCTCGCCCACTCCACCGTCAAGACGCACGTCAGCCGGATCCTGCCGAAACTGGGGTTACGCGACCGCGCGCAGGCAGTGGTGTTCGCGTACGAGACCGGACTGGTCCGCCCGGGTTAGGGTCCTGGCTCGTGAGACCCGACGAGCTCATCGCCCTCGACCGCGCCCACGTCTGGCACCCCTACGCGCCCATGCCCGGCCGGATCGACCCGCTGGTCGTGACCGACGCCGAGGGCGTGCGGCTGCGGCTGGCCGACGGGCGGGAACTGGTCGACGGGATGGCCTCGTGGTGGTCGGCCATCCACGGCTACCGGCACCCGGTGCTGGACGAGGCCGTGCGCGACCAGCTGGGCCGGATGAGCCACGTCATGTTCGGCGGCCTGACCCACGAGCCGGCCGTGCGCCTGGCCACCACCCTCGTGGAGATCACGCCGGAGCCGCTGCGGCACGTGTTCCTGGCCGACTCCGGGTCGGTGTCGGTCGAGGTCGCGATCAAGATGTGCCTGCAGTACTGGCGGTCGCTGGGGCGGCCCGGCAAGCGCCGGCTGCTGACGTGGCGGCGCGGCTACCACGGCGACACGTTCCACCCGATGAGCGTCTGCGACCCCGACGGCGGCATGCACTCGCTGTGGACCGGCGTCCTGCCGCAGCAGGTCTTCGCCGATCCGCCGCCGGCCGCCTTCGAGCACGACTACGTGCGGCATCTCGTGGACCTCGTCGAAGAACACGCCGACGAGCTGGCGGCGATCGTCGTCGAACCGGTCGTGCAGAACGCCGGCGGCATGCGCTTCCACGACCCCCGCTACCTGCACGTGCTGCGCGAAGTCAGCCTCGCCAACGACGTGCTGCTGGTCTTCGACGAGATCGCCACCGGCTTCGGCCGCACCGGCGAGCTGTTCGCCGCCGACCATGCCGGCATCAGCCCGGACGTCATGTGCGTCGGCAAGGCCATGACCGGCGGCTACATGACCATGTCCGCCGCGCTGTGCACGTCCCAGGTCGCCGACGGCATCTCCCGCGGCGAGCTCCCGGTGCTCGCCCACGGGCCCACCTACATGGGCAACCCGCTGTCGTCCGCGGTCGCCAACGCCTCCATCGACCTGCTGCTTCGCCAGGACTGGCGGGCCGAGATCAAGCGCATCGAGACCGGCCTGCGCGCCCTGGAGCGGGCCCGGTCCGTCCCCGGAGTGGCCGACGTGCGGGTGCTCGGCGCGATCGGGGCCGTGCAGCTCGACCATCCGGTGGACATGGCTGCCGCCCAGAAGGCTGCCGTCGACCACGGCGTGTGGCTGCGCCCGTTCAACGACCTGATCTACACCATGCCGCCGTACGTGATCGGGGACGAGGACCTGTCTCAAGTCTGCAACGCCATCGTTGCGGCGGCGATGGTCGGCTGAGCTCGCCACGAGCCCAACCACTAATCTGATGGGTCGTGAACATCCTCGTGATCACCGGCACCGGCACCGGTGTCGGCAAGACCATGGTCACCGCGGCCTGCGCGGCCCTCGCGGTGGACAGCGGCCAGCGGGTCGCCGTGGTCAAGCCCGCGCAGACGGGCGTCGGCCCGCAGGAGCCGGGTGACCTGGACGAGGTCGCGAGGTTCGCGGGCAAGATCACCACGAGGGAGCTGCGCCGCTACCCCGAGCCGCTGGCCCCGGACACCGCCGCGGCCCGCGCCGGCATGCCGCAGGTGCACCCCGGGGAGATCGCCTCGGCCGTCGCCGAGCTGGCCGCCGAGCACGACCTGGTGCTGGTCGAGGGCGCGGGCGGCCTGCTCGTCCGCTTCGACGACGAGGGCGCGACGCTGGCCGACGTGGCCTGGGCGCTCAACGCCCTCGTGCTGATCGTCGCCGAGGCCGGCCTGGGCACGCTCAACCACACCGCGCTGACCGCCGAGGTGCTGCTCAAGCGGGGAATCGAGTGCGCGGGGGTGGTGATCGGCAGCTGGCCGGCCGAGCCGGACCTGGCCTCCCGCTGCAACCTGGTCGACCTACCCGAGGCGGCCGGTGGTCCGCTGCTCGGCGCGCTGCCGGAGGGCGCAGGTCTGTTGGACCCCTCAGACTTTCTTGAGGTCGCCCGGGCCGCCATGTCACCGTGGCTCGGCGGCACGTTCGACCCGGACGTGTTCGCCGAGCAGTTCACGGCGTGAGTCTCGTAACACCGTTCGACGAGGTCACGTGCGGCAGACTGCACCCGGACGTCGCCCCGAGACAGGAGAGCTGCCTGTGACCGCCAGCGTGGACACCGACATCATCGCCGTCGCCCGTGAGCAGGTGCTCGAACGGGGCGAAGGGCTGTCGCAGGAGCAGCTGCTCCAGGTGCTCAAGCTCGGCGACGACCGGCTGGCGGAGCTCCTGCAGTTGGCCCACGAGGTGCGGATGCGCTGGTGCGGGCCGGAGGTCGAGGTCGAGGGCATCGTCAGCCTGAAGACCGGCGGCTGCCCCGAGGACTGCCACTTCTGCTCCCAGTCCGGACGCTTCCCGTCGCCGGTGCGCTCGGCCTGGCTGGACATCCCCGGCCTGGTGCGGTCGGCCCGGGAGACCCGGGCCACCGGCGCCACCGAGTTCTGCATCGTCGCCGCCGTCCGCGGTCCGGACGCCCGGCTGCTGTCCCAGGTCCGTGAGGGCATCAAGGCCATCCGCGAGGACGGCAACGACATCCAGATCGCCTGCTCGCTCGGCATGCTCACGCAGGAGCAGGTGGACGAGCTGGTGGCGATGGGCGTGCACCGCTACAACCACAACCTGGAGACCGCCCGCTCGCACTTCCCGAACGTGGTCACCACGCACACGTGGGAGGAGCGCTGGGAGACCCTGCGCATGGTCCGCGAGGCCGGCATGGAGGTCTGCTGCGGCGGCATCATCGGCATGGGCGAGACGGTCGAGCAGCGCGCCGAGTTCGCCGCCCAGCTGGCCGAGCTCGGCCCGGACGAGTGCACGATGAACTTCCTCATCCCGCAGCCGGGCACCCCGTACGAGCAGTACGAGGTCGTCGAGGGCCGTGACGCGCTGCGCACGGTCGCCGCGTTCCGGCTGGCCATGCCCCGGCCGCTGCTGCGCTTCTCCGGCGGCCGCGAGCTCACGTTCGGCGACCTGGGCACCAAGCAGGGCATGCTCGGCGGCATCAACGCCATCATCGTCGGCAACTACCTGACCAACCTGGGCCGCCCGGCCGCCCAGGACCTGGAGATGCTGGACGAGCTGAAGATGCCGGTCAAGGCGTTGAACCAGACGCTGTAGAGGGTGGACGTGAACGCCGAATTCTGCGCCCGCTGCGGCACCGCCGCCGCCGAGGGCGACCACGCGCACTGCGCCGTCATGCTCGCCTCGATCGACCCGCCGCGGTTCTGCGTCGAGTGCGGGCGGCGCATGGTCGTCCAGGTGACACCCGCCGGATGGGTGGCGAATTGCAGCCGACACGGCGAGCGAACGTCGACGTCACCGAGCGTCGGCTAGGGTCGCTCGAATGTCGGAGCATGCGGGCGAGCGGGCCGAGCCGATGCGCATCCCGCCGGTGACCGAGAAGGAACCGGAGCCTGTCTCGTCAGAGGTGCGGATCACGCCGCCGACGCCAACGGTGGCGGAGATCATGGCGATGCTGCCGCAGGCCAGACGCCCCCGGGTGGTGGTCAAGCGGGACCTGCTGCCGGCCGTGAGCGTGCTGTCCACGGTGGCGCTGACCGGGCTCCTGGTCGGCTGGCTGTGGTCCATCCTGGCGCCGCCGCAGCGCGTGATCCTGGTGGACGGCCAGCAGCTGCCGCTGCTGGACGAGAGCTACCACCGGTTCGACGACCTCATCCTGTTCGTGCTCATCGGCCTCGGCATGGGCCTCGTGGTCGGCGGCGTCGTGTGGATGCTGCGGGAACGCCGCGGCCCGGTGATCATGATCGCCGCCGTGCTGGGCTCCGCGCTGGGCGCGTGGCTGGCGATGAAGGTCGGCGTCTCCTGGGCCGGCAGCCACTACGCGCTGACCGGCACGCCCGCGAACCGCGCCGTGTTCGACCAGGCGCCGGTTCTGGAGTCCACCTGGGTCGTTCTCGCCCAGCCGCTGGCCACCGCGCTGGCATACGGGACCCTGACGGCCTGGAACGGCATGGACGACCTGGGCCGCCGCCTCGGCTAGTTTGTCAACCCTTCGTCGTTCGGAACGGACCATTCCTAAACTCGGAGTTTAGGAATGGTCCGTTCCGAACGTCGGGTCAGTTCGTGCTGGGGCGGACGCTGAACTCCGACAGGGCGGCGGGGATGGCGCGTAGTTCGCGCAGGATGCCCGTCTCCCGGTTGAGCACGCGGCGGACCATTCGCAGGCGCCGCAAGGGGTTGCGCTCCTCCAGCAGTCCCTGGCGGTCCTCGATGGTCAGCAGGCAGTCGGCCGCCAGCAGGTGCGCCAGCGTCCCCGTGTCGGCGCCGATCTCCGGCTCCGACCAGTCCTCACGGTGCCAGGCGGCGTTGCAGTAGCGCCGGTGCGCGGCCCGCGCCGACTCGGACAGTTGCGGCGCCGCCGTGACGCTCGCCCCGGCCACTTCCGCGTCGGGCAGCCATTCCACGCTGCCCAGCAGGTACGGGGCGCTGCCGGAGTCCAGGTCCAGCAGGCGAAACCGGCGCTCGCCCCGGGTGACGATGTCGAACCGGCCGTCGGGCAGCCGGTTGACCTGCCGCAGCGTCGCCGAACAGCCGACCTCGTGCAGCTGGGAAAGCTCGTCCACGTCGGTGAACCAGCCCTGTCTGATCGCGACCACGCCGAAGCTGCGCCCGGTCACCGCGCCCGTCACGAGGTCGATGGTGAGCTGCCGGTAGCGCGGCTCGAAGATGTGCAACGGCAACGACGCCCCGGGCAACAGCACCGTGCCCAGCGGGAAGATGGGGAGCGTCTCGGCCACGGCTCTACCGTACGTCGACCCCGGATCCCTTGCTGGGTGGTCGGAGCACGGCGAACGGATCGGTCACGAGCATGCCGTGCCCGGTGAACCGGAACAGCGCAGCTGGGCGGCCCCCGGACGGTCCCGGCGGCGAGGTGTGACCGGTCGGCTCGAGAAGTCCGCGCCGGGACAGCACCCGCTGCAGGTTGGTCGCCGCGACCCGGTAGCCCAGCGCCGCCGAGTACAGCCCGCGCAGCGCCGAGATGGTGAACTCCGGCGGCGCCAGCGCGAAGCCGAGATTGGTGTATGAGAGCTTGGCCCGCAGCCGGCCCTGGGCCCGCCGCACGATCGCCTCGTGGTCGAACGCGGTGTCGGGCAGGTTGTCCACGGGATACCAGGCGGTGTCCTCGGGCACCTCGGGGTCGACGTCGCAGGGGATGAGCCCGAGGAAGGCGCTGGCGACGATCCGCCCGCCCGGCACCCGGTCCGGGGCACTGAACACGGCCAGCTGCTCGACATGTGCCAGCTTCCTGACGTCCACCTTCTCCGCGAGCTGCCGGCGGATCGAGGCCTCCACGTCCTCGTCGTCGCGGAGCCGCCCACCGGGCAGTGACCAGCGGCGGGCGTGCGGTTCCTGAGCGCGCTGCCAGAGCAGCACCTGAAGTGATTCCCGCCTCACCTGGAGCACTGCTGCCAAGACTTCATTGCCTGTTAACCCCGGTTGGCTGATAGGATCTGGCACGTTTTCGATTCTAAGGCGAAAACTGGGGGACCCGCAACAGAGGAGGACACCGATGGCCGCTACCGCACAGTTGGAGCGGACCGAGGACGGCTGGACCGGTGTGCAGCCGGACGCCGCCTGGCGGGACGAGGTCCGACGGCTGGTCGACGAGCACGACGCCGTCCTGCTCGCGCACAACTACCAGCTGCCCGAGATCCAGGACATCGCCGACCACACCGGCGACTCGCTCGCGCTGTCCCGCATCGCGGCCAGCAGCAGCGCGTCGACCATCGTGTTCTGCGGCGTGCACTTCATGGCCGAGACGGCGAAGATCCTCAGCCCGGACAAGCGCGTGCTCATCCCGGACGCCCGCGCCGGCTGCTCGCTGGCCGACTCCATCACCGGCGCGCAGCTGCGTGAGTGGAAGGCCGAGCACCCGGGGGCCGTGGTCGTCTCGTACGTGAACACGACCGCCGAGGTCAAGGCGGAGACCGACATCTGCTGCACGTCCTCGAACGCGGTGGACGTGGTCGCCTCCATCCCGGCCGACCGCGAGGTGCTGTTCTGCCCGGACCAGTTCCTCGGCGCCCACGTGCGCCGGGTGACCGGCCGGGACAACGTGCACGTGTGGGCCGGCGAGTGCCACGTGCACGCCGGCATCAACGGTCCCGAGCTGGCCGACCGGGCCGCCGCGAACCCGGACGCGGACCTGTTCATCCACCCGGAGTGCGGCTGCGCCACCTCGGCGCTGTACCTGGCCGGCGAGGGCGCGGTGGCCGCGGAGAAGGTCAAGATCCTCTCCACCGGCGACATGCTGACCGCCGCTCGCGACACCAAGGCCCGCAGCGTGCTGGTGGCCACCGAGGTCGGCATGCTGCACCAGCTGCGCAAGGCCGCGCCGGAGATCGACTTCCAGGCCGTCAACGACCGCGCGTCCTGCCGGTACATGAAGATGATCACGCCCGCGGCGCTGCTGCGCTGCCTGCGGGACGAGGCCGACGAGGTCTTCGTCGACGCCGACACGGCGGCCCGGGCCCGGGGCGCGGTGCAGCGGATGATCGAGATCGGGCAGCCCGGCGGTGCCGAATGAGGGCCCGCTGGGAGGCCGCCGCCGACCTGGTCGTCGTCGGCACCGGCGTGGCGGGCCTGACCGCCGCCCTCGACGCGCAGGCCCTGGGCCTGCGGGTTCTGGTCGTCACCAAGGCGGCGCTGGGAGACGGGAACACCCGCTGGGCGCAGGGCGGCGTGGCCGTGGTGCTGCCCGGCGAACACGAGGAGGGCGACACCGTCGACCGGCACGTCGCCGACACCCTGACCGCCGGCGCTGGATTGTGTGATGTGGCCGCGGTGGAGGCGATCGTCAGCGGCGGCCCGGCCGCGGTGACCCGCCTGCGGCAGTGGGGCGCGGTGTTCGACCGGGGCGAGGACGGCAAGCTGGCGCGTACCCGGGAAGGCGGCCACACGGCGTTCCGCGTGGTGCACGCCGGCGGCGACGCGACCGGTGCCGAGGTCGAGCGCGCGCTGCTGGCGCAGACCCGTGACGGCCGGATTGCCATGCTGGACAACCACGTCGCGGTGGAGGCGCTGCGGACGCCGTCCGGTGCGGTGGCCGGATTGCTCGTGCTGGACGGGGATGGCGTGCCGGGAGTGCTGCGCGCGCCGGCGGTGTTGCTGGCGACCGGTGGCGTCGGCCAGATGTACCAGGCGACCTCGAACCCCGAGGTCGCCACCGCCGACGGCATCGCGCTGGCGCTGCGGGCCGGCGCGGTCGTGGCGGACCTGGAGTTCGTGCAGTTCCACCCGACCGTGCTGTACACCGGTTCCGGTGCCCGCGGGCGCTGCCCGCTGGTGACGGAGGCGGTTCGCGGCGAGGGCGCGGTTCTGGTCGACGCCAACGGTTCCCGCGTGATGGTCGGCGTGCATCCGCTGGCGGACCTGGCTCCTCGTGACGTCGTGTCGGCGGCGATCACCCGTCGGATGAACGAGACCGGCACCGACCACGTCTTCCTCGACGCCACGCACCTGGACGGGGCGGCGTTCCGCAAGCGGTTCCCGACCGTGTTCTCCGCGTGCGCGGCGGTCGGCGTCGACCCGTCGGTGGACCCGATTCCCGTTGCCCCGGCGGCACATTTCTCGTGCGGCGGCGTCGTCGCGACCGTCGACGGCCGGACGGCCGTGACCGGCCTCTACGCCGCCGGCGAGGTGGCCCGGTCCGGTCTGCACGGCGCGAACCGGTTGGCCTCCAACAGCTTGCTGGAGGGCTTGGTCGTCGGTTCGCGCGCCGCGCGTGCCGTCGCCGCCGACCGGGCCGCCGGTCTGCTCGGTGACCCGCGCAAGGCGGAGCTGCTCGGTCCGCTGGCTGCCGCCGTGACGGAGCGGGATGTCCTGCAGCGCACCATGTCCCGGCACGCGGCGATCGGCCGCAACGTCGAGGGCCTGGCCGCTGCCGCCGCCGTGCTGGAGAAGTCGACCGTCGTGCGTCCACTCCGGACGCGCGAGTCGGTCGAGGACGCCGCCCTGACCATGGCGGCGGAGATCCTGCTCACCGTGGCCGCCGAGCGCACCGAATCGCGTGGCTGCCACGTCCGCACCGACTACCCGAACCGCAACGACGGTTCGTGGCAGCGGTCCATCCCGGTTCGGCTGGACGCGGCCGGGCGGCCGTTCCTGTTCGACCGGCCAGTGCTCGGAGGTGTGGCATGACCATCGACACCGAGGACCTGCGGCGGGTCATCAAGACCGCCCTGGCCGAGGACCTCCGTTACGGCCCGGACGTCACCACCGCCGCGACCGTGCCGGCCGATGCCATCGCCGTCGGCAGCTTCACGCCGCGCAAGGCCGGCGTGATCGCCGGCGTGCCCGCCGCGTTGGCCGTGCTGGACGAGGTCACCGACTACGAGGTCGTGTCCAAGGTGGAGGACGGCTCGCGGCTGGCCGCCGGCGAGCCCGCGCTGGTCGTGCGGGGGCCGGTCCGTGGCCTGGTCACCGCCGAGCGCACCGCGTTGAACCTCCTGTGCCACCTCTCCGGCATCGCCACCGCGACCGCCGCGTGGGTCGAGGTCATCGCCGGAACCGGTTGTGCGGTCAGGGATTCCCGCAAGACGCTGCCCGGCCTGCGGCTGCTGGAGAAGTACGCCGTGCGCTGCGGCGGCGGCGTCAACCACCGGCTCGGGCTCGGCGACGCCATCCTGATCAAGGACAACCACGTGCGGGCCGCCGGCTCCGTCACGGCGGCGTTGGAAGCCGCCCGCGCCTACGCGCCCACGTTGACGTGCGAGGTCGAGGTCGACACCCTCGCCCAGCTGGATGAGGCCCTCGCCGCCGACGCCGAGCTCGTGCTGCTCGACAACTTCACCCCCGCGGAGTGCGCCGAGGCCTTCCGGCGCACCAAGGCCGCCGGCACCGGCACCCTGCTGGAGGCCTCCGGCGGCCTGACCCTGGACGTGGCCCGCGCCTACGCCGAGACCGGCGTCGACTACCTCTCCGTCGGCGGGCTCACGCACTCGTCCCCGGCGTTGGACCTGGGGCTGGACATGTGAGGTTCGCGACCGGGCCAGCCAAGTCGTCCGGGGCTGGCCCCGCGCGGACCGCGCGGCAAAGATACTGTCAGGGCGTGCGTCGACTCCTGCTTCCCGTCTCCCTGCTCACCGCCGCCGTGGTCGTGGCGGCGTGCACAGGCGAGCCGGCGCCGAGCCGACCGGGCGGCACCGTCGACGACAACACGACCATGACCCTGGCCGACTCCGCCGAACCCAGCACCTTGAACCCCGTTCAGGGATTCGCGCCGCAGGGCGGCTCGCGGATGTACGACGGGCTCGTCGGTTACACCGCCGACCGCACCCTGCGGCCCGTGCTGGCCACCGAGTTGCCGCAGCCGTCGGCCGACGGCAGGTCGTGGACCGTGAAGCTGCACCAGAAGGTGCGGTTCTCCGACGGCAGCCTGCTCACCGCCGCCGACGTCGTCACCGAGTACAACGCCGTGCTGAATCCCGCCGTGAAGTCGCCGCTGCGGCCCGACTTCGACATGCTCACCGGCGTCACGGCCGTGGACGAGCTGACCGTCCGGTTCGACCTGGCGTTCCCGTTCCCGTCCTTCCCGACCCGGCTGGTGCTGGGCATCGTCCCGCACACCGCGACGCCGGCCGACCCCCAGCCGCCCGGCACCGGCGCTTACGCCGTGACCACATGGGACAAGGGCAAGCAGTTGGTGCTGGGGTTGAACAAGTACTACTACGGCGTGCCGCCGAAGGTCGTGAAGGTGACCGTCGCCTTCGTATCCGACGACGCCAAGCGGATCGAGCGGATGCGCAACGGCGACTTCGACGGCATCGAGGTGCCGCCGGACGAGGCCGTCGCCGTGGCCAAGTTCGACGGCGTCAAGGTGATCACCGAGGACACCGCCGACTACCGGGCCGTGACGCTGCCGTCGTCGAATCCCGTCACCGCCGACCGGTCCGTCCGGCTGGCGCTGAACTTCGCCGTCGACCGCAAGGACCTCATCGGCACCGCCCTCGGCGGCAAGGGGACTCCCGCCTACACCCCCATGCCCGATTCCCTGCCCGAGTTCGTCGATCCGCAGGCCACCTACCGTTTCGACCGCTCCGCCGCGGGCCGCATCCTCGACCAGGCCGGCTGGCTCGCCGGCACCGACGGCATCCGCTCCAAGGATGGTGTCCGCGCCGCCTTCACCGTGGGCTACCCCGCCGGGGACCTCGAACGCCGCGCCATCGCGCAAGCGTTTGCCAAGCAGCTGCGGGCCGTCGGCTTCGACGTCACCGCCACTCAGGACGCCGGCCCCGACGCCGTCCAGATCGTCTCCGGCGGCAACCCCTTCGACCCCGGCCTGGCCATCCGTTCCGTCCTTCGCACCGGCGGCTCCGCCAACACCACCGGCTACACCAACCCCGGCGTCGACACCGCCCTCGACGCCGCCCACAAGGCCACCGACCCCGCCGCCCGTGCCACCGCCTTCCGCTCCGCCCAGCGTGCGTACATCGGCGACCCCAGCCTGGTGACCCTCGCCTTCGTCACCCACACCTACGCCATCCACGACAACTGGTCCGGTTCCGTTCCGATCACCGAGCCTTCCGTGCACGGCCCCCTGACCTGGGGCCCTTGGTGGAACATGGAGACCTGGACCGTTCGTTAGGAAATCGGTGGTTGTCTCCGCGGCCGACAATTCCCAGAGTGAGCCGTGTTGCGAATACGCGCCGCCGCGGCCGGACGAAAGGATTGGGGCCGGAGAACACACACGCCGCTGTCCGATAGCAGAATTGCGAACTCGGGTGGGAAGGGCGATGTAGTGTGCGTGCTTTTGTGCCCCGCCCGCCCACCCCTCCCACTCGCCGGCGACCCCGGAAGGCTGAAGGCTTCGGGTGTCGCCAACCGGCCCGCATCGACCTCGGCGGGGCCGGCTGTGGACAACCCCCGAGTTGTCCACAGCCTTGCCGACCGGCTTGACAACGGGCTCGGTACCCTGAGGCCATGCTCAACCGCACCGACCTGCGTGGTCACGTCCCGTCCCCGGCTCAGCTGCGCGCCACCCTGCCGCGCGCCGAGGTCGACGTGGATGTGGTGCTCCATCAGGTGCGGCCGATGGTGGAGGCGGTGCGCGACCGGGGCGTGCCGGCGGTGCTGGAGTTCGCGGAGCGCTTCGACCGGATCAAGCCGGCGTCGATCCGGGTCCCGGCCGAGCGGATCACACAGGCACTGAAGGACCTGGACCCGAAGGTCAGAGAGGCCCTCGACGAGTCGATCGCCCGTGCCCGGAAGGTGCACGCCGACCAGCGGCGCACGGACAAGACCACCGAGGTGGTCCCGGGCGGCACGGTCACCGAGCGCTGGGTGCCGGTGGGCCGGGTCGGCCTGTACGCGCCGGGCGGCCTGGCGGTGTACCCGTCGACCGTGGTGATGAACGTGGTGCCCGCACAGACGGCGGGCGTGGGCTCGCTGGTGGTGTGCTCGCCGCCGCAGGCCGAGCACGGCGGCCTGCCGCACCCGACGATCCTGGCGGCGTGCGCGCTGCTGGACGTCGAAGAGGTGTGGGCGGTCGGCGGCGCGCAGGCGATCGCGCTGCTCACGTACGGGGGCGTGGACACCGACGGCGTGGAGCTGGCGGCGGTGGACATGATCACCGGCCCCGGCAACATCTACATGACCGCGGCCAAGCGGCTGCTCCGGGGCCTGGTGGGCATCGACTCGGAGGCCGGCCCGACGGAGATCGCGATCCTGGCCGACGACACGGCGGACCCGGCGCACGTGGCGGCCGACCTGATCAGCCAGGCCGAGCACGACACGCTGGCGGCCAGCGTCCTGGTCACCGACTCGGAGCGGCTGGCCGACGCGGTCGACGCCGAGCTGCACCGGCGGGTGGGCGCGACCAAGCACAGCGCCCGGGTGGCGGAGGCGTTGGCGGGCAGGCAGTCCGGGTGCATTCTTGTGTCCGATGTGGACGACGGGCTGAAGGTCGTCAACACCTACGCGGCCGAGCACCTGGAGATCCAGACGGCCGACGCCCGCGCGGTGGCGGCCCGGGTCACCAACGCGGGCGCGGTTTTCGTCGGCGCCTACGCGCCGGTCTCGCTCGGCGACTACTGCGCCGGCTCCAACCACGTGCTGCCCACCGCCGGCTGCGCCCGCCATTCCTCGGGCCTGTCCGTGCAGACCTTCCTGCGTGGCATCCACGTCATCGACTACAGCGAGGACGCGTTGCGCGACGTCGCCGACAAGGTGGTCGCGCTGGCCAACGCCGAGGACCTGCCCGCTCACGGCCAAGCCGTCACCGCACGTTTCAAGGACGCCTGAATGACCTCACCCATTGGCGCGCGTGTCCAGCTCGCCGACCTGCCGCTGCGCGAGGACCTGCGCGGCCGCACGCCCTACGGGGCGCCGCAGCTGGACGTGCCGATTCGCCTGAACACCAACGAGAACCCGTACCCGCCGCCGCCGGAGTTGGTCGCGGACGTCGCCGCCGCGGCGGCGGAGGTGGCGGCGACGCTGCACCGCTACCCGGACCGCGACGCGATCGCGTTGCGCACCGAGCTCGCCGCCTACCTGGCCTCGTCCACGGGCGTGCCGGTGACGGTGGCCAACGTCTGGGCGGCCAACGGCTCCAACGAGATCCTCCAGCAGCTGCTGCAGGCGTTCGGCGGCCCGGGCCGCAGCGCGCTGGGCTTCGAGCCGTCCTACTCGATGCACCCGATCATCGCCGCCGGCACCCGCACGGACTGGGTGCCCACGCCGCGTCGCCCCGACTTCTCCCTGGACACCGGGGAAGCGGCGCGGATCATCGTCGAGAAGGCGCCGGACCTGGTGTTCATCACCAGCCCGAACAACCCGACCGGCCAGGCGATCCCGCTGGACCAGCTGCGCGAGCTGATCGCGGTGACGCCGGGTGTCGTCGTCATCGACGAGGCGTACGCGGAGTTCAACGAGCACGCGAGCACGCTGGGCCTGCTCGAGGAGTTCGCCGAGAAGCTGGTGGTCACCCGCACCATGAGCAAGGCGTTCGCGTTCGCCGGCGGCCGCCTCGGCTACCTGGCCGCCGCGCCCGCGCTGGTGGACGCGCTGCAGCTGGTGCGGCTGCCCTACCACCTGTCGGCGCTGACCCAGGCCGCGGCGCTGGCCGCGCTGCGGCACGGAAAGCAGACGCTGGAGTCGGTGGCCAAGCTCGTCGCCGAACGCCACCGCGTGGTGGACTCGTTGGCCGGCATGGGATTCCAGGTCGTGCCCAGCGACGCCAACTTCGTCCTGTTCGGACGGTTCGACGACGCCAAGGCCGCCTGGCAGTCCTATTTGGACCGCGGCGTGCTGATCAGGGACGTCGGCATCGCCAACCACCTCAGGGTCAGCATCGGGACGCCCGACGAGAACGACGCGTTCCTGGCGGCCAGCAAGGAGATCACAAGGTGACCCGGATCGGGCGCGTCGAGCGCGCCACCAAGGAATCCTCCGTGCTGGTCGAGATCGACCTCGACGGCACGGGCAAGGTGGAGATCGACACCGGCGTGCCGTTCTACGACCACATGCTGACCGCGTTCGGCGTGCACGGCAGCTTCGACCTGGTGGTTCGGGCGACCGGCGACGTGCACATCGACGCCCACCACACCGTCGAGGACGTGGCGATCGTGCTGGGCCAGGCCATCCGCGAGGCGCTGGGTGACAAGGCCGGCATCCGCCGGTTCGGCGACTGCTGGATCCCGATGGACGAGGCGCTGGCGCACGCGGCCGTCGACGCGAGCGGCCGGCCGTACTGCGTGCACGTGGGCGAGCCGGAGTCGATGGAGTCCTTCACCGTCGGCAACAACTACGCGACGGTGCTGAACCGGCACGTGTTCGAGTCGCTGGCCTTCCACGCCCAGCTCGCGCTGCACGTCCGGGTGATCCACGGCCGGGATCCGCACCACATCACCGAGGCGGAGTACAAGGCCATCGCCCGCGCGCTGCGCGCGGCCACCGAGCCTGACCCGCGGGTGTCGGGCGTGCCGTCCACGAAGGGGGTGCTGTGATGTCGCAGCACGAGCTGATCGCCGTCGGGCTGCTGGCGCTGGCCGGCTTCCTGATCGGCGGCGTCTACACGATGTGGAAGACGGCCAAGATCGCCGCGGCGGTGCTGGGCGTGCTCGCCCTGCTGGCCGCCGGCGGCGCGGTCGCCTGGTTCATGTCGACCTGAGATACCCGGCGGGTACGTGTCCGGTGAGCCAGACTCCGTTGGCGCTCAACCGGAACACGTGCCCGTCGGCGTGCATGCGGCCGGCGTCGACCGCGAGCACGACGGGCTTGCCACGCCGCGAACCGACCCTGACCGCCGTGGGGACATCGGGTGACAGGTGCACGTCGTGCCGGCTCATCGGCCGCAGCCCCTCGGCCATGATGGCGTCGAGGAACTTGGCGACGGTGCCGTGGTAGAGCGTGTCCGGCGGGGTCGCGACGGGCAGGTCGAGCTCGACCGGCACGGTGTGGCCCTGGCTGGCGCGGATCCGGGTGCCGGTCTCGTCGAAGGCGAAGCGGCGCTTGTCGTTGGTGGCGACGACGTGGTCGAGCTGCTCGCGGGTGATGCCGAGAGCGGCGATCAGGGCGTCGACGTCGGTCCAGCCGTCCGGGGAAAGTCGGATGCCGATCTCCGCGGGCGCGTGTCTGAGATGTCGCGACAGGCGCTTGGAGATCCGGATCATGGTCTTGTGGTTCATGTGGCGGCAGTGTGCGCCGCCCGGGTCGCGGCCGTCCAGCGGAATTCAGCCGGCCAGGTCGAGCTCGTTCATCACGTGGTCGGCGAGCAGCACGTCGGTGCCGGCCAGGCCGGTCGAGCAGAACAGGGTGATCTGGCCCTCGCTGATCCGGCCGGGCAGGTCGCCGTCGATGATGCCGCCCAGGTGGGCCAGCTTGCGGCCGGTGAAGAACGGGTTGCCGTAGGCGGCGGCCTGCGCGGGCGAGTCGCTGGCCACGATCGCGGCCACGCTGGCCAGCTCGGGCGGGAGTTCGCTGGCGCCGCGCAGCTTCGGTCCGATGGTGTTGACGTGGCAGCCGGGGGCGAACGCGGTCGCCGGCAGCACCGGCCGGGCCGACTTGGTTGCCACCAGAACCACGTCGGCGTCCCGCACGGCCTCGACGGAGTCGGCCAGGTCGATGGCGTTCAACCCGAGCTCGTCCCGGGCCCGCGCGGCGAACTTGGCCCTGTTCGCCGGAGTCGGCGAGCTGACACGGACCTCGCTGAAGGTGCGAACGGAGCAGGCGGCCCACAGCTGCGCCCACGACTGCGTGCCGGAACCGATGACCGCACACACCGAGGCGTCGTGCTTGGCCAGCGCGTCGACGGCCGCGCCGCCGAGCGCGCCGGTGCGCAGCGCACCCAGTGCGGTGCCGACGACCACGCCGCGCAGCGAGCCCTTGTTGTCCCACACGGCAACCAGCTGGTCGGCGTGCCCGGGCCACAGGCCGTAGCAGCGGAAACCCACGGTGCCGGAAGCATTTCCGCCGACAGTGAACACGAGTTCCGTTGAGCCGACGTCGATCCCGGTGCGCGGCGGGGCCTTGAGCGTGCCGCGGTAGGCGTCCACGAGGGCGTCTCGGGAAACGCGGACGGCCGCCCCGGCAAGCAGGGTGGCGCGCACGTCGGCGTCCGAGATGACCTTCACGTGTCCAGTCTGCGACTGCCGGCACCCGCCTTCAAGCAGGCGCGGTCAGCTGCATCCTTATGGCGCAACGGTGATCACTGTGTGGTGGGCGCGACCACTCAGTCGATACCTCCCTCGGCGGCAGCGCGCAGGCGGGGCGCTCCCGGACCGTAGTCGGCCATCCGATCCTCGGCGTTGACCAGCGTGCACACCCGCAGCGACAGGCAGCCGCAGCCCACGCATCCCTCCAACTTGTCGCGAAGTCGTTGCAGGGAGTCGATTCTGGCCTCCAGCTCGGTCTTCCACTCCCGCGACAGTCGCGCCCAGTCCGCCTTGGTCGGCGTGCGCTGCTCGGGCAGCGTCGCCAGTGCGGCCCCGATGTCCTCCAGGCTGAGTCCGACCCGTTGCGCCGTGCGGATGAACGCCAGCCGGCGAAGCACCGAGCGCGGGTAACGGCGCTGGTTGCCGGCCGTGCGCTCGGCGGCGATCAGGCCGCGTTCCTCGTAGAACCGCAATGCGGTCTGCGCGACTCCGCTGCGTTCGGACACCTGGCCGATGGACAGCCAGTCGGGGAGTTTCACCACCCGTTGAGCCTAACCTGGAGTTAACTCGAACGCTCACACGCCTCGCTGTTGTGACACCATGACGAGCCGATCGGGTCGCTCCACCACCGCAATGCTCGGCCGCACCCGCCCGAGAGTCGGCAGCAGCTGCCAACGCGCCGCGATCGTGGCGACCGCGACCGTCAACTCCGTCCACAGGAACGCGCCGCGGTCGTCGCACCCGAACGGCACGAACGCGCCCCGCGGCAGGTGCGCGCAGCGGTCCGCCCGCCAGCGGTCCGGATCGAACGCGTCCGGATTCTCGTACAGCTCGGCATCCCGGTGCAGCGAATGCGGCCGCAGCAGCAGTTCCGCGCCGGGGGCCAGCCGGATTCCGCCCAGCCGAACGGGTTTCACCACCGTGCGCATCACCAGCAACACCGGATGCAGGCGCACCACCTCGCTCACAACGCGTCGGGTGTAGCGGAGGTTCGCCACGTCCGTTGCGGTGACACGGCGGCCCGCGAGGACCGTGTCCACCTCGGCGTGCAACCGGGCCAGTGCGTGCGGATGCGAGGCCAACTCGTGCCACGTCCAGGCCAGCGTCGCCGCCACCAACGCCGCCAGGCAGCCGCGGCCCGGCTCCGTCGTCGGAAAGAACCGTTGCATCAGCAAGGTGATCGTCGACGGGCAGGAGATCGGTCCGCGGTCCACCGGCTCGTATCGCGCCATCGCCGAGTTCACGTCCAGCTCCGCGCCGGGCCGCCAGTGCTCGGTCAGCCGCCGCGTCCGCTCGGCGACGGTCGCGACGCGCCCGGTCAGGTCGCCCTCGGTGGGCCGGCGGCCCCGGTCGGCGCCGCTGTCGTACCGCTTCGGGTCGGTGATCAGCACGGACCGGACCAGTTCGGGCGCGGTGACCGCGTGCACCAGCCGCGGCCCGATGTAGAGCTCGGTCATGCCGGGTCGGCCGCCGGCCGCCAGCGAACCGAGGAAACCCAGCGGATCACCGGCGACAGCTGCCTCCATGTGTCCCATCCTGATGACGCCCATCGGCGGCGGCAATCGTCGGCCGGACACGATGCCCGTCCCGGCCCCGTATCTTCCGACCAGTTCACCGGTTGTCCGGGCAGCCGGGGCCTACAGTCGAGTCGGAGCGGCGGTCCGGACCCGGTTCCGCGTTACGTGCAGCCCTGCAAACCGTTACGCAACGGTTTTCATTCAGCCGGTCGACCCGCACAATCACGGGTATGAACCAAGCGATCACCGTGGGAGTCGTCGACTCCGAGGCGCTGGTGCGCGGCGGCATCCGCCGCGTCCTCGAACAGGCGCCGGACGTGCGGGTCGTGGCCGAGGCCGCCAGTGGGCCGGGGGCCGTCGAACTCGTGCGCAAGCACCTGCCCAGAGTGCTGCTGATGGACGTCCGGATGCCTGGCATGGACGGGCTGGCCGCGACCGAGCAGGTCCGGGCGCTGTCCCCGGCCACCGCTGTGGTGCTGCTGACCTCGGTAGCCGACGACAGCCACATCCGGCGGGCGCTGCGGGCCGGGGCCACCGGCTTCCTGCTCAAGGACGGCAGTCCCCGGGAGCTCGTCACCGCCGTACGAGCCGTCGCCGCCGGCGAGGCCATGCTGTCGCCGGCGATCACGCGGCGGGTGCTCGACCGGATCGTCGACATCGACCCCGAGCCGGTGGAGCGGGCCCGGACCCTCGTCAACCACCTCACCGGCCGCGAACGCGAGGTGCTCGGCCTGCTCGCGCAGGGCATGGGCAACCTCCAGATCGCGCGCAAGCTCTACCTCAGCGAGGGGGCGGTCAAGGCGCACGTCAGCCGCCTGCTCACCAAGCTCAGCTGCGACAACCGGGTGCAGGCCGCCATCCTCGCGCACAACGCCCGCCTCGTCAGCGCCTGACGGAAAGCGGCTTCCGGCGGCATCCGCCGCCCGCCGGACCCACCCGTCGATCCGCGCCGGCATGTTCAGCGGCTGACCGAAGTCTCCTCCGGCGGAATCCGCCGTGCGCCGGGATCGCCCCAGGCCACCACATCGGCCCGGGTGCGCAGGCCGAGCTTGGCACGGACGCGATGCAGCCGATAGGCCACCGTCCGCACGCTCACGCCCAACCTCGCGGCGATCTCGGGATTGGTGAGACCGGCCCTGACGAGGGCGGCGACCTCCTGCTCGTCGGCGTCCAGATCCTGGCCGGAGGAACCCGAAGGCGAAGCCCAGACCCCGTGCAGGGCGTAGGCCATGACCTGGTCACGGGTGAGCCGCCCGACCTCCTCGGCGATGCGGTCGATCTCGTCGTCGTCGGGCACGCCCCAGTCGCCGAGGCTGCTCTCGACCTGACGGCGCCAGGCGGGCTCGGCATAGAGCCGGTCACCGCCGCGGATGTAGCGGGCGGCGCAGAAGAGGCGGATGGCGCGTTCCCCGTCCCCACGCCGGCCGGCGGCCATGGCGAGACCCTCCAGCGCGAACGGAACCTCCAGCCACGAAGCGGGTGCGTTGCGCAGGCTGTCGGCGAAGAACTCCTCGGCGGCGGCCAGGTTGTCGCGGCGCAGCGCGATGGTGCCGGCGGTGTGCAGCGCCAGGCTCATGCCGTGACAGACCGGCCCGGCCCGGAACCGGCGCAGCGCGGCGGTGATGAGCTCGTCGGCACGGTCCAGCTCGCCCTGCCAGTGCGCGGTCAACGCCAGCCGCTCCAGCATCATGGCGACGGCGGTCTCATCCCGTAGTCCCTCGGCCAGTTCCAACGCCTCGGTGAAGCGCTCCTTGGCGTCGGCGAGCCGCTCGGTGGCCTGGCACACCGCGCCCATCGTGTACAGGGCGGCGATCAGCGGCACGGGGTCGCCGGTGGAGCGGGCGAGCGCCAGCGCCTCGGCGAGATGGGTGACGCCCTCCCGGGAATCGCCCTGCACGGTCGCCAGATAGCCGGCGTACGTCAGCAGCAGGCAGCGGTGCACGGGCCGGATCCGCACCCGGTCCAGAGCGGCCCGCAGCAGCTTGCGGCCCTCGGTGAGGAAGCCCCGCGGCATCCAGCAGCGGACGGTGGCCACGGTGAGCACCGCGTTGCGCTCGTCGTCGGCCGACGCGGTCCAGCGCACCGCCACCATCAAGTTGTCGATCAATCCCTCCAATCGGCGCTGCGCCGCCAGCGGGAACCACACGGGCTCCCGGACCAGCGGCTGGGCGAGCTCGGTCAGCCACCTCGTCAACCGGTCGTGCGTGGCGGCGCCGTCGTCGGAGGCGTCGAGACGTTCCCGCGCGTACAACCGGATGGACTCCAGCATCCGCAGCCTCGACGAGCCCGCCGCGGTGACCAGCGAGCCGGCCTGCAGCCGGAAGACCAGCTCGAACACCTGCTCCGGGCGGAACTCGTCGTCGGCGCAGACCGCGATCGCGGTGTCCAGGTCGAACGTACCGGCCAACACCGACAGCCGGCGGAAGACGACCTGCTCGTCCGGTCCGAGGAGCTGGTGGCTCCAGTCGATGGCCTGCCGAAGGCTGCGTTGACGTGCGGATCCAGTCCGGTTCGGCGTTGTCAACAGCTCGAGCCGGCCGGCCAGCCGGGCGTGGATCGCACCCACCGACAGCATCGGGATCCGGTGTGCGGCGAGCTCGATCGCCAGCGGGCTGCCGTCCAGTTCGGCGCACACGGCCGCGATCTGCCCGACGGTGTCGTCGTCGAGCGCGAAGTCCTTGTCACGCTCACGCGCGCGGTCCACGAACAGCCGCACGGCGTCGCTGCGCATCGGATCGGACTCCCCGCTGGGCAGCGCCAGGCCGTCGACGGAGAACACCAGCTCGCCGGAGATGGCCAGCGCTTCCCGGCTCGTGGCCAGCACCCGCAGGCCACGGCACCGCCGCAGCGCGAGGTCGACGAACCGGGCGCTGGCGTCCACCAGGTGCTCGCAGTTGTCCAGCACGAGCAGCGTCCGGGTGCCGCGCAGCACGTCGAGCAGGGCGTCGCTGATGGTCCGTCCCGGCAGTTCGCGCACGCCGAAGGCGCCGGCGATGACCTGGGTGATGCGGTCGCCGTCGTCGAGGGTGTCCAACTCGACCAGCACCGCCCGCTGCGGCAGCCGGCCGGCCACCTCGAGCGCGAGCCGGGTCTTGCCGACGCCGGCCGGCCCGACCAGCGTGATCAACCGGCGCTGCCCGAGCAGGTGGGTCAGCCGCTCGATCTCCGGGCGGCGGCCGACGAAGCTGTCCACCAACGCCGGCAACGCACCCGGGATGTCGGAGTTCACCGCGGACGGGATCGCGGCCCGCGTCGCCGATGTGGCCCGCCGGCGATAGGCCCGCTGGCGGCACGCGTTCGAGCAGTAGCGCACGCGTTGCTGGTCGGCGAGCCCCTTCCCGCAGACCGCGCAACTCCGCTCCGCCGACGCCATCGCAGTCACGCTAGCAGCAAGTGGACTGGGCAAATTGGTGGTCACCCGATCGGCCGGGCGACCCGCCGGCCGTATCCATCGACCACGGTTTTACGCCCGTTCGACGGCATCGATCGACACCCGGCCGGCAAGGCTGCGATTGGGCTTCAACGGCCGGCACGCGGGGTGCGACGCGGACGATCTTGGCAGAATGTTCGCCCGTGACCGCTAGGACGCTCATCTGGACCCCCGTGCCGACCGCCAAGCTGCAGATGCGGCTGCACGAGGAGGGCGAGGGGCCGGCGGTGCTGGTCCCCGTGGGCTCCGGCACCGTGGTGCTGCCCGCGCCGGCGGCGCGCTTCCCGCGCGCGGTGGCGCTGGCGCGCACCTGCCTGCGCATCGGCGAGCGGGCGCTGGCCGTGCGCTGGGACGACAACGCCGTCACCGCGCACCCCATCTACGACAAGGCCCTGTACGGCTGGGCCTGGGGCGCCCACCGCGACGTGCTCAAGCTGCTGGAGGCGACGAACCCGCGCGGCGGGGTGGCGCGGATCCTGCTGCGCGGCATGTTCCTGGTCCACAGCGACAAGCGCGACCAGCGCAGCCGGCACGACGCGGTGGCGCGCCGGTTCGGCGAGACACTGGACGCTGCCGACCAGGCGATGCTCGAACGCGTGCAGGACTGGCCGTCCGGCGGTCCGCAGGCGCTGGCGGCGCTGTTCACCGCCGCCGGCCGGGACGACGTGGCGCTGGTGGCGTCGCTGGTCGACGCCGGTCACGCCGACGCGTGGCTGGCCAAGCTGCCGTCCGACGCGAGCCGCAAGGCCGTGAAGGAGGCCCCGCTGAACACCGTGCTGCCGGTCGTGCCGGTCACGCAGGGGATGGCGCCGTCGTAACCCTCTTCTTGCGCCGGCCGCCGGCGATCAGCTTGCGGCCCGGCGTCTCGACGAACGTGAACAGCGCCCAGGACAGGCCGAGGCTCACGCCGAACATCGCCAGCACGACCACCAGCCCGGCCGGCGCGCTGAGCGAGATCGTGCCGGGCAGCAGCGTCTTCACGGCGCTGAGCACCATCACGTGCACCATGTAGAACGAGAACGACCACTCGCCGAGCCGTTCCATCACCGGCTGCCGCCACACCGAGTGGGTGCCGCGCAGGTCGGCCGTCGCGGCGGCCGGGATGAGCAGGCTGAAGCCGAGCAGCGTGCAGAAGGTGTTGCCGAACGCGCCGGGCAGCGCGGGCACCACGAAGTAGCCGATCAGCGTCACGCCGAGGGCGACGTCCAGGCCCGGGCCGTGCCACCGGCCCAGCATCACCAGCCGGGCCAGCGCGATGCCGAGGGTGAACTCGCCCAGCCGGGCCAGCGGGAAGAAGTAGATCGGCCACGAGATCGGGTGCACCGTGACGGCGATCGGCACCGCGATCACCGCCAGCGCGCTGACCGCCGCGAACACCACCGCGCCGCGGGCCTGCAGGTGCCGGGCGAGCCGCCCGAACAGCGGAAACGACACGTAGAACAGCAGCTCGCAGACCAGTGACCAGCTGACCGGGTCCAGGCTCTGGTAGTACGCGTAGTCCGGCGACCACGAGTGCAGCAGCAGCACGTTCGTCACCAGCTGGCCGGCCGTCGGCACCATCTCCGAGCCGATGGTCAGCGCCAGCACCAGCGCGATCGCCACGCAGACCAGGTGCACCGGGTAGATCCGGGCGACCCGGCGGCGCAGGAAGCCCAGCGCGGTGTCCTTCGGCCGGGACGACCACATCAGGACGAAGCCGGAGAGGATGAAGAAGAACGAGACGCCGGTGCCGCCGGCCTGGAACACCGTGGCCATCACGTTGGCGGCCGGGCCGGGGCCGAAGAAGCCGAAGTTGCGGACGTGCATGCCGAACACGAGGAAGGCGGCGACCCAGCGCAGGCCGGTCAGCGACGGCAGGCGGCCACCCAGCGACGCGGTCCCGGTGCTCGTGGATCGGCCAACGGAGGCCAGCTGTGTCACAGACCTTCCTCGCTAACGCTCGGAGCACGAAGGTCTGCGACCAAGGTCGCAGTGTTGGATGGCTCCCTCGCAAGCTCGGTCACAGTGCGTTCCTTCGACGGTCCGACGGCATCAGCAGCCGGCTACGGTACGACACCGGGCATAGCCCGTTAGACGGACGAGCCGCCCGAATGGTTGGTCTGCCGGGGAGAACACGCTCCGTACCGTGATGTAGATCACGGTGGAATCGGCCCTCTAAGCTGTGTTCGTGCCCCGTGTAGTCGTGCTGGATTATGGATCAGGCAACCTCCGCTCGGCCGAGCGCGCGCTGCGCCGCGTCGGCGCCGACGTCGAGGTGACCGCCGACCATCGGGCCGCGCTCGCCGCGGACGCCCTCGTGGTGCCCGGCGTCGGCGCGTACGCGGCCTGCATGACGGGCCTCAACGCCGTCCGGGGCGCCCGGATCATCGGCGAGCGGCTGGCCGGCGGCCGGCCGGTGCTGGGCATCTGCGTCGGCATGCAGATCCTCTTCGAGCGCGGCGTCGAGCACGGCATCGAGTCCGCCGGCTGCGGCGAGTGGCCGGGCACCGTCGAGCGACTGCACGCGGAAGTGCTGCCGCACATGGGCTGGAACACCGTGCGCGCCGCCGAGGGCTCGGTGTTGTTCGACGGCCTCGACGACGACGCCCGGTTCTACTTCGTGCACTCCTACGGCGTGCGCAAGTGGGAGCTGGTGCCGGACAGCACGCTCAAGGCGCCGCTGGTGACGTGGGCCAACCACGGCGAGGACTTCGTCGCCGCCGTGGAGAACGGCGCGCTGTGCGCCACCCAGTTCCACCCGGAGAAGTCCGGCGACGCCGGCGCGCACCTGCTGGAGAACTGGCTCGCCAGCACGCGATAGGGTCCTGCCCGTGACGTTCTACCTGCTCCCCGCCGTCGACGTCGCCGACGGCAAGGCGGTGCGACTGGTCCAGGGCGAGGCCGGCACCGAGACCTCCTACGGCGACCCGCTGGAAGCCGCGCTCGCGTGGCAGAACGACGGCGCCGAGTGGATCCATCTCGTCGACCTCGACGCCGCGTTCGGCCGCGGTTCCAACCGTGAGCTGCTCGCCGGTGTCGTCGGCAAGCTCGACGTGAAGGTGGAGCTGTCCGGCGGCATCCGCGACGACGAGTCGCTCGCCGCCGCGCTGTCCACCGGCTGCACCCGGGTCAACCTCGGCACCGCCGCGCTGGAGAACCCGCAGTGGTGCGCCAAGGCGATCGCCGAGCACGGCGACAAGGTGGCGGTCGGGCTGGACGTCCGGATCACCGAGCAGGGCCACCGGCTGGCCGCCCGGGGCTGGACCAGCGACGGCGGCGACCTGTGGGACGTGCTCGAGCGGCTGGACCGGGACGGCTGCTCCCGGTACGTGGTGACCGACGTGAGCAAGGACGGCACGCTGCGCGGCCCCAACCTGGAGCTGCTGCGCGCGGTCTGCGACCGGACGGACGCCCCCGTGATCGCGTCCGGCGGTGTGTCCAGTGTGGACGATCTGGTCGCGCTGTCGGGACTGGCCGCGGACGGCGTCGAGGGCGCGATCGTCGGCAAGGCCCTCTACGCCGGCGCGTTCACTCTCCCTGACGCTCTCGCAGCAGTTCGCTGAGCTTGGCCACGATGTAGCGCTCCAGTTCCTCGGTGTCGACGCCGAGGCCGGTGAGCACCTTCGCGCCGACGCCGTCGCCCTCGGCCAGCAGGCCCAGCAGCACGTGCTCGGTGCCGATGAAGTTGTGTTCGAGGCGCAGCGCCTCGCGCACGGCCAGCTCCAGCACCTTGCGCACCCGCGGCGTGAACGGGATGTGCCCGGTGACGGTCTCGCCTCCGGCCGGCGCCGCGACCTTCACCGCGGCGCGGACCTGCTCCTCGGTGATGCCCTGCGCGATCAGGGCTTGCGCGGCCAGGCCCTCCGGCAGTGAGATCAGCGCGATCAGCACGTGCTCGGTGCCGATGTAGCCGTGGCCGGCGGACTGGGCCTCGGCCTGGGACTGGGCGACGACGCGCCGGGCGTAGTCGGTGAACCGGCTGAACGGGCCCCAGTCCATCGGCTCGTCCTTGGGCACGAAGCGTTTCTGCGCGGCCTGCTTGGTCACGCCCATGCTGCGACCGATGTCGGTCCAGGTGGCGCCGGCCCGGCGGGCCTGGTCGACGAAGTGCCCGACCAGGTGGTCGGACAGCTCGCCGAGGCGGTCCGCCTGCTGCACCGCCTCGGCCAGCCGGGCCAGCGGGTCGCCGTCCGGGTGCAGGGTGGCGACCAGGTTGATCATGTCGTCGAGTCGTGGCATCGTCATGCCGTCAACGTTAGGTTGACTCCGGCCACGTTGTCAACCTTTGGTTGACGACTGGATCCAGTGGCCGGAGGCGCCGTGGGTGCGGTGCGCCGTGGCGTCCGCGATGACCAATGTCGCCGCCAGCAGAACGAGGTCCTTGAGCACGTACTGGCCCTCCAGTGTCGGCATGTGGTCGGGACCGCTGAACAGTTCACCCGGCATGAGCGCCAGCGGCAGGAGAATGCCGACCGCCCACAGTCCCGTCGGGTAGATCGCCACGCGCAGCCCGATATTCGTGATCAGCGACAGGCCACGCTCGGTCACGGTAGGAGCCCCGAAACTTGGTATTCAGTCGTCTCCGGCGAGGGAACTGCCCGCTCGGACGGGGGATGGGAGATCATGGCGTGGCAGGCTGCGGACAGACGTGAGGAGTTACCGGTGACTGCGTCGCCCCGGGGCTGGCACATGCCGCCCGAGTTCGATCACCCCCTGACGATTGCCGAGTATGAACGCCTGCCCGAAGACACCGAACACCGCTGGGAACTCCAGGAGGGCTCACTCGTGATGAGCCCGTCACCGCGGCCGCGCCACGCGCTGGCGGCGGCCGAGCTTCGCGGCCAGTTGAAGCCGCAGCTGCCCGCTGGCCTGTACGGGTTGCCGGACATCGACATCAACCTGGAGCTGTTCCCAGTGAACGGTCCAGGCCAGGTGCGTCGCCCGGATCTGGTTGTCGTGGACAAAGCGGCCTACGAACGGGCCGACGGAGAGGGCACGCTACTGCGAGCCTCCGAAGTGCGGCTGGTGGTTGAGGTTGTGTCGCCGGGATCGGTCCGTATGGACAATCTCACCAAACGTGGCGAATACGCCGACGCTGGTATTTCGCACTACTGGATCATCGATGTGAACGAGCCCGTCTCGCTGGTCGAGTGCCATCTGGCCGGGGAGTTCGGATACCAGGACAACGGCGGCGTCACCGGTGTGTTCACCACGTCGGTGCCGTTCCCGGTGCGCATCGACCTGAACGCCCTGATCCGGCCCACGTAGCCTGGGGGCGTGGCCGGCCTGTTCATCCGCCGTGTGCGGCTCGACGAGCCGTCGACCGGGCGCTACCCCTTCACACTGCCGGTGGTGCGGTGGCTGTCCAAAGCGGACGGTATCGACCTCGGGGCCGGCGTCACGTTCCTGATCGGGGAGAACGGGGCCGGGAAGTCCACGCTGGTGGAGGCGATCGCGGTGGCGGCGGGCTTCAACCCGGAGGGCGGCAGCCAGGATTTCCGGTTCGCGACGCGGGCGACGGAATCGTCGCTGGGGGACTACCTGACGCTGAGCCGGGGGATCGGAAAGCCCAGGACGGGTTTCTTCCTCAGGGCGGAGTCGTACTACAACGTGGCGACGGAGATCGAGCGGCTGGGCCACGACTCGATCCAGCACTACGGCGGCCGCTCGCCGCACGAGCGGTCGCACGGAGAGTCCTTTCTGGACCTGGTGACGCACCGCTTCGGCCCGAACGGCCTGTACATCCTGGACGAGCCGGAGGCGGCGCTGTCGGTGCGGGGCTGCCTGGCCCTGGTGGCGAGGATGGCGGACCTGGTGGAGCAGGACTGCCAGCTGATCGTGGCGACCCACTCGCCGATCCTGCTGTCGCTGCCGGGGGCGGCGATCCTGGAGGTCGGGGAGGACGGCGCGGTCGAGCGGGTGGACTTCGACACGGCGCTGCCGGTGCGGCTGACCCGCGAGTTCCTCGCCGACCCGGACCGCTACCTACGGCACCTGCTGGCGGGCCCGTAGGCTGGGGGTATGCCCGTCGCAGTCCGTGTCATCCCCTGTCTCGACGTCGACCGGGGCCGTGTCGTCAAAGGCGTCAACTTCACCGACCTGCGGGACGCGGGCGACCCGGTCGAGCTGGCCGCCGCCTACGACGCGGCCGGCGCGGACGAGCTGACCTTCCTGGACGTGACGGCCTCGTCCTCGGACCGGGAGACAACCTACGACGTGGTCCGGCGCACGGCCGAGCAGGTGTTCATCCCGCTCACGGTCGGCGGCGGGGTGCGCGCGCCGGAGGACGTGGACCGGCTGCTGCGCGCGGGCGCGGACAAGGTCAGCATCAACACGGCCGCGATCGCCCGGCCGGAGCTGCTGCGCGAGGCGTCGCAGCGGTTCGGCGCGCAGTGCATCGTGCTGTCGGTGGACGCGCGGCGGGTGCCGGCGGACGGCCAGCCGACGGCGTCGGGCTTCGAGGTCACGACCCACGGTGGCCGTCGCGGCACGGGCATCGACGCCGTCGAGTGGGCGGCCCGGGGCCAGGAGTTGGGCGTCGGCGAGATCCTGCTCAACTCGATGGACGCCGACGGCACGAAGGCCGGCTTCGACCTGGAGCTGATCCGGCTGGTGCGGTCGGTGGTGAGCGTGCCGCTGATCGCCAGCGGCGGCGCCGGCCAGGTCGACCACTTCCCGCCGGCGATCGAGGCCGGCGCGGACGCGGTGCTCGCGGCGAGCGTGTTCCACTTCGGCACGCTCAGCATCGGCGAGGTGAAGGACGAGCTCAGGGGCGCGGGAGTGGTGGTCCGGTGAAGGCTGAGCTGCTGGCCGCCCGGGCGGTGGCCCGGTGAGACAGGTGCTGCCCGGGGCGTCCGCCCCGGTGGAGATCAAGATCGCGTCCCTGGTCCTGGCCGGCGGGGGACTGGTGTTCCTGCTGACGTTCCTGGTCCTCGGCATCCAGGTCGGCGACCTCGGCTCGATCATCCTGCCGGCGCCGGTCGCGGTGATCAGCCTCGGCCTCGGGGCGGGGCTGCTCGGCGGCGTGCGGCCGGTGCGGATCCCGGCTCTACTGTGGACGATCCTCGTCGCGGTGCTGTACGCCTCGTTCGCGCTGCTGGCCGTCGACGTGTGGATCGCGGTGCTGTCCGGGGTGCTGGCCGCCGCGACCGTGTACTCCCTCGTCATGCAGATCACCCTCCCCGCCCGTCGACACATGGGAAGCACAACGTGACCGACACGCTCGACCCCGAGATCGCCAAGCGGCTCAAGCGAAACGCCGAGGGCCTGGTGTGTGCCGTGGCGCAGCAGCGCGGCACCGGCGAGGTGCTGATGGTGGCGTGGATGGACGACGCCGCGCTGCACCGCACGCTGACCACCCGTGAGGCGACGTACTTCTCCCGCAGCCGCAACCAGCAGTGGATCAAGGGTGAAACCTCGGGCCACACGCAGCGAGTGCACGAAGTGCGGCTCGATTGTGACGGAGACACGGTGCTGTTGGTGGTCGACCAGGAGGGCGGGGCCTGTCACACGGGCGACCGCACCTGTTTCGACGCCGTCAAGCTGCTGTGACTCAGAGTTTTCCGGTCAGGTAACGCTGCAGCGTCGGCCCGATGGTGGCCACGAGCGTCTCCACGTCGGCGGAGGCCAGCGGCTCCAGCCGGATCACGTACCGGGCCAGGCCGAGTCCGGACAGCTGGGACCCGAACAGGGCGAGCCGGAGTTCGGGTTGATCGACGCCGAGTTCACGAAGCATGCCCCCGAATACGGCGGTGATGAACTCCCGCAGCATCTGGGCCGCCGACTCCTGCGTGGCGGCGCTGCGCACGAGCGTGGCGAAGGCCCCGCCACCGGTGTTGTCCCACACGGCGAGGAACTGCCGCACGACCCGTACGGCCAGCTCATCGACGGGACCGGCGAACACGTGCTCCTTGATCCACTCGGGGGTGATGGGCAGCTGCACGGCCGCCGCGAACAGGCCCTGCTTGCCGCCGAACCAGTGGTTGACCATGGCGGGATCGACCTCCGCCCGGGCGGCGATGGCGCGTACCGTGGCGCCGTCGAAACCCTGTTCGGTGAAGACCTCCCGGGCGGCCGCGAGCAGGGCGGCCTTGGTGTCCTCGCCGGCGGGCCGGCGGCCCCGCCGCTTCGGATCGGTCACGTCCACTCCTAATTTCAACAACCATTGAAATCTAGGGTCGGATCGTCACGGCGTCAACCTCATGGAGCAGAATGGCAGCCATGGTCAGTGCCTTCGGGGAGGTCAGTCCCAGCCGCGAGGAGTTCCGCGCGCTGGCGGCGCAGCGCAGGGTCATCCCGGTCGTCCGCCGCCTGCTGGCGGACGCCGAGACGCCGGTGGGGGTGTACCGCAAGCTCGCCGCCGACCGGCCGGGCACCTTCCTGCTGGAGTCAGCCGAGAACGGCCGCTCCTGGTCGCGCTGGTCCTTCGTGGGCGTGCGCAGCCCGGCGGCGCTGACCGTGCTGGACGGCGAGGCGGCGTGGACCGGCAAGCCCCCGGTGGGCCTGCCCCGCGGCGGCGACCCGCTGCAGGCCCTGCGCGAGACGATCGAGATCCTGCGCACGGACCCGCTGCCCGACCTGCCGCCGCTGACGGGCGGCATGGTCGGCTTCATCGGCTACGACGCGGTGCGCCGGCTGGAGCGCCTGCCGGAGCTGGCCGAGAACGACCTGCAGATCCCCGAGATGGTGATGCTGCTGGCCACCGACCTGGCGGCGCTGGACCACCACTCCGGCTCCATCACGCTGATCGCCAACGCCGTCAACTGGGACGACTCCCCGGAGCGGGTCGACGCCGCGTACGACGACGCCGTCCGCCGGCTGGACCAGATGACCGAGGAACTGTCCACGGAGACCCCGCCGACGGCGTCGGTGCTGCGGCCGGCCGAGGTGCGGATGCGCCGCCGCCGCACGTCCGAGGAGTTCGGCGCGGCCGTGGAGACGGCCAAGGAGGCCATCCGCGCCGGCGAGGCGTTCCAGGTCGTGCTGTCGCAGCGGTTCGAGATGGACACCACCGCCGACGCCCTGGACGTCTACCGGGTGCTGCGCACGACCAACCCCAGCCCGTACATGTACCTGCTGCGGCTGGAGGGCTTCGACATCGTCGGCGCGAGCCCGGAGGCGCTGGTCACGGTGCGCGAGGGCAAGGCGACCGCGCACCCGATCGCCGGCACCCGCTGGCGCGGCGCGGACGCCGACGAGGACGCGTTGCTGGAGAAGGACCTGCTCTCCGACGCCAAGGAACGCGCCGAGCACCTGATGCTGGTCGACCTGGGCCGCAACGACCTGGGCCGGGTCTGCCGCCCCGGCTCCGTGCACGTGGTCGACTTCTTCAAGGTCGAGCGGTACAGCCACGTCATGCACATCGTGTCCACGGTCACCGGCGAGCTGGACGAGGGCCGCACCGCCTTCGACGCGCTGACGGCCTGCTTCCCGGCCGGCACGTTGTCCGGCGCGCCGAAACCCCGTGCCATGGAGCTGATCGAGGAGCTGGAGCCGACCCGGCGCGGCCTGTACGGCGGCATCGTCGGCTACCTGGACTTCGCCGGCGACGGCGACACGGCGATCGCCATCCGCACGGCCCTGGTCCGCGACGGCGTGGCGTACGTGCAGGCCGGCGCGGGCATCGTGGCCGACTCGAACCCGCAGGCGGAGGACACCGAGTGCCTGAACAAGGCGCGCGCGGTGCTCGCCGCCATCGCCACCGCGGAGACGCTGCGGCCGGCCCGCGAGTCGGTGACCGCCGATGTCTGACCGGCGTCCACTCTGGACGGTAGTTGGGCTGCTGGCGCTGGCCTCGCTGCTGCTGTGGGCGTCGTCGCTGATGACGTGGTCGTGGACGCAGCACAGCGACCCGCTGGCCGGGGTGGTCACCACCAAGCTCACCGGCTCGGAGCGGGAGGCCGCGCTGGTGCCGCTGGCCCTGCTGTCGCTGGCGCTGATCGCCGCGGTGGTGGCGACCGGCGGCCTGGTGCGGCGGATCGCCGGCGGGGTGGTCTTCCTCGTCGGCGTCTGGACGGTCTGGCTCGCCTTCGACGGAGCGAACGAAGTCTTCAGCACGCACCCCGATGCCTACCCCTTCGCGACGATCGCGGCGGGTCACGGCATCGCGGTGCTGGCCGGGCTGGCCGTGACGCTGGCGGGTGTCCTGTTGGTCCGATCCGGCCACCGGATGCCCCGGCTCGGGGCGAAATACCAGGCCCCGTCGCAGGCCAGGCGGGTGAGCGACCCGGACCGGGAGCTGTGGCAGGCGCTGGACGCCGGCTCCGACCCCACCGCCAGTCAGTGACGGAAGCGGCACGCGGCGTGATTGTTACCGGATAGGGCCTTGACTACCAGGGGGTCTTTCGGTGACCCGCCGTACGTGCCGAATTCATCGCGGGGTTAGCATCGTTTGCGGCGGGAAGGGGAGTTGGCGTGTCCGTGCTCGACTCGATCATCGACGGCGTCCGCGCCGACCTGGCCGTGCGCGAGGCCGAGATCCCATTCGAGGTCATCAAGGAACGCTCACTGGCGGCGCCCGCGCCGCGGGACGTGATGGCCGCCCTGAACGCGCCCGGCATCGGCGTCATCGCCGAGGTGAAGCGGCGCAGCCCGGCGCGCGGCGAACTGGCCCCGGTGCTCGATCCGGCTGAACTGGCAAGGGATTACGAGGCCGCGGGCGCTCGCGTGATCAGCGTGCTGACCGAGCGGCGGCACTTCGGCGGGTCGCTGGCCGACCTCGACGCCGTGCGGGCCGCGGTGAACGTTCCGTTGCTGCGCAAGGACTTCGTGGTCAGCCCGTACCAGGTGCACGAGGCGCGGGCGCACGGCGCCGACATGGTGCTGCTGATCGTCGCCGCGCTGGAGCAGAACGCGCTGGAGGCGCTGCTGGACCGCGTGGAGTCGCTGGGCATGGTCGCGCTCGTCGAGGTGCACAACGCCGAGGAGTGCGACCGGGCCCTGGAGGCCGGCGCGACGGTGCTCGGCGTGAACGCGCGCAATCTGCACACCCTCGAGGTGGACCGGGACGTGTTCACCCGCCTGGCGCCCGGCCTGCCGTTCGACACCTACAAGGTGGCCGAGTCCGGCGTGCGCAGCCCCGGCGACCTGATGGCCTACGCCGGCGCCGGCGCGGACTCGGTGCTGGTCGGCGAGAGCCTGATCACCAGCGGCGACCCGAAGGCGGCGGTGACGCAGCTGGTCACCGCCGGCTCGCACCCCGCGTGCCCGCGGCCGAGTCGATAGACCTTTGCGCCAGGTAGAGCGACCTTCTGGGGAGACATGACCGACAAGCACGATCCGGACCAGCGGGGCTATTTCGGCGCGTACGGCGGCCGGTTCATGCCGGAGGCGCTGATCGCCGCGATGGACGAGCTGACCGCGGTGTACGAGAAGGCCCGCCTGGACCCGGAGTTCAGAGGCGAGTTCGACCGGCTGCTGCGCGACTACGCCGGCCGCCCGTCGCTGCTCACCGAGGCCAAGCGGTTCGCCGAGCACGCCGGCGGCGCGCGCATCCTGCTCAAGCGCGAGGACCTCAACCACACCGGCTCGCACAAGATCAACAACGTGCTCGGCCAGGCCCTGCTGACCAAGCGCATGGGCAAGAAGCGGGTCATCGCCGAGACCGGCGCCGGCCAGCACGGCGTGGCCACCGCCACCGCGTGCGCGCTGATGGGCCTCGACTGCGTGATCTACATGGGCGAGGTCGACACCGAGCGGCAGGCGCTGAACGTGGCCCGGATGCGGCTGCTCGGCGCCGAGGTGATCCCGGTGAAGACCGGCTCGCGCACCCTCAAGGACGCCATCAACGAGGCGCTGCGGGACTGGGTCGCCAACGTCGACACCACCCACTACCTGCTCGGCACCGCCGCCGGCGGCCACCCGTTCCCGGTGATGGTCCGCAACTTCCACCGGATCATCGGCATCGAGGCCCGGCAGCAGTGCCTGGACCTGATCGGCCGGCTGCCCGACGTGGTCGCGGCCTGCGTCGGCGGCGGCTCCAACGCGATCGGCATCTTCCACGGCTTCCTCGACGACCCCGAGGTCCGGCTGGTCGGCCTGGAACCCGGCGGGCACGGCATCGACTCCGGCGAGCACGGTGCCACCCTGTCCGAGGGCACGCCCGGCATGCTGCACGGCGCCCGGTCGTACCTGCTGCAGGACGAGGACGGCCAGACCATCGAGGCGTACTCCATCTCGGCCGGCCTGGACTACCCGGGCGTCGGCCCGGAGCACTCGTACCTCAAGGACATCGGCCGCGCCGAGTACCGGCCGGTGACCGACGCCGAGGCGATGGACGCGATGATGCTGCTGTCCCGCACCGAGGGCATCATCCCGGCCATCGAGTCCTCGCACGCACTGGCCGGCGCCCTGGTCCTGGGCCGTGAGCTGGGCCCGGACGGCGTGATCCTGGTGAACCTGTCCGGCCGCGGCGACAAGGACATGGGCACCGCCAACAAGTTCTTCAACCTCGTGCCGGAGAGTGAGTCCTGATGCCGCTGCTCGCCGAGGGACGCTCCTCGCTGATCGGTTACCTGCCGGCCGGCTTCCCCACCGTCGAGGGCTCGAAGTCGCTGCTCAAGGCCATGATCGACGGTGGCTGCGACCTGGTCGAGGTGGGCGTGCCCTACTCGGACCCGGTGATGGACGGCCCGACCATCCAGGCCGCCGCCGACCAGGCCCTGGCCGGCGGTTTCCGGCTGCGGCACGTGTTCGAGGTCGTCGAGGCCGTCTCGGCGGCCGGCGGCAAGGCCGTGGTGATGAGCTACTGGAACCCGATCTACCACTACGGCGTGGACAGGTTCTCGCGTGACCTGGCCGCGGCCGGCGGGCTCGGCATCATCACGCCGGACCTGGTGCCGGACGAGGCCGAGGAGTGGATGGCGGCGTCGCAGGCGCACGGCCTGAACCGCATCTTCCTGGTCGCGCCGTCCTCGACCGAGGAGCGCATCGCCATGACCGCGGCGGCCAGCAGCGGCTTCCTGTACGCCACGTCCGTGATGGGCGTGACCGGCGCGCGGGACGTCGTCGGTTCGGCGGCCCCGGAGCTGGTGGCGCGGGTCCGCGCGCACACCGACCTGCCGATCGGCGTCGGCCTGGGCGTGAAGTCCGGGGCGCAGGCGGCCGAGCTGGCCGGCTTCGCCGACGCGGTCATCGTCGGCTCGGCCTTCGTGACCAGGTCGGCCGAGGGCGAGTCCGGCGTCGCCGACCTGGCCAAGGAGCTCGCCGACGGCGTCCGCAACCCGGTGGTCCCGGCGGCCTGATCCGGTCGGTTCCCGCTTTGTGACCTGATGCGGACCCGGCCGGGGCACAGTCGTCACGCGGCCTCGGCTACGGTGGGCGCGTGGCGAAGACCGTGATCCTGGCCAGCTTCCCCAGCCCACCCCAGGGCGTCTGGCACCTCGGGCCCATCCCGATCCGGGCCTACGCGCTGTGCATCATCGTCGGCATCATCGTGGCGATCGTGTGGGGCGAGCGGCGCTTCCAGGCCCGTGGCGGCCAGAAGGGCTTCATCACCGACCTCGCGGTCTGGGCCGTGCCGTTCGGCCTGGTCGGCGGCCGGCTGTACCACCTGGCCACCGACTGGCGGACCTACTTCGGCCCCGGCGGCAACCCGATCGGGGCGCTCGAGGTGTGGAACGGCGGCCTGGGCATCTGGGGCGCCATCGCGCTGGGCGGCGTGGGCGCGTGGATCGGCGCCCGGCGGCGTGGCGTGCCGCTGCCCGCGGTCGCCGACGCCATCGCGCCGGGCATCGTGCTCGCGCAGGCCATCGGCCGCCTCGGCAACTACTTCAACCAGGAGCTCTACGGCCGCGCCACCGACGTGCCGTGGGCGCTGGAGATCTTCAACCGGGTCGACCCGGCGACCGGCGTGGCCGACCCGATCAACGGCGTCGCGCAGGGCCCGCCGACCGAGCTCGTGCACCCGACGTTCCTCTACGAGCTGCTGTGGAACATCGGCGTCGCGCTGCTGGTGGTGTGGGCGGACCGCCGGTTCAAGCTGGGCCACGGCCGGGCGTTCGCGCTGTACGTCGCGGCGTACACGGCCGGCCGGTTCTGGATCGAGCTGATGCGCAACGACGAGGCGACGCACGTGTTCGGCGTCCGCATCAACGTCTTCGTCGCGGCGCTGGTGTTCATCGGCGCGGTCGTCTACATCGTCGTGGCCCGCAAGCGCGGCCCGCGGGAGGACCTGGCGGCGATCCGCGAGGCCCACGAGGCCGGCCTGTCCGCCGCTGCCGGCGACGCCACGGAGCCCGTCGAGGGCGACGAGGAGCCGTCGGAGAAGGCGGTCGACGAGGAAGCCGCCGAGCCTTCGGAGCCGAAGGAGCCCGAGGCCGACAAGGCCGAGGAAGCGTCGGACTCGTCCGAGGCCGAACCCGCCTCGGCTTCGGCTTCGGCTTCGGAAGAGTCACGGGTCTCCGAAGCCGCCGAGCGCAAGAGCTGACGCGGCCTACCATCGCTGTCCATGCGGATCCTCGTCGTCGAGGACGATGACCGGGTGGCGCGGGGCCTGGTGACGGCACTGCGCCACGCCGGCTACGACGTGCACCGCGTGGGCACGGTGGTGGACGCCCTGAGCGCACCGCCGGTCGACGTGGTGCTGCTCGACATGGGGCTGCCCGACGGCGACGGCATCGAAGTGCTGCGCCGGCTGCGGCGGGACTCCGGGACCGCCGTGATCGCCGTGACGGCTCGTGGCGAGGAACGCGACCGGGTGCTCGGTCTGCGCACCGGGGCCGACGACTACGTGGTGAAGCCGTTCGGCACGGCGGAGCTGCTGGCCCGCATCGAGGCCGTGCTGCGGCGGACCCGCGCGGCCCGGGCCGAGGTGGTGGATGCCGAGGTCGTGCAGGTGGGGCCGCTTCGTCTGGACAGCGCGACCCGGGCGGTGTCGGTCGACGGCCGCGAGCTCGCGTTGACCCGTAAGGAATTCGACCTGCTGGCGCTGCTGGCCGCGCGGCCCGGGCAGGTGGTCAGCCGGGACCTGATCATGGATCAGGTGTGGCAGGCGTCGTGGGAGGCGCCGACGCGGACGTTGGACACCCACGTCGCGGCGCTGCGCGGGAAGCTCGGCGGCCAGGTGCGGATCGAGACCGTGCGGGGCGTCGGCTACCGCCTGGTGGGCTGATGCTGCGCCGGCTGCTGTTGGTGCTGATCCCGCTGCTGTTGCTGCTGGCGGCGGCTCTGGGCGTGCCGCTGGCCAATGCCGTCGCCGAGCGGGAGACGCAGACGACGTACCTGGATCGGCTGGCCGATGTGAGCCGGTTCGCGTCGCTGGCGGAGACCGCCCTGACGTCGGAACGCACCGAGGCGTTGCAGGACGAGCTGACCCGGTACGGCCAGCTGTACGGCATTCCCGTGGCGGTGGTCGCCGCCGGTGGGGACGTGGTGCTCGGGTCCGCGCAGCGGCCGGATCTGAAGGATCCGGCGGTGGTGGCGGGGCTGAGCGCGGCGCTTTCCGGTTACCGGCCGGGTCCGCCGGATGCCGTGATGCCGTGGGAGACCTCGCCGTTGGTTGTCGTGGAGCCCGTGGGCCGGGACAGCGAGGTTGTGGCGGCCGTGGTGGCCGTGTCGCCTACCGACCGGCTGCGGGCCGACATCCTGTCCCAGTGGGGATGGCTGGCCGTGCTGGGGGTTCTGCCGCTGCTCGCCGTCATAGCGGCGGCCTGGCCGATCTCCCGCTGGATCCTCCGTCCGATTCGTCGGTTGGACGAAGCCACCGCCGCCATCGCCGGCGGCCTCGTCGACACCCACGTGGACGACGTCAGCGGTCCGCCCGAGCTGCGCCGGCTCAGCACCTCGTTCAACACCATGGTCGATGTCGTCAACACCGCGATGCGGCGCCAGCGCGACTTCGTCGCCGACGCCTCGCACCAGCTGCGCAATCCCTTGGCCAGCCTGCGTTTGGCCGTCGACAACCTCGAACCGCACCTGCCCGGCGAGGAGTTCGCTCGGGAGGCCCACCAGATCGCTGTCGAGGAGGCTCAGGAGATGGGCAACGTCCTCGACGCCCTGCTCGCCGCCACCCGTCTCGACGCCGCCGCCGAGACCGTCGACCTGGCGCTGCTGGTGTCCGCGCACCTGCCCAAGTGGCAGGCCCTCGGCGTCGCCGTGGAGACGGATGTGCCGGCGGGGCAACGGGTTCCGGTGTCCTACGGCAGCGTCCTGGACGAGCTGGTGGCCAACGCCGCCCGGCTTTCCGGCGGCACCACCGTGCGGGTGTTCTCTGTGGACGGTGAGCTGCACGTCGCCGACAACGGTGCCGGGCTGAGCGAGTCCGACCGGGCCCTGGCGCTGGGGCGGTTCTGGCGTTCCCCGAAGCACCAGAACATCAGCGGCACCGGCCTGGGCCTGGCCATCTGCGCCGACCTGGTCGCCGCCGCCGGCGGCAGTCTCCGGTTGGACGACGCCAACCCCGGTTTGGATGTGGTGATCACCCCGGCGAGTCCGGCCTGAGCGCCGCCTCCAGAACCCGGCCAGCCAGCGCCGACGGCAGCGGTACGCCACCACCGCCTGACTCTTGGACCGTAGTAGGAATGCGCGGAGGTTCCCTCCGCGCATTCCTACTACGGTCGGCAGGTGGAGGGGAACATGCGCGAGAAGAGATCGATGTACACTCGGCTCGCCGCGCTGATCATCACCGTCGCGCTCACTCTTCCCACGGCGGCGTCCCGAGCCGACGCTCAGCCCTTAGGCGGACCCGCGGCATCCGCTCGGCAACCCCATACCTACACCTTCATCATTGTGGCGCGGCACAGTGGGAAGTGCCTGGAGGTCTCGGACGCCAGCGTGGCCGATGGCGCGAACGTGGATCAGTGGACCTGTACAGGCAGCACCAACCAGCAGTGGTCCTTCTACTACGTCAACGACAACGAATACCTGATGGTTGCACGGCACAGTGGGAAGTGTCTGCAGGTCTCGGACGCCAGCGTGGCCGATGGCGCGAACGTGGACCAGTGGACCTGTGACGGCCGTGCCAACCAGCTGTGGTCCTTCTACCATGTCGGCAGCAACAACTACCTGGCGGTGGCGCGGCACAGTGGGAAGTGCCTGGAGGTCGCGGGAGCCAGTGTCGTGGATGGCGCGAACGTGGACCAGCGCACCTGTGATGGCAGTGCCAACCAGCAGTGGCGTCTCGGCTCCTGATGGCTGTGCGAGCCATGCGCTGAGAACGTGTCTCATCACGAGTTCACCCGTCGCCCGAGGGTGAGGGACCGCGCCGGTGGATGACCGTTGCCGGCGAATCACTTCTGCGCGGGATGGAAGCAAAAGTGGCTCGCCTGATCGAGTGTGAGCGCATCATCCGGCGGGTCCGCGCGGAGCAGTTTCGGTTGGGTGTGATCAGCGAACGGTCCGCGCACGCCATCGTCGATCCCATCCAGGGCTACGGCGATGAGTTGGCTCAGAAGGTCGTCGCCAAGACTTTGGAGACGGCCGAAGGTCGTTGCATGCAACAACTCCGGCGCTCGGTGCGGGGTCGCCCGCAGCGGGCGCCGGTTGGGTGGGGGGTGCGCGGCTGGGCTTCGGGGCGGGTGTTGCTAGGTGAGGCTGGCGAGGAGGCGGGTGTAGGTTTCCTCGACTTCGCCTTCGGCGACGGGGACGGGGCGGGTCCACGGGCGGGTGGCGATCAGGGCGGCCAGACGGTCGTACATTGTGGACAGTTCCTGCGGGTCGGCGGCCTTGCTGGTATCGTCACGGGCTTGGAACCGTCGCAGGGAATTCTCCTTGGTGTCCAACAGGACCACCTCGACGAAGTCGACGCCGACCTCGCGGGCCAGTGCCGCCAGCTGGTCGATGAACTCCGCCCGGGCCACGAACTGGGGCACGACGACGTCATGGCCGGCGAGCAGGTGGGTGCGGGCGGCCGACAAGGCCAGGGCCCGGGCCAACACGCCGGCGCGGGCGGCATCCTCCTGCCAGCGGCCGAGTTGCGCGCGCAGGACGTCGATGTCGAGGTTCAGGGCCAACGGATGGTCGTCGACGTAGCGAGCGGCCACAGTGGACTTGCCGACGCCGGGCGGACCGTTGAGCAGCAACAGCATTCAGCGCTTCACGTCCCGGAACCAACCGGCGGCCCCGGGATGCAGGGGGACGATGCCGGTGGCTATGCCGGTGCGAACGTTGATGTGACTGGCCTCGGGATGGCCCTTGGTGATGGCGGAGACCTCGGTGAACACGGTCTCGGTGACGATCCGGACGACATCGTCGCCGAGGTCGTTGCGGGTCAGCAGGAGATTGGGCACGGCGACGGTGTCGCACGGGGGAACGCGGGCGTAGGTGGTGGTGGGAATGGTGGCGGGCACGTAGGGCCCGGGGTACTTGGCGGCCAGGGCGGCGGCCTCGGCCTTCAGGGTGACGAGGCGGATGTCGCGTTTGCCGGCGAGGTCGGTGATGGCGGGCGTGGGAATTCCGGTCAGGGTGAGCATGGCGTCGATGGAGCCGTCGGCCACGGCCTTGGCGCCGTCGGACTGGGTGAGCTGCACGCCGACCGGCTTGACGCCGGTCATCTCCAACAACCGGTCGGAGGTGAACCCGGTGCTCGAACCGGGTGCGCCCAGGGACACCCGCCGGCCGTCGATGTCGGCGAAGGACTGGATGGGCGAGTCGGCCAGCACGACGAGGTGCAGAAAACTGTCGTAGACGCGGCCGACGGCGCTCAGGCCGACGGGAGCCTTGCCGGTGTTCTCCACGGCGTCGAGGGAGGCCAGCCCGAGCTGGCCGGTGCCGGCGGCGAGCAGCCGCAGGTTGTCCACAGAGGAACCGGTCGGCACGGCCTTCACGTCGGTGTGCGGCAGGCGGGGCCGAAGGGCGGACACCAGGGAGGCTCCGAGCTCCCGGAAGACGGCGCCGGGCGGTCCGGTGAGCATGACCAGCTTGGCGAGGTCGGGCGCCTCGGGCCCGGAGCATGCCGCCGCCGCAGCGCCGACAGCCATGGGCGCGACGCCCAGGGCGGCCAGCCCGCGCAGCAACGCCCGCCGGTCCAGCATGGCTGGAAGGGTAGTCGTCAACGTCAGGTGAACCCAAAGTTTCGCCGTGCAACCTTGCCGCACGGTAGTGGTGTGCGAAGTATCACGGCAATTCCCACTGACGGGTGAAGGAGTGAGGGCATGTCGACGGCGACCACCGCCCGCAGACCGCTGTACAAGCAGCTGTACTTCTGGGTGCTCGCGGCGATCGCGCTGGGCATCGTGTTCGGACTGGTCTTCCCGCACGAGGCCGCGGGCTCGAAGTGGCTGGCCGACCTGTTCGTCAACCTGATCAAGGTCGTCACGGCCCCGGTCATCTTCCTGACCGTGGTGGTCGGCATCGCCAGCCTGGGCAACCTGGCCAGGGCGGGCGGTCTGGCCCTGCGCACCATCGGCTACTTCATCGTGATGACGATCATCGCGCTGGCCATCGGCCTGATCGTGGTGAACGTGCTGCAGCCGGGCCACGGCCTGAACCTGCACATCGACCCGAAGGCGGCCGACAAGACCATCAAGGACGCCGGCGCGGCCGGTGAGGGCGTCACCGAGTTCATCCTCAGCCTGGTGCCCACGTCGTTCGTCGGCGCGTTCACCGGCGGCCAGCTGATCCAGGTCCTCGTGGTGGCGATCCTGGTCGCGATCGCGCTGTCGACCCTGGGCGAGCGCGGCAAGCCGATCCTGCGGGCCTTCGAGTCGCTGTCCGCCCTGATGTTCGCCGTGATCAAGGCCGTCATGTACGTGGCCCCGATCGGCGCGTTCGGCGGCATCGCCTACACGGTCGGCGCGTTCGGCAGCAAGATCCTGGGCAGCCTGGTCTTCCTGATGGCCGCGTTCTACCTGACCTGCGTCGTGTTCATCGTCGTCGTCCTGGGGCTGGTCGCCCGCTGGGTCGGCTTCAACCTGTTCAAGTTCCTCCGCTACATCTCCGACGAGCTGCTGATCGTGCTGGGCACCTCGTCCAGCGAGACGGTGCTGCCGCGGCTGATGACCAAGCTGGAGGCCGCCGGCGCGAGCCGCTCGGTCGTCGGCCTGACCATCCCCACCGGCTACTCGTTCAACCTGGACGGCACCTGCATCTACCTGACCATGGGCGCGCTGTTCATCGCCCAGGCCACCGGCCACGACATCGGCCTGGCCACGCAGATCGGGCTGCTGCTGTTCATGCTGCTGTCCAGCAAGGGCGCGGCCGGGGTCACCGGCGCCGGCCTGGTCACGCTGGCCGCCTCGCTGCAGGCGTTCGGCACGGTCATCCCGGTCGTGGGCATCGCGCTGATCGTGGGTATCGACCGGTTCATGTCCGAGGCCCGCGCCATCACCAACGTGATCGGCAACGGTGTCGGCAGCCTCGTTGTCGCCCGCTGGCAGGGAGAACTGGACAGGGACCGCCTGAAGCAGGTCCTGGACAACCCGTCCACGGTGGACGCGGAGCGGGACGCCGCCGAGTTGGTGGGCAAGCCGTAGCGATCCGCCGCCGCGGCCGCCCCCGACGCGTGCCGCGGCGGCGTGATGCCGCGACGGTCCGGCCGGGCCGGAGCGGCGGCGTGGGTCGTGGTGTCCCGAGACCGCGACCCACGCCTTCCACAGCGGATCGGCGCGCCGTCGACCCCCTCCTCCTTCCGGCGCGCCGATCCTTCCCCTTCCGCCGGCATCGGCGTTCGTACGGGTAACAGCGCGCCGCCGGGTGGTCTCCGGACGGGACCCCTGTCCCCGTCCGGGGCCATCCTCGCGTCATGCGAAGGCTCTACCTCTGGGTGTTGACGGCCATCGCGCTGGGGGCCGTGTTCGGGTTGGCGTTCCCGAAGCAGGCCGCCGGCTCGAAATGGCTAGCGGACCTCTTCCTGAACCTGGTCAAGGTGGTCACCGCGCCGACTATCTTCCTGACCGTGGTGGTCGGCATCGCCGGGCTGGGCAGCCTGGCCAAGGCCGGCGGCCTCGCGGCGCGGGCGCTCGGCTACTTCATGGCCATGACGGCCGTGGCGCTGCTGCTGGGCCTGGTGGTGGGCAACGTGTTGCGGCCCGGCGACGGCCTCAACCTCGCCGCCGATCCCGCGCTGGCGGCGAACACCATCAAGTCCGCCGAGGCGACCAGCACCAGCATCACGGACTTCGTCCTCGGACTGGTGCCGACGTCGTTCGTCGGCGCGTTCACCGGCGGGCAGCCGATCCAGGTGCTGTTGATCGCCGTGCTGGTGGCGATCGCCCTGAGCGGACTCGGCGACCGGGCGAAGCCGGTGGTGCGGGCACTGGAGACGTTGGCACAGCTGATGTTCCAGCTGATCAGGGTCATCATGTACGCGGCGCCGATCGGCGCGTTCGGCGGCATCGCCTACACGGTCGGCGCGTTCGGCGGGCGGGTGCTCGGCAACCTCGCGCTGCTGGTCGTCACGTTCTGGGTGACGTGCGTCGTGTTCGTGGTGGTGCTGCTCGGGCTGGTGGCGAAGCTGGCCGGCTTCACCATCTTCCGGCTCATTCGGTACCTGTCCGACGAGATCCTCATCGTCGTCGGCACCTCGTCGAGCGAGACCGTGTTGCCGCGGCTGATGACCAAGCTGGAGAACGCCGGCGTGAGCCGGTCGGTGGTCGGCATGGTGGTGCCGGCCGGATATTCGTTCAACCTCGACGGGATCTGCATCTACCTCACCCTCGGCGCGCTGTTCATCGCGCAGGCCACCGGGCACGAGGTCAGCCTGCCGACGCAGCTCGGCATGGTGGCGTTCATGCTGGTCTCCAGCAAGGGCGCGGCCGGCGTCACCGGGGCCGGCCTGATCACGCTGACGGCGTCGTTGCAGGCCTTCGACAACCCGGCGATCCCGGTCGTGGGCATCGCGCTACTGGTCGGCGTCGACCGGTTCATGTCCGAGGCGCGGTCCACGATCAACGTGATCAGCAACGGCGTCGCCACCCTGTTCATCGCCCGCTGGCAGGGCGACCTGGACCGGAACCGGCTGCGTGAGGTGCTGACTCACCGCCGGCTGGGCGACACCACGAGGCTGCCGTCAGGAGCGGTCAGCACGGTCACCGACGCCGCGTAGTGGCGGGAGAGGCGGTCGGCGGTCAGCACCTCGGCGGGGGTGCCGACCGCCGCCACCTCGCCGTTGTCGAGCAGCAGCACCCGGTCCGGATACTGCGCCGCCAGCGTGAGGTCGTGCAGGGTGCTGATCACCGTGGTGCCGTCGGCCTTGCGTAGCTGGTCGACGAGTTCCAGCAGCGACTGGGCGTGCCCGATGTCCAATCCGGTCGTCGGCTCGTCCAGCAGCAACACGCCGGCCTGCTGCGCCAGCACCCGGGCCAGCACCGCCCGCTGCCGCTCGCCGCCGGACAGTGTCCGAAGTGGACGGTTCGAGAGCCCGGCGAGATCCAACCGTCGCAGGGCGCCGGAGACGATCTCGAGATCGGAGTGCCCCTCCCGGCCCAGCGGCCCCAGGTGCGGGGTCCGGCCCAGCAGCACGTAGTCGGTGACGGTCAGGCCCTCCGGCAGCGACGGCGTCTGCGGTGCGTAGCCGATCAGCCGGGCCCGCTCGCGATGCCCGAGCGCCGCAACGGAACGGCCGCCGACGAGCACGTCGCCGGTGGCGGAGACCAGGCCGGCCACCGACTTCAGCAGCGTCGACTTGCCGGCGCCGTTCGGGCCGATGATCGCCAGCCAGCTGCCGGCCGGCACGTCCACGGTCACGTCCCGAACCACCGGGCGGCCCCGGTAGCCGGCGGTCACGGCGCTCAGCCGCAGCGCGGTCACGCCGGCCGCCGGCGCAGCACGAGAACGAAGAACGGCGCGCCGGTAAACGCGGTCACGACGCCGATCGGCAATTCCGCCGGGGCCAGCGCGGTCCGCGCGACGATGTCGGCGAGGATGAGGAAAATGGCCCCGCCGGCCAGCGACAAAGGAACGACAACGCGGTAGCTGGCCCCGAACAGCAACCGAATCACGTGCGGCACAACGATTCCCACGAATCCGATCAAGCCGCTCACCGATACCGCGGCGGCCGTCGCCAGCGACGCCGCGCCCAGCACGACCAGCCGCACCATCCCGGGCCGAACCCCGAGCGACGCGGCCTCCTCGTCGCCGAGCGTCAGCACGTCCAGCAGTCCCGAACAGGTGCACAGCACGACCAGGGCGACCGCCAGATAGGGCAGGACCGTCAGCACCTGGCTCCATCCACCGGTGGACAGTCCACCCAGGATCCAGCCGTACACCTGTTGCAACGTAAGGGTGTTCAGCTGCTGCACGAAGGTCTGCACCGCCGTCAGGAATGACGCCACGGCAACCCCGGCCAGCAGCAGCGTGGCCGTGCCGGCGCCCGCGGACCGGCCGAGTCCCCAGGTCAGGGCCACGCCGCCGAGCGCGCCGACGAACGCCGCCGCCGGCAGGTACGCCGGGCCCGCCCCGGGAGCGAGCACGACGACGATCGTCACCACCATGCCCGCGCCGGCCGCGGCGCCGAGCAGATAGGGGTCGGCCAGGGGGTTGCGGAACACCCCCTGGAACGTCGCCCCGGAACAGGCCAGCGCCGCCCCGACCAGGCCGGCGAGCACCACCCGCGGCATCCGCAGCTGCCACAGGATGGCCGACTCCTGCACGCTCAGCGGCGAGACGCCGCCGGTCAGCTGCGCCCACACCTCGCCGAGCACCCGCTGCCAGCCGAGGTCGATCGCGCCCAGCAGCACCGCGCCGACGACCACCGCGACCAGGAGGACCAGCACAACCAGCAGGTGCCAGCCGGCCAGTCGGGTCGGCTTGGCCATCCTGGTCAGGAAGCCTTCTGCACGGCGGCCGCGACGGCCTTCACCAGGTCGACCACGCGCGGCCCCCACCGGGAGGCGACGCTGTCGTCCAGCGCGACGACGTTGCCGTTGCGCACGGCGCGCAGCGTTCCCCAGCCCGGCCGCGCGGCGACGGTCGCGGCGCTCTGCTGGCAGCACGTGGTGTCGGCGAGGAAGATCAGGTTCGGGTCGGCGGCGATCACCTTCTCGGCCGACAGCTGCGGATAGTTGCCCGCCCCGCCGAGACCGCCGCCGGCGCTGAGGTCGGCCACGTTGCGCAGCCCGAACAGGCCGTACACCTGGCCGACGAAGGTCTTCGACGTCACGGTGTAGCCGTCGGCGGACAGCTCGTGGAAGTAGCTCAGCGTCTTCTTCGGCGTCTTGGCGACGACGTCCGCGATCTGCGACTTCATGTCGTCGACCACGGTGTTCGCCTCGGCGGTGCGCCCGGTGGCCTTGCCCAGCAGCGTGATCTGCCCGTACGCGTCGTCCAGCGACGCGGCCGCCTTGAGCAGCAGCACCGGCACCTTCAGCTGCTCCAGCCCGGCGACGACGTTGTTGGTGTCGTCGTAGACGATCACCAGGTCCGGCTTCTTGGCGGCGATGGCCTCGACGTTCGGCTTGTACGCGTCGATGTCGCTGCGCGGCGCGGTCGCCGGGTAGTCCGACAGCTTGTCCACCGCCGTCACCTGCGGGCCGGCGCCGATCGCGAACAGGTCCTCGGTGCTGGCCGGGCTCAGCGACACGATGTGCGTCGGCTTCGCGGCGATGGTCACCGGCTTGCCACCCGATGGGGTGACGGTCACCGGGAACGACGAGCTCGGCGCGGAGGTGGCCGCGGGCGGCTCGGTGTGCGTCGCGCAGCCGGCGAGCAGCAGGGCGGCCGTCACGACGAGGGCGGGCATTGTGCGGTTCACGACCGGACGCTATCAAGCGGCGACTGGCTGTGATCGGAATCACGCCGCGGGCGGCGCGAATCGTGACCGGCGCATCACGCGCATGTTGCCGGTTCGTCGGCTATGCTTCGCCAACCGAAGTAACTGGTTGATGTCCGCGGCAATGTCGTCCGGGTAGCCCAGATCGTTACGGACCGCGGTTCGAGATCACCCGTTTGCTGGTGCCTCCGCGTTTCGTGACTGTTAAGGTTTCGTCAACCACGGGCCACCGTCGTCCCGATATGCGCAAGCAAACCGGGAGTCCCCCAAGTATCTGGGGCCTCGTTTAGGACGATGAGGGAGGTCTCGAGTCGTGACGATCTTCTCCGCCCTTCCCGGCCGACAGGGCCTGTACGACCCGAGCGCGGAACGGGACGCCTGTGGTGTGGCCATGGTGGCCGACATCAAGGGGCGGCGTTCGCACGGCATCGTCGTGGATGCCCTGACCGCGCTGGCCAACCTGGAGCACCGCGGCGCCGCGGGCGCCGAGCCGACCAGCGGCGACGGCGCCGGCATCCTGCTGCAGGTGCCGGACGCGCTGCTGCGGGACGTCTGCGGGTTCGCGCTGCCCGAGGCCGGTCGGTACGCCGCCGGCATCGCGTTCCTGCCGGCCGACGCCGACGAGCGGGCCAGGGCCGTCGAGCTGATCGAGCGGATCGCCACCGAGGAGAACCTGGAGGTGCTGGGCTGGCGGGACGTTCCCGTCGACCCGGACGCCGCCGACGTGGGCCCCACCGCCCGTTCGGTGATGCCGCACTTCGCCATGCTCGTCGTCGCCGGCGTGGCCGACGGCGACGGCAACCGTCCGTCCGATGTGGACCTGGACCGGCTCACCTTCTGCCTGCGCAAGCGGGCCGAGCGGGACAGCGTGGTCGCCGGGGTCGGCGCCTACTTCCCGTCGCTGTCCGCGCGCACCCTGGTGTACAAGGGCATGCTCACCACCGGCCAGCTGCCGGCGTTCTTCCCCGACCTCGTCGACGAGCGCCTCACCAGTGCGATCGCGTTGGTGCACAGCCGGTTCTCCACCAACACGTTCCCGTCGTGGCCGCTGGCGCACCCGTTCCGGTACGTCGCCCACAACGGCGAGATCAACACGATTCGCGGCAACCGGAACCGGATGCGCGCCCGGGAGTCGCTGCTGGCCAGCGACCTCATCCCCGGCGACCTGGCCCGGCTGTTCCCGATCATCGACGGCGACGGCTCCGACTCGGCGTCCCTCGACGAGGTGCTGGAGCTGCTGCACCTCGGCGGCCGGTCGCTGCCGCACGCGGTGCTGATGATGATCCCGGAGGCGTGGGAGAACCACGCCACCATGGACCCCAAGCGCCGCGCCTTCTACCAGTTCCACGCCAGCCTGATGGAGCCGTGGGACGGCCCGGCCTGTGTCACCTTCACCGACGGCACGCTGGTCGGCGCGGTTCTCGACCGCAACGGCCTGCGCCCGGCCCGCTGGTGGCGCACCGACGACGACCGCGTGGTGCTGGCCAGCGAGACCGGCGTGCTCGACCTGCCGCCGCACCGGGTGGTGGCCAAGGGCCGCCTGCAGCCGGGCCGGATGTTCCTCGTGGACACCGAGGCCGGCCGCATCGTCGACGACGACGAGGTGAAGGCCAAGCTGTCCGCGCAGCTGCCGTACGACGAGTGGCTGCACGCCGGCCTGCTGGAGCTGGCCGACCTGCCCGACCGCGAGCACGTGGTGCAGAGCCACGAATCCGTGGTGCGCAGGCAGCTCACCTTCGGCTACACCGAGGAGGAGCTGCGCATCCTGCTCGCGCCGATGGCCGAGAACGGCGCGGAGCCGATCGGCTCGATGGGCTCGGACACCCCGATCGCCGCGCTGTCCAAGCGATCCCGGCTGCTCTACGACTACTTCGTGCAGAACTTCGCGCAGGTGACCAACCCGCCGCTGGACGCCATCCGCGAGGAGATCGTCACCTCGGTGTCCCGCGTGATGGGCCCGGAGCAGAACCTGCTGGAGCCCGGCCCGGCCTCGTGCCGGCACATCGGGCTGCCGTACCCGGTCATCGACAACGACGAGCTGGCCAAGCTCATCCACGTCAACGACGACGGCGACCTGCCCGGCTTCGCCTGCACCGTCCTTTCCGGACTGTACGAGGTGGACGGTGGCGGCCGGGCGCTGGCCGACGCGATCGAGCGGGTGCGCCGCCAGGCGTCCGAGGCGATCGCCGCCGGCGCGCGCACGCTCGTGCTGTCCGACCGCGATTCCGACCACCGGATGGCGCCGATCCCGTCGCTGCTGCTGGTTTCCGCGGTGCACCACCACCTTGTCCGCACCAAGGAGCGGCTGCGCGTCGCGCTCGTCGTCGAGACCGGCGACTGCCGCGAGGTGCACCACGTGGCGCTGCTGCTCGGCTACGGCGCCGCCGCGGTCAACCCGTACCTGGCCTTCGAGACCATCGAGGACCTGATCAGCCAGAACGCCATCGCCAGCATCGAGCCGCGGGTCGCCATCCGGCGCTACGTCTCCGCGCTGGTCAAGGGCGTGCTGAAGATCATGTCCAAGATGGGCATCTCCACCGTCGGCGCCTACACCGCGGCCCAGGTCTTCGAGGCCGTCGGCATCGCCGAGCCGTTGCTGGACGAGTACTTCACCGGCACCCACTCCAAGCTCGGCGGCGTCGGGCTGGACGAACTGGCCGCCGAGGTCGCCGTCCGGCACCGCCGCGCCTACCCGGACAACCCGGCCGACCGGTCGCACCGGCGGCTGGAGGTCGGCGGCGAGTACGCGTACCGCCGCGAGGGCGAGCTGCACCTGTTCACGCCGGAAACCGTGTTCCTGTTGCAGCACGCCACGAAGACCCGCCGGCGCGAGGTGTACAAGCGCTACACCGACGAGGTGGAGCGGCTGGTCCGCGAGGGCGGCGGGCTGCGCGGCCTGTTCAAGTTCGCCTCCGGCCGCACCCCGGTGCCGCTGGAGGAGGTCGAGCCGGTCGAGTCGATCCTCAAGCGCTTCAACACCGGCGCCATGTCGTACGGGTCGATCTCGGCCGAGGCGCACGAGACCCTGGCCATCGCCATGAACCGCATCGGCGGCCGGTCCAACACCGGTGAGGGCGGCGAGGACCCCGAGCGCCTCTACGACCCGGAGCGCCGCTCCGCGATCAAGCAGGTCGCCAGCGGACGGTTCGGCGTGACCAGCGAGTACCTCGTGCACGCCGACGACATCCAGATCAAGATGGCGCAGGGCGCGAAGCCCGGCGAGGGCGGGCAGCTGCCCGCGCACAAGGTGTACCCGTGGATCGCGCGCACCCGGCACTCCACGCCGGGCGTCGGCCTGATCTCGCCGCCGCCGCACCACGACATCTACTCCATCGAGGATCTGGCCCAGCTGATCCACGACCTGAAGAACGCCAACGAGCAGGCCCGCGTCCACGTGAAGCTGGTGTCGGAGCTCGGTGTCGGCACGGTCGCGGCCGGCGTGGCCAAGGCGCACGCCGACGTGGTGCTGATCTCCGGGCACGACGGCGGCACCGGCGCCTCCCCGCTGAACTCGTTGAAGCACGCGGGAACGCCGTGGGAGGTCGGCCTGGCCGAGACCCAGCAGACGTTGATGCTCAACGGTTTGCGGGACCGGATCACCGTGCAGGTGGACGGCGCCATGAAGACCGGCCGGGACGTCGTGATCGCCGCGCTGCTCGGTGCGGAGGAGTACGGCTTCGCCACCGCGCCGCTGGTGGTCGCCGGCTGCGTGATGATGCGGGTCTGCCACCTGGACACCTGTCCGGTCGGCGTGGCCACGCAGAACCCCGTGCTGCGCCAGCGGTACACCGGAAAGCCGGAATTCGTCGAGCAGTTCTTCCACTTCGTCGCCGAAGAGGTCCGGGAGATCCTGGCCGAGCTCGGTTTCCACACCCTCGACGAGGCCATCGGGCACGCCGAGCTGCTGGACACCGACGAGGCCGTCGAGCACTGGAAGGCCAAGGGCCTCGACCTGTCGCCGGTGTTCGAGGTGCCGACGCAGACCCGCTACGGCTCGGCCCGTCGGCGGCTGCGCGGCCAGGACCACGGCCTCGAGCACGCCCTGGACCGGACGCTGATCCAGCTGGCCGAGGCGGCGCTGGAGGACGCTCACCCGGTGCGGCTGGAACTGCCGGTGCGCAACGTGAACCGGACCGTCGGCACGCTGCTCGGCTCCGAGGTGACGCGCCGCTACGGCGGCGACGGCCTGCCCGAGGACACCATCCACGTCACGCTGACCGGCTCGGCCGGGCAGTCGCTGGGCGCGTTCGTGCCCCGCGGCGTGACGATGGAGCTGATCGGCGACGCCAACGACTACGTCGGCAAGGGCCTGTCCGGCGGCCGGATCATCGTGCGGCCGCACGAGGACGCGCCGTTCGCCGCCGAGCAGCAGGTGATCGCCGGCAACGTGATCGGCTACGGCGCGACCGGCGGCGAGATCTTCCTGCGCGGCCGGGTCGGCGAACGGTTCTGCGTCCGCAACTCCGGCATGGTCGCCGTCTCCGAGGGCGTCGGCGACCACGCGTTCGAGTACATGACCGGCGGCCGCGCCGTCGTGCTCGGGCCGACCGGGCGCAACCTGGCGGCCGGCATGTCCGGCGGCATCGCCTACGTGCTCGAACTGGATCCGATGCTGGTCAACACCGACATGGTCGAGCTGCAGCGGCCCACCGCCGACGACCTGCGGTGGCTCAAGGAGATCGTGGAGCGGCACCACAAGCTCACCGGTTCCGCGGTGGCCGCGTCGCTGCTCGGCGACTGGCCGCGGCGCTCGGCGAGCTTCACCAAGGTGATGCCGAGCGACTACCAGCGTGTGTTGGAGGCGATGCGACTGGCCCGCGCCCAGGGCCGCGACGTCGACGAGGCGATCATGGAGGCGTCCCGTGGCTGACCCGACCGGTTTTCTCAAGTTCGCCCGGGGCGAGGCGCCCAAGCGGCCCGCCGCGGAGCGCGTGCACGACTGGGACGAGGTGTACGTCCGCCAGCCCGCCGCCGAGCGGGAGCAGCAGGTGCGCACCCAGGCCAGCCGGTGCATGGACTGCGGCATCCCGTTCTGCCACTCCGGCACCGCCGGCTGCCCGCTGGGCAACCTGATTCCCGAGTGGAACGACCTGGTGCGGCGCGGGGACTGGACGCAGGCGGGGGACCGCCTGCACGCCACCAACAACTTCCCCGAGTTCACCGGCCGGCTCTGCCCCGCCCCGTGCGAGTCCGCCTGCGTGCTGTCGGCGACGCCGGAGGCCGGCGGTCCCGTCACCATCAAGCGGGTCGAGCAGACCATCGCCGACGTGTCGTGGGAGAGCGGGCTCGTGCCGCCACGGCAGGCCGCCGTCGCCTCCGGCAAGCGCGTTGCCGTCGTCGGCTCCGGCCCCGCCGGGCTGGCCGCCGCGCAGCAGCTGACCCGGGCCGGGCACGACGTCACCGTGTACGAGCGGGACGACCGGCTCGGCGGGCTGCTGCGGTACGGGATTCCCGAGTTCAAGATGGAGAAGAAGGTGCTGGACCGGCGGCTCGCGCAGCTGCGGGCCGAGGGCACCCGGTTCGTCACCAGCTGCGAGGTCGGCGTCGACCTGACCGTCGAGCAGCTGCGTTCCTCCTACGACGCCGTGGTGCTGGCCGTCGGCGCGCTGCGTGGCCGGGACGCCCCGGAGATTCCGGGTCGCTCGCTGACCGGCGTGCACCTGGCCATGGAGCACCTCGTTCCGGCCAACCGGGCGTGCGAGGGCGACGGTCCCACTCCGATCGACGCCGCCGGCAAGCACGTCGTGATCATCGGCGGCGGCGACACCGCGGCGGACTGCCTCGGCACGGCGCACCGGCAAGGGGCTTCCAGTGTCGTCCAGCTCGACCAGTACCCGGAGCCACCGTCCACTCAGGACTTCTCCGTGTCCCCGTGGCCGACCTGGCCGTTGGTCATCCGCAACTACCCCGCCCACGACGAGGGCGGCACGCGGAAGTTCGCGGTTGCCGTGCAGCGTTTCGTCGGCGACGCCGACGGGCACGTCCGCTCCATCGAACTCCGCCAGGTCCGCGTCACCCGTGACGCCTCCGGCCGCCGGGTCGTCGAGCCCGTGTCCGACGAGGTCGAGGTCATCCCCGCCGACATGGTGCTGCTGGCCATCGGTTTCGAGGGCGTCGAGCACATGCCGCTGCTGGACGGCCTCGGGTTGACGCTGTCCGGTCGCGGCACCCTCTCCGTCGGCTCCGACTGGCAGACCCCCACCCCCGGCGTCTTCGCCTGCGGCGACGCCCACCGCGGCGCTTCCCTGGTCGTGTGGGCGATCGCCGAGGGCCGCTCGGTGGCCAATGCCGTCGACAGCTTCCTGACGGGGTCGTCGGAGCTGCCCTCGCCGGTGCAGCCCAACCTGTTGCCGCTGGCGGTGGTGTAGTTCGGCGGCCGCTCTGGATCGGATGTGCCGGACGGGTCCGACTCGTCCGGCATTTCCCATTTTCGGCCGAGCGACCCTTGTATTTCCGGTCACCGCTGAGATCGCCTAATCGGCCGACCCTCGAATTTCCCGTGACGCCGTCCTTGCCGGTCAGCCCGGCTGTGGGCGGCGCATTCCACGCCACTTCCGGTCGGCGTTCGGGTGAATTTCCGTCGAAATCACCCCCGTCTTTTCCGGTACGCCGAGTGGCGTACCGGAAAAGACTTCCGGGCTAGCGGTGCCTCGCCCGCGCGGCGGCATGGGTCGCCGCCCCGCCGCCGACCAGAAGGATCACCGCGGTCAGCGCCCAACGGCGCTGTTTCGTGCGTTGCTCGTGATCCGCCGCCTGCGCCACGGGCGTGACGACCGGTGGGGAGCCGTGTTTGGTCGTCGTCGGCACGGTCACCGGCCGTTGCGGCGGTGGCGGAGGCGGTACCACGGCCGAGGTCGGCGTGGGTGACGGCGGTGGAGGCGCCGGGGTCGTGGTCGTGGTCGGCGCCGGCGGGGGCGGGGTGGTGGACCTCGCCGTCGGCGGTGGGGGCGGCGGCGGAGGTGGGGGCGGGGGCGGTGGCGTGGGCATGCCGAGGCAGCCGGCGGCGTCCGAGGAGCCGACCGGCGGCGCGGACGCCACCTCCCGGGCGGGGCCGCCGCGGGGAATCGCGAACAGCCGGCTCCGGTGCCCGTCGTCGTTGTCGACCACGTACAGCGTGCGGGACGAGTCGATCACGGCGGCCCCGTAGCTGGAGCCGTGCGGCGGCAGGCCGGCCGGGGTGGCGACGACGTGCACCGCGCCGCTGTTCGGGTCGACGCTGACGACGGTCGGCCGCCCGTGCGTGGAATTCACGCCGTAGAACAGCCCGTCGACCGGGTCGACGGCGAAGTCGTCCAGGCCGTCGGCCTCCGGCCGCATCCGCACCACCCGCGTCACGCTGAGGAACGACCGGCTCGACGGGGTGACGTCGATCGTGAACAGCCGGTCGTCCAGCCGGACCACCAGGGCGCCCCCGACGCCGCCGCCGGCGGTGGCCTGGGCGAGTTCCCCGGACGGCGCCCCGCGCGCGTAGCCGAGATCCCGGACTCCACCCGATCGGTCTATGCGAATGACGTGACCGTGTTCCCCGATGCCATAGACCAGATCCTGTGACGCGATGTAACCCAGCGCGTTCAGCTCGAACGGCACACCGTGCAGAACCCGCTCGGCGCCACTCGGCAGGCTGACACTCGAAAGGGTGGTGCCGAGGCCGTGCTCACCCGTACGGACCAGGATTGCCTCACACACAGTGGGCGTTACCGCGTCCGATCGGGGCGAAAAAAGCGCCGCTATCGCTAGAACGGGTAAAAGGGCACCCGTCATGCGCAGAATCCTGGTCACACCACACCGATTTCCTGTTTCAACGAGTTGGCGGATACGGTCCCCACCGTAGACGGTGCTTGAATCGGCTGTCAGCACATAGGAGAGTGAATGGACATCTACCTGCAAGGGCTGGTGTGGGTGCTCGGCGTCGCCATTGTCGCCGGCGCGCTCACCGTGCTGATACACCGTCTCACCTCCGGTGACGGCAGGTCCGTCAACAACGAGTCGGCCGGCAACGTCTTCGTGATCGTCGGCGGCCTGCAGGCGGTGCTCGTCGCCTTCGTGCTGATCTCGCTGTTCGACACGGTGAGCTCGGCCGGGGACAACGCCCAGCAGGAGGCCAACAGCCTGGTCGCCGTCACCTGGGCCTCGGACTCGTTCCCCGAGGCCGCCCGTACGCAGATCCACGACCTGGCCCGCAAGTACGCCACCGCGGTACGCGACCAGGAGTGGCCGCAGATGCAGGCGGGCGAGGCCGTCACCGGCCCCGCCGCGCAGTACCTGGCCCAGATCCACCAGGCCATCGACCAGGCGCCCGACAACGACGACGACTGGATCAAGGACCGCAAGACCGAGGCGTCCAACCAGCTCTGGCAGGTCTACCAGTTCCGGCAGGACCGGCTGGACGCCGCCGACGGCAGCGGGGTCAACTCGGTGACCTGGTTCGCGCTCATCGTCGGCAGCGTCCTGTCGATGGTCTTCACCTACATGTTCGGCGGGCCGAAGCTGATCGCCCACGTGATCATCGTCGGCGTGCTGGCCGCGACCATGACGTTGCTGCTGTTCGCCATCTACCAGCTGCAGGACCCGTTCAACGGCGGCGCCAACGTCGGGCCCGACGCCTTCGACTCCGCGCTGGCCCGACTCACCTGAGCAGGCCCAGCAGTTCCTCCGCCAGTTCGAGCGCGTGATCGGTCTCCGGGGCCACGTAACAGAGTTCGACGAACGCCTCCGCGAGACCGATCCGCTCGTGCACCGCCAGCGTCGCGTCCGCGATCTCCTTGGCCGACACGCCCTTCGCCGGGTTCACGCGCAGCACCACCTCGATCGCCGCCGGGTCACGGCCCGCCTCCGCCGCCGCCTCGCGGATCGTCGCCAGCGGCGCCTCGAGGTACTCCGCCTTCAGCATGCCCGGCAGCATCCCGGCCGCCAGCCAACCGTCCGCGCGGCGGCCGATGCGCTTCAGCGCCGCCGGCGCGAAGCCGCCCAGCTGGATCGGCGGGCGCCTGGCCGGCTTGTGGTCGATCCGGCTCGGCGGGACATTCCACAGTGGACTGTCGTGTTCGACGACGTCCCGTGTCCAGGCCGCTTCCACCACGTCCAGGATCTCGTCCAGCCTTCGGCCGCGCTCCGCGAACGGCACGCCCACCGCCTCGAACTCGTCCGGCGACCAGCCGACGCCGAACCCCGCCACCAGCCGGCCGTCGCTGGCCCGGTCGATCGACGTCAGCGTGCGGGCCAGCGGCAACGGCGAGTAGAACGGCGCGTTCAGCACGTTCGTGCCCAGCCGGACCCGGCTCGTCACACTCGCCGCCAGCGTCAGCGCCGTGAACGGGTCGAACACCGACGCGAACTCCGGCGGGAACGGGCCCGGTCCGCTCAGGCCGTAACCGATCTTCGGTTCCAGCGGGCTCAACAGCCGGTCGCCCACCCACAGGGAGTCCGCGCCCAGCCGCTCCGCCTCCGCCGCGAAGCGCACCAGGTCGGCCGGCCGGTTCGCCACCGGGCCGTACTGGGGCAGGGTGAAGCCGATCCGCATCGTTTCTCCTCTCACCGAGTGATCAGTCTGCGCCTACCCCGTGCGGCATGGCCGATCCCCTCCCTCGGCGTGCAGGCCGCCCTGATCGCCGCCGCCCTTCGCTTCGCCTGGATCGTCACCGACGCCTACCGCGCGGTCGTCCCCAAGACGCTGGTGGCACAGTTGGACCCGTGACGTTCCACGGATTCGGCGAGCACGCCATCGACTTCTACGACGGCCTGGAGGCCGACAACTCCAAGGTCTACTGGGATGCGCACAAGCACGTGTACCAGGGGGACGTGCGGGCGCCGATGGAGGCGCTGCTCGCCGAGCTGGAGCCCGAGTTCGGCGGCCTGGGGGAGCCCAAGGTCTTCCGTCCCTACCGGGATGTCCGCTTCTCCAAGGAGAAGACCCCCTACAAGACCCATTGCGGCGGCGTCATCGAACAGGGCCGCGGCGGCGGCGCCTACTACGTCCAGGTCGGTCCGCTCGGCCTCACCGTCGGCGGCGGCTGCTTCCACCTCGAAGCCGACCAGCTGGCCCGCTTCCGCACCGCCGTCGACGACTCCCGTCGCGGCGAGGCCCTGGTGAAGATCATCGCGAAGCTGGCCAAGGCCGGGTTCGAGATCAAGGGCGAGCAGCTCAAGACCAAGCCCCGTGGCTACGAGCTCGACCATCCCCGTATCGACCTGCTGCGGCACAAGTCCCTCTACGCCTCCTTCACCTGGGAGCCCGACGACGTCCTCCACGAACGCGGCTCCTTCGACCGGGTCCGCAAGGCCTGGCGCCAACTCCGCCCCCTCAACGAATGGGCCGCCGACCACGTAGGCGTGAGCGATCGCCCCGCCCGCTGACGCCGTGGCAGACCGCAGATTGTGCCTCGCTGGCCCAACCAGCGGCCTGATTGGCTGTGGTCGGGCCGTTCTGCTGCCGCGCTGGGCTCAGGAGATCTGCAGGGCAGGGTGGTGACCGGCCTCGGTTCGGTCGTAGACGAGCAAGGCAGGGTGCACCGCGGAACAGCGTCGGGCCGCCGATGGCCGGGGGCCTACACGGCTGCGGCATGCGCCAGCCATCTGGGCCCGGCACGCTGGTGGCTTTGCATGACACGGGGTCGTGATCGCACTTCTCAGTATGGTGAACGAACAGGAACAGGCAGCGGACGGCCTGGGACGGACTGTGAGCGGCCTGGTGATGCTGTCGACGGCACTGACGACCGGTCTGGGCGGTGTGTACATGACGACGCGGTCGGTCGTGGTGACGACACTGGTCGCTGGCGTGGTCGCGGTGCTGGGGACAACCGTGGTGCTTCGGCACCGACCGCACCGCAGCGGCGAGGCCACTGAGGCGGAGAGGCGCGAGCGTGCGTGATCCACAACGGCGACGGTGGATGCTTCGATGACTACTTTCGGGCCGACTTCCCGCGCTTGGTCAAATTCCTGGTCACCGCCGGATTTGCGTTCGAAGCAGCCCAGGACGCGGCGGAGGAGGCCATGCTGACAGTCCTCCAGGAGTGGTCGACCCTGCGCAGTCCGCACGCCTACGTACGGAAGGTGGCGCTGCGCTGGGCCGTCAACCAGGCCCGACGAGACCGGGAACGGGTCGCACGCAGCGTCCGCGGTGGCTGGCTGCCACAGGAGGAGACCGACCCTGTGGCCGAGGTGGACGACCGGCTGGACGGCGGACCACGAGTGACGGCCCTGCTGGCCGGCCTGCCGGCGCGGCAACGCGTCGTGCTGGCATGGCATCTGGACGGTTTCAGCAATAGTGAGATCGCCGAACACTTCGGGCTGAAGCCGGCGACGGTCGGCTCGAACTTGAGGCACGCCAAACAGGCCCTGAGAGCTGCGTTGGCCACCACCGCGATAACCGCGCCGCAGCCCCCGGTGGCCACAGCCGAGGGAGGGGTGCGCCGCGATGTCCGATGACAAGGACGAACTGCACGACTTCGACCTCGCCCTCCAGGCAGCGGTGGCCGATCGGCTCGACGTCGAGGGCTCGCTGAGGCGGGTCCACGAACGCGCCGCCTCGGCGACTCCCGCGGATGGCCGCATCCTCGTCGGCGTCGTCGAGCGGCACGCCTTGTACCGGAACGCGGTGGCCCGGGTGTTGGCCGAAACCTCCGATATCCGACCGGGGGTGGTGGCTGACACAGTCGAGCGGTTCGCGGCGGGTCACCAGCCACCGGGCGGCGTCGTGCTGCTGAGTGGTGACGGTCTTCGGGCCGTGCAGAGCCTGCGCGAGTTGACCGGCTCCGGACACAAGGTGCTGGTCCTGGCGGCGAATGTCATCCGTCGAGGTGTGGTCGACGCGCTGAGCGCCGGCGCGTACGGGTACATGTCCAAGGACGCGGACGCCGACGAAGTCCTGACGGCGATCCGGGCGATCGCCGACGGGGACACCTACATGTCGCCGTCGGCGCTGCATCTGGTGTACCCGCCCACGGAGTGGCATCCCGACACCGTGGCTGGCCTAACCGAGCGCGAGCACCGTGTGCTCTCGATGGTCGCGGCGGGACGTAGCGTGGCGGACATCGCGAAGACTCTTTCGACGAGCGTGGATGTCGTGCGCGATCAACTGGCCCGCGCCCGGGCGAAGGCGTGGCCTCACCCGGCCGACGCATCCACCGCACGCCCGGCCGTCGACGCCAGCGATCCCCGGGCCCGTGACTGATCGAGGATCGTTGGCCGAGGCAGTCGCCCGCGAAGGAGAGTTCGGATCGACCTGGAACTCCTCCGCCAACCGCCAGCGGATCGCTCCGTCGGTGGCCGGCGGCGAGGGTCCCCGTTCTCGGGCATCGCCTTCACCTGTCGCATCGTCGACGACGCCGTGATCACGTTGTCGGCCGAGGACTCCGAGTACCGCTGGTTGGCCTGGGACGAGATCCCGGACCTGGCCTTCACGGACGTGAGGGACGCGGTCCGGGATCTCGTCGGCGATGTCACTGCTTGAAGAACTCCGTGAGGGCGGCGGCGAGGGTCTCGGGCGGGAGATCGTGGAAGGCGCCGTCGCGTTGGACGTGGACGGCGTCGGGGATGAGGGAGGCGGCGGCCGCGGAGGCGGACTGCAGGAAGGGGGCGCTGCCGGTGCTGCTGATGACGAGGGTGGGAACGGGGATGCGGGAGAGGGAGGCGGGCGGGAGCGCGTCGCCCATGACGGCGTTGTCGTGGACGAGCGTGGGGGCGAGGGCGACCAGGTCGGGCCACATCGGGGAGGCTTTGAGCTGGTCGACGGCCTCGGGCGGCTGGCCGACGGCGTTGATCATGAAGTGGGCGACGACCTCGTCGTAGCGGCCGGCCTCGGTGAGGGACTCGAGGATGGGGCCGTAGGTGGGGTCGACGGGCGGGGCACCGGCGACACGGTAGGGCGGTTCCATGCCGGAGAGGCGCCGGACGGGCAGGCCGGCAGCGGCGGCGAGGAAGGCGAGGGCGGCGCCGGAGGACATGCCGTGCACGAAAGACGCGCCGACGGCGTCGACGACGGCGGCGAGGTCCTCGATCTCCCGCTCGACGGCGTAGGGCGGGGTGATGGTGCTGCCGCCACGCCCGCGCCGGTCGTAGGTGACGACCTCGAACTCGGCGGCGAGGGCCTGGGCATGCGCCCCGAAGGAGTGGCGGGTCATGAACGCCCCGCCGACGAGTGCCAGTACCGGCCCCTGCCCGATCCGCTCGTACGCGATCGAGGTGCCGTCCTTGGAAGTGACTGTCTCCATGCTCTTACGTCGAAGCTGAACGCCGGAATGCGACATCTCCGGTCCACGGTATTATCGAACACCCGTTCTAACGCAGCGTGTCGCGCGACCGGGTGTGGGGCCCGCCTGTGGCAGACTCCGCCCCTAGTCCGCGCCCGCCACGACGAGAGGAAACACCGGCCATGGGCCAGAAGGTTGTGCGGTTCTCCGACCTGAGCGGCAAGATCGTCGAGGACGGCGAGCTGGTCAGGATCGTCGTCACCCAGCACCCCGCGCTGCAGGACGGCCCGGTCGAGATCGAGGCGGCCCCGGCCGAGCTGGCGGCCATCGACGACAAGGCCATCGACGTGGTCAGCTTCGAGGTGTTCGCCCCGGACGAGGAGCCGCGCACGGTGGTGATGCCGCTGGCCGAGTTCGACAAGCTGGCCACGGACGACCCGATGGACGTGGTGCTCAAGGCGGCCAAGAAGTCCTACGCCAAGCCGGCGCGGGCCAAGTCCACCGGCGAGCCCAAGGTCAACTACGGCAGCCTGGAGCACGCCGGCAAGCCGCACCGCGGCAAGGTCAACGACGCCGAGAAGCAGATCATCCGGGACCACTTCGACCAGGTGAACGAGCGGCTGGCCGCGGAGGGCCTGCGGGTGCTCGACCTGGCCGACGCCGAGATCGTGTCCCGGTACGGCCTGGAGGAGCTGGCGGCGGAGCGCGCGGGCGCCGTGAAGCCGGCCGAAGTGGCCGCCGTGACGCCGGCGGTGACCGCCACGGACGACGACGCGGTGAACGAGGAGTGATCAACCGGTGACCCTGCGCTGAAAATCCGGGGCCTTGCGACGGTTTCTAGGCGGTCGCCCAAACATTACTGCCGGGTAGTTCGGGATCGGTCCAGTGCGGCGGTCTAAGCTGCTGGAACGTGAGCCGACGAGCGAAGATCGTCTGTACCCTCGGGCCAGCGACGTCCACCCCGGAGAAGATGCGCGACCTGGTCGCGGCGGGCATGGACGTGGCCCGGATGAACTTCAGCCACGGCAGCCACGCCGACCACAAGCAGGTGTACGACCTGGTGCGGACCACCGCCGCCGAGTCGGGCCGCGCGGTCGGCATCCTGGCTGACCTGCAGGGCCCCAAGATCCGCCTGGGAACGTTCGCGGGCGGCCCTGTCGAGTGGCGGACGGGCGACGTCGTGCGGGTCACCGTCGACGACGTCGCCGGCACCCACGATCGGGTGTCCACGACGTACAAGAACCTGGCCAAGGACGCCAAGGTCGGTGACCGGCTGCTGGTCGACGACGGCAAGGTGGGCCTCGTGGTCACCGCCGTCGAGGGCCAGGACGTGGTCTGCGAGGTCACCGAGGGCGGGCCGGTCAGCAACAACAAGGGCCTGTCGCTGCCCGGCATGGACGTCTCCGTGCCGGCGATGAGCGAGAAGGACATCGAGGACCTGGAGTTCGCGCTCGGCCTGGGCGTCGACTTCATCGCGCTGTCCTTCGTCCGCTCCCCGGCCGACATCGACCTGGTCCACCAGGTGATGGACCGGGTCGGCAAGGGCCGGCTGCCGGTGATCGCCAAGATCGAGAAGCCGGAGGCGGTGGACAACCTCGAGGCGATCGTGCTCGCCTTCGACGGTGTCATGGTCGCCCGCGGCGACCTGGGCGTGGAGCTGCCGCTGGAGCAGGTCCCGCTGGTGCAGAAGCGCGCCATCCAGATCTCCCGGGAGAACGCCAAGCCGGTCATCGTGGCCACGCAGATGCTGGACTCGATGATCACCAACTCCCGGCCGACCCGGGCCGAGGCCTCGGACGTGGCCAACGCGGTGCTCGACGGCGCCGACGCGCTGATGCTGTCCGGCGAGACCAGCGTCGGCCGGTACGCGATCGAGTCCGTGCAGACCATGGGCAAGATCATCACGGCGGTGGAGAGCGAGTCCACCGTGGTGCCGCCGCTGACCCACGTGCCGCGCACCAAGCGGGGCGTCATCTCCTACGCGGCCCGCGACATCGGCGAGCGCCTCAACGCCAAGGCCCTGGTCGCGTTCACCCAGTCCGGCGACACCGTGCGCCGGCTGGCCCGGCTGCACACGCACCTGCCGCTGCTGGCCTTCACGCCGGAGCCGGACGTGCTGAGTCAGCTTGCTCTCACCTGGGGCACGGAGACCTTCCTCGTGCCTAAGGTGGACTCCACCGACCAGATGGTCCGCCAGGTCGACACCTCGATGCTGTCCATCGGCCGCTACCAGCCCGGTGACCTGGTGGTCATCGTGGCCGGCTCGCCGCCCGGCACCGTAGGGTCGACCAACCTCATCCGGGTGCACCGGTTGGGCGAGGACGATCACGCCTAGGAGTTTCCATTGACTGAAGCGGCTCGCGCCGCGGCCGCCGACCCCGGAGCCGCCCAGGCTCCGGGGTCGGTGCCGTTGACGCTCGACGGGGTGCCGCACGGGCAGCCGGTGCTCGACCGCCTGGTCGCGCTGCTGGACCTGGAGCGCATCGAGGAGAACATCTTCCGCGGGGTCAGCCCGGCCGACTCCTCGGTCCGCGTGTTCGGCGGCCAGGTCGCCGGCCAGGCCCTCGTCGCCGCGGGGCGCACCGTGCCGGAGGAGCGCAAGGTGCACTCCCTGCACGCCTACTTCATCCGGCCGGGCGACCCGCGCGTTCCGATCGTCTACGAGGTCGACCGCATCCGCGACGGCCGCTCCTTCACGACCCGCCGGGTGGTGGCCGTCCAGCACGGCAAGGCGATCTTCTCGCTGTCGGCGTCGTTCCAGAAGATCGAGCCGGGCATGGACCACGCCGAGCCGATGCCGGACGTGCCGGACCCGGAGTCGCTGCCGACCTTCGGCGAGCGGGTGGCCCAGCTCGGCCCCGACGCCGTGAAGCTGGCCAACGACCGGCAGCGGCCGATCGACCTGCGCTACGTGGCCGACCCGCCGTGGATCACCCGGGAGAGCGGCCCGCACGAGGCGGTCAACCAGGTGTGGATGCGGGCCGACGGCAAGCTGCCCGACGACGACCTGCTGCACGTGTGCGTGCTGGCGTACGCGTCGGACATGACGCTGCTGGACTCGGTGCTGGCCCGGCACGGCGTGTACTGGGGCACCGACAAGGTGCTCGGCGCCAGCCTGGACCACGCGATGTGGTTCCACCGCCCGTTCCGGGCCGACGAGTGGTTCCTGTACGACTGCACCTCGCCCAGCGCCTCCAACGCCCGGGGCCTGGCCACCGGCCGGTTCTTCACCCGCGACGGCAAGCTGGTCGCCACCGTCGTCCAGGAAGGCCTCCTGCGCGTCCTGCCGTGAACCCCCGCGAGTCACGCTCTGGGACACCCTGAATGTAGGTTTCGGGCAGAAACGAGCCCCGAGGCTCAGTTCTGCCCGAAACCTACATTCGGTCTGCCTGAGAGCGTGACTCGCCGGGGGTTCAGGCTGGGGTGCCGGCGATGAGGAAGTAGGCCAGCGAGCCGAGGCCCGCGACCATGCAGTAGATGGCGAACGGGTTGAGGGTCCGGGTTTCGAAGTACGAGGCCAGGAAGCGGGCCGAGACGTACGCCGCGAGGCCGGCGACGATGCTGCCGACCAGGGCCGGGCCGAGGGAGCCGTGCACCTCCGGCTTGAACAGCTCCGGCATCTTGATCACGCCGGCGCCGAGGATGACCGGGGTGGCCAGCAGGAAGGCGAAGCGGGCGGCGTCGTCGTGGCGCAGGCCCCGCATCAGGCCGGCGACGATGGTGATGCCGGAGCGGCTGATGCCGGGCAGCAGCGCCAGCGCCTGCGCGCCGCCGATCATCACCGCCTCCTTCCACTGCAGCTTGGACAGCCGCCGCTCGGAGGCCTCGTCGGCGGTCAGCGGCTCGGCGGTGATGGCGTGCAGCGGGGCGGTGTCGCCGGAGGAGAACGCCGCGTTCGGGATGATCATCGTCTGGTCCGGGGACACCTGCTCCTCGGCGTCCTTGCGCCGGTGCTGCAGCCGTTCCACGGCGAACAGCACGAGGCCGTTCAACGCCAGGAACAGCGCCGTCGGCACGGGTTTGCCGAGCACGTTGCGCACGAGGCTGTCCAGCGCGATGCCGGCGATGCCGACCGGGATCGTGCCGACCACCAGCAGCCAGCCCAGCCGCTGCTCGGCGTTGGAGATCTTGCGCGTGACGATGGACGTCCACAGGCCGCGGATGATGCGCACCCAGTCCCGCCAGTAGAACACCACCAGCGCCAGCGCGGTCGCCACGTGCATGGCCACCAGGACCGCCAGGTACGGCGTCTCCTTGCCGCTCAGGCTCAGGTCCTTGGCCCACTGCCCGCCCGCCAGCGCCGGTAGCAGCACGCTGTGTCCCAGGCTGGAGACCGGGAAGAGCTCGCTCACCCCCTGGAGCAGCCCGACGGCGATGGCCTCGACGTAGCTCAGGTCCGACATCAAATGCCTTCCGGGGGTGACTGCGGGGGTCCTGCGGCACGGTAGGCGGTGCCGTGGCGAGTTCGGTGAACCCTAGATGAACAAAGAGTGATTCGGACCTACCGGGTTGCTCATTACCCCTTCATTCCGACGCCGCCGTAGCCGGGCGGCAGCTTGGCCGGGACCTCCTGGTCGGCGTCCGGCCGCCACTGGTGCACCAGCACGACCCCGGGCTCCAGCAGGTCGAAGCCGGCGAAGAAGGACTCGATCTGCGGCCGGGTGCGCAGCACGACCGGGTTGGTGGTGTTCTGGTACACGGCCTTGAAGTCGGCCAGCATTCCGGTCCGGTTGTCCGGCTCCTCCTTGGCGCCGATGTGGGACAGCGCGAGGTGGCTGCCGGCCGGCACGGCGTCCCGGTAGGCCGCGACGATCTCGGCCGGCCGCGAGGAGTCCGGCACGAAGTGCAGCACCGACGCCATGATCAGGCCGACCGGCTCGGAGAAGTCGATCAGGCCGCGCACCTGGGGATGGGACAGCACGGCGTCGACGTCGCGCATGTCGGCCTGCACCACGGTGGCGAGGTGGTTGTGCCGCAGGATCGCGGAGCTGTGCGCTACCGCGACCGGGTCGATGTCCACGTACACCACGCGGGCGGTGGGGTCCCGGCGCTGCGCGACCTCGTGCACGTTCCCCACGGTGGGGATGCCCGAGCCGAGGTCGAGCAGCTGCCGGATACCGGAGTCGACGAGCAGCCGCACCGCGCGCCGCAGGAAGTCGCGGTTCCCCCTGGCCCCCTGGATCGTGTACGGCATCGCGGCGATGGCCCGCTCCGCGGCGTCCCGGTCGACCTCGAAGTTGTGCGTGCCGCCCAGGTAGTAGTCGTACATCCGGGCGGGACTCGGCTTGCTGACGTCCATGGTCGCCGGCACCCAGTCAGGCAGCTCCATGCCGGCGAACCCTAATGTCAGGCGGCCTGGCCCGTCGAGGTCCAGGCCACCACCAGCTCGTCCTTGGCGCCGAATCGCACCAGGTGCCGCTCGACGACGTCGGCGAGGCGCGTGAGGGACTCGGCGTCGCCGGTGGTGCACGTGATGTGCAGGCCCTCGGGCCGGGTGCGCAGCAGGGCGGTGCCGAAGTCGAAGTACAGCTCGCCCTCGTGCTCGGTCCACACGGTCTGGATCTTGTGGCCGAAGTGCTTGCAGAGCTGCACCAGATAGCGTGACGGCCGGTCGGTCGCGACCAGCGCCTGCGTCGTGAATGATGAGCCTGTCATATAGTGAGGTTAGGTCAGTATTTTACGGCCGGCAACGGGAGGTTCACGTGACCGACGCCACCAGCGCGCGGCTCGCGGACGCGTTCATGCACGTGGCCAAGCGCCTCCGCGGCCGCTGGATGCACCAGCTCGCGCCGCTCGGGCTCACCCCCGGCCAGGGCCGCGCGCTGGGCGTGATCGCCCGGGCCGGCGACGGCATCCGGATGGCCGACCTGGCCGGCCGGCTCGACATCGTGCCCCGCTCGGCCACCTCGGTCGTGGACGGGCTGGAGGACCAGGGCCTGGTGCTGCGCCGGCCCGATCCCGGCGACCGTCGCTCCATGCTCGTCACCCTCACCGAGGCCGGCCGGCTGCTCGTCAGCCGCATCGAGCAGGCCCAGCGCGGGGCCGCCGAGGAGATGTTCGGCACGCTGGAGCCGGCCGAACGCGATCAGCTGCTGGCAGTGCTGCTGCGGCTGAACGCGTGCGGGAAGCACCCGGGATCGATTTAGCCATGTCGGCTGGAAGTTGAGCGCCCGGCCAGGCAGGCTGGGTGTATGGCAACTGAACAGAAGGCTCGGATCGGCGTCACGGGCCTGGCCGTGATGGGGAGCAACCTGGCTCGCAACCTGGCTCGTCACGGTTTCCGGGTCGCCGTGCACAACAGGTCGTCGGCGCGCACCAAGGCGCTGGTCGAGCAGTACGGCTCCGAGGGCGAGTTCGTGCCGGCGGAGACGACCGCCGAGTTCGTGCAGTCCCTGCAGAAGCCGCGCCAGGTGATCATCATGGTCAAGGCGGGCGGCCCCACCGACGCCGTGATCGACGAGCTGGCCGAGCTCATGGAGCCCGGCGACATGATCGTCGACGGCGGCAACGCCCACTTCGCGGACACCCGGCGCCGGGAGAAGGCGCTCAAGGAGCGCGGCCTGCACTTCGTCGGCACCGGCATCTCCGGCGGCGAGGAGGGCGCGCTCAACGGGCCGAGCATCATGCCCGGCGGCTCGGCGGAGTCCTACCAGCACCTCGGTCCCGTGCTGGAGGCCATCGCCGCGCAGGTCGACGGCGTGCCGTGCTGCACGCACGTCGGCGAGGACGGCGCCGGTCACTTCGTGAAGATGGTGCACAACGGCATCGAGTACGCCGACATGCAGCTCATCGCCGAGGCGTACGACCTGCTCAGCAACGTCGCCGGCCTGACGCCGACGGAGATCGCCGAGGTCTTCCGCGGCTGGAACACCGGCGACCTCGAGTCGTACCTGGTGGAGATCACCGCCGAGGTGCTCGGGCACGTCGACGCCGCGACCGGCAAGCCGTTCGTGGAGATCGTCGCCGACCAGGCCGAGCAGAAGGGCACCGGCCGCTGGACCGTGCAGGAAGCCCTGGAGCTGGGCGTGCCGGTCACCGGCATCGCCGAGGCCGTGTTCGCCCGGTCGCTGTCCGGCCACGTCGGCCAGCGCGCCGCCGCGCAGAAGGTGCTGCCCGGCCCCGCCTCGAAGCCGTCGATCGCCGACCGCGAGGCGTTCGTCGAGGACGTCCGGCAGGCGCTGTACGCGTCCAAGGTCGTGGCCTACGCGCAGGGCTTCGACGAGATCCGCACCGCCGCCGACACCTACGGCTGGCAGATCGACCTCGGCTCGATGGCCACCATCTGGCGGGGCGGCTGCATCATCCGGGCGCGGTTCCTCAACCGGATCAAGGACGCGTACGACAAGGACGGCAACCTGCCGTCGCTGCTGGTGGACGAGTACTTCGCCGACGCGGTGATCAAGGCCCAGGAGTCGTGGCGGCGGGTTGTCGTCGCGGCCGCGAGCGCCGGCGTGCCCGCGCCGGGCTTCTCCTCGGCGCTGGCGTACTACGACGCGCTGCGGGCCGAGCGCCTGCCGGCCGCGCTGATCCAGGGCCTGCGCGACTTCTTCGGCGCGCACACCTACCGGCGCGTCGACAAGGGCGAGGCCAGCTTCCACACCCTGTGGAGCGGCGACCGCACCGAGCAGGACGCCTGAGCAGACCGAATTGGTCCACGGTCGGTGCGGCGCAACGCCGCGCCGACCGTTCGGCCGGAAAACCGGTCACTTCGGTCCCCGTTTGCAACTTCTCGCGATTGCTGCTCGTCTTGGGCACCGTGAGAACCTCTTCGCGCAACATCGCGATCGGCTGCGTCGCGGCCGCCCTGCTCGCGCTGCCGGCGGCGGCCAGCGCGGGCTCGGCCAACGCCTCAGCCCTCGGCCAGGACCTCGACTCCCTGCTGGCCAACCCCGAGCTCGCGGGCGGCCACGCCGGGCTCGTGGTCCGCAACGCCGACACCGGCGAGACCCTGTACTCCCGCCTCGGCGACGACCTGCTGGTGCCGGCGTCCAACGAGAAGCTGGTGACCTCGGCGGCGGCGCTGGACCTGCTCGGCGCCGACTACTCGTTCGACACGATCGTCCGCCCGGCCGGCACGGTCTCCGGCGGCACGCTCACCGGCGACCTGTACCTCAAAGGCTTCGGCGACCCGAGCACCACGCTCGCCGACTACCAGGCCATGGCCAACCAGGTGAAGCAGGCCGGTATCACCAACGTCACCGGCCACTTGGTCGCCGACGACACGTACTACGACAGCGTGCGCCTCGGCCCGGGCTGGGCGTGGGACGACGAGCCGTACTTCTACAACGCCCAGGTGTCGGCGCTGACCGTCGCACCCGACAACAACGCCAACGCCGGCTCGGTGAACGTGACGGTCGCGCCGGGCGCGCAGGGCCAGCCGGCGGTGGTGACCATGACGCCGCCGAACACGTACGTCACCATCCAGAGCACGGCGACCACCGGCACCTCGACCGGCCTGTCGGTGAACCGCGTGCACGGCACCAACACGATCACCGTCAGCGGCACCATCGCGGCCGGCGCGGCGGCCGTCACCAGCCAGATGTCGGTGGACAACCCGACCGCCTTCGCGGCGTCGGTCTTCCGCAAGGCACTGTCCGACGCGGGCGTGTCGGTCACCGGCACGACCACGTTCCAGAAGATGCCGACCGGCCTGTCCACCGTGGCCAGCCACACCTCGGCCACCATCGGCCAGCTGATGGCTCCGTTCCTCAAGCAGAGCAACAATCTCATCGCCGAGACGCTGACCAAGGCGGCCGGCGTGGAGCGGCTCGGCTCGGGCAGTTTCGGGGCCGGCGTCAACGCGCTGACCACCAAGCTCGGCGCGCTGGGCATCGATCCCGCCAAGTACAACCAGTTCGACGGCTCCGGACTGTCCAGGTTGGACATCGTCAGCCCGGCGCAGATCGCCCAGCTGCTGATCAACGCCAAGTCCCGGCCGTGGTTCCAGACCTGGTACGACGCGCTGCCGGTGGCCGGCAACAGCAACCCGGCGATCGGCGGCACGCTGGCCAACCGGATGGCCGGCACGCCCGCCGCGAACAACGTGCACGCCAAGACCGGCTCGATGACCGGCGTCAGCGCCCTGTCCGGTTACGTCACCGCCGCCGACGGTGAGAAGCTGGTGTTCTCCTTGGTGTCGAACAACTTCCTGCCCGGCTCGGTCAAGGACGTCGAGGACGCCGTCGCGGTCCGGCTGGCCCAGTACAACGGCGCCGACGACACCTCGCACGCGCCGCGGCTCGTCCCGCACGCCAAGACTACGCCGGGCAAGGTGACGGATCCGCGGGCGAGCCTGGAGTGCTCCTGGACCCACAGCTGCTAGTCGCGCCAGATCGTTCGTGACACCCCGCGCACGAGCCTGGCGGTGCGCTCGGCGTGACGCCGCATCCGCTCCTCGGCGGCTGCGGCGTCACGCTCCACCAACGCGGCGAGGGCCAAATCTGGGTGCAACCTCCCGGCTTCCCGGGAGCGTGCACCCATGCGCCCGGGAAGCCCCAAAGGGCATCCTGATGGCACGGCTCGCCGAACCTGGGCGTGCCTGATGGGGAGGCAGGGGAATCTCGTGCTCAACACCATGACTCGCACCGCGGTATTCGTGTGCGCGACCGACCCGATCCTGCGTGGTGGCATCGTGATGGCGCTGCGCGGGCGACCGGAGATCCAACTCGTCGACGACGCGCAGGCCGACCCGGCCCGCACCGTCGTGCTCGCGGTGGGGGACCGCTTCGACGAGCGGGTCACCGCGCTGCTGCGCCGGATGCGCGGCCGCGGCTACCGGCGCATCGTGCTGGTGGCCGGTGACATCGACGACAACGAGGTGCTCGCGGCCGTGCAGTCGGGAGTCTGCGCGGTGGCCCGGCGCGGCGAGATCGACGCCGAGGCGCTGGTCCGCCTGGTCAACGCGGCCCGGGCCGGCGAGGGCTCGATGCCGCCGGACATGCTCGGCCGACTGTTGGACCGGGTCGGCCGGCTCCAGACGAAGGTGCTCGAGCCGCGGGGGCTGCGGCTGTCCGGGATCTCCGCGCGCGAGACCGACGTGCTGCGGCTGATCGCGCAGGGCCTGAGCACCCGGGAGATAGCCAAGAAGCTGTGCTACTCCGAGCGCACGGTCAAGAGCCTGCTGCACGACGTGACGGTGCGCTTCGAGCTGCGCAACCGCTCGCACGCGGTGGCGTTCGCGGTCCGCGAGGGCCTGATCTGAGGAAAGGGAAGGAAAGGGTGGCGCGGTCGCGGGGGACGCGCCACCGCCGGGGGTGGCGCGGCAGCGGGGACCGCACCGCCCTTGACGGATCGGCGCGGACAGCGGCTGGGCTGCTGTCCGCGCCGATTTCGCGTGGCCGGACCGCCGTGCAGGGCGGCGGGTCCGGCCGGGAGGTGGCGCGGGCGTGCGGCTGACGTCCGCGCCACCATCTCCCTTCTCTCACACGGTGATGTCGCGCAGGGCCCGGCGGTCGGGGTCGAGCAGGAAGACCTTGGCCGTCGAGATGTCGAAGTACATGCCGACCAGCTTGACCTTGCCCGCCGCCACAGCCGCGGCGACGTTGGGGTAGCTGAGCAGGTTCTCCAGCTGCTGCGCGATGTTGGCCAGGCAGAGCCGCTCGTTGGCGGGCAGCTCGGCGTCCTCGCCGGCGGTCGAGGCCAGCCGCAGCAGGCTCGCCTCGGCGTTGCGGAGCCAGTCGTGCAGCGCGGACGGCTCCTGCACCGACTGCGCCAGCACGGCCTTCATGGCCCCGCAGTCGGAGTGCCCGCACACGACGATCTCCTGCACGGACAGGACGTCCACCGCGTACTCGATGGCGGAGCCGACGGAGGCGTCCTCGCCGTACCCGGGCACGAGGTTGCCGACGTTGCGCAGGCTGAACTGGTCGCCGGGACCGCTGCTGGTGAACAGGTTGGGCAGCACCCGGGAGTCCGAGCAGGTGATGAACAGCTGCTTGGGCTTCTGCCCGTGCTCGGCGAGCTCGCTCAGGAACGGCCGGACCAGCGGCGCCGCGTGCTTCTCGAACGCCCGGATGCCGGCGATCAGGTGGTCGTCGCTGTCGGACTGCGTGGGCAGCTCGACGTCGGCGGGCTCGGTCTGCTGCCAGTGCGACCACGGCGCGAACCAGCGCGGTGGCACGTTCTGGCGCACGGACTTCCGCCGCGCCGGCCGGCCGCCGATGGCCCGGTGGTACCAGCTGTCCAGCACCTCGTCCACCCGCACCCGGCCACCGGTGCGCTCGTAGCCGATGCGCCAGTCGTTGATCGCCTCGAACACGCCGTGGTCCATGAAGTCGACGTGCAGCTCGAGAACCACGTTCTCGCGCAACGGGATCGCCCGCAGCTCGCGCACGACCTTGCCGGCGCCGAAGAACACCAGCGAGCCGCGGACCGACACCAGCCAGCGCCCGTCCTCCCGCTGAACGTCCACAGTGGAGTGCGTGAGGCGGTAGAACGCCCTGACCAGCGCCACGACCAGGCCCACCAGCACGCCCTCGACCAGGCCGAACGCGATCACGCCGAGCAGCGTCGCCGCGTACACCACCATTTCCCGGTGCCGCCACAGCTGCTTCATGTGCCCGATGCTGACCAGCCGGACGCCGATCACCACCAGGACCGCGGCCAGCGCCGCCATCGGGATCTGCTGCAGCACGCTGGACAGCAGCAGCACGGCCAGCAGCATCCAGGTGCCGTGCATGATCGTGGACCAGCGGCTCTTCGCGCCCGCGGCCACGTTCGTCGAACTGCGCACGATCACGCCGGTCACCGGCAGGCCGCCGAGCGCGCCGGACAGCGTGTTGGCCACACCCTGCGCGACGAGCTCCTTGTCCAGGTTGGCCCGCGGGCCGTCGTGCAGCTTGTCCACGGCCACCGCCGACAGCAGCGACTCGACGCTGGCCACCAGCGCGACGGTGAGCACACCGCCGATGATCGCCAGCACCGGCCCGCTGGGCAGCTGCGGCAGCACGACCTCGTTCAGGATGTCCGACGGCAGCGACACGCGGGTCAGGTCGAGTCGGAAGCCCGCTGCCACCGCCGTGCCGATCGCCACCGCGACCAGCGGCGCCGGCACCACGTTCACCCGCGGCAGCTTCGGCCACAGCACCATCACCGCGATGGTCAGCGCCCCGACCAGCAGCGCGCCGGGGTGCAGGCCGATGAGCTGGCCCGGCAGTGCCTCCAGGTTGGCCAGCACCGAGCCGTGGTTGGTGCCGCCGAGCACCACGTGCAGCTGGCCGACGGCGATGACGACGCCGATGCCGGCCAGCATGCCGTGCACCACGGCCGGCGAGAGGGACAGGGCGAGGCGGCCGACCCGGCTCAGGCCGAGCAGGATCTGGACCAGGCCCGCGCCGACGGTGATGGCGGCGGTCGCGGCCCAGCCGAACTGCGCGACCAGGCCGGCCACGATCACGGTCAGGCCGGCGGCCGGGCCCGCGACCTGCAGCGGAGCCCCGCTGAGCAGGCCGCCGACCACACCGCCGACGACGGCGGCGATCAGGCCGGCGATCAGCGGCGCGCCGGACGCCGCCGCGATGCCCAGCGACAGCGGCACTGCCACCAGGAATACGACAAAGGACGCGGGCAGGTCGAAGCGCAGCACCGAGCGCAGGCCGGTGGGCGGCCCCGCCGTCGTGTGCTCACCCGCGTGTGACTTCTTCGAGCGCTCCTCGGAGACGGTCAACGTCTAACTCCCCAGAGAATCGGTAGCTGATGATCCGTGACCCCCATGATGCCGAGAGTTACCCCCAAGAGAGGTCAACGGACTGTAAATATTACTTTACCCTCAGCTGGCGGTGGGAAAGTGGTCACGGTCACGCTCGATTGGGTGAGGTTCCGGCCCTGTCTGCCCGGTATTGCGTTACGTCGCGTGATCAAGACTGCGGCAACCGGGCGGCGACGCCGTCGATGACGTGGGCCAGGCCCCGCTCGAAGGACTGCTCCTCGCGGTCCGGAGAGTGCGGCACGGTCGCCTCCATCCAGTATTGAGTGAGCCTCGGGTAAAGGCCGCTTTCCGCGACGATTCGCCCGTAACGGGCCTGACCCTGGATGTACTGGGCGAAGTCCAGGCCGGACCGGCGCATCGCCTCGCTCTCCGCCACCTCGGTCATGGTGTGGCCGCGCACGTACGCCAGCAGTGTGTCGACGACGATCATCTTCTGGTCCGGGTCCATCGGCAGTCCGTCCAGTGCGGAAAGCGCGTGCTCCAGGCTGCGCAAGCTGTTCGGTCCCAAGATGGGACGGCCGGCGGTGAGGGTGGCCGTCCACGGATGACGTCGGATCATCCGTCGGGTGTGGTGGGCGATCTCGCGGAGGTCGTGCCGCCAGTTTCCGGTGTGTGGCGTCAGGCGTTCCTCGCCCAGCACCGCGTCCAGCATCAGGTCGTACAGCTCGTCCTTGCTGTTGACATAGCGGTAGAGCGACGCCGCGCCGGTCCCGAACGCCTGGGCGACCCGTCGCATGGACACCGCCTCGATGCCCTCCGCGTCGGCGATCGCCACCGCGGTCGCGGTGATCTGGTCCCGGCTGTGCGCACGGCGCGGGCCCCGGTTGCCGCGCTCGGGACGCTCCCAGATCAGTGGCTCGTTCATTGCGAACACTGTACTCAGTTCGGTAGCGTGAAAACCGCGAACGTTGTTCTCGGTTAGGGGGAGTGGTGGACTTCGACGTGGTGATCGCCGGCGGCGGCCCGGTCGGCATGACGCTGGCCGTGGAGCTGGGGCTGGCCGGAGTGAGCGTGCTGGTGCTGGAGGGGCTGACGCCGACGCGGCGGCGCGAGGTGGACGGCCCGATGGGTGCGCGGGCGATGAACGTGCCCACGGTGGAGCACTTCGACCGGCGCGGCCTGTTGCCGGCGGTGCGCAAGGCCCAGCAGGGCGCGCCCGAGCTGTGGGGCGAGGACGAGAACGGGGACGCGGCCAGCATCGGGCACTTCTCGCTCATCTTCGCGCGGAGCTCGCTGCTGGACCGTGACGACCCGGACCTGCGCCGGGTCGGCCGCCGGGTCGGCGGCGGAGGTTTTGTGCACCGGGCGGAGTTGGTGGACCTGCTGGCCGACCGGGCCCGCGAGCTCGGCGTCGAGATCCGGCACGGCATGGCGGTGACCGGCTTCGACGCCGACGCCGACGGTGTGACCGTTCATGCCGGCACACAACGGTTCCGGGCCGGCTGGCTGGTCGGCTGCGATGGCGCGCACAGCGCGGTGCGGCGGCTGGCCGGCATCGACTTTCCCGGCGTGGAGCCGGAACAGGTGTCGTACCAGGCCGTGGTGGAACTGGACGGCGACCTGCCCGGGGGCGGATTCACCGACACCGGCTTCTATATGAGCATCGAGCTGGGTGAGGGTGTGCGTCTGGTCGGCCCCACCGAATACGTGAGCGGGCCGGTGGACCGGGACGTGCCCGTGACGGCCGAGTTGGTGCAGGAGACTCTGCGCCGGGTCAGCGGTGTGCCGGTGACGGTCACGCGCCTGCACCACGGTTCCCGGTCCACGGACACGACCCGACAGGCCGCCGAGTACCGGCGGGGCCGGGTGCTGTTGGCCGGCGACGCCGCCCACGTGCACCCGCCCTTCGGCGGCCAGGGCATGAACCTCGGCATCGGCGACGCGGTCAACCTGGGCTGGAAGCTCGCCGCCACGATCCGGGGCACGGCGGCGGAAGGGCTGCTCGACACGTATCAGCGGGAGCGGCATCCGGTCGGGAAGTGGGTGCAGGACTGGGCGATGGCCCAGGTGGCACTGCTGCGGCCCGATCCGCGGAGCCGGGCGTTGCGTGAGGTGATGCGAGACCTGCTCGACACCGCCGACGGCGCGACCTACGTGGTCAAGAACATCTCCGGCGTGGCGCGGACGCAGGCGCCCGCGGTGGTGTTCGAGGACGGCTCACGTCTGGCCGATCACTGCCACGACGGCCGGCCGGTGCTGGTCGGCGATGCGGAACTCCTTGGTATCGCAACAAAGTACGGAATCGCCTTTGTGGAGGGTCCCGAGCCGCTGCTCGTCCGACCGGACGGGGTGGTGGCCTGGAGCGGCGAGGGCGATCCGGAGTCCGTGCTCCGTCAATGGTTCTGTCACTCTTTCGAGTGAAGATCCTTATTGCACACACGATCCCCGCCCGGCGATGCTTGGGAGTGGGGCGGGGATCGCGTGTGTGTCCCGGGTGGCGCGGGGAGGGGGCGTACGGGGGTGAAGCGCCACCCGGATCGACCACGGACTCGGGGTCCGTGTCGTCCTGGGGTTGTCGCGCGGCTGGACCCTCAGCCGGCGCTGCGGAGGTGGTTGGGGCGGCGGCCGCTCGTCTCCGACCTGGTCGCCCGCTGTTCGTCGCGGGTGATCGTCAGGCACAGGTGCGCGGCCAGGTAGGCGCGGCACGGCGAGGGAAGCCGACGGCTGAAGCGGCGGGTGCGGCAGGTGGGGCAGCGGCCGTTCTCGTCGGGCTGGTGCTCGTCGAGCAGCGCCTTGAGCGCGGTCACCATGCGGGGTAGTTCGGCCCGGGCCAGGCCGACCGCGGTACGGTCGTCAGCCTTGGCGGCCAGTCGCATCAGGTCGGACAAATGTTCGTGCAGGGACTTGTCGAGTTGACTGAACACGCTGGTGGGCATGGGGTGGGGTCACCCCACCCGGTTCACGAGCAGGGCGGTTGCCTCCTCGATGGCGCGTTCCAGGCTCTTGCGGAGCTGGGTCGCCTCGGCGATCGACAGGGTGGAGGTCTCGGCTGGCGGTGAGATCATGACGATCCGGCCGGGGCAGGACCACACCTGCACCTGCCGCTTCCGGTCAAGCGCGTCCAGGCAGGCGATGTCCCAACGACGTCCGGTGAACTCGGTCATCCTTGGTCCTTCCACTGTTGGTGGGTGGCACCCGCTTGACATCCCCGGAGCGGCGTGTTGGCTAGCAGCCTGCGACCGGCCGGTGGGTTTCTGCAAGTTGCACTACACGATTGGATGACAGGTCTTTGCGGCCCCTCAAGTCCCGTTCCACACTGAGGTTCGTGCGAAAGGCGGTTGACAGGTGACCATGCAACCGAGCCCCACGGTTCGCAAGCGTCGTCTCGCCAGTGAGCTGCGCCGGCTGCGAGAGGCGGCCGGGCTGACCATCGAGGACGTCGGCGAGAAGCTGGAGTGCTCGCCGTCCAAGATCAGTCGCATCGAGACGCTGCGGGTCGGGGTCACGCCCCGGGACGTGCGCGACATGCTACTGCTCTACGGGGTGCCGGAGGAACAGCGCGAGTATCTCGTGCAGATCGCCCGCGAGGCCCGGATCAAGGGCTGGTGGGAATCCTTCGGCGACGTCGGTCGCGGAGCCTTCCTCGGCTTCGAGGCCGAGGCCGCCATCCTGCGCACCTACAACGCGATGCTGGTGCCCGGACTCGCCCAGAGCGAGGCCTACATCCGGGCGCTGATCGCCGAGGGCGCGCCGGACATGTCGCCGGACGAAGCGGAACGCCGGATCACGATGCGCCTGACGCGCAAGCGGATCCTGGAGCGCGAGGACCCGCCGCGGGTCTCGTTCGTGCTCGACGAGAGCGTGCTGCGCCGACCGGTCGGCGGCCCCGAGGTGATGCGGACCCAACTGGAACACCTGGTGGACCTGTCCACCCGACCGAACGTCACCTTCCAGGTGATCCCTTTCGCGCACCGCTCATACCCCGGTATGGGCGCGTCGTTCGTGATCATGGAGTTCCCCGATCCCGCCGACCGCGACGTGGTCTACGTCGAAGGCACGGTCGACGGGACGTTCCAGGAGAACGCCGATGAGGTCGACTACTACTCGATGCTGTGGGGGCATCTGGTCGCCGCGGGGTTGAGCCCCAAGGACTCGGTCGCCTTCATCGCGGACGCGGCCGGTCAATTCGACTAGGCCCCGGCCGGTCCCGTGCGGCAGGCGGCGGGCGAGGGGCTGCAACCAAGGAGTGTGCTGTCGTGATCGAAACCCAGGCCGAGCTGACCTGGCGCAAGAGCAGCTACAGCGGTCCCCGTGACGTGTGCTGCGTGGAGATCGCCTTCGCCGGCGCGGACACGGCCGTCCGCGACTCGAAGAACCCGGCCGGCGGCTCGCTGCTGGTGGGCGGGTCGAGCTGGCGGACGTTCCTGGCCACCGCGAGCCGGAACGGGTTCCGGCGCGGCTGAGCCCGTGGGGCGCCGTGGGGGGCTTCCCGCCCCGCGGCGCGCCGACGGCCCCGGACGAAGGCGCGCGTCCGAGGCCGGGCAATGGGGGACGCGAACCGATCGATGTTCCGCCGCCGCGGGCTGTTGCCCTCTGCACATCGATCGGCCCGCGTCGTCTGTGGGGAGCTTGCGGGCTCCGGCTGGTTCCATCGGGTGGAACTGGTAACAATGATTACTGAACCGTCCACACAACCTCTGGAGTACGTCTGGAGGCCCGATTAGGCTTCGATCGCCGCACGTGGCGGCATGGAGGGCTGATCGCTTGTCGGACGGTGGATCAACCTGGTGGTTCGAGGTGCTGGGCGCGCTGCGCGCCAGCCGGGACGGCCAGGACGTGGCGCTGGGGGCGCCCAAGCAGCGGGTCGTGTTCGCGGTCCTGGTGCTGGGGCGCAACACGGTCGTGGGCCGGGACCAGATCATCGACGCGCTGTGGGGCGAGAGCGCCCCGAGCAGCGCGGTCAACGTCGTGCACACCTACGTGGCCGGCCTGCGCCGGGCGCTGGAGCCCCGCCGGGCCAGCCGTGAGCAGGGCGAGCTGCTGCGCTCGGCCGGCGACGGCTATCGGCTGCGGCTGGACCCGTCGTGGGTGGACCTGGACGTGTTCGACACCAGAACCACCGCCGCCGCCCGGCTGCGGGCGGCCGGCGACCTGGCCGGGGCCGCCGAGGAGTTGGACGCCGCCCTCGCGCTGTGGCGGGGTGACCCGCTCGGCGGGCTGCCCGGGCTGTTCGCGGAGGTGGAGCGCAGCCGGCTGGTCGAGCGGCGGCTCACCGTGCTCGAGGAGCGCGCCGACCTGCGGCTGGCGCTCGGCCGCGGCGCCGACGTGGTGGCCGAGCTGACCCGGCTCGTGGACGAGTACCCGCTGCGGGAACGCCTGTACGGCATGACCATGCGGGCGCTGTGCCAGACCGGCCGGCAGGCCGAGGCGCTGGCCACCTACCGCACCGCCCGGCAGGTGCTGATCGACGAGCTCGGCGTGGAACCGGGGCCCGAGCTGCAGCGGCTGCACCAGGCCGTGCTGGCCGGCGAGGACCTGTCCGGCTCGGGTGAGCAGCGGCCGCAGGTGGTCGTCCAGGCCGCCGTGCCCGGGCAGCTGCCGCCCGACCCGGCGTCCTTCGTCGGCCGGCAGGACCTGCTGGACCGGTTGGACTCGTTGCGGGCGGACACACCTTCGGGCCTGGTCGTGGCCATCACCGGGCCGGCCGGCGTCGGCAAGACGGCCCTGGCCGTGCACTGGGCGCACCGGGTGCGCGCCGACTTCCCCGACGGACAGCTGCACGTCGACCTGCACGGCTACGACCCGCAGCGAGACCCGCTGGACGCCAACGAGGTGCTGCGGCGATTCCTGCGCGCATTGGGCGTGGCCGCCGGTGAGGTGCCGGCGACCGTGGACGAGCGCGCGGCGCTGTTCCGCACCCTGGTCTCCGACCGTCGCATGATCATCGTGCTGGACAACGCGCGCGGCTCCGACGAGCTGATGCCGCTGCTGGCCGGCTCCGGCTGCTGCGTGCTGGTCACCAGCCGGCGGCGGCTGGACGGGCTGGTCGCGCTGGCCGACGCCAAGCTGCTCGACGTCGACATGCTCAGCGACGACGACGCCGTGGACCTGCTCGGCCGCATCGCCGGCAGCGCGCGCCTACGTGAGGAGCCGGCCCAGGTGGCGCGACTGGCGTCGCTGTGCGACAGGCTGCCGCTGGCACTGCGCATCGCCGCCGCGCGGCTGGCCGTCGCGCCACGTCAGCCCGTGGCGGCGCTGGTCTCGGAGCTCGACGACGAGCAGGGGCGGCTCGCCGCGCTCGGATTGGAGGGCGGCGCCAGCGCCGTGCGGTCGGCGTTCGACGCCTCGCGCCGCGCGCTACCGCCGCTGCCGGCACGGCTGCTGGCGCTGCTGGGCATGCACCCCGGCCACGACATCACCCCGCACCTGGTCGCCGCTTTGGCGGAGGTGCGGCTGTGCGACGCCATGCGTGCGCTGGACTCCTTGGAGGCGGCGCACCTGCTGACCGTCACCGAGCCCGGCCGGTTCATGCCGCACGACCTCATGCGCGCCTACTGCGTGACCCTCGCCGGCGAGGAGCTCAGCGAGGACGAGCAGCGGGCCGTCGCCGGTCGGATGCTCGACTACTACCTGTACTGCGCCGACCTGGCCGACGGGCTGCTGCCCATCACGCGAGGCACCGTCGAGATCTCGCCCGAGCACCCGCCGGCCGAGATCCCCGTCATCGACTCCTCCGCCACGGCCATGGCGTGGCTGGAGGCCGAGCGCGTCAACCTGCTCGCCGCCGCCGCGTACGCCGTCACGCACGACTGGCCGGTGCACGCCTGGCAGCTGCCGTACACGCTGAGCCGGCTGTTCTGGCTGCTCGCCGACCGTGACTCGTGGCTGGCCACGCACGAGGCCGCCACGCCCGTGGTGCGGCGGCTGAAGGATCCGCTGGCGCAGTTCGTCACGCTGCACAACCTCGGCGTGGTGCTGACCTTGCACGAGCGTTACGACGAGGCACTGGAAGCGGAACGGGAAGCGCTTTCCGTGAGCCGGCGGCAGGGCCACGGCGAATGGCAGGCGCGGGCGTACACCTCGATCGCCAACATCCTGCAGTCCACCGGCCGGGCCCACGAGGCCGAGGTGCAGTACCTGCGGGCCGCCGAGATCAGCAAGCGCACCGGCGCCCAGTTCGCCGAGGCCAACAACCTGCACAACCTGGCCTGCCTGTACGCCGGGGAGCAGCGGCACACCGAGGCCGTGCAGCAGCTGCGGGCGGCGATGGAGATCTACCGCGAGCTCGGCGACACCGTCGGCGAGACCGCCGGGCTGAGCACCCTCGCCGAGTCGCTCATCGCCCTCGGGGAGGGCGGCGAGGCGCTGGCCGCCGCCAAGCGGGCGCTGGAGGTCGCCGTCGAGGCCAGCAGCGTCTACCACCAGGGCATCGCCCACGACCGCATCGCCCAGGCGCTGGACCACCTCGGCGACCAGTCCGCGCTGCCGCACTGGCAGCGCTCCCTGTCCGTGCTCACCGACCTCGGCGCCCCCGAGGCCGACGGTGTCCGCGCCCGCCTCGCCCAGGCCAGAGTCTCCGTCCGAACCCCGGCCTGAGGGTCCCTTACCTGCCCTCAGTGCCGGTCACGCCGGGCGGGTAAGGGGTCGCGTAGGTGTTCCTCCGATGCCGGCCGCCGGGCCTCAGGACGACTCTCCACCTTGTCGGAAACCGATGAGGAGGAAGCGATGTTGGAGTTCAGCGCCCCGGAGTCGATCCGGGCCGAGGTCGAGTACCGGCAGTCGCGGGCGAAGGAGCTGGCGCGGCCGGTGGAGGAGTCGCTGACCTGGCTGCCGAAGCTGTTCCGTCGGCACCGTGACAGTGATCGCCCTGACTCGAAAGCGACCCGCCTCGCGGCCTGAGGTGTGCGACCATGCCCACCGTGCCGCGCCTGGGATCGGGAATTCCGCTGGTGGCACGCAGCGCGGAGATCGGCCGGCTGCGTGCCGCCCTCGCGCGCGCCGACGAGGGCCAGGCGGGGGCGGTGCTGGTGTCGGGGGACGCCGGCGTGGGCAAGACCCGTCTGCTGACGGACCTGGCGGCCACCGCTGAGCGGGACGGCGCGCTGGTCCTGACCGGACGGTGCGTGGGCGCGGGGGCGGGCCTGCCGTACCTACCGTTCGCGGACGTGCTGGCGCAGCTGCGCGGCGACCACCCGGACGCCCTGCACAGCCGCCCGGCGCTGGCCCGGCTGCTGCCCGACCTGGCGGTCAAGCCGCTCAGCCGCGAGGACGACGCCGAGCTGGGGCAGCTCCAGCTGTTCGACGCCGTGCACAGCCTGCTGGCGGAGCTCGCCGCGGAACGGACCGTGTTGCTGACGGTCGAGGACGTGCACTGGGCGGATTCGTCGTCCCGGAACCTGTTGACCTTCCTGCTGTCCCGGCTGAGCAGCCAACGCCTGCTGGTCGCCGTCACGTACCGTGCGGACGAGCTGCACCGGCGCCACCCGCTGCGGCCGGTGCTCGCGGAGCTGGTTCGGCTGTCCGCCGTGGAACGGCTGGACCTGACGCCGTTCAACGCCGACGACGCGGCTCGGTTCGTGAAGGCGCTCGCCGACGACGACCTCACCGACGCGCAGGTGCAGCGCATCGCGCAACGCTCCGAGGGCAACGCCTTCTTCGCCGAGGAGCTGCTGGCCAGCACCGCCGACTGCGGCTGCGACGATCCCGGCGTGCCGACCGCGCTGGCGGATGTGCTGCTGGCCCGGATCGAGCGCCTGAGCCCGCAGACGCAGCAGGTGCTGCGCGCGGCGTCGGCCGGCGGGCGGCGGGTCCGCTACGCGCGGCTGCACGGCGTCGCCGACATGGCGCCGCCGGAGCTGGAGGAGGCGCTGCGGGAAGCCGTGCAGCACAACGTGTTGCAGACGATCGACGCCGACGACTACGCCTTCCGGCACGCCCTGCTGCGCGAGGCGATCTACACGGACCTGCTGCCGGGCGAACGGGTCCGGCTGCACTCGGCGTACGCGAACCAGCTCAAGGCCGAGCAGGGAATCCGTGGTGCGGCGGCGAAACTGGCCTACCACAGCATGGAGAGCCACGACCTGCCGCAGGCGCTGGCCGCCTCGGTGCAGGCGGCGCGCGAGGCCGACGAGGCCGGTGCGCCGAGCGAGGCCCTGCACTACACCGAGCAGGCGATGAAGATCTGGGCCGCGGTCGCCGATCCCGAGGCGCACGCCGGCGTCTCCGAGGTGAAGCTGACCAAGATGGCCAGCATCTTCGCCATCAGCGCCGGCGAGCTGGAGCGCGGCATCGCGTTCGCCCGCCAGGCCGTGCGCATCGCCGAGGGCGAGGCGAAGATCGAGTCCTTGCGGCGCCTGTCGATGGCACTGGCCAATCTGGACGGTCGCGAGCACGAGGCCGCCGAGGTGATCGACGAGGCCTGGCAGCTGGTGCACGACCAGCCGGAGTCCGTCACCAAGGCCTGGGTGATGGCCGTCCGCGCCCGGATGATGCGCGCCGTGTGCCGGCCGCTGGCCCGGGAGGCCGCCGACGAGGCCGTGCGCTCGGCCGTGCAGACCGGTTCGCGCAGCGCCGAGGCCGACGCGTTGATCACCATCGCCGTGATGGACGAGAAGGACGGCCTCGTCGACGACGCCTGCTCGCGGCTGATCATCGCCCGGGACCGGGCCATCGAGGCCGGCGCGTTGAACGTGGAGCTGCGGGCCTGGTTCAACCTCGGCGTCAACCGCTACGAGCAGGGGCTGATCGGCGAGGCCGCGAAGGTCTTCTCCGAGGGCCTGCGCCGCTCCGAGCAGAACGGATTGTCCTGGGGCCCTTCGGGTTTCCAGCTCCGGGCGCTGCTGGTGGTGTCTCGCTACGTGGCCGGCGACTGGGCCGGCAGCGCCGAGGCGGCGCGGCTGCCCGGTGATCCCGTGGCCAACCTCGGCACCGCCATCGTCGCCGCTTCCGGCCTGCCGACCGAGGTCGGCTCCGGCCGTCTCGACCACGCCGAACAGTTGCTGCACCGGCTCCGTCCCGAATGGCGGCGCGACTTCCAGCTGCCGCTGTTCTGCACCGCCGCCGCCGTCGAGCTGCACGGCTGGCGTGGCCGCCCCGACCTGGGGCTCGCCGCCGCGCAGGACGGCCTCGACACCCTGGAGTCCATCCAACCCGGTCTCACCGGCGAGATCCGCCTCGCCGCCCTGGGTGTCGCCGCCGCCGCCGACGCCGCCCGCCTCGCCCGCCGCCGTCGCGACGCCGAGTCGTCCGCCCTGGACGCCGCCCAGCGTTTCGTCGAACTCGGCGAGATCGCCGGAAAGTCCCGTCCCCGTAGCGGAAAGCTCGGTCCCGAGGGCCTCGCCTGGCAGGCCCGCCTCGCCGCCGAGGTCACCCGGCTCGACGACGGCACCGGCGATCCGCAGGCTTGGCGCCGGGTCGTCGACGCCTTCGGCTACGGGCATGGCTACGAACGCGCCCTGGCCCGCTGGCGCCTCGCCGCCGCCCTGCTCGCCGACGACGACAAGGACGAGGCCGCCCAGCAGCTCCGCCTCGCCGCCGAGACCGCCGACCGCCTCGGCGCCGCGCCCCTCGGCGCCGCCGTTGCCGAGCTCGCCAAGCGCGGCCGCATCCAACTCGGCGACGCCGTCCCCCGTGACACCGTCGACCTCCTCACGCCCCGGGAGCGCTCCGTCCTGGCCCTCGTCGCCATGGGGCGCACCAACCGCGAGGTCGGCGAGGAGCTCTACATCAGCGAGAAGACCGTCAGCGTGCACCTCTCCCGCATCATGGCCAAGCTCGGCGCCAGCCGCCGGGCCGAAGCCGTCGCCGCCGCCTACGACCGCGGGCTGTTGGAGTCCTGAGCACTGGGCGAAGGCGGCCTGGCGGTGCCCTTGAGCAGGGCCTCCGGGCCCTCGACCAGGGGGTGCTCCCGTGGTTGTACACCTCCGGGATGATTCCCGTCAGCCTGCGGTACGACGGTCCTTCCCGCCCGCGAGTGGATGTTGACGCACCCCGCCGGGCCATAGGTTCTGCCTCATCGACTTCCAGGTGAGGAGCAAGAATGTCTGCTGTGGCGTCCGACGTCGGACTCCGTACCGCGGTCCAGGCGCGTGAGCTGGTCAAGGTCTACGGCCGGGGCGACACGGCGGTGCGTGCCCTCGACGGTGTCAGCGTGGCCTTCGCGGCGGGCCGGTTCACGGCGATCATGGGGCCCTCGGGCTCCGGCAAGTCGACCCTGATGCACTGCCTGGCCGGCCTGGACTCGGTCGACAACGGCCAGGTCTACATCGGACAGACGGACATCACGAAGCTGTCGGACCGGGACCTGACCCGCCTGCGCCGGGACCGGGTGGGCTTCGTGTTCCAGTCGTTCAACCTGCTGCCGACGCTGACGGCGGAGCAGAACATCCTGCTGGGCCTGGAGTTGGCGGGCAGGAAGCCGGACCGGGCCTGGTACGACACGATCGTGGACACGATCGGGCTGCGCCAGCGGCTGGGGCACAAGCCGAGTGAGCTGTCGGGCGGCCAGCAGCAGCGGGTGGCGTGTGCCCGCGCCCTGGTGGCGAGGCCGGAGGTGGTCTTCGCGGACGAGCCGACCGGCAACCTGGACTCGCGCAGTGGCGCGGAGGTGCTGGACTTCCTGCGCATGTCGGTCCGCAAGCTGGGCCAGACGGTGATCATGGTGACGCACGACCCGGTGGCGGCCTCCTACGCGGACCGGGTGGTCCTGCTCGCGGACGGCCGGCTCGCCGGCGAGATCAACCAGCCCACCGCCGACTCCGTGCTGTCGGCCCTCAAGCACCTGGGAGCGTGATGTTCCGGGCCACGCTCGCGGGTCTGCGCGCCCGCACGGCGCGGATGGTGCTGTCCTCGATAGCCATCATCCTCGGCGTCGCCTTCGTCAGCGGCACGCTGATCCTGGGCAACGCCCTCAACGCACAGGTGCACGACAACCTCGCCCGCCAGACGCGAGGGGTGGACGCGTCGATCACGGTCAACCAGGACAGCGACGCGGTCAGGGGGCCCAACCCGCCGAAGCTGGGCCAGGACTCGGTGGACGCGATCCGCAACATTCCGGGCGTCGCGGGGGCGGACGGCCGGGGCGGCGGGTCGCTGCCGCTGATCAAGTCCAACGGCAAGGCGGCGCAGGCGTTCGCGTCCACCATCGAGAACACCCCGCAACTGCGGGAGTTCGACCTGGTGTCGGGCACGTACCCCAAGGCGGACGACGAGATCGCGCTGGACGTCCGCACGGCCAAGACGACCGGCATCGGCGTGGGCCAGAAGGTGTCGGTGCTGGGCCAGGGCGACACCGCGGTGCCGCTGACCGTGGTCGGCACGTACAGCCAGGGCAGCAACGCGCTGTCGCTGTCGGACATGCAGGTGCTGCTCACCCCGAGCGCGATCGCCAAGCTGGACAAGCAGTCCGGCGTCTACCAGGTGGTGGTGGCCGCGGCGCCGGGCGTCAGCCAGCAGGACCTGGTCGACCGGATCTCCGCCCAGCTGGGCAAGAACTTCAAGGTGCAGACCGGTGACGCCTTCACCCAGGACACGCTCGAACACGCCGGGCGGGGCTCGGGCGGCCTGACCCAATTCATGCTGATCTTCGCGTTGATCTCGCTCGTGGTCGCGGCGATGGTCATCTACAACACGTTCACCATCCTGGTCGCCCAGCGCACCCGGGAGCTGGCGCTGCTGCGCTGCATCGGCGCGGAACGCCGCCAGGTCTTCGGCAGCGTGCTGCTGGAGGCGTTCGTGATGGGCCTGATCGCCTCGGTGCTCGGCCTCGGCGTCGGCATCGGGCTGGCCGCACTGCTGCAGAAGGCGGTCGGCTGGTTCAGCGGCGCCGCCACCTCGGTGAGCGTGCCGCTGACGGGGACCGTGGTGCTGGCGGCGTTCGCCATCGGCGTGCTGGTCACCGTCGCGTCGGCGGGCCTGCCGGCGCTGCGCGCAACGAAGGTCGCCCCGCTGGCGGCGCTGCGCAGCCAGCCGGACAGCCACGACGAGGTCCGCCGCACCAGCGTGCTGCGCGTGGTCGCCGCCGCGGTGCTGCTGCTCGGCGGCGCCGGGCTGATCGGCCTCGGCATGGGCCTGAAGGACCCGGACGCGGCGCTGTTCCCGGTCGGCGGCGGCACGATGGTGATGCTGCTCGGCGTGATCGTGCTCGGCCCGCTCATCGTCGGCCCGATCAACAAGCTGCTCGGCGCCATTCCGTCGATGCTGTTCGGCGTGCCGGCGAAGCTGGCCACCGCCAACGCCGGCCGCAACCCGCGCCGCACGGCGGCCACGACGGCGGCGCTGGTCATCGGCGTGACCATCGTGACGATGGTGACGGTGGTCGCCACCAGCGGCAAGCAGGCCGCGGGCGCCGAGGTGGACAAGCGGTTCCCGGCCGACTTCACGGTCGCCTCCTCGGTGTACGACCACCCGCTACCGGCCACGCTGCCCGGTCAGCTGCGCGGGGTGCCGCAGATCGCGCAGGTCGCGGCGACCACGGAGACGCCCATGACGGTCGCCCAGTCCGGCGACCAGGAGATCCAGGGCATCGACCAGTCGGCGATCGGCAGCATGGTCAACCCGAAGCTGGTCAGCGGCGACCTGAGCCAGGTCGGCCCCGGCACGATCGCGCTGAACAAGTCGGCGGTCGGCACCGCCAAGCTGGGCGACCAGCTGCTGGTCAGCACGCCCGACGCGAGCAAGATGCTCAAGCTCGTCGCGATCTACGACGCCCGCGAGCTGGCCGACGGCCTGGTCACGCTGGACACCTTCGCCGCGGTTGCGCCGAAGGTCGTCGGCTACAACCACATCCTGGTCAAGATGAAGCCGGGCGTCTCGGCCGGCGACGGCCAGGCCGCGATGGACAAGGCGACGGCGAACGTGCCGGTGGCCGAGGTGAACAGCGCGGCGGCGACCAAGGAGCAGCTCAACGCCGAGATCGACAGCCTGCTGACGCTGATGTGGGCGCTGATCGGGCTGGCGGTGGTGATCGCGCTGTTCGGCATCGCCAACACGCTGGGCCTGTCGGTGCTGGAGCGCACCAGGGAGTCGGCGCTGCTGCGGGCGCTGGGCCTGACCAAGGGCCAGCTGCGGTTCATGCTGGTGATCGAGTCGGTGCTGATGGGCGTGATGGGCGCGCTGATCGGCGTGGTCCTGGGCGGCGCGTTCGCCTGGGTGCTGGTCGAGGCGCTGTCCAGCCCGGACCTCCAGCTGGGGCTGGCGATCCCGGGCGGCCAGCTGGGCGTGCTGTTGCTGGCGGCGGTGTTCGCCGCGGTGGTGGCGGCCCTGATGCCGGCGCGTCGCGCGGCCCGCACGTCGATCGTCGCGGGCATGGCAGAAGCCTGATTCCGGGCCGGGTGGCGCTCGTCCGTCGGGGGCGAGCGCCATTCGTGTATCCAGCGCCGGATACCGTGCTCCTGACTCCCAGGTGGCGAATGTCCTGGGGGACGCATGGAACTTCGGCTGCTCGGACCGGTGCAGGCGCGGATCGGGACGACGATCGTCGACCTCGGGCCGCGCCAGCGCCGCCTCGTGCTCGCGGTGCTGGCGATGGAGGTGAACCGGCTGGTCCCGGTGGACCGGCTGGTCGAGCTGGTGTGGCCGGTGCGGCCGCCGCGCACCGCCTCGCACGCCGTGCGGGTGTCGGTGTCGAGCATCCGGGCGCTGCTCTCGGAGGCCGAGGCCGAGCTGACGGTGGTCACGCGCGGCTCCGGCTACCAGCTGCGGGCCGACCCGATGCTGATCGACGTGCACCGGTTCCAGGCCCTGGTCACGCGGTCCAGGGACGCCGCCGACGACCTGTCCCGGCTGGCCCTGCTGGACGAGGCGCTGGCGCTGTGGCGGGGGCCGGCGCTGGTGGACACGGCCGACCCGGAAGTGATCGACCAGCTGGTCGGCGGCGTCACGGAGACGAGGCTGGTGGCGCAGGAGGACCGGTTCGACGCGCTGCTGCGGCTGGGCCGGCACCAGGAGGCGCTGGGCGAGCTGACCACGCTCGTCGACCAGCAACCGACCCGGGAACGGCTGGTCGGGCAGCTGATGCTGGCGCTGCACCGCGGCGGTCAGAGCAGCCGGGCGCTGGCCGTGTCGCGGCGGACCCGGGCGCTGCTGGCCGAGGAACTGGGCATCGATCCCGGCGAGGAACTGGGCCGGCTGGAGCTGTCGATCCTGCGCAACGACCAGACCCTGACGATCACCTCGCCCCCGCCGCCGGTGGCGACGACCGTGCCGGCGCTGCTGCCGCCGGCGATCGGCGGCTTCACCGGCCGCGAGGCCCAGTTCGCCGCGCTGGACGCCGCCGGCGCGGTCAAGGTGGTCGTCGGCACGGCGGGTGTCGGCAAGACGGCATTGGCCGTGCAGTGGGGGCACCGCGTGCGGACGCGGTTCCCGGACGGGCAGCTTTACGTCAACCTCAACGGTTATTCGGTCGGGCCGCCGGTGCAGCCGCTGCACGCGCTGTCCCAGTTCCTCCGGGCCATCGGCGTGCCGCCGGATCAGGTACCGGTCGATCTCGCCGAGGCGACGGGCCTGTACCGGTCGCTGCTGGCCGACCGGAAAGTGTTGGTGCTGCTGGACAATGCCGTCAGCGCGGAGCAGGTGCGGCCGCTGCTGCCGGCCGGTTCCGGCTGCCAGGTGGTGGTCACGAGTCGTGATCGCCTCGACGGATTGGTCGCCCTGGACGGCGCGCAGCGGCTGGGGTTGGACGTGCTGTCGCCGGACGAGGCGATTTCCTTGCTACGGCGGATGATCGGCGGCTCGAGGATCGACGCCGACCCGGAGGCGGCGGCGGTCCTGGCCGGCACCTGCGCACACCTACCACTGGCGTTGCGGATCACCGCGGCGCAGTTGGCCAGCCATCCGTGGCGACCGATCGCCGATCACGTCGCCGCGCTCGGCCAGGACAATCTGTTGGCATCACTGCGAATCGACGGCGACGAGCAGAGCGCCGTCCGCTCCGCTTTCGACCTGTCGTACTCCGGGCTGAAGCCGGAGGCGCAGGAACTGTTCCGCCGCCTGGGCCTGGTGCCGGGGCCGGACGTCAGCGCCGAGTCCGCGGCGGCGCTGATCGAGGAGTCAACCCCTCGCGAAACAGCAAGACTGCTGGATGAGCTGGCCGCCGCGCATCTCGTCGACCAGCCCGAGCCCGGCCGCTACACCTGCCACGACCTGTTGCGGCACTACGCCCGGGAACGCTCGTACGAGCAGGACAGCCCCGAGGAACGGGAAAGCGCCCTGTGCCGGCTGCTCGACGACTACCTGCGGCACGCCCGCGCCGCGGTCGGCGTGCTGTACCCGCACATGCTGCAGCTCGTGCCGCCGACCAAGGACCTCTTCGACGACCTCGCGTCGGCACTGGCCTGGCTCGACGCGGAACGGGCCGGCCTGGTCGCCGCCATCCATCACGCCGCACGGTCCGGATTGCGGGAACGCGCCTGGCTGCTGGCCGACGCCATCCGCGGATATCTCTACCAGCGCGGGGAAATCACCGACTGGTTCGCCGTGGCCCGCCTGGCGCTGGCAGTGTCCACCGAGGACCCACGAGCCGAGGCGGCCGCGTTGTTCAGCCTCGGCACCGCCAACTACGCCGTGAACCAGTACGCCGAGGCGACCGAGCTGTGGACCGCCGCGTTGAAGCAGTTCCGGGAGACCGGTTGGCTCTACGGGCAGGCGTGCGTGCTGAACAACCTCGGACTGGTCAGCGAATCCACCGGCGAGCTGACGCAGGGCACCGCGTACTACGAGCAGGCGCTGCGGGTGGGGCTGCGGCTGGGCAACCGGCACACCGAGGAGATGACGCTGGTCAACCTCGGCGTGCTGTGCCAGCAGCGGGGCGAACTGGACCGGTGCATCGACTTCTGCCGGCGGGCGCTGACCGTGCAGCGGGAGATCAACCCGCGGGCCGAGGGCACCGTGCTGACCTTCCTCGGCGGCGCGCTGTACCAGCGGGGCGATCTCGACGAGGCGCTGGCCAGCTGCACCGCCGGGCTGGCGTGTAGCCAGGAGCTCGGTGCGCGCATCGACGAGGCGCAGTCGCAGGGGTATCTCGGTCTGATCCAGCACGCCGCCGGCCGGGCCGAGGAGGCGCTGGCGGCCGCCCGCACCGCCGTGGAGATCGCCGGCGACCTCGCTTCCGTGCGCACCGAGGCGTACGCGCTGACCGTGCTCGGCGCGATCACCGGCGGCACCGGGGAATGCGAGCGGGCGGTCACCCTCGCCCGCGCCATCGGCGCCCGGTACGACGAGTGCCACGCCCTGATCACCATGGCCGCCAACCTGTTGACCGGCGGCAGCCCGGCGCAGGCCACCGACTTCGCCCAGCACGCCCTGAGCATCGCCCGCGACGCGGGATTCCGGGTCCTGGAGGGGCAGGCGCTGTCCGTGCTGGCCGACATCGCGCTGCTCGGGCGGCAGTCGCCGCGGGCCGTCGACCTCGCCACCGAAGCCCTGTCCGTGCAACGGCAGTGCGGCGAACGGCTCGGCGTGGCCAGGACGCTGTGCATCCTCGGCATCGCCCTGGGGGAGACCGTCGGATCGGACGCGGCGCTGCCGCACTGGCGCGAGGCCCGCGACCTCTACGCCCGCTGCCACGCCCCCGAGCCGGAGCGCCTCACCACCCTGCTCTGCACCTGACCCGAAGTTGGGAAAGGACCATTCCTCACATCCAATGAGAGGAATGGTCCTTTCACAACATCAAGGGGTTGCGCGGGGGAGTGGCCCGCGCTAATGATGGCGGGTTGTCGTTGTGTGTGACGTTGTTGTCGTGTGGTGGCCGTTGAGCCAGAAGTAGAGGATCACCACCACGACGACGATGGCCAGCAGCACCGCGAGGAAGATCTTCAGCTTGCTGTACGGGCGTTCGCCGTGGACCTCGCCGGTGCGGCCGTTGACCAGGATCTGCCAGGTCTTGCCGCCGTAGAGGTAGCAGGCGATCCAGATCGGCAGCAGCATCAGCTTGAAGGTGATGGCGGTGTAGTTGGTGTTGACGCCGTCGACCCGCTGCTCGTCGCCGCCGATGTCGCGCCGGCAGTCGTCGTGGATGACGGAGTCCATCCGCCGCTTGGCCTCGTCGAGGCCGGTCTCGGGCTCGATGTCGTAGCGCAGCGCGTGCAGCCCGGCGAGGTACTGCGGCTGGTACGGCGCGGCCTCGGGCAGCGGCCACGGCGCGAGGGCGTCGACCTTCGCCGGCGGCACGGTCATGCTGGCCGGCACGAGCACGTCGTCGAAGAACCGGCTGACCTGGCCGCTCACCGGGTACCAGCGGGTCTTCTGCACCCGCCGGGTCTGCGTCCGGCCGTCGGAGTCCGTGTACGTCTCCGTGACGTAGTAGTGCTCGCCGCGGGCCCCGGAGTAGCTGGAGTAGGTCTGAGAGTCGTAGGTCCAGTGCGGCACATAGGTTCCGCGCGTCGACTCGGCCTCGGTGACCTTCTTCAGCGCGTTCGGCGCGAACCACCGGGAGTTGATCCACTTGCGCAGCGACTCGCGCACCCCGTTGCGGTCCAGCGCGAACGGCAGCACGGCCTCGGGCACGATCTGCCCGCTGGCATCGGGGTCGAGCACCAGCGGGCTGCCGCAGAACTGGCACAGGGTCGCGGTCTCGTTGCTCTGGGTCTGCGCGGCGCACCGCTGGCACACGTAGACGTACGCGGCGAGCTGGGCCACGGGCTTGCGCGGCAGGGTGCCGAGCTCGGCTAACCCGTGCTCGCGGATCTGCCGGTCGCCGTGGCTGATCTGCTGCTCGTACCCGCAGTACGGGCAGCGCATGGCGGTCGTGCCGGGCGCGAACTCGACGCGCGCGCCACAGCCGCCACACGGGAAGGCGTTGGGGGAGACGGTCCCGCCCGGCGTGAAAGGTCCGGTCATCGGCTCACGCCTGCGGGGGCAGCGGCGGCGGGGTGGCGCCGAACAGCGACCCCAGTTCCGGCACCTGCGACGCGGGCGTCCACTGCGCCATGCCCTGGTGCCACACCAGGGACTGCGGCGTCAGCACGCCGGCGGCCACCTGCTGGTGCAGCCCGTTCTGGTCGAACGGGCCGAGCTGCTGGCCGTTGGATCCGACGTACCACTGCGTCTGCTGCGGCAGCGGCGGCGGGCCGGCCGGCGGGGCCTGCTGGTACCCCTGCTGCGGGTACCCCTGCGGCGGGGTGCCGTAGGGCTGCTGCTGCGGATAGCCCTGCGGCGGCGTGCCGTACGGCTGCTGGAACTGCTGCCCGACCCGCTGGCCCAGCGCCATGCCCAGCCCGACGCCGAGGCCCTCGCCCGCGCCGCCGGGGTTGTTGGCGGCGTCCTGGATGGCGTTGGCCGACTGGAACTGGGTGTACTGGTTCATGTCGCCGACGATGCCCATCTGGGTGCGCTTGTCCAGCGCGGCCTCGACCTCGGGCGGCAGCGAGATGTTCTCGATGACGAACTTGGGGATGGCGATGCCGACCGAGGCCAGCTCCTGGCTGAGCGCCTGGGCCAGCCGGTCGCCGATCGAGCCCTGCTGGGTGGCCAGGTCGAGCATCGGCACGCCGGCGGTGGCCAGGGCGGTGCCCAGCCGGCCGACGATGATCTGCCGGAGGTACTCGCCGACCTCCTCGGTGCGGAACTGCGGGTCGGTGCCGGCCAGCTCGCGCAGCAGCGCCGGCGGGTCGATCACGCGGACCGCGAACGCGCCGAAGGCGCGCAGCCGCACCATGCCGAACTCGGGGTCGCGCAGGATGACCGGGTTCTGCGTGCCCCACTTGAAGTCGGTGAACTGCCGGGTGTTGACGAAGTACACCTCGGCCTTGAACGGCGAGTTGAAGCCGTACTTCCAGCCCTTGAGGGTGGACAGGATCGGCATGTTCTGCGTCTGCAGGGTGTACATGCCGGGCGGGAACGCGTCCGCGATCTGCCCCTCGTTGACGAACACCGCCGCCTGCGACTCGCGCACGGTCAGCTTGGCGTTCATCTTGATCTCGTTGTCGTAGCGGGGGAACCGCCACACGATGGTGTCGCGGCTGTCGTCGGTCCACTCGATGATGTCGATGAACTCGCCGCGGATCTTGTCCATTAGGCCCATTGGTGCCCCCGTCTGAAGTGCCGGCCCCCGCCGACGCGTGACCCTACCAATGCCGGTCAGTCGTCGTCCCGGGAAGCACCGGTCCGGGTGGCCCGCGCCGTCCACCGGACGCTGGTCACCTGCGGCTCCATGCTCAGCCGGGACACGGCCGACTCCATCTGCTTGTCGTCGCGACTGTCGGTGAGCAGGTCGGCACGCACCTCGACGTAGCCCTCGGTGGCGCTGTTGCGGCTGGACACCGACTGCAGCTGGAACGAGGTGCCGGTCATGGACTGCACCAGCAGCGCCCGGATGTGCGCCTCCGCCTCGTCCTTCGTCACCGCCAGGAAGGTGTACGCGGTGGTGGTCTCCTCGCCGGAGGCCGGCCTGCGGTCCACCACCCGGCCGACCCAGCGCAGCACCACGTTGGCCACCAGCACCACGATCGTGCCGGCGACCGCCGGCTCGTACAGGCCGGCCCCGGCCAGCGCGCCGACGGCGGCCGAGCACCACAGCGTGGCGGCGGTGTTCAGGCCGCGCACGTTCAGGCCGTCACGCATGATCACGCCGGCGCCGAGGAAGCCGATGCCGGACACGATCTGCGCGGCGACCCGGGTCGGGTCGGCGCTGGCGTGTCCGGGCACGGAGTCGAAGCCGTACCCGGACAGCAGCACGAACAGCGAGGCGCCGGCGGCGACCAGCGCGTTGGTCCGCAGGCCGGCCATCCGCGCCCGGTACTGCCGTTCGAAGCCGATCGCGGAGCCGAGTCCGACGCCGGCCAGCAGGCGCAGGGCCATCTCAAGGGTGTTCACGAGAATTCCTCACAGCCAGGTGGCGAACTTGCGGACGTAGCCGGTCTTCACGGCCTGCACGAGCGCGCAGTACCCGAGGACCACGGCGGCCAGCCACGGGAAGTAGCCGGCGGGCAGCGCCACCAGGCCGAACAGCCCGGAGAACGGCAGCGCCAGGCCGATCGCGGCGACCAGGGCGGTCGCGACGATCACGGGCAGGCTTGCCCGGGAGCGTCGTTGCGTGCGGATGACGTGCACGATGAGCAGCTGCGACAGCAATCCCTCGACGAACCACCCGGTTCGGAAGGTCGCCGGGTCGTAGTGGCGCATCGCGGCGAACAGGACGACGTCGAACACGGAACTGAGCGGGCCGACCAGCAGCATGAACCGGGCGAGGTCGCCGCCGGCCCACTTGCGTGGGGAGCTCACCTGATCACGATCCACGCCATCCCACGGGATCGCCAGTTGAGCCACGTCGTACGCGAGGTTCTGGACGAGCAGCTGCACCGGCAGCATCGGCAGGAAGGGCAGGAACACGGCCGCCGCCAGCACACTGAGCACGTTGCCGAAGTTGGAGCTGGCCGTCAGCTTCACGTACTTCATCGTGTTGGCGAAGGTCCGCCGCCCGGCCAGCACGCCCTGCGTGAGCACGGTGAGGTCCTTGCGCAGCAGGATGACGTCGGCGGTGTCCCGGGCGACCGGCAGCGCGCCGCCGACGGAGATCGCCAGGTCGGCCTCGCGCAGCGCGGCGGCGTCGTTCACGCCGTCGCCGAGGAAGCCGACGGTGTGGTTCTTTCGCAGCTCCCGCACGATCTCCGCCTTGCGGGCCGGCGTCGCCCGCGCGTGCACGGTCGCGTCCGGGATGCCGATGTCGCGGCAGACCTTGCGGGCCACGTGCTCGTTGTCGCCCGTGACGACGACGATCTCGACGCCGAGCTCGCGCAGCTGCTTGATCGCCTGCGGCGCCGACTCCTTCGGCGGGTCCTGGAAGAAGAGATGGCCCACCAGCTCGGCGCCGTCCTCGTCGGCGAGCTGGTAGATCTCCCGCTCCTCGATCTCCTTGCACCACAAGCCGAGCACCCTTGTGCCGTTGTGGGCAGCGTCGTGTTCGGCGGCGCCCTTGGTGACCAGCAGGTGCCGACCCTCGGTGTCGCGGACGATCACCGACATCCGCCGCCGCTCGTGGTCGAACGGCAGTTCGTCGACCAGCCGCCAGTTCGCCTCCAGCAGCAGTCGGTGGTCCGGGTCGACGGCGTCGATCACCGCTCGGTCGAACGGGTTGCGCAGGCCGGTCTGCAGCGCGGAGTTGACGTAGGCCAGCTCCAGCGTGAGGTCGTCGGTGTGGCCGGCGAGCACGATCCGGTCGTCGGTGAGCGTGCCGGTCTTGTCCACGCACAGCACGTCCAGCTGCCCGAACTCGTGCACGGCCCGTAGCCGCTTCACGATCACCTGCTGCTTCGACAGCTCGACCGCGCCCTTGGCCAGGTTGGCGGCGACGATCACCGGCAGCATCTCCGGCGTCAGGCCGACCGCCACCGACACGGCGAACAGCGCCGCCTCGGACCAGTTGCCGTGCGTGAGGCCGCTGACCGCCAGCACGATCGGCGCCAGCACCAGCGTGAACCGGATCAGAGTCCAGGCCGTCGACCGCATCCCGGCGTCCGCGTCGTGATCGGGGCGGGCCAGCCGCTCGGCGATGGAGCCGAGATAGGTCGACGGACCGGTGCCGACGACCACGGCCGTCGCCGAGCCGCCGACCACCGTGGAGCCGAGGAAGCAGAACACCGGAGAGTCGAGCACGTTGCCGGCGATCCGGTCGGTCGTCACGGTCTTGCGGACCGGCAGCGACTCGCCGGACAGCGTGGCCTGCTCGACCACGAGGTTGGTGGCGGTGAGCAGCCGGCAGTCGGCGGGCACCAGGTCGCCGGCCTTGAGGTGCACGATGTCGCCCGGCACCAGCAACTCCACCGGCAGCTCGGTCGTGACGGTCCCCAGCGGGTCGGCGAACCGTCGCGGCGAGCGGCTGCCACGCCTGGCCACGGTGGCGGTGGTGGCGACCAGGGCCCGCAAACGCTTGGCGGCCAGGTCGGAGCGGTATTCCTGGGCGAACCGCAGCAGCACGCTGACCAGCACCATCACCCCGACCGTGATGCTGCCGGCGAGGTTCGAGGTCAGCGCCAGCACGAGGTCGAGGCCCAGCAGCAGGCCGACGAACGGGCTGCGCAGGCAGTGCAGCAGCCGTGCCGTCCAGCGGGGGCCGTCCGCGCCGGCGACCCGGTTGCGGCCGTGCCGGGCCAGCCGGGCGTTGCGTTCGAGCGTGGTCAGTCCGGCCGGGCTGACGCCGAGGTGGCGGATCAGCGTGCCGGCGTCCATCGCGGACAGTTCGGTGAGCGTCGCGGCGACGGCGTGCGTCGTCCTGGTCATGGCAAGACTCCCAGCGCGCGTGGGCGAAGGCCACGCGGCACGAGTCAGGCAGACGGGTGCCGGGCGGCCGTGGAACTGCGACTACTTCCGTCGGTACTCACCACGACCACCTCCTCTCGACACCGTCGGCCATGGTACCGGCACGGTTGCGACTACCTGCGCATTCTTGTCAACGCCTTGACAGTGAGCGCAGTCACGGTCAAGGTGAGAGCGCTCTCACCATCCGCGCGTCGAGGAGGACGGACGATGGGCAGAAGCCGGACGGTCGCCGCCACCGCCGACGGCTGCTGGGACACCTTCGCCGGCTTCGGCCGGCCGGCCTACCGCTTCCCGGTGGCCTGGGCAGGTGTGCAGCCCGAGGGACGCGGCCCCGTGTCGCGTGCGTGCCTGGCCTTCTACGACCGGTTGGTCGACCGCCTGCTGGACAAGGGCGTCACCCCGATCGCCACGCTCTACCAGTGGGATCTGCCCCAGTCGCTGGACGAGGCCGGCGGCTGGACGAACCGTGAGACCGCACTCCGGTTCGCCGAATACACCACGGCCGTACACGCTGCCCTTGCCGACCGTGTGCGGCTGTGGACCACTCTCGACGAGCCGTCGCGCGCCGCGTTCCTCGGCCACGCGCACGACGCCGTCGCCGCTCTGCGGTCCGCCCACCACCTCCTGCTCGGCCATGGCCTGACCGTCGCCGCCATCCGCGAGCGCGCCCCCGAGCACGAGGTGTCCATCGTCCTCAACCTCACCACCGTCGTCGTCGACCGCGACGACCAGCCGCACACCGCCGCCTTCCGCCGTGTCGACGGCCTCCGCAACCGGTTCTTCCTCGACCCCCTCTTCGGCCGCGGCTACCCCGTCGACGTGCTCGCCGACACCGCGTGGCTGGGGCCGTGGGACGACGTCGTGCTCGACGGCGACTCGGACCTCATCGCCGAGCCCGTCAACTGGTACGGGGTCACCTACTACGGGCCGACCCGCGTCGTCCCCGTCGAGGACCCGTTCACCGTCACCGGCGGCGGCCACCCCGGGCTGCGTGGCGTCCGGTTGCTGGCTCCGCAGTTCGGCGAGGACATCGGGGAGTCGTTCGCGGAGCTCATGCTGCGACTCAGCATCGACTACCCCGAGCTGCCCCTGATGGTCACCGAGAACACGGCCCATCACCCCGCCGCCGTCGCCGTCTGAAACCCCGCGGGGGCGTGGAACGCGCTGCCGGTCAGCTGGTAGTCGTCAGGCGGAGTTGCGGTGCACCAGCTCCACCGGCAGGAGCTGGTGCCGCTGCCGTGGCTCCTCGCCGCGGATCAGCGTGAACAGCCGGTCCACCATGCACTGCACCTGACGCCCGATGTCCTGACGGACCGAGGTCAGCGTCGGGTCGGTGTGCGGGGCGACGGACTCGTCGTCGTCGAAACCGACCACGGCCACGTCCTGCGGAACACGCTTTCCCGCGGCTCGCAGGGCTGTCATCGCCCCGGCGGCCATCAGGTCGTTGGCGGCGAACACGCCGTCGAGGTCGGGCACCCGCGCCATCAGGGCGGTCATGGCCCGCTCCCCGCCCTCCCGGCTGAAGAAGCCGCACTCGGTGATCGCCGCCAGCCGGGCGTCGTCGGCGGCGGTGGCGGCGCGGAAGCCGGCCAGCCGGTCGGTCGCGGCGAGCTCGTCGTTGGGGCCGGTGATGCTGACGACCTGCTTGCAGCCGCGTTCCATCAGGTACCGCGTGGCCATCGCGGCGCCGTTCTCGTTGTCGTTGTCCACGGTGTGCAGCCCGCGCAGCGACCCCCACGGCCGGCCGCCGAACACCACGGGCAGCGACAGCTTGCGGACCAGGGTCGGCAGCGGGTCGTCCTGGTGCGGCGTGAACAGCAGCGCCCCGTCGACGTGCCCGCCGGCGAGGAAGCGCTGCGCCCGCAGTTGGTCCTCGGGCGTGTGCACGAGGACCAGCACCATCTGGGAGTCCCGGGCGCCCAGCGCCATCGCGGCGTACTTGACCAGGCCGGCGAAGTGCGGGTCGTTGAAGATCTTGGGCTGCGGCTCGGAGATCAGCACGGCGACCGCGCCGGTGCGCCGCGTGACGAGCGTGCGGGCCGCCTGGTTGGGCTGGTAGCCCAGCTCCAGCACCGCGGAGTTGACCGACTCCAGCGCGGCCGGGCTCACCTTCGGCGAGCCGTTGAGCACCCGGGACGCGGTCGCCCTGGACACACCGGCCCTCGCCGCCACGTCCTCCAAGGTGGGGCGGGCGTTCGGACGCTGCACGACCACGTCTGCTCCTCACGCGCCGCCACGGAACCGGCGGCTTTCGTCAAGAAGCTTATCGCTTGGGAGGCTCCGTGGAAGCGCTCACACGGTCAACTGAACCGGTTTTGCCGACCGCGACGGCCACCCTCAGCAACCCGTCCTCCACGGTCTGTCGTGTGCTCAGGCCGGCCCGTGCGGCCGTTCGGGTCAACGCGTCCTCGGCCGGCAGGCACCAGCCGACGAGCTCCTCGTAGCCGCCTCCGCGCGCCACGGACGCCAGGTGCGACAGCATCGCGGTGCCCACGCCACGCCGCTGCCAGCCGTCCTCCACGAGCAGCGACACCTCGGCCCGCCGAGGGTCGGTCATCCCGATCAGCTGTCCGATGGCGACGACGTCCCGGCCGGCCACCGCCAGCACGGTGGTGCCACGCGGCGGACTGAGCAGCCGGTGCAGCCAGCGCCGCGGCACGGTCCGCACGCCGGCGTGGTACCGGGCGAACAATGCCCTCATCGAGCACCGCTTGTGCAGCGCGGCGACCTCGTCGGCGTCGGACGGCCGCCCGATCCGCAGCACCAGTCCCGCGCCGTCGGACGTCAGCACGGCCCGCGGCTCCGGCGCCGATCGGCCGGCCGCATCGAGCACCTCCAGCAGCGCGAACGCCCGCGCCAACTCCGTGTCGGTGAACGGTGCCCACGCTCGGCGCACGAGAAAGGCGCCGCCACCCGGAAGGCTGACCACGAACTGGTGACCGTCGAGCGCGGAAACACCCCAGCCGGCCAGTTCCGGGCCCGCTGTCACCGGAGCGACGGAATCCGCGCCCAGCAACGACCGCAGCGACGCCGCCAGCTCGGTCGGCTCGGCCAGCGCCCGTCCGGCGGCGCGGAGCGCCGACGCCCGTTCGTCGACCAGGTCGTGCATCGACGCGGCGGCGATCGACACCTGCCGACCGCCCTCGGCCTGCAGCAACTGGGCAAGGTCCGCCGGCCGCAACCGATCCGGCGCGGTGACGACAAGGTCGTCCACCACACCCCCGGGCACGGGCAGCACCGACAGCGCCAGCACGTTGCAGTCCTGCGCGGCGAGCTGGACGGTCAGCCGGGCCAGCACGCCCGGGCTGTCGGCCAGCCGCACCCGCAGCCGCCATGTCGAAGTGGCCATGCGACCCAGCCTGCCGGCCGGCTGTTTCCGATCGGTTTCGGTCGCGTGAGCCTCAGCACCAGAGCCATTTACAGCTCGTGGTCGTCGGGATGGGCAGTCCCGGCGTGGTGGTGGTCGTGGGCGGCGGCTGCGTCGTCCTCGTGGTCGGCGGCGGGGCGTTCTTCGTCGTCGTGTCCCGCGAGTGCGTCTCCGTCTGGCCCGTCGTCGTGGTCGTGGTCGACGAGGACGTCGACGGCGTGACCGTGACGACCAGGGTGGACACCTGCGTGCTCACCGTGGTCGGCACGGACGACACCGCGGGCGGCGGCGTGGCCGCGTTCGCGTCCAGCTCATGCAGATAGGCGCCGAGTAACACACCGACGATGGCCGAGGCGCCGACCGCACAGGCCGACGAAGCCACCAACGCGCGTACCACCGAACCTCCTTGCACCCCAGGACTGAGCCGACAGTGCGCCGAGCGGAGTTACCGCTTGGTACGCAACGACTCCCCATAAGCTAGTCGGCCGGTCAAGTCCTGGGCTGAAGGGGTTCAGGCCGAAGCCTGGTCCACGAATTCGGTGGTGTACGTCTCAGCGAGACGGACGCTGTCCTTCTTGCCCTTGACGTTGGGGGAGAACTGGCTCAGCACGTTGAGCACGTTCGCCGCCCCGGCCGAGGGCATCTTGCCATCCGAGTTGAACATCGACTTCGTGTCGCCGATGGACTTCTCGTACAGGGCCTTGTCGTTGCCGGCGTAGTCGGCCGGCATCTTGGCCGCGATCTCCGCCCCCGAGTGCGACGAGATGAACTTCAGCGTCTTGACCAGCGCGTTGGCCAGCTTCTGCACCACCGGCTTGTGCGCGTTGACGTAGTCGCAGGTCATGTACAGCGAGCTGGCCGGGTACAGCCCGCCCAGGGCCGCCTTGGTGCCTTCCTCGGTGCGCATGTCCAGCAGCACCTTGCCCTTGCCGCTGGACACCAGCTGGGCCACGGTCGGATCCGTTGTCATACCGGCGTCAATTTGGCCGTTTTCCAGCGAGGCGACAAAAGTGCTGCCGGCCCCCGCCTTCACCTCGGTGAAGTCGGTGCCCGCCTTGAGCCCGTGCTGCTGGCCCAGGTACTGGGTGAGGAAGTCGGTGGACGACCCGAGGTCGGTCACACCGAGCTTGCGGCCCTTGAAGTCGGCCGCCGACCTGATCGTGCCGGCCTGCGCGGGCGAGACCATCTCCACCTCGCCCGGGATGTTGGCCAGCTGCACCACGCTCTCCAGGCACTTGCCCTTGGTCTGCAGGTCGATGGTGTGGTCGTAGAAGCCGACGACCCCCTGCACGTCGCCCGAGATGAGCGAGTTCTCGGCGCTCACGCCGGCCTGCTGGGTGGCCAGGTCGACGGTGACGCCCTGCTCGGAGAAGTAGCCGAGCTGGTCGGCCAGCTTGGCCGGCAGGTAGATGACCTTGTCGATGCCGCCGACCATGATCCGGACGTGGTCCGTGCCGCCGGCGGTGGCGGTGTCGGTGCGGGAGTCGCGGCAGGCGGCCAGGCCCAGCACGGTCGCCGCGGCCAGCACCAGCGTGACAGGGGTACGCAGGTTCATATCTGGGCTCCTTGCTCGTGCGCCGCGGTCGGCCGCCACTTCAGCAGCCGCTTCTCGAGTGCGGTGAGGATCGCCTCGGCCAGCAGCGCCAGCACGGTGATGACGATCATGCCGGCGTAGATGCCGGGGGTGTCGAAGTTGCCCTGGGAGCGGGAGATCAGCAGGCCCAGGCCGGTCTCCGCGCCGACGACCTCGCCGACGACGGCGCCGATCAGGGCGAAGCCGAACGCGGAGTGCAGCGAGGCCAGGATCCACGAGGTCGCGCTGGGCAACACGATCGTGGTCAGCACCTGGAACCGGCTCGCGCCCAGCACCCGGGCGTTGTTGATCAGGTTCCGGTCCACCTCGCGCGCGCCCTGGAAGGCGTTGAAGAACACGGCGAAGAACACCAGAATGAAGGCCGTCGCGATCTTGGACTGCATGCCGAGGCCGAACCAGATCACGAACAGCGCCGCCAGCACGATGCGGGGCACCGCGTTGAGGGCCTTGATGAACGGCGCGCAGATGTCCGACAGCAGCGGGCTGCGGCCGAGCAGCACGCCGAGCACGATGCCGGCCAGCGCCCCGATCAGGAAGCCGATGACCGCCTCCTCCATGGTGGCGGCGATGTTCGTCCAGATCGAGCCCTGGCTGGTGCCGACGGTGAACCAGTCCACCAGCTTGGACCACACCTGGCTGGGCTTGGAGTAGAAGAACGGGTCGATCCAGTACGTGGCGGCCAGCTCCCAGCTGCCCAGCCACGCCACCACCAGCGCGACCCGGATCGACCACACCTTGACCCGGCGGTTGCGCGCCGCCCGGGCCGCGCTGGTCAGCTCCCGGGCCGGCACCGCCTCAGCCGGCAACGACACTGCGCTCACGGGCCTTGTCCACCTCTTCCCGCAACGATTCCCAGATCTCCCGGTACACGGACTGGAACTCCGGCGTCATCCGGATCTCCTCGACCAGCCGCGGCCGCGGCAGGCGCACGTCGAACGTGGCCTTCACGGTCGCCGGGCTGGCGGTCATCACGATCACCTTGTCCGCCAGGGCGATGGCCTCGTCGAGGTCGTGCGTGACGAACACGACCGAAGACCTGCTCGCCGGGTCGAGCATCGATCCGTCGGCGTTGCTGCCCGACCACAGGCGCAGCAGCTCGTCCTGCATCAGGGCCCGGGTCTGCACGTCCAGGGCGCTGAACGGCTCGTCCATCAGCAGGATCGACGGGTCGTTGACCAGCGTCGCCGCCAGCGCCACGCGCTTGCGCATGCCGCCGGAGAGCTGGTGCGGGTAGTAGCTCGCGAACTTGCCCAGGCCGACCTTGTCGACCCAGACGCGGGCCTTCTCCCGGGCCTTCGCCTTGGAGGCGCCGCGGTAGCGCGGGCCGGCGGCCACGTTGTCCAGCACGGACCGCCACGGCTGCACGGCGTCGTTCTGGAACATGTAGCCGATGCCCTCGGGGATGCCCAACACCGGCTCGCCGCGGACCAGCGCGACGCCGCTCGACGGCGGTTCGAGGCCGGAGACCAGGGACAGCGTGGTGGACTTGCCGCAGCCGGTGGGGCCCACCACGGCCACGAACTCGCCGGGCTGCACGGACAGGGTCAGTTCTTGGACGGCGGTGTGCACGCCGCCGGTCGCGCCGCGGAAGCGTTTGGTCGCCGCCCGCAGCTCGATGACGGGTCCGGTCGTCATTGGCCAGCTCCTTCTTCCTGTTGGCGGTGGACCGTAGGTGGCGGCGGTCACCGTGCGAACCCTTGTCGCGCTTGTTCGCCCATCGCGCGTTTCCCGTGTTTCGCACGTTCTGCTCACGGGGTTCTCGGCGTAGGGTCCGGCCATGGCGCCGCCCCGGATGCGGTTCGCCCGGCAGGTGCTGCTGCTTCAGATCGGCGTGGTCGTGCTGGTCGTCGGAGTGGGGTTCGCCCTGGTCGGGTGGCTGCTGAACACCAACCTGACCGACCAGTACGAGCAGCGGGCACTGGCCGTCGCGCGCTCGGTCGCCGCCAATCCGGAGATCGGTGACGCGGTCGCCGCGGCCGACTCCAGCGGCCTGGTGGAGATTCGCGCCGAGGCGGTGCGGATCCGCACCGGGGCGCTGTTCGTGGTGGTCACGGACCGTAAGGGGATCCGCTACGCGCATCCCAACCCGGACGAGGTGGGGGAGCTGGTCAGCACCGACTTCACCCAGGTCGTGGCCGGGCAGGAGGCCGCGAACGTGGAAGAAGGCACCCTGGGGTATTCGGCCCGGGGCAAGGTGCCGCTGCGGGACCACACCGGGGCGATCGTCGGCGAGGTGAGCGTCGGCTTCGACGCCACCACGATCTGGGACGCCCTGCTGGGGTTGTTGGCGTGGTGTGTCGCTGGGTTGGTCGCCGCGCTCGCTCTTGGCGTTGCCGGGTCGGCATTGTTGAACCGGCTGCTGAAGCGCCGGACGTTGGGGCTGGAGCCGTCCGAGCTGTCGGAGCTGGTCCAGCAGCGGGAGGCCGTGCTGCACGGGATCGGCGAGGGCGTGCTGGCGGTGGATCCCGCCGGCCGGGTGTCCGTCTGCAACGACGAGGCGGCCCGACTCCTTGGCAGCGCGCCGACTCCGGGCACGCCTGTGTCCACTTTGGAGCTGCCGGCCCGGATAGGCGAGGCCGTCTCGGACGGCTCGGCGGTGGACAACCTGATCGCCGTCGCCGGGGACCGGGTGCTGGTGGCGACGTGTCGGCCGGTCCGGCGGGACGACATCGACCTCGGCACGGTGCTGACGCTGCGGGACCGGACCGACCTGGAGACGCTGACCCGGGAGCTCGATTCCGTGCACCGGCTGACGGATGCGTTGCGGGCGCAGCAACACGAGTTCGCCAACCGGTTGCACACGCTGTCGGGGCTGTTGCAGACCGGCCATCACAACGAGGCCGTCGACTACCTCCAGGCGCTGTCGACCACGCCGGTGGTTCCGCTGGGGCCGGCGGCCGTGCCCGATCCGTACCTGCAGGCCTTCGTGTCGGCGAAAAGCGTTGCCGCGGCGGAGAAAGGGGTGACGCTGGAGGTCGGCGAGGCGAGCTGGGTGCCGACGAAGGTGGTCGCCCCGGTCGAGGTCACCACGGTGTTGGGCAACCTGGTCGACAACGCCGTCGAGGCCGCCCGGCTCGGCGCGCGCCGCCCCGCCCGCGTCGAGCTGGATCTTGTCGCCGACGGGTCGACCCTGCACGTATCGGTGATCGACAGCGGTGACGGCGTGCCGGAACGCTTGCGGGAGACCGTGTTCCTCGAAGGCGTGACCACAAATGACGGTCCAGGCCACGGCCTCGGCCTGGCGCTGACCCGCCAGGCCGCCAGGGCCCTCGGCGGCGACGTCCGGCTGGCTGATCCGGGTGGCCCCGAGCACGGCGCCGTGTTCGCCGCGAACCTGCCGGAGGTGCTGGCGTGATCCGCGTGCTGGTCGTGGAGGACGATTTCCGTGTCGCCCAGGTGCATTCGGCGTTCACCGACCGCGTGCCCGGCTTCGTCGTCGTGGGCTCCGCCCGCACCGCCGCCGAGGCGTCCGCCATGATCGCCGAGCTGGAACCCGACCTCGTGCTGCTGGACACCTATCTCCCGGACCGCTCCGGCCTGGACCTGCTGGCCGAGATCTCCGTCGACACGATCATGCTCACCGCCGTGTCCGACGCCGCCTCGGTTCGCGCCGCCTTCGCCGCCGGTGCTTTGAACTACCTGGTGAAGCCGTTCACCGCCGAGCAGCTGGGGGAGCGGTTGACGGCGTATTCCCGCTACCACAACCAGTTGACGCCGTCGCGGGCGCTCACCCAGGAGGAGATCGACCGCGCGGTGAGGACCCTGCACGACGGCGACCACCCGCACGCACCGAAGGGTCAGTCCCCGGTGACCGCGAAGCTCGTGTCGGACGCCCTGCGGACCGCCGACGGTCCGCGCTCCGCGGCCGAGATCGCCGCCGGGCTGGGCATCGCCCGTGCGACCGCCCAGCGCTACCTCGCCGCCCTGGCCCAGGAAGGAACGGCGACGATGAGCCTGCGCTACGGCCTCACCGGCCGCCCCGAGCACCAGTATCAATGGCGCCCCCTTCGGGGTCGCGGCTCGGCCCCCGAGTAGCCGGTGTCTCGCCCTTGCCGTGCGAAACACCGGTGGGGCCTCGCACTCTCTGCACAGTACCCTCCCACCATGGATTCGCTGTCGATGATCGACACCTGGTCGGCCGAGCACGCGGCGGTCGCCGTTGTCGACGCCGACGGCACGGTGCTGGGCACCTACGGCCCGATGGACCACGTGTTCCCGCTGGCGTCGGTGACCAAGCCGCTGGTGGCGTACGCGGCGCTGATCGCCATCGAGGAGGGCGCGGTCGAGCTCGACCAGCCGGCGGGACCTCGGGGCGCGACCATCCGGCACCTGCTGGCCCACACCTCCGGCCTGGCCTTCGACGACCACCAGACCGTCGCCGCCCCCGGCGCCCGCCGCGTCTACTCCAGCGCCGGCTTCGAGGTGCTCGCCGACACCGTCCAGGACGCCACCGGCATCCCGTTTCCGCAGTACGTCAAGGAAGCCGTCTTCGAGCCGTTGAAGATGACCACGGCGGCGCTGGTCGGCCCGGCCGGCTCCGGCGCCGAGGCCAGCTGCGCGGACCTGGTCCACTTCGCGACGGAGCTGCAGGCGCCGACCCTGGTCGCGGCGGAGACGCTGGCCGAGGCGACAAGCGTCGTCTTCCCCGGCCTCGACGGCGTTCTCCCCGGATTCGGCAACCAGCGGCCCAACGACTGGGGACTCGGCTTCGAGATCCGGTCGCGGAAGTGCCCGCACTGGACCGGCGACCACAACTCGCCCCGCACCTACGGCCATTTCGGCGCGGCCGGCACGTTCCTCTGGGTGGACCCGGAGGCGCGACTGGCCGCGATCGCGCTCACCGACCGGCCGTTCGACCAGTGGGCGACCGAGGTCTGGCCGCCGTTCAACGACGCGATCCTGGCGGAAACCTCCGATCGACGGTAGCGAGCGATACTCAGCACACGCTGAAGTGGAAGTCCCTGCGAGAGAGGAACTTCCATGCTCAAGTACCTCGCCGCCGTCGCGATACTGGCGACCACCCTGCTGCCGACCGCCCAGGCCGCGCCGACCGCGGTCGACTTCACCGGCACGGTGAGGCTCAGCAACTGCTCCGGCTCGGTGGTGAAGCCGCCGTCGGCCGGCGTCAACGACCCGGCGCTCGTGCTGTCCAACGGCCACTGCTACGAGGGCGGCTTCCTCGACCCCGGCGAGGTGCTGGTCAACCGCTCGTCCTCGCGGACGTTCAGCCTGCTGTCGGCCAACGGCCAGAGCACGGTCGGGACCCTGCGCGCGAGCAAGCTCGCCTACGCCACCATGACCGGCACCGACGTCACGCTGTACCAGCTGACCAGCACGTACGCCCAGATCCAGGCCCAGTACGGGATCAGGCCGCTGACACTGTCGGCGACGCACCCGACCAAGGGCGCGGCCATCCGGGTCGTCTCCGGCTACTGGAAGAAGATCTACTCCTGCCAGGTCGACGCCTTCGTGCACGAGCTGCACGAAGGCGACTGGGTGTGGCAGGACTCGGTCCGCTACACCGAGCCCGGCTGCCAGGTCATCGGCGGCACCTCCGGCTCGCCGGTGATCGACGCCTCGACCGGCGCGGTCGTCGCCGTGAACAACACGATCAACGAGGACGGCCAGCGCTGCACGGTCAACAACCCGTGTGAGGTGGACGCCGGCGGCAACGTCACCGTGCACCGCAACGTCGGTTACGCCGAGGAGACGTACCTGATCAACACGTGCGTCGACACCGGCAACACCATCAACCTCGACAAGGCCGGCTGTCAGCTCGCCAAGCCCTAATCCTCGACACCGGCGGTCAGCAGGCGCTCGCAGAGCAGCCTGCTGGCCGTCACCACGTCGTCCCGCCGGCGCTCCCACTCCGGCGTTCCCTCGGCGGCGCCGACCAGGGCCTTGTGCGCTTCCACCAGCGTCCCGGTGGCGTCCAGCAGGTCCTGGCCCTGACCGGCGCCGACGACCGCGGCGGCCCGGCGCGGGCCCAGTTCCGCGGCGAGTTCGACCACCTGCTGCGCGAGCATGTGCAACTTGACGTTGTACTGCTGGGAAAGCTCGACCAGCAGCTGGAAACCCTGCTGCGGCGCGTGCTCCCCGACGGCCGCGAGCAGCCCGGTGGCCTGCGCGATCACGGTCCTGGTGCGCAGCGCGCGGCGCAGGCCGTCGATCTCGCTCTCCAGCTCGGCGATCCGGGCCCGCAGCCGGTCTGAATCCGATGGCGGTGCGAAGGTCACGCCCGCCCCGCTGTCGATCTCGCCATTTCTCGTGCCTCTCGCCGTCGTCTGCACAGCGCGAGGACAGGGAACGGCCGCCAGCAAGCAAGCCCGGGCGCGTTTCCGCGCCTCGCGTGGAGCTTGCGGCTGGTTTCTCAACCGCGATGACGATCACGGTAGTGACATCGGCGGGCCGAACACAACTCAGGGCACGGGAACGGGGGTGCGGCGGGTGAACCAGCTCAGCCGCCGGATCCGCGGCAGCTTCGGCGGCTCGGCGGCCACCGGCTCGGGGAACGCCCGCGGCGCGGCGCTGGTGCCGCGCCGCCGCGCGTCGTCGTCCAGCACGAACTCGGGGCGCAGCGGCTCGGTGTCGTAGTAACGGTGGAACACCGGGGTCAGCGCGCCGGACATCGGCGGCACGATCCAGCTCCAGTCGGCCGGGCACCTGCGGCCGGCGTCCTCCTCCTTGCGCAGGTGGGTCAGGAAGCGGGCGGACTCCGTGTGGTGGTCGGTGATCGTCACCTCGGCCCGGGTGAAGGAGTGCAGCACCGCCCGGTTCACCTCGACCAGCGCCCGGTCCCGCCACAGCGTCTGGTCGTGCGAGGTGTCCAGCCCCAGCCGCTCGGCGACCTCCCTGATCAGGTCGTACCGGTCGTGGTCGGCGAGGTTGCGGGCGCCGATCTCGGTGCCCATGTACCAGCCGTTGAACGGTGCGGCCGGGTAGGAGACGCCGCCGATGGCCAGCCGCATGTTGCTGATCGCCGGCACCGCGTGCCAGCGCAGCCCGAGGCCGGCGAACCAGTTGTGCTCGGGATGGTTGAGCTCCACCTCGAGCACCGCGGCCCTGGGCAGCTCGTGCAGCGTGATGCCGTCCTCCGGGGTCTCCACGACCAGCGGCAGCACGTCGAACCGGGTGCGCTGCGCCGGCGGCTGCCAGCCGAGTCGGATCACCTCCTCGGTGAACTCCAGGTACCGCGGGTCGCCGATCACCGTGCCGGTCTCGGCGTCCCAGTAGCCGGCGTACCGGATGAGCTGCTCGTTCCAGATCCGCGGGGCCGGCCGCTTCGGCGTCTCCGGCGCGAAGACCGTGACCGTGGGCCGGATCCGGCCGCCGTTGGTGGCCGACCGCAGGTGCTCGGCGCACTGGGCGGCGACGGTGGCCGCGTCGCGCACATTGCGCATGTCCCGCACCCGCAGGCTCTGCCAGTACAGCCGGCCGATGCAGCGGGCGCTGTTGCGCCACGCCGCGCGGGCGCCGAACGCCAGCTCGCCCTCGGTGTGCCGGTACGTGCCGGTCTCGTCGATCTCGGCGAGCACCTGCTCCAGCCGCGGGCCGACGGGACCGGTCTTGGGGTGCTCGCCGTGGAACAGCCGGAGGAACTCCTCGGCCTCGGCCCTGATGTCACCCGGTTCCGGGACGTTTCCGTGGGTGACGGGGCAGCCAGTGGGGGCGGTCATGGCGAGTGAACCTACGTCCGGGTCACGGGCGAAAAGCACCGCCAGAACGGTTACCAACTTGATGCCGGGACATCACTCGATCAGGGGTTCAGTCACCGGCAGTGTGCGCCTTCGGTCCCTCCTTGTGCTGACTTGAGCACTGGATCGTGTAGTTGACAAAACGGTCTGATCACATGCCGTGTAGAACTTGTCCGGCCCAACTCAGTTCAGGGAATCCAGCGCCTTGGCCAGATCCTCGTGCGCGACGATCGCCCATTCCGCCTCGTCCGGCGGCAGCGACCAGTGCACCGGCCCGCGTCGGGTCGGCGTCGGCGGCGCGGGGACCCAGCCGCCCTCGCCGCGGATGCGCGCGTTCATCGCGGTCAGCCGGTCGTCGGCGGGCAGTCCGGGGGTCACCCAGAACAGGCGCACGCCGCGCTCCCGCCACACCGCGATCGGCGTCGGCGTGCGGTGCCCGACGAGTGCGTCCTGCACGCGAACCGCGGCCGGCTCGGGAATCTCCACGACGTCGAACACCGTGCCGGTCGGCAGCGCGACGGCGAACGAGAACAGCCGGTACCAGCTGGCCACGACGTCGGGGTCGGTGCTGGCGCGCCCCTGCCAGAGCCGCCACACCGGATGCGGACCGTCCTCGACACAGTCCGCCTGCACACAGGCGTACCGTGTGCCGTCGAAGAAAGCGGCCGGCACAACCGGCCATCCGTGCGCCGCGTAGCACAGCGCGGCCTGCCTGAGGGTCCGCTGCTGCCCGGGATCGGCCGGACGCAGCCGGGACCCGCTCACGACCCGGTCTCGGCGGGACCGGTGGACTCCATGATCATCTCCTCGGGGTGGGCGCTACCGTCATGGTCAAGACTCGCCCTATTCCGGCCGCCTGGGTGAGTCCAATTCGGTGAAAGTGGACGACGTTCGTGGACAACCCCAGAATCGGTGAGGCCGCGTTGGCCCGGCTGCTCGACGGCTGGTGCACCGACGCGCGCGAGTCGCTGCACCGGCAGCTCGCCGCCGCGCTGACCGCGTTGATCTCCTCCGGCGAGCTGCCGCCGGGCACATTGCTGCCGTCCGAACGGGCATTGGCGAGCACACTCGCGGTCAGCCGCGGCACATTGGTCACCGCGTACACAACGCTGCGTTCCCTCGGTTTACTGGATTCACGGCAGGGCAGCGGAACCCGCGTGCGCGGCGTGTCGCAGCCCCGCCTGCCCGGGTCCGCCACCAGGCTCAATCCCTTGAGCGGCACGGCCGACAGCTCCGTCGCGGACCTGTCCAGCGCGGCGCTTCCCGGTCAGGACTGGGTGGCCGACGTCGTCGGCGCGGTCAGCCCGGACGACCTCCGCCGCTGGGTTCGGGGCCACGGCTACCATCCCGCCGGCCTGCCGGCGCTGCGGGCCGCCATTGCCCGGCACTGCACCGAGGACGGCCTGGTCTCCGAACCCGATCAGGTGCTCGTGACGAGCGGTTCGCAGCAGGCGCTGCAGCTGATCGCCACCGCGATGCTCGCGCCCGGCGACGAGGTGCTGGTGGAGGATCCGACCAACTGGGGCGCGCTGGACGCGTTCCGGGACCGTGGCGCGCGGCTGCGCACGATCCCGCTGCGCGACGACGGCCTGGACGCCGACGTGCTGGTGCGGCTGCTGCGCAGCCGCCGGCCGCGGCTGCTGTACCTGGCGCCGGCCGTGCACAATCCGGTCGGTGTCAACCTGCGTCCGGCCGTGGCCAAGGTGATCGCCGCCGCGGTCGCGGAGACCGGCACCGCGCTGGTCGAAGATCTGTCCTCTGTGGACACGCTGTTCGCCGGCCCGCCGCCGCCGTCGATGGCCTCGTTCGCCCCGGACGCCGCGGTGCTGTCCATCGGCTCGCTGTCCAAGCTGTTCTGGGGCGGGCTCCGGGTCGGCTGGATCAGGTCCACTGTGGACTTCGTCAAGCAGCTGGTGACGTACCGGTCGTCGGCGGACATGGGCAGCTCGGTGCCCAGCCAGCTGGCGGCGTTGCGGCTGCTGGAGTACGTGCCGCGGGCGCGGCGGACCCGGGCCGGCCAGCTTCGAGCCGGCTACGAGTGGACCTCGGAGCTGCTGACCACCCACCTGCCGGACTGGACGTGGGTGGAGCCGGACGGCGGCGCCTCGCTGTGGGTGCGACTGCCCGAGGGCAACGCCCTGGCAGTGGCCGAAGCCGCACGTCGCGGTGGCGTGCTCGTCACGCCGGGGTCGGTGTTCTCGGCGACCGATGGCCAGCTGGACCGGGTGCGGCTGTCGTTCGCCGCCGGCCCGGACACCGTGCTGGAGGGCGTGCAGCGGCTGGCCACGGTGTGGCGCGGGAGAAGGCGGTTGCGTTAGGAGGTCACCGAATTCCCCTGCCGTTCAACGAATTCCCCGAAAAACATCTTCGGCCGGTCGGGCAACCGATGGTCGCGGGCGACGTCATGTCAGTGCACGCACCAAACGGGGAATTGTTGTTCATCAGGGGGAAACAGTCATGTCCAAGCGCGCCCTTCTCGCCATGCCCGTCGCCGGCCTCGGCCTGCTCGCCCTGGCCGCGTGTTCGCCGTCGACGCCGGACGCGGCGCCGAGCACGCCGGCCACGACCACCGCGACGGTGCTGACCACCACCGCCTCCAGCGCCACCAGCGCGCCGGCGCCCACCACCACCACGCCCACCAAGGCCAGCGCCACCCCGGTGACCGGCGCGAACACCGCCTGCAAGGTGAACCCGGCCAACCACCCGGTTCCCACCGCCGACCCGGTTGCGTGGGTGCCGGAGGCCGACCGCGTGCAGGTCAGCCTGAGCGGCGTGCCGTCCGGCACGGTCAAGGTGACCGGTGCGCCGGTCGAGGTGGACCTGACGGTGTGCAACGACTCGCCGGTCGCCTACCCGCAGGTCGGCTTCGTGCTCGCGCTGGACCACTGCAGCTGCGCCGGCGAACCGATCTACATGGCCAAGGGCACCGTGCAGCGCTACGACGCGGCGACCGGCGCCTGGGTCGCCACGGACCACTCGAGCGTGGGCGGCGGAATGGACTACCTGACGGTGTTCACCGGCCAGCAGCCGCTGCCCAAGGGCAAGGCCGTGACGGTGCGCTACCGGTTCAGCTACGACCCGAGCATGACCAGCGGCAAGGGTGGCGTGATCGGTGCGGTCGTCACGCCGGACGGTCCGCACGTGCTGGGCCAGACCAGTCTTTCCTACACCGTCACGCACTGAGGGCCGCTCGTCGTGCCGGCCGGCGCTATGTTGGCCGGCATGAGCCCCAGGTTCCTGATCCGCGCGGCGGTGGCCGCCGCCGTCGCGCTCGCCGTGCTGCCGGGCACAGCCGAGGCTTCCTCACCTGGACGCACGCCCGTCGTGCTGTTCCCGGCGTTCCACCTCACCAAGCTCCAGGTGACGGTGCGCGACCAGACCACGGACCCGAACTGCCCGCGGTCGGGCAGCTTCCAGGACTGGTTCCAGAACACCCAGCCCAGCGCGTTCAGCCAGGTGTGCCAGGACGAGCTGGAGACCCTGCGGTACGACCCGAATCCGGCCAAGCCGATGCCGCTGCGGTTTTCCGAGCAGCCGGGCGTCACCGTCGATGTCATCGACTACGGCAAGACCGACAGCGCCCCGTTCTACGAGCAGCTGTACAAGACGCTGGAATCCGTCGGTTACCAACGTGACAAGGACATTCGGGTGGCCGGCTACGACGCCCGCCTCACGCCCGATCAGGGCGGTTTCCTGGCGCGGGCCAAGTGGCTGGTCGAGCAGACGTACCACCAGAACGGCAATCGGCCCGTGCAGCTGATCGGGCACTCCAACGGGCCGCTGTACATCCAGTACCTGCTCACCCACACCAGCAAGGCCTGGCGGGACACCTACATCCACGGCTTCACCCCGCTGGCCGGCAACTTCCCCGGCCAGGGGCTGCTCTACTCCATGCTGTTCACCGGCCTGAACGTGTCGGACTTCGGTTATCCCAAGACGGTCGACAACGCCGTGAGCAGCGCCCGGATGTATCTCACGGCTCCGTCGACGTACATGAGCGCGTCCGACCCGAAGATCTTCGGTGACCAGGAAACCGTCATCAAGGACACGTCGACCGGTCGCGCCTACACGCCGAAGGACTGGCCGAAGTTGCTGAACGACGCCGGCCTGACCGCCGAGGAGCAGATCGCCCGGTACTACATCGGCTTTGTCAGGTTCAGCACGCCGAAGTACTTCCCGGACGTGGACGTGACCGCGGAAAAGGGCTCCGGGCTGCCGACCATTGTCGGCGCGACGCTGCCGAACCTGAAGGTGGGGCAGCTGGTCGACCAGAGCCAGTTCATCTTCCTGAGCGGTGACAGCAATCAGGAGGACATCACCAACAACGCCAACCGGGTGTGGTCGGCGATGAAGTGTCACAGCTACGTGCTCAACGACAACCCGGGCGTGGACCACTTCTCACTGCCGAGCAACGTGAATGTGCTCAACCGCCTGCTCACGACGCTGAAGGCGCCGCGGCACCACTGCTAGGCGCCGTAGGTCTTGACGGCGATCGTCTTCCATTCCTGGAGCAGTTGATCTCGGCGCACCGGATCGCCGCCGAGCATGGCGTCCAGGGCGAGGCCCCGGATCAGGTTCACGGTCAGCCAGAGCGGCAGGTCGGGCTGGTCCGGGGTCACCTGGTCGCCCAGCATCTCGCGGAACAGCTCGGACGTGCGCCGGGCCAGCGCCTTGTCGATGGGATGCATCGCGTCCCGCAGCTCCGGGTCGGTGCGGGCGGCCACCCACAGCTCCATCACCGCGGTGGACAGCGAGCCCGAATAGCCCTGCCAGAGCAGGTCGATGCCCATGGCGACCCGGTCCGGTCCGGGCAGCGAGGCCGGCGGGTGCTCGCTCATGCTGGCCAGCAGCTTGGTCACCAGATGCTCGATGGCGTGTGCCATCAGTTCCGCCTTGGTGGCGAAATGGTGCTGCTGGGCGCCCCTCGACACGCCGGCGCGGCGGCAGATCTCGTTGGTGGAGGTGCGGGCGTAACCGAGCTCGACCAGGCAGTCGATGGTGGCGTCCAGCAGCAGCTCCCGGGTGCGTTCGGTGCGCTCCTGCTGGGTCAGTCGTGGCCTGGTCACAGGCCCGATGCTAGCGAGGTCTTCACAAACAATCCAGGCTGCCGGTAAGTTTACCGGCAGACCTGATTGTTTCTTCGGGGAGGTCGGCCCGTGGCCAAGCACCGCTCGTCCTGGATGACCGAGGACCTCGACCAGCTGCGCCGGCTGGCCCGGGACGTGTTCGCCAAGGAGCTGACCCCGCACCAGGAGCGCTTCGCCGAGCAGCACGCGGTCGACCGGGACCTGTGGCGGCGGCTGGGCGAGCTCGGCCTCGTCTGCATCAGCATCCCCGAGGAGTACGGCGGCGGTGGCGGCACCTTCGCGCACGAGACCGTGCTGCTGGAGGAGCAGGCCAGGGCGCTGGACAGCTCGTGGGGCAACAGCGTGCACAGCGGGATCGTGGCCCACTACCTGCTCAACTACGGCACCGAGGAGCAGAAGCGCCGGTGGCTGCCGCGGCTGGCCAGCGGCGACCTCGTCGGGGCGATCGCGATGAGCGAGCCCGGCGCCGGCTCCGACCTGCAGTCCGTGCGGACCCGGGCGGTGCGCGGCGGCGACGAGTACGTGATCAACGGGGCGAAGACGTTCATCACCAACGGCTCCCAGGCCGAGCTGATCATCGTGGTCGCCAAGACCGACGCCGACCAGGGCGCGCACGGCATCTCGCTGATCGTCGTGGAGACCGCGGAGGTCGAGGGCTTCCGTCGCGGCCGGGTGCTGGACAAGCTGGGGCTGGAGGGCCAGGACACCTCGGAGCTGTTCTTCGACGACGTCCGCGTGCCGGTCGGGAACCTGCTCGGCGGCCAGGAGGGGCAGGGCTTCATCCAGCTCATGCAGCAGCTGCCGCAGGAACGGCTGCTCATCGCCGTGGCCGCGGTGGCGGGCATGGAGGTGGCGCTCGACCTGACGGTGGACTACGTCAAGCAGCGGCAGGCGTTCGGCCGGGAGCTGATCAAGTTCCAGAACACCAAGTTCGAGCTGGCCGAGTGCGCCACCGAGGCGGCGGTGGCGCGGGCGTTCATCGACCAGTGCGTGGAGCAGCACGTGGCCGGGCAGCTGGACGTGCCGACCGCCGCGATGGCCAAGATGTGGGCCAGTGAACGGTTGTGCCGGGTGGCGGATCGCTGCCTGCAGCTGTTCGGCGGCTACGGCTACATGAAGGAGTACCCGATCGCGCGCATCTGGGCGGACGCCCGCGTGCAGAAGATCTACGGCGGCACCAACGAGATCATGAAGGAAATCATCGGGCGGTCCCTGTGAGCGGGCGGGCGGCGGGAGTGTGGCTGTGACTGGGCGGCCGGCGGGAGTGTGGCTGTGAGCGGGCCGTTGGCCGGACTTCGAGTCGTCGAACTCGCCGGCATCGCGCCGGCTCCCTTCGGCTGCATGGTGTTGGCCGACATGGGCGCCGAGGTGATCCGGATCGACCGGCCCGGCGCGCCGCCGCCGGTCCCGAACGACCCGCTGACCCGCGGCCGTCGCTCCGTGTCGCTGGACCTGAAGAAGCCGGCGGCGGTGGACGCCGTGCTGCGGCTGGTCGAGCGCAGCGACGTGCTCGTGGAGGGATTCCGGCCCGGTGTCACCGAAAGGCTCGGCCTCGGGCCTCTCGACTGCCAGGCCCGCAATCCCCGGTTGGTGTACGCCCGGATGACCGGCTGGGGCCAGCACGGGCCGCTCGCCGACGCGGCCGGGCACGACATCGACTACATCGCCGTCGCCGGCGCGCTGGAACCCATTGGGCGCAATGGTGGCCGGCCGGTTCCGCCGTTGAACCTCATCGGCGACTTCGCCGGTGGCGGGCTGCTGATGGCCACCGGAATCCTGGCCGCCCTGTACGAACGGGAGCGTTCCGGCCGCGGGCAGGTGATCGACGCCGCCATGGTCGACGGCGCCGCCCTGGTGTCGACCTTCCTGTACGGCCTCAAGGCCAACAACGCGCTTTCACTGCCGCGCGGCCACAACCTCCTCGACGGCGGCGCCCCGTACTACGACACCTACGTCACCGCCGACGACAAGTTCGTGGCCATCGGCGCCCTGGAGGAGAAGTTCTACGCCGAGCTGGTCACCCTGCTGGAACTCGATCCGGCGGCGCTGCCGGCCAACCGCCACGATCCCGCCAACTGGCCCGAGCTCCGCTCACAGATCGCCGCCGCGGTGCGGCGACGCACCCGTGACGAGTGGGCCGCGCTGTCCGTCGGCAGCGACGCCTGCCTGGCCCCCGTGCTGGCCCCGGACGAAGCGGCCCGGCACCCCCACAACAAGGCCCGGGAGAACTTCGTGGAGCTGGCCGGCATCGTGCAGCCCGCCCCCGCGCCGCGGTTCGACCGGACGCCGTCGGAAGTGCCCGGCCCGCCGGCGTTCTCGGGGGAGCACACGAGGGAAGTGTTGGCGGAGCTGGGTTTGACGGAGGAGGAACTCTCTCAGCTGATGTGAGGGAGCACTTCCGCCACCAGCCGCTCCATCTGCTCGTGCTCGTCGAACATCGGGTTGAGCAGGATCATCTCCGCGCCCGCGTCGGCGACCTCCCGCAGGCCGCGCACGACATCGTCGGGCGTGCCGTAGACCGCGACGGACGTCAGGTCGCCGAGGGGGAAGCCGGCGTAGAGGGAGCCGAGGGCCTCGCCGATGCGGGTCCTGGCCCGGTCGGCGTTGTCGTCGACGGCCAGGTACACCCGCTTGGCGATCGTGAAGTCGGGGCGGTCGAGCTCCTCCATGGCCTGCCGGGTGAGCTTGGCCAGGTCGGCGAACCGCGCGGTGGTGGAGGAGCCGGCGCCGATGAAACCGTCGCCGAGCCTGACGGCGCGGCGCACCGCGTCGGGGTGGTTGGCGCCGAACCAGACCGGCGGGTGCGGGCGCTGCACCGGCTTGGGCTCCATCGGGGCGTCCTTGAGCTGCCAGAACCGGCCGTCGAACGTCACCGACGGCTCGGTCCACAGGCGCTTCATCAGGTCGAGACCCTCGGTGAAGCGGGTGACCAGGTGCTCGGGGCCGGAGTCGAACGCGGCGAACGGGCGGTGCTTGCCGCCGGTGCCCACGCCTACGTCGATCCGGCCGCCGCTGAGCTGGTCCAGCGACGTGATGCTCTTGGCCAGGTGCACGGGGTTGCGCAGCGGCGTCACGAACACCGCGCAGCCCAGCCGGATCCGCTCCGTGCACGCCGCGGCGTAGGCCATCAGCTCCAGCGGGCTGATCACCGGCTGGCTGCCGATGATCTGCTCCTGCGTCCACGCCCCGTCGAAGCCGAGCTCCTCGGCCCGGACCAGGAACCGGCGCACCTCGCGCGGGTCGACGGCGAACTGAGGGATGGCGACGGCGAAGCGCATGGCCTTACCTCTCGACTGGCTGTCCGCCGAGCCGCACCGCCCGGCTGTCCCCCAGTTCTACCGGCTCGTTGCAGTGCTCGCACACGACCTTGGCGTGCAGCACCTCGCCGCAGCTGTGCTCCCACACCGTCGGCGGCGGGCCCTTCGTGACGTGCGTGTCGCCCCACTGCATCAGCGTCAGCAGCACCGTGTGCAGGCTCTTCGCGGCGTCCGTCGGGTGGTACTCGTAGCGCGGCGGATGCTGCTCGTACTGGCGGCGCTCCAGCAGGCCGACGTCCACCAGCTTGCGCAGCCGCGTGGCCAGGATGTCCCGGCTCGCGCCGGTGTGCTGCACGATCTGGTCGAACCGCCGGCAGCCCAGCAGCACCTCACGCAGGGCCAGCAGCGTCCAGCGCTCGCCGATCACCTCGAGCGCGTTGGCGATCGAACACGGTCGGGCCATGCCCCCAGCCTACCCTCTGAGTCCTGTTTCCCAACCCACGCCGCCGCGCCTCCTGCCCGCTCGGAAAGCGTCTTTCCTCCACTCCGAGTAGAGGAAAGACGCTTTCCGAGCCTCGGGCGGTGCCCGGAAGGGGGCATTCCTGTCGTTCAACGCCAGGATCGGTCCCTTGATCTTGTGCGGCGGTGCGCGAAGGTCCCTTGCTTCGTCGGCCGTGGGGTCACGGTTTTCAAGATCTGGTTCCCTGCCAGCCGCGCGGCGCTAGCGTCGGGGCTGCGGGCCGGACCACGACACGGGGGCGGTGCGGGATGGGTGACGGCGGCGACTGGTGGCGGCGGGCCCGATCCTGGCCGTTGTGGCAGCTGCCGGCGCCGGCGGTGGCGTACGTGCTGACGGTGGAGACCGCGGCGGTCGCGTTGGCGGCGGCCGTCGCGACGGCGGCCCCGATCGGCACGGAGGACCTGCTGGCCTTCGCGGTGCTGGCGGCGTGCTCGGTGGTGCACCTGCAGGCGTCCCGGCGGATCGAGCGGGTCCGTCGGGTCACGACCGGCGGCCCCCAGGTCGACCTGACGTCGATCTGGCTGGTGGCGGCGGTGTGCTGCCTGCCGCCGCTGCTGGTGCTGGGCATGGTGGTGTTGACGCGTGGTCAACGGTGGCTGGCGTTCGACCGGCCGGCCCACCGGAACTGGTTCTCGGCGGCGGCGATCACCCTGTCGGCGTGCGCGGCCAGCGGCGTCCTGCTCGTGGCGGGCCACCGGCCGCCACCGATGACGGACGTGCCGGGGTCGCTGGCCGAGTTGGCGGTACTTGCGGCGGCGAGCATCGTCTACTGGGTGGCGCAGGTGCTGCTCGTCGGCGGCGCCATCGGGCTGACCACGACACGGCCCCGGCTGGTGGACCTCGTCGGCGATCTGGAGCTGAACGCCATCGACGTCGCCACGGTCTGCCTCGGCGTCCTGGTCTCCATCGCGCTGACCCACGCGCCGCTGGTGATCCTGTTCGGCGTGCCGGTGGCGGTCGTCCTGCACCGGGCGATCCTGGTCCGGCAGTTCGAGAACGACGCCCGCCAGGACGCCAAGACCGGGCTGGCCAACACCGTGCACTGGCGGCAGGTCGCCCGCAAGGAACTGGCCGTCGCCGGCCGCCGCAACGAGGGCGTCGGGCTGCTGATCATCGACCTGGACCATTTCAAGAACCTGAACGACCGCTACGGCCACCTCGCCGGCGACGACGTGCTGCGGGCGGTCGCCGACGCCCTGCGCGCCGAGGTCCCCGACTTCGACTTCGTCGCCCGCTTCGGCGGCGAGGAGTTCAGCATCCTGGTGCCCGGCGTGCACAGCCAGACCTCGTTGCTGCACACCGGCGATCGCATCCGCCGCACGCTGGAACGCCTGACGGTGGCCATCACTGCCGACGAGGGCGATCCCGCTGTCGTCGGCGTGACCGCGTCGGTGGGCGCGGCCCTGTTCCCGGACCACGCGGTGAACCTGGACGACCTCCTGCGCACCGCGGACACGGCGCTGTACGCGGCCAAGCGCGGCGGACGGAACCGGACGTGTCTGGCGGGGCAGCTGGACGTGCGACCGGCGTGAGGATCGAGATCGGCCGGCCTACGGCCCGATCGCCTTCCCCGAGATAGGGCGAGACCCCCGTCCCAGAGGGGGGAGGTGGACGGGGGTCTCGCTAAACCCGCTACCGGGGGGAGGAGTAGCGGGGTGTCTGTGGTTGTCGGTGCTGCGTCCTTCTGGCAACAAGGTTAGAGCAAGATCGTTGTTACTAGAACCGCACCGTTTACGACTCTACGTTACTTGGCCGCCGGCTGAAAGCCCAACCGCCGAAAGTGTTGCGACTTGTTGCCCACGCCCACGTTCTGACCAGGCGATTCCGTCGGGGTATGAGTCACGTTTCGCTCGGATGGCTGTTGAATGTGAACGTCCGTCGCGCCCCTCACACCGCCACCTTGCTGCCCGTGTTGTCACGCTGTCGGGGGAGTGCCCGTTCCTGCTCGGCCGTGACCACCCCGTTCCACGCCAGCATCGCCCGCGCCGCGAGGCGTCCCGGCGTGGCGTCCACGGGCAGCCGGGCCAGCAGCTGGCCGGCGACGGGCTCGCCGTCGGCGTCGCGCAGCGGGAAATGGTGCGGGTCGGGCAGCATCTCCTCGAACACCAGGCCGGATTCCGGGTCGTCGGCAAGGAGTTTGTCCAGCGCCCGCACCGCGGACAGGCAGTCGAGGTCCACCGGCCGCGGCTGGTGGCCGCCCTGCGAGCGGGCGAAGACCCAGCGCGGGATGCCGGTGCCGATGCGCAGCGCGGCGATGGCGCGGATCCGTTCGCCGGGCGGCAGGTCCGCCGCCGGCAACTGGTCACGGGCGATCCGCCACTGCGCGCCGGACAGCACCAGCCCGCCGGCGAGAACCAAGCGGGGCAATCGATTGCGGCCGGGCAGCGCGGCCACCGGGTTGCCCAGCGCCACCGGCCCGGCCAGGCGTCGCACGGGCGACGCGGCGGTCAGCAGGGTCACGAGTAAGCCCCACGGCGCGAGCGGTGCTCGCGCGGAGTGGTACATCGGCCACAGGGCAAGGCCGTCCGGCCCGTCGGAGTCCTCGGCGACGATCCGGTCCCCGACGCGGCGCACGGTGATCCGGTCCAGCGCCAGGTACCGCCCGCCGGCCGGCTGGTACGCGGACGAATCGGCGTCGCCGGTCCACATCGGACAATACCGGGGCCGACGCACCGCGCCCGCGGCCTGCGGATCCTGCGGCGGCACCAGGATCTCCACCGTCTCGGCCCCACAGCGCCGGCCGAGCTCGTCCAGAAACGCCCGATACGCCGTCACGTGGGGAAGTTCGCCGTGCAGATGTCGAAGCGCTTCGACGAACCGGGCGTCCACCACGCCCGCCGGCGCGGCGCCCTCCAGCACGGCCCCGTGACCGCCGCCGACGCCGATCGGTCGCACCAGGCAGTCCACCGGCCACGCCGGGGTGGTCGCCGGCGGCGCGCCGATCTCGTCCAACAGTTGCGGCGTCAACGTGACCTGGTCGGCGTCCGTGTCCAGCAGCGCCAGCAGCCGTCCGTACGGGGTGTCCACATCGGACGGCGGCGCCGGCCAGCCGGGCCGCTGCCGGGGCAGGCCGCTGTCCCACTCCTGCAGCGCCGGGTCGCGGGAGTCCTCGTGCTTGCCGAGGAACTCCGCCAGCACCTCGGTCACGGGCCGCGGCTGTGGGCCGACGAGCGCAAGGATGGGGTGTTCCGGGGCGGGCATCGCGGCGCTCGCCAGCACAGCGCCGACCCGGCCGGCCTGCGCCAGCAGGTCCTGCAGCCGTGAGGCGGCTTCGGTCGCCATGGTGCCGCCGGCCTTGCGGTACACGTCGACGAAGCCGGGCTTCGGCGGCGCGGCGGCGGTCGGCCCCCATCCGGTCAGCTCGCTGCTCGGTGGCGCGGACACGACCAGCACGCCGAGCGCGGCCAGGTGTCGCAGATAGCCGCGCAGCACGTCCGGGGCGTCCGGCGACAGCCGCATCACCAGTTCGTCCGCCTCGTACGCACCGGTCGAGAGGGTGCGTCGAATCGCGTCCAACGCGGGCGTGCGACGAACCTTCACCCGGCGCATCGTGCCGCTGTCGACGGCGTCCACCACCCAGCAGCACAGGTGGTCGCCGTCGACCCAGTTCAGCCCGGTCATGGCCACGGTCGCGCCGACGAGGTCCGGCAGCGCACGGTCACCACGCACCGCGGCGACGCGGTTGGCCGCGGACTCGCCGACAGTCGTCCATGCGCCGGCCCGTCGCCCGACGCCGAGCAGCGCCACGTGCCCGAGCCAGTCCCGCGGCGTCGGCTTCGCCGCGCCACGGGCGAGGACCCGCAGCAGGTAGTCGGACCGGTGTCGCAAACGCTTGCTGTCCCAGGTTTCGCCGAACGACAGGCGGCGCTTGATGTCCTCCACCATGCCCGGCGCCGCCTCGGTGACGGCGCGCATGGCGAACTCCGACGAGTTCACCAGTCGCCACGGCAGATCGGACAGGCGCTCACGTTCCGCCACCAGCGCCCGCTCCGCCTCCTCCTGGCGCGCCACCATCGCGGTCGACCAGTCGCCGGCGTGCGTGAGGTCGTCGGCCAGCTCGGGGGACAGGCCGACCACCGCGCCGGCCACCCGGTAGCAGTCCTCCTCCGGCACCGGCTCGCCGCGGTGCAGCAGCCGGCGCAACGCCAGCAGCTCCGCCCGTTCCTCGGGTTCGAGGTACGGGTGCGGCACCAGCTCCGCGCCCAGTCGCCCGGCGAGCGTGTCCGCGAACCGTGCGTACGAGGACTGCTCACACTCCCGCTCCCGCAGCAGGGTGAACAGCTCGGGATTGCCGGCCGCGGTCCACAGCCGGGCGGGCAGGCCGGCGATGCGCAACAGGCCGCCGGCGCCGATCGTCAGGATCTCATCCGGCACGGCGACCGACCAGTGCGTCCAGGATCCGCGCCTGCCGCGCCGACCCGAGCCTCGCTCGGTTCCAGTGCTGCACCACGTGGTACGCCGCCGCCTCGCGCGGCCCGACTCGGGCCTGGTCGGTGGCGAAGTACTCGGCGCGCCACCGCTCCAGCACCGGCGCGACCCGCTCCCGGTGCTGTTCCAGCAGCTCACGGGTCGGCTCGGGCAGCCGGCCCAGCAGCTCGTCGTCGCCGGTCCACCAGCCGGCCAGTTCCTCCGACGCCGGCCCGGGCTGGCCGCCGGTGATCTCCCGCACCCGCGCCCACACGTCGCGGTCCTCCCAACCGGTGATCTGCAGGCCGTCGAACACGGCCCGCAGCATGCGCAGCGACACCACCCAAGCCGGTGTGTTGTCCCCGAGGGACCCACAGGAATTGGCACTGTGGTGACGCAGCCAGATCACCGAGTCGACGGTGAACAGCTGATAGGCGTGCCGCATCGAATCCGGACCACCGAACAGGTGCGCCTCCGGCTCGTACACGCCGGGTACCGCCTCGGCCACGAGCCCGTGCCGCCGCCAGCGCGCGGCCAGCCGGCGCACCTCGGCCCGCACCTGGGTGGCCCGGCCCGGGGCGGCGGCGAACCGCACCCGCATGCCCGGCGCCCCGTGCGTGAACAGGAAGTCGGTGATCTCGCCGTCGGCGAGCAGCTGCTCGACCGCGTCCCGCAGCGCCGGGTACAGCCCGGCGGCGATGCCGGCCAGGCCGACCTGCGTCCAGCGCGGCGCGCCCGCGGTGCGCAGCGCGTCGAGCCCGCCGGCCAGGAAGGTCAGCCGGGCCGCGACCAGCTCCTCGTCCCCGGCGGGGTCGAGGCAGTCGGCCAGGAACTCGGCCAGCGGAACGCGCCGGCCGGCCACCGATACCATGGGTTCGATCGACCCCACCCGCACATCACCTTTCTCGTCACCCCGTGATGACGGTAAGTGATGTTCGCTGGATGGAGACGGTCCGTCAGTCGAAAGAGTTGCCGGGCACCCACTCCGGGGGTGACCCGTACTCCGTCATGTCCCCGGTTATTCGTCCGGTTCCCGGCGACGGCGGCGCTGATCCCGCAGGCGGGCGGCCTGTTCCACGGTCACCCCGTTGGCCCGGTGCCCGGCTGCCTCGTCCGGTCCGAGCCCCGCGCCCAGCCAGTCGGCGACCTCCTCGAACGGGATGCCGACCCGCCACCATTCGCGCAGCTCCGTCACCGGCCGGCGGCCGGCGCGGGCCAGCTCGCCGCCCTCGGCCGGGGTCAGGCCCAGCTCGCGCCAGCCCATCGCGTCGGCCGCGTCCACGCCCTGCCGGGCCCACTCCAGCGCCTGCTCGTCCAGCCACTGCCGCAGCAGGTACGAGCTGAGCACCGGCCCCGCCACGCCCGCCTCGCGGAACCGCTGCACCACCTCGACGTCCGCCGGGTTGTCGGTGCCGTGGGTGCGCTGCGACCACGCCTGCTCCGGCGTGATCCCGCGCGACCGGAACTCGGCCGCGGCCCGCAGGCCCACGCCGAACTCGTGCCAGCGCACCGCGTCCGCCGGGCTGATGCCCGCGTCCCGCCAGCCCGCCACCGAGCTCGGCGTGACGCCCGCGATCGCCCACTGCGCCGCCGTCAGCCCCGTCGTCACGCCGGCCGATATCCAGGCCCGCGCCGTCGCCACCGTGAACCCCCAGCGGCGCCAGACAGCCGCCTCCCCCCGGGCGAATCCCGCGTCCACCCAGGCGTTGAGGTCTTCCGGTCGAGGCTCCACAGCGGTCCCATCATCCCCCAGGGGCGGTCACGGGTTCTGCCGTTTGATCGTTGCGATGGCCGATGTCGCAACGTTTTCCGCCGAATGGCAGGCGTTGTCACCCCTTGTCTCGGCCATCAGCCGCTGGTGGTCCGCGACGACCACCCAAACGGTGCAGTCCTTCGGCCCGGGCCTCTCGAGCGCCGGATAACCGGCCACCTTCGTGTGGTCGTCGGTCTTCGGGGCCGTCGCCCTGGTCTCCAGGTGCACGATGGCGCCGAAGGCGCCGGGGTCCTTCGCGGACAGCACACACACGCTCAGGTTCGGCTGCTCGGGGCGCTCGACCGGCCGGGTCAGGCCCAGATCGGACAGCTGGTCGGCGTCGAACAGCGAGCACGGTTTGCCCATGTACGGCGTCAGGTCCAGGTCGTCCAGCTTGACCGGCGCCGGGGTGGGGGCAGGCGCCGAGCAGCCCGCGAGCACAAGCGCCGCCAGCCCGACCAGCGGCAGCCCTCTCACGCCCGCCACACCGCCGCCGGCTCGCCGGTGGCCAGCTGCTCGCCGGTCAGCACGCGGACCCGCCACGGGTCCAGCCGGAGCACGGAGAACGCGGGTGAGGAGGGGCCGTCCCAGCCCGGGACGCCGATGCCGCCGGGGTCGTAGCCGAGCGGCTCGGGGGCGTCGGCGAACAGGTTCCACACCCGCTCCTTGACCGCCGGATCCTGCTCCCAGCTCGCGCGGCATTCAGCCAGACAGGTGTCATGGCTCTGGGCCCAGTAGTTGCACGCCGTGAACGGGCTGTGCTCGAGGTGAGCCTTCTTCGGTCCCGTCTGCATGGTGGCGATCCAGCCGGTCAGCCGCTCCCCGTCCCATTCCCAGAACGGGTGCAGCACGCGGGAGCGGGGGCGGTTGGCACCGTCCACGGTCGACACCGTGCACCACACGATCCGGTGAGCCATCTCCACGAATGCGGGTGCGATCTCACTGAGCGCAAGCATGCCGACGAGTATCGCAGCTCACTCCGGCGATCCGGTGACCGTCCGCAAGGGCAGCGTGTGTCGAGGATGACAATGGATCGTGATATTCCGACGTGACGCGGGGCACGCGGCCCAATAGAGTCGGTTGCCGTGGGCAACCAAGCAGGTGGGACGGCGATTTCCGACCGACACGATGCCGACGTGGCGGCGCTGCGGGCGCAGTACGCCGCGCTGCCGCCGGGCACGCCGGTGCGGCTGGCCAAGCCGACCACGAACCTGTTCCGGTTCCGCGACGCCAACGCGCACCCCGGCCTCGACGTCAGCCGGTTCAACCGGGTGCTGAGCGTCGACCCGGCCACGCGCACCGCGCAGGTCGGCGGCATGACCACGTACGAGGACCTGGCCGACGCCACCCTCGAGCACGGCCTGATGCCGCACGTGGTGCCCCAGCTGAAGACCATCACCCTCGGCGGCGCGGTGTCCGGCCTGGGCATCGAGTCCTCGTCGTTCCGCAACGGCCTGCCGCACGAGTCCGTCCGCGAGATGGAGATCCTCACCGGCGACGGCCGGGTCGTCGTCGCCCGCGCCGACAACGAGCACGCCGAGCTGTTCGCCGGCTTCCCCAACTCCTACGGCACGCTCGGCTACTCGCTGCGGCTGGAGATCGACCTGCAGCCGGTCAAGCCGTACGTGCGGCTGCGGCACGTCCGCTTCGGCAACGCCCGCGACTGCGCCGCCGCGATCGCCGAGATCTGCGCCGACCGGTCCTACGCCGGCGAGCCCGTCGACTTCATCGACGGCACCGTGTTCAGCCGCGGCGCGATGTTCCTGACGCTCGGCGACTTCGTCGACACCGCGCCGCACACCAGCGACTACACCGGCCAGCGGATCTACTACAAGTCGATCCCGTTCACCGAGGTCGACTACCTGACCGTGCGGGACTACCTGTGGCGCTGGGACACCGACTGGTTCTGGTGCTCCAAGGCGCTGGGCGTGCAGGACCCGTGGGTGCGCCGGCTGTGGCCGCGCAAGTACCTGCGCTCCGACGTCTACCGCCGGATCGTCGCGATGGACCGCCGCTACGGCCTGAGCCGGCGTGTGGAAACCCTGCTGCACGGGTATCCGAGCGAGCCGGTGATCCAGGACATCGAGGTGCCCGTCGACCGGCTGCCCGAGTTCCTGGAGTTCTTCGACAAGGAGATCGGCATCAGCCCGGTGTGGCTGTGCCCGCTCCAGGTCACCGACGACCGGCCGTGGCCGCTGTACCCGCTGGACCCGAAGACGCTGTACGTCAACGTAGGGTTCTGGTCCGCCGTGCGGCTCGGTTTCGGCGAGGAGGAGGGCGTCTACAACCGACGCATCGAGCGGGTGGTCGCCGAGCTGGGCGGACACAAGTCGCTGTACTCCGACTCGTACTACCCGCCGGAGGAGTTCTGGCGGTTCTACAACGGGGACGCGTACCGGCGGCTCAAGCGGGACTACGACCCCGCCGGCCGCCTGCCCGACCTGTACGACAAGTGTGTCCGAGGGCGCTAGCACCCGGGGGCGTGGAAGAGAGGGGTCGCGCATGCGGCTAGCGGAGCTGTTCAGCCGGACGCTCAAGGCGGACGGGCAGATCGAGTTCGTCGCCTACGACGGCAGCCGGTCCGGGCCGGCCGACGCCGAGGTCCGCATCGAGATCAGGTCCCCGTTCGCGCTGTCCTACCTGGCCTCGGCGCCCGGCGAGCTGGGGCTGGCGCGGGCGTACGTGACCGGGCACCTGGAGGTGGTCGGCGACCTGTACCGCACCTTCCACCTGCTCGGCGACATCGAGCTGGGCAAGCTGGACGCCAAGACCACGCTGGACCTGGTCGGGCTGCTGGCCAAGCACCGGTTCTGGTGGCCGGTCAGCCCGCCGCCGCACGAGGCGCGGCCCAAGGGCTGGCGGCACTCCAAGCGCCGGGACGCGCAGGCCATCTCGCATCACTACGACGTGTCCAACCGGTTCTACGAGTGGGTGCTCGGGCCGTCCATGGCCTACACCTGCGCGGTGTACCCGACCGACGACGCGTCGCTGGAGACCGCGCAGTTCACCAAGCACGACCTCGTCGCCCGCAAGCTCGGGCTGACCGAGGGCATGCGGCTGCTCGACGTCGGCTGCGGCTGGGGCGGCATGGTCATGCACGCCGCCGAGCACTACGGCGTCAAGGCGCTCGGTGTGACGCTGTCCCGGTCGCAGGCCGAGTGGGCGCAGAAGGCCATTGTGGAGCGTGGCCTGCAGGACCTGGCCGAGGTCCGGTTCATGGACTACCGCGACGTGCCCGAGAACGGCTTCGACGCGATCAGCTCCATCGGCCTCACCGAGCACATCGGCGGCGCCAACCTGCCCTCGTACTTCTCGTCGCTGTACTCGAAGCTGCGGGACGGCGGCCGGCTGCTCAACCACTGCATCACCCGGCCCGACGACAACTTCCCGTTCAAGGCCGGCGGCTTCATCACCCGCTACATCTTCCCGGACGGGGAGCTGGAGGGGCCCGGCTACCTGATGTCCCGGATGAACGACGCGGGCTTCGAGATCCGGCACTCCGAGAACCTGCGGGAGCACTACGCCAAGACCCTCGGCGGCTGGTGCGCCAACCTCGAGGAGCACTGGGACGAGGCCGTCGAGGAGGTCGGGCTGCCCAAGGCCCGCATCTGGCGTCTCTACCTGGCCGCGTGCCAGTGGGGTTTCGACATCAACAACATCCAGCTGCACCAGATCCTCGGCGTCAAGCTGGACGGCACCAACTCGCACATGCCGCTGCGCCCGAACTGGGAGCCGCCGCAGGCGTGAGCCGTTTTCAGCAGCCCCCAATCAAGCCTAGCCCCGCGAACCTGGCAGCCGAGGTCGCCGCGCATCGGGCCACCCCGGCCTGCCAGGTTCACCTGGTTGGATTGATTCGGGGGCTGCTCATTTCGATCATGTTCCGGAGGGGGCCATGTCGCTGATCCACCGCACCACGCTGACACCGTCGAAACTGGAGCTGCTGACCGACTGGCTGCCCGGCCAGCCCTGGTACCGCGGCGCCGGCGCGCCGGAGTTGGCCAAGGCCGGCGGGTTCCGCCTGGACGACCCGGCCAACGTGGTGGGCATCGAGTTCGCCGCGGTCGCCGATGGCGACGTGACCTATCACGTGCCGATGACCTACCGCTCGGAGCCGCTCGAGGACGGCGAGCAGGCGCTCATCGGTGTCACCCAGCACGGCGTGCTGGGCCGCCGGCTGGTCTACGACGGCGTGCACGACCCCGTGCTGGTGCGCACCCTCGTCGCGCTGTTCAACGGCGAGGTGCGGCCGCAGATGCAGAGCGTCAACCACACCGTGGACGAGACCGTGACGGCGACCGGTGGCCCGATCGAGCCCGAGACGTGGACCGTCACCGCGAACACCGCCGACGGCACGGACCTGCGCTTGCGGCCCGACCTGGTGCTGCGGATCCGCCGCTGCCTGGCCGATCCGCTGCCCGCGCACGTCGGCGGGGTGACCGCGACGGTCCTGGACTCCGCCCGCGACGAGACACAGGCGCCGCTGATCCTGCTGCTCGGCTAGTTGCCGGTGACCGCGTTCCGTGGGGTCTCGTCGACGTGCAGGCTGAAGACGTCCGGGCGGGCGTAGTGGCCGACAGCGTCGAAGTCGAAGCGGGCCCGGGCCAGGTCGTCGAGGTCCAGCGTGGCGGCGAGGATGCCCTCGCCGTCGCGCAGCGGCCCGGCCAGCACCTCGCCCAGCGGTGACACGATCACCGAGCCACCGCCGATCAGCACCGTCTCCGGGGCGTCGCCCTGCACCGGGCGCAGGTCGGCCGGCAGTGCGTCGCGGCGCAGGAACTGGTTGGCGCTCAATACGAAGCATCGGCCCTCCAGGGCGATGTGGCGCATGCTCGCCTGCCACTGGTCGCGATCGTCCACGGTGGGCGCGCACCACAGGTCGACGCCCTTGGCGTACATGGCCGTGCGGAACAGCGGCATGTAGTTCTCCCAGCAGATGGCCGCGCCGATCCGCGCTGAACCCGTGTCGATCACTGGGAGCGTGGAGCCGTCGCCCTGGCCCCACAGGAAACGCTCGGCCGCCGTGGGCATCAGCTTGCGGTGCAGTCCCAAGTAGCCGGTCGGCCCGAAGAACAACGCCACGCAGTACAGCGTTCCCCGCTGGCGCTCGACCGCCCCCACCACCGCGTGGCAACGCAGCTCCTGGGTCAGCGCCGCCAGCGCGTCCACTTCCGGACCGGGCACTTCGATCGCCGACGCGTGGTAGCGGCGGAACAGGTCGCGGCCCGCGTCGGTGCGGCGGCCCACCGTGATGTCGAAGTCCAGGCCCTTCGGGTAGCCGCCCAGGAACGCCTCCGGCAACACCACGATGTCGGCGCGCGCCTCCCGGATCAGCATCTTCGCCTTGGACAGCGCCGCCGGCGTGTTGAACAGCGGCGCGGCGGCCTGGACGACGGCGGCATTCACGGTAGCCATGCCCGCGACGCTAGGAGCTCAAGGTCGTTGTGGCAATCTAGTGTCGGAACACATGATCGACGTACCGAAGGCTTTTGCCCACGCGACGGCTCTCCGCGAAGGCGACGCGGGCCGGGCCTGGCTCAGCGAGCTGCCGGCCATCGCGGACGAACTGCTGCAACGCTGGGACTGTGTGCCGGACGGGCCGGTTTCGCACGGTGCCGTCGGGATCGTGCTGCCGGTGCGGCGTTCCGACCTGCCGTCCGCGGCGATCAAGATGTCCTTTCCGCACCCTGGCAATGTTCACGAACCCGACGCGTTCGCCGCCTGGAACGGCCGCGGCGCGGTGCGTCTGTTCGACCGTGACGACGCGCGGTTCGCGATGCTGCTGGAACGTGCGGGTCCCGGCACGCTCGCCGACGTCACCGACAACGACCAGGCCGTCGGCGTTCTTGGCGAGTTGTCCCGGCGCCTGGCCGTCGAGGCGCCGGCCGGCCTGCCGCGGCTGCGCGACCAGGTCGCCGGCTGGGAGGCCGAGATGCTCGCCGACTCGGCCGAACTCGGGCATCCGCTGCCCCGGCGGGTGCTGGACGCGGCCACCGCCGCCATGCGGGAGCTCGACCATCCCGAAACTCTGGTCCACGGCGACTTGCACGACGCCAACGTGCTGGCCGGCGACCGCGAACCCTGGTTGGCCATCGATCCCAAGGGCGTCGTCGGCGATCCCGCCTACGACGCCTTCACCGTGATCCACAGCCCGCGGCTGCTGCTCACCTCCGAGCACGAGCGCTCGCTGGAAGTCTTCTGCGAGGCGGCCGGCATCGACCGCGAGCGGGCTCGCCGCTGGGCCCTGGTCCGCGCGGTGCGATCCGCGCTGTGGGACCGTCTGCACGACGCACCGAACTGGCTGGTCCAGGGCACTGAACGCCTCATCGACACGCTCGGCGAATGATCCCGCAGGCGGGACACTCCGCCGACATCGGCCGGCTGGCCTTCTGATCCGTCAACCGGACCAGGCTCGCCGCAGGCTCTCGCCGACGTGCAGCGGCGTGGGCCAGAGCGCGCCGGCTCTCGCCGACGGGTCGACTGAGCGGCCGGAACAGCAAAGCCCCCGTTTCAATCCAACCACACGAACCTGGCAACGCGGCCCCGGCGACGCTCGCTGCGCCGGGGCTCCCAGCTTCACCTGGTTGGATTGATTCGGGGGCTGCTCATTTCGATCATGGACCGCGACGTGTCGGCGCTAGGCGGTAGGCCGGATTTGGGGGCTGCTCAACCTGATCATGTTCCACGACAGCGCCGGCAGCTCGGCGGTCAGCTCACCGTCCACAACGGACGCGCCGTCGACCCGCCGCGGCAGCACCCGGTCGGGCTCGGCGACGGTGTTGGTCAGGGTCCGGTCGTCCGAGGCCAACACCACGTGCTCCACCACCGACAACCCCGGCAGCGCACGGACATTCGCGGTCAACGCCAACGAATCCTCCACCGACCGGTTCACGGCGAACAGAACCACCTCGTCCCCGTCCTGGGTGGCCACGGCCTCCAGCAAAGGCACGTCGCCGAACCGGGCGGTGTCGTAGCGCGGCGAGTCCGGCTCGACGCGCAGCACCCGCCCCCGCGCATGCCGGGCGGCATGGGCGAACGGGAAGAAAATGGTCTGCCGGCACGAACCGCCGCCCGGCTCGGTGAGGATGGGTGCGATGACGTTGGCCAGCTGCGCCTGGCAAGCCACGCCGACACGATCGGCGTGCCGCAGCAAGGTGATCAACAACGAGCCGACCACCACGGCGTCGGCCACGTGGTAGTTGTCCTCGATCAGGCGCGGCACCCGCTCCGCGGCGAGGTTCTTCTCGCCCACGAAACGGCCCATGTACCAGACGTTCCACTCGTCGAACGACAGCCGGATCCGCTTGCGGTTGCGGAGTTTCGCGCCGACGTGGTCGCAGGTGGCCACCACGGAGCCGATGAAATGATCCATGTCGACGGCGCTGGCCAGGAAGCTGCCGAGGTCGCCGTCGTGCTCCTCGTAATACGCGTGCAGCGACACGTAGTCGACGTTGTCGTACGTGTGCTCGAGCACGGTCGCCTCCCACGACCCGAACGTCGGCATCCCGCTGTTCGAGCTCCCGCATGCCACCAGCTCGATGCTGGGGTCGACCATGCGCATCGCCTTCGCGGTCTCGTTGGCGAGCCGGCCGTACTCGTGCGCCGTCTTGTGCCCGGTCTGCCACGGGCCGTCCAACTCGTTTCCCAAACACCACAACGAGACCCCGTGCGGCTCCGGATGGCCGTGCTTGGCCCGCAGGTCGGAAAGCGCGGTGCCGCCGGGGAAATTGCAGTACTCCACCAGGTCCGCCGCCTCGCGCACGCCGCGCGTCCCGAGGTTGACGGCCATCATCGGCGCCACGCCGGCCTTGCGCGACCACGTCATGAACTCGTTCAGCCCGAACTCGTTCGTCTCGATCTGCCGCCAGGCCAGGTCGAACCGGCTCGGCCGCTCGCCGCGCGGCCCGACCCCGTCCTCCCACCGGTAGCCCGACACGAAATTGCCGCCGGGATAGCGGACCACCGTCACGCCCAGCTCCCGCACCAGCTCCAGCACGTCGGCGCGGAAGCCGTCCTCGTCGGCGGCCGGGTGGCCCGGCTCGTAGATGCCGGTGTACACGCAGCGGCCCATGTGCTCGACGAACGAGCCGAACAGCCGCGGGTCCACCTCGCCGACGGCGAAGCCGGGGTCGAGCGTCAGTCGTGCCTGTCGCACCGTGTTCTCATCCTTTGATCGCGGTCACCAGCTGCCGCTGGAACGCCAGGAACAGGGCCACCAACGGCAGCCCGCCCAGCAGTGCGGCGGCCAGCACCTGGGCGTACCGGACTCCGTAGGAACTCTGCACGGTCGCCAGCCCCACCGGGAAGGTCATCAGATGCGGGTCGCTGACGGCCACGAACGGCCACAGGAAGTTGTTCCACGTGGTGACGAAGGTGAAGATGGCGACGGCGGCCAGCGCCGGCCGGGCCAGCGGCAGCATCAGGCTCCAGTACACCCGCAGCCGTCCCGCGCCGTCGATCACCGCCGCCTCCTCCAGCTCCCTGGGCACACCGTCGAAGAACTTCTTCAACACGTACACCATCGCCGGCAACACCACCTGCGGCAGCACCAGCGCCCAGTACGTGTCGGCGATCCCGAGGCCCACCATCTCGGCGAACAGCGGCACGATCAGCACCTGCGGCGGCACCACGACGCCGGCGACCAGTAGCGCCAGCACGAACGAGCGGCCGCGGAACCGGGTCCGGGACAGGCCGAAGGCGGCCAGGCTGGTCACGGCGACGGTCAGCACCGTGACGGCGACGCCGACCAGCAGGCTGTTGCCGAGCCAGGCCAGCACCTCCCCGTCGCCGAACACCCGCCCGAACGCGTCCAGGCTCATGCCCGGCACGAACCAGCTCACCGGGATCCGCGTGGTCTCCGACTCCGGCTTCAACGCCGTGTCCAGCGTCCACGCCAGCGGCACCAGCCAGATCACCGCCAGCACGGCGGCCAGTGCCCTCATCGCTTCTCCGCCGTGAGCCGGAAGTGCACCAGCGCGATCACAGCGATCAGCGCGAAGAACACATACGAGATCGCCGAGGCGTATCCGACGCGGAACCGGGTGAAGCCGCTCTCGTAGATGTACTGCACGATGCTGCGCACGCCCGGGATGCCGCCCTGGCCGCTGAGCAGGTAGATCTGGTCGAACACCTTCAGCGACGCCAGGATCTGCAGCACGATCACCAGTTGGTGGGTGCGGGACAGCAGCGGCATGGTGATCCGGCGCAGCTGCTGCAACGGCGTCGCACCGTCCAGCGCCGAGGCTTCATAGAGCTGCCGGGGGATCTCCTGCAGCGCCGCCAGATAGAGCAGGAATCCGAAGCCGGCGGTCCACCACACCGTGGTGATCACGATCGAGGTCATCGCCATGCCGTCGGTGGACAGCCAGCCGACCTCACCCAGTCCCAGTCGGGTCAGCAGGTCGTTGATCAGGCCGAAACCGGGCTGGTAGAGCCAGTTCCAGATCAGCACCACCACGGACACCGGCAGCAGGTACGGCGCGAAGAACGCCAGCCGGTACAGCCAGCGCTCCGGCACCGCGCGGTTGGCCAGCAACGCCATGCCCAGCCCGACGAGCACGATCGCCGGCGTGCTGGTCACCGTGAAGATCAGTGTGTGCCACAGCGAGCTCCACACGGCCGGGTCCCGGAACAGCTCCAGGTAGTTGGCCCCGCCGACGAACTTGGCGTGGCCGGTGATGCCCTGGTCGGTGACGCTCGCGCCCAGGCCGACCAGCATCGGCACGACCAGGAAGGCGACGTAGAGCACCAGGAACGGCGCCACGAACCAGAACCCCGACCGTTTCATGCCGGCTTCGGCGTGTTCCGGAGGCGTACCAAGGTCGCCTTGAGTTCACCCAGCGCCACCTCGGGCGACTTCGTGCCGCCCAACACGGCCCCGATCGTCGCGCCGGCTGCGCTCTGCAGGTCCGACGCCGCTCCGGCGAACCACACCGGCGGATCCAGTTCGACCTCCGCCGCCGCTGACCGGTAATTGGCCTGCGGTAACAGCTTGAGGTACGCCTGCGAGGCGGCGACCGGCTGATAGGCCGGGATGTGGCCGCCACGGGCCCAGGTCAGGCTCTGGCCGATGAGCTCGGCCACGGCGGAAATCGTTTGCGCCGTTAGCTGCGGATCCCTGCTTCGCTGGTGCGGCAGCACGAACGCATGCGAGTCGGCGTGCACCGCCGGCCGGTCGTAGACCTGCGGGAACGGGGCCACGTCGAACGGCGTGTGCTGGGTCTGGAAGGTCGGCAGCTCCCATTCACCGTTCCAGAAGAATCCGGCCTGGCCGCTGCCGAACAACGCGACCGCCGCGTTGTTGTCGGTGAATCTCGTGGTGGCGCCGATCTTCCCGAGTAATCGCAGGGCCGTCAGCGCCTTGGCGTCGTCGAGCAGGCCCTGGCCGTTCTGCTGGCGGTACAGCGTCCAGAACAGCCGCCACGGGTTCACGTCCCGCGCCGCCGCGAGCGCGAGCCCGGCCTTGTCGAACGCCGCCAACAGCTGCTCGGGGCCGCGGATCGGCCTCAGGCGGCCGTTTTCCAGCAGGCCGGCCTTGCCGCACAGTTCCGTGTTGTAGAAGAGCACCAGTGGATGCGTGTCCAGCGGCACGGCGTAGGTCCGGCCGTCGGAGCGCGCACGGTTCCAGACCGCCGGTGGGAAGCGGTCCTGGGTGAGGCCGTGCGCCGCGAGCAGGTCGTCGTCGAACGGGTCGAGCAGGCCCATCGGCGCGAAGCCGGGCAACCGGGACAGGTGCAGGATCGCCAGGTCCGGGGCGCGACCGCCGGCCGCCGCCATGGCCAGCTTCGTGTAGTACGGCGTGCCCCAGGCCAGCGTGACCGCGTCGAGCCGGGTGCCGATCGCCCCGACCATGTCCATCATGCGGCTGCCGTCGCCGCCGCTGAACAGGTCCCAGTAGGCCAGGCCCGCCGGCCCCGAGCAGGCCGCTGTCGCCAGCGCCGTGCCGGCCAGGATGAACGTGCGACGGTCCACGGGCGGCCTCCTCGGTTTGCAACGTTGTAAACCCGCCCCTGACGAGGGTAGCCGTACAGTCGGGCACAGGGAAGATGACCTCGGTGCGAGGAGGTGCGGGTGGGCGCCAGCCTGAAGGACGTGGCCAGACTGGCCGGGGTCTCGGTGAAAACCGTCTCCAACGTGGTCAACGACTACCGGCACGTCAGCGAGGCCACCCGCAGCCGCGTCCGCGAGGCCATCGACCAGCTCGGCTACCGCCCCAACCTGACCGCCCGGCACCTGCGCTACGGCCGGTCCGGCATCATCGGCCTGGCCCTGCCGGAGCTGGGCATCCCGTATTTCGCCGAACTGGCCGAGGAGGTCATCGGGGCCGCCGAGCGGGAATCCTGGTCGGTGCTCATCGACCAGACCGGCGGCCGCGGTGACCGTGAGCGGCTCACCTCCTCCGCGGCCCGGTCACGGACCATCGACGGCCTGATCATCAGCCCCCTCGCCCTGGACGCCGAGTACCTGGCGGCGATGCGCGCCGACCTGCCGCTGGTGCTGCTGGGGGAGCAGGTCGGGCCCGGCACCGCCGACCTGGTCGCGATCGACAACGTGACCGCCGCCCGCGAGGCCACCGAGCACCTGCTGAGCCTCGGCCGGCGGCGCATCGCCGCCATCGGCGACCAGCACGTGTCCGCCGCCGGCACCGCCAACGTCAGGCTGCAGGGCTACCGGGACGCGCTGGCCGCCGCCGGCATCGAGTTCGACCCCGAGCTGGTGGTGCCGGCCGAGTCGTACCACCGGCCCGACGGCGCCGCCGCGATGCGCCTGCTGCTGTCCCTGGCCGAACCGCCGGACGCCGTGTTCTGCTTCAACGACCTGCTGGCCCTGGGCGCCCTGCGCACCCTGCTCGCGGCAGGGTTGCGCGTGCCCGAGGACGTCGCGATCGTCGGCGTCGACGACATCGAGGACGGCCGGTTCAGCACGCCGACCCTCACCACCGTCGCCCCCGACAAGGCACAGATCGCCGAGGCGGCGGTCACCATGCTGCTGGAACGCGTCAACGGCCTGGACGCGCCGCCCCGCGAGATCACCGCCCGCCACACCCTCCAGATCCGCGAGAGCACGGATCTCGGCCAGTCACGCGCGAGGACGGCATAGCGCCCCGCACGGCGCGACCGCAGCCACACAGCCGGCGAGAACCAGGCACACCGCCCACATAGCGGGACACCGCGCGTCGCCCTGGCTAGGGTGATCACCGTGCTCCGCGCGCTGCTCGCCCTGACGCTGGTCGCCGCCCTCGCCGGCTGCTCGGCGGGCTCGACCGCCTACTCGTCGCCGAGCGCCGACTCGATCACCATCGGCTTCTCCGCCGCGCCCGCCAACCTGGACTTCACCCGTACCGACGGCGCCGCGATCCCGCAGGCCCTGCTCGACAACGTCTACCAGGGCCTGGTTCACCTCGACGCGAACGGCGCGATCGTGCCCCAGCTGGCCACGTCCTGGACGGTCAGCCCGGATCGCCGCACCTACGACTTTCAGCTCCGCCCGGGCGTGACGTTCACCGACGGCGAGCCGTTCACCGCCGACACGGTCAAGTTCAGCATCGACCGCGTCCGCACCGACTGGACCATCTCGCTGAAGTCCGCGATGACCGTGGTCGACCACGTCGAGGCCGTCGACCCGAGACACGCGCGGGTGGTGCTGAAGCAGCCCAGCAACGGCTGGCTGTTCACGATGGCCAGCCGCGTCGGCGCGATGTTCGCGCCGAACGGCGTGCGCGACCTCGCCACCACCCCCGTAGGCACCGGCCCGTACCAGCTCGACCGCTTCAACCGCGGCGATTCCCTCGTGCTCAAGGCCAATCCCGGCTACTGGGGCCCGAAACCGGCCTACGGCCGGGTCGTCCTGAAGTACTTCCAGGACCCGACCGCCCTGAACAACGCCTTGCTCAGCAACGGGATCGACGTGATCAGCTCCGTGCAGGCGCCCGACTCCCTGGCCCAGTTCGCCAGCGACGAGCGGTTCACCACGATCCAGGGCACGACCACCGCCGAGGTGGTCCTGTCGTTCAACAACGCCAAGGCGCCGCTGAACGACAAGCGGGTCCGGCAGGCGCTGACGTTCGGGATCGACCGCAAGGCCCTGCTGGACACCGCGTGGGCGGGCAAGGGCCTGCTGATCGGCAGCATGGTCCCGCCCTCGGACCCCTGGTACGAGGACCTGTCCACGGTGTATCCCTACGATCCGGCCAAGGCGAAGCAACTCCTGGCCGACGCCGGCCAGCAGCACCTCACCCTCCGGCTACGCATCCCGAACCTGCCCTATGCTGTCGACTCGGCCCAGGTGATCCGCTCCCAGCTCGCCGCGATCGGCGTGACGGTGAGCATCGAGGAACTGGACTTCCCCGCGGTCTGGCTGAAACAGGTGTTCACCGGCCACGACTTCGACATGTCGATCGTCGCCCACGTCGAGGCCCGCGACATCGTGACCTTCGGGAACCCCAAGTACTACTGGGGCTACAGCAACCCGACCGTCACGCAGCTGCTGGCCGAGGCCGACACCGGCACGCCCGAGCAGCAGATCGCCGACATGAAGCAGGTGGCGCGGACGATCAACGCCGACGCGGCCGCCGACTGGCTGTTCCTGCTGCCCAACCTGATCGTCGCCAAGAAGGGCATCACCGGCCTGCCGCCCAACCAGGTGGGCGAGGCGTTCGACCTGTCGGCACTGGGGAGGGCCTGATGGTGGTACTCCGCAGGACCGGCATCTTCCTGCTCACATTGGCAATCGCCTCCATCGTCGTCTTCGCGTTCATGGCGGTCCTGCCGGGCGATCCCGCACAGGTCGCGCTGGGCGTCAACGCCACCCCGGAACTCCTGGCGCAGACCCGGCACGCCTTCGGCATCGACCGGCCCCTGCCGGTGCAGTACGCCGACTGGATCGGCGGCCTGTTCACTGGGAACTTCGGGCGTTCCTACGTCACCGGCGACGCGATCGGCCCGCAGCTGGTCGACCGGTTCGAGGTCACGCTGTGGCTGGTCGGCGCGGCCACCGTGGTGGCGGTGATCGTCGCCGTCCCGCTCGGCACGCTCGCGGCCGCCAGGCACCGCAGGGCATCCGGCACGGTCGTGTCCGGCCTCAGCCAGCTCGGCGCGGCGATTCCCGCTTTCCTGGCCGGCATCGTGCTCGTCGAGATCTTCGCTGTGTCGCTACGGATCCTCCCTTCTGGTGGTTGGACGCCGCCGGACGCGGATCCGGTGGCTTTCCTGAAAGGCCTGGTGCTGCCGGCACTGTCGCTCGGGCTCGTACAGGCAGCGGTGCTGACCCGGTACGTGCGCTCGGCGGTGCTCGACGTTCTCCGTGAGGACTACCTCCGTACTGCGAGGGCGAAGGGCCTTCGACCGGCGCAAGCCCTGATCCGGCACGGGCTTCGCAACGCGGCCGTGCCCGTGGTGACGGTGCTCGGCCTGCAACTGGCGACGCTGCTCATCGGCGCCGTGGTCGTGGAGCGGGTGTTTGTCATCCCCGGACTGGGCAGCATGCTGCTCGATGCCGTCGGCAGCCGCGACCTGATCGTCGTGCAGGACGTGGTGATGGTGCTGGTGGCGGCGGTGCTGGTGGTCAACCTCCTCGTCGACGTGCTCTACACCGTTGTCGACCCGAGGCTGCGGAGGGCGCGGTGAGGAACCTCGTGATCGGGGCCGTGCTGGTCGGGCTGATCGTGCTCGCGGCGCTGATCTCCTTTCTGTGGACGCCGTTCGACCCGACCCAGGTCGACGCGGCGCTGCGGCTGCAAGGCCCGAGCGGCGCCCACTGGCTCGGCACGGACCGGTTCGGTCGTGACCTCGTCAGCCAGCTCATGGTCGGCGCGCGGACCACGCTGTACGTCGGCGTTGTCGCGGTCGGCGTCGCCGCGATCATCGGCACCCCGCTCGGTGTGTTCGCGGCGACCGGACCCCGGTGGCTCGGCGAGATCGTGTTGCGGGCCAACGACATCGTGCTCGCGTTCCCGGCGCTGCTGCTGGCGATCATGTTCGGCGCCGCGTTCGGGGCCAGCACGCTGACCGCCATGATCGCCATCGGCATCGCCACCGTGCCGTCGTTCGCCCGCCTCGCCCGCGGCTCCGCGTTGCAGGTGCTGAACACGGAATACGTGCTCGCCGCCCGCTCCGCCGGCCGCACCGGCCTGGCGATCTCCGTGCGGCACGTGCTGCCGAACATCGCCGGGCTGATCATCGTGCAGTGCTCGGTGTCGTTCGGCATCGCCGTGCTGGCCGAGGCCGCCCTGTCCTACCTCGGTCTCGGGACGCAGCCGCCGACACCGTCCTGGGGTCGCATGCTGCAGGAGTCGCAGGAACTCCTCGCCGTGCAACCGAGGCTGCTGATCGTGCCGGGCGTGGCGATCGCCGTCGCGGTGTTGGGCTTCACTCTGCTGGGCGACGGCCTGCGCGATCGCTTCGACCCGAGGTTGGAGGGCCGGCGTGCTCAAGGTTGACGGTCTCAACGTCGCGTTCGGCGAACTGCCTCTGGTCAGTGACGTCTCCTTCACGGTCGGCGGTGGGGAACGGGTCGGGCTGATAGGCGAGTCGGGCTCGGGTAAGTCGCTGACGGCGTCGGCGGTGTTCGGTCTGCTGCCGGACGACGTCAGTGCGGCGGGCTCGGTCCGGCTCGATGGCGTGCGCGAAAACCTTGTCGGAGCACCGGAAAGCCTCCTTTCCACGCTACGTGGATCTCGGTTGGCCATGGTGTTCCAGGAGCCCATGACCGCGTTGAATCCCTCGATGCGGGTCATCGACCAGGTCGCGGAAGCCCGGTTGATCCACCGCACGGCAAGGGATCGCGCCGCCGCGCACCGGGATGCCCTACGGTTGCTGGAGCAGGTGCGCCTGCGGGATGTCGCTGAACTGGGAAGGGCCTATCCGCACCAACTTTCCGGCGGGCAACGGCAACGCGTGCTGTTGGCCATCGCTCTCGCCAATGACCCGGATGTGCTGATCTGCGACGAGCCTACCACCGCGCTGGACGTCACGGTGCAAGCGCAGCTACTCGACCTGATTGTCAAGGGAGCCAAGGAAAGAGGCGCCGCGCTGCTGTTCATCACGCACGATCTCGCCGTGGTGGCAACTGTTTGCGAGCGCGTGCTGGTGATGTACGGCGGCCGGATCGTCGAGTCCGGTCCGGTCGCCGAGGTGCTGACCGCACCGAAACACCGGTATACCAAGGGTTTGCTCGACGCCTCCGATTTGGAGGCTGTCGACATGCACGGCCGCCTGCACGCCATCGCCGGCTCCGTGCCGGCCGCCGGCCAGTTCCCCAGCGGGTGCGTGTTCCGAAACCGCTGCCCGCGCGCCGACGACCAGTGCCGCGTGCAGCCACCCTGGTTCGGCGAACCGGAACATGGACACGCCTGCTGGCACCCGGTCGGAGGCGACGAATGATCAAGGTGGAGAACCTGGGCCGCGTCTACCGCCGGTCGCGGACCTCGGCGTTCGGGCCGCGGGCCGAGGTGGACGCGCTGCGGGACGTGTCGTTCGAGATCGAATCGGGCCGGCGGTTCGGCATCGTCGGCGAATCCGGCTCCGGGAAGTCGACGCTGGTCAGGCTGATTGCCGGCCTCGACCAGCCGACCGCCGGCACGGTGACGTTCGACGGCCAGCGTGTGAACGGCCGGTCCGAGCGGCAGCTGTCGTTCCTGCGGCGCGACCTCCAAGTCGTGTTCCAGGACCCGATGGGCTCGCTCGACCCGCGGATGCGGGTGCGGGACATCATCGCCGAACCCCTGATGGCACAACGGATCCCGGGGCGGGACAAGCGTGTTGCCGAGTTGCTGGAAGCCGTCGGGTTGCCGGCGGACGTCGGTCAGCGGTTCCCGCACCAGTTCTCCGGTGGACAGCGGCAACGCATCTCGCTGGCCCGCGCCCTGGCGCCGCAGCCTCGCGTCCTGGTGGCCGACGAACCCGTGAGCGCGCTGGACGTCTCCGTGCGGGCGCAGATCTTGAACCTGTTGGCGGACCTGGTCGACCAGTTCGCGTTGACTCTCGTTTTCGTCTCCCACGACCTGTCGGTGATCCGGCACGTCTGCGACACCGTGGCCGTGCTGCGGTCGGGCGAGCTGGTGGAAATCGGTGATGTGGAACGGGTTTACCGCGAGCCGCAACATCCGTACACACAGCAGCTCGTGCAGGCGGCTCCAACGCTGCGCGGTGCGCTGTCGGGCGTCACGACGGCGGACCTCATCAGCGAACGAAGGCGGCCTTGAGTGCGGCAGCGCCAGCAGTGACCGCATTCGTACCGGCCGTCCAGGACGTTCCGGCCGGCAACTCGGTCATGATGGCCACGGCGTAGGGCATCGTCGGGCCGAGGCCGACCATGCCGGTGGTGTCGAGGACCGTCGTCGACATGAGCAGCATCCAGCCCTGCTTGATCGCCCACGAGCTGCCCGGCAGGCCGTTCGGGATGCCGAAGTACTGCTGGAATCCGTCTGCAGCGGTCGCGGCCGCCTTGGTCATGCCGGTCATCAGCACGTCCTGCGCCGGCGCGGGGATGTCGTCCTGGATGAACTGGTACGTCTTGACGACGTCCTGCGCGGACATCGTCGCCTCGCCCCACTGCGTCGGGTCGTCCGGCGGCTGCGTGCCGGTGAGGCCGATCAGCGAGGCCATCCGCGGTACGATCGAGTTGCCGCCGTCCTCGTCCCACAGGTCGTCGGCGATGTCGTCGTCGCTGTAGGAGATCATCTGCTCCAGCGTGGCGGCGGTCGCGTCGTCCGGCGCCCAGTTCTGGCTGTGCAGCACGTCGATGGCGATCAGCAGCTTCACCACGGACGCGGTGTACATCGGGGTGGTCGCGTCGTAGCTGGCGACGGGCTGGTCGCTGTCGGTGTCGACGGCCAGCACACTGACGCGGGTACCCGGGACGACGCTGTTGACGGCCTTGTCCACCAGCTCGCCGATCGTCTCCGGCGGCACGGTCGGGGTTGTCGTCGTAGTGGTGGTGGTTGTCGGCGCTGTTGTCGTGGTTGTGGTGGTCGTGGGCGGCGGCATCGTCTCGCGCTCGGCGGCGAGCGTCGCCGTGGCCGGGGTCGACGCCAGCAGCGCGGTGCCCACCGCGACGGTCGCCGCGAGCAGAGCCAGCGTGGCTGGAAGACGTCTCATGCCTGGTCAAACGGGGTGCGGACGTCGTCCATCCCCGTCGACCGGGAACCGACAGAGACATTTCACGATGCTCTCAGGAAGCGCCCGGGCCGGAATTGTCAGACCCCTCTGCGAGGGTGGGCCCATGGACGAAATGATCCGAGGGACCGCCGCCGGAGTGCCGTTCCTCGCCCGCCCGCCGGAACGGCCGACCGACGCCACGCCGCTGGTGGTCGGCTGGCACCTGATGGATCCGCCGCGCAGCGAGGCGGCGATGGCAGCCGCGCTGCCGATGGCCGCTGTGCCGGCCTGGCGGGTCTACTTGCGACTGCCCGAGTACGGCGAGCAGCGGGAGGTGACCCGCCGCGCCGCCGAGGACTACGTGCTCAAGCTGATCGACCCGATCGTCAGCACCGCGTCCGGTGAGTTCCCGGCCGCGTTGGGCCAGCTGCGGTCACAGTTGGGGACCGATGGACCGCTCGGACTGTTCGGTGGCTCAGCGGGTGGCGCCGTGGCGTTGCAGGTCCTCACCGAGCAGGACGTCGACGTGATCGCCGCGGCGCTGGTGAATCCGGTGGTGCAGCTGGAACGCGTCACCGACGGCGTGGCGAAGTGGTTCGGCAGGCCCTATCCGTGGACCGATGAGTCGCGAGCCGTCGCGGCGCGGATGGACTTCGTCGCACGCGCCGATGAGCTCCGCAAGCGGCATCCGGATCTGGCCTTGCTGCTCGTCCGCGGCGAGGAGGACGAGCCCGAGTTCCGCGAGCCGCTCGGCCGGCTCGCTACCGTGTCCAATGCTGAACTGATCGACATTCCCGGCATGGAGCACGCCCTCGCCGCGGAGCCGGGCATCGAGCCGGCCCCGCAGAACGAGGACGCCCGCCGCGTGGACGAGGCGTTCAGCGACTGGTTCTCGCGCTATCTGTCTACTTGAAGCCGCCGTTGCTGTAGAGCAGTTGGCCGTTGATCCAGCCGCCCTTCGGCGAGCACAGGAACGTCACGAGGTTCGCACAGTCCTGTGGGGTGCCGACCCGGTTGAGCGGGGTGACCTGCTCGACGTCGCTCAGCTGTTTCGGCGTCATCCAGCCCGTGTCCACCGGCCCCGGGTTGATCACGTTGGCCGCCACGCCCAGGTGCGCGAGCTCGTGGGTCGCGGCGAGCGTGATCCGGTCGAGCGCGCCCTTGCTGGCCCCGTAGGGCATGTTGCCGGCGGTGTGATCGCTGGTGAAGGCGAGGATCCGGCCGGTGCCGTGCGGGCCGCGGAAGCGCTGCCCGTACTCCTTGATCAGCAGCCAGGTCGCCCTGGCGTTGACCGCGAAATGGAGGTCGAAACTCTCAACTGAACTGTCGAGCAACCCCGAGTCGACCGACTCGCAGTGGCACATGACCAGGGCGGTGACGACGCCCAGCTCGCGTTCGACCTCGTCGAACAGCCGGGCCGGGGCGGCCGGATCGCTCAGGTCGGCCTCGATCACCGCCGACCGCGCACCCGCGGCCGTCATCCGATCGGTCAGTTCTCGCTGTGCGTCCTGATCCGCCCCCCACGGCATCTTCTCGTCGTAGGGACGCCAGTGGCTGATCGCGACGTCCCAGCCGGCTTCTGCCAGGTCAGCGGCCACCGTCGCGCCGATCCCGATCGTGCGCCCGACGCCCGTCACCAGCACTGTTCCCAGTTCGGTCATGCGGCCAATCTGGATCACAGGGCCGGCGTCTGGCGACCGGTTTTCCGTGGGTCAACCCTGAGGATGATCTCAGCGGCGCGGACGCGAGACCGGGGTTTGACGCGAGCACAGCGCGGGACCGGGCACCATGGTCGGCATGACGCAGCCGTTCCATGACCTCCGGGTCTTCCTCGGGGCCGTTCGCCGCCAACCGGCCGCAGTCGGCGCGATCGCCCCCAGCGGACCCGCGCTCGCCGGCCTCCTGGCCACGGTCGTGCCCAGCACCGGCGCGCCCACCGTGGTCGAGCTGGGGCCGGGCACTGGATCGGCGACGAAGGCCGTGCAGCGCCGGATCCCGGCGGGCGGCCGGCACCTGGCCGTGGAGCTCGACGGCACGCTGGTCGAGCACCTGCGGTCCACTTACCCGCGGCTGGACGTGGTCCACGGCGACGCGTCCGAGCTGGGCAAGCTGCTCGCCGACCGCGGTGTCGAGCAGGTCGACGCCGTGATCAGCGGCCTGCCGTGGGCGTTGTTCCCGGAGGACCTGCAGCGCGCCATCCTGCGCCAGGTCGGCGCGGTGCTGACGCCCGCGGGCGCGTTCACCACGTTCGCGTACGTGCACGCGCTGGGCATGAAGCAGGCGCGGCGGTTCCGCGCGCTGCTGGACCGCAGCTTCGACGAGGTGATCGTGTCCCGGGTGGTGTGGGCCAACGTGCCGCCCGCGATCAGCTACGTCTGCCGGCGGCCGACCATGGGCGACGATGCTGGCTGACCTGCTCGTCGGCCTGCCCGGCCCGCTGTTCGTGCTGGCGATCGGCCTGCTCGTGGTCGCCGAGGCGGCCCTGGTCATCGGCGTTGTGCTGCCCGGCTCCAGCGCCCTGCTGACGCTCGGTGTCGTCGCCGACAGCGGCGTGGTCCCGCTGTCGGTGGCGCTCGCCGTGGGCATGGTGGCGGCGCTGGTGGGCAGCAACCTGTCCTTCGCCGCCGGCCGCTACCGGCCCGGGGCACTCAGCAGTCGCTGGCTCACCAGCGCCAAGGGACAGCGGGCGCGGGCCGTGCTGGGCCGGTTCGGCGGCTCCGCGGTGCTGGTCGGGCAGTGGGTGGTCGGGGCGCGGACGCTCACGCCGCGGTTCGCCGCCGCTGCCGGCCTGCCGTACCGGCGGTTCCTGCCGTGGAACCTGCCGTCCGCGGCGACGTGGGGCCTGGTGTGGGTGGCCGTCGGCTACGGCGCGAGCGAGGCGTACCAGCGGTGGTCCTGGCTGGCCGCCGTCGCCGCCGTAGTGCTGCTGGCCGGCCTGCTACTGCTCGGACGCCGCGCGCTCGACCGCATCGATGCCCTCGAGCAGGCGTGACCTCGTCTGCTCCGAGCAGAACGCCGCTCGCGCCGCGTTGCGCGCCAGGTCCGCCAGTTCGGACCGGCCGAGCCCGAACACCTCGTGGCACAGCAGGTACTCGCGGTTGAGGTCGGTGCCGAACATGCCCGGGTCGTCGGTGTTCAGCGTGACCGTCACGCCGGCGTCCAGCAGCCGCGGCAGCGGGTGCTCGGCCAGCGACGGCACCGCCTTGGTGCAGACGTTCGACGTCAGCGACACCTCCAGCGGGATTCCGGTCTCCGCCAGGTGCTTGAGGAGCTTCGCGTCGCTGGTCGCGCTGACGCCGTGCCCGATGCGCTCCGCACCGAGATCCCGCAGGGCCGCCCAGATCTCCTCGGGGCCCGTCGTCTCACCCGCGTGCGGCAGGCTGCGCAGCCCGGCGGCTTTCGCCTCCTGGAACGCCGCCGTGAAGCTCTTGCGGGGGTACGGCGCCTCCAGCCCGGCCAGCCCGAGGCCCACTGTGCCCTCCGGCCACTGGTCGAGCACGTACTCCAGGGTGCTGTAGCCCTCGCGGTGGTCCGACGGCATCGGCACGTCGAAGATCCACGCCAGCTCCACGCCGTGCTCGGCGAGAGCCTTCTTCCGGCCGGCCACCAGCGCCTCGGACAGCGCGTCCGGGCCGATGCCGTGCCGGAAGTGCGCGACCGCCGACACCGTGAGCTCGGCGTACCGGACGTTGTTCGCCGCCAGGTCGCGCGCGATGCCGAGCAGCATTGTCTGCACGTCCTCGGGCGTGGTCACCAGCTTGTTCACCGCACTGTAGACGTTGATGAAGTGCGGGAAGTCCGTGAACTCGTAGTACCGCGCCAGTTCGTCGCGGTCCTTCGGCACCTGGGTCAGGGGATGACGGCGCGCCAGCTCCAGCACCGTGTCCACCGATGCCGCTCCCACGAGGTGCACGTGCAGTTCGGCCTTCGGCAGGGCCGCGATGAACGCCTCGATGTCCACTCAGTCCGTCACCAGGCCCGTCTTGTACGCGTACGCCACCGCCTGCGCCCGGTCACGGAGGTTGGCCTTCGCGAACAGGTGGTTCACATGCGTCTTCACCGTCGCCTCGCTTACCACCAGCTTGCGGGCGATCTCCGTGTTCGACATTCCCGCCGCGATCAGCCTCAGCACATCGATCTCCCGCGGCGTCAGCCCGTCCGCCGGCTCCGCGGTCGGCCTGCTCGGCTGTGCCCCGCCCGCCGCCGCTTCCACCAGCCTGCGCTGCACCTCGCCGTCCAACGTGGACTGTCCCGCCGCCGCGGCGTGCAGCGCCCTGGCGATCGCCTCCGCGTCCGCGTCCTTGGTCAGGAACCCCCTTGCCCCCGCCCGCAACGCCGACAACACGCTGTCGTCGTCGGTGTACGTCGTCAGCACGACCACCTCGGTCTGCGGGTACTCAGCCCTCACCCGCCGCGTGGCTTCCACCCCGTCGCACCTGGGCATCCGCAGATCCACCAGCAGCACGTCCGGCCGGTGCTCCGCCACCAGCGCGACCGCCTGCTCCCCGTCCGCCGCCGCCCCCACGACTTCCACGCCCGGCAGCAGCCGCAGCAGTGTCACCAGCCCCTCGCGGACCACCGTCTGGTCGTCGGCGAGCACCACCCGCAGATCACTCACGCCGGCACCACCAGACGCACCCGCCACCCGTCCTCCATCGGCCCCGTCTCCAGTTCTCCGCCGATCAGCTCGGCTCGCTCCCGCATCCCCAACAGACCGTATCCGCCGCTGGTGACGTGCGCGGGCGGCTTCCCCGGGTGATCGGTGACGGTCAGCACCGTGCGGCCGTCCTCGAAGTCCAGCACCGCGTTCACCGGCGCCCCCGGCGCGTGCTTGCGCGCGTTGGTGAGCGCCTCCTGCGCCGTGCGGTACAGCGCCGACGCCGCCTCCGCCGGCAGGTCGCGCGGCTCCCCGTTGACGATAAGCTCCGCGGTCGCGCCCGACTCCAGCCGGAACGCCGTGACGAGGTCGGCGATCGCGCGTGCGTCCGGCACCTTGTCCTCACGCAGCGCCGCGACGGCCCGCCGTGCCTCCGCGAGACCGTCCGCAGCCAGTTTCTGCGCCTTGGTCACCTGGTCGATGACCTCCTGCGACGCGTTGTCCCGCTGCAGCATCAGACGCGTGCCCTGCAGCGTCAGGGACAGGCCGGCCAGCGAGTGCGCCAGCACGTCGTGCACCTCGCGTGCGATCCGCGCCCGTTCCGCCAAGGCCGCCGCGCGGGCGTGTTCCTCCACCACCTGCTGCCGCCGCGCCACCAGCAGCTCCGCCTGCTCCAGCCGCTCCTCACGGCCCTGGCGGTTGGCCGTGAGGAGCACCAGCGCCAGCACACCGAGCGCGATGCCCAGCCCGGCCAGCCACTGGAAGTCCTTGAGCAGCTGCGGAAGCCCCGCGCCGACCATGGACAGTCCTATCACGACGTAGCTCAGCGGCCCGCGATAGCGGACCGCCAACCGCGCCGTCCAGAACGGCAATGCGTACACCACGCCGTTCGGGTGCAGGAGCAGGATGCCGCACGAGGCCAGCGTGACGGTGAGCAGACCGACCTGCGGCACCATCGGCGACCAGGAGAACGGCAGCAACAGCACGTTGCCGGCGACGACGACCAGGGCCAGCACGATCAGCCACGGCAGGTGTTCCGGCAGGACGGGCGTGCCGCCCAGCACCCACTTCTGGGGCAGGAACAGCGTCAGCGCGAACACCGACGGCAGCAGCCGGACCGCCGACAGGGCCCCGTACCTCCGGTCCCGGGGTACGAAGCCCTGATCGTCGAACATGGTCGTCATCATCGCAGGTTCTAGCGGCGGGGCGCGGTCGCCGCGAGCGGCAGCCGCTGCTGCTGCGCCCGGAAGTAGATCACCGCATTCTGGGCGGCGATGGTGACGCCGAACAGCAGCAGCGCGGTGGCCGCGGTCAACGCTCCCTCGACGCCGAGCGCATGGCCGAGGAAGCCGGCGCCGACGCGCACCGCGATCGTGGTCAGCCACAGCACGATCGTCAGCGCCGTGCCCTTCTGGAACAGCCCGCCGTCACGCATGCTGAGCCGCGTGGTGGCGCCGCGAGCCATGCCCAGTAGCACTACGACCACGGCGTCGACCAGGAAGAACAGGATCTCACTCGGCCGGGCGACGGTGATCGCGGCGGCCGCCGAGCCCAGCCCGATGACGATCAGGACGGCCGGCATCAGGGCCAGCGACTTCGCGGTGACGAACGACCCCGTCAGCTGCTTGCCGAGCACCCGCAGCACCACCAGCGCGCCGACCAGGACCAACACCAGCGTGGACATTTGCTCTCTCCTCGATCTCCCCGTGCCGCTCCGGCACGGGTCAAAGACTCGTCCCCAGCGGCGCGGATTTCGTCGGTCCGCAGGTGGGAGCCGGGTTGAATGCGGTATCAACCCCTGGGTTGAGGCTGGGAGGCGGCAATGGCATACGAGCGGTTGAGGGTGGCCGCGTACGCGGTGTGCGTGCGGGACGGCGCCGTGCTGCTGGCCCGCTGGGTCGGGCCGGAGGGCAAGCTGTGGACGCTGCCCGGCGGCGGCATCGAGCACGGCGAGGACCCGTTCCACGCGGTGCGGCGTGAGGTCGCGGAGGAGACCGGCTACCGCGCGGAGGTGCAGAGCCTGCTCGGCGTGCACACCATGCGGCGGCGGTACGCCCGGAGGTTCGGCGGCGAGACGGATTTCCACGCACTGCGCATCGTCTACGAGGCCAGGATCGTCGGCGGCGAACTGCGGGACGAGATCGACGGCTCGACCGACAAGGCGGCCTGGGTCCCGTTACCCGAGGTGACCGCGCTGGCCCGCGTCGACCTCGTCGACACCGGTCTTGAGCTGCACCGATCCCGCCCGTCCACCGGACACCTGGGCGTATAGCACACCCCCTCGGCCGAATCGGCCCGAAAAGCTCTCCAGCGCCGGCCTGTGGACAAAATCCGAGTTGTCCACATCTCGATCTTCGCCGCTCCCACCGCGTCCCGCCCGCGAGCAATGTGGCCGCATGGACACCGCCGCACGCCCCAACCCGGCCCAGCCCAACCCGGCGCAGCCCGAGTCGGACCGGCCCGACTCGGATCGAATCGTCACGCTCACCGACGCCGGCGCGCTCATCGCCGCGATCCCGTCGCTGATGGGTTTCCACCCCAAGGACTCGTTCGTCGTGGTCACCGTCAAGAACGGTCTGGTCGGCCTCACCGCGCGGATGGACCTCGTGCCGCCGCCGTTGTACGGCTCACTCGTCGGACGCGTGACCAGACCCGTACGGCAGAACGACGCGGACGCCGCCGTGTGCCTTCTGGTGTGCGACAAAGCCGATCCTCGGCACGAGGACCTCATGCGGCGCGCGGTCGCCGCCCTGGAGGGCATGAAGGTGCCCGTGCTGCACGCCCTGTGGACGCCGTCCGTATCCGGCGGCGTGCCCTGGCGTTGCTACCTGCACGAGAACTGCGAGGGCGAGGTACCGGACAGCGCCGCCAGCGAGCTCGCGGCCGAGATGGCCCTGGCCGGCAACGTGACCTTCGACAGCCGTGACGACCTGATCCGGCTGCTCGAACCGCCCGATCCGGTCCGCATGATCCGGCTCAGCGGCCTGCTCGACACCGCCAGCCGGGGCGACCGCACCACCAGCGTCCAACACCTCGCCACGATTCGCGCCGCCATCGCCTCCGGCACCATGCCCAGCACCGACGAGGAGTTCGTGCGCCTCGCCATGGCCCTGTCCGACTACCGGGTCCGGGACGTGTGCCTCAGCTATGCACTGGACCGTCAGGTCGCCCCCGCCGCCGAGAAGGTCTGGCTCGAACTCACCCGGTGTCTGCCCCCGCCCGAACGGTCGGAGGCCGCCGTTCTCCTCGCCGCGTGCGCGTACCTGCGTGGCGACGGCGCCATGGCCAACGTCGCCCTTGAGGAAGCGAGGTCCGCCCTGCCCGGCCACAACCTCGCCGGTCTCCTCTACGGCGCCATCGCCTATGGAATCCCCGCCGAACAGGTCCGGCAGGTCCTGGCCGACGCCGCCGAGGACGCCCACATCGACATCGAGGGCGACGACACCGAGGAGGCGCCCGACATGTCCACCTGAGCCCCCTGACCGCCTGCCGGCCGCGCGCCCCGGCAGGCACCGCCCCGAGCCGCGTCCGCCCGCGACCACACGGCCAGGTCGCCGCGAACGGCCCGGGGCCGGCCGGGACCCGTCCCCGCCAGACGGGTCCCGGCCCCTTACCTCTCGGCGAGCACCCCTCGGATCGAGCCCCGGCGCTGGACTCTCTGCCCGCCCCCACTGGCAGAGGTGGCTTGGCCGACCGGCCGCTGATCGTTTCGGCAGCGCGTCCGGTCAAGCACAACAGTCGGACGGCCGCGGTCCCTTGTCATGGCGAGGGTTCGGCTTGGGGTGAGCGATGCGCGCATCGAACCCGTTGCCCAGCCGTCACGGTGACTACTTGCGGATCGGTTGCCGCTGGATGTTCCAGTCGGCCGTGGACCTGTGGTGCTCGGATCGACCGTGTCACGGCCGTTATGCCGTCTGTCGGTCTGCTCCGCCGGCAGATGTGGTCCCGAGCCTGTGGCCACCGGCGCCCCTTCGCCGGTGTGTCCGGTTCGGGCCGGCGGGGATCCCGTGAAGTGCTGACGCGGGATCCCCGCCACCGCTCCCACCTAACTCGTGGGATCGCTGGAGAGCGTGGTGAGTGGTCCTCGGATCGCTACTCGACGCTGTGATGTCTTCTGCCGGCCTGGTCAGCCGGCAGACGAGTCCCGGATCCGTGGCCGCCGGCCACCCCCTCGTCGGCGCAGCCGGTCCGGGATGGGTGGGGATCCCGCGAATCAGTGGGCGCGGGATCCCCACCGCCGGTAGCCCTTCGACGCCGGTGTCGAAAGGGCTTGCGTGACTGGAGTTGTCTTCCTGGCCTGGTGGGTCCGAACCCCGCCTGCCGGGCCAGGCCCGGAACGCCGTCGCTGCTGCTGCTCTCCGTGCCGAGTCGGCGGACCGGTGGGCTGGGGCCGGGCCGTTCAGCCGACGGTCTCAGCCCGACTGCTCGGCCCTCGCCGTCATCCCTTCCCCGAATCGCGACGACGGGCCGAGACGGACCGGGGCCCGTCCGATGTGGACGGGCCCCGGGTACTCGTGAGAAAGGTGGTGGTGCGTCAGGAGAACAACTCGGCGACCTTGCGCACGGCGGTCGCGTCCCCCTGCACCAGCAGGGTGGTGATCACGGTCTCCTCCCAGGCCGGCAGCTCGTCGCGGATCTTGGCGGCGGGGCCGATCAGCGCCAGGTCCTCGACCATCCCGGTGGGCACGGCGGCGATCGCGGACTTCTTGTCGCCGGCCAGGTACAGGTCCTGGATCCGATCGCATTCGGCCTCGTAGCCGAGTCGGGCGATGGCGTCCCGGTGGAAGTTGGCGCCCTTCGCGCCCATGCCGCCGATGTAGAGGGCGAGCATGGGGCGGATGAAGTCCGCGGCCTGCTCCACGTCGTCGTGCACCAGCACCGGCACGCTCGCGGCGACCTCGAAGTCGTCGAGGGTGTGCCGGGCGCCGGGGCGGGCGAAGCCCTCGGCGAGCGCGGCCCGGAAGAAGCCGTCGACCTTGGGCGAGTAGAACAGCGGCAGCCAGCCGTCGGCGATCTCGGCGGCCAGGGCCACGTTCTTCGGGCCCTCGGCCGCCAGGAAGATCGGGATCTCGGTGCGCAGCGGGTGCACGGTCGACTTGAGCGGCTTGCCGAGTCCGGCGCCGCCCGGATAGGGCAGCTGGAAGAACTCGCCCTGGTACTCGACGGTCTCGCGGGCGACGACCTTGCGCACGACATCGATGTACTCGCGGGTGCGGGCCAGCGGCCGCGGGTAGGGCTGGCCGTACCAGCCCTCCACGACCTGGGGGCCGGAGGCGCCGAGGCCGAGCACGAAGCGGCCGCCGGACAGGTGGTCCAGGGTGATCGCGGCCATGCCGGCGGCGGCCGGGGTGCGGGCCGACATCTGCATGATGTTGGTGGCCAGCTTGATGTTCTTCGTGGCCGCGCCCCACCAGGCCAGCGGGGTGAGCGCGTCGGAGCCGTAGGCCTCGGCCGTCCACACCGAGTCGAAACCGAGGCGGTCGGCCTCGATCACGGCCTCGGCGACGCCCGCCGGCGGGCCGGACGACCAGTACCCGGTGTGGTACCCGAGCTTCACTGCTGACCTCCTGACTGCGCGGCGGGCACGACGCCGTCGGCGACGAGGCCGGCGAACACGGCCTCGCTGAGCGCCGTTGCGGCCGACTGCGGGCGGATCATCACAGTGAATGTGGCGATCCTGCCCTCGTCGTCGAACTGGAGCATGTCGACGCCGTGGATCTGCTTGTCGCCGACCCGGGCGCGGAACACCAGCACGCGCGAGTCCGCGTCGCCCTCCAGGTCACCGGTCAGGTCGCCGACGTAGCGGAAGTCCTCGAACGTGCGCATCAGCACCGCGAACAGGGCGCCGACCGTGGCCAGGCCCTCGAACGGGCGGAACTTCACGGGGCTGTGGAACACGATGTCGTCGCGGAACAGGGCGACGATCGCGGCGTGGTCGCCCTGCTCGACCGCCGCGCGCAGCCGGGCGACCGTCCGGTCCGCCGGCGTGCTTGCCGCCGAGGAGTCGGCGGCCTGGGTCTCGACCGCTGGGCTGGTGGACACGGTTGGCCTCCCTGAGCGACGGCGCTAGTCATAAAATTGACTAATCGCAGTCTTGCCTAGGGTGGGGTTCTCGGTCAAGGATCGGGACGGCCGAGGATGGGCACGGCTCGGAGACGGGTGCCGGGATACCGGCGCGGCTCGGAGATGGCTACGCCCGGCGGCGGGCTGCGCCTGGAGGCGGCTGCGACCGGGAGGTAGGCGTGGCCTGGCGGCAGCTGCGGCTGGGGTATGGGCGTGGCCTGGCTGCGGCTGGGACATGGGCATGGCCCGGAGATGGCTGCGGCCGGAGATGGGCGTGCCGGGAAACGGGTGCGGTGGGGATGCGTGCGGGTTGGGAGACGGGAGGGCGGCACGATGGCGTTGCGGCATGCGGTGCTTGCCGTGTTGCTCGGCGGTGAGTTCAGCGGCTACCAACTGGCCAAGGTGTTCGACACCGGAGTGGCCAACTTCTGGTACGCCTCGCCGCAGCAGCTGTACACCGAGCTCACCAAGCTGGAACAGGCTGGTCTGGTCGACGGGCGGCTCGTCATCCAGCATGATCGGCCCAACAAGCGCGTCTACACCGTCACCGAGGCCGGGGTGGCCGAACTGACCCGGTTCGCCGAGGCCGAGGCCAAGCCCGCCGTCATTCGGGACGACCTGCTCGTCAAGGTGCACGCCGTCGACCGCACCGGCGCTCCGGCCGTCGTCGCCCGGCTCGAGGAACGGGCCCAGCAGGCCGCCGCCAAGGTCGAACTGTTCGACGGCACGCTGCGCACCCTCCGCGGTGACCTCGACGAGGAGGCCTTCCTCGCCACCGGCGACCGCATCGGCCCCTACCTGACCTGCCTGCGCGGCAAGCGATTCGAGCAGGAGAACTTGGACTGGTGCCGTCGCAGCGCCGAGCTGATCCGCACGCGCTGGGCCGCCGAGATGCGGGATCCCGGCGCGGACTAGCCGGCCCGCCACGCGCCCGCCGCGGTCGGAAATGTGCGCCGGCCACGGTCGGAAATGGTTGCCGGGCAAGGACGGAAATGGTTGCCGGGCAAGGGAGAGCGCTGCTGCTGGTTGGGGAAGGGGTGGCTGCGGCGGTGGCGGTCGTGGCTGCGGGCATAGACGAACGCGGGGCTGGTCGAAGCTTGCCGAAGGTCGCTGCCGCCTGAACAGCAAGGCCCGCCGGCGGTGTGCCGGCGGGCCTGGGAGTTGCGTGGGTCAGACCAGGGCGGGGCGTTCCCACTTCTCGCCGAGGACGTGTTCGGCCAGGAAAGCGAAGATCGTCTCGTACCAGACCTTGGCGTTGCCGGGGGTGAGGATCCAGTGGTTCTCGGTGGGGTAGTACAGGAACTTGGCGGGCACGCCGTGGCGGACCAGGTCGAAGTACAGGCGGATGCCTTCGCCGATGGGGACGCGGTAGTCCTTGTCGCCGTGGATGACGAGCATGGGGGTGCGGATGTCGGACACCCGAAGGTGGGGGGAGTTGGCCAGGATGCGCTCGGTGGAGCGCAGGGGATCGGTCATCTCCCGCATCCAGTAGTACGACGCGTCGGTGGTGCCGGTGAAGGCATCCAGGTTCCACAGGGAAGCATGGGTGACGATGGCGTCGAAGCGCTCGGTCTGGGTGGCGATCCAGTTGGCCATGTAGCCGCCGAAGGAACCGCCCATGGCGGCGGTGCGGCCCTCGTCGATCTCGGGACGTTCGACGGTGACGTCGGTGATGGCCATGAGATCCGTGTACGGAGCGCCGCCCCATGAACCCCAGCCGGCCTGGATCATGTCCCGGCCGTAGCCGGTGGACAGGGCGGGGTCGGGCAGCAGGACGGCGTAGCCCCGAGCGACCATGAGCCACGGATTCCACCGCCACGACCAGCCGTTCCAGCTCATCATGGGACCGCCGTGGACCCAGAGCAGGAGCGGGGCGGGGGAGCCGGCGGAGGCGCCGTCGGGAAGGGCGAGCCAGGCCCGAACGGTGCGACCGTCGGCGACGGTGGTGGAAACCTCGGTGAGGGTGCCGGGAAGCGACTCGATGACGCCGGGGGCGGGCAGGAAGTCGGGGTCCTGCTCCGCGGCGACGGGGTCGAGCCGGACGGGCTGGGGCGGGTGGGCGACGGAGTCGCGCAGCGCATAGAGCGCGGAACCGTCGGCGGCGACGCAGAGCTCGCTGTAGTGCCCCTCGCCGGTGAGCCGGGTGATCTCCCCGGACGCCAGCTCGAGCCGCCACACGGGCCGCCGGCCGGAGAGGTTGCTGAGGAAGTACACGGCCTGCCCGTCGGCGGAGACGACGGGCTCCTCGCCCCAGTTGGGGAAGTCGGGCATGAGCGGCCGAACGGCGCCATCGGCCAGGGTGATGAGCACGAGCTCGTAGTGCGGGCACTCCTGCTCGGTGGACTCGGTGCCCCGGATGGCGACGATGCCGGAGGAGTCGGGCAGCCACACGGCGTGCGAGTAGCTGTGGGCGGGACCGTCGCCGAGGTTGCGGTCGGCGGCGAGCTCGCGGTCACCGGTGCCGTCGCTGCGCACGACCCGCAGGAAGCTGCGCTCCCCGTAGGCGGCGGACAGCACCTCGTCGACGACGTAGACGACCCACTGGCCGTCGGGGCTGACGGCGGCGCCGGACACGGGGTGCGGCACGTCCCGGGTCAGCTCGACGACGTCGGTGACGCGTTCTTCGCCGGTGATGGCGGGGGCGGCGACGATCCGAGGCTTGTCGGGCCCGAGGTCGTGGTCCCAGAACCGGATCGGGTAGGCCTCATGCAGGATCGCGGTCACGCCGGCGTCCTCACGGGCCTTGCGGCGCTCCTTGTCCTCGTCGCCGACGCCGACGCCGTGCAACGCGGCGGTGGTGACGACGAGCGTGCCGGTCTCGCGGGCGACGGACACGCCGGAGACGCCACCGCGCGGGGCGTAGACCTGCCGCGCCTCACCGGTCGGCGGCAGCAGCCACAGCGCCGAGGACTCCTTGTCGTCACCGGGCTTGGACTCGGCGTCGGTCCGGGAGGTCACGAACAGCACGGAGCCGTCGGGCGTGAACACGGGCGACGACTCGCCCTTGGCGGCCCGGGTGAGGCGGCGCGCCGGGCGCGAGCCGGCCGGGTCGACCTCCCACAGCGCGGACTGCCAGCTCTTGCCGTCCGGCGCGAGCTCGGCGACGGTGGCGACCAGCCGCGTGCCGTCCGGGGACAGCGCGAGCGATCCGATCCGCGGCAGCTTGGCCACGGCGTCCAGGTCGGTGAAGTCGGTCATGGTTCAGTCCCCCCGCCCGGCGCTGGCGAACGCCCACGCGTCGCCGACGATCGACGCCAGGTCCTCGTGCTTGGGCTGCCAGCCCAGCTCCTGCCGGGCCCGCTCGCTGGACGCGACCAGCACGGCGGGGTCGCCGGCCCGCCGCGGCGCCACCTCGGCCGGGATCTCGTGCCCGGTGACCCGGCGGCAGGTGTCGATCACCTGCTTGACCGAGAAGCCGAAGCCGCTGCCCAGGTTGTAGATGCTGTGCCGCCCGGGCTTGGCGTTCTCCATGGCCAGCAGGTGGGCCTCGGCCAGGTCCAGCACGTGGATGTAGTCACGGATGCAGGTGCCGTCCTCGGTGGGCCAGTCGTCGCCGTACATCTGGACCTTCTCCCGCCGGCCGAGGGCGACCTGCAGCACGATCGGGATCAGGTGCGTCTCGACGGTGTGCCGCTCGCCGTACGCCCCGTACGCGCCGGCCACGTTGAAGTAGCGCAGGCTCACGCCGGCCAGGCCGTGCGCGTTGGCGAAGGACGTGATGGCGAAGTCGATGGCCAGCTTGGTGGCGCCGTAGGTGTTGGTGGGCCGGGTCGGCGCGGTCTCCACGATCGGCACCTGCTCGGGCTCGCCGTAGGTGGCGGCGGTCGAGGAGAACACCAGCCGCTGGGTGCCGTTGTCCCGCATCGCCTCCAGCAGCCGCAGGGAGGTGACCACGTTGCCGTTCCAGTACTTGGCCGGGTCCTGCATGGACTCGCCGACCAGCGACTTGGCCGCGCAGTGCAGCACGCCGTCGAAGCCCTCGGCCAGCAGCGGCCCGGCCACCTCGGCGATGTCGCCCTCGACGAAGCGCACCCCCTCGGGGACGGCGTCGGCGTGCCCGGTGGACAGGTCGTCCACCACAACAACCTCGTGGCCGGCCTCCACCAGCCGCGCGGCGCTCACGCTTCCGACGTAGCCAGCTCCGCCGGTGACGACCAGCTTCACGCGTCTCTGCCTCTCGATTGAAGTGTGGGGGAAATAGAGGAGATCTACTCGTCCCGGCCGGCGCCGGGCGAGGGGACGCCGACGAACAGCCGGGGCGGGGTCAGGGACCGGGCGGCGTAGGCGTCCATCACCGACTGCTCGACGGCGGGGCGGTCGCCGGCGCGGACCAGGGCGATCGCGGAGCCGCCAAAGCCGCCGCCGATCATGCGGGCGCCGAGGGCGCCGGCGGCGAGGGCGGCGTCGACGGCGACGTCGAGCTCCAGGCAGGAGACCTGGTAGTCGTCGCGGAGGCTGGCGTGGGAGGCGGTCAGCTCGGGGCCGATCTGGTCGAGCCGGGCGGACCTGAGCTTGTCGACGACGGACAGCACCCGGGCGTTCTCGGTGACGACGTGGCGGACCAGGGGCTGAAGCTCGTCGGGGAGTTGGGCCAGGGCGGCGTCGAGGTCGGACACCTCACGGAGCGACTCCAGGCCGAGCAGCGAGGCGGCGCGTTCGCAGCCGCGGCGGCGGTCGCCGTAGCCGGAGTCGACGAGCGCGTGCTTGGCCCGGGTGTCGATGACGAGCACCTCCAGCCCGGCGGCCTCGGCGTCGAACGGGACCTGCTCGGACTCGCCGGAACGCACGTCCAGGAACAGCACGTGCCCGGCGATGCAGCACAGCGACGCGGTCTGGTCCAGCAGGCCGGTCATGGCGCCGACGAACTCGTTCTCGGTGCGCTGGACCAGGCGGGCGATCTCGGGCCGGGTCGGCGCACCGGGCTGGTCGACCTCGCGACCGGCCAGGCCCAGCAGGGCCAGGGCGGTGGCGCACTCCAGGGCGTGCGACGAGGACAGGCCGGCGCCGGTCGGCACGTTGCCGGAGACGACGAGGTCGGCGCCGGCCAGCTCGATGCCGTGTTCCCGCAGCGCCCAGGCGACGCCCGCCGGGTACGCGGCCCAGCCGGAGACGGAGCCGGGTTCCAACTCCGCGATGACCGCCGGGTCAGCGGCCTGGAGCTGGCCGTCGTCGCCGAGCGTGGCGACGGTCAGCACGCCGTCGGTACGCGGCGAGGCGGCGACGGCGGCCCGATAGGGCAGCGCAAAGGGCGCCACGAAGCCGTTGTTGTAGTCGGTGTGCTCGCCGATGAGGTTGACGCGGCCGGGCGCGGACCACACCCCCACGGGGGCGTGGCCGTGCAGCTCGGTGAACGCCTTCGACGCCTTTTGCACGACGGGGGTCTGGGGGCCCGGCCCCCAGGTGTTACCAGGGCGAGCGCTCTGGTTCGCGCTCTCCGCGAACAGACCTCGGCCAGCGTTCGCCCCGCTCACCGGGCGGTGACCAGGACGGCGTGGGCGACGGCGGCGTCGATCTTGGCCACGGCGCCGAGGCCGTGCACCTCGATCACCGCGGCGGCGGCGGGGCCGCCCTGCACCTGCACGGTGTTGCCCGGGATCAGGCCGACCGTCTTCAACTCCGCCATCAGCTCCTCGTCGATCTGCACGTGCTCGGCGATGCGCCGGACCTCGACCTGCCCGCCGCCGCGCCGGGCCACCTCGTCCACCCGGACCAGCCCGGGCTCGGGCGACGGCGCGGGCTTGCCGCCCTCGCCCAGCTTGTCCAGCCCCGGGATGGGGTTGCCGTAGGGGGAGGTGGTGGGGTGGCCGAGCAGCGCCACCAGCTTGCGCTCGACGGCCTCGCTCATCACGTGCTCCCAGCGGCACGCCTCGGCGTGCACCTGCTCCCACTCCAGGCCGATCACGTCGACCAGCAGCCGCTCGGCCAGCCGGTGCTTGCGCATGACGGCGATGGCCAGCTCGCGGCCGGCGTCGGTCAGCTCCAGGTGGCGGTCGCCGGCGACGACGAGCAGGCCGTCGCGCTCCATGCGGGCCACCGTCTGGCTGACCGTGGGGCCGCTCTGCGCCAGCCGCTCGGCGATCCGGGCGCGCAGCGGGACGACACCCTCTTCTTCCAGCTCGTAGATGGTGCGCAGGTACATCTCGGTGGTGTCGATGAGGTCGTTCACCAAGACTCCAATCGGCGGAGGCTGCGGCCTGCAGGCCGGGCAGGAGCCGATCCGATGGTAACTGGCCGCCGGGGCGGCCGGGACTGTCGGTGGCTGCGGTCGATGCGCTCGGGGTGGGCGGCAGGGCGGCGTCGTGGGTGTGTCATCGGGCCGCCTCCGTTCCGCTTCTCGGGCGTGGGCGCGCCCCCATCTTCCGGGGTCGCGAGGTCGCCACAGCCGTTCCCGCACGTGTGACGTCAATATTAGTGGGTGCCACCGACAAGGACGGTGGCGTATCCGGCGCGTTACCTGGTGGTGGCCTACCGCCACCGGGCAGGATGACGGGTGTGCGTGCCTTGATCACCCCCGCCGAGCTGGCGGGTCTCGAGCCGGCCCCGGTGCTGTTGGACGTCCGCTGGCGGCTGGCCGGGCCGCCCGCCGTCGAGGACTACCGGGCCGGGCACCTGCCGGGCGCGGTGTTCATGGACCTGGACCGGGACCTGGCGGCGGAGCCGGGTGAGGGCGGCCGGCATCCGCTGCCGACGCCGGAGCGGCTCCAGCAGGCGCTGCGGGCCGCGGGCGTGCGGCGAAATCACCCGGTCGTGGCGTACGACGCCGGCGACGGGTCCACGGCGGCCCGGGCGTGGTGGCTGCTGCGCTGGGCCGGCCACGACCAGGTGGCGGTGCTCGACGGCGGCTACGCGGCGTGGACGGCGGAGGGCCGCCCGGTCAGCACCGACGTGCCGACCCCCGAGCCCGGTGACATCGAGGTCGTGCCGGGCAACATGCCGGTGCTGGACGCCGACGAGGCGGCCGAGCTGGCGCGCACCGGCGTGCTGCTGGACGCCCGCGCGCCGGAGCGGTACCGCGGCGACGTCGAGCCGATCGATCCTCGGGCCGGCCACATCCCGGGCGCGGTCAACGCCCCGTTCGCCGGCCACATCGGACCGGACGGCCGGTGGCGCACGCCGGAGGAGCTGGCCCAGCGGTTCGCGGACCTCGACGTCAAGCCCGGCCAGGTCGGCGCGTACTGCGGGTCGGGCGTGACGGCGTCCTCGGTGGTGCTGGCGCTGGAGGTGGCCGGCCTCGGGCCGGCGCCGCTGTACGCCGGGTCGTGGTCGCACTGGTGCGTGGACCCGGAGCGCCCGGTGGAAACCGGTTGACCCGGCCCGCACCATGGAGATGTGAGCGGCCAGCGGCGATTTCGACGCCCCTCGGTGTCCCGGGGGCGTTGAGTCGCGCGTTCTGACGGGAGCCGAGGGGGCTGTGACATGGGCCGCGTTCCGCGGCCGGCGAGGCCGCTCTGATCCGGTGCCTTCCCTTGCCGCATTTCGACCGCCGCGTCAGCTCAGTGGTGGGGCGCGTCATGTGGCGGCGCTCGAAATGCGCCAACCGGTCCAGGCACCGGCGCGGCCTCGCGCCACCTTCGCCCAGCTCACGTCAGGACCTGCCATGAAGCTGATGACCGCCGACCAGGTGCGCGCGGCGCTGTCCGTGCGCGACCTCACCGACCCCAACCATGGCCCGCACGCGATGCAGCTGCTGCTCGCCGAGATCGAGCAAGCCGTGTCGGACTGGGCCGGACTGCCGCCGAACCGGCACCGCGGCAATCCCGTGGTGCCGGTCGCGGACAACTACGACCGTCTCGGCTACCCGGCTGACGCCGTGGCGCGGGACGCCCGCTATTCCCGTTACCTGAGGCCGGATCTGATGCTGCGGGCGCACACCACCGCGATGATCCCGCCGCTGCTCGACGACCTCGACGGCGAGGCGCTGCTGAGCTGTCCCGGCCTGTGCTACCGCCGCGACGCCATCGACCGCCAGCACGTCGGCCAGCCGCACCAACTGGATCTCTGGCTCGTCCGGGAAGGCTTGTCCGACAACGACTTGCATGACCTCGTGGCAACAGTCGTGCGAGCGGCGGCGCCCGGCGCCGACTGGCGACTCGACCCGTCCGATCATCCGTACACCTTGCGGGGCAAGGAAATCATCGTCGACGGCGTGGAGGTGGGCGAGTGCGGACTGGCCCGGCCGGATCTGTGCCACGGGCTGGCGATGGGGCTGGGCCTGGACCGGCTTCTCATGCTGCGCAAGGGAATCGACGACATCCGCCTGCTGCGCTCGGCCGAGCCGAGGATCGCCGAGCAGCTGCTGGACCTCACGCCGTACCGAAGGGTGTCCACCCAGCCGCCGATCCGCCGCGACCTGTCCGTGGCGGTGGCCGCCGACATGGACGTGGAGCAGCTCGGCGCGGCGGTGCGGGAGGCGCTGGGCGCGGACGCGCACGTCGTCGAGGAGGTGACGGTGCTGGCCGAGACCGCGGGCGAACTCCTGCCGCCGGTCGCCCGGGACCGGCTGGGGCTGCGCGCGGGCGAGAAGAACGTGCTGCTCAGGGTCGTGCTGCGGGACCTGGAGCGGACGCTGACCGACGCCCGGGCGAACGCGCTGCGCGACACCGTGCACCGCGCGGTGCACGGTGAACGGTGAAGTGCGCCGGTGGGCCGGGCCGGCCCACCGGCATCCAGCAGCGGACTAGTTGCCTGACTGTGCCCGTTCTCGCAGCGCGATCGGCGCGCCGGCCAGGTCCTCCTCGTTGCAGAGCAGCTTGACGTCGTAGTACGGCGCGTTCTCCGAGTCGTCGTAGTCCAGGTGGATGGCGATCACGTCGATCGGCTCGCCGAGCCACTCCTGTGCCTGCCGCAGCCAGGCCGCGGCCCGCTCCAGGGCCGCGGGCAGATCGTCGTCCCGGAACTCGACGGGACGGTAGGGGACCCCTTGCACCTGGTCCTTCTGATTCTTCGGGCGGGGCAGGTCGACACCGACGCCGGAGTCATCGAGATCCAGGCGGATCAGTTCCTCACTCACCCCTCAAGAGTCCACCAGGCAGGCACACCCGGGCAACCCCGGCGCGTTACGCCTACCTTGTGGTCATGGGCAAGCTTGCCGGAGTCGTGTGGGACGACACGCTGCTGGGCTACGACATGGGGGCCGACCATCCGCTGAATCCGGTCCGGTTGGACCTGACCATGGGCCTGGCGCGGGCCCTGGGCGTGCTGGACGGCGTCGAGCCGGTCAAGCCGGCCCGGGCCACCGAGGACGAGGTCTTACGGGTTCACTCGGCCGAGTACATCGCCGCGGTGAAGGCCGCCCCGGAGTCGCCGGTCGACGTCGGGCACGGCCTGGGCACGCCGGACAACCCCGTGTTCGCGGGCATGCACGAGGCCGCCAGCCTGGTGCTGGGCTCCTCGCTGGCTGCCGCGGAGCTGCTGCTGTCGGGGGAGACGGACCGCGTGGTCAACATCGGTGGCGGGCTGCACCACGCGATGCGCGACGGGGCGGCCGGCTTCTGTGTCTACAACGACTGCGTGGGGGCGATCGACCGGCTGCTGGACCGCGGCATCGAGCGGGTGGCCTACGTCGACACGGACGTGCACCATGGCGACGGCGTGCAGGCCGCGTTCTACGACGACCCCCGGGTGCTGACGATCTCCCTGCACCAGCATCCGGCGACGCTGTTCCCCGGTACCGGTTACGCCCGTGAGCTGGGCGCCGGCGACGGGTACGGCATGTCCGTGAACCTGCCGCTGCCCCCGGGCACCACCGACGAGCACTGGCTGCGGGCGTTCCACGCCGTGGTGCCGTCGTTGCTGCGTGCGTTCCGGCCACAGGTGCTGGTGACGCAGTGTGGCGTCGACACGCACCGGGACGACCCGCTGGCCCACCTCGGGCTGACGGTCGACGGCCACCGGGCGATCTACCAGGCGCTACGCGAGCTGGCGATCGAGCACGGCGGCCGCTGGCTGGCCGTGGGCGGTGGCGGCTACCAGCTGAGGCGCGTGGTGCCGCGCTCCTGGACGCACCTGCTCGCCACGGCGCTGGACCGCGACCTCCCCGTGCGCACGGAGCTGCCGGGCGACTGGGCGCAGCGGCTGGGCGTGCCGGACATGACCGACGGCGGCGGCACGTCGTTCCTGCCGTGGTCCGGCGGTGGCGGCGATCCCGTGGACATGGCGGTGCTGGGCACGCGCCGCGCGGCGTTCCCGCTGTACGGGCTCGACCCTGACGACCCAAGAGACTGAGGCCGAGAGACCGAGATGGACCCGTACGACTACCCGAAGCACTGGGAAGCCGATGTCGTGCTGTCCGACGGCGGCACCGTCCACCTGCGACCGATCACCCCGGACGACGCGGACCGGCTGCTGGCGTTCCACGGCCGGCTGTCCGAGCGCACCCGCTACTTCCGCTACTTCGGGCCGTATCCGCGGATGCCGCAGCGCGACCTGGAGAGGTTCAGCACGGTCGACCACTGCGACCGGGTGGCGTTCGTGGCGATGCTGGGGCACGACATCGTCGCCGTCGGCCGCTACGACCGGCTCCACGACACCGACTCGGCCGAGGTCGCGTTCGTGGTTGAGGACGGCCACCAGGGCCGGGGGCTGGGCTCGATCCTGCTGGAGCACCTCGCGGCGGCGGCCCGGGAGAGCGGCCTGACCCGGTTCGTGGCCGAGGTGCTGGCGGAGAACGGCCAGATGGTGCGGGTGTTCCGGGACGCCGGCTACCAGATCGCGCGGTCGTTCGAGGAGGGCACGCTGCACCTGGAGTTCGCGCTGGACCCGACGGCGCAGTCGGTGGCGGTGGCGCGCTCCCGCGAGCAGGCGGCGGAGGCGCGCAGTGTGCGCAACCTGCTCACGCCGAGGTCGGTGGCGCTGATCGGGGCGTCCACGGACCACGCCAAGATCGGCCACGCGGTGCTGACGAACCTGCTGGTCGCCGACTTCGCCGGGCCGGTGTACCCGGTCAACCCGGAGCACCGGTCGGTGCGCGGCGTGCGGGCGTACGCGTCGGTGCTGGACATCCCCGACGACGTGGACCTCGCGGTGGTGGCGATTCCCGCCGCGGGCATCGAGGACGTGCTGGACGCCTGTCTCGCCAAGGGCGTGAAGGCGCTGCTGGTGGTGTCGACGGTGATGGACCGGGACGCGGAGCGGCACCTCGTGGCGGAGGCCCGTGCGCACGGGATGCGGGTCGTGGGGCCGAACGCGCTCGGCGTCGTGAACACGGATCCCGAGGTGCGGTTGAACGCCACGCTGGCGCCGAAGTTGCCGGGTCGCGGCCGTACCGGCTTCTTCTGCCAGTCCGGCGCGCTCGGCATCGCCATTCTGGCCACCGCCGCCGAGCGTGGCCTCGGTTTGTCCACGTTCGTGTCCGCCGGCAACCGCGCCGACGTCTCCGGCAACGACCTGCTGCAGTACTGGGCCGACGACCCGGCGACCGATGTCGTGCTGCTGTACCTGGAGTCCTTCGGCAATCCGCGCAAGTTCGCCCGGCTGGCTCGGCGGCTGGGGCGGCACAAGCCGATCGTGGCCGTGAAGACCGGCCGGCACGCGATCAACACCGGGCTGACCGGCACGGTCGCGGTGGACGAGGCCAGCGTGCAGGCGTTGTTCGAGCAGACGGGTGTGATCCGGGTCGAGACGCTGGGGCAACTGTTCGACACGGCGTTGTTGCTGGCGCACCAGCCGCTGCCGGCGGGGCCGCGGGTGGCGGTCGTCGGCAACTCGACGGCGATCGGGCTGCTGGCCGCCGATGCGTTGCTGGCGCAGGGTTTGGAGCTCGCCCGCGAGCCGGTCGACGTCGGCGCGCATGCGGGACCGGAGGAGTTCGCGGAGGCGGTTCGGTCGACGGCGCAGTGCGAGGACGTGGACGCGCTGGTGGTCGTGTTCGTGCCGCCGATCGCCATGCCGGCCGCCGGGTACGCCAAGGCGCTGCGCGAGGCAGTCACCGGAAAGCCTGTGGTGACAACGTTCCTCGCGGTCGAGGGCGTGCCGGACGAGCTGGCGGTGCCCGGCCCGGACGGGTCGCCGTCGCGGGGATCGGTGCCGTCCTATCCGAGCCCGGAACGCGCGGTGTCGGCGCTGGCCCGGGCCACTCGATACGCCCAGTGGAAGTCCCGGCCTCGCGGCGAGTTCGTGCGGCCGGCCGGCATCGACACCGAGCGGGCGCGTGAGCTGGTGTTGAAGACCTCGACCGACGAGGAAGTCGTCGCCTTGCTGGCCTGCTACGGCATCGAGGTGGTGTCGTTCCACACCGTGTCCACTGTGGACGAAGCCGTCGCGGCGTGCGAGGAGCTGGGCTTCCCGGTGGTGCTCAAGTCCACCAGCGAGCAACTCCGGCACCGCACGGATTTCCTCGGTGTGCGGCTGGATCTGGGCAGCGCCGACGCGGTCCGCTCGGCGTACCGGGACCTCGTCGAGGTCTCCGGATCGACGGAGATGTACGTGCAGCGGATGGCGCCGAAGGGCGTCTCCTGTCAGCTGGGGCTGCAGGACGACCCGTCGTTCGGGACGCTGGTCAGCTTCGGGCTCGGCGGCGTGGTCAGCGACCTGCTCGGCGACCGCGCGTACCGGTCCGTGCCGATGACCGACGAGGACGCCGCCGCGCTGGTCCGCGCGCCGAAGGCGGCCCCGCTGCTGGCCGGCTACCGTGGCGGGCGGCCGGCCGACCTGGCCGCGCTGGAGGACCTGGCGCTGCGGCTGTCGGCGCTGGCCGAGGACCTGCCCGAGGTGCGGCAGCTGGTGTTGGAGCCGGTGCTGGCCTCGGCGGCGGGCGCGTTCGTCAGCTCGGCGCGGATCACCGTCGGCGAACCGCCGTCGCAACCGGACACCGGTCCCCGCCGCCTACGGCCGCTCGCCACGGACTAGATCCGGCGCAGCCCTTCGGCGATGTCCAGCCCGCTCACTCTAAGCTTCAAGTCGTGCCCACGCCGTCACACCGCGCAGGGGAACCGGTCCGCGCCGGCATTCCCGAGCACGGCCGCGTGCCCCGGTACTACGCGGTCAAGACGCTGCTGCTGGCGCTGATCGAGGAGTTGGGCGAGGGCGTGGCGCTGCCGTCCGAGCGTGAGCTGGCGGAGCGGTTCGAGGTGTCGCGGGTGACGTTCCGGCAGGCCGTCAGCGAGCTCGTGCTGGAGGGGCGGCTGGTGCGCCGGCAGGGTTCTGGCACGTTCGTCGCGCCGCCGAAGCTGGTGCAGCCGCTGGCCTTGGTCAGCTACACGGAGGGCATGCGCAGCCAGGGCGTCGAGCCGAGCCGGTACCTCGTCACCAGCGAGTACATGGCGGCCGACGAGCGGCTGGCCGCCGACCTCGGCATCGAGCCCGGCGATCCGGCGCTGCACATCGAACGGGTGCTGCTGGCCGATTCGGAGCGGATCGGGCTGGAATCGACCTATCTGTCGGCTCGTCGTTTTCCCGATCTGTTGTCCGTGTTCGATCCGGCCACGTCGTTGTACGCGTATTTGACACAGCAGGTCGGTATCGTGCTGGCACACGCCGAGGAACGGGTGGAGACGGTGCTCGCCACCCCGCGGGAAGCGCTGCTCATCGGCACCAATCCGGCGGTGCCGATGTTGTTGCTGCACCGGTTGACCAGGGACGATGCGGGCGTGCCGGTGGAACGTGTCCGTTCTCTCTATCGCGGTGACCGTTTCAGCTTCGTAACGCAGCTGAATTTGTGACTTCGTTTCCCTAAGGTCGGCGGCAGGACCTTCAGGGGAGAGCTGTGAGCAGAACGAAGACATCCGCGCCGACCACTCGCGGCCGGCGTGTGCCCAAGAACTGGAAGCCGGTGGGAACCCGCGCGATCGTCGCGTCCGCGCTCATCGCGCTGGTGCTCGTCACCGACGTGCTGGAGACCGTCGCCGACGTCAGCGGCGCCGCCGCGCTCGACGCCGTGCTGCTGTGGGTGAACGCCGGCGCGCTCGTCGTCGCCGCCGTCGCGTTCATCATGTGGCTGTGGCGGGCGCGGGCCAACGCCGAGCTGCTCGTCGGGCCGCACGGGCAGCGGCTGACCCGGGAGTGGGTGATCGGCGCCTGGATCTGCCCGGTGGTCAACCTGTGGTTCCCGTACCGGGTCGTCGTCGACGTGTGGCGGGCCAGCGCCCCCGACCGCGGGAACATCCGCGACGGGCTGGTCGTGTGGTGGTGGATGACCTTCCTGGTGTCGTGGTTGTTCACCCGGTACATCACGCTGGCCGGCATCGTCGACGCCGGGCCGCTGGTCGTCTCCTGCGCGCTCGACGTCGCCTCCGGCGTGTTCGCGCTGCTGGTCGTGCGCCGGATCAGCGACTGGCAGGCGCTGGCCCGCGGATAACCGGGTCGATCCGCGACCTCCGTGGTCTTCGTGCGCGGGCAGCTCGTGCTGGAGGGCCTGTTGGTGCTGGGCCACATCATCGCGCTGGCCGGCGCCGCGGTGCCGTCGGGGAGGGACGTGGCACACCTGCCGTATGGCCGCCCACCGAGCGACTCTCGGTTGCCGGTTCGGGCCGTGCACAGCCTGCGCTGCCGCGCCGTCAAGGACGGCGCTAGCGGCAAACCGCCCGAAAAGGCACCCCCCGTTGGTGGAGTGATCTTCCTACCTTCGTAGGGAGCGTTCACACGTGAGAGTTACGCACACTTCGCTTCCAGTCACTTCGGGTGACGGGATCCCTGCGGAGGTGTGTGAGTGTCACGCAATCGAGTTATCACGGGTGCGATGGTCGCCGGTGCGACCGTCGCCGCCATGGCGGCCAGCACGGCCGTCGCGGCGGGCCCGGCCGTCGCGGCGCCCGCGATGCAGCAGCTTGCCGCGCAGTCCATGCCCTTCGGCAGCGTGGTCCGCTACCAGCAGACGATCGCGGGTGTGCCGGTGTTCGGCGGCCAGCAGATCAAGGTGCTGGACCAGCAGGGTCAGGTGGTCGCCACCCACGGCCGCACCACGCAGCGCACCGCCGGGCAGTTCCCGGCCACCGACGCCGGCGCGGTCGACACGGCCATCGCCGACGTCGCGAAGCGCACCGGCAAGCCGGCCGCGCAGCTCATCGCCGACGCGCCGAAGGCGTACTGGTACGACGCCACCCTCGGCGGCGCCAAGGGCGAGCCGGTCGCCGTGCCCACCTACCAGGTGGTCGTGCACGGGGCGTCCATCGAGGACAAGTGGACCGAGGTGGTGAAGGCCGGCACGCAGCAGGTGATCGCCTCCTGGTCGGACGTCCACGAGGCGCTCAACCGCGACGTCTGCGACGCCAACCGCAAGGTCGTGTCCGGCACCAACAACTCGGTGCGCTGCGGCACGTCGTTCAAGATCAGCCGCAAGGAGGGCGGGTCCGCGTCGTCCGTTCAGGACGTCAACAACGTCTACAACTTCTTCGGCGACGCTTCGACCTTCTACAAGAACACCGTCGGCGTCGACCTGACGTCGCTGATCGGCGCGGACTACCGCGATGGCACCGGCAAGGCGCTGCGCGGCACCGTGCGGATCTGTGTGCGGGACGAGGACTGCCCGTTCCTGAACGCCTTCTGGGACGGCGAGCAGATGGCCTTCGGCGAGGGCGTCACCACCGACGACATCACCGGCCACGAGCTGACCCACGGCGTCACCCAGCACACCTCCGGGCTGGAGGGCGGCCAGGCCGACTCCATCAACGAGGGCCTGTCCGACGTGTTCGGCCAGTTCATCGCCTGGTCCGCGAAGGACCCGAACGTGCAGGGCGCGAACCGCTGGCAGCTGGGCGCCGGCTCCGCCATCGGCGCCGTGCGCAACATGAAGGACCCGCGCTCGTCCAAGAAGCCGCAGCCGGACCGGGTCAACGGCCCCGGCTGGGACACGAACAACCCGGACGTGCACATCAACGACGGCGTGATCAACAAGGCCGACTACCTGATCACCGACGGCGACACGTTCAACGGCCAGACCGTGCGCGGCCTCGGCCAGGACAAGGCCGTGCAGATCTGGTGGGGCGTGGAGAACACCCTCACGCCCAGCGCCACCTTCCACGACGTGGGCGACGCGCTGAACTCCTCCTGCAAGGCCCTGGCCCGGGCCCACACCGCCGGCATCACCAGCGACGACTGCACCCAGGTCGGCAAGGCGGTCAAGGCGACGCAGCTGGACCAGGACGCCAGGTAGCCCCGGTGTTGTGAAAGCTCCCTTCCACGCATCCAGTGCGTGGAAGGGAGCTTTCACCACATCCGGATAGTTAAGCCTTGACTTGAGTATCGTCGGGGTGGACACTCAAGTGTGTGCTTAACCATGAGCTGGACCGGGTGTTCCAGGCGCTGGCTGACCCGACCCGGCGCGGCCTGGTCGACCGGCTGACCCGCGGCCCGGCCTCGGTCAGCGAGTTGGCGGCGCCGCTGCCGATCACGCTCGCCGCGGTCGTCCAGCACCTGCAGGCGCTGGAGGCGTGCGGACTGGTCCGCACCGAGAAGGTCGGCCGGGTCCGCACCTGCCGGATCGACCCGGCGGGCCTGCGGGCGGCCGAGGACTGGCTGCACGAGCGCCGCACCGCCTGGGAGCGGCGGCTGGACCGGCTCGCCGACGTACTGGACGAAGGGGACAGGAAATGACCGTCAAGCACTCGACGTTCACCATCGACCGGAACTACCCGCAGCCGCCCGGAAAGGTCTTCGCCGCCTGGGCCGACCCGGCCGTGAAGGCCAGCTGGCTGATGGCCCCAGGGCACCACCACGAGCTGGATTTCCGCGTCGGGGGCAGGGAAGTCGCCAGCGGCGGGCAGTTGCGGTTCGAGGCCACGTACCGGGACATCGTCGACGGCAAGCGGATCGTCTACTGCGCCACGCTGCACGACGGGGACAAACTGTCCACGGTCTCGCAGACCACCGTCGAGTTCATCGCCGACGGCGAGGGCACTCGGCTGGTGCTGGCCGAGCAGGGCGCGTACCTGGACGACATGGAGCAGCCGGAATGGCGTGAGCAGGGCGTCAACTCCCAGCTCGACACGCTGGCCAAGCTGCTCGCCGAGTGACGCCGGCGCGGCCGTCCACAGTGGACGACCGCGCCGGCGGGAACTCCTGTGGTTCTGGCTACTTGCCGAAACCGGCCCGGCGAAGCGCGTCGGCCATGGAACCGTTGGCCGGGCGCTCCTCACGCCGCTGCTGGCCACCGCCACCGCCGCGCTTGGCGCCGCCGCGGTCCTGACGACCACCGCCACCGCGCTGGCCACCACCCTGCCCGCCGGACTTGGCCTGCGGGCCACCGCGCTCGGGCTCGTCCTCCAGCCGCAGCGTCAGCGAGATCCGCTTGCGCGGGATGTCCACGTCCAGCACCTTCACCCGCACCACGTCACCGGACTTGACGACGTCCCGGGGGTCCTTGACGAAGGTGCGCGACATCGCCGACACGTGCACGAGGCCGTCCTGGTGCACGCCGATGTCGATGAACGCGCCGAACGCGGCCACGTTGGTGACCACGCCCTCCAGCACCATGCCCGGCTTCAGGTCGGCGATCTTCTCGACGCCGTCGGCGAAGGTCGCCGTCTTGAACGCCGGCCGCGGGTCGCGGCCCGGCTTCTCCAGCTCCTTGAGGATGTCGGTGACGGTCGGCAGGCCGAACGTGTCGTCCACGAACTCCGCCGGCTTGATCGTCTTCAGCTTGGCGCTGTTGCCGATGAGCTCGGTCAGCGTCAGGTTGTTGGCGGTCAGGATCCGCCGCACCACCGGGTAGGCCTCGGGGTGCACGCTGGAGGAGTCCAGCGGGTCGTCGCCGCCGGGGATGCGCAGGAAGCCCGCGCACTGCTCGAACGCCTTGGGCCCCAGCCGCGGCACGCCCTTGAGCGCCTCGCGGGAGCGGAACGGCCCGTTGGCCTCGCGGTGCTGCACGATGTTCTCGGCCAGGCCGGCGCCGATGCCGGACACCCGGGTCAGCAGCGGCGCGGAGGCCGTGTTCAGGTCGACGCCGACCGCGTTCACGCAGTCCTCGACCACGGCGTCCAGCGACCGGGACAGCTTGGCCTCGGCCAGGTCGTGCTGGTACTGGCCGACGCCGATGGACTTGGGGTCGATCTTGACCAGCTCGGCCAGCGGGTCCTGCAGCCGGCGCGCGATGGACACGGCGCCGCGCAGCGACACGTCCATGCCCGGCAGTTCCTGCGAGGCGTAGGCGGACGCGGAGTAGACGGACGCGCCGGCCTCAGAGACGACGATCTTGGTGAGCTTCAGCTCGGGCCGCAGCTTGATCAGGTCGGCGGCCAGCTTGTCGGTCTCCCGCGACGCCGTGCCGTTGCCGATCGCGATCAGCTCGACCTTGTGCTCGGCGCACAGCTTCGCCAGCGTGGCCAGGGACTCGTCCCAGCGGTTGGCCGGCTGGTGCGGGTAGATGGCGGTGGTGGCGACGACCTTGCCGGTGGCGTCGACGACCGCGACCTTCACGCCGGTGCGGAAGCCCGGGTCCAGGCCCATGGTGGCACGGGTGCCGGCCGGCGCGGCCAGCAGCAGGTCGCGCAGGTTGGTGGCGAACACGCGCACGGCCTCGTCCTCCGCCTCCTGGCGCAGCCGGGCGCGCAGGTCGACGCCGAGGTGCACGAGAATGCGGGTGCGCCAGGCCCAGCGCACGGTGTCGGTCAGCCACTTGTCGGCCGGGCGGCCCTGGTTGTCGATGCCGAACCGGGCGGCGATGCGGACCTCGTAGTCGGACGGCTGGCCCTCGACCTGCTCCTCCGGTTCGAGGCTGAGGTCGAGCACCTCCTCCTTCTCGCCGCGGAACATGGCCAGGATGCGGTGCGAGGGGAGCTTGGTGAACGGCTCGGAGAACTCGAAGTAGTCGCTGAACTTGGCGCCGGCCTCCTGCTGGCCCTCGCGGACCTTGGACACCAGGCTGCCGCGGGTCCACATCTGCTCGCGCAGCGCGCCGATCAGGTCGGCGTCCTCGCCGAAGCGCTCGACCAGGATGGCCCGCGCGCCCTCCAGCGCGGCGGCGGCGTCCGCGACGCCCTTCTCCGCGTCGACGTACTGCGCGGCGGTGGCCTGCGGGTCCAGCGTCGGGTCCGCGAGCAGGCCGTCGGCCAGCGGCTCCAGGCCGGCCTCGCGGGCGATCTGCGCCTTGGTCCGCCGCTTCGGCTTGTACGGCAGGTAGATGTCCTCCAGCCGCGCCTTGGAGTCGGCGGTCATGATCTGCTCGCGCAGCGCGTCGTCCAGCTTGCCCTGCTCGGCGATGGACTCCAGGATCGCGGTGCGCCGCTCCTCCAGCTCGCGCAGGTAGCGCAGGCGCTCCTCCAGGGTGCGCAGCTGGGCGTCGTCCAGGCCGCCGGTTGCTTCCTTGCGGTAGCGGGCGACGAACGGCACGGTGGCGCCGCCGTCGAGCAGGCCGACGGCCGCGGTCACCTGCCCGTCCCGCACGCCGAGCTCGTCGGCGATCCTCTGCTCAATGGACATCACGGCGTCGATTCTGCCGTCTTGGTGGGAACGCCCTCGCGGTCGGGTGAATATAACGTAATGGTAACTGCTCTAGTCCATGGTACGGTCGGGCCGTGCGAGTACTGGTCGTCGGTGGAGGCGTGCTCGGGACGATGCACGCATGGCAGGCCGTTCGGCGCGGCCACGAAGTCCTTCAGATCGAACGGGAACGGCAGGCCAGGGGCGCTTCCGTGCGCAACTTCGGCCTGGTCTGGGTGGGCGGCCGGGCGCCGGGCGAGGAGCTGGCGACCGCGCGCCGGTCCCGCGAGCTGTGGGAGGAGATCGGCCGGCAGGTCGAGGGCATCGGCTTCCGGGCCAACGGATCCCTCACCGCGCTGCGGACGCCGCTGGAGATGGCGGTCGCCGAGGAGGTCGTCGCCCGGGACGACGCCGCCGATCGCGGACTGAAGCTGTTGGCCCCCACCGAGGTTCGTGCCGTGAACCCGGCCCTGCGCGGTGCCGTGCTCGGCGCCCTGCACTGCGAGCGGGACGCCGCCGTCGAGCCGCGGCTGGCGCAACCCGCGCTGCGGCAACACCTTCTCGCCTCGGGCCGCTACACCTGGTTGCCGGGCCGGGAGGTTCGGGCGTTGCTGGCTCATGGCGTACGCGATGATCACGGCGACGTGCACGAGGCGGATCTTGTGCTGCTGTGCACCGGGGCCGCGTTGGGCGGCCTGGTGCGGGAGATCGCCGGCGAGGTGCCGGTGCGGCGGGTGCGGCTGCAGATGACGCAGACCGACCCGCTCGACGAGCCGCTGACCACGTCCGTGGCCGACGGCGACAGCTTCCGCTACTACCCGGCGTATCGCGGCGACGCGCTGGACGCCTTGAACCTTGAGCAACCCCAGCCGCCGGTCGCGGCCGAACACAAGATGCAACTCCTTCTCGTGCAACGGCTCGACGGCTCGCTCACCATCGGCGACACCCACTCCTACGACGAGCCGTTCGCCTTCGACGTCGACTCCGCGCCCTACGAACACCTCGTCGAGGTCGCCGAATCCCTGCTGGGTCGGCCGTTGCCGCCGATCCGGCGGCGCTGGGCCGGCGTGTACGCGCAGCACATTGATCCGGCCGCGGTCGTGCACCGGGCCCGGGTCGCCGACAACGCCTGGCTGGTCACCGGACCCGGTGGCCGGGGCATGACCTGTTCGCCGGCGATCGCCGAGCGCACCGCGACGGAGGCCGGACTGTGACGATCAGTTTGGCAGTACTGGACATGGCCGGCACCACCGTCGCCGACGACGGCCTGGTGGAGCGGGCCTTCACCGAGGCCGTCGCCGCGGTCGAAGTGTCCGAACAGGACGGTCGCTTCCCGGCGATGCTGGACCACGTGCGTCGCACGATGGGCCAGTCCAAGATCGTCGTCTTCCGGGCTCTGCTGCCGGAAACCGAGGCGCAGCAGGCGAACACGGCGTTCGAGGCCGCGTACAGCCGGCTCGTCGAGACCGGCCGCTGCGAGCCGGTTCCCGGCGCCGAGCAGGCGATCAAGGATCTCCGGGCCGCCGGGGTTCGGGTAGCCCTCACCACCGGCTTCGCCCGTCCCACCCAGGACGCCATCCTCGCCGCCCTGGGCTGGCACGACCTCGTCGACATCGCCCTCACCCCGGCCGATGCCGGTCGCGGCCGACCCTTCCCCGACATGGTGCTCACCGCCGTACTGCGCCTCGGCATCGACGACGTCCGCGACGTCGCCGTCGTCGGCGACACCCCGTCGGACGTGGTCAGCGGCCTCCGTGCCGGCGCCTCCATCGCAGCGGGCGTGCTCACCGGCGCCGGCACACGCACCGAATTCGAGGCCGTCAAAGCCACGCACGTCCTGGAGTCCGTGCGCGACCTGCCGGCGTTGCTCAGCTGAGCGCGAGCGCCACCGTCCATCGGGACTGGCCGGTTGGCCTCCAACGCCTGAACGGCAAGGCCTACACGTCGAAGGTCCTCGGCTACAACGCCCAGTACAAACCGGTTTCCATCCAGCTCACGGTGCCGGACAGCGAGGGTCTGCTGGCCGGGACCTACACCTACGGCACTAAGTACAATGTGGACGGTAGCGTCTACGCCAGCAACTACGCGGCCGCCGGCAACCTGCCGGCCGAGTCGGTGCTGTACACGTACAACGATCTCGGCGGGCTGCAGAGCAGCAGCGGTGGCTACGACGGCAACACCTTCGAGTACGTCACCGACACGCAGTACACCCGCTACGGCGAGGTCGCCCGCACGCAGCTGGGCGAGCCGGGCAAGCGGGTGTGGCTGTCGAACTACTACGACGACCACACCCGCCAGGTGAACCGGATGATCGTCGACGCCGAGGTGTCGGCGCCGATGCAGGCCGACGTCCACTACACCTACGACCACGCCGGCAACGTCACCTCGATCGCCGACACGCCCCAGGGCAAGCCGGCCGACATCCAGTGCTTCACGCTGGACTACCTGCAGCGCATCACCGAGGCGTGGACGCCGAGCGGCGGCTGCGACCAGGCGCCGGCCGTGGCCACGCTGTCCGGGCCGGCCCCGTACTGGCAGTCCTTCGCGTACGACAAGGTCGGCAACCGCCTCGCCGAGACCGATCACACCGCCGCCGGCGACACGGTCAGCACCAGCGCTTTCCCGCCCACCGGCCACACCCTCAGCGGTGTGTCCAGCACCGGGCCGGGCGGCGCCAAGTCGAGCCAGTACGTCTACGACGCCAGCGGCAACACCATCACCCGCAAGCTGCCCGGTGCCACGCAGCAGCTGGACTGGGACGCCGACGGGCGCCTGGCGAAGGTCACCGAGGGCAGCAATGTCACCGACTTCGTCTACGACGCCGACGGCAACCGCCTGATCCGGCACGACAACACCGGCGCCACGCTGTACCTGGCCGGCGAGGAACTGCGCATCACCAAGGCCGGCGCGGCCGAGGCCACCCGCTACTACAGCTACGGCAAGAGAACCGTTGCCGTGCGGGACGGTTCCGGCCTGTCCTGGCTGGCCGGCGACATACAGGACACGTCGCAGATCGCGATCGGCAGCGACTCGCAGCAGGTGACCCAGCGCCGGCAGTTGCCGTTCGGCGCCCCACGCGGCGGCTCGGCGCTCTTCCCGGGGCAGAAGGGTTTCGTCGGCGGCACCATCGACTCCTCGATCGGCCTGACCCAGCTGGGCATCCGCGAGTACGACCCGACGCTGGGGCGGTTCCTGTCCGTCGACCCGGTGGCCAACCAGGACGACTCGCAGCAGCTGCACGGCTACACCTACGCCGACAACAACCCCATCACCAAGATGGACCCGTCCGGCGCCGACTGGTTCACCGACTACCTCAACATCATCACCGGGCCGCCGCCGGCGCCGCCGGCCGCCGGGGCCCGCCGCTGCCGATCCCGATGGGACCGATGCAGACGCCGGCGCGGCCGCCGACAGTGAAGAACCAGAAGCTCAACAAGATCGTCCAGGGCTCCTACGCCAGGCCGCAGGTCTCCCAGGCGATCGGCCGCGGCACGGTGGCCGACGCGCTGCGCTACGAGCTGCACAACGGCGTCCAGGTCAACAACAAGTGGCACTACCAGAAGGCGGCCGACCAGTTCAACCGCCTGGCCCAAGTGGCTGGAGGACGTGCGCACCAACAAGGAGATCGCCGACGAGGCGGACATCAACGTGGCCAAGGCCGAAGCCGAGGACCTGGGGGACGCGCTGAACACGGGCGACCGGTCCGGCGCCGTGATCAACGAGATCAGGGCCAAGGACTCCAGCGGCAACCACGACTTCCGCAACGCGATCGAGAACTCCTACGGGCTGACCGGCGTCAACGACAGCGTCAAGAAGATCACCGGCGCCGACTTCGACTACCCCGAGCACGGCCGGCCGCGACTGAAGGCCGCGCCCAAGTTCGTCGCCCGCGGCGTCGGCGCGCTCAACGTGCTCTCGTTCGGTTCGGACGTCGTCAACCAGGGCTGGAAGGAAGCCACGTTCAACCTGGTGGACCCGACCGGCGTCGGCCATCAGTACCTGGAGATGCTGCAGCAGTGCGACAACGGCGGGTGCATCGCGTGATCCGCGCCTACGATGCCGGCGTGGCACGCGACGGAGGAACCGGATCACCGATGCCGATGCAGTGGAGCCTCGGCGTGCTCGGCGACCTGATGTGGCTCGGCTGCCGGAAACGCGGCAGCACCTGGCCAGGCTGATCGTCGACGAGGTCGAGGCCGCGCTGGCCAACGGCCGCGAGCTGCGGCCGCCGCTCATGGGCGAGGTGGTGCCGGATGCCCTGTGGTTCCCGGCGCTGGAGCCGACCCTGGAGCGGTATCCGGCCGACCGCGAGCGACTCTCCGCGCAGCTGCAGGTGGTGTTCGAGGCGTACCAGGCCGACGGTCCCGCCCGGGACTCGATCCGGTACGCGCTGGAGAACTACGTCTTCGAGTACCTCGTCGAGCCGGGCTACCGGGAGATCGTGGCCGAGGTGCACCCGCTGCTGTCCACTGTGGTGGATCGGGTGATGCCGGGCTGACTCAGGCCCGGATCAGCGGGACCAGCACCTCGTCGACGATCTCGGTGATGACGTCGTCGTCGAGCGGCGCGCCGTTGGTGAGGAAGTGGTCGCGCATCAGGGCGGGGCCGACGGCGGCGACGCGGAGGGTGAGCGCGCCGGGGCGCGCCTCGCCGCGGGCGGCGGCGCGCCGGATGAGGTCGAGCATGAGCTGGTTGCGGCGTTCGACGAAGCGCTCCCGGTGCCGGAGCATCGTCTCGCGGTCGGCGTCCATCTCGGCCATCACGCCCCGTACGGCCACGCCCACCGGGCTGTTCAGGGCGTCGGCCATGGCCCGCAGCGCGGCGAGCAGGTCGCCGCGCAGCTCGCCGGTGTCGGGCAGCTCGCCGGCGGTGGGGAAGACGTTCAGGACGGCATCCATCATCAGCTCGGCGCGGCCGGGCCAGCGCCGGTACAGCGACGCCTTGCTGGTGCGGGCCCGTTCGGCCACCCGCTCCATGGTCAGCCGCGCGTAGCCGACCTCCACCAGCTCGTCCAGGGCCGCCGCGAAGATGGCCTGGTTGAGCTCGTCGCCGCGCCGTCGCGGCCCCTTCCGGTGATCCACGCCACCCGCCCGTTCGATTAGAGTCCGTTGCGTTCTCTAACGCCCGGGACTACCGTCAGGATAGAAAACGTTTCGTTCTCTATGGGGGAGTCCTCGTGCGTGTTCTCGTAGTTTCGGCCCCCGGTGTGGGGCATGTCTTCCCGATGGTCCCTTTGACCTGGGCGTTGCGCGCGGCCGGACACGACGTCCTCGTCGCCACGTCGAGTGACGCGCTGGTCGTGGCCGACGCCGGCCTGCCGGTGGTCGACGCGCTGCCCGGGTTGGACATCCGGGAGCGGTTCCTCAAGATGCGGGAGGAGCACCCGGAGCAGTTCGCGGAGTTCGCCGCCCGCCGCGTCACCGACGTCCGCGAGATGGGGGAGTTCCTGCCGACCCTGACCCGCCCGCTGCTGCCGGGCACCATGGCCGTCGCCGAGCGGTTCCGGCCGGACGTCGTCGTGCAGGGTGTGCTGGGCGGTTCCGGCCTGATCGTCGCCGGCAAGCTGGGCGTGCCGTGGGTCGGCCACGGCTTCGGCTTCGTGCGCAGCGAAGGCGTGGTTGAGGCGTTCCGCGAGCACATGGCCGCGGAGTTCGAGCAGCACGGCGCCGAGCTGCCGGAGCGCCGCGCCTACGTCGACGTCGCCCCGCCCAGCATGCTCGCCGGCGAGCCGGAGGGCTGGTCGATGCGGTACGTGCCGTACAACGGCGGCGGCGTCGAACCGTCCTGGCTGGCCGAGACCGGCGACCGGCCGCGGGTCGCGGTCACGCTCGGCACCGTCGCGCCGAAGATGAACGGCCTCGGCCCGGTCGAGCGGATCATCGCCGCGGCGCCCGACGTCGACGCCGAGTTCGTCCTCGCCCTCGGCGACCAGGTCGACCTCGACGGCCTCGGGACGCTGCCGCCGAACGTCCGGGCGGCCGGCTGGGTGCCGCTGAACTCGTTGCTGGCCACCAGTTCCCTGCTGATCCACCACGGCGGCGCGGGCACCGCGATGACACCGCTGGCGCTGGGCGTGCCGCAGCTGGTCGCGCCCAGCGGCGCCGACCGGTACATCAACGCCGCCGCCGTCCACAGCCGTGGCGTCGGCCTGCAGGTCGAGGAGGAGGAACTGGACGCGCGGGTGATCAACCAGCTGCTCGACGAGGAGAAGTACCGCGTCACGGCGGCCGAGGTCGCCGCCGAGATCGCGGCCATGCCGTCACCGGCCGAGGTGGCCGCGCGGCTGGTCGATTTCGTTCGGGGGTGAACCGATCGGCCCCGGCGCTCGTGTCACCGTCACTTGACGCGAACGGCACGGGGGTGGGCAGGACATGTGCGAGCGGCCGACACTCGAGCGACCACGGGTCGTCCCGACGATCACTCCCGGCGGTGCGAAGGTGTGGCTGGTCACCGGATATCAGGACGTGCGAGCCGGGCTTTCCGACCCGCGGCTGAGCCGGGACACCCGCGCGGCCGGGCACGTGATCGACGGCGACATCGACGGCCAGGCGTTGCGGGGCCTGCCGATGGGCGTAGCGGAACCGTTGTTGCGCACGGAAAACGCCGCCCGGCTGCGGCGGCTGGCCGCCACGGTGTTCACCGCCGAGCGGGTGGAGCCGCTGCGGCCGCGGATCGCCGGGCTGGCGGCGGAACTGCTGGCGCCGCTGCGCAACCAGCGGTCGGTCGACCTGGTCGCCGAGGTCGCCCGGCCGCTGCCGGTGCTGCTGACGTGCGGACTGCTCGGATTGCCGATGGAGGACAAGACCCGTTCGTGGACCGAGGTTTTGCTCGCCGTCCACGAACGGGCCGGTTCCTCGCTGCGGAGCCACCTCCGGGCGGTCGCCGACAGCGACCTCGTCGAGGCGTTGGCGGCGGTCGAGGCGACCGACGACGAGCTGCTGAACCTGCTGGCGATGCTGGTCGTCGGCGGCGTCGAGATCGCCGGCGGTTTCGTCGCCAACGCGATGTCGGCGCTGTTGGAGAATCCGCGCCGGGTGGCGCTGGTCCGCACCGAGCCGGCGCTGCTGCCGGACCTGGTCGCGGATCTGGTCAGCGGCAGCGATCCGTTGCACGTGGGCACTTTCCGGTACACCACCGAGTCGGTTCGATTAGGTGACACGGTGATTCCGGCCGGCGAGGTCGTGATGCTCGCCGGAACCGACTGTCCGTCCGATCGGCGCGAAGTCGGCACGGTCGGGCACGGCGTGCAGTACCGGATCGGGGCACTGCTCGGCCGGGTGTTGGCAGAAACGGTGCTGGAGCTGCTGGTCGCGGAGTTCCCGACGGTGCGGCTCGCGGTGCCGGCGGAACAGGTGCCGTGGCAGTTCACCCAGCTCAGCCGGGCGGTCGAGAGCCTGCCGGTCGAGGTCAGCTGAGGGTCTTGGCCGCCCAGTCGGCGAACGAGTGCCAGCCGACCTCGGGGTAGTCGGTCCGCAGCCGCGTGATGTCGACGTCCATGCCGACACGCTCGAAGTAGTCGAACATTGCCGCCAGGTCGGTGGAGTACTGCGCGACATCCTTGACGCTTGCCGAGTCGTACTCGATGGCACGGCCGAGAACCGCCCCGAGCGTGCGGGCCATCTCCTTGCCGGTCCGCTCATCCGAGGCGATGTCGACCCGTTGCTTGAGGAACTCCTTGCGGCGCCCGATGACCAGCGCCGCGAACGCCCCGATGTCCGCCGCCGCGATGAGTTTGAGCGGGGTGCCCGGCGACAGCGGCAGCGAGTACTTGCCCTGCCGCAGCGACCGGCTCGCCCAGCCGCCGGCGACGTTGTCCATGAACGCCGCCGGGGCGATGACCGTCCAGGCGTCGGTGGCGTCGGCGAGATGCTTCTCCACGACCCACTTGCTGTCGAAGTGCGGGATTCCGGTGCCCCGGTCGGCGTTCGTCGCCGAGGTGAAGACGATGTGGCCGACGCCGGCGCGCACCGCCGCGTCGATCGCGTCCACGCCGTGCCGGATCTCGGTGTCGAGGTCCGTGCCGAACGGCGTCGTGACGAGGAAAACGGCGTCCGCGCCGGTGAAAGCCCGGTCCAGCGACGCCGGCTGGTCGAAGTCGGCCTCGACCACCTCGGCGCCGAGTTCGCGCAGGTCGTCGGCGGCGTCGGGTCGTCTGGTCAGCGCACGGACGCGGTGGCCGGCGGCGAGTAGGGCGCGGGCGGCCGCGCCGCCCTGGGTGCCGGTCGCGCCGGTGACCGCGACCGTCAACGGTGTGCGTTCCATGAGCAAAGTTTGACTGCGAAAAGGTATCGCGGTCAAGCCTTTTTGAGGCAAGGGTGTGGTGGGCGGGGTGGCATCCAGCCCCGCGTCGACGCGCCACCCCAACGCTGCGGCGTCCGGCCCGCGCTGGCGCATGGGCCCGATCTTGCGGCGCCCAGGCTGCAGCGTCCGGCCCGCACCAAAGCGCCGGCCTGCCTCTTGCTGCGCCCGGTCCGCGCCAAAGCGTCAGCCTGCCTTCGGTTCGACAGTCGGGGGTGCTGGGTGGGGGTGTGGATATTCGCGGTCGGGGTCGCGTGGATTTGGTGTGGAGCCTCTGGACGATGGCACTCAGGGCTGTTTAGGGGCAGGCAGAGCCCGCCCTGAGTCGCTGTCAATTGCATGCCATCGTCCACCTCCACACAAAATCCACGCTTCGCTCAGCGCTTCCCCGATCCCCCAGGGCGCACAGCGCCGGGAGTCGGCGATTATGCATGAAACAATCACCCGTTAGTGATTCGAGTTCGATCTTCGCCGAGCGTATTCTAGACACATGGAAGAACTCACCCTCGACATGGAGAACCAGGAGCCCTGCGGGGCCCTGCTCGACCTGTTGGTGAGGGTGGACATTCCCGGCCTCTCCGATCAGGAGAAGGTCACCGCCTACATTCTGGCCGGCAAGATCGCCGCATTCGGCCACGCCATCCAGCTGGAGGTCCTCCACCACGTCGACGACCTCACCGAACTGGCCATGGCCGGCCACGAACCCGAGCGGGCGTTGGGACAACGCAAGGAATTCAGCCGGGTGGTCGAGACACTGCCCCGCCTGTTCGCCCAGCTGCGGCGCGGGGAAATCGACGAGCGGCGGCTGGAGGTCGTGGATGAGCGGGTGGCTCACCTGCCCACCCAGGCCCTGGTCACCCAGGTCGAGGACTCCCTGGTCGAGGTCGCTGCGGGGTTGAACCGCAGCCAACTCGCCCGGCAGACGACGAAGTTGGTCGCGCTGGCCGATCCCGACGGTAGCGACCAGCGCTGTCAGCGCGCCAAAGCCGAGCGGCGGGTTGAGTTCACGCCGCTGCCGGATGGCATGGCCCAGCTCAAGGCGGTGCTGCCCGCTGTGGAGGCCCGCGTGGTCTACGACCTGCTCAACGCTGATGTCGCTGAGCTGCCCCAAGATGACCGGACTACTGATCAGAAGCGGGCCGATGCCTTCCTCGACCGTTTCCTCGCCAACACCAAGGACCGCCAGGTCCAGGTCCATGTGACGATCCCCGTCGAGACCCTCATCGGCCTGACCAAAGAGCCCGGCCTGCTGGACGGCTACGGCCCCATCCCCGCCGAACTCGCCTGCGAACTGGCCATGCAAGGCCCCTGGCGCGGGATCCTGCTCGACGAGTACCGGCACGCGGTGGCCATGAGCACCGCCAAGTACCGCCCCACCGCCCCCATGCGGGAAATGGTCAAGATCCACGACGGCGGCACCTGCACCGCCCCCGGCTGCACCAGCCCCATCCGCGAACTCGACCACGTCATCCCCTGGCCCAAGGGCAAAACCAAGGCCACCCAACTCAAGGGCCTGTGTTCCTGGCACCACCACCGCAAACACGACAACTACACGGTGACCCTGGATTCCGACGGCACCACCCGCTGGACCACACCCCAGGGCCGGGTCCATACCACCCGACCCCACCAATACTGACCCGCCCCCGCCCCCCATTCTTTGACAACTCCACAGCGAAGGATAAACCGCCAACCCGCCACCCTCACCCCATACTTGGGTCGATTTTGTGTGGAGGTGGACGATGGCATACAATTGACAGCGACTCAGGGCAGGCTCTGCCTGCCCCTAAACAGCCCTGAGTGCCATCGTCCAGAGGCTCCACACCAAATCGGCCCACCCGACACAAGAAATCCCGCCGGCACACAGTGGAAGAGACGACCCGCGAAACGAACCGTCTCTCCCGATGCAACGTCGGCAGTCTGCCGACTACCCCTCCACCCCGTCACCCCGCAGCGTCTCCAATCCAGCCAGCAGTGCCTCCACCGCAAACCTGAACCGCGCGGCGTCATCGGTCCCGCGGCCGCTCCGGAGAGCCTCGGCCAGCAGCGGGAACTCGCTCAGGTCCGGCAGTTGTGAGCCCTCGCCGATGGCGACTTCGCTGGTGGCGTGCCCGATGACGAAGACGGAGAGGGCGTTCACCGCGTCCAGCGCGCGGCCGAGGGGAAAGCCGGCGTCGACGAGCATGCGCACCCCGTCTTCGACGAAACACAACGTGTCGGGGGTGACGGCCGGGCGGGATGCGACGAGGGGGAGCACGTGCGGGTGCGAGAGAAGGGTCTCCCGCAACGAATGGGCGTAGGCGGAGAGCACGGATCGCCAGTCGCCGTCGAGAGCGGGCGGTTCGGAGCGGCGGAGCACAAGCTCGACGAGGCCGTCGAGCAGGGCGTCCTTGGTGGGGACGTAGTGGTAGAGGGTCATCGCCTCGACGTCCAGTTCCGCCCCGAGCTTGCGCATCGACAGGGCCTTGAGGCCGTCGCGGTCGACGAGCGCGAGCGCAGCGGCGAGCACCCGCTCCCGGGAGAGACCGACCTTGGTACCCGGCGTCCTTGACATTCTTACATTGTAAGGCAATGCTGGACCCGCAAACTTACGACGTAAGAAAGAGGGGGGCGTGCTCACCGAGAACAAGCAGGCGGTGGTGGGGTTCTTCGACGCGATCAACACGCGAAGACTGGACGCCCTGCCCGAGTACATGGCCGCCGACGTGATCGACCACAACAAGATCATTCACGGCGAGGCGGACGAGCCCGGGGCGGCGTTCGACGGGTTTCGGCAGCAGCTCGACGCGTTCGGCGAAGGGCGGATGGAGCCCGAGGAGCTGATCGCCGAGGGCGACCGGGTCGTCGCCCGGCTCACCGTGACGGGCGTGCACACCGGCAGCCACCCGCGCATGCCCGAGCCGACCAACCGGCCCTTCCGCGTCGAGCAGATCTGGATCTTCACCCTGCGCGACGGCAAGATCAGCGAGATCCGGGCGGTGAGCGACCGGCTCGGCATGTTCCTGCAGCTCGGCTGGGACTGGCCGACGGCGGACTGAGCTCAGGGCGTGGCGACCAACGCCACCGCCCGCAGCGTCGACGGGTCGGACTGCTCCGCCACCAGCAGTGTGGCGGCGCCAACGACACCACCGGAGTGCACACGCACCGGCCCCAACTCCCCAGACGAGTCCGACTCGTCAGAAATGCCACGCCCGTGACGTGCAACTGTTGACAGCGGAAGTGTTCTGCCGTCAACTCTTGCCATGGCGGATCAGGACCCCCTGCTGGCGTGGCTCTACCTGCAACAGGGCGTGAAGACGATCGAGGAGTCGCTCAGCGCCACCATGGAGGAGCACTGCGACTGCACGCTCAGCGAGCATTCGGCGCTCTACCGGTTGAAGACCGCCAAGGACCAGCGGCTGACCATGGCCGAGCTGTCGGAGCTGCTGTCGATCAGCCCGAGCGGCGTCACCCGCCTGGTCGACCGGCTGGTGCGTCGCGGCTGGGTGGAGCGCGTGCAGCCGCCGGGCAACCGGCGGACGGTGTGCGCGGTGCCCACCGAGGAGGGCCTGCGGGTGCTCCAGGGGCAGACGATGGTCGTCTACTGGCAGTCGGTGCACCAGCACTTCGAGTCCATCCTGGATGCCGACGACCTCGAGGCGGCCGCCCGGATCGGCCGCAAGATGCTGGAGGCGCACGGGCGTTGGGACGAGAAGCGATTCGCGCCCGGCTCACCGTGAGGCCGGTACCGTCCCAGCCATGAGACGGTATGTCGCGCTGGGCGACAGCCTGACCGAAGGCATCGGCGATCCCGCCGACGACGGTCGCCCGCGCGGCTGGGCCGACCGGTTCGCGCACGGCCTGGCCACCCGGCGTGGCGAGGTGGAGTACGCCAATCTCGCCATCCGCGGCCTGACCACCGCGCAGGTGCTGGCCACGCAGCTGCGGCCGGCCGTCGCGCTCGCACCGGATCTGGCCAGCGTCATCGTCGGCATGAACGATCTGCTACGGCCCCGGTTCGACGTCGGCGGCCTCCGTCGCGACCTGGGCACCCTCTACGGAGAGCTGGCGGCGACCGGCGCGGTGGTACTGACCGCGACGCTGCCGGAGCCGGGCATCGGCGTGCCGCTGCCGGCCCGGATGCGGGCCAGCTTCGTTCGCCGCGGCCGCCGCCTGAACGACGCGATCCGGCACGCCGCCGCCGAGAACGGCGTGCGCTGCCTCGACCTCGCGCGGCTGACGCCGATCGATCCGGCGATCTGGAGCGCCGACAAACTGCACCCCAGTGCGCACGGGCATCAGCTCATCGCCGACGAGTTTCTGGCGTTTCTGCACGGTCTTCCGTCGGCGGTGCACGGCCCGGCGCAAGGTGCCGCCTCCGTCGCCCGGCCCGTCGAGCAGATGCGGTGGGTGGCCAACCATGTCGGCCCGTGGCTGTGGCGGCGTCTGACCGGGCGCGCGGCCGGCGACGGTGTCACGGCCAAGCTGCCGGCGTACCAACTGCTGCGCGCCTGACGTCGGTCGCGCTGACCGTTCGGCTGTGCTGCGGCCGGAAAACGGCCCGTTCGGGTCGCCGGCCGTTTCCGGTCGTGCCCGAATCCGTAGAGAAGTCTGTGAGTTTCTGTCCGAATCGGCGCCTGCCCGCTAGTCTGTGCGCATCACGCATATTCGTGCGCATTGCGAACGAATCGGAGGACCTTGTGACTTCCACCGCTGTGCCTCACAACAAGGGCACCGGTCGCGGCTGGGTGCTACCGCTGTGCTGGTCGGCCGTCCTGCTGGACGGCTTCGACCTGGTCGTGCTCGGCACCGTGCTGCCGGTGCTGCTGCGCAACAAGGTGTGGGACCTGTCCCCGGGCGCGGCGACCTTCGTGTCCACCATCGGCCTGGTCGGCATGACGATCGGCGCGCTGGTGCTGGGCACCGTCACCGAGGTGCTCGGCCGCCGCCGGGCGCTGATCGTGTCGGTGACGGTGTTCTCCGCGTGCACGCTGCTGTGCGCGGTGGCGCCGTCGGCGTTCCTGTTCGGGCTGCTGCGGTTCGTCGCCGGCCTCGGCCTCGGTGGCTGCCTGCCCACGGCGATCACGCTGGTCAGCGAGCACTACGCCCGTTCCGGCCGCCCCGGTACGGCGACCACGACCGTGATGACGGGCTACCACGTCGGCGCGATGGCCACCGCCCTGCTGGGCATCGCGCTGATCGAACCGCTCGGCTGGCAGTCCATGTTCGTGGTCGGCGCGCTGCCGGCGCTTGTGCTGGTGCCGCTGATGATCAAGTACCTGCCCGACTCGACCACGCCGGTGGAGCACCGCCCCGGCTCGTCCATCAAGCAGGCGCTGGCGGTGCTGTTCCGCGGCCGCATGATCGGTGTGACGATCGCCTTCTGGGTCACGTCCTTCATGGGGCTGATCCTGGTGTACGGCCTGAACACCTGGCTGCCGGAGATCATGCGGCAGGCTGGCTACCCCCTCGGCGCCGCGCTCGGCCTGTTGCTGACGCTGAACTTCGGCGGCGTGGTCGGTCTGCTGGTGGCCGGCGTGGTGGCGGACCGGATCGGCATGAAGCCGGCGACGCTGGGCTGGTTCGTCGTCGCAGCCGTGCTCTTGGCGCTGCTGAGCATCAAGATGCCCGGATTCGCCTTGTACGTGGCGGTTTTCCTGTCCGGTTCGTTCGTGTTCAGCGCGCAGGTTCTGGTGTACGCCTACACGACCCGCGCCTATCCGGCCGAGGCGCGCGCCACCGGACTGGGCTGGACGGCAGGCATCGGACGTATCGGCGCGATCTGTGGACCGCTGCTCGGCGGCCTGCTGCTCACCGCCGGAATCGTGTACCCGTGGGGCTTTTACGCGTTTGCTGTGGTGGCGGCGCTGGCTGCGGTCGGCGTCGGGGCCCTCAACGCGGCCAGTCGGCTACCGGAGGAGACCGTCGGCTCCAACGCGGAGACATCCCACCAATAGTGAGTGCCATCACGTTGCTCCTTCACGGCCTGCCTGCGATGTTGCCGGGTGACCGCCGCCACGGTCACCCGGGCACACACGCAGGCCCCTCGAAGGGAGCACAATGCTGCGCGGTCTGGTCCTGGTCACGGCGGCGGTTTCGGCCCTTGCCCTGACTACCGCCGGTCCCTCTGCCGCCTCGGCGGCACCGCTGACCCCAACCCCCATAGGCACCTCCGCCCTCGGCGACCTGGTCGGCAGACCGACGCCGCCGCCGACCCGGCAGCCGGACTCGGTGCTCGTCGTCACCGACGGCACCGCGAAGTTCGGGGCCAATGCCAAGCCGGTGGACGGCGTGCCGAACACGACCGTGGTGCACGTCGACGGCGACGCCGAGAAGGCGGCGCAGGAACTGCGCAAGCAGCCGGGAGTTCGCTTCGCTGAGCCGAACCGTGCCGTCGGCGGCATGAGTTCCGGCTCGATGCCAGCGCCGAACTGGGCCGGCAGCCTGCCGGTCAAGGGCCCCGACAACTACGGCGTCACCTCGTCGCTGCAGAGCTTCCTCAACGCCAACGGCGTCGATGCCCTTGGCGCCTACGACACCCTGGGTTCCCGCTACGGCCAGCTGCCCGGCACGGGCGAGATCATCACCAACGTCAGCAGCGGCGACCTCACCGACCAGACCACCGTCGTCAAGGACGGCCAGCGGTACCTCGACATCCCGTCCATGCCGCTGATCCCGACCTACGTCTCCACCGGTGACGGGCTGGACCCGGTGGCCACCACCACCGGCCAGGACGCGCAACTGGCGGAGGTGCTGCTGGACTTCGCCGTGATGGCCCCGCTGCCGCACGACAAGCAACGCCCGGAGGCCGTGGGCAGCGGCTCGACCGACCTGCTCGGCATCGCGCCGGGAGCGCAGTACCGGCTGGTGGTGCCGAACCAGGTGAGCGCCGACGGCATCGCCGAGGCGCTGCTGGCGGCGGCCCGGCAGAACCCGCGCCCCGACGTGATCACCGCCAGCCTCGGCTTCGGCGTCGACCAGTACGGCTTCGCCGGCCGCTACCTTGAGGACGACCCGATCCTGCAGTCGGTGGTGTCCACGATCGTCCGTGACTACCACATCGTCGTCACCATCTCCTCCAACGACGGCACCCGGCTCTACACACCGGCGGCGGTCGGCCCCGACGGCGGCAGCACGCCGACCGACCTGGCTCGCAAGGCATCCGAGACCACGGACATCAACGACGACGCCTTTTCCACGACCCCGAGCAAGGTGCTCGACAGCGGCGCCATCGCCGTCGGTGGCACCACGCTGGACGACACGCTGTCGCAGCCGGGCTCGGCCAACGGGACGTTCGCGACCACCCGCACCAACGGCGCGACCAACTACTCGTCCGGCTTCGGCGAGCGGATCGATGTTTCCGCGCCCGGTGACGGCATTCCCGCCTTCATCCACACGGACAACGGCAGCCCGCAGGCGGTGACGCCGGTGTTCAACGGCGGCACGTCCGCCTCCGCACCGCAGGTCGCTGCCGCCGCGGCGGTTGTGTTGCAGGCGGCTCGCATCGCCGGCAAGAAGCTCGACCCGGTCGACGTCCGCAAGGTGCTGCAGAAGACCGGCCGTCCGGTGGCGACCCCACCGCAGGTCGACCGGAAGCTCGACGTGGGCAACCAGATCGACGTCACGGCGGCGGTGGAGTCCTTGCTGCCCAAGGCGTCGAAGACGACGATCCAGCGGATCTCCGTCGCGCACCGGGTCACCTTCGGCAACCTCGGCGGCAACTTCACCGAGGCCACCGACCCGAACCGGATCGACCTGCAGACCAACGGCACGGGCGAGGGCCTGGTCGGCCCGGTGACCATCGGCGCGGACGTCACCGGCGCGCCGGCCGGGCGCAAGCTCGACTACGTGGTCACCGTCAACGGCGAGCAGTTCCACGCCGACCGACCGGCCGTGCGGATCACGCCAACGCAGCTGCTGCAGGCCGCCGGCCTGCCGGTGATCGCCGCGACCGACCGGGCCGTGGATCTCACCTTCGAGGTGCGCGATGGCCACAAGGTGTTGGCATCGGCCAAGAAGACGCTGACCGTCGGCCCGACCGACGGCACGTACGCCGAGGCGACCGCCCCGATCGCGCCGGCCACGGTGAAGCTGGGCGCACCGGTCACCGTGCACTACGACCTGACCGGCGTCCGCAACCCCAAGTCGCCGCAGCTGGTGGTGTCCTCGGTCGGCCACTGGAATCCGCTGAGCGCGCCGATCTTCTCCGCCGCGTACAAGGTTCCGCTGACCGGCACGTCCGGCGACGTCACGATCCCCGCCAGCGCCTTCGACGGCGGTGGCGGCCTCTACGGCATCGGCATCGTGCAGGACTCGACCAGCATTCACCCTCTCTACGGCGAATTTGCGTCGGTCCGCGTTGATGGCGGCAGCGCCGACCACCGAGCCGCGGCCCCGACGTTCAACGACCAACTGCACAGCCTGACCGTCACCCGGGCGGCGCCGAACTTCACGGTCGACTACGACGTGCGCGGCGTTCCCGGCGCGACCGGCGCCGAGCTGGAGTTCTCCTCGCCCGCGCCGACGCTGTTCAACTCCTACAACACCGTCACCAACGCCAACGGCACGCGGCCGGACGACGACGGCATTGACGGGCCATCGGCGGCCGTCCAGAAACTGCCCAGCCGCAACGGAACCGCGCATCTCGACGCCACCAAGCTCGGCCTCGGGTTCTCGGACTCGTACAACGTGCGGGTGATCGCGCTCGGGCGCGACGGCAAGCCGGTCGGCCAGGCCGGCCCGACCTCGTTCCTCGAACTGGACGACGGCATCGCGCCGGACGACACCGCGGTCGTCGACTTCGCCATCCAGGGCACGGATTCCGTGGTCGTCACCGACGACGGCAACGGGCATCAGGCCGTTCGCCGCTACGACCCGAGCACCGGCGCCTACGGCGCGGTTCTGACCACCGGCAGCGGCTACCAGCTCGCCGGTGTCGATCCGTCGTCGCACCGGGCGGCCGTGCTGCACGGCGCGGCCGTCGAGATCTACGACGTCCCGGCGGCGAAACTCGTTGGCACCGTGGCACTCGGCGACTACACGCCGATCGGTGGCCGTGTCGACGGCGTCCGGCACCGGGCGGCGATCCTGGTGCACCACAAGGGTGACAATGCCGACGCCGTCGTGTCGGTCGACCTCGCCACCGCCACCGCCGGCCAGCCCATCGCCGCCGACAAGGGCGTGCCCGCCGGCACGTACTTCCTGATCGACGTCGATCAGAAGACGGGGCAGGTTTTCGTCGGCAAGGCCGGCGGCGGGCTGATCTGCTTCGCCGGCGGCGCCGGCCTGGTTGCCCGCGTCGACCTCGACACGGCGACCGTGACCGCCGCCGACCGGGCCGACGGCTGCGCAGGTTCGCTCGCCGTCGACGACGGCACGAACACCGCGTACCAGCTGTCGTACCGGTCGGTCAGCGTCAACATCAACGGCACCAGCAACCTGATCCCGGTCGCCGGCGACACTCTGGCTTCCGGCACGGGTATCGCCGTCCGGCAGCAGCCGTCGCTGACGCTTGCCGTCGACAGCGTGCACCACCTGGCGCTGGTCGCGTTCCAGACGCCGCCGGCGGTGCCGCAGTTCGGCGCGGTCGGCGGACTGATCTTCGACAACAACGCCACCAGCCAGGTGGCGGTCGTGGATCTGAGCACCGGCAAGACGGTGAACACGGTGCGGGGCATGAACTTCTCGCCGGGCCTCGTCGGCGCGGGCCCCGGTCGGGGCGTGCAGCTGGATCCGGCGACCCGGACCGGTTGGACGTTCTCCGGCGACATCCACCAGGTGCAGCAGTTCTCGTACTGAGAAACAGAAAGGGCCGGGCAGATCGCCCGGCCCTTTCCTTCACCCCGTTACCTCAGCAAGCTCCGTTGTCGGTCCACACGTTCTGGCTGTTGGCCCCGGGGACGTCGCCCTGGGTCCACCACTTCGCGGTCCACTTGTGGCCGTTGTAGGAGACCACCGCACCGCCGTTGTACGGAGTCGACGCGCTCCACGCGGCCGGGCAGGTGCCGCCGCCGGGCGGGTTGGTCGTCGTCGTGCCGCCGCCGCTGCACGGACCGTTGTCGGTCCACACGTTCTGGCTGTTGGCCCCGGGGACGTCGCCCTGGGTCCACCACTTGGCCGTCCACTGGTGACCGTTGTAGGACACGACCGCGCCGCCGTTGTACGGGGTCGAGGCGTTCCACGCTGCGGCCGTGCAGCCGCCGCCACCCGGGGGAGTGGTCGTGGTGGTGGTGGTCGTCGTGGTCGTCGTGGTGGTGGTCGTGCTGGTCGGCGGGCCCGCGCAGCCCGGCGTGCTGGCCGCCAGGCCGTTCACCACGGAGTTGAACAGCGTCGACGCCGGGTCGAGGTCGTAGAGCGAGAACATCATCGCGCCGGCCAGGCCGTTGCAGTGGATGTAGTCGGTCCGCGCCTTGATCGACTGCGGCGAGGAGCCGCCGTAGAAGTTGGTGCCGTCGTAGAACCAGGCCGACTGGGTGGTCGGGTCGAAGAAGGTGTCCGCCGGGTTGTCCACGATCCCGGACAGTTCCTTGTACATCGCCACACCCGGCACGTTGCCGCTGAGCGTCTTGCCGGCGGACGGGCCGCTCGCGCTCTGGTACAGGCCGTGGTTGGAGCCGGCCGGCACGCCCGTCCAGCCGCGGTAGTAGAACGGGATGCCCAGGGTCAGCTTGTTGGCCGGGAAGCCGCCCGGAATGCCGTAGGCGCTGGAACCCTTGGTGTAGGCCTTGATGATCGAGTCGGTGTTGTACTTCTCGGTGCCCGGCGGGATGGTGCCGGACGGGTCGCTCGGCGAGGGGTACAGCGGGTCCTGGAAGTTCGTCGGGCCCGTCGCGTCCCACGCGCCGTGCATGTCGTAGGTCATCGCGTCGGCGAAGTCCATGTACTGACCGATCTTGTCGGTCTGGATCTTCGCGATCTTGTCCTGGCCGCCGGGCAGGGCCGCGGACAGCGAGTAGTGCTTGCCCAGCCCGTCCAGCTGCGACCGGAACTCCGCCAGCAGCGCGGTGAAGTTCTGGGTGTCGCCTGCGCTGGTGTGGTTGCCCAGGTGACCGGCGGTCGACCCCGGGTACTCCCAGTCGATGTCGAAGCCGTCGAAGATGCCGGCCGCGCTGCCCGCGCCGCCGTAGCCGCCCTCCGAGGGCAGGTTGCCCTTGATGAACATGTCGATGCAGGAGCTGACGAACTTCTTGCGCGAGGAGTCGGTCGCCGCCGCGTCGGAGAAGTACTTCGAGTACGACCAGCCGCCCAGCGACAGCACGACCTTCAGGTTCGGGTGCCGCTTCTTCAGCTCCTGGAGCTGGTGGAAGTTGCCGACGATCGGCATGCCCCACGCGTCGGCCGTGCCGTCCACGCTGATGTCCGCGCCGAACGACTTCTGGTAGTCGGCGAACGCGTCGCCGGCGCCGTCACCGGCGTTGGGGTCGTTCTCGCCGCCCGGGTCCGGGTCGCTGGCCTTCGTCGCCTCGAAGCAGGTGAGGTTGGTGGGGTCGATGTTCTCGAAGTCGTAGATCAGGTAGTCGAGGTTGTTGGCGATCGCGTCGACGTTCTTCAGGTAGTACGCGTTCTGGTAGATCGACCACTGGTCGAAGTACGCCACGCGCAGGCCGCCGGAGGACGCCGCGGCGGTCGCCGCCGCCGGGGTCACCGCGATGGACTGGGGTTGCTGCTGCTGCGTCGCGCCCGCGCCGACAGCGGTGATGCTGCCGACCACGACGGTCGCGGCCGCCGCCGCGATCAGGGCCGTTCTCGCGGATAACTTCATCTGCAGGGGGCCTTCCGAGAGAGGGTGAAGAGCGGAAGTCGTTTGGTGCTCGCCGGCGGGCCGGGATCGGGGGCACCGACCCGCCGGCGAAAGCTACTCAGCAAGCTCCGTTGTCGGTCCACACGTTCTGGCTGTTGGCCCCGGGGACGTCGCCCTGGGTCCACCACTTCGCGGTCCACTTGTGGCCGTTGTAGGAGACCACCGCACCGCCGTTGTACGGCGTGGAGGCGCTCCACGCGGCCGGGCAGGTGCCGCCGCCGGGCGGGTTCGTGGTGGTGGTTCCGCCGCCACCACCCGTGCACGCGCCGTTGTCGGTCCACACGTTCTGGCTGTTGGCTCCCGGAATGTCGCCCTGGGTCCACCACTTCGCCGTCCACTGGTGGCCGTTGTACGAGACGACCGCGCCGCCGTTGTACGGGGTCGAGGCGTTCCACGCCGCCGCCGTGCAGCTACCGCCGCCGCCCGGAGTCGTCGTGGTGGTCGTGGTGGTGGGCGGCGGGGACTGCGGCGGGGTCGCGCCGGCGAACCGCGTGGTGAACTTCGTGAAGTCCCAGTCGTTCTGCGTGACGTTGCTGCAGATGGCGTTGTCGGCGTTGGAGCCGCACTGCCGGTCCCGGTTGACCGACCAGAACGTGAACCGGCCCAGGCCGTGGCTGGTCGCGTAGTCGTACACGGTCTGGAAGTCGGCCTGGTAGAAGAACTCGCCGTTGTCCGACCGGCCGTTCATGCCGGAGAAGCCCTCGTGCGAGTACGCCGTCGCGCTGTCCCAGCCCATGTGGCTCATCAACAGGCCGTGCAGCGCCTCCAGCGCCGACACCTGCGCCGAACCGCCGGCGAAGCCGCCGTCGAACGGCATGATGGAGAAGTTGTTGGGGGAGAAGCCCAGCGCCTTGGACTTGTCCAGCAGCTGGGTGCCGAACCAGCCGGTGCCGGCGGCCGTGCCCGGCATCGTCACCGAGACGAACAGGCCGGGGTTGTTGGCCTGCAACGTCTTGGCCGCGCCCAGCTCGTTGTTGACCGCCGCGTCGTTCTCGTACTCCGGCTCCTCGAGGTCGAAGTCGATGGCGTGCAGCGAGTACTTGTCGATCACCTGCTGGTAGGCCGCGGCGGTGGCCGCCACGGTGCCGCAGGTCTGGCCGAGCTTGGTGCCGCCGTAGCCGCCGACCGAGACCGAGACGTCGCCGCCGGCGGCGCGGATCCGGCTGATCACGCCGGCCACCGCGGTGTCGGAGGAGACCGCGTTCTTGCCGTCCCAGGTGGGACTGCAACCGCCGCCGTCGGGGGCGAGGATGAAGGCGAGCTGGAATGCCTTCTGCCCGGTCGCCGCCATCACGACGGTCGGGTCCGGCGGGTTGTTGCTGACCGGCATCAGGTACGGCGCCGAGGCGTACCAGTTGTTGGACAGGGCATTCGGGGCCAATGCGGCGGCGGAAGCGGCCGTCTGGACCTGAGCCGTGCTGGCGTTGGCGGCCACGGCCGCGGCGACGCCCGCCACGGCGACCGCCGCCAACGCAGTCGCGGCGAGTCTGGCTCGCTGCATATGTCCTCCTCGTCGAAGGCACTGCATGTCATCTTTCGCCGGGCCCGGTGTTCAGAAATGTGGACTAGACCATTGCGGGTGTCAAGGCTTTGGCCTAGACCACTGCCCGGACATTTACCCGGCTACTCCGTTCGGCCCCCGCCATTGGTCGCAAAACGCCGCGAGGCCCGCCATCGGCGGGCCTCGCGGGTTCGTCTCCGGACGGTCAGGGCCACACGGTCAGCAGCCGTGACGCGTGCGGCGCGAGGGTGGCGGAGAAGTTGTCGCGCACGACGCCAAGATTCTTGTGCGCCCAGAGATCGCGGACGAACGCGCTGTGCCGATGGGGTGCTAGATCGGTCCAGTTCGCCGTGACCGTCGCCGGCGCGTCACCGAGGTTGAACAGCGCCACGGTGTAGCTGCCGTTGTGGTTGTCGCTCACCCAGACCTGCTGCTTGGTCGCCTGCGACAGCGGGTGCGCCGCGTGTCCGGCCTGGTCGACCGCGAGCACCTCGTCATTGGTGATCATCTTGACGTCCTCGGGCACCAGCTTCGTCAGGTCGGTGCCCAGCAGCAGCGGCGAGGCCTCGATCGCCCACAGCGTCATCACCGACTGCTTCTCGTCCGGGGTGAGGCCGTCCGGCGCGCCGTTGCCGATCTCCAGCGAGTCGAGGTCGTTCCAGTGGCCCGGGCCGGCGAACGGCACCCACTTCGGCGCGTCGTCGAAGCGGAGCGACGCGCGCACCGCCCAGTTCGTCAGGCCGACACAATGTGAGTAGCACTCGATATCGCCCTCGATGCGCCAGCCGTTGCTGTACTTCGCCCACACCGCGGCGTTGTCGAAGCTGAGCGAGTTCGACAGTTCCAGGTGGATCGGCCGCCGCGTGTTGTCCAGGGCCTTGCGCCACTGCTGCATGTCGACCCGGTTGTCCGTGGCGACGCGGCCGCCGCCCGGGCCGACGAAGTCCATCTTGATGTAGTCGACTCCCCATGACGCCAACAGATCCGCCTGCGACTGCACGTAGGCGGCCGCGCCCGGCTTGCTGAAGTCCAGCTTGCCGGCGCCGTCCGCGGCCGTGTTGCCCGGCAGCGTCGGGTCGAGGACGTCCTCTACGTGGTAGGGCGTGCCCTTGATCGGCGAGTTCGCGTCCACCGCCGCCTTCGGCACGCCCGGCACCATGTAGATGCCGAACTTCAGGCCCAGCTTGTGCACGTACTGCGCCACTGCCGCCATGCCGTTGGGGAACTTGGTGGTGTTCCACGTGCTGCGGCCGTACTCGTCCACGCCGGCCGTCCAGCCCGCGTCGATGTTGACGTACTTGTAGCCGTGGGCGGCGAGCTGGTCGTGCATGACCTTCGCCTGCGCCTCGATGATCGATTCGGAGATGTTGCCGCGCAACGAGCTCCAGCTGCTCCACCCCATCGGCGGGGTTCTGGCGATCGTCACCGGGTGGTGCCCCGGGGTGTTCCACGGTTCGTCGGGGGTCTGGGTCCGGGCGACCGCCTGGCCACCCGCCGCGAGCAGGGCGGCCGCGGTGAGCAGGGCCGCGCCGATCCGCCACCTGGTCATGCGTGCTCCTTCGTCGAAGGTGCCCGGCGGCGGACGGGTCATCGGGTGAATCCTCGTACCTCATCCGTGTTTCGGCAAGATGTACACGGTTACATCCGATGTTTTGCCTGGCTACGCTCGTTCAACCCGTGTGGGTTGCGGCGGTCACCAGGGCGGGCAGGCCCCGAAGCGCGCCTGCCCCACCCGTCTTCCTTACGATTCGGCACTGGTCTGTCGGAGGGGACGGTCGGAGTGGGGCTGGAGCTCGTCGGGCCGGCCGCGGGCATGTTCGCGGTGACCAACATCGACGACATGCTGGTGCTGGCGGTGTTCTTCGGCCACGCGGCGGGCAGCCGGTCCGCCGCGTTGCGGGTGGTCCTCGGCCAGTACCTCGGCTTCGGCGCGATCGTGGCCGTGTCCGTGCTGGGTGGACAGGGTGTCGGCCTGCTGCCCGAGCAGGTCATCCCCTACCTGGGGTTGGTGCCGCTGCTGTTGGGGCTGCGGGCCGCATGGACGGTCATCCGGGAACGCCGCGCCGGCGGCGAGGATGCGGTGGACACCCCGGCCGGCGACAAGGGCGCTGGCATCCTGCAAGTCGCCGCCGTGACCTTCGCCAACGGCGGCGACAACATCGGTGTCTACGTGCCGGTGTTCGCCGTGGCCGGCATCGGCGGCATGATCGGCTACGTCGTGGTGTTCCTGATCGGCGTCGCAGTGTGGTGCGCCATCGGCTGGTTTCTGGCCAGCCGCCCGGTCGTGGCCGGCGCGCTGTCCCGGTGGGGGCACCTGATCTTGCCGGTCGTGCTGGTCGGCGTCGGCCTGGTCATCCTCATCGGCGGCGGCGCGTTCGGCCTCTGAGCACCGGCCGACGGGTTTTCACGCGGCCAGAGCCGTCCGCAGCAGCAACTCGCTGGCGTTCAGCCAGACCGGGTTGGGCCAGCCGCCATGTCGGAACGCGAACCAGCCGAGGGTGCGCAGCACGTTGTGCGCCGAGTAGGCCCACAGCAGCTCGGGCTCCATGACCCGACGGAGGTGTCGGCGCAGCTCGGTGGAGGTGCGGGTCTGGTCGGTGCCGATGCGCAGGGCGAACCACAGCGTGACCAGGTCGGCGCGTCGGTCGCCGGGCCGCCAGCCGTCCCAGTCGATGACGCCGCTGAGCCCGCCGGCGTGGAACAGCATGTTGCCGAGGCCGTAGTCGCAGTGCACGACGTCGTCGGACGGCAGCCGGGACAGGTCGAGGCGGGCGGCGAGGGTCTCGATGCCGCGAACGAGGTCGGCGGCTCGTGGCGAATGCGCTACCAGGGCGCGCTTTCGTGGCGTCCAGTGGCCGGGGTCGGCGAGGTCGCGGTGGATCTGCTCGCCCCACGGCAGCGTGGTGCGCGGTGACGACAGCCCGCGGGCGGCGCCGGCATGCAGCTCGACGAGGTCGATGAGCCGTTCCAACTGGTCGACGTCCAGCTCGTCCGACGGCGACCCCGGCAGCTTCTCCTGCACGTAGAAGGCGATCTCGCCGAGCCGGTCGGCGGCGATCACCCGCGGCGCGGGATAGCGCAGCGTCCGCAGGCGAGAGGTCACCTCGGCCACCTCGTGCGGCCACGACCGCGGATGCCACGTCCACTTGACCACGTACCGGCCGCGCCCGGCGACGGTCGCCTCGACCGCCCCGTGCTCGCCGGACAGGGGTTTGACTCTGCTGAAGCCGAGACCGCACGCCTCGGCGATCACCGGCAGCGCGCGGTCGGCATCGGTGCCGCCTCTCATGGCCGCACAGTGTGGACGAAAATGCTGAATCGGTCCACCTTCCGGCTCGGGGAGCACCGGAAGGTGGACCGCAGCGTTGGATCGAAGGGGGCAGGGCTTCAGGACGCGGGCGTCCAGTAGTCGCCGGCCATCACGATGTAGACGAGCATCTTGATCGTCTCGCCGTAGTAGGTGTCGCCGAACGGGTTGGTGGCCAGGTACTTCCACAGCGAGTCGGTCCACGCCTGGTCGCCCGCGGCCATCGCGGCCACGCCCACCGGGTCGTTGGCGCACTCGCACTGGTCACCGGTGTTGGTCGGGGTGCCGTCCAGCTTGGTGTGCGGGTAGATCTTGGCCGGGTTGCCGCCGGCGTGGCTCTTGTAGCTGTTGGACTCCTTGGTGGCCACGGACTTGGCCACCGAGCTGCCGTAGACCAGCGCGTCGGTGCCCATGTGCCACGGCACGCGCACCGAGTTGTAGCCGACGATGTTGTCCGGCTGTGACTCCTGGTAGTCGGCGGGCGCCGGCTTGGGGCTGGTGGTGTTGGCGCTGACCACGAAGTCCGACAGCAGGTTCGCGGTCGGCGAGTACTTCGCGGTGAACTCCTGGATCACCGCCTCGGTGCGGGTGACCACCTTGTTCCAGTCGTGCGCGGTGTCGTAGGCGGCGAACGCGCGCAGGTGGTCGAGCATGAAGTCGGAGGGCCGGGTGTCGGTGCTCGGGCCGTCGTCCTCGCACTTGAGGTGGCCGTCCGAGGCGACGTCGGCCTTGTAGAGCTTGGCCAGCCAGTCCTTGGCCGCCGCCGTGTAGCCGCCCCACTGCTTGTCCGCCAGGATCAGGCCGTAGCCGACGTCGAGGTCACCGTCGGTGGCCGCGTCCGGGGTGCCGGAGTCCGCGTACTTGCAGCTGCTGCCGTCGATCTTCCACTCCATCATGCCCTTGCTGTCGGGGTGGTCCTGCACCACCTTCCACAGGCCGTCGAATTCCGCCTTGGCGTTCGTGTCGTAGCCGGCCATCAGCGGCACGATGTTCATGCCGTAGCCCTGGGCCTCGGACACGGTGCCCTTGTTGGGCGCGTCGCCGGTGGCGTAGACGAGGTAGCCGCCGCAGGCCGAGCGCAGGTACGCCTTCTTCCAGGAGTCGTACTGCTTCTTGACCGCCGCGTCCCGGTCGGCCGCGCTGGCCGAGGGCATGACGCCCGTCTTGTACGTGACGTGGGTGGGAAAGGGATGGCTCTCGCCGGCGGCTGCGGCGGGAGCGGCCGTGGAGACCAGCACGGACAGGGAAATCGTCGCGGCAGCGGCGGCCATCGCCACCAGCCGACCGGATCGATCGCGCATCGCTCGCTCCTGTTAGGAAAGTTTCTTAACTAAGCGGCGGCGTCAACCAGGGTGACGTCCGATCCTTGCGATGTCAAGGGAGGTCTAGACCTCTCAACGGAATCCGCCCCCGGGCGGGTTCACCCGAACGGACCGTGAACCGTTGCGGCGGTCGACGGCGTGGTGTCTGCTGAGCGCGTCATTCGGGAGGTCGGGAGCACCATGGCTGGGATCTCGCGTCGCCGCCTGCTCGAGTCGGCGGCCGGCGCCGCCGCACTCGCGGTGCTGCCGCCCAACCTGCGGCGGGCCCTCACAGTCACCCCGGCCAACCCCGCGACGCTGCGGGACATCAAGCACATTGTGGTCCTGATGCAGGAGAACCGGTCGTTCGACCACTACTTCGGCACCATGCCCGGCGTCCGCGGCTTCGACGACCCGAACGCGGTCACGCTGTCCACCGGCCGCTCGGTGTTCTACCAGCCCGACCCCAAGAACCCGGACGGCTACCTGCTGCCGTTCCACCTCGACACGCAGCGCACCAGCTCGCAGGCGATCCCGTCCACGAGTCACGCCTTCGCCGTGCAGCACTCGGCGGTCAACGGCGGCAAGATGGACAACTGGCTGCCCGCCCATCGCGCCGCCGACGGCGACGGCAACGGTCCGTACACGATGGGTTACTACACCGAGGACGACATCCCGTTCCAGTGGGCACTCGCGCGGAACTTCACGCTCTGCGACGCCTACTTCTGCTCGGTGCTCGGGCCGACCTGGCCCAACCGGCTCTACCACTGGACCGGCACCATCGACCCGGCCGGCCGGCACGGCGGCCCGATCACCAGCAACATCGTGCCGTCCCCGTACACGTGGACCACCTACCCGGAGCGACTGACCGCCGCCGGCGTCAGCTGGCACGTGTACCAGCAGGAGGACGACTACGGCTGCAACCCGCTGGAGTTCTTCAAGAACTACCAGGACGCCGGCCCGAATTCCCCGCTGCATCGACACGGTCTGGCCATCGGGCCGGCCGACCGCTTCGAGTACGACGCGATGAACGACCGGCTGCCGACCGTCTCGTGGATCATCCCGACCTCGCCGCAGTGCGAGCACCCCGACTACATCCCCGCCGCCGGCGCGGACTTCGTGGCCAGCAAGCTGGACGCGATCGCCGCGAACCCGGACGTGTGGGCGAAGACCGTGGTGATCCTCAACTACGACGAGAACGACGGCCTGTTCGATCACATGGTGCCGCCGTTGCCGCCCGCGGGCACTCCCGACGAGTTCGTCGACGGCTTGCCGATCGGCGCCGGCATCCGCGTGCCCTGCACCATCGTCTCGCCGTGGACACGCGGCGGCTTCGTCGCCACCGAGCCGTTCGACCACACCTCGGTGCTGCGCCTGATCGAGGTCATCACCGGCGTCCGCGAACCGAACATCACCGGCTGGCGGCGCAAGACCTTCGGCGACCTCACCTCCGCCCTCGGCCTCGGCGACAGCGCCCAGCCCCTGCCGCCGCTGCCGTCGACCAAGGCCCCGCTGTGGCAGGCCGAGCACAACGTCAAGCACCTGCCGCGGGCGAAGATTCCCGGCGCCGACCAGACGCCGCCGCACCAGGGCGGCCGCAGTCGGATCGACGAAACCGTCACCACCCATGCCCCCGACTTCCCGCACGGCGTGGCCGGCACCAGCTTCCCCGGCACGCAGCTGTTGGTACGCAACAAGGCCGCCGGCGAGGTCCCGCCCACCGCCAGACGCGCGTATGTGACCGGCATCGTCGCCTACACCGTCTCGGTCATCGACGCCGGCAGCGGCAAGTTGCTCTCCACCGTGCAGGGGCCGATCAACCCGTACGGCATCGCTGCCGCCTCGGACGGTCGGTACCTGTATGTCACGGAATCCGGCTCCGACAAGGTTTGTGTGATCAGCACCGACACCGGGGGGATCGTCGGCTCCATCGCCGTCGGCCTGTTCCCGCACGGCATCTGCGCCTCACCGGACGGCCGACGGCTCTACGTCGCCAACACCGGGCCCGACACCGGCCCCGGCGGTTCCAAGTCCGTGTCGGTCATCGACGCCAAGTCCCACTCCGTCGTCGGCGAGATCCCCGTCGGCCTTGCGCCGCAGGCGGTTTCCGTCAGCCCCGACAGCTCCACCGTGTACGTCTCGTGCCAGGACGGCTTGTGGGTCGTCGACGCCGCCAGCCGCAAGATCAAGGCCTCGCTGCCCGGTCTGGCCAAGGCCCACGGCATCACCGCCTGCCCCGGCGGGCGGCATGTCTACGTCGCCAACACCTGGCAGGACGCCGTTTCCATTGTGGACGTCGGCAGTCATGCCGTGAAGGCCACCGTCCCCGTCGGCCGGTCCCCGTGGAACATCGCCTTCCGCCCCGACGGCGCGGTCGCCTACGTCACCAATGCCAACTCCGACACCGTGTCCGTCATCGACACCGGCAAGCGGGCCGTCACCGCCACCGTCCGGGTAGGACACATCCCCACCGGCATCACCGCCACCCACGACCAGATCTGGGTCACCAACAACGCGTCCAGCACCGTCAGCAAGATCGACGCGGAGACCTTGAAGGTGGTTGCCACGACCTCGCTCGGCCTGAGCACCGTGCCCGCCGGGGTTGTCCTGGTCTGAGATGATCGGCCGGTGCGAGCCGACATCGTCCTTGTCCGACACGCCCACCCGGTGTACCCCTCACCTGGCGGCCCGGACGACTACCACCGCCCGCTGGACGAAATCGGCCTGGCCCAGGCCGAAGACCTCGTCGAGGAGCTGGCGGCGATGGGGCCAACCCTGATCGCGTCCAGCCCCTATCTCCGTGCCGTGCAGACGATCGAACCCCTCGCCCGCACGCTCGGCCTGCCCATCCGGACGGACCAGAACCTTCGTGAGTGGGACTCCGGTGTCGGCCCCACCCCCGACTACGCCCGCTACTACGAGGAAAGCTGGGCCGACCCGGACTTCGCCCGCCCCGGCGGCGAAAGCCTGAACCAACTCACCGCCCGGGCCACCGCCGCCCTCCGCGAGCTCGCCGAGAACCAGGGCACCGTGGTGATCGGCAGTCACGGCACGATCCTCGCCCGGGCGCTGATCGGCTTCGGCCTCACGACCGTCGACTGGCCGTTCAGCAAGGCCATGCCGATGCCGGCGGTCTACCGCATCACCGGCACGAAGATCAGCGGCCCGGGGCTGTGACACCCCCGGGCCGGCGCTCATCCCTTGACGCAGATGACCTGCTTCAGCTTCGCCACGACCTCGACGAGGTCCGACTGGTTCGCGATGACCTGGTCGACGTCCTTGTAAGCGGCCGGAATCTCGTCGATCACGCCGGTGTCCTTGCGGCACTCGACGCCCTTGGTCTGCTCGATGAGGTCCGTGCGCTTGAACATCTTGCGGGCCTTGGTGCGGGACATCCTCCGGCCCGCGCCGTGCGACGCCGACTCGAACGAGTCCGGGTTGCCCAGGCCGCGCACGATGTACGAGCCGGTGCCCATGGAACCCGGGATGATGCCCAGGTCCCCGTTGCCGGCCCGGATCGCGCCCTTGCGGGTCACCAGCACGTCCTCGCCGAAGTGCTTCTCCTCCGCCACGTAGTTGTGGTGGCAGCTGATCGGCTCGTCGAACCGGATGTGCTTGTACCGCTTGCGCAGCACGTCGCAGATCAGGCGCAGCATCACCGACCGGTTGCGCCGCGCGTAGTCCTGCGCCCAGTACAGGTCGTGCCGGTAGGCCGCCATCTCCGGCGTGCCGGCCAGGAACACCGCCAGCTCCCGGTCCGGCAGCTCCTCGTTGTGCGCCAGGCCGCGCGCCACCCCGATGTGGTGCTGCGCCAGCTCGTTGCCGATGTTGCGGGAGCCGGAGTGCAGCATCACCCAGACCCGCTTGGACGTGTCCAGGCAGACCTCGATGAAGTGGTTGCCGCCGCCGAGCGTGCCGAGCTGGTTGACCGCCCGGTCCGCGCGGGCCTTCACCGCCGGCGTGAGGTCGTCGAACCGGGCCCAGAACTGCTTCCAGTCACTGGCATCCCGCTCGCCGAACGCCGCCTCGCGGTGCGCCCCGAAGCCGACCGGCACCGCCTTCTCGATGTCGGTACGGATACCGGCCAGGTCGCCCGGCAGGTCGTTCGCCGTCAGCGAGGTCCGCACCGCCGTCATCCCGCAGCCGATGTCCACGCCCACCGCCGCCGGCGACACCGCGTCCTTCATCGCGATCACCGAACCGACCGTCGCCCCCTTGCCCAGGTGGACGTCGGGCATGACGGCGACGTGCTTGACCACCCACGGTAGGGACGAGATGTTGCGCAGCTGCTGCATCGCCGCGGGCTCGACCTCGTCGACCCGCGTCCACATCTTGATGTCCACGTGCTTCCCGGGCACGGTCGTCATCGCCATGCCGGCAAGGCTAGGGCGACGACGAGCCGAAAGCGATCGAGTTTGCCGGCCGCGTGGCCGATACGTCAGCCACGCGGCCGGCACGGCTAGCGCAGCAGGTAGGCGTCGATGATCGTCTGCTCGACCGAGTTGCCCGCGCGGTCGGCGGCGGTGGCGCGCAACGACACGGATTTGGCGTTGTCCGGGTGGTGGAGCGCCGCGTAGCCGCCGATCACCGGCACGGTCTGCCAGCTGCTGCCCTGGTCGTAGGAGACCTGGAGGGACTGCAGCCGCTGCTTCGACGTCGTGCCCGGCTGGTCCTCGACCGACACCGGCAGGAGGAAGAAGCCCTTCCTGGCCGCCCCGTTGTCGTCCAGGTTCGGGGTGAACCGGATGGCGGAGACGGGGTACTGCGACACACCGGTGTTGCGGTCGCCCTGGAAGGTCCAGCTGGCGGTGATCTTGCTGGCCTGCGCGTGGCCGGTCCGGGTGGCCTCCGTGGTGATGCGGTAGGTGGCCTTCCCGGCCGGGATGACGAACCGGCCGGCCCCGGCATCCTTTGTCTCGCCGAACAGTTGGCCGTCGCGGTACAGCCTGGTCGACGCCGACGTGGTGGCGGAGAAGCCGGCATTGTCGGAGCCGTCGCTGAACAGCGGCAGCGCGACCACCATCAGGTCTCCGCGTTGCTGCACCCACAGATCGTCCCGGGTGTCCGGGAACGCGGGCCCGAAAACGCCGCGGTACAGGGAATCCGAGTACGTGCGGCCCGGCGTGTAGTGCTTCACGGGACCCAGGAACGCCTCGTAGTTGTCGCCGGGCAGGCTGAGGCGGCGGGCCCAGTCGGCGTTGTCACCGCCGTAGAACTCCGTGTACTGACCGGGCTTCACCGGCTCCAACTGGCCGTAACCCCAGTCGGCGCGGGCGTTGTGCGGTGACGAGGTCAGCCCGACGTACGCCGGATCGCTGACCTTGCCGACGTTGACGTGCACGGTGGCCAGGTCCTCCGGCTTGATCACCTTGGACAACCCGGTGTGCAGGCCGCCCTTGCGGTACCAGGCCAGGCCGTACAGCCCGGCGTTGCCGGTCCAGTTGGTGGCCAGCTGCCCGGTGGCCTCGCCGGCCGGGGCGTCCGGACCGAGCTGCGCGAAGCCGAGGCTGCTGACGTCACCGCCGCGGTCGATGCTGGTGATGGTGTACCGGTGCGGCCCGGCGATCCGCTCGAAACCGATCTGCAGCAACGACAACTGCGCCTTCGGGTCGGGCAACGTGAGGTTGAGCGGCTTGGCCGTGCGGGCGTCGAGGTCGATCGTGGCGGGCCCGCTGATGCGCAGGTTCGGCGCGTTGATGACGTCGTCCGCGTACGGCTCGTCGGTCATGACGGATCCGGACAGCAGGTACCGTCCGGCCGGCATGCGCTCGACCACCTTGCCGTTCACGAAGTTCCTCGGGAACACGCCCTCCCCGGTATCCAGATTGGTCAGGAACAGGTTCGCGAAGGACGGGGCCGCGCCGGCGCGGTCGTGCGCGGTGAAGGTCACGTCGTAGCTCTCGACCTCAAGGTCGATCTCGACGGCCGTCCGCACGCTCATCGCGCCGCTGCTGGCGACCACGGCGCCGCCGAACTTGCCGCCGTCCGGAGCCTTGCCCGCCTCGGCGCTGACCGTGGCCTTGGCCGTTCCGCCGGCGGGCACGACGATCCGCGCCGGTGACACGGTGAACACGCCACCGTTGGTGTCCATCTTCAGGTCGAGGGTCACCGGCGCCGTGCCGGTGTTGGCGTAGGTGATGTCCTTGGTGACCGGGGGTTTTCCGGTGTGCGGCCACTGTTCGTTGCCGAAGCCGAGGCTGATCGGCTGGCTGGTGACGGTCTGGGTGAGCACCTTGGCGGAGTCCACCCGGCCGGCGCCCTGCTCGAACGGGGTCGCCCCCGGGGTGGGCGTGCTGGCTCCGACCAGCAACGCCTTGAGCTGCGTGCCGTTCAGGTCGGGGTGTTGCTGGGCCAGCAGTGCGGCCGCGCCGGCGACGTGCGGGGTGGCCATGGACGTGCCGGACAGCTTCGTGTAGCCGTCGGCGGCCGGCTCGCCGATCTTGGCGGTCGAGCTCAGGGCCGCGGTGATGTCCACGCCGGGCGCGGTGATGTCCGGCTTGATCATGCCGCCCTCGGCGCGCGGGCCGCGCCCCGAGAACTCGGCGATCTGGTTGTCGCGGTCGACCGCGCCGACGGTGAGGGCCGCGTCGGCGCTGCCGGGGGAGTCGATGGTGCCGGTGACCGGGCCGTAGTTGCCGGCGGCGATCACGAACAGCGTGCCGTACCGGGCCGACAACGTGTTCACGGCCTCTTCGATCGGGTCGACGTCCGGGGTGTCCTCGCCGCCGAGGCTCATGTTGACGACCTTCGCGCCGTTCTCGGCGGCCCACTGCATGCCCTCGATGATCCCCGAGTCGGCGCCGGAACCGTTGTCCCCCAGCACCTTCACGTCGAGGATGCGGGCGCCCGGGGCGACGCCGCGGTACTTGCCGCCGGACTTCGCGCCGGTGCCGGCGACGATCGACGCCACGTGCGTGCCGTGGCCGAAGTGGTCCTGGTCGTCGGGGGAGCCGGAGAAGTTCTTCTCGCCGATCTCCTGGGTGGCCAAGTCGGGGTGGGTGTTGTCGACGCCGGTGTCGAGCACGGCGACGGTCACTCCGGTGCCCGTGTATCCGGCGGCCCACGCGGTCGGCGCCCCGATCTGCGGGACGCTGTGGTCGAGCGTGGCGTGCCGCTGCCCGTCGAGCCAGACCTTGGCGATGCCACTGGACCGGAGTGACGAGCCGGTCAGGTTGGACCAGAACGAGGCGGGGTCGGCCTTGACCGCCGTGCTGTTGATGGCAGGCAGATCCACGGCGCCGGCGGTGCGGGCCAGGGACCGCTGGGACGACGACGAGTACTTGACGATGAGCGGCAGCCGGCCGTGGTAGGCCCGCAGTTCATTGACGTCGAACAGCCGCAGGTCGACGGTCCTGGCCGCCAGCAGCGGCATCGCGTCCTCGGGGATCACGTAGCTGTGGCCCGGGGTCCGGTAACTGGTGAACCTCATCCGCTCCCGGCCGGGAGCCGGCAGCAGGTATCCGGCGCCGCCGTCGGCGTCGGGGACGACCCTGTCCCCGGTGATCAGGGACACCGCGTCCGCCGGGTTGCCCGGCTCCGGCGACGCCGCTGTCACGGCGGGGAGTCCGGCCATGGCCAGGAAAACGGCGAGCAGGACGCCACCACGCCGACGGAGCACTGGTACCTCCCGGTGAGCAGGATCTGACGGAAGGTAATGGGCGGCCCATGAGATCCACAAGCGCCGTCCGGCGGAGTTTCCATGTCTTGATTTAACTCTCGTAGAAAGCTGTCGATTTTCCGGTGGACGTCGCGGGGGGTTCACACGTTCTTGACACGGCAACGTTGCGCGATCACTGTGTCGGCATGAGTGACGTGGCTCTCATCCGCACCCAGCGGCTGCGCGCCGCGGTCGCGAGCACGATCGGAACGTCGATCGAGTGGTACGACTTCTTCCTCTACGGCACGGCGGCGGCGCTGATCTTCCCGAAGCTGTTCTTCCCGGGGAGCACGCCGTTCGCGGGTGTGCTGGCGGCGTTCGGCACGCAGTTCGTGGGCTTCGCGGCGAGACCGATCGGGGCCGCGGTGTTCGGCCACTTCGGCGACCGGATCGGCCGCCGGGGCACGCTGATCGGCACGTTGCTGACGATGGGCATCGGCACGCTGCTGATCGGCTGCCTGCCCACGGCGGAGGCGATCGGGGTCGCCGCGCCGGTCCTGCTGACGATTCTGCGGATCGCGCAGGGCATCGGGGTCGGTGGCGAGTGGGGCGGCTCGGTGCTGCTGGCGATGGAGTGGGGGGATCAGCGCAAGCGCGGCCTGATGGCCAGCTTGCCGCAGCTGGGGGTGCCGATCGGTCTGCTGCTGTCGACGGGGGTGGTGCGGCTGGTGTCGAGCTGGGCCGGCGACGGCTTCCTGGCCTGGGCCTGGCGGATTCCGTTCCTGCTCAGCGTGGTGCTCATCGGCATCGGCCTGTACGTCCGGATGCGCGTGCTGGAGTCGCCGCAGTTCGAGACGGTGGTGTCGAAGGAAGCCGTTGTGCGCCAACCGGTCTGGCAGGCGATCGTCGAGCACCCGAGGGAGATCCTCAGTGCGGCGTTCCTGCGCATGTCCGAGCAGGCGCCGTTCTACCTGTTCATCACCTTCGTGCTGACCTACGGCACCAAGCAGCTCAAGCTGAACCAGGACGACCTGCTCGGCTACACGATGATCGCGGCGGCGGCCGGGGTGATCTGCGTGCCGCTGTTCGGCTGGCTGTCCGACCGCATCGGCCGCAAACTGATGTACGGCATCGGAATCGTCTGCGTCGGCCTGTACGCGTTCCCGTACTTCGGACTGCTCAACACGAAAGTCGCCGGCCTTGTGCTGGTCGGCATCGTGATTTCCCTTGTCCTGCACGCCATGCAGTACGGCCCGCAGGCGGCGCTGATCGCGGAGTCCTTCGGCACCAACGTCCGCTACTCCGGCGCCGGCCTCGGCTACCAGCTGGCGTCGGTGATCGCCGGCGGCCCCGCGCCGCTGATCGCCACCGCCATCCTCGCCAGCACGTCGTCGAGCACGTGGATCAGCTGGTACATCGTCGGCTGCGCCGTGGTGGCCTTCCTCGCACTGCTGGCGCTACCACGGCGGGTGCACGCCGAGCAAGTCGAAACCGTGGGAACGGACCTTTCCTAAACTCGGAGTTTAGGAAAGGTCCGTTCCCAGCATCAGTTACCTGGTGCCCAGCACGCCGTCGAAGCGGCGGGGGATGCCGAGCGGGTTGCCGGCCTGCAGCTCCGGCGGCAGCAGCTCCTCGGGCCAGCTCTGGTACGTCACCGGCACCAGCCAGCGCCGGATCGCCGTCGCGCCGACGGAGGTGAACAGCGAGTTGGTCGTCGCCGGCCACGGGCCGCCGTGCTGCATGCCCCACGCCACGGCGACGCCGGTCGGCCAGGCGTTGAAGATCAGCCGCCCGGCCACCGCCTGCAGCGCGGCGCCGACACGGCCGGTGAGCTCGTGTTCCTGAGCGGAAGCGTGCACCGTGGCGGTCAGCGAACCCGGCAGCTGCGGCAGAACCGCCAGCAGCTCCTCGGGATCGGTGTACGTGACGACCACAGCCGCCGGCCCGAAGTGCTCCTCGGTCAGCGTGCCCAGGTTGGCGGCGAAGGTCTTCAGCTCGGTGGTGAACAGCTTCGGCGCCACGCTGTAGCCCTGCGCCGGGTCGGTGCCGGTGGCGGCCAGTTCGACCAGGTCGCTGCCGGCCAACGAGTCCACACCGGACCGGTAGCCCTGCTGCATCCGCTCGTTGAGCATCGGCCCGCCGGACGAGGCGTCCACGGCGGCGGTCAGCGCCTCCACCATCGACGCCGGCGCGAACAGCAGGCCCGGGTTGGTGCAGAACTGCCCGACGCCGAGGGTGAGCGAGCCGGCGAAGCCGGCGGCGGTCTCCTCGGTCGCCGCGCCCGGCAGGATCACCGTCGGGTTGACGCTGCCCAGCTCGCCGTAGAACGGGATCGGCTCGGGCCGACTGGTGGCCAGGTCGAACAGGGCTCGCCCGCCGCCGGTGGACCCGGTGAAACCCACCGCCTTGACGGCCGGGTGCTGCACGAGCCGGGGCCCGGCCGCCAAGCCGTGCACGATGCCGAACACGCCCTCGGGCAGCGTGGCGGCGACGATCCGGGCGGTCTCGTGGGACGTCCGCGGGTGCGACGGGTGCGCCTTCACGATCACCGGCGATCCGGCGGCCAGCGCGGACGCGGTGTCGCCGCCGGCGACGGAGAAGGCGAACGGGAAGTTGCTCGCGGCGAACACGGCGACGGGCCCGATCGACCGCAGGATGCGGCGCAGCTCCGGCCGCGGCGGCACGGTGGTGGCGTCCGCGGTGTCGATGGTGGCTTCGAGGTAGCTGCCTTCGCGCAGCACCGACGCGAACAGCCGCAACTGGTTCGTGGTGCGCTTCAGCTCGCCCGACAGCCGAGGCCGGCCGAGCGCGGTCTCACTGTCCGCGGTGGACACGAGCAGCTCGGACTCGGCGTCCAACGCGTCCGCGACCCGCTCCAACGCCTCGGCCCGCTGCTCGGAAGTCGTCGCCGACCAACCGGAAGCGACGGCCTTGGCGACGATCGCGTCCAGCTCGGCGTCCGAAGTGGACTCGATCGGCTCGCCGAAGGGTTCTCCGGTGCGAGGGTTGTAGCCCTGAATGGCGCTCATTCGACCAGAATCCGTCATAGGGTCTGCTCCTTGACGGCGGTGTCCCAGGCGGATGTCACCCAGACGCCGCCAACGTAGTTCAGCTCGGGGCCGTCCGGGGCAGGCATGCCGTGCTCGGCGATGATCTCTTCCGCGAACCGCTCCGAGTCGTCCTCCGACTGGTATCCCAACGCTTTGGCCTCGTCCAGGGATACCCAGCGGCGAGTGTTGTCGGACACGCCCCAGATCACCCGGAAGCCCGGCGAGGGCGTGGCCAGGCAGGCCTCCAGCATGCGGGCGCAGTCGTCCGGCGACAGCCAGGTGGACAGCATGCGCACGTCCCGCGGCTTCTCGAAGCAGGACCCGATCCGGATGGCGATCACGTCCAGGCCGTAGCGGTCGGAGTACAGCGCGCCCAGCGCCTCCACGGCGACCTTGCTGACGCCGTAGTACGTGTCGGGGCGCGGGAACGCGTAGTCGGGCGTGTCCTCGGCGCCGCGCCGGTGGAAGCCCGCGGCGTGGTTGGAGCTGGCCAGGACGACCCGCTTGACGCCGTTTCGGCGGGCGGCCTCCAGCACTGTGTGCGTGCCGTCGATGTTGACCGACAGGATGTCCTTCCACGGCTGTTCCAGGCTGTGCCCGCCGAGGTGGATGACGGCGTCGACGCCCGCGCAGGCGGCGTCCATCGCCGCCTGGTCGGTGACGGACGCGGTCAGCAGCTCGACGTTCTCGCCGTCACTCGCGGCCGGCAGCTCGCCGATGTCCAGCAGCCGCAGCACGCGGCCCGCCGCGGCGAGTCTCGGCCGCATCAGGGTGCCGACGCCGCCGGCGGCGCCAGTGATCAGGATGCGTTCGGTCACGGGGTGTGGCCTCCATGTTGCAAACGTTTACAATTGCTTCAGAACGGTACTCAGCGACCGAACTGACGCAAGACCTCGGTGATGGTCCGGGCGGCGGCGAGCAGCGCCCCGACGACCTGGCGCTCGTGCTCGGCGTCCAGCCGGCCGAGCGGCACCGAGCAGCTCATCGCGTCGATCACCGGGTTGCGGTACGGCAGCGCGACGGCGAAACAGCCGAGTCCGGGGGTGTTCTCCTCGCGCTCGTGCGCGTAGCCCTCGGCGTGAAACCTGGCGAGCTGCGCGTGCAGCTCGTCGTGGTCGGTGACGGTGTTCGGGGTGAGCGCCTCCAGCCGCTCCGGCAGCAGCGCCTCCACCTCGGCCCGGCTGCGCTCGGCCAGCAGCGCCTTGCCCAGCGAGGTGGCGTGCGCGGGCAGCCGGCGGCCGACGCGGGAGACCACGCGCAGGTGGTGCTCCGACTCGCGGCTGGCCAGGTAGACCACGTCCGCGCCGTCCAGGCGGGCGAGGTGCACGGTCTCGTTGATCTGCTGGCGCACCTGCTCCATCACCCGGATGGCGGTGCGCACCACGGGGTCGTGGTCCAGGTATGACGTGCCGACCAGCAGCGCCCGCACGCCGATGCCGTAGCTGCCGCGCTGCGGGTCGACCTCGACCCAGCCCCGGGACACCAGCGTCTGCAGCAGCATGTACAGGCTGGACTTGGGGTAGCTGAGCTCCTTGTGCAGCTCGGTCAGCGTGAGCTGGCGCTCGGAACGGGACATGACCTCGAGCAACTCGACGGTCCTGTCCGCGGATTTCACCGCTGCCGGCCTGGTGGGGGCCGCGCTGTCGACTGCCTCTGACATCTGATCGGCCTCCAGGACCTTGACACACGGTGGTTCTGATTCTTACAGTCCGTGCCAACGTTCACAAGTACGACCGGCATTCAGATACGTGAACCGCGAGGAGAGGGTCAATGGCAGCCCCGATCTCCAGGCAGGCGGCCCGCGAGGCCGCGCCAGGGATCGCGGACGCAGCCGGGGCTCCGCCCTCGCGGTGGATCACCTGATGGCGGTCGCGACAGGCGTGGGCTCGACGGCTAACGGCGGCGGTGTCGTTGAGTCCCACAAGCCCGCGAGGCGGTGCCCGACGCACCGCCTCGCGGGTACCCACCCTCGGGGTCAGGGACTGACCGCGTCCTGGCGTGTAAACGTTTTCGCGAGCAACGATCGTCACGGATGTCGTCACAGGGCGAAGTCGAGAGGTCTGGAATGCAACTGGATGGAGTGCTGTTCTTCCCGGTGACCCCGTTCACCCCCGACGGGGAGGTCGCGGAGGACGTGCTCGCCGAGCACGTCAAGCACGGCGTCGCGGCCGGGCCCGGCGGCGTGTTCGTGGCCTGCGGCACCGGTGAGTTCCATGCCCTGGAGCCCGAGGAGTTCGAGCGCACGGTGCGCGTCGCCGTCGAGGCGACCGCCGGGCGGGTGCCGGTCTTCGCCGGCGCGGGCGGCTCCGTCCCGCTGGCCCGCAAGTTCGCCGCCGCCGCCAAGCGCGCCGGCGCGGACGGCATCCTGCTGCTGCCGCCGTACCTGGTCGGCTGCCCGGCGCCGGGCGTGGCCCGCTACGTCACCGAGGTGGCGTCGGCCACCGACCTGCCGGTGATCGTCTACCAGCGCAACAACGCCGTCTTCACGCCCGAGGCGGCGGTCGAGGTGGCCAAGCTGCCCAACGTGATCGGCTTCAAGGACGGCATCGGCGACCTGGACCTGATGCAGCGCATCGTGCTGTCGGTCCGGGAGAGCGTCGACAAGCCGTTCCAGTTCTTCAACGGCCTGCCCACCGCCGAGATGACCGTGCCGGCCTACCGGGGCATCGGCGTCGACCTCTACAGCTCCGCGGTGTTCTGCTTCGCACCGGAGATCTCGCTCGGCTTCTACAACGCTGTCACCAGCGGCGACACCGAGCGGGTGAACGCACTGCTGCACGGCTTCTTCAAGCCGCTGGTCGAGCTGCGCGACAAGGTGCCCGGCTACGCGGTGTCGCTGGTCAAGGCGGCCGTCGTGCGGGGCGGGCTGGACGTGGGCGGCGTGCGGCCGCCGCTGCTGGACCCGACCGAGGAGCACCTCGCCGAGCTGGACCGGATCGTCGAGACCGGCCGAAGGCTGGTGGCCGGATGAAGATCACCGAGATCGTCCTGACCCCGATCGCGTTCCGCGACCCGCCCCTGCTGAACTCCGTCGGCGTGCACGAGCCGCTGGCGCTGCGCACGATCATCGAGATCCACACCGACGAGGGCGTCAGCGGCCTCGGCGAGACCTACGGCGACGCCGGGCACCTGGAGCGCACCCGCACGGTCGTGCCCGCCCTGATCGGGCTGGACGTCTACGACCTCAACGGCATGCACGCGGCCGTCGCCGCGGCGCTCGGCGGCACGGTCGGCACCGACCAGCACGGCCTGACCGGCCAGATGACCGGCATCGGCACCGTGGACCGGGTGTTCTCCCCGTTCGAGGTGGCCTGCCTGGACATCCAGGGCAAGCACCAGGGCCGGCCGGTGGTGGACCTGCTGGGCGGCAAGGTGCGCGACGCCGTGCCGTACAGCGCCTACCTGTTCTACAAGTGGGCCGGCCACCCCGACGCCGAGCCCGACGAGTGGGGCGCGGCACTCGACCCGGCCGGCGTGGTCGCCCAGGCCCGCAAGCTGATCGACGAGTACGGCTTCGGCTCGATCAAGCTCAAGGGCGGCGTCTTCCCGCCCGAACAGGAGATCGAGGCCATCCGCGCGCTGCGCGAGGCGTTCCCGGACCACCCGCTGCGGCTGGACCCGAACGCGGTGTGGACGCCCGACACCTCCGTCAAGGTCGCCGAGCAGCTCGACGGCGTGCTGGAGTATCTGGAGGACCCGACCTCGGACATCGAGGGCATGGCCGAGGTGGCCGCCCGGGTGGACATTCCCTTGGCCACCAACATGTGCGTCGTGTCGTTCGACCACCTGCCGCCGGCGGTCCGGCAGAACGCCATCCAGGTGCTGCTGTCCGACCACCACTACTGGGGCGGCCTCACCCGGTCGCGGAGCCTCGCGCTGCTGTGCGAGACGTTCGGCATCGGGCTGTCCATGCACTCCAACTCGCACCTGGGCATCAGCCTGGCCGCGATGACCCACCTGGCCGCCGCCACCCCGAATCTGCGCTACGCCTGTGACACGCACTATCCGTGGAACGCCGTCGACGACGTCGTGAAGCCGGGTGCACTGTCCTTCGTGGACGGTGCGGTGCCCGTGCCGAGCGGGCCCGGCCTGGGGGTCGAGCTCGATCGGGACGCGCTTGCCGTGGCGCATCAGCGGTTCCTGGACACCGACATCCGCAGCCGGGACGACACCGGCTACATGCAGCGGGTCGATCCGTCGTACGAGAGGAAGAACCCCCGGTGGTGACCACGCTCGCCCACGCCTACTCGTGGGACCTGGTCGGCGACGACGCCGCGGCGGACCGCTTCGCCGGCCTCGGGGTCGGCGCGGTCGCCCTGGCGGCGTCGTACCACACCACGCGGGCCGCGACCCCGCTGCACCCCGAGCACCGGATGGTCGACGCCCGGCACGCCGCCCTGTACGTGCCCGTGCGGCCGGAGGCGTGGCGGGGCAAGCGACTCGCGCCGGCCGAACCGTCCTGGATGGACAGTGGCTCGTTCGGCGTGGCGGCGGAGCGGCTGCGCGCGGTCGGGCTGCCCGTGTACGCGTGGACCGTGCTGACGCACTCCAGCCGGCTCGGGGACCTCGTGCCCGATGTGACCGTGCGGAACGCCTTCGGCGACCGGTACCCGTACGCGCTCTGCCCGGCGCAACAGGATGTCGTGGAGTACTGCGAGACCCTGGTCGCCGAAATCGTCCAAAGTGGACCTTTGGACGGCGTCGTGCTGGAGGCGTGCGGGCCGCTGGGCTTCGTGCACGGCGGGCACCACGAGAAGACCGACGGCACCGACTGGTCACCCGTCCAGCAGCAACTGCTGTCGCTCTGCTTCTGCGCCGCCTGCGTTGCCCTCTATGGGGATGCCGGCATCGACGTCGAGCAGCTCCGGTCGGCCGTGCGGGCCGGTGTCGACGGCAAGGCCGACAGCGTCCGCGCGGCGCTGGGGGAGCAGCTCGCCGACGCCGTCTCCGGCGTTCGCACCGGGCTTTCCCGTGGCCTGCGGCAGCTTCTGGTCGGCCGGATCCGGGAGTCGCTGCCGTCCGCGAAGATCATCGCCCATGCCGCGGCCGACGAGTGGGCCACCGGCCCGTTCGCGACCGTCGCCGGCGGTGTCGACGCCGACGTGGACACCCTGACGTTCACCGCGTGGCCCGGGCCGGACGCCGCCCTGCCCGTGCTGAAGGCGTTGCAGGGCATCACCGACAAGGCGCTCGCCGCCTACGTGCTCGCGCTGCCGCCGCGCCCCGTCGACGGGGCCGCGCTGGCCGCCGAGTGGCGGCAGTACCTCGACGCCGGCGCGTCCGAGCTGCACGTGTACCACCCCGGCCTGGCCTCCCAGGGCCGCCTGGACGCCATCAAGGACGCCCTGTCCCGGCTGTGAGCTCCCCGAGGGCCGGCGATACTGCTCGCCGGCCCTCGGGCGCAGTGTCTTTGGCGCCGCCTTCGGCGTCGCGGCTCGGCCCCTTCGGGGCCGCCGCCTCGCCCTTGCTGGATTTCGATCGGCCGCGTCGGCTTCCTGGTGGGTGCGTCGGGTGGCGGCCGATCGAAATCCAGCGACCGTGCGAAGCGACGGCGGGGCCTCGCGCTCGGTACCATGGGTGCCTGAGGGAGGTGCCCGCATGTCCGCTTCGGTCTCGTTCGACCCGCTCGTCGAGCTCGCCGGCATGTGGACCACGGAGCTGGCCGAGCGCTACCTCCCGGACCCCGGGCTGTTGCCGAGCAAGTACGAGTGCGTTGACGGGAACCTGATCTTGAGCCCGTACGAGGCCGGCCCGAACGTGTACGCCGCTGACGAGTTACGCGGCCTGTTCAAGGGCCCGGCCCGGGCCGTCGGCCTGCGCGTGTACACCACCGTCAACCTCCAGATGACCGCGCAGCGGTGGATCCAGCCCGACATCACGGTGATGCGCTCGCCCGTGATGAGCACCTGGGCCCAGGCCGCCGACGCCGTCCTCGTCGGCGAGTTCGTGTCGCCCTCCTCGCGGCAGCGCGACCGCCTCGACAAGCCCGCCATGTGCGCCCGCGAGGGCATCCCGTACTACCTGCGCGGCGAGGTCGACCTGCGCACCGAGACCGCCACGCTGTGGTTCTACCGCCTCGCCGACGGCGAGTACCAGGAGATCGCCGTCGCCCACACCGGCGGCACGTTCGAGATCACCGAGCCCTTCCCGGTGTCGTTCGACCCCATCCAGCTGCTGGACCTGTGACATGCCGCGCGTCCCGCGCGGGTGAGGTCGTCCTGGGTGGCCGGCGCCTCTGACCGCTCCGCCATCCGGGTGGACCGGTGCAACCCGTCGCGGCGGTCGCTCCGTCCCTCCACCATGAAGGGACTGACGACAGTGGTCGGCGCGGGCGCGCTGGTGTTGGCGATAAGCGCCTGCGGCCAGACCCAGACGACGACGACCCCGTCCGGCAGTGCCAACGGCATCGCGCCCGCCGGCCAGGGCGGCAGCCTCCGCGACGTGCCGGCCGAGCAGGTCGACGTGTCCAAGCTGCCCGCCGGGTACCCCGCGCGGGTCCAGCTGGACGACAACGGCGCCGTGCTGGCCGTGCAGGGTCAGGAGGGCGGGTGCGAGCATTCGAGCGCCGAGCTGAGCGCTCAGGACGCCGCCTCGGTGCACGTGCTGCTCACGCGGAACCTCGTGGAGTCCGACCGGGTGTGCAGCAAGGAGCTCCGGCTGACCCAGCTGACCGTGCAGCTGGACAAGCCACTCGCCGACCGCAAGGTTGTGCTGGAACAGAGGACGGTGCGGTCATGACCAAGCCACTTGCCGGGCGCCTGGCCGGCTCGCCCCAGCCGGCCGGGCGCCGCCCCTACTCCCGGCGGAGAGCGGCGCTGCCCCAGCTGTCGGGTCACCGCTGGCTGAGAACCGCCGTCATCGGAGCCGGCCTGTTCGCCTTGGCCGCCTGTGGTTCCCCCGCCGCGATGAACGCCGCGCAGACCGGTACCACCACCGCGTCGCCGACCACCACCGCCACGTCGCCGCCGACGACCTCGATCACCCTGGTACCGCCGCCGAGTTCCGGCCCGCCGCCGACCTCCGCGCCGCCCGCGAAGGCCACCGGCCCGACCGTGCCGCCCAACCAGGTCGACTACGCCGGCGCCGCCGAGAGCGTCCCGCAGACCGTGTGGGAGCAGGACGGCGGCAAGACCCTCGTGGTGATGGCCGAGGAGGGCGGCTGCGTCAAGGTCGAGGCCCAGGTCGTCAAGCAGACCGCCGACGAGGTCGACGTCGCGCTGGTGAGCATCGCCCAGACGCACCGCGTGTGCCCGCTCTACGTCCGCAACGTCCCCGTCGCCGTCCACCTGGACGCGCCGTTGGGGAACCGCAAGGTCGTGCTGACAACCCAGATCGGCACGCAACGCTAGCCACGCCGCCGCCGATAACCCGCGTGTGGTCCCTGCCCGGCGGCAGGGGTCGGGCAGGGGCCACACGCGGGACTCCTCGGAAGGGCGTTGGCGATGACCGCACGCTTGCTCGGCTGTCTCCTGGTGCTCGGCACGGCCGTCGTCGCCGCCCTGAAACCCGTCTCCGGCATGGGCGAGGCAGTGGTTCTCGGCGTGTTGTTCGCCGTGCACATCGCGGCTTTCCTGAGCGGCCGGCCACCCGTCTCCGCGATGGCCACGGGCTTCGCCGCCGGCCTGCTGTGGCTGGGGCTGGTCGTGATCCTGCCGCCGGTGGCCGCCACCATCGGACCGGCCGTGGTTCTCACCGCCGTCGCCGTCGCCGGGACGCTGTGGCTGACCCGGCGGCCCGTCGCCGCGCTCCACAGCGCCGTCGCCGCCGTGCTGTCGATCGTGGCGTTCGCCTGGCTGCTGCTCGCCCACGGGCCCGCCGGCCTCGTCCCGCACGACCGGATCCCGGTGGCGCAGACCAGGATCGAGGCCGCCGACCACTACCTGTGGCTGCTGCTCATCGGCGCGGCGCTGTCCGCCGGCGTGATCGTGTACGCCGCCGTGGACGCGAAACGGGGCCGAGTCCGCGGACCCGGCCCCGTTCGTCTGGTCGGCTAGCGGCGGAAGGAGATCTGCAGCGTCGGCGCGGACGTCTCGGAGAAGAAGTCGTTGCCCTTGTCGTCGACGACGATGAACGCCGGGAAGTCCTCGACCTCGATCTTCCACACGGCTTCCATGCCGAGCTCCGGGTACTCCAGGACCTCGACCTTGCGGATGCAGTCCTTGGCCAGCCGGGCGGCGGGGCCGCCGATCGAGCCGAGGTAGAAGCCGCCGTGGGACCGGCACGCGTCGGTGACCTGCCGGGACCGGTTGCCCTTGGCCAGCATCACCAGCGAGCCGCCGGCGGCCTGGAACTGCTCGACGTAGGAGTCCATCCGGCCGGCGGTGGTCGGGCCGAACGAGCCGGAGGCGTAGCCCTCAGGGGTCTTGGCCGGGCCGGCGTAGTAGACGGGGTGGTCGCGCAGGTACTGCGGCATCGGCTCGCCGGCGTCCAGCCGCTCCTTGATCTTGGCGTGGGCGATGTCGCGGGCGACGACGAGCGGGCCGGTCAGCGACAGCCGGGTCTTCACCGGCAGCGCGGACAGCGTCCGCCGGATCTCGTCCATCGGCTGGTTCAGGTCGATCCGGACGACGTCGTCGGACAGCTGCTCGTCGCTGACCTCGGGCAGGAACTGCGCCGGGTCGCGCTCCAGCTGCTCCAGGAACACGCCATCGGCGGTGATCTTGGCCTTGGCCTGGCGGTCGGCCGAGCAGGACACGGCGATGCCGACCGGGCAGGACGCGCCGTGCCGGGGAAGCCGGATGACCCGCACGTCGTGGCAGAAGTACTTGCCGCCGAACTGCGCGCCGATGCCGAACTCGCGGGTCATCGCCAGCACCTGCTGCTCCAGGTCGGTGTCCCGGAACGCGCGGCCGTCGGCCGAGCCCTCGGTCGGCAGGTTGTCCAGGTAGCGGGCCGACGCCAGCTTGGCGACCTTCAGGTTGTACTCGGCGGAGGTGCCGCCGACGACGATCGCCAGGTGGTACGGCGGGCACGCGGCCGTGCCCAGCGAGCGCAGCTTCTCGTCCAGGAAGCGGGCCAGCCGCGTCGGGTTCAGCAGCGCCTTCGTCTCCTGGTACAGGAACGTCTTGTTGGCGCTGCCGCCGCCCTTGGCCATGAACAGGAACTCGTAGACCGGTTCCTGGCCCGCCTTGTGGTACAGCTCGATCTGCGCCGGCAGGTTGGTGCCGGTGTTCTTCTCGTCCCAGAACGTCACCGGCGACATCTGCGAGTAGCGCAGGTTCAGCTGCTGGTAGGCGTCGTATACGCCCTCCGACAGCGCCGCCTCGTCGTCACCGCCGGTGAGCACGGTCTCCGTGCGCTTGCCGACGACGATCGCCGTGCCCGTGTCCTGGCACATCGGCAGCACCCCGCCCGCCGACACGCAGGCGTTGCGCAGCAGGTCGGTGGCCACGAAGCGGTCGTTCCCGCTGGCCTCGGGGTCGTCGATGATCGACCGCAGCTGCTTGAGGTGGCTGGTGCGCAGCAGGTGCTGGATGTCCTTGATCGCCTCGCGCGCCAGCAGCCGCAGCGCCTCGGGCTCCACTTCGAGGAATCGCCGCCCCGCCACCTCCGTCACCCGGACCCCGTCCGGGCTGACCAGTCGGTACTCGGTGGTGGTGTCCTTGCCCAGCGGCAGCGGATCGACGTACTGGAACGAGGTGGTGGTCACGTTCGCGGGCTCCTGTGCTTGTGCCGCGCGTTCCGCGCGGGGCGAGGTCGCCTCCAAGCCGATGCCTTCCCTTGCCTCAGTTCGATCGATGGAAAGACTCGATCGAACTGAGGCCGCGGTCCAGGCATCGGCGCGACCTCGCGGGTCGGCAGCTTGGGCGACATTACCGCCGCCGGGCACACGCCTGGCGCCATCCCCGGTGTGACGGCGGACGTCACACTGAATCGCCCGATTCTTCCGGAATGCCGGATGCACCTGGATTTAACGCGCTTGGGCTCGGGCCTGCCGCCAGCGAGGAGAGTGTTCGGCCCCGCTGGTGCTTCGCACGGCCAAGGGCGAGGCAGCGGCTTGAAGGGGGCCGAGCCGCGCCGCCGGAGGCGGCGCCAAAGATACCGAGAGGCCGGGGTGGCCCCCGGCCACCCCGACCTCCCGCCGGGTGCGGTCACGAACCGTCGGTTCCCCGACTGTTCGCACCGCGAAGCTTTCTGTTGTGCGGACAAACTTTGCCGTGACGCAGATCACAAGTCAAGACGGCTGTTCGGGCGAGGCTCCGCCGATGTCTGCCCCGCGCGGTACGCGCGGCCTCAACACGATTCAGCTGGCGTACGCACGCAGCCGTTCGGCCCGGTCACCCTGCCGCAGCTTGGACATGACCTCACGCTCGATCTGGCGCACCCGCTCCCGGGACAGCCCGAACCGCTTGCCGATCTGGTCGAGGGTGCGGGGCTGGCCGTCCTCCAGGCCGTAGCGCAGCCGGATCACCGACTGCTCCCGCTCGTCCAGCGTGGCCAGCACGCGGCGGAGGTCGTCCTGCAGCAGGCCGGAGATGACGGCGCTCTCGGCGTCCGTGGCCTCGGCGTCCTCGATGAAGTCGCCCAGCGGGGCGTCCTCGTCGGTGCCGACGGGCATGTCCAGGCTCACCGGGTCCCGGGAGTGGTCGAGCAGGTCGGCGACCTTCTCCGGGGCGATGCCGGCCTCCTTGGCCAGTTCCTCGGTGGTGGCCTCGCGCCCGAGCTGCTGGTGCAGGTCCCGCTTGATCCGGGCCAGCTTGTTCACCTGCTCCACCAGGTGGACGGGCAGCCGGATGGTGCGTCCCTGGTCGGCCATGCCGCGGGTGATGGCCTGGCGGATCCACCACGTGGCGTACGTGGAGAACTTGAAGCCCTTGGTGTAGTCGAACTTCTCGACGGCCCTGATCAGGCCCAGGTTGCCCTCCTGGATCAGGTCGAGCAGCGGCATGCCCCGGCCGGTGTAGCGCTTGGCCAGCGACACCACGAGCCGGAGGTTGGCCTCCAGCAGGTGGTTCTTGGCCCGCTCGCCGTCCCGCACCAGCTGGGTGAGCTCGGACTTCCTGGTGGCGTCCAGCACCCTGGCGGTCTCGAGCATGTGCCGGGCGAACACGCCGGCCTCGATCCGCTTGGCCAGCGCCACCTCCTGCTCGGCGGTCAGCAGCTTGGTCCGGCCGATGCCGTTCAGGTACACACGCACCAGGTCGGCGGCGGGCCCCTGGGCGTCGAGATCTGCTTCGGGGCCGATCTCCTGGTCGATGGTCTGTGGGACGGTCACGGTGCTCCCTCCCCGGTCGCGGGCTGGTGTGTTGTCGCGTCACACACCGGCGCTGCGTTGCGCGGCGAGCCTTTCGGGCGAGGCACCCGAGTCGGGAATGCCTTGCGCTTGCTGGCTGGACACTGGGAAAACGCGAGCGATGGCGAAATCGTTCCCGTCTTCTCACCACTCATGACGTCTCCACGCCCGGAGCGGTTGCCCTGAGAACCTGAGGTTTCCCTGAGAGAGGGCCACCTCCACCCGTTCAGCCGGCAACCGTCCCGGTGAAACGTGAAGTCCATGTTGGACGACTGAACCGAATCGGCGGTCCATACGTTTCCAAGGCCAGGAAACCCCGGAATCATCACACTTCGACGAGCACCGTGAACGGACCGTCGTTCACGCTTTCCACCGCCATGTCGGCGCCGAACCGACCGGTGGCCACGGTGGCGCCCCGCGCACGCAGCGCGTCGACGACCGCGTCCACCAACGGCTCGGCGACCGAGCCGGGCGCGGCCTTCGTCCACGTTGGACGGCGGCCCTTCCTGGTGTCGCCGTACAACGTGAACTGGCTCACCACGAGCAGCGGAGCCCCAGTGCTGGCACAGGATTGCTCGTCGTCGAGTATCCGCAGCTCGTGCAGCTTCCGCGCCATGGTGTCGACCTGCTCGGCGCCGTCGGTGTGGGTGATCCCCAACAGCACCAACAGACCCGGCTCCTTGATCTCACCGACGACCTCGTCGCCGACGGTGACGCTCGCCCTTGTCACGCGCATGACAACAGCCCTCATGCGGGCACGACCATGCCGTGCCGCACCAGATCGCGCACGATCGGCAGCGCCGCTGTCACGAGGTCGTCGACCGACTGGCCGTGCCCGTACGCCAACAGGTGCAAGAGGTCACCCAGCGGTAGCGCCCCGCGACAACCGGCGAGCAGCGCGGCCGCCAGCTCGTCGACCTCGTGCTGCCAACCGGGACCGTCGGTGCGGTGCAGCCGCCGCACCACCGACTGCCAGCCCTCGTCGCCGGGCTGCGACACCTCCTCCAGCATCACGGTCGGCGGCACCAGGAACCGCGTCGCCAGCAGTTCCTCGGCGGAACCGTGCTCCCGCAACCAACTCACACGATCCAGCCAGGCCGCGGCCTCCGGCCCCAGCGGGTCGTCGAAGGCGTGCCGCAGGTCCTCGCAGACGATCTCGGGGTGCGCCGACGAGGTGCGACGCAGCGTGACGAAACCGAAGCCGACACCGAGAACGTCGTTGGCCTCGAACCAGTCCAGCCACGCCGACGCCTTCGCCCGGCCCTCCGCGGACCGCGGGTCGATGCCGGCGTCGCGCAGCCAGGTGCCCACGTAGAGGGTCGGTTCGGCCACGTCGCGCTGCACGAACCAGGCGTCGACCCCGCCGCGGGGCAGCCAGGACGCGACCCGGTCGGTCCAGTCCTCGCCCTTGCGGTGCACCCACGACGCGAGCAGCTGGCCGACCCCGCCCTCGTTGAGAAACGCCGGCAACTGCCGCACCACCAGGGCACTCGCGTCGTCGCCGGCCAGCCCGGAGTCGCGGTAGGTGTAGTCGACGCGGGCCGGCCCGACGACGAACGGGGGATTGCACACGACCTGGTCGAAGCGGCGGCCGGCGACGGGCTGGAACCACTCGCCGCGGGCCAGCTCGACGTCGAGCTCGTTGAGACGGAATGTCGCCGAGGCAAGGGAAAGCGCCCGTTCGGACAGGTCGGTGGCGGTGATGCGCTGGGCGTGGCGGGCGGCGTGCAGCGCCTGCACGCCGCAGCCGGTGCCCAGGTCCAGCAGCGTCCCCACGGGCCGTCGCGCCGTCGCGCGAGCAAGGCTCAGAGACGCGTGTCCGACGCCGAGGACGTGGTCCGGGCCGACGGGTGCGCCGCGCAGGTCGGAGTCCTGGTCCGACACCACCCACCAGGAACCCTGATCGTCTCCGTACGGTCGAACGTCCAGATCCGCGCGCAGGTTCCCGCCGTCCTCGCGCAGCAGGCCCTCCGCCACGGCTTCGGCCACGGACAGCGTTCCCAGCGCCGCTTGCGTTTCTGTCGCTGACTCGCTGTCGCCGAGCAGGAACAGCCGGATCAGGGTGCCGAGCGGACCCGCGTCGGCGCTGGCCCGACGGGCCGGCTCCGGCTCGCCGCGGCCGAGCGCCGCGTGCGCCTGCGCGCCCAGCAGGTCGACGACCGCGTCCGGCTCGTAGCGGGCCTCGCGGAAGGCGTCCCGCAGCTGGTCACAGAACTTGTCGGAAAACACGACCGGAATGTTTGCACGGGGCAGCGGGGCCTACGATAGAGCCACGCGCGAGGTCGCGCCGGTGCCTGGACCGCGGGCTCAGGTCGATCGAGTCTTTCCATCGATCGACCTGAGACAAGGGAAGGGACCGGATCAGAGCGACCTCGCCCCGCGAGGTACTCGCGGCACAAGCAGAGAGGTGGTGTCGTGAAGGGCTCTGACCGGGACGACACACCGGTACTGATCACCGGGGCCGCGCCCTCGTACGCGGACCAGGCCCGGGCACGCAAGCGCAAGTACACGATCATGATGCTGATGCGCATCCCGTGCCTGCTGCTGGCCGTCGTGTTCATCAACGTCTGGTGGCTGGCGCTGCTGTTCCTGGTGCTGTCGATCCCGCTGCCGTGGGTGGCCGTGCTGATCGCCAACGACCGGCCGCCGCGCAAGCAGGAGGAGATCAACCGCTACAACGCGGAGAAGGCCGCCCGCCGGGCGCTGGCCCGCGAGGTCTCGCCGGACGACACCCCGGCGGACGGCAAGGAACCGCCGGCCCCGCCCCGCGCCATCGGGGGCTGAGGCCGGGCGTCGAGCCGGCGGCGGACCGCCGGCTCGAACAGCTGTGTCAGGACGGCTGGGCCCCGACCCGGGACACCGCCTTCGACCCCGCCGCCACCCCGGCCCGCAGCACCTCCAGCGGCGGCTGCCCGCGCAGCCACGCCGCGAGCAGCCCGGCGTCGAACGCGTCCCCGGCGCCGGTCGAGTCCACGCAGGTCGCGGGGGCCGCCGGCACGTCCCAGCGGCCGACACGGTCGACCCAACTGGCCCCGTCCGGCCCGGTCGTCACGGCGACGGCCCCGACGTGGTCCAACAGCGCCGCGGCGGCCGACGGGTCCCGCGAGCCGGTCAGCGCCGCCAGCTCCTCGGCGTTCGGCAGCAGCAGGTCCACGCCGGCCACCATCGCCAGGAACGTCTCCGCCCCCTGCGTGACGATGTGCAACGCCGCCTGCGGGTCCACGGATGTCGTCAGCCCGGCCCCGCGCGCCGCCGCGAGCATCTCCAGGCCGGCGTTCCGCGAGGCCGGATCCAGCAGCACGTAGCCGGACAGGTGGAGATGACTGGCCGTCTCCAGCAGGTTGACGGTCAGGTCCGAGCCCTCCAACCGCGCGTTCGCGCCCCGGTCGGCCAGCATGCTGCGCTGGCCGTCACCGTCGACCAGCACGACGACGCAGCAGGTCGGGGCGGTCCGGTCGGTGGCCAGGGCGCAGCGCACGCCGGCCGACGACAGCTCCGACCGGACCTGCCGGCCGGCCATGTCGTCGCCGACCCGCCCGACCAGCACGGTGTCGACGCCGAACGACGCCAGCCACGCCGCAGTGTTCGCACCCGCCCCGCCGACCGCCAGCGCGATGTCCGCACGGGAGTCGCCGGCGTGCGCGATCGGGCTGTGGTGCCGGGCGACGACGTCCAGGGCGGCGTCGCCGACCACGATGACCGTCATCGAGCCAGCTCCGCCTGCCCCAGCTCAACAGCCACAGCGGCGGCCAGCCGCGCGTTGGACAGCACCAACTGCTCGTTGGTGTCCAGGCTCACGCCCCCGCTGGCCGAGTGGAAGTGCTCCAGCAGCACGGGCGTGACGTCCTTGCCCCGCACGTTCCGCGTGACGAGCAGCTCCAGCCCCTCGGCGAGCAGCCGGTCGTGCAGCTCACGGTCCATCTCGTGCTCCACCGGCACCGGGTTGGCCAGCAGCACGCCGGCCTGACCCGGCGCATGCTCCCGATGCGCCCGCACGGCCGCGGCCGCCTGGGCCGGGTCGTCCACCCGCCACGGCACGCCGAACTCCGACTCACGCAGGTAGAACGCCGGGAACCGGTCCGTCCGGTAGCCCAGCACCGGCACCGAGCTCGTCTCCAGCAGCTCCAGCGTCGCCCCGATGTCCAGCACCGACTTCACGCCCGAGCACACCACCAGCACCGGCGTCTCGGCCAGCACGCCCAGGTCGGCCGACACGTCCCAGCTCTCCGCCGCGCCCCGGTGCACGCCGCCGAGACCGCCGGTCGCGAACACCCCGATGCCCGCCCGCGCCGCGATCGACGCCGTGCCGGCCACCGTCGTCGCCCCGTCCCGGCCCAGCGCGATCGCCGGCCCCAGGTCCCGTCGCGACAGCTTCACCAGCCCCGCCGCCGGGTCGCACACCCGGTCCAGCTGCTTGCCGTCCAGGCCGACGACCGGCCGTCCGTCCAGCACCGCGATCGTCGCCGGCACCGCGCCGGCGTCCCGGACGACCTGCTCCACCCGGTCCGCGACCTCGCGGTTGCGGCCCGGCGGCAGCCCGTGCGCCAGGATCGTGCTCTCCAGCGCCACCACCGCCCCGCCCTCGGCGATAGCGGCCGCCACCTCGGCGCTGACCTGCGGTTGTGTACCCATCGTCTCCCGTTCCGACGTCCTGCGTGTATCAGGCATCATGAATGAGTGAGCCCGATGACCCAGACGCTGCCCGACACCGACACCCGGCCGGAAGGCACCGACACCACCGGCGACGACACGCCGAAGATGTTCCACTACGTGCGCAAGGCGAAGATCGCCGAGAGCGCCGTGATGGGCACGCACGTGGTGGCGCTGTGCGGCGAGGTGTTCCCCGTCACCAAGTCGCCGAAGCCCGGTTCGCCGGTCTGCCCGGAGTGCAAGAAGATCTACGAGGCGATGGCCGAGTAGGCGCCGCGCGGGGCGAGTTCCCCGCCGCTAGTTCTGCCGCTCCGCCGACGGACGCCGCAACACCTCGGTGTCGTTGACGTCGGCGGGCGACGGAGCCTGCCACTTCTCGGTGACGCCGTCGTGCGGCTCGGTTCCGTTGGCGTCCTTGGACTCCGGCTGCGCGTCGAGCCACGCCCGCGCCTGCTCGCCGGCCCGGATCTTCACCGCGGCCCGCTCCAGCTCCAGCCGCCGCCACTTCCGCCGCTGCCGCCGGGTCATCTTGGCCGGCCAGAACTCCTCGATCGCGCTGTTGAAGTGCGCGCCGACGATGATCGCCATGCCGATGAAGAACGTGAACAGCAGGAACGCGATCGGCGTGGCCAGCGCCCCGTAGGTGTAGCCGGTGGTGGTGATCCACCCGATGTACAGCCGCAGCCCGATGCTGGACAGCAGGAACATCACCATCGCCAGCGCCGCGCCCGGCAGCCCCCGGTGCCACGGCAGCTTCCGCGGCAGCGCGACCTTGTAGAGGGTGGTCAGCGCCAGCACCAGCAGCACCGCCATCACCGGGTAGTAGAACGTGCTCAGCAGCTGCTGCACCAGCGGCCGCCACTGCCCGGGCACGACGGTGGCCAGCAGGTCCGGCCCCAGCGCCAGCAGCGGCAGCCCGATCACCGCCAGCACCAGCCCGACGATGTACATGAACAGCGCGAAGATGCGCTGCCACACGGGATGCCGCACGTCGTGCTGCCCGTACGCCGCGGTGATCGCGTCCACGAACGAGGCCATCGCCGACGAGCCGGCCCACAGCGAGATCAGGAAGCCGATCGACGCCACCTCGGTGTGCGCGCCGGTGAGGATGCTCACCACCGTCGGGGCGATGATTTGATCAACGACGTTCGGACTGAATATGGTGTGGCAGAACGAAAGGATCTTGGACTGCACGGCGGTGACGATCTGCGGCCCGAACCAGTCGCCGACGAAGCTCAGGCAGCCGAGCAGACCCAGCAGCAGCGGCGGCAGGGACAGCGTCTGCCAGAACGCCGCCTCCGCGGCCTCCGAGAAGATGTCGCCGAACCAGGCCTTGCTCGCCGTGCGCACCGCGAGCCGCCACGGCCCCCGCTTGGCGGGTGCGACCGCGCCGGTGTCCTGCTCAGGCTGCTGACCCATGGCACCCCAAAGCATGCGGCATCACGGGATCCTCGGCTGGGCTACCCCCCGAAACGTCATCTGGTGGCCATCGGCACATCCCGTCGAGCGGTGCGTCCGGGGCGGGTTGGGTAAGCTGCCATCAGCCCTCAGGGAACCCCACCGTGAGGGCATTCGCACGTCATCGGCCGGTTGTCGCAGCTAGGGAGGGTGAACGGAGTTGACGGACACCCTCAACCCCACGACAACCGCCGCACGACCGCTCCGGGCCTGGCAGCGCCGCGCGCTGACCAAGTACCTGACCACCAAGCCGCAGGACTTCCTCGCGGTCGCCACCCCTGGCGCCGGCAAGACCACCTTCGGCCTGCGGGTGGCCGCCGAGCTGCTGGCCGACCGCACGGTCGAGCGTGTCACCATCGTCACGCCGACCGAGCACCTCAAGCACCAGTGGGCGAAGTCGGCCGCCGAGGCGGGCATCGCGATCGACTCGAACTTCCGCAACGGCGCCGGCCAGACCTCGAACGACTACAACGGCGTCGCCGTCACCTACGCCCAGGTCGCGGCCCATCCGACGCTGCACCGCGTGCGCACGGAGAACCGCAAGACGCTGGTGATCCTGGACGAGGTCCACCACGGCGGCGACGCGAAGTCCTGGGGTGACGCGATCCGCGAGGCGTTCACGCCGGCGGTGCGCCGGCTGGCGCTGACCGGCACCCCGTTCCGCAGCGACGACAGCCCGATCCCGTTCGTCAACTACGAGCCCGACGGCGCCGGCCAGATGCGCAGCCGCGCGGATCACTCGTACGGGTACGCCGACGCGCTGCGCGACGGCGTGGTCCGGCCGGTGTTGTTCCTGGCCTACTCGGGCGAGGCGAGCTGGCGGACCGGCGCGGGCGAGGAATTCACCGCCCGACTGGGTGAACCGCTGACGCAGGAGCAGACCGCCCGGGCCTGGCGCACCGCGCTCGATCCGACCGGCGAGTGGATGCCGTCCGTGATCAGCGCCGCCGACCAGCGGCTGAACCAGGTACGCCAGTCCATCCCGGACGCCGGCGCGATGGTGCTGGCCTCGGACCAGGAGTCGGCCAAGGCGTACGCGGCGATCATCACGCAGCTCACCGGCGAGGAGCCGACGGTCGTCCTCTCCGACGACCCCAAGGCCACCGGCCGGATCGCCGAGTACTCGGCGGGCCAGGCCCGCTGGCTGGTCGCGGTCCGGATGGTGAGTGAGGGCGTCGACGTGCCGCGGCTGGCCGTCGGTGTGTACGCGACCAGCTCGTCCACGCCGCTGTTCTTCGCGCAGGCGATCGGCCGCTTCGTGCGGTCCCGGCGCCCCGGCGAGACGGCCAGTGTGTTCCTGCCGAGCGTCCCCGTGCTGCTGCAGCTGGCGGCCGAGCTGGAGGCGGAGCGCGACCATGTGCTCGGCAAGCCGCACCGCGAGAAGGACGGCTGGGACGACGAACTCCTGAAGGACGCCAACCGCACCAAGGACGAGGACGGCGAGGAGGAGAAGGGCTACACCTCGCTGGGCGCCTCGGCCGAGCTGGACCAGCTGATCTTCGACGGGAACTCGTTCGGCACCGCGGCCATGGTCGGCACCGCCGAGGAGCAGGACTATCTGGGCCTGCCCGGCCTGCTGGAGCCCGATCAGGTGCGTACGCTGCTGCGGCAGCGGCAGGCCAAGCAGCTGGCCGACGTGTCGGCGCGCAAGGCCGCCGAGCCGGAGCCGGCGCCGCAGCCCGCGCGCCCCCGTACCACCCAGGAGCGGCTGGCCGAGCTGCGGCGCGAGCTGAACACGCTGGTGTCGATGCACCACCACCGCACCAAGAAGCCGCACGGCAAGATCCACAGCGAGCTGCGCGCCTACTGCGGCGGCCCGCCCACGGCGATGGCCTCGGTCGAGCAGCTCGAGGAGCGCATCGCCACGCTGCGTTCGTGGTGACTCCGGGTTCGTGGTGACACCCGGACGAGGCCGCACGGCCGAATGGCCGCAGGGCTGTTGGTAGCGCTCTCATACCTCTCCGTGACGCCGCCGGTAAACCTTCCGGCGCAGGCCCGGCGGCCAACCGTGCAGGTACTGCGCGGCAACTCCCCCCGTTTTAGTCACAACGCGTAGTTGGCGGGGGGCCTTTCGGTGTAGCGGCGGCCTCCCGGTTACCGGGTCGTTGCCGCATCGTGTCGCCAGAATCGAACTTAACCGCTTCAGCCACCTTCCCGACCGTGCCTCGGGGGCATATGTTCTGCGCCACAACATTTTCGCGGGCTCCTCGAAGTGACCCGCGCCACGATGAAGGGAACAGCCGGATGCGGAGCAGAACTCTCGCCGTGCTCGCCGCGAGCACCGGGCTCGCGCTGGCGGTCACCGCGTGTGGAGCCAACAGCAGCAGCGGCAGCGGCGGCTCCGGCTCGTCGGGTAGCAACACGGCCGGCAGCGGCGCCAAGGTCGGCGTCATCCTGCCGGAGACCGCGTCGTCCGCCCGCTGGGAGGGCTTCGACCACCCGCTGCTGGAGAAGGCGCTCAAGGCCAAGGGCTTCGACCCGATCATCCAGAACGCGCAGGGTGACGACCAGAAGGTCTCGCAGCTCGCCGACCAGATGCTCAGCCAGGGCGTCAAGGTGCTGATCCTGGCCTCGACCACCGGTGACGTGGGCGCCGCGGTCGAGAAGAAGGCCGAGGCCCAGGGCGTGCCGGTCATCGACTACGACCGCCTCAACGCCGGTGGCAGCGCCGCCTACTACGTCTCGTTCGACAACGTGAAGGTCGGCACGCTGCAGGGGCAGGGGCTCGCGGACGCGCTCAAGGGCAAGCCGGCCGGCGCGCAGGTCATCGAGATCGAGGGCGCGCCGACCGACAACAACGCGACGCTGTTCAACCAGGGCCAGCAGCAGGTGCTCAAGCCGCTGTACGACAACGGCACCCTGAAGAAGGTCAACAGCCAGTTCATCGACAAGTGGGACAACCAGACCGGTGGCCAGGTCTTCGAGCAGTTCCTGACCGCCAACGGCGGTCACGTGGACGGCGTGCTCGCGGCCAACGACGGTCTGGCCGGCGCGGTCATCACCGTGCTGAAGAAGAACAACCTCAACGGCAAGGTCCCGGTCACCGGCCAGGACGCCACCGCGGACGGCCTCAAGGCCATCCTGCGCGGCGACCAGTACATGACCGTGTTCAAGCCGATCGACAAGGAGGCGAACGCCGCCGCCGATCTGGCCGCCGCCCTGATCAACAACAGCAAGGCGGACGCGGACAAGGTCGCCAACCAGAAGGTCACCGACCCGAAGACCAAGCGTGAGGTCGCCTCCCTGCTGCTCGACCCGCAGTCGATCACCAAGGACACCGTCAAGGACGTCATCGCGGCCGGCGCCGTGCCCAAGGGCGACGTCTGCACCGGCGACGTGGCCCCGCTCTGCGCGTCCGCGGGCATCAACTGACCCGCTGACGGCCGCATCCTAGGCCGCCGCCGCGGCTGGTCCGGACCCCCGACCCGGGCCGGCCGCGGCGGCTTCCCATGCCCACCACCCCGCCGCCACCGGGGCGGGCGCAGACAGTCTGGAGAACACCCCCCATGACCGAGCCGATCCTCGAACTGCGCGGGATCAACAAGAGCTTCGGGCCCGTCCACGTGCTGCACGACGTGGACCTCGTGATCCGCCCCGGAGAGGTGACCGCGCTCGTCGGCGACAACGGCGCCGGCAAGTCCACGGTGGTCAAGTGCATCGCGGGCATCCACCCCATCGACTCCGGCGAGGTGCTGTTCAACGGCGAGCCGGTGCACGTGAACGGCCCGCGGGACGCGGCCGCGCTGGGCATCGAGGTCGTCTACCAGGACCTCGCGCTGTGCGACAACCTCGACATCGTCCAGAACATGTTCCTCGGCCGCGAGCGCGGCAACTACGGCATGCTCGACGAGTCCGACATGGAGCAGGCGGCCCGCGAGACCCTCGCGTCGCTGTCGGTGCGCACGGTCAAGTCGGTGCGCACCCTGGTCGCGTCGCTGTCCGGCGGCCAGCGGCAGACCGTGGCCATCGCCAAGGCCGTGCTGTGGGACAGCAAGGTCGTCCTGCTGGACGAGCCGACCGCCGCGCTGGGCGTGGCGCAGACCCGCCAGGTGCTCGACCTGGTGCGCCGGCTGGCCGACCAGGGCCTGGGCGTGGTCCTGATCAGCCACAACATGAACGACGTCTTCGAGGTCGCGGACACCATCTCGACGCTGTACCTGGGCCGGATGGTCGCCCAGCTGCCGGCCAAGGACCTGACCAACACCCAGGTCGTCGAGCTGATCACCGCCGGCCGGTCCGGCGACATCGGCCTGGCCAAGCCCGAAGTCGCCACGGTCTGAACTGCAAGGGATCGCTTCCAATGACTGACACACCTGCCGCCGCCCCGCCGTCGGACCCCAAGCCGAGTGAGAAGCCGGCGGCGAACAAGCAGGACGCCGCCATCGCCGACTTCGGCATCGACACCACCAGCCGCTCCACCGGCCAGGCGCTGCGCGACTACGTCGACCGCGTCCGCGGCGGCGAGCTCGGCTCGCTGCCGGCGCTGGCCGGCCTGATCGTGCTGCTGATCGTGTTCACCGCCGTGTCCAGCACGTTCCTCACCCTGAACAACCTCGCCAACCTGCTCGCGCAGAGCGCCGGCGTCACCATCATCGCGATGGGCCTGGTGTTCGTGCTGCTGCTCGGCGAGATCGACCTGTCCGCCGGCACCGCGTCCGGTGTGGCCGCCGCCGTGATGGCGCTGCACCTGGTCAAGGGCGGCAATCTGCTGTCCGGCATGGGCGACGTCGTCTTCTACGCGTTCATCATCGGCGGCCTGATCGCCGTCGCGGTCTCGGTGTGGCAGCGCATCTGGCCCGGCGCCGTGCTGTCCGCCGTCGCGGTGCTGCTGCTCCTGCTCGGCGTGCCGCCGAACCCGTGGCTGGAGATGCTGCTGGCGGTCTGCGTCGGCACGGTCATCGGCTGCCTCACCGGCGTGCTCATCTCCAAGATCGGCATCCCGTCCTTCGTCGTGACCCTGGCGCTGTTCCTGGCCTGGGGCGGCGTGGTGCTGAAGCTGATCGGTGACGGCGGCACGCTGTCCATCAGCAACGACCCGGTGCTGTTCGGCGTGGCCAACAACAACCTGAGCACCGTCGGCAGCTGGATCCTGTTCCTGATCTTCGCGGGCGGCTACGCGCTCGTGGTGCTCTACCGGCACTTCGGCCGGGTCCGCCGCGGCCTCGTGGCCCAGCCGACGACGCTCGTACTGATCAAGGTCGGAGCGGTCGTCGTGCTCGGCGCGGTGGCCACCTACCTGCTCACGCTCAACCGCTCGCCCAACCCGGACCGGGTCACCATCGCCGGCGTGCCCTACGTGGTGCCGATCATCCTGGTGCTGCTCGTGGTGGGCACGTTCGTGCTGGACCGGACCAAGTACGGCCGGCACATCTACGCCGTCGGCGGCAGCGCCGAGGCGGCCCGCCGCGCCGGCATCAACGTGCCCAAGATCCGGATGAGCGTGTTCGTGATCGCCTCCACGGTCTCCGCGGTCGGCGCCATCGTGTACTCGTCCAAGGTCGGCTCCGTCGACCCGAACGCCGGTGGCGGCAACACGCTGCTGTTCGCCGTCGGCGCCGCGGTTATCGGCGGCACGTCGCTGTTCGGCGGCAAGGGCCGGCTGTCCAACGCCATCATCGGTGGCTTCGTGATCGCGATCGTCAGCAACGGCCTTGGCCTGCTCGGCCAGCCCGCGGCCGTGGTCAGCATCGTCACCGGCGTGGTGCTGCTGCTGGCCGCCAGCGTCGACGCGCTGTCGCGGCGGCGGGCCAAGGCGACCGGTCACTAGCAGTCCCGCAGGGGCACGAGGGGGTGTGCGGTGAGCGGTCCGCCAACCGCGGGTACACGTCCCGACGAGGTCCGCAGGCACAACCGGACCGCCCTGCTGCGCAGGCTGCACGTCGGTGGCCCGTGCACCAGGGCGGAACTGGCCGCCGAGCTGGGGCTGAACCGCAGCACGATCAAGGCGCTGGTCGACGGCCTGGCCGACGCCGGGGTGGTGGTCGAGCAGGTCTCGGCCAAGCGCACCGGCGCCGGCCGGCCGTCGCTGCTGGTGCTGCCGCAGCCGCGGTCGCTGTGGGTGCTCGCCGTCGACGTCGGCGTCGAGCAGACCACCGTGGCGGCCGTCGGCTTCGGCGGCGAGGTGCTCGGCACCCGGGGCTGGACGCTGCCGCGCGGCACCGGGTCGCCGGACGACCTGCTGGCCAAGATCGGTACCGCCTGCCGGCGGCTGGCCGAGCGGATCGGCTCCGAGCCGGTCGGGGTCGGCGTGTCCGTGCCGGGTGTCGTGCGGCGGGACGGTTTTGTGCACGAGGCGCCCAACCTGCACTGGGAGGGCGTGCCGGTGGGGGAGCGCCTGGCCGCCGCGCTGCACCGGCCCGTGCTGGTCGGCAACGACGCCGAGCTGGGGGCGCTCGCCGAGCACACCCGCGGCGTCGCGACCGAGGCCGCCGACATGGTGTTCGTCTCGGTCGACGTCGGTGTCGGCGGCGGGGTCATCTCCGAGCGGGCCGCCTTACGCGGCAGCGGCGGCTACGTCGGCGAACTCGGGCACATGGTCGTGCGACCCGGCGGCCGGCCCTGCTACTGCGGGTGCCAGGGCTGCTGGGAGACCGAAATCGGCGAGGACGCCCTGTGCCGGGCGCTCGGCCTGCCCGAGGGCTCGCCGCGCGAGGCCGTCGTCGGCGAGCTCCGGGCGCTGGCCGGTGAGCCGCAGGCGGCGCTGAGCCGGCTGCGGGAGTTCACCGACTGGCTGGGACTCGGGCTGATCAACGTGGTCAACCTGCTCGGGCCGCAGCTGGTCGTGCTCGGCGACCTGCTGGCCGCGCTGCCCGACGCGGTCGTCGACGAGGCCGCCGAGACCGTGCGGGAGCGCAGCCTGGTCAGCCGGGCCGTCGGCGGCATCCGGATCGTGGCGTCCCCGCTGGGCAAGGAAGCCAAGATCATCGGCGCCGCCGAGCTGGCCTTCCAGCAGGCCCTGGCCGGCTGACCGAGCCCGGCCGGGCGGCTCCCGGCCGGGCGGTTCTCGGCCTGCTGACTTCTCGTTGGGGTAGCGAAGGGGCGCGGGCCCACACCTGGCCCGCGCCCCTTGATCGCTTTGGATTTTTCGGTCTGCCCCGTCTCAGCCCTGCTGGATCTCCGCCGAGAGCTCACGCAGCTTGGCGCTGTGCTCACGGGCGTGGTGGCCGCAGAAGAGGAGCTCGCCTCCGGACGGGAGAATGGCGCGTACCTGAGCGGCCGCGCCGCACCGGTCGCAGCGGTCGACAGCGGTCAGCTCGGGGCGGGTGAGCAAGGTCGTCATGGAAATCTCCCTCCGTCCCGGCACCGGTGCTCCGGTGCCTACTACAGCTGCGACCACAACGCTCCGGGGCCTGGCGCCCGGTCGCGCGGTGTTCGCTGCCATCACTGTTGCAGACGTTCGGCGCCTCGCTGGTGTTCCCCACCGTAGTGGCGACTCCCGTCACGTGAGATGTACCCGGATGCAGCAAGCCACACTCCGTGACATCGCACTCCTGTCGATGGTCCGGTGCCCGGGCCCTCCACAGGTGCCGAGTCGGTTACGGTTTGTCGTCGGATCGGGTCCGAGATGACGCACCGCAACGAACTCAGTGACTCAAGCTACGTCAGCGAACCACGACCGGGTTCGTATCACCACCCCTGTTGTGGGATGAGTCACATTACGGAGCGTGATATTCGCTTCTGGCGAACAGCCCCCCGGAGCCCGGTTTCGGCCCCGGTGAGTGTCCGGGAGCCCCGCGGCCGGTTTCCTCCTCGCCGCGCGTGACACGGCGTCCCACGGGCCAACTGGGGGCCACGAACGACCGTCCGCGAGGTGAACGCCCGACCTCCAGTGGATCACCGGCCCCGAAAGACGGCGGCGGTGGCGACCCGAGAACCACGGCCCCTCGCCCGGTCGGGGGAGGGGGCAGAAGCGGTCCCGGCTTCCAGCCGAAAACGACGACTGCCCTGTCCGGCCAGAAGCCGGACAGGGCAGTCGTGTCGAACCGGGGCCGTCAGTCCAGGTAGTCGCGCAGCACCTGCGACCGGGACGGGTGACGGAGCTTCGACATGGTCTTCGACTCGATCTGGCGGATCCGCTCCCGGGTCACGCCGTAGACCTGGCCGATCTCGTCCAGGGTCCGCGGCTGGCCGTCGGTGAGGCCGAAGCGCAGCCGCACCACGCCCGCCTCCCGCTCGGACAGGGTCGCCAGCACCGACTGGAGCTGGTCCTGCAGCAGCGTGAACGACACGGCGTCGACCGCGACGACGGCCTCGGAGTCCTCGATGAAGTCGCCGAGCTGGCTGTCGCCCTCGTCGCCGATGGTCTGGTCCAGCGAGATCGGCTCCCGGGCGTACTGCTGGATCTCCAGCACCTTCTCCGGGGTGATGTCCATCTCCTTGGCCAGCTCCTCCGGCGTCGGCTCGCGGCCGAGGTCCTGGAGCAGCTCGCGCTGGATGCGGCCGAGCTTGTTGATGACCTCCACCATGTGCACCGGGATACGGATGGTGCGGGCCTGGTCGGCCATGGCTCGGGTGATCGCCTGCCGGATCCACCAGGTGGCGTACGTGGAGAACTTGTAGCCCTTGGTGTAGTCGAACTTCTCGACCGCGCGGATCAGGCCCAGGTTGCCCTCCTGGATCAGGTCCAGGAACGCCATGCCGCGGCCGGTGTAGCGCTTGGCCAGCGACACCACCAGGCGGAGGTTGGCCTCGAGCAGGTGGTTCTTGGCCCGCTCGCCGTCACGCACGATCCAGCGCAGGTCCCGGCGCAGCTGCGGGGGCAGCTTCTCGGTCTCGTCCTCGGCCTTGCGCACGCGCTCGGCGGCGTAGAGCCCGGCCTCGATCCGCTTGGCCAGCTCCACCTCCTCCTCGGCGTTGAGCAGGGCGACCTTGCCGATCTGCTTGAGGTAGGCGCGGACGGAGTCGGCCGACGCGGTCAGCTCGGCGTCCTTGCGCGCCTGCCGCAGCGCCTCGGACTCCTCCTCGTCCCAGACGAAGTCGGAGCTGTCCTTGGTCTCCTCCTCGTCGGGCTCCTCGACGACGTCCTCGACGACAACGTCCTCGAGGTCGGCCGCGTCGAGCTCGACCTCGCCCTCGAGGTCCTCCGGCTCCTCGCCGTCGCCGGCCTTCTTGGCCTTGGCCGGCGCGGCCTTGCCGGTCGCTGTCTTCTTGGCCGCGGCGGCGCGGGGGCCGGCCGGCTTCTTGGCCGCTGTCTTCGCGGCGCCGGTCTTGGCCGCACCACGCCCCGGGGTGGCCTTCACGGCCTCCTCGGCGTCGACCGGCTGCTGTGCCTTCGCGGCGGCGCTCGCGGGGGTGGCGGAGCGTCGGGTTGCGGTTTCTGCGGCTGCCACGTACGCCCTTTCGCGACGGTCCTTCACGGCAGACCGAAGGGCGCGAACCTCGGCCGCCAGGGGGTTTCGGGGGAGCACCCGGCGGTTGCTGACCGTGGGCGCTGTTCCATTGTAACGACGACGGCCGTGTCGCGTTGCCGCCACACGGCCGTCGTCGGGCCCTTTTCCCGTGTTCCCGCAGGTAGATCGCCGGAACACGATTCGGTCAGATTTTTCGGGGTACCACTAGTGGCCGATTCCGTGGGCGGCCGCGGCGGCCGCGCCGACGATGCCGGCGTCGTTCTTCAGCGCGGCGGCGACCACCGGGGTCCGCACCTTGAGCAGCGGCAGCCACTTGTCGGCCTTCTTGCTGACGCCGCCGCCGGCGATCACCAGGTCCGGCCAGATCAGGTCCTCGAGCGTGCGGAGGTACTTGCTGACCCGGTGGGTCCACTCCTCCCACGACAGGTCCTTGTCCTCCTTCACCGACGCCGCGGCGCGCTTCTCCGCGTCGTGCCCGTCCACCTCCAGGTGGCCGAACTCGGTGTTGGGCACCAGCTTGCCGTCGAGGAACACGGCGCTGCCGATGCCGGTGCCGAAGGTCAGCAGCACGACGACGCCCGACTTGTCCCGGCCGGCGCCGTAGCGGAGCTCGGCCATGCCGGCCGCGTCGGCGTCGTTGAGCACGACGACCTCGCCGGGCTGCCGGCCGAGCCGGCGGGCGAACAGGGCCGCCGCGTCGGTGTCCACCCAGCCCTTGTCCACGTTCGCGGCGGTCAGCGCGACGCCGCGCTTGACGACGCAGGGCAGCGTGACCCCGACGGGGCCGGTCCACCCGAACTTCTCCACGATCTCGGCGACCACGTCGGCCACCGCGTCCGGGGTGGACGGCTGCGGCGTGACGATGCGCAGGCGCTCGCCGTCCAGTTCGCCGGTCTCCAGGTCGACAAGTCCGCCCTTGATGCCGGATCCACCGATGTCGATCCCGAACCCGCGGGTTGTGCCCATCCGTCGGACCCTTCCTACTCGATTCAGTCCGCTGTCAGTCCTCGACCCTGCGCGCGGGTCTTCGGGAGTGTGCGCAGACCCTAACGTGTGTGGTTCGGTGGACAACGTGCTAGCCGCTGAATCCGAGGAACTCGTCAGGATCGCTGTCACCGTCGCGACGGAAGCCGCCGAGCTGGTCCGCAACGCCCGTAGCCACGCTGTCACCCAGGTGGACACCAAGTCCAGCGAAACTGACGTGGTGACGGCCGCGGATCGCGCGTCCGAACAACTGGTCCGCGACCGTTTGGCGCAACTGCGCCCGGGCGAGCCGGTGCTCGGCGAGGAGGAGGGCGGCGCGACCTCGCTGGACGGCCTGGTCTGGGTGGTGGACCCGATCGACGGCACCGTCAACTACCTCTACGGCCTGCCCTGGTACGCCGTGTCGATCGCGGCCCAGCTGGACGGGGTGTCGGTGGCCGGCGTGGTCGTCGAACCGGTGTCCGGCCGGGTCTGGACCGCGACCCGGGGCGGCGGTTCCTTCCTCGACGGCCAGCCGCTGCGCGCGGCGGCGACCACCCGGCTGGAATTGTCGCTACTGGGGACCGGATTCTCGTACGACCACGCCCGGCGGCTGCGGCAGGCCGAGGCGGTCAACCGGATGCTGGGCAAGGTGCGGGACATCCGCCGTTGCGGCGCCGCCTCGCTCGACCTGTGCGCCGTCGCGGCGGGCTGGGAGGACGCCTACGTCGAGCACGGTCTGCACCGCTGGGACTGGGCCGCCGGCGGCCTCATCGCCGAGGAAGCGGGCGCGGTCGTCCGGTTCCCCGGCGGCGCGGACGACGGGTTGGGCGAGGAGGCGACGTTCGCCGCCGCCCCGGGCATCGCCGAGCAGTTGCGAGCCGCCCTCGTGGAGAGCGGCTTCGGCAAGGTGTAGCCGACCCGACTCCGCCGTTCGCCAGCCCTCAGACCGCTCGACCCCGCCCCTGCTTCGCCTGGTCGCTGGTTTTCGCGAGGCCCCGCCGATGCTTCGCCCGGTTGGCGTATTTCGGCCGCCGCCACCCAACGCGCCCACCCACCCAAGCCGATGCGGCGGGCGAAATACGGCAAGGGCGAGGCATCGGCTTAAAAGGGGCCGAGCCCCGCGCGGAACGCGCGGCAAACTAACAGTGCACAGCGCGGGCGGCGTTGATCAGGTCGGCGCTGACCGGCGGCTGGCCGGTCGGCTGGGCCAGCTGGCCGCCCTGGGCGGGCGGCTGGCTCTTGGCCCACGCGGCCAGCTCCTGCAGCACCTGCTTGGCGCTGGAGTTGACCTTGAACTCGTCGAACTTCTTGCCCACGGCCAGGTCGACGGTGCCGTCCTGGCGGTCGTCGCGCACGAGTTCGGCGCACGGCTCGACGATGCTCAGCGTGCGGGCGCCGGCGGCGCCGTTGGGGCCGAACCGGATCTGGGCCCGGCAGTTCATGTCGCCGGCCAGGTAGATCGGGTCGTTGGCCGGGTCGCCCGCGCTGGCGAAGCCGGCGCTGAGCACCGCGGAGTTCACGATCGAGGCCTGGTTGCGGGTTTCGCTGGCGTTGTAGACGCGGACCTGCACCTGGGCGGGGGGCGCGGGCGGCGTCTTGTCCAGCGCGTCGTGCCCGAGCACGGTGCCCAGCTTGGGCGCGGGTGTGGCGGGTGGCGTCGCGCCGGCCGGCAGCGGGCCGGGGGCGTTGCAGTGCACGGCGGCGTCCACGTCGTCGGTGGTGTTGATGACCTTGATCCAGACGAAGCCCGCGACGACGGCCAGAATGGCGAACAGGACCAGGGCTGGCCATGGCCGCCGCTTCCGGTATAGCGGCTTCCCCTTCCGGCTCACCCCGACTGGCGCAGTCACGTCCCCGCCCTCCTCGACCCCGACCGACGCGACGCGTCGTGACTGGTGAATACCCCTGTGCCCGGACCGTCGCCTGTGATCAGCCTAGGCGTTACCGCCGACCGGCGTCGGTCGGCACCGCCGTCCGTGTCCGGTCCGTGTCCCATCGCCGACCGCGGTCGCGCCCCGCGATCGGCCGTGCGCGTAGTGTCAACCCCGCTCGCGCGGAATCGCATCACGCCGCGGCCGCCGCGGCAAGGGGTTTCCCGGCCGAATTCCCTCGTAATCGCCGCCGATCCCACCAGCTAGGACCTCGGATGGGTGAGTGTGTGCGTGGAGTCTTGCGCGGTGGGCTATCATCCTCGCGCTCCGAGCCACTGTGGGTGCGGCTGGAATCGACTGACGATCACTGGATGGCAGCCGGCGGCGAGCGAGACCTCCGTCACTTCCGACGGCGGGCACAAATTGAGGCCCTGGAGCGTTGACCAGCGGCACGAACACAGTCTGAATTGTGACTGCAGGGGTGAAAGAAGTATGGCGACCGACTACGACGCTCCGCGCCGGAGCCAGGACGACGACCTGGCCGAGGACTCCCTCGAGGAGTTGAAGGCGCGGCGCAACGAGACGCAGTCCGGCGTGGTCGACGTCGACGTGGATGCACCGGATGAGAACTTCGAGCTGCCAGGCGCCGACCTGTCGAACGAGGAACTTACCGTCAAGGTGCTGCCGAAGCAGGCTGACGAGTTCACCTGTTCCAGCTGTTTCCTGGTGCACCACCGGAGTCGACTGGCCGAGGAGCACAACGGGCAGTTGATCTGCCGGGACTGCGCCTGAGCGAACGTGACCGGACGGCGTGCGGGAACCACCCGGCGCCGGTCGGCGCGGCACTCGGGCGTTCTGGGGGTCAGTTGTGCAAGATGGCGGCCAGCTTGTCCGCGTTGCGGACGCTGAACAGCCAGTACGGGGTCGGATCCTGCGGGTCGTTGAGGTAGACCCGGAGGACCGGCCCGACCCAGCCGCGGTGCGACACGAACGCGGCCGGATCCAGGTCCGGGCCGAGCGCCTTGCGCTTGGCCTTGGCCGGGATCACCTCGACCTCGTCGATGAAGCGCAGCGGCACGTGGGCGTCGCCCACCCACAGCTCGTCGTCGACGACCTTCACGGTGGCGCGGCCCAGCCACAGCATCACGCCGACCACGAGCGGGATCGTGATCAGGTACGGCAGCCACGCGCGCACGCCCGGGTAGCCCATGTGCACCTCGGCGGCCATCAACACGGCCGCGACGACCGGCAGCGGCCAGCCCCACCACGGCACGTACAGCCGCTCGGCGAACACCGGCTTGGTCTTTGCCACCGCACTCACGCTCTCGGTCACGGGACCAGGGTAGTGTCACGCGCCGTGCCCAGCGTGCAGGTCCTCCTCTCCCGAATCGATCCCGACGTCCCGGTGCCGTCCTACGCGACCGCGAACGACGCGGGCGTCGATCTCGTGACGACCTCGGACGTCGTCATCGAGCCCGGCGAGCGCGCCGTCGTCGGCACGGGTGTGGCGATCGCGCTGCCGGTCGGTTACGCCGGCTTCGTGCACCCCCGCTCGGGCCTGGCCGCCCGGGTCGGCCTGTCCGTGGTGAACACGCCCGGCACCATCGACGCCGGCTACCGCGGCGAGATCCGGGTGTGCCTGATCAACCACGACCTCCGCGAGCCGATCAAGCTGACCCGGGGCGACCGGATCGCGCAGCTGGTCGTGCAGCGCGTCGAGCACGTGGTCTTCGAGGAGGTCGCCGAGCTGCCCGACTCCGAGCGCGGCACCGGCGGCTACGGATCCACCGGCGGGCACGCGGTGCTCGCGGCCGCGGCGGGCGCCGGGGCCGAGCAGGGGACGAAGGAGTAGCGGAATGTTCGGCAAGCGCGGCAAGCGTGGGCGGCACCACGTCAGCAAGGACAGTGGCCGCCTGGGGGTGCCGAACTACGACGTCGTCGACGAGCCCGTCGAGGAAGGTCAGCTGACCTCCGGGCCGTACGACGAGGAGGACGCGCCCGAGGACGGCCTGTCCCGCCTGGACCTCGGTTCCGTGCGGGTGCCCGTGCCCGAGGGGGCGCAGCTGCAGGTCGAGGTCGACCCGTCCGGGCCGGTCCGGGCCGTGCACCTGGTGACGCCGATCGGGCAGATCACCGTCAGCGCGTACGCCGCGCCCCGCAGCGGCGAGCTGTGGCCGGAGATCTGCGAGGAGCTGGTCACCCAGCTGCGGGCCGACGGGGCCCGGGTGATCAAGGAGGCCGGCCAGTGGGGGACCGAGCTCGCCGCCACCGCGAACAACGTCGTGCTGCGCTTCATCGGCGTCGACGGGCCGCGGTGGATGCTGCGTGGCGTCGTCGCCGGGCCCGGTGAGCACAACGTGATGGCCTCCGAGCTGCTGCGCAACGTCGTCCGTGACACCGTCGTCGTCCGCGGCGCCGCGCCCCAGCCCGTGCGCACCCCGCTGCCCGTCGAGCTGCCGCCGGCCATCGCCCAGCACATTCAGGCCCAGCAGCAGGGCTGATGCTCTCCGCCACGACCGTCGACCGGTTGCGGGCACGCTTCGGGCCGGACGCCCAGTCCTGGCTGGACGGCGTGCCCGCCCTGGTCTCGCGGCTGGCGTCCCGGTGGGGCCTGGAGATCGTCGCCAAGATGACCGGCGGCACCTCGGTGACGTTGCGCTGCCGCCGTTCCGACGGCAGCGGCGCCTACCTCAAGCTCACCCCCGACGCCGGGGTCTTCGCCGAGGAGGCCGCCGCCCTGCGGGCGTGGGCCGACTGCCCCGCCGTCGTCTCGCTGCTCGACGCCGCCGACGACGACAACGCTCTGCTCATCGAGGCCTTGGAGCCCGGCACCCCGCTCACCGACTGGCGTCCCGCCGTGTCGGTGCTGGCTCAACTCCGTGACGTGCCGCCTGTTGCCGGTTTCGCGACCGTCGCCGACCGCGTCGACTTCATGTTCGGCCTCGCCGCCCGCCGCAATCCCGGCCTGCCCGCCGCTCTGCTGGACGCCTCCCACGCCGCCGCCCGCCGCCTCGCCGACACCGGCACCGTCGTCCGCCTCGTGCACGGCGACCTCCACCCAGCCAACGTCCTCACCAGCGCCCGCGGCGCCGTCGCCATCGACCCCCGCCCCAGCCTCGGCGACCCCGACCTCGACGTCGTCGACTGGGCCTTCCTCGACGTCTCCACCACCTCCCAGCTGCACTCCCGCATCGCCGCCCTCCACGTGCTGGACGAGGACCGCGCCTACGAGTGGAGCCGGGCTCTGGCCGTGCTCATGCTGATGTCCCACGTGCGGCGTGGCGTCGAGGACGCCAGCACCGCCCTGTTCAGGCAGCTGGCGGAGAGCCTCGCCTGACCACCGATGCCTGCCAGGCCGCCACGGCGGCGCGGCCGAGGGCGGAGCGGTCGGCGCCGAAGTCGGCGAAGGACAGGGAGCGGAGTTCGGCGCCGGGGATGGTGGCGGTCCACTGGGCGGCGACGGTCGCCGGATGGAGCGGATCGTCGTGCACGGCGACGACGCCGACGGGAATGTCCAACGACGCGAGTTGGGCCAGCGCGGGGGCGGGGCGGTCGGCGGCGGCGAGCAGGGAGTCGACGAGACCGGGGCCGTGGCGGCGCCAGGCCCGGTCGAGTTCGGCGGCGAGCCAGGGGGAGACGTCGGCGGCCGCGAGGGTGGCGTCGAGGCCGTCACGGCGGACGGCGCCGGCTGAGAACCGGGCGGCGACGGCGGCCGGGCAGTCGCCGGGGGCGCCGTGCCAGGCGGGCATGGCGAGCAGCAGGCCGGCGCAGCGGGAGGGGTGTGCGCAAGCCCACTCGGCGGCCAGGTGGGCGCCGAAGGAGATGCCGCCGGCGAGCACGGGACCGTGCGACGCGTACGCGGAGTCGAGGGCGAGCAGGTGCCGAAGGCCCAGATCGGGACCCGGGACCGGTTCCGGAGCGACGAGCGTCACCCCGGCGGCGGCCAGCGGGGCGGCGAAGACCGAACGGATGAAAACGTCATCCGATCCGGTTCCGGGCAGCAGGACGGCCGTGTCGGTCACATCGGCAGATCTTGCCGGTTCGGAGGCGGTTCTCGAAGCCCCGACGCGGCTACCCTGGCTTGTGAACGGCCCGGCGTGGGGGCCACAAGGCGCATGGGAGCGCGACGATGGCGAGCACAAGGGGCGGCTACTGGAACCGTCTCGTACGCCGACTGACCAGCGACGTCACCGAGTTGGACGCCGACGACCTGTCGCGCGAGGTCGACGCCGTCGGTGCGCAGCGGGCGTGCGACTGCCGGTCCGGCGAGGAGGTCACCGTGCTCGGCCGGCTGCGCAGCGTCGAGCTGTGCCCCAGGGACGCGGCGGCGACCCTGGAGGCCGAGCTGTACGACGGCACCGAGGGCGTGACGCTAGTCTGGCTGGGCCGGCGCCGCATCGCGGGCATCGAGCCGGGGCGCACCATCAAGGCCCGGGGTCGGATCGCGGTCCGCGACGGCCGCAAGGTGCTCTACAACCCCTACTACGAGTTGCAGACGACTTCATGAGCGAAAAGCCAGCCCCGGCCGCGGAGTCGGTCACCGCCGAGAAGCCCGCCGCCGACGGTCCGGCCGAGACCGAGGACGAGCAGCGCAAGCCGATGCCGACCCTGCTCGAGCAGATGGGCGGCATCAGCGGCCTGATCTACTCGTCGGTGCCGATCGTGGTCTTCGTGCTGGTCAACTATCTCTTCGAGTGGCAGGCCGCGCTGTGGGCGGCGGTCGGCGTCGCGGTGGCGATCGCCGTGGCCCGGCTGATCCGCCGCGAGCCCATCCAGCCCGCGATCTCCGGCCTGTTCGGCATCGCCGTCGCCGCGTTCATCACCATCCGCACGGGCTCGGCCAAGGGCTTCTTCGCCTTCGGGATCTGGAGCAGCCTGGTCTACTGCGGCGCGTTCCTGATCTCGGCGCTGGTCCGCTGGCCGCTGGCCGGCGTGATCTGGTCGACGCTGAACAACACCGGCTTCAAGTGGCGCGCGGACCGCACCGCCCGCCTCTACTACGACATCGCCACCCTGGTCTGGATTCTGGTGTTCGGGTCCAAGTTCGTGGTCCAGCAGTGGCTGTACGACCAGGACAACGTCGGCCTGCTCGGCCTGGCCCGGATCGCGATGGGCTATCCGCTCACGGCGATCGCCATCGCCGTCACGGTGTGGGCCGTGCGCAAGGCCGACAAGCGCCTGGCCCAGCTGGCCGCCGACGAGCAGCCCGAGCCGACGACCCGGCAAGAGCCGGCCGCCTGAGACACGCATCGGCCCCCGCCTCCCGGAAGCTCGGGAGGCGGGGGCCGACGACTGCTCAGCTCAGGCCGAGCGCGGTCCTGATCTCGTGCTCGACGTCGGCCGAGGCCACGAACAGCAGCTCGTCGCCCTGCTCGAACGGGTCGTCCGCCTGCGGCACGATGACCCGCCCGCCGCGCAGGATGGTCACCAGCGCCGCGTCCTTGGGCAGCGCCAGCTGGCCGACGGCCTGGCCGGCCAGCGAGGTGTCGTGCGGCAGCGTGATCTCCACCAGGTTGGCCTGGCCCTGCCGCAGCGTCATCAGCCGCACCAGGTCGCCGACGCTGACGGCCTCCTCGACCATGGCGGCCAGCATGCGCGGCGTGGACACGGCCACGTCCACGCCCCAGGCCTCGGTGAACAGCCACTCGTTGGTCGGGTCGTTGACCCGGGCCACCACGCGGCGCACCGCGAACTCGGTCTTGGCCAGCAGCGACACCACCAGGTTGACCTTGTCGTCGCCGGTGGCGGCGATGACCACGTCGCACATCTGCAGGCCGGCGTCCTCCAGCGAGGACAGTTCGCACGCGTCGGCGTGCACCCACTCGGCCTGCTCGACGGTGCTGGGTTCGAAGTGCGCCTGGTCCCGCTCGATCAGCATGACCTGGTGGTTGCTGCCGAGCAGCTCCTGGGCGATGGACCGGCCGACGGCGCCGGCGCCCGCGATCGCGATCCGCATCAGTGGCTCTCCTCGGGTGCCTGGCCCGCCGCCGCGGTGACCTCGGTGATGGTGCCGGACAGGGCGGCGACGTAGATCTCGTCGTCGGCCTGCACGACGGTGCTCGGCTCGGGCAGCACGCCGGTGCCGAAGCGCATGATGAACGCCACCCGGCAGCCGACGGTCTCCTGCAGCTCGGCGATCTTGCGGCCGACCCAGCCCTCGTGCACCGGCAGCTGCAGCACCGCGACGGTGCCGGACGGGTCCCGCCACGCCGCGGCCTGGCCCTCGGGCACCAGCATGCGCAGGAAGCGGTCGGTGGCCCATGGCACGGTGGCCACGGTGGGGATGCCCAGCCGCTCGTAGACGGCCGCCCGCTTGGGGTCGTAGATCCGCGCGACGACGTGCTGCACGCCGAACGTCTCACGGGCCACCCGGGCGGCGATGATGTTGGAGTTGTCCCCGCTTGAGACGGCCGCCAGCGCGCCGGCCCGCTCGATGCCGGCGGCCACCAGGACCTGCCGGTCGAACCCGTTGCCCACGACCTGCTGGCCGTGGAAATCACTGCCCAGCCTGCGGAAGGCCTGGCCGTTCTTGTCGATGACGGCGACCTGGTTGCCGAGGCGCTCCAGCGCCTTGGCCAGTGACGCCCCCACCCGGCCGCAGCCCATGACCACCACGTGCACGAATCGTCCTCCTCCGCGATGCGGCTGCACGGTACCTGGCGGCGGTGGCGGCGAAACCCCGCAACCCCCCAATGCACCAATGGACCGGTTTGTTCCCCAACCTACCGACGACTGCTCCGAAGTGGTGACGGCCTCGCCTACGCTGTGCCGTTGTGTCCAAGCTTGCGACCGCGGCCAAACGGCTCGTCCTCGGCCGACCCTTCCGCAGTGACCGTCTGGCGCACACGCTGCTGCCGAAGCGGATCGCCCTGCCGGTGTTCGCGTCCGACGCGCTGTCCTCGGTGGCGTACGCCCCGGAGGAGATCTTCCTGACGCTGAGCGTGGCCGGCCTGTCGGCCTACGGCTTCGCGCCCTGGATCGGCGTCGTGGTGGCCCTGGTCATGCTGGTCGTGGTCGCCTCGTACCGGCAGAACGTGCACGCCTACCCCAGCGGCGGCGGCGACTACGAGGTGGCCACCACCAACCTCGGCCGCTACTTCGGGCTCACGGTGGCCAGCGCGCTGCTGGTGGACTACATCCTCACGGTCGCGGTGTCCACCGCCTCCGGCATCGCCAACATCGGCTCGGCGCTGCCGTTCGTCGGCGAGCACAAGGTGCTGTTCTGTCTGCTGGTGATCGGCCTGCTGACGGCGATGAACCTGCGCGGCATCCGCGAGTCGGGGGCCGCGTTCGCCATCCCGACCTACGGCTTCATGATCGGCGTCATCGGCATGGTGCTGTGGGGCGTCGTGCGTGCGCTGTCCGGCGCCGACCTGCGGGCCGAGAGCGCCGGCTTCCAGCTGCACGCCGAGACCTCGATGACCGGCATCGCGTTCGCCTTCCTGATCCTGCGCTCGTTCTCCTCCGGCTGCGCGGCGCTGACCGGCGTCGAGGCGATCAGCAACGGCGTGCCGGCCTTCCGCAAGCCGAAGTCCCGCAACGCGGCGACCACGCTGCTGATGATGGGCCTGGTCGCGGTGGTGATGCTGATCGGCATCATCAGCCTGGCCATCCTCACCAAGGTCAACTTCGCCGACGACCCGGCGTCGCAGCTGATCGGCGCGCCCCCCAACTACCAGCAGAAGACGATCCTGGCTCAGATCGCGGCGGCGGTGTTCAGCAACTTCCCGCCGGCCTTCTACTACATCTCCTTCGTCACCGGCATCATCCTGGTGCTGGCCGCCAACACCGCGTTCAACGGCTTCCCGGTGCTCGGCTCGATCCTGGCCCAGGACCGCTACCTGCCGCGCCAGCTGCACACCCGCGGCGACCGGCTGGCCTTCAGCAACGGCATCATCTTCCTGGCCGCGCTCGCGGTGGTCCTGATCATCGCGTTCGACGCCGAGGTCACCCGGCTGATCCAGCTGTACATCGTGGGCGTGTTCGTGTCGTTCACGTGCAGCCAGGCCGGCATGATCCGGCACTGGAACCGGCTGCTGGCCACCGAGGAGGACAAGGCGGTGCGGCGCCGGATGCGGCGGTCGCAGACCATCAACACCATCGGCCTGGTCTGCACCGGCGCCGTGCTGATCGTCGTGCTGATCACGAAGTTCGCCGCCGGCGCGTGGATCGCCATCGCCGCGATGGCCGCGATCTTCGCCCTGATGACCGCCATCCGGAAGCACTACGACACGGTGGCCGCCGAGCTGAGGATGGCTCAGGCCGAGCGGGACAACGCGGTCATGCCGTCCCGCAACCACGCCATCGTGCTGGTCTCCAAGCTGCACCTGCCGACGCTGCGGGCGCTGTCCTACGCCAAGGCCACCCGGCCGGACATCCTGGAGGCGGTCACCGTCAACGTGGACGACGCCGACACCCGCGACCTGGTCGCCGAGTGGGACCGGCACGCGTTCAAGACGCCGCTGAAGGTCATCGAGTCGCCCTACCGGGAGATCACCAAGCCGGTGCTGGACTACGTGAAGCGGGTCCGCACCGACAACCCGCGGGACGTGGTGACGGTGTTCCTGCCCGAGTACGTGGTCGGCCACTGGTGGGAGCAGCTGCTGCACAACCAGAGCGCGCTGCGGCTCAAGGGCCGGCTGCTGTTCCAGCCGGGCGTGATGGTGACCAGCGTGCCGTGGCAACTGGCGTCGGCCAACCGGCGCTCGGAGGCCGACCGCGTGGTCACCCCCGGCCAGATCCGCCGTGGCCTGGACACCCCCGTCGAGCGCAGGAAGACACGCACGTGACGCAAACTCAGCCCTGGACCGGTCGCCGCCTCGAGGTCGAGGTCGGCCCCGTCGCCCACGGCGGCCACTGCGTCGCCCGCGCCGACGGCCGGGTGGTGTTCGTCCGGCACGCGCTGCCGGGGGAGCGGGTCGTCGTCGAGGTCACCGAGGACAAGGGCGGCTCGTTCTGCCGGGCCGACGCCGTCGAGGTGCTCGAACCGTCGCCGGACCGGGTGGAGCCGCCGTGCCCGCTGGCCCGTCCCGGCGGCTGCGGCGGCTGCGACTGGCAGCACGCGTCGGGTGAGGCGCAGCGGTCGTTGAAGGCGGCGGTCGTCGCCGAGCAGCTCCGCCGGCTGGCCGGTCTCGACGTGGACGTCGAGGTGGAGGCGTTGCCGGGCGGCCTGGGCGAGTGGCGGACCCGGCTGCGGATGGTCGTCGACGGCAAGGGGCGGGCCGGCTTCCGGGCGCACCGCAGACACAAGGTCGTGCCCGTGCGGCGGTGCACCATCGCCGCGCCGGATCTCGTCGAGGACGTGGCCGCGCAGCACTGGACGCGCGGGGCGGAGCTCGACCTGACCGCCGACTCGATGGGCCGGATGCACATCGTGGAGCGTCCGCAACGGGGCCGGCCGCGCGTGGTCGCCGGTGACGGTGTCGCCGTGGAGCGGGCCGGCGGCCGGGAATGGCACGTCGACGCGCACGGCTTCTGGCAGGTCCACCCCGAGGCCGCCGACCTGTACGCCGAGATCGTCGGCGAGTGGGCGCAGGCGCCGGTCGGCGGCACCGCCTGGGACCTCTACGGCGGCGCCGGCCTGTTCGCCTCCGTGCTGGCCGAGCAGGTCGGGCCGGACGGCTCGGTGCTGGTGGTGGAGTCCTCCCGTGGGGCGGTGGCCGACGGCCGGGCCAACCTCGCCGACCAGCCGCAGGTGCGGTTCAAGGCCGGGCTGGTGGAGGAGACCGCCCTGGCTGGTCGACCGGACGTCGTCGTGCTCGACCCGCCCCGCAAGGGCGCCGGCAAGGCCGTGGTCGACGCCATCGCCTCGCACGAGCCCGCCCGGGTGGTGTACGTCGCCTGCGACCCCGCCGCGCTGGCCCGTGACGTCGCCGGCTTCGCCGAGCACGGCTATCGGCTGGAGCGGCTCCGGGCGTTCGACGCGTTCCCGATGACGCACCACGTGGAGTGCATCGCCCTGCTCAGCCGCTGAGCCGGCCGTGAGCAATGACTCAACCATGTGGTGATCCTGTGCAGGCCGCCAACCTCCCGGCACACCGAGCGTCTTCCTGACCAGGGGCTCGACCGGCCGGTGGAGGCGCCGGCTCCGCTGGACGGGCGAGCGACCCCGGTGGTGACGGTACGTTCCGTCACCACCTCGACAGGTGAAATCCCAAGATCTCCGTAGACTGACATGCGCCGCCGCGGCGGCGACGTTCCGCAGGACACGGCGAGGATATTGACCCCGGCGCCAAAGGCGAGGTGAAGCGGTGACGCTGCTGGAATCCGTGCACGGACCCACTGATGTGAAGCGGATGGAGCAGGGGGAGCTGGAGCAGCTCGCGTCCGAGATCCGGTCCTTCCTGGTGGAGAAGGTGGCCCGTTCGGGCGGACACCTCGGCCCCAACCTGGGCATCGTGGAGCTGACGCTCGCGCTGCACCGGGTGTTCGACTCACCCAGCGACGCGCTGCTCTACGACGTCGGGCACCAGTGCTACGTGCACAAGATCATCACGGGTCGGACCGAGGGCTTCGACCTGCTCAAGCAGACCGGCGGCGTGTCCGGCTACCCGAACCGGGCCGAGAGCGCCCACGACTTCATCGAGAACAGCCACGCCTCGACCGCGCTGTCCTACGCCGACGGCATGGCCAAGGCGTTCCAGCTGGCCGGCAGCCGCCGGCACGTGGTCGCCGTCGTCGGTGACGGCGCGCTCACCGGCGGCATGTGCTGGGAGGCGCTGAACAACATCGCCGCCGACCAGACCCGGCCGGTGGTCATCGTCGTCAACGACAACGGCCGCTCCTACTCGCCGACCATCGGCGGCTTCGCCGACCACCTCGCGTCGCTGCGCCTGCAGCCCGGCTACGAGCGGGCCCTGGAGAGCGGCAAGCGCACCCTGCAGCGCACCCCCGTCGTCGGCCCCGCCGTCTACGCCGCGCTGCACGCCGCCAAGCGCGGCATCAAGGACGCGCTGGCCCCGCAGGCCATGTTCGAGGACCTCGGCCTGAAGTACCTCGGCCCGGTCGACGGCCACGACCTCGTCGCGCTGGAGGCCGCGCTGCGCCGGGCCAAGGCGTTCAACGGGCCGGTCATCGTGCACGCCGTCACCCGCAAGGGCAACGGCTACGCGCCGGCCGAGAACGACCCCGCCGACCAGATGCACCAGACCGGCGCGATCGACCCGGTCACCGGCAAGCCGCTCGGCCCGAAGGCGACGTCGTGGACGTCCATCTTCTCCGAGGAGCTGATCAGAGCCGGCGCCGAGCGCAAGGACGTCGTCGCCATCACCGCCGCCATGCTCGGCCCGACCGGCCTGGACAAGTTCGCCAAGGCCTACCCGGACCGGTGCTTCGACGTGGGCATCGCCGAGCAGCACGCGCTGACCTCGGCCGCCGGCATGGCGATGGCCGGGCTGCACCCGGTCGTGGCGATCTACTCGACCTTCCTCAACCGGGCCTTCGACCAGTTGCTGATGGACGTCGCGCTGCACCGCCAGGCCGTCACGCTCGTGCTGGACCGGGCGGGCATCACCGGCTCCGACGGCCCCAGCCACAACGGCATGTGGGACCTGTCCATCCTCGGCATCATCCCCGGCATCCGGGTCGCCGCGCCCCGTGACGCCGTCACCCTGCGCGAGGAGTTCCGGGAGTCGCTGGAGATCGAGGACGGGCCGTCCGCGCTGCGCTTCTCCAAGGGCGCGGTGGTCGAGCACGTGCCGGCGCTGGAGCGCGTGGGCACGGTCGACGTGCTCAGCAAGCCGGCCGGGTCCGCCGGCTCCGACGTGCTGCTCGTCGCCGTCGGCGCCTTCGGCGAGCTGGGCGTCGCCGCCGCGCAGCGGCTGGCCGACCAGGGCATCGGCGTCACCGTGGTGGACCCGCGCTGGCTGCTGCCGGTGCCGGCCGAGCTGGTCGAGATGGCCGCCGACCACCGGCTCGTGGTCACCGTCGAGGACAACGGCCGGCACGGCGGCTTCGGCTGGGCGCTGGCCGCCGCGCTCCGCGACGCCGGCATCGACGTGCCGATGCGCGACCTGGCCGTGCCGCAGCAGTTCCTGGAGCACGGGTCCCGGTCCGAGGTGCTGGCCCAGGTCGGGCTGACCGCCCAGGACGTGGCCCGGCGGGTCACCGAGTGGGTGGCCGGCCGGATCGGCGAGCCCGCGCCGGCGCAGGCCGACGTGCCCGCCGAGGAGCGCAAGCACGGCTGATCTCCGACCGCCGGGGGACCCGCGTCCTCCGGCGGGCCACCGGCCGACCTCGACCCGCCTCGAACCGCACCTCCCGCCGCTCCCCTGCCCGCCCGGCTGTGGCACGGTGGAGAGGTGCGGATCCTGGTAGTCGAGGATGAACAGCCGTTGGCCGAGGCGATCGCCCGGGGCCTGCGGCGTGAGGGTATGGCCGTGGACGTCGCCTTCGACGGCGAGTCCGGCCACGAGAAGGTCACCGTCACCCGGTACGACGTGGTCGTGCTCGACCGCGACCTGCCGAAGATGTCGGGCGACGAGCTGTGCCAGGAGATCGTGCGGTCGGGCGCGCTGACGCGGGTGATCATGCTCACCGCGAGCTCGGCGATCGAGGACCGGGTCGAGGGCCTGTCGCTGGGCGCCGACGACTACCTGGCCAAGCCGTTCGCGTTCGCCGAGCTGGTGGCCCGGGTGCGGGCGCTGGCCCGGCGGGCGACGCCCGCGACGCCGCCGGTGCTGGTCGCTGCCGACGTCGAGCTGGACCCGGCCAAGCGGACCGTCACCCGGTCCGGGCAGCTGGTAGACCTGACCCGCAAGGAGTTCGGCGTCCTTGAGGTCCTGATGGCCGCCGGCGGGACCGTGGTCAGCAGCGAGGAGCTGCTGGAGCGGGTGTGGGACGAGAACGCCGACCCGTTCACCACGACCGTCCGGGTCACCGTGATGACGCTGCGCAAGAAGCTCGGGGAGCCGGGCATCATCGAGACCGTCGTCGGCTCCGGCTACCGTGTGCCTGCCGCCGGCCGGGCCGCCGGGCCGGCACTGGACTCGGCTTCGGGAGCCCGACCTGCTGAAAGTTGATGTGCCCCGGCGGCGTGGTCCGGGGCTGAGGCTGCGCATCACCTCGGTCGCCGTCGGCATCGTCGCCGCCGTCAGCGCGCTGCTGCTGTGGCTGGGCTGGCTGCTCGTCGGTCTCGTCGTGCGCGGCGCCGTGCCGCAGATGCCGGCCAACAGCAAGATCGTCGTCGACGGCGTCGCCGTCGAGGCATCCCAGCTCGGGGACGTGCTCGAACAGCACGCCCGGGCCCAGGTCCTCGGCGCCGGCGTCATCGCCTTCGTGCTGCTGCTCGTCGCCGCCGCCGTGCTGGCGTGGACCTTCACCGGCCGGGCTTTGCGCCCGCTGCACGAGGTCACCGCCACCGCGCGGCGGTTGTCGGCCGAGTCGCTGGGGGAGCGCATCGCCCTCAACGGCCCTGACGACGAGGTCGCCGAGCTCGCCGACACCTTCGACGCCATGCTCGACCGCCTGCAGGGCGCCTTCGACGCTCAGCGCCGGTTCGTCGCCAACGCCAGCCACGAGCTGCGGACCCCGCTCGCCGTCATCCGCACCGAGCTCGACGTCACCCTCTCCGACGACAAGGCCGACGTCGAGGAGCTTCGCCGGATGGCCGACGTCGTCGGCACCGCCGCCCTCCGGGCCGAGCAACTCGTCGAGGCCCTGCTGCTGCTCGCCCGTACCGACGGCATCGGCCTCGCCGTGCACGAGCCCGTCGACCTCGCCGCCGTCGTCGCCTCCGCCTGGCGCTCCGCCGGCCGCGAGGCCGCCGCCCGCGGCGTTCGCGCCACCTTCGCCACCGCGCCCGCCCCCACCGTCGGCGACCCGGCGTTGTTGGAACGCGTCGCCGGCAACCTGCTGGAGAACGCCGTCCGCCACAACGTCGACGGCGGCTGGATCGAGGTCACCACCGACAGCGGTCCCGAGTGGACCCAGCTCCGGGTGAGTTCCAGCGGCCAGCTCATCGCCCCCGAGCTGGTGGCCGAGCTCTTCGAGCCGTTCCGTCGCGGCGGCGTCGACCGCACTGCCCGCACCGGCACCGGCCTGGGCCTGTCCATCGTCCGGGCGGCGGTCATCGCCCACGGCGGCGCCGTGCACGCCGAGGCCGTCCCCGGCGGCGGACTGGCGGTCACCGTCCGCCTCCCCAGCGGCCGCGGCAACTGACCCCGGCGAGTCCCGCCTAGCGTCACACCGAATGCGTGAATCCGCTTCACGCATTCGGTGTGACGCTGAGCGGGACTCACCGGGGTTGGCTCCCGAGTTGCGAGGGTGAGAGGTGGCTCTCATGGTGGAAGAGCCGCCGCCGTCCGTGGCGTTGCGGACAGTGACCGTGAATCGAGAAAGTGCGAGGGAAGCGTCTCCTATGCCTTTGGTTCCCACCATCAAGCTGAACAACGGCGTCGAGATCCCGCAGCTGGGGTTCGGGGTGTTCCAGGTGCCCGACGCGGAGACGACGGAGGCTGTCACGTCGGCGCTGGAGGCCGGGTACCGCAGCATCGACACCGCGGCGGCCTACGGCAACGAGCGGGGCGTCGGCGAGGCCATCAAGGCGTCGGGTCTCCCGCGTGACGAGCTGTTCGTCACGACCAAGCTGTGGAACTCGGCGCAGGGCTACGACAGCACGCTGCGCGCCTTCGACGAGAGCATGGCGCAGCTGGGCCTGGAGCAGCTGGACCTGTACCTGATCCACTGGCCGGTGCCGAAGGCGGACAAGTTCGTCGAGACGTGGAAGGCCTTCGAGAAGCTGCACGCGGACGGCCGGATCCGCGCGATCGGCGTGTCGAACTTCCAGCCGACGCACCTGCGCCGGCTGCTGGACGAGGGCCTGACGGTGCCGGCGGTCAACCAGATCGAGCTGCACCCCGCCCTCCAGCAGGCGACGCTGCGCGCCTTCCACACCGAGCACGGCATCGCCACCGAGGCCTGGAGCCCGCTGGCCCAGGGCGAGGTGCTCGACGCCCCGGAGATCACGAAGATCGCCGCCAAGCACGGCAAGTCGCCGGCCCAGGTGGTCCTGCGCTGGCACCTGCAGCTGGGCAACGTGGTCATCCCGAAGTCGGTGACGCCCAAGCGGATCCGCGAGAACATCGACGTCTTCGACTTCGAGCTGGACGGCGACGACCTCAACGCGATCGTCGGCCTGGAGCGCGGCCACCGCACCGGCCCGGACCCCGACACGTTCAACGCCGGCGCCTAGGGCCAGCCGTATCCGCCTGACGTCGTCGGCGTCGGGGACTTCGCGGCGAGCCTCGTGCAGGCGGCCTTGGCCTGCTCCTGCAACCAGTCCGGCGGCACCGCGCCGCCGGACTGGTGCTGGCGGGCCTGTTCGATCAACGCCTGCAGCGCCTCGTACTGGTCGCCGTCCAGGCCCATCTCCTGGTAGTCCAGCCCGGTGTCCTTGGCGTTGCCGAGAATGTCCTTGGTCCAGTACACGAGCTGGTTGGTGCACACGGCGACGGGGTCCACTGTGGACGTTGTCGTCGGGGCGGGCGGCGTCGCCGGGCCGCCGGAACAGCCGGCGGCCGCGAACGCGACCGCGGCGACGAGGAGCAGGCGTCTGGCCACGGCTAGAAGGAGTCCCCGCCGGAGAACTGCTCCTCCAGCGTGTCCACGGTGCCGGCGAGCAGCGTGAGCGGGTCGACGAACTCGTTGATGTCGAGGTTCTCCAGCGGCAGCGCGTGCCGCAGCACGACGTGCTCACCCATGATCGCGACGCCGCCGACGACGGTGGTGTGCCCGACCTCCTTGAGCAGCGCGGGCAGGTTGATCTTCGCGGCCAGCCCGCACGGGGAGGCGATCTGCACCCAGTCCTCCTTGCCGTCGAGCACCTCGTGGCTGAGCCAGATCACCTGGCTGCGCTCGTCGTCGAACTGGACGTAGATGCTCACCTCGTCCGGCGTCTGGTCGATGACCTGGTACTCGCTGCGCACGAAGGCCACCAGGTCGCCCCACGTCGCCATGACTCACCCTTTTCCGCCGGCTGAACAAGATCACTCGACGATAGGGCGTCGCCACCGGCGGCGGAAAGACCCTCGCGGGTAGTCACACCAGGCGAAGGTGCGCCGTGCGGCCGCCGGGCGTGCGCAGTGCGTAGGACCGGCCGGGCAGCGCGGTGACGACGAGCCCGAAGACGATGTTGTTCAGCTCCTGCGTGCTCAACATCAGGTCGGCGGCCAGCTCGTGCGGGGTGACGCCCTGCTCACGCAGCGCCCGGAACACCTTGGCCAGCAGCTGCGACGACTCCCGGGCCTGGTCGCTGTCGGCGTCGACCCGCGCCAGATCCGCGCACAACGCCCGGTAGACGCCGTCCCCGACCTGGCGCAGTTCGCGCAGCCGGCGCGTCAGCGCCAGCGGCGACACCCGCCAGCGCGGGCAGGCCCGCAGCACCTGGTCCTTGGACGGATCCTCGGGCACGTAGGTCAGCACGTCGACGTCCGGCATCAGCATGGCGCTGGCGAAGGCATCGGCCTCCGCCTCGACGTCGACGCCCGCCACCGGCCGCCCGCCGCCGTGCAGGACGAGATGCCCGAGCTCGTGCGCGGCGTCGAACCGGCCGTGCTCGGCTGACTTCGCGGTGTTGAGGAAGACGTACGGGGTGCCTTCGTGCCAGAACGAGAAGGCGTCCACGTCGGTGTGGTCGACGCCGAGCGAGAACACCCGAACCCCGTGTGCCTCCAACAGATGCACGAGATTCGGAGCGGGCTTGCTGCCCAGCTGCCACTGCTCGCGCACGGCGTCGGCGGCGGCGCTCGGACTACCGGCCGCGACAACGGGAACGTCCACATCGGGCAGCGTGAACCGACGCTCCAGGAAGGCGTTGAACTCGATCGCCAGCCGACCGGCCGCCAGCGCACCGGCCCGGCGGCGTGCCGGCAGCTTGGCCCGCGCCCGGAACGACACGACGTCCTCGGTGAGCTCGGCCGGCTCGGCGGCGGTGAAGAACTCGACCGGAAAACCCAGCACGCGCGCCAGCTCCGCGAGATCGGTCTCCGTCGGCACCCGGCGGCCGTGCTCGAAGTCCGACACGAACCGCGGACTCACGTCCAGTTCTCGCGCGAGGGCCGCGGCGGTCAGCTGACGCCGCTGTCGGGCGAGCTTGAGGCGGGCCGGCGTGAACATGATGAGATCATTCTTCCGGGTGCTCACCCGGTCGACGCAACAGACGTCCCCGAGTGGAGTGATCTCGATTCAGCCCAGCCGGCTCGCCAGCGCCCGGCCCAACGCCGTCCCCGACAGCCACGCCGTCTGCACACGCGACGGCCCCCAGGCGTCGCCGCACACGCCGACGTTGTCCTCGTCCAGGTGGAACGGCGCGTCGGACGGCGTCTCCGGGCGGGCGTGCGGCCACTGGTGGGCGTAGCCGGTGACGGGCCGCGCCGGCAGCCCGAGCACCTCCTCGACGGCGTCGGCCACCTCGGCGATCACCTGATCGTGCGCACCCAGCCGCGTCGCCGTGTAGGAGGCCGTTGTGTAGGCAACAAGAACCGGGGCGCCGTCGCCACGACGGTCGCCGTCGTCGCAAATCGTGGTGAGCACGTCGTGCCCGTTGACGAACGCGCCGTGGAAGTCCGGCCAGGCGCGCTCCGGGTAGCGCAACGTCACCGCGAACGAGGGCGACCAGTTCTGCCCGTCGGCCGCCGCCCGCGCCGCCCGCAGGCACGGATCCAGCACGTCGAGCGCCTGCGGCCCGGGCATCGCCAGCGCGACGGCGTCCACCGGAACGCCGTCGACCATCGGACCGGGCTCCACGGCCGTCACCGCGTGCTGCAGCTTGACCGTCAGCCCGTCGGCGAGGTGCTCGGCCAGGCTGCGCAGCCCGCCTGGCGCGGCCCAGCGCATCGGCCCCGGCTGTGGCGCGGAGCGACCGTCCTCGAAAGCGACGAGCGTGTCCGTCCACTCCCGAGCCAACCCGGCGTCCTGCCAGCGCCGCACGACGGCGTCGAACGACGGGTCGCTCACCGTGAAGTAGGCGGCCCCGATGTCGGTGGGGCGGCCGTCGTAGCGGCGGGTCGCGAGGCGACCGCCGACGCCGGGCGTGCGCTCCAGCACGCGAACGTCGATGCCGGCATCGACCATGACCCGGGCACAGGCCAGGCCGGCGATGCCGGCGCCGACGACCACAACGCTCACGATCACCACAGTAGGGGCGTCACTCCCACACCTGGATCGCCCGTACCACGAAAGGCGCATTCGGCACGTAGGTGCCGCCCTTCGGATACGTGGTGAACTCCGCCTCGGTCGAGCAGGTCGCCCCCTCGTAGGCGGTCACATCCTTGGTCATCTCGTTGGCGAACGACTTGGCGACCAGCTTGTCCGGCAGCGTCACGCACCGGTTGGTGAGCGTGGTCTCCAGCGAGAGTCTGGCGACCTTGCCGGAGTAGTTCCCGCCGCTCCAGGCACAGAACGAGCCGGCGTCACAAGTGCCGTCGGACGTCGCCCAAACGGGCGGTGCTGTGCCCAACACCACCACTGCCGCCATGACCGCCGCGAACCCCAGTTTCCGCACCGACATCGCGACTCCTTTCCCCAGTTGTCCCTGCTAGGAGCCTTGCGGCGGCTGCCGTCCGCGTCCGGCGATCGGGGTCGCATCACCCGTCCGTGCCGGCTGTCCACCCGGTGGTGAGCAAGCGCACTGCCGGTGCGTGTTCAAGGAAGATCAGGAAGGGGTAAGACAGGTCCTGTGGCAACCACTCTGCTGACCCGTCCGGCCCCGCAACTCCGTCGTGACCAGCGCGCGCTGGTCGATGCGATCAGGCGCATGACGGGCTTCGACGCGGTGGCCGTGCTGCGCGGATTCGACAAGACCAGCAGGGCCACCCGCGACGCCATCAACGAGGTCGTCCGCGAGCACGGCGGCCGGGTCATCGACCTGACGCCGGTGCCCGGCCTCGGCGAGCTGGCCGCCGTGCCGCCGGCCGACCTGGTCGTGGCCACCAACCGTTCGCTCGCCCCGGCGGCCGAGCGCTGCGCCGCCTACTGGAACGTCCCGGCTGTCGTCCTCGGTGACGGCGCCGGCGAGCACGGCCGCCTCGTGCGGACCCGGCAGCCCGCGGTGTTCGTCACCCGCGAGGAGGGCGGCCAGGACGTCGTCGTCCGGCAGCTCCGCCTGCTCGGCCCCGTGACCTGGTCCGACGGCACCGCCCCGGCGCGGCCCGCCGAGGAGCTGGTGCTCAAGCCGACCATCGAGGGCATGGTCGTCACCGCCCAGTACGGCGGCACGTCCGTCACGCGGCCGGCGAGCCGGATGATCGAGGTGGAGATCACCGACGAGGTCGTCGCCGAGATCGACGGCCACGCCGGCCTGGTCGGCGTCGGCCGCTACGAGGCCCGGCCGACGACCCGCCCGGTGTGCCGGGTCGCCGTCAACGGCTGACCGCCGCCAGGATCCGGTCGGTCAGGTCGACCATCCTCGACACGTCGCCGTCGTTGGACAGGGCGGCGATCGTGATCCCGCGCTCCGGCAGCCGCACGGTCGTGGCCGTCCAACCGCCGGACCAGCTGCCGCCGTGGCTGTGCATCAGCACGCCGTCGCGCCGGTTGACCAAGACGCCCCAGGCGTAGTCGATCGGCCGGCCGTCGTCGAGGCGGCCGGGCCTGGCGGACAGGGCCTTCACGCGATCGTTCAGGGCTCCGCCCGGCAGCAGGGCGTCGTTCCAGCGCTGCATGTCGTCGGCGGTGGACCACGCCCCGCCGTCGCCGACGCTCAGTGGCAGTGGACACTCGGCTTCGACGGTGGGACGGCCCTCGGCGGCATCGGCGGGCGGGGCGTCGGCGCGGAACTCCGTGTGCGCCATGCCGAGCGGCTCGAACAACTCGCGTCGAGCCAGGTCGGCGAACGGCGTGCCGGTGAGGCGTTCGATGACCGCGACCAGGCTGATGTAGCCGGCGTTGCAGTACTCGTAGCGGCGGCCCGCCGGGAACTGGGGCTCAGGGCAGGCGGCCAGGGCCCGTAAGACGGCCGGACTGTCCCAGCGGGGTTCAGCGACGCGGTCCTGGAGTTCGGGATCGCCGGGCAGGCCGCCGGTGTGATGGATCAGGTGCCTGATGCGCACGCTGTCGGCCCAGCCGGGCAGCTCCGGCAGCCACCGCCGGACGGTCGACTCGACGTCCAGCCGGCCGTCGACGACGAGCATGGCCGCGCAGACGCCGACCATCTGCTTGGCCACGGACGCCAGGTAGGACACCGTGTTCGTGGTGAACGGGGCGTCCGGCCGGGCCAGCCCGGACGCCGCCCGGTGGACCCGACCATCGGCGTCGCGGACCGCGACGGCGACTCCCGGGCCGTCGGCGGTGTAGCCGGCGGCCGCGATCAGATCATCCAATGCCGAGCCTCCGCGACAGCCCGATCGCGTCGACCGGCGCCCTGACCTTGGCGTCGTTGTCGAAGTAGACGTGGACGTCGCCGCGGCGGTGCCACTCGCGCACCTTCGCCGCCCAGCGGTCCAACGCCTCGTCCGTGTAGCCGCTGGTGTAGAGCTCCACGTCGCCGTGCAGCCGCGCGTAGGCGAAGTCGGCGGTCAGTTCCTCGAAGTACGGCCACTTCTTCGCCGTGTCGGCGACGACCAGCGCCACGTTGTGGTCGCGGAGCAGCCGCAGGCACTTCTCGTCCTGGAAGCTGACGTGCCGCGGCTCCAGGGCGTGTCGAAGCGGCCGGTCCGCGTCGATCCGGAGGCCCTCGTCGTCCTCGATCCGGTGGTCGTGGCGGGCGCTGAGCTTCGCCGCCGCGGCCGTGGACTGCGGCAGCAGGCCCAGGAACTCCGCCAGCACGTCCGCGTCGAACCGGAACGTCGCCGGCAACTGCCACAGGATGGGGCCGATCTTGTTCTGCAACATCAGCACCCCCGAGGCGAAGAAGTTCGCCACCGGCGTCTCCGCGTCGCGCAGGCGTTTCATGTGCGTGATGAACCTCGGCGCCTTCGTCGCGAACACGAAGTCGTCCGGCGTCTGCGCCGCCCACGACCGGAAGCTCGCCGGCCGCTGCCGCCCGTAGAAGGTGCCGTTGATCTCCACCGAGTTCAGGCGCTCCGCCAGGTAGGCCAGTTCGCGCTTCTGCGTGACGCCCTTCGGGTAGAAGGTCCCGCGCCATGGTGGGTACACCCAGCCCGACGTCCCGATCCGGATCACCGTCACATCCTGCGCCGGTCGTCTCGTTCTCGCACCAGGGCCGCCAGGGTCATCGCGTCGCGTGGGGCGCGGCCGCGCATCGTGTTGTCGAAGTAGACGAACACATCGCCGTTGCCGGCCAGTTCGTCGACCCGCGCCGCCCAGTGGCCGAGTTCCTTGTCGCCGTAGCCGCTGATGTACTGCTCCTCGGCCCCGTGCAGCCGGATGTAGCTGAAGTCCGCCGTCGTCTCGTCGAACACCGGCCACTCCCCCGCGCCCTCCGAGTACACGACGGCGACGTTGTGCTTCCGTGCCAGCTCGTAGAACGCCTCGTCCCGGAAGCTCTCGTGCCGTACCTCGATCGCATGCCGCGCTCGCGAATCCAGCAACGCCAGGAAATCTGCCACCACTCCCGGATGGAACGCCGTCCGGTTCGGGAGCTGCCACAGCACCGGCCCCAGCCGCTCCCCGAGCTCCAGCACCCCCGACTCGAAGAACCGCTTCAGCGCATCCTCGACCCCGCGCAGCCGCCGGACGTGCGTCACCTCTCGTGAGCCCTTCACCGCGAACACGAAGTCCTTCGGCGCCTGCCCCGCCCAGGACCGGAAATGCTCCGGCTTCCGCAGTGAGTAGAAGGTCCCGTTGATCTCGATCGAGTTCACGTGCTCGGCCAGGAACTCCAGCTCCCGCCGCTGCGCCAGGCCCTTCGGATAGAAGTCGCCCCGCCACTCCGGATACTTCCAGCCCGAGGTGCCGATCCTGATCATCACTCCATGGTGGGACGGGAGCGGGCGGCGCGCACGGCGAGCAGTGGGAAGGGGGCCGGTGGGAAGGCGGACGACGGCGGGCGGCGATCCTGCGTGCCCGCACGGATGGAACGGACAGCGTCGCTTGAGCGAGCCGTACGACATCGCCTGGTCGCCGCAGGCACGGCACCCGATGGCCGAGCAAGTCCCGGTGCAGGTCGCGATGGCGGTGTACGAGCTGGTCACCGGGCCACTGGCGAGCAACCCGCACCGCGTTGGCAAGCAACTCGATCCGCCGATGGACGATCAGTGGTCAGCTCGCCGCGGTGACTACCGCGTGCTCTACCGCGTCCATGAGGACAAGCATCAGGTCTACATCACGCGGATCAGCCACCGTCGCGACGCATATCGGGCGTACTGAAAGCCGGTCGCCCGCGCGGACGACCGGCTTTCGTAGCGCCCGGCCCGGATCCGGGGTTCGAGGATCCGGGCCGGGCGACGGATGTCAGGCCGGAACCGAAGCCACACCCTGGGCGAGGAAACGTTTGCCGGTGACCCGCTCGGACACGCCGGCCCGGTCCAGGTACGGCGTGATGCCACCCAGCCAGAAGGGCCAGCCGGCGCCGAGGATGAGGCACAGGTCGATGTCCTGGGCCTCGGCGACGACGCCCTCGTCGAGCATGAGGCGGATCTCCTGGGCCAGGGCCTCCTCGGCGCGGGCGCGGAGCTGCTCGGCGGTCAGCGGCGACGAACCGGGCTGCCACAGGGCGGCAACCTCGGGGTCGACCTGGGGCTTGCCGGAGGCGTCCCACGTGTACACGGCGGTCTTGCCGGCGGCGACGAAGCGCTTCATGTTCTCGCTGACGCCGAACCGGTCCGGGAAGGCGTGGTGCATGGTCTCGGCGACGTGCAGGGCGACGGCGGGGCCGACGAGCTGCAGCAGGATCAGCGGGCTCATGGGCAGACCCAGCGGATCCAACGCCTTGTCGGCGACCTCGAAGGGGGTGCCCTCGTCGACGGCCCGGATGACCTCACCGAGGAAGCGGGTGAGCAGCCGGTTCACCACGAACGCGGGGGCGTCCTTGACGAGCACGCTGGACTTCTTGAGCTGCTTGCCGACGGCGAACGCGGTCGCCAGGGTGGCGTCGTCGGTCTGCTCGCCCCGCACGATCTCCAGCAGCGGCAGCACGGCGACGGGGTTGAAGAAGTGGAAGCCGACGACCCGCTCGGGGTGCGAGAGCTTCGACGCCATGTCGGTGATGGACAGCGACGAGGTGTTGGTGGCCAGCACGCACTCGGCCGACACGTGCTCCTCGACCTCGGCGAACACCTGCTGCTTGACCGACAGCTCCTCGAACACGGCCTCGATGACGAAGTCGGCGTCGGCGAAGGCGGCCTTGTCCAGCGAACCGCTGACGAGCGCCTTGAGGCGGTTGGCGGCGTCGGGGGACAGCCGCTTCTTGCCCAGCAGCTTGTCGATCTCGCCGTGCACGTAGCCGACGCCCTTGTCCACCCGCGCCTGGTCGACGTCGGTCAGCACGACCGGCACCTTCAGCTGGCGCACGAACAGCAGCGCGAGCTGGCTGGCCATCAGGCCGGCGCCGACGATGCCGACCTTGGTGACCGGCCGGGCCAGGGACTTGTCGGGCGCGCCCGCGGGCTTGCGGGCCCGCTTCTGCACGAGGTTGAACGAGTAGAGTCCGGCCCGCAGCTCGTCGGTCATGAGCAGCTCGGCGAGCCCGTCGGTCTCGGCGGCGTAGCCGGCGTCGAGGTCGTTGCCCCGCGCCAGCTCCAGCAGCTCAAGGGCCTTCGTCGCACCCGGCGACGCGCCGTGGGTCTTGGCCTCGACGAACGCCCGGCCGCGGGCCAGCGCGGCGTCCCAGGCCTCGCCCCGGTCGACGTCCTTGCGGGCGACGGAAACCTCGCCGTTGACGACCTTGGCCAGCCACGACAGCGACTGCTCCAGGTAGTCGGCGGAGTCGAAGACCACGTCGACGATGCCGAGCTCGGCGGCCTGCGCCGGCTTGAGCATCTTGTTCTGGTTCAACGCGTTCTCGATGATCACGGTGACGGCGGCGTCCGCGCCGATGAGGTTCGGCAGCAGCTGCGTACCGCCCCAGCCCGGGAACAGGCCCAGGAACACCTCGGGGAACGCGATCGCGGCCGCGTTGGACACCAGGGTCCGGTAGTGGCACGACAGCGCCAGCTCCAGGCCGCCGCCCATGACCGCGCCGTTGACGAAGGCGAAGGTCGGGATGGACGACTCGGTGAAGCGGCGGAACACGTCGTGCCCGGTCTGCGCGATCTGCCGCGCCAGCTCCGGCGACGACAGTTGCTCCACCCCGGACAGGTCGGCCCCGACGGCGAACACGAACGGCTTGCCGGTGACGGCGATCGCGGCCGGCTCGGCGGCCAGGGCCTCGTCCAGCGCGGCGTTGAGCGACACCAGGCTCTGCGGCCCGAAGGTCGACGGCCGGGTGTGGTCGAAGCCGTTGTCGATGGTGATCAGGGCGACCGGCTTCGCAAGCCCGGGCACCGGGATCAAACGAGTGACCGCCTTGGTGACGACCTCGTCCGGGAAGGCCTGCGCGGCCTGCTCAGCGGTAATCACTTGTCGCCCCCGTTCCAGTGCGGGTTCTCCCAGATCACGGTGCCGCCCATGCCGATGCCGATGCACATGGTGGTGATGCCGTAGCGGACGTCGGGCCGCTCGGCGAACTGGTGCGCCAGCTGCGTCATCAGCCGCACGCCGGAGGACGCCAGCGGGTGCCCGGTGGCGATCGCGCCGCCCCACTGGTTGACCCGCGGGTCGTCGTCGGCGATGCCGAAGTGGTCGAGGAACGCCAGCACCTGCACGGCGAACGCCTCGTTGATCTCGAACAGGCCGATGTCGGAGATGCTCAGGCCGGTCCGCTGCAGCGCCTTCTCGGTGGCCGGCACCGGGCCGACGCCCATCACCTCGGGCTCGACGCCGGCGAAGGCGTAGCCCACCAGCCGCATGCCGATCGGCAGCCCCAGCTCGGTGGCGGTGGCCTCGTCGGCGAGCAGGCAGCCGGTCGCGCCGTCGTTGAGACCGGCGGCGTTGCCGGCGGTCACCCGGCCGTGCGGGCGGAACGGCGTCTTCAGCGTGGCCAGGCCCTCGACGGTGGTGCCGGGGCGCGGCGGCTCGTCGGCGGTGGCCAGGCCCCAGCCGTGCTCGGCCGAGCGGGTGGCGACCGAGACGAACTCGGGGCCGATCTTGCCGGCCTTCACCGCGGCGTCGTACTTGGCCTGGGAGGCGGCGGCGAAGGAGTCCGCCCGCTCCTTGGTGATGCCCGGGAACCGGTCGTGCAGGTTCTCCGCGGTCTGGCCCATGACCAGCGCGGAGGTGTCCACGAGGCGGTCGGCGAGGAAGCGCGGGTTCGGGTCGACGCCCTCGCCCATCGGGTGCCGGCCCATGTGCTCGACGCCGCCGGCGATGACGACGTCGTAGGCGCCGAAGGCGATGCCGCTGGCCGCGGTGGTCACGGCGGTCATGGCGCCGGCGCACATGCGGTCGATCGCGTAGCCGGGCACCGACTTGGGCAGGCCGGCCAGCAGGGCGGCGGTGCGCCCGATGGTCAGGCCCTGGTCGCCGATCTGGGTGGTGGCCGCGATGGCGACCTCGTCCACCCGCTCGGGCGGCAGCTCGGGGTGGCGGCGCAGCAGCTCGCGGATGACCTTGACGACGAGATCGTCGGCCCTGGTCTCGGCGTAGATGCCCTTCGGGCCGGCCTTGCCGAACGGCGTGCGCACGCCGTCGACGAAGACCACGTTGCGCACGGCCCGTTCCGTCATCGGCGCTACTGGTGCGGCCACGGCGTGCTCCTCCTCAGCTTCGAGTTCGGGTCGACCGGGTCCACTACCGGCCGGTAACCCGAACTCTAGTCCGAGTTACTCGCCGGTAACCAGCAGGGTGGCTGAACTCATGCTGCCGCAGCCTTCAGCGACTTGCTCAGCGGCTCCGCGGTGAGCTCGACCTGCCACGGCCGGGCGTTGCCGGCCCGCAGCACCTCGGCCACCGAGGACGGGTCGAGGTCGGCCGGCGGCTCCCAGCAGGTGCGCCGGACCAGGTCCGGGAGCAGCAGGTTCTCCACCGGCAGCTTCAGGCTCTCGGCGATGGACGTCAGCGCGGCCCGGGCGGCGGCCAGCCGGGCGGCGGCGTCCGGGTCGCGGTCGGCCCAGCGGTTGGGCGGCGGCGGGCCGTCGTGCGCGGGGGAGACCTCCGGCAGCTCCTTGCGCGGCAGCGACCGGGCCTTGGCCAGGGCGTCCGCCCACACCTTCACGGTCCGGCGCTGCGACCGGCCGCGGAACACCGGCAGCGCCAGCAGGTCGGCCTCGGTCGCCGGATCGGTCACGGCGGCGTCGATGATCGCGCTGTCCGGCAGCACCCGGCCGGGCGCGATGTCGCGCTGGCGGGCCAGCCCGTCCCGGGCCTCCCACAGCGCCCGCACGGCGGCCAGCTGGCGGGGATTGCGCAGCCGGTGGATGCCGGACGTGCGCCGCCACGGCTCGGCCCGCGGCTTGGGCGGCGGCGCGGTGCGCACCGCCTCGAACTCCTGCAGCGCCCAGTCGAGCTTGCCCTGCTCGCGGAGCTCGTCCTCCAGCACGTTGCGCAGCGGGACCAGCAGCTCCACGTCGAGAGCCGCGTAGGTCAACCAGTCCTGCGGCAGCGGGCGGCGTGACCAGTCGGCGGCGCCGTGGCCCTTCTCCAGGTGGTAGCCGAGCAGGCGTTCCACCATCGAGCCGAGCGCGACCCGGTCGAAGCCGGCCAGCCGGCCGGCCAGTTCGGTGTCGAACAGGACCGCCGGTCGCAGGCCGAGTTCGGCCAGACACGGCAGGTCCTGGGACGCCGCGTGCAACACCCATTCGGTGTTGGCGATGGCGTCCACCAGCGGGTCGATCCGGCCGCCCAAGGCGACCGGATCGACCAGCACGGTGCCTGCCTGCTCTCGTCGCAGCTGCACCAGGTAGGCGCGCTGCGAGTAGCGGTAGCCCGATGCCCTTTCGGTGTCCACCGCCACCGGACCCGTCCCGCCCGCCAGCGTTGCGGCCGCGCGCCGCAGCGTTGCCGGATCGGACACCACTGGCGGAACCCCCTCAGCGGGTTCGGTCAGCAGCACCGGGGTGTCTCCGGTCGGGTCCTTCGGTTCAGAGCAGGGTGCATCCACGGCGGAAGACCCTACGTCCTCGACGCCCCGCGCGGGCGTGGATCACGTTCTGCTCGGTCTTCGCGTCGTCCATCCATCCGTCTTCTCAGCGGATCACGCCGGCCCGCATGGCCAACGCCACCATCTGAGCGCGAATCCCCGGTGCCCAGCTTCCGGCCGATCCGCGACAGGTGAGACTTCACCGTGAGCGCGGACAGGTTCAGAGCTTCGCCGATCTCCTTGTTGGACTGGCCATCGGCGACCAGCTGGAGCACCTCGACCTCACGCGCGGACAGCTCCCGCGGCGTGTTGTCGGTTCCGGGCACCCGGGTTCCCGCAGCGAGGACCGGGGCCACGCTCGGGTCCGCGTAGACGCCACCGTCGAGAACTCGGCGAACTCCGTCGGTGACCACCATCGGCGACGCGGACTTCAGCAGGTACGCCTGGGCGCCTGCCTGGAAGGCCGAGCGAACCGCATAGGGGTCGTCGGAGGACGCGAGCACCACGATGCGCGGCCAGCCCTGGGCACGGAGTTCCGTGACCAGATCGATGCCGCTTCCGTCGGGCAGCCCGAGATCAAGGATCGCCAGGTCGCACGGCCCCGTGGCCAGGGCACGCGCCCTCGCCTCGGCCACCGATGCGGCCTCATGCACTGTGCCGGCACCCATCTGGGTAAGCCGAGCCGCTATCGCCTCCCTCAACAGTGGGTGGTCGTCAACCACCAGCACTGAAAACAGCTCTTCCCGCGGGTGCGGGACCATGTTTGCCGGCAACGAGCCGGCTGGCGTGGTACGAACGGCCTGACCTAAGCCGACGGCAGCCACGTCACTACCTCCCTGGAGTCGGTCGTGCCCCCCGACCGGCACCGGGACTTTCGTCCAATCAGCCGCGCCACTGATCGACCGAAAGTGGTGTCGACGGCAGCAGCGTAGCCGCCCAAGCGGGTCAGCGGGACGATCAAATGGGTATCTGTCCCGATCGAGTTGTCACCGGAGGCCAGGTTTGTCGCACGATCGAGGGACTCCTGGCGAGGTGGCTAACGCGAGAAGGCTTCATAACGACATGAAGGAGTTGCGGTCGTGACGGACGGCTCGGAACACGCAGATGGACGTGCTTCTGCACGTGCAAACGCCCTACTGCGGCGGGTCCAACTGGCGGATGGCCACAACGACCTGCCGTGGGCGCTGCGCGAACTGGCCGGTGGCGCGGGCCGGCCGGCGGACTGGGCGTCGGCCGATCTGACGAAAGTGCGGACAGATCTGCACACGGACCTGGTCCGGCTCCGCGAAGGCGCGCTGACCTTGCAGTTCTGGTCCGTGTACGTGCCGTGCCGGCTGGAAGGTCACAGCGCGGTCACGGCCACGCTGGAGCAGATCGAAGTCGTGTACGAGCTGGTCAACCGCTATCCGGAGCATCTTCAGCTGGCCCTCACGGTTGACGACGCGGAAGCCGCGTTCGCGAACGGCCGGATCGCCTCCCTGCTCGGCGCCGAGGGCGGCCACAGCATCGCCGGCTCGCTCGGCGCGTTGCGCTCGCTGTACCGGCTCGGCGTCCGGTACATGACGCTCACGCACAACAACAACACCGAATGGGCGGACTCGGCGACGGACGAACCCGTGCACAACGGGCTCACCGATTTCGGCCGGCACGTGGTGCGCGAGATGAATCGCCTGGGCATGCTCGTGGACTTGTCGCACGTCGCACCGGCGACGATGCGCGACGCGCTGGCGGTCAGCGAGGCGCCGGTCATCTTCAGCCACTCCTCCTGTCGCGCGGTCGCCGACCATCCCCGCAACGTCCCCGACGACGTGCTGGTCGAGATGGCCGCCAAGGGTGGTGTGTGCATGATCACATTCGTCCCGACCTTCGTGTCGCAGGCCTACGCGGAGTGGGACGGGCGACTGCGGGAGGCCATGACGGCGGCCGGCGCCGACCACCGCGACCTGGAGCAGCGGCACGCGTTCTCGACGACGTGGACGGGCGGCGGCCCGAAGCCCGAGGTCACCGTGAACGACGTGGTCAGGCACCTGGAGCACGCCCGCGAGGTCGCCGGCATCGACCACATCGGGCTCGGCGGCGACTACGACGGCGTCGCCCAGCTGCCTGTCGGCCTCGAGGACGTCTCCTGCTATCCGCGGCTGTTCACGGAGCTGCTCGACCGCGGCTGGAGCGAGGACGACTGCGCGAAGCTGGCCGGCGCGAACACGCTGCGGGTGCTGCGGGACGCCGAGCAGGTCGCCCGCAAACTTCACCCGATCGAGTGATCACATAAGGGCAGAAGTCGTGCGCCGCGAGCTCCTGGCGGCCGGGCGCCGCTGCACGTGCACGTTCGGAAGGGGGCATTCCTGGCGTTGAACGCCAGGAATGCCCCCTTCCGAACGCCGAGGCGGTTACAGGCTGCTCTGGCGCTGACTGAACAGGGTGACGCCGACCGGGGGTAGGCCCACGGTGCTGGACAGCAGCTCGCAGAAGGCGTCGCCGTGCGCGGTCAGCTCGGCGTCCAACGCGGTCCACGACGCCCGCAGCTCCAGGTCGTCGGTGCGGGCCGGGCCGGAGATGTCGCCGAACCGGGCCGAGGAGTTCTGCGTGACGGTGCCGCCCAGCGCCGTCCACTTCGCCGACGAGCCCTCCAACGCGTCCGTCAGCCAGGACCACGCGACCGCCGGGAGCAGGGGATCCACCGCCAGCTCGGCGTCGAGCTCGGCGCGGACGAAGGTCACCACCCGCAGCACGCCGCCCCAGGCGTCCTCGCCGTCCGGGTCGTGCAGCAGCACCAATCGCCCCGTCGCCACCTCGTCGGCAGGCCCGTTGGCTTCCGCGCTGAAGGCGAACGACCACGGCGCCAACCGCTGTGGCGCACGGACCTCGGCCAGTTCGACCTCCGGTCGAGGACGCACCGACCTGAGCGCTTCCACTGCCTGCCGGAACAGCGCTGGCTCCTCCGACATCCCGGTCACGTCCGGTGACCTTACGGCCATCACCGCGCCGAAGTCCCGCACGACACGACGGATTCCGCATCCCCGAGACGACTCCGTGACAAACGAATCCGGCCGCGTGGCACCATTGAACGGCCATGACGAACACTGCTCCGGTCTCGGCGCGCCGCGACCTCTCAGACGCTCCCCTGCTGGTCGCGGCCCGGGGCGGCGAGCCGTCCCGGACCCCCGTCTGGTTCATGCGGCAGGCCGGCCGGTCATTGCCCGAGTACCGCAAGGTGCGCGAGGGCGTCGCGATGCTGGAGTCGTGCCTCACACCCGACCTGGCGTGCGAGATCACCATCCAGCCGGTGCGCCGGCACGGCGTGGACGCGGCGATCCTGTACAGCGACATCGTGGTGCCGCTCTACGCCGCCGGTGTCGGCGTGGACATCGTGGCCGGCACCGGCCCGGTGGTGGCCGACCCGGTCCGCACGAAGGCCGACGTCGACGCGCTGCCCGACCTGCACGAGGAGCAGGTCGCCGCGGTCGCCGAGACGATCCGGCTGCTGACCTCGTCGCTGGGGCGTACGCCGCTGATCGGCTTCGCCGGCGCGCCCTTCACGCTGGCGTCGTACCTGGTCGAGGGCGGCCCGAGCAAGAACCACGAGCGCACGAAGGCGTTGATGCACAGCGCGCCCGACGTGTGGCACGCGCTGCTGGCCAAGCTGGCCGGCATCACCGAGGAGTTCCTGCGGGTGCAGGTCGCCGCCGGCGTCGACGCCGTGCAGCTGTTCGACTCGTGGGCGGGGGCGCTGTCCGAGCGTGACTACCGCGAATACGTGCTGCCGCACTCCACCCGGGTGTTCGAGAGCCTGAACGACGCCGGCGTGCCGCGGATCCACTTCGGGGTCGGCACCGGCGAGCTGCTGGTCGCCATGCGTGACGCCGGGGCCGACGTGGTCGGCGTGGACTGGCGGATCCCGCTGGACGAGGCGGTGCGACGGCTGACCGCGGCCCGCCCGGACGGACCGGCGCCGGTCGTGCAGGGCAACCTCGACCCGGCGCTGCTGTTCGCCGACTGGGCCGTGCTGGAGAAGGAGGTGCGCCGGATCCACGCCGAGGGCAAGGCGGCCGGCGGGCACATCTTCAACCTCGGCCACGGCGTGCTGCCGGAGACCGACCCCGAGGTCGTCACCCGGGTGACAGAGCTGGTGCATTCGCTGTCATGACCGAGCCCCATGTCGCCGTCGTCGGAGGCGGCGTGTCCGGCCTCGCCGCCGCGTACCGGCTGCGCAAGCTGCTCGGACCGCTGGCCACCATCACCGTCATCGAGCAGACGGACCGCGTCGGCGGCAAGCTCCGCACGGTGGAGCTGGGCGGCCGCTCCTACGACGTCGGCGCGGAGGCGTTCCTGGCCCGGCGCGGCGAGGCGACCGAGCTGATCACCGAGATCGGCCTGGCCGACGAGCTGGTGCACCCGACCTCGGCGCGGGCGACGGTCCGGGCCGGCGGGCGGATCAGCCCGCTGCCCGGGCACACCTTTCAGGGCGTGCCGGCGTCGGCCGACGCGGTGCGCGGCGTGCTGTCCGACGAGGCGGCGGCCCGGGTGGCCCACGAGCCGTCGCTGCCGCCGATCCGGTTGGACGGCGAGGACGTCTCCGTCGGCAAGCTGCTGCGCGAGCGGTTCGGGCCCGAGGTGACCAACCGCCTGGTCGACCCGCTGCTCGGCGGCGTCTACGCCGGCCACGCCGACGGCCTGAGCCTGCGCGCGACGATGGCGCCGCTGGCCGGCGCCCTGGACCGCGGCGCCGGCTCGCTCGTCGCCGCCGCGGCCGCGCTGGTGCCCGCGCCGCCGCAGCAGGGCGCTAAGCGGCCGCCGGTGTTCGGCACCCTGCGCGACGGCCTCGGCTCGCTGACCGATCGGCTGGCCAAGGTCGCCGACGCCACCATCGAGTTCGGCCGCCCGGTCCGCCGGCTGCGGCGGCGCGAGGCCGGCTGGACCGTCGAGTTCGGCGACCACGCCCTGGACGTCGACGGCGTCGTGCTCGCCGTGCCCGCCCCGGCCGCCGCGAAGCTGCTGGCCGACGTCGCGCCGGTGGCGGCGGCCGCGTTCGGCGGCATCGAGCTGGCGTCGATGGCCGTCATCTCGCTCGTGCTGCCGGCCGACGTGGCGCTGCCACAGAACTCCGGGGTGCTGATCGCCGGCGACGACCGCTGGGCCGACGGCACCCGCTTCACGGCGAAGGCGTTCACGTACTCCAGCCGCAAGTGGGCGCACCTGGACGGCGAGGACACGCTGGTCATCCGGGGCTCGGTCGGCAAGGCCGGCGAGGTCGCCGCGCTGCAGGTCGACGACGAGGACCTGATCCGCGGGGTCCGCGCCGACCTGGCCGAACTCACCGGCATCACCGTCGCGCCGATCGACGCCACCGTCACCCGGTGGGGTGGCGGCCTGCCGCAGTACGGCGTCGGACACCTCAGCCGGGTGGCCGCCATCGAGACCGCCGTCGCCGAGTTGCCGGGGCTGGCCGTCGCCGGCGCCAGCCTGCACGGCGTCGGCGTGCCGGCGTGCATCGCCACCTCGCAGGCGGCCGCCGCCCGTGTCGCTGCACACCTCCTGGGCCGGCACCGGGGCGCCGGTGGGACGATGGGCTCATGGCCCGCTTGAACTACAACGAGTTGAACGACACCATCCGCTACACCATGTGGTCGGTGTTCCGCGCCGAACCCGGACGGCTCGGCGAGGACCGCGGGCCGGCGGCGGCCGAGGCCCAGGAGTACCTGGACTCCCTGGCCGGCAAGGGAGTCGTCGTGCGCGGTGTGTACGACGTCTCCGGCCTGCGCGCCGACGCCGACTACATGATCTGGTGGCATTCCGAGGAGATCGAGCAGGTGCAGGCGGCGTACGCCAACTTCCGCCGCACCACCGCCGTCGGCCGCGCCTCGACGCCCGTGTGGAGCCAGGTCGCGCTGCACCGGCCGGCCGAGTTCAACAAGAGCCACATCCCGGCCTTCCTGGCCGGCGAGGAGCCGAAGAACTACCTGTGCGTGTACCCCTTCGTGCGGTCCTACGAGTGGTACCTGCTGCCCGACGACGATCGCCGCAAGATGCTCGCCGACCACGGCAAGGAGGCCCGGGACTACCCGGACGTCCGGGCCAACACGGTCGCCTCGTTCGCCCTCGGCGACTACGAGTGGATCCTCGCCTTCGAGGCCGATGAGCTGCACCGGATCGTCGATCTGATGCGCCACCTGCGCGAGACCGAGGCCCGCCGGCACGTGCGCGTGGAGATCCCGTTCTACACCGGCACCCGGGTGCCGGCCGCCGAGCTGGTCGCGAATCTGCCGTAACGGTTGAGGGGCTGGATGCCGCGCTGCGGTATCCAGCCCAGCGGGCGACCCCTCTTCTGTCCGACGCGCAAGATCACTAGCCTTGGTGCGGACGGCTTAGCGAGGTGTCGGTCATGACCAACCCCGGGGGGATCCCTGCTCGCCCCACCGAGTGCGACCTGGTGATGCAGGGCGGAATCACCAGCGGCGTCGCCTATCCGGCGGCGGTTCTCGAGCTGTACAAGCAGTTCCGGTTCCGGTCCATCGGCGGCGCCTCGGCGGGCGCGATGGCGGCCGCGGTGACCGCCGCCGCCGAGTATGCCCGTGACAGCGGCGGTTTCGAGCGTCTCGAGGCGTTGCGCCAGCAGCTGCAGCAGCCCGGACTGATCGTCAAGCAGTTCCGGCCGAGCAAGCAGGCCCGGCCGCTGTTCCGGATCCTGCTTGCGGCGCAGGCGAAACGCACCACCGGCGCGCGGACCGTCAGCTACCTGTGGGGACTGCTGCGCTGGCTGTTCCTGCCGCTGCTGCTGTCGGCCGCGGTCGCGTTCGGGCTCGGCTGGCTGCTGGTGGCCAGCGCCGGCGGCACGCTCGGCGGCCTCGGCGTGGCCGGCTGGATCGTGTTCGCCGTCGGCATGCTGATCACCGGTGGACTCGGCCTCACGCTGGCACTGCTGTGGTCGGTGGTGCGCCTGGTGCGGGACCTGCCGAAGAACTACTACGGCATGTGCATCGGCGCGAAGCAGCGTCCCCAGGACCCGGACGCGCTGGCCGACTGGCTGCACAAGCAGATCCAGATCGTCGCCGGCAAGGACGTCTCGGATCCGTTGACCTTCACCGACCTCAAGGCCAAGGGCATCAATCTGCAGCTGATGACGACCGACGTCACCGGCGGCCGGCCGGTGCGGCTGCCCAACGAGGCGTACTCGGACGTCAGCTACCTGTTCAGCCTGGACGAGTGGCGGCGGCTGTTCCCGGCCGAGGTGCTCGACCACCTGGGCCGGATCAGCGCCGTCGTCTATCCCGGCGCCGGGGAGCTGCGGGCGCTGCCCACCGACGACCTGCCCGTGCTGGTGGCCACCCGGATGAGCCTGACGTTCCCGGTACTGCTGTCCGCCGTTCCACTGTGGACGGTCGACGGGCAGACCGTGGCCCGGCACTGGTTCGCCGACGGCGGCATCTCCAGCAACTTCCCGATCCAGTTCTTCGACGCGTGGCTGCCGACCCGGCCGACGTTCGGCCTGTACTTCGGGCCGAAAGTGCCGTCGTCCCAAGGGGACCAGCCGCCGGTCGACCCCGACCGGGTCGAGGAGTCGCCCGGGCTGCTCGGCTATCTCGGCGCGATTCTCGACGCCGGCCTGAACTGGCACGACACCATGCAGGCCCGGCTGCCCGGGTTCCGCGAGCGGGTGCAGGCGATCCGGCTCACCGACGGCGAGGGCGGCTTCAACCTGACCATGCCGCCGGAGACGATCAAGCGCATCGACGCCAAGGGCGCGGCCGCCGGGCAGGCGCTGCTCGGGTTCGACTTCCACAAGCACTGGGTGGAGCGCTACCTGATCGCGATGCGCATGCTGCAGCGCAATCTCGTCGCCCCGGAAGACGGCCGCATCAGCATGCGGGAGGCCTACACCCGCGAGTACCACGAGTGGCTCGCCTCCGGCGCGACCGGCACGGGCCATGGCGAGGTGTGGTCCGCCGAGGCGGCCGAGGCCACCGCCCACCTCCTCGACGGCGCCGAGAGCTGGCTCCGCTGCGGCGAGACCTTCGTCGACGGCGCCGACCCGAAGCCGTCCGTGGCCATGCGGATCACCCCCGACGTCTGATGGTCGACCTGACCGGTGTGACCGTCACCGGCTCGGATCCCGTGCTGCCGGGCCGGTGCGCTAACGGTCCGATGTGGACAGTGGGGGCGCCGTCGACATGCGCGCGGCGGCCGCCTTCCGCATTGGCCGCTGGGGGAACGAAGGGCGGACCGGTCCGGCTACCTGGTGGTGAGCAGCTGGTCGCGGACCCGGTCGAGATGCGTGGCCATGACCGCCGCCGCCCGGTCGCCGTCGTGGGCGGTGATGGCCTCGATGAGCACGTCGTGGTCGTCCATGGAGGCCCGTTCGTGGGAGAAGGCGACCTCCTTGGTCGCCCGCAGCAGGATCACCCGTTGCTGCGCGAGACGGACCTGTTCGGCGACGAGGGGACTGCGGGCGGCGTCGAGTAGCGCGCCGTGGAAGGCGAGATCGAGGCGGTAGGGGAACTCGCCGGTCGTGAAGGCGGCCCGAGAGGCGGCGCTGACCTCCCGCATCCTGGCCAGGTCCTCGTCGGTACGGCGGGCGGCGGCGAGCCGGGCGGCGGCGCACTCCAGGGCGGAGCGCAGCTCGAACAGGGCATGCACGCCGTCGTTGTCGGCGACGGGGACGTGCGCGCCGCGGTTGGGGGTCAGCACGAGCAGGCCCTCGCTGGCCAGGTGGCGGATGGCCTCCCGGAGGGGACCCCGGCTGATGCCGAGCCGCTGGGCCAGGCCGACCTCGTTGACCCGCTCGCCGGCGGCGATCTCGCCGGTCAGCACCAGCTCCCGCAGCACCGCCACGGTCTGGCCGGCCAAGCCGGTGTGCACCAGGTCGACGCTCATGTGACGAACATCCGCCTTTACAACGTCCGCGAGCAAGTTGTTAACTGTCGACAGTTGGCAGAATCACCCGTCGGACGGAGGAGGCCGGAATGCACGAGCTCGTCGCCGAGGTGTGGCGGGGCGACTTCCTCGAATCCGTGCACCACGGCTCGGTCGTCGCCGTCGACGGCGACGGGCGCACGGTGTTCGGCGTGGGCCAGCCCGACGACCTGACCTACCCGCGCTCGTCCAACAAGCCGTTCCAGGCGCTGGCGATGGTGCGCAGCGGCCTCGGCCTGGACGGCGAGCTGCTGGCCCTGGCCTGCGCCAGCCACTCCGGCGAGCCGTTCCACATCGACGGCGTGCGCCGCATCCTCGCCGGCGCCGGCCTCACCGAGGACGCGCTGCAGTGCACCGCCGACCTGCCCCTCGGCGACGAGGCCAGGGCCGCCCACCTGGCCGCCGGCGGCAGCCGCGCCCCGATCTACATGAACTGCTCCGGCAAGCACGCGGCGATGCTGGCCACCTGCGTCGCCAACGGCTGGCCGACCGACAACTACCTGGACGCCGACCACCCGCTCCAGCTGGCTGCCCGCGCCGCCCTGGAGGACCTGGCCGGCGAGCGCGTCGGCGCGATCGGCGTCGACGGCTGCGGCGCCCCGCTGTTCGCGATCACGCTGACCGGCCTGGCCCGCGCCTTCGGCCGGCTCGCCGCCGCCCCGGCCGGCACCCCCGAACGTCGCGTCGCCGACGCGATGAGCCGACACCCCGAGTGGGTCGGCGGCACCGGTCGCGACGTCACCGACCTGATGCGCGGCCTGCCGGGCGCGGTCGCCAAGGACGGCGCCGAGGGCGTCTACGCCATCGGCCTGCCCGACGGCTCCGCGGTCGCCATCAAGATCGCCGACGGGTCCAACCGGGCCCGGCCGGTGGTCCTGGTGGCGGCGCTGCGTCAGCTCGGTGTGGACGTGGACGCGGTCGCCGGCATCGCGGACGTGCCGGTGCTCGGGCACGGGCAGCGCGTGGGTGAGCTACGTCCTGCCTTCGTAATGGTCGCGGCCTGAGCAAATCCATAAGCTGGAAGGCATGGAACCAGTCGTCGGAGCCACCCCCAAGGTCGTCAAGTCCGAGCAGGAATGGCGCGCGCAGCTCACCCCGCAGGAGTTCGCCGTGCTGCGCCAGGCCGGCACCGAGCGGCCCTGGGTCGGCGAGTACACCGACACCAAGACCACCGGCGTCTACGAGTGCCGCGCCTGCGGCGCCGAACTGTTCCGCAGCGACACCAAGTTCGACTCGCACTGCGGCTGGCCGTCGTTCTTCTCGCCGCTGGCCGGTGACAGCGTGATCCTGCGCGAGGACCGGACGCTGGGCATGGTGCGCGTGGAGGTCCTGTGCGCCACCTGCCACAGCCATCTCGGCCACGTGTTCGAGGGCGAGGGCTACCCCACTCCCACGGACCAGCGTTATTGCATCAACAGCATTTCACTCCGCCTCGTCCCCCAGACGGACGAAGCCTGAGCGGTCCACCCTAAGGCTTCCTCAAGAGGCCTTGCCCGCGCATTTTCGCGCGCCCACGATGATGCGCACCCGAAGCCGAAAAACGGCGACGGGGCGACGACGTCAACGCCGCCGACACCTGGGGAGGGGTCGGCGGGACCGGGGGTGTCGCCGGGTGCTGCGACTGGCTGGGGGTCGGCCGCGGCGCCCGGCGACCTCGGTGCTCGACGCGTTTCTCCCAGAGAAACGCGTTGCGAATCGCGGTTTGGGGCAAGGGCGACCCTACGGGGGTGGGGGATGGGCCAGGAACCTTGGGGACTGTCCGGTGAACAGTTCCTGGAATGGTATTTCATCGGTCTCGGCTGCGCGGTGGTGCTGGCCGTTGTGATCCGATACCTGCCGAAATTCTTTGGAGCCGACGGTAATAATGTCTTCCGGCCCAGCGCCGTGGAGATCGGTTTTCTCGCCGGCGGCCCGGATCGCGCGGTCGAGACGGCCGCCGCCGAGCTGCTGGCGGCCGGCGCGCTGCGGGCCGAGAGCACCGGCCTGCTCCGCGCCACCGGGCACGCCGTGGCGACGAGCGCCGTCGGGTCGCAGGTCCTGATGCGGGCCGCGGCCAGCCACACGCTCAAGGACATCACCGGCTACCTGCGTAGCCGGTCGGCGCTGTGGAACGTCGGCCACGACCTGGCCGAGCTCGGGCTGGTGGTGCCGCGGCACATCGCGGCGCGGTTCCGCTTCGGGTCCACCCTGCCGGTGCTGGCGGTGCTGCTCGTGGGCGTCGTCCGCTGGGGAAACGGCTTCCACCTCGGCCGGCCCATCGGCTTCCTGACCGCCGCGTTGGCCGGGACCATCGTGCTGTTCATCGTCATGCTGAACTTCCGGCGCAACCGGCACCTGCGCACCTTCGCCGGCGACCGGGCCCTGCGGGAACTGCGCCGCCCGACGCTGCGGGACGCCGCCACCGCCGTCGCCCTCGACGGCGTCGGCAGGTACCCGGACGCCCGGATCGCCGCCGCGCTGCAGCGGTCGATCTCGCCGCCGCGCCGACGTCCCACCGGCGTCGGGGCGGCCGCCGGTGGCGGCTTCTTCCTCGGAGGCGGCGGCTGTGGCGGCGGCGGGGGAGGATGCGGCGGTGGTGGCGGTGGAGGTGGGGGCGGCGGCTGCGGTGGCGGTGGCTGCGGCGGGTGACGGCGTTCGGAGGTGACGGATGCGGGCGACATCCTTCCCGCGGCTCGGAGTCGGCATCGGGTGGCGACCGGAGATCGACCTGACCGTCGAGCGGCTACCTGATGTCGACTTCGTCGAGGTTGTCGCCGAGAACATCGCTCCCGGCGACGTCCCCGAGTCGTTGCGGCTACTCCGGGACCGCGGCGTGCCGGTGCTGCCGCACGGCGTGTCCCTCTCGCTCGGCGGGGCCGAGCCGCTGGACATGGCCCGCGTCGAGCACCTGGCAGCCGTCGCCGAGGCGTTGGACGCGCCGATGGTCAGCGACCACGTGTGCTTCGTGCGGGCCGGCGGTCTCGACGCCGGGCACCTGATGCCGTTGCCGCGGACGCGGGACGCCCTGGACGTTCTCGTCGCCAACGTCCAGCAGGCGCAGCAGACGCTTCCCGTGCCGTTGGCGCTGGAGAACGTCGCAGCGCTCATCGACTGGCCCGGCGCCGAGATGACCGAAGGGCAGTTCCTCGCCGAGCTGGTCGAGCGCACCGACTGCCGGCTACTCGTCGACGTCGCCAACCTCTACGCCAACGCCCGCAACATCGGCACCGATCCCGCCGAGTTCCTCGCCACGCTGCCGCTGGAGCGGTTGGCGTACGTGCACGTCGCCGGCGGCGTCGAACGTGACGGCCTCTACCACGACACCCACGCCCACGCGATGCCCGACGCCGTGCTCGGCCTGCTCGGCGACCTCTGCGCCCGCGTCGACCCACCCGGCGTGCTGCTCGAACGCGACGACGACTACCCGCCCGACGCGGAGCTCGCCGCCGAGCTCGCGGCCATCCGCGCCGTCCTGGCATGAGCCGCGACCGCCTCGCCGCCCAGCAGGCCGAGCTGCTCCGCGCCCTGTTGGCCGGCGCCCCCACTCCCGCCGGTTTCGACGACGACCGCCTCCATGCCCAGGCCCATGCCCTGCTCGCCAAGCGCAGCCGAGTCACCTGGCACCTGCGCCCGGACCTCGCCGACGATCTCGGCGACCGCTTCGGCCCGCTGTTCGCGGAATACGCCGCCGCCCACCCGAAGTCCGTCGGTGTGCGGGCTCGCCAGGACGCCGACCGGTTCGGGCTTTGGTTGGTGGAAAAGGGACATCTGACGCCGCCTCGCCGCCCGTGGTGGCGCGTCGGCCGACGCCCCTGAGGCCTCAGCCCAGGCTGTGCAGGATCTCGTGCAGCTTGCTCGTCACCAGCTGCGGGCCGGCCGGGGCCGCGATCACCCAGCGCTGTCCGGACGCCGTCGTGGTCTGCGTGAGCCAGCGGCCTTCGGCGGTGTCCCGCACGGTGATCGGGGTCTCGGCCTGGTGGAGTCGCCCGTCCGCGCCACGGGCGGCCACCCACAGCTGGCTGATGCCCAGCACCGGTTCGTCGAGCAACGCCTTCAGGGCCCTCACATCGCGCGACTCGGTCTGGCGGCCGAACCCGCGGAACCCTTCCTCGCCGTCGGGACGGGCTGCGGCTCCGGTGAAGTCGGCCTCGGACACGTTGATCGACCGGCCGTGGGCGGGCGGCACCGCCGGGAGCTGCGCGACCACCGCCTCAGCCACCTCATCGGGGCGCACCGGCGACAGCCAGGCCGCCTCGCCCGAGCGGACCACCAGCGCGGCCTCCCCGCCGCCGGCCGCGGCCAGCACCCCCGACGTCCGCTGCGGCGTGCTGATCCAGCCGAAAACCTCCACCTCCGGCCGGGTCAGCGCCTGGAAGGTCGCCCGCACGTCGGCCGACACGCCACCGCCGGCGAGCAGACCCCGCCCCGCCAGCTCGGCCAACACCTGCCGATCGGCCTCGCGGCGGGTGTCGTCGTCCATCCACTCCACAGTGGACACCAGCACGGACGGCATGCGGTCATGGCCTTCCCAGCGCCAGAACGCCTTCAGCGCGTCCATGGACAGCTCGACGCGCTCTCTCAGCACGCCAACCCCCAGTTGTTCGGATCCTTCGGTCGTCAGTCCAGCCCGATCACCGGTGGTGTGGTGCGGGGCAGTTCGCCGATGAGCTCGTCGGAGTAGTCGTCCTCGAGGTAGGCCGCCGACGTGTGCTCCTGGTCCTCCTCCTTGCGTCCGCCCCGACCGGCCGCGCCGGCCATGCCACCGGCGCCCGGTGCTCCGGGCGCGCCCGCCCGCCCCGTCGCCAGCGCGGCGCCCGGGCTGCTCGCGCCGGAGGCACCCGCGCCGGCACGGGCACCGGGACCCGCCTGGCGTTCCGCCGCGTTCACGCCGGCCGTACCGGCCATGCCGCCGGCTCGGAGGCCTCGCGCCCCACCACTGGCCGTGCCCCCACCGGCCGTGCCGCCGTCGAACCCGCCGCCTCCACCGAATGGTGCGCCGACCGCACCGGGGAAGCCGTCACCGCCGAAGCCCCAGCTTTGGCCGCCGCCACCGGGCGGCGTGGGCCAGCCGCCGGCGCCGGGCGCGGACGGGCCGCCTTGCCAGCCCTGGGTGTTCGTCGGCCCGGTCCCGTAACCCGGCGTGCCCGGCCCCGGCAGCCCGCCGGTTCCCGGTCCCGGGGTGCCGCTGCCGGACGGCGTATACGCGGACGTGTCAGGACCACCGCCGTAGTGGGACACAGGGTGGTGCGGGCCGCCCGTGCTGCCGGGGCCGGTGATCCCGCCGGGGCCGCCCGGTCCGGGGTCACCGGGCCCGGGCTGCGCCGGGGCCAGGGCGATGTCCGAGCCCGATCCGCTCGGGTCGCCGTACTCCTGCGGCATGTTGGACTGGTTATACGAGCTGGCGTTGGCGTAGCCGGTGTACGCCGTGACGTTCGCGTTGGCCTTCTCCGACCAGTCCTGCACCTTGTTGAGGTAGCCGCCGCCGGTGAACAGGCTGACGCCACTGGCGTCGCTGAGCATGTCCCCGAACGACGCCGACGGCGGTTCGTTGGGCACGTCGTGCACGCTCGTCTTGGCCACCCCGAACGAGTGGGTCTGAGCACCCATCAGCTCCTGATGGGTGCTCAGCGCCCGCTGCCCGTCCCGGAACGCCTGCAGCAGCGGCGCCGCGCCCGCCTGCGCCGCCTCCGACGCGTCCCCCGTCCACGCGGAGCCCATCTTCATGACCAGCGACATCGCCTGGCTCTCGCGCTCCTGGTGGGACTGCGCCAGCGACGCCGAGGCAGCCCGCGCATCTTGGAAACTGCCTGTGCCAGGCCCTTGCGTCAGGGCGTGGTGGATGTCCCCCGGCCCAAGTCTGCCCATCACGACCCCGCTTTCAGATTGGTCATCACCATGTCGGTGACCTTCTTGGCGATCGCGCAGGGATCAGACTGCTGCGGTGTGACTGACATTTCGATTCCAACGGTGAACTGAAGCGTGTCGCTGACGCCGACCGCCAGTCCGCAGCCGGCGTTCGAGGTTTCCTTCCGGGTGTCGTACTGGGAATACAGCACGGCGGGGTATCCCTGAAATGGGTCGATCGGCTCGAAGTAGCCGCCATTCTTCTTAAGCGACTCGGCCTGGACGTAGAGTGAGCTCAAGCCGCCCTTGCTCCCTGTGATGAAGCCGACGCCGATCGTCATGAGGGACGGGATCGTCGAAGTATCCGACCAATTGCAACCAGGGCCTGTCGGGTCAGTGCTCAGTTTTCCGGTGGCCACGATTCCAAGGGATGAAATCTGTGCTGGAGTCAATACCCCGCACGGTGCAGCCTGTGCATGTGACGTGTCGAGCGGGTTCGCCACGTGTGGAGCTCCGGAGGGCAACTTGCCGTCGGCCGATACGGCGCTGGTCTGCGGTGCTGGCGTGCCACCGACCGACGGTGGCGTCGAGCAGGCGGCCGTGACCACCGCAAGCGCTGCCGCCGTGGCGGCGAAGCCGATCTTCAACGTGTGGTGACGCACTGGCAATTCCTCACGCCTTCTTGAGGTGGTCGGCACCGGCCTGGTCGGCTTCCGCATGACCGTCTCGCACCGCCGTCAACTTTCTGATGTAGTCGGACACGAAGTCCTGCTGAGCCTGGTTGGCCTTTATGTATGCGGTGCCAGAAGCGTTCGCCGCATTGACAAAGGCTTGACCGGCCTGGTCGAGCGGACTTCCGGCGGCGGTGAGGCCGACCATGCGTCTGCCCTTGACGGCATCCTCGCGCAGTTGAGCGAGCAGGCCGCTCCACTGTTTGATGGCGTCGTTGATCTGGTCCACGTCCATGGTGAACTTGCCGCCCGAGGGCGGCAGCCCGCCGAAGACGTGCTTGGCGAGGTCCTGGATCGCCTCGCTGCGGCTCGCGCCCTTCACTACGTTCGGCGGCGTTTGCGCCTGCCCGGCTGCCTGGTCGCCCATGGCGTCTCGTGCCTTCTTCCCCTCGTGCCCGCGGCACCCTACGAACTGACGGTGGCGACGACTCGCCGGCCACCCTCACTTCGACGCCGCCCACCGCCGAGCCGTTCCCCTCGGTGGTGACGCAGCGCCGCTCGATGGTAGCGGTCCGCACACGGGCCGGGGGTGGGGTTGAGGCGCGATATCACCCGGGTGGGCCGCCGCCATCGCCAGGGGAGCGCCGAAAGAGCGCGCAGATACGAGACGAACTTCACCGAGGACCGGCCAGCTCCAACCGGCCGTTGTCGATGACCACGGTGCCGGCGGCGGTGCTGGTGCGGAAGGCGACGCCGGAGTGCTCCTGCCACGCGTCGACGACCAGCACATCGCCGGGAATGACCGGCGCGGTGAAGCGGCCGGTCATGCCGGTGACGCGGTGGGCGTCGCCGTCGGCGAAGGCGCCGATGAGCAGGCGGCAGGTGATGCCGTACGTGCACAAGCCGTGCAGGATCGGCCGCTTCAAACCACCCTGAGCGGCGTAGACGGGGTCGCTGTGCAAGCGATTGCGGTCGCCGGACAAACGGTAGATCAGGGCCTGGTTGGTTGCGGTGGCGAACTCCAGGCGCCGGTCGGGTTCCCGGGAGGGCATCGCCGAGCGGGAGGAAGTGCCGCGAGAGCCGCCGAAACCGCCTTCGCCACGGAGGAAAGCCGACGAGACGGCGGAGAACAAAGGCCCGGAAGCGTCTGCGGCGTCGACGCGGCTGACGACGAGAGCGCCGGAGCCCTTGTCGAAGATGTCGGTGACCTGGCGGCGAACCTCGACGGAGCCGGCCACCGGAAACGGCCGGTGCAGGGTCAGCGACTGCTCGGCGTGCAGGACCCGCGTCTTGTCGACGTCGCCGAAGATCTGCTCGGGCTCGGTGAAATGGGTCAGCGCCAGCGCCATCGTCGGCAACGCCTGCTGATCAACCCCCGACGAGTTCTCGGTGGCGAAGGCGAGTTCGGAGGCGCCGACGCCGACGGCGTAGCGCAGGGCGTCGTCGGAGGTCCAGGACTTGCGCCACGGGCCATCGACGACGCCCAGGATGCCGAAGTCGATCACCCGAGGTAGCCGCCGACCTTGGCGTGGCCCTTCAACAGGTTGCGAGCGATGGTGCGGCGCTGGATCTCGTCGGTGCCCTCGTAGATGCGCAGCAGCCGCAGCTCCCGGTACCAGCGCTCGACGGGCAGCTCCCGGGTGTAGCCCATGCCGCCGTGGATCTGCAGCACCCGGTCGACGATCTCGTTGGCCTTCACGCCGCCGTACAGCTTGGCCATGGACTGCGCCTGCCGCGAGTCGACGCCCTGGTCGACCTGCCACGCGGCGTGCAGCACGAGCCAGCGCAGCGCCTCGATCTCCACGGCGGAGTCGGCGATCATCCACTGGATGGCCTGCCGCTCGGCGATGGGCTGCCCGAAGGTGACCCGGGTCTTGCTCTGCTCGATGGCCATCTCGACCAGCCGCTCGGTCGCGCCGATGGCCCGCGCCGGCAGCAGGTAGCGGCCCTGGCCGATCCACTGCATGGCCAGCCGGAAGCCCTGCCCGACCTCGCCGAGGATGTTCTCCTCGGGCACGCGCACGTTGTCGAAGATCAGCGACGCCGGGCCCCACTCGCCCATGGTGTCGATGGGCTCGGACTTCCAGCCCATGTCACGGTCGGCGAGGAAGCAGGTGACGCCGCCGTCGGCGCCTTTCTCCTTGTCCGTCACGGCGAAGACCATCACGAAGTCGGCCTCGTTGCCGCCGGTGATGAACGTCTTCTCGCCGTTGATCACCCACTCCGCGCCCTCCTTGCGGGCCGAGGTGCGGATGTTGCGGGCGTCCGAGCCGGCGCCGGGCTCGGTGATCGCGAAGCACGACTTGCGGTCGCCGGCGATGGTCGGGATCAGGTACCGCTCCCGCTGCTCCTCGTTGGCGTGGAACAGAATGTTGTCGGCCTTGCCGCCCAGGTAGAACGGCACGAACGAGCGCCCCAGCTCGGCCTCGATCAGCGCGGCGGTGACCGCGTCCATGCCCATGCCGCCGTACTCCTGCGGCGTCAGCACGCCCCAGAAGCCGGCCTCCTTGGCCTTGAGCTGCAGGGCACGGGACTCCTCGGCGGTGAAACCCCGCTGGCCGGCGCGTTCCCGGCGCAGCACCTCGGGCTCGAGCGGCATGACCTCCTTGCGCACGAAGGTGCGCACCCAGTCCCTGATCTCCCGCTGCTCGTCGCTGAGTGAGAAGTCCACCGCGAGTCCCTTCCCGACTAAACCGAACGCTGTTAGTTTTAATGTACGCGCAGGAGGTGCCGATGCCAAGACCACACACCCCGATCCTCAGCCCGGCGCGGATCCGGACCACCGCGCTGGCGCTGGTCGACCGCGACGGCCTGGAGGCGCTGTCGATGCGCAAGCTGGCGGCCGAGCTCGGTGTCCAGGCCGCGTCCCTGTACAGCCACGTGGCGACGAAGGAGGACCTGCTCAACGACGTCGCCAACGAGATCATCGGCCGGGTCGACGTCGGCGGCTTCGACGACGGCTGGCGTCCGGGCCTGATCCGCTGGGCGCGGTCCTACCGGGCCGTGCTGGCCGAGCACCCCAACATGGTTCCCTTCGTCGCCCGCGGCCCCGCCCGGCGCGAGTCCTCGCTGCGGATGGCCGACGCCGTGCACGGCGGCCTCGTCGGCGCCGGCTGGCCGCCGCGCGAGGCGACGATGATCGGCGCGGCGGTGAAGTACATCGTGATCGGCGCGGCGACGAGCTCCTTCGCCGCCGGCTTCTCCGACGACGCCCAGCTGTACGTGGAGCGCTACCCGCACCTGAACCAGGCGCACCTGCTGCGGCAGCACGCCGAGGAGGTGGACGAGGACAGCTTCGAGCTGGCCCTGGAGGCGTTGCTCGCGACATTGGACGCGAAACACGCCGCCCTGTGAGATCGTGCTGCCGTGGCCGAGGCGATCGAGTTGCAGGTGCCGGGTCCGGAGGGTGAGCGCACCGTCCGGGTGTCCAACCCGAGCAAGGTGTACTTCCCGGAGCGGGGCATCACCAAGCGCCAGGTCGTCGAGTACTACCTGGCGGTCGCGGAGCCGCTGCTGCGCGCCATCGGCGACCGGCCGACGACGTTGAAGCGCTACGTCGACGGCGTCACCGGGGAAGCCTTCTACGCCAAGCGAATCCCCAAGGGCGCGCCGGAGTGGGTGCAGACGGCGCGGATCACGTTCCCTTCGGGGCGGACGGCGGACGAGGTGTGTCCGACGGAGCCGGCGGTGCTGGCGTGGGCGGCGAACCTCGGCACCTTCGACTTCCACCCGTGGCCGGTGCGACGCCGGGACGTGGACCGGCCGGACGAGCTGCGTATCGACCTGGACCCGCAGCCGGGCACGGACTTCGCCGACGCGGTCAGGGTGGCGCTTGTCCTCGACGAGGTGCTGGGCGAGCTGGGCATGACCGGCTTCCCGAAGACCTCCGGCGGCCGCGGCATTCACGTGCTGGTCCGGATCCGGCCGGAATGGGACTTCATCGACGTCCGGCACGCGGTGATCGCGCTGGGCCGCGAGGTGGAGCGGCGGATTCCGGACAAGGCGACTACCGCCTGGTGGAAGGAGGAGCGCGGTGAACGCGTCTTCCTCGACTACAACCAGGCGGCCCGGGACCGGACGATCGCCTCGGCATGGTCGGTCCGCGGCACGCCGCGGGCCACGGTGTCCATGCCGCTGACCTGGGAGAAGCTGCCGTCGGTCGACCCGAACGACTTCGATGTGCTGACCGCTCCGGGCTGGCTGGCCGAGCACGGCGACGCGCTCGAAGGCATCGACGACGAGGCGTACGGGCTGGAGCGGCTGTTGGAGTGGTACGCGGCCGACGACCGGGGCGAGATGCCCTATCCGCCCGATTATCCGAAGATGGCCGGAGAACCGAAGCGAGTGCAGCCGAGCAAGGCCCGAGCCGACTGAATCGCGCCCGTGCAATTCCATTGTGGACAAAATGTGTCATCGAAGGCGTATCATGTCCGGCCGGCGTCTTGACGGTGGGGAACGGCGTCGTTCCCGCCGGTGACCTGCGGGGAAAATGTACTGAGACGTCAGTGTGATCGCCCTCTCCAACGCGGTGTCCGCCGTTTACCATGGAGCGAGGGTCAATACCCGGCGAGCCGCGAGGAGGACCGGCCGTGACGATTCCGTATGTGGCTCGCTTCGTCGGCGGCCCGCTCGACGGCCGCGAAGAGGTCTGGAGCAAGCCGATCGAGGAGCCCCGCCAGACCATCACCCACGTGCACCTGCACGACGGCCCCAAGATCGAGCACCACTACGACCTGCACCACACCGACCAGTTCGGCTGGGAGTACCGGCTGCGGGAGGCGTAGGGGCGGAGGCGCGTGGCTGGGAGTTCTGGCCGCCGATGGGCGGAGCGAGGCCGGCGCTGAGTGGCTTGCCGGGCTCCACGGTGCGCCGGCCGGTCGCCACTACCACTTCGAACACGTGTGCTAATCTCGGCGTCGCCTTCCGGACGGAGCCGGTGAGGGGCGTGAGCCCCTACTGCTAGGTTGCCGGGCGGCAGCACGCCGGGCAGCCCCTCGTCACGGTGTGTGCCACCCCGGTGCCCAGCCCTGCACGCATCGAGGAGAATTGAGATGGCGCAACCAGGCTCGCTGTCCGACGAGGACGTCGAGCACCTTCGTGACGAGCTCGTCCGGGGCCGCGAGCCCACCGTCTGGTTCACGGCCGAGGCGGTCGGGGTCGAGGCGGGCAAGTCGGCCAAGGTGGTCGGGCTCAACGATCCGGTCGAGGGCGACTACATCCAGGTCCGACCGGCCGGCTCGCACGATGAGCTGTCCTTCTCGCCGAGCGAGCTGACGCTCGAACGGCCGGGGCGCAAGCGTTCGCCAGCAGACGTACCAGCGGTATCCCGTCCCTCCATGGAGCAGAGAATGTCGGAGATCGAGAACACCACCACCGAGACGCCCGAGGAGGTCGCCGCGGGCGACACCGCCGCCGTGGAGGAGGCGCCGGCAGCCAAGAAGCCCCGCCCGGCCAGCACCGCGAAGAAGACCCGCGTCGCCGACGTGGTGATCACCATCAGCGGCAGCGTCGACGGGGACTGGACCGTGGACGTGGTCGCGGCCAAGAAGAAGGCGCTGCGGGCGCTGCCGGTGACCCCGGCGGTCGTCGGGCAGGCGGCCAAGGCCCTGCACCCCGAGGTCGCCGAGTCCATCGAGGCGATCCTGGAGCAGGCCCGCGAGCAGCAGACGGCCAAGGTCGAGCAGCTGCGCGCCGAGCTGGAGGCGGCGCAGAAGGCCCTCGAGGAGCTGGCCGGCTGATTCGCCGGCAATAGCACAGAGTGGGGATTCCTTTCGGGGGGTCCCCACTTCTTTTTCCGTCACGTATCGCTGTGCGTGAATCGATCGGGCCCCGCGATCGGGTGAGGACCGGGTCCCTCGCGTAGCGGTGTCCCCGGCACCGCGCGCGGAAATACCGTCAACCCGGCTGGTCCGTTCGAATTCCGGGGAGGTCCTCATGGACGACAAGACGCCTGAGCTCGGTGGCTGCAGCTGCTGCGGAAGCTGCACGGGCCCCGGCTGCGGCTGCTGCTCCAGCTGCAGCTGAGGCGCTAGGGGACGACACTCACGGCGGGCAGGCCGTGCCGTCCGTCGGAACCTGAGCGTCGACCAGGAAATGCTGCACAGCGGCGGTGGCGCACGGCGACTGCGCGAGCGCGCCGTGCCCGCCGCCCTCCCAGCTGACCAGCACACCCGAGGCCAGCTGGCGCGCGGTGCGCTGCGTGCCGGCCTCCGGGGTGACGGGGTCGTCGGCGGTGCTCAGCACCAGGATCGGCGGCGCGCCGTGCCCGCTCGGGGCCGGCAGCTGCCGCGCCGGCACCGGCCATGAGCTGCACAGCAGCAGTTGCTGCGCGAACAGGCCGCCGAACAGCGGGGCCTTCTGCTTCCAGTCCTGGACCATGCCGCTGATCTGCTCCGGCGGCAGCCGCATCTGCATGTCGTTGCAGCCGGTGATCAACTGCGTGTCCAGCAGTGGCGGATCGCCGTCCACGACGGTCGACAGCGGCGCCGCGAACTCGGCCAGCGGGTTCTCGTCACCCCGCAGCGCCGCGCTGATCGCGTCGGCCAGCGGCGCCCAGCTGGCCCGGTCGGCCAGCCCCATCAGCACGGCGTGCACGGCGGTGCCGACCGACAGGTCGCCGTTCGGATGCTGCCGCAGCTTGTCCAGCAGCGACAGCACGGCCTGCTTCGGGTCCGCGCCCAGCGAGCAGCCGCGGCTGCGGCAGGACGAGGCGAACGCGTCGAACGTCGCCTCCGCGCCGACCGCCCCGGCCTGCGCCGCGCCCGGCGGATCCAGGATCGGGTCGGGCGAGCCGTCCAGCACGAGCCGGCCGGTGTGGCTGCCGTAGCGGTCGGCGTAGATGGTCAGCACCCGCGACCCCTCGCCGTGCCCGATCGCGTTCAGCCGGGGCACGCCCAGCGCGTCCCGCAGCTGGTCGAGATCCCCGGCGGTCCGCCAGCTGTCCAGCGCCTGCAGCCGGTCGTCGAGTTCGAGCACGCACTCCTGGCTGGCCCGCTTCGCCGCGGCGATCAGGTTGTCCAGCTGGGTGCTGTCCGGGTCGTAGTCGGCGATCTCGGCCCGGGCCGAGCCGGGAATGCACTGCGCCGGGTCGGACGCGCCGGTGCCCCGGCGGTCCATGCCGATCAGCGAGAACGTCTTGAGCAGCGGGGCCGGCAGCTTCGACGCCAGCTCGGCCGCGTACAGCGTGCCCGGCACGCCGGTCGCGTCGTTGACCACGACCAGCGGGATCGCGCCGTCGCCCGCCTTGAGCACGGCCACCGCGACGTCGCCCACGCCGGGCTGGTCGGGCGCGTCGAGCGGGGTGGTGATCCGGCCGCACTGGAACGACAGCGAGGTGGTCGTCTCCGGCATCCGCAGCTTCGTCGCCGACGTGCAGTCCGACCAGGCGATCGACGAGTTCTGCGGCTTGTCCAGCGGCGGCAGCTGCCCGGCCTGGGTGGGCGCGCCGGCGCTGGAGGTCTGCGCGCCGTCGTTGACCGCGATCACGGGGCGCACGGACGGGCCGACCGCGCAGGCGCCGGCCGCCAGCATCAGGACGGGGACCAGCACGCCGAGCGACCGGCCAGACTGGGAATGGCGCGGCAACAGCTGCTCCTCGCTCTCATCTCGGTCGGCATCCAGCCTCGCACGGGGCGGGTGAGGCTCCGGTGAGCGGGACTGTCGGTACCTGCACCTATTTTGTAGTCATGGTCATGGTCTCCGTGGACGGCACTTCGGGCCGGCTGCCCCGCCGCGCGCTCGGCGAAGTCGCCGACCGCCTGCTCGGCTCGGTGCCGCCGACCGGACTGCTGCTGGGCGGCATCGTCAGCGTCCAGCTCGGCGCGGCACTGGCCAAGGGCCTGTTCCCGGTCATCGGGGCGGCCGGCACGGCCGGTGTGCGGCTGGTGTTCGCCGCCGTCGTGCTGCTGGCGTTCTGGCGGCCCCGGCTGCGCATGTCCGGGCGGGCGTGGCTGGTGGTCCTCGGCTACGGCACCGTGCTCGGGCTGATGAACCTGTCCATCTACGAGGCACTGCAGCGGTTACCCCTCGGCATCGCCGTGACCATCGAGTTCCTCGGGCCGCTGGCGATCGCGCTGGCCGGCTCGCGCCGCTGGCTGGACGCGTTGTGGGCGCTGCTGGCCGCCGCCGGCGTGGCGATGCTGGCCGACATCGGCGGCGACGCCTCGCTGCTCGGCATCCTGTTCGCGCTGGCCGCCGCGGTCTGCTGGGCCGGTTACATCCTGCTCGGCGCCAAGCTCGGAGAGGCCACCGCCGGCGGCTCCGGCCTCGCCGTCGCGATGGCCATCGGCGCGGTGGTCATCGCCCCGTTCGGCGTGGCCGAGGCCGGCTCGGCGCTGCTGAACCCGACGATCCTGGTCATCGGGGCCGGCGTCGCCCTGCTGTCGTCGGTGATCCCGTACTCGCTGGAGTTGGAGGCGCTGCGCAAGATCCCGCCGCGCCTGTTCGGCGTGCTGATGAGCGTCGAGCCGGCGGTTGCCGCGCTGGCCGGGGTGCTCGTGCTCGGCGAGAACCTGCGGCCGGTGCAGTGGCTGGCGATCATGTGCGTGGTCACGGCCTCGGCCGGCGCGACGTACCTGGCCCGGAACAAGTGAGTTCGGGCTCTCAGGACGTGATGTCCTTGCGGCCGAAGCGCCGCGCGGCCAGCACCACGAAGACCGCCGCATAGGCCAGCGACGAGAACGAGCCCCGGACCATGTCGCCCCAGTCGACGTCCGAGCTGAGCAGGTCCGACCACGCCGTCGCGTAGTGCGTCGGCAGGTAGTCGCGCAGGTCGCCGAGCGCCGTGATCGAGTCCAGGATCTGCGACACGATCGACACCAGCACCGCCCCGCCGACCGCGCCCAGCGGCGCGTCCGTGGACACCGACAACAGCAGCGCCAGGCCGGCGATCCACGTCAGGTAGACGATGAGGTAGGCGACGGCCAGGGCGAGCCGGACGAGGCCGGTGCCGAACGCCAGCGACTCGCCGGTGGTGCTGATCAGGTCGCCGCTGCCGTACCAGATCAGGCCCACGACCAGCGCGACCGCCGGCAGCACGATCAGCCCGAGCACCGACAGCAGGCCGGAGACGACCGCCTTCTGCCGCAGCAGCCGGCCCCGGGGGACCGGGATCGCCAGCAGGTACTTCAGGCTCGACCAGGAGGCCTCGCTGGCCACGGTGTCGCCGAAGAACAGGGCGATCACCACGACCAGCAGGAAGCTGGCCGAGGCGAACAGCGCGAAGATCGCGAAGTTCAGGCCGCTCGACGTGGCCAGGTCCACGAACGCCGACGAGGCCGACCGGGAGTTGCTCTGGTTCGGCGCCGCCTTGAACGCGATCAGCAGCAGGAACGGCAGCACCGCCAGGAAGCCGAGCGCCAACTGGGTGCGCCGCCGCCGCAGCTGGCGACGGAGCTCCACTCCCAGCCGCAACGTCCGCGAGCCGCGGTAGCCGGCGACGGACCCGTCGGCGGCGATGTCGGCGTGCTCGCTCTCGGCGGCGGCGACCAGCTCGGCGATCGCCGCCGGATCGGTGTGCACCCCGTGGTCGTCGGTCATGGCTGCCCCTGTTCGTTCTCCACGAGCCGGAGGAACGCGTCCTCCAGCCGCCGCCGCGGCCCCGCCTGCTCGACCGCGATGCCGGCCCGGACCAGCGCGTCGACCGCCGCCGACCGGGCCGTCGTGCCCAGGTCCGCGTGCACGAGCTGGCCGTCGGCGGTGACCGACGACGTGCCGTTCAGGTCACGCAGCACCCGGGCGGCGTCGGTGACGCGGTCGACCCGGAACGTCGCCTCGCCGCCGCCGGCGACGATGTCGTCCACGTCGCCCGCCGCGACCAGCCGGCCGCGGTGCATCACCACGACGTGGCTGCAGGACTGCTCCACCTCGGACAGCAGGTGGCTGGAGACGACGACGGTGCGACCCGTCGCCGCGTACCGCTTGAGCACGTCCCGCATCTGGTGGATCTGCGGCGGGTCCAGCCCGTTGGTGGGTTCGTCGAGCACGAGCAGGTCCGGCAGGCCGAGCATGGCCTGCGCGATGGCCAGCCGCTGCCGCATGCCCTGGCTGTACGTGCCGACCCGGCGCCGCACCGCGTCGCCGAGGCCGGCGATCTCCAGGGCCTGCTCCAGGTGCGCCTCGGCCGGCGGCCGCCCCGTCGCAGCCCAGTACAGCCGCAGGTTGGCCGTGCCGGACAGGTGCGGCAGGAAGCCGGCGCCCTCCACGAACGAGCCGATCCGTGACAGCACCGGCGCGCCGGCGTGCACCCGGTGGCCGAACACCCGGATCTCGCCGGCAGTGGGCCGGACCAGGCCCATCAGCATTCGCAGCGTGGTCGTCTTGCCGGCGCCGTTCGGTCCGAGCAGGCCCAGGACCTGGCCCTTCTCCACCCGGAACGACAGGTCCTTCACGGCCGTCAGCCGGCCCGGGTACGACTTGGTCAGCCCGGTGATCACCATCGGCACGTCGACCAGGTCCGGGTCGACGTCGCCGCCGCCCCGGCGGCGCAGCGCGGCGACCAGCGCCGCCAGCAGGCCGAGGCCGAGAATGACCGCGATGCCGATCACCGGTCCGGCCGGGATGCCGCTGCCGGAGGCGCTGGCGCCGTTGACCACGGGCACTCGCAGCGGGCCGGCCAAGGTGACCGTCCGCACCGACGGCGCGGTCTGGTTCGCGTACGCCTGGTCCGTCGTCGTGACGACCAGTTGCAGCCGGTGTCCGGCGGCTACCGGCCGGACGATGCCGGCGAGGCTGACGTTCACGTCGACAGACGAGCCGTCGGCCGGCAGTTGCACCCGGAACGGCGCGACCGCCGATCCGGGCAGCGTCCGCCGCCCGTCGGGGCCGACGTCGTAGAGCTTGGCGAACAGCACGGTGTCGCCGGAATCGCCCTCGGCCGGCACCGGCGCCCGGCCGATACGCAGCGTCGTGAGGGTGGAGCCGGCGATCGTCAGCGGCGACCCCAGCGGCTCGCTCGTGAAGACGGCGGACTGCCCGGGCAGGTCCACGGCGAGACCACCGGCCAGGCCGGCCGCCGATCCACCGAGCAGTGCCGTCCCCACGCCGGGCAGGCTGCTCACGGACGCGGGGCTGCCGCCCGGTGGCGTGATCACCGGCTGCTGCGGGCCGGTCAGGAGCACCTTCTGCCGGGCCGTCGGATCGTTGCGCAGACCGGGATAGTCCGGCGCGGCGATGGTCCGCAGCGTCGGCGCGCCGCGGGCCCGGATCGTGCCCTGCACGTCGTACGAGAAGCCGGTGCCGGGATCGGGAGCGTTGCCGTGCTTGAGGTAGAAGGCGAACCAGTCGGCGACCTCGGCCCGGACGTCGTCGCCGGGCGCGCCGCCGTCGTGGCCGCCCGGGTACCAGGAGACCTTGACCGGGACGTTGTTCTTCGCCAGCTGCCGGGCCGTGGCGTCGGCCTGGTCCAGCCCGAACAGCGTGTCCTGCTCGCCCTGCACCAGCAGCGTCGGGGCGCTGATCCCGTCGGCGACGCTGACCGGCGAGTTGCGCCGCAGCAGGTCGATCGTGGCCTGGTCGGCGCGCCCGGTGGTGGCGACCCGCGTGTAGGCCGCGCACACGTCCGGGGCGAACCGCCCGCACGAACTGGCCGCACCCGGCCGGATGCCGGTCATCGCGCTGCCGAAGAGGTTGCCCGCCCACGTCTTCTTGAACACGCCGTCGTCGCCGCCGACGCCCGCGGCCGGTGTCGACCCGTCGATCGGGGCGGCGGTCGCCGCGTCCGGCAGCAGGGCCTTCGACAGGTCGTTGTACGTGATCAGGGACGCGACGGCGTCGACCCGCTTGTCCTTGTCCAGGCCGGCGAGCATCAGCGCCAGCGCGCCGCCGTACGAGCCGCCCATGACGCCGACGCGCGGGTCGTCCTGCTTGTCCTGGACGACCTCGGGCTGCCGGGACAGCCACCCGACCAGCTGGTCGGCGTCCCGCACCTCGTAGTCCGGCGAGTTCAACTCGATCTGTCCGGTGCTGCGGCCGAAGCCGCGGGCCGAGTAGGCCAGCACCGCGAACCCGCGCCGGGCCAGGTCGGTCGCGTCGTCGGCGAGGTCGGCCTTGGTCTGGCCGAAGCCCGGCGACACGATCACCGCCGGCGCCGGTGTCGTCTCCGGCACGTAGAACGTGGCGTCCAGCTGGATCGGCTGCTTGGCGTCGTCCGGGCCGTCGACCACGTCGATCAGCACGTCCCGGGAACTGATCGACGGTTGCGGCGCGGGCCGGGTCATCCACAGCACGCCCGCCACCGCGAGCAGCAGCAGGACGACGAGACCCACCGCGGGCCATGTGCGGCTGGTCAAAGCTCTCCCCGTGCGTCGAGCACCTCGCTGACGTGTTCGACCATCGGCGGTTCGTCGAAGAACTCGCTGACCGCGGTACGCCAGTTGACGAGGTGCTCGGAGTAGTAGAACTGCTGGGTGTGCGACTCGAGCGAGTCCCACTCGGTGATCACCAGATACCGGCACGGATCCTCGACGCTGCGGGTCAGCTTGGCCGACCGGCAGCCCGGGCTGGCCAGGATGTGCTCGATCGCGCTCCGGGACGCGTCGACGAAGGCGTCTGCGCAACCCGCCCGGATGTGGATCTCGGCGATCGTGAGGATCACGGGGTGAATCGTGTCATGGGCTCCCGAAGGTGTGGTGACCGGTTGTCCGTGGAACCCCGGCGAGTCACGCTCTGGGACACCCCGAATGCAGGTTTCGGGCACACCCGTTCGGAGGTACCCGAAACCGGCATTCGCCCTGCCTGAGAGCGTGACTCGCCGGGGTGGCGAGGTGAGGTTGCCCGCCCTGGCTGGCTTCGGACAGGGGGCATGAGGGACACTGGGTGTGTTGGAGGGGAGTATTCCCCCGCGGCGGCGTCGTCAGCACGGTGTTCGACGAGGAGCACCCGGTTCCGCCGGTCGGCATCCCCCGGGATGTCGGCGGAAGAGACCTCCGGTCAGTGGCGCACGCCCTAGGACCGGAGGTTGTTCAATGATCGTCCCACTGTGGTTGTGGATCGCCACCCTCGGTGGACTGGCTGTCCTCCTCGCCCTTGACCTGGTGATAGTCGACCGCCACCCGCACGTTGTGAAGGTGGGCGAGGCGGCGCGGTGGGTCGTCTTCTACATCGCCTGTGCGCTGGCGTTCGCCGGCGGTCTGTGGTGGTTCGCCGGCTCGACGCCGGCCAGCGAGTTCATCGCCGGCTATCTCACCGAGTACTCGCTGTCGGTGGACAACCTGTTCGTCTTCGTGATCATCATGACCACGTTCGCCGTGCCGAAGATCCACCAGCACCGGGTGCTGCTGGTCGGCGTGGTGCTGGCGCTGCTGATGCGCGGCGTCTTCATCGGCGTCGGCGCGGTGGTGATCAGCCACTTCAGCGCGGTCTTCTACCTGTTCGGCGCGTTCCTGGTCTACACGGCGGTGCAGATGGCCCGCTCGCAGGGCCAGTCGCACGACGACGAGGAGTACAAGGAGAACCTGATGATCAGGCTCTCCCGCAAGGTCCTCCCGGTGACGGACGACTACCACGACGCCAAGTCGTTCGTGCGGCACAACGGCCGCCGCATGGTGACCCCGATGCTGATCGTGATGATCGCCATCGGCACCACCGACCTGCTGTTCGCCCTGGACTCCATCCCGGCGATCTTCGGCCTGACCAAGGAGCCCTACCTGGTCTTCACGGCCAACGCCTTCGCGCTGATGGGCCTGCGGCAGCTGTACTTCCTCATCGGCGGCCTGCTGGACCGGCTGGTGTACCTGCCGATCGGCCTGTCGGTGCTGCTGGGCTTCATCGGCCTGAAGCTGATCCTGGAGGCCCTGCACGACAACGAGCTGCCGTTCATCAACGGCGGCGAGGGGCTGCCGGTGTGGGAGATCAGCACCGGCACCTCGCTCACGGTGATCGGCGTCGTCCTGGTCGTCACCACCGTGGCCAGCCTGATCAAGACGCACGTCACGGGCAAGGCCGGCAGCACCGGAAAGCCCAAGACAACCGGCAAGCCGAACACCGAAGCGGCCTAGAGGTACGGTCGCCGGGTGCGCCCTGAAGACGTCGCGCTGCTGCGCGTGCCCGGTTCCGTCACCCTTCGCGGCGATCTGCTGCTCACCGACGTGGCCCGCCCCGACCTGGAGTCCGACAGCTACCGGGGCGGGCTCGTCCGGGTGCCGACGGACGGTTCCGAGCCGCAGCCGTGGACCCGGGGCGAGCGGGACACGGCGCCGCGGATCTCCCCGGACGGGCGCTGGGTCGCCTTCCTGCGTGACCGCCAGCTCTACGTCATCGCCACGGACGGCGGCGAGGCCCGCCGGGTGACCGACCTGCCCGGCGGCGCCGGCACGCCGGTGTGGGCCCCGGACTCCCGCCGCGTCGCCTTCGCGGCGAGGGTGCCCGAGGAGGGCCGCTACGGCATCGACGGCGCACCGGCGGCCGAGGCCGAGGCGCCGCGCCGGATCACCGACCTGCGGTACCGGCTGGACGGCGTCGGCTTCCTCCGCGACCGCGTCCAGCAGCTGTTCGTCGTCGACGTCCTGGCCGAGGAGGAGCCTCACCGGCTGACCGACGGCGATGTCGACCTCGACGACCCGACGTGGACTCCGGACGGCCAGCACGTGTTGGCCGTCGGCGCACGGCAGGACGCCGGGCCGCAGAACCTGCACGACGACGTGTACGCCGTGCCCGCGGCCGGCGGCCAGCTGGTCGTCGCCGTCCGCGGCGAGGGCATGATCACCTCTATCGCCGCCGCCGAAGGGCGGATCTACCTGCTCGGCTCCGAGTTCACCGGCCTGGCGGCGCGGCCGCTGCCCGATGGCGTGTGGGTCGCGCCGTTCGACCCGGCCGGCTCCCCGCAGCCGCCGCGGCTGCTGACCGATCCGCGGACCGTCGACTGCGAAGGCGGCACCGGCAACCTCGTCGTCACGGCGGACGGCGTCCTCGCGCTGGTCCGCAACCGGGGCGCGGTGGAGCTGCGTCTGGTGCCCGTCGACGCCGACCGGGCCCCGCTCGACGACCTTCCCGTCATCGCGGGCGGCCAGGTGGTCGTCAAGACGTTCGCCGAGGACGCCGGCCGCATCGCGGTGGTCGTGTCGACGCCCGAGAGCGCTGGCGAGGTCGTCCTGGTCGGCACGGACGTCAAGACCGACTTCGGCGCCGACCTGCGGGCCGCCGGCATCCGGCCGCTCCGCGAGATCCACGGCACCGCGCCGGACGGCTACCCGGTGCACGGCTGGGTCGTGCTGCCCGAGGGCGACGGCCCGCATCCTGTGCTGCTGAACGTCCACGGCGGCCCGTTCATGTACTACGGCTGGGGCCTGTTCGACGAGGCCCAGGTCTATGCCTCCGCCGGCTACGCCGTGGTGCTGCCGAACCCGCGCGGCTCGGCCGGCTACGGCTTCGACCACGGCGTGGCCATCGTCAACGCGCTGGGCACCGTCGACGCCGACGACGTGCTGGCGCTGCTCGACGCCGCCCTTGAGCTGCCCGAGTGCGACGCCGAGCGGGTCGGCGTGATGGGCGGCTCCTACGGCGGCTTCATGACCAGCTGGCTGGCCGCCCACCACGGCCACCGGTTCAAGGCGGCGTGGAGCGAGCGGGCCGTCAACGCCTGGGACTCGTTCGTCGGCTCGTCCGACATCGGCTGGTGGTTCGGGCAGGTTTACTGCGGCTCCGATCCCGATGTGCAGCGGGCCGTGAGTCCGCTCACCTACGCCGACAAGATCCGCATCCCGTTCGCGGTCGTGCACTCGGAGCAGGACTGGCGCTGTCCCATCGAGCAGGCCCAGCGCATGTTCGTGGCGCTGAAGAGCAACGGCACCGAGGCTGAGCTGCTGCTTTTCCCCGGCGAGGGGCACGAGCTGACCCGCTCCGGGCGGCCGGTCCACCGGCGGCAGCGGTTCGACGCCGTGCTCGACTGGTGGCAACGGCACCTCGGGGAATCCATTGGCACCGGGACCCGGTGATTTGGCAGGCTCCCGTCATGACATGGACGGTGCGACGGGCCGATTCCGGTGACGTTCGCGAGCTGGCCAGGATCAACCAGGAGTCCTGGCGAAATGCCGCTCGCGGCACGGTGCCGGACGTGTTGCTCGACCGGATGCTGCCGGAGAGCCACCTGAACGGATGGCGGCGATGGGTGTGCCTACCCGACCCCGACGGGGTGTTCGTCGCCGAGGACGCCGAGGGGCGAATAGGGTCCTACTGTGTCGTCGCGGAGGCCCGTGACGACGATGACGTGCACGCCGACCTGCGTACCGGCGAACTCGTGGGGGTGCACGCCGATCCCGAGTGCCAGGGCACCGGCGCCGGCCGGATCGTGCACGACGCCGCCCTGGACCACCTGGCCGACCAGGGCTTCCGGTACGCCGTGCTGTGGGTGCTCCAGGACGACTGGACCACCCGCTCCTTCTACGCCCATCTCGGCTGGCGGCACGACGGCGCCGCCAAGGAACACGTTGTCGGCGAGCACCGATTGGGGCTGGTCCGCTACGGCAGGTTTCTTCCTGCCCGCCGACGCAACCACCCCCCGTCCGGCTGGCGATTCCCCGCCTTCGGCTGAGCCTCAGCCCAACATGATGTAGTTCAGTTCCTCGCAGATCCGGCTCAGCGGCAGGTCAAGGCCCGGATGCTCCAGCGGCAGCAGCACGTCGGGGGCGTCCGGCATGGCATTGCCGCCGGGCGGGTCCCACAGGCAGATGGCCGGGTCGCCGGCGTCCATCGACGAGCGGTACCAGAGGCCGTCGAGCTCCGGGTAGGCGGCGCGGATGGTCCGCGCCCACGCCTGCGTCAGGTCCTTGGGGCCGCTGCTGATCTCCTGGGACGCGCCGGCCCGGGTCGGCCACAGCCCGGCCAGGTCGAGCAGCCGCAGGGTCCGCTTGGGCCGGAACACGACCAGGTGCGGCCGCCGCGTCTTGCGGTCGACGGTGGACGTCGCCTGGTACACCTCGGCGACGCTGGTCCGCACCGAGAGTCCGAAGTAGAGGACGCCGTGCGCCGGGTCGTCCGCCGGGACGCCGTCGGGCGTCGGCGGGTGCGGGTCGAACCGGGCGTGCGGCAGCGGGCCGGTGTACCGGAAGGAGTTCCACCGCTGCGGGTGGCTGCCGCCCGCCGTGAAGATGCGGACCAGCCGGGTCGCGCGGTGCACCGCCACCACATCCTCGGCGCGGCGCAGAAGCGCCTGCAGCACTGCGGGTGCCGGCGGTGGGGGGAGCCGAGCCATTCAGATACGTCGTTTCCGTTCGGGGATGGTGCAGGGGCCGACCCCACATGCTGCCGGGTCGGGCCGGATGTCGATCATTGAGGGGGCATTCCTCGGGCGTCAGGCCGGTGTGCCGAGCATGGCGGCCTGGGCGGCGACGCGCCGGGGATCGCCGCCGGCGAGCAGCCAGGCCCGGGGCGTGCCGGGGGCGTCGCCGACCGGGAAGTCCGACTGCGGCGTCGTCATGAAGCCGGCCAGCACCAGCGGCGGCTGGTCCTCGGGCATGGCGGCGAGCACCACCTCCAGCCCGGGCAGCACGCCGGAGTCGGTGAACTGCCACGCGGGCAGCCGCCAGCTGCCGCGGTCCTTCCAGCCGGCGAGCCGGCCGGCGGCGAGGCGGTGGCGGATACGGCTGGTGTCGACGTCGAGTACCCGGGCGGCGTCGGTGACCGTCAGCGCGGTGTCCAGCAGCACGGTCTGGGCGGCGAGCTCGCGGGCGCGCGGCTCGAAGTCGTCCTCGCGCAGGCCGCCGAGGTCGAGGCCGACGTCGGTGAGCGCGACCTGCTGCTCGGGTGTGAAGTAGGTCGCCGGCTCCGGGTGGGGCGGCGACAGCCGCTTGGCGACGTCCTCGACCAGGGTGAGGAACTCGTCGGCGGTGACCCGTAGGCCCGCCTTGGCCAGTACAGTCTCCAACGCCATGGTCATACGCACAGGGTAGCCTGCGCGTGCGCATTCGTGCGACAGGTGTCACCCGAATCACCGTGGAATTCGACCGACCGCACCCGTCCAGCCACTCTACGTAGGCACTACCTAGCCAAAACGGCCGGAGTGCCCTTGGGGGAATGCCCCCGGCGGCGACCCGTTACCCTGGCCTTCTTGTGACAGGCCGACTCGTAAGGGAACCGGTGGACGACCAGCCGAACCCCACGTCCGTGCGCAGGTCTCCCGTTGAGTTGATCTTGTGGTCGCTGGCGGCCGTCGCGCTCGTCGCGGTGATCGTGATCAGCACGGTCTACATCGGGACGTACAACCAGCACCATTTCACCGACCTGTACGTCTATCTCGGCGGTGGCGACGCCTGGCGGCACGGCCAGGACCTCTACCAGACGGAAATGGCGACGCCGTTCGCCGGCTTCATGCTCAAGTTCACCTATCCGCCGCTGGCCGCGGTGCTGTTCGCGGCGCTGGCGGTGCTGCCGCTGGCCGTCGCGATCGGCATTTTCACCACGGCGACACTGGTGATCCTCTTCCTGTGCATCCGCGCCGTGCTGGTGCGGGTGGCGCCGGCGCGGCTGCTGGCCCGGTTCCCGGTCCCGGTGCTCGCGCTCCTGCTCACGCTCGGCGCCGCGTGGCTGGAGCCGGTCCGCGAGACGATCTCGTTCGGCCAGGTCAACATCCTGCTGCTCGGCCTGATCGTGGCCGACTGCCTCGTCGCCAAGCCCTGGTGGCCGCGCGGCCTGCTGATCGGGCTCGCCGCCTCGATCAAGCTCACCCCGGCGGCGTTCGTGCTGTTCTTCGTGGCCAAGCGGGAATGGCGGGCCGCGCTGACCATGATCGGCGGTTTCGTCGGCTTCGGCCTGGTCGGCTTCGCGCTGGCCGCCGGCGACTCGACCAGCTACTGGTTCAAGGACTTCTTCGACACCAACCGGGTCGGCAACCTCGGCTTCAGCTACAACCAGTCGCTGCGCGGCATGGTCGCCCGGCTGGGCATCCCGGCCAACCTGGAGGGGCCGCTCTGGGTGGTGCTCTGCCTCGGCGTCCTGGTGCTGACCTGGCTGGTCGTGCGCCGGACCCGGATGGCGGGGCAGGACCTGCCGGCGATGCTGGCCGTGGGCGTGTTCTCGCTGCTGGCGTCGCCGGTGTCCTGGGCGCACCACTGGGTGTGGGCCGCGCTGGCGCTGGTGTGGGGCGCCGCCGCAGCGGTCCGCGCCCGGTCGTGGCTGCTCGGCGCGCTCACCCTGTTCGCGATCTACCTGTTCTGGCAGGCCCCGTACCACCAGGCGCCCGAGCTGCGGGACCCCGGGCAGTACTGGGACCTGTACGACAACGTCATCGGCAACGCCTACGTGTGGCTGGCCATCGCCGTGCTGGCGGTGATGACGGTGTGGTCGCGCCGGCTGCGGTCGGCCTCAGACCGCGTCGACCGTGCCGTAGCGGAGACCGCGTAGCCGCAGGGCCAGCAGGATCAGCGAGATCCCCCAGATCAGCGCGAACACCGCGATCGTCGTCACCAGCGCGAGCGCACCGGCGCCGGGGTTGAGCAGCAGCACGATGCCCAGCACGAGCGTCAGCGCGCCGGTGACGACCAGGAACCAGGCGTGTTTCAGCGTGCGCCGCAGCGCGAGCGCCGCGGCCACCTGGATCACGCCGGCCACGATCGCCCAGATCGCGATGATCACCAGCAGCACGACGGCGGTCTCGCCCGGCAGCATGATCGCCACCAGGCCGGCGAGCACGCCGACGACGCCGATCAGCACGTTCGCCCAGCGGTGGCCGCGCACGGCCGCGCCCAGCGCGATCGAGCTGATGCCGTCGACCAGGGCGTAGATGCCCCACAGCAGGATCAGGGCCACCAGCGTCACGCCCGGCCAGGCCAGGGTGAGGATGCCGAAGATCACGGCGAGTGCGCCGCGGAGGGCCACCAGCCACCAGTTGCGCGCCATCAGTTCGACCACGCGGTCATGGTCGCGGTCGGCGCCCACGCCCGCAACGCGAGAGGGGCCAACGACCCGTGATCCTTGCCGCGACCACTCGGCGCGGTTGGCCCAATCCGGTCGTATGGGCACTGGGCTGAATAGGTGACATTGTTGCTCGAGATTTCTCAGAACTAGCTTGGAGCGAGATGTGAAGATGATCGAAGTATCGCTCGAAAGTGGCCGCTGAAGTGGGACGTTCACTGCTTTTAACAAAAGCGACAACTGTCAACGTTAACGGTTAAGGGTACTCCAGGTCGGAAGTCACTGGTGAGAATTGGCGGAGCCGCCCGTCCGTACGTGCTTGGAGCGACCATGCGTTTTCTTGAGCAGGGAAAAGAGTATGTGATCTCTTTGTATCGCATCGTGATAGGGCTGCTGTTCGTCTGTCACGGGGCGTCCAGCCTTTTCGGCATGTTCGGCGCCAAGAAGGCGGTCGCCTTCGGCGTCTGGCCGAGCTGGTGGGCCGCGGCGATCCAGCTTGTGGCCGGCGGGCTGGTGCTGGTCGGCCTGTTCACCCGGGTCGCGGCGCTGCTGTGCTCGGGCTCGATGGCGTACGCCTACTTCACCGTGCACCTGCCGAAGTCGTTCTTCCCCATGGTCAACGGCGGCGAGGCCTCGGTGCAGTTCTGCTGGGCCTTCCTGCTGGTGGCCTTCCTCGGCCCCGGTGTGTGGTCGATCGACCGGCTGCTCCGCCGCACCGCCGCGATCCGGGTCAACGCCGTTCCGCAACCGGCGGCCCGGTGATCCGCTGACCGGACACCTCCAGTGGAATTGTGGTCGCCGAATACGGTTTCAGGCCGAGGGCGCCGACGTGCTTTCCCGATGGACCAGTATCGGCACATGGTCCTCCACGTCGGCGCCCTCGCCGCCGTCGAGAACCGCCAGCAGTGACCGCGCGGCCGAGGCGCCGAACGCGAACGTGTCGCGGGTGAGCGCGGTCAGCGGCGGATGCAGCAGCTGGCACAGTGGCGAGTCGTCCCAGGCCACAATGGACAGTGACGCCGGGACCGCGACGCCCAGTTCGGTCGCCACCGCGACACCGGCCACGGCCATCACGTCGTTGTCGTAGACGATCGCGGTCGGCGGCTGTGGCGACCGGAGCAGCCGCCGGGTGGCGGCGGCGCCCTGCTCGCCGGAGTAGTCGGTCATCAGAATCGGGGCCGCGTCGATGCCGTGCGAGTGCGCGGCCGCACGGAAGGCCTCCGTCCGCCGCTCGGTGTGCAGGAGGTCGGGCAGCCCGGCGATGCGCGCGATCCGCCGGTGACCGAGCCCGGCGAGGTGGTCGACGATCCGGGTCATCGCCTTGGCGTCGTCGGCCCACACGCTCGGCAGCCGGCCGTGATGCCCGGGGCCGCCTATCACCATCGCCGGCAGGTCCAGTTCCTCCATCAGTTCGACGCGCGGATCCTCGACCCGGAGGTCGATCAGGAACACCGCGTCGACCCGGCGTTCCGACCACCACTGCCGGTAGACGGCGATCTCCGCGTCCAGGTCCTCGACCACCTGGAGCAGCAGCGCGATCCGCCGCCCGGACAGTTCCGCCTGCAGGCCCGAGATGAGCTGGAAGAAGAACGGCTCCACGCCGAGCGTGCGGGCCGGGCGGGCCAGCACCAGACCGATCGCGTCCGCCCGGGCCGCGGACAGGGCCCGGGCCGCGTTGTTCGGGTGCCAGTCCAGCTCCCGCGCCACCTCGAGGATCCGGCTGCGGGTCGCCTCGGACACGCCCGGCAGGCCGTTGAGCGCCATGGAGACCGCGCCCTTGGACACGCCCGCCCGGCGGGCGATGTCCATGATCGTCGGTCGTTTCACGGCTACCCCAAACGGCGAGAGCGCAGCAGCTAAACCGGTTCAGCCACGTCGCTAAACCGGTTTATCTCCATCGAAGGATCCGACGGTACGGATGACATGTCAAGGCCTCTACCAGGACAAATTCGACGGTTGACAACGATGGCGGGCCTTTGGCACATTCGTGCGGGTCCCCCGGCGCTGCTCAACACCTTTGGACGGTTGTCATGCCGACGAATCCCCTGTCCAGGCGTGGTTTCCTGCTCGGCGTCGCGGCGACAACCGCGCTGGGAGTGGCCGGCTGCGGCCTGGGCGGCTCCTCGGACGACAACGCTGACAGCGGCCCGGTCACCGGCGACGTCACCGGCGAGATCAAGTTCCAGACCTGGGCGCTCAAGCCGAAGTACACCGACTACATCAACGGCCTGATCACGGCGTTCCAGAAGCAGCACGCCGGCGTCAAGGTCAACTGGATCGACCAGCCCGCCGACGGCTACCTGCAGAAGGTCACCGCCGACGCCGCCGCCGGCAACCTGCCCGACGTGGTCAACGTGCCGCCGGACCTGTCCTTCCCGCTGGCCCGCAAGAAGCTGCTGCTCAACATCGACACGGCCATGCCGGACGCCAGGAAGGACTACCTGGACAACGCCTGGGCGGCGTACGCGATCCCGGGCCAGACCGGCTCCTACGGCTTCCCCTGGTACCTCAACACCGGCCCGACCTTCTACAACAAGGCGCTGTTCCGGCAGGTCGGCCTGGACCCGGAGCACCCGCCGACGAACTACTCCGAGCTGGAGAACGACGCCCTGGTCATGGCCCAGCGCAGCGACAAGAAGATCGCCATGCTCGGGCTGACCCCGGTGATCGCCGACTTCGGCCTGTACGGCGTGACGGTGATGAACGCCGACGGCAGCAAGTTCACCTTCAACGAGCCCAAGGGCGTGCAGTTCGTCGAGATGTACAAGCGCCTCTACGACGCGGGCGCGCTCATTCCCGAGGCGCTGACCGCGAACTACACCGGCGCCGGCACGAAGTTCATGAACCAGCAGATCGCCTGGGCCCCCGGCTCGGCCTACGACCTGCAGAACTTCAAGACCAACGCGCCGAGCCTGTACGCCAACGTCGGCATCACCAAGACGATCACCAACACCGGCAAGGCCGTGCTGTACGTGCAGGGCCTGTCGGTGCCGGCGGCCAGCAAGAACAAGCCGACCGCGCTGGCGTTCGCCAAGTTCGTCACCAACGCCGAGAACCAGATGGCCTTCGCCAAGCTGACGGCGATCTTCCCCAGCACCAAGGGGACGATGAGCGACCCGTACTTCTCCCAGGACGGCGGCACCGACGAGGGCCGGGTCCGGGTGGCCGCGGCCAAGCAGCTGGAGACTGCGGTGAACTACACGCCGGTGCAGTGGAGCGAGCAGATGACCACGCTGCTGCAGCAGAAGATGTCCGACGCCATGCAGGGCAAGACCTCGCCGAAGCAGGCGCTGGACGACACCGTCGCCCAATGCAACAAGCTGTTGGCCGGCTAGCGCGGTGAGGATCGCTCAGCAGCGCTGGTTCACGCCCTGGCTGTTCCTGCTGCCCGGCCTGGCCGTGGTGATCGGCTTCAGCCTGTTCCCGTTCCTGAACACGGTCGTCCTCGCCTTCACCGACGCCAAGGTGTTGGGCGGCGGGCACTTCACCGGCGCGGACAACTTCGTGCGCATGGTGCGGGATCCGGCGTTCTGGACCGCGGTCGGCAACAGCGCCCTCTACATCGTCGGCGTCGTGCCGCCGCTGGTGGTGCTGCCGCTGCTGCTGGCGCTGCTGGTGGAGCGCAAGCTGCCCGGCATCACGTTCTTCCGCACGGCCTTCTTCACGCCCGTGATCGCCTCGATTGTCGTCGTCGGCCTGATCTGGACCTGGCTGCTCGACACCCGCGGCCTGGTCAACGACGTGCTGACCGCGTTGGGCGTGCTGAAGACGCCGATCCCGTTCCTCACCGACCAGTGGCTGCTGCTGGTCAGCGCCATGCTCGTGACGGTGTGGAAGGGGCTGGGCTACTACATGGTCATCTACCTGGCGGCGCTCGGCACCGTGCCGAAGGACCTGCACGAAGCCGCCCAGGTGGACGGGGCCGGCTGGTGGCGGCGGCTGTTCTCGGTGACGCTGCCGGCGCTGCGCCCGACGATGGTGCTGGTGGCGGTGCTGTCCTCGGTGTCGGCGTTCCGCGTGTTCTCCGAGGTGTACCTGCTGGCCGGCCAGGCCGGCGGCCCCGGCGGCGCCGACACCACGCTGGTGATGCTGATCCAGCAGGTCGGCACCGGGCTCACCGGCGATCTCGGCTACTCGTCGGCGCTGTCGGTGGTGCTGTTCGTCCTCACGCTCGGGCTGCTGCTGGCCACCAACCGGCTCAACCGCCAGGAGGACCTGTGAGCGAGCTTGCGAGCGAACCATCGAGCACTGCGCCCTTGCTCGCAGGCGCGACGAGCGCTAGCGAGGAGGGCCTGTGAGCCGGATCGTCGGCCGGTACGCGTTGCTGCTCCTGGTCCTCGTGATCACGGTCGGCCCGTTCCTGTGGCAGCTGTCGACGTCGCTCAAGGGCGTCACCGAGGACATCTACTCGACGCCCCCTCAGCTCTTCCCGCTGCACCCGACGCCCGGCAACTACGCGCGGGTCGCCGACGCGGTGCCGATCTGGTCGTTCGCGCTGAACTCGCTGATCGTCGCGGTGGCCAACGTCGTGGCGAACTGCCTGGGCGCGAGCATGGCCGGCTACGCCCTGGCCCGGCTGCGGTTCCGTGGCCGGACGGCGGCGACGACGGTGTTCCTGGCCAGCCTGCTCGTCCCGTTCGAGGCGATCATGGTGGCGCTGTTCCTGGTGATGCGATCGCTGCACCTGAGCAACACTCTGGCGGCGGTCGTGCTGCCCGGCGCGATCGGTGCGCTGAACGTGATGCTGATGCGCAACGCCTTCCTGGCGCTGCCGTCGGCCGTCGAAGAGGCCGCTGTCATCGACGGGGCCAACGCCTGGCAGCGGTTCACCCGCATCGCGCTGCCCTCGGCGCGGGGGACGGTGGTCGTGGTCGCCGTCTTCTCGTTCATGTTCAGCTGGGACGACTTCCTGTGGCCGCTGATCGTGCTGAGCGATCCGGCCCGCTACACGCTGACGATCGGGCTGAGCTACCTGCAGGGCACCTTCGTCAACGACCAGCGGCTCATCGCGGCTGGCACGATGATTGCGGTGGCGCCGCTGGTGCTGCTGTTCGTGGCGGCGCAGAAGTACTTCTTCCGCGGGGTCGGAGAAGGCGCTGTCAAGGGTTGACCAACACACGGGGACACGGAGCGACCCATGCACGATGATCGCAGCCTGCTCGACGAGCGGCTGACCAGGACCGTCCGCCAGCGCATCCGGCCGGAGGTCTACGGCGCGGCCGTGCCGCTGCGGCTGGAGGTCTGGCACGCGCCGGGGGAGCCGGTGCCGGTCGCCGAGGCGCTGGCCGCGCAGTACGGGCCGGCCGCGGTCGGCGACGCCTGGGGCGCGCCGTGGGCGACGAGCTGGTTCCGGATGTCGGGCACGGTGCCCGCGGAGTGGGCCGGCCGGCACGTGGAGGCGGTGGTGGATCTCGGGTTCACCCACCCGGGCCCGGGTTTCCAGTGCGAGGGCCTCGCGTACACGCCCGAGGGCAAGCCGATCAAGGGCTTGGCCCCGCGCAGCACCCACATCCCCGTCGGCACGTCCGTGGCCGGCGGCGAGGAGGTGCTGTTCTACGTCGAGGCGGCGGCCAACCCGGTCATCCAGGACATCGTGCCGTTCCAGCCGACCCAGCTGGGCCTGAAGGAGACGGCCGGCACCGACCCGATCTACCACGTGGTCCGGGCCGAGTTGGCCGTGTTCAACCGGGACGTCTGGGACCTGCTGTTGGACATCGAGGTGTTGAGCAGCCTGAAGAACGAGCTCGGCGACCGGGAGCCGCGCCGCTGGGAGATCCAGCGCTCGCTGGACCGGGCGCTGGACCGGCTGGACTTCCTGGACGTGCCCGGCACCGCCGCGCTGGCCCGCGAGGAGCTGGCCGAGGTGCTGTCCCGGCCGGCGCACGCCAGCGCGCACCGGGTCACGGCCGCCGGCCACGCCCACATCGACTCCGCGTGGCTGTGGCCGCTGCGGGAGACCGTCCGCAAGTGCGCCCGCACGTTCTCCAACGTGACGGCGCTGATGGAGGACTACCCGGAGTTCGTCTTCGCCTGCTCGCAGGCCCAGCAGTACGCGTGGATCAAGGACAAGCACCCGGACGTCTGGGAGCGCGTCAAGCAGCGCGTCGAGAGCGGGCAGTTCGTGCCCGTCGGCGGCATGTGGGTGGAGTCCGACACCAACATGCCCGGCGGCGAGGCGATGGCCCGCCAGTTCGTCCACGGCAAGCGCTTCTTCCTGGACGAGTTCGGCATCGAGACCGAGGAGGTGTGGCTGCCGGACTCCTTCGGCTACAGCGCGGCCATGCCGCAGCTGGTGAAGCTGTCCGGCTCGCGCTGGTTCCTCACCCAGAAGCTGTCGTGGAACCAGATCAACCGGTTCCCGCACCACAGCTTCTACTGGGAGGGCATCGACGGTTCCCAGGTGTTCACCCACTTCCCGCCGGTCGACACGTACAATTCCGACCTGCTCGGCGCCGACCTGGCCCGCGCCAGCCGGCAGTTCTCCGAGCACGGCAAGGCGACCCGGTCGCTCGTGCCCTTCGGCTACGGCGACGGCGGCGGCGGTCCGACCCGGGAAATGCTGGAGACTGCCCGGCGCTCGGCCGACCTCGAGGGTTCGCCTCGGGTGACGATCGAGCCGCCGTCGAAGTTCTTCGCGGCGGCCGAGGCGGAGTACACCGACGCCCCGGTGTGGTCGGGGGAGCTGTACCTGGAGAAGCACCGCGCCACGTACACCACGCAGGCGCGGACCAAGCAGGGCAACCGCCGCAGCGAGCACCTGCTGCGCGAGGCCGAGCTGTGGGCCACGGCGGCGCTGCTCAAGGGCGGGTACGAGTACCCGTACGAGCAGCTCGACCGGTTGTGGAAGACGGTGTTGCTGCACCAGTTCCACGACATCCTGCCGGGCAGCTCGATCGCGTGGGTGCACCGCGAGGCCGAGGCGACGTACGCGAAGGTCGCCGAGGAGCTGGAGTCGATCATCGGCGGGGCGCTGGAGTCCTTGGCGGGCAACGGTGAGCAGACCATCGTCTTCAACGCCGCCCCGCACGGGCGCTCCGGCGTGCCCGGACTCGCCGCCGGCGCAACGGATTCCGCCGACGAGCAGCCGGTTGCCGTCGAAGGTTTGGTGCTGGACAACGGGTTGCTGCGGGTCACCGTCGACGAGCGGGGTCTGATCACGTCCCTCCGCGACCTGGTGGCCGACCGCGAGGTGCTGGCCCCCGGCGCTGTCGGCAACCTGCTGCAGCTGCACGTCGACACGCCGAACCAGTGGGACGCGTGGGACGTGGATCCGTTCTACCGCAACAACGTCCGCGACCTGGTCGAGGCCGACGAGGTCGTCGCCGTCGACGAGGGCAAGGACGTCGGCGCGATCCGGATCCGCCGCACGTTCGGGGAGTCGACCCTGACGCAGGTGCTGCGGCTGCGTGCCGGCGAGCGGCGGCTGGACGTCGAGACCGAGGTCGACTGGCAGGAGACCGAGAAGTTCCTGAAGGTCGCCTTCCCGGTCGACGTGCACGCCGACCGCTCCACGTCGGAGATCCAGTTCGGCCACCTGCACCGGCCCACGCACGTCAACACCTCTTGGGACGCTGCGAAGTTCGAGATCTGCGCCCACCGCTGGGTGCACGTCGGCGAGCCCGGCTACGGCGTCGCCGTCGTCAACGACTCCACCTACGGGCACGACATCACCCGCAAGGCCCGGTCGGAGGGCGGCACCACCACGACCGTCCGGCTGTCGCTGCTGCGGGCCCCGCGCTACCCGGACCCGTTGACCGACCAGGGTTTCCACAAGCTCAACTACTCCCTGGTGCCCGGTGCGGCCATCGCCGACGCGGTGCGTGAGGGCTACCGGATCAACCTGCCCGAGCGTCGGGTCACCGGCGGCGAGCCGGTCGCGCCGGTGTTCACCGTCGACAACCCGGCCGTGGTCGTTGAGGCCGTCAAGGCCGCGGACGACCGCTCCGGCGACATCGTGGTCCGCCTGTACGAGTCACTGGGCGGCCGGGCCAAGGCTGTCGTCACCCCGTCGTTCACGGCTTCGGGCGTTCGCGAGACCGACCTGCTGGAGCGGACCCTGGCCGACCGTTCGTTGGCGGACAACGGGGTTGAGGTCGAGCTGCGACCGTTCCAGGTCCTGACGCTACGCTTCACCCGCTGAATCGCCAGAGGAGCTGTGCGCCGGCTCAGTCGGCGTACAGCTCCTCGATCTCGGCGGCGTAGCGCTCGGTGATCGGGCCGCGGCGAAGCTTCAACGTGTGCGTCAGCTCCGGGCAGCCGGGCTCCCACCAGGTCGGCAGGATGGCGAACCGCTTGACCTGCTCGACCCGGGACAGCCGCTGGTTGCCGGCGTCGATGCCGGCGGCGACGGCATCGCGCACCGCGTCGGCCTTGGTCAGTTCGACGAGGTCGGCGTCGGCGAGGCCGTTGGCGCTGGCGAAGCCCTTGGCCACCTCGGGTTCCAGCAGCACCAGGCCCACGTTGTACGGCCGCGCGTCGCCGATCACCACGAGCTGGCCGATCAGCGGGCAGCCGGCCTTGATGGTGTTCTCGATCGTGCTCGGCGACATGTTCTTGCCGCTGGAGTTGATGATCAGTTCCTTCTTGCGGTCGATGATGCGGACGTACCCGTCCGGGTCCATCGTGGCGACGTCGCCGGTGTGCAGCCAGCCGTCCTCGTCGAGGGAGGCGGCCGCGTGCGTGACGGCGCCGCGGTAGCCCTTCATCACCAGGTCGCCGCGGACCAGTAGCTCGTTCTCGTCGCCGAGCCGCAGCTCGACGCCGGGGATGGCCGGCCCGCAGGTGCCGAAACGGTTGGCGTGCGGGGGATTCAGCGTCGCCAGCCCGCACACCTCGGACATGCCCCAGCCCTCGGACAGCGGAATGCCCAGCGCGTTGATGAACTCGACGGCGTCGGCGGTGATCGGGGCGGCGCCGCACAGCGCGTACCGGATCCGGTCGAAGCCGATCATCGCCCGCAGCGGCGCCAGCGTGCGCTCGTCGGCCGATCGGTAGCGCGACCGCAGCTGCTCGTCGGGCTCCTCGGCGCGGACGTAGTCCAGGCCGATCCTGATCGCCTGGGTGAGGGCGGTCTTGCGGGCCTGGTTGATCTCGCCGGCGATCATCGCCTCGACGCCGGCGCGGATGTTGTACCAGACCTGCGGCACGGCGCCGAAGATCGTCGGCTTGGTCTCGCCGACCGCGGCCAGCACGGCCCGGCGGTTCGCCACGCACGTGACCTGCAGGCCGGTGACTATCTGCGTGTAGTGCGTGCCCCAACGGTCGGCGACGTGCGCGTGCGGCAGGAAGGAGATGATCCGGTCGTTGTGGTCGGCCGGCAGCACGGACGCCGCCGCAGTCACCGCGGCGAGCATGTTCCGGTGGCTGAGTTCCACCCCTTTGGGCGGCCCGGTCGTCCCGGACGTGTAGATCAGCGTCAACACGTCGTCCGGTTCGACGGCCTGCCACGTCCGGTCGAAGTCGAAGTCCTCCGGCTCTCGCGTCTCCAGCTCGTCGAGGCCGATGGTGCCCTCCGGCGCGGCGTCGACGCAGACGACGTGCTCCACGGCGGTGCCGTCGCGGCCCGCGAGCACGGTCGGCAGGAACTGCTCCTCGCAGATCACCACCCGGTTGGCCGCGTTGCCGACGAGGAACTGGATCTGCTCCGGCGAGGACGTGTTGTACAGGGAGAACGGCGTCGCGCCGAGATGGAAGACGGCGGTGTCGACCAGGTGGAACTCGGGCCGGTTGACCATCATCAGGGCCACGGTGTCGCCGCGGCGGACGCCGAGCGTCGCCAGTCCGGCGGCGATGCGCCGCACCCGCTCCGCGTACTCGCGCCAGGTGACGGTGACCGCGTCGGCCGGGGTGCGCAGCGCCACCAGGTCGGGGTGCTTGGCCGCCGTCGCCTGGAACACGGCGCACAGCGTGCTCATCGATCCTCCTCCCCGCCGGCTCCTCCACACGCCCCCAGCTCAGAATCGCGTTGACGCTAACAGTTCCCCTGGTGGGTGCCAATCGACGTGCCCGAGCGCCGCGAGGGTGGTGGCCGAGTTGCCGCGGTGATACAAAGAGGGGGAATCGTCTCACCGTTTCGGGAGGCGGCCATGGACCTGGCCGGACCGGGCTCGCTGCACTGGCGGCACGCCGGGGACAACCGCGTTCTGCTGCTGCTCGTACGGGTCGGGCTGCTGCAGCTGATGCATCCCGGCCTCGGCGCGGGCGTGCGGGACCATTCCGACTTCTTCGGCGAGCCGTGGGAGCGGATCATCCGCTCGGTGCCGCAGATCCAGGGCGTCACCTTCGACTGGCCGGACGCGGAGACCACCGCCCGTCAGATCACCTCGTACCACGTGGACATCAAGGGCGTCGACGAGCAGGGCCGGCGCTACCACGCCCTCGATCCGGAGACGTACTTCTGGGCGCACCTGACGATTTTCGACACGATGGTTCGCTCGATCGAGTTGTTCGACCATCGGCTCAGCGACGCCGAGAAGGCGCAGCTCTACGCCGAGACGATGGCCGGCTACCGGCTCTACGGCGTCAGCGACCGCGTCGCCCCCGAGGACTGGGCCGGCTACGAGCGCTACCTGGACCGGATGTGCCGCGAGGTGCTGGAGGTGACGCCGGTGGCCCGGGGGCTGCTCGATTTCGTCGACCGCCCGCCGGAGCGGTTTCCGCTCCTGCCGGCCCCGATCTACCGGCTGTTCAAGCGCCCGTTCGGCAAGTTCCTGTGGTGGGTGAACCGCGGCACGCTGCACCCGGCGATTCTCGACCGGATCGGGGCGTCCTGGACGGCGCGGGACGAGCGGCTGCTGCGGATCTTCGCCAAGATCGTGCACGTGGTGTGGCCACTGGTGCCGTACCGGCTGCGGTATTCGCCCCGCTCCCGGGCGGCGATGAAGCGGGTCGCCGTTGCCCGTTGACGACGACCTGATCCTCGACGCGGCCGTCGAAGAACTGCGTGCCTACGGATTGCGGCGCACCAGCGTGGACAACGTCGCCCGCCGCGCCGGGCTGTCCCGGGCGACCGTGTACCGGCGGTTCGAGAACAAGAACGTGCTGGTCCAGGCGGCCCTGGTGCGGGAGAGCGCCCGGTTCTTCGGCGAGATCGTCGCGGCGATCGGCCCGCTGCCGACGGCCGCGGAGCGCCTGGTCGAGGGCTTTGTGGTGGGGCTGCGCAAGGTTCGCACGGACGCGCTGCTCACCCGGTTGCTGATCAGCGATCCCGAGGAGCTGGTGCCGTACCTGACGCTGCGCGGCTCGGGGGTCATCGCCGCCGCCAGCGACTTCCTCGTCTCGCAGTACGAGGAGGTGGCCGGCCCGTCGATGAGCCGGGATCCGCGGGTGCTGGCGGAAATTCTGGTGCGGTTGGCCATCTCGTTCACGCTGACGCCCGACGGTGTCGTCGCCGTCGATGACGACGACGCGGTTCGGGAATTCGCCAATTCCTATCTGGTGCCGCTGCTGTCCTGACTGCGAGGCTGATGCCCGTCGACCGGAGGGAGGGCGCATGGCCGAGGTGTGTGTCATCGGGGCCGGCTCGTCGGGCATCGCGGCGGCCCAGGTGCTGCAGTCCCGGGGAATCGAATTCGACTGCTACGAGGTGGGGTCGGAGGTCGGCGGCAACTGGCGGTACCGCAACGACAACGGCATGTCGTCGGCGTACCGGTCGCTGCACATCAACACCTCGACCCGGCAGATGCAGTACGCCAGCTTCCCGATGCCGGCGGGCCTGCCGGCCTATCCCGACCACTTCCAGATCGCCCGCTACTTCGACAGTTTCGTGGACCACTTCGGCCTCCGCGACAAGATCGCCTTCCGGACCGAGGTGACGGCCGTCGTCCCTCGCGACGGTGGGTACGACGTGACGATCCGCGAGCGGGACACCGGGGCCGAGCGGACTCTGCCGTACCGCTCGGTGATCGTCGCCAACGGCCACCACTGGGATCCGCGGGAACCGGAGTTCCCCGGTACGTTCACCGGCGAGCGGGTGCATTCCCACTACTACAAGACGTTCGAGCCGTACATCGGCAAGCGGGTGCTGGTGCTCGGCATCGGCAACTCGGCGTGCGACATCGCGGTCGAGCTGTCCCGGGTGGCCGACCGGACGTTCCTGGCCATGCGCCGCAGCGCCCACATCCTGCCGAAGTTCCTGTTCGGCATTCCGACCGACCACCTGACGACGTCGCCGCTGGCCCGCGGACCCCTGTGGCTGCAACGGCTTTCCATGCGAGCGTTGCTCGCGTTGACCCGCGGTTCGGTGACCCGCTACGGCTTGCCCGAGCCGGACCACAAGGTGTTGGCCGCGCATCCGACCGTCTCCGACGACATCCTCACCCGGGTCGGTCACGGCGACATCGTGGTGAAACCGAACATCGCTCGTTTCGACGGCTCCGATGTCGTTTTCGACGACGGCAGCCGCGAACAGGTCGACGCGGTCATCTATTGCACGGGATATCGGATAACTTTCCCGTTCCTGGCCGACGACATCGTGCCCACGGCCGACAACGAAGTGGCGCTCTATCAGCGGGTGGTGCCGGTGAACCATCCCGGGCTGTACTTCCTCGGACTGATCCAGCCGCTCGGCGCGATCATGCCGCTGGCCGAGGCGCAGGCGCACTGGATCGCCGACCTGATCGAGGGGGCGGCCGCGCTGCCGTCCGCCGACGAGATGAACCGGGAGATCCGCCGCTACCGGGAGCGGATGCGCCGCCGCTACGTGGCGTCGAAACGGCACACGATCGAGGTCGACTTCCAGGAGTACCTGGCCGACCTGAAACGGCTCCGCCGTATGTTACCGTCGAGTAAGTTGATGGGCACGGGGAGCTGAGATGGCCGATCTGGATCAGTTGGTGTCGCTGAACGTCAAGGTGACCGGGCACGTCGCCGAGGTGACCCTGCTCGGGCCGGGCAAGGGCAACGCCATGGGCCCGGACTTCTGGCGCGAGCTGCCGGTCGTCTTCGGCGCGCTGGACGCCGACCCGCAGGTCAGGGCCGTCATCCTGACCGGCAGCGGGGCCAACTTCTCGTACGGGCTCGACCTGCCGGCGATGATGCCGAGCTGGGCCGAGCTGCTCGGCTCCGACCCGGCGCTGGCCGAGCCGCGGACCCGGTTCCTGCACGACCTGCGCCGGCTGCAGGACTCCGTCACCTCGGTCGCCGCCTGCCGCAAGCCGGTGATCGCGGCCGTGTCCGGCTGGTGCATCGGCGGCGGCGTCGACGTCATCTCCGCCGCCGACATCCGCCTGGCCAGCGCCGACGCCAAGTTCAGCGTCCGCGAGGTCAAGGTGGCCATCGTCGCCGACCTGGGCAGCCTGCAGCGCCTCGTCGGCATCATCGGCGAGGGGCACCTGCGGGAGCTGGCGTTCACCGGCCGGGACGTCGACGCCCGCCGGGCCGAGAAGATCGGCCTGGTCAACGACGTCTACGAGACCCAGGACGACGTGCTCGACGCCGCCCGCAAGCTGGCCGAGGAGATCGCCGCCAACCCGCCGCTGGTCGTGCAGGGCGTCAAGGACGTGCTCGACACCGCCCGCGCCCCGCAGGTCGCCGCCGGCCTGCGCTACGTCGGCGCGTGGAACTCCGCGTTCCTGCCCAGCAAGGACCTCGGCGAGGCGGCGCAGGCCTTCTTCGAGCGCCGCCCGCCGAAGTTCACGGGGGAGTAGGCCCCGCTCAGCCGTTGCGGTCCGGACCGGCCTTGTCGAGGCTGATCCGGACCAGCACGCGCTTGTCCCGGACCATCGCCGCCCGGTAGTCGTCCCAGTCCGGGTGCTCACCCGAGACCCGGCGGTAGTACTCGACCAGGCCGTCCATCGCCTCCGGCAGGTGCACGACCGACGCCGTGCCCTCCACCTGGATCCAGCGGCCGAAGAACTCGTCCGGCAGCACGCACACCGCCACCCGCGGGTCGCGCAGGATGTGCTTGAGCTTGTACGCGGTCTCCCGGGTGCTGATCACCACGTAGCCCTCGTCGTCCACGTCGACCGTCACCGGCGACATCTGCGTCGAGCCGTCGGCGCGTGTCGTGGCCAGCACCGCACGGTGCTGCGTGCGGATCACGTCCCTGGCGGCGTCGAGATCCATCGGGGTCCCTTCCCTAGGTGTTTGACGGCTGCAACCGCCGTGTCCCGGGACACATTCCCCTAGCCGGCCAGGGCCTGCGTGACCACGTCCCTGGCCTCCTGCTGGATCCGGGCCAGGTGCTCGTCGCCCTGGAAGCTCTCCGCGTAGATCTTGTACACGTCCTCGGTGCCGGACGGCCGTGCCGCGAACCAGCCCGACCGGGTGGTCACCTTGAGGCCGCCGAGGGCGGCGCCGTTGCCGGGGGCCTCGGTCAGCCGCTGCTCGATCGGCTCGCCGGCCAGTTCGGTCGCGGTGACGGCCTCGGGGGAGAGCTTGGCCAGCTTGGCCTTCTCCTCCCGGGTGGCCGGCGCGTCGACGCGGGCGTAGCTGGGCGCGCCGAACTCGCCGACCAGCTCGGCGTAGCGCTGGCTCGGGGTCTTGCCGGTGCCGGCGGTGATCTCCGCCGCCAGCAGGCACAGCAGCAGCCCGTCCTTGTCCGTGGTCCACACGCGGCCGTCGCGGCGCAGGAACGACGCGCCGGCGCTCTCCTCGCCGCCGAACGCCACCGAGCCGTCCAGCAGGCCCGGCACGAACCACTTGAAGCCGACGGGCACCTCGACCAGCCGCCGGCCCAGGCTGGCGGTCACGCGGTCGATCATCGACGAGCTGACCAGCGTCTTGCCCACGGCGGCGTCGGCGGACCAGCCGTCGCGGTGCCGGTACAGGTAGTCCACGGCGACGGCGAGGAAGTGGTTGGGGTTGAGCAGGCCGGCGTCGGGCGTGACGATGCCGTGCCGGTCGGAGTCGGCGTCGTTGCCGGTGGCCAGGTCGAACTCGGCGCGGCGGCCGATCAGCGAGGCCATCGCGTTCGGCGACGAGCAGTCCATCCGGATCTTGCCGTCCCAGTCCAGCGTCATGAACCGGAAGGTGGCGTCCACCAACGGGTTCACCACGGTCATGTTCAGCCCGTACCGGTCGGCGATCTCGCCCCAGTAGGCGACCGATGCGCCGCCCAGCGGGTCCGCGCCGATACGCAGCCCGGAGGACTTGATCACGTCCAGGTCGACCGCAGTCGGAAGTTCGCTCACATACGCGTCGAGGAAGTCGTAGCGGCCCGTGGTGTCGGCGGCGAGCGCCTTCGCGTAGGTCACGCGCTTCACGCCGTCGAGTCCGGCGGCCAGCAACTCGTTGGCGCGGTCCTGGATCCAGCGCGTCACGTCCGTGTCGGCGGGGCCGCCGTTGGGCGGGTTGTACTTGAAACCACCATCGCGTGGGGGATTGTGCGACGGCGTGATGACCACGCCGTCGGCCCGATCGGCGCCGCCGCCGGCGTTGTGCGCCAGGATCGCCCGCGACAGGGCGGGGGTCGGCGTGTAGCCGTCGCGGCTGTCGATCAGCACCCGCACGCCGTTGGCCGCGAACACCTCCAGCGCGCTCACGAACGCCGGCTCCGACAGGGCGTGCGTGTCCTTGCCCAGATACAGCGGACCGGTGATGCCCTGGCCGGCCCGGTACTCGCAGATCGCCTGGCTGGTGGCCAGGATGTGGTCCTCGTTGAACGCGATCGACAGGGCCGAACCGCGGTGGCCGGAGGTGCCGAACGCCACCCGCTGCTCCGGCACCGACGGGTCCGGGTGTTCGGCGTAGTAGGCCGTGACCAACTTGGCCAGGTCGACCAGATCGGACGGCTCTGCGGGCTGTCCGGCCCTGGGATCCACCGACATCCGGGCTCCTCCTCGATAGGTGCGCAGCGGCGGTCGGCATTGTCTCACCCTGACGGCGGTGTTCCGCCGGGCCCGGATGCAATCAGGTAACTCCAGGGGAATCCGAGCGAGGAAGGGCGCATGAGCAGACCTGGACGCCGGGGCCGAGCGACCATCGAGGACGTCGCGAAACTGGCGGGGGTGTCGCGGCAGACCGTCTCCCGGGCGGTCAACGACATGGCCGAGATAACGCCGTCCACCAAGCAACGCGTTCTGGAAGCGGTGCGCACCCTCGGCTACCGGCCGAGCCGGTTCGCGCGGGGACTGGTCAAACAGGACACCACCACCATCGGCCTGATCGTCTCCGACCTGGCCAACCCGTTCTTCCCGGAGGTGACGGCCGGCGTGCTGGCCGCCGCCGAGCACCGCGGCTGGCACGTCGTCGTCTGCGACACCCAGTACTCGCTGGAGCGGGAGCTGGCGGCGCTGGAGGTGCTGTCCCACCAGGCCGACGCGATCGTCGGCTACCTCGGCAACCCCGACGACGAGCTGGAGCGGCACGCCGGCGGGGTGCCGCTGGTGCTGCTGGAGCGGCCCAGCACCTCGCCGCGACTGGGGTCGGTGCGCATCGACATCGAGGGCGGCATGCTCGCCGGCCTGCGGCACCTGGTGTCGTCCGGGCACAACCGGATCGGCATGCTCGACGGGGCGCCGTACCCGTCGCAGAGCGGCCGCCGCCGGCACTACCTGGCCGTCGCCCAGGAGCTGGGGCTCGCCGTCGACGAGGGCTGGATCTTCGACTGCGACCACTCGGTCGCCGGCGGCGCGGCCGCGATGGAGGCCCTGCTCGGGGCCCATCCCGACGTCACGGCGGTGTTCGCGTTCAACGACCTCGTCGCCGTCGGGGCCGTGCAGGCCGCGCGGGGGCTGGGGCGGCAGGTGCCGGCCGACTGCGCCGTCATCGGCTTCGACGGCCTGCAGCTGGGGGAGCTGGTCGACCCGCCGCTGACCACGCTGCACATCGACAAGCGGCGGATCGGGGAACTGGCCGTGGAGCAGGTCGGGCTCATCCTGTCCGAGCAGACGACGGCGGCGACGCACTGGCCGGTCGTGCGCCCCAGGCTGGTGATTCGGCGCTCAGCCTGACGGCATGTCTTGATCTCCCGGTGCCGGCGTACGGCATAGTCGTCAGCCTATGAGGCACGTGTTCGACGCCGTGCTCGATCGGTTCGCCGCTGCCGATCCGGGCACGCTCCGGCTCCGGCAGGCGATCCGCACGGCGGTCAGCGTCGTGCTGGCGATCGCCGCGCTGGCGCTGCTCGGCCTGCCCATCACGACGATCATGCTGGGCACGATCGTGGCGATGATGTCGGCGATGTCGGTCAACGACAAGACCGTCCGCGCCAAGGCCGGCACGTTCCTGCTGCTGCCGGTGTCGGCCGGGGTGTCGATCTCCGCCGGCGCGCTGCTGGAGCCGTGGCCGCCGGTCGGCGACGCGGTGTTCCTCGTGATCATCTTCGTGGCCGTCTACCTGCGGCGATACGCCCCGCGCGGGTTCGCCGTCGGCATGGTCGCGTTCATGACGTTCTTCTTCTCGCTGTTCATCCACGCCACGGTCGAGCAGCTGCCGACGCTGCTGCTGTCGGTGGTGGTGGCGCTGTGCTGCTCGGCGCTGGCGCACTTCGTGCTGGTGCCGCGCCGGCCCCGGCTGTCGCTGCGGCGGATCGTCGTGGCGTTCCGAGCGCGTCTCGGCCAGCTGGTCGACGCCGCCGCGCATCTGGTGGAGGACCCGGACGACCGCCGGCACGAGCAGCTGCGGCGCCGGGTGGGGCGGCTGCACGAATGCGCGCTGATGGTGGAGACGGAGCTGGCCGAGCTGGTCGAGCCGGCGCAGTTCGACCAGTGGCAGCTGGACGTCGTCGACATCGAGCTGACCGGCGAACGGCTGGCCATCGCCGCCCGCCGGCTGGTCGCGGGCGCGGAGATCCCGGCGGAGCTGCGGTCGGGGCTGGTCGCCGAGCTGCAGGAGCTGCGGCTGCTGGCGGGCCGGGATCCGCGGCCGGCACTGGTGTACGAGGACGACATGTCGATCAGCCGGCTCAGCGAGATCGGCCGGCAGCTCGACGCCCTGGACAACCCGCCGCACGTGACCCGGCTGCGCCGGGCGATCCGGGAACTGGCCGTCAGCATCACGTCCGCCCGGGCCGAGCTGGAGTCGGACATGCTCGCCGCCGTCACGGAGGAGCACGCCGGCCGGCATCGCCGGGTCGAGGAACCGGCGTCCGACCAGTCGTCGACACCGCCCGCGCCCCAGGAGGGCTTGCGGCTGACGACGCGGCAGGCGATCCAGGCGGTGATCGGCGCGGGCTTGGCCATCCTGGGCGGGGAGTTCGTGTCGACCCAGCGCTGGTACTGGGCGGTGATCACGGCGTTCCTGGTGTTCGCCAACACGACCTCCCGTGGCGACATCCTGATCCGGGGCTTCCGTCGGACCATCGGCACGCTGCTGGGCATCCTCGCCGGCATGGTCGCCGCGACCCTGGTGTCGGGGCAGAACGCGCTCATCCTCATTCTGATCATCGGGTGCATCAGCCTGGGCGTGTACGTCGTGCAGGTCTCGTACGGGCTGATGACCTTCTTCATGACGATGATGCTGGCGCTGCTGTACAGCCTGATCGGCACCTTCACGCCCGAGGTGCTGGTGCTGCGGCTGGAGGAGACCATCATCGGCGCGCTGGGCGGCGGGATCGCGGCGGTGCTGGTGCTGCCGACCAAGACCCGGACGATCATCAAGGAGGACGTCGCCGCCGTGCTGCAGGCGCTGCGACAGTTCATCCAGGACGCCACCGGGCTGCTGCGGGACGCCGACAACGTGGATCTCATCGACCAGTCCCGAGAGATCGACAAGAAACTGGCCGACCTGCGCAAGGCGGCCGAGCCGATGACCCATGTGATCAGCCCGTACCGGAACCAGCGCAGCGAACTCCGGCACATGCTGGCGATTCTCGGCAGCGCGGCCTACCACGCCCGGAATCTGGCGGCGAACGCCGAGCCGGCGTTGCTGGCGCAGGACGATCGGTTGCCGCGGACGAGCGGTCGGATCGCGGAGAACCTGAGTCGACTGATCGGGGCGGTCGGCGGGGATGACGGGGCGGGTGGGCGGGAACGGGTCGTCGCCGGTGACGCTCTGTCGACGCACGTGCGGCCGCGGCATCTCGCCGAAGGCAATGCTGAGGCCGATGACGCCGTCGGGCGGCGGATCATGGCCAGCGTCGACCATCTCGACGAGCTGGTGGTGGCGCTGGCTCGGCCGCTCGGGTTGGCCGACGACACCGAGACCGAGCCCGCGGAAGAGGTCGACCGGGTCACGTCACGGCTGCTCGGGCAGGTCCGGGACGGGGCCGGGGAGCCGGTTGTGGACGCGGCTTTGACCCTGGTCGATGGCAAGGGACGGCAGGTGGGGCGGTCCGTGCCGGCAGATGACGGGCGGTACCGGATCGAGGTGCCGGAGAGCGGGACGTATTTGCTGATCGCATCCAGCCCGGGGCGGCATCCGAGTGCGGATCTGGTGACCGTGGGGGCGGGACCGGTGAGCAAGGACGTGGTGTTGGAGGAGGAGCGGGACGCCTGGCGGTGAGGCGGGGATTTGGTGATTGATGAGTGCGTGAGATTTCTCTGTCGGGCCGTGGCGGGTTTATGTGGTGTTGGGTGGGCCGATTTGGTGTGGAGCCTCTGGACGATGGCACTCAGGGCTGTTTAGGGGCAGGCAGAGCCTGCCCTGAGTTGCTGTCAATTGTATGCCATCGTCCACCTCCACACAAAATCGGCCCAAGTGTGGGGTGGAGGTGGTGAAAGGGCTCCGGCAGGTTGGGGTGGGCGGGTTTCGTTCGCTGTGGAGTTGTCAAAGAATGGGGGGCGGGGGCGGGTCAGTATTGGTGGGGTCGGGTGGTATGGACCCGGCCCTGGGGTGTGGTCCAGCGGATGGTGCCGTCGGAATCCAGGGTCACCGTGTAGTTGTCGTGTTTGCGGTGGTGGTGCCAGGAACACAGGCCCTTGAGTTGGGTGGCCTTGGTTTTGCCCTTGGGCCAGGGGATGACGTGGTCGAGTTCGCGGATAGGGCTGGTGCAGCCGGGGGCGGTGCAGAGGCCGCCGTCATGGACCTTGACCATCTCGCGCATGGGGGCGGTGGGCCGGTACTTGGCGGTGCTCATGGCGGTGGCGTGGCGGTACTGGTCGAGCAGGATCCCGCGCCAGGGGCCTTGCATGGCCAGTTCGCAGGCGAGTTCGGCGGGGATGGGGCCGTAGCCGTCCAGCAGGCCGGGCTCTTTGGTCAGGCCGATGAGGGTCTCGACGGGGATCGTCACATGGACCTGGACCTGGCGGTCCTTGGTGTTGGCGAGGAAACGGTCGAGGAAGGCGTCGGCCCGCTTCTGGTCGGTGGTCCGGTCGTCTTTGGGTAGCTCGGCGACATCAGCGTTGAGCAGGTCGTAGACCATGCGGGCCTCCACAGCGGGCAGCACCGCCTTGAGCTGGGCCATCCCGTCCGGCAGCGGCGTGAACTCAACCCGCCGCTCGGCTTTGGCGCGCTGACAGCGCTGGTCGCTACCGTCGGGATCGGCCAGCGCGACCAACTTCGTCGTCTGCCGGGCGAGTTGGCTGCGGTTCAACCCCGCAGCGACCTCGACCAGGGAGTCCTCGACCTGGGTGACCAGGGCCTGGGTGGGCAGGTGGGCGACCCGCTCATCCACGACCTCCAGCCGCCGCTGGTCGATTTCCCCGCGCCGCAGCTGGGCGAACAGGCGGGGCAGTGTCTCGACCACCCGGCTGAATTCCTTGCGTTGTCCCAACGCCCGCTCGGGTTCGTGGCCGGCCATGGCCAGTTCGGTGAGGTCGTCGACGTGGTGGAGGACCTCCAGCTGGATGGCGTGGCCGAATGCGGCGATCTTGCCGGCCAGAATGTAGGCGGTGACCTTCTCCTGATCGGAGAGGCCGGGAATGTCCACCCTCGCCAACAGGTCAAACAGGGCCCCGCAGGGCTCCTGGTTCTCCATGTCGAGGGTGAGTTCTTCCATGTGTCTAGAATATGCTCGGCGAAGATCGAACTCGAATCACTAACGGGTGATTGTTTCATGCATAATCGCCGACTCCCGGCGCTGTGCGCCCTGGGGGATCGGGGAAGCGCTGAGCGAAGCGTGGATTTTGTGTGGAGGTGGACGATGGCATGCAATTGACAGCGACTCAGGGCAGGCTCTGCCTGCCCCTAAACAGCCCTGAGCGCCGTCGTCCAGAGGCTCCACACCAAATCCACGCGACCCAACAGAAGCCCCCCTCAAACCCCCCGAGGCGCCTTCTCCCCCCGAGCCCTCTCCACCTGCTCCACGATCCCCTTCACGATCCGCCGCGTCGCCTCCTCCACCACTTCCCGAGTCGGCTCCTGCCCCAGCAGATCCGCCAAATCCACCGGCTCCCCGGTGCAGATCACCACCCGCCGTCGCGGCAACAACCGCGGAAACCGCCCCTTCGGCGGCAACACGAACTGCGTCCCCCAGTGCCCGATCGGCACCACCGGTGCCCCGGTCGCCAACGCCAGCCGCGCGATGCCGCTCTTGGCCTGCTTCACCGACGGCCACCCGTCGGGATCCGCGGTGAACGTCCCCTCCGGGAACACCAGCACGCACTCCCCGGCCTCAACTGCCTTCACCGCATCCCGGTAAGCATCGGTCGCCTTCGACGTCCCCCGATGCACGGGAATGTGCCGCCCACCCGCCAGCACGCTCCGTACCACCGGAACCTTCCACAGCCCGGCCTTCGCCAGATACCGCGGAATCCTCCCGTGCGCCAGCACGTACGCCGTCACCGTCACCGGATCCGCGAAGGACACGTGGTTGCTGGCGATCAGCACCGGCCCCTCGGCAGGTATGTGCCGCCCGCCATGCCAACCCGACCGCGTGAAGATCATCACGAACGGCCAGAGCACATCGATCGCCAAGCCGTACCAGAAGCCGCGCCCCCTGCGCGGGGTGCGCAGCGTCAGCAGGAACTTCTCGCGCACACCGCGGGGCGCGGTGCTGGTGTCGTCGGTCGCCTCCGGGATGAGCACAGCGGCCACTCTCGCACGATCAGGTGGCTGAGCGGGCCAGATCGTGATGTGACGATCCACTGGCCGCCGCCCGCCCGCCGGTGATCCGGTCGGCCGCCAGCCGCCCCGAGATCAGCACCGGCGGGATGCCCACCCCCGGCGTCGTCCCGCAGCCGGCCAGCACCACGTTGTCGATGCCCCGCAGCAGGTTCCGCGGCCGGAACGGACCGGTCTGCGCAAACGTGTGCGCGGCGGCGAACGGCGTCCCCGCGGCCAGCCCTTGCCGGGCCCAGTCGGACGGCGTGAGCACCCGTTCCACGGTGACCGAATCGCCGAGGCCGGTCAGCCCCCGCTCCTCCAGCAGACCCACCAGCTCGTCCCGGTATGCCGGCGCCACCCGGTCCCAGTCGATCGGAGCCAGCTCCAGGTTCGGCGTCGGGGCCAGCACCGACAGCAGCTGCCGGCCCTCCGGCGCCAACGAGGCGTCCGTCGCGGTCGGACGGGTGATCAGCAGCGACGGATCGCTCATCAGCCGCCCGAGCGAAGTGATCTCCGAGAACGTGCGCTTCCAGGCCGCCCCGAACGAGATCGTGTGATGCCCCAACGTCTCCCACGACCGGTCCACGCCGGCGTGCAGCACGAAGGCCGACGGCGACCACCTCAGTGGCACGACCCGCCGCGGCAGATGCCCCAGCAGCCGGTACGAAGCCGGCAGGTCCGGCGTCAGAACCACGGCGTCACAGGCGATCCGCTCACCATGGGTCGTCCGCACGGCCGCCACCCGCGACCCGATGCGCTCCAGCCACGCGACGGTCGTGCCGTAGCGGAACTCCGCGCCCGCCCGGGCCGCCGAGGCCGCCATCGCCTCCGGCACGCTCCGCATGCCGCCGCGCGGGAACCACACGCCGGCGACGGTGTCCATGTACGCGATCACCGCGTACGCCGCGAGCGCCCGCTCCGGCGGCACGCCGGCGTACAGCGACTGGAACGAGAAGATTCGCCGCAGCCGGCGGTCCTTGACGAAGCCGCCGACCTTCGCGCCCAGGCTCCCGAACGCACCCATGCCGGCCAGCCGGGCCAGCGACGGCCCGACCAGGTCGAGCGGCGAGTCGAAGTTCGCGCCGATGAACCGGTCGCGCTCAGCGACGTACAGCCCGGTCAGCCACTGCCGTAGCCGCCGATACCCCGCCGCCTCGCCCGGCCCGGCCACCCGCAGCACCTCCGCCTCCATGGCGTCGGCGTCGCTGTGCACGTCGATGGAGCTGCCGTCCGGGAACCGCGCCACGTACGCGGGATGCAGCGGCACGAGGTCCAGGCGCGCCGCCAGCGAGTCGCCGACCGCCGAGAAGGCCTCGTCGAGCAGCTCGGGCATGGTCAGCACGGTCGGGCCGGTGTCCAGCCGGTAGCCGTCGACGTCGAGCTGCCCGGCCCGCCCGCCCGGGACCCGGTCGCGTTCGACGACGGTCACCCGCCGGCCCGCGCCGAGCAGGTGCAGCGCCGTGGAGAGCCCGGCCAGCCCGGCGCCGACCACGACGACGTGGTCCGTGTGCCCCTTGATGGCTTTCATGTCAGTGGTTACGCCTGGTCGCGGCGACTGCCAGGCGCGCGAGCTCGGACGCGGCGGGTTCGGCCACCGGTGTCGCGGCCAGCGTCGCCAGCGCCTGGTCGCGCAGCTCGGCGATGCGTGCCTCCACGGCCGCCACCGCGCCCAGGTCGACCAGCAGGTCGCGGATCACGTCCACGGCGGGCTCGTCGAGGTCGTGCCGGCCGATCGCCGACCGGAGCCGCGTGGCGTCGTCGAACCGGCGCTGCTCCTCGGCGTGGCGGAGGCCCAGCGACACGAGCAGCGTGCGCTTGCCCTCACGGAGGTCGTCACCGGCCGGCTTGCCCGTGACGGCCGGGTCGCCGAACACGCCGAGCAGGTCGTCCCGCAGCTGGAAGGCCAGGCCGATGTCCACGCCGAACTGCCGCAGCCCCTGCACCAGCCCGTCACCGGCACCCGCCAGCACGGCGCCGAGGTGCAACGGCCGCTCCACGGTGTAGGCGGCGGTCTTCAGCCGGTCCACCCGCAGCGCCGCCTCCGCCGACTCGTCGGCGTGCGCCTGCGTCAGCACGTCGAGGTACTGCCCGGCGAGCATCTCCGTACGCATCGCCCGCCACGGCTCGTACGCCCGGTGCAGCTGGCCGGCGCCGAGGCCGGACTCACGGAGCATGTCGTCGGCCCAAGCCAGCGCGAGGTCGCCGAGCAGCACCGCCGACGCCTGCCCGAACCGCTCCGCGGTACCGGCCCAGTGCGAAGACCGGTGCATGTCCGCGAAGGCGACGTGCACGGTCGGCGAGCCTCGGCGCACCGCCGAGGCGTCCATCAGGTCGTCGTGCACGAGCGCGCACGCCTGGATCAGCTCCAGCGCGCTGACGGCCATCACCACGGCGTCGGTGCCCGCGTCGCGCGGGTCGCCGCCCGCACCGCGCCAGCCCCACCAGGCGAACGTCGGCCGGATCCGCTTGCCGCCGCCCAGCACGAAGTCGGCGAGGGCGTCCACCGCGATCGCGAAGTTCTCGTCCACCAGCGCCGCCTCGGTGCGGCGGCGGTTGAGGTAGTCGGTCAGCGCCCGCTCGACCAGGCCGAGGAAGCCGGTGTCGCAGGGGTGCAACGCCGTCGGGTCGTCGCTGGGCTGGTCCGGCCAAAGCTCGGCCAGAATGCCCGGCTTGCTCATGCCAACCTCCGTCGTGCGCCCAACGCGTGCATTGCCAACAGTACGTGGCCCGGCGCGGGCGCCACTGGCGAGGCTCCTCCCCGTAATCTTGAGTCATGACGTCGGTGGTCGAGCGACTCCACGGGCCTGATCCGGTGTTCTCGGTGGAGTTCTTCCCGCCCCGCGACGAGGCCGATGAGCAGCGGCTTTGGCTGGCGATCCGGCAGTTGGAGGGCCTGGAGCCGGCGTTCATGTCGGTCACCTACGGGGCCGGCGGGTCCAGCCGCGATCGCACGATCCGGACCACCGGTCGTGTGGTGCAGGAGACGTCGCTGTTGCCGATGGCACACCTGACGGCCGTGGACCACTCGGTGGCGGAGCTGCGCAACGTCATCGGCTGGTACGCCGCGGTGGGCGTGCGCAACATCCTGGCCGTGCGGGGCGACCCGCCCGGCGACCCCAACGGCGAGTGGATCAGGCACCCGCAGGGCCTGACCTACGCCGAGGAGCTGGTCGCCCTGGTCAAGCAGCTCGGCGACTTCTGCGTCGGGGTGGCGGCGTTCCCGTACGGGCATCCCCGCTCGACCGACCTGGACTCCGACACGGAGAACCTGGTGCGGAAGTTCCGGGCCGGCGCCGGCTTCGCCATCGCGCAGCTGTTCTTCGAGGCCGAGGACTTCCTGCGGTTGCGGGACCGGCTGGCCAAGCGGGGCTGTGACGCCCCGCTGCTGCCCGGGATCCTGCCGCTGACCACGGTCCGGACGCTGCGCAAGACGGTCGAGCTGTCCGGCGCCCCGGTACCGCCATCGCTGGCCCGCCGGCTGGATCCGCTGGTCGACGACCCGAAGGCGTTCCGCGCCGAGGGCATCGACATCGTGACCGAGCTGGCGCAGCGGCTGATCGACGAGGGCGTGCCGGGCGTGCACTTCTACACGTTCAACATGTCCAAGGCGACGACCGAGGTGGTCGAGCGGCTGGGCCTGCACCGGCCCGCGCATGATCGTTCGGCCGGGTGACACACCCCGACCGGTCGGGTGGGTGAACGGCCTGGTCAGCCCGGGTGCCGGTGGCGACACGCCGTGCGATCGAACTGTCACTCAATGGGGTCGTGACGAGGCGAAGTTGCTCCGAATGGCGGTAGTTTTCACGCCTGCACGGCTTCGGCGGTTTCGCCGGTGCGGTGTCTTCATGAAGAAGCGGTGCAACTCAAGGAGTGTGGAGTCCGTGCTGAAGAAAGCCGGAATGATCGCTGGCGTCGCGGCCGGTCTGATGATCGTCGGCTCGCCGGCGTTCGCGGACGCCCCGAACGACCTGGTCCTGCACGACGGCGGGGACACCCAGGTCACGCACTACGTGCCGATCCAGATCGTGGACAACCACGTGCCGGTCTCCAGCGAGGAGTACGTGGACGGCTCCGGTGCCAGCCACACCAACGCCTCCAACGTGCTGGGCGGCGGTGGCGACCTGCAGGAGTCCGACTACCTGCCGATCCAGTTCGCGGGCAACACGCTGCCGATCAGCAGCTACCTCGAGTACATCGGCTCCAACGCCGACAACAGCTCGAACACCGCCGGCTGATCACGGTCGACGAGAAACGGGGCGGGCCCTGCGGGGCACGCCCCGTTTTCGGGTGTACGGGACCAGGTTTCAGCGGCGGCGGACCCGCAGGCTGCGGCGGTGCGCCCGCAACGCGAGCACGCTGATCACCAGCACCGAGCCGACCAGCAGCGCCGCGACGAGCACGCTCCAGCGCATCCACGACGCGGTCGCCAGCGTCGACAGGTCGGACGTCGCCGACAGCGACGTGATCGAGCCGGGCTTCGGGTTCCAGGTGACGGTGTCGTCGTCGACCGACCCCGTCGCGCTGGTCACGCCGGCCGGAAAGGTCATCTTCAGCTCGACGTCGGAGTGGTCGGCCGGCACCGTGCGCAGGTCGACGGAGCCGGTGAAGTAGACCAGGTCGCCGACCCGGCGCAGCAGCAGCTGGTAGTTGCTGCTGGCGGCGCTCGACCCGCCGACGAGCGTGGTGAACTGGTCGAACTCCAGGTCGCTGAACGACAACTGGGTGCCGACGTAGCCGTCCGCGCTGTACGGCTGCACCATCACCTCCTCGCCCAGATCGGACGGGATCGACAGCTGCGGGCCGTGGTCGTCGGGGGAGGCCGGCACGGTGGCGGCGATCATCGTGCCGGACACCTTGAAGTCGCCGGACACGGTCAGGTCGGCGCGGGCGCGGACACAGCCCGTCAACATCACCACGGCGGCCGTGAACGCGAGCGAGAGCCCGACGATCCGGGGGAACGGCCTGGCCACAAGCCTTGACAGCACCGGGTCATCCTGCCAGCAGGACCGGACTTCCCGGCGGATCACCGCCCGAAGGAGCTACGGAGGTGTCGGTGTGGCCGGGTAGCGTGCCGAACATGTCATCCACCCCACGAGGCGTGCATCAGCTGAGCGACGACTTCGTCGCGGACTACGCCGCTCTGGACCCGAACGCGGCGACCCACCTCGGCATCACGGGGTACGACGAGGACCTGACGGACTATTCGCCCGAGGGCCACGAGAGCCGGGCCGAGCTGACCGCCCGGGCCGTGCGCGAGATCGGGGCGGCCGAACCCGCCGACGACTCGGAGCGGGCGGCCAAGGCCGTGTTCCTGGAGCGCAACGGGCTCTTGCTGGAGTTCCACGACGCCGGGCTGGACCTGTCCTCGCTGAACGTGATCGCGAGCCCCGTGCAGGACCTGCGGCAGCTGTTCGACCTCATGCCGACCGAGACCGCCGAGCAGTGGTCGACCATCGCCACCCGGCTGACCAAGGTGCCGCAGGCGCTGGCCGGGCTGCGGGCGTCGCTGGCCAAGGCGGCCGACCGCGGCGTGGTGTCGGCGCTGCGCCAGGTGACCCGTGTCGCGGAGCAGTGCGACACGTGGGCGGGCCTGCGCGGCGGATCGTCCTTCTTCGCCACGATGATCGCCCGCGCCGAGGGCGTCGACGACGCGCTGCGCACCCGGCTGGAGACCGGCGCCAACGCGGCCGCCCAGGGCTACGCCGACCTGGCCACCTTCCTGCGTGACGAACTCGCCCCGAAGGCGCCCGCCAAGGACGCCGTCGGCGTGGACGTGTACCGGCTGAACTCCCGCTACTTCACCGGCGCCCAGCTCGACCTCCAGGAGGCGTACGAGTGGGGCTGGGAGGAGTTCTCCCGCATCGAGACGGAGATGAAGCAGGTCGCCAACCGCATCCGCGGCGGCGCGACGCTGGCCGAGGCCGCCGCGGTGCTGGACGCCGACCCGCGCTACCAGCTGCACGGCCAGGACGCGCTGCGCGACTGGATGCAGGGGCTGTCCGACAAGGCCCTGGCCGACATGCGCGGCGTGCACTTCGACATCCCCGACCCGTTGATGGCGCTGGAATGCAAGATCGCGCCGCCCGGCGGCACCGTCGGCGCGTACTACATCGGCCCGACCGACGACTTCAGCCGGCCGGGCGCGATGTGGTGGTCGGTGCCCGCCGACCGCGAGGAGTTCTCCACCTGGCGCGAGACCACCACCGTCTACCACGAGGGCGTGCCCGGCCATCACCTGCAGTTCGCCACCGCGGTCTACCGGGCCGACCAGCTCAACCGGTTCCAGCGGCTGATGTGCTGGGTCTCCGGCCACGGCGAGGGCTGGGCGCTGTACGCCGAGCGGCTCGTGCGCGAGCTCGGCTACCTCGACGACGACGGCGACCTGCTCGGCATGCTCGACGGCCACCTGTTCCGGGCCGCGCGGGTGATCGTCGACCTCGGCATGCACCTGGAGCTGGAGATCCCGGCCGGCACCGGATTCCACGAGGGCGAGCGCTGGACGCCGGAGCTGGGCCTGGAGTTCATGCTGACCCGGACGATCACCGACCCCGCCCACGTGCGCGACGAGATCGACCGCTACCTCGGCTGGCCGGGGCAGGCGCCGTCGTACAAGCTCGGCGAGCGGCTGTGGCTGGCCGCCCGCGACGAGGCCCGCGCCCGCCAGGGCGACGCCTTCGACCTGAAGGCGTTCCACAAGCAGGCGTTGGAGATGGGCTCGATGGGCCTGGACACGCTGCGGGAGCGGCTCGCCCAGATCTGAGGGTTGCTCACCCTCCCGGTCGGATCAGGCCGGTTCGATCGGGAGGGTGCGGCCCAGCACGGCAAACGGCCGGGGGTCGCCGGCGAAGTGGTAGTGCCGCAACACATCCTGGAAGCCGACCCGTCGGTACAGCCGCCACGCCCGGGACGGACCCTCCGGCGTGGACAGCAGGACCCGCTCGGAGGTGACGCCGTCCAGCAGCCCGCGCAGCAGCCGCTCGCCGATGCCGCGGCCCTGCGCGTCCGGCGACACGTGCAGCTCGGTCAGCTCGAAGTAGTCGCGCATCCACTCGTCGACGGCGGTCGGCGTGGACACCGCGGTGAGACCGCGGCGGACCTGCTCGTGCCACCACTGGCCGGCGGCGCCGCGATAGCCGTAGCAGATGCCGACCAGCGCGCCTTCCTGGTCGAGCGCGCCGACGCAGCGCCAGCCCGCCCGGATCATGTGCGCCAGCCACATGGGGGCGCGCTGCTGGGCGGTGCCGCTGGGGTAGCGCATCGCGGTGACGTACAGGTTGAGCGCCTCCGGCAGGCGGGCCCGCAGCGTCTCGGCGCTGAACTCGACCAGTCGCTCGGTGCGTGGCGACGCTGTCATTGCTGGTCTCCGGCCACGGTCGCAGGGGTTCCGCCGGTGACGGCGACCAACTCGTCGAACGTCGTCGGGTAGACGGCATTGGGATGCCCGGCGGCGGCCCAGACGACGTCGTACTCGGCGAGGTGCACGTCCACCAGGGTACGGATCTTTTCGGGGTGGCCGACGGGCGAGACGCCGCCGATCACCTGACCAGTGTGCGTTCGGACGGCATCGGGGTCCGCGCGCTGCACCTTCCGCACGCCGACGAGTTCGGCCAGGCGCTTGGTGTCCGCGCGGTGCGCGCCGGACGTCAGCACCAGCAGCGGCTTGCCGTCGGCGAGGAAGAACAGGCTGTTCGCGATCGCGCCGACCGGCACCTCGACCGCGTCCGCCGCGGCGGACGCCGTGCGCACCGCGTCGTCGAGCACCCGGATCCCGGCGGCCGCATCGGTCGCCCCCGCCGCCCGCAGCGCGTTGCGGACCGTGCTCACCCCTGGGTGCTCCTGATCGCTCACGCAGCCAATGACACCACGGCTGGGCCGTCCGAGGGGAAGTGACCCCTGTTCCGGCGCGGGCTTGAACCCGCCGTCGGCTACGCGCTATTCTCGAAGTATCGAACAGACGTTCGATCCGAGCCGCCGGCTTCCCCACGGCGGAGACGTCGAGCCACGACGCCTGCGAGGAGGCCGCTGATGTCTGTGCCCGTTCGTCTTCCCGAGTCGTTCCTGGTGTCCACCCCGCCCAGGTCCCGACTTCGCGCGGTTCCGTCGCCCGGCGCGTCGCCGTCGGCGCGGACGCTGCTCGCCCAGGCCCGGCAGGGGCTGCTGCAGGCCGAGCAGGAGGCCGACCCCGCCGAGCGCTTCGTGCGGGCGCACCTTGCCGCCCTGCGGGCCGCCGCCGCCGTGCTCGCCCTGCGCGGGCGGCCGCACCGCACCCGCACCAAGCCCATGAGCGCGTGGGTGCTGCTGGCCAAGGTCGCCCCCGAGTTCGCCGAGTGGGGCGCCTTCTTCCAGTCGTGCGCGTCCACCCGGCACGCCGTCGAGTCCGGCATCACCCGGCTCGTGTCCGCCCGCAGCGCCGACGACCTCGTCCGGCAGGCCGGTCAGTTCGTCGAGCTCGTCGACCGTGCCGTGCACGGGGCGGGGCGGTGACCGGGCGGGCACTCATCGACCACGACAGGTTGCTCGACGTTCTCGTCGCCGAGGGAGAGCTGATGGCCGACACGGCCGACGGCGCCCGGCCGGACCTGCCCATTCCCAGCAAGCCCACCTCCACCCTGGCGGACACCGTCCGTCATGTCGGCGGTGTGTTCCGGATGGTCGCCGCGCGGCTGCGCGGCGGGAACGGGCCCGTGCGGTGGGAGAGCGAGCCGCCGCCCGGCGGCGCACTGGTCGAGTTCCTGCGGGGCGGGCTGCACGAGCTGGTCGATGAGTTGGCTGCACATCCCGCCGACGAGGTGTGCACCACGTGGTGGACCTTGGACCAGACCTACGGCTTCTGGCGCCGTCGGATGGCCCACGAGGCCACCATCCACCGCGTCGACCTCCAGTCGGCCACCCACACCGAGGTCTTCACCGTCGACGACGACGTCGCCGTCGACGGGGTGGACGAGGCCCTGACGCTCTGGTTCGCCCACCGCCTGTCGGTGATAGGAGTCTCCGGCAGCTCCGAGTTCAAGGTCGCCGTCCGCTCCGGCGGCCGGGTGTGGCTGGTGACGTCCCATGGCGACAACAAGGCCGCCTGGCGCGCCTCGCCCGCCGACACCAAGTCCGCCCAGGCCACGGTGACCGGCGAGCCCATGACCGTCTACCTGTGGCTGTGGGGGCGGTTGCCCTTCACCGCCGTCCGGATCACCGGCGACATGGACGCCGTCGCCGCCCTCTGGGCCCTGCTCCGCCTGGCCACCCACTGAGCGGTCCGGCCGGTTCCCGTACCGGCCGGCCCCCGAACCGGCGAGGCGCGCCCGCTCCGCGCGTCTCGCCGGTTCCTGGTGGCTCCGCAGGTTCCCGCGTGCCTCGCGGTTCCTTCAGTGGATCCGTTCCACCGCGTCCTTCGCCTCCTTGAGTCCCACTCCCGTGAGCTCCCGGTAGCGCTTGATCGCCTCGATCTTACGGCCCGCCCGGGCCAGGGCGACGACGTCCTGGTCCACCGCGAGGTCCGGGCCGGCGAGTCCCGGCTGCGGCACGTCGAGGTGCTGCATGAGCACGTCGAGCTTGCGTTCCAGACGATCCAGCCGCCGTTCGAGCTGCTTGGTCGAGCCGCCGCGGCCCGCCACCGCGAGGAGCAGCACCAGCACCGCGACGCCGACCAGCACGGCCGTGAGTGTGGGATCCACCGGAGCACCGTAGCCCCTTGACGAATGCGTCCCAGCAGGTCACGCTACCGAAATGCAATATATTAGTCGCCTGGACCGGCCGCTCCTGCGGGATCGTGCCCTGGCCACGATCCGCCAGGCCATCGTCTCCGGCGACCTCGTTCCGGGCGAGGCCATCCGCGACCTCGACCTCGCCGCGCGCCTCGGCCTCTCCCGCACCCCCGTCCGGGAGGCCCTCAGCCACCTCGCCGAGGAAGGCCTGGTCGAGTCCAAGCCGCACAGCTACACCCGCGTCACCCCCATCGACCCCGTCGCCGTCCGCGACGCCCTCCAGGTCGTCCAGGCCATGCACGGCCTCGCCCTCCGCCTCGCCGTGCCCCTGTTGACTCCCGACGACCTGGCCCGCATGCGTTCCCACAACTCCCGCTTCGCCGCCGCCCTCACCGCACCCGACATCGCCGAGGCCCTCGCCGCCGACGACGACTTTCACCGCATCCCCGTCGAGGCCTGCGGCAACTTCGCCGTGGCCGCCACCATCCAGCGCTACACCCCGCTGGTGCGACGCCTTGAGTACCAACGCTTCTCGTCCAGCTGCGGCGTGGATTCCGTCGCCATGCACGAGGAGATCGTCGTTGCCTGCGAGCAAGGCGACGGCGACCTGGCCAGCCGCCTCACCGAACGCAACTGGGCCACCCTCGCCGCGGAGCTGGCCGACCAGACCACCGCGGGCGAGACCCCGTCCACCGATCCCGCGGACTAGTGCGGGCTCGCCGACCATCCGAACCGGCCGGCAGCGACCCGGATCCCGCCGACCATCCGAACTGCCCGGCAGCGAGCCAGATCCGGCCGCCGACCATCCGAACGATGCCCTGCTCGCCTGACCGTGTGATCCGTCCGGCCGCGCACATTCCTGCCCTCCCGTGTGGCCCTCCCGACCATCGCCGACCACCAGACCGATTGGAGCCTTCCCATGGGGCTTGAGGACTTCGCGCGTTATCCGCTGACGTTCGGGCCGTCGCCGGTGCATCCGCTGGAGCGGCTGAGCGATCACCTTGGTGGCGCGAGGGTGTGGGCGAAGCGTGAGGACTGCAACAGCGGCATCGCTTACGGCGGCAACAAGACCCGCAAGCTGGAGTACCTGGTGGCAGAGGCGCTGGCGCAGGGGTGCGACACGCTGGTGTCGATCGGCGGCGTGCAGTCGAACCACACCCGCCAGGTGGCCGGCGCGGCGGCGCGGGCGGGGCTGAAGTGCGTGCTGGTGCAGGAAAGCTGGGTGGAGTGGGAGGACCCGGGCTACGACCGCGTGGGCAACATCCAGCTGAGCCGCCTGATGGGCGCGGACGTCCGCCTGGTGCGGTCGGAGTTCGGCATCGAGTTCAAGCAGAGCTGGCAGGACGCGATCGCGGAGATCGAGCACGCCGGCGGCAAACCGTACGCGATCCCGGCCGGCGCCTCGGACCACCCGCTCGGCGGGCTGGGGTTCGCGGGCTGGTCGCGTGAGCTGGAGCAGCAGGAACGCGAACTGGGCGTCTTCTTCGACACGATCATCGTGTGCTCGGTGACGGGCGGGACCCAGGCCGGCATGCTCGCCGGCTTCACCGACCGGCGGGACCGGCGGGTCATCGGCATCGACGCCTCGGCCAAGCCCAAGGAAACGTTCGACCAGGTCACGCGCATCGCCACCGCGACGGCGGCGCTGATCGGCGCCGAGCCGCTGGAGGTCATCCTCGACGACCGCTACCACGCCGGCATCTACGGCGTGCCCGATGAGTCCACTCTGGAGGCCATGCGGCTGGCGGCCCGAACCGAGGGCATGATCACCGATCCGGTGTACGAGGGCAAGTCGATGGCGGGCCTGATCGATCTGGTGAGCCGCAAGGAGATCCCGGCCGACAGCACGGTCCTCTACGTCCACCTCGGCGGCCAGCCGGCACTGAGCGCCTACAGCACCATCGGCTAGGTCCCTTTCGCACGTGAGTGGCTCATTTCGCGCCAGGGGGCAAGTGAGCCACTCACGTGCGAAGCAGGAGCGGTCAGGCGCGGAGGCGCAATCCCTTGGGGGTGGCGCGGAAGCCGGCGTCCTGGAGCACCACCGACAGCTTGGAGCCCAAAGCCCCCTCGCCGTCGGCGCGTTGCACGGCCAGCTGGCCGAGCCAGCCGTCGCGGACGGAGCGGGCAAGGGCCTCGGCGGCCTGGCGGAGTTCGGGCTCGGACTCGGTGAAGGACAGCAGGGACCGCCCGCCGCGTTCGACGTACAGGGCGGCGACGCCGTCGACGAGCACGGCGAGGGCGCCGGCCTTGCGGGCGGGGCGGTGCTTGCCGTCGCCGACCGGATCGGGCCACGGCAGGGCGGCGCCGTAGGGCTGGGCGGGGTCGGCGGCCGCCAGCACCAGGGCGTCGAGGGAGGTCTCGCCGGGACGGGACAGGGCCCGCAGGCGGTCGACAGCCCCACGGGCGGCGAACTGGGCGGCGCCGAGCCCGTCGACGACGTAACCACGGACAACCTGGCCGGAGTCCTCCATGGCGCGAAGAACCCGGTACACGCCGCTGAAGCCGCCGGACACCCGCTCGGTGTCGAGGGCGCCGCGGGTGAGAACTCCGTGCCGCTCGAGGAAGACCTCGGCCCGGGCGTGGGCCCGCCGGGTCGGGTCGGACTCCCGCGCCGGCACCAGCGACCACCGGCCCGAGACGGTGGGCGGACCGGTACGGCTGGGCATCTGCGCCCGCCCCAGCCGGGCGTAGCGGCCGCGAGGCGTGGGCCGCCGCGGTCGGTGGGCGGCGCCGCGCCCGGAGACGAGGGAACGCAGCGGCGCCAACGTGTCGTTGGTGACGAGCCCGGCCCACACGAGGTCCCACAGCGCGGTGACAACGGCCGGATCGTCCACCGGATCCTCGACGAGGCCGGTGACCCGGTCGGTGAGCTGACGGAAGAACAGCGCCCCGCCCGCCAAGGCCGTCAGCACGCCGGAGTGCAGCGGCGACTCCGGCACGGTCTCGTCGAGATCGGGCAGCACGAGGTCGGCGACGTCGGCGGGCGCCAACGCGATCCACCCGTCGCCGCCGGCCAGCGCGCCGCAGCCGGCCCAGGTGACCTCGCCGGTGGCGGTGAGCTCGTCCAGCAGCGCGGGGTTGTAGCCGGGCAGCCGGGAAGGCAGGATCAACGACTCCAACCCGCTCGCCGGCAGCGGCGCCCCGGCCAGCTGTTCCACGACGGACAGCACGTCGTCGACGGTCGGCGCGGACCGCAGCCGGCGGGAGACGCCGTGCCAGCCGGGCAAGAACCGACCGTAGGCGGCCTGCTCGACGGGCTCGACCTCGGCCCGCAGCCGGGCCAGCGACGCCCGGCGGAGCCGCCGCAGCACCTCGGCGTCGCAGTACTCGGTGCCCATTCCGCCGGGCCGCAGTTCGCCGCGAACCAATCGGCCGGCACCGGCCATCCGGTCCAGCACGCCGTGCACGACGGCGACGCCGAGCCCGAACCGGGCGGCGGCCTGCGCGGCCGGGAACGGGCCGCGGGTGCGGGCATACCGGGTCAGCAGGTCGCCGAGCGGATCGGCGACGGGCTCGGTGAAAACCTCCGGCACGCCAACGGGAAGCGCCGCGCCGAGGGCGTCACGCACCCGGCCGGCGTCCTCGATGGCCAGGTACCGCAGCGAACCGGCGATCCGCACCTGGATCGCCCGCCGCTCGGTGACCAGCTGCTCCAGCCACTCCGGCTGGGCGCCGCGTTCGGCCGCCTCCTCGACGGTGAGATCTCCCAGCAGCCGCAACAGGTCCGCGGTCTCCTCGACGTTGCGGGCGTGCCGGTCGGGCGCCAGGCGCTGGAGCTGCTGCTCGATCTCCTCGAGCACCTCCGGGTCCAGCAGCTCGCGGATCGCCTCGGAGCCGAGGAGTTCGGCCAGCAGCGTCGTGTCCAGGGACAGCGCCGCGGCGCGGCGCTCGGCCAGCGGCGTGTCCGTCTCGTACAGGAACATGCCGACGTAGCCGAACAGCAGGCTGCGCGCGAACGGCGAGGGCTGCGGCGTCTGCACCTCGACGACCCGAACCCGCCGCGCCCGCACGTCGCCCATGAGTTCCCGCAGGCCGGGCAGGTCGTACACGTCCTGCACGCACTCCCGCATGGCCTCCAGCACGACCGGGAACTGCTCGTACTGGGACGCCACGGCCAGCAGCTGCGCGGACCGCTGGCGCTGCTGCCACAGCGGCGACCGGCGCCGGGGATCCCGGCGCGGCAACAACAACGACCGCGCGGCGCACTCCCGGAACCGGGCGGCGAACAGCGCCGAGCCGCCGACCTCGGCCACCACGACCTGCTCGACCTCCTCCGGGTCGAGCAGCATGTCCTCGGCGCTGGGCAGCACGTCGGCCCCGGTGTCGTCGAACGCCTCGGGCAGCCGCACCACGATGCCGTCGTCGGAGTGCGCGACCTGCGGGTCCAGCCCGCGGCGTTCCCGCAGCCGCGCCCCGATCGCCAGCGCCCACGGCGCGTTCACCTGCGCCCCGAACGGCGAGTGCACGACGATCCGCCAGTCGCCGAGCTCATCCCGGAACCGTTCCACCACAACGGTTCTGTCGTCGGGCACGTGCCGGGTCGCCGACTTCTGCTCGTCCAGGTAGGACAGCAGGTTGTCGCACGCCCACTCGTCCAGCCCCGCCGACACGGCCCGCTCCCGGGCCTTGGCCGAGTCCATGGTGGACAGCTCGCGGACGAACTTCCCCAGCGCACGGCCGAGTTCCAGCGGGCGGCCGACGCTGTCGCCCTTCCAGAACGGCAGCCGGGCCGGCTGGCCCGGCGCCGGCACGACGATCACCCGGTCGTGCGTGATGTCCTCGATACGCCAGGAACTGGTGCCCAGCAGGATGTTGTCGCCGACGCGCGACTCGTACACCATCTCCTCGTCCAGCTCGCCCACCCGCGACCCCGGCCGGCCGTCCTCGCCGCCGGGAGTCATCACGGTGAACAGCCCGCGGTCGGGGATGGTGCCGCCGGAGGTGACGGCCAGCCGCTGCGCGCCGGGTCGGCCGCGCAGCTCGCCGGAGATCCGGTCCCAGACGATCCGCGGCCGCAGCTCGCCGAACTCCTCGCTGGGATACCGCCCGGCCAGCATGTCCAGCACGGAGTTCAGCGCCGACTCCGGCAGCCCCGCGAACGGCGCGGCCCGCCGGACCACGGCCGCCAGCTCGGTCACCGACCACGGCTCCATCGCCACCATGGACACGATGTGCTGGGCCAGCACGTCCAGCGGATTCCGCGGATAGCGCACGGATTCGATGGCGCCGACGGCCATCCGCTCCGCGACCACCGCGCACGCCACCAGGTCGCCGCGGAACTTCGGGAACACCACACCCTTCGACACCGCGCCGACCTGGTGCCCGGCCCGGCCGACCCGCTGCAGCCCGGACGCCACCGTCGGCGGCGCCTCGACCTGCACCACCAGGTCCACCGCGCCCATGTCGATGCCCAGCTCCAGCGAGGACGTGGCGACCACGCACGGCAGCCGTCCCGACTTGAGCTCCTCCTCGACCAGGGTGCGCTGGTCCCGTGACATCGAGCCGTGGTGCGCCTTGGCGATCACCGGCAGGGCCCCGGTGGCTATCCCCGAACCACCGACGGCCTCTGCCGGGAACCGCTCCATCTCCACGGGTTCCTCACCCGCGAGCTCGTTGAGTCGCGCGGTCAGCCGCTCGGCCAGCCGCCGCGAGTTGGCGAACACGATGGTCGACCGGTGCTGGCGCACCAGGTCCAGCACCCGCTGCTCCACCGACGGCCAGATCGAGGTCCGCTGCTCCGCCCCGGCGGCCGAGCCGCTGACCTCGCCCGTCGGCTCGCCGAGCGTGGCCATGTCCTCGACGGGCACCTCGACGGTGACCTCGATGGTCTTGCTGGCCGGCGGCTGCACCACCCGCAGCGGCCGTCCGCCGGCCAGGAACGCGCCGACCTCTTCCACCGGGCGCACGGTCGCCGACAGCCCGATCCGCTGCGCCGGCTTGGGCAGCAGCGCGTCCAGCCGCTCCAGCGACAGCGCCAGGTGCGCCCCGCGCTTGCCGCCGGCGACGGCGTGCACCTCGTCCACGATCACGGTCTCGACGCCGCGCAGCGACTCCCGCGCCGCCGACGTCAGTATCAGGAACAGCGACTCGGGCGTCGTCACGAGCACGTCCGGCGGCGTGCGAACGAAGGCGCGGCGCTCCTCGGCGGGCGTGTCGCCGGTGCGCATGCCGACGGTGATCGACGGCTCCGGCAGGCCGAGCCGGTGCGTGGCCTGCCTGATGCCGGCCAGCGGCGCGCGGAGGTTGCGCTCCACGTCCACCGCCAGCGCCTTCAGCGGCGACACGTACAGCACGCGGCAGCGGTGCTGCTTGTTCTCCGGCGGCGGCTGCGAGGCCAGCCGGTCCAGCGCCCAGAGGAAGGCGGCGAGCGTCTTGCCGGAGCCGGTCGGCGCGACGACCAGGGCGTGCTCGCCGGCCGCCACCGCCGACCAGGCGCCCTGCTGGGCGGCGGTGGGCGCGACGAAGGCCCCCGTGAACCAGTCCCTGGTCGCGGGGGAGAACACCGACAGCGCGTCCGCCATGCACCCATCATGACAAGCGGGTCTGACACTTCCCGCGCGACCGCCACTGACCTGCGGAAACGTGACTTTCTCTTGACACCGGGAAATGGTCTAGTCCATTTTCATCAGCACGTGTGTGCGTCACTCGATGCCCAGGCCGCCACCCCTGCGCATGGAGGTAGCAGCTATGTCACGGAAGTGGACACGCTGGTTAGCCGGAGCGGTCGCCGCCGCCACGGTCGTGCTCGGCATCGCCGCCCCGGCGGCGGCAGCCACGAATCTGCTGGCCAACCCCGGCTTCGAGGCCGGCAACACCAGCGGCTGGACGTGCAGCGGCGCGACCACCGTGGGCAGCCCGGTGCACAGCGGCTCGTACGCGGTCGCGGCCACCCCTGCCGGCCAGGACTACGCGCAGTGCAGCCAGAGGGTCACCGTGCTGCCGAACTCGGCGTACACGCTGTCCGCGTACGTCCAGGGCAGCTACATCTACCTCGGCGCCACCGGCACGGGCGGCACCGACCCGCAGACGTGGACCTCCGCCAGCGGCTACACGCAGCTGTCGACGAACTTCACCACCGGTGCCAACACCACCAGCGTCACCGTCTACATCCACGGCTGGTACGGCCAGCCCACCTACTACGCGGACGACTTCGTGCTCAGCGGCCCCGGTGGTGGTGGCGGCAACCCGACGGCGCCGGCCGCGCCCACCGGTCTCACCTCGACCGGCACCACGTCGTCCTCGGTCTCGCTGGCCTGGACGGCCCCGTCCGGTGACGTGAGTGGCTACAACGTGTACCAGAACGGCACGAAGGTCGCCTCCGTGTCGGGCACCTCCTACACCGTGACCGGCCTGTCCGCGTCGACGAGCTACCAGTACGCGGTCACGGCATACAACTCGGTCGGCGAGTCGCCGAAGTCCGCCACCATCACCGCGACCACCAAGTCCAGCGGCGGCGGCACCCCGGGCGGCTCCCTGCCCGCCCATGTGCTGACCGGCTACTGGCAGAACTTCTACAACGGCGCCAAGGCCCTGAAGCTGGCGGACGTGCCCACGAGCTACGACCTGATCGCGGTCGCCTTCGCCGACGCCACGAGCACCCCCGGCGCCATCTCCTTCACCCTCGACTCGGGACTGTCCGGCCAGCTCGGCGGCTACACCGACGCGCAGTTCACCGCGGACATCGCCACCGCGCACTCCCGCGGCCAGAAGGTGATCCTGTCGGTCGGCGGCCAGAACGGCACGATCAGCGTCGGCGACTCGAGCGCCGCCGCCAACTTCGCCAACAGCGCGTACTCCCTGATCCAGCGCTACGGCTTCGACGGTGTGGACATCGACCTGGAGAACGGCGTCAACGCCACCTACATGGCGCAGGCGCTGCACTCGCTGGCGAGCAAGGTCGGCTCGGGCTTCATCGTGACGATGGCGCCGCAGACCATCGACATGCAGTCCACCGGCATGGCGTACTTCCAGCTGGCGCTGAACATCAAGGACATCCTGACCATCGTCAACACGCAGTACTACAACTCCGGCACGATGAACGGCTGCGACCAGGGCGTCTACGCGCAGGGCACGGAGAACTTCGTCACCGCGCTGGCCTGCATCCAGCTGCAGGGCGGCCTGCGCGCCGACCAGGTGGGCCTGGGCCTGCCGGCCTCCGGCTCGGCGGCCGGCGGCGGCTACATGTCACCGTCCACTGTGAACGCCGCGCTGGACTGCCTGGCCAAGGGCGCCAACTGCGGCAGCTTCCACCCTTCGGCCACCTACCCGGGGATTCGCGGCGCGATGACCTGGTCGATCAACTGGGACGCGTCCAACGGCTACGCCTTCGCGAACACGGTGCACCCGCACCTCGGCGGCCTGTAGGACATTCGACATCGTACTCGCGGTAACCCTTAACTGATGTCGAGTGTCACGGAGGGCCCATTCTCCAACGGGAATGGGCCCTTCGGCGTGCGTGTCACTCGATCGAATGAGTATCGGCGGGAAATGTCCCCGACTATTGATTACCAATGGGTAGGTAGAAAGCCTTTTCTATCCCTATTATCAGGGTGGACTACGGCTGGTGTTCGACCGACTGCGCAACGCTCGTGGGTGGTTGTGGCGACAGCGGACAGTTGTTACCGGAGCGTGTCCAGCCGGCCGGCCGCAGGCGAAGGTCACGGTTGCGTTTCGTGTTCTCCCTGGTAAGCGGGAGTGCACGAGGCCGGGGTGGTGCACGTTTTCCTGGTGTGTCTGCACGAGCCGCCCTGGACCGACCGGCGGAAACTTGCGTACTCCTCACGGTGGGTAGCGGCGTGTTCACCAGTACGGATCCATTCCTGGAAAGTTTCCCAGGGTCCTTGTGAGGGCGGCCACGCAGCGTTAGCGTCATCCGTGCGTCCGGGAAGTCGGTGGGACGACAACCAGGACGCGCATCGCGCCGGATGGGGCTTTGGGAATGGTCCGATCCACTGCGGTGCGGCACGGGGCAAGGGGTGTCGGGGGTGTTCGGATCGCCGGCCGCTACGGAGACGGTCTGATTACCCGGCGCGTGGGGTGCACTGACGCAGTTGCCAAACCGATTCGCCGTCGATTCTCCAGTCGAGGACGGATCACCACCCAAATTCACGTGCGGGGACAGATGAATAACTTGGCACAGGTTCTACCTGTGGGGGCGGCCGTCGCGCCGGCGCCGAAGCCGGTGGCCGCCTACGGTCCGCAGGACGAGCAGTTCCGTCAGCTCGTCGACGCCGCGGTCAACCGCGATCCGGTTGCCACGCAGCGGGTGTTGGAGTCGATCAGGCCGATCGTGCTGCGGTACTGCCGGGCCCGGATCGGCCGGCTGGACCGGTCGTTCTCCTCGGCCGACGACGTGGTGCAGGAGGTCTGCCTGTCGGTGATCTCGGCGTTGCCGTCCTATCGGGACCAGGGGCAGCCGTTCCTGGCCTTCGTGTACGGCATCGCGCAGCACAAAGTCGCCGACGCGCACCGGGCGGCGGCGCGCAACCGGTCGCTGCCGGTGCCCGAGGTGCCGGACCGGCCGGAGACGGTCGCGGGTCCGGAGCAGCGGGTGCTGCAGGACGAGTTGAAGGGTTCGATGGACAGGCTGCTCGCGGTCCTGTCCGACAAGCAGCGCGAGATCGTGGTGCTGCGGGTGGTCGTCGGCCTGAGCGCCGAGGAGACCGCCGATCTGGTGGGGTCCACCCCGGGTGCGGTCCGGGTGGCGCAGCACCGGGCGCTGACCAGGCTGCGCAAGCTGGTCGGCAACACGAAGGAGATCTGAAGGTCGGGCACCCGATGGGGTGAGGGAGTGTCATCCCATCGGGCTCGTGACGGGCTTGGTCAACCGGCGCACCGGACATCGTGCCGTGTGGCAGCATCTGCGCGAAGCCAGAGGTGAGGGGGCGCGCGTGCGGGTGTTGTCGATCGACGTGGGGACGTCGAACACGGTCGCGGTGCTCGCCGCGCACGGACAGCAGCCGCGTGTCGTCGAGGTCGACGGCGCGGCCACCATGCCGTCGGCCGTCTACGTCGGCGAGGACGGCGTGATCCTGGTCGGCCGGGACGCCGAGCGGCAGGCCCGGCTGGATCCCACGCGCTTCGAAGCCAATCCGAAGCGCCGCATCGACGACGGCGCGCTGCTGCTCGGCGGCAGCGTCGTTCCCGTCACCGACGTGCTCGCCGCCGTGCTGCGGCGGGTGCTCGACGAGACCGTCCGCCAGCTCGGCGGCGCACTGCCGGACGAGTTCCGGCTGACGCATCCGGCCCGCTGGGGCGCGCCGCGACGCAACACCCTCATGTCGGCCGCGCGGCTCGCGGGCATGACCGGCGCCATCGTGCTCGTGCCGGAGCCCGTCGCGGCGGCCGCCCACTTCAACCGCCTCACACCGGGAAGTTCGCTCGCCGTCTACGACCTCGGCGCCGGCACGTTCGACGTCGCCGTGGTCGCCGCGACGCCGCAGGGCTTCACCGTGCTCGCCGAGGACGGCCTGTCCGATCTCGGCGGCACCGACATGGACCAACTGCTGCTGGAATACGTCGGCCGCCAGGTCTCCAACCGCGACGCCGCCAAGTGGCAGCAGCTGCTGCGGCCGGAGTCCACAGCGGACCGTCGTGCCCGCCGCGCCCTGGTCGAGGACGTGCGCGCGGCCAAGGAGACGCTGTCCCGGCACCCGCAGACCGAGGTGCCGATGCCGGAGCCGTTCGCCGACGTCCTGGTCACCCGGCCGGAGCTGGAGGCGCTGATCCGGCCCAGCCTCACCCGGAGCGTGGAGCTGCTGTCGTCGACGATCGCGGCCAGCGGTGTGCACCCGATGTCGCTGGCCGGCATCTACCTGGTCGGTGGAGCGAGCCGGACACCGCTGGTGGCGACGCTGATCGGGGAGCGGTTGCGGGTCGCGCCGGCGAGCCTGGACCAGCCGGAGACGGCCGTCGCGTTGGGGGCCCATCTCGTGCCGCGTGACGGCGTGACGATCCGGGCCCAGGTTGCCGCTGCCGCACCGCCGCAGCAGTACCCGAGCACCGGCGACTTCATGGCGGCGGCCCAGTTCCCGCAGCTGCCGCCCCCGTCCGCCGCGCCGCCGCGGAAGGGCGCATCGAAGGCGACCATGGTCGCGCTGGGCGCGATCGTGCTCGTCGCTCTTGTCGTGCTGGGCGGGTTCCTGGTGCTCAGCCCGAGCCGGTTCCCCAGCGCCGCGGACTGCGCCGGCAAGCCGGGAGCGCCGGACGCCAAGGGCTTCACCACCTGCACCCGCCAGCTCGCCGGGCCCGTCGCCGACCGGGGCGACTGCCACGGCGGCTACGACGGCACCGGCGTCGCCGTGGCGGGGCTGGCCAGCGTCACGTGTCACATCGACGGACAGACCGTTGTCTATACCCAGACAGGTTCGCTCGATGAGGTGAACGGGAAGGTACGGGCGCTGATGGACGCTTATCCGAACACCACCAAGGTTCGTGCGTCGTGGAAGGGGAACGGGCTGTCCGGCGAGTACCAGGCGCTCGCCTCCAGCGGCGTGGGCGTCGTCGTGTTCACGGTGTCGGACCGCCCGCTCGTCGGCGTGCTCACCGCGCCGGCCACGGCGGACCCGACGTCACTGACCGCAGCGAAGGCGGCCGGCGCGTTCGAACGTTCGGTACAGCCGGGCACCTGATTGGTCGTCAACGACGATGGTCGCGGCGTGTGACGATCGAGTGGTGGATCGCCGCCATCCCGCGCAGCGCCGGGTACTCGGTTTCCTCGTGGGCACCCAGGCCGTCGGTTCGATCGGCGTCGGCACCGGCATCACGCTCGGTGCGCTGACGGCGACGACGCTGTCCGGCTCCGTTGCCGTCGGTGGTTTGGGGGCGACCGCGATCGCGGTCGGCGCGGCGGTGCTGGCGGTGCCGGTCGCTGCGTTCGCCGGTCGGTTCGGACGGCGGCGTGCCTTGACGGCGGCGTACGGGGTCGGCGCGGTGGGCGGCGTCGGATGCTTTGGCGCGACGGCTCTTGGCTCGTGGCAGCTGTTGCTGCTGGCGTTGGTGGCGTTCGGTGGCGGCACGGCGGCGACGCTGGCCGCCCGCTACGCCGCGGCGGATCTGGCCCATCCGGAGCGTCGCGCCGGCGCAATGTCCACAGTGGTCTGGGCGACGACGCTCGGCGTGATCGCGGCGCCCAACCTCGTCGCGCCGGTTGCTGCTTTCGGTGCCGGTGGGCCGTTTCTGGTGTCGGCTGCCGCATTTCTCGTGGCGGGCTGCGGGGTGCTGCTCGGGTTGCGGCCGGATCCGTTGCTGGCCGGGCGGGTTGCGGTTGTCGTCGGCGACAGTTGTTGCGGCGTCGGGGCGTCCGAGCTGCCGCGCCGGCACACCCGGGCCGAGGTGTGGGCGGCGATCGGGCCCAACGTCCGGTTGGCGCTGCTCGGCGTGGCCCTGTGCAACACGGCGATGACCGGGATGATGTCGATGATGCCGGTGCAGATGACCGGCGGCGGGTCGACGCTGGTGGTCGTCGGCATCGTCGTCAGCGTGCACGTGACGGGGATGTACGCGGCGAGCCCGCTGTTCGGCGTGCTGGCGGATCGGATCGGCCGGGTGCCGGTGCTCGCCCTCGGGGCGGCGCTTGTCGTTGCCGGCGCGGGTGTGTGTGGGATGGCGTCCGCGCACGACGCCCCGCAGATGGCCATCGGCATGATCATGCTGGGTTGTGGTTGGTCGGCCGGCGTGGTCGCGGGTTCGGCGCTGCTCACCGAATCCGTGCCGGCAGGGCTGCGGCCGTCCACCCAGGGGCTCGCCGACCTGGTGCTCAACGTCGGCGGCGCCCTGGGTGGCCTGCTGGCCGGCCTGATCATGAGCGCCTGGTCGTTCACCGTGCTCGGGCTCGTGGTCGGATTCGCCGCCCTGCCGCTGCTGATGGCGTGCATGGGAACGACCCTGCGGCCGGTGGCTCCCGCGCCGGAGCCACCGGCCGGTGATCAGGACGTCGCCGGGACCGCGCGGATGAGCCGCGTCTCGCCGGGGCGCAGCGTCGCGCTGTAGCTGCCCTTGATCGTGCCCTTGGCCTTCTGCGCCCACAGGTCCGTCACCGCGGCCGCGCCCGTGGTGATGCCGACCTGCGACCAGTTCACCGTGATCGTGGCGCTGCCGCTGGTCGCCGTGTTGAACAGGGCCACGACGTAGGCGCCGGACGGCTCCTTCTTGGCCCACACCTGGTTGTTGCCGCTCTTGATGATCCGCTTCGCGGCGATCGCGTCCTGGTCGACGCCGAGCACCGAGTCGTTGGTCAGCATCGCCTTGTCGGTGGCGTCCAGGTGGGTCAGGTCGGTGCCCAGCAGCAGCGGCGCCGCCGCCATCGCCCACAGCGTCAGGTGGCTGCGCCGCTGGTCGCTGGTCAGGCCCGTGTTGTCGCCGTTGCCGATCTCCAGCGAGTCCAGGTCGTTCCAGCCGCCCGGGCCCGCGTACTGCTGCCAGCTCGACGCCGAGTCGAACCTGCTCGACACGTGCTTCCAGTCCGTCAACGGGAAACTGGCGCCGTTCGTGCCGCAGTAGCACTCCACGTCGCCCTGGGTGCGCCAGCCGTTCGCGTACTGCCGCCACGTCTTCGCGTCCGCGATGGCCAGGTTGTTCGACAGCTCGTAGTGGATCGGCCGCCCCGAGTTCCGCAGCGCTTGCGACCACGCCTTCACGTCCGGGATGTCCGGGCTGCCAACGCCGTCGATCTTCAGGTAGTCCACGCCCCAGTCCGCGAACTGCTTCGCCCAGGAGTCGATGTACTCCTGCGCCCCCGGCTTCGTGTAGTCGATGCCGTACATGTGCTTGCAGTTGTAGTTCTTCTCCTGGGTCGTGGTCACCGCGATGTCCTTGGCGTGGAAGCTCGTGCCCGCGATGGGGGAGTTCGCCTTCACCGCGTTCTCCGGGATCCCCGGTGTGACGTAGAGCCCGAACTTCAACCCGTCCCCGTGCACGTGATCCGCCACGGCCTTCATCCCGCCCGGGAACTTGCTCGTGTCCGGGACCCACCGCCCGTTCCCGTCCACCAGTGGCCCGCTGCCGTCGCACTTCATCCAGAAGTCGTCGAGGTTGACGTACTCGAACCCGTGCTGCGCCAGCCCCGAGCTCTTGATCGCATCCGCCTGCGCCTCGATCTTGGCCGCGGTCGGCGCCTTCCGGATGAAGCTCCAACTGCTCCACCCCATCGGCGGCTTGCTCGCCAGCCCGTTGTCCTCGGCATTCGCCGCAGGTGTCACCGCTAGAAGCGCTAGCACCGCCAGCGCCCACGCGTACCGACGCACGAGACCCTCCCACCCAAGTCGTGCGGCGGCGGGCCTGCAACAGGTTGGAAACGTTTGCAGTCTAGGTGGCCCAGGGCGGATCGGCCAGCCCTGCTTTCTCGCGCTGCGATCGCACGACAGCCAGGTTGCCGCGCCTGATCAACGTGCTCGGGTGCTCCGCTCCCAGCGGTCGGGTGCTGAACGTGTCCGGTGCGCTTTCGTGCTGCGTGATGTCACCAGACAATCGACACGTCGAAGCAGCCCGGTCCACCACTTGTCCTTGATCCCGGCAGTGTCGCAACGTGACGGCCCGAGCGAGGCGGCGGAACGCGGGGGAGCCACCCGAACGTACGCGGATCAGCCGAGTGGGAGGCCGGTCTCCCGGACCGTCCACCGGCCGGGGCTGCCGGTGAGTTGGGTGACCGTCAGCGGCGCGATGTCGACCCGCCAGAACGCGGCGGCGGGCGCGGCTAGCGCCGCTAGGATCGCTGCCCGTGCTACGGCCGGCGACGTGACGACACCGAGTCGACCAACGTCGCCCTGACGGTCCAACCAGTCGGCGACCCGCTTGAGCACGGCGCTCACCGGTTCGCCGCCGTGCGGGGCGGCGTCGGGATCGGTCATCCACGCCAACAACTCGTTCTGGTCGACCTCGGCCAGTGACCGGCCACGCCACGAGCCGTGATCAAGATCGGCGAGGGCCTCGTCCACGGCGGCGTCCCAGCCGAGGGCCTCGGCGGTCTGCGCGCAGCGCAGCTCCGGCCCCCGGCTGAAACCGTCCAGTCTGGCCGGTCCGGCCAGCGCCTCCGGCCGTCGCGACAACGGCTCGTCAACGGGGAAACGCGCCTGCCGCACGGCGTCGGTGGCGCCGTGGCAGACCAGGAAGATCCGGTTCAGGCCGTCACCCGCGCGGCCGGCTTCGGTGCGAGCAGCCGCTCGGCCAGCGGCGCGAACACCAGGCCGATGACCGCCCACAAGATCGCCTGTGCGGCGAGCGAGTAGAAGCGGAAGTCCCACAGAACATCGGCCGGGAAACCCGGATAGACGATCTGGCCGGCCGGGTTGCGCAGCGGCTGCGGCGTCTCGGTCGCCTGCTGGCCGTAATCACGGACGTTCGCCGCGAGTTCGCCCAGCGACGGCAGCAGCGCCATCACGACCCCGATCACCACCACGAAAGCCAGCGATGCCAGCAGCGTCGCGTTCCAGTTGCCGAACCGCTTGGCCAACCGCTTGCCCAGCACCACGGCGCCGATCAGGAACGCCACCGAGCACACCATCATCAGCACGTACAACGCGCCGCGGACACCGATCGTCGCCTGGTGGCCGATCGACGGCGGATTGGCCGGATACTTCACGAACGGCACCAGGTAGATGCCGAGGAAGCCGCCGCCGGCGACCAGCACCGACAGCGTGCGCGGCCGCAGGTTGCCGACCCGGCCCAGGCAGACCGCGTACGCCACGGCGAACAGCGCGCCCATCGCGACGCCGAACAGCACCATGCCGACGCCGATGCCGACGTTGGCCTGGATGGCCCGGCTGAAGATCTCCGGGCCCTCGTCGCCCGCGGGCAGGCCGGCGGCCTTGTCCAGGGCGGCCTGCGCCTCGTCACGCCCGCTCTCGTAGTCGATCGCGGCCTGGATCTGCGGCTCCGCGAAGATCCGGGCGAAGACGAACGCCAACAGTCCGGCGAGGGCGCCGGCCAGCACACCCCGCAGGATGATTCGCTTCTCCATGTTCGGTTGTCCCGCCCCTGGTGATCAGTGGCAGGGGAAGCCGAGGAAGTGGCGCGCGTCGTGCACGAACTCGTGGATGTACATGTTGTCGCCGAACACCGAGGTGGCACCCTGGTCGATGCCGATGAAGTAGTACAGGGCCAGGGCGAGGAGCACGGTGCCGCCCAGCCACAGAATCGCCTTGGGCAGCGGCAGGACGACCGGCGTCGGAACGGCGGTGGTCGCGGGAATGGTGCTCATGGAGCCTCCTTCGGGGATCGTGCGTCCCGTTCGTTCGTGGGGCAGGTGATGGCGTGGTGTCTGGCTCGCCCGCGTCCGAGGACCCGGGCACACAGTGGCGCGACCGCGCCGGAATCCCACCGGCTTACGCACACCATCACTCAGCGCCGCACACTACGGACCCCGATCGGGGCACGTCAATCCGCCGAGCAGGCAGTATGAAATCAGTGTGAAGCAGCGGTCACGACGTTGCGCAGCAGCAGCGCTGTCGTCACCGGACCGACACCTCCCGGCACCGGGGTGATCGCCTCCGCGATCGGCTCCACCGCCTGCGTGTCGACGTCGCCGACGAGGCCGCCGTCCGTCGTCGGGTTGGTGCCGACGTCGATCACCACCGCGCCCGGGCGGATGTGCGCCGCGCCGAGCACGTGCGCGCTGCCGACGCAGGCCACCACGACGTCCGCCCGGCTCGTCTGCACCGCCAGGTCCTTCGTCCGCGAGTGGCACACCGTCACGGTCGCGTTCTCCGCGAGCAGCAGCAGCGCCGCCGGCTTGCCGACCACCGTGCTGCGGCCCACGACCACGACGTCCGCGCCGGCCAGCGTCGTGCCGTGGGCCCGCAGGAGCTCCACCACCGCCTGCGCCGTCGCCGGCGCGAACGCCGGCAGCCCCGCCGCCAGGCGGCCGAGGCTGGTCGGGTTGGCGCCGTCCACGTCCTTGGCCGGGTCGATGTGCACCGCGATGTCGTCGCGGCTGATGCCCGGCGGCAGCGGCGTCTGGCACATCACGCCGTGCACCGTCGGGTCCGCCGACAGCTCCGCCAGACACGGACCAAGCAGCTCCCGCTCGTCGACGACGCGCACCGCGACGCCGACCTTCTCCGCCGTGCGCACGATGGAGCGGACGTACCAGGCCGTCGCCTCGTCGTCGGTGGGGACCACGATCGCCAGCGTCGGGGTCGTGCCGGCGGCCCGCAGCCGGGCCGCGTCGTCGGCGATCCGGGCACGGATGGTGGCGGCCAGCGCGCGGCCGTCGATGAGGGTCATGCCAGCTCCTCGATGAACTTCTCGGCCGCGGCGACCTCGTCGCCGATACGGGCCAGTTCCGCTTCCAGTCGGGCTCGGGCGACTACGTCGGTCATCGACGCCCGGTTCACCGCCACATTCACCGCCGCCGCCTGCATGGCCGCGCGGGCCGACACCGCCGCCACCGCCACGTCCGACAGCACGTTCACGTTGGCCCCCGGCCGGATCCTGCGCGCCAGCTCCAGGACCTCGCCCGCCAGCGCCGCCGTCCTCAGCGGCACGTCCGCCGCCTTGACCAGCGCCTCCTGGATGGCAGCGGTTCGGGCCGCCTTCTCCTCGTCCGTGGCCTTCGGGAGCCGGTAGGCGGCCGTCACCGCCGTGAACGCCTCCGCGTCAGCCTCCGCGAGCTCCACCGCCGCCTGCCGTCGCTCACCCGCCAGCGCCAGGACTTCTCGCATCGTCGGCTCGTGCTCCGCGTACTTCGGTCTGCCGACGGTCAGTTCACACACCATCGACACGAGCCCGGCCGCCATCGCCGCGTGCATCGCCGCCACCGCTCCGCCGCCCGGCGCCGGCGCGCCCGACGCCAGCTCGTCGAGCCAGCCACCGATCGTCTGCTCCCGCATGCGATCAAGCGTAGAACCGCCCTCCACCCCCAGAAGTGGTAGAGGACAGGGTGAGGCGAAGGCGGTCCTCGGTGCGAATGGTGCAGCGAAGGCCGCCCTGGTGGCAGAGACGCGCGCGCCCCGGGTTGGGCTCAGGTGAAGCGAACGGCGGTTTTGTGGCCGGTAGTGGTGCGAAGGCGGACTTGGCGGCAGTGCAGCCCGAGCGGCACCGCCCGGCAACGTCGAGCGCGGGAGGCCCACCCCGACCACTTCGCGCCCCCGACGCCCCTCCCCGCCTCCAAGACAGGAGAGCGCGAGGCATCGGCTACCCGGGGGCCGAGCCGCGACGCCGAAGAGACGGCAAAAAGAAGCGCCGCAGCCCTGGGGGTCGACTGCGGCGCCTCGCCGTGAGTTTCCAACTGCTGAGGTCGGGGGGATCACGGGCCCACGTCAAGGATAGCGTGTTTCCGGGGGCAGGGAAGCCCTCGGTCCCCACTTTCTGCAATTTGCTGTCGGCGTAGGGTTGACCACGATGCGTATCACTGTCTTCCGGGCCCTGATGGCCGAGGAGTTCGGTCGGGTCCGGTCCGAGATGATCGCCCGCGACCACGTGTTTTCCGAGCTCGACGGGCTGACCGTGGACCAGGCGCTCGAGGCCGGCGTGCCGGCGAGGACCATCTGGCGGGCGGTGTGCGAGGCGTTCGACGTCCCGGTCGAGCGGCGCTGACGGTGCGGACGGCGTGTCGGTTTTCCCTCGAACAGGTGTTCGGCTAGCCTGGGGATCCGCGGGTCGCCGAAATTGTCAGACCCTCCCCGTAGCGTCCTCGGTGACGACAACCCGGCGGCGGGCCCTGGGCAAGCGGGCCGGCCAGACAGACAGAGGTGGACTTCCCATGGCACCAGCAGCACCGGACAAGGACAAGGCGCTCGAACTGGCCCTGGCCCAGATCGACAAGAACTTCGGCAAGGGCTCGGTGATGCGCCTGGGCCAGGAGGGCCGGGCGCCCATCGAGGTGATCCCGACCGGCTCCATCTCGCTCGACGTGGCGCTGGGTATCGGCGGCCTGCCGCGCGGCCGGGTCATCGAGATCTACGGCCCGGAGTCCTCCGGTAAGACGACGGTCGCGCTGCACGCGGTGGCCAACGCGCAGCGCAACGGCGGCATCGCCGCGTTCATCGACGCCGAGCACGCGCTGGACCCGGACTACGCGAAGGCGCTGGGCGTGGACACCGACGGCCTGCTGGTCTCCCAGCCGGACACCGGTGAGCAGGCGCTGGAGATCGCGGACATGCTGGTCCGCTCGGGCGCGCTGGACATCCTGGTGATCGACTCGGTGGCCGCCCTGGTGCCGCGGGCCGAGATCGAGGGCGAGATGGGCGACAACCACGTCGGCCTGCAGGCCCGCCTGATGAGCCAGGCGCTGCGCAAGATGACCAGCGCGCTCAACAACTCGGGCACCACCGCGATCTTCATCAACCAGCTGCGCGAGAAGATCGGCGTCATGTTCGGCTCGCCGGAGACCACGACCGGTGGCAAGGCGCTGAAGTTCTACGCCTCGGTGCGCCTGGACGTGCGCCGCATCGAGACGCTCAAGGACAGCGGCGACGCGGTCGGCAACCGGACCCGCGTCAAGGTCGTCAAGAACAAGGTGGCCCCGCCGTTCAAGCAGGCCGAGTTCGACATCCTGTACGGCCACGGCATCAGCCGCGAGGGCTCGCTCATCGACATGGGCGTGGAGCAGGGCATCCTGCGCAAGTCCGGCGCCTGGTACACGTACGAGGGCGACCAGCTGGGGCAGGGCAAGGAGAACGCCCGCAAGTTCCTGCTGGAGAACCCGGACGTGGCCAACGAGATCGAGAAGAAGATCAAGGAGAAGCTCGGCATCGGCGCCAAGCTGGACGCGGAGGACGCGCCGGCGCCGGTCGACTTCTGAGCCGGTGACGGAGCGGGAGGAGGCGTCCGGCGAGACCCCGGCGGTGCGTGACGCGCCGGAGGTGCGCCGGGCGCAGGATCTCTGCGTGCGGCTGCTGAGCGTGCGGGCCCGGTCCCGTACGGAACTGCGGCAGGCCATGGCGCGCAAGGAAGTCGAGGAGGAGGTGGCCGAGTTGGTGCTCGGCCGCCTGGACCGGGCCGGCCTGATCGACGACGAGGCGTTCGCCCACGAGTGGGTCGCCTCTCGGCACAATCACAAGGGCCTGTCCCGCCGTGCGCTGGTCAACGAGCTCCGTCGCAAGGGCGTCGACGACTCGGTAGCCGCTCAGGCGGCCGCCACCGTCGGCGAGGACAGCGAGCTCGAACGGGCCCGCGAACTCGTCCGCCGCAAGCTACCCTCGGTGGCCCGTGTCGACGACACCACCAAGCTCCGCCGGCTGGTCGGCGTGCTCGCCCGCAAGGGTTACGCCGAAGGCATGGCCATCCGGGTCGTCCGCGAGGAACTGAGCCGGGACGGCACATCGGGCATCCCGGAGGACGACTTCTGATCGGTGACCGGTCGGACCGGGCTCGGCATTCCGGACCCTGGACGGGGTCGGTGCGATCAGCGGTCGCGGCGGAGTCCGGCTGTGGCGCGCGATGCCCGGGCGACATCGGTTCGGCAGGCCACGCCGATGGCCGGCACTGCCGTGAGTGCACGTCGAGTGTCGGCGCACGCCGAGCGCCGACAGGACGGGGTGCGGCGGGCCGGCTGGGTCGGCGCCGAGGCAGAACCACGGGCGGGAGCGCCGAGCGGGCCGGCCGCGAGGTGACGTCAGTGGTGGGTCGGTGCGGTTCGGACTGGTCAGCGCTGCCAGCGGAACTCGTGCATGGCCTGATGGCGGCCGCCGCGCATCATGGTCATGGTCTCCGAGTCCTGGATCATCTGGTCCACGGTCACGCCGAAGAAGCGGGCCTGCGCCTCGATCTCGTCGCCCTCCTCGGGCGGCACGAAGCGGTGGAAGCGGATGGTGTCAGGGTCGTCGCTGCTCATGTCGTTCATCTACGCGGCAGCGGCCGAATGTGCTCAGCGCCACCACGGATCGGTTCGGTGAAAGTCCCGGACTTCACTCGGAGGGATGAGGGAAGCTGGACACATGTCCGACCCGCGGGCGATGGCCCGCCGTGAACTCCGGCTGCTCCGCCGCGACGCGCGGCAGCCGTGGCGGCGGTGGCCGAGACGGCTGGGTGGGGCGATCGTGGCGGCGACGCGGGCGGTGGCGGAGTTCTTCAGGGAGCTGATCCTCGAGATCGTCGGAGAGGCGCTCTTCACGCTGCTGGCGGTGGGTCTGCTGGCGGTGGTCGGTGCACTGGTCTCCTGGGGCTGGGCGCGCAGCCCCGCGGCGACGATCGTGTTGCTGGCGGGGATCATCGGCTTCCTCGGGTACGGCGGGTACGAGCTGGTCGCCTCCGTCCGTCGGCGGAAGGGGCGGCTGGCGGCCACGGCGGCCGGAGCAACGGGCTTTGTGGTGCTGTGGGCGTCGTACGTGGCGACGTATTACGTAGGCTGACCGCGTGACAAAGCTGCGCGCACGGCATGTGGTGTGGGATTGGAACGGCACGCTCCTGAACGACAACCACGCGGTGTTAGCGGCTGTTAACTCCGTGTGCGCGCAGTACGGGCGGGCGGCGGTGACGCTGGACGAGTGGCGTGAGGTGTTCAGCCGGCCGATCCTGGCGTGCTACGAGAAGGTGCTGGGCCAGGCGCTCACGGAAGCGGACTGGGACGTCATCGACCGGCACTACCACGACGCGTACCGGCTGGAGCTGGAGACGTGTGGCCTGGCGGCGGGCGTGCCGGACCTGCTGCACCAGTGGCGGGACGCGGGACGGACACAGTCGCTGCTGTCGATGTGGTTCCACGACGAGTTGGTGCCGCTGATCGGAAAACTGAGCCTGACCGACCTGTTCAACCGGGTGGATGGCCTGCGCGGCTACAACATGGGCGGCTCCAAGGCGACGCACCTGGTCGAGCACCTGAAGGCGCAGGACCTGGACCCGGCGGACGTCGTCCTGATCGGCGACGTCGTGGATGACGCCGAGGCGGCGGCGCAGGTCGGGGCCCAGTGCGTGCTGGTGACGACGGGCATGATGCCGCGATCGCGGCTGACGACGGCGGGAGTGCCGGTCACCGACTCGATTCCGGAAGCTCTGGCGCTGATCGACGCATAGCGCGGCGCCATGACAGGGCAGCCGGCACGCCGACCGCGATGCCGCCGAGGCCCGCGAGACCGATGGTCAGCGGCGTCCCGATCACGTCCGCGAGAACGCCCGCGACCATCACGCCGACGCCCTGCACGGTGACGAGGCCGCTCACCACGATGCCCATCACCTGCGCCCGCCCCGCGCTCGGCACGGCTCGCGCCAGCGAGGCGGTGTCCTGCGTCTGGTACGCCTGCGCCAGCGCACCCGAAACCCCTAGCGCTGCTAGCGAAACGAGCAACCCCGGCTGCACCGCGCACACGAGCAGCGGCAGGCCCGCTAGCACCGCTAGCAATCCGAGCACGCGCGGCCGAATTCGCTCCGGAACCCACCGAGCGAACACGAAGGCCCCGACCACCGACCCCGCCGGATCCGCCGCCATCAGCAGGCCGACCCCGACCGTTCCCGTCCCGATCGCCGCCGCATACGGCGCCGCCAGTCCCTCCGGCACCACGTAGAAACCGGCCAGCCAACTCAACACCGCCAACGCCCGCACCGCACGGTCGCCGAACACAACGCGGACCCCCGCTAGCACCGACCCACCAGCCGACGACCGAGCGGACCGCGATTTCGCCGCTGGGGATTGGGATGCGTGCGTCGCACCCGTGGCCGGGAGTTGGGGCGTGGAGGGTGATTTCGCCGCTGGGAGCCGGGACGTGAGTGGCGGCACGGTTGTCGGGCTGGGTGCGGACGATCGTTCTGCCGGCGAGGACCAAGACGTAGGCGATGAGACGGCGGCTGGGTGGTTGACGCCGGAGCGGACCGACACCGCCGATGCCAGGAAGGTGGCGGCGTTGACGGCAAGGGCCCAGTACGGGGTCAGCGCGGCGACCAGGACACCGCCGCAGGCGAAGCCGGCCAGTTGGGCGGTCTGGATGGTCATGCCGCGCAGGGCCAGGGCGGAGACGTAGAGCTCGCCGGAAAGGATGTCCGGGAGCAGGGCCTGTTGGGCGGCGCGGAAGGGGCCGCCGAGGAGGGTGACGGCGATGAGCAGGAGGTAGAGGGCGGGCAGGGGCATGCCGGGGATGGCCATGGCGGCGACGAGGAGTGCTCGGGCGACGTCGCACGCGACCATGACGGTCCGCCGGGCCACCTGGTCGGCGACCCAGCCGAGCAGGGCGCCGCCGACCAGGGTCGGCACGAAGGTGAGGGCGTAGGACAGGGCGGTGAGTGCGGGGGACGAGGTCCGCTGGAAGACCAGCACGGCGAGGGCGACCCGGGCCAACTGGTCGCCGGCCTGGGACAGCGCCTCGCCGGCCCACAACCAGCGGAAGTCCGCGACCGCCAGCACCGAGCGGAACATCAGCCCACGGTAGCGGCATCCGCCCGCCGCCGCGCCGTCTTGATCGGAAGGCCGATCGTGATTGTCGGGTCACGGTGGCGGCGTCTGCTCGTGGTCGGGCTGCCTTGGTCGGCGCGCCGATCGTGATCGGCGGGACGGGGTGGCGGCTCCGCTCGGAGGTCGGTATGCCGGCGATGGCTGTCGGGTGAGGTGGTCAGGCTGCGGTGGTGGCCTCCGTTCGTCGTCGGACGGCCTTGATCAGGATGCCGATCACGACCATCACCACGCAGGTGACGATGGCGGTCTGGACCAGGAAGCCGGTGAGGTTGCCGGCCGCGAGGTAGGAGCCCAGGGCGAGGGCGACCAGGGCGCAGACGGCACGGTCGATGATGGACTCGATGGACAACAGCGTTGCGCGGTAACGGGAATCGGTGATGGCGGCGTTGAGCAGGGCCCGCTGGATGGGGAAGGAGAGACCGCAGGCGAGGGAGAAGACGCAGAGCGCGATGACGGAGCCGGCGATGCCGAGGAGACCGGCGAGGGCGAGGGTGACGGCCATGGCGACGGTGAGGAGGAAGACCGATCGCACGTCGCTGATGCGGTTGCGGAGCCAGTTGGGCCGGGCGGCGCCGAGGGCCTCGAAGACGGTCATCAGGGCCATGACGACGCCGTAGAGGACAACGGGAGTGTTCTTGCTGTCGAGGATGGGCTGGAAGAGGTTGACGGAACAGATCCGGGCGAGGGTGAAGATGGCTACACCCTGAACCATGAGCAGCACCAGGAGCCGCGAGGAGCGCATCTGGGCGAAAGCGCCGCGGAGGGCGACCGAGATGGGGGGACGGGCGGGTCGGCCGGACTGGTCCGGAGCGGGATCGTCGGAGCCGCCAGGAGCGTTGGACGCGGTGAGGCGATCGGAAGGGTCGGGGTTGACGGGCAGGGCGGCGGAGTGGCCGGGGCGAACGGGGTCGGTGGGTGGAGCGGCCGAGTGGCCCTGGTGACCAGGGTTGGTGGATTGAGCGGCCGAGTGGCCGGGGCTGGCGGCTGAAGCGGCGGAGCGGCCCGGGATTGCGGGCAGGGCCACGGCCGCGAAGACGGCTATGGCGGCGTTGCAGGCGCTGAGCCAGTACGGCGACGGCATGTTCCACTGCATGAGCAGGCCCACCACGGGCCAGCAGACGACCTTGCCGATGAGGCTGTAGGACCGGCCGTAGCCCTCGGCCTGGGGATAGGCCTCGCCGGCACCGGCGGAATGCATGTACTCGTACAGGTACGCGCTGGCGGCGCCGGAGACGAGGGAGCGGGCGAGGGCGATGAGCAGGAAGTGGACGAGAAAGCCGGTGTAGGAGGCCAAGAACACCGGTGTGAGGTTGGCGGCGATGAGGACGACGCCGCCGGCCACCAGGCAGTGCCGGTAGTCGAAGCGGTCGGCGACCATGCCGGTGGGGATCTCCAGCAGGCAGAAGGCGATGTAGTAGATGCTCTGGATGCCGAAGATCTGCTCGTCGGACAGGCCGATCTGCCGCTGGTACTCGTAGAACACGGGCAGCCACAGCAGCAGACCGAAGAAGAACTGGAAGGTGTAGCTCAGCCACACCGCCCGCCGCACGGCGGGCGCGACCCGGGCGCTCACGCGCTGTAGGGGCGGAGTTGGACGATGGTGATGCGCTTCTCGTCGGCGATCCACTCCACGTCGACGGGAGAGTCGAACGTGTAGTCGGGCGAGAAGTGGGCCTGCAGCAACCTGCCGGCGATGGCGAGGCGCTGAAGCTGTTGGCGCGTAGCGACATCCAGGTCCGATGGAGCGTCGCCGAGCGAGACGGTACGGCCATCGCCCTCGACGGTGCTGTAGAGGTACTGGATCGGCAGCTCGGCGCCGGACACGACCTCGGTCACGGAGTTCACCGACACGTTCACGTACACGTTCCGGAAATCGTTGCGGTTCAACGGGTTGGTGGTCACCATGACGCCGCCGATGGCGCCGTCGACCTGTTCCTGAACGATGACGCCCATGTAGCTGTCGTCCAGCGAGATGCCGGCCTGCTGGCGCAGCCGCACACTGCGCGGCGACACCAGCGATGCCCAGACCTCCTTGATGGAGGCGAAGATCCGGTCGGCGGTGGTCACGTGGTTGATCGACTCGTAGATGCCGGCGGCGGAGAATCCGGCCAGGTCCTCGGCGTTCGACGAGCTGCGGACCACGAAGGTGCGCACGCCGCCGAGCTCCGACACCAGGGCGCTGTCCACGGCCTCGCGCAGGTCGTCGGGAATCCGGGTGCCGCGAATGAGCCGTTGCAGCTCGAGACAGAGCCGGTCGACGTCCGGAACGTCCAGTTCCAAGGCCATCTTCAGCTTGCCGATGGACTGCTGCACACGCGGGGACGACTCCAGGAACCGCCGCTGCACCGAGAACGGCAGCGCGATTCCCCTCGGCACGGCGATGTTGTCGCGCAGCAGCCGAATGGCGGCGTCGTTGAGGTCCGCGTCGACCGGCACCTCCAACAGCTTTGCCAGGTACGGCAACAGGTTCTCGCGCGGCGGCCGGCGGACCTGGTAGAAGCCCAGCAGCCGGCCCGACCCGTTGGCGAGAACATGGTGCAGCTCGCCGAGATTGGCGGCCTTGGTGCCGTAGCGGTGCCGGTCGTGCAGCCGCAGCCGGTCCAGACTGGTGATCGGGGACGTCTGGGATTCCGGCTCCTCCAACACGATCCGCTGCGCGTACCAGGCCGGCTTGCGGCTGACGTCGACGGCGTCCTCGGTCGGCGTCAGGGTGATCTCGTCGGCGGCCGGGTCGACCTCGTAGCGGACCCATCGGCCGTTCAGCTGCTCGGCATCGATGCGGTCGAAAATGCCCAGCTGCACGGCATTGGGCACCTGCCAGCCCGAGGCCAGCACATTGGTGTGGGACAACGGGGTGGTGTGGTCGGCGTTGACGATGCCGGCCAGCCGCGGCACGTCGTCCGGCACCCGATGCATGACGATGATGTCGTACCACTCGAGGGAATCCGCCGCGGCGAGGTAGTCGTCCTCGGTGCGGAAAGCGCGCAGCCGGCCGTGCGCGGAACCGGCGTTCAGCGGCACGAAACGGGCCGAGGAGAACAGTTCGTGCGCGCGAATGCGCGGCACCTCGGCGGTGGGGATCTCCGCGAGCAGCTGTTCCTGGCTGTGATTGGCCGGTTTCACCAGAACCGGCAGCGCCGGATCGACCGCGGCCCGCACGGCCAGGTAGAAGTACGCCAGCATCGGGCCGGACATGGTGTCCACCTCGACGGTCTCCAGCGACAGCATCCGCCGGTCGTCGGTGGTGTGCAGGGCGAGGATGCCGAGATAGAAACGCCGATCTTCGGCGTGGTAGACGCTGTGATTGAAATCATCGATGCCGGCTTCGAGTTCGGCCTTCGAGATGCCGAGGATCTCGGCGGCGATGTACTCGGCGTGGAAAGAATACCGCGCGTCGTTGATGAAGTGGATGTGCCCGCCGGGCCGGTCGACGACGACCTTCACGAACGGATAGCCGCCGAGTCGGCCGGCTAACTGGGTGAAGGCGGTCATCGTCAGCTGAGCATCGATCAGTGCGGGTGCATCCACGTCGTCTCCCCAGGTCTCGTCAACGGCGAGCGAACCTACCACGCGGGACGAAAGGGATCCGCCGTGGAAACGGGGGCAATGCTCGAATTTCGTCGATAAATAGGCCGTACATACCAACTTCCGGGAACACGAGAAACGGGGACCCCACCCGCCCGGGAGGCCCCCGTTCCCGCCACCGACGCGCCGCTAGTTCAGCTGCACGTGGAAGATCGCGTCCTTGCTGTTGTTGCCGGTGCTGTCCTTGTCACCGCTGGAGTTGGTCAGCCACAAACCGCCGTCCGGCGCCGGCTCGACCGTGCGCAGCCGGCCGTAGGTGCCGTCGAAGTACGCCACCGGCTTGCTGGTGCTGTTGCCGTTGATCTCCATGCGGTACAGCCGTTCGCCGCGCAGCGCCGCCATGAACAGCGTGTCGTGCACGATCGCGAGGCCGCTGGGCGAGGCGCTGGACACCGGCCAGGTCTGGACCGGCTTGACGAACTTGGAGTTGCCGCAGCCGCTGCCCGAAGTGCCCTCGCACGACGGCCAGCCGTAGTTGCCGCCCTTCTGGATCAGGTTCAGCTCGTCCATCACGGAGTTGCCGAGCTCGGCCTCCCACAGCCGGCCCTGCGAGTCGAAGGCCAGGCCCTCGACGTTGCGGTGGCCGTAGCTCCAGACGTACTTTCCGGGGAACGGGTTGTCCGACGGGACGCTGCCGTCCGGGTTGAGCCGCAGGATCTTTCCGTTGAGGGAGTCGAGGTTCTGCGCGTTGTTGCCGTTCTGGCCGTCACCGACGCCGGCGTACAGCTTGCCGTCGGGCCCGAAGCGCAGCCGGCCGCCGTTGTGGAACTGGTTGCGCAGAATGCCCTTCAGCAGCACCTGCTGGCTGCCGGTGTCGAGCTTTCCGCCGGTGTACTTGAAACGGGCGATCCGGTTGTCCGACGACGTCGTGAAGTAGACGTAGATCCAGTTGTCGGACTTGAACGTCGGCGAGATCTCCAGGCCGAGCAGCCCGCCCTCGCCGTTGGTTCCGGACACGCCGGGAACCGTGCCGGCGGTGGTCTTCGTGCCGGTCTTCGGGTCCAGGTGCACGAGGTTGTGGGTGTCCCGCTCGGTGAACAGGATCGTGCCGTCCGGCAGCGTCACCAGACCCCAGGGCACGTCCTTGTCGTCGGTGACCTTGGTGACCTGGCCGGGCGTGGTGCCGCCGCCACCGCCGGTGCCGGAGGTCTTGCCGGTGACCTTGCCGCTCGGCTTGGACACGTTGCCGGCCGCGTCGCGCGCCGTGACGGTGTAGGTGTGCGAGGAGTTCGGCGCGAGACCCTGCACGGTGAACGAGTTCGTGGTCGACAGGCCCACCTGTGAGGAACCCTCAAGAACGGTGTAGCCGGTGACGCCGACGTTGTCGGTCGACTTCGTCCATGCCAGGGAGATGGAGTTCGCCGTGGTGCCGGTGACCTTGAGGTCGGTCGGCGCGCTCGGGGGCGTGTTGTCGCTGGACTTCTTGGTCGTCACCTGGACGGTGTTGCTGGCCTGGGAGACGCCGCCCTTGGTGTCGCGGGCGTTGACGTAGAAGCCGTAGCTCGTGTTCTGGTTGAGGCCGGTGACGGTCGCCTTGAGCGTCTTGCCGTCGACGGACTTGGTCAGCTGGCCGTCGTGGTAGATGTCGTACCCGGCCAGGCCGACGCTGCTCGTCGACGCGCCCCAGCTCAGGTCGACCGAGGTCTCGGTGATGTTGGCGGCCTTGAGGTTCTTCGGCGGTGTCGGCACCGCCGCCGGCGCCTGCGTCGACGCCAGGGCGGCCGGCACGGCCGTCATCGTGAGCCCGGCGGCGAGTGCGCCGGCAAGCAGGGCGCCGGCCACGGCCAGCGACCGCCGTGTGCGTGGTGCCACGGATACCTCCCACTGGTTCGGTATCGCGGCGGCGGGCCACAAACGTTTTCATAAAGTTGCAGCCCGGTCAACCGCCGGTGCGCGGAAGCCTACGACGAGTGACCCTCACGTGCGGCGGAACCGATTGTGTGATCGGCGAGTCGCGCTGTGGGGCACACCGAATGCAGGAACGGGGCAGATCTGAGCCGCAGGGCTCAGATCTGCCGGAAACCTGCATTCGGTGTGTCTGAGAGCGTGACTCGCGGGGGATCAGCGGAGGGCGGCGGCTGCGGCGGCCAGGTCCTCCACGCGCTTCCAGTCCCCGGCGGCGAGGGCGTCCTTGGGCGTGAGCCACGAACCGCCGACGCAGCCGACGTTGGGCAGCGCCAGGTACTTCGGCGCCGACTCGACGGTGATCCCACCGGTGGGGCAGAAGCGCAGCCCCGGCAACGGGCCGTACACCGACTTCAGGTACGGCACGCCACCGGCGGCCTCGGCGGGGAAGAACTTCAGCACGGTGCAACCCCGCTCGGCCGCCCGCATCGCCTCGGCCACGGTGCTCACGCCCGGCAGGTACGGCAGCCCGGTGGCGGCAACGGCGTCCAGCAGCGCATCCGTGCTGCCGGGGGTGACGATGAACCGCGCGCCGGCGTCCAGAGCCTGCTTGGCGTGCCCGGGAGCGGTGACGGTGCCCGCGCCGACCACCAACTCCGGCACCGAGGCGGCGATCCGCTCGATGGCCGCCAGCGCGACCGGCGTCCGCAGCGTCACCTCGATCACCCGGATGCCGCCGCGCAGCAGCGCCTGCGCCACCGGCACGGCGTGCTCCACGTCGTCCAGCACGACAACGGGCATCACGGGGGACAGTTCCAGCAGCTCGGCCGGCGAGGTCCCAGGGGTGGTCATTGCAGTCCTCACTTCCAGGTCGTCACGGGGACGGCGAACTTGTCCGGGGTCAGCGTGCTGCCGAACACGCTCGCGCCCTCGTCGGCGGGGCCGATGGCGCGGCGCAGCGCCCCGAACAGCTCCCGCCCGGTGCCCATCCACTCCTGCTCGTGCGGCGGCCCGTCCACCAGCCGCCGCCCCGACAGCTCGGCGTCGTCGACGAACACCTCGATGCTGCCACGGTTGGCGTCGAGCCGGATGACGTCCCCGTCACGGACCCGCGCCAGCGGTCCCCCGGTCGCGGCCTCCGGAGTCAGCTGGATGGCGGCGGGGATCTTGCCGGACGCGCCGGACATCCGGCCGTCGGTGACGAGCGCGATCCGGTGCCCGCGGTCCATCAGCACGCCCAGCGCCGCGGTGAGCTTGTGCAGCTCGGGCATGCCGTTGGCCTGGGGACCCTGGTTGCGCACGACCACGACCACGTCCCGGTTCAGCTCGCCGGCCTTGAAGGCCGCGGTGAACGCCTCCTGTGTCGTGAACACCCGCGCGGGCGCCTGCACGACCCGGTGTTCCGGGGCGACGGCCGACACCTTGATCACGGCGCGGCCGAGGTTGCCGGCCAGCATGCGCAGCCCGCCGTCGGCGGAGAACGGGTCCGAGGCCGGCCGCAGCACGGCCGCATCCAGGCTCTCCGTGGGGCCGTCCCGCCACACCAACTCGCCGTCGGAGAGGAACGGCTCCTGCCGGTAGCGGTCCAGCCCCGGCCCGGCGACGGTGTTCACGTCCGGGTGCAGCAGCCCGGCGTCGAGCAGCTCGCCGACGAGGAACGGCACGCCGCCGGCGGCCTGGAAGTGGTTGATGTCGGCGCTGCCGTTCGGGTAGACGCGGGCCATCAGCGGCACGACGGCGGACAGGTCGGCGAAGTCGTCCCAGCCCAGCTGGATGCCGGCGGCGGCGGCGATCGCCGGCAGGTGCAGCGTGAGGTTGGTGGACCCGCCGGTGGCCAGCAGCGCCACGACGCCGTTGACGACGGCCTTCACGTCGACGATCTCGGCCAGCGACACCGACCGGGCCAGCCCGACGACGCGACGCCCGGCCTCCTCGGTCAGCGCCTTGCGCAGCGGCGTGTTCGGCGGCACGAAGCTGGCGCCGGGCAGGTGCAGGCCCATCACCTCGACGACCATCTGGTTGGAGTTGGCCGTGCCGTAGAAGGTGCACGTGCCGGGGCCGTGGTAGGACGCCGACTCGGCCTCCAGCAGCTCCTCGCGGGTGGCCTTGCCCTCGGCGTAGAGCTGCCGGATCCGGGCCTTCTCCTTGTTCGGCAGCCCCGAGGACATCGGGCCGGCCGGCACCAGCACGGCCGGCAGGTGGCCGAAGGCCAGCGCGCCGATCAGCAGGCCGGGCACGATCTTGTCGCAGACGCCGAGCAGCAGCGAGGCGTCGAACATCTCGTGCGACAGGGCGATGCCGGTGGCCATGGCGATGACCTCGCGGCTGAACAGGGACAGCTCCATGCCGGGCTGGCCCTGGGTGATGCCGTCGCACATGGCGGGCACGCCGCCGGCGAACTGGGCGACGCCGCCGGCCGCGCGCACCGAGTCCTTCAGCCACGCCGGGTACTCGTGCAGCGGCTGGTGGGCCGACAGCAGGTCGTTGTACGAGGAGATGATCGCGACGCCGGGCTTGGTCAGGCCCTTCACCGCCAGCCGGTCCTCGCCGGCGCACGCGGCGAAGCCGTGCGCGAGGTTGCTGCACGCCATGCCGGCGCGTGCGGGCCGATCGCTCGCGGCGGCCCGCATCCGCTGTAAGTACTCGGTGCGGGTGCGCTCACTTCGTGTCGCGATCCGCGCTGTGACCTGGGCAACCACGGGGTGAATCGCCATAGCCGACAACTCCTGTCCTGCTCACGGGCCGCCCTTGCGGCCCGGCTGGACGACGGCACTGGCGTCGCTTCACGGGCAACGTGACGGGTCCCACACTAGGTGATGTCCCCCGAGGGAATCAAAACCGATTCAGTGAAATGCCTAGTCACGGTGACTTTCGCCACTTCTCTAGTCGTTTGCTGGTCCCCTCCCATGATCCGCGCCTGGTCGCGCGACGGGGCGCCGACGCTGGCAGAACTGGCGTGCGGACTTGCTTGTCAAGATCGCGTGTGGCACTTGTCACAGGCCTGTGGTTCAGGCAGAGTGCAATGAGAGGGCGCGGTGTGGCGCCGAACACGTTGACGCCTGATCAAGCTTTGGGAGGTGCCGAGATGCCCACTTCGGAGATCGCGAACCTGCGGCGAGCCATCGGACAGCTTCGGCAGTGCATCACCGCGTTGGAGGCCCAGTACGGCGACGCGACGGTGGTGAAGCGCCTGGTCAACGACCTGGAGCGGTTGGACATCGACGCCGAGGACCTCGGCCAGTCCCGGCCGACGCCGGCTCCGCGTGCGGCGACGCCGATGGAGGTCGTTGTGGTCCCCGACACACCCTACGATCCGGCGCTATGGCATGGTGCTGACGACGAGGGGGTCGGCGGCTACCAGGCCCACCGCGGGTGACCCGCGGCCGAGCCGAGTGAACCAGGCGCTCGACCCACAACTTCATCGCAAAGAGGCGAAGAGGTCTTCATGACGGCTGGCACCACTGCCCCGGGTCGGGCGCAGATTTCCGCGCGCACATTGCGCACCGACCGGTGGTGGGTCCAGCCCGCCGTCACGGTCGTTGTGCTCGTCGCGTTCATCATCTACGCGACCATCCGCGCGTTCGCGAACGCCGACTACTACTCGGCCCCGTACATCTCGCCGTTCTACTCGCCGTGCCTGGCCACCAGCTGTGTGCCGGGCTCCGGCGAGATCGCGATCTTCGGCGACTGGTGGAAGCTCTCCCCGGCGCTGATCATCCTGATCTTCCCGCTCGGCTTCCGGCTGACCTGCTACTACTACCGCAAGGCCTACTACCGCGGCTTCTGGTCCTCGCCGCCGGCCTGCGCGGTCGCCGAGCCGCACGGCAAGTACACCGGTGAGCGCCGGTTCCCGTTGGTGCTCAACAACGTGCACCGGTACTTCTTCTACATCGGCCTGATCTTCAACGTGATCCTCACCTACGACGCCGTGCTCGGGTTCCGCGACTCGACCGGCGCGTGGGGGCACATGGGCCTGGGCACCCTGGTGCTGCTCGCCAACGCGGCGCTGCTGTGGCTGTACTCGCTGTCCTGCCACTCCTGCCGGCACGTGATGGGCGGGCGGCTGACGCACTTCTCCAAGCACCCGGTGCGCTACAGGGCGTGGACGTTCGTGTCCAAGCTCAACACCAGGCACATGTTCTTCGCCTGGGCCTCGCTGATCGGGGTCGCGCTCGCCGACCTCTATGTCGCGCTCGTCGCCGGCGGCGCCATCTCCGACCTCCGGTTCTTCTGAGCCCGACAACGCAATAGTGGAGCGTTCATGACCGAGTTGGAACGCCACGACTACGACGTCGTGGTCATCGGCGCGGGCGGCGCGGGCCTGCGGGCGGCCATCGAGGCCCGGCAGCAGGGCAAGCGCGTCGCCGTGGTGTGCAAGTCGTTGTTCGGCAAGGCCCACACGGTGATGGCCGAGGGCGGCATCGCCGCCTCCATGGGCAACGTCAACAGCAACGACAACTGGCAGGTGCACTTCCGCGACACCATGCGCGGCGGCAAGTTCCTGAACAACTGGCGGATGGCCGAGCTGCACGCCAAGGAGGCCCCGGACCGGGTCTGGGAGCTGGAGACCTACGGCGCGCTGTTCGACCGCACCAAGGACGGCCGGATCAGCCAGCGCAACTTCGGCGGGCACGAGTACCCGCGGCTGGCGCACGTCGGCGACCGCACCGGGCTGGAGCTGATCCGCAGCCTGCAGCAGAAGATCGTGTCGCTGCAGCAGGAGGACAAGGCCGAGACCGGCGACTACGAGTCCCGGCTCAAGGTGTTCGCCGAGTGCACCGTCACCGAGCTGCTGCTGGACGGCGACCGCATCTCGGGCGCGTTCGGCTACTGGCGGGAGAGCGGCCGGTTCGTGCTGTTCGGCGCGCCCGCGGTGGTGCTGGCCACCGGCGGCATCGGCAAGTCGTTCAAGGTGACGTCGAACTCCTGGGAGTACACCGGCGACGGGCACGCGCTCGCCCTGCGCGCGGGGGCGTCGCTGATCAACATGGAGTTCGTCCAGTTCCACCCGACCGGCATGGTCTGGCCGCCGTCCGTGAAGGGCATCCTGGTCACCGAGTCGGTCCGCGGCGACGGCGGCGTGCTGCGCAACAGCGACGGCAAGCGCTTCATGTTCGACTACATCCCGGACGTCTTCAAGGACAAGTACGCGGACAACGAGGAAGAGGCCGACCGCTGGTACACCGACCAGGGCAACAACCGGCGCCCGCCGGAGCTGCTGCCCCGGGACGAGGTGGCCCGGGCGATCAACTCCGAGGTGAAGGCCGGCCGGGGATCGCCCCACGGCGGCGTGTTCCTGGACGTCTCGTCCCGGCTGCCGGCCGAGGAGATCATCCGGCGGCTGCCGTCGATGCACCACCAGTTCAAGGAGCTGGCCGACGTCGACATCACGAAGGAGCCGATGGAGGTCGGCCCGACCTGCCACTACGTGATGGGTGGCGTCGAGGTCGAGCCGGACACCGCGGCCTCCAGCGTGCCCGGCCTGTTCGCGGCCGGCGAGGTGGCCGGCGGCATGCACGGCTCCAACCGGCTGGGCGGCAACTCGCTGTCCGACCTGCTGGTGTTCGGCCGGCGGGCCGGCGCCGGCGCGGCGGCGTACGTCGACGGGCTCGCTGACAAGACCCCCGTCATCTCCGAGTCCGACGTGGACGCGGCGTCCCGGCGGGCGGTGGCCGTGTTCGAGGGCGGCGAGGCCGGCGCGCAGGAGAACCCGTACAGCGTGCACACCCAGCTGCAGCAGACGATGAACGACCTGGTCGGCATCATCCGCCGCGGCGGCGAGGTGGAGCAGGCGCTGGTGCAGCTGGAGGAGCTCAAGCAGCGGGCGCGCAACATCGTGGTCGAGGGCCACCGGCAGTTCAACCCGGGCTGGCACCTCGCGCTCGACCTGCGCAACATGCTGCTGGTCAGCGAATGCGTGGCCAAGGCGGCGCTGCTGCGCACCGAGAGCCGTGGCGGGCACACCCGGGAGGACCACCCCGGGATGGACGCCGAATGGCGCAGGCAGCTGCTGGTGTGCACCGCCAGCGGCGACGGCGTGGACGTGACGCCGAAGGACCAGATCCCGCTGCGGCCCGACCTGTTGGGCCTGTTCGAGTACACGGAGCTGGCGAAGTACTTCACCCCCGGCGAGCTCGCCGACATCCCCGCGAAGGAGAGCTGACATGGGGTACAAGGCGAAGTTCAAGGTGTGGCGCGGCGACGCCTCCGGCGGCGACCTGCAGGACTTCACCGTCGAGGTGAACGAGGGCGAGGTTGTGCTGGACGTGATCCACCGGCTGCAGGCCACGCAGGCGCCGGACATGGCGGTGCGGTGGAACTGCAAGGCCGGCAAGTGCGGCTCCTGCTCGGCCGAGATCAACGGCCGGCCGCGGCTGATGTGCATGACCCGGATGTCGGTGTTCGCCGAGGACGAGACCGTCACGGTGACGCCGATGCGCACCTTCCCGGTGATCCGGGACCTGGTCACGGACGTCAGCTACAACTACGAGAAGGCCCGCGAGGTGCCGGCGTTCGCGCCGCCCGAGGGGGTCGCGCCGGGCGAGTACCGGATGCAGCAGGTGGACGTCGAGCGCTCGCAGGAGTTCCGCAAGTGCATCGAGTGCTTCCTGTGCCAGAACACCTGCCACGTCGTCCGTGACCACGAGGACAACAAGGCCAACTTCTCCGGGCCGCGGTTCCTGATGCGCATCGCCGAGCTGGACATGCACCCGCTCGACGCACACGAGAACCGGGCGCAGGAGGCCAAGACCGATCACGGCCTGGGCTTCTGCAACATCACCAAGTGCTGCACCGAGGTGTGCCCGGAGCACATCAAGATCACCGACAACGCGTTGATCCCCATGAAGGAACGGGTCGCCGACCACTACTACGACCCGATCCTGCGGTTGTTCAAGCGTTCGAAGAAATAGGTTGTCTCCGAAACGGGTGGGATTGCTCCCACCCGTTTCGGGTCGACAGGGTCGACAACCCTGGGCACGATGGGACGCGTGAACCAGCGAGTCACCGGCCTCGCCGCGCTGGTGGCGGCGGTGTCGGTGCTGGTCGCCGCGTGCGGCGGCCCCGATGAGCCGGCTCCGACCACGTCCACGCGGCCGGCCGAATCGGCGACCCTGAAACGGATAACCGACCGCGGCAAGATCATTGTCGGGCTGCGGGCGGACACTCCCGGACTGGCCCACCGAAATCCCGTCTCCGGCGAGTTCGACGGCTTCGAGGTGCGGCTGGCGCAGCTGATCGCCACCGGCCTCGGCCTGAAGCCGCAGCAGATCACCTTCACCCAGTTGACCGCGGACACCGCGCTGCCGTCCGTCACCGCCGGGAATGTCGACATATATCTCGGCGGCACGACTCCCGCGCAGGCCCAGCAGGCGGGGCTGCTGGCCGCCGGGCCGTACCTGACGGCCGGGCTGGGGATGCTGTACCGCAAGTCGGGCCCGACCGTCACCGACGCGACGACCGCCACCGGGCGCAAGGTCTGCACGGTGTCGAACTCACCGGAGCAGCAACTGGCCCGCGACGCCAAGCTCACCGATCCGAGCAAGCTCGTCGGCAGCACCTCGGTGCGTGACTGCGTGGACGAGCTGGGATCCGGCGGTGTCGACGCCGTCGCCGACTACCTGCCCGTGGTGAGCGGCTACGCCTCGGCGGACCCGACGAACCTGTCGGTTTCCGCGCTCGCCGCCCCGAAACCGGTCGACTACGTCATCGCGGTGCCCGGCGGGGACACGGGCCTGCGCGACCGGCTCACCCGCATCGTCCGCACCGCCGTCACCGACGGCACCTGGCAGCGCGACTACGACCAGACCCTCGGCGCCGCCGGCCCCAAACCCGCCCCACCCACCATCCCCAGCTGAAACTCCCGCGAGTCACGCTCTGGAGCACACCGAATGTAGATTTCGGGCAGAAGTGAGCCCCGAGGCGCAGAACTGCCTGATTTCTACATTCGGTGGGTCTGAGAGCGTGACTCGCAGGGGGTTACAGGGGGTCGGCTACGGGGAGGTCGGCCATCGGGACGGCCGTTGTGCTGGCGGGGCCCTCGGGGCGGGCGGTGCTGCGGCCACGACGGGACATCCGGCGCTCCAGCATCGCCGCCAGGCGGGTCACCACCATGTTGACCACCACGTAGATCACGCCGATGACGATCAGCGTGGGAATGGTGTTGCCGTAGTTGGCCGACAGGATCCGGTAGTTGGACAGCAGGTCCGAGAACGACAGGATCGTGCTGCCCAGGGCGGTGTCCTTCACGACGACCACGAGCTGGCTGACGATGGCCGGCAGCATCACGGTGACCGCCTGCGGCAGCAGGATGGTCAGCATGGTCTGGGTCTTGCGCAGCCCCAGCGCGTACGCCGCCTCGGACTGGCCCCGCGGCAGCGAGGAGATGCCGGCCCGGAACACCTCGGCCAGCACCGACCCGTTGTACAGCACCAGGCCGGTCACCACGGCGAACAGCGGCCGGATGTCGGAGTCGATGTCGGTGTACCAGACGTAGAAGAAGTTCGAGAACAGCATGAGCATCAGCACCGGGATGGCCCGGAACAGCTCGACCAGCACGCCGGCCGGCACCCGGATCCACACGTGCTCGGACAGCCGGGCGATGCCGAAGATCGCGCCCACCGGCAGCGCGATGACGATGGCCAGCACCGCGGCGAGCAGGGTGGTGCCCAGGCCCGGGATCAGGTACTCGGTCCAGGTGCCGCCGTCGACGAACGGGCTCCACATCTTGGCGGTGAGCTGGTCCTTGTTGCCGAGCGCGGCGAGCACGAACCAGGCCGCGGCGGCCAGCACGACGAGGAACACCACGCTGTAGACGGTGTTGCGGACCTTGGCCTTCGGGCCGGGGGCGTCGTAGAGGACGGAGGGCGCGCCGCTCATCGCTTCACCGCCACCTTCTGGGAGAGCCAGCCCAGCAGCAGGCCGACGGGGAGGGTCAGGATCACGAAGCCCAGCGCGAAGACGAGGAACACCAGCGTGCCGGCCTGGCCCTCGTTCTCGATCATGGTCCGCATCAGCACCGCCGCCTCGGCCACGCCGATGGCGCTGGCGACGGTGGTGTTCTTGGTGAGCGCGATCAGCACGCTGGCCAGCGGCGCCACCACCGAGCGCAGCGCCTGCGGCAGCACCACGATCGTCAGCGTCTGGAAGAAGCCCAGGCCGAGCGCGCGGGCTGCCTCGGCCTGGCCGACCGGCACGGTGTTGATGCCCGAGCGCACCGCCTCGGACACGAACGTGCCGGTGTAGAGGATGAACGCCAGCACGGACAGCCGGAAGTTGGTGATGTCGATGGCCGATGTGGTGGTGTCCGTGGTCAGCGAGACGCCCAGCGTCTGGTACAGGCCCAGCGACGAGGCCACCACCAGCAGCGTCAGCGGGGTGTTCCGGACGACGTTGACGTACGCGGTGGCGAAGGCGCGCATCAGCCAGACCGGGCTGACCCGCATGCCGGCCAGCACCACGCCCCACACCAGGGCGCCGATCGCCGACCAGAACGTGAGCTGCACGGTGACCCAGAACGCACCGAGCAGGTCGTAGTTGCTCAGGAAGTCCACCTGGCAAGCTCCTCGGGGTGTGAAACGGGGCGCCGGAATCGGCTCCGGCGCACGCGCCTTTGCCGCGCGTTCCGCGCGGGGCGAGGCCGCCTTGAGGCCAGTGCCTTCCCTTGCCGCATGTCGATCGATGGACGGACTCGATCGACATGCGGCGGCGGTCCAGGCACCGGCGCGGCCTCGCGATCAGACGATCACTTCTCGGTGATCGGGGGCTCGGCCGGGACCTTGTAGCTGTCGCCGAAGTTCTTCTTCAGGGCGGCGGCCCAGGAGCCGTCCTTCTCCATGTCCTGGATGTAGCCGTCCAGCGCCTGCTGGGTCTTGGTGTCGCCCTTCTTCAGGCCGATGCCGTACGGCTCGTTGCTGAACGGCTTGCCGACGACCTTGAGCTTGCCCTGGTTCGCGGCGGCGTAGCCCTGCAGGATGATGTCGTCGGTGCTGATCGCGTCGATGGCGCCGTTGAGCAGGCCGGTGACGCACTCGGAGTAGCCGCCGTACTGCTGCAGCGCGACCTGGTTGGCGAACTTGGTCTGGATGTTCTGCGCCGAGGTGGAGCCGGTCACCGAGCAGAGCTTCTTGCCGTTGAGGCTGTCCGGGCCGGTGATCGCGGTGTCGTCGGCCTTGACCAGCAGGTCCTGGCCGGCGACGAAGTACGGGCCGGCGAAGGAGACCTTCTGCTTGCGCTTGTCGTTGATCGTGTACGTGGCGATCACCAGGTCGACGTCGCCCTGGGCGATGAGGTCCTCGCGCTGGGCGGAGGGGGCCTGCTTGAAGACGATGTTCTTCTCGTCCACGCCAAGCTTCTTGGCGATGTACTTGGCCACGTCCACGTCGAAGCCGGTGTAGCCGTCGGCGGTCTTCAGGCCGAGGCCGGGCTGGTCGAACTTGATGCCGACGGTCAGCTTGTTGTCCGCCTTGGCGCGGTCGACGAGCGAGTCGCTGCCGCCCGCGGCCTGCTGGCTCTTGCCACCACAGGCGGTCACGGCCAGCGCGAGCGTGGCCACCAGCGCGCCTGCGCGCAGAACCGGGCTCAACCGCATGATGTCGTTCCTCTCGGACAGTGGGTACTTCAGTGGCTGAGGATCTTGCCGAGGAAGTCGCGCGCCCGCTCGGACTTCGGCGCGGTGAAGAACTCCTCGGTCGCGGCGTCCTCGACGATCTCGCCGTCGGCCATGAACACCACGCGGTCGGACGCACGGCGGGCGAAGCCCATCTCGTGCGTGACCACGAGCATCGTCATGCCGTCGCGGGCCAGCGACGTCATCACGTCCAGCACCTCGTTGACCACCTCGGGGTCCAGCGCCGAGGTGGGCTCGTCGAACAGCATCACCTTGGGCCGCATGTTCAGCGCCCGCGCGATGGCGGCCCGCTGCTGCTGGCCGCCGGACAGCTGCGCCGGGTACTTGTCGGCCTGGTTGGCGATGCCGACCCGCTCCAGCAGTTCCATGCCGGTCTTGCGGGCCTCGCCCGAGGCCACGCCGCGCACCTTCACCGGCGCGAGCATGACGTTCTCGATGATTGTCTTGTGCGCGAACAGGTTGAACGACTGGAAAACCATGCCCACGTCGGCGCGCAGCCGGGCCAGCGCCTTGCCCTCGGCCGGCACCGGCTGGCCGTCCACCTCGATGACGCCGCTGTCGATCGGCTCCAGGCGGTTGATCGTGCGGCACAGCGTCGACTTGCCGGAGCCGGACGGCCCGAGCACGACGACGACCTGGCCCTTGGGCACCTCCAGGTCGATGCCCTTGAGCACGTGCAGCGGACCGAAGAACTTGTCCACGCCCGCCATCCTGATCATCGGCGGCGTGGCGCCGGCAGCAGACATCGATCCTCCACGACGACAAAGGGGGGCGGGTGTTGGCGGAAACCTAGGGGCCACCGTCGACACCAGTCCAGCCAGCTTGACCAAGACTTAGGGTTGCAGCTCAGTCACGCAGCCTAGCGGCGTCCGAATGGCCGCCCGCCACGGGTGTGACGGACACTCGACATCGCCCGGCGTGTCCACAGTGGAGGAATGGGCCCGTCGGCTGTCAATAAAGGGATTGTAAAGAATTTGCTAACACTTGACGGTGGTTCGCCCTTGCTTCACCCATTCGGAGCAATGGCCGCCAGGGGCCGCCCCGCGGCCGTGTGACCCCAGCCACCTAGAGTTGCTGTCGACCCCGCCGCACCGGCCGGGGAGGACACGCGGGGAGGTGCCACTGGTGCGGGTACTGCTGGTCGAGGACGACGACCGGGTCGCCGAGGCGCTGCTGCCGGCCCTGGCCAGGCGGGGGCTGACGGTGGAGCGGCTGGCCACCGGGCGTGGCGTGCTCGATCGCCTCACCGGTGTCGACGTCGTGCTGCTCGACCTCGGCCTGCCCGACATCGACGGGATCACGCTGTGCCGGCAGATCAGGGCCGCCAGCGACGTGGCGATCATCGTGGTGTCGGCTCGCGGCGAGGTGGACGACCGGATCCTCGGTCTGCACGCGGGGGCCGACGACTACCTGGTCAAGCCGTACGACGTGGGCGAGCTGGTGGCCCGGGTGCACGCGGTGCGGCGCCGGCGCGGCGACGCGGTGCCCGGCGCCGGCGGCGGCACCGCGGGCGTGGTTCAGGTCGGCGACGTCCACATCGACCTGGTGCGTCACCAGGTGACGGTGGGCGACGAGCCGATCACCCTGTCCCGCAAGGAGTTCCAGGTGCTGGCGCTGGTGGTTGGCGCGGGCGGCGCGGTGTGCACCCGGGAGCGGATCATCGCCGAGGTGTGGGGGCGCAGCTGGGCCGGCGCGAACCGGACGCTGGACGTGCACGTGGCCACGCTGCGCACCAAGCTGGGCCGGCCGGCGCTGGTGGAGACCGTGCGCGGCGTCGGCTACCGGCTGACCGCCGACGGGCACGCCGGGGCCGGAGCCAACTGAGGTGCGCACCCGGCTGCTCGGCAGCTTCGTCACCGTCGTCGCGATCCTGGTGCTGGGCCTGGGGATTCCGCTGGCGCTGACGTTCGCCCAGAACTTCCAGAGCGTGCTGTTCGTGGACCGGGCGGCCGACACCAGCCGGTACGCGTCGCTGTCGCAGCGGCTGCTGGAGCAGGGCGCCGACGACCCCGGCCTGGACAACCAGCTGAAGAGCTACCGCGACGTGTACGACATCGCCGTCGCCGTGTTCGACCGTGGCGACCAGGCGCCCGACGGGTCGTTCCGGGCGCTGGCCCAGGCCGGGTCGCGGATCGACCCGACCGACGCGATCGTGCGCGAGGACCTGGTGAACGCCCGCGCCGGCCGCGGCACCCAGCAGGGGGCGCTGCTGATGCCGTGGAACGGCGCGCCGATGGTGGTCGCCGAGCCGGTGCTGGTCAACGGCGAGGTGCGCGGCGTGGTCGTCACGTCGTCGCCGACCGACCGCACCCGGACGCTGATCTGGCTGTCCTGGGCGGCGATCCTCGTCGGCGGCGTGCTGGCGGTGGGGCTGGCCGTGCTGGTGGCGCTGCCGCTGGTGCGCTGGATGCTGCGGCCGGTTCTGTTGCTGGACAACGCGACCGCCGCGCTGCTGCCGGCGATCGTCAACGGGCGCAAGGTGGATCCGGTCGGCGGCGACATCGGGCCGCCCGAGCTGCGCCGGCTCACCCGGTCCTTCGACCAGATGGCCGCCAGCGTCGGCGACGTGCTCGCCGCGCAGCGGGCCTTCGTCGCCGACGCGTCGCACCAGCTGCGCAACCCGTTGACGGCGTTGCGGATTCGTCTGTCCAATCTGGAGGGACACGTCGATCCGGACGTGCAGGAGCAGCAGTCGGCCGCGCTGGAGGAGGCCGACCGGCTCAACCGGATCCTGGACGAGCTGCTGGCGATGGCCCGCGCCGAATCCTCTTCGGTCGATCCCGTTCCCGTTGACGTGGACCAGGTTGTGACCGCGCGACTGCGGGCCTGGCAGGCCGTGGCGACGGCCAAGGGGGTCGCGCTGGTGCTGGACGGCGAACCCGGCGGCACCGCGCTCGCCCCGCCGCGCGGCGTCGAGACCGTGCTGGATGCGTTGCTGGACAACGCGTTGAAGTTCACCGGCGACGACACGCTCGTGACGGTCGAGGTGCACCGCCGGGACGGCCGGGTGCGGCTGGCCGTCCGGGATCACGGGCCCGGGCTGCAGCCCGAGGAACTGGAGCGGGCGACCGACCGGTTCTGGCGCAGCGCCGCCCACCAGAACGTCCGCGGCTCGGGGCTCGGGCTGGCGATCGTCCGGCTGATCGTGGAACGGGTCGGCGGCACCGTCGAGCTGGACCTGCCCGAGGGCGGCGGCCTGCGGGTCGCCTTCGACGTGCCGGCGATCTGAGGTTGGGAACGGACCATTCCTCAACTCCGAGTAGAGGAACGGTCCTTTCCGAACCTCAGACCTTCGCGCTCCGGTAGTACTCCATGGCGCCGTCGTGCAGCGGGATCGGCAGCGTCTCGATGGCCGACCGGCGGTCGATCAGCTGCGCGGTCAGCGCGATGACCTGGTTGGAGTCCGTGGCCAGCTCGGGCTGGACGTCGAACAGCACGCGCAGCAGCGCCTCGGCCTCGTCCGCCGGCATGTCCGCGCGAACCATCAGCAGGTTGTGCACGGCCAGCGTGCTCACCGGCTTGTCGCCCTGCTTCAGCTGCGGATACGCGGTCCCGGGCACCGTCTCCACGTTGTAGTAGGTCAGGTTCTTCACGTTCACCGTGCTCAGGTCGAGCATGCGCAGCTGGTCCGGGTGGGCCTTCAGCGTGGCGGTGATGTCCGGCGTCGGCAGGCCGCCGGACCAGAACAGCGCGTCGCGCTGGCCGGCGACCAGGTAGGCCAGCGAGTCGTGCAGCGTGTCCGTGTGGTAGTCCGGGCTCTTGTCGGGCAGCCCGGCGGCGGTCAGCAGGTTCGTGGCCACGACCTTGACGCCGGAGTTCTCGCTGCCGATGGACACCGGCCGGCCGCGCAGGTCGGACAGCGCCGTGATCGGGGAGTTGTCGCGGACCAGGACCTGGATGTAGTCGTCGTAGATGCGGGCCAGCGCGCGCAGCCCGGCCGAGGCGTCCTTGTTCGAGGCGGCGTCGGCGGCCACGAAGCCCACGTCGGCGTGGTTGCCCCGCAGCGCGTCCAGGTTCGCCACCGAGCCGGACGTCGGCAGCACGCTGGTGGTCACGCCGAGCTGGTCGTGCCACACCGAGGCCAGCTTCGAGCCCAGCGTGAAGTACACGCCGCCGGTGCCGCCGGTGGCCACCCGCAGCGGCGTCCCGGACAGGCTGGAACCGCAGCCGGCCAGCGCCGGGGCGGCCAGCGAAGCGGCCCCTAGCATGATCAGGGCCCGTCGTGTCAGTGGCACCTGTCCATCCTGCCAGCAGGGGGTTCTACGCTGGGACGGAGCGGGTCGTCGGGAAGAGGTAGGGGCAGTGACACGGAGTTACGAGATTCGCACGTTCGGTTGCCAGATGAACGTGCACGACTCCGAGCGGCTGGCCGGCATGCTCGAAGACGCCGGCTACACGCCCGCGCCCGACGGCGCCGCGCCCGACCTGGTCGTGTTCAACACGTGCGCGGTCCGGGAGAACGCCGACAACAAGCTCTACGGCACCCTCGGCCACATGCGGCCGCTCAAGACCGCCAACCCGGACATGCAGGTCGCGGTCGGCGGCTGCCTCGCGCAGAAGGACCGCAGCACCATCGTCGAGCGCGCGCCGTGGGTGGACGTCGTGTTCGGCACGCACAACATCGGCTCGCTGCCGACGCTGCTGGAGCGCGCCCGGCACAACAACGAGGCCCAGGTCGAGATCCTGGAGTCGCTGGAGACCTTCCCGTCAACGCTGCCGGCCCGCCGCGACTCCGCCTACTCGGGCTGGGTGTCGATCTCCGTCGGCTGCAACAACACCTGCACCTTCTGCATCGTTCCGTCGTTGCGGGGCAAGGAGAAGGACCGCCGCCCCGGCGACGTGCTGGCCGAGGTGCAGGCCCTGGTCGACGAGGGCGTGCTGGAGGTGACGCTGCTCGGGCAGAACGTCAACTCCTACGGCGTCGAGTTCGGCGACCGGCTGGCGTTCGGAAAGCTGCTGCGGTCGGCCGGGCAGATCGACGGGCTGGAGCGGATCCGGTTCACCTCGCCGCACCCCAAGGACTTCACCGACGACGTGATCGCCGCGATGGCCGAGACGCCCGCCGTCTGCCACCAGCTGCACATGCCGCTGCAGTCCGGTTCGGACCGGTTGCTGAAGGAGATGCGGCGGTCCTACCGGACCGACAAGTACCTGGGCATTCTCGACAAGGTGCGGGCCGCCATGCCCGACGCCGCGATCACCACCGACATCATCGTCGGCTTCCCCGGCGAGACCGAGGAGGACTTCCAGGGCACGCTGGACGTGGTGCGGGAGGCCCGGTTCGCCAGCGCCTTCACCTTCCAGTACTCCAAGCGCCCCGGCACGCCCGCCGCCGAGATGGACGGGCAGCTGCCCAAGGAGGTCGTGCAGGAGCGCTTCGACCGGCTGATCGCCGTGCAGGAGGAGAACTCGCTGGCCGGCAACCAGGCGCAGGTCGGCCGCGAGGTCGAGGTGCTGGTGGCCCATGGCGAGGGCCGGCGGGACGGCGAGACGCAGCGGATGAGCGGCCGGGCCCGTGACGGGCGGCTGGTGCACTTCGCCGCGACACCGGGGGTTCGGGCCGGCGACGTCGTGAACACCGTCGTGACGTATGCCGCGCCGCACTACCTGGTCGCCGACGGGGCCATCGTCGCCCACCGGCGGACCAGGGCGGGGGACAACACCGAGGCCGGTTTGCGGCCCAAGACCTCGGGGGTCAGCCTGGGGCTGCCCTCGTTCGGCACGCCGGCCCCGCTCGCGCCGGCGGGAGGATGTGCGATCCAGTGACTGACGACTTGTCCGACCTTCAGGTCGAGGTGCCCAAGGCCCCGCGCCGCGCGTTCCGCCAGATCGACCCCGGCGCCCGCGCCCTCGTGGTCGCCGTCTGCGTGATGCTCATGCTGGTGGCGGCGCTGCTGCCCTGGGTCGAGGGTGCCAGCGGCTGGCAGATCCTGTTCGGCCTCGCGCCCAAGGGGACGGTGATCGGCCTCGTGCCGATCCTCTTCGTCGTCTGCTCCACGCTGTTCGGCGTGCTGATCTCCGGGGCCGCCCTGGTGACCCGCCTGTGGGCGCTGGCCTTCGCCTCCGCCGCGGGCTGTGGCTTCAGCCTGATCATCGCGCTGCTAGCCGTGTGGTCCCAGCAGTCGACGTCCAGCCACGAACCGGGCCCCGGCCCGGGCATCGGCATCATCCTGGCGCTGCTGACCCTGATCGTGCTGACCTTCCAGTGGGTCAAGCTGACTCTGTTTTCGGCGCCGCCTTCGGCGTCGCGGCTCGGCCGCTCGTGACCGGTGCCTTCCCTGGCCGGATTTAACCCGCCGCATCGGCTGGGTGGTGGGTTGCGTCGGGTGGCGGCGGGTGAAATCCGGCGACTGTCCAGGCACCGGCGCGGCCGAGCGTTCGCCTGAGTTGCCGGGTCGGCTGAGCGCAAAGCTGAGGCCCCGCCGGATCGTCCGGCGGGGCCTCAGCCTTTGACTCAGCGGGTCGCTACGGCCTGCTCGGCCGCGGCCAGCCACTCGCGCCACTGCGCCGCCTGCGCCTCGGCCTGCTCGGCGCGGCGCTTGTCGCCGGCCGACCGGGCCTTGGCGGCCTGCGCCTCGAACTGGTTGACGCGCTCGCGGAACTGCGCCACCCGGGCCTCGGCCTCCGGGTCGGTGCGGCGCCACTGGGCGTCGACCGCGCCGCGGACCTTCTCCTCGACGGCCCGCAGCCGACCCTCCAGCTCACGCACCCGCTCGCGCGGCACCTTGCCGATCTGGTCCCAGCGCTCCTGCAGCTTGTACAGCGCGGACCGGGCCGCCTCCAGCCCCGCCGACGGGTCGATGCTCTCGGCCTCGGCCAGCAGCTCCTCCTTGAGCTTGGCGTTCTGGCCGAACTCGGCGTCCCGTTCGTCGAACGCCGCGGACCGGCGCGCGAAGAACTTGTCCTGCGCGGCCCGGAACGCCTGCCACAGCGCGTCGTCGGACTCCTTGGGAGCGCGGCCGGCGGCCTTCCACTCCACCATCAGTTCCTTGTAGCGCCCGGCGGTGACGCCCCAGTCGTCCGAGGTGGACAGCTGCTCGGCCTCGTCGACCAGCTCCTGCTTGCGCGTCTTGGCCGACGCCCGCTGCCGGTCCAGGTCCGCGAAGTGCGCGCCCCGACGCCGGTTGAAGGCGTCCCGCGCCTTGGAGAACCGGCGCCACAGCTGCTCGTCGGTCTTGCGGTCGACGCCGCGGATGGTCTTCCACTCGTCGAGGATGGCCCGCAGTCGGTCGCCGGCGGCCTTCCACTGGGTCGACTCGTTGGCCAGCGTCTCGGCCTCCTCGACCAGCGTCTGCTTGCGCGCGGCCGACTCGGCGCGGGCCGCTTCGCGGGCCACCTTCGCCTTGTCCACGGCCTTCTCGGCGCTGGCGATCACGAAGTCCACGCGGGCGCTCAGCGCCGCGAGGTCACCGACCACGGCGGCGTTCACCAGGCCGTCGCGGACGTGCTTGGCGCTGGTCAGCGCCTGCTTCGGGTCGCCGGCACCGGAGCGCAGCCGCGCCTCCAGCAGCTCGACCTCGGTGCGCATGTCGTCGAAGCGGCGGGCGAAGTGGGCCAGCCCCTCGGCGGGCTCGCCGGCCTGCCACGAGCCGACCTCGCGCTCACCGCCCTCGGCCTTGACGTACACCTTGCCGGCTTCGTCCACCCGGCCCCACCGGGTCGGATCATCCGAGGCGACGGGCACCGCGGGCGGAGTGGACCCCGCCGGGTCGGCCCCACCCGAATTGGACTGGCCCGCCTCGTCCCGCGGCGCCGCAACCACCTCCGTGGCCACCTGGCCCGCAGTCGCCTGCTCAACCCCGTCCACCGGGGCCGTCTCCTGGTCCGTCATCGCCGGCTTCCTCCTCGCCTGCCACCATGAGCTCGCGCCGAGGCGCGAGCGCCCCGCACACAGGCGAGGCCCAAACGACCGGGTACTCCGAACGCGTGGTTCGAATACCTTCGCCGGGCATTCAAACAGGTCAGGGCTCGGCTTGGTACTCCGAGTCGGCAGGTAGCGTGCCGTATCGTGATCGTAGGCGTTGCCGTGGTGCCCCATCCGCCCCTGCTGGTACCCGAACTGGTGGCCGGCGCGGTGGCCGAGACGGAGGCGGTCAGACGCGCCTGTGTGGCCGCCGGCAAGCGGCTCGCGGCGCTCAGCCGGGACTGGCTGGCGATCGCCGGCGATCCCCATTTCCACGGTCTGACCAGCGCGGACGCCGTCGGCACCTTTCGCGGCTACGGCGTCGACAAGATCGTTTCGCTGGCCGAGGGCGCCGGTGCGGACGACGTCGATCCGGGACTGCCGCTGCCCGTGCTGGCCGCCGGCTGGCTGCGGGAGCAGGCCGGGGCGGCGCGAGTGGTCGTGCAGACGATCGATCCTGTGGGTTCGGTGAACGACAGCAAGCGAGTGGGTGAACGACTGGCCCGGCAGGACCGGCCGGTCGGCCTGCTCGTGCTGGGGGACGGGTCGAGCCGGCACCCCGGGCCCTCCGGCCACCCCGACGAGCGATCCGTCGGCTACGACCTGGGCGTCCGTGAGGCGCTGGCGACCGCCGACCTGGACGCCCTGCTCGGTCTCGACGTGGAGTTGGCCGCCGAGCTGAACGTGTCGGGCCGGGCGGCGTGGCAGGCGCTCGCCGGGGCGGCCGCCGGTCGGTCGTGGCGGGCCGAGCTGCTGTACTCGGACGCCCCGTTCGGCGTCGGGTACCACGTGGCGTGCTGGGAGCCGGCGTGACCGTGCGGGCCATCGCGGTGGTCGGGCCGACCGCCGCCGGCAAGTCCGATCTCGGCGTGGAGCTGGCCCGGCGGTTCGGCGGCGAGGTGATCAACGCCGACGCCATGCAGCTGTACCGGGGCATGGACATCGGGACCGCCAAGCTGTCCGTCGCCGAGCGGCGGGGCGTGCCGCACCACATGCTGGACGTGCTCGACGTGACCGAGACGGCGTCCGTCGCCGCGTACCAGCGGCAGACGCGGGAGTTGATGGAGCGGCTCATCGCCGACGGGGTGACGCCCGTGCTCGTCGGCGGCTCCGGGCTGTACGTGCAGGCCGTGCTCGACGAGCTGGAGTTCCCCGGCACCGACCCGGCCGTCCGCTCCCGCCTCGAAGCCGAGCTGGCGGCACTAGGTCCGGTAGCGCTGCACTCCCGTCTAGCAACGCTGGATCCCGTAGCGGCGGCAGCGATCCTGTCGTCGAACGGCAGGCGAGTGGTGCGCGCCCTGGAAGTCATCGAGCTCACCGGCCGGCCGTTCTCCGCGACCATGCCCAAGCGCGGCGAGGCCCGGTACGGGACCGTGCAGATCGGCATCGACCGTGACGTGGCCGAGTTGGACGCCCGCGTCGACCTGCGCGTGCAGGTCATGTTCGATGCCGGTCTCGTCGACGAGGTTCGCGCCCTTGAGGCCGTCGGCCTCCGTGACGGCAAAACCGCCTCCCGGGCCCTCGGCTACCAGCAGGTGCTCGCCCACCTCGACGGCTCCTGCGACGTCGACACGGCCGCCGAGGAGACCGCCCGCGCCACCCGTCGCTTCGTGCGGAGGCAGCGCTCGTGGTTCCGGCGTGACCAGCGCATCACCTGGTTCGACGGCGCCCGGCCCGACCTGGCCGATGCCGTCGGCGCGATACTCTGAACGGGTGGGTATCGAGTTCGTCAAGGGACATGGCACCGAGAACGACTTCGTCGTGCTGCCCGATCCCGACGGCACGCTGGAGCTGACCGAGAGCCGCGTTCAGGCGCTGTGCGACCGCCGCCGCGGGCTCGGCGCCGACGGCGTGCTCCGCGTCGTGCCCAACAAGGTCTTCCTCGGCGCCGGCGACGGTTGGTTCATGGACTACCGCAACGCCGACGGCTCCATCGCCGAGATGTGCGGCAACGGCGTTCGGGTTTTCGCCGCCTATCTCGTCGACGCCGGCCTCGCTTCCCCCGGTGAGTTCGTCATCGGCACCCGTGCCGGCGACCGTCCCGTTGTCGTTCACCCCGACGGCTCCGTCACCGTGCAGATGGGCCCCGCCCGCATCACCGGCGATTCGGTGGCCACCCTCGGCGGCGTCTCCTTCCCCGGCGTCGCCGTCGACGTCGGCAATCCGCACCTGGTCTGCGTCACCGACGTCCCCGTCGCTTCGTTGGATCTTTCGGTGGCCCCCGGCCGCGACCAGTCGTTCTTCCCGCACGGCGTCAACGTCGAGTTCGTCAACCGCCTCGCTCCTGGGGCTTTGGCGATGCGTGTCCACGAGCGTGGCGTCGGCGAGACCCGCTCCTGCGGCACCGGCACCGTCGCCGCCGTCGCCGCACATCTCCACCTCTCCGGCCTCGCCACCGGCTCGGCCACGGTCGCCATCCCCGGTGGCCAGGTCACCGTCACCATCGGCGACGGCGAAAGCACCCTCACCGGCCCGGCCGTCCTGGTCGCCCGCGGCGAACTCGGCGACGCCTGGTGGTCCTCGCACTGACCAGTTTCTGACGGGCGCGTGCGGCTCCTGCACCGGCCCGACGACGGCGACGGGGCCCGCCGGGACTCGATGTCCCGGCAGACCCCGTCGTTGTCGGTGACCACTGGTGTTCGACCGGCGAGTTGCCCGGTCGTCATCCGGTCAGCGGTCGGTGGGCACGTCAGATGAGCGGGTCCGGGCCGGGCAGGCCCGGGGTCCGGTTCTGGACCTGGAAGTCGACCGCGTTGTTGCCGGTGTTGGTGACCCGCACGAGCGCGAGCGGCTGGTTGGTGGTCAGCGGCGGAGCCGGGGCTCCCTGCACGAAGGGCGAGTTCGAGATGGTGGCCGCCGAGTCGATCACGGTGTTGGACGGGGCCAGCAGGCCGACGCCCACCAGGTCGGGCAGGGTGGTGTTGCTGTAGAACTGGTTGGGGGGCGGGCCGGTCCAGCCCCGCACGTTGGCGATCAGGTAGACCTCGTTCGGTTGCAGAATCGTGCCCTGCGGGATCGTCACCAGGGGGATGATCGAGAACGAGTTGGGCGCGGCCGCGACCGTGAAGTTGCTCAGGTCCTGCACCGCCTGGCTGGTGTTCTTGAGCTGGATGTACTGGTCGGCCTGGCCGCCGGGGCCGCGGGTGGCGAACTGGTCGATCACGACGGTGAAGGACGGTTGCGCCTTCGGTGTCTCCTGCGGGGCTGCGGACGCGGACGCGGCCCCGGTGACCAGCGAGAGGGCCGCGATGCCCGCCGTGATGAAGGCCGTGAGAGAACGCCTCATCGGTGTTGCCTCCTTCTCGGAATGGTGGTGAAGCGCCTCGTTGTGCCGGGAAAGGTGTGAGCAATCCGGTTGTGGCGACGATCGCCGCCGCGAATGACCCTCCCGAACGATGCGCTTCTGCCGTAGAGCCTTCGGTCGGTTTTCTTTCTGCGCTTCAGTGGCGTGGTTGCGCGCGAAACCCGGTACACCCTGTCGCAAAGCCTGCCGATGGGAAGACGCTCGGCAAAGAGGCCAACTATTTGGCCCCGGCGAACGTGGTGTGTCGCCTCGTGGCCGTATTCGGGCGTGCCGATGTCGAATATGATCGGCTCGTGAAAACCGCCGATATCACTTCAGGGACGCCCACGGGAGTCGGCGGAGCGGAGTCGAGGCTTCGAGAGCCGGCGACGACGAGCCACGTGCGGGTTCCGCTGTGTGCTAGGGCAGCGGAACCCGCACGGGCGCCCGCGCAGGTCAGACGGCCTGCGAGGTCGGGAGGTCGCGCATGGTGCGCAACGGGGAGGCGAGCACCCACAGCACGGCGAGGGCCTCGCCGATGACGCCGACCCAGAGGGCGCCGCGAGGCGTGAGCCAGGTGGCCAGGCCGCCGCCGATGAGGCCGCCGATGGGCATGGTGCCCCAGACGAGGAACCGCACGGAGGCGTTCATCCGGCCGAGCAGGTGGTCCGGGCAGATGGCCTGCCGGTAGCTGACCTGGGCCACGTTGTAGATGACGGCCGCGGCACTGAAGGCGAGGTTGGCCACGGCGAACAGCGACAGCGCCCAGCCGGGCTCCGCCAGCGGCATGAGCAGCACGAACGGGCACAGGACGACCAGGCTGAGCCAGATGGTGCGGGCCTGCCCGAACGTCCGGGTCCACCAGGTGGCGGTGAGGCTGCCGATGACGCCGCCGACGCCGCCTGCGGTCATGAGCAGGCCGGCGATGCCGGTGTCGACCCCGAGCTGGCGGATGAGGAACAGCAGCATGGCGGCGCCGGAGATGCTGTTGAACAGGTTGGACGTCCCGGTGCAGAAGGTGATGGCACGCAGCGTCGGCTGGTGCAGCACGAACCGGAGTCCCTCGGCGATCTCGGACCGCATGCCCCGCCGCTCGGTCCGTACGGGCGACGGCTCGACGGCGCGGATCCGCAGCAGGAAAAGGGCCGAGGAGAGGAAGCCGAAAGCAGTGGCGAGCACGGAGGTGGCGGCGCCGATGGCCTGCACGAGCACGCCGGCGAGGGCGGGACCGGAGACGAAGGCGGCGGACTGGCTGGCCTGGAGCTTGGCGTTGCCCTCGACGATGTGTTCGCGTCCGACCAGCGACGGCAGGTAGGACTGGTACGCGACGTCGAAGAAGACGGTGAGCAGCCCGACCAGCAGCGCGACGACGATCAGCTGGGCGATGGTCAGCACGTGCAGCCACCAGGCGACGGGAATGGTCGCCAACAGAACGAATCGGCCGAGGTCGGCGCGCAGCATGAGGGGTCTTCGCCGCAACCGGTCGACCCAGACGCCGGCGGGCAGGCCGACCAGCAGGAAGGCGGCGGTCTCGGCGGCCGACAGGGCGCCGACCTCGAAGGGCGTGGCGGCGAGCTGGGTGACGGCGAGCGCGGGGAGGGCGAACTGGCCGATGGCGGCGCCGAACTGGCTGAGGGTGTCGCCGGCCCACAACTGGCGGAAGTCACGGTGCTGCCGCAGGGACATGCGCGACAGCCTCACCCAAGTGATTGGAAACTGTCAATCAGTTATTCTGGGCGGGTGCCCCTCGCCGTCAAGAAGCGTGCTGCGACCAGGGCCGAGGCGGCGGCGCTCGCCTCGGACGTGCGCCTGCGCATCATCCGACTCACCCAGGGCCGGGCGATGACCAACAAGGAACTCGCGGCGGCGCTGGGCAAGGACCCGGCGACGACCCTGCACCACGTGCGCAAACTCGTGGACACGGGCTTCCTGGTCGAGCAGCCGCCCCGCCGCGGCACCCGCGGCTCACGGGAGAAGCCGTACCTGGGCACACAGCTGTCGATCACCCTCAGCTTCGACGAGAACGAGGAGCGGGCGGCGGTCAGCGAAGCCGCGCTGGGTGCCTTTCTGGGCGAGGTCGCCGATCTCGGCGTCGGCGCGGCCGACCTGACCCGGGTGGTGTTCCAGCTGCCGGCCGAGCAGACCGAGGAGCTGCTCAACCGGCTGCACGCGGTGCTCGCCGACTACGTCGACCTGCCCTACGACCCGTCCGCGGAGCGCCTGGCGATCTTCCTCGCCAGCTACCGCAGCGCCTGATCGGGTAACGGAGTGGACAGCACGTGGGACACTAGATGTCAAGATGACGGAAACCTACGCATTCGATCCTGACGACGCGGCCGACGACGAGCTGCTGTCGACAGGCGAACTGGAACTCGCCGACCGCGCGGCGCTGCGCCGCATTGTGGGGCTGTCCACCGAACTCGAGGACATCACCGAGGTCGAGTACCGACGGCTCCGGCTGGAGCGGGTCGTGCTCGTCGGGGTGTGGACCGAGGGCAGCGCCGCAGACTCCGAGGCCTCACTGGCCGAACTGGCCCGACTCGCCGAGACGGCGGGCTCACAGGTGCTCGAGGGACTGATACAGCGGCGCGACCGCCCCGACCCGGCCACCTACGTCGGCTCGGGCAAGGTGCGCGAGGTGCGGGACGTGGTCGTCGCCACCGGTGCCGACACGGTCATCTGCGACGGTGAGCTCTCGTCCGGCCAGCTGCGCAACCTGGAGGACCGGCTCAAGGTCAAGGTGGTCGACCGGACCGCCCTGATCCTGGACATCTTCGCCCAGCACGCCCAGTCCAAGGAGGGCAAGGCGCAGGTGGAGCTGGCCCAGCTGCAGTACCTGCTGCCGCGCCTGCGTGGTTGGGGTTCGGCGATGTCCCGGCAGGCCGGCGGCCGCGCCGGCGGCGCGACCGGCGGTGTGGGTCTGCGCGGTCCCGGTGAGACCAAGCTCGAGACCGACCGCCGCCGCATCCACAAGCGCGTCGCCAAGCTCCGCAAGGAGATCGCGGCGATGAGCGTGGTGCGGGAGACCAAGCGCGGCCGGCGGGTGGCCAACGACGTGCCCAACGTGGCGATCGTCGGCTACACCAACGCCGGCAAGTCCAGCCTGCTCAACGCCATCACGCAGGCCGGCGTGCTGGTGGAGGACGCCCTGTTCGCCACCCTGGACCCGACCACCCGGCGGTCGCAGACCCCGGACGGGCTGCCCTACACCCTGACCGACACGGTCGGCTTCGTCCGGCACCTGCCGCACCAGATCGTCGAGGCGTTCCGCTCCACCCTGGAGGAGGCCGCCGACGCCGACCTGCTGCTGCACGTGGTCGACGGCTCCGACCCGCGGCCGGAGTGGCAGGTCAGCGCCGTGCGCGAGGTGCTCGGCGAGATCGGCGGCAAGCTCAACCGGTCGATGCCGGCCGAGTTGGTGGTGGTCAACAAGACCGACGCCGCCGACGAGGTCGCGCTGGCCCGGCTGCGCAACCTGCTGCCGGGGGCGATGTTCGTCTCGGCCCGCACCGGTGACGGCATCGCCGCGCTGCGGGAGGAGGTCGCCGGCCGGCTGCCCGCGCCCAACCTGCTCGTCGAGGTCATGGTGCCGTACACCAGGGGCGAGCTGGTGGCCCGCGTGCACTCGGAGGGCGAGGTGCTCGCCGAGGACCACACCCCGGAGGGCACGGCGCTCAAGGCTCGGGTCCGTGGTGACCTCGCGGGCGCACTCGAGGCGTTCGCGGTGAACGGGACGCCCGCCTGAGTTCCAACGGTGTGCCCCGGCGGTTACTGTAGGGGGGACGAGGTTCATGCGGTGAGGAGGAACGGCTATGGGCTTGGGCGAGTTCGGCCCCTGGCACATCGCGATCGTGGCACTGGTGTTCGTGCTGCTCTTCGGCGCGAGGAAGCTGCCTGACGCGGCTCGCGGCATCGGACAGTCGCTGCGCATCTTCAAGGCCGAGATGAAGGCGGGCATCGACGGCGAGCCGAAGCCGGCCGAGACCCCCGCACCGCAGGCGCCGGCGGCGTCGGCCGAGCTGCCGCAGGCCGCTCCGGCCCCGGCCGTCCAGCCGACCGCGACCACCCCCGTTCAGCAGTCCAGCACCAGCTGACGGACCGGAACGACAAGGGACCCTTCCCGGTTCTTCGGGAGGGGTCCCTTTTGTCGTGTGAGCCACCGGTGCACGTGACCCTGGGGTCGCTCGGCCGCGCCGGTGCCAGGGAAGGCACCGGTCACGAGCGGCCGAGCCCCGCGCGGCACGCGCGGCAAAGACGCGGCACGCGCGGCAAAGACACAGTCAGAGGCGGCGGAGCACCGCGACCACCTTGCCCAGGATCTCGGCCTCGTCGCCGAGAATGGGCTGGTAGGCCTCGTTGTGCGGCATCAGCCACACGTGGTCGTCACGCCGCTTGAACGTCTTCACGGTGGCCTCGCCGTCGATCATCGCGGCCACCACGTCGCCGTTCTCCGCGGTCGGCTGCTGGCGCACGGCCACCCAGTCGCCGTCGGTGATGGCGGCGTCGACCATCGAGTCGCCGACCACCTTGAGCAGGAACAGCGAGCCCTCGCCGACGATCTCCTTCGGCAGCGGGAACACGTCCTCGAAGGACTGCTCGGCCAGGATCGGCCCGCCGGCGGCGATCCGGCCGACCAGCGGCACGTACACGGGCTGCGTCGCGGGAGCGGGCGTGGCCACGGCCGCCTCGCCGCCGAGCATGCCGACGGCGCGCGGCCGGTTGGCGTCGCGGTGCAGGTAGCCCTTGCGCTGCAGCATCTTCAGCTGGTGCGACACCGACGAGGTCGAGGTCAGGCCGACCGCGTCGCCGATCTCGCGGATGCTCGGCGGGTAGCCGCGGCGCTCGACCGACTCCTGGATCACGCGCAGCACCTTGCGCTGACGCGGGGTCAGCCGCGGGTCCTGGGACGGCGAGTCCTCCGCCTCGTCGAACACCTCGACCTCGGCCACGGGTCCCCCTACGTCGCCCTCGGCGCCCTTGCGTGCCATCACGCTGCCCTCCTCCTCGACGCCGACCTCCCTGGCGGCGCCCCATGCCCAGTGATCTTCAGGGTCCAACGGTAGCCCGCCGCGCCGATTCGATCAAACACCTGTTCGAAGGACACGCCGTCGAACTCTCGACCCGGCGGGCTCGGTGTGGTACATCTTCGCACGGACGTTCGATAGAACGCCTGTTCGATCATGGGAGGCGTCATGGCGACCCAGGAGCTGCTGATCAGGCCCGGCACCCGTCGCACCCGGGTGCTGCGCACCGGCGCGGGCGACTTCCGCCGCCCTCCCGGCCGCCCCCGCCCGGTCACCGCTCCCGGCGTCGCCGCCGCGGCCGCCTGCGGCCCGAAGCGGATGTCCGGCGGCCTGCAGCTGGTCCTGGTCGGCGTGCTGACCTTCGTGGCCTGTCTCGGCCTCGCCGCCGTGAACGGCTTGTCCTCGACCGGTTCGCAGCCCGTGCCGACGGGCGTCGCCACCGTGCAGGCGCAGGCCGGCGAGACCCTGCCCGAACTGGCCCACCGCGTCGCCCCGAACAGCCCCGTGGACGAGGTCGTCGACCGCATCGTCACGCTCAACAACCTCGGCGACCGCACGCTGCACGCCGGCCAGCCGCTGCAGGTCCCCGCCTAGCACATCACCCGATCGTTGTTTCACCCGAGTGCCCGAGTGACATTCGGCGCAAGATCTCTCTCACGACGCGGTCACACGGCGTGTCGCGGTTTGCGCAGCGGCCCCCGTAGGCATACCTTCTACCCCTACATCTAGTGGGTCGCAGCGCTGACGCTGTCCACAGATTGTGGGTAACCGCCCCCAACCTGTGGATGACTTCAGCCGTTGCAGGTCGGGGAGGAGTTGGCGCCGTGCGATGCCCGTTCTGTCGGCACCCGGACTCCCGGGTGGTCGACTCCCGGGAGGTCGAGGAGGGCCAGGCGATCCGCCGCCGCCGCTCCTGCTCCCAGTGCAGCCGCCGGTTCACCACCGTCGAGGAGGCGGTGCTGGCCGTGGTCAAGCGGTCGGGGGTCACCGAGCCGTTCAGCCGGGACAAGGTCGTCACCGGTGTCCGCCGGGCGTGCCAGGGCCGGCCCGTGGACGAGGACGCCCTGCAACAGCTCGCGCAGCGGGTCGAGGAGTCGATCCGCTCCACCGGCTGCGCCGAGATCCCCAGTCACGAGGTCGGGCTGGCCATTCTCGGCCCGCTGCGTGACCTGGACGGGGTCGCCTACCTGCGCTTCGCCAGCGTCTACCGCTCGTTCTCCTCGGTCGAGGACTTCGAGAAGGAGATCGCCGAGCTCAAGCGCGCCGAAGAAGTTGCCTCTGGGCAGATTTCCCCTGGTCAGGAGCCAGCGACCGAGTAGATGAACAGACGCAGGTTTCGCCGTCCCGTGCTCGGGACGGCCATGTTGACGCGCACGAAAACGGAACGAGAGGGAACGGTCATGACGAAGGCCGTCGGCAAGACAGGGCTGAACGTGCAGCGGGTCTACACGACCGAGGGCGTGCATCCCTACGACGAGGTGACCTGGGAGCACCGCGACGTCGTCATGACGAACTGGCGCGACGGCTCGGTCAACTTCGAGCAGCGCGGCGTCGAGTTCCCCGACTTCTGGTCGGTCAACGCGACGAACATCGTCACCAGCAAGTACTTCCGCGGCGCAGTGGGCACCGACGTGCGCGAGCGCAGCCTGCGCCAGCTCATCGACCGGGTCGTGCACCGCTACGTGAAGGCCGGCGTCGAGCATGGCTACTTCGCCGACGACAAGGCCGCCGAGATCTTCGAGCACGAGCTCACCTGGATGCTGCTGCACCAGGTGTTCAGCTTCAACTCGCCGGTCTGGTTCAACGTCGGCACCGCGTCGCCGCAGCAGGTCAGCGCCTGCTTCATCCTGGCCGTCGACGACACCATGGAGTCGATCCTCAACTGGTACCGGGAGGAGGGGCTGATCTTCAAGGGCGGCTCGGGCGCCGGCCTGAACCTGTCCCGCATCCGGTCCTCCAAGGAGCTGCTGTCCTCCGGCGGCACCGCCTCCGGCCCGGTGTCGTTCATGCGCGGCGCCGACGCCTCCGCCGGCACCATCAAGTCCGGCGGCGCCACCCGCCGGGCGGCCAAGATGGTCGTGCTCGACGTCGACCACCCCGACGTCGAGGAGTTCATCGAGACCAAGATGCGCGAGGAGGACAAGGTCCGCGCGCTGCGCGACGCCGGGTTCGACATGGACCTGGGCGGCAAGGACATCGTGTCCGTGCAGTACCAGAACGCCAACAACTCGGTGCGCGTCTCCGACGAGTTCATGCACGCCGTCGAGGCCGGCGGCCAGTTCGGGCTGCGCGCCCGGCAGACCGGCGAGGTCATCGAGCACGTCGACGCCAAGTCGCTGTTCGGCAAGCTGTCGCAGGCCGCGTGGGCGTGCGCCGACCCCGGCATCCAGTACGACGGCACCATCAACGACTGGCACACCTGCCCCGAGTCGGGCCGGATCACCGCCTCCAACCCGTGCAGCGAGTACATGCACCTGGACAACTCCAGCTGCAACCTGGCGTCGCTGAACCTGATGAAGTTCCTGCGCGAGGACGGCACCTTCGACGCGCCGCTGTTCGCCAAGGCCGTCGAGCTGGTCATCACCGCGATGGACATCTCCATCTGCTTCGCGGACTTCCCGACCGACCCGATCGCCGACACCACGCGCAAGTTCCGCCAGCTGGGCATCGGCTACGCCAACCTGGGCGCGCTGCTGATGGCCACCGGCCACGCGTACGACTCCGACGGCGGCCGGGCGCTGGCCGCGGCCATCACCTCGCTGATGACCGGCACCGCCTACCGGCGCTCCGCCGAGCTCGCCGGCGTCGTCGGCGCGTACGACGGGTACAAGCAGAACGCCGAGGCGCACCAGCGGGTGATGCGCAAGCACGCCGCCGCCAACGACCTGATCCGCACGTACCACTCGAACGACGCCTCCGTGCAGAAGCTGGCCACCGCCGAGTGGCAGCGGGGCCTCGAGGTCGGCGCCCGCAACGGCTGGCGCAACGCGCAGGCCAGCGTGCTCGCGCCCACCGGCACCATCGGCCTGATGATGGACTGCGACACCACCGGCATCGAGCCCGACCTGGCGCTGGTCAAGTTCAAGAAGCTGGTCGGCGGCGGCTCCATGCAGATCGTCAACCAGACCGTGCCGCGTGCCCTGAAGGCCCTGGGCTACCAGCAGGAGCAGATCGAGGCCATCGTCGAGTTCATCTCCGAGCACGGCCACGTCATCGACGCCCCCGGCCTGCGGCCCGAGCACTACGAGGTGTTCGACTGCGCCATGGGCGAGCGGTCCATCGCGCCCATGGGGCACGTGCGGATGATGGCCGCCGTGCAGCCGTTCATCTCCGGCGCCATCTCCAAGACCGTCAACATGCCCGAGTCGGCGACCGTCGAGGACGTGCAGGAGATCTACTTCCAGGGCTGGAAGCTGGGTCTGAAGGCGCTGGCCATCTACCGCGACAACTGCAAGGTCGGGCAGCCGCTGTCCGCCGGCAAAGGCGGTTCCTCCACTGCCGAGGCCAAGACCTCGGAGACCGTCATCGAGTACCGCCCCGTGCGCAAGCGCCTGCCCAAGAAGCGCCCGTCGCAGACCGTGTCGTTCACTGTCGGCGGCGCCGAGGGCTACCTGCACGCCGGCTCCTACCCCGACGACGGCCTCGGCGAGATCTTCATCAAGCTCGGCAAGCAGGGCTCCACCCTCGCCGGTGTCATGGACGCCTTCTCCATGTCCATCTCCGTCGGCCTGCAGTACGGCATTCCGCTGGAGTTCTACGTCTCCAAGTTCCAGAACCAGCGGTTCGAGCCCAACGGCATGACCGACGACCCCGACGTGCGGATCGCCACCAGCGTCGTCGACTACCTGTTCCGTCGGCTGGCGCTGGACTACCTGCCGTACGAGAAGCGGGCCGAGCTCGGCATCTTCACCGCCGAGGAGCGCACCGCCCAGGTCAGCGCCGACTACGGCCAGGTCGACCTGGAGGCCCTGCAGGTCGGCGTCGAGGCCCCGACCACCAAGGTCGAGCCGGCGTCCAAGCCCGTCGGTGAGGCCCACAGCTCCACCGAGCTGGTCGAGCTCACCCTCGGCAAGGCCGCCGACGCCCCGCTGTGCATGACCTGCGGCACCAAGATGCGCCCCGCCGGCTCGTGCTACGTCTGCGAGGGCTGCGGCAGCACCTCCGGCTGCAGCTGAGCACAGGATTTGCTGCACCTGATACACGACATTGAGCACTGCCCCAGTAGCGGTGCTTTCCGGTCAGGGAGCCAGCAGGAGCTGGCTCCCTGACCGGAACCACGAGCTACCGCCACGCCGTTGTGGCGTGACGGGGATGTTCCTACTGAGATGGGAGGAGGTGAAAGAGACGTGGCGAAGAACACTGGAGACGGCTACCGCAAGGGGGCTGTCAAGGGGCGTTCGCAAGTGCAGACACCCAATGGCGACTGGATGAAGCGTGACACCGGCACCGGCCAGTTCATGGACGGTAGCGACAAGCCGTTCAAGGGTGTCCGCAAGGAGCACTAACTGATGGTGAGATAGGCGGCCCGGGACGGGGATGTAAACGGCATCCCCGTCCCGGGCTCTTGCACTCTAGAGGCATCAGCGCATGCCTGCTGTGCGGCAATGTCGACCAATCGTGTGATTGGCCCCACGCCTGCCAGTCGCTGTGGGACTCACTGATGTCATGCACCGATGTGGCGTGGGTAAGGTTTCCCGCCGGCACCGTCGTCAGCAGTGCTGCATCCAGAGGTTGTTCTTCAGGTAGACGCCTTCGTCTCTCGGTCGCGGTCGATCACTGCCAGGTCCAGACCGCCGGAGGACGACGCAGCGGCCGGTCTGTGGGAACGTCATGCTGGTCGACTTTCCCTACTACGCAACGTTTCCCGCGACGACCATCGATCGAGGCGCCAGGGCGAGGATGGTCATGCCGCGGCGTTGATAGGTGCGGATCCATGGGGCCAGGTGCAGGCTGTCCGCGTGCGAGGTCCAGGTCATGAAGCCAGTCATGGACGTCAAGGGATGACTGGCTTCGGTCGTCGGACGGGTCGGCACGATCGCCTTGTCCAGTCCGTCTTGTGCGGTCCATGACGCCTGGTGAGGCGGATAACCGGTTGTCCGAGATGTGAGAATCGGAGTCTGAGCGACGGGGGGCAACTGGTGGGGCGTACGGTCACGTTGGCGTTGGTGGATCCGGACGGCAGGCCGCTGGGGACGACGCGGCCGTACGAGGTGGAACCCCAGTGGTGGCAGGAAGTCGCGCCGGTGGTCGCGGGGGCCCGGGCCGAGTTCGGCATCGAGGTGACGGTGCTGAGGTTGGCGGCGGCGGAAAACGCCGCGCCGCACGGGGGGAGCGGTCACCTACCTGGCGGAGTACGACGGGCCGCCGCTCGAACTGGGGCCGCTGGACGACAGGTGGCTTGAGCCGCACCCGTTGCGGATGACGTGGGCGGAGCCCGGCGGCCCGAAGGCGTCGCTGCGGTGGGCGGGGACGAAAACCGGCGTGCAGCAAAGAACCTGGAACCTGTCGTCGGTGTGGCGGCTGGACGGGGCGTGGCTGAAGGAAGTGCCGCCGTTCCTCCGCCAAGAGCCGATTGTGCTGGAGTGGCTGGGAAAGCGGGTACCGGATCTGGTGCCGGGGCTGCTCCGGGCGGAGGGAGGGCGGATGCTGCTCGCCGACGTGCCCGGGACCGATCGCTACGAGGCGCAGCCGGCCGAAGTCGTTGGCATGGTTGAGGATCTGTTCACGATCCAGGAGATGGCCGCCGACCACGTTGACGAGCTGCTGGCGCTCGGGGTGCCGGACTGGCGGGCGAAGCCGTTCATCGAGCGGGTTTCGGCGGCTGCGGAAGCGTATGCCGATCAGTTGACGTCGGAGGAACGGGACAAGCTGGGGAAGCTGGTGGCGGGCCTGCCGGAGCGGTTCGCGGCGCTCGCCGACTGCGGCATCCCGGACAGCCTGGTGCACGGCGACTTCCACCCCGGCAACGTCCGATCCGACGGCGTCCGGCGGGTGATCCTCGACTGGACCGACAGCGTCATCGGGCATCCGGCGCTGGACGTACGGAACGCGCCGGAGCTGAGGCGGCGCTGGAGTTCGTTGTGGCGCAACCGGATTCCCGGCTGCGAGCCGGAGCGGGCGCTCGAACTCGAGCGCCCGCTCGGCGCGCTGCGCGGCGCCGCCGTCTACGACGCGTTCCTCGCCGGCATCGAGCCGTCCGAGCGGCCGTACCACGCCACCGACCCGGTCAACTGCCTGCGTTCGGCGGTCGGCTGATCAGGCGGCGACGGGACCGTTGTCGGCGGGCACGGTCTCGGCGGCCGGCGGCGGCCCGGGCGGCGTGCCGTCCCCGAACGGCCGGCCACCGAGTTCCTCCCGCCCGTGCGGGGTGAGCCAGTTCCGCAGGTCGGGGCCGACGGGCACGATGCCGGTGGGGTTGATGTCGCGGTGCACCTCGTAGTAGTGCTGCTTGATCTGCACGAAGTCGATGGTGTCGCCGAAACCGGGCGTCTGGAACAGGTCCCGGGCGTAGGCCCACAGCACCGGCATCTCGTTGAGCTTGCTGCGGTTGCACTTGAAGTGCCCGTGGTACACGGCGTCGAACCGGGCCAGCGTGGTGAACAGCCGCACGTCGGCCTCGGTGATGGTGTCGCCGACGAGGTAGCGCTGCCCGGCGAGCCGGTCGCTGAGCCAGTCGAGCCGGTCGAACAGCCGCCGGTACGCCTTCTCGTACGAGTCCTGGTCGCTGGCGAACCCGGCCCGGTACACGCCGTTGTTGACGTCCCGGAAGACGACGTCGTTGACCTCGTCGATCTCGGCCCGCAGGTGCTCGGGATACAGCGCGGGCGCGCCCTCGCGGTGGTGGGCGGTCCACTCCAGCGACAGGTCGATGGTCATCTGCGCGAAGTCGTTGGTGACGACCTCGCCGGTGGCGATCTCCACGATGGCCGGCACGGTGATGCCGAGCTCGTAGCCGGGGACCCGCTTGAAGTACGCCTCCTGCAGCCGTTCGATGCCCAGCACCGGGTCCTTGCCGCCCGGGTCGAGGTCGAACGTCCAGCTGCGCTCGTCGTGCACCGGCCCGCAGACGCCCATGGACAGCACGTCCTCCAGGCCGAGCAGCCGCCGCACGATGATCATCCGGTTGGCCCACGGACAGGCCCGGGCGACCACGAGTCGGTAGCGGCCCGGTTCGACGGGGTAGCCGTCCCGGCCGTCGGCGGTGATCCGGGTGGTGATGTACCGCGAATCGCGGCTGTACTCCGACATGACTCCAGTATCGGCCCGGCGCGGGCGGCCCGCCCGGCTGTGCCCGCTCGGAAGGCCGGGTCCGGGGACCGGCATTCCGGGCGGGCGCGGGTCAGAAGCCCGAGGCGGGACGGGGCGTGTAGTGCTCCTCCAGCCGCTGCAGCTCGTCGGCGCCGAGCTTCAGGTCGGCGGCGGCGACCGCGTCGGTGAGGTGGTGCGGCTTGGTCGTGCCGACGATCGGCGCGGTGACGGCGGGCTGGTGCAGCAGCCACGCCAGCGCCACCTGGGCCCGGCTGACGCCACGCTCGGTCGCGACGGCGGCGACCGCGTCGATGATCCCCTTGTCGGAGTCGGCGGTCTTGTCGTAGAGGACCTTGCTGAACGCGTCGGTGCCGCTGCGGGTGGTCTCCTCGCCGGGATCGCGGGTCAGCCGGCCCCGCGCGAGCGGACTCCACGGGATGACGCCGATGCCCTGGTCGAGGCAGTACGGCAGCATCTCCCGCTCCTCCTCGCGCTGGAGCAGGTTGTACTGGTTCTGCATGGACACGAACCGGGTCCAGCCGTGCAGGTCGGCCACGTGCTGCATCTGCGCGAACTGCCAGGTCCACATCGAGGACGCGCCGATGTAGCGGGCCTTGCCGGCCTTGACCACGTCGTGCAGCGCCTCCATGGTCTCCTCGACCGGCACGTTCGGGTCGCGCCGGTGGATCTGGTACAGGTCGATGTAGTCGGTGCCGAGCCGGCGCAGGCTCTCGTCGACCTGGGTGAGGATCGCCGCCCGGGACAGGCCGCCGCCCTTCGGGCCGGGGCCCATCGTGCCCATCACCTTGGTGGCGATGACCACCTCGTCCCGTTTCGCGAACTCCCGCAGCAGCTGGCCGGTGATCTCCTCGCTGGCCCCGAGGGAGTAGACGTTGGCGGTGTCGTAGCAGGTGATTCCGGACTCGACCGCCTGCCTGAAGTACGGCCGGGACTCGTCGATGCCGAATGACCACTGATGGGTGCCGCGGGCGGGCTCGCCGAAGCTCATGCAGCCCAGCACGATCTTGGAGATCGTCAGCCCGCTCCGGCCCAACCGAACGTATTCCATGCCCTGGACGCTACTCCTCCGGGGTGGCCGCGCGCGGTGGTCGCGGGTCACCGCGATCACTGTGCCGCAAGGGATACGCGCCGTCCGGGCCGGGAAAACCGGTCAGCATGCCGTTACGACGGGCTGCCGGAGGATGGTGCGGCGCTTGCCCGGCTCGACCTTGCGGAAGTCGCTGAGGTAGATCTCGTGGTGCTTGCCGCCCATGGTCAGGCCGTGGGCCGGGATGAAGTCGTCGTGCATGGCGGCGAGGACCTCGGCCTCGTCGTCGAAGGATCCGATGTGGAGGGTCTGGACGCAGGGGCCTTCGGCGAGGGCCTCGAGACGGACGTCGTCCAGGCGCGCGGGGCGGTCGCCGGCGGAGGCCTTGGCGACGGCGGCGTCGAACATGGTGGTGGTGATCCAGTCGGGCACCATCATCAAGAGTGTCCAGTCCCAGCGGGACTTGTCGCGGGCGGTGGTGAAGGCGGCCATGTCGGGGGACCACCACAGGCCCTCCAGGGGCATGACGACGTAGTCCCGGCCGAGATCCTGTTTGCTGGCGAACTTGAGCTTGTACGCGACGGGATAGAGAGCGCTGACGGCATCGGCGAACTCGGGTGAGGAGTTGGGATCGCCGCGTCCGTCGATCATGAGGTACTGCATCGGCGGGACCTCGACGACCCGGAACTCGTGCCGGCGAGCCTGGTAGGAGTCGAGCGTCTTCTTGAAGTCGGTCTTGGCCATGGCGGGAGTCAACCAGCCAGCAGGGCGACGGCGAGGGCGATGACGACGGCGGCCGTGCCGCCGTGCATGGCCCAGGCGAGGACCTTGGAGCCGCCCCAGCGCAGGACGATGATCGCGTCGCCGACGGGGATGACGGCGGCGACGAGCATGAACCAGCCCATGGCGTGCGGACCGGAGGCGGCCAGCATCACCAGCGTCGCCAGGCCCGTGGCCAGGTCCCGGATGCCCTTGACGTTCAGCCACGCGGCCAGGACTCCGTCCGGCCACTCGGGCAGGCCGAAGCCCTTGGCGGTGGCCGTCGGCGCGATCAGGAAGAACGCCCCCATCACGACCACCGCCACGCCGAGCACCACCGCCAGGATCACTGTCGCTGTGTACATCTGCTGCCACCCCTCGGGAATCTAGCGCTGCTAGCTTTCGTAGCGACGCTAGCAGTAGCTGCGCTCGGAAAGCTAGCGGTGCTAGAATTTCGAGCGTGACCGTGCAGCAGCGGCGCGAGCGGGACCGCGCGAAACGGCAGGAACTGATCGTCCGGACGGCTCGGGAGCTGGCCGAGGCCGAGGGCTGGGACGCGGTGACCACGCGTCGGCTGTCGGAGCGGATCGAGTACAGCCAGCCGGTGCTGTACAGCCACTTCGCCAACAAGGACGCCATCGTCACCGCCGTCGCCGAACAGGGCATCGTCGAACTGTCGGCGGCCATCAAGACGGCGCGGCGCAAGCACGTCGAGCGCTACGACCTGCTGCGGGCCGTCGCCGTCGCCTACCTCGACTTCGCCGCGGCCAACCCCGCGCTCTACGAGGCGATGTTCACTCTCGACGTCGGCCTGCGCTTCGCCCAGCCCGACTCGCCGCCGGCGCTGCGCGAGGCGTTCGCCCAGTTGGCGGCCACCTTCGACACGCTGGTCGAGGACCCGGCCGAGGTCGGCACCTTCACCGAGGTCGCCTGGGCCGCCCTGCACGGCCTGGCCACGCTGACCCGCGCCGGCCGGCTCTCCGATGGCCACCACGACGCCCGGATCGACCTGCTCATCACCCGGTTGCTGGCATGACGGGCGTAGTGGCGTGGGGCAGGGGGCTGCCGGCATGAGAAGCAAGATCGTCGTCACGGGCGGCACCGGCCGGCTCGGACAGGTGGTGGTCGAGCGGCTGGCCGACCGGGGCTGCGAGGTGCAGTCGATCAGCCGCCGCAACACGACGGTCTCGGTCGACCTGCGCAAAGGGACGAACATCGATCAGGCCATCGAGGGAGCCCGGGCGATCGTGCACTGCGCGACGACGAACGGGCGCGGGGACATCGTGGCGACCCGGAACCTGATCGAGGCGGCGAAGCGGGCCGGCGGGCCGCACCTGGTCTACATCTCGATCGTGGGCGTCGAGCGGGTGCCGATGCCGTACTACCGGGCGAAGCTGGCGGTGGAGCGGGAGATCGCGGAATCCGGACTGCCGTGGACGATTCTGCGCACGACCCAGTTCCACGAACTCGTCGCGCAGATCCTGGGCCTGGCCGCCCGGCTGCCGGTGATGCCGCTGCCGGCGGGCTTCCGATTCCAGCCGATCGACGCGACCGATGTCGCCGACCGGCTGACCGGGCTGGCCCTCGGCGCGCCGGCCGGCCGGGTGGCGGACATGGGCGGGCCGCAGATCCTGGACGTGCGGCAGCTGGCCCGCACCTACCTGATGCTCACGGGCAAGCGCCGGCCGCTGCTGTCGGTCCCGGTGCCGGGCGCCATCGCCCGTGGCTATCGGGAGGGCCACCACCTGGCCCCCGACCACGCCGTCGGCCGCCGCACCTTCGAGGAGTTCCTGGCCGGATAAAAAGCACGTGCCCGGAGCGGTTTCGGCTGGTACCGTCATCGGCATGATCCTCTGAGCGCGCCTTCGTGCGACTTCATCCCCAGGTACGTGACGAACCCTCAGGAGGACACTCATGCCCGAGCAGCATGCCGACCAGAACCCGGCCGATCAGGCCCCGGAGTCCACCGCGGTGGGCGACGAGTCCACCGTCCGCCCCAACCGCGCGGAGCGCCGGCACAAGGGCAAGGCCGCCAACAAGACCAACGGCGTGGCCTACAACCCGCACATCAAGACGGCGAGCACCGGCCACCAGCGCCAGTACTCCAACCGTCGCAGCGGGGGATGACCCGGCTCGACCTCGCCCGTGACGCCCTGGCCGGCCTGTCGGTCGGGGACGCCCTCGGCGCGCAGTACTTCGTTCCCGGCAACGCCCTGCCGCGTATCCCGGCGGGACCCTGGGAGTGGACGGACGACACCGAGATGGCCTGCTCGGTGTTCACCGAACTGCGGGATCGCGGGGAGATCGACCAGGACGAGCTGGCGGGCCTGTTCGCGGACCGGTGCGAGCCCTACCGGGGCTACGGCCCCGGTGCGGTGGTGATCCTGCACCGGATCCGCGACGGCGTGCCGTGGCAGACGGCGGCCGGCGCCGCGTTCGGCGGCACCGGCTCCTGCGGCAACGGCGGCGCGATGCGCATCGCGCCGCTCGGCGCCTTCTACGCCGACGACCCGGACCGGGTCGTGGAGCAGGCCACGCGGGCATGCCAGGTGACGCACCTGCACCCGGAGGGCGTGGCGGGCGGCGTCGCCGTCGCGCTGGCCGCCGCCTACACGGGTGGTTGCCGGCTCAAGTCCTCGCCGCCGACGGCGGAGGGGCTGTTCGACTTCGTGCTGGGCCGCCTGCCGGACAGCGAGGTCCGCCGCCGCGTGGAGCGGGCCAAGCAGCTGCTGGGCCGGTCGGCGGCGGAGGTGGCGTTCGAGCTCGGCAACGGCTCGCGGGTGCTGGCCCAGGACACGGTGCCGTTCACGCTGTGGGCGGCGGCGACACATGTCGACGACTACCGGCAGGCCGTGTTGACGTGTGTCGAGGTGGGCGGCGACATCGACACCACCAGCGCGATCGTCGGCGGCATCGTCTCGCTCGTCGCCGACGTGCCCGAGGACTGGCTCGCCGCGCGGGAACCGCTGCCGTCCTGGGTGTCCTGAACGAGAGCGCCGGCGTCGGGCCGCCGATAATCGTTGGCGCCGTCGGCTCGGGAGCTGTTAGCTTCGGGTCATGCGCTTCGTGCAGCTGCCCCTGTACCACTGAGTGTCGAGTGGACCTCGCGTACCCACTCGTCTTCGACTCAGCAGGAGTTCTGCCGTGCACATCTCGTTCATGGCCGTGCCCGAGCACGGCCACATCAACCCCGGCCTGCCGCTGGTGACCGAACTGGTCGCGCGCGGGCACCGGGTCAGCTACGCGACCACCGACAAGTTCGCCGACCTCGTCGAGAACGCCGGAGCGACGGCGCTGCTGCACACCACGACGTTCCCGGAGCGCATGCCCGAGGACGGCGAGGCCGGCACGCGCATGTTCGTCGACGAGTTCAACGCCGTCACGCCGCAGATCGAGGCGTTGTACGCCGACGACCGGCCGGACGTGATCGTGTGTGACATCGGCGCGTTCCAGGGGCCGGTGCTGGCCGACCGCTGGGGCATCCCGGTGGTGCAGCTGTCGGCCAGCTACATCGCGATTCCCGGCAGCGATGCCGACGACTTCCCGGCATTCGTTGCCGCGTACGGGATTCCGCCGGCGTTGCTGACGCCGCGGCCGTGCCTGGTGGCGATGCCGCGGTCGTTCCAGTTCGACGCCCCGGCCGTGGACGGCGCCTTCACCTTCGTCGGCCCGATGGGGTCGCCGGAGCCGTGGCCGGCGCCGGACGACCGGCCGGTGCTGCTGATCTCCCTCGGCTCGTCCTACACGGACCGGCCGGACTTCTTCCGCGCCTGCCTGGCCGCGTTCGCGGACAACGGCTGGCACGTGGAGATGGCCGTCGGGCGGTTCGTCGAACCGGCCGATCTGGGGCCGCTGCCGGCGAACTTCGTTGTCCGGCAATGGGTTCCGCAGGCGTCGATCCTGACGCGGGCGAGCGCCTTCATCACGCACGCCGGCATGGGCGGCGTCATGGAGGCGCTGGCGCAGGGCGTACCGCTGATCGCGGTGCCGCAGGCCGTCGACCAGCTGCTCACCGGTCCGCGGATCGAGGAACTCGGCCTGGGGCGGCACATTCCGCGCGACGAGGTCACGGTTGACCGGCTTCGCCAAGCGCTGCACGAGGTCGCGACCGACAGCGAGATCGCCGCCAACCTCAAGCGGATCCAGCAGGAAATCGTTGCCAGCGGCGGAGTCCGGCGAGCCGCCGACATCGTGGAGTCCCAGGTGGAGGGTTAGTGACACAGGTGCGGGTGGCCGAGGCCGGCGAGCTGGCCGGTCTCGTGGCCGTCGAGGACGCGGCCGACCAGCTGTTCGGCGCGTACGGGATCGTGTTCCCGCCGAGCCCGGACATCGACCGGGTCGCCGACCCGGCGGACGTGTTCGTCGTCGGCCGGCCGGCGGTCGGCTTCGCCCACGTCGGCGACGTCGACGACGGCCTGCACCTGCACCAACTGGCCGTGCACCCGGATCACGGGCGCCGCGGCCTGGGCACCGACCTGCTGGCGGCCGTCTTCGGGCGCGCCGCCGGCAGGGCGGTCACGCTCACCACGTTCCGGCACATCCCGTGGAACGAGCCCTGGTACCGGGAACGCGGCTTCACCGAGGTGACGGCGTTCGGCCCGGAGCTCAGGCGCATCGTCGAGGGCGAGCGGTGGCTGCGTGACCTGGGGGAACGCGTGACCCTTACGTCCAAGGTAATGGTCCGGGCGACCTCGCGTGGGTAGCGTCGCCGGTATGACGACGGCGGAGATCAGGCAGCGGCCGGTGGGGGAGCTGCTGCGGCAGTGGCGGGAGCACCGCCGGCTGAGCCAGCTGGAGTTGTCGAACCAGGCTGAGGTGTCGACCCGGCACCTCAGCTTCCTGGAGACGGGCCGGTCGACGCCGAGCCGGGACATGGTGCTGCACCTGGCCGACCGGCTGAACGTGCCGCTACGGGAGCGGAACACGCTGCTGGTGTCGGCCGGCTACGCGCCGGTCTACACGAGGACGTCGCTCGACTCGCCGGAGCTGGCGCCGGTGCGGGCGGCGGTCCGGCAGATCCTCACCGGCCACGACCCGTACCCGGCGGTGGTGGTGGACCGCTACTGGAACCTGCTCGACGCCAACGCGAGCGCGTCGTTCCTGACCGCCGGGGCGGCGGAGCACCTGGTCGGTCCCTCGACGAACGTGCTGCGGCTGGCGCTGCACCCGGAGGGCATGGCGCCGCAGATCGCCAACCTGGGGGAGTGGCGGGCGCACCTGCTCGGTCAGCTGCGGCGGCAGCTGGACGCCGTCGCGGATCCGGAGCTGACCGAGTTGTACCGGGAGCTGAAGTCCTACCCGTGCGACGACGAGGAGCCGGACATCGAACTGATGCCGGGCCCCAACAACCTGATCGTGCCGCTGCGGATCCGGCGCTGCGACGTGGAACTGTCGTTCTTCAGCACGATCGCCACCTTCGGCACGCCGCTGGACGTGACGGTCGCCGAGCTGGTGATCGAGTCGTTCTTCCCGGCCGACGACGTCACGCGGAAGTTCATGACCAGCTTGTGAGCACCTCGTCGATGCGCTGCCAGATCCGGTCCCGCGCCTCCTGACGAGGCACGCCCTTCATCAGCAGGGCGTCGTAGTCGGTGTCCTCGTGTCGTACCGAGGCGACGACGGCGTGCCGGACCGCTCGCTCGTCCAGCGCCCGCCCGGCCGCGGACCGCCCGACCCGGCCGCTGCCACGCAGAGCCGTGTGCCGGGCGATGGCGTCCGCCCGCTCGGCCGGGATCTTCGGGAACAGCAGCCGGATCTCGACCGCGAACTGGCCCATGAACTTCTCGTCGAGCAGCTCGCGGCGCTCCGCGTCCTTGACCCGGCGCCGGGCGCGCAGCTCCTCGTCGTCGAGGCACTGCTGCTCGGCGCGGTCGAGCGCGGCCGGCTCGACCAGGATGCCCACCCGCCAGATCCGGTTGCGGCGGCGCGGATCCGGCCGGACGACGATCGCCGCCAGGCCGCTCTCCTTGCGGGCGCGGCGGCTCAGCGTCGCGTTGCCGGCCTTGAGGAACACCAGGTGGTCCAGGTCGGCGCAACCCATGCAGATCGCGGCGCCGGCGTCCATCATCAGCCACTCGTCGGGGCTGCCGCACTCCTCGCACCGGAACTCCTCGCGCGCCTCCAGCACGACGAGGTCCGGCACCTTCTCATCGGTGGCCGGGCGTGCGTCCGCCTTGCTGCAGCGCAGATGCACCCACTCGGTGTCGCGGTCGGCGGTGAAGCGCAGGGCGCGGCGGTCGCGAGTGGCCGAGACGTGCGGGGCGGTGTTCAGGTTGAATCCACTGCCGCCCCACAGCCGGAACACCTCCGCCGCCTCCAGCAGCTTGTCGTCGTCCACGGAGACGGCCTTGGACAGCGGGTCGAGCTCGCCGCGCCGCCAGCTGTCCACGTTCTTCTGGTGCACCCAGCCGAGCTCGACCAGGACCTCCAGGAACGACACCCGACCGCGGCGGCTCACCAGGGTTTCCGCGATGGTCCGCACTCGCGTGCTCAACTGCATGGCACTGACCATACGATCGGTCCGGTGATCCCCTACAGCGGGCTGCGGCTCGACCGTGCCAGTGACCGTCGGTCCGATCCGGACTGGATCGCCGCCCTGCGGGCCCGGCCGGGCGCCCGGGTGCTGCCGTTCTGGCAGGACCGGTACGCGCCGGACAGCGAGCCCCACGGCGAGGAGGTGTTCCTCGGCCTCGACGGTGAGGACGGCGCGTTCGCGGTGGAGCTGGCCGAGGAGCCGGCGTCCACGGTGGACGTGCGGGCACTGTTCGGTGACGTCAGCGCCCAGGAGTCGGCGATGCTGGTGTACGCCAAGGCGCTGCTGCACTGGAACCGGAACCAGCGGTTCTGCGGCGCGTGCGGTGGCGGGACCAGGCCCCGGCACGGCGGCAACGTCCGGGACTGCCTCGACTGCGGGCGGGAGCTGTTCCCGCGGATCGAGCCGGCGGTGATCGTTCTCGTCGAACACGGCGACCGGGCGCTGTTCGGCCGGAACGCGCGGGCGGACCGGTTCTCCACCCTGGCCGGCTTCGTCGAGCTCGGCGAGAGCCTGGAGGACGCGGTGCGGCGGGAGGTCGCCGAGGAGGCCGGCGTCGCCGTCGGTGACGTGTCGTACGTCGGCTCGCAGCCGTGGCCGTTCCCGGCCGGTCTGATGGTCGCGTTCCGGGCGGTCGCGCTCTCCGACGTCATCAACGTCGACGGCGAGGAGCTGGCCGAGGCCCGCTGGCTGACCCGGGAGCAGGTCCGCGAGCAGCACATGCCCCGGCTGCGGGACTCGATCGGCGCCCACTTGATCGAAACATGGCTCTCGACCCCGCGCGCTTTGTGACGCCGACCACTAATCTGAGCGGTCAAGGCAGCCCCTGCGCCGAACGGAGGCGAGCACGATGCGGATCGCGGACGTCCTGCGGAGCAAAGGGTCGAGCGTGGCCACCGTGCCACCATGGACCACGGTCACCGAGCTGGTCGGTGAACTGGCCAAACACAACATCGGCGCGGTTGTCGTGCTGACGCCCGAGGGGGTGGCCGGCATCGTCTCCGAGCGCGACGTGGTCCGGCGGCTCGCCGAGCGCGGCCCGGCGCTGCTGGACCGGCCGGTGTCGGAGATCATGACCACCTCGGTGTTCACCTGCACGCCGGACGACACCGTCGAGACCCTGTCGGTGCTCATGACCGAGCGGCGCATCCGGCACGTGCCGGTGCTGGACAACGGCCGGCTGGCCGGCATCGTCAGCATCGGCGACGTGGTGAAGCGCCAGATCAGCAAGCTCCAGGAGGAGCAGGCCCAGCTGGAGCAGTACATCATCCAGGGCTGAACCCGGCGCCGGCCCGCGTGCTGGGCCGGCGCCTGCTTTCTCACCTTTGCAGCGCGAAGCCCTGCGTGTCGCTGCCGGTGAGCGCGGAGATCGACGTGAGGCCGACGACCGGCGCCGGTGTGGCGACCGCGCCGCCGACCGTGCCGTTGCCGAGCTGGCCGAAGGTGTTGTCGCCCCAGGTCCAGGCGGTGCCGTCGCCCCGGACCGCGCCCGGGACGTGGGTGGCGAGCGCGATGACCGGGCCGATGCTGGCCGGCACCGGCGTGGCCTGGAGATCGAAGCCTGTGGTGCCGTTGCCGAGCTGGCCGGCGTCGTTGCGGCCCCACGACAACACCGTGCCGTTGTTGCCCCGCGCATGTGTGCCGGAGGTCGAGTCGATGTTGGACAGGCCGGGCACCGGCACCGGCTCGTAGGCCGGCCCAGCGGTGGCGACGCCGGTGCTGTAGGCCTTGGCGTCCGGGCCCCACGCCGCCACGCTGTAGTCGGCCAGCACCGCGAAGGCGGTGTCACCGGAGCCGGTGTCATCCGTGGGGGCGACGGAGATCCGCCGGACACCGGACAGGTTGTGCACCTGCACCGGAGTGGTGGCTGGGACGTCGTTGGCGGTGCCGATGCCGAGCTCGCCGCCGTAGTTGGCGCCCCACGCCCACACCGTGCCGTCGTTGCGCAGCGCGTAGTGGGTGGTGTCGCCGCCGGCGATCGCGGTGATGCCGCTCAGGCCGGGCACCTGCCGCAGCGAGGTGCCGATCTGCCAGACGGTGCCGTCGAAACGGAGCGCGTAGCCGCTGTGCCGGCCGGCGACGACGGCCTCGACGTTGCTCAGGCCCGGCACACGCACCGGCACATCCGAGTGACAGTCGACATCAGCCGCCGGCCCGGCCAGCGCGCAGCTGGCGTTGGTGCCGAGCTGGCCGAAACCGTTGCCGCCCCAGGCCCACACGGTGCCGTCGCTGCGCAGCGCCAGGGTCGAGCCGCCGTTGCTGTCGACGATGGTGACATGGTCGAGGCCGAAGACCGGCGTCGGCGTCGGCGCGGGCGTGGTCACGTTGCGGCGGGTGCCGAGGTAGCCGGAACCCCAGCCGTAGACACAACCCTGGGTGCACGTGAACGGCGGCGCGAAGTAGGCGTAGACGTCGACGATGACATCCACTGTGCCCCAGGCGTTGTACAGGTCGATCTGCCCATCGGCGCTCACCGCGACGGTGGCCGAGTTGGACACGGTCTGGCCGGCGACGAGATTGAGGGTGGAGGCGTTCGGTTTGGGCGAGCCGTGCGGCGCAACCGTGACGAAGGTGTTGCTGGACGGGTTGGTGGCGGTCAGGTTGAGCACCACGGCGGTCGCGGTCGGCGGAATGACGCCGGACAGGTCGACGCTGCGGGCGGTGCCGGTGACGGGGGTCGAGGTCCGGGTGTCGATGGCCCGCGACGAGATGACCGTGCTGAACGTGGCCGGTGAGGTCGGCGCGTAGTAGCCGGTGAGGTCGGCGACGAGATCCACGGAGCCGAACCGGTTGTACAGGTCGATCTTGCGGCCCTCGCCGAGCGGGACAGTGACGCCGTTCGGCGTGTCGAGGCCGGGCGTCACGTTCAGGCTGGAGGTGCCGGGCCGCGGCGCACCATGCGGCCACGCCGTGACGAAGGTGCTGGTGGTCGCGTTGGTGCCGGTCAGGTTGAGCACGACCGCCGTCGCGTTGGCCGGAACGCTGCCCGACAGGTCCAGCGTGTACGTCGAATCGGCCCGGATCGCGCCGATGCCGTTGCGGGTGTCGAGCACTCGTGACGGGTTCTGCGCGGTCAGGCCGGTCGTCGCGGACGGCGAGTAGTAGCCCTCCAGATCGACGACGAGCTGCACGGAACCGTTGCGGTTGTACAGATCGACCTTGTGACCGGCCCGCAGCTCGACGGTGACGGCGTTCGGGATGGCCCGGCCCGGCACCACGTTCACGTTCGAGGTGATCGGCAGTGGCGCGCCGTCCGGGTACACGGTGATGAAGGTGTTGGTGGTGGCGTCGACCGCCGTCACGTTCAACAGCACCGCGGTGGCGTCCGCCGGCACGGCCGCCGACAGGTCCAGCGGCCGCGACGCGTCGTCGCCCACCGGCCCGGAACCGTCGCGGGTGTCCAGCACCCGTGTCGGCGTGACCGCCGTGAAACCGTTGCCGGCGCCGGGACTCGTCGCCGCCGATGCCGTCGCCGGCGCCAATGTGACGCCCGCTAACAGCGCGCAGGCGACAACCGCAGAGATCCGCACGTAGAGCCCCCTAGACGTGAAACGTCCCCGACCTGCGTGCACTGTACGGCGGCGGTCACACCCCGCGCAGCCCACCGACCAGGGTGGAGGTGACCAGCGCCGCGAGGGTGTCGGGCTCGTTGCCGGTGGCCGCGCGCCGCTCGATCGCCTCGTGCAGGAGCGCGAAGAAGACCCGGATGGCCCAGTCGAGGTCGGTGTCCGGGGCGATGGTGCCGGTGTCGGCCAGCCGCTGGAACAGGGCGCGGTTCTTGGCCTTGATCCGTTCGACGACGTCCTCGTGCGCGGCGGAGGGATGGGCGTCGGCGATCCGCCAGCGGCTCTTCACCCGGATGTAGCCGGCGCTCAGCTCGTGCAGCGCGACCAGCGGCGGCGCGGTGTCCGGCCGGCTGTCGTCGATCACCGCCTCCATCTGCTCCAACATGTCCTGCACGAGCGCGTCCAGCAGCGCCTCGCGGCTGGCGAAGCGCCGGTGCACGGTGGTGCGCGCGACGCCGGCGGCGTCGGCGATCTGCTGCAGCGTCGCGGCCGGGTTCTCGGCCAGCACCCGGTCGGCGGCGTCGAGGATGGCGCGCACCGTCCGTTCGGAGTCGGCACGCAGCGGTCGGGTCACGTGACCATGGTATGCGGCAACTCCGGGTTGCAACTTTTGGCAATGTCGCTACATTGATGTTGCAACTCTGAACGCAGAGGGGACGAACGAGATGCAGATGCGGGTATTGGGCGGGACCGGGATCAAGGTCAGCCCGTACTGCTTCGGTGCCATGAACTTCGGCGCCTGGGCGAACTCCGACCACGACGAGGCGGCGGCGATCATCAACGCCGCGCTGGACGCCGGCATCAACTTCGTCGACACCGCCGACGTCTACTCGGCCGGCGAGTCGGAGGAGATCGTCGGCAAGGCGATCAAGGGCCGGCGCGACGACGTCGTGCTGGCCACCAAGTTCCACGGCAAGATGGGCGAGGACGTCAACCACCAGGGCGCGTCACGCCGCTGGATCATGCACGAGGTGGAGAACAGCCTGCGCCGGCTGGACACCGACTACATCGACGTCTACCAGATCCACCGGCCCGACCCGGACACCGACATCGAGGAGACCCTGTCCGCGCTGACCGACCTGGTGCGCGCCGGCAAGATCCGGGCGTTCGGCTCGTCGACGTTCCCGGCCGAGCTGATCGTGGAGGCGCAGTGGGCCTCGCAGCGGCGGGGCTTCGAACGGCTGCGCACCGAGCAGCCGCCGTACTCCGTCCTCAACCGGACCATCGAGACGGCGGTGCTGCCGACGACCCAGCGCTACAGCATGGGCGTGCTGGTGTGGAGCCCGCTGGCGATGGGCTGGCTGGCCGGCAAGTACCGCAACGGCGTCGACATGAGCACCGGTCGGGCCAAGATCGTGCCCGCGATGTACGACCAGGCGCTGCCGGCGAACGTGCGCAAGGCCGAGGCGGTCGAGGAGCTGGCCAAGATCGCGGCGGACGCCGGCTGTTCGCTGACGCACTTGGCGATGGCCTTCAGCATCGCCCACCCGGGCGTGACGTCGGCGATCATCGGCCCGCGTACCCGTGAGCAGCTCGACGACCTGCTCGCCGGCGCGGACCTCGTGTTGGACGACGAGACGCTCGACCGGATCGACGAAGTGGTCGCGCCGGGCACCGCGATCAACGCCGAGGACTCCTTCTACACGCCCCGTGAGGTCAGCGAGATCTCGTTGCGGCGACGGCCCGTCGCAACCCGTTCGGCCGCCTGAGACTGGCGCTCCGTCGCCGGGTGATTACCATCGCGGCATGCACCTGGCCGGGGGACGCCTGCGCGACTTCGCGCGGGGCTGCGACGCGCTCGGGGGCGGGGGTGGAGGGCAGGCGCGCTATGCGCTGCCGCTGGCCGCCCACGCCGTCGAGCTGACCGGCCCGGTCCAGGTGGTGCAGCCGGCCGAGCTGCCCCCGGACGGCCTGGTGATGCCGTGCACGTTCCTCGGCGCGCCGGCGATCGGGGCGGAGCGGATCGGCACCTGCCGCGAGGCCGCCACCATCCGCGTGCACATCGAGCGGCACTTCGGCAAGCCGGTCGTGGCCATGCTGTGCAACGAGATCGGCGGCTTCCACGGCGCCGCGTCGGTCGCGCTCGCCGCCCACGCCGGCCTGCCGATGCTGGACGCGGACGGCATGGGGCGGGCGTTCCCCGGCATGTCCCGGGTGGCGATGCACCTGGCCGGCGTCACCCCGGACCCCGTCGTCCTGGCCGACGAGCACGACCGCGTCGTCGCCGTGCACGCGGGCGACGGCTGGGCGGAGCGGATGGCCCGCTCGGTGGTCGTCGGCTTCGGCGACCGCGGCGTGAGCAGCGAGTACGTGATGACGGTCGACCAGGTCGCCGACGCCGTCATCACCGGCTCCGTCGGCAAGGCGCTGCGAATCGGCGAGCTGATCGGCGAGGCGGCGTCCGTGCCGGATGCGGCGCGGGCGATCGTCGCCGAGTTCGACGGCCTGCTGATCGCCGAGGGCCGGGTCACCGCGGCGCTGCCGGAGCCCGGCCGGCACACGCCGGCGACGATCGAGGGCACCGGCGCGGACAGCGGCCGCACGCTGCGGCTGGAGGCCGGGCACGAATACCTCGCCGTCATCGAGGACGGCGAGGTGCTCGCGACCGTGCCGGACATCATCACCGTCTTCGACACGTACACCGGCGAGGCGCTCGGCGCCGGTGAACTGCGCTACGGCCAGCGCGTGGTGGCGGTGGCGCTGCCGTGCCCGGACGTGTGGCGCACGCCGGCCGGGCTCGACCTGGTCGGGCCGGCGGCGTTCGGCCTCGACCTGCCGTACCGACCGGTGGCCGCGTCATGACCCCCGACCGGAGCTGCCGGCTCGGCATCTCGATGCACCGCGACCGGTTCGCGGCGGCCGTCGTCGAGAGCGACGGCACCGTGCTGGCCTCGATCGAGCGGCCGACGCCGACCGCGACCGTCACGACCGTGCTGCCGGTGGTCGTCGACGAGCTGATGGCGCAGGCCGGGCCGCGGGGCGTCGACCTCGAGCACATCCAGCAGGTGATGGTCGGCGTCAGCGAGATCGACGGCCTGGCCGGGCTGCCCGGCGCCGAAGCCGGTTGGCGGCGGTGGCCGGGGCAGCTGGGGCCGGTCGCCGTCGTGCGGCTCGGGGCGGCGACGACCTCGCTGCCGCCGCTGGCCGGCTGGCCGGCGTCGTTCCGTGCCACGGTGTCGATCGCCGAGGCGTGCGTCGCCGGCGGGGCGCGGCTGGACGGCACCGACTTCGAGCCGCTCGACACCGCCGGGCTGGTGGCGTTCGCGCGGAAGATCGCCGGCAAGGTCAACGCGGTCGCGGTGAGCAGCGTGTTCGCCGCCGTCGCGCCCGGGCACGAACTCGCCGCCGCCGGCCTGCTGCGCGCCGAACTCGGCGACTCGGTGCCGATCCTGCTCTCCCACGAGATGAGCGGCTCCGGGCTGCTGGAGCGCGAGAACGCCACGGTGCTGCAGGCCGCGCTGATCCGGCGGGCCTGGGGTGCGGCGCACCGGCTGCGCCGTGCCCTGGTCGACGTCGGCCTCTCGCACGCCGAGCCGTTCCTCGCCCGTAACGACGGGTCGATCATGACCGTCGACTACGCCCTGACCCGGCCGCTGCTCATGCACGGCGCCGCGGCGGCGGTCGGCGCGCGGGGAGCCGCGCTGCTGGCCGGCGAGCCGGAGGCGCTTGTCGCCTTCACCGACGTCGACGGCGAGCCGACGGCCGTGTGCTCGGTGACCGCCGGGTCGGCCCAGCTCGCCGCCGGCTCCACCGTGATCGCCGGCGTGCAGACGGGACTGCGGACGGTCGCCCTCGTGCCGACCACGCCGCCGATCGGCGGGACCGGGTGCGGGCTGCCGCAGCTGGCCGAGGCCGTCGACCGGGCCAAGAGCTCGCCACGGGACCTGCCGCTGCTGGTGATCGGTCCGGGCGCGGAGAAGCTCGTGGACACCCTGCCGGGGCCGCTGCCGGGCACGACGCTCGTGTGCTGCCCGCCGCGGGCGGACGCCGCCGCGGCCGTCGGCGTGGCGGTCGCGCCCGTGAGCGGCGAGGCGGTGCGGATGTTCAGCGCCAACAGCCCGCACGGCGACGACATTCGTCACCGCGTGAAGGAGCAGGCGCGAGCCGCGGCCGTGCACGCCGGGGCCGATCCCGCGACGGTCGCCGTGACCGACGTCGAGGAGTCGACGGTTCCTTACGTCAGCGAGCCCACCATGGTGCTGCGTGTGCGCGCCGAGGGACCGCCGCGCGTCGGCTGGCGGCGCACATACGAGCGGAGTTGACACGGAGCGACCGGAAATCCGGCTACCCTGCCCTGTGCCTCGACGACTGCTGCGCCTGCTGGTTGCCCTTTTCGTGCTGATGTGCACGGTTGTGGCGCCGGCAGCGGCCGCCGACCCGGCCGGCTGCGACTTCCGGACCGCCCCGCCGCCGCCCGTCGACTCGTCCGAGAATCCGGCGCCCGGTCAGCAGCCGCCGGCCCCGGTGCCCGTGCCGAAGCAGCCTGTCGGCGGTTCGCGGATGACCGAGTGCGGCCTCGTGCTGCCGCCCGGCGCCGGCCAGCCGCCCGGCAACCAGTTCGAGTCGTGGGTGCTCGCCGACCTCGACACCGGCCAGGTGCTGGCCGCCCGGGACCCGCATGCCCGGCAGCGCCCGGCGTCGCTGATCAAGGTGCTGCTGGCTCTGGTCGTCATGCGCGAGCTGAAGATGGACACCGTCGTCACCGGCACCTGGGACGACGCCAACCAGGACGGCACGCGCGTCGGCATGGGGCCCGACGGCAAGTACACCAACGACCAGCTGTTCCATGCGCTGCTCATGCACTCCGGCAACGACTGCGCGTACGCCTTCGCCACCCAGCTCGGCGGCGTCGACAAGACCGTGGCCAAGATGAACGCTCTCGCCCACAGCGTCGGCGCCCTGGACACCCGGACCGCGACGCCGGCCGGGTTGGACGGCCCCGGCATGATGTCCTCCGCCTACGACCTGGCCGTGCTGTTCCGGCTTGCCATGCAGGACAAGCGTTTCGCCGACGCCGTGTCCACCCAGCAGATCCAGTTCCCCGGCTGGCGCGACAAGCCCGGCTTCGTCGTCGGCAACGACAACCCGTTGCTGTACAACTACGACGGCGACCTCGGCGGCAAGACCGGCTACACCGACGACGCCCTGCACACGTACATCAATGCCGCGCAGCGCAACGGCACCCGGATCGTCTTCGTCGGGATGCGGGGCACCATGAGTCCCGTGACGGCGATGTACTCGCAGTCCGCGCCGATGATGGACTACGGCTTCTCCCTCAAGTCCTCCGGCGCTCAGCCCGTCGGTCAGTTGGTCGACGCCGACCCCACCGCCAAGCCCACCGTCACCACCGCCGCCCCACCGCCGGGCGAGTCCCAGCACGTGCTGGCTTCCGGCCAGTCCGGCGACGCCGGCTTCAGCATCTCCACCGCCCTGGCCGTGGTGGCGTTGTTGTTGGTACTCGGTGGGGTCGTCTACGCGGGCATGCGCCGGCGGCGCCACACCTGACCCCGGCTCGCCGGGGTTCTACACCGCTTGCAGGGCCAGCAGGGCCACGTCGTCGTGGTCGCGGCCGGCGAGCCAGTCGTCCAGGCGGTGTTCGACATGCCGGGTGAGGTCCCCGGCGGGCATACCCACCCCGGAGCCGACGGCCTCGTTGAGCCGGTGCGCGCCGAACTGCTCCCGGCCGTCGTTGCCGCCACGGGCCTCGGTGACGCCGTCGCTGTACAGCATGCAGACGTCTCCGGCCGAAAGAGTGACACTGGCCTCGCCGAAGTGGGGATCGGGCAGCACGCCGACGAGGGTGCCGGGCACGGTGATCTCCTCGACGGCGCCGGAGGCGCGCAGCACGACGGGGGAGGGATGGCCGCCGGAGGCCAGCCGGACGCGGAGGGAACCGGACTCGAGGCGTTCCAGCACGCCGACGACCAGGGTGGCGAAACGGTTGTCGGCGCTGGTGAGGATGGCCTTGTTCAACAGGTGCAACAGCTTCGTCGGCTCGGTCTCGACGAGGCGAAGGGCCTCGACGGTGTGCCGGATGCGGCCGGCGAGGGTGGCGGCCTCGACGCCGTTGCCGCAGACGTCGCCGAGCAGAAACAGGACCCGGCCGTCGGATTCCGGGTACACGTCGTAGAAATCGCCGCCGACCCGGATGGTGCTCTGCGCCGGCCGGTAGCACGCCGACCACACCACGCCGGGCACCTCGGGCAGCGGCGTGGGCAGCAGGCTGGACTCCAGGGCCTCGGTGGCCCGCGCCTGCTCGCTGTACGAGTGCGCGGAGCTCAACGCGGCGGCGGCCCGGCTGGCGTAGTCGCGCACGATCTCGAACTGCTCGTCACGGGAATCGTTGTTGGCCAACACCAATGCCCCGGCGTCCAGGCCCTCGTGCCGCAGCGGGACGACGACCACGTTGTCGGGCGCGGCGGAACCGCCGGCCAGCAACCAGTCCAGCCGCGCCCCGGCGACGGGGTGGCCGGGCATCGGCTTGGTCGCGGAACCTGAGAAAGCCTCGGCTAGTGCGGTGACGGAACGCAGCGCGTGCTGACCCATTCGGCCGTGCTCGGTGTCACCGCCCCGGGTGTACCGCCACCACTCGACGCGACCGCGCTTGGCGGGCAGCACGACGGCGCAGCAGTCGCCCAGCGTCGGCACGGCGAGCTGCACGATGCTGCGCAAAGTCTGGTCGCGACGCAGGGAACTGCCCAGCAGCCGGCTGCTGTTGGCCAGAAACCGTGCCTGCGCGCACTTTTCGCACCACGGCTCCTCCGGCTCGGCCGGATCACCGTGCCATGCCACGTGGTCGGCGTCCAATCGGGTGGGTGTCCACCGCCACGGCACGCCCTGGCACGTCGTGTCGACCTCGCCCTGCTCCGAACCGGTGAAACCGGCCACACCGGCCAATTCGACACCGGGCCGCAGATCGGGGAACAGCTCGGCCGCCCGCCGGCTCACCACGCGCACCTGGCCGCGGCCGTCCTGCACGAGCACCGCCTTGTCGGCAGCGTCCAGCAGCGCCTGCCACACGGCGGCGCCGACGGTTTCCTGCCTGCTCAGGGGTATTCCGTCCAACCTCGTTCCGGTCGGTCCCGATCTGGTCGGCACGGGAATCCCGGGTGCGGAGTGCCGGTCGACCACCGCGCCACCTCCAGACTCCTGGCCGGTTTGCGTTCCCAGACTAGCCCGGCGCACTCGGCTGCTCACCATTGCTCGTCTCGTGGCAGGCTAGCGGTCACCGACACGCTATTCGATGGCAGCCGATTCGAGGGAGGCCGACGTGGACACCACCTCGCTGCCGGTCGGGACCAGGCAGTCCGCCGGCGATGACGTGTTCCTTGACCGCCTGCTCAGCGCGATGCGCGACGTGCGGGACGGCAACTTCCGCCGTCGGCTGACCCCGGTCGGCGACGGCACGGCCGCCCGCGTCGCCGAGGTCTTCAACGAGATCGTGGAGCGCAACCAGGACCTGGTCGGCGAGCTGTCCGCCCTGCGTGGCGGGGTGGGCGAGCGGCTGTCGACGGAGCCGTTCACCGGCGGCTGGGCGGTGGCCCGCCAGTCGGTGAACCTGGTGCTGGAGGACCTGCTGTACCCGACGACGGAGCTGAGCCGGGTGCTCGCGGCCGTCGCCGAGGGCGACCTCTCGCAGCGAATGTCCTCGCACCGCAACGGACAACCGCTGCGCGGCGAGGCCGCTCAGCTCTGCGCGACGGTCAACGGGCTACTCGAGCAACTTTCGGTGTTTGCCGAGCAGGTGACGCGGGTAGCCCGGGAGGTGGGCACCGAGGGCAAGCTCGGTGGCCAGGCCGTCGTGCCCGGAGTGGCCGGAATCTGGAGGGATCTCACCGACAACGTGAACCTGATGGCGGGCAACCTCACCGCCCAGGTTCGGGACATCGCCCAGGTGACGACGGCGGTGGCCGACGGCGACCTCAGCCGGAAGATCACCGTCGAGGTCTCCGGGGAGATGCTCGGCCTGAAGAACACCGTGAACACCATGGTGGACCAGCTTTCCGCGCTGGCCGACGAGGTCACCCGGGTGGCCCGCGAGGTCGGCGCCGAGGGCATTCTCGGCGGCCAGGCCACGGTTCCGGGCGTCGCCGGCATCTGGCGCGACCTCACGGCGAACGTGAACTTCATGGCGGCCAACCTGACGTCGCAGGTGCGGTCCATCGCGCAGGTGACGACCGCGGTGGCCAAGGGCGATCTGTCGCAGAAGATCACCGTGGACGTCAAGGGCGAGATGCTCGAGCTGAAGAACACCGTCAACACGATGGTGGACCAGCTTTCCTCCTTCGCGGCGGAGGTCACCCGCGTCGCCCGCGAGGTCGGCGGCGAGGGCCGGCTGGGCGGCCAGGCGACGGTGCCGGGGGTGGCCGGCACGTGGCGAGATCTCACCGATTCGGTGAACTTCATGGCCGGCAACCTGACGTCGCAGGTGCGGTCCATCGCGCAGGTGACGACGGCGGTGGCGAAGGGCGACCTGTCGCAGAAGATCACCGTCGACGCCCGCGGCGAGATCCTGGAGCTGAAGAACACCATCAACACGATGGTCGACCAGCTCTCCGCGTTCGCCGACGAGGTCACGCGGGTCGCCCGCGAGGTCGGCACCGAGGGCAAGCTGGGCGGTCAGGCGACCGTGCGCGGCGTCGCCGGCACGTGGAAGGACCTGACCGACAACGTCAACGTCATGGCGCACAACCTGACCGGCCAGGTGCGCTCGATCGCCCGGGTGGCGGCGGCCGTCGCCGACGGCGACCTGTCCAAGAAGATCGTGGTCGAGGCGGCCGGCGAGGTCGCGGCGCTGGCCGCGACGATCAACGGCATGGTGGACACGCTCCGCGCGTTCGCCGACGAGGTCACGCGGGTCGCCCGCGAGGTCGGCACCGAGGGAATGCTGGGCGGCCAGGCCCGGGTGCCCGGTGTCGCGGGCACGTGGAAGGACCTGACCGACAACGTCAACTTCATGGCGGACAACCTGACCAGCCAGGTCCGCAACATCGCCCAGGTCACGACGGCCGTGGCCCGCGGCGACCTGTCGAAGAAGATCGACGTCGACGCGCGCGGCGAGATCCTGGAGCTGAAGAACACCGTCAACACCATGGTCGACCAGCTGTCCGGCTTCGCCGACGAGGTCACCCGCGTCGCCCGCGAGGTCGGCACCGAGGGACAGCTGGGCGGCCAGGCCGAGGTCGTCGGCGTGACCGGCGCGTGGAAGCGGCTGACCGAGAGCGTCAACGAGCTGGCCGGCAACCTGACCACGCAGGTGCGGGCGATCGCGGCGGTCGCCACGGCGGTGACCGCGGGCGACCTGACCAGGCAGATCACCGTGCAGGCCCGCGGCGAGATGGCCGATCTGAAGGACAACATCAACCGGATGATCGGCAACCTGATGGAGACCACCACGGCCAACCGGGAACAGGACTGGCTCAAGACCAACCTGGCCCGGCTGTCCGGTCTCATGCAGGGCCAGCGGGACGTCGCCGAGCTGGCGTCGCTGATCATGAGCGAGCTCGCCCCGCTCGTCTCCGCCCAGCAGGGCCTGTTCTTCCTGGTCGACGGGGACGTGCTGACCCGGGCCGCCGGCTACGGCGTGCCCGCAGGCGGCCACCACCCGCGGTTCGCGCTGGGGGAGTCGCTGGTCGGGCAGGCCGCGGTGGAGAAGAAGACGATCCGGATGACGTCCGCGCCGCCCGGCTACATCAAGATCACCTCGGGGCTGGGCTCGGCGCCGCCGTCGGACGTGATCGTGCTGCCGGTGCTGTTCGAGGGCAAGGTGCTCGGCGTGATCGAGCTGGCCTCGGTCGGCCAGTTCACCAACGTGCACCGTGACCTGCTGGAACAGCTCAAGGAAACGATCGGCGTCACCGTCAACACCATCCAGGCCAGCTCCCGCACCGACGCGCTGCTCACCGAGTCGCAGCGGCTGGCCCAGGAGCTGCGGGCCCGCTCCGAGCAGCTGCAGGCGCAGCAGGAGGAGCTGCAGCGGTCCAACGCCGAGCTGGCCGAGAAGGCGGCGCTGCTGGCCCGGCAGAACAGCGACATCGAACTGAAGAACACCGAGATCGAGCAGGGCCGCCAGGAGCTGGAGGAACGCGCCCAGCAGCTGGCGCTCGCGTCCCGCTACAAGTCCGAGTTCATGGCCAACATGTCGCACGAGCTGCGCACACCGCTGAACAGCCTGCTCATCCTGGCCAAGCTGATGGCCGACAACCTGGAGGGCAACCTCTCCGACAAGCAGGTCGAGTTCGCCCGCACCATCCACGCCGCCGGCAGCGACCTGCTGCAGCTGATCAACGACATCCTGGACCTGGCCAAGGTCGAGGCCGGTCACCTGCAGCTGGAGCAGACCACGGTGTCCGTCGTGGACCTCGTGGACTACGTCGAGAAGCTGTGCCGGCCGCTGACCGGGCAGAAGGGGCTGGACTTCTCCGTCGCCGTCGACACCGACGTGCCCGACGAGCTGCACACCGACGTGCAGCGGCTGCAGCAGATCCTGCGCAACCTGCTGTCCAACGCGGTGAAGTTCACCCAGGAGGGCAGCATCCGGCTCACCATCAAGCAGGTCGAGCCGAGCCAGGTGCGGCGGTCCACGCTGCGCGCCGCGCCGGCGCGGATCGCGTTCTCGGTCGAGGACACCGGCATCGGCATCCCGTCGGACAAGCTCGGCGTCATCTTCGAGGCGTTCCAGCAGGCCGACGGCACCACCAGCCGCAAGTACGGCGGCACCGGGCTGGGGCTGTCCATCAGCCGGGAGCTCACCCACCTGCTCGGCGGCGAGCTGCAGGTGCGCAGCACCCCCGGCCAGGGCAGCGCCTTCGTGCTGTGCCTGCCGGTGACGCCGCCGCCCGCGCTGCTGGCCGCCGCCTCCGAGCTGCCCGAGGTGGACGAGCTCGAGGAGTCAGTGCTGGTCGAGGACCCGACTCCGACGGTCACCGTCCCGTCGCCGACCGCGCCGCGGTTCCACGGCGAGAAGGTGCTCATCGTCGACGACGACCTGCGCAACGTGTTCGCCCTGAGCACCGTGCTGGAGCTGCACGGGCTGCACGTCGTGTTCGCCGACAACGGCGTGGCCGGGATCAGGGCGCTGGAGCAGTACGACGACATCGCCCTCGTGCTGATGGACATCATGATGCCCGAGCTCGACGGCAACGCCACCATGGCGGCGATCCGGGACATGTCCGCCCACGCCGACCTGCCGGTGATCGCCGTGACCGCCAAGGCGATGAAGGGGGACCGGGAGAAGAGCCTCGCCTCCGGTGCGAACGACTACGTGACGAAACCGGTCGACACCGACCTGCTGCTCAACCTGATCGGGGCATATCTGGACTACGACGTCGACCAGTCCGTGGATCAACAGCAGCAGGCGTGACACCCGCTGTCGCGGTGCCTAGGGTCGGGGGGTGGGCGCCAGCCGGCCGGTTCTGCTGCTGGACGTGGACGGGCCGCTGAACCCGTACATGGCCGACCGGAACCGGCGGCCCGACGGTTACAGCACGTACCGGACCAAACCCAGATCGTGGATCGCCGCCAACCGGCACCGCCCCGAGGCGTTCGTGCGGCCGCTGCGGGTGTGGCTGAACGCCGGGCACGGCGCCCGGCTGCTCGCGCTGCCGTACGACCTGGTGTGGGCCACGACGTGGCAGGACGAGGCCAACGAGTGGATCGGGCCGCCGCTGCAGCTGCCCGAGCTGCCGTGGCTGGACTGGCCGCGGGGGCACGAGGAGGACCCCGACGGCATCCACTGGAAGACCCGGCACATCGTCGACTGGGCCGCCGGGCGGCCGTTCGCCTGGGTCGACGACGAGATCGCGCCCGCCGACCGGGAGTGGGTGGCCACACACCACGCGGGGCCGGCGCTGCTGCACTGGGTGGATCCGCGCCTCGGCCTCCGTGACGAGGACTTCGAGACCTTGGAACGCTGGGCGACCCAATACCCTGCCACCTAGCCCCTGTCAACCCCCTGATGTTCGGAACGGACCATTCCTCAACTCGGAGTTGAGGAATGGTCCGTTCCGAACGCTGACCTGGGGTCAGTTCACGCCGAGGAGGTCCACCACGAAGATCAGGGTCTCGCCCGGCTTGATCACACCGCCCGCGCCGCGGTCGCCGTAGCCGAGGTGCGGCGGGATGACCAGCTTGCGCCGGCCGCCGACCTTCATGCCCGCGACGCCGCGGTCCCAGCCCTGGATGACCCGGCCGCCGCCGAGCGGGAACTGGAACGCCTGGCCGCGGTTCCAGGAGGCGTCGAACTCCTCGCCGGTCGAGTGCGCGACGCCGACGTAGTGGACGTTCACGGTCTGGCCCGGGGTGGCCTCGGGGCCCTCACCGACGGTGATGTCCTCGATGACCAGGTCGGCCGGGGCGTCGCCGTCGTACGGGTCGACTACGGGCTTTTCCAGCGCCATGGCGGAGCTCTCCTCACATGTTTCAGGTGGGCCCACCCTATCGGTCACCGGGTCAGCCACTGCACGTCCCGGAGCCACGGGAGCGTGATGATCAGGATCACCATCAGCAGCGCCGTCGCGCCCACCACGCTCAGCTGCCGGCGCATCAGCAGCTCGCCGGTGCGGTGCGTGATCCGCTCCGGCTCCTCCTCGTGGAACTCGATCGCCTCTTCCGGCCGCAGCCCGGTGTCCAGCCACAACACCAGCCCCACCACCGCGGCAAGGCCCATGACCACGTCGCCGACGGCTTCGCCGCCGAACGCGACGAAGGTGAGGGCCACGACCGGCACCGCGAGATAGGCGACCGCGACCGGTTGGCGGGGCGGCGGCAGCCTGAGCCAGACCAGGAGCGCCGCCACTCCCCAGAGGACGACGGTCGCGATGGTGAGCATGAAGACCAGTGTTGGCATGGCGTCTCCCCCACGGCCGACCATACGGCGATCGACCCGCCGCCAAAGCCGAGATCGGGGTGGGGCATTGCCACTCGACTCAGCGCAGCAGCCCCCGAGCGAAGGCCGTCGCCACAGCCGCCGCCCGGTCCGAGACCCCGAGCTTGGCATAGAGGTGGAGCAGGTGGGTCTTGACCGTGGCCTCGCTGATGAAGAGCTGGGCGGCGGCCTCCCGGTTGGTCGCTCCCTTTGCTATCAGTGCTAGGACTTCGAGCTCACGCTTGCTGAGGTCGTCCTTGGCCGGGGCCCGGACCTGGCCCAGCAGCTTCGTCGCGACGGTGGGGGACAGGACGGCCTCGCCGCGGGCGGCGGCGCGAACCGCGCGGAGCAGCTCGGCCCGGGGGGTGTCCTTGAGCAGGTAGCCGGTGGCGCCGGCCTCGATGGCGGGCAGAACGTCGCTGTCGGTGTCGTAGGTGGTGAGGACCAGGACCCTTGCCCGGATTGCTAGCGCCGCTAGCTTTCGTATCGCCGCTACGCCGTCCATGCCCGGCATACGGAGGTCCATCAGCACGACATCGGGGTCCAGCGACCGCGCGTAGGCGACGGCCTCGGCGCCGTCGGCGGCCTCGCCGACGACCTCGAACTCGGGGTCGCCGGCGAACATGCCGTGCAGCCCGTTCCGCACGACCGGATGATCGTCGACGATGAGCAGCCGGATCGGGTCACTCACCGGGCACGCTCGCCGAGATCGCGGTGCCGGCGCCCGGCTCCGACTCGATGGCCAGGGTGCCGCCGACGCCGTCCATCCGCTGCCGCATCACGGTCAGCCCGAAGCCGCCGTCCCGTCCACGGGCCAGCCCGCAGCCGTCGTCCCGGACATCCAGCACCACCTGGTCGTCCAAATAGGACAGCGTCACGCCGACCCGGGAAGCCTTGGCGTGCTTGGCGACATTGGCCAGCGCCTCCTGCGCCACCCGGAACAGCGCCACCTCCCGGTCCGGGGTCACGGGCCGCGGCCGGCCCTCCGTCGACATCGTCGCCGGCACACCGCTGTCCCGCGACCAGCCCTCGGCCAGTTCCGCCACCGCGTCGACCAATCTGTTGTCCTCCAACGGTTCCGGCCGCAGCGCCTGCACGGATCGGCGCGCCTGGGTCAGGCTCTCCCGAGCCAGCCGGGTGGCCTTCTCCACGTGCGTGCGGTCACCGGTCTGCTCGGCGGCCTGCAACTGCGTGATGATGCCGGCCAGTCCCTGCGCCAGCGTGTCGTGGATCTCCTGGGCCATCCGCTGCCGCTCGTCCAGCACGCCGGCCTCCCGGGCCTGCACCAGCAACTGCTCGTGCAGGCCGGTGTTCTCGGCCAGCGCCGCGGCCAGCTCCTCGCTGATCCGCTGGTGCTTCTCGGTCTGCCGGCCGACCGCCACGCCGGCCCACACCATCGGCACGATCACGTTGATCAGCACCACCCAGCCCGGCGCCTCGGGCCCCTGCACCAGCACGGTCAGCGCGGTCTGCGCGCCGAAACCGACCGCGATCCAGCGCGGCGGCAGCAAGCCGAGCGCCTGCCCGAAGCCGATCGCGCCGAACACCGAGTACCACGAGTTGGCCCACACCAGCGCGACGATGAGCGTCAGCAGCACGACGTAGTAGAGGACCGGCTGCCGCGGCACGCCCCACACCGTCCACAACAGCCACAACGCGGCGGCTCCGGCCAGCGCGAGGGTGACCGGCACCGACTGGTGGGTGTCGTTCATCGGCACGGTCAGCGCCAGCAGAGTGGACACCGCCAGCAGCGCGTAGCTGCTCACCCAGAAGATCAACCGGTCCTTCTCGGTCATGACGAGCTACTCCCAGCGGAACAGCCGGGCCGAGGCGAGCCCGAACACCACCGTGATGGTAGCCAGCACGACCAGATGCGGCAGCTGCGGGAAATGCCCGTCCCACGAGTCGCGCACCGCCTGCATCGTCGCGCCCAGCGGCATGAAGTCGCCGATCCGGTTCAGGAAGCCGGGCAGCGCCTCGCGGGGCGTGAACACGCCGCCGGTGAACATGTTGACGAAGAACAGCAACATGCCGATCGCGGTGGCGATCCGGGCCGTCGGCGCGATCGCGGCCACCAGCAGGCCGACCGAGAACAGCGACAGCGCGCCGAGCACGAACGCCAGCACGAAGCCCAGCGGCTGGCCCGGCAGCGGGTAGCCGATGATCCGGCCGGCCGCCACCACGACGACCGCCATCGCCACGGCGACCGCCGAGCTGACCAGCAGCTGTCCGATCAGGACCTTCGACGGGTGCACGGGCGTGGTGTGGAGGCGGCGCAGGATGCCCTTCTCCCGGTAGCCGGCCAGGATCGTGGGCAGCAGGTTCAGCGACAGGATGGCCAGCGAGAACGAGATCGCCAGGCCGGGGAAGTAGGTGTAGATCGGGTCGTCGCCGGGCGTCACGATCAGCCCGAAGGACACCATGATCAGCAGCGGCAGGCCGAGCGTGGCCGCGACGGCGGCCGGCTCGCGCAGGTACAGGCGCAGTTCCGAGACGGCGATGCGGGTCTGGGCGCTCATCAGTGCGTCTCCTCCAGCTTCCGGCCGGTCAGTGCGACGAAGGCGTCGTCGAGGCTGGCCTGCTCCACCCGCAGGTCGGCGGCGACGATCCGGTGCCGGGCCAGCACGGACGTGACGGCCTGCAGCACGTCGCCGGTGCCGGTGACATGGAGCTGCGGCCCGACCTGGCGCACCGACGTGACCTCCGGCAGGTCGATGAGCAGCCCGTCCGGCACGGGCACGCTCGGCCGGAACCGGATGCGCTGCTCGGCGGCGACCGACGACACCAGCCCGGCCGGCGTGTCCAGGGCGACCACACGGCCGCGGTCGATCACCGCGATCCGGTCGCACAGCCGCTCGGCCTCGGCCATGAAATGCGTGACGAGCAACACGGTGACGCCCTTGCCGCGGATGTCCTCGACCAGGCCCCACGTGTCCCGACGGGCCTGCGGGTCCAGGCCCGTGGTCAGCTCGTCGAGCACGGCGATCTCCGGGTTGCCGACCAGTGCCAGCGCGATGAACAGGCGCTGCTTCTGGCCGCCGGAGAGCTTGCCGAACGGGGTGTTCGCCTTGTCCTGGAGGCCCCAGTCGTCCAGCAGCCGTCGCCAGTCCACCGGGTCGGCGTAGAAGGAGCTGTAGAGCTGCAAAGCCTCCCGTACGCGCATCTTTTCGGGCAGCTGGCTCTCCTGGAACTGCACGCCGATGCGGGTGCGCAGGGCGTCGTGGTCGCGGTGCGGGTCCAATCCGAGCACCCGTACGGCGCCGCCGTCGGGCACCCGCAGCCCCTCGACGCATTCCACGGTGGTGGTCTTGCCGGCCCCGTTGGGACCGAGCACGCCGAAGATCTCTCCTCGTTCGACGGTGAACGACACGTCGTGCACGGCGACGTGATCCCGATAACGTTTGTGGAGCCGGTCCACCTCGATGACGGTCATGGGAAAAGCGTCGCCGCGCAGGCCACGCCGCGGGATCGACCGGGCTGTCGGGCCGGGGTCAACCGATCGGTGGATGCCGGGGTCGGCACGAGCGCCCGCGCGGACTGTGCGAGGATCCCGCCTGAGATCCACTGATGTCCCGAAAGGCGGAGGAGATGGTCGACCACTCGCGCGTGCCGCGACTGATCTTCGCGGTGGTGGGCGTGCTCGTCGCCGTCATCGGCGTCGTCGGGCTGGTTTCCGGGCACGGCGGTTCGCTCGGCGACACCACGCCGGACGCGAACGTCATCGGCCTGCAGCTGAGCCCGCTGCACAGCCTGTTGCTGGTGATCCTGGGCGCGATCGGCGCGCTGAGCACGCTGGTGCGCAGGCTGACCGCGCCGTGGGCGCTGCTCCAGTTCGCGATCTTCAGCGGCCTGTTCTGCTACGGCGTGGCCCAGCCGGACTCGCTCGGCCTGAACCTGGCCGACCACATCCTGCACCTGGTGGTGCTGACCGTCAGCGCCATCTGCGCGCTGCTGGTCGCGGCCCCGTTCATGGGCTCCGACCGGCACTGACAGCCGAAAAGCGCAACGCCACGTGTGACGGCCCGACGGGCCGCACACGTGGCGTTCGCACGTTCTGCCCGGGACGCTACATGGTCGCCGTCGGCGGCTGCTGAGTGGCGAGGGTGAACGTCGGGTTGCCCTGGTCGTCCACATTGGCGTCCAGGATCTTGTCGTCGAGATAGGCGGCGGCCGAGTCGTCCAGGAACAGCCGTGCGCCTTCGCCGGCGATGACTCGGTCGGCGTCGTCGGGCTGGGGAGCCAGGGCGAGCGCGAGACGGCCGTTCTGGTTGGCGATGCGCAGCCCGGTCCCCTCGGGCACGCCGTCGTCGCTGGTCAGACTGCGCACGACCTCCACGGCGGTCGGCGTGAGCGTGAGCATGGATTCTCCGTTCGACGTCGGTTCCGGTCCGGAATGGGCCACGCTAGCGCCGTCTCACCCGCGTCGCAGCCCCAGGCACGCCACTGTCCTTTGTGGACCACTGAACCCCGGTGGTCAAAGCACTTGACAGCGACGGGAAATTTTCTGGTTTGCCGGTCGGCCTGATTGGGCACACCGAATTCGGGTGCGGGAACGGATATGGGCGCGCACAGGTCGGGGGTGCGCGCCCATACCGCCGTGCGATCCCCATGTTTTCGCCGGGCGAGCAGGGGTAGTCCTCCATCGAGGACGGAGGCGAAAACTGATGACCAGTACAGTGAAGTTGGCTACCGGTGCGGCGATCGCCGCTGGGTGTGCCGTCTGGGCGATGGCGACGCCGGCTCAGGCCGCGCCGTCGGCCCCGTGTTCCGCGGCCGCGCGGGCGTGCGTCGACCTGTCGACACACCAGGCGTGGCTGATGCGCGGCGGAGTCGTGACCTACGGACCGGTGCCGGCGATGCCCGGCATGGCGAGCGCGCCGACGGATCCGGGCACCTTCCGCGTGACGTTCAAGGATCTGCACCACCGCAGCACCATCTTCAACAACGCGCCGATGCCGTATTCGGTGTTCTTCAACGGGGGCGACGCGTTCCACGAGGGCAGCCTGAGCGAGCCCTCGCACGGGTGCGTGCACCTCTCGCACACCGCGGCCGCCACGTTCTACAACAGCCTGAAGCCGGGTGACGTGGTTCAGGTGGTGCCGTGATTCGACGCTCGGGGCGCGCGAACCGCGCGCCCCGAGCGTTTTTCCTTACAGGGCACCGAGTCCGTTGGGCGTGCCGAGGCCGGTCGGGCCGTCGTATCCCGTGCCGGCGGTGCACAGGTAGTCACCGCCGCAGTCCCAGTGCTTGTTGCTGCCGGTCGTCACGTCGTTCAGCGCGCTGGTGTGCTGGTAGATGTACTTGGCGTTGCCCAGTTTCGCGGCGTTGCCGGCCAGCGCGATCATGGACGCGATGATCGGCGAGGACGCGCTCGTGCCGCCGGAGACGTACCACTCGCCGCTGGAATAGACGGCGGGACCGGTGGCCGGGTCGGCGACCGCCGAGATGTCCGCGATCGTCCTGTTCGGACAGTTCTTGTCCTTCTGCCACGACGGCTTGGCCACGTAACCGGAACAGCCGGAGCCGGCCTTCTGCCACGCCGACTCGGTCCAGCCGCGGGCGTTGCCGGCCTTGGTGAGCGTGGTGCCGCCGACGGAGATCACCGTGCTCAGCGACGCCGGCCAGCTGGCCTCCAGGAAGCCGGAGTCACCGCTGGATGCGGTGATCGCGACACCTGGCTTGGCGAAGTCGGCGGCGTGCGACATCGAGCTGGTGCTCTCGTCGCCGCCGAAGCTGTTCGACACCGCGACCGCGCCCGAGGCAGTGGCGGCCGTCTCGGCCCTGGCCAGGTCGACGGTGTCGGAACTGTTGGCCTCCACCAAAACGATGTGGCAGGCCGGGCATACGGCGCTGACCATGTCCAGGTCCAGCGAGATCTCGTCGGTCCAGTCGTCCTCCGGGTCGACCGGCGGCAGCGGGGCGGTCTTGCCGTTCTGGTTGAGGAGCGTCAGGCAGCCGTTGGCGATCGTGCAGGCCGGCAGCCCGTAGGTCTGGCGGTAGACGGCGAGGTCGGCCTCGGCGGTGTCGTCGCCGTTCGCGTCCACGATCGCGACGGTGCCGTGCTTGGCGTCGGCCGGGATGTTGTACGCGGACTTGAGGTCGGCCGGCGAGAGGCCGTCCGGCAGCTTGGCCGCGGACGGTTGCCACTTGGCCGCGGCGGCGAGGGCAAGGCAGCGAGCGTGGCCACGCTGTGCGTTGGCGCACACGGGATGGGCGCCGGCGGTGGGAATGGTGTCCTCATCGGACGGTGCCGTGGCGATGCCGTTCGGGGCGTTGACCAGGGCGGCGTTGTGCACGGTCTCGTCCAGGATGCTGCCGGCCTTGTCGACGGCATGGAACCGCACCGCCAGGTAGCCGGGCTTGGTCTCGGCGGGCACGGTGAAGGCGCCGCGCGCGTGGTGGCCGTCGGTCAGCGTGACGGCCGTCGGCTGCCAGGTCTTGCCGTCGTCGTAAGAGACATCGGCGGTCACGGCGGCGACGTCCGAATCGGCCGCGCCGGACTGGTGGTGGAAGGTGAGCGACACAGTTGCCTTGCCGGGTGCGATGTTGTCGTGGCTGTCCTCGCTGAAACCCGCGCCGGCGAACAGGATCGGTACTGGACCGGTCGACGTGGTGGAGTCGAAGCCCCAGGCGATCTGGGTGTGTGTGGACAGGGCGGTGGTGTCGGTGCCGTGCGTCGCGTCGATGGCGTAGACGTAGTGGTGCCTGCCGGCGGCCAGCTTCTGGTCGAACTCGTAGCCCTCGGTGCCGCCGCTGTAGATCTGCTTGCCGTCCTCGGACAGCGTGGTCGGACCGTCGCTCCACTGGCCGATGTCGCCGGAGAAATCGGTGTCCATCACGCCGATGCCGTGCAGGGTGTCGCCGTCACGGCAGAGGAAGCACGGACCGTCCACAGTCGACGGTGTCGGCGTGATCACGCCGCCTCGCCAGGTCAGCGACACGTGCTGGCCGGGCTTGAGCGCCAGTGTGCGCTGAAGGTTGGTGTAGGGGCTGCCGTTGGGGTTGAAAGTGCCTTCGTAGTCGAAGGAGGCGTCCGTCGACACGTAGTGCCGGTCGGAGCTCGGCGCGTGTACGGGAACGTAAGGCGTGCTGGGCAGCGCCGGATTGCCGGGGCCCTGGCCGTGCAGCACGAAGTCGTCCCAGGTGATGGCGTTCTGGCTCGGCTGATCGGTCACGAAGGTGTTGTCGATCGTGGCCAGGCTCGAGGCGGCGACGTTGTAGGTCTGGTTGGCGCCGATGGAGTCCGTCTTCGGCACGGCCAGGGCGTAGCTGTACGGGGCGATCGCGGCGGCGGGGGACACGCGGCGGCCGGCGGCGGAGTACTGCAGCGTGCCGTACTTCGGCTTGGCCGCCTGGCCGACGTAGAACCGGGTCCCGGCCAGCGCACCGATGTCCAGGGTGGCCAGCTTCGTGCCGAGACCGCGGCTCCAGCCGATGACAGTGGCGCTTTCGACGCTGGGCAGCGGCGTCGTGAACGACACCGGCGATGCCTTGCGGCCGTCGAGAGCGACCGTGGTGCCGGCGGTCGGCACGGTGACGTCGGTGACCGACAGGAGTTCCGTCTCGGTCGGGTTGTCGTTGGCGTCGGTCTCGAAGGCGGCGACGGCGACGCTGTAATGCCCGGCCGGCACGGCAATGCGTGAATCGCCGGTGAACATCAGGCCGTCCCACATCGCCCGGCCCGGGTCATCGGTGTTGATCACGACGACCTCGGCCGCCTGCACCGGCTTGCCCTCGTGGTCCACGGCGGTGACGTGCAGCGGCGCCATCACGTAGTTCGGGTGCGCGGCGGCGGGTTTCGGCCCGCCGATCTCGAACGCGTCCAGCGAGCTGATGTGACCGATCGCGCTGGCCGGCACGACGGTCGGGCGGCCGTCCAGCCACGTCGTGACGGCGGCCGCGCTGTGCCCCGGCGCGGGGAGGAAGTCGGCGCGGTCGCCCTGGATCCGCACCTGGTCCCCGGTCGGCAGCGCGTAGACGCCGGGCCGGACCGGCGGCGTGGCGGCCTGGGCGACCGGGGTGACCACGGCGGCGGCCGCGAGAACCAGTGGGGCGGCGGCGAAGCCGGCTGTCAGCCGGCGTCCGGTGAAGCGCACGCGAGAACTCCGTCCTGTGGCGGTGTCGTGACCGCTCGGGCGGGGCGGAGCCGCTGGCGAGCCGCTCTCACTTCTACGAGAGACGGCGCCGATGCGTCAAGAGAGGGCTCGGAGTGTTTCGGGCAGATGTGGCCGTACGATGCCAACAGAACGGGCAAAACGGGCGATGACATCCGATGTTCAGACCAATTCACCGACGTGATCAGCGCGGACGTCGAATGATCGGCTCGACCGAACCGGGCGCTGGCCGCTCGGCGACCACCGCCCGCCGGTCGTCGCTCAGGGTCACGATCCGGCCGGAAACGAAGATCGCGATTGGCATCATGGACCGATGGCAACACAGCGCGACGCCGAGAAGCCGGCGCGCAAGATCATCCACCTGCACCGCCTGTTCGACCGCAAACCCGATGGGGCGCAACGGGAAAACCGCCGGGAAACCGACTCCGACGCGGTCAGCGACCGTACGGTGCGACCAGGTGGGCGGGACTGAGCATGGCCGAGAACGGCTCCGTCACCTCGACGATGTCGTCACCGACCGCGGTCACGATCTGGCTGTACACCCCGTCCCGCAGCGCCAGGCAGCGCAGCTCCGGCACCGCCGGATCCACCACCCAGTAGTTGGGGCAGCCGGCCTCCTGGTACTTGGCCCGCTTGAGTTTCAGGTCGACCAGCCGGGTGCTGGGCGAGAGCACCTCCACCGCCAGCACCGGCACGCCGGCCAGGTGCGTCGGGGTGAAGTCCTCGCGCCGGCCGACCACGACGTCCGGGATGAACACCGTGTCGTCGGCGAGCACGACATCGACGGGGGCCGGCAGCACCTCCAGGTGCGCCGGGCAGTTCATCGTCAGCGCGATCAGCAGCCGCGCGACGATGCGCTGGTGCAGTGGCCGGGGCGACGGGCTCATGACGAGCGTCCCGTCCACGAGTTCGTAGCGGTGCCCATCATCTGGCATCGCCTCCAGGTCCGCCCGCCTCAGCGGCCTACCGTGGGGAAATGCAGGAACATCTCCCATGGTGAGCCTCCTCGTGCCGACGATCCACCCGCCCGGCAGCGTACCCGCGGCGGACAGAGGCGACTTCCGCGCGAAATCCTCTTGAACCGACGGAGTTTAGCGACCCGACCGGCACAGCGCCGGTCCTGGTTGCCGCGATGATCACCGCCGCGCGCTGCGCACGGTAGCCGATTCGGCGGCAACCGTTGCGCCGCACGGGCGGTCGGCGGCTGTCCGGGTGATTTTGCCGGCAATAGCCCGAACGGCCGACTGTCGAGTATCTGCGCTGGCTGACGCCGTTCTCTTGCGACACGGTCGTGTCACGGTCGGCTACCGGGCGAGTCTCGCCACCGACGCCAGGGTGAAACTACGTGAGGGTCTTGCCCTTGGTCTCCGGCAGCGTGAGCACCACCAGGAAGCCGATCACCGCGATCGCCGCGAGGTACCAGAAGAACAGCGTGGACAGGCCGGCCGCGGCCAGCGCGTTGATCACCAACGGCGCGGTGCCGCCGAGCAGTGCGACCGTGATGTTGTACCAGGCGCCGATGCCCAGCGCGCGGACCTCGGTCGGGAAAAGCTCGCTCATCAGCGCCGGCGCGATCGACGTCTGCGCCGTGTACAGGCCGAGCCCCACGCAGAACACCACCGTGAGACCGGCCACGCCCGGGCCGATCAGCGCCGACAAGGGGACGCTCAGCACCGCCGTCGCTCCCGTGAAGACGAGTAGCTGCGGCCTACGGCCGAACCGATCAGCCAGTGCGCCCAACGGGTATTGCAGCGCGACGAACAGCGCCGTGCCGATGGACAACGCCAGGAACACGTCCTGCGCCGCCGCATGCCGGCTCGTCACCGCGAACGGCGTCAACGCGCTGAAGTACGTGTAGTAGACCAGCGTCGACACCGCCGTCGTGCCGACCAGCCAGCCCACCGCCTTCGGGTGCTCCCGCAGGGTCGTGCGCAACGGGTGCGTCACCTTGATTTTGTTCTGCGCGAACGGTTCCGTCTCGCGGAGCGTGGTGCGCAGCACCAGCCCGACCAGCCCCAGCACGCCGCCCACCGCGAACGGGATCCGCCAGCCGTACGAGGTCAGCGTCGCCGTCGACATCGTGTGCGACAACAGGAAACCGAGCACCGACGCCAGCAGCACGGCCGAACCCGTTGAGATGTAGAAGAACGACGAGTAGCGGCCGCGGCGGTCCGGCGGCGCGATCTCCCCCAGGTACGCCGACGCGTTCGACACCTCACCGCCCAGCGACAACCCCTGGGCGATTCGCGCCAGCAGCAACAGCACCGGCGCCAGCCAGCCCGCCTGCTGGAAGCCCGGCAGCACCGCGATCAGCAGCGAGCCGCCGGCCATCAGCAGGATCGTGCCGATCATCGCCGGCTTGCGCCCCCGGACGTCGGCCCACCGCCCCAGCAGATAGCCGCCCAGTGGCCGGAAGAAGAAGGCCAGCGCGTAGGTCGCCGCGGTGTTGATCTGCGCCAGCACGTCGTTGCCGGCCGGGAAGAACACCTTCGCGAAGTAGATGCTGAACGTCGCGTAGATCGTCCAGTCGTACCACTCGATGGCGTTGCCGACCGACGCGGCGACCAGGACGCGGACCGGGAGCCGGTGGCGGCTGAGCTGCTCCGTCATGGCCGAATCGTGCCAGTCGTCGCTGTTCGCCGCTGGTTTGACAGTTGACGAACCGGGACTCTTCGGGACCGTTCGTTGACGTTTCGCGAGCGTGGGCAGAAGTCTGTGAGCACCTGACGAACGGAGATCGACGGTGCGCGACTTCCTCGACCGGCGGACCCTGTTGCGGTCGGCCGCCCTCACCGGCATCGCGCTCGGCGGCGCGGCGCTGGGCGCCGGCTCGGCCGCCGCGGTCACCGTCCCGACGATCAGCGGCTGCGCGGCCTGGGGCGCGCGGCCGCCCGCCGACCCACTCACCGTGCTGCCGCACAGGCCGGTGCGGATCCTCGTGCACCACACCGACACCCCGAACAGCACCGACTACTCGCAGGCGCACGCCTTCGCGCTGGCCCGGTCCATCCAGGACCACCACATGGACGACAACCACTGGAGCGACACCGGCCAGCACTTCACCAACACCCGCGGCGGCTACCTGTTGGAGGGCCGGCACAACAGCCTGTCCACGCTGCGCGGCGGCACGGAGATCGTGCGGGCCGCACACTGCCCCGGCCAGAACGACATCGCGATCGGCATCGAGAACGAGGGCAACTACATGACCGTCCAGCCGCCGGCGAAGCTGTGGAACTCGCTGGTGACGCTGTGCGCGTACGTCTGCTCGCAGTACTCGATCTCGCCGAACGCCATCCAGGGCCACCGCGACTACCGCGACACCGACTGTCCCGGCGACGTGCTCTATTCGATGTTGCCGCAGCTGCGCAAGGACGTTGCCAAGAAACTGGGAGGATAGCCATGATAGGCAAGGCATTACTGGTCGCGGCCGCGGTGCTGGGCCTCGGAGCCCCGATCGCCGTCGCCGCCCCCGCGGCCCCCGCCGCGGCGACCTGCGCGAGCCCCGCCACCAGCAACCCGCGCACCTGCGCGCAGGCCGTCACCTGGGCCAAGAACCATGTCGGCGCGACCAGTTCCGACTACGACCACCGCTGCGACCACGTCGTCGCGCTCGCCTACGGCCGGTCCGCCAGCGGCCACGCCAGCGCCGCGCAGCACTGGAGCTCGATGCCGTCCCAGTACAAGCACTCCGGCACCACCGTGCCCGCCGGCGGCCTGGCGTTCTTCAGCATTCCCGGCAGCTCCTACGGCCACGTGATGATCTCCATCGGCGGCGGCAAGTTCGTCTCCAACGACATCGTGGCCGCCGGCAAGCTCAGCGAGACCACGATCGCCACCATCCAGAGCAAGTGGGGCGGCCACTACCTGGGCTGGTCCAACCCCTGGTTCTAGAGTCGGCTCGGGACGCGGCTGCGGGCGGCGAGCCCGAACAGCAGGACGGGCAGCACCAGCAGGCCGGCGGCCAGGCTCAGGCCGCTGTAGGTGAGCAGTGACAGGACCACGCCGGACAGGGCGGCGCCGATCGCGCCGACGAGGCTCATGAGCAGATCGGAGACGCCCTGTACGGCTGGTCGTCGCGCCAGTTCAACGGAATCGGCGACGAGGGTCGAGCCGGCGACGGTGGACATGGACCAACCGGTGCCGAGCACGATGAGGGCGACGGTCACCCGGGTCATGGAGTCGCCGGAGGTGGCGGCGAGCAGAACGGCCAGCACGAGCACGGCCTGGCCGGCCAAGGCGGTGCGGACGCGGCCCCAGCGGTCGGAGATCCAGCCCATCACCGGGGAAAGCGCGTACATGCCGGCGATGTGCAGGCTGATGGTGAGGCCGATGATCGTCAGGGTGGCGCCGTGTTCCTGCATGTGCACGGGAGTCATGGCCATCAGCGACACCATCACGGCATGTGAGAACGCGACGGTGGCCACGCCGAGCCGGGCCGGCGCGGAGGATCTGAGGACCTCCCAGCCGACGCGCAGGTTGCGGCCGCGGGACCCGTTGCTGGCCAACGGATCGGGACGCAGCGCGACGAACAGCACGACGGTGGCGACGGCGGCGGCCACCGCGGAGAACACGAACGGGCCGGAAAGCGGTGGGATGCCGAGGAATTCGGCGACCGAGGCGCCCGGCTTGGTCAGGTTCGGCCCGGCGACCGCGCCGATCGTGGACGACCACACGACCAGCGCCAGCGACCGGCCACGGTGGCGGGGATCGGCCAGGTCCGTGGCGGCGAAACGGGACTGAAGATTCGCGGCGTTGCCGGCGCCCATCAACAGCATCGCCGGAAGTGTCAACGGAAACGAGCGGCCGACCGCCGCCACGATCACCAGCACGGCGCCGAGCAGCGACACCACCCAGCCGAGGCTGAGCGCGAGCCGCCGCCCGCGCGCGGCCGCGATCCTGGCCAGGGGTAACGCCCACAGCGCGGCACCGAGCGTGCTCATCGTGGAAGCGCTGCCGGACCACGCGGCGGACCCGGACAGGTCGGCGGTGAGCACCGCGCCGACCGACACCGACGCGCCGATCCCGATGCTGCCGGCGATCTGCGCGGCCACCAGCACAGTCAGCGTTCTCCGTTGTGACACGTGCCGACCTTAGATCGTGCACGGGCCGAAAGTCCTGCCATTACGGGCAGTGACGCGAAGCGGGCATATCGCCCAGTATGCGGGAAGGTGACAAGTCGTCAGCCCTCACCCGACCTTCGCGCTTTCGCCCGTGGCACGCGGTGCCTGGCCACGCCGACCACCACCGGCTGAACGGTCCATAATGGACCTTCGAGTTCCTGTCGGCCGATGTCGACCGGATCGGCGTCGTCGTCGCCTCTCCGTCGCGTCGGCGCGCCCTCGTAGCGCAGGCCCGGCAGCAGGTGTTCGTGCTTCATGATCACGCTGTGTGGCGCGACCGTGGTGTGCTCGCCGACCACGGCGCCGTACAGCGGGACCGTGGCGTCGCCGAGCGTCGAGTGCGCGCCCACCTTGACGTGACCGATCTTGAGCACCCGGTCCTCGAAGGTGTGCGCCTGGAACATCGCGTTGACGGTTGCGCCGTCACCGAACTCCAGCATGTCCGGGTCGACGATCTGGGCGAAACCCTCGCCCAGCGCCACCCGTTTGCCGATCTTCACGCCGATCCAGCGCAGGTAGATCGGCAGCAGCAGCGTGCCCTCCAGCGCCGACAGCGGCTTGCCGGCGATGAAACCCCAGGCCACGTAGAGGAAGTCCCAGCGGCTGCACCAACACGACCACAGTGGGTGGATGCCTTCCTTCACGCGGCCCAGCAGTCCCCACTTCATCGCGAGCACGGTCAGGCACAGGAACGCGCCGGTGAGCAAGCTCGTCGTGGGGACCCCGAGCAGCAGAAAGGCCGGTGGGTCGAGGAAACTGGCGGCTTTGGTGATGCCGTACGTCCACAGGGAGACCGCGGCCAGCGGCACCAGTGGCAGCGTGAACCGGAGCCACTCCCAGAAGTTCCGGTCGATCACGCGGATCAGGGACGGCTCGTGCGTCAGTGACCGGTCGACGCTGACGATCTCCCGCTGCGGCAGCTCGAACGGCGGATGCCCGAACCAGGACGTCCCGGGCCGCACCAGCCGGTCGTCGGCGACCGTGGAGATGCCGATCAGGATGTCCGGCGGCAGGTGCTGGCCGGTGGCGATCACCGCATGGTTGCCGAGGAAGGTGTTGGCGCCCAACTCGACCTCGTCGAGCACGACTATGCCGCGCTGCACCCGTGGCCCGCAGAGGTAGATGCCGTCGGCGAAGAACGTGTCGGGACCGATGGTGACCAGTTCCGGCACCACGTCGATGATCGTGCTGATCTCGCAGCCGGAACCCACCCTCATGCCGGCGGCACGCAGCCAGACCGGCCAGAAGATGCCGCCGGACAGCCACTTCCCGGCCGAGTCGACCAGGCCCGTCTTCAACCACACCCGGATGTAGTCGACGCTGTACCGGCTGATCACGCCGGGAAGGATCGGCCCGAGGGCGCGGGAGACGATGGCCTCCAGGGCGACCTCGTACACCAGTGCGAGGCAGGCGCAGACGCCGAGCATCGCCAGCAGCGCGAGGTGATCCAGGGGATTGGCCAGCGCCGCAAGGAGGGTGTCATACGTCAGGTCCAGCTCGGACACCACGAAGGCGGCGATCAGCGCATACGGCAACGCCAGCACGAGTCCGAGCAGGGTACGGCTGAGGATCATCGCCAGCCCGTGCGCCTTCGGTGAGAGCGTCGGGGCGGTTCTGGTCGGTTCGGGCGGGTCTTCGGCTCGGCCGGCCGGCTTGGCCGGCGCGCCGTCCCATCGCTCGCCGTCAGGAACGGTGCTCCCGGTCGGCAGATGGGACAAGGCGGACAGCCAGGCGTTGCGGCCGACGCGGGCGTGCGGGCCGACGCCGGCCCGGATGTCGATCGTCGCGCCGCTGTCGATCGTCACCGGGCCGAGCACGACCTGGCCCTGTTCGAGGTGCACCAGGCCGAGCGAGGCGTCCTGGCTGACAGTGACGTCGTCGCCGATGTCCAACAGGTCCCAACCGCCCTGCTGGAGATTGACGCCGCGATGGATGTGCACGCGCTCGCCGATCCTCGCGCCGAGCTTGCGCAGCACGATCGACGTGTACTCGGTGCCGGCGATCGTGCCCCACGGGATGAACCGCATGAACTGCCGGACGATCCAGATCCTGACGTGGAACGGACTCCACACCGGCGTGCGCACCGCGGTGTACTTCCCGATGAGCAACCGCTTGGCCCGGACGGCGATCTCGATGGACAGCGGCGTGATCGCCAGCCGCAGCAGGCCGAGGATCACCGGGGTGAGGAAGATCAGCCCGGTCAGCCCGATGCGTTCGGACAGCCAAGGGATCACCCAGAACACGCTCAGATAGGCGACGATCGACCCGACCGCGAGTTCCAGCGCGAGCCACAGCGCCTGCGCGACCGTCGCGCCGATCACGTCGACGGTGTGCCGTTCTCGCTGGCTGCCGGTGGATTCCGTGTCCGGCACGGCCCGTTCGAGCAACGCGCCGATCGTGCGCGTCTCGTAGAGGTCCCGGACGGTGATCGACGCGGTCGCGGGGTTCGTGCGCAGCTTGGTGATCAGCATCGCGCCGTTGAGGGAGCTGCCGCCGAGATCGGTGAAGAAGTCGTCGGTGGGGCCGGGAAGTTCGGGTAGTTGCAGCACGGCCTGCACGGATTCCGAGATGAACAGGGCGACCGGATCCGTCGGGGTGGGCTGTGCGGTGTGCTTGCGGGCGCGATGCGTGGTCAGCACGGGAAGCTCGGTGCGGCGCAGCTTTCCGCCCGCGGTGCGGGGGAGCTCGTCGATGATGCCGAAGGCGCCCGGCATCATGTAGGTCGGAAGGGCCTTGCGCAGCTCGGCCTTGAGCGCCTCGACGTGTGGCGGCTTGCGTGGATCGGTCGGAACGACGTGCGCGGCAAGCATTTCCGTCGCGCCTTCGCCCTGTACCCGGCAGGCGGCCTCGCGGATTCCGGGGCAGCGGGCGAGAACGGCCTCGATCGCCTCCAGCTCGATGCGATAGCCCCGCAGCTTCACCTGCGAGTCGATTCTGCCGTGGTAGAAGAAGGTTCCGTCCGGTTCGGCGTGCACGAGGTCGCCCGTCCGGTAGATCCGGCCGAGCTTCGGGTGGTCGACGAACTTCGCCTTCGTCAGCTCCGGCTGGTTCAGATACCCCAGCGCCAGCCCGGCGCCGCCCATGCACAGCTCGCCCTTCTCGCCCGGGGCAACGGGTTCGAGGTTGTCGTCGAGCGCGTACGCCTGCATGCCCGGCACCGGCTTGCCGATCGCCACCGGCTCGCCGGGCACGATGTCCTGGCGCATGCACGTGACCGTGCACTCGGTCGGGCCGTAGCCGTTGACCATCCGGCGTCCGAGCGACCAGCGTTCCGCGACGTCGTCCGGCAGTGCCTCGCCGCCGACGTACAACAACCGTAGGTGCAACAGTTCCGTACGCGGATCGTCGCAGCCGGTGGCACGCAACAGGGTCGGCGGCGGGCAGAGCACGGTGATGCGCTCATTCCGTAGCCAGGGCACCAGATCCGGCCCGAGCCGCGCGGTCTCGTCATCCATCGACACGACGGTGGCGCCCGTCGCCAGCGCCATCCAGATCTCCTCGACCGAGGAGTCGTAGGCGGGCGAAGACCCCTGTGCGACACGGTCTCCGGGGCCGAGGTCGAACTCCGTCATGTCGCCGCCGACCAGGTTCGCGGCGCCCCGGTGCGGGATCATCACACCCTTCGGCCGGCCGGTGCTGCCGGAGGTGTAGATGATGTACGCGACGTCGTCCGGGCCGGGCGGGTCGGGCAGTGGCAGCGCCGGCGTGGTCAGCGGCAGGTCGACGCGGATGATCGGCCCCGGGTAGCCGATCCGGGCCGCCCGCTCCGCGCCGGGGGCGTCGGTCAGCAGCGCCCTCGCCTTGGAATCGCCGAGGATGTGCGTGACCTGGTCGTCCGGGAACGCCGGGTCGACGCACACGTACGCGGCGGCGGAGCGCAGCACCGCCAGCTGCGCCACGTACAGGCGCGGCGTGGTGCGTCCCAGCATGATCGCGGCGACCGCGCCGCGGCCGACGGCCAGATTCACCACGCCGGCCAGCAACTCCGACTCGTGCTTGAGCTCGGCGTACGTCAGCGTGTCGCGGCCCGGACGGTTCGCCGCGGGCGGCACGTCCACCGCGACCGCGTCCGGCCAGCGCACCGCGGCCTGCGCGAAGAACTCGTGCAGGACCCGTGGCCGCTCAGCGGTGGACGACATTGAGCATGGCCAGCAGGTGGTCGGCGAGCATCGGGCGCAGCAGCTCACGCTCGTCGTCGGTGCGGAACTTGAAGCCCTGGATCCGGCCGAAACACGTCGCGTCACCGCAGCGGCAGTCGAACGGCTCGGCCATCTCGAACTCGGTGCTCTCGTAGTGGAACGTGATCTCCTGCCACGGCTCGATCGGCCGCAGCGCGAAGAACGCCCGGCCGCGGAGCTGGGCGTTCGGCGCGCAGCTGTGGTTGGTGAACCGCCAGAAGAAGCGGTCCATCAATTCCTCGGGCGCGTGGCCGCCGGGCAGGTCGAGATGGATTCCGGCGCCGACCTGGACCGAATAGCGGGTCGGTTCCTCGGTGATCTGGCCGTCCACCCCGAAAAGTCGGCTGCCGGCCGGGAAATCGCGTTGCGCGACGAGTTTGAATTCGCCGCTCGTGCGCACCACCGCGAATCCGTCCGTGGTTGTCATCACCGGGTCCTCCCTGCTCGTTTCCGGTGATGACTACGTGTCGGCTCGCCCCGTCGGTTCACCGGTGAGCAGGGGTTACATTCGGAAAAGTCGGACGTTGATTGACTATCCGGCCGGTATGCCGACCGCCGCGGCCGCGTCGGCCAGCCGGCGCACGCCGTCGATCAGCACCTCGGGCGGCGCGCCGGCGAAGGTGAGCCGCAGGTGTGGCGCCGGCGGGTCGGCCGCGTACCAGCCGCGGCCGGGGGAGACGACCACGCCGTGCGCCGCGGCGGCGGAGGTGAGCGCGAGGTCGTCGACGCCGTCCGGCAGTCGGACCCATGCCTGCATGCCGCCGGTCGGGATCGTCACCGGGCGGAGTTGGGGGAGTTCGGTGGCCAACGCCGAGAGCAGCGCGTCTCGGCGGGCCTTGAGTGCCGGTCGGAGCGACTTGAGGTGGCGCTGCCAGGCTGGCGATGACAGGAATTCCAGCGCTGCCAGCTGGAGCGGGCCGGCGACGAAGAAGTCGTCGAGGACGCGGGCCGTGCGCAATCTAGCGCCGGCAGCACCCCTAGCGCCGATGGCGGCGACGCGTAGCCCCGGAGCGGCGGTTTTCGTCAGCGAGCGCAGGTAGATGACGTGGCCGTGGACGTCGTCGGCCGCCAGCGGTGGCGGTGGCGCGCCGTCGATGACCAGGTCGCGGGCGAAATCGTCCTCGATGAGGAACGCCCCGTGCTCCGCTAGCACCGCTAGCACTTCCAGCCGCCGCTCGCGGGACAGCACCGCCCCGTGCGGATTGGCGTAGAGCGGCTGGCAGTAGAAGACCTTGGCACCCGTGTGGGCGAAGGCCGCCGCCAGCAGATCCGGCCGGACGCCGTCGGCATCGGCCGGCACCGCGACCACGCGCAGGCCCCCGCTGCGGGCTGTCGCGATCGCCCCGAGATACGTCGGCGCTTCGACGAGGAGCGTGTCGCCCGGCGCCGTCAGTGCCCGGAACGCCGTGGACAACGCCGCTTGGCCGCCCGGGCACACCACCATGTCGCCCGCCCGGAACGCGCCACCCGCCTGCCGGGCGAACCACGCCCGGAGCTCCTCCCGCCCTTCGACCGGCCCTCGCGCCCAGGCCTCCGGCCGTCGGGACGCCCGGCCGAGCGCCGCGCCGAGGGCTGCCACCGGCTGCAGCTCCGGGTCCAGGTAGCCGCCCGACATCGGCACCATCTCCGGGCCCGGCATCGCCAGCAGATCGGGCAGCGACTCGTCCCCCGGCGGCTTCGCCCCGAGCGCCACCGACTGCCACTCCAGATCCGGCACCTCCGGCGCCGGCTGCCTCGTCGCCGCGTACGCCCCCTTGCTGGCGCGGACCTCGATGACCCCTTCCGCCGTCAGGCGGCGCATCGCGTGCTGCACCGTCACCGGCGAGACCCGCAGCTCGGCCATGATCGTCCGCACCGACGGCAGCCGTCCGCCCGGTCCCGCCGTGTGGGCCGCCGCGCGAAGCAGTCGGATAACACCTTGCTCTGCGTTATCCTCATTCATGAGAGTCAAGGATAACGTTACTGCTCCCGGGCGGGTAACGTCCGGCATCCTGCTCGGGGCACTCGGCGTGTTGGCCTTCAGCTTTACCCTGCCCGTCACCAGGATCTCCGTCGCCGCCCTCGACCCCTGGTTCGTCGCATTCGGCCGCGCCGCGGTAGCCGGCGTCCTCGCGATCGGCTACCTCGCGTTATCCCGCCCACCGCGCCCGGTCACCGGTCAGCCCGCTGACGCCGAACAACGCGTGATGTCAGGCTCGTCTCCGACGGCCGCCCAGCCTGATGCTTGGACAGGTCAGGTCGCCGTCGATGCGGAGCGGGAGTTTCCCCGTGGCTCATGGCCCACCGCCGCCCAACTCCGTCGGCTCGTCGTGGTCGCGTGCGGCGTGGTCATCGGCTTTCCGCTGTTCACGTCCATCGCCTTGACCCAGGCGACGGCCGCGCACGGGGCGGTGGTGATCGCACTCTTGCCGGCGGCTACTGCGGTCTTCGCCGTCGTGCGAGGGGGCGAGCGTCCGTCGCCGAAGTTCTGGCTGGCGGCGGGGGCCGGCTTTGCGGCGGTGTTGGGGTTCGTCGCCGTCTCCGGCGGGATGGCCGGCGGCTTCAGGGCCGCCGACCTGTGGTTCCTCGCCGCGGTGGTGGTGTGTGCGCTGGGCTACGCCGAGGGCGGCGCCCTCGCCCGCGAGCTGGGTGGCGCGCGGACGATCTGCTGGGCGCTCGTCCTGGCGTTGCCGGTGACCATTCCCGTCGCCGTCGTGTCCGCGAACGGGCTCGGTGCCGCCGCGGGGCCCGCGTGGCTCGGCTTTGCTTACGTCGCCCTGGTTTCGCAGTTCCTCGGCTTCTTCGCCTGGTACGCGGGGTTGGCCCGCGGCGGCGTCGCCCGGATCGGCCAGATCCAGGCGGTGCAGCCGGTGCTGACGCTGGCGTGGTCGGTGGTGCTGCTGCACGAACACGTCGACGTCGTGACGGTGGTGGTCGCGGTCGTCGTACTCGGGTGTGTGGTGTTGACCCAGCGCGCCCGGTGATCAGGCGGCCGGCACCGGCTGGGGCGCCGGCGGGCCGACATAGCGGGCGGCGGGGCGGATGACCTTGCCGCCGCCCGCCTGCTCGAGGACGTTCGCGGACCAGCCGATCACCCGGCTGGCGGCGAACGTCGGCGTGAACATCGAACGCGGGATGCCGCACTGCTCCATCACGACGCCGGCGTAGAACTCGACGTTCGCGTACAGCTGCCGGCCGGGCTTCAGCTCGGCGAGGATCTCCACGATCCGGCGCTCGACGGTGACGGCGAACTCGGCCAGGTCCGGCGCGAAGCCCCTGGCGGCCAGGTCGAGCGCGATGTCGCGGAGCATGCGGGCGCGCGGGTCCTCGGTGCGGTATACGGCGTGGCCGAAGCCCATGATCCGGTCGTCGGCGGCGACCTTGCCGCGGGCCCAGGCGTCGATCTTCTCGGGCGAGCCGATCTCGTCGAGGCTGTCCAGCGCCCGGTCGGGGGCGCCGCCGTGCAGCGGGCCGACGAACGCCCCGATCGCGGCGGCGACCGCGGAGACGACGTCCGAGCCGGTGGACGCGACGACCCGGGCGGTGAACGTGGACGCGTTGAAACCGTGGTCCACCGTCGAGACGAGATAGCTCTGGACGGCGGAGACCTGGTTTTCGTCGGGCATCTCGCCGGTGACGAGATAGAGCCAGTTCGCCGCCGCGGACAAGTCCGCACGAGGCTCCAGCGGCGGCAGGCCGGAGCGCAGCCGGTACAGCGCGGCGAGGATCGTCGGCGTCACGGCGCTGACCAGCAATGCGTCGGCGCGGCGGCGCTCGGGCGTCGAATCCCAAACGGGCGGCAGGTCGCGGGCGGCGGCGATCAGCGACAACGCCGTCCGCAGTCCGGCCAGCGGGCTGAACTTCTCCCCGGCGCGCGCGATCGCCGGCAGCACCTCGCGGACCTCGTCGGGCAGCGGACGCAGAGCGGCGACCTTGTCGGCGAACTCGAGCCGTTCGACGGCGTCGGGCAGCCGGCCCTCGACGAACAGGAACCAGACGTCCTCCAGCGTCCGGGTCCTGGCCAGGTCGATCGCGGGGTAGCCGCGGTAGTGGTAGAAGCCCTCGGCGCCGCGCACGTCGCCGATTTCCGTGGTGGTGACCACGACGTCACGTAGACCAGCCGGTACATCCATGACAACCTCCATCTCGACTGGTCAACTGTCGATTTGGCAATCAACTATTGTCAATGTTGATACAGTCAACATGAACCGAGGAGTCGCAGGTCGTGGCGAGCGGGAGTGACGAGCGTTACCTGAGCACGGCCGATGTCGCCCGCCGGCTGGGCGTGAAGGCGACGACCGTCTACGCCTACGCCAGCCGCGGCATGCTGCGCAGCACCAAGCTGCCCGGTCGTCGCGGCAGCTTCTTCCGGCAGGACGAGGTCGACGAGTTCGTCGCGAACAGCCGTGACGCCCGTCAGGCGTCCGGCGCCGTCGAGCGGATCCGCACCGAACTCACCCTGCTCGACGACGACATGCTCTTCTACCGCGGTCACAATGTCGCCGAACTCGCGCTGACCGTCAGCTTCGAGGCCGTCGCCGGACTGCTCTGGACCGGCGAACTCGACAAGACCCGCACGTTCCGGCGTTACGACAAGCTTGTCGACACCGTCCGCACGGCACTGGCCGCTCTGCCGGCGGAAACCGGGACGATCGACGCGATCAAGGTGGCCGTCGCGGTTCTCGGCGCCGTCGACCCGCTGCGGTTCGACCTGTCGACGCCGGCCGTCGTCCGCGTCGGGCAGAAGCTCATCGGCGTGCTGGTCGACGCCCTCCCCGGCGGCGCAGAAGGCGGTGCCGACGACGGGCTGCTGATCACCGAACGGCTCGCCGGCAAGCTCGGCGGCCGACCCGTCGACATCGGGCTGCTCAACATCGCCCTGGTGCTGCTGGCCGACCACGATCTCGCCGCGTCCACGGTCGCCGCCCGTGTCGCCGCCAGCGCCCGCGCCCACCCGTACGCCGTGGTTTCCGCCGGACTCGGCGCGGTCGACGGTCGGTACCACGGTGTGCAGAGCACACTCGCGTACAGATTCCTCAGCGAGGCGATGGACAACCCGCTGCGGGCCATCGCCGAACGGCAGCGCGCCGGCGGCATCCCCGGTTTCGGGCACCGCGTCTACCGCGCCCATGACCCCCGCGCCGAGGTGTTGCTCGGCCTGCTGCGCGGCCATCCGGACGCCGCCGAAGTGATGGGCACGGTCGACGCCGTGATCATCGCCGCCGACTCGTTCCCCAACGTCGACCTGGCCCTGGCCGCCCTCATGCACGCCTACGACCTGCGTCCCGACGCCGGCGAGACGATCTTCGCGCTGGCCCGCACCGCCGGCTGGCTGGCGCACGCGATCGAGGAGTACCGCGAACCCGGACTGAGGTTTCGACCACTCGGCGTGTACACCGGCGACCGTCCGGAGCGATGATCGGCCATGCGCTCCGCCAAGGACTTCTTCCGGCCGCTCGCGGTCGGCGCGCCGCAGCCGCTGCGGGAGATCCCGTTCCGGCCGTCCCGGATGATCCACTTCTTCGACCCGGGCAACGAGAAGATGGCCGCCAAGGTGCCCGACCTCGTGCCCAAGGTGGACGTGCTGCTGGGCAACCTGGAGGACGCCGTCCGGGCCGACCGCAAGGAGGCGTCCCGGGCCGGCCTGGTCGCCGTCGCCAGGGCCACGGACTTCGGCGACACCCAGCTGTGGACCCGGGTGAACAGCCTCGACTCCCCGTGGGGCCTCGACGACCTGCTCACGCTGGTCACCGAGATCGGCGACAAGCTCGACGTGATCATGGTGCCGAAGGTGGAGGGCGCCGAGGACATCCACTACGTCGACCGGCTGCTCGCCCAGTTGGAGGCGAAGGCCGGCCTGACCAGGCCGATCCTGGTGCACGCCATCCTGGAGACGGCCCGCGGCGTGGCCAATGTGGAGGAGATCGCCGGCGCGAGCCCCCGCATGCAGGGCATGTCGCTCGGCCCGGCCGACCTGGCGGCGAGCCGCCGGATGAAGACCACCCGGGTCGGCGGCGGCCACCCCGGATACCTGGTGCGCACCGATCCCACCGGTGACGACCTGACCGCCGGCCGGCACACCTACCAGCAGGATCTGTGGCACTACACCGTCGCGCGCATGGTCGACGCCTGCGCGGCGCACGGAATCCTGCCTTACTACGGGCCGTTCGGCGACATTCGCGACGTCGTCGCCTGCGAGGACCAGTTCCGCAACGCCTTCCTGCTCGGCTGCGTCGGCGCGTGGAGCCTGCACCCGGCGCAGATCGACATCGCCCGCCGGGTGTTCTCGCCGTCTCCGGACGAGGTGGCGTGGGCCCGGAAGGTGATCGCCGCGATGGGCGACGGCACCGGCGCGGTCATGATCGACGGCAAGATGCAGGACGACGCCACCGTCAAGCAGTGCCGGGTCGTCGCGGAACTCGCCGACGCGCTGGCGGCGCGCGACCCCGAACTGGCCAAGGCGTACGCGGAGGCGTCCCATGACTGACCTGCGACCGCGCCGGTCGGCCCTCTACATGCCGGGTGCCAACGAGCGTGCCCTGGAGAAGGCCAAGACGTTGCCGGCCGACGCGCTCATCCTCGACCTGGAGGACGCCGTCGCCCCGGACGCCAAGATCGCCGCTCGTGACCGGGTCTGCGCCGCCGTCGCCTCCGGCGAGTACGGCCGCCGCGAGCTGACGATCCGCGTCAACGGCATCGACACCCCCTGGCACGAGGACGACGTGCGCGCCGCCGCGAAGGCCGGGCCGGATGCCGTGGTGGTGCCGAAGGTCAACTCCGCCGCCGACGTGCACGCCGTCGAACGCGTGCTGGAGCAGGAAGGCGCCCCGGACCGGACCAAGATCTGGGCGATGGTGGAGACTCCGGTCGCTATCCTGCACGCCAAGGAGATCGCCGCCGCGAGCGGCCGGCTCACGGTGCTGGTCATGGGCACCAACGACCTGGCCAAGGAGCTGCAGGCGCAGCATGTTCCCGGCCGCGCCCCGCTGCTGACCGACCTGTCGCTGTGCCTGCTCGCCGCGCGGGCGTACGGCAAGCAGATCCTCGACGGCGTCTACAACGACGTGAAGGATCTCGACGGGTTCGCCGCCGAGTGCCGGCAGGGCCGCGAGTTCGGGTTCGACGGCAAGACGCTGATCCACCCGAGCCAGCTGGAGCCGTGCAATCGGGCGTTCGCGCCGTCCGAGGCCGAGATCGAGCGGTCGCGGCGGATCATCGCGGCGTTCGACGAGGCCATGGCGCGCGGCGACGGTGTTGTCACCGTTGACGGGCGGATGATCGAGAACCTGCACGTCGACGACGCCCGCCGGCTGCTCGCGCTCGCCGACGCCGTCGAGGCGATTGGTTGAACGCCGTCAGCCACAGCACGCCGCCCAACGCGAACCACGGGTTCCACAGCACGAGGCTCCAGAACCGCTCGTCCGCGCCGACGTCGGCGATGCCGGTCAGCAGCACGAATTCGATCAGCACGCCGCGCGCCACCAGGATGGCGCCGGCGAACTGGCCGACCCGCTGCCACGGGTGCTTGAGCAGGCAGAACGCCGCGCCGGCGACCAGCAGCACGGCGACGCCCCACAGTCCGAACAGGACGAACCAGAGCGGTCGCCGCGCCGCCAGGTCCGCGCCGGCCGAGGCGGCCAGCCCGATGTCCCCGCCGACGGCCCAGTAGACGTGCAGTGCCGCGAACAGCGCGCACCAGCACGCCGCGATCTTCCCCCACATGTCCAGTGATGCTAGACGAACGCTGTTTGTCTAGGTACGGTAGACAGATGCCGGTAGACCGGGACCTGCTGCGGGACGCCCGCGCGGCCGCCGATGCGTGGGCCGAGGCGCAGGAGCGTACCGAACTTGCCAAGGCCGACTACCACCACGCGGTGCGGCGGCTGCACCTCGCCGGGGCCTCGCTGCGCGAGATCGCCGACGCGCTGGACATCAGCCACCAGCGGGTGCACCAGATGATCGAGGAAGCGGGCGGCACCGAGGGCTGGAAGCCGCGGCTCAAGGTCGGCGACTGCTCGTTCTGCGGCGCGAGCGCCGAGGAGGTCGAGCGGCTCATCGCCGGTCCGGGCGTTTTCGTCTGCGACGGCTGCGTGCGGCGGTTCCGCGCCCAGCCGCCACTGACCTCCAGCGCGTCGGACTGCTCGTTCTGCGACCGGCCGGCCGCCGCGGACGGCTGGCTCGCCGAGCAGGCGGGCGTGCGGATCTGCGACCGCTGCCTGGAGTTCTGCGACGAGGTCCTGGCGACCCAGGTCTGAGGTCCGGGCCGCCGGGACCGCCGCGGCTACTTGTCGGCGATGCGGGTCGCGGTGGCGGTGCCGTTCGCCTTGGTGGCGACGATGACAACCTTGTCGCCGGTGTGCACGTCGCCGATCGCGGATGCCTTGCCGCCCTTGCGGATCTTGGTGTCGCCGTTGACGGCATAGGTCGCGGTGAAGCCGTCGTCGCTCTTGACGCTGACCGACGTCGAGCTGACCGAATGCACCTCGCCCCGCTGCAGGTCGACGACACGGTGATCCTTGCCGTTCAGCGTGACTTCGCCGTGCGCGACGTGGCCGAGCAGCTGCCGGTGGTGCTTGGCCTTGGCGGGTGCCGGCGCCGGTGCGGAGTTCGAGGTGGACGTGGGTGCGCTGCTGACGGCGTACGCCACGCCGCCGCTGGTCACCAGTGCCATCACTGCCGCGCCGGTGATCAGTGCCGTCCTGGTTCTGCGTGTCATGACCCCACTGTGTGCCATCAGGCTGAACCTGGCCTGAAACCTGCATGATCAACATTTGTGGGGCTGCACTAGGGTGTGCGCCGTGGCCGAGGTCGACTACTACGAACTGCTCGGAGTCTCGCGCGGTGCATCGGCCGCCGAGGTGAAGTCGGCCTACCGTGCGCTGGCCAAGGTGATGCACCCGGACGCGGGCGGCACCGCCGGCACGTTCCGGCTGCTCCAGCTCGCGTACGAGACGTTGACCGACCCGACCCGGCGCGCCCGCTACGACCTCGGCGACCCGCCGGAGCCGGCGCCGGCCACCGCCCCGCGGACCAGAAGACCCGCGCCGAGGCGGGATTTCGGCGACGACCCGAACTACGTGCCGAAGCTGCCGCGGATCGATCCGCGTGGCATCCCCTGGTGGCAGACCGTCGACGCCGGCGAGCGGGTCCGGTACGTGCCGCAGGTCGGGCCCGGTCACGCCCCCGTCGTGGTCGCGCTGGCCAGCCTGATCCTGTTGCTCTCCATCCTGTTGGCGATCAACCTGAGCCCGTTCTTACTGGCCGTCGTGCTGGTCCTGATGGCCGCCGCCGTTGTCGTGCTCGTCCGGATGGGGCGGGGCTTACTGGCCGCGAAGCGGGAGCACCAGGCCTTCACCGCCGAGATCGGCACCAGCAAGTCGTTCGGCCTGCCGGGTGACCGGGCCGAGAAGCTGACCGCCGAGCTGCTGGCCAAGTACCTCAACCGGCTGCCCGGCGTGCGTGTCTTCCATGGCCTCGCGCTGCCCGACTCCGTGTTCGCCGACGTCGACCACGCCGTGCTGTGCGGCCATCGGCTGGTGCTGATCGAGTCGAAGCTGTGGCTGCCCGGTCATTACGAGGTCGACGACGCCGGCGCGATGTGGCGCAACGGCCATCCGTTCCGCGGTGGCGCCGTGCGGCTGGAGGACTCCATCGACGCCTTCGCCGACCTGCTGCCCGGCGTCGAGGTGCGGGGCGCGGTGCTGATCTACCCCAGCCGCGCCGGCGAGGTGTCCACCGGCGACCCCGACGACGCCTTGGCGCCGCCCATGAGCCCGCACCGCTTCGTGGCCGAGCTGGGCCAGTGGCTCGCCGCCGATCCGTCCACTGTGGATCGAGACGTGTTCCGGCTCGTGCTCGACCGGGTGGTGTCGTAGCCGGCCGGATTGAGCAGCCCCCGAATCGATCCAACCAGATCAACCTGGCAGAGGGCCGTTCGTGGGGCCGATGTCGATCAGTCGGTTGGCTTGTGGGCCATGGTGTGGTACGCGGGGCGGAGCAGGTCGACGACGCGTTCGCCCCGCAGGTCCAGCGGCAGGGGAGCCAGCTCGTCGAGGACGGCGTCGGGACGGACGGCGGGCGCGGCACTGGCCGACTCGGCGGCAGAGGGGCTGGTCGGTCCGGCGACCGGCTTGGCGTCCGAGTGATCGGCTGGGGCGCCGGCGGGGTGCTGCAGTCGCCAGAAGCCTTTGACGGGCGGGGTTTCCCGGGTGCTGCGGCGGATCTCGCCGAGCCGGGACAAGAGCTCGTCACGGCCGCGACCGCGCCAGGCCAGGGCCTGGAAAGGGTCCTGGTCGAAGAGTTCGGCCAGGAGATGGCAGACGGCGGCGAGGTGCTGGCAGGGCATGTCCCACGTGTCGCAGGTGCAGTCCATGGCCAGCTCACGCATGTCATCGGGGAACAGCCGCAGGCCCAGGTCGGCGAACATCTCGTAGGGGACCTCGCCGGCGAGCAGCCGGGCGGCATGCAGGGCCTGACCGGCGAGGGCCTTCTCGACAGCGACCCACTCGGGCTTGGTGAAGGCCTTGATGCCGATACGGCACCGATGGGTCCGAGAACCGTCCTGGACCTGGGCGACGACAACGCTGGTGGACAAGGACATGCTCAGGACCTGGCCGGCGCGAGCGGCGAGCCGGCCCTGGCGCAGCCGGGAAGCCATGCCGAGGGACTCCAGGACGGCGACGAACTGGGCGCCGAGACCGCTACTCACCGACGGCCTCCGGGGCGAGAGTGACGAGTTCCCGAAGCTCGCTGGTGGACATCTCGGTCAGCCAGCTCTCGCCGGCGCCGACGACGAGCTGGGCCAGGGCCCGCTTCTCGGCGATGAGGCGGTCGATCCGTTCCTCCAGGGTGCCGACGCAGACGAACTTGCGCACCTGGACGTCCCGGCGTTGCCCGATGCGGAAAGCACGGTCGGTGGCCTGGTCCTCGACGGCGGGGTTCCACCAGCGGTCGAGATGCACGACATGGTTGGCGGCGGTCAGGTTCAGCCCGGTGCCGCCGGCTTTCAACGACACCAGCAGCACGGAAGGGCCGTCGGCGGACTGGAAGCGGGCGACCAACTCGTCGCGAGCACGTTGCGGGGTGCCGCCGTGCAGGAAGGGAACCTCGATGCCGAAGCGCGAGGACAGGTGACCGACGAGCATGCGGCCGAAGGCGACGAACTGGGTGAAGCACAGCACCTTGTCGCCGTCGGCGAGCACCTGCTCGACGATCTCCTCCAGCCGCGCGACCTTGCCGGAGCGGCCGGCGACCCGCGAGCCGTCGCCGAGCAGCTGGGCCGGGTGGTTGCACACCTGCTTGAGCTTGGTCATGGCGGCCAGCACGAGACCCTTGCGTTTGATACCACGGCTTTCGCCGATGCGACCGAGCATGTCGTCGACGACTGCCTTGTACAGCGTGGCCTGCTCGGCGGTGAGGTTGCACAGCTGGCGCACCTCGAACTTCTCCGGCAGGTCGTCGATCACGGTCTGATCGGTCTTCAAGCGCCGCAACAGGAACGGTCCGGTGATCCGGCGCAGCCGAGCCGCCGCGTCCTGGTCGCCGAACCGCTCGATCGGCACCGCGAACCGGGCCCGGAACGTGTGCTCGGTGCGCAGCAGCCCAGGATTCAGGAAATCCATCACCGACCACAGCTCGGCCAGCCGGTTCTCCACCGGCGTCCCGGTGAGCGCGACCCGGTGTCGGGCCGGCAGCGCGCGAACCGCCTTGGCCTGCACCGAAGAGCTGTTCTTGACGTACTGCGCCTCGTCGAGCACGACCCGATCCCAGTCCACTTCGGACAGGTTGGCCACGTCCCGTGCGACCACGCCGTAGGTGGTGATCACGAGGTCGTGCCGGGCGAGTTCCGCGGCGCCCACCCGGTCGTCGCCGTGATGGACGTGCACGGACAGCGTGGGCGCGAACCGCTCCGCCTCCCGCTGCCAGTTGCCGACGACGGACATCGGGCACACCACGAGCGTCGGCCCGCGCCCGGCGGTCGACACGGCCAGCGCCAGCAGCTGCACGGTCTTGCCCAGCCCCATGTCGTCGGCCAGGCACGCGCCGAGCCCGACCCGGTCCATCAGGCTCAGCCACGCCAGCCCCCGCTGCTGGTACGGCCGCAAGGTCGCGGCGAACGCGGCCGGGGTGTCCACGGGTTCGAGTCGCTTGTCGGCGTGCTGGGACAGCAGCTCACCGAGCCAGCCCTCGGCGTGCACGTCGGTCACGGGCAGCGGCAGGTCGGCCTGCTCGGCCCACAGCACCTCGCCGGCGGTCATGGTGCCCCGACCGCTTCGCCCGAGGTAGTCGAGACCGGCTGCCAAACGTTTGCGGTCCAGGTGGAGCCACCTGCCGCGGAGTCGTACCAGCGGCACCTTGGCCGCGGACAGGGTTGCCATCTCCGCGTCGGTGAGCGGTTCGCCGCCCAGCGCCAGCTGCCACTTGTAGTCGACGAGCAGGTTGAGGCCCATGCCCCGTTCGTGGGCGACCGTCCCGATCGCCTGCGGACTGCGCGCCGACAGCCGCATGCCGAGATGCCCCCACTTCGCCGGCAGCAACACGGCGAAGCCGGCCTGCGTGAGCAGCGCCGCGTCGAGCAGGAAGGCATGGGCGCCATCGGCGTCCGTCCGCAGCTCGGCCGGCTGCGGCTGCCGCAGCAACTGCTCCAGGCCCCGGTGCAGGCGGCTGGCCCGGCCGAGGTCGGCCAGCACCTGCGCCTGCGGGTCGTCGATCCACCGGTACAGCACGTCGTCGTTGCCGTGCCAGATCTGCTTCGCCGGCACCAGCACGCTCGGGTCGTCCACCGACTGCAGCAGCACTTCCAGCAGCCAGAAGTCGTCGTCCTCCAGATCCGGCGAGCTGAGCCGGAAGCAGGTGCGCACCGGGCTGTCCGACGCCGCGGTCGCCCGCCATGCCGCCAGCGGCTTTTCCAGGCCGGGGAACGACTTCGGCTCGCCCGTCAGGGCCGCGAGCCAGCGGTCCAGTTCGGACCGTCCACGGCTCAGCCGCACGCCGGCGAGCCGTCGCCGGACTTCCTCATCCACAATACGGTCCACTGTATACTGTAGGATGATGCCGGAATCCGTGTCGAGCGACTCCGCGCGGCACGCCGGCGGCATCGCCCCGGCCAGCGCGACGAATCGTGCGGAGTCCACACCGGACAGCACCGCGCGCCAACGGGATTCCTCGTCCGGCACGACGCGGCCACGCGAGACCAGGTTCTCGGCGAACGCGGCGACATCGGCGAGAAACCGCACCGTGTCACCGAGCTCGTCGTCCAGCAGCTCTGCCAGCACCGCCGCGTCCACCACGCCGACCGGAACCTGCCACGGCCGCAACCGCTGCCCGTCCGACGGATCCGTCGACGCCAGCGGCCCGGATTCCGTGGACGGCAACGTGATCGTGCGGGTCTCCACCTTGCCGTGCGGCGGTGGCACGGCGAACGGGTGTGCGTCGCCGTCGGCGTCCCGGGGCAGCGCGGGATCCTCCGCCCACAGCGCCATCCGGCCGTCCGGTCCGCACAAACCGTGCAGCAGCAAGTCAGTCGCCCGCCAGCTTGGCCAGGATCCGGTCCAGCTCGGCCAGATCCTCCTCGGGCAGCGCCAACAGCGGGGCCGGGGGCGCGCCGAGGATCGCGTTCGCCTTCTCCGCCTCGGCGGCGCCCTTCGCCGTGATCGTCACGATCTTGGAGCGGCGGTCCTCCGGGTGCCGCGTGCGCTCCACCAGGCCGCGGTCCTCGAGGTAGTCCACCACCAGCGTGGTGTACGGCTTGTCGGTGGCCAGAGCGTCGGTCAGCTCGCGCATGGTCATCGGGCCCCGGGCCAGCTTGTACAGCGCCTTCACCTTGATGAAGCTCATGTCCAGTGCCTGGCAGACCTCGGCGCGGCGGTCGTGCTGCTCCAACACCAGCGACCGCATCGCCTGCCAGGCACGGCCCGCGGTCGGGTAGGTCATGACGTCGTCACCGGAATCCTGGGCTCGTCGCTCTCGAAGGTCGCCGCGGCGGTGTCGGCGGTGCGCCGAGCCCACCGGCTCGTGGTCAGAATACCCATGGCCAGCACCAGCCCGCCGCAGCCGACCATGATCCACCAGCCGAGGTGGCTGGCCGCGGTGAATCCGGTGGCGAACGGGCCGGTGACGTGCGAGGTGACCACCGAGCCGATGATCGCCACGCCCAGCGCGGCGCCGAGCTGCCGGCTGGTCGACGCCACCGCCGCGGCCACGCCGGCCTGCGCGCGGGGCATGCCGGAGACCGCCGTGTTGGTGATCGGCGCGTTCAGCGTGCCGAAGCCGATGCCGAACGCGATGTACGGGAGCAGCAGCAGCGGGATCGGCCAGTTCACGGTCAGCTGGGTGAGCAGCAGGCCGCTGAGAATGATGCCGATGCCGGCGATGACCAGCGGCAGCCGGGCGCCGCGGTGGGCGACGACGCGGCCCGACAGTGGAGCGAGGACCGCCGTGATTGCGGCGGACGGGAGTGAAAGCAGCCCTGCTTCCAGCGCCGTCAGGCCACGGACCTGCTGGAGGTAGAGGGCGTTGAGGAACAGGTAGCCGGCCAGCGCCGCGAAGCCGCTGATCGCGATCAGGGTCGTGCCCGAGAACGGGACGCTGCGGAAGAACCGCACGTCGAGCAGCGGTTCCTCGCGCCGCGGCTCGTACAGGGCGAGGCCGAGCGCCGCCAGTGCGGCCAGCGCGAAGCAGCCGATGATCTCCAGTGAGCCCCAGCCGTGGCCCGGGCCCTCGATGATGCCGTACGTCAGGCCGGCGAACAGCACGATCACCAGCAGCTGGCCGACCGGGTCCAGCCGGCGCGGGCGCGGCGAGCGGGACTCCGGCACGAACTTGGCGGCCAGGATGATCGCGGCGATGCAGACCGGCACGTTGACCCAGAAGATCGACGGCCAGCCGGCGGACTCCACCAGCGCGCCGCCGAGCAGCGGGCCCAGCGCCATGCTCAGGCCGACGACGCCGCCCCAGACGCCGATCGCCTTGGCGCGCTCGCGGCCGTCCGTGAAGGTGTTGCTGATGATCGACATGGCGACCGGGTTGAGCATCGAGCCGCCGACCGCCTGCACCATCCGGAAGGCGATCAGCGCGCCGGCGTTCGGGGCCACGCTGCACAGCAGGGACCCGAGGCCGAACAGGGTCAGGCCGGTCTGGAAGGTGCGGCGGCGGCCCACCCGGTCGGCCGTCGAGCCGGCCAGCATGAGCAGGCTGGCCAGCACCAGCACGTAGGCGTCGATGGTCCACTGCAGGCTGCTCACCGAGGCGTTCAGGTCGTGCTGGATGGCCGGCAGCGCGAGGTTCACGATGGTGTTGTCCAGGCCGACGATGAACAGGCTCATGCAGCAGATGGCCAACACGAGCTGCCGCCGGCGGCGGCTGAGCTCAGGCACCCGTCCCCCTTGGGTAGTTGTATGACTGTAATTGTTCATAGCGTACAACTATCTGGGTGGGAGGGGAACCGTGAGCCCGTTCACGGCCCGGGCGGCTCGGCCGGCGGGCCGGGCTGGGACACCGCCCCGCATCGACGGCTGCTCGGTCTGGTCGGCCGTGTCCGGCAGTTCGCGCCCGTGTCCTACGGTTCGCCGGATTGTCCGACGGTGGTCAGGTAGCGGAGGCCTCGCCGCAGGTAGACGCGCGGGTTCACATCCAGATACCGAGCCCAGGTCGGGCGTCGCTCGCCGCGGAGCCAGGCGTGGCGGGCGAGCGCGTAGCCGTACATCGGCTCGGTCAGGTAGCCGAGGCGACGGACGATGCGCCGGCGGTTGTCCCGGGTGAGGTCGAAGCAGGCGTTGGCGGTGAAGATGCCGAGGCCGAAGTGGACGGTCAGCAGGTCGGTGAGCGGTTCGTGGTCGGCGCCGTCGTGGACGCCGTCGAGGCGGACGTGCCCGAGCTCGTGCGCGATCGTGGCGATGAGTCGGGTCGGCGCGAGGGTCTGGTCGACGGCGATGACCGGGCGGCCGCCCTCCCGGCGGTAGTGGCCGGCGGCGCCCGTGGACCGCCGGGTGAGGCCGGCGGCGCGGGCAAGGTCCTCCTCGGCGGAGTCGCCGAAGAGCTCGACGGTGAGCTGGCCCGGATCCACGTCCATGTGTCGGCACACCTGCGTGACGAGGTCCTGGTGCGTGAAGGAGCCGGGCAGCACGACGGGGCGCGGTTCGCCGAAGGTGGCCCGGAACCAGGCCTGGGATTCCTCGATCCACTTCTGTTCCCGCGCGTTCACCGGGCACGCAGTGGTGAACAAAGCCACCGCCGAAAGGTAGCGTGAGCCGGCTCGCGGGGGAGGGAACGGATGATCGACTGGCTCAACCAGGTGCTGTTCGTGCTCGGCGACGACCAGGTGTCGGTGGCCGAGCTGCTCGGCTTCGTCACCGGCGGCGCCTGCGTGGTGCTGACGGTGCTGGCCCACGTGGCGAACTTCCCGGTCGGCATCGCCAACAGCGCGTTCTTCCTGGTGCTCTTCGTGTCGGCGCAGTTCTACGCCGACGCCGGGCTGCAGGTGATCTACATCGTGCTGGGCTTCGTCGGCTGGTGGCAGTGGGTGCGCGGCGGCCCGCAGCGGACGGCGCTGGAGCCGGGGCACGCAAGTCCGTTGATGCTTGCGGGCTGCCTCGCGTTCGTGGTGCTCGGCACGGCCGGTCTCACGGTCCTGCTGACGGCGGTGGACGACGCGGCGCCGTTCTGGGACGCGCTGACCACGGCGATCTCGCTGGCGGCGCAGTTCCTGCTGAACGCGAAGAAGATCGAGAGCTGGTTCTTCTGGATCGCCGCCGATGTCATCTATGTGCCGTTCTACCTGGTGAAGCGCCTCGATCTGACGGCGATCGTGTACGTGCTGTTCCTGGGCCTGTGCGTGCTGGGGCTGCGCCAGTGGCGGCGGACGCTGGTGCCGGCGTGACGTACGAACACGGCCTGGTGCTGGGCAAGTTCTACCCACCGCACGCTGGGCACCATCACCTCGTGCGGACCGCGGCCGCGCAGTGCCGGCGGCTGACGGTGCTGGTGGAGGCGGCGAGCGTGGAGTCGATCCCGCTGGCCGACCGCGTCGAGTGGCTGCGCGAAGTGCACCCGGGAGTACAGGTCGTCGGCACCCGCTGCGACGTCCCGGTGGACATGGCCGACGAGCCGATCTGGGCGGCGCAGGTGGCGGTGATGCGCGCGGCGCTCGGCGGAACGGCTGTGGATGCGGTGTTCACCTCGGAGAAGTACGGCGACGAGCTGGCTCGGCGGTTCGACGCGGAGCATGTGCTCGTGGATCCGGCGCGGCTGAACGTCCCCGTGTCGGCGACGGCGATCCGGGCGGACCTCGCCGGCCAGTGGGACTTCCTCGACCCGGTGGTCCGGGCCGGCCTGGCGACCCGGTTGGTGTTCGTCGGGGCGGAGTCCACGGGCACGACGACGGTGTCCCGGCTGGTCGCCGAGGCGTTTCGGGCCCGCGGTGGCGTGTGGGAGCGGACCGGCTGGGTCGAGGAGTACGGCCGCGACTACACGTACGTGAAGTGGCGGGCCGAAGGTGGTGAACTGGACGGTTTGGTTTGGATGCCGGCGGACTTCGACAAGATCGCCGCCGAGCAACGCCGCCGCGAGGACGAGGCCGCCGCGGCCGGATCGCCGCTGCTGGTCTGCGACACCGACGCGTTCGCGACCGCCGTGTGGGAGCGCCGGTACGTCGGTTCGTGGCGGCCGCGGGTCGGGGTCGGCGACTTCTACCTGCTCACCGATCACGTCGGCGTGCCGTGGCTGGATGACGGTTTGCGTGAAGGCGACCTTGCCGTCCGGGCCGAGATGACCGCCTGGTTCACCACCGCGCTGCAGGAATCCGGGCACGCGTGGGCGCTGCTCACGGGGAGCTTGCGGGAGCGGGTGGACCTGGCGATGAAGATCGCCGAGCAGACGTTGCGGCAGCGGATGACCTTCGCCGAGCCGCTGGGCTGAGCGGCTGCCCGGCGGGAGGTGCGCCTTGCCGTGCCCCGCGTCCCGGTGTCATCATGCAAACATGATCTCCAGGAAGGACGACGCCACCTCCGTCCGGTGAGCGCGCCTGTCGACCGGCTCCCCTTCGCGGCGCGGATGCGCGCCCTCGCGGAGCACGCACTGTTGTTGTCCGAGGCCGAGTACCGTTCGGTGCACTCCGAACTGGACTCCGGCGATTCCTATCACCGCCACCTGGCGTTGCACTACGCGACGGTTCGGCGGGACATTCCCGAAGTGGTCCGGGCGCTGCGCGATCCGATGTTGCGGCGGCGCGCGTTGTCGGCGGCGATGCGGCTGCCGGTGCCGGACGAGGCGCTGGTCGAGCTCGTCGAGACGGCGCCGAGGCGGGATCGGCTGCTGGTGTACGGCCTGGTGAAGCGATCCCGGCGGCGAGGGCTTGCGGATGCGTTGCTGCCCAAGGTGTTCGAGCGTCGAGGACGGGTGGAGGCGTCGCGCCTGCTGTCGGCGTGCTCGCCGGCGGTGGTCGAGGAATGGCTGCCGAGAACGGGCGCGGACCTGTCGGTGCAACGCCAGCTGGTCCGGACCGCGCCGAAGGCCGTGCTGGCGTTGATCTCCGATGAGCTGAATCCGCGAGGACATGTCCTGCTGCTGGAAACGTTGGTGGAGCGAGAACCCGAGGCAGTGGGCGAGTTCGTGGCCCGGCATCCGCAGCTGTGCCGGTCGGCGAGGTTGGCGCTGGCCGCACTGCCGTCCGTATCGGACGTGAAGGACCTCTTGACATACCTCGACCCGGCCGAGCGGGCCCGGGTGCTGGCCGCCCTGCCGTTGGAGCGGAGACGGGATCTTGTCGGCGCGCACAGCTCCGCCGACGAGGTCGCCACGCTGCCGGTCGAGGAACGTAGGCCGCACGTGGATGGCCACCGGCATTTGCTTGCGGCGCTGCCGTTCGAGGAAGTGTCCGAGCAGCTGCTGCGCGTCACGGCGAATCGTACGCTCCACCGGAGGGCGTTGGCTTGGCGCGACTTCCTCGCCTGCGCGGAGCGGAGCGGTGACCGTGCGCTGTTCGCGAGCGCGGTGGCGTGCACGGACCGAGCGTGGCGCGACAGGCACCATGTGCGGACAGCGGTCCTCGAACAAGTGGCATCCGCGCCGAGACGGTTGCTCGACGCGGTGCCGACGGCGTTGTTGCAGCGGATGGTGGCCACCATCTCGTCACATCTCGACAATTCGCGGCGTACGCGGCGGGCACTGCGGCGGTTCTCGAACCGGATCGGGGCCATGACAGCGGAACGGGCCGTCCAGTTGGTGCGCCGGGATCCCCGTGACGGCCTCAGGCCCGAGGTGTGGGAACACATCGCGGCCAGCCGGACCGATCTCGTCGACGTCGTGTTGGACGCCGGCTGGCCGGGGCCGACGCGCCGGACTGGTCGCTGGAACCCCCGGCAACGGGCGCGATATGAGCAACAGGCCGTCAGGCTCGCGACGGACGACACCGTCGAGATGACCGTGCGCGCTGCGGCGGCGACCGTGATCCGCGATCAGAAGGTGTTGGCGAACCTCGTCGACAGTGCGCCGCAATCGCTTGCGGTGACGGCGATCCGTGGCGTGAGCACGCAATCGGTGCTGGTGCGCTGGGTCGAGACGCGGCCGGGCGCGATCGCGGGGGCGGCGAGTCGCGTGCTCGTGGATCTGGTGGACGGCCGGTGGGCGGCGGCATCCGTTGGCGGAGCGAAGGAACAGGCGCGGCTGCTGGCCGAGACCAGGCCGCCGGACGCGGTGGATGCGCTGCTGGACATGTGGCGCAACGGTCATCGTGACGTCAAGGCCGTCGCCGCCGCCTCGCTGCTCACGTTCCTCGGCGAGGACCCGCGAGCATCCCTGGCGGTAGCCGAGGCCATGGCCGATGTCGAGCCCACGATCCGACAGGCAGTTCTCCAGGGGCGGCCGGCCACTCTGACTCGCGACCAACTCCTGCTGAGGGCGCGGCTGGTTGTCGAAGCGATTCGACGCGGGCGTCCGGACGTGATTCGTGCTTACGGAACACTGTGGCGGCTCGCACCGGAGGGCTTCGATCGCGTCGTGGAGCGAGCCGGCGGTCGCTACGACCCCGACGTCTCCGCTGCCATCACGACGGCGATATCGGCCGCCGTGAACACGGAGGTCGGCGATCGGGCCGCACTGTCCCTGCTGGACCGGATCGTTGCGATTGGTGTCGACGTTCGCCAGTGGCTCGGCGACTGCCGGCGGATCGACGCCCGCTCGGAGCGCATGATCCGGCGACGGGTGAACGTGTTCCTTCAGGTCGGGATGCCCAGGGCAGCGGCGGATGTGTTGTTCTGCCACGCGATCCGCACCCTCGACGTGACCTGGTGGCGGGAACTGGTCGCGGTTGTCGGCGACCGTCCGGACCGGCTGCCCGAGCTATCCTTCCTGTCGTCGACGGAGTGGGACGATCACGCCGCGGTGGCCGTTCTCGACGAGCTGACCGCAATCGGCGGTTATGTGTGCGCGAAGCTCGCGGTGCGACTGGTGGCGATCGCCGGCCCGCGGACGCAATGGGCACTGCCGTGGCGGGATCGGCTCGACGAACTCCGTGCGCACGAGGACATCGACATCCGGGAACTGGCCGGCGTCGTGCGGGTACCCGAACGTGGCCTGAAGATCCTGGGCTGATCGGCTCAAGGGGGTTGCCTTCGCGCACCATGGTGACTTCCCTTGAGCCTCTCGAAGGCCCGCCCCGGCCTCGGTACGGTGCTGGGGTAGCCGAGGCGCATCGGAGGGGTCCTGATGTCGTTGGCCGGATACCCGGCGCGGGTGCCGAGTTTCCTCGGGCAGCTGCTGCGCCGGGGCGCGCCGGTGATCGCGGCCACGCCGAGGGACGTGCCGGACCTGGTGGTGGACCCGACCCCAGTGCCGGGCTGGCAGCGGATCTCGGCGATGTGCTCGGCGGAGAGCCAGCCGGAGCCGGACTCGCTGATGGTCCGCGCCTGCCGGTACGTGGTGCTGGTGCCGATGGTGTACCGGTTCGTGGTGCTGCCGGCGATGCTGCTGCCAGTGATCGCGGCCGGTCATGCCGGAGTCGGCCTCGCGGTGGGAATGCTGCTGTTCGTGTTGAACGCGGCGACGATCGTGTGGGCGCTGCGGGTGCCGGGCGTGTTGAACGAGTCGATGCGTGGCCTGCTGATCACCGACGCGTGCATCGCCTTCGGGGCGAATCTCCTTGTGTCCTACGTAGACCCGGGTGCGTCGGTGCTGACCTGGACGCATCTGGTCGGCTCGGTCGCGTTGTGGACGGTCGCGTGGGGAATCCCGTTCGGGCTGCTGCTCGCGGCGCTGAGCGTGCCGCTGCAGGCGGCGATGTCCGTGAACGTGATCACGTTGGCCAGCAACACGTTGCTGCTGGGCGTGACGATCGTGACGTCGACCGGCGCGCTGCTGCTGGTCGGCCTGGGCACACGGTTGGCGCTGGGGTTGGGCATTCGGCGCGGGCGCGAGGCCGAGGCGGCGAAGGTGCGGCGCGAGTTGCACGACACGGTGCTGCAAGCGTTGGAGGCCATGGCTTTGCCGGCGCCCGGCGACGAGAAGCACGCGGCCGAGCGACTCGCGGAGCTTCGCGGCATCGCCCGTGCGCAGGCGATGGAACTCCGCCGGGGGCTCGCGGGCGAGCCGGATCTGCCGCAGCCGACGACCATCGGTGAGGATCTCACCCTGCTGGCGACGGAAATGGCCCGCGAGGGGCTGCGGGCCCAGTTGGTGTTCGCGGAGATCGACGACAGCACGATGCCGGAGGCGCGGCGGCGGGCCGTTCGCGAGGCGGCGCGGGAAGCTCTGCGTAACACGATGAAGCATTCCGGCACGAACGAGGCCGTGCTGCGGATCGAGGAGCGGGACGGCGGCATCGCCGTGATCGCCCGTGATCACGGCAGCGGTTTCAGCGACGCCGACCGCCCGGCCGGCTTCGGCATCAGCGAATCGATCACGGCCCGGTTGGCCGAGGTCGGCGGCCGCTCGCACGTGGATTCCCAGCCGGGCCGGGGAACCCGGGTGACGCTGTGGGTGCCCCGGTGAGGGCTGCCGCCGCGCTGTTCGTGGCGATCGTGCTGGCGATGCTCGTGGACGGGCCGAGTGGACATGCCGCCGGCTGCGCGAAGTCGGCGCAGGTGTACCAGGATCCGCCGTCGTGGGCCCAGAAGCTGGTGGATCCGTCGCGGATCTGGTTGCTCACCAAGGGAACCGGGCAGACGGTGGCGATCGTCGGAGCCGGGGTCGACGGCAGCAACCCGCAGTTCGGCCGCGATCAGGTGTTGTCGTCGAGTGACCTGGTGGCCCGTCCCGGTGGTGTCGCCGACTGCGACGGCCGCGGCACGTTCGCCGCCGGCATCATCGGCGCGCAACCTGACGACCAGACGACCTTCGTGGGCATGGCACCGGGTGTGAAGCTGCTGCCGATCCGGTACACCGCCGGCGCCGGCGACACCAATCCCGGTGATCCCGGGCGCCTCGCCACCGCGATCACCCAGGCCGTGCACGCCGGCGCCGGCACGATCCTGATCGACGTGCCGACCACTGTGGACAGTCCGGCGCTGGACGACGCCGTTGGTTCGGCGATTGCGGCCGGCGCGGTGATCGTGTCGCCGGCCGTCGGCACACAACAAGGCGTCACCAGTTATCCGACCGCTCTGCCGGGGGTGCTCGGGGTCGGCGCGGCGGACAAGAACGGCGTGGCCGTGCAGACGGAATCCGGCGACTACATCGACATCGCCGCGCCCGGGGCGGATCTCGTCGGCACCTCGGCCGGCGGCTACGGCCATTCCTGGCCCATCAAGGATCCCGCCGCGGCCGCCGCCTACGTCGCCGCGACTGTGGCGCTGTTGCGGGCGTATCAGCCGAGGGCGACGCCGGCGCAGATCGTCAACCGGCTGACGCTCACCGCCTCCCGTGCGGCCGGCGGCGGCCGGGATCCCCGGCTGGGCTGGGGAATCGTCGACGCCTACACCGCCGTGACCTCGCAACTGCCGCTCACCGCACCCGGACCCGGCACCTCGCCGACCGCCGCCCCGCCGCCCACTCTCGTGCCCGCCGCCGCCCCGGCCCAGCCGCCGATGAACGCGCTGGTCGGTGGCTTGGCGTTGGGTGGCGTGGGGTTGGCGGCACTGGCCGGGCTGGTCACGGTGACGATCCGGCGCGGGCGGGAGCGAGGCTGGAAGGTCAGCCCTTGAGCACGGTGGCCAGTAGCGTGTCGATGAACCAGTCGCGGTAGCGCTCGGCTGGCCAGTCCTGTTGCCGCCGCAGCAGATGATGCACGTGCGGGGAGCCGAGGGTGTGCAGCAGCGCGCCGGCGGCGGTGGCGTCGAGGTGATCACGTAGCAGGCCGTTGCGCTCCCACGCCTGGGCCAGGGCGAGCATGTTCGCCTGGTGGTTGGCCGCGCCGCGGTCGCAGAACTCGCGCATGTCGGCGTCGGCGCCGGAGGACTCGATGGCGGCCATGATCAGGTCGCCGGCGCGCTCCAACACGGCCGTGCCGAAGTCGACGGCCAACTCGGCGGCGCGGCGCGGATCGGTCGCGGCGAGACAGTCGGCGAACCCGGGGCGGTTGGCGACGGCGATCGGCAGGTCGTCGCCGGCGGTGGCGATGTTGACGACCTCGTTGAACAGCACGGCCTTGGTCGGGAAGGCGGTGTAGACGGTGCGCTCGGCGACGCCGGCCTCGGCGGCGACCTGCCGCATGGTCGTCGCGCTCACGCCCTGCGTCACGAACAGGCGCGCGGCGGCCGCCCGGATCAGGTCCCGGGTCTGTTCCGCCGACTCCGCGCGGCGGCGGGACCGGTAGGGGCGCTTGACGTCGTCGCTCATCGAGCGCATGCTACCAGCTGTGAATGCAGTGCCACTGCATTGAAATTGGAGGTGCCAATGCCGCAGCTCACGGGCATCCACCACGTCAAGTTCCCGGTCAGCGACCTGGCGGTCAGCCGCGCCTGGTACGAGAAGGTGTTCGGGTTCGAGGTGACCCTGGAGTTCCCCGACTCCGACGGCGTCGTCCGGGGCATCGCCGGCACCGCGAAGGGCCTCGGCGAGCTCGGCCTCGGCCTGCGCGAGCACCCGGCGGCGGCCGCCGGCATCAAGGGCTTCGACCCGGTCAGCTTCGGCATCGAGGACAAGGCGGCGGCCGACGAATGGGCGGCCCACCTGGACGACCTCGGCGTGCCGCACTCGTCGGTCATCGACGCGACCGTCGGCTGGCTCCTGGTGTTCCACGACCCCGACGGCACCGAGATCCACCTGTACAGCTTCGCCGCGCACGGCATCGACCAGACCGGGCGCCGGGGCTACGGCCGGCCCGTCGTGCGGACGTAGGCAATGATCGGGGGGCGGAAGCGGTGTGCCCGAAACCTACATTCGGTGTGCCTGAGAGCGTGACTCGCGGGGGATCAGGGCATCAGTGACAGGTACGAGCGGGCGGTCTGCTCGTCACCCTGCTGATAGTTGGCGGAGCTGGACCGGACGCCGGCGGACAGCGCCGAAGCCCGGTTCTGCTCGGCGGTGATCCGGGAGGCCAGCGACTCCAGCAGCTTGGCGTGCACCTCGGCGGCCTGCTGCGACTGCGGCAGGCCGCCGAAGGCGGACGCGGCCGGGCCGGGGGACCCGACCTCGCCCTGGACGGACCGGAGCCGCTGGGCCTGCGCGGCGAGCTCGGCGGCCACCTGGTCCAGGGCGCGCGGCGCGGCCCGGAACGAGGTGGGGGTGGCGCCGCCGACCGCCGCGCCACCCGTGACCTGGCGGCTCGCGGTCCTCGCCTGGTTCAGGTAGCCGCGATACGCGCCGTTGGTGTACGTCGACCAAGGCCGGAAGTTGGTGCCGTGGCGGGAAATCGTGTACGCGTGGCGGGCGTTGGTCGCGGGGTCGGCGTTGGCCTGGGCGTTGCGCAGGGCCTGCTCGGAGGCGGTGCCGTGGCCGGGGTTGAGGGACCGGATCTGCCACAGCCCGACGGACGGGCCCCAGGTCCCGGTCTGCAGGTTGATGTCGCCGTGGATGCCGGTGTCGCCGTGGGATTCGGCCAGTGCCACGGCGACGGCGGTGGTCAGCGAGTCGCCACGGAAGCCGGCGTTGTAGGCGTACTGGGCGATCTCCCGGGCGCTGATGGTGGGCACGTCAGAAGTCCTCGCCGATCACGGACGGCGCGACCGCCGACGACTCGCCCCACACGTCCTCGGTCTCGACCAGCCAGGGCGGGATCCGCCGCCCGCCACCCATGTCTCCGGAACCGGCCCCGTTCATCGGCATCATGGGCATCATCGGCCCCATCGCCTTGCTGCCGGCCGCATCCGCGACGGCCGCGCCCAGCGCTCCGCCGGCGATGTCCGCGGCCGGGCCGGAACCACCGGACAGCATGCTGGCGTCCGCGGTCGGCACGGAACCCGGCACACCGCCGCCGATTCCGCCGCCACCGCCGCCGCCCATGCCGCCGGGAAGCTTGAACGAGCCGCTGCTCGCGCCGTCACCGAGCTTCGCGCCGGTCGGGGTGGTCGGCTTCTCGTCGCTCTTGGGCTTGGCGAAGCCGGGAACCTTGGGCATGATCGAGCCGAACCGGCCGAACGCCGCCGCCGACGCGGCCGCGAGCCCGGCGGTGAACATGCCGCCGAACAGCGGAGAACCGGTCTGCGTCTGGCCAGTGGTCGGCACGCCGCCGGCCGGCAGGGTCGTCGTGGTGCCGGTGGCCGTGTTCACCCACGTGGTCGACACGATCGGCGCACTCACGGCGCCGGTGCCGGACTGCGTGGTCGTCGGCGCGGTCCCCGACGGCACCTGCTCGGCGTTGGGCGACGGCGGAATCGACTGCTGCGCCGTCGTGTAGTCGCCGGCCAGCGCCTGCATCACCATCACGGCCTCGGCGTGCGCCGCATTCGACGCCGCCACCGCCTGCTGCTGGTCACGCACCTGCGCGATCGCGGCGGCCTGCTGTTGCTGCATCTGCGCCACGACCTGCGGCGGCGTGTCCGCCTGCACCTGGATCTGCGTGGTGGCAAGGGACATCACCGACGGCGACACCTGCGGCACGTTCACCGGCTTGGGCATCTTGGCCCGCGCGGTGGTCAGCGCCTCGCCCGCGTCGTGCGTCAGGTCCCGCATCGCGAACGCGGTGTCGGCGACCTTGCGGATGCCCTCGGCGAGATCGCTGATCATCGACTGGTACTGCTGCGCCGCGCCGCCCTGCCACTTGTCCTTGAAGCCGGTCAGCTGCGACTGCAGGTCGTTGGCCTTGTCGTGCAGGCCCTTGCCGGTCGAGTCCCAGATGTCCGCGGCGTCGCCGACGGTGTCCGGGTCGCTGGCGAACAGCATCGTGTAGAGCTGTTCGTGGCTGTACTGCGCGAAGTTCGTGTGTGGGGTCATGTCCATGTGGAGTCACCCTGGCTGTCCGCGTAACCGGTCGTCACCTGCATGCCGCTGGCCAGATCGTCGTCCAGCCGCTCGTAGCCGGTGGCGACGGTCTTCGTCACGTTCTCGGCGAACTCGATCGCCTGCCGCACCTGGTCGAGCAGGCCGTGCATCTCCGCGACCGCCGCCTTCGTGCGCTGCGCCAACGTGAACGCCTCGCCGAAGTCGCCGAGCAGCACCGGCGCCGACGCCAGCTGCGTGAGCTGGTCCATCGGGTTGCCCATGCCGTCCAGCTGCGTCTGCAGCTCGCGGGCGAAGTCGGTCAGCGACTCCAGGTGGACGGAGAACGACTGGTCCCACATCCCTGGTCAGCTCCCCAGTTAGTCCGTGTTCGACACGCGCGCCGACGGCGGCGGTCCGGCGCCGGGCCGGACCGCCGCCGCCGGAGGTCACGCGAAGTACTGCGTGTTCTTGTTCTCCAACGCCAACTGGAGGTCGTGCGCCTCCATCACCTTGCCGCCGAACTGGCCGATGATGTTGGTGATGTCGTTGGTGGCGTTGCGCAGCCGCGTCTCGGCCTGCTCCGCCGCCTGGCCCGCGGAGCTGCCGGAGGCGTACCAGGTGGCCTTGATCGGCTGCAGCGCGGTGTGCAGCTGGTCCAGGTACTCCTGCAGGGCCTTCGCCTTGGCGGCCAGGGTCTGCGAGCTGACCTGGAGCGCCGCGAAGTCGACGCTGATCTGGTCGGCGGTCATCGTGTGCTCCCTCTGGTCAGGCCAGCGTTCCGCCGGTGAGGCGGCCGAAGACCGCGCCGCCGGCGTCGACGTTGTTGGACAGGCTGGTCAGGCTCTGGGCGACCGTGCTGTCACCGCTGCCGTAGTTGTGGAAGCTCTGGTTCACCAGGTTCGACATGGTGTCGAGCTCGGTGCTCGCAACCCGCATCTTGTCCTGCAGCTGGGTGTGCAGCTGCCAGAACGCGGTGGCCTGGCTGCCCTGGTAGTGGCTCAGCGCCGAGACCAGGTCGTTCTCCAAGTCCGACATGGTCTTCTTGGCGTTCGCCGCGCACTCCTCGAAACCCTGGACCGCTCGCGTCATCGCCGCTGCGTCGGCCTTGAAGCCGGGGCTGCTCACGGGCCACCTCCTCTCGCTCGACTGCCTTCTCGTCACCGGTAACGCTAGGAACAGCGAGGCTTTGAGCAAACGGCACAACTGCCATGTGCGGTGACGGCACTATTACCCACAGGACTTTCGCGCCGCGTGCCGCGCGGGGCTCGGCCCCCCTTTAAGCCGATGCCTCGCGACTCCTCAGCTGGCCGCAGCTAGTTGGACAAACCGACCTGTACAAGGGAGGTTCGGGCACGACGGCGGACCAGCTGACCACGGCCGGGCGGCTGGGCGGTGGGCTTGGCGTCGCCCAGCAGGATGCCCTCCTCCTTCGAGCCGGACAGCACGAGGCCGGGGGAGCCGAGTTCCCGCACCCGTTGCACGAGCGGCTCGAACAGCGCACGGGAGGCGCCGCCGCTGGCCCGGGCGATGATCAGGTGCAGGCCGACGTCCCGGGCCTGGGGCAGGAAATCCATCAGGGGGGACAGCGGATTCCGGCCCGGATTGGCCACCAGCTCGTAGTCGTCGACGAGCACGAACAGCTCGGGCCCGGTCCACCAGCTGCGTTCCCGCAGCTGCTCCACGGTCACCTCGGGCCCGGGCAGCCGGGTCCGCATGGCGGCAGCGGCCTCGGACACCAGGCCGGTGACGGCGTTCTCCGCGCCGGCATAGCCGAGCAGGTGCGGGCCGGTGACGGCGTCCAGTAGGCCGCGCCGGTAGTCCACGACGATGATCGCGGCCTCGTTCGGCGTGTACCGCTCGGTGATGCCCTTGGCGATGGTCCGCAACAGGGTCGTCTTGCCGGACTCGACATCGCCGAAGGCCAGGAAGTGCGGCTCCGCGGCGAAATCCAGGTGAACGGGCTTGAGGTCGGCCTCGGCCAGGCCCAGCGGCACGGCCTTGCCGTCGCCGCCGGAGATCTCCGTGAGCGGAACCTCCCGGGGCAGCAACCGGACCGGCGGCGCGGGCGGCCGGCTCCACGCCTTGGTGACGGCCTCGACGAACGCGGTCGTGCCGGCGGCCAGCGATCCCGGCCGCTGGTCACCGTCCACTCTGGGCAGTGCGGTGAGGAAGTGCAGCTTGTCCTTGGTGAGGCCGCGTCCCGGCGCCCCGGCCGGCACGTTCTGCGCGGCGCGGCGGTCGATCGAGGAGTCGGCCGGGTCACCGAGCCGGAGTTCGAACCTCGTTCCGGCGGCGTCGCGCAGTTGCGGCCGCACGCCCATCCACCAGTTGGCGGAGACGATCACGTGGATGCCGAAGCCCAGGCCACGAGCCGCGAGCCCGATCACCTCCTGCTCCAGCTGTTCCTGTTCCTCGCGCAGCGTCGCCCAGCCGTCGACGACGAGGAAGACGTCCCCGAACTCGCGGCCGTCGGTGCTCTCGGTGAACTCGGACCGGCGCTGCCGGAACGTGTTGATCGAGTCGATTCCGTTGGCGGCGAAGAACAGTTCCCGCTCGGCCAGCAGCGTCGTCACCTCGGCGACGACGCGGCGGAGGCGCTCCGGCTCGCGCCTGGTGGCGTAACCGCTGGTGTGCGGCAGGCCGGAGATCGGCCGCAGCGCGCCGCCGCCCATGTCCAGCACGAAGAACTGGGCTTCGGCCGGCGTGTGGGTCAGCGCCAGCACACCGATCAGGGTGCGCAGCAACGTGCTCTTGCCGCTCTGCGGCGCGCCGACCACCATCGCGTTGCCGGCCGCCCCGGACAGGTCCGCCCACAGCAGGTCCCGCCGCTGCTCGAACGGCTTGTCCACGATGGCGATCGGCACGATCAGCCGGCCGTTGCCGCCCCAGCCGACCGGGCACAGCCCGCGCTCCGGATCCACGCCCAGCGGCGGCATCAGCTGGTCCAGCGTCGGCGGCTCGCCCAGCGGCGGCAGCCAGATCTGGTGTGCGTCGGGTCCCTTGCCCTGCAACCGTTCCACGATCGTGCCCATGATCGTCTCGCCGGTGCCGGGCAGCTCCGGCGTCGCCGGGGCCTCCACGACCTCGGGAATGGGCGTCGGCGCCAGCGTGAACGGCAGCACCGTGCGGACCTGCGTCGGCCCGGCCTCGACGACTCCGCGCGGCGGCAGCTCGCCGGACACGAACGCCGCCTTGAACCTGATCAGCGTCTCCGTGTCCACGCGCAGATAACCCGAACCCGGCACCGGCGGCAGCTGGTGCGCGTCGGCGACACCGAGCACGGAACGGCTTTCCGAGGCGGAGAACGTGCGCAGGCCGACCCGATACGACAGGTGCGAGTCGAGCCCGCGCAGCCGGCCTTCCTCAAGCCGTTGCGAGGCAAGGAGAAGGTGGATGCCGAGGCTGCGGCCGAGCCGGCCGATCATGACGAACAGGTCGATGAACTCCGGCTGGCTGGACAGCAGCTCGGAGAACTCGTCGATGATCACCAGCAGCGACGGCAGCGGATCCAGCGACGCGCCGTCCATGCGGGCCCGCTCGTAGTCGCGGACCGAGGCGTAGTTGCCGGCCGCCTTCAGCAGTTCCTGCCGGCGGACCAGCTCGCCCTTGATCGCGTCGCCCATCCGGTCGACCATGGACAGGTCCTCGGCCAGGTTGGTGATCACCGCGCAGGTGTGCGGCAGGCCGGTCATGCCGGCGAAAGTCGCGCCGCCCTTGAAGTCGATCAGCGCCAGGTTGAGCTGTTCGGACGAATGCGTCGCCGCCAGGCCGATCACCAGTGTGCGCAGCAGTTCGCTCTTGCCGGAGCCGGTCGCGCCGATCACCAGGCCGTGCGGGCCCATGCCGCCCTCGGCCGACTCCTTCAGGTCCAGGTCGACCGGCCGGCCGTCGGGGTCGACGCCGATCGGCAGCCGAAGCCGCTCCCGCGCGGTGCGGCGGCGCCACGTGACCGCCGTGTCGAGGTCGCGGGGATCGCCGATGCCGAGCAGCCCCGGCAGCCCGAAGCTCGCCGCCATCGGCGACTCGGACACCACTGGTTTGCCCTGGTAGAGCGGGGTGAGCTGGCGGGCGAGGGCCTCGGCCGAAGCGTGGTCGAAGCGGTCGGGGCGGCCCAGCAGCGCGATCCGCCGGTCGCTGTCCTCGCCGACGACCATGCCCAGCCGCTCGCCGGCCACGTGCAGGAACAGGTCGGTGTCCTGGGCGGGTTCGTCCGGGATGCCGCCGCTCACATCGATCACCGTGACGGCATGGCGGCCGCCGACCGCGGTCAGCCGACTGTCATCGGACGTCCGGCCGCCGTCCAGAACCACGACAATGTGCTGGTACTCAGGGGAATTCGCCTTGCTGAACGGCGGCCGCTCGCCGAGGTCGGCGCCGAGCAGGTCGGCCAGCAGGCCGACGCGGTCCGCCACCAACCGGGTCGGGCCGGTCGGATCGCCGGTCGAGCCCTGGTTGTGCGGCAACCACTTCGCCCACTCCCAGTCCCGGATCCGGTTCGCCGGCAGGCAGAACGCGATGCGCAGGTCGGTCGGCGAGTGGAAGGCGGCCAGCTGGGCCAGCACGGCCCGGACCAGGTCCAGCACCTGCCGCCGGTCGCCGGTCACGGTGATCCGCGCGAACGAGCGCAGCGAGATCGCCACCGGCAGGTCCTGGACAGTCGCGTAGGCGCGGATGAAATGCCGCAAGGCCGTGGAGGAGACGGGATCGAGGTCCTCCAGCGGCACGGTTTGCGGCGCCCGCAGCGGAGTGGCGAGCCGCTGCGGACCGGTGCCGACGCGGACCCGGCCGAACGCCGCGTCCATCCGCCGCCGTTCCCACAGCCGGCCGCGCTCCACGAACGCCCACAGGTCGGCCGGGTCCGGCTGGGCGGCGGTCAGCGCGATCCGCTGTCGCTCCGCCACTTCCCGCACCTGGCCGCGCAGGCCCGTCAGGTAGCGCTGGTAGTCCCGCCGCTCCTCGTTGATCTGCGCCTTCTTCGCCGCCCCGCCCCGGGCCAGCGACATGATCACCATGCCGGCCATGGACACCGCGAACAGCGCGCCGAAGACGTAGGTCATCACGCCGCCGCTGCGTCCGATGTAGACGAACGACATGGCGCCCATGCCGAGCATCATCGGCAGGAAGAACAGCAGCTGCACCGCGCCCTGGTTGGAGCCCTTGGGCAGCATCGGCGGGGACTGCAGCACGATCTCGCCGCTGGGTGGCTCCAGCGGCGCCCGCCGGGTCTGCGTAGCACTCACCACGGCATTCTGCCCAGAACCGGGCCCGGTTCTTGTGGGTAGTTCTACCGTCATGAGGGATGGCAGACCCACCGGTCCACAGGTGTACTCCGCTGCGACACGCAGGAGGACACCCCATGAACGACCCCGTCGACCGCCGCTCGTTCCTCACCACCGCCGTGCTCGGCTCCGCGGGCGTCGTGGCCGGCGCGAGCCTGCTAGCTCCCCCGGCGGCAGCGGCGCCGACGCCGGCCACGCCCGATTTCGGGCTCACCAAGTTCCTCGATCCGCTGCGGATTCCGCCGGTGCTGCGGCCGCATGCGCGGCGCCAGGACCAGATCACGGTCACCATGAAGAACGCGCGGATCAAGCTGCATTCCCAGCTGCCGGCGACCGAGATGTGGACGTACGAGGGGCATTTCCCCGGCCCGACCATCGAGGTGTGCAGCGGCCGACGGCTGCGTGTGGCGTGGACCAACGACCTTGACGGGAAGATCCCGCTCACGGCGGTGAAGGTGCCGTTCCGGAAGCCGTCGCCGGCCAACGTGCCCGGCTACCGCAACCCCGACGGCAGCCTGCCCGCCGGGGTGGAGCTGATCGACGGCGCCGCCGACCTGCCGCCGTGGACCGTCGTGCACGTTCACGGCGCGGTGACCAACGCCGGCAGCGACGGCTGGACGCACAACGCGATGCTGCCGGGGAATTCGCAGCTCGCCGAGTACCCGAACCGCCAGGCGGCGTCGCCGCTGTGGTACCACGACCACGCGATGGCGATCACCCGGTTCTCCGTCTACGCCGGGCTGTGCGGCATGTTCCTCGTGCGGGACGAGGAGGAGGACCGGCTGGGGCTGCCCAGCGGCGACCACGAGGTTCCGCTGGTCATCAGCGACCGCAACCTCGACACCGACGGCTCCGGGGCGCTGACCGGCAAGCTGCTGTACAAGATGCCGTACGCGCCGGCGACCGGCACGATGGTTCCGGTCACCGGCCCGTTCACCCTGGTCAACGGCGTCATCTGGCCGCATCTGGACGTGCAGGCGCGCTGGTATCGCTTCCGGGTGCTCAACGCGGCCAACTCCCAGTTCTTCCGGCTCGATCTGGTCGACGAGGCCGGCGTCGTGCCCAACGACGCCGTGCGGATCATCGGCACCGACGGCGGCCTGTTGCCCGCGCCGGCCGAGGTGCCCGCGGGCGGCGTGACCCTGACCCCGGCCGAGCGGATCGACCTGCTGATCGACTTCAGCCGGTTCCAGGGCCGGCGCTTACGCCTGACCAGCACCGGCAGCGTGGTCGAGCCGGACATCATGGAGTTCCGGGTGGAGAACCGCAGCCGCCGCGACCCGTTCCGGCTGCCGCAGCGGCTGTCGAAGTCGTACGTGCGGTTGGTGCACGGCACGACCGTGCCCGAGGAACACGAGCACGTGTTCGTGGCGATGCTGCCGCCGAACGTGGCCGGCGAGCCGAACCCGACCATGTGGGAGCTGCGGGAGATCACCGACCCACCGGCGCAGTTCCCGGCCAACGGGATCATCCAGCTCACCGATCCGAACACCGGCAAGGTGAGGACGTTCCGTCGCGGCGCGGCCTTGTTCGACGACACGACGTCGTTCTTCTTCCACCGTGGTCAGTGGGTGGTGTGGAACTTCCTCCAGCTCGGCAGCGCCCCGCACCCGATGCACATCCACGCCGCACGGTTCCAGCTGCTGAGCCGGCGGACGTGGACCGACCTGTCGGCGTTCGACCTCGCCACCGGCGGCACGAGTAGACCGATGCCCGTGCCGACCGAGGGGCCGGTGATCGAGAAGTGGGAGCAGGGCTGGAAGGACACCTTCCAGGCCCGGCAGGGGGAGTGGCTCACCGTCGCCGGCCGGTTCGACGGCGCGACCGGCGAGTTCATGTACCACTGCCACATCCTCGAACACGAGGACATGGGCATGATGCGGCCGTTCGTCGTGCACCCGCCGGAGGTGGCCAGGGTGATGGGCACGGGCGGCTCCGGGCACCACATGTAGTGGGTACTTTTGCCGTCTGGGTTGCCGTCGCGCCCGCTCTACGCTCCGTCCCACAAGGTCGCCGACCAGGGAGGGAGTGGGATGGACACCGGTCAGTACGAGGTGCGTCCGGAGGCCATGCGGTCCGCGGTCGGCAACATCGGCGGCATCATCATGCAGACCGTCAACGCCGTGCTCGACCTGGAGGCGCTGGTGTTGGCGCCGACCTCGTTCGCGATGATCGGTGACGCGGTCGCGTCCGGCAACGTCGCGATGCAGGCGCAGCAGGTCGCCGCGTTGCAGTCGCTGCTGAAGGGCCTGCAGGCCGTCAACGACCTGATCCGCAAGAGCGCCGACGCGTACGACGACGCCGACCGCGCGGTGGCGCAGGGTTTCGGCGGCAATCCGTCCGCCGGCACGGCCAACACCGCGAGCCTGTGGTCCAGCCCGGCGGCCGGCCTGGTGGCGGCGCAGGCGTTCAACGACAGCGTCGGCGGCGCGGGCGATCCGCACTCGGTGGCGAACGTGCTGGACTACCTGGGACACGCGGGCCTCGGCCACGACTCGTCGGCCGGACAGTTCGCCCATGACAGCACGGGTTTCGCCAACTGGCTGGACTCGAGCCCCAATCACCAGGCCCAGGTCGGCGTGATCGGCGTGTACTCGGGCGTGGCCCGCAACCTCGGCGACATCCCCGGCGGCGTGCACGCGGGCGACGTGGTGGTGGTCAACTCCACCATCGGCGTCGCCGGCGCCGGCGGGCAGCTCTACAACCACGGCCTGCTCACCCCGGACTTCGGCGGCCTCGCGATGGTCCGCGTCTACCGTCCGATGCCGGCCTGACAGGAGAGACCACCGTGTTCACGTTCCCGAACTCCAGCGCGATGGACGCGACGGCGAGCTCCGGCGGGCCGATCACGTTCCTGCCGCGCATCGTCACCGGCCAGCCCGAGCAGATCGCCGCGCACGTCGCGCACGTGCTGGACAAGGCCAAGCAGTTCGTCACGCTGATGGACGACTTCGCCAAGGCCGAGAAGCAGCTGGCGCAGGTGTGGTCGGGCGCGGCGTCCGAGACGGCGCTGAAGAAGATCACCGACTCGCTGCAGTCGTTCGAGAAGATCATCAAGGTGGTGCAGGAGGGCGCGCAGCTGCTCGGCGTGGCCGGCACGCTGGTCAAGTCCGCGCAGGCCGCCTACACCTCGGTCGTCTCGGCGGTGAACCCCACCGTTGCCGCGCTGATGTCGAACCCGTGGACACACGCGGCAGCGGTCGCGCTGTCCACCGCGACCTCGGCCTCGCTGCGCGGCTTCATCGAGGCGATCGGCGGGCTGCTCAAGACGTTGGGGCTGACCAAGCTCGGCACCGAGCTGACGACGCTGGCGTCGATCATCCAGGAGCTGGAGAAACTGTTCGGTGGCACCAACTCCGCCTCGGCGTCGACCCCCGGCGGCACCACGCCGTCGACGTCGACCGTGACGAGCACCCCGGTGACCGCGCCGGTCGCGCCGCCGCCGGTGGCCTCGCCGACCGGCCAGTTGGTGGCGTCGCACACGACGCCCACGCCGGTGACGCAGTCGAACCCGTACGCCTACACGCCGCCCGCGCTCGGTGGGACGGGAACCACGCCGAGCACGGCCGATTCGTGGATCCCGGTCGACCCGCCGGCCGGGACCACCCCCGCCGGGACGACTCCCGCCGGGTCCACGCCTGTCGTCTCGGTCCCGCCGGTCACCGATCCCGGCGTGATCAAGGTGACCACGACGATCGGCGCCGAGTCGACCACCGTGGAGATTCCGACCGGCCACGACGCCCAGGTCGACGTGGACATCCCGGTCAACGGCGAGCACGTCACCGAGCACATCTCCGTGACGGGCACCGGCAAGGTCTCGGTGTCGTGACCGACATCTCCGGGGTCGTCGCCTCGGTCCTCACCCGATACCTGACCGTGCTCGACGAGTGCGCCAAGCAGGTCACCGGCGATCCCGCCGCGCTGCAACGACAAGCGCAGCGGCAGGCGGACGAGGCGACGAACCTGGCCGCGGTGTCGGCGGAGATCTCCAGCTGTGCCGGGAAAACCGACGCCAGTTGGCAGGGCACCGCGCAGCGGGCGTTCGCGTCGGCCGCCGGCGTGCTCACCAAGGACATCGAGGACGTCACCCAGCAGCTGAAGGCCGAGGCGCAGCGGCTGTCGATGACCGCCGCCGCGATCCAGACCACGATGTCCGCGATGGACACCGTGCGGGCCGAGTTTCTCCAGTACGCCAGGGTACTCGTCGACGAGGCTCGGACCGCGGCGACCGGCTCCGAGCAGGCGTTCCTCAACGCGGCCCAGCAGTTGGGCGACTCGGCCGTGAGGTCGGCGACCGCGCTGCGGCAGCGGCTCGTCGACGCCTTGACCCAGTTGTACGGCCTGAAGCCGGAAACCTCGGAGCCGGCGGAGTCTTCGGAGAAGGAGGACGAGGGACCGGGCAAGGTCAAGGTCGACTTCGCGCAGCTGAAGAAGGGTTCGCTGTCGTGGATCGGCGAGGAGATCCTCGACGGCCGCAAGCGGCCGCGCTCGGTGCCGTCCTGGTTCTCCAACTCCGGCTGGTACAAGCTGACCGAGGACGGCTTCTCCGGCACCCGTGCGCCGAAGAAGGACGACACCCCGTTCGGCGACGCCGAGCTGCCCGAGCACGCGTCGACCGGCCAGAAGCTGTGGCACAGCACGGACATCACGCTGCTCAAGGGCGAGGGCGTGCTCGGTGACGAGAGCTGGGGCGCGAAGGTCGGCGACAACGTCGACGAGGCCCACCTCTCTGTCGGTCCTCGTGCCACCTGGGACGCGGCCGCGCTCGTGCACGGCGGCGAGTTCCGCCTCGACGGCAAGGTTCAGGGCACCCTGGCCGATGTCGGCGCGAGCGGCGCGTTGACCAACGGCGTCGTCACGGCGAAGGGTGACGTCGACGCGTACGTCGGCGGACAGCTGGGCGGCCATCTCGACGGCAGCACCCACGGCGTCGCCGCGCACCTGGATGCCTTTGCCGGAGCCAAGATCAGCGGATCCGCCGGTGTCGACGTGGCGGGCATCGGCGTCGGCGCGAAGGGCGAGCTGGAGGCCGGCATCGGCGCGCAGTTCGACGGACAGGCCACTATGGACAATGGCCACATCAAGGTCAACTTCAAGGTCGGCGCCGCCCTCGGCGTCGGCGGCAGCCTCGGCGCGAACATCGACATCGACCTGCCCAAGGTGTGGGAGACGGCGTCGCACTACGGTCACGAGGCGTACGAGTCGGTGAGCAACACGGCGTCGCAGGCGGCGCGGGCGATCGGATCGGTATGGTAGAGCTGCCGCTGGGACTGGACGTGCCGGACGGCTGGGTTCCCGTGGACCCGGCCGAATCGGGGGCTCCCGGCGCGGCGCTCGTCGTCGTGTTGCCCACGCCCGAGGGGGAGTTCACCCCGAACATCACCGTCGGCGTCGGTGAGCCCCAGTCCACTGTGGACGTGCACGCGGCCGCCGACGCCGCCGTGGAACGGCTGTCCGAAGTGGCCGACGAACTCGTGGTGCGCAGCCGGCAGGACGTGGGCGAGGAGCCCGCTCCCGGTGTCGCCCAGGTGATCGACCTGCTGGTGGGTGGCCAGCGGCTCGCGCAGTACCAGGTGCACCTGTCGATTCCGTTGCCGGACAACGACGGGCACGTGGCGGTGGAGCTGGCCGGCACCTGCACGCCGTCGCAGGCCGAGCGGGCGGTGCCGGACTTCCAGCGAGTGGTGGGCAGTTTCCACCTGCGCGCGGACGATGAGTGAGAGGCGGATCATGGACCTGGAGACCGGTGTCGACGTGCAGGGCCTGCTCGATCAGGTGCGGGCGCAGCAGGAGCAGGTGCAGCGCATCCAGCGCGGCGTCGAGGCCATGGAGGTCAAGGGGTATTCGCGCGGCAACGAGGTGACCGTGTCGCTGCGGGGCAGCGGGCAGTTCACCGACGTCAGCATCGATCCCGAGGCGATGCGCCGCTACAACGCCCGTGACCTGGGGGACATGGTGCTGGAGGCCGTCAACGACGGTTTACGCAAGATGGCCGAGGCCACCAGCGCCCGGTTCGCGCCGGTGATCGAGGCGGCCGGCCGGATGGAGCGGTTCACGTCATGATCTCCACGACGCGCCGGATCACCGTTGTCACTCCCCGGGCGCGTGTGGATGTCGCGCTGCCGGTGCAGAGCACCCTCGCCGAGCTGGTGCCGCAGCTGGTCCGCCTGTCCGGCGCCGAGGGGCAGGCGTCACCCGACAATCCGGGCTGGGTGCTGTCCCGGCTCGGCGATTCGCCCTTCCCGCCGGGCCTGACTGTCGCCGCGATCGGCCTCCGTGACGGCGAAGTGCTGCACCTGAGCCCACGCGAACGACAGGTCGTGCCCCTGCTTTTCGACGACGTCGTCGACGCCATCGCCAGCGTCGCCGCGACGAAAACCGGCGCCTGGGCCGGACATATCGCCCGCCGATCGGCTCAGTTGGCCGCCGTCGTCGCTTTGCTCGGCGCCGGAGTCCTGCTCGCCGCCGGCCTGTCGGGCACGTGGTTCGCCCCGGCTTCTTGCGGCGCCTTCGCGCTGGTTCTGTTGCTCACCGGTGGCGCTTTGTCCCGTGCCTACGGCGATTCCGGCTCCGGCGTCGCTTGTGCGACCGCCGGCGTCGGTGCCGCCTTGTTGGCCGGCTTGACCGCCGTGCCGCCCTTCGCCGTGTCCTTGGACGTCGCCTCGCTCGCCGCCGGCCTGGCCGCGTTGACCGCATACGGCGTTCTGGCCGCCGTTCTGCTGTCCGACCGGTTGCCGTGGTTCGGCGGCCTGGCCGTGGCCGCCGGTGCCGGCACGATCACGTCCGCCATCGTTCTGTTGTCCGGCGTTCCCGTCGCCGGCCCCGCCGCCGTGCTGACCGCGCTGATGACCGCCTTGGCCGCATTGGCCCCGATGTTGGCTTTGCGCCTGGGAAAGCTGCCTCTGCCCCGCGTGCCCGCCGACATCGAGTCCTTCCGGGCCGAGGAGGAGCCGACCCTCGGCCCCGATGTGCTGGACCAGACCGCCAGCGCCGAGCGGATTCTCACCGGTTTGCTGGCCGCTCTGGCCCTGGCCGGCGTCGGCGGCGTCTTCGCTTTACTGGGTGACGATTCCCCTTGGCCGGCCGCTCTTTCCGGTGTTCTGGGCGTGGTGTGGCTGTTGCGTTCGCGCTCATACGCCGGCACCGCCCAGCGGCTGGTCCTGCTGTTGGCCGGCCTTGCCATGCTCGGCCGCCTCGGCGCTTGGCTCATCGCGTGGCAACACGGCACCCTCGTCGCCGTCGGTGTGCTGGTCGTCGCCGCGGTCCTGTGTCTGGCCCACGCCTCCCGCGTCCGCCGGGGCCTGCGGTCGCCCTACTGGTCGCGGATGATGGACATCGCCGAGTTCCTCGGCCTCATCGCCATCGTGCCTCTGGTCGGCGCTGTGCTGAACGTCTACGAGGTGGTCCGCGGCGTCCTGTAGCCCCCCGGATGCTTGCGCACGTGAGTGGCTCACTTGGCGGCCAGAGCCAAGTGAGCCACTCACGTGCGCTTCGGTGTGCCGCTGAGCGGGACTCGCCGGGGTTACTCCGGGGTGGCCAGGGGGAGAGACCGGAGCAGGGCGGCCGACTGGCGGCCGTTGGCCGGGTACAGGTCGGCGGCGAGGCGCTTGACCAACCCCTCGGGGCGTTGCTGGGCGTGTTTGGCGACGTAGCCGACCCGCAGCGACACCGACGTCTCCGTCGTGCCGCGAGGGGTGCGGCGAAGCAGCAGCGAGCTGCACGTGAACTCGGTCCCGGGGACCAGAACGCCCAGGACCTCGGTGGCGACCCGAGGGCCCGGGGCGAAGGACGTCTGGGTGAGGCGGCCGATGGACCAGGTCCGCCAGGTCTCGTCGACCTTCACCATGGGGCGGGCGCCGGGGGTGGAGCCGGCGAAGGCACGGGGGTCGGCGCCGAGGGCGACCAGGAGGTCCTGGCGTAGCTCCGGCTCGTCCAACACCGCGGAGGCCTGGCCGGCTTCGGCCAATCGGCCGACCAGGCCAAGGGCGGCGCTGGCGGCGGCACGGTCGGAGCCGGTGGAACCGCCGCCACGGGCCAGGGCGGCGCCGGGCGCGACGGAAGGGCGGTACCGCAGGGCGAGCCAGTGGATCCGCATGGGCTCGACGGAGGTCGGCCCCGGCACGGTCCACACCACGAGCTGGGCGCCGGCGAGGGGGATGTCGGTGCGCTGCTGGGCTTCCCGCAAGGCGGTGACCAGCACGTCCAGCTCGGGCCGCACGCCGGAAGGCAGGCGTACGACGGCGACGCGGTCGGGGCCGATGGATGCCAGACCCACGCGGTTGCCGGCGCGGTCGACGTGACGGACAAAACCCAAACCGGGCAGGACCGCCGCGATGGGGTCCTGCGAGGGAGAAGGCTTGGAGCGGCGCAGATACGACAGACGCACGCCGATCCACTGGTACAGGCACAGGCCGCCGCGACGCACCGAGGTCACCGCGATCAAGAGCACGGCGACGGCGGCGACGACAATTCCGGTCACGTCGAACGGCTGAGAGGTCATCAGGACCGCAAGAGCGGCGATCTGCCACACGGCGATCTGGCCGGCGGTGACCGGACGCAGCCACCGCGCCCTGACCCGCGTCCTCGTGTCTGCCAACGTCATGGCGCTGCGACGCTCCTTGCCCTCGTGTCCGGCAAAGCTGCCCGAAAATCCTCGAACTTCTCCCGGGCGCCGCAGGCAGCATAGGTATGCTCGGGGCGCCCCGTACAGAGGGATTTCTTACCGGGCAAGGTGTTTCTAGGGGGCACGGGCTGGGGGCACGTGGTGTGGACGCAGCGAGACCAGATCCAGGCGTACCAGTTTCTCCGGCGCCGCCTGGTGTCGGCGCTGGTCGCCGCCGACGCGAACCACCCGGTGTCGCCGAGCCGGCGGCTGGTGCTGGGCGTCGCGATCGGTGCGGGCGCGGCTCTGCTGGTCACGGCGGTGTTCGGCGTGCTGGGCGTCCTCAACCCGACCGGTGACGCCGATTGGCGGCAGGGTGGCCAGGTGATCGTCGAGCAGGAGACGGGCGCGCGGTTCGTCCTCGGCCAGGACAAGCTGCTGCATCCGGTGCTGAACTTCGCCTCGGCCCGCCTGCTGGCGGGCGGCAACGGGGACAAGACCGTGACCGTGCCGGCGGCGACGCTGGCGAGCGTCTCTCGCGGCCCGGCCTACGGCATCCCGGGTGCGCCGGACTCACTTCCGTCGACGGATCGCTTGCTGGGCGGAGCGTTCACGAGTTGCACGAGCGCGTCCGCGGATCACCCGGCCGGCGTGGAACCGGTGTCGACGGTCATTCTCGGCCCGGTCAGCGGCGGCACGCCGGAGCCGAACGGCCAGGGCCTGCTGGTGCAAGCGCATTCCGGCGACCGCTACCTGATCACGGCCGGTCGGCGCTACGCGCTGCCGGATGCGGCGTCGATCACGGCGCTCGGCTATGACGGCCTGCCGTTCGTGCCGGTCGCCAGCGCCTGGCTGGACACCGTGCCGGCGGGCCAGGCGCTGGGCCTGGTCAAGGTGGACGGCAGCGGCGCCGGCGGCCCGAGCGTCGGCGGCAACGCCACCCGAGTCGGCCAGGTGCTGCAGGCCGACAACGGCGGGTTCTACCTGGTACGGAAGGATTCCGTGCAGGCCATAACCCAGACCGAGGCGAAGCTCGTCGCCGGCAACCCGGCGAACACCGGCACCCGCACGATCCAGGTGTCGACGGCGGACGTGAACTCCGCGCCACGGGCCACGACGTCCACTGTGGACGAGAATGCCGGCGGTTATCCCGTCAGGGTGCCGCAGGTGGTCGCCACGGTGCCGGCGACGATCACGTTGTGCGCCAGCGGGTCCAAGGTCACCGTGAGCAAGGCTGTGCCGCTGCCGAGCGACGCGCACCCGCTCGCCGTGGACCCGACCGATGCCCGAGGCGTGCAGAACGTCTACGTGCCACCGGGTTCCGGTGCTCTGGTGAAGGACCGCTCCAACGCCGTGTACCTGATCACCGACACCGGCAGCAAATACCCGGTCGCGGACGCGGATTCGGTCAAGGCGCTGGGCTACGGCGGCGTCGACGCGCCGACCGTCGACACCAGCCTGCTCGCGCTGTTGCCCAAGGGCCCGGCGCTGGACCGGTCCGCCGCCACGAAACCGGCGCCGGTCAACTGAGGGGAGCGGAACACATGGGGGCCGAAGGGGAGCCGATCGTCGTCGGCGTGATCGAGGACCACCCGCTATACCGCGCGGCGGTGGCCCGGGTGCTGGCCGACGCGCCGGACATCGAACTGGGTGTGGTCGCCGACTCGGTGGGGCGTTTCGCCGCCGGTCGGCAGCGGCCGGACAGCGTTGTGGTGCTGGACCTCAAGCTCCGGGGCGTGCAGGACGCGGCGGCGGTGCTGGAGGTCGTCGGCATGGGCCACAAGGTGCTGGTGGTGTCCGCTCACGCGGGCCAGGCGGAGGTGCTGGGAGCCATTGCGGCCGGCGCGAGAGGCTACCTGTCCAAGGATTCGGACGGCGACGAGATCCTGCGGGCCGTGAGGGAGATCGCGATCGGCAACAGCTACGTGTCGCCGACGCTGGCCTCGTTCGTGCTCAACTCGTCACGGGAGCGGCACAGCGGGCCGAAACTGGTGCTCTCCGACCGCGAGCGGCAGGTGCTGTCGCTGCTCGCGGCCGGCGAACGGGACCAGGACATCGCCGAGGCGATGAACATCACGGTCCGAACGGTGCGGTCCTATTTGGACCGGATCCGGGACAAGACCGGCCGCCGCCGTCGGCCCGAGCTGACCAGGCTCGCGATCGAGGAAGGCATCGCGCACGAGGTGGCCAGGCGGGCCGACTGAGCGGGATCAGGCGGTGGTGATCTCCGGTCCCTGGGCCAGCTCGGCCTCCTCCGCGTCCACCGCGGCGAGCACCTTTTCGCTGGGCAGCGCGCAGTTGACCGCCCAGTAGAAGATCGCGAGGCTGAACACGACGATCACCAGCACGTCGATGCCGTCGGGCAGGATGTTGCTGGGCGGGTCGTCCGGGCCGCTGCTGTAGCGGCCGAGGTAGCCGAGCACGACCTGGCCGACCAGCCACGGCACGACCCACTGGGCGGAGCGCAGGTTGAGGTCGGAGCGCTTGTCGGAGGGCTGGAAGGCCCTGGTGACGAAGAAGATGACCAGGCCGATGACGACCGCGATGCCGATCTTGTAGACGACGTCCCAGCCGCTCCAGTAAATGATCAGGTTGGCGCAGATGAAACCGAGCGGCGCGAGCACGGCGGGCATCGGCGCCCGGTACGGCCGGGGCCGATCCGGGTCCCGCCTGCGCAGCGCGGTCAGCGAGACCGGCGCGAAGGCGTACATCACCGCGGTGGCCGAGGTGACGATGCCGACCAGCTTCTGCCAGCTGGGGAACGGCGCGAACGACGCCTCGCCGATGACGAACGCGAGCACGATCGACCACAGCGGCACGCCGCGCACGCTCAGCTTGCCGAACACGCCCGGGATCTGCTTGTCCCGGCCCAGCGCGTAGGTCAACCGCGCCGAGGTGCCCACGTAGATCAGGCCGGTGCCGGCCGGTGACACGAAGGCGTCGATGTAGAGCACGTAGGCCAGCCAGCCGGCGCCGGCGGCGATGGCCAGCGTGGCGTACGGGCCGAAGTCTCCCTTGGCGATCGGGTCGGCCCAGCCGTGCACCAGGTTCGCCGGGTCGAGGCTGCCGATGAACGCGATCTCCAGCAGGATGTAGACGATCGCGCCGATGCCCATCGCCACGATCACCGCGCGGGACAGGTCCCGCTTCGGGTCGGCGGCCTCGGCGGCCAGCTGGATGCACTGCTCGAAGCCCTGCAAGGCGAACACCACGCCCAGTGGCAGCGCCGCGAACACGCCGTGCAGGCCGAACGGCATGAAACCGCCGCCGGCGCTGAAGTTGGAGCCGTGGAAGCTCAGCGGCAACAGCACCAGCACCGTCAGCAGCGGCACCGCGGTCTTCCACAGCACCGTGATGGTGTTGCTCTCCGACAGCAACTTCACGCCGACGATGTTGACCAGCGTGAACACGATCATCAGCAGCGTGGCCCAGAAGAACCCGCTGGCGGTCAGCGTGCCGTCCAGGTCACCGCCGATGTGCAGCAGGTTCAGGTTGTCCTTGACCCATGGGATGTTGTCCAGGTACGCCAGGCTGGCCTCGACCTCGATCGGCGCGATGGCCACCGCCTGCAGCCAGGCCGACCAGCCGGCGATGAAGCCGGTGATGCTGCCGAAGGCGAACAGCGGGAACCGCGCGGTGCCGCCGGCGACCGGGTAGGCCGCGCCCAGCTCCGCGTGGATGAGGGCCAACACAGCCAACATCGCCGCCGCCAGCACCCAGGAGATGAGTGAGGCGGGGCCGGCGGCCTTGGCGGCGTTGAGCGCGCCCAGCAGCCAGCCCGACCCGATGATCGAGCCGAGCGAGATGAACATCAGCCCGTAGAAGCCGACGGTTCTCTTGAAATGCCCGGATCCACCCGGTGACGAAGCGACGTTTGACGGCGAAGCCATCGCTCACCCCTGCTCTCTGGTCCACTATGGACGTGACCTGCACCACCCGTTCAGGTGTGGCGGAGCATGGCGTAAAGCCGGGCCGATGTGAACCGGTCTCCCGGTTACGATCTGGTTTTGGGTCCGGATTTGAGGAAGATTTGAGGTTCTAGCCCGACATATCGGGCGGTTCAGTCCTCGATGATCACCCGTTCAGCCCCGTCCATGCGGTAGCCCACGCCACGGACGGTAGTGATCAGCTCGGCGGCGGGGCCGAGCTTGCGGCGCAACCGGCGAACGTGCACGTCCAGTGTCCTGGTCTCGACACCGTCGGGCAGGCCCCACAGCTCGGACAACAGAGCGGTGCGCAGCTGCACGTGTCCGGGACGGCGGGCCAGGTGCAGCAGGAGGTCGAACTCCATGCGGGTCAGCTCGACGGCGCCGTCCCGGTGGAAAACCCGCCTGGCGGCCGGCAGGATCCGCAGCTCACCGCGCTCGTACGCGCGGGGCTGCGTCGGCACGGAGACGGTGAGCGTGGTGCCCGGCACGTCCACCGCGGTGCGCACGGCGTCGACGACGCGGGCGGCCACCAGCGGGGCCTGGTCGTTGTTCGTACTGACCCGAACGACCACCGTGACCTCGGCGGCCTGGCTCGAACTGACTGTCATCGGGGCGGAGAACTGGTACGGCATGGTGGTTTCCTCGCAAAAGTGATGGATAGGGGCGCGGCTACTTCGGCGCGGCCGCACAGCCCTGCGCGTTCACGCGGGCGAGGTCCACGTGCAGGCGCCTGGTCAGATCCATGAGGTCATGGGACCAGTGCGCAGTGTCACTGTCAACGGCGCTCCAGGATGTGGACGCTGCGGGCGTTTCGCGGTGTCATGTCGAACATGAGTGGATGGCAGGAGTGGCTGGCCCGGCGGGAACGTGACCTGCGCGAGCCGTACGGGTGGCTGAGCCTGGTGGGGCTGCACTGGCTGGACGCCAGGCCGACCCGGTTCGACGACGTGCCGGGGGAGTGGAGCGCCGAGTCGGGCGTGATCCGGGTGAAAGCCTCGGTGTCCGACGGACTTCGCCACGACGGCAGGCCGCTCGACGGGGTCCGCGAGGTGAAGGGCGACGCGGCGCAGTTCGTGACCTACGGCGGCATCCACGTGGAGACGCTGATCCGCGACGGCCGCGCCGGCATCCGGCTACGCGACCCGGAGGGGCCGGCGCTGCGGGCGTATGACGGTCCCTCGGTCTTCGACTACGCGCCGGAATGGGTGGTGGAAGCGGAGTTCACGCCGCGGCACCCGGCGAAGCGGCTGGTCGTGGACAGCGCGCAGCCGGGCGTCAAGGAGGTGCTGTTCGACGTCGGCGAGGTGCGGTTCACCGTCGGCGGCCGGGAACAGCGGCTGACCGCGACCGCCGGCGGCGACACGATCAGCCTGGTGTTCCACGACCCCACCAACGACGACACCACCGCGCCGTGGCGGCAGCTCGACGCGCCGCTGCCGGTGGACGGCCACGTGACGCTGGACTTCAACCAGGCCAGGAACTTCCCGTCCGCGTTCACCGACTACGGCATCTGCCCGATGCCCCCGGCCGGCAACGAGATCACCGTACCCGTCACCGCCGGGGAGCGTCGCGCCCGCTAGTCGGCCAGCCGACGCACGATGGGATGTCCGGCGTCCCGCCAGGCCGCGAACCCGCCGTCGACGTCGTTGACGTTGCGCAGGCCGAGCTGGGTGCGCAGCTGGTAGGCGGCGAGGCTGGAGGTGTAGCCCTCGTTGCACAGGAGGATGACCTCCTGGTCCAGGTCGCCGGGCCGGAGTTCCTTGATGCGGTGCGGACTCGTCACGTCCATCCGCCACTCCAGCACGTGCCGGGACACCGCGACGGCGCCGGGGATCTCGCCGAACCGCCAGCGGTACTCGGTCGGCCGCAGGTCGACCAGCACCGCGCCGGCCCGCATCGCCTCGGCCGCCTCCGCCGGGCTGTAGCGCGTGATGTGCTCGCGCGCGGTCTCCAGCAGCCCGGTGATCGTGTCGGTCATACCGCTGCCTCGCGCATCCGGGCCGCGGTGGCCTCCAGCGCGGTGGTGTCCGGCTCCGGCGTGTCGCACGGCACTTCACGCAGGTGGTGGATGCCGGTCGGCAGCCAGCAGTAGAAGTTCATCGACGTCAGCGGGCGTGAATAGGCGTGTATGGAGATGGCGGGCTCCATGCCGACGTTGACCAGGTTGTGCAGGTAGGTCCGCCCGAACGCGACGGAATCGCCGGCGCGGTGCCGCCGGGTGCGCAGGCCGTCCTGCCCGGTGTCGCCGAAATCCTCGATCAGCTGGCCGCTGGCCACGGCGAAGGCGCCGACGCTGCCGCCATGGTCGTGCAGCAGCGTGTCCTGCCCGAGATCCCAGCAGATGAGCCAGACCTCGACGGAATCGTCGCGGTACAGGCGGGAGAAGTACCGCTCCGTGAGATCGAAGCGGACGTGCGGCGACCACTCGTCGCGGCGCGCGACGTAGTCGTCGACAAGGTCCCGCAGCTGTGCGGGACTGGTCTGAACTGCCACGAGACAAGCCCTTTCGCTTGGCATCCCGCGGTGTCGCCGCGCGCCTTTCCGGGGTTTTCCGGACCTTCGCGCCGCGCCAACGTGGGAGATATCTCGCCCGGGCCACACCGCCTCGGAACAGCTGTTCCGCTGCGGCACGGCTCGGAAGCCACTATGTTGTTGTGGTCTTTCAGCAGGGTAACCCGCACCCCTCGCGAGAGGAAAGCCGCCGGTGCGCATCACCAAGGCCCAACGCAACGCGGTCGCCGAGAAGGTCACGAGCCTGGAGCGGTCGTTCTACGGGCGAGGCCCCCGCAACGTGAAGGTCTCGGTCAGCGACGACGATCCGATCAGCCTGGTCGTGCTGTCCATCGACAGCCTCACCGTCGCCGACGCCGTGCTCAACGAGCGCGGCTACTCCGACGCCGTGCTGCGCCATCACGAGGCGCTGCACGAGGCCACCAAACAGGAGTTCCTCGACGCCGTCGAGGAGATCGTCGGCAGCCCGGTGTCGGCGTACCTGGCGCAGGTGCACCCGACCACCGGCTACGCGGTCCGCGTGTTCGTCTTCTCCGACCTGGGCGACTTCGACGCGGAACCGCCGTCACAGGTGTGACGTGTCCCTAAACCGGGCGGGTGAGGTGGGAAATGTCGTTGTAGCCCCGGATGATCCACTGCTCGCCGGCCACCACGACCACCGACACCGACCCGTTGTCCGCGCCGATGAACGCGAACGGCTCGGAGCTCGCCGCCATCGCCAGCACCTGCCCGATCACGCCGCCGTGTGCCACGACCGCCACCCGCTGGTCCGGGTGCGCGCCGGCGATCCGCCGGATGCCCGCCCCGACCCGTTCCGCCAGCTGCTCGGTCGGCTCCGCGCCGGGGATCACGTCCCAGCGCTGCTTGAGGTTCATCTCCGTGACGAGCGGGTGGCCCTCGGCGACGTGCTTGCGCAGCAGGCCGCCCTCCCACTCGCCGAGATGCACTTCCCGCAGGTCGGGCTCGACCCGCGGGGTGATGCCCAGCCGCTCGGCCAGCGGCGCCGCGGTCTGCGCGGTGCGCCGCAGCGTCGTCACGTAGATCGCGTCGAAATGCTGGTCCTGGAACCGGTCCGCGAGTTTCAGCGCCTGCTCCCGGCCCTGCGGCGCCAGCTCCGGATCGCCGTGCCCGTCCTTGTACGGATAGGGGCGGTCGAACCGGGCCGGCGCCGACTCGCCGTGCCGGATCAGCACCAGTTCGGTGGAGCCGTGCGGCCGCTGGAACCGGAACTGCCGGTATTCGGTGGTCACCCGGCCGAGCCTAGATCGTGAACTGGTCCAGCACGGTGCCGTTGCTGTCCTTGACGATGACGTTCGAGCCACCGACCGGTGGCCCGGTCCCGGTCACGATGAACGTGCCGTGGTCGATCGCGGCGGTGCGCGCCTCCATACCGGGCGCCTGCACCGTGACGGTGGCCGCGTCCGGGTTGCTGGCGATGCCGGCCAGCTGCGTGGCGATGTTCGCACCGCCGAGCTTGGTGGCGGACGTCCACTGGATCGAGTGCGTGGTCGGCGCCAGCGGGACGTACGCGGCCGGGGCGTTGGGGTCGGACGTGCACCAGACCAGGGAGCCGCCCTGCACGCCCACCTGGATCCAGTCCTTGGAGTCGACCACGATGGACGCGCCCGGCGCGTACCAGTCGGCGTCCGCGACCGGCGGATTCGAACCGGACAGGCAGTCACCCAGCCGCTGGCCGGCGGCCGAGCTCCGGTCCCCGCGCGGGTCGCCGCTCTGCTGGCTCACCGGCAGCGGCTGCGGCAGATCGGCCTTCGGCACGCCGTAGTCCGGCACGGTGAAGCCGCGCAGCGTCATGGTGTCGGTCCGCTTGTAGCTGTTGGGCAGGATGAACACGCCGTTGCCGATGGCCGACGGCTCCCCGACCACGCTGTTGCTCGGCATGATCACCAGGTTGTCGATGCCGGGCGCGGTCACGCCGGCGTAGGTGCCCTCGGCGGTGATGAACAGGATCTTCGCGGGCACGCTGCCGGTGGGCGGGGCCGGGTACGGCGCCGACTTGGCGGTGACCGTCTTCGGCGTCAGCTGGCAGAAGACCATGTCGTTGCCCACTCGGTAGAGCAGCGCCACCAGGTTGTTGCGCTCGACCCGCAGCAGCGGCACCCACGTCGAGTTGCCCCGGTTGTCGGCCTCCGCGCAGCGCCCCATCTCCTCGCTGGTGCCCCAGTCGCGCTGAGCGTGGAACAGGTCGAAGCCGTTCTCGCGGCCGCCGGCCGATGTGGTGGTCGTGGCACTCGGGCCGGCCGTGTTGATTTTGTGGTCGTTGTTGCCGAGCACGGTCGTGGTGACGATCGTCGCGCCGGCCATCAGCACCACCACGGACGCCGCGATCAGCAGCGGCACCAGACCGGACTTGCGGCGCGGCGGCTCGTGGGCGATCTCGGTCATGACCCGGCGCAGCGCCGCCCGGCGGACGGGCTCGGGCAGTTCCCGCTCGGGCAGGTCGAACGGGTCACTCATCGAAGCTCTCCTCGGTCATGCCGCGCAGCCGGGTGCGCGCCCTGGACAAGCGGGAACGGACACTGACCTCGTTGATGCCGAGCAGTTGGGCGGCGTCGGCGGTGCTCATCCGCCCCACCATGCACAGCTGCACGGCCTCCCGCTCGGACGCCGGCAGCCGGTCCACCGCGGCGAGCACCCGGGTGAGGCGCTGCCGGGTGTGGTCGTTCTCGGCGAGTTCCTCCGCGTGGTCACGGCTCTCGTCGGGCACCGCCAGCTTCGGCGCCAGCCGCAGGAAGCGGCTGCGCCGGCGGTGGTCGTTGCGCACGAGGTTGGCGGCCACCGTGTAGAGCCACGGCAGCGCGCTCTCGCGGATCAGCACCACTTCGGCCCGGCGCCGCCAGGCGGTGAGGAACGTCGTCGACAGCACGTCCTCGGCCGCCGACCAGGAACCGGTCAGCCGGTAGACGTAGTTCCACACGGCCTGGGCATGCCGTTCGAACAGCGCGGTGAACGCCCTGTGGTCGTCCCCCGCGATCGCCCGCCACAACTGCGCGTCGGGTGCCGACTCCGGGTCGGCCAGCATCTCCACCCCCGTATGTGGTCGCAATCCGGCCAGTGTTGCATTGCGATCGCAAATGTTCTGGGTGGGGCACAACCGGCGGCTCGAACGAGTGGCGACCTTGACGGGACAGGTCCTAGCCCGGGGAACTCACCGGAGGGTGCCGCGCATCGCCAGGACGCGGTCCACCGACGCCTCGAACGCGCTGTGATCGAGCTTGTTCGCCGTGACGGCGGCGGAGATGGCGGCGGCCGCCTGGTCACCCTGGCTGACGTCCCGGCCGGAGCACAGGATGAGGTCCATGCCGGCGCCGGCGGCCGTGACGGCCCGCTGCGCGGCGGTGCCGAAGGCCTTGAGCGAACCCGCCTCCAGCGCGTCGGTGATGGTGACGCCCTTGAAGCCGAGCCGGCCGCGCAGCTCCTGGTTGATGATCGTGGGGGAGAGCCCGGCCGGCAGCTGCGGGTCCAGCGCCGGGTAGATCGCCCAGGACAGCATCACCGACTTCACGCCGGCCGCGATCGACCCCGGGTAGGCCGCCTCGTCGACGGTGCGCAGCGTGTTGGCCGACGCCGTCAGCGTCACGGGCTGCTCGTCGGTGTTCTGCTTGGTGGTCGCCGAGCCGAGGCCGGGGAAGTGCTTCACGGTGGCGGCGACGCCGGTCTGCTGCTGGGCGGTGACGAACGCCTGGCCGAGGGTGTTCACCTTGGCCGGGTCCATGCTGTACGAGCGCTGCGCGGAGTCGGCGAAGTCGCCGGGGGTGCGGTAGACGTCCAGCACCGGCGCGAGGTTGAAGTTCATGCCGACGCCGGCCAGGTTCTGGCCGGCTCCGGTGCCGGCGTTGGCCGCCTGCTGCTGCGCGTCGGCGGCCTGCCCGATCTGCTTCTCCGACATCGTCGGCGCGCCGGGCAGCCGTCGGACCAGGCCGCCCTCCTGGTCGGTCATCAGCAGCAGCGGCTGGTGCACGGGGCTCTGCGCGGCGGCCTGCCGCAGCTGGTCGATGACGCCGGCGATCTGCGCGGTGGACGTGATGTTCTCGCCGAAGAAGATCACCCCGCCGACCCGGCCCTGGCGGATCCGGTCCAGCAGGGTCTGCGGCGGCGTCGCGCCCGGGTACGAGTAGATGACCCGCTGGCCGGCCAGCTGGTCGGTGGACAGTCCCGGCGGGAGCTGGCTGTTGGTCGCCAGCGGGGCCGGCGTGCCGACCAGCGCCAGCGGCCCGGCCATGGTGACGACAACGGCCCAGCGAACCAAGTCCGAGATGCTGCCCATGGCCATCAGTTAACCGCATCCGGTGAAGTCGAGCAGCGAACGGGCACGGTCACGCCGGGAAACGGGCAGGACACGGGCCGTCGACCACCGCGACCGCAGATGAGGGCCACTCAAACGGGCGAAAATCGGGCACCGTGGCGGCCGCTGTGGCGCTGGCCACACCGTTGTGACGGTGTTAAACCTGGTTCCTGCCCGAACGGGCCGGTGAATGCCCGAGTCAACACGGAGCGCGGGAGGTGGGCGGCGATGCAGGCGGACGAGCGTCAGCGCCGGATCCTGGCCCGCGCCCGGGCCAACGGCCGGGTGGACGTCGGCGACGTGGCGGCGGAGCTCGACGTCGCGCCGGAGACGGTCCGCCGCGACCTGAAACTGCTCGACCAGCACGGGCTGGTCCGCCGCACCCACGGCGGGGCGGTCCCGGTGGAGACCGCGGGCTACGAGACCGGCCTCGCCTACCGCGCCACCTCGCACCTGCCGGAGAAGCGGCGCATCGCCCGTGCCGCCGCCGACCGGCTCGGCGACGCGGAGACGGTGTTCATCGACGAGGGCTTCACCCCGCAGTTGGTGGCGGAGTCGCTGCCGACCGACCGTCCGCTGACGGTCGTGACGGCGTCGCTGCCGGCGGCCGCGGCGCTGTCCAGCACGCCCAGCGTCACCGTGCTGCTGCTGGGCGGCCGGCTGCGCGGGCACACTTTGGCGACCGTCGATCACTGGGTGCTGCGGATGCTGGGCGAGATGGTGATCGATCTCGCTTACATAGGCGCCAACGGCATCTCCCGCGAGCACGGGCTGACCACGCCCGACCCGGCGGTCGGCGCGGTCAAGGCGAAGGCCGTCGCGGTGTCCCGGCGGCGCGTCTTCGCGGGCGTGCACACCAAGTTCGGCGTGTCCAGCTTCAGCCGGTTCGCCGACATCGCGGACTTCGAGGCCATCGTCACCGACACCGGACTGTCCACAGCGGACGGACAGCGGTACGCGGTGCTGGGGCCCAAGGTCGTCCGCGTCTGAGTGCTCCCGGTGCGCGCCACCGGGATATGGGGGCTGTCGAAATGCCCGAGCGTTACGGAAAAACGAGGAGATGTCTCGGATGGCGCGAATCGGAGCACGCCGTGCCGGATGCGCGGCGATCGGTGCGGCGCTGGTCGCCGCGGCGCTGACCGCGTGCAGCGGCGCGGGTGGCGGCGGCGCCGGCGGCGCGAACTCGATCAACGTGCTGATGGTGAACAACCCGCAGATGGTTGACCTCCAGAAGCTCACGGCCGACAACTTCACCAAGCAGACCGGCATCACGGTCAACTTCACCGTGCTGCCGGAGAACGACGTCCGCGACAAGATCAGCCAGGACTTCTCCAGCCAGGCCGGCCAGTACGACGTCGCCACCATCAGCAACTACGAGATCCCGTTCTACGCCAAGAACGGCTGGCTCGCGCCGCTGGACGACCACATCGCCAAGGACAGCGCGTTCGACCAGAACGACATCCTGGAGCCGATGCGGGTCTCGCTCACCGCCGACGACGGCAAGGTCTACGGCGAGCCGTTCTACGGCGAGTCCTCGTTCCTCATGTACCGCAAGGACGTCTTCCAGGCCAAGGGTTTGAGCATGCCGGCCAACCCGACCTGGCAGCAGGTGGCGGACCTCGCGGCGCAGGCCGACGGGGCCCAGCCGGGCATGAAGGGCATCTGCCTGCGCGGGCAGCCGGGCTGGGGCGAGGTGATGGCCCCGCTCGACACCGTCGTCAACACCTTCGGCGGCACCTGGTTCACCAAGGACTGGCAGGCGCAGCTGACCAGCCCGGAGTTCAAGCAGGCCACGCAGTTCTACGTGGACCTGGTCCGCGCGCACGGTGAATCCGGCGCGCCGCAGGCCGGTTTCTCCGAGTGCCTGAACAACCTGGAGCAGGGCAAGGTCGCGATGTGGTACGACGCCACCTCGGCCGCCGGTTCCCTGGAGGCCAAGGACTCCCCGGTCGCCGGCAAGCTCGGCTACGCGCCGGCTCCGGTCGTGAAGACCAAGTCCGCGGGCTGGCTGTACACGTGGGCGTGGGGCGTGCAGAAGGCATCTTCAAAGCAGGACAACGCCTGGAAGTTCATCTCGTGGGCGTCCGGAAAGGACTACGAGAACCTCGTCGGCAAGCAGCTGGGCTGGTCCCGGGTGCCCGCCGGCAAGCGGTCATCGACCTACGAGAACCCGGACTACATCAAGGCGGCCGGGCCGTTCGCGCAGCAGACCAAGGACGCGATCAGCACCGCCGACCCGAAGAACCCGGGCGTGCAGCCGCGGCCGACGCTGGGCATCCAGTTCGTCGACATCCCCGAGTTCACCGACCTGGGCACCCAGGTGTCGCAGCAGATCAGCTCGGCGATCGCCGGATCGACCACAGTGGACGCCGCGCTGGCCGCATCGCAGTCGCTGGCCGAGAAGGTCGCGACCAAGTACCAGGGCAAGTGACATGGCCACCCAGACCCTGGACCGACCGCTGGCGGGCGCCGTGCGCACCGGGCCGAAGCGGGCCGCCGAGTGGGCCCGCCGGGCGCCGCTGCTGCCCGCGCTGGTGTTCACGATCATCATCACCCAGCTGCCGTTCGTGGTGACCCTGATCATCTCCTTCCTGCGCTGGAACGCGCTGGATCCGGACGATCGCGGGTTCGCCGGTCTGGGCAACTACATCGCGGTCGCCACCGACAGCGCGCTGCGCTCGTCGGTGGTGTCCACGGTGATCCTCACGGTTGCCGTTGTCGTCGTCAGCCTGCTGCTGGGACTGGGACTCGCGCTGCTGCTGGACCAGAGATTCCGCGGCCGCGGGTTCGTGCGGACGCTGCTGATCGCGCCGTTCCTGGTGGTGCCGGTGGCCGCCGCGCTGCTGTGGAAGCACGTGCTCTACAACCCCGAGTACGGCCTGCTCAACGGCGCGCTGACGTGGATCTGGGGGCTGTTCGGCGGCGCGACGCCGCCCCAGCCGGACTGGATCTCGACCATGCCCAAGATCGCCGTCGAGGCGGCGCTGGTGTGGCAGTGGACGCCGTTCATGATGCTGATCCTGTTGGCGGGCCTGCAGAGCCGGCCGGCCGACGCCGTCGAGGCGGCCCGGATGGACGGCGCCACCCCGTGGCAGGTCTTCCGCTACCTGACGCTGCCGCACCTGCGGCAGTACCTGGAGCTGGGCGGGCTGCTCGGGTCGATCTACATCGTGCAGAACTTCGACGCGGTGTTCACCATCACCTCCGGCGGCCTGGGCACCGCCAACCTGCCGTACACCATCTACCAGACCTTCTTCCAGGCCCACGACTACGGGCAGGCGTCGGCGGCCGGGGTGGTCGTGGTGATCGCGTCGATCGTCATCGCCACCTTCGCGCTGCGCGTCGTGTCCTCCCTGCTGCGCAACGAGGTGAAGCGATGAGGGCCCGCAAGGCCTGGCGGCCGTGGGGCGTGTTCGCCTGGCTGGCCGGGATCCTGTTCGCGCTGCCGGTGCTGTGGATGGTGCTGACCTCCTTCCACAGCGAGTCCGACGCGGCCACCAATCCGCCGTCGCTGCTGGCGCCGCTGACCCTGAGCGGCTACGAGGAGTTCTTCGGCGCCGGCAGCGGGGCCAGCCCGTGGCCGCCGCTGATCAACTCGGCCAGCGCCAGCATCGGGTCGACGGTCCTCGTGCTGCTGCTGGCCGTCCCGGCGGCGTACGCGCTGTCGATCAAGCCGGTGCGCAAGTGGTCGGACGTGCTGTTCTTCTTCCTGTCCACCAAGATGCTGCCGGTGGTCGCCGGCACGCTGCCGATCTACCTGTTCGCCCAGTTCTCCGGGCTGCTGGACAACATCTCGTTCCTGACCGTGCTGTACACGTCGATGAACCTGCCGATCGCCGTGTGGCTGATGCGGTCGTTCCTGGCCGAGGTGCCGTCGGAGATGCTGGAGGCCGCCGCCCTGGACGGCGCCGGGCTGGTCACCACGCTGCGGCGGGTCGTCGCCCCGGTCGCCATGCCCGGCATCGCCGCGACCTCGTTGATCTGCTTCATCTTCAGCTGGAACGAGCTGCTGTTCGCCCGGGTGCTCACCGGTGTCGTCGCCGGCACCGCGCCGGTGTTCCTCACCAGTTTCGTCACCAGCCAGGGGCTGTTCCTGGCCAAGGTGTGCGCGGCGGCGACGGTGATCTCGTTGCCGGTGCTGGCCGCGGGGTTCGCCGCCCAGGACAAGTTGGTCCAGGGCCTGTCGTTGGGAGCCGTGAAGTGAAGGCAGCCGTGATCAGCGGGGTCGGCCAGGTGGAAGTGACCACTGTGGACGATCCGGCGCCCGGGCGCCGGCAGGTCGTGGTGGACGTGTCCGCCTGCGGGCTGTGCGGCACCGACCTGCACATCCTGCAGGGCGAGTTCGCGCCGACGCTGCCGGTGATCCCCGGCCACGAGTTCGCCGGCGTGGTCGCCGAGATCGGCGCGGACGTCACCGAGGTGGCCGTCGGCGACCGGGTGGCCGTCGACCCGTCGCTGTACTGCTTCGAGTGCCGGTACTGCCGGTCCGGGCGGAACAACCTGTGCGAACGGTGGGGCGGCATCGGCGTCTCCACCGCCGGTGGGGCGGCGGAATTCGCCGTCGCGCCCGTGGCCAACTGCGTCAAGCTGCCCGATCACGTGCGGACCGAGGACGCCGCCCTGATCGAGCCGCTGTCCTGCGCCGTGCGGGGCTACGACGTGCTGCGTTCCCAGCTCGCGACGTCCGTGCTGATCTACGGCTCCGGCACGATGGGGCTGATGATGCTGGAGCTCGGCAAGCTCACCGGCGCCGCCAGCATCGAGGTCGTGGATCTCAACGAGGAGCGCCTGGCCACCGCCCGCCGGCTCGGCTGCACCGGGGTCGCCACCAGCGCCGACGAGCTCGACCGGCCCGCCGGCTGGGACGTGGTCATCGACGCCACCGGCAACGCCCGGGCCATCCAGGACGGTCTCGGCCGGGTGGCCAAGGGCGGCACCTTCCTCCAGTTCGGCGTCGCCGACTACGCCGCCCGCGTGGAGATCGACCCGTACAGGATCTACAACCAGGAGATCACCATCACCGGGTCGATGGCCGTGCTGCACAGCTACGAGCGCGCCGCCGACCTGTTCGCGGGCGGCGTGCTCGACCCCGAGGTGTTCATCAGCGACCGCCTCCCGCTGGACGACTACGCCGCCGCCCTGGAGCAGTTCAAGGCCGGCAAGGGCCGCAAGATCCAGGTCCTCCCGTGACACCCCGCGAGTCACGCTCTCGGACACACCGAATGTAGGAACGGAGCAGAACTGAGCCCCGAGGCTCAGTTCTGCACGAAACCTACATTCGGGGTGCCGCAGAGCGTGACTCGCCGGGGTTCGGGGCGGGGGCGGGGCGGCGGCTGGTGCGCATGGCCAGTGCGGCCAAGGCGCCGAGGACCAGGAACCCGGCCGGCAGCCACAGGGTTTGGCTGGCGGCGGTGGTGAGTCCACTGTGGATGGCGTCGGTGACCTGCTGCCGCACGCCGTCCGGCACGGAGCCGAGATCCGGCGGGGCGCCGCCCTCGACGTTGGCGGCGTCGGAGAGGCCGGTACGGATCTGCGGCGGCAGGCCGGCGGTGGAGTCGGCCAGGGACGCGGTGATCCGGGCCTGCAGCAGCACGCCGACGGCGGCGCTGCCGAGCACGCCGCCGACCTGGCGGGCGGTGTTGAAGATGCCGGAGGCGGCGCCGGTCAGCTCCCGCGGCACGGAACCCATGGTGACGGCGCTCATCGGCGAGAAGATGAACCCGATGCCCAAGCCACACACCAGAAGCGCGGGGATGAGGGCCAGCGGCGCGGTCGTGGGCGTGACCTGGAGGGAGATCCACGCCAACCCGCCGGCCAGGGCGACCAGGCCGAACATGAGCAGGAACTTGGCGTTCACCTTGTCCGACAAGCGACCCACGAACGGCGCGACGGCACCGGACAGCAGGGACATCGGCGCGGTGAGCAGGCCGGCGTGCAGCGGCGTCAATCCGAGCACGGTCTGCAGGTAGATCACGATCGGGAAGAACATGCCGGTCATGGTGAAGCCGACCGTCACGGACGCGAGCACGCCGCTGGAGAAGTTGCGGTTGCCGAACACCCGCAGCGGCAGCAGCGGCTCCCGCCGGTTGAACCGCTGCCACACGGCGAACGCGATCAGCAGCACCACCCCGGCGGCGATGATCTCGAAGACAGTGATGCCGCCCCACACCTCGCCCCAGTCGTACTGCTGCCCGTTCTGCAGCCCGAACACCAGCAGCAGCAACCCGGCCCCGGACAGCAGGATCCCCGGCACGTCGAAGGAATGTCCGGTGTTGGGCCGCCAGTCCGGCACCAGCGCCACCGTCATGACGACCGCGACGACGCCGATCGGCACGTTCACGTAGAAGATCCACGGCCAGTTGAAGTTGTCCACGAGCACGCCGCCGAGCAGCGGCCCGGCGACCGTGGCCAGGCCGGCGACGCCACCCCACACGCCCATCGCGGCGCCGCGACGGGCCGGCGGGAACAGGAAGCTGATGAACGCCAGCGTCTGCGGCGTCATCAGCGCCGCGCCGATGCCCTGCACGCCACGGGCCGCGATCAGGGTGCCGACGTCGCCGGCCAGCCCGCACCACAGCGACGCCAGCGTGAACAGCACCAGCCCGACCATGAACACGCGCTTGGGGCCGAACCGGTCACCGAGCCGGCTGGTGAACAGCATCGGCACGGCGTAGGTGAGCAGGTAGACGCTGGTCACCCAGACGACGGCGTTCAGGCTGGCGTTCAGCCCGCGCAGCATCGCGGGAATGGCGATGGACACGATGGTCGCGTCCAGCAGGATCATGAAGAAGCCGATGCAGAGCGCGGCCAGCGCGCCCCACGGATTGCCGGGTCTGTCGTTCACGCCTCGTCCTTCGGGTCGGCGGGCACCCAAGCGACCCGGCCGGTGGTGATGTCCTCGATCAACTGGTTCGTCCAGGCCAGTTCGAACGCGCGCCGGGCGGCCATGAACTTCACGTCCAGCCAGTAGACGGCCGGCAGCGGCTTGGCCTCGAGGCTGTCGATGATGACCTGGTCGGCCGCCGCGGCGGCCTGCAGTTTCAGCGCCCGCGCGCGCAGCTCGGCCAGCGCGTCCTCGCGCTCCAGCTCGTTCAGCGCGGACAGGCCGGTCGCGTACTCCGGGTAGTCCGGCGCGACCGAGCCGACCATCGCCTTGGCCCGCTCCAGGAACGCGTCCCGGCCGGCCTCGGTCACGCCGTACACGGTCCGCTCCGGCCGCCGCCCCTCGCGCTGGGTGTCCACGACCTCGATGTGGCCGTGCGACTCCAGCCGCTCCACCGCGTGGTAGAGCGAGCCGGGTTTCACGTTCGCCCGGGCCTCGATGTGCCGCGTCCGCAGCACCTGGGCCATCTCGTACGGGTGCATCGGCTTCTCCAGCAGGAGCTCCAGCACCGCCATGGCGAGCGGGGTGAGCTTCACGTCGTCCTCTCGGGTGACCTAGCTTTGATTGTTCAAGCGTTGACTATAGCTGACCGGCCGGGATGAATCCGAACGGGTTACGCGTTGTACCTTCGAGAACGTCTGTACGGCTGCGTGGGAGGTAGCGGTGGCACGGGATCCGGAAGACCTGGTCGAGGTCGACTCGGACACGCCCGACCTGGACGGTTCGGTGCTCCTGGTGAACTTCGACGGCTTCGTCGACGCCGGCAACGCCGGCAAGCTGGTGGTCGAGCACCTGCTGGAGCGGTTCGAGAACCGCGTGGTCGCGACCTTCGACGTCGACCGCCTGATCGACTACCGCTCGCGGCGCCCGATCATGACGTACAGCACGGACCGCTGGGAGAGCTACCAGGCGCCGAAGCTGGAGGTGCGGCTGCTGCACGACACCGCCGGCACCCCGTTCCTGATCCTCTCCGGCCCTGAGCCCGACCACGAGTGGGAGCTGTTCACCGCCGCCGTGATGGGGCTGATGGACCGCTGGGGCGTGCGGCTGGTCGCCAGCTTCCACGGCATCCCCATGGGCGCGCCGCACACGCGGGCGCTCGGCGTCACCGCGCACGCCACGCGGCCCCAGCTGATCGGCGACCACCAGCAGATGCCCAACACCTTGCAGGTGCCGGGCAGCATCACCGCGCTGCTGGAGTTCCGCCTGGGCGAGGCCCGCCGCGACGCCGTCGGCTTCGCCGCCCACGTGCCGCACTACCTCGCGCAGACCGCCTACCCGACCGCCGCCGTCACGCTGCTGGAGGCCGTGGTCAAGGCGACCGGCCTCGACCTGCCCGACGACTCGCTGCGGGAGTCCGCACGCCGGGCTGCCGTCGAGATCGACCGCCAGGTCAACGAGTCCGCCGAGGTCGCCGACGTGGTCCGGGCGCTGGAGCGGCAGTACGACACCTTCGCCGAGGCCGCCGGCCGGCCCAGCCTGCTCAGCGACGTGCTGGAGCAGATGCCGACGGCCGACGAGCTCGGTGACCAGTTCGAGCAGTTCCTCGCCGAGCAGAGGCCCAACGACTGATGGCCACCATCGTCACCTTCCAGGCGCATCCCGACGACGAGTCGATCACCGTGGGCGGCAGCCTGCGCAAGGCCGCCGACGCCGGGCACCGGGTCGTGCTCGTCGTCGCCACCAACGGTGAGCTGGGCGAGATCCCCGAGGGGCTGCTGGCCGAGGGCGAGACCCTCGTCGAGCGGCGGGCCGCCGAAACCCGGGCCGCCGCCGACATCCTCGGCGTGAAGCGGCTGGAGTTCCTGGGCTACAAGGACTCCGGGATGATGGGCTGGGAGCAGAACTCCGCCCCCGGCTCGTTCTGGACCGCGTCCGTCGAGGAGGCCGCGGCCAAGCTCGCCGCCATCCTCGTCGAGGAACGCGCCGACGTGATCACCTTCGACGACGACAACGGCGGCTACGGGCACCCCGACCACATCCAGGTCCACCGCGTCGGCAGGCGTGCCGCCGAACTCGCCGGCACGCCCCGGGTCTACCAGCACACCTCCAACCGCGAGGAGTCGGTCGCCCGCTGGCGTCGCTACGCCGAGGAGACCGGCGCCGAGATCCCCGACCTCGACACCGCCGAGTTCGGCAAGCCCGGCGCCCTGCTCACCGCCCGCGTCGACGTGCACGAGTACGTCGAGGCCAAGCGCGCGGCCATGCGGGCCCACCGCAGCCAGATCCCCGAGGACTCCTGGTTCCTGGCCATGCCGGACAAGCACTTCGCCGAGACCTTCGGCACCGAGTGGTTCATCCGCGAGGGCCAGGGCCCCGGCATCACCGAGACCGACCTGATGGCCGGGCTGGCGTAAGCGGGAGGAGTTCGCCGGGCCGGCCGCCGCCGGGTTCCGGCCGGAGCCCGGCGAACCCTTCGCCCCAGCTGCGGCTGGCCCAGGCCAGGTCGGAGACCCAGAGCTCGACGTGGTGCGGCGCCCCGATCACGCGCGCCTGAGCACGACGATGGGGATCTCCCGCGCGCCGGCCTTCTCCTGGAAGTCGAGCAGGAACGGCTTCAGCGCGGCGATCTTGTCCCACAGGCGGGAGCGCTCGGCGCCGGTGGCGACGATCGCCTTCGCGGGGTATGTGGCGGCGCCGACCTCGACCGTGACATCGGGGTTGGCGACGAGGTTGTGGTACCAGGACGGGTGGTTGGCGCTGCCGCGGTTGGCGGCGACGACAACGAGGTCGTCCCCGTCGACGACGTGCCCCAGCGGCGTGGTGAGCTTCCGACCGGTCCGCGCCCCGGTGTGGGTGACGAGCACGAGGTCGACGTCCGCGAGCCGGCCGCCGACGCGGCCGCCGTTGGCCCGGAACTCCTCGATGACCGTCCGGTTGAAGTCCTGCTGTTCCGACATGCCTGTTGTCTACCTCGTGACCGCCGGCCCGGCCGAGTTTGTTCACCGGCGCGTCGCCTGCCGGCCGAGTGGCGTCCACCTCCCGTGACGACACTCCTGCGGTGAATCGCAACCGGATCGCCGCCACCGCCGGCATCATCGCCCTGAGCATGCTGGCCACGGGCGTCGCGGACGCCAGCCCCGAACCCGGCTACCGCACACACCGCGGCCAGCCCGTGACAGTGACCGCCAGACAGACGGTCGTGTCGCACACCGCCCCCGCGCACGGCACCGTCACCCGCAACCAGGACGGCTCGCTGCGCTACACCCCGGCCGCCGGCTTCACCGGCACGGATTCCTTCACGTACACCGAAACCGACGCGGTGCGGTTGTACGACACGCACGTGTCGCCGTTAGGCGTGATCGGCGGCGTGCCGATCACCGGCGGCGCCTACGGCTCGTCGCTGGCCCCGGTCCCCGGCAGCTGCGACGAGTTCTACGGCCTCACCGACCGAGGCCCGAACGTGGACGGCCCGAACGGCGAGAAGATCGAGCCGCTGCCGAGTTTCGACCCGGCGATCGGCAAGTTCCGCCTGGTGAACGGGAAGGCAGTCCTGGAGCGGACGATTCCGTTGCGCGCCAAGGACGGCACGCCGTACTCCGGCCGCGTCAACACGGCGGCCGACACCGGGGAGACGATCGTCGACCTGAACGGCAACCCGCTGCCCGCCGACCCGAACGGCTACGACTCGGAGGGCCTGGTCGCGCTGCCCGACGGCACCTTCTGGGTGTCCGACGAGTACGGCCCGTTCATCACCCACTTCGACCGCAACGGCCGTGCGCTGCAACGGCTTTCGCCGTTCGACGGCTCGTTGCCGGCGGAGCTGGCCAACCGCGTACCGAACAAGGGAATGGAGGGCCTGACCGTGACGCCGGACGGCCGGACCCTGGTCGGCATCATGCAGTCGGCGCTGCAGCAGCCGGACCTGACCAAGAAGCCCGGCAACGTCACCACGCTGCGCATCGTCACCTACGACCTGCGCACCCATGCCACGCACGAGTACCTGTACCTGCTGGACGACCCGAAGACCAACAGCGGCGCCGTCAGCGAGATCACCGCGCTGTCCGACACCACGTTCCTGGTCGACGAGCGGGACGGCAAGCCGGAGCCGGGCGCTTACAAGAAGCTGTTCAGGATCGACCTCGCCGGCGCTACCGACGTCGGCCCGGACGCGGCCGGCTACGACGGCGCCAGGGGCGGTCTGCTGGTCGGCCCGAACAAGGCCACCATCGACGCCTATGTCGGCACCGATGACACCAGGACCGCCTTGGCGGACCTGGCGAAGGTCGGCATCACGCCCGTCGGCAAGACCCTGGACGTCGACCTCGGCGCGTTGCTCACCGGTCTCGACCCCACCGGCGGCTTCTTCGGCCACGACAAGATCGAGGGCATCGCCACCACCGACCGAGGCCGCACCATCGTCGTCAGCAATGACAGTGACTTCGGCATCGACGGCGTCACCAACACCGCCCCGCCGTTCCAGTTGCACGCCAAGACCACGCCCGCCGGTGTCCAGGACGACGGCGAGTACCTGGCCATCGACACCCGCAAGCTGCCGGCCCAGACGAAGACCGTCACCGTGACGGTGGTCGTGCACTAGCCGATACGAACGATCCGGGCCGCCGAGGCCGACCGGTGCGATCCGCACGGTCGGCCCCGCGGTTCGCGCACAGTGTTGCCCGATCGTCCCCTTGTGCGGCACCGCGCCGACTGCTCGAAGGGCGATTGACGACCGTTGTGGCGAGATGCGTGGAGTGAAGGCGGTTTCCCGCTTCGCGCCGCTTAGGGTCCCAGCCATGAAACGAAGAGCAGGCGTGATCGCCGCCCTCGTGCCGCTCGCCCTGCTGGTGCCGCTGCCGGCGGCGGCCGCCAGCACGGGAGCCTGCGCCGGCCTTCCCGTCGCGGCCCCGCCCGGCACCACCGTCGAGTCCGTCACCGCCGTGCACAAGCCCGGCGGCACCGTGACGTTCCCGGACACCGTGCTCGGGCCGACGCCGCCGATCAGTGGTGTGCCGTCCTACTGCGAATTCACCGTCACGCTCAGCCATCCGGGCGCGGGCGACCACGTGCACACGACGATCGACCTGCCCGACACCGGTTGGACCGGCCGGTTCCAGGCGGTCGGCGGAAGTGCCTACGCCGCCGGCGATTTCGTCGGCAACGGCCTCGTGCAGGCGGTGAAGGACGGCTACGCGGCCGGCACCACCGACGCCGGCCTGTCCGGCAATCCCCTCGACACCAGTTGGGGTCTGACCGCCGATGGCAAGGTCAACCAGGGCCTGCTGACCGACTTCGCCTACCGGTCCGGGCACGACCTTGCCGTGGTGGGCAAGGACCTGACCGCACGGTTCTACGGCCACGGCGTCTCGTACTCGTACTGGAACGGCTGTTCCACCGGCGGTCGTCAGGGCTACTCCGAAGCACAGCGCTACCCCGGCGATTTCGACGGCATCCAGGCCAGCGCACCGGCCGTCCATTGGGCACAGTTCGCGGTCGCGACGCTGTGGCCGGCCGTGGTGATGAACCAGGAGCACGACATCCTGCCGCCCTGCGAGTTCGACGCCTTCAACCAGGCGGCCACGGCCAAGTGCGCCGGCGCTGACGGCATCATCGACCAGCCCGAGCTGTGCGGCTTCGACCCTCGCTCGCTGATCGGCAAGCAGATCGTCTGTGACGGCAAGCAGATCACCATCTCGGCCAAGGACGCCGACGTCGTCCGCAAGATCTGGAACGGCCCCACCGACGAGCACGGTCGGCACCTCTGGGGCGGTCTGCCCAAGGGGGCGAGCTTCGCCGGCATCGCCGCGACCGGTCCCGCTCCCGACGGCACGCCCGCCGCGCCCGGCTTCATCGTCGCCGACGGCTGGGTGCAGACTTTCCTGTTGCACCAGAAGACCTTCGACGTCTCCAAGATCACCTACACGCAGTTCGCCGCGCTGTTCCGGCAGTCCGTGGCCCAGTACGACACGGTCATCGGCACCGCCAACCCCGATCTGTCCCGCTTCCGGGCCGCAGGCGGCAAGCTGCTCACCACCGTCGGCACCGCCGACCAGCTGATCCCGACCAGCGGCCTGTTCGACTACCGCCGCCAGGTCGATCGACTCTTCGGTGGCACGCAACGGGTCGACAGCTTCTACCGGCTGTTTGTCGTGCCCGGTGGCTTCCACTGCAACGGCGGCTACGGCGCCAGCCCCACCGACCCGCTCGGGGCCATCGTCAACTGGGTCGAGCACGGCAAGGCCCCCGACACCCTGCCCGCCGCCAACCCGGCCGGCACCGTCACCCGTGACCTCTGCCGCTTCCCCAAGGTGTCCCGCTACCTCGGTCACGGCGACCCCGCCTCGGCCAGCAGCTACCGCTGCGTCTGACCCCCACCAGGCCCGCGCCGGCCGCGTCGCCCCTCCGACGCGGCCGGCGCTCGCGGATCGCGGGCAGCGACGGCATCATCGTGGGATGACCGATACGACCGTGGCCGAGGTGATGGCCGAGCTCGCCGCGCTCGAGGACCCGAAGGCCCGGGCCGTCAACGAGAAGCACGGTGACGATCACGGCGTCAATCTCGGCAAGCTGCGCGCGGTCGCCAAGCGTCTCAAGACACGGCAGGATCTCTCCGTCGAGCTCTGGGCGACGGGCGACACCGCGGCCCGGCTGCTGGCCCTGCTGATCTGCCGCCCCAAGGCGTTCTCCCGTGACGAGCTCGACGCCATGCTGCGCGAGGCCCGCCGGCCCAAGGTCCACGACTGGCTCGTCAACTACGTGGTGAAGAAGAGCCCACACGCGGAATCGCTGCGCCTGGCCTGGTTCGACGACCCCGATCCCGTCGTCGCCGGCGCGGGTTGGGCCCTGACCACCGAACGTGTCGCGAAGAAGCCCGCGGGGCTCGACCTCGCGGGCCTGCTCGACGTCATCGAGTCGGAGCTGAAGGGCGCCCCGGATCGTTTGCAGTGGGCCATGAACCACTGCCTGGCCCAGATCGGCATCGAGCACCCCGAGCATCGCGCCCGTGCCGTCGCCATCGGCGAGCGCCTTGAGGTGCTCAAGGACTATCCGACGCCGCCGAACTGCACGTCTCCATACGCCCCCGTCTGGATCGCCGAGATGGTCAGTCGCCAGGGCTAGTGGCCAGCTGCAAGCTCGCGAGCCTCATCGGGCCCGGCAGCGCGGCCGCTCAGCACAACAGCGACTGGCACGACAGCGTGCTCGACCTCACCCGCCGCAGCGACGCCGCCCATCTGCTACCGCCCCACGGCATCGGCGCCAACCTGGCTCTGATCGACGGCTCCGACCTGGCCGCCGCCATCGCCGCCCACGACGACCTCGACCAGGCCGTTCGCGCCTACGAGGCCGTCATGCTGCCCCGCTCCACCGGCGCCACCTGACGCCGATGTGGCGGTCACCGTTGTCCGTGCCGGACACTGTGCCGATGGCAAGAGTCACTGGTATCGGCGGGGTTTTCCTTCGAGCACGGGACGCCGCGGCGTTGCGTGCCTGGTACGCCGAGCATCTCGGCATCGACGGCGGCGACTGGGGCGGCAAGCAGTTCGAGTGGACCGCGGGCGGCTCGACGACCTGGGCCGTCTTCGACGCCGACTCCGAGCACCTCGGCGACCGCGGCCAAGGGTTCATGGTCAACTTCCGGGTGGACGACCTGGACGCGATGCTGGCGCGGTTGCGGGCGGCCGGCGCGCAGGTCGACGACAAGGTCGAGGACACCGACTTCGGCCGCTTCGGCTGGGCCCACGACATCGAGGGCAACCGGTTCGAGCTCTGGCAGCCCCCGGCCGGCCAGTAGGCCTCCCGGCCGATGCGCCTGCCTCGCTCCCGGCGAGGCCGGCGTGCTCCCACCCCTTGCAGGCAAAACGAAAGAGTCACGGGGTGGCCGGCGAGCAAACCTCGCTCCGCTGACAACCGGGCGCAGCCCAAGATCGTCAGTCACGGCGAGAGCCTCGTCGAGAAGGAGCTTGGATGCCTTACAGCACAAAGCATTGCGTGATCGGCGTCGTGACGGTCGCGGTGCTCGCCGCCGGGGTGGGCACCGCGACGGCGCAGGCCGCGCCGGACCGGTCGACCTGCTCGTGGACCGTGCAGAAGCTGCCGGCCGTCCCCGGCTTCAAGCAGTCGTCCAGCTACGGCACCGACCACGCATCCCACGTGTTCGGCGCGGTGACCAACGACAGCGGCCTCACCGAGAGCCCCACGGTGTGGAGCACCGACGCCGGCACACCGCCGCGTGTCCTCGGCTCCGCGCACGGGGCGGACACGAGAATCACGGCACTGAACGCCGCTGGGGTGGCCGTCGGCTACTACCACGACAGCACCGGTCGTCACCCGGTGCGCTACGTCGACGGCGCCTACCAGGACCTGCCCGTTCCGGCCGACGCACGCCAGGCCGAGGCGGTGGACATCAACGCCGGCGGCGACATCGTCGGCACCGTGGACGGCAGCAGCATCATCCTGTGGCCCGCGGACCGGCCGGGCAGCTACACCGTGCTGCCCAAGGCGGCCGGCGACAGCGCTGCGGCCAACGGCATCGACAACGCGCGCAACATCGTCGGCACCGTCGGCCACGACGACCAGATCACCGCTTACGTCTGGAACTCGGCGGGCAAGGCCACCGCGCTGCCGACCGCCACGGCGGGCACGTGGGCGGCACCCCGCTCGATCCGTAACGGCCGGGTGGTCGGCGCCGAGGAGGGCAGCGGACGCGGTGCGGTGATCGTGTGGGACCTGTCGGGCCGCGTGCTCTGGCGTCTCGTCACCCACGGCGCCTCGTCGATCAACGCCGACGGCCTGGTGTCCGGCTGGCAGAGCGTGCCGGACGGCCTGGTCCAGCAGGTGATGCGGAACGGCCGGGTCGTCGCCCCGGTGCCGAGCGAGCAGGGCTTCTTCGCCGCCGGCGGGTCCTCGGCCCTCACCGACAGCGGTCTGCTCGCCGGTGATGTTCAGCAGCAGGTGGCAACGGCGCGCTGCCGTTAGTACGAGTGGTGGTGTCCTCCGCCGGACGGAGGACACCACCACTCCTCCTTGTGAAACCTCCGGGTTGCACTTTCTGGCGACGAGGTGCAACCTTGGGGTAGCACATGAGGAGGAGAGAGACGTGGACGACATCCAGCGCGAGATCACCATCAACGCCCCGGCCGACCGGGTATGGGGCCTGGTCAGCCAGGCCGGGTGGTGGATCGGCGACGGGGATCGCAGCCGGCAGACCCGGCGGCGCGAGGCCGACGACATCGACGTCGTGGTGGACCCGACGTACGGCACCTTCAGGATCCGCACGGAAAAGGCCGAGCCGCACAGCTACGTGTCGTACCGTTGGTTGGACGACGGCAACGAGCGGGCGACCACGCTCGTCGAGTTCTGGCTCAGCGAGGCCGACGGGGTGACCACGCTGAAGGTCGTCGAGAGCGGCTTCGTGTCCGCCGAGCACCGGGAGGGCAACATCAAGGGGTGGCGCATGCAGTTGGACGTCGCGAAGGCCGAATGTGAGCGTTGACGCCGTGCTCGTCGCGCTGGCCGACCCGACCCGCCGCCAGCTGCTGGACGTGCTGGCCGAGCTCGGGCAGGCCAGCGCGACCACACTCGGCGCACGGCTGCCGGTGTCCCGGCAGGCCGTGATGAAGCACCTGCTCGTGCTGGAGCAGGCCGGCCTGGTCAGCTCGCGCCGCGACGGCCGTCAGGTGCTCTACCAGGTCGAATCCGCCCCGCTCGAAGGCGCCTCCCGCTACCTGGCCGGCCTGGCCTCGGTCTGGGACCGCCGGCTGGCCATGCTCAAGCGCGCAGCGGAGGCCACCGGTGGCTGACGCCCGCCGCCCCTGACCGCCACCGGCAAGCCGATCCCGGCTTCAGGCTGTCCACTGAGGACGGTTCGCCGGGCATCGGCGATGGTGGCGCGGGCCCGGCCAAGTGAACGAGCGTTCAGCCGCCGAGTGGCCGGCGGCCGGCGAAGCCCAGGTCGTCGCGGTGGTACCAGGCCAGTTCCCGGTCACCCTCCAGCCAGCACAGCAGCACGGGAACGCCGTCGAGGTCGGACGGGAAGTCGACGAGCAGCGGCGCGAGGCCCTTGAGCTCGGCGCCGGTCTGCTGCACGACGGTCATCAGCTCGTCCAGGCGCGCCTGCGCCGCCTTCCACTCGGCCATTCCGCCCAGCGCGGTCGGCCGCCCGCCGGGCGCCAGCGACGCGGCCAGCTCGGCGGCGTCGGCCCGCAGCGCGACGAGCTCGTCCAGCACGGGCAGCAGCTGCGCCAACTCCGCCCGCGCCTGATCGATCGTGAACAATCCCATGCGTCCAGCCTGTCAGATGGTGCATTCTTCGAGGATGTCGCGTGTCGCGCCCCGGATGCTGGCGTTGGCGGCGCTGCTGCTCCTCGCGGTGGTCGCCGCCCGCGGCGCGGTGTCGTACACGCTGAATCCGTTGCGGCTGGGCGGCAACACCCGGCCGACCACCCCGCCCCCGACGCTGTCGACGAATCCGGCCCCGCAGCAGCAGGGCGGGCCGGTGACCTACCTGATTCTGCTGCTGGGGGTCATCGGCCTGCTGCTGTCGGTGGCGGCCGTGGTCTCGCTGGTCACCCTGATCCGCCACCGCCAACGAGTGCGCGCGATTGTGGCCCCGCAGGGCCACGACCAGGACGGGGAGGGTGCCTTCGGCCCGGTCGCCCCGCTGGTCCTGGCCGGGAGGCAGGCCGTCATCCGGCTACGACGACGTGAGGGCGGGCCGCCGTCGGACCGGGTGATCGCGGCGTGGCTGAGCCTGGAGCAGGCCGCCACCGAGACCGGCACCGAACGCCAACCGCACGAGACGCCGACGGAGTTCGTCGGCTCGGTGCTCGCCGGCCACGACGTGGACCCCGCGGCGCTGGAGGATCTCCGCCGCCTCTACGGACGGGCCAGGTTCGGCCGCGAGGGCGTGATGACCGACGCGGACGCCGACGCCGCGGGCGACGCGCTGGACCGCATCATCGCCGACCTGGAGGCGACCCGTTGATCTGGCTAGTCACCGCCCTGACCGCAGCGGTCGCGCTCGTCTTCCAGTACGTGGTGGTCGGCGTGCCGCTGGTGCCCTGGGCGTTGCTGATCACGCTGGTCATCGCGGCGCTCGCCCACCTCGCCGTGCGCCTGCTGCCGCCGGTGGACCCGAACTGGCAGGCGTTGCCGGCCGAGTCGTCCGCGCCGATCGCGACGTACGCCAGCTCGCTCGGCGCCCGCCTGGCCGACGCGGAGAGCGATCCGCACCGGTTCACCAGCCGGATCCGCCCGCGGCTGCAAACGCTGGCGCTGGGCCGGATCCGCCGCCACCCCGGCTGTGGCGACATCGGCCTGGACGACGGACGAGCCCGTGAGCTGCTGGGCGACGACCTGCACCGGCTGCTCACCGATCCCGCCGCGACCATGCCTAACCCGGCGCGGTTCGCGGAGATGCTGACGCGACTGGAGGAGCTGTGACCGAGCTTGCGAGGGCACCATTCAACGCAGTGGCCTGGGTCGCAGACCCGCCGAGCGCCAGCGAGGTGGGACTGTGACCGCTGTGGCCGCCGCGAGCGAAGCGGTGCTCGACGCCGTCGGTGAAGTCGTCGTGGGCGCGCGCCGCACGCTACGGCTCGCGCTGGCGGCGGTGCTGGCGGGCGGTCACGTGCTGCTGGAGGACGTGCCCGGACTGGGCAAGACGCTGCTGGCGCGCAGCCTGGCGCAGGCGCTGGGCCTGGAGTTCCGCCGCTTGCAGTGCACACCGGACATGTTGCCGGCCGATGTCACCGGCTCCTTCCTCTACGATCCGTCGACCCGGGAATTCGCCTTCCGGCAAGGCCCGGTCTTCGCCGGCCTGCTGCTCGCCGACGAGATCAACCGCACGCCGCCGAAGACGCAGTCGGCGCTGCTGGAAGCCATGCAGGAGAAGCAGGTCACGGTCGAGGGCCGCACCTTTCCGTTGCCCCGGCCGTTCCACGTGCTGGCGACCGCGAACCCGGTCGAGTACGAGGGAACCTATCCGCTGCCGGAGGCGCAGCTCGACCGGTTCCTGCTGCGGCTGGACGTGGGCTACCCGCCGGCGGAGCAGGAGGTCGAGGTGCTGCGCCGCCGGCTGGCCCGGCAGCGCGAGGAGACTCAGGTCGCTCCCGTGGTGGACGCCGCCGGGCTGGCAAAACTCCAGGCAGAGGTGGAAAAGGTCGCGGTGGACGAGGACATCCTGCGCTACTGCGTGGATCTCGTCGCGGCGACCCGGGCCCACCCGGCGGTCGAGGTCGGGGCCTCGCCGCGCGGTTCTCTCGCGCTGACCCTCGTCGCCCGAGCTCTGTCCGTCGTGGACGGACGGGATCACGTTCTTCCCGAGGACGTCAAGGAATGCGCGGTCGCGGCGCTGGCCCACCGGCTGGTGCTGCGCCCGGAGACGTGGACCTCGGGCCTCACCGGCGTGCAGGTGGTGACGGAGCTGCTGGGCAAGGTCCCGGGGCCGGCGAGCACGCGATGAGCACCCGTGCGGAGCGGATCCGCGCGGCCCTGCTGGGCGGCCGCAACGAAACGTGGCACGGCACCGAGACCATGCGCCGCGCCCTGCTGCTCGGCGTCGGGTTGGCCGTCGTCGGCGTGATCATGCACCAGGTCGAGCTGGTGCTGCTCGGCGCGCCGCTGCTGATCTCGGGTGTCCTCGGCATGCTGGCGGCCCCGGCCGGGGAGCCCAAGGTGAGGATCACGCCGCCGCCCCGCACGGCCGAGAGTACCGACACGCCGACCGTGATCGTCGACATCGAGCCAGGCGAGAACGCCGAGCTGCTCGCGATTCGCCTGCCCACCAAGGGAGTCGGTGGTCCGGGCCGGGTTCACCTGCTGCCGGCGACCGTGCGGCGCGTGTCGGCCCCGCTGCGACGCTCGGCGTGGGGCGAGGGCGTCGACGTGCGCGTCGATCACCTGCTCGCCGGGCCGGACGCGATGGTCGTGCACGGCCCGATGGTCGGCAGCGACATGAGTCGAACCGTGTTGCCACCGCTGGACAAGCTGCCCGTCGGGCCGCTGCCGCCGCGGCCGGCCGGCCTGGTCGGCGCGCACCGATCGCGCCGCCCCGGTGACGGCGTCGAGCTGCGCGACATCCGGCCGTTCCAGCCGGGGGACCGGCTGCGGGGCATCGACTGGCGGGTTTCCCTGCGTAGCAACAATGGCGAGTTGTACGTACGGGAACGACACGCGACCGCCGACGCGGACATCGTGCTGGCGCTGGACACCCGGACCGATGTGGTGCCGGAACTCGCCGAATGGTCGACCTCGCTGCTGGGCGCAACGGTCCGTCCCGGCGGCAGCCTGGACACCTCCGTGCGCGCCGCCGTCTCGCTCGCGGCGAGCTACCTGCGGCTGGGCGACCGCGTCGGCCTCGTCGACCTCGGCCGGCCGCAGCTCGGCCTGCGGCCCGGAGTCGGCCGGCGGCAACTGTTGAGGCTGCGCAACCAGATCGTGGTGTGCGCGGCCGCCGCCGGCTGGTCGCCGTCGCCGGTGCTGACCGAACATCAGGTGCCGCACGGCGCCGTTGTCGTCGTGCTGTCACCGTTCCTCGACGACGCGATCGTGCAGGTGGCGGTGCACGCCGCCCGGCGCGGGAACCGCGTGCTGGCGGTGGATGTGCTGCCGTCACAGCTGATCACGGACAGATCGGATCGGTGGGGCGAGGTCGTGCGGCGAATGCTGTTGCTGGAGCACAGCGCCCGGCTGACCGCACTGCGGGATCGCGGCGTCGCCGTGATGTCCTGGTCGACGGCGTCCTCCTCCGGGGCGGCCTCCATCGCCGACCTGCTGCGCCGGACACGCCGATGACCATGGAACTCGAGCCCGGCCTGTCGGCGTGGTGGCTGCGGGCGGCCATCGGCGTCGTCGGCGCTGCCGTGGTCGGACTGCTTGCCCTGCAGGGACTGGGCTTCTCGCTGCTGATCGTGTTCGCGGTGGTCGTCGCGGTCACGGTGGCGATGCCGAGCTCGCCGGGCATGACCGTGTTGATCGGCGGCGCCGCGCTGGCCACCGCCTTCATGGACGGCGACAGCATCGGCTTCGAGGCCGTGCTGCTGATTCCGTTGCTGCACCTGGGACACCTGCTCGCGGGCATCGCCGCCGTGCTCCCGGCAACCGCGCGGCTGCACCTGTCGGCGTTCCGCCAACCGCTGCGCCGCTACCTGCTCATCCAGGTCGCGGTGCTCGCTCTGGTCGCCGTCGCGGTGCTGCTGCCGGCGGGTCGGGTCGATCCGATCGTCGAGGTCGCGGGCCTGCTCGCGGCGGCCGGGATCGCCCTGGTCGCGCTGCCGCGCCGTTGACAGGTGCTGCCCGTCACACTAATTTCTCCGCGTATTCGAGAATGTGAAGTGTGTTCACATACGTGAAACGGAGGCGGGGATGTCGATCAACCGCAGGGACCTGCTCCGATACGGCGTCGTCGCCGGCGTCTCCACCGCGGCGGTCGGCACGCTGACCGGGGCGCTCGGTTCCAACGTCGCCGTTGCCGACACCGCGCCCGCCGACGCCGAGAAGATCATCGCCGCCTACCGGGAGCTCCAGGTCGGACGCAACCTGCCGTCACCGGAGAGAACCGGCGCGGTGAAGGCACTCGACGAGGTCGCCGTCCAGTACGACTCGGCCATGACCGTCGGGGGCGACCAGCTGTGGGCCGACCTCAAGGTGGGCCCGGGCAGCGACTACTTCCCGACGATGTACTACCGGCTGCGCACCATCGCGGTGAACTTCGCGACGCCCGGCTCCGCGCTGTCGACCAAGCCCGGCCAGGCCGAGCGCATCGCGACCGCGCTGGAGACCCTGTACCGCACCGAGTACAACGAGAACACCGCCGAGATCGGCAACTGGTACTCCTACGAGATCGGCGTGCCGTACTGGCTGATCCAGATCCTGGTGTGCATGCGCGAGCACCTCGCGCCGGCCGACCTGCAGCGCTACCTCAAGCCCGTGCTGCGCTTCAACAACGACCCCAACCGGCGCACCAACTCGGCGACCACGATCGAGACCGGCGCCAACCGCGCCGACAAGTCGCTGATCAGCATCGTCGCCGGCGCGCTGGCGGGCGACTCGCAGCGCATCGTGAACGCCATTGCCGCCGTCACCGACCAGGCCGGCGGCGGCGCGGCCAACCTGGTCGCCCGCGTGACCAAGAGCGACGGCTACCACACCGACGGCTCGTTCATCCAGCACGACGTCGTGCCCTACCCCGGCCACTACGGGCTGGTGCTGCTGACCGCCGCGGCCGGCATCATCCACGTCACCGAGGGCACCGCGACCCAGCTGCCCGCCGACGTGAAGCAGAAGTTCTACGACACAGTCGCCGACGTGTACGCGCCCTTCGTCGCGTCCGGCGCGATGATGGAGCCCGTTCGCGGCCGCATGCTGTCGAGGCAGGGCGAGACCGGCTACGACGCCGGCCACCAGCTCACCGCCGCCGTCGTGCTGCTCGCCCGGCACGCCACCGGCGCCACCAGGAAGCAGCTGGTCTCCCTGGCCACCAAGTGGATCAAGGAAGGCCAGTGGGCGCCGTACTTCAAGGTGGAGAACCTGGTGCGATTCTCCGGCGGCCTGCAGATGGTCGGCGTGCCCGAGGTGGAGTTCGCCAAGGAACTGTCCACAAGGGACGCCGCGCACACCGTGTCCTCGCACCGGATCTTCCCGCAGCAGGACCGGATGGTGCACGTCACGCCGACCTGGTCGGCCTCGCTCGGCGTCGGCTCCACCCGGATCTGCCGGTACGAGTCGATCAACGGCCAGAATCTGCACGGCTGGTATGTCGGCGACGGTGTACTGTATACATTCCTGCCTGGCGACCAGGGCAACTACAGCGACGCGTACTGGCCGACGGTCGACGCCACGGCGCTGCCCGGCACCACGGAGAAGGACTCCACCCCGCCCGCGCTGCAGGCGACGCCGGTGACCACGACGCCGTGGGTCGGCGGCTCGCGCTGGGACGACCGGCACGGCGCGTTCGGGCTCGACTTCCTCTCCCAGGACGGCACCCTGTCGGCGAAGAAGTCCTGGTTCTTCACCCCGGACGGCGTGGTCTGCCTCGGCGCCGGCATCACCGACGCCACCGGCGCGCACGTGCGCACCACCATCGAGAACCGCAACCTCGGCGAGAACGGGAACCGGCGGCTCACCTCGCAGCGGCACTGGCTGCACCTGGACGGCATCGCCGGTTACGCGCTGCTCGACGACGCTTCCGTCGTGACGTCGCGGGAAGACCGCACCGGCACCTGGTTCGGCGTCGACACCGGGGCCAACACGCACGGCACCACCGTGCCGTACACCCGGCGGTTCCAGAAGATCCTCATCGACCACGGCGCCAACCCCAAGGGCGCGACCTACGCCTACGTCGTGCTGCCCGGCGCGTCGCCGTGGGAGACCGCCGGGGCCCGCGGGCGGTACCGCGTGCTGGCCAACACCGCTGTCGTGCAGGCGGTTCAGCTCGACTCCGACATCGTCGGCGCCAACTTCTGGGCCGCCGGCTCCGTCGGCCGGGTGTCGGTGTCCGCGCCGGCCTCCGTGCTCTGGTCGCGGGGTTGGGGCGGCTGGCACTTCGCCCTGTCCGACCCCACCCAGCTCCAGACGTCCATCACCGTGACGGTGGCCGGCGTCGGCAGCCACACCGTCGACGTCACCGCCTCCCTCGGCGCCACCCACACCTTCACCATCGGCTGGTAGTTGTCAACCCCTTGACGCTCGGAAAGGACCATTCCTGTCGTCCAACGTCAGGAATGGTCCTTTCACCCACTACCAGGCCACCGGGCCGTTCTCGTTGAAGAAGCCGCCGTTGGGGCCGTCCTCGCCGATCGTGGCCAGCTTGACGGCGATCTCCGCGCCCTGCGCCGGGGTGCGGGTGCCGGTGAAGCCGTTCAGGTCGGTGGCGCAGTAGCCCGGGCAGACGGCGTTCACCTTGATGCCCTGCTTGCCCAGCTCCCGGGCGTACTGGACGGTGACGGCGTTCAACGCCGTCTTCGACGTGGGGTAGGGCAGCAGGAACGGCAGCGGATTGTCGGGCGCGCCCATGAACTGCAGCGAGCCGACGCTGCTGGACACGTTGACGATGCGCGGCGCCTGGGAGCGCTGCAACAGCGGCACGAACGCGTCGATCATGCGGATCACGCCGAACACGTTGGTGTCGAACACCTTCTGCACGGTGGCCACATCGTTGTTGCCGCGGCCGCCGGTGATGCCGGCGTTGTTGATCAGCACGTCCAGCCGGCCGTGCTCGGCTTCGACCAGCTTGGCGGCGGCGGCCACGCTGGCGTCGTCGGTGACGTCCAGGATGACCGGACGAACGCCGAGCTCGGCGGCGGCCGGCTCGACCAGGTCCGGGTTGCGGCCGGCGAGCAGCACGGTCGTGCCGCGGGCCGCCAGCTGCGCGGCGATCTCGCGGCCGATGCCCTTGTTGGCCCCGGTGACCAGGGCGATGGTGTTCTCGGTCATGGCCGAAGTCCACCAGCCCCGGGGCGCTTCGACCAGGACCCGTTCGATACCCGGCCATACCCTGACGGTATCGCTGAGGAGGGCGCGGTGGTCGTCCTTCATCGGCAGTTCCCGTTCGACGCGAATCCGGAATGAACCTCATTCCTGGTGGCGTCGTTCCGACCGTAGGATGAATCGGGTCGATGGTGTCGATAAACCCAACTCGACAAATACGGAAATCGAGCCGGCCGCACGGACGGCGACGGCGTGCTCGGCCGGCGGGCACGGCGGGCCGGAGCTGGGATGATGCCCTGGGAGGAGACATGGTGGATCTCAGCAGGCCGGCGGTGGACTCGGAGGACATCCGGAAGTTCGTGGCCGTGGCGGAGGAGCTGCACTTCGGCCGGGCGGCGGGGCGGCTCGGGATCGCGCAGCCGCCGCTGTCGCGGGCGATCCGGCAACTGGAGCACCGGCTGGGAGTCGAGCTGCTGATCCGGAACAGCCGGGGCGTGCGGCTGACCGAGGCCGGGGAGGTGCTGCTGCACGAGGGGCGCAAGGCGCTGGACGCGGTGACGGCGGCGGCGCGGCGGGCGCAGCGGGCGGGGACACCGGAGCGGCGGCTGGTGATCGTCATGAAGGCCAACGGTGATGCGGGGCTGCTGGGCGGGATTCTCGCCGCGTACGAGCAAGATCCGGACGCGATGCCGGCGGACGTGATGATCTGCGGCGTGGGGGAGCAGGCGCGGCTGCTGCGCGACGGCCGCGCGGATGTGGCGTTGCTGCACGGGCCGTACGACGACATCAGCGGATTCGACACGGAGGAGCTGGTGACGCTGCGGGCGGTGGCGGTGCTGCCCCGGGCGCACCGGCTGGCGCGGCGGCGCAGCCTGCAGCTGGCGGACCTGGACGGCGAGACGATGCCGCGCTGGCCGGGCATGCCGGGGGACGGGCAGGAGATGCGCGACTCGGCCCAGGTGATGCAGCTGATCGCCCTCGGGCGGATGGTCGCCGTGCTGCCGGAGTCGGTGCGCGCCAACCTCCGCGCCGAGTTGGTGGCGATCCCCGTCCTGGACGGCCAGCCGACCTCCGTCGTCCTGGCGTGGCCGGAACGTTCCCGGTCCCGCGCGGTCGCCGCCTTCGTGCGGGCGGCCACCAGCCCGCGGGAGCCGGCGCGGGTGGGCTAGTCGATGCCGAGCAGGGCTCGGCCGTAGCCCTCACGGCTGCTGTCCGGCACGAAGACCTGATGCCGGCAGGCAACCTCGATGTCACGCCAGACGCGTTGCAGCGGACTGCTCGTCGCGAACGCGCCGGCGCCGGTGACGTCCAACAGCAGTGCGACGGCCTGGCGCACGTTCTCGGAGACGATGCCGGCGTCCATGCGGATCCTCGCGACGGTCGTCGGGTCCGGGACGATGCCGGCCCGCATCGACTCCGTCAGTTCGCGGACGGACCGGTCCACATGCAACCGGGCGCCGTCGACGAGCCCGGCCGCCCTGGCGATCGCGATCTGCACCGCCGGTGAATCGGCCGCCCGCGCGTAGTCGGTGCCGACGATCGGGCCGCGCCGCCGCACCACCTCGATCGCGTGCCCCAGCGCCGCCTCGGCCATGCCCAGCACCGGACCGACCGCGATCATCGGCAGCAGCGCCGAGGCCGGCACCGTCGCGAACGGCACGTTCGGGCGCTGCTCCGCGTAGCCGGCGGCCATGGCCCGGGCCATCGACAGCAACCTGCGCTCCGGCACGAAGACGTCCTCGGCCACTACCGTCTCGCTGCCCGTGCCCTGCATGCCGCTCACCGACCAGGTCGGGACGATCCGCGTCTGCTCCGTCGGCACCAGCGCCTGGACGGGGCCCGGTTCGATCGGCACGCCGAGCAGGATCCACCGCGCGTGTCGGACTCCCGACGCCGGCCGCCACTGCCCCGAGACCCGCCAGCCGCCCGGTACCCGCTCGGCCGTCGCCGTCGGCGCCATCACGCTCGCCACCGCCGCCTTCGGGTCGTCGCCCCACACCTCGTCCCGGACCTCGTCGTCCAGCAACGACGTCAGGGCCCCGCCGGCCGACAGGATCATCGCCACCCAGGCGCTGGACCCGCACCCCCGCCCGAGCGCCGCCAGCACGTCGACCGCCGTGCCCAGATCGGCGTCGATCCCCGGCGCGAACAGGCTGAACATGCCCGCATCGGCCATCGCCTTCGCGCAGACGACGTCACCGGACCGCTCGGTTTCGGCCGCCTGCTCGGCCAGCAACGGCGTCAACTCCTGCGCACAAGCCACGAGCTCATCGATCACGTGATCCAGTGTGCCGAAAACCGACATTCGGTGTGACGCTGAGCGGGACTCACGGAAGTCCGAAACGACGAGTGGCGCCCGACCCCGGCAGGGGTGGGCGCCACTCGTGGGGGAGAGGGTCAGGCGGTCAGGGTGCTGCACTGGCCGGCGGCGGGGCCGGCGACGGTGTCGGGGAGGCCGTTGTCGGAGGGCGCCGGGGAATTCCCGGTGCACGACAGCGGACCGCCGACCGAGGTGGAGGTGACGACGGTGCCGGCGTTGCCGGTGAGGGACACGGGACCGTCGACGCGAGCGGTCTCGAGGCTGGTCTCACCGGTGGTGCCGACAACGCTGACCGGACCCGACACGTGAGTGCCGAGCAACACCACCGCGGCGGCGTTGGCGGCCGTGACGGGGCCGGTGATGGCGCCGCCGAAGGCGTAGAGGGAAGCGCCGGGCGACACGGTGACGGGGCCGTTGACGGTGCCGGTCAGGCAGGTCACGCCCTTGACGGTCAGCGGACCGTTGGTGGCGCCGTCGATGGTGGTTCCACACACGGGGTTCGGCTTGCCGAGAAGCTCCACTTCGGACAGGACGCCGGTCGAACCGAGCTCGAGACGGTAGTAGCTGTACCGCCCGACCTTGGCCACGCCGAACGCCTTGGTCTGCCGGGCATCGGTGAACTTGACCCCGCTGCGCTGGTCGATGGTGGTCCACGTCTTGCCGTCGTAGGAACCCTTGAGCGCCCAGCTCGACGGAGCCGAAGCCGCCTGGGAGCCCGAGGTCAGCGTGTACATCTGCACCCGCTGGGTCGGGTCGGAGGGCTGCACCTGAACCGGCGAGTCCACAGTGGACTGCGTGTTCGACGTGTTGTCGAACAGCGCCCCCTGCTTGGGATCGGTCAGGTCGTGCAGCGGCTGCGCGACGGCATCGCCCTGGGTGATCGACACCGGCGCGTCACCGACGCCGCTGCCCCACTTGGACGGCTTGGGGCCCATGTCGAAGTCCAGCGTGCCGCCGGCGGCGAGCAGGCTGTTCGGCAGGTACGTCCTGTCGTACGCCTTGCCGTTGACCTTCAGCCCCTGCACGTACACGTTCTTGGCGTTGTTCTTCGGCGCGTTGATCACCAGCGACTTGCCGTTCTCCAGGTGGATGGTCGCCTTGGTGAACAGCGGGGAGCCGACGGCGTAGTCGCCGCTGCCCATCGCCAGCGGGTAGAAGCCCAGCGCGCTGAAGATGTACCACGCGGACATCTCGCCGTTGTCCTCGTCGCCGGGATAGCCCTGCCCGTCCTCGCTGCCGGTGTACAGCCGCGACAGCGCCTCCCGCACGTACTGCTGCGCCTTCCACGGCTGGCCGGCGTAGTCGTACATGTAGATGATGTGGTGCGACGGCTGGTTGCTCGCCCCGTACTGCCCCATCCGCACGTCACGGGCCTCCACCATCTCGTGGATGGTGCCGCCGTAGGAACCGGGGAACTTGGCCGTCTCCGGCGTGGAGAAGAACTGGTCGAGCTTGGCCGCGAGCTTGTCCTTGCCGCCGTACAGGTTGGCCAGGCCCTGGCCGTCCTGCGGCACCGAGAAGGCCATGTTCCAGCCGTCGGTCTCGGTGTAGTCGCCGCCCCACACCCGCGGGTCGTAGCCGGCGGTCGGGGTGTGCTCGCTGCCGTCGGGGTTGCGGCCCTGGAAGAAGCTCACCGACGGGTCGAACAGGTTCACGTAGTTCTGCGCCCGGTTGAGGAAGTACTGGTAGTTGTCCGCGTACTCCTGCCGGCGTGGGTCGTTCGGCTTGGCCTTGTCCAGCAACGCCTTGGACATCTGCGCGATGCCGTAGTCGTTGACGTAGCCCTCCATCGCCCACGAGAAGCCCTCGCCGGTGGCGGTCGAGGTGTAGCCGAGGAAGTTGGACGTGTCCAGACCCTTGCGGCCGACGCCGGAGGAGGTCGGCGCGACGGTGGCGTTCTTCACCGCGGCGTCGTAGGCCGCCTGCACGTCGAAGTTGTTGATCCCCTTGACGTACGCGTCGGCGAAGGCGACATCGGAGCTGGTGCCGGTCATCAGGTCCGCGTAGCCGGGCGAGGACCAGCGCGAGGTCCAGCCGCCGTCCTTGTACTGCTGCACGAAGCCGTCGATCATCTTGCCGGCCATGCTCGGCGTCAGCAGCGAGTACGCGGGCCACGTGGTCCGGGCGGTGTCCCAGAACCCGTTGTTCACGTACATCGTGCCGTCGCCGATCTTCGCGCCGGTCTGCGTCGGCGTGTTCGCGCCGACGGCCGGCGACACCGGGCTGGCGTACTTGTACACCGGCTTGTCGGCGGTGCCGACGTTCTCGTACGCCTCGTTGGGGTACAGGAACAGCCGGTACAGGTTGGAGTACAGCGTCACCAGCTGGTCCTGGCTGGCGCCCTGCACGGTGATCACGCCCAGCTGCTTGTCCCACGCCTGCTGCGCCCGCGCCCGCACCGAGTCGAACGTGTCGGAGGCGGAGATCTCCTGCTCCAGGTTCTTCTTGGCCTGGTCGACGCTGATCAGCGAGGTCGCGATCCGCATCGTGACGACCTTGTCCGCGCTGGTGTCGAACTGGAAGTAGCCGGTCACGTTGTCCCGGCCGGCGCCGGTGATCTTCGCGCCCGCGGTGACGGGCTTGTCGACCGTGGCGTAGACGAACATTCGCGTGGCGCCGGTGGAAAGCCCGCTGCGGACGTCGGAATAGCCGGTGGCGACGCCGTTGGCCGGGTCGAGGGTGAGCCCACCGGAGTTGTTGACGTTGTCGAAGTCCACGACGGACTGGTTGCCGGTGAAGGTGAACCGGAACACCGCGGCGTGGTCGGTCGGCGTGATCTCGGTGCGCATCCCGTTCTGGAACCTGACCGAGTAGTAGTCCGGCTGCGCGATCTCGTCGTTGTGGCTGAAGGCCAGCGCCCGGGCGTTGCGGTCGGCGGTCGGATTCCCGTCCTCCGGCATCACCTGGAACGTCTGCCGGTCACCCATCCACGGGCTCGGCTCGTGGCTGGCCGCGAACGCCTGCAGCGTCGGCAGGTTCTGCGCGTTGTTGGCCTTCGCGTACTGGTACAGCCAGTCCTGCGAGCCGGCGTTGGTCATCGGCGTCCAGAAGTTGAAGCCGTGCGGCACCGCCGTCGCCGGGAAGTTGTTGCCACGCGAGAAGGAGCCGCTGGCGTTGGTGCCGCGCACCGTGCTGACGTAGTCGGTCAGGTGCGCGTAGTTCGGCTGCGCCGGGTTGCCGGCGATCTTGATGTCGTCGACCCAGCCGGAGAACGCGCCCGGGCCGGTCGGCTTGTCGTAGCCGATCAGGATGCGCTTGATCGTCTTACCCGCGGCGACCGTGCCGATGGTGGACGCGATGTGGTTCCACTGGTTGGTGTACAAGGACTTCGACGCGCCCTGCCCCTGCGGCGACAGGGTGAAGCCGTGCTGGTCGAGCGCGCCGAGCTGGCTCAGGTAGGTGCCGTCGTCGAAGGCCAGGTCGACGGCCGCGTAGGTGCTGGTGTAGTCCGGGTCGTCGCCGATCAGCTCGGGGAAGATCTGGTACGACAGCTGGGTGTTCGGCGTGACGGCCAGGTCGACGTCGAAGATCTTGTTGTACGAGTAGGCGTGCCCGGCCACGAGGTGGCTGCCGGCGTAGCGGAACGACCTGACGCCGGTGAAGCCGGCGTTGGCCTTGGAGTTGTAGCCGCCGCTGGGGCCCTTGCCGGCGAAGCTGCGCATGGTGGGCGGCGGCGGGGTGGAGCCGACCTCCTGGATCAGCTGCACCTCGGCGAGCTGCACGATCGGGTCGCCGTGGTTCTGCGTGATGTCCAGCCGGTAGTAGAGGTACGCGGTGGTGTTGGCCAGCTTGTACGACTTGGTCTGCTGGCGTTCCTCGAAGCTCTGCCCGTTCTGGGTGTCCAGCGCGGTCCAGTGCTGGCCGTCCTGCGAGCCGGACAGCGTCCACTGCTGCGGGTCCCGGCCGGGCGCGTCGTTCGCCGACGTCAGCGCGTACTGGATCACCGCGATCGGCTCGGACAGCTGGAACTGCGCCCAGCCGGTGCTGGTGAAGGTCAGCCACTTCGTGTTGACGTTGCCGTCGACGAGGTTCTCCTTGACCTCGCCGCCGCCGTCGTTCTGCGAGTTGGCCTGGACGTCGACAACCTTGTCATCGACGTTGCCGGGGATGGTCGACGCGTCCGCCCCGTTCACGCCGGCGGCCCGCGGCGTGCCGGCCGCGTCCGTCTCGACGGTGTCGGTCCAGGTCGGCTGCGGGTCGCCCGCCTCGAACGAGGAGGAGAAGTCGGTGGCGCCCGCCGCGGACGCCACCGCCGGGACAGTTGCTGTGAGCCCTGCTATCAACGCCGTACTGAGCAGCAGTAACCACAGTCGTCTCATGACGTCGAGTCCTCCCGGTGCGCCGTTGCCTGGGCGACAGCGAAACCGGGTGTGACATCGATGTCAAGAATCTGTCCTGTTTCCTGTCCGGACGTTACTTCTTCTTGAGGTGCGGCAGCATCCCGGCCTCGATCACGGCCTGCGCCAGCGGTTTGCCCACCTCGACCAGGCGTTCCACGCCGTCCTCGCCGAGCGCCGCGTACGCCGGCTCGGCCAGCCGGTCGGTGAGGTCCTCGACGTGTTGCCGCTGCGCGCGACCCTCTTCGGTGAGCGCGAGTTCCTCGCCCGGCTCGAGAATCTTGCGCTCCTGCAGCACGGTCACGGCCGCGGCCCAGTCCTCTTCGCTCCACTGCCGGGTCTTGCGCAGCGCCTTCGCCGGCAGGTAGCCGGTCGCGGCGTGCACGACGAGCGCCTCCAGCCCGGTCAGTTCGGCCGTGACGAGGGCGGCGATGTGGCCGTCGCCGCGGAATTCCCGCAGCAGCGTCTGGGCGTGGAACAGTTCGAGGTGCGGCTCCGTCGGCCAGGGGAGCGCGGCGTGGGCGGCGAACAGCGGGCGTCCCTCCAGCCGTTGGCACGCCGCCTCGGCCGCTTTGCGGGTCAGCGCCGCGGTTTCCGCGACGGCGTCCGTACCGATCAAGTCGCCCAGTCCGCGGCGCAGCGCGGCGTCGGCGGCGTCGAGCCGGGCGGCGAGCACCTGCTCGGGCGTGGCCTTCTCCCACGCGGCCGGGATGTTGAGGCGCACGAAGGCCGGGTTGAAGTTGTAGAAGGTGGCGATCACGGTCTCCGCCGACGCCCGGCCGAACGCCGCCGAGCGGGACGCGAAGTAGCCGGCCCCGCCGTGCAGGCCCAGCGCCTCGAAGCGCTCGTGCGCCTCCGGCGCGAAGTAGATGAAGCCGTGCAGCGGCTCGATCGTCTGCCAGGCCCTGCGTCCGAACGTCATTTCGCCTCCCATACCGACCGGTCGGTTCACTCTATCGGAGGCTGATGTTTCTGGCGTTTACCCCGGGCGATCTCGGTGGCCAGCGCGTCCAGCGGCTGTCGCCAGAACCGCCGGTAGCGGTCCAGCCAGCCGTCGATCTCCTGCAGCGGGGTCGGGTCCACGGCGTAGAGGCGCCGGGTCCCGTCGGCGCGGACCGTGGTGAAGCCGTTCTCCCGCAGCACGCGCAGGTGCTGTGAGACGCCGGGCTGGGAGATGCCGAACTCCTCCCTGATCACCGCCGTGACCTGGCCCGAGGTCAGTTCCCCGTCGGCGAGCAGCTCCAGGATGCGGCGGCGGACCGGGTCGCCGAGAACGTCGAACGCGTGCACGGTCCGACCATGACACCGCCCACTTATATAACGCAACCCTGGCATAACGCCGGCCTGGGCGTTCTACCTGAGTGGCTTACGTGCCTCCAGGAGGCAAACAAGCCACTCACGTGCCCCGGGTGCTGCTCTGAACGGGTGACGTCGGGGGAATTGTTAGAGAACTTTCCTAACAATATTGACGTGACCCGTCCGCCGGGCGGAGTCTTCCCCCACCCCGCCGCCGCGTCCGCCCTGACCCCGGAGGCACCATGAGTCGGCGCAGGCTCGCCACGTCCGTGGCGACCGCTGTCCTCGTCGTCTTGTCCGCGCTGGCCGCGCTGTTCAGCAGCGTGACCGCGGAGGCGGCGACCACCGATCAGACGTTCCTGACCTTCTACGGCTGGTGGGACAACACCCCGCCGGGCGGCGACATCTCGTATCCGCAGATCCACGACACCGCCGGCGGCGTCGGCAGCTACGACGACCCGATCACGTTCGCCACCGACAGCGGCGAGTACAAGCCCGGCACCAAGGTGTGGGTCCCGCGCGTGCGCAAGTACTTCATCATGGAGGACAGCTGCGAGGAGTGCAGCGCCGACTGGAACGGCAAGGGCCCCAACGGCGGCCCCAAGCTGCACCACATCGACCTGTGGCTGGGCGGCAAGGGCGGCAACGCGATGGACGCCATCGACTGCGAGGACGCCCTCACCCACTACAACTCCGACAACACGCCGACCATGGAGCCGGTGGTGGTCAACCCGCCGTCGAACGAGGACTACGACTCGACGCCGATCTTCAACACCAAGACCGGCGCCTGTTACGGCGGCGCGCAGCCGAACAAGACCGTCGGCTCGTACAAGAACAACTCGACCGGCTCGTGTATCGACGACCCGGGCAACAGCTCGACCAGCGGCACCGCGCTGAAGACCGCCGCCTGCAACGGATCCGCCGAGCAGACGTTCACCTTCCACGGCGCGTTCCTGGTCATCAACAACCTGTGCGCGACGATCTCCGGCAGCACCGTCAAGCTGGGCAAGTGCGACGGCGGGCCGAACAGCCAGCTGTCCATCAACCCGGACGGCACCATCAACGACATCCAGAGCGGCAAGAAGTGCTTCCGCGACTCCGGCGGCTCGCTGACGACCGGCAGCTGCTCCGGCACGGTGAGCAAGTGGACCTTCAGCCCTGCCGGGCAGGCGGGCCTGAACGTCGCGGTGAACCCGGCGTCGGCCTCGGTCAAGGCCGGCGCCTCGACGACCGCCACGGTGGCGGTCACCGGCGGTAAGGGGAATGTGGCGCTGTCGGCGACGGGCGTGCCGGCGGGCGTGACCGTGACATTCGACCCCGCCTCGGTTTCCGGTAGCGGCAACTCCACGATGACCGTGGCGGCGTCGGACACCGCGAAGTCGGGCACGTTCACCGTGGTCGGCACCGTCGGCTCGGAAAGCAAGTCGGCCACGTTCACGCTGACGGTGAGCACCGGCGGCGGCTCGTCCTCGTTGCTCTCGCAGGGAAAGACCGCGACTTCGTCCTCTGTGGAGTCTTCGACGTACGCGGCGGCCAAGGCCTTCGACGGCAACCTGACGTCCACCCGCTGGGCCAGCAAGGAAGGCTCGGATCCGCAGTGGCTGCAGGTCGACCTCGGCGCCACGCACAGCGTCACCGAGGTGAAGCTGACGTGGGAGGCGGCGTACGGCAAGTCGTACACCGTCCAGACCTCCGACGACGGCACGACCTGGACGACGATCTACAGCACCACCACCGGCAACGGCGGAACCGACGACCTCACGGGATTGGCGGGATCCGGCCGGTACGTGCGGATGAACGGCACCGCCCGCGGCACCAGCTACGGCTACTCGCTCTACGAGATGCAGGTCTACGGTTCCTAAGTGCACAGTTGCGTGCCTGATAGTCCTATGTGGGCTCGGGCGCGCGGCAACTCCTGATTTGGTGGCGGTAGCCCCGCGCCAGCCTAGGAGTAACCGCGTTGCCCGAGTACCTCATCTCCCAGCACGACCCGCGCGGCGAGCGGGCCGACCAACTCGCCGCCGCTCGGCGTGAGTACCGCTACACCATGGACTTCGGCTTCCCGGTGTCCTCCACGCTCGGCGCCGAGCACGAGCCGGCGCCGGCCTGGCAGCTCAAGGCGCTGGCCAAGCAGGAGGAGTTGCGGCTGAACCTGCTGCGGCTCAAGCGCCAGGGCAAGTGGAACTTCGTCAACGACCTGCAGCCGCTGGCCCCGCACAAGCTGGCCACCATGGTGCGCGAGGGCGACATGGGCGGCATCGTCGAGTACTTCATGCCGCTGCCCGGCGGCGTCACCGGCGACCACCACGAGAAGACCGTCCAGGCGTTCCGGGACGTGTTCGCCCGGGTCGAGCAGCCGCCGGCGACCGTGGACTTCTCCTCCGACGAGTACTTCGCCGAGGTGATGGTCGCCGGTCCGGACCCGACGCGGCTGGTGCGGATGGACCGCGTGCCGGGGAAGTTCCCGCTGACGTCGGCGCATCTGGGCGAGGACCTGGACCACGCTCTCGCCGCCGGCCGGGTGTACTGGATCGACCACGAGGCGATGTCCGCTTTGGACAACGGCTCGCATCCGCAGTCGCCGAAGTACATGTACTCGCCGATGGTCGCGTTCTGCGTGCCGCGGGGCGGCGGTCCGCTGAAGCCGTTCGCGATCCAATGTGGACAGGATCCCGCCGGCCGCGACATCTACACGCCGGCGGACGGCTACTCGTGGCAGCTGGCGAAGAACTGTGTGCTGGCCGCGCACAACACGTACCACGAGGTGTTGACGCACCTGGGTTTCACGCACCTGATGAGCGAGCCGGTGCTGATCGCGGCGGTGCGGAACCTGGCCGTGAACCACCCGGTGTCGGTGCTGCTGCGGCGGCACTTCGAAGGCACCATGTCCATCAACAAGCTCGCCGTCGAGCTGCTGATCCAGCCCGGTCGGGCGGTCGAGTACCTGATCGGCTCCGACCTGAAGAGCACCTACCCGTGGCTGGCCGAGCACCGGTCCAAGCGCTCGTTCCGGGACAACTACCTGCCGACCAAGCTGGCCTCGTCGGGCACCGACAGCGTGAGCGCGCTGCCGCACCACCCGTACCGGGACGACGGCCTGCTGGTGTGGAACGCGATCTACCGCTGGGTCAGCGACTTCGTCGGCGGCTACTACAAGTCCGATGTGGACGTTCTCGGTGACGTCGAGCTGCAGGCCTGGGCGGCCGAGGTGGCGTCGTCCGAGGGCGGGCAGATCCGGGACTTCGGCGCCACGCCGGGGCAGATCCTCGACCGGAACGACCTCGTCGAGATCCTGACCATGGTCGTGTGGACCGCCGGGCCGCAGCACGCCGCCGTCAACTTCACCCAGGCCGACCACATGGCGTTCCTGCCGGCCAACCCGCTGGCCGGCTACACCGAGGAGCCGAAGGGGCTGGGGCACAGCGAGGCCGACTGGCTGGCCAACCTGCCGCCGCTGGACGTCGCCGTGCAGCAGTTCTGTGTGATGACCTTCCTCGGGTCCGTCCACCACACCGTGCTCGGTGACTACGGCGACGACTTCGCCGACAGTGCGGTTTCCGTTCCGCACAAGCGTTTCCGCTCCGAGCTCGCCGCCGTCGAGGACGAGATCGTCGCGCGCAACCGGCGCCGGTCGCGGCCGTACAGCTACCTGCAGCCGTCACTCATTCCCAACAGCACCAACATCTGAGGTCTCTCAGCCGGCGGCGTCCAGGTAGACCCACTTGCCGTCCTCCCGCACGAAGCGACTGCGCTCGTGCAGGACGCCGCCGGAGTAGTGAGCGTCGAACTCCACGACGCCTTCCTTGTCGAACAGGCCGCCCTTGTCCCTGTCGACGATCGTCAGCCCCGTCCACTCCGTGTCGTCCAGCGTGAGTCGGCGGGGCCTCGTCGTGCTGTGCCACGTGCGCAGCAGGTAGGCCCGGTCGCCGACCGCGAACGCGGCGTAGCGGGAGCGCATCAGCAGCTCCGCCGTCGGCGCGTTGCCCCCTTTGTGGAAGCGCCCACAGCAGTCCTCGTACCGGCCGCCCAGGCCGCATGGACACGTCATAGCGGCATTGTCTTTGCCGCGCGTTCCGCGCGGAGCTCGGCCCCCTTCAAGCCGGGCCGGGGCCACACCCGTTGACATGTGACCAAATGGTCACCTATTCTCGTCGGCGTGACGGAGGACGACGACCGGGTCTTCAAGGCGCTTGCCGACCCGACCCGCCGTTTCCTGCTCGACCTGCTGTTCGTCCGGGACGGTCAGACCCAGTCCGAGCTGGAGTCCGAGCTGGAGATGAGCCGCTTCGGCGTCGCCAAGCACCTCAAGGTGCTGGAGGAGGCCGGGCTCGTCGTCACCCGCCGGGTCGGCCGGGAGAAGCTGCACCACCTCAACGCCGTCCCGATCCGACTGATCCACGACCGCTGGATCGACAAGTACACCGAGCCCCGCCTGGCGGCGCTCACCGAACTCAAGGCGCAGCTCGAATCCGAGGAGTGAACATGGGCGTGCAGGTCAACCGGGTCTTCATCAACGCCAAGCCGCAGCAGGTGTGGGACGCCATCACCAACCCCGAGTTCAACGACAAGTACGCGTACCGCTGCGTCAGCGAGTACGACCTCAGGGTCGGCGGCGCCTTCCGCGCCCTGGCCAACAAGGAGATGCTCGAACACGGCGCCCCCGAGGTCGCCATCGACGGCGAGGTCCTCGAATGCGACCCGCCCCGCCGCCTCGTGCAGACCTGGCACGCCATGTTCAGCCCCGAGATCGCCGCCGAGCCCGCCACCACGCTGACCTGGGAGCTGGAGGAGCAGTACGGCTCCACCCGCCTCACCGTCACCCACGAGACCCCCGACGCGCCGCTCACCGCCGCCATGACCAGCGGCGACATCGCCGACGCCGGCGGCGGCTGGCCGTACCTGCTCAGCGACCTCAAGACCTTCGTGGAGACCGGCGCCCCGATGGGCGGCTGAGGGTCGTCACGGCAGTGCCGCCCCGGGCCGCTGGAAGTCCCGGCCCGGGGCGGCGACGATCTTCGTCACCAGGTCGCCGGTGACGGTGAGGCGGATGACCGCGAACTCGCGGCGGTGCAGGTAGGCGACGAGCAGGGGCGGCGCCGAGACAAGGGTGGCGCGGCCGAGGTAGCGGAGCAGGCCGGCGGCGACGTCGGCGGAGCCGCGGCGCAGGTAGTCGGAACCAGCGAAGGTGCCGGTGCCCCAGACGTCGGGGTGTAGGACCTGGAGCAGGGCGTCGAGGTCGCCGGTGGAACAGGCGGTGATGAAGCGCTCGGTCACGAGCTGGTGGTGGTCGAGGTCGACGGGCTGCCCGGCCCCGGAGGCGGCGATGTGGGAGCGGGCGCGGCGAGCCAGCTGACGGCAGGTGGCGATCGGGCGGCCGAGGGACCGGGCGACGGACTCGAAGGGCGTGCCGAACACGTCGTGCAGGATGAAGGCGACCCGCTCGGCCGGGGGCAGGCGCTGCAGGACGACGAACAGCGCCGTCCGGACCTCGTCGTCGAGGGTGATGCGGTCGGCGGGGTCGACGGGGGCGGAGCCGGCCAGCGGGGTGTGCGATTCGAGCACGGAGCCGGGCAGCTCGCGGCGGGAGTGGGCGGAGCGGAGCTGGTCGAGGCACAGGCGGCTGGTCACCACGGTCAGCCAGCCCCGGTCGTCGTCCACGTCGGGCGTGGCGGACCAGCGCACGAAGGCCTCCTGCACGACGTCCTCGGCCGCGCCGACGTCGCCGAGCATCCGGTACGCCAGGTTCACCAGGTACGGGCGGTTGGCCCGCCACACCTCTCCGAAACCAGTCACGACGAGTACGACGATACGGCGGCGCGGAAAGTGACATGTCACTTTTTGCCCGGCTGGGCCGTCGAGAAGACATGATGCTGGTAACCGGGGCGTCCGGCACGGTCGGCCGCCCACTCGTGGAACTGCTGGTGGCCGCCGGCGTGAAGGTGCGCGCGGTGGCACGGAACCCGGCGGGCCTGCCGGCCGTCGCAGAGGTGGTGGACGAGCCGGTGCTGGAGGGAGTCACCGGCTTGTTCGCCAATCCCCGCGCGATCGGCGACGGCGTCGACGACCTGATCGGGCAGGCGAAGGCGCACGGCGTGCGCCGGGTCGTCGCGCTGTCGGCGGCCAACGTGGACGATGATCCCGACCGACAGCCGTCACGCTTCCGAGGCGACCGGAATCGGGAGGTGGAGCGGGCGGTCACGGGCAGTGGCCTGGACTGGGTGGCGCTGCGGCCGACCACGTTCGCGGCGAACGCGTTCGGGCTGTGGGCGGAGCAGATCCGGCGGGGGGACGCGGTGTACGGCTCCTACGCGGAGGCGACCTGGTCGCCGATCCACGAGCTGGATCTGGCCGAGGTGGCGGTCCGGGCGCTCCTGGACGACGACCTGCTCGGCACGCGGCCCGTGCTGACCGGCCCCGAGTCGCTCACCCAAAGGGAAATGGTGCGGACCGTCGGCGACGCGATCGGCCGCGAGCTCAGCTACGTCGAGATGACGGCGGAAACGGCCCGGGTGGCACTGGTCGCCCGCGGTTTCCCGGACGGGTTCGCCACCGGCCTGCTGGCCATGCAGGCGCGCTCGGTCGGCGTGCCGGCGCTGGTCACCAACGAGGTGCACCGGGTGCTGGGCCGGCCGGCGCTGACCTTCGCCCGCTGGGCGGCCGACAACGCCTACGTCTTCGGGAGGGCGGCATGAAGATCACGGTTTTTGCGGCGACGGGCGGGATCGGCCGGTGTGTGGTGGATCAGGCGCTCGCGGCCGGGCACGAGGTGACGGCGGTGGTGCGGGACCCGGGCAAGGTGCCGTCGACCGTGCGTGCGATCAGGGCCGATCTGTCCGAAGTGGACCCAAACGCACTGGAAGAGGCGGTGTCAGGCGCGGACGCGGTGTTGTCAGGGCTGGGGCCGCGCAACGCGAGGCAGGCGGGGATCACGTCCCAAGGGACGGCGGCGATCGTGGCGGCGATGAAGGCGACGGGGACGCGACGGTTGCTGGTGGTGAGCGCGGCGCCGGTGTCGACGACGCCGTCGCCGGGTCGGCCGAATCCGCCACGGCACGACCCGGCGGAGGGCGTCATCATGCGGAACCTGCTGACGCCCATCGTGAAGCGGGTCCTCCGAGACCACTACGCGGACCTGGCGAAGACGGAGGACATGCTGCGGGCCAGCGGCCTGGACTGGACGTCGGTGCGGCCGCCGCGGCTGACCGACAAGCCGCTGACCGGCCGGTACCGCACGGCGATCGAGCAGAACATCCGGCGCGGGGCGTTCATCCCGCGCGCGGATGTCGCTCACTTCATGCTGGCGTCGATCGACGACCCGGCGACGTTCGGTCACGCGGTGGGCATCGCCACCTGAGTGGGCCGCAGCACGCGGTCGAAGCCGACGTATCGGCGCGAACCGGTGAGGTTCACCGACAGCGTCGACGAGATGTCCGCACTGGACCGTCCGATGCGGAGCTCGACCGCGCCCGGATCGACCTGCCGCCGACCGGAAAGCCCGGTGTAGCAGGTGAGATCGGCGTGCAGCGTGAAATCGACGCGCGTGGTGCCGCCGGGCGGCAGTGTGACGCGGGAATAGGCGATCAGCTGCTGCACCGGGCGGACCACCTCGGCGACCGGATCGTGCAGGTACACCTGGACGACCTCGGTCGCCGGCACGTCGTTGCCGTTGTGCAGGGTCACGGACAGCCGGCACACGCCGTCGGTCGGCCACTCGGGCGGGCACTCGGCGTCCAGCCAGGTCACGGGCGCGTAGCTGAGCCCGTGCCCGAACGGGAACAGCGGCGTCGGGTCGACGCTGCTCACCTCGGTCAGCCGGCCCAGCGTCGGCGCCAGGTAGGTGGACGGCTGGCCGGCGCCGGCGCGCGGGAAGCTGACCGGCAGTCGGCCGGAGGGATCGACCCGCCCGCTGAGCACGTCGGCGAGCGCGGTCGACCCCTCCTCCCCGGGCAGGAAGCCGCACACGATGGCGGCCAGGCGGTCCACCTGCCGGGAGATCTCGTAGGGACGGCCGACGAGCAGCACGAGCACGACCGGCTTGCCGGTGCCGAGCACGGCCTCCAGCAGCTCCTCCTGCCGCCCGGGCAGCCGCAGGTCGGCGACGTCGCAGCCCTCGCCGGACGTGCCGGCGCCGAACATGCCGGTCCGGTCGCCGAGCACGACCACGCAGCAGTCGGCGTCGCGGGCGACCTCGACGGCCTCGGCGATGTCGGCGTCGTCGCCGCCCAGCACCGGGCAGCCCAAGGCGTAGGTGACGTCGTAGTCGCGGCGCAACGCGTCCAGCACGGTCGGCACGGAAATCCCCAGGGGCACATCGGGATGGTGCGCGCCGACGTGCACGGGGAAGGAGTAGCACCCCATCACCGCGTGCGGGTCGTCGGCCCGCGGGCCGACGACGGCGATGCGTGAGCCCGGAGCAAGCGGCAGCGTGTCCTTGTTGTGCAGCAACACGATCGACTGCCGCGCCAGGTCCAGGGCCAAGGTGCGGGACGACTGGGGATCGAGGTCGACCGGGCCGACGGGCTCGGGGGAGTAGTCGTCGTCGAGCAGGCCGAGCTGCCATTTCTGGGTCAGCACCCGGGAGACCGCCCGGTCGATCAGCTCAAGATCCACCTCCCCGGCGTCCACTGCGGCCAGTAGTGGTGCGCCGTAACAGTTCACGGTCGGGAGCTCGACGTCGATGCCGGCCCGCAGCGCGAGGCCGGCCGCTTCCGCCGGCGTGTCGACAACTCCGTGCAGGGTCTGCAGGAACGACACGGCGAAGTAGTCGGCCACCACCGTGCCGGTGAAGCCGTACGACTCGCGAAGGCGGCCGGTCAGCAGGCTTTCGTCGGCGGCGACCGGGATGCCGTCGTTGTCGGTGTACGCGTTCATCACCGACCGGGCCCCGGCCCGCAGCGCCATCTCGAACGGCGGCAGCAGCACGTCCGCCAGCTCGCGCGAACCGATCGACACCGGTCCGAAGTTGCGGCCGGCACGGGAGGACGAGTAGCCGACGAAGTGCTTCAGGGTGGCCACCACCCCGGCCGACTCCAGGCCACGCACGTAAGCGCTGCCGACCGTCCCGACCAGGAACGGGTCCTCGCCGATGGTCTCCTCGACCCGGCCCCACCGCAGGTCCCGCACCACGTCCAGCACCGGCGCCAGCCCCTGGTGCACGCCGAGCGACCGCATGGTGCCGCCGATCGCCGCGCCCACGCGCTCGATGATGTCCGGGTCGAAGGTCGCGCCCCAGCACAGCGGCGACGGGAAGATCGTCGCCTGCCACGCGGTCAGCCCGGTGAGGCACTCCTCGTGCACCATCGCCGGAATGCCGAACCGGTTGGCGGCCATGATCTTGCGCTGGCTGCGGGCCACGGCCCGGGCGCCGAGCGCCGGATCCACCGGACGGGTGCCGAAGGCCCTGGTCAGCTGGCCGATGCCGTGCCGGACGGCGGCGTCGAAGTCGACCGGCTCGACGGCCATGTCGTGCTGGTGCGGCGCGACGGCGCCGGCCTCGTCCACGCCGACCCAGATGCCCTGCAGCTGGGCGATCTTCTCCGCGACGGTCATCCGCGCCAGCAGGTCGCGGACCCGGTCCGGCGGCTCTACCGCGGGGCGCATGTCGACCCCCGCACGACGAGGTGGGTGTCCAGGGTGAGGTGCGTCTTCTCGATCTCCTCGCCGCGCATCAGCTGCACGAGCATCTCGATCGCCTGCCGACCCATGACCTTGATCGGCTGGTCGACGGTGGTCAGCGGCGGCGAGTTCAGCGCCGACTCGGGGATGTTGTCGAAGCCGACCACGGACAGGTCCTCCGGTACCCGCAGGCCCAGCGACCGGGCCGTCTCGACGGTGGCGATCGCCGACACGTCATTGGCCGCGAAAACCGCACTTGGTGGCGTCTCCAGCGACAGAAGCAGCCTTGCCGCCGCCGCGGACACCACGGGGTCGTAGTCGCCGGGCTGCACCAGCGTCTCGTCCACCGGCACGCCGGCGTCGGCCATCGCCTCCCGGAAGCCGCGCTCGCGCAGCCGTGCCGACTGGAGGTCCTCCCGCCCGGTGAGCATGGCGATTCGCCGGTGTCCCAGCGAAAGCAGGTGTTCGACCGCCAGCCGCGCGCCGCGCAGATTGTCGGAGTCGACGGTCGGCAGCCCGGACGGCCCGGTGTGCGGGTCGACGGCCACCACCGGGGCGTCGAAGCGCACGTCGAGCACGCTGGGCGTGACCAGCACGGCCCCGTCGACCAGGGTGCCGGACAGCCGCGACAGGTAGCGTCGCTCCCAGCCGAGCTTGTCGCCGGTTCGGCCGCCGGCGGAGTAGACGACCAGCTCGTAGCCGGTGTCCCGGATCGCGTCAGCGGCGCCCTTGAGCAGCTCGGTGCTGAACGGCTCGATGTCGGCGACCAGGATGCCGATCACGTTGGTCTTGTGGTTGCGCAGGCTCTGCGCCACCAGGCTGGCTTCGTAGCCCAGTTCGGCGATGACCGCGCGGACCCTGGCCATGGTGTCGGCGGACACCCCGTAGCGGTCGTTGATGACCTTGGAGACGGTCGCGACCGACACGCCGGCGCGGGCGGCGACGTCCCGGATGGTGACCCGTGAGCTTGGCTGCACGGGCCCGACGGTACCCGTGTAAAACGTTATCGACAACGATTGACACGAGGTCTCGACCGTCGCAGACTCAGGCACCAATCTGGGCCCGGAAGCCCGGTCCGGTTCGGCCGACGTCGTCAGGAGTGGACCAGTCATGCGAAGGATCCGGCTGATCACGGTCACGATCGCCGCCGCGTTGCTCGCCGCCGCGTGCGGCTCGTCCGGAACCACCGGTTCCGGCGCGCTCACCTGGTGGCACAACGGCACGTCCGACCCGCTCAAGAGCCTGTGGCAGTCGGTGGCCGACGGCTATCACGCCGCGCACCCGGACGTCACGATCTCCATCGATCCGATCCAGAACGAGCAGTTCCAGACCAAGGTGCCGCTGGCGCTGCAGTCCGACTCGCCCCCCGGCGTCTACCAGCAGTGGGGTGGCGGCGGGGAGGCCAGCCAGATCAAGTCCGGCAAGGTGCTCGACCTGACGTCGGCGGTGTCGAGCTGGATCGGCACCCTCGGCAAGGCCGCCGAGGGCTGGCAGGTGGACGGCAAGCAGTACGGCGTGCCCTTCGACCTGCACGTGGTCGGTTTCTGGTACCGCAAGGACCTGTTCGCCAAGGCGCAGATCACCACACCGCCGGCGACCATGGCCGACTTCTACGCCGACATCGACAAGCTGCGCGCCGCCGGTGTCACGCCGGTCGCCATCGGCAGCAAGGACCGCTGGCCGGACGCCTTCTACTGGGACTACTTCGCGGTCCGCGAATGCTCAACGGACGTGGTCAAGCAGTCGATCAAGGCGCAGAAGCTGGACGACCCGTGCTGGCAGAAGGCCGGCGACGACCTCACCGCGCTGCTCGCCAAGAACCCGTTCCAGCAGGGCTTCCTCGGCACCCCGGCCCAGCAGGGCGCCGGCAGTTCGGCCGGCATGGTCGCCAACGGGCAGGCCGCGATGGAGCTGCAGGGCGACTGGGAGCCCGGCACCATGGCCGCCCTGACCGAGGACAAGGACTTCGCCAGCAAGCTCGGCTGGTTCCCGTTCCCGACGATCGAGGGCGGCGCCGGCGACCCGGGCGTCACGCTGGGCGGCGGTGACGGTTTCTCCTGCACCACGGTGGCCCCGCCGTCCTGCCCGGACTTCCTGAAGTACATCGACGGCGCCGAGGTGCAGACGAAGCTGGCCGCCGCCGGCATCGGCCTGCCGGTCAACCCGGACGCCGCTGGCGCCCTGAAGGACCCGACGCTGCGGCAGGTCTTCGACTTCAGCCGCAAGGCGACGTACATCCAGACCTACTTCGACATCGCCCTGCCGACCAACGTCGGGCAGGCGCTCGACGACGCCATCGCCAACTTCGTGGCGGGCAAGGGCACCGCGGCGAGCGTCGCGCAGTCGGTCGGCCAGGCGGCGACGGGGGACAAGTGATCCGCAGGCGGCTGGAACTGGTCCTGCTGCTCGGCCCGGCGCTGCTGCTGTTCGTCGGCTTCGTGTTGGCGCCGATCGTCGTCGCCGCGTACTACAGCCTCTACGAATGGCAGGGGTTCGGCTCGCTGACGGACTTCGTCGGCATCGGCAACTACCGGGACGTGGTGACCGGCGCCGTGTTCCAGGGCGCCGTGGTGCACAACGTCGTGATCGTGGTGCTGTCGCTCGTCGTGCAGCTTCCGGTCAGCGTGGCGCTTGCGCTGCTGCTGAACCGGAAGCTGCGCGGCCGGGGCGCGCTGCGGCTGGTGGTGTTCGCGCCGTACGTGCTGTCCGAGGCGACGACCGCCGTGATCTGGCTGCTCATCCTGCAACCCGGCGGCTTCGTCGACCAGGCTCTGACCTTTCTCGGCCTGCACGGCGCGATCCGCCAGTGGCTGGCCGATCCCAAGGTCGTGCTGCTGACGCTGTTCGTGGTGATCACGTGGAAGTACATCGGCTTCGGCATCATCCTGCTGCTGGCCGGGCTGCAGGGCATTCCCCGTGAGCTGCACGAGGCCGCCGCGCTGGACGGCGCGTCGGCCTGGCAGGCGACCCGGAGCGTGGTGCTTCCCCTGCTGGGGCCCACGATCCGGATCTGGATCTTCCTCAGCGTGATCGGCTCGCTGCAGGTGTTCGACGTCGTGTGGATCATGACCCTGGGCGGGCCGGCCAACGCATCGACGACGATGGCCACCTACCTCATCGACCACGGCTTCAAGCGCTACGAGTTCGGCTACGGCAGCGCGGTCGCGGTCGTCCTGTTCATCATCTGCTTCGCGTTCGCGCTGCTGTACCAGAGGTTCGCGCTGCGCAGGGACACCGAAGGGGCATTGAGGTGACCGTTGCCCACCTCCCGGCCGCATCACCCGCCGCTGTCACCGAGCGGCGTGCCACGGTGAAGCCCGCCACCGTACTCGCCTACCTGGCCGCGATTCTGGTCGTCGGCATCACCGTGGTGCCGCTGCTGTTCGTGGTGGTCGGCGGCTTCCGCACCACCGCGCAGGTCAACGCCGCTCCCGTGGGGTGGCCGAGCCCGTGGGTGATCGACAACTACGTGGCGATCCTCGGGACGTCGGCCTTCTGGCACTTCCTGTGGAACAGCGCGGTGATCGCCGTCATCGCCACCGCGCTGGCGGTCGGGTTGGGCGCGATGGCGGGATTTGCCCTGTCGCGCTACCGGTTCCGCGGCCGGGAGGCGTTGTACGGGCTGTTCACGGTCGGCCTGTTGTTCCCGCTGGCGGTGGCGTCGCTGCCGCTCTACCTGCTGCTGAGGCAGATCGGGTTGCTGGAGAACCCGCTGGGCGTGGCCATTCCGGAGGCGGCCTTCTCGTTGCCGGTGACGATCCTGATCCTGCGGCCGTTCATGCTGGAGATCCCCCAGGAAGTGGAGGACGCGGCCATCCTGGACGGGGCGTCTCGGCTGGGGTTCTTCTGGCGGATCCTGCTGCCGCTGTCGATGCCGGCACTGAGCACGGTGACGGTGCTGGCCTTCGTCACCAGCTGGAACGCCTATCTGTTGCCGCTGCTGGTGTTCAACGACCAGTCGCACTTCACGCTGCCCCTCGGCGTCGCCACCTTCCAGTCCCAGTACTCGCAGGACACGGCCCGGATCCTGGCCTTCACGACGTTGTCGATGGTGCCGGCGCTGGGTGTGTTCGTGCTGGCGGAACGCCGGATCGTCGGCGGGTTGAGCGGCTCGGTGAAGGGATGAGGATCGGCCGAAAGTAAGAGGCGAATCCGTCCGTCGGCAGAGGCGGCCGCGACACTCCAGCCGTGACGATACGGGCATGACGATGAGCCGCCTGATTCCGATGGTCACTCTGGTCGCGGTCGGCGGTGGCCTGCTCGCCGGATGCGGCAACAAGAGCTACACCTACGAGGTCGCGCTCCAGGTCACCGGCCAGGGCTCCGCCGAGGTCACGATCGAGTACCCGACCCAGCCGGGCAACTCCGACAACAAGAAGCCGGACAGCACGCCGAAGAAGACCACCACCATCGAGACCCTGCCGTTCCACCAGAAGGTCCTCGCCGCCGGCCTCGGGCACGTGTCGGTGTCGGCCAAGTCGGCCGACGGCAAGCCGGTCGGCTGCGCCGTCACGATCGAGAAGGACAGCCCGATCACCAGGGACGGCAAGGGCACGGTGCAGTGCGACGCCGACATCACCGAGAGCACCGACAACTGACGTGCGGGTCAGCGGTCGACGATTCCCGACTGCCAGGCCCACATCGCGATCTCGACCCGGTTGCGGGCGGTCAGCTTCGCCTGCACGTTGCCCAGATGCGTCTTCACGGTGCCGACGGAGATGAACAGCCGCCCGGCGATCTCGGTGTTCGTCAACCCCTTGGCCACCAACCGAACGACGTCGAGCTCGCGGGCGGACAGGTCGGCGGCGGGCGGCGGCGCCGACGGGGAACTGAGCTGCCGCAACAACTTCACCGTGATCGCTGGGCTGACGAGGGCCTCGCCGGCGGCGGCCGCGCGGACGGCCTCGACCAGCAGGGCGGCGCCGGAGTCCTTGAGCAGGAAACCGTACGCGCCGCCGCGCAACGCCTGGTACACGTACTCGTCGTCGTCGAAGGTGGTCACCACGACCACCCTCGGCGCGGCGACCCGCCCGGGCTTGGTCAGCTGCCGCAACGCCTGCAGGCCGTCCATCTTCGGCATCCGGATGTCCATCAGCACGACGTCCGGGGAAAGCCGGTCGGCCAGCTCCACCGCGTGCACGCCGTCGACCGCCTCGCCGATGACCTCGATGTCGTTCTCGGCCGCCAGGATCATGGCGATGCCGGCCCGGATCATCGCCTGGTCGTCGGCGATCAGCACCTTGACGGTCACGTCAGTTCCCTCCCACCGGCAGGCTCGCCTCGACCACCCAGCCGCCGGCGGCGCCCGGTCCGGCCTTGATGCTGCCACCCACCGCGGCCACGCGTTCGCCCAGCCCCCGCAGCCCGAAGCCGCCGCGGCCGGCGTGCCGGGCCCGGCCGTCGTCGGCGACCAGCACCCGCACCCATTCCCCGGAACGGGAAATCTCCACCCGCACCTCCCGTGCCGCGTCGGAATGCTTGCGCACGTTGGTCAACGCCTCCATCACCACTCGGTGCACAGTGGACTGCAGCTCGGCCGGCAGCCCGTCGAACTCGCCGTCCAACGACAAGGTCGCGGACGGCCCGAACTCGGTGACGAGCCGTTCGACGTCGGCGATCGTCGCGGGTGGACTGAAATCCGTGCCGGCGTCGGCGTCGCGCAGCAGGCCGACCATGCGCCGCATGGTCGCCATCGCCTCGGTGCCGGCCTGCTCGATCCGTTCCAGCGCGGGCAGCACCAGCTCCGGCTTCTTCTCGGCCATCGCCCGCGCCCCCTGCGCCAGCAGGACGATGCCGGTGACGTGGTGGCCGACGTAGTCGTGCAGGTCGCGGGCGAACTCGGCCCGCTGGGCCAGCCGGATCGCGGCGGCCTGCCGCTCCCGGCTGATCCCGACCAGCCGGGCGGCCAGCCCGGCGGCGATCGACACCACCAGCAGCAGGGACAGCGCCAGCGCGGCGATCACGTTGAGGTCGCTGCTGCGCGGCAGGATCGGCTGCAGCACCACGGCCGCCGCCAGCACCGGCACGGTGACCGCCGCCAGCGCGGTCCGGCCGCGCCAGGCGACCAACGCGATCAGCCAGCACAGCGCGACCGTTGCCGTGAAGGCGAACGGCGCTCGGCGGTCGGCCGTGCCCGCGGTGAGGACCGTGGCGGCGAACGTGGTCATGGCCGGCAGCAGCGCCACGACCGGCAGCGTCACCGGCCCCAGGCCGGGACCGGCCAGCGCGACCAGGCCGGCCAGCATGCCGGAGCCGAGCTGGATCACGCCGAGCGGATCGTCGCGGATGGTGCCGGCCAGGTAGTCGACGGCGCCGAGCGTGAGCAGCAGGGCGGCGCCGGCCAGCCAGCACAGTGCCCACAGGTAGCGCATGTGGGGCAGCGTAGTCATTCCGGCCGGGGCCGCAGGTCGGCCGAAAGTCATAGCCGGACCCGTCCTTGGGCCGAGGCGGCGGGTGGACCGCAGCGGCGAGCCTGGGCGCATGTCAGAAGCGATCACCGCGATGGACCTGGTCAAGGTCTACGGGCAGGGGCCGGCGCAGGTGCGCGCGCTGGACGGCGTGAGCGTCGCGTTCGGCCGGGCCCGGCTGACGGCGATCGTCGGACCATCCGGCTCCGGCAAGTCCACCCTGATGCAGTGCCTCGCCGGCCTCGACACGCCCACGTCCGGACGAGTGCTGCTCGGCGACACCGACCTCACCGCGCTGCCCGACCGCCGGCTGACCCGGCTGCGCCTGGACCGCGTCGGCTTCGTGTTCCAGTCGTTCAACCTGCTGCCGCAGCTGACCGCGCGGGAGAACATCCTGCTGCCGGCCGGCCTGGCCGGTCGCTCGGTGGACAAGGGGCGATTCCGCGACCTGGTGGAGATGCTCGGCATCGGGGACCGGCTGCGGCACCTGCCGTCCGAGCTGTCCGGCGGCCAGCAGCAGCGCGTCGCCATCGCGCGGGCCATGCTCGGCCGGCCCGAGGTGATCTTCGCCGACGAGCCGACCGGCAACCTGGACTCGGCCGCCGGCGAGCAGGTGCTGGAACTGCTGCGCACGGCGGTGCGGGACTTCGGGCAGACGACCGTCATGGTCACGCACGACCAGGTCGCCGCGTCCTATGCGGACCGGATCGTCACTATGGCCGACGGGCGGGTCGCCGCATGAACTTCGTCGCCACTCACCTGCGGGGCGTGCTGCGCAAGCCGGCCCGGCTCGCGCTGACCGGCGTCGCCATCGCCGTCGCGGCCTTCTTCGCCACGGCGGCGATGTTGACCCACGACATCGCCAAGGAGACGGCGTACGCGACGATCACCGCCATTCCGTCCGGTGTGGACGAAGTGGCGGAGCCCGATGGCAGCGAAGCCTCGGCGCAGCTGAACAAGGTCCGGCACGAGCCCGGTGTCGTGGAGGCGACCGGCCGCATGGTGGTGCCGCTGACCGTTGGCGGAAAGCGGATCGTGCTCACCGCCGATCCGGGATCGGGGCCGCTGAGCCGGATCCGCGTCGCCTCGGGCACGTATCCCCAGTCCGCCAACCAGATCGCCGCCTCGACCACATCCGGGCTGAAGATCGGCTCGACCGTGCCGGTGGGCGGGAAGTCGTTGACGGTCACGGCGATCGTCGACGCCCCGTCCGCCGATGGGCCCGCGGCGTACATGACGGACACCAACCTGCTCGCGGTCACGCCGGCTCGGCTCGACCGGATCGACATCAGGGGATCGGCGCCGCTGTGGGGCGCCAAGAGCGCGGACGACGCTCGGGCGGAGGCGATCGCCGGCGTTGACAGCAAGGTGGAGAGGTTGCTGGCGGTGCTGACGGCGTTTGTCGTCGTCGCGGTGATCGCCGCGCTGCTCATGGCCACCTCGACGTTCCGCATCGTGTTCGCGCAGCGGATGCGGCAGACCGCGCTGCTACGGGCGGTCGGCGCGCCGCGGCGGAAGCTGGTGTGGGCCTTCGTCGCCGAGGGGGCGCTGGTCGGGTTCGTCGCCGGTCTCGTCGGCACGGCGGCAGCCATCGGCGCGGGTTTCCTGGTGGCACGACTGCTCGGCGTGAGCGGACCGGGACCGGCGTTGCCGTTCACATCGCTCGTGGTCCTGGCATCGATTCTCGTCGCGCTGCTGGCCGCGGTCACACCGGCGCAGTCCGCCACCAGGATTTCGCCGCTGGAGGCGTTGCGGGTCACCGACACCGAGCGTGATTCGTCGACGGCGAGCCGGCTGCGGGTGGTCACGGGTGTGCTGTTGCTGGCCGCTGCGGGGTTGGTGTCGTACAAGGCCTTCGGCGACGGCATCACCGCCACGTCCCGGCCGGGCGGCGCGGTTCTGCACTTCCTGCTGCTGACCATCGCCAGCGGCACGCTGACCTTCTGTGCCCTCCTGGCGCTGGGGCCGGTGTTGCTACGACCCGTGCTGCGCGGCATCAACGCCGTGCTTGCGCCGCTCGGGCCGACCGTTCGCCTTGCTGTGCAAGGAGTTGGCGGTGCGCCCCGACGTGCGGCGGCCGTGTCGGCGGTGGTCGCGCTGGGAACTGGGCTGCTGACGGGCGTGCTGGTCGGCGGCGAGACCGTGCGCACCTTCAACGATGCCCAGCTCGCGGCGGCGTTCCCGGCCGATGTCGAGGTGAGCGGGCTGACGGAGGACGAGCCGATCCCCGATGCCGTGCTGGCCAGGCTGACCGGCCTGAAGTACCGGGTCGCGCGGGAGGACGTCGTGACCAACGGTTCCCCCACCAACCTGGAGGTGTCCGATGTGGACATCAAGAAGCTGCCGCTGCTCGGCCAGATCCGGACCACGGTGGGCGCTCTGGACGACCTCGGGCCCGGCCGGGCGGCGGTCTCGGCCAAGTACGCCGAGATACTGAAGGTCAAGCTCGGCGACACCATCTCCCTCGGTGACCTGCACATCCGGGTGGCCGCCATCGTCGTGGGGGACCTCATCGCCGGTCACGGGCTGGTGATCGACCACACGGACCTGAGCCGGGCCGGCGTGCCGGAGCGGCCGACGAACGTGCTGCTGACCACGGATTCCCCGCAGAGCTACGGCGACAGCGTCAAGGTCGACGTGCTGTCCCGGTACCGGGACCAGCAGCGTGATCTCGTCGCCTCGCTGGAGATTCTCGCCCTGGCGGTGCTCGCGCTCACGCTCCTGATCGCGATCGTCGGCGTCGGCACGACCGCCGCGCTGTCGGTGGTCGAGCGGCGGCGGGAGTCGGGGATGCTGCGCGCGATCGGCCTGACCCGGCTCGCCCTCGGCGGCATCACCGTGTCGGAAGCCGCGCTGCACGGCGTGATCGGCGTCCTGTTCGGACTGATCATCGGCATCCCGCACGCGTGGCTGGCGGTGCTGTCACTCGGCCTCGGCGCGCCACTCACCGTGCCGGTGCCGACGCTGCTGGGAGCCGGTGCTGGCCTGGTCGTGCTGACGATGACCGCCGGCTTGCTGCCCGCGCGGCGGGCAGCCCGGGAAAGCCCGGTCACGGCGATGCGGGTCGACTGACCCTCACAGGTCGGGCAGCGGGTCCGGCGGCAGCTCGCCGGCCCCGCGCTCCAGGTCGGCGGCGTTGACCACGGCGATGTACTCCTCGTCCAGTTCGTAGCTGAAGCCGCCGAGCGTGAACCGCGCGCCCAGGTGCGTCTCGACCGGGCCGAGCCGGGTCTGCCTCGGGAACTCCGCCTCCAGCGTCTTGGGCACGGTCCGGCTCCAGTGCCCGGTGGACAGCACCTTCAGCGCTTTGTCGCTGACGACGACCAGCACGTACGGCCGCGAGCTCGTCGACAGCACCGCCGGGAAGATGTAGCGGATCTCGTCGTCGGGGTCGAGGAACGTGCGGGCGGCGGCGCGTACTTTCTCGGAGACCGGCATGACGGGAGCGTAGAGCCGTGCCAGGCTGTGTGTCGTGGAAACCGTGCCGAACTTCCGTCAGGTCGTCCTCGACACCACCGACGCCCGCGGGCTGGCCGAGTTCTACCGTCAGCTCCTCGGCCTGCACTACCGGCCGGGCGATGAGCCGCCGGCGGCCGGCGAGCCCGACCCGCTCGGCCGCGACTGGCTGGTGCTGCGCAACCCCGGTGGCGCACAGATCGCGTTCCAGCAGGTGGACGAGCTGCCCGAGGCCACGTGGCCGGAGGGCGAGCACCCGCAGCAGCTGCACCTCGACCTGACCGTGCCGACTGTCGAGGACCTCGCCGCCGTGCACGACAACGCGCTGCGGCTCGGGGCCCGGCTGCTGCTCGACCGGTCGAAGGATCCGCAGGAGCCGCTGTACGTGTACGCCGACCCGTCCGGGCACCCGTTCTGCGTGTTCGTCGCCCCGAACTAGGGACCGGCCACCCTGACGGCCTTGTCCGACGCGGCCATCAGCCACGGCTGCTCGTCGGTGCCCTGCCCGAGGTTCACGTAGAGCGCAATGGCGTGGACCAGATAGCGGTGGTGATGGCCGATGTAGCCGTACTGCTCGGCGTTGTTGAAGGCGTCCCAGGAGGCGTCGCACACGGAGGCCCCGGGGCCGTCGTTCGGGCACTGCACACCCCAGTCGCCGCTGTGCGTGCCGCGCAGGGCGTCGTGCGCGGAGGCGGCCGCCTGGACGTCGGGTAGGGGCGCGACGGCGACCCACACCATGATGTGGTTGCCGGTGTCGAGGTAGCTGCCGCTGATCAGCTTCTCGCAGCCGGCCTTGGCCAGGATGCCGGCGACCTCGTCGGTCTCCCACGGGTTGCCGCAGTCGTTCCGCACGCCGGCGGACCGCAGCGTGTAGGTGACGTCCTTGTCGTCGGTGAACTGGTCGGGCAGCAGGGCGGCGGCGGTGAGCGGGGTGTCGTCGGTGCCGCTCGCGTCGAGCGATGCCGTGTCGGCCGTGGTGGTGGTCGGCTCCTCGGTGGTCGTTGTCGTCGTCTCGGTGGTTGTCGTGGTCTCGGTGGTCGTGTCGGCGATGTACTCGTGGGTGGTGGTCGTGGGGGAGGAGGCCGGCGTCGAGTCGTGGGAGTTGGCCGCGACGATGACGACGATCAGGACCACGGCGATGAGCGTCAGAATGCCGCCGGCCGCGGGGGAGAAAGCCGGCGGACGCGGGGCCGGCGCGGTGGTGGCCGGCTGCTCGTTGGTCGGCTGCGGCGGTTCCAGCGCGGCCAACGCCTCGGGGATGGCCGGCTCGTCGGCGAGGAGCCGGGCGATCAACTCCTCCAGCACGCCCTCCCCGACGGCGAGCCGCAGCGTCTCACCGAGCGCACGGAGATCGCCGGCCGGAGTCGCCTCGGCCACCGGGAAGCCGGCGAGCAGCGCCTCGCCGGTGCCGGCCAACAACACCGTGGCGGCGGAGATGCCCCCGTGCGCCACCCCGGCCGCGTGCACGGAAGCCAAGGCGGACAACAGGTCCCGAGCTACGCGGCCGGCGGCATCCGAGTCCAGCGGCCCGTACGCGTCGACGTCGTCGGCCAGTGAACGGCCCTCGACCAGCCGCGACACCGCCCACGACCGCTCCCCGTCGGTGACTATCTCGTCGGGGAACACCAGATTCGGGTTGGCACGTAAGGAAAGCGGCCAGGAACAAGCCGTGCCGGCGACCTCGGTGAGCATGACGTCGCCGGACGCGCGCCAGCGGCCCGGCCCGAGCACGGCGACGAGCCGGTAGCGACCGCCGACGACCTGGCCCACCTCCACCGGCGTCAGTCCTGGCCGCCGGAGCCGCGGGCCTGGGTCACGCGGTTGAACGTGCGCGCGACGGCGTTGGCGCCGACGGCGATGCTCTTCGCGTCGATCTTGCCCTCGCCGGTGACGTAGATGCCGTTGTTCGTGATCATCGTCGTCCGCTCGACCAGCTCGCTGGTGTCGATGTTGTGGTCGTCCAGGAACCGGGTGAGCGCGTCCATCACCCGCCGCTCCGCCAGCTTCCCGTACATCTCCCGGTCCAGCTGCTGGAAGTAGCGGTGGTACCGGGTGTCGGCCGCCTGCTCGCGCAGGCTCTGCCCGGCGCCGTAGTTGAACGACCGGTCCTGGGTGATCTCCCGCGCCTCCCGGCGCAGCTTGCCCGGCCGGCCCAGGGCGGCCAGCGGCACCGCGACCGTGCGGAAGAAGCCGCCGAACAGGGCCGGCACCGCCTTGATCAGGCTCACCGACGCCACCCGGCTCACCTGGCGCCACGTCGGCCGGCCGAGCAACCGGTCCACCACCAGGTAGTCCTGCCGCATCGGCGGCAGCAGCGAGTAGTTCGCCTCCACGAACAGCATGTCCTTCTGCGGCAACAGGGCGAACCGCAGGAACATCGTCACCACCAGCTGGCCGCTCCAGCCGCCGATGCGCACCACGAGGTACGGCCGCGCCCGGCTCTTGGGGTTCTCCTGCAGCCGGGAGAACAAGGCAGCGTCCACACGGGACACCGGGGCGGCCAGCTCGTCCGGCAGCACCGCCTGCTGCACCTCGGGTTCGAAGCCGTGCAACAGATCCAGCCCGTTGACGAACAGCCGGTCCTCGACCACGATCCCGGGCAGGCCCAGCTGCCGCACGTCGTCGGCGACGAAGTCGTGCACCTCCTGCACGGCGAACGGCACGACCTTCTTGCCCTCCGCGGGTTTGGCCACGTTGAGCGTGAACGACCACTTCTCGGCCGGCTGCCCGTAGCCGACGAACGGCGAGTAGGCGGCGAACACCGTGACATTGCCCCGGTCCCGGGCGCCGATCTCGGCCAGCCGCCGCCGATCGCGCGGGTTGTCCGGCTCGGGGGCCTTCGCCGGATCGAACGTCGTGCGCCCCAGGTGGGCCGCGACCACGCCGTAGTGGGCGACCAGCGACTCCACGAACACCGTGAGCCACGCGCCGAGGCCCAGCGGGATGATCCAGCCGAAGGCCACCAGGGGCGACCGGAGGAACATGATCAGGAAGATCAGCAGGATCAGGCCGAGCAGCCCGTCCCGTAGCAGATGTCGTTGCCGCGCGGCCAGCCCGTACTTGAGCACGGTGACCAGGTCGACACCGGGCGACGAGGCGATGGCGCGGTGCTGCTCGTGCAGGATTCCGCGCAGCGCCTTGTCGTTGAGGCTCGGACTGAGCTGCACCGCCGCGCACAGGTAGCGCGTCGCGTCCCGGGCGAACCCGGCGGTGCCGGCAGGGGCGGACGCGGCGGAGGTCGGGCCGGCGGGGCCCGCCCCGGAGAGGTCGATCACCCGCTTCGCGCCGCAGCGCTCGCACACCAGGAAGTTGCTCGGATTGTCCCAGCCGCACCGCTGGCACGTCATGTCGTCACCTGACCTGTCGTCAGTCCATGTACTCGACGGGAATGGTCCGGTAGCCCTCGGCCACCGTCGGGATCTGCATCTCCTCCGCGCGCGAGGACGCCACCAGCGAGTTCAGCAGGCTGTTGATCGCCTGCGTGAGGGCCTCGTCCTGCCGGGTCCCCTCCTCGGCGTAGAACGCGGCCTTGGTGGCGACCTTGGCCAGCACCTCGCTCTGCACGGTGCCGAAGCCGTAGGTGATCACGTGCGGATGCCGCTTCCAGGCGGGATCCACCAGCTTCTTGAACGCCGCCTCCCAGCCGGGCTCGGTGGGCTGCCCGTCGGTCAGGAAGAACATCGCCGGCCGCAGCACCGCCCGGCCGCGCGCGTTGAGCGCGGCCACGTCGATGTCGATGCGGGCCCGCACCAGGTCGAACGCGGCGCGGTAGTCGGTGTTGCCGCTGCACACCACCTCCGGCATGGCCGGGATCAGCTCCAGGTCGGTCATCTCGATCACCAGCTGCGCCGACGAGGAGAAGGCGATGATCGACATGTGCGCGAACTCGGACACCCGCGGGCTGTCGGCCAGCTTGCGGTGCAACCGGTCCAGCGTCCGGTTGACCATGTCCTGGTACGGCGTCATCGAGTGCGACGCGTCGATGACCAGGTAGGTCGGCAGGCACTTCTGCCGCATCGAGTACGGGACGTCGTCCACCCGGGCCTCCTTCTAGTGCGCGAGAGCGGCGATCACGAAGATCGCCAGGATCAGCAGCAGCACGACCACAACGGCGACCACGCCCTGCCGGGACTCGGCCGGCGTGGGTTCGGCGTCGGGCGGCTGCTCGGGTTCCTTGGGGGCGCTGACGATCGGACGCGGCGGCAGCGCGATCCGTTCCGGCCTGGGCCCGAAACTGACGTACAGGCCGCCGGCGATCACCGTGGCCAGGTCGGACAGCGAGGGCCGGCGCTCGCGGTCCGTGCTGAGCAGGATGTCGAGCAGGACCTCCCGCAGCCCGCGGTTGCCCAGCCCGTCCGAGTCGGCCAAGGCGTTGAGCGCCAACGGAAGTTCCCGTTCGCCGGTGAGGCAGCGGGTGACGAGCAGGGCGACCCGGTAGCGGTCGGTGCAGGCGTCGGCGAGCATCGGCCGCCGGGTCAGCGGATCGTCCCAGTTGGGTTGGAAGATGTTCGGCACGGGGCCCGGCCCGCAGCCGTCGATGTCGATCACGAACACGGAACCGTCGGTGTCGCACCAGAAGGCGTTGGAGTAGGACCAGTCGGAGTAGACGAGCTCGTGCCGCTCCAGCGCCGCCGCGACGTCGACCAGGTTGCGGCAGATGGACAAGCGGTCCGCCCGGGTCGGCACGGTCAGGCCGCGGCGGACGAAGAGGTGGTCGGGCTTGGCCAGCCAGTCGATCTCCCGCCACACGCCGTCGTCGCGCCGGAACCGGTCCGGCGCGGTCGGAATCACGCAGCCCAGCGTCTTCTCGTCGGCGGCGATCCGGGCGACCGGCCACGACGTGGCGTCGCGCAGCAGACCGTCGACGGGTAACGCGATCAGGTCGTCCAGGCGTTTCGCGTCGGCCGCGCCGCCGGGCGTCCGGTAGAGCTTGGCCAGCCAGCCGGGATGATCGTCGAGCGGGTGGATGCCGGTGCTCTGGCCGGCGGCGTCGCTGATCGTCCCGGCGAGCGGCCCGATCTCGTCGAGGGTGACCACCGCGGGCAGGCGCCAGGTCATGGTGACACCCACACCGCCACGGCGGTGCGATCGTCCTGGAAGCTCTCCGCGTCATAGCCGACGTCGTCGATGAAGGCGGTGGAGGAGGGCGGAGTGGCCCAGCTGCGGGCGAAGTACCGGTTGGCCTCGGGCAGGGTGGCCAGCGCGTCGCCGACGCCGTCGGTCACGATGGCGACGACCGAGCCCGTGCCCAGCCGAACGGCCGCCGTGGCAACGGCATGCGGGCCGTCCGGCAGCACGTTGGCGACGACGTTCGACTCCAGGCCGCCGCTGGACCGCTTCCTGTCACCCGCGACGAAGATCCATTCGTTGTCCCGTAACAGCCACACCGACGCGTCGCCGACCCAGGCCACCCACATCTCGCGGTCCCACCCGGCCGGTCCGGCCGGGATGATCGCGGTGACCAGGGCGGTGTAGACGTCGGCATTGCGTAGGTTCCGGGTGGCGGCGGCCTCCGCCATCTGGGCGGCGATGCCGCCGTAGACCTCCAGCCACGCGATGGTGTCGGCCCGATTGAGCCGCTCCCGCAACAGGTTCACGGCCGCGCTGGCCGCCACCGTCGCTCCCAGTTCCGCGAACGCGCTGCTGGACACGCCGTCCGCGACCGCGACGACAAGGTGTTGGCCGGCGTCGTCCCGTCCCAGACGGTAGGCGTCCTGACGGGGCGAGACGGGTTCCTCGCAGCGGTGTCCCGGACCGATCACCGACGCCGCTCGCACGGTCAGGTCGCCCAGCCGCCCCTCGTCCGCCGCGATGCCGGGGTAGACGGCGTGCGGCGACAGCAACCACGGCAGCGCCTGCGCCTTGCTGCCCCGGCCGAACCGGGGCGACACCTGTTCGTTCAGCGGTGGCGGCGGTTCCACCGGCACGGGAACGGGCGGGGGCTCGATGATCGGGGCCGGCGCCGGCTCGGGTTCCTCGCGTGCGCTCCACAGCACTATGCCGCCCAGGACCGCCGCGACCAGGGCGAGCATCCCGACCGCGAGTCGGGTCAGCAGGGACGGTGGGTAGCACAGCTCCAGTACCGCCGCGACGATCACCAGAGCGGCCCACCACACACGGGTAGGTGCCGGGAACACGACAGCACGATAACCACGGGAAACAGCCGCCGTGGTGATGTTCGACCGATTGTTCAACCGATTGGGCGCAGGCAGAACGTCCGGCTATAACACGGAAATCCGGCCCGTTCTCCCGGAAAACAGGGACAGGAGCGTGACCATCCGACCGGGCCGGACGGGATGTCTCGCCGGCCGTCGTGGCGACGCGGTCGCCACGACGGCCGGCGGCGAGATCACCGGCGGCTGAACAGCTTCTCCAACACGGCGCCGGCCATCACGCAGTAGCCGGCCCGGTTCGGGTGGATGTTCGGGCCGACCGGCGGCGGCTGGCACATGAACGTGTCCTGGCAGATCGTGGCCACGTTGCGCGGAATGCCGTTCGCGCCCGGGGTGAAGTCGGTGGTGTGGAAAGCGGTCTCCACGTCCGCCACCGGCACGCCGTACCTGCCGTACGCGGCGGCGAGTACGCCGTTGACCTGCTGCGTCAACGGCACGGACTGGCGGGCCAGCTGCTGCCCGGCCTCGCCCTGCAGGAACGTGGCGAGGAACGGGTCGTACAGGTTGAGGCCGACGAACTCGGCCCGCGGCGCGGCGGCCCGGAGGCGGTCGACGATCACCGGCAGGTTGGCCTGGATCGCCCCGATGCCCTGGGTGACGCAGTTCAGGTCGATTCCGGTCGGCGTCGCGCAGTTCTCCACGTCCGTCGCGCCGATCACGACCGACACCAGCGCGACCTGTCCCTTGTGGGCGGACAGGAAGTTCACCGCGGCGTCCAGTTGCGACTTCGCGCCAGGGTACGCGCACACCCCGCCGTTGATCATGCTGGTGGTGGTCTCGGCCGGGCAGCCGAGTTCGGTCAGCCGCAGGCCGTGCGCGATGTCGCGGTCGAAGCCCTGATCGGTCGGGCGGCTGACGCCCTGGGCGTCCGGCTGGACGCCCACCGACAGCGAATCGCCGAGCGACAGGTAGATCGGGGCGCTGGACGCCGTGGCCGTCGCCCCCGACGCGAGCACCAGCGCGGCGGCCGTCGCCGACGCCAGCAGCCATCTCTTGACCATGAAAACTCCATTCAGCGCAAGTGATGGCGACGCTAGGTGTGGGCCGGACGGCCGGCAAGGAAAGGGACGCAGATGGCAGTTCCCTATGCACGGACGGCCAATCGCAGGGGCTTTGCGGGCACACCTGTTCCGGTGATCCGTCACCGCGTGACGGCGAGCTCCGGGGTCGGGGCCACGGTGTGCACCACCGGCACCGCGAGGGCCGCCAGCGCAACGACTTCCGTGAATGCGAGGCCGCGTTCCATCAGGCCCAACGGGATGATCTCCCACCAGTCGCCGCCGATCGCCGCGCCCTCCGCCTCGCCCCTCCTGCCCCACGGCCCTCGACGCGGTCGCCCCTCCGTAGCCAGCAACCCGGTGCCGCACAACCACGGATCCGGACATCGCGCTGTCCGGATCCGCTCGTTTTCTTGACTCATTCCAGAAAGAGTGGTGGGGTGGCAGGGACCCCAGGGAGGCGTGATGGCTTTCGAAGAGAACACCAAGCCGCTGACGACCGCGGCCGGCGCACCGGTCGCCGACAACCAGAACAGCCTGACGGCCGGACCGCGCGGGCCGATGCTGCTGCAGGACCTGTGGTTCCTGGAGAAACTCGCGCACTTCGACCGGGAGGTGATCCCGGAGCGGCGGATGCACGCGAAGGGCTCGGGCGCGTTCGGCACGTTCCGCGTCACGGGGGACATCACCCGCTACACCAAGGCGGCGCTGTTCGACAAGATCGGCAACGAGTGCGAGGTGTTCCTGCGGTTCTCCACCGTCGCGGGCGAGCGCGGCGCGGCCGACGCGGAGCGAGACATCCGCGGCTTCGCAGTCCGCTTCTACACGCCGGAGGGGAACTGGGACGTCGTCGGCAACAACACGCCGGTCTTCTTCTTCCGCGACCCACTGAAGTTCCCGGACCTCAACCGGGCCGTGAAGCGCGACCCCCGCACCAACCTGCGCGATCCGGAGAACAACTGGGGCTTCTGGGTGAACCTGCCCGAGGCGCTGCACCAGGTCACCATTGTGATGAGCGACCGCGGGATCCCCAGGTCCTACCGGCACATGCACGGCTTCGGCTCGCACACGTTCAGCCTGATCAACGCCGACGGCGAGCGGCACTGGGTGAAGTTCCACTTCCGCACGCGGCAGGGCATCGAGAACCTGACCGACGAGGAGGCGGGCCGGGTCATCGCCGGCGACCGCGAGTCACACCAGCGCGACCTGTACGAGGCGATCGAGCGCGGCGACCATCCCAAGTGGACGCTGTGCGTGCAGGTCATGCCCGAGGCCGACGCGGCCGGCTACCGCTTCCATCCGTTCGACCTGACGAAGGTGTGGAGCAAGAAGGACTATCCGCTGATCGAGGTCGGCGAGTTGACCCTCGACCGCAACCCCGACAACTACTTCGCCGACGTCGAGCAGGCCGCGTTCACGCCGGCCAACCTCGTGCCCGGCATCTCGTTCAGCCCGGACCGGATGCTGCAGGGCCGGCTGTTCTCCTACGGCGACGCCGCGCGCTACCGGCTCGGCGTGAACCACCACCAGATTCCGGTGAACCACCCCCGGGCGGCGGCGCTGGTCAACACCTATCACCGCGACGGCGCGATGCGCGTCGACGGCAACCAGGGCGGCGTGCCCGGCATCGAGCCGAACAACTTCGGCCGTTGGGCCGAGCAGCCCGCCTACGCCGACCCGCCGCAGGCCGTCGGCGCCACCGCCGACCGGTTCGACTTCCGGGCCGACGACGACAACTACTACCAGCAGCCCGGCGACCTGTTCCGCCTGATGACCGGCGACCAGCAGCAGGTGCTGTTCGACAACACCGCCCGTGCCATCAAGGGCGCGCGCCGGGAGACGATCGAGAAGCACATCGCCAACTGCGCCAAGGCCGATCCCGCCTACGGGGACGGCGTCCGCAAGGCGTGCGAGGCGATCGGCGCGCTCTGAGCACCCTCGGCGTGCACGGACAACATGTCGGCGATGGCCCGGTTCGCCGGCGCCGGCACGCCGAGGGCGCGGGCGCGGTCGACGACGTCACCGCTGAGCCACGGGACTTCCAACCGGTTGCCGCGCTCCAGGTCGTGGTGCATCGAGGACGTCATCGTCTCGGCGACCGTGTCCACGAACGCCATCCGGTCCTCGGCGTAGTCGGCCGGTAGCTCGACCCCGGCGGCCCGGGCGACCTGCACGACCTCGTCCATCACGTCGTGCAGGAAAGCCCGGGACCGCGGGTTGGCGCGGATCGGGCCGATCGGCGTGCGGGCCAGGCTGGTGGTGCCGGACAGGCCGACCAGGAACACGAACTTCTCCCAGATCGTGCGCTCGATGTCCGGGCTCACCTCGACGTCGATGCCACTGTCCGCGCAGGCGTTCCGAAACGCCTCGACCCGCGCCGACGGCATGCCGTCGTACTCGCCGAACACCAGTCGCTGCAACGTGTTGGCATGCTTGATCACGCCCGGCTCGGCGATGGTCGCCGCGATGTAGCAGACGCCGCCGAGCACGTGCTCGGGCCCGAGGACCCGGCGCAGGATGTCGTCCTTCACCACGCCGTTCTGGAACGACACCACCGCCGTCCCGGGGCGCAGCAGCGGCCGGATCTGCTCGGCGGCGTGCTCGGTGTCCCACAGCTTCACGCCGAACAGCACCAGGTCGACGGGTTCGAGTTCAGCCGGGTCGTCGGTGGCCACGATCTCGGCCAGGTGCAGATCGCCCAGCGGGCTCTCCACCCGCAACCCCTTGGCACGCAGGGCTTCCAGCTGCGCACCGCGGGCGATGAACGCCACGTCGTGCCCGCCGGCGGCCAGCCTCGCCCCGAAGTAGCCGCCGACCCCGCCCGTGCCCATCACCGCGATCCGCATGTGCCCTCCACTCCCTCCGTACTGCCACCGTAGGCGATGGCGGCCCCGACGACGGCAGGGGCTGCCGGTGCGGCATTTCACGTGCCGAGGCCGGCCACCCCGAAGCCCACCGAGAAGCGTTCGCACCACACCAGGACGCTCTTGTACCGCGAGACGTCGGTCCCCGCCGGCACCTCGTAGACCTCGTTGCCGTTGGTCGCCTTCAACGCCCCCAGATCCAGTTGGCCGTCCCGGCCGAACGTGGAATCCCCGGCGTCCGGCGCCTTGTCCGTCAGCCAGACATGCACCGCCGGGCCGTCGCTCGTGCTGAAGTTCCGCAGCTGCACCACGTACCGGCCGTCCGCGCCCCGCGCCACCTCGGCCTGGCCGCTCGTCGGGTGCGCCAGCGACCGGAACGTGCCCTTCGCCACCGGCGCGTCCGCCAGCTTCTCGTTGATCGTGCTGCTGGTGAACAGTCGCCACGGCTGGAACGCCCACAGCCCCACGCCGACCAGGACGATCACCGCCACCGCCGCAGGAACCACGATCTTGCGCCGTGCCAGGAGCGCACGCATCCAACCACCTCACCCGCCGGGGGCGGCCCCGCCGGCCGGCCCTCTGCCCCTGCAACGACGGCCGGGCGGCGGCATGATCCCGTTCGGACCTTACGAGGCGGTGACGTCCTGTTTGGACGCTTCCCGGACCGCCGGCACGATCTCGTTGGCCCAGCGGCCGAGGGAGAGCGCGTCGGGAGTGCCGCCCTCCGGCGAGAACAGCATGAAGCCCGACGCGCCGTGATCCACGATGGCCGTGGTCAGTTCCTCGATCCACTGCTCGGTGGAACCGCCGATCCAGCGGCCGTCACCGTCGCGGGTGGCGGCCAGCGGCTGGTCGGTGATGCGGCCGGGGAAGTTGAACACGGTGCGGATCTCGCGCGGGTCGCGGCCGGCCTTGACGGCCGCCTCGTCGATTATCGGGCGCGAGCGGCGGTACCGGTCGCTGAGCCAGTCCGCGGCGTGGCCGGGGAGCCAACCGTCGGCGACCCGACCGGTGGCGGCGAGGGACTTGGCCCCGACGGAGCCGGTCCACACCGGCGGCGCCGCGACCGGGGCCGGCTCGATCTGGTCCACGCGGTAGTGCCGGCCGGTGAAGCTGACCGGCTCTCCACCGCCGGACAGCGCCTTGACCAGCGTGATCGCCTCCTCGAACGCGTCCACGGCGTCGCCGGGGGACAGGCGGGGCACGCCCATGTCGGCGATCCGGTCCCACAGCCCGCCCGCGCCCATGCCGAGCACGATGCGGCCGTCGGAGAGCGCCGAGAGCGTCGTCACCGCCCGGGCCAGCATCGGGGCCGGCCTGGTCGGCAGGTTGGTGACGTTGGCAAAGCCCGCCAGGCGTTCCGTGCGGCCGAGGACGTACCCGATCGTGGCGTACGCGTCCAGGCGCTCGGCCAGGTAGGGGTGGTCCGACAGCGAGAAGAGGTCGAGCCCGGCGCGGTCGGCCTCCTGGGCCATCCGCAGCAGTTCCGCCCGCTCGTCGATGCGGCTGTGCGCGCCGAACCCGAAAACAACATCCGTTGAAACCATGACGGCCCCCTCTGGTAGTTCGTGCCACGAACAGTAATAGTTCGTGGCACGAACTTCAATCGCTACGGCGTGACCGCTTACTCCCCGAAGACCGCCGGCACGTCGTTGTTCAGCACGATCCGGCTCAGCAACTCGTCCAGCGCCCCGCGCTCGGTGTCGCTGAAGCCTGCCGGCAGCTCGTCGATGCGGCGGCACGTCTCCGTGTAGAACGTCTCCGCCAGCTCGCTGCCCCGCCGCGTGAGCGAAACCCGGATTCCGCGCGCGTCCTGGGGATCCTGTCCGCGCTGGACCAGGCCGTTGCGTTCCGTGCGGTCCACCAGGCCCGTCAGGCTCGACTTGGCCAGGCCCAACACCGCGCCCAGTTCGCCCATGCCGTACGGCCGTCCCATCAGCACGCACAGCAGTTGCCCCTGTTGGGACGTCAGGCCGTGCTCCCTGGCCGATTCCGCGTACACCGCGTTCACCAGAAACGTCGACCGCACCAGTGCGGGCACCACGCCCAACCGACCGTCATCCCTAGTCACGCCGCCACCCTACAGTTCGTGCGACGAACTTTCCCCGAAGTCGGCATATCCCGAGGGGGAGGGACGCTCCGTGCTTCCGGGTCGACGTGCGAGCGCGGCCGGGGCGCGGCGGCCGGGGTTGTCATGACACTAGCTAACTGCTTACGCTAGTGTCATGACAACGGCACGGCGGACGGACGTCGAGTTCGACGCCCGCGACGACATCACCCTGCGCGGCTGGCTCTACCGGCCCGCCGGCGACGGCCCCTGGCCCGGGGTCGTCATGACCCACGGCTTCGCCGGTGTGAAGGAGGCCTACCTGGAGCCGCTCGCGGAGGCGTTCGCCGACGCGGGCTTCGCCGTGCTGCTCTACGACCACCGCACCTGGGGCGCCAGCGACGGCCTGCCCCGCCACGACCTCGACCCGTGGCGGCAGGTCGAGGACATGCGCACCGCGGTGACGTTCCTGCGCGGCCGGCCCGAGGTCGACCCGGCCCGGATCGGGGTCTGGGGCACGAGTTACAGCGGCGGTCACGCCATCGTGGTCGGCGCGCTGGACCACCGGGTCGCCGCCGTCGTCGCGCAGGCGCCGGCGATCAGCAACTACCAGAGTTCCCTGCGGCGCTCCACCCCCGACCAGGTCGAGGCCCTGCTGGCGGCGATCGACCGCGATCGCACGGCCACCCTGGCCGGGGCCGAGCCCGCGGTCCTGCCGGTCGTCGGCGACGATCCGGCGCGGCCGGCCGCGTTCCGGTCGGCCGAGGCGATCGACTTCTACGGCTCGCCCGAGGTCGCGGCGGCCGGCTGGGTCAACGAGATCACCCTGCGCTCGCTGGACTGGGCCCGCGGCTACGAGCCGGGCGCGTTCATCGGCCGGGTCTCGCCCAAGCCGCTGCTGATGATCGTGGCCACGCGGGACGAGCTGACGCTGACCGATCTCGCGCTCGCCGCCTACGAAAACGCGCTGGAGCCCAAGAAGCTGGTGCTGATCGACGGCGGTCACTTCACCCCGTACGCCCGGCCCGGCCGGGACACCGCCGGCTTCGTCGCCGCCCGCGACGCCGCCGTGGCCTGGTTCGCCGAGCACCTCTGAGCTGGAGCCCACCATGTCTCTCGACTACGAAGTCCTGATCTCCGACCCGATCCCGCAGAGCATCAAGGAGTTGGTGCCCAACGGTGACCGCCGCATGTTCTCGCCGATCTCCAGCACCCTGATCTACGGCTCGGACGACGCCGTGCTGGTGGATCCGCCGCTGACCGTCGACCAGACCGCGGCCATCGGCGACCGGATCGAGCGCAGCGGCAAGCGGCTCACCCACATCTTCGCCACGCACGGCCACGCTGACCACTGGTTCGGCGCCGGCCCGCTCAGCAAGCGCTTTCCCGGGGCCCGGGTCGTCGCGTCCGCCGGCACCATCGCCCAGATGCGTGTGCACGCCGACCCCGACTTCCGGGCCCGCTTCTGGGACCGGCTGTTCCCAGGCCAGCTCCCGGACAGTCCCGTGTCGGCCGAAACCGTGTCGGGCAACCGGTTCCAGCTGGAGGGGCACGACCTCGTGATCGTCGAGGTCGGGCACAGCGACACCGACGACACGTCCGTGCTGCACGTGCCCGACCTCGGCCTGGTCGTCGCCGGGGACGTCATCTACAACGGCGTGCACCAGTACCTCGCCGAGTCGGCCGACGGCGGGCTGGACGCGTGGCTGGCCGCGATCGATCGGGTCGAGCAGCTGGGCGCGCGGCACATCACGGCCGGGCACAAGGACGCCGGTCTGGACGACGACGCCGGCCGGGCGATCGCCGAGACCCGCCGGTACCTGCTCGACGCCCGGGAGCTGCTGGCCGTGCACGCCAGCGCCGAGGACTTCTTCCACGCCATGCTCGAACGCCACCCGTCCCGCCTCAACGCCGGTGCGCTGTGGAATGGTGCGTCGACGCTGTACCGCAGAGGAGGAGCATGACCATCACCACGCAGTGGGCCGCCACCGAACGCATCGAGGGCCTCGTCCCGGCGCCCGGCGGACTGGGGTTCGTGCAGGACTTCCTGAACACCTGTTCGGACGGCATCCCGGCGCCCCGGCACCGGCACGACGACCTCCTGGCGGACCTGGCCTCGGCCCGGAAGTGGTTGGCCGGCGCGGTGTCGTCGCTGGCCGAACACCGCGGGCCGCTGACCGCCCCGCGACTGACCGCGGAGGATCTCGACCCGCTGGTGGCGCTGCGCCGCCAGCTGCGCGGCCTGGTCGTCGGCGAGACCACTGTGGACGGTCTGGCCGGCGCGGCGGTCGTCGAGGTGGCCCCGGGGCCGTCCTTCGCGCTGCGGCCGGCCGGCGACGGCTGGCGCTGGATCGCCGCCGCCGCGCTGGCCGAATGCTTCCTGGCCCAGGAGAACGGCACCTGGCGCCGGCTCAAGGCCTGCCGCAACCCCGTATGCCCGGCCACGTTCTACGACCACACCCGCAACAACAACGGCGTCTGGCACAGCGTGCGATCCTGCGGCAACCCGGCCAACCTCCGGGCCTCGCGGGCCCGCAAACGCGCCGCCGAAGGGATCGACTCGTGACCACCTTCGCCGATGTCACCGCCGTCTCCACCATGGCCCCGTTCGCGTTCACCGTCGACATCAGTCCACGATGGACGATCGCGGGGCACCCCAACGGCGGCTACCTGCTGGCCATGGTCGGCCGCGCCGTCGCCGAGCTCAGCACGCAGCCCCATGTGCTCGCGGCCAGCGCCCACTTCCTGCGCTCGCCCGAGCCCGGGCCGGCCCAGATCCACGTCGAGCCGTTGCGCACCGGCCGGACGACCAGCCAACTGCGCGGCCGGCTGCTGGTCGACGACACGCCGTGCGTGGAGGCCCTGTTCACCATGGGCACGATCGCGCCGACGCCCGGTCCGGCCTGGCAGGACAGCCTGCCCGACCCGGCCATGACCGACCCCGCTGTGGCGATCCGGCTGGGGCCGGTCACCCCGGCCGGCCAGCCAGCCGCGATCATGGCCGAGGCCGAGGTGCGGCTCGATCCCGACTGCCACCGGGCGTTCGCCGGCTCGCCGAGCGGCCGCGGTGAGATCCGAGGCTGGCTCGCCCTGCCCGGCGGCGCGTCCTTCGACCCGGTCTCCCTGCTGTACGCGGTGGACGCGTTTCCGGCCGCCACGTTCGACATCGCCACGACCGGCTGGGTTCCCACCCTGGAACTGACCGCGTACCTGCGGGCTCTGCCGGCGCCGGGACCACTGCGGGTGGTGAACAAGGCCCGGCTGGTCGACGGGCCGTGGGTCGACCAGGCCTGTCACGTCTGGGACAGCACCGGACGGCTGGTGGCGCAGGCCACCCAGCTCGCCGGCGTGCGACTGCCGTGATTCTCACGCCCGCCGGTGATCCACGATCAGCTCCGCGCCGAAGCCCGGTGCGAGCAGCCCGAAGCCGATGCCGACGAGCACGTGTACGCCGCAGAACCGATCCAGCTCGACGTCACCGATCCTGCCTCGGTCACCGCGGCCGCTGCCGAAATCTCCGATGTCACTGTCGTCATCAACAACGCTGGCGCGGCCAACCGCTCCAGCCTGCTCGCTGACGACCTCACTGACGCGCGTGCTCTCTTCGAGACGAACTTCTGGGGCGCGCTCACCGTGACCAACGCATTCGCACCCGCGCTGCGGGCCAACCGCGGGACCGTGCTCAACGTGCTCTCCGTGCTCAGTTGGCTGGCGATCGGTGACGCCTACAGTGCTACGAAGGCCGCGCTCTGGTCGGCCACCAACACCCAACGGATCAAGCTCGCGCCCGACGGCGTGCACGTCGCGGCGCTCCACCTCGGCTACGCCGACACGCCGATGGCCCGTGACGTCGACGCCCCGAAGCTCGCCGCGGACGATGTCGTCCGCGCAGCCTACGACGGCATCGAAACCGGTGAGCTCGAGATCCTCGCCGACGAGATCAGCCGCCAGGTCAAGGCCGGCCTCGCCGGCCCCATCGAAGGCCTTTACCCACAGCTGGACCGAGCCAGCACGTGAACCGGGAGCCGGCTTCACCTGTAAGCACGGCGCTGACAGCTCATGCGGGGCCCGACGTCACGAATGCCGGGCGGCTATGACCCGAACTTCGTCCACTGCCCTTCGGAGACCACCTCGACGGAGCCGTCGATGACCTTGATGGCCGTCTGTTCGTCGATGGCGTAGGCCGGGACGCCGATGTCGGCCGCCCACCGCTCTGCGTCAGCCGGTGTGTTCGTCGGGAAAGCGTTCAGGTGCGGGAAGATCGAGAAGTCGACGACTCCCAGGGTGCGGTCGTCCGGCGCGGCCGGCCACTCCACGAAGTACGCTCCGATCCGGGGCGTCATCACCATGCTTCCGGCACTCACTCCCACCCAGACCAAGTCGGGCAGCGAAAGCAGCAGATCGGCCAGCCCGGACTCCCGCATCCAGTGGCACAGGTACGTCGCGTCGCCGCCGTCGACCAGGAGCACGTCCGCCTCCCGGACCCAGGGAACCCAGCGCTCCGTGCCTATGGTGGGAAGTGCGGTGAGCTCGAGGACACCGAGCGACGCCCAGCCCAGGCCCGAGAAGTGCTGCCACACGGGCTCGGCGGCTACGAATCCCCGCACCGATGTCGGACCGCACATCGGGTGGCCCCACTGTGCTGTCGGGACGCAGAGGGCGTGGCATTCGGAGATCGGCTTACCCAGAAGCTCCACGAGCGCCGAGTGGATGCTCGGGTTCGTGACTCCACCTGACGTAAGCAGGAGCTTCACAGGTGCCTCCAAATTCGCGTGCGGAAGGCGGATGTGCCTGACGACCAAGAGACCGAGCTGGGAATCATCGTAGTTTTGCCACGGTGTCGGCCACACCCCTGCGTCGAACGAGCCCTCGCCGAGCATTCGCCGGGTCCGGGTCCGCGACGCCGCCGTGGACGAGCGATCTCGCCGGGCCGTGTGAGACACTCCGCCGGTGACTCGCAAGTTGTGTCTCGCCCAGGAACCCGAGGCTGACGCCCTGCTCGCCCGCGACTACCTCGCGCTCTTGTTCGGCATGCTACTTGATCAACAGGTGCCGATGGAGAAGGCGTTCAAGGGGCCGAAGCTGATCCTGGACCGGATGGGCGTGTTCGACGTTCACCGGGTCGCCGAGGCCGATCCGGAGGAGTTCGCCGCGCTGGTGTCGACCCCGCCGGCCATCCACCGTTTCCCCGGCTCCATGGCCAAGCGCCTTCAGACCCTGGCCCAGTTCCTGGTCGAGCACTACGACGGCAAGGTGGAGTCGATCTGGAAGCAGGGCAAGCCGGACGGCGCGGAGGTGCTGAAGCGGCTGACGGCGTTGCCCGGCTTCGGTGACCAGAAGGCGCGGATCTTCTTGGCGTTGCTGGGAAAGCAGATGGGTGTGAAGCCCGTGGGTTGGCGCGAGGCCGCTGGTGCGTACGGCGAGGAGGGTTCTCGTCGGAGCGTGGCGGATGTGGTGGACGCGAAGTCGCTGGGCGAGGTGCGGGCGTTCAAGAAGGCGGCGAAGGCAGCGGCCAAGGGCTAGTTCGCGCGAGATCGTTCGTCGTGTCGGCCGGAGGCTCAGGCGAGGAAGCCGCCGTCGACGGCGAGGTGGGCGCCGGTGATGTAGGACGCCTCGTCCGAGAGCAGAAACGCCACCGCGGCGGCGATCTCCTCGCCGGTGCCGATCCGGCCGAGCGGCACGCCACGCTCGGCGACGCGCCGCGTTCCGGCCGGGTCGGCCTCGGTCATCTCCGACTCGATGATGCCCGGCTGCAGCTCGTTGACGCGGATGCCGCGCGACCCGTACTCCTTCGCGGCGGTGCGGGTGAGGCCGCGGATCCCGTGCTTGGCGGTCGAATACTGCACGGCCGGCCCGCCGAGGTCGGCGAAAACGCTGGAAATGTTGACGATCGCGCCGCCGCCGCTGGCCAGCATCGCCGGGATCTCGTACCGCAGGCCGTAGAACAGGCCGTCGAGGTTGATGCTCCGCACCCGCTGCCACTCCTCCAGCGGCAGCTCCCCGGTCGGGATCTGCCGGCCGGCCACGCCGGCATTGTTGACGGCGTAGTGCAGCGCGCCGAAGTGCGAGACCGTCTCGGCGACGGCCCGTTCGACGTCGGCGGCGTCGCCGACGTCGGCGGAGACGGCCAGCGCCCGTCCGCCCGCCTTCTCGATCTCCTCGACGACCTCGTCGAGCTTGTTGGCCCGCCGGCCGACGACCGTGACCGCGGCGCCGCGCCCGGCCAGTAGCACCGCCGTCGCCCGGCCCATCCCGCTGCCGGCGCCGGTCACGATCGCGACCTTGCCCGTGAAACTCATCGCTGTTCTTCGTTCGGGAGCTCGACGGGGTATTCCTGGCTGACGTCGGCGGACCGGCTGACCGCCGCCCACGCGGCCGACTCCGCCAGTTGGCTGCGCGAGTAGCTCTGCGCCATCTCGACGGCGTCGACGCCGAGCAGCAGATGGGACGGGAGGTTCCCGCTCTTGACCACCCGCACCAAGATCTCGCCGGCCCGCTTCGGGTCGCCGGCGGTGAACGCGGGAAGGTCGAGCCCGCGGGCCATGGCGCCGACGGTCGCGGCGTATTCCGGGGCGACGTCGGGGACCTGCATGGACGGGCCGGCCCAGTCGGTGGCGAAGCCGCTCGGCTCCACCACGAGGTACCGGATGCCCAGCGGCCCGGTCTCGGTCGCCAGCACGCGGGTGAGGCCGTCGACCGCGAACTTGGCCGCCTGGTAGGAACCCAGGCCCGGCGTGCCGCCGACGCGGCCGCCGATCGAGGAGAACTGCACGATCGTGCCCGCGCCCTGGGTCTTGAGCAGCGGGATCGCCGCGGTCGAGACGTTGTAGACGCCCCAGAAGTTGGTGTCGAACTGCCGGCGGAAGTCGTCCTCGGGCGTGGTCTCGACCGGGGCGAGGTTGGCGTATCCGGCGTTGTTGACCACGACGTCGATCCGGCCGAACCGGGCGGCCGTCGCGTCGAGCGCGGTGACCGCCGCGGCCCGGTCGGTGACGTCCAGGGCCAGCGGCAGGATGCGGTCGCCGTACTGCCGCACGAGGTCGTCGAGCTGCTCGGGCCTACGCGCCGTCGCGGCGACCTGGTCGCCGGCCTCGAGGGCGGCGACGGTGAGGGCGCGGCCGAAGCCGCGGGAGGAACCGGTGATGAACCAGGTCTGCGTTGCCATACAGTTAGTAGAACGCCGTTGCGTTAATAATGCAACAGCGTTGCGTTATTGTGGGGTATGACACAACGGGTGCGAAGCAACGTATGGTGGTCGGCGTAGTGCCTAGGGTTCCGCCGCCTCGCGGGTCTGGTCCGAGCGGCACCGTCAGTCACGACGGGGCGTGGCTGTTCAGCTGACGGGACAAAAGCCTGGAGGCCTTCCCGGGTCCGCGCGGACCTCGGGGGAAGGCGCTCACGTGAACGGCTTCGCTCTCTCGCTCGTGCTCGTCGCCGCCGTCGTGCACGCCGTCTGGAACCTCGCCGCCAAACAGGTCGGCGACGGCGGTCCGCGGTTCGTCTTCCTGTACTACACGGTGTCCGCCGTCATCTTCGGCCCGGTGGCGGTCGTTCTGCTGTTCGCCGAACGTCCACAGTGGACGTGGTTGCTCGCCGCCCTGGGCACCGCCGTGCTGCACGTCGTCTACGGCATCGTGTTGCAGCGCGGCTACGCCGTCGGCGACCTCTCCGTCGTGTATCCCCTGGCCCGTGGGACCGGCCCGCTGCTGTCCGTGCTGGTGGCCGTGTTGTTCCTCGGCGAACACCCCGGCTGGCCCGGTCTGCTCGGCGCCTTTCTGGTGATCACCGGGGTCCTCGTGATCAGCTCCGGCAAGACCGCCCACGCGACCCCGGGTCGTCGCCGCGCCGGCGTGTTCTACGGCGTCCTCACCGGCGCCGTCATCGCCGCGTACACGCTGTGGGACGCCCATTCCGTCACCGCGCTCGGCATCCCGCCGCTGGCCTACTTCGGCTCGGGCGCGATCTTCCAGAGCCTCCTTCTCGCTCCGTCCGCCCTGCGCGACAAGGCTTCCGTCGCCGCTGTCTGGCAGCGGTACCGCCGCCAGATCCTCACTGTCGGCCTGCTCTCGCCACTCGGCTACCTGTTCGTCCTCTATGCCCTCCGGCTCGCCCCCGTCAGCCTCGTCGCCCCCGCCCGCGAGCTCTCCATCGTCCTCGGCGGTCTCGCCGCCTGGCGGCTGCTCGGCGAGGCCCAGGCCGCCCGCCGCCTCATCGGCTCCCTGGTGGTGCTGGCCGGCATCGCCGCCATCGCCGTCGCGTGAGGCCTAACGCACCGCGTTGCACGCCTCGATCAGCACGCGCAGCCCGGCGCCGGGCGGATCCGGTCGCACCGCAAGGAAGGCGCGCATCACCGGCGCCGGGTTGCGCAGCGGCCGGAACACCACGCCCGGCACCGGTAGCTGTTCGGCCTGCGGGGCGTAGAACACCGTCCAGGACGGCTTGCCGAAGCCGATCGCGGCCAGCGTGTCCTGGTCCGTGGTGAACTCCGGGCCGAACTCGGGCTCGAAGCCGGCCTCCCGACAGGATCGGGTGACGAGGTCGTGGAGGGTCGGGTTTCGTTGCCGTGACGCCAATCGGAGCGGCAACCCGGCCAGCTCGGCCATGTCGATCACGCCCCGCACGGCGAGATCATGCCGGGCCGGCAGCGCGACCATCAGCGGATCCTCCCACAGCGGCAACAACTCCAGTCCCGGCGTTGGCCGCTCGCCGCGCAGCAACGCCGCATCCAGCTCGCCGGACCGCACCCGCCGCAACCGCTCATCGGTCTCCGCGGTGACGAGTTCGAGTGTGGCGTTTCCGCTCAACCGCGCGAACTCCGCGAGGATGATCTCCAGTCGGGCGCCGAGTCCGACACTCGTGCCGAGCCGGACCGTCGTCGCGTGCTCGGCGCGCAGCTCGTCGATCGCGGTGCGGGCCTGGGCCGCTGTCGCCAACATCTGCCGTGCGTGCGGCAGCAGCAGCTTGCCGGCCTCGGTCAGTCGCACGGTCCGGGTGGTGCGGTCGAACAGGTCCATGCCGAGGTCCCGCTCCAGCCGCCGGATCTGCTGGCTGACCGCCGACTGCACGATGTGCAGCCGCTCGGCGGCCCGCCCGAAGTGCAGCTCCTCGGCCACCGTGAGGAAGTAGTGCAGCTGCCTGAGTTCCATGCCGACGCCCTCGATTGATCAGTTTCCGTGATGAGTGTAAGCGTCGATCGCTCGTTGGTCGGGCGGTTCCGACGAGGTTGGCTGGGCCCATGCCGCTACTGGACGTCAACGACATCAAGCTCTTCTACGAGGACGAGGGCACCGGCCCCGGCCTGCTGTTCCTGCACGGCTGGGCCACCAGCGGCCGGGTGTGGGGCGCGCAGCTGCCGGAGTTCGTGCGGACGCACCGCGTCGTCACCCTCGACTGGCGTGGCTGCGGGCGCTCCGACCATCCCGCCCACGGCAACACCCTCGACGGCGTGCTCGACGACCTGGTCGCCGTGATCGACCGGCTCGGTCTCGACCGGCCGACCGTCGTCGGATCGTCGATCGGGGGCACCTTCGCCACCGAGCTCGCGGTCTGCCACCCCGAGTTGATCTCCGCCGCCGTGGCCGTGGACGGGCCCGCGCATTGGCCGTCCACCGGCATGCCGCTGGAGCAGCTGCGACGCGACCTGCGTCAGGACCGCGCCGGCACCATCGCCGGCTGGGTGCCGCACTGGTTCGCTCCGGGCGCCGAGCCGGCGCTGATCGACTGGACCGTGCGGCAGATGCTGGATTCCGGCGTCTACATCGACGAGCAGTTCGACGCCTTCCTGACCTACGACCCTCGCCCCGTGCTGCCCGGGCTGATGGTGCCGATCCACTACATCCACGGCTCGCTGGACACCCAGATCCCCGTCGCCGTCGCTCACGAGTGCGCCGCTGTGACCCCCGGTTCCGCCGTCACCGAGATCCCCGGCGTCGGGCACATGCCGCACCAGGAAGACCCCGACGCCTTCAACGCCGCTTTGCGCAAGTTCCTGAGCTGAAAGGTTCGCTCATGCCTCACGCACCCGTCCGGATCAGCGGCGGCGACGCCGTCGTCGAGTACGACGTCACCGGCGCCGGCCCCGGCGTTGTCCTCGTCCACGGCACCGCCGCCACCCGCTTGCAGTGGCAGGGCCTGACTTCGGCCCTGCAGGACAGATTCACCGTTGTCGCGCCCGACTACTCCGGCTCCGGCGGCACCGTCGACCACGGCGGCCCGCTGCTGCTTTCCGACCTGGCCGACGAGATCGTCGCCGCCGCCGATCACGCCGGCCTGGACTCCTTCCACCTCGTCGGCCATTCCCTCGGCGCCGCCATCGCCACCCACGTCGCCGGCACCCACCCCGACCGCGTGCTGTCCCTGGCCCTGCACGCCGGCTGGGTCCGCACCACTCCCCGAATGGCCGCAGAATTCCTTTACTGGAAGGAACTCCTGGCCGCCGACGTCTCCCTCTTCGCCCGCATGCTGCCCCTCATGGCCTTCGGCCCCCGCTACTGGTCCTCGTCTCCCGACAACGAGGCCCTCGTGCGGGATCTCGCCGCCGCCATCACCCCCGGCGCCCTCCGGCAGATCGACGTCGACACCGCCGTCGACCTCACCCCCGTGCTCGATTCCGTCGTCGCCCCAACCCTCGTGCTGGCCAGCATCCACGACCGTGTCATCGATCCCGCCCAGCAGCAGGCCCTCCTCGCCGGCATCGCCACCTCTCGCTACGCCGAGATCGACGCCGGCCACGGCGCCCCCGCCGAGGACCCGACCGGCTTCATCACCCGCGTCACCGGATTCCTGGACGAGCTGACGGTCGCCGTGTGATCAGCGACTTCCCTTGGCTGCCATCGCTTCCTGCGCTCCCTTGACCGCCAGCCGGTCCGCGCGCTCGTTCTCCGGATGGCCCGCGTGGCCCTTCACCCAGTGCCATTCCACTCGGTGCGGGGCCATCGCGTCGTCCAGCCGCTGCCACAGGTCCGCGTTCTTCACCGGCTCCCGGTTGCTCGTCCGCCAGCCGTTGGTCTTCCACCGCGGCAGCCAGCTCATCACGCCGTTGCGGACGTACGTGCTGTCCGTGTACACCAGCACCGTCGACGGCCGGGTCAGCGTCTCCAGCGCCCGGATCGGCGCCATCAGCTCCATCCGGTTGTTCGTGGTCGGCCCCTCGTCGCCCCCGTAGAGCTCCCGCTCGTGACGGCCGTAGCGCAGCACCGCACCCCAGCCGCCCGGGCCGGGGTTTCCGCTGCACGCGCCGTCCGTGTAGATCTCCACCGCCTGCTCGTCCGCCACGTCCGTGACCCTACTTGTGCGAGGATCGCCGCCGTGAAATGGAGCCGCGGTGTCCACCACCTCGAGGAACTGGCCCGCCGATGCGACACCCCCTCACCTGTGCCGATGCTGCCGGTCGTCGGCCTCTGGGCGTTCGGCGACCTGCTCGGCGAGCCCTGTGACCTCGACCGGGTGCAGGTGGCCGTCGTCGTCGACCTCCCCGCCGCCGACGTTCCGTGGCTCGACATCCCCCAGGGCGGCCAGCACTGGGCTCAGGCCGTGCGCCTCAGGGAACCCCTCGTCCCGTACTGGCGCTCTGCCGCTCTCCCGGTGTGGAACCACCACATTTCCCGTCCCGCCCTCGTCTGGGACGCCGAGTCCGGCATCCGGGAATCCACCCTCGCCGCCCTCCACGACGGCCGCGGCACCGACGTCCGCGCCGACGCTCCCACCCCACCGCAGCTCCGGTTCCAGCTCGACACCGAACTCGCCATCAGCCTCCGCTCCCTGCGTCGCAACCACCGTGCGTACGACGACAAGCGCTGGCGCCCCGGCAAACTCGAGCCCGTCGCCGACTCTCTCTGGCGCGCCACGGACGGCTACCTCGACCTACTGGACGCGATCGCGCCCGCCGAATCCACGCCTGCTGGACCGCGCGACAGCCGATGACGGTTATGCGCTCCCGCGACGAGCAGCCGCAGCAGACGCGATGACCAGTCCGCGCAGCACGAGGGAGGCCATGTCGTCGAGCTGCTCGGCGAGGTCGAAGGGGGCGGGATCGTCGTGCACCCAGCGCAGCACCGTGGAGAAGTACCCGGCGGCGAGTAGCCGGCCCGCGACCGCGGGATCGACCTGAGGCTGCAACTCGCCGATTTGTTGACCTCGTTCGACGGTCTTCGTCAGCTCGGTTTCCAACGCCGGCCCGCGCAACGGGTCGCCGTGCCGCATCGCGGCATCCATGAGGGCGGCGGTCTCGCGGCGGGACTCGACGTTGAGTCGCGCGAGTTCGCGAAGGTAGTGCCGGATCTGGTCGGGTGTGCTGAGGTCGTCGGCCTGCTCGGCGGAGAGCGCGGCAGCGACCTTGATCCGGCGCTGGCGCCCCCACTCCTCGAGGAACGCGGCCTTCGTCTTGTAGTGGTTGAAGACCGTGGCCCGCGCGACGTCGGCCTCGGCAGCGATGTCGTCCATGGTGGTGGCCTCGAAACCACGAGCTACGAACAGGTCGCGAGCGGCTTCGTACAGACGGTCGCTGACGTCCTGGCGTTTCCGATCACGCCGCTTCGGTGCTGAGGCCATGCCCCAGTAGAACACGAGCCTTGACTCTTCTTGTACTCAGGTGCAATCTTGGACTTCAGTTCAAGAATGGACTTGAGTCCAGGAGGTTCCTGGTGGCTTCTTCCGGCGCGCACGTCGATCTCGGACGCGGTTGCCATGTGTGGCTGCCCGAGAGCGGAGGTTGGGGCCACAGCAACTCCGGCCTCGTCGCAGGGACGGGTGAGTCCCTGCTCGTCGACACCTTGTTCGACGTGGCTTCGACATCGCGCCTGCTCACCGCGATGCAGGACGTCGTGGCAACGGCTCCTGTCGAGCGGGTGGTCAACACCCACGGCAACGGCGACCACTGGTTCGGCAATCAGCTCCTGTCCGACCGGGAGATCATCGCGGCGGCGCCCACGGCGGCGGAGATGCGGGCCGTCGGCCCGGCCGAAGTGCGGGCGCTCCTGGCGCAGCAAGGACGGGCGGGTGCGTTCGCACGACGCGTCTTCCGCGGCTTCGACCTGTCCGATGTGGAGCCGGTCTACCCCGCGACGCTCTATGTGGATGAGCTCGACCTCGTTGTCGGCGGCACGGACGTTCGGTTGATCGACGTCGGACCGGCGCACACAGCCGGCGACACGATCGTCCATGTCCCGTCGGCCGGTGTGGTCTACACCGGTGACATCGTTTTCGCCGGTGGCACGCCGATCGTCTGGACCGGCCCGATCGGCAACTGGCTTCGAGCCTGCGACCTGATCTGCGAGCTCGGCGTCTGCACGGTGGTGCCCGGCCACGGGCTGGTCACGACCGTGCGGGCCGTCCGAGCCCAGGCTGCCTACCTGCGATTCGTACAGGAGGAAGCCGCGGCGCGGCACGAGAAGGGCATGACCTTTGTCGAGGCGGCGCAGGACATCGACCTCCGCGAGTACGGCGATCTGCCGGAACACGAACGGTTGGTCGTCAACGTGCACGCGGTCTACCGCGAGCTCGATCCCGACATCCCGGCACTGGAAGGCCCGTCGGCATTCGCGTGCATGGGTGAATTCATGGAGGACTTGGTGTGATCCCCGACGTTGTGGACGAACAACCGACCCGCCTCGCGGCCGGCACACTCGTGGCCGGTTGCTTCGCGGTGTTCCTCGCCCAGACCGGGCTCGTACTGCCGGCCGCGATCAACGGCGTCATCCAGCGAACGCTGCAGCTGTCGGGCGCGGAACTGACGTGGGTGAGCGACGCCTTCCTGGTTCCCATCGCGATGTTCAGCCTGACCTTCGGCGTGCTGGGAGACCGCCACGGACGCAAGAAGGTGCTGCTGGCCGGGTCGCTGCTGACGCTGCTCGGCGCAACGATCGCCGCGGTGGGGGGCACTGCGCTGACGCTGTGGGCCGGCCAGGCAGCGGCGGGTATCGGCGCGGCCGCGCTGTTCCCGTCCTCACTCGCCGTCATCACGGCCGCGACGCCGAACCCCGCCGCCCGCGCCCGCGGCCTGGCCGCCTGGACCACCGCGCTGTCCGCAGGTGCGCTCGTCGCGCCACCATTGTCGGGCGCGGCAGTCGAACTGGGCTCGTTCCACTGGGCGTTCGGTGCCGTCGCAGTTCTCTCCGGCATCTGCACGATCACGAACTTCGCGCTGGTGAAGGAGTCCAGCCGGCCGGACGGCCGATCGTTGGACTGGCCCGGCCAGATCACCGTCGCCGCCGCGCTGCTGGCTCTGCTGTTCGGGATGATCGAAGGACCGGAGCTGGGCTGGACCTCACCACCGGTGATCGCCGCGTTCGTGCTCTTCATCGTGCTCCTGACAGCGTTCGTCGCCATCGAGAACCGCAGCGCGCAACCGATGCTCCGGCTGTCGCTGTTCCGCATCCCGGCGTTCAGCGGTGCCGCGATCGTGGCCGTGGTCGGCATGTTCGGGTTTCTGGGCGGCGCCTACGCGTTGAGCATCAGGCTCGGTGTCATCCAGCACCAGACGCCGCTGCAGGCGGCGGGCCCGTTCCTGGTGATCCAGGGCGTGACGCCGTTCATCTGGCCGCTGCTGGTCCGGCTGCTGCACCGCGTCGGTCCGCGGATCATGCTCGTCTCCGGGCTGCTCGCGATCGCCGCCGGCTGGATCTGGCTCGGCGCGCTGCCGATCGCGGGCTCCACCCTGGTCACCATGCTGCCGGCGCTGCTCGCTGTGGGGCTGGGATTCGGCCTGCTCGTCTCCGCCATCACCGCCGCCGCGGTCAACGTCGTGCCGGTCCAGCTCACCGGTATGGCCAGCGCGACCGCGAGCGTGGTGCGCGACCTCGGGCAGACGTTCGGTCCGGCCTTGATCGGCACCATCGTGCTGAGCCAGGCGGCCGATGCGCTGGCGCCACGACTGGCCGGTCGGCCCGGACCCGCGAATGCCGTGCTCGAGTCAGGCGGCCCGCTCGCCGTCGCCACAGCGGATCTCGGGCCTGCGTCGGTCTTTGCCAGACAGGCACTGGAGCACGGGTACGCCATCGGCTCCATCGTCAGCGCGGTGGTGTGCGTGTGCGCGGCGTTCGTGGCCCTCGTGATGGTCCGGGCCGGCGCAGGTCCGGAGGTGCGCCACTGATGAAGCTCGCGACATTTCACCAGGACGGTGTCTCCCGCGTCGGGTTGGTGACGGATCAGGGCCTGCACCCGGTGCCCTGGGCCGCGACCCTGCTCGAACTGATCGAGCGAGAAGCGGTTGTGCAAGCCGCTGACGCCGCGCTGGGAGAGCGTCCGCTTCCGCTGGATTCGGTGCGGCTGCTGCCGCCGCTGCAGCCGTCGGCCATCCGCGACTTCGTCACGTTCGAACGTCACGTGGAAGGCATCGCGCGACGGTTCGGCGACGAAGTGGGGCCGGAGTGGTACGAGGCGCCCACCTTCTACTTCACCAATCCGCACTCGCTGATCGGCCCGTTCGACGACGTGCGGATTCCGCCGGGAAGCGAGGTGTTCGACTTCGAGTTGGAGGTGGCGGCCGTCGTCGGGCGCGCGGGCAGTGACCTCACTCCGGAGGCGGCGCGTGGGCACATCATCGGCTACACCGTTCTCAACGACTGGTCGGCCCGCGATCTCCAGGCCCGGGAGATGCGGGTCAAGCTCGGCCCGGCCAAGGGCAAGGACAGCGCGAGCACACTCGGCCCGTGGCTGGTCACCGCGGACGAACTGGAGACCCGGCGTGACGCGGAGGGATTCCTCGACCTCACCATGGTCGTGGCCCGCAACGGCATCGAGGTCGGACGGGACTCGCTGGCGAACATGGCGTGGACGTTCGAGGAGATGGTCGCCTACGCCTCACGCGGCACCACGGTGCGACCTGGCGACGTTCTCGGTTCCGGCACCTGTGGTTCCGGCTGCCTCGCCGAACTGTGGGGGCGGTACGGCACTGAAGGCCTGCCACCGCTGAGACCCGGCGACGTGATCACCATGACCGTCGACGAACTGGGAACGATCAGCAACAAGGTCGTGCCGGGCCGCGATCCGGTCCACATCCCAGCCGCGCGGGCCAAGTGCCAGGGGCCACGCCACTGAAGGCCGCCGGCCGTACCGCTCCGTGTCAGGTCCACTTCGGACGATGAGCGTGAGTGGGGTCGTCCACGTGCGATCACCACAACGGTGAACTATGTAGCCCGTTGTGCTACGCCGGGCTACACTGGTGCGCGTGAAGGTGATCACCCAGCGGGAGTTTCGCAACAACTCCGCTGCCGTCATGGACGCGGTGGAGGCGGGCGAGACGTACCACGTCACGCGCAATGGCGTTGAGGTCGCGGAGCTGCGTCCCATCGCACGCAGGCGGCGCCTGACCGCCGAGGAGTTGGTCGAGCGGCACCGGAAGCTGCCACATGTCGACTACGCGCGCATGCGGCAGGAGGCGGACGACTTCTTCGGCGCTGAGGACCGTGTCGGTGATGACGATGTGTGGGAGCGTGGTCGTGGCTGAGCGTCACGAGTCCGGCGTGCTGGACACCTGCACCTACATCGAACTCGCCACGCTCGATTCAGCGGTGCTGCCGGCAGTGCCCGAGATCACGGCGATCACGATGGCCGAGCTGCATCAGGGCGTCGCGATGGCCAAGGACGCTGCGACGCGGGCGGCGAGGACCGAGCTCCTGGGCGCGGCCATCGTCGAGTTCGATCCGCTGCCTTTCGATGCCGAGGCCGCGACGCGGTACGGCACCTTGGTCGCGCTGACCCTGGAGGTGAAACGTGACCCGAAGCCGCGCCGCATCGACCTGATGATCGCGGCCATCGCGTCCGCCCGGGGGCTGCCGCTCTACACGCGCAACGAAGCCGACTTCAAGGGCCTGGAAGACATGGTCGAGGTCGTGGCCGTGTGAGTCAGCGGCGGGCGCCTTGGGCATCACGCTGCTGCTGACGCCGGACGGCTGCCATGGTGTCCGGCGGCAACAGGCCCCCAGCCGGTGCTGCCGCGTAACAGGACAATGCCGCCAGCGCGCGGCCAGCCGTACGCAAACCAGGTGTCCTGGCGGTACCCCGTGGCAAGCCACACGATTTCGGCTTTCGAACCTCGCCGCGCCGGCTGGTACACGTTGACGACCTGGGCAAGTCCGGCATCCGGCACGGTGTGCGCCTGGGACTGGATCTGGGCCCAACGCTGGCACAGCATGAGGTCGCGCCGCCGTTGTCGCCGTTTGACAAGACACCATATATCCGAACGGGCACCATGAGTCGGCGCTTTTCGCGACTTCTTCCGCGTGAATCGCGGACCTCCACAAAGCGGATGGGGCCGCCCGATTGCTCGGACGACCCCATCGAGAACCGCCTCACCAGCCGCGGGAGCGCCATTCTTCGAGGTGCGGCTTCTGCTCGCCCAGAGTCGAGTCGTCGCCGTGGCCCGGGTAGAACCACGTGTCGTCCGGCAGCACGTCGAACAATCGCGTCTGCACATCGTTGATCAGCGACGTGAAGTTCTCCGGCGACGTCGTCTTGCCGACGCAGCCGGGGAACAGTGAATCACAGCAGCGGTGAACATGCTACTGGGTAGCACCGTGTGGCACACCCGCGTACGATCAGTGCCATGTCGCTCCAACCCGAGATCACCCAGCGTGACCTGCGCAGCCGGTCCAAGGAGATCATGGACGCGGTCGAGCACGGGCAGTCGTTCACGGTCACCCGCGACGGCCACCGGATCGGGGAGTTGATCCCGCTGCGTCGCCGACGGAGGTTCGTCCCTCGGCAGGAGTTCGCCGCCATGTCGCGCAACGCGCCCAGCGTCGACATCGAGACCTTCCGGGCTGACCAGGACGCCACAGTCGATCACGAAGTGGACAGCGCGTATGACCGGTGAGTCTTACTCACAGGGATTGCTTGACACGAACATCGTGATCCTGCGCAAGTGGATCGACCCGAGCGAACTGCCCGACGAGATGGCGATCAGCGCGATCACGCTGGCCGAGCTGTCTGCCGGTCCGCACGAGGTTCGTGGCAACAGCGAGCAGAGCGCGTACGACGAGCACGCGGAGCGCGCGCGTCGACTGGAAATTCTCCAACGGGTGGAGAACGAGTTCGATCCGATCCCGTTCGACGCCGAAGCCGCGCGGATCTACGGCCGCGTCGCCGCCGCCGTGATCGGAGCCGGACGTAAGCCGCGGGGCCGGTTCGCGGATTTGATGATCGCGTCGATCGCGATCGCCGAGGGTCTGCCGCTGTTCACGACGAACCCGAAGGACTTCGTCGGCCTTGACGAGCTGCTGACGATCGTGCCGGTCGACCGCCCCGAGTTGCCGCGTCACGGCTGAGATCAAGCGGCGCACCCACTATTTTGCCGCTCGGGGCAGGCGCAACTCGACCTGTATGCCCTTGTCGCTTCGAAGGGTCGTCGCCTCGCAGGTGACGAGTAGGCCGCGGTCCAGCAGGGGAGCCACGACGTCGATGTACCGCTGGGTCATCGCGTACGTGAGCTGTCCGACTCGTTGGCCGTCGAGCCGGACTTCGATCGCGGATTCGCCCTTGTACTTGCCGCCCTGAATCGTGCAGAGGTCGAGTGAGGCAATCACTTCGCGAGGACGGGTCGGACTGTTCGGGCGATAGTGGGAAAGCGCCTGCTGGTGGTCTTCCTCCTTGGTGACGGTGCACGTCCAGTCATTGCGAAGGAGCACCGATCCGGCGGTCCCCTTGGCGATGGGATCGAGCGTCCCTGTCGCCGCGCCGATATCCGCGGGTGTGCCCAGGAGTAGATAGATGCCGTACAGCTTGGCGCCGCCGCCAGCGATCCTGGCCGCGCAGGTGCCGAGTTTGCCCTGCTTGCGCAAGGCGAGAAGATCCGGCTGGTACCTCGCGGCGACGTCCCGGGGCAGGTATCCCACCTTCACCGTGCGGTTGCCGGTCACCACATCGACGCGGACCGCTTTTCGGTCCCAGGTGTTCTCGGGCTCGGGGATGAGCGCCGCAGTCACCTTGATGTGCTGCGCCTCTGTGTTCCCGGCGGCCTGGCCGTGCGCGACGATGTGGAGTGCCTGCTGGTAATGGGATTCACCGACCACTCTCAAGTGCCCGGTCGCCGGCAACGGCACCGGCGCGAGGCTGATGTTCGAGTACCTCGGCGCTTCGGCGTGGCTGGTGATCGAGTTCCGTGGCTGGAGGACCACCCGCTGAACTGTCGCCGACATTTCCCGCCGGCCGGCTGGGGCCGACGCGGTCCGCTTGCGGGTGAACGGCCACATCTCACGCCTCCGATGTTCCGGCTGACCTCGGTCAGCCGGAACATCGGCTCAGACGGACGGACCGTTAGGGGTCCTGCTTACCAACCCCTGGCACGCCATTCGTCGAGGTGGGGCTTCTGCTCACCGAGGGTGGAGTCGTCGCCGTGGCCCGGGTAGAACCACGTGTCGTCCGGCAGCACGTCGAACAGCCGCGACTTCACGTCGTTGATCAGCGACGTGAAGTTCTCAGGCGAGGTCGTCTTGCCCACACCGCCCGGGAAGAGGGAGTCGCCGGTGAACAGGTGGGGGTGGCCGGCGGGGTCGCGGTAGAGGACGGCGATGGAGCCGGGGGTGTGGCCGCGGAGGTGGATGATCTCCAGGGTGGACTCGCCGACCTCGAGGGTGTCGCCGTGCTCGACGAGGAAGTCGGGCGGCACGGGCAGCGGCTCGGCGTCGAGGGGGTGGGCGGCGGTGTTGGCGCCGTTGGCCCCGGCGACGGCCCCGAGGGCCTGCCAGTGGTCGGGGTGCTGGTGGGTGGTGACGACGGTCTTCAGCCGCGGCCGCTCCGGGTCGTGGCCGAGCAGGTCGGCGAGCCGGTCGGGCTCGTTGGCGGCGTCGATCAGCAGCGCGTCGCCGCTACGCCGGCACACCAGCAGATAGGCGTTGTTGTCCATCGGCCCGACCGAGATCTTGGTGATGGTCAGGGCGTCCAGCGTCCGCCGCGCGGCCGGCCCGTTGGGCTCGACATGTCCCGTGTACTCCTCGACAACGTCCACGCCACCGAACTTAGTCGCTCGGCCACCGTCCCTCCATGGCGGCCGAGCGTTCACACGATGGGGTGGAGTTCACAGCCAGGAGGGCAACGCGGGCACGTCACCGCTGACGCCGGAGGCCCCACGGCCGGTCACCCAGGCGAGGGCCCCGCCGATACTGCCGGTGACGTTGTGCACCTCACCGTCGCCGGCGAGGTCCCAGCTGCGGCCACCCGCGGTCAGGTGCACGGACGGGCGCGAATCAGCCAGGCGGTAGTAGCCCAGCGCGTCGCCGATGAGGCGTTCGGCCAGGTCAGCGGGCACATCGGCGAAGTCGACGCCCATGTCCAGGTCGACCATGTGCACCCAGAGCTCGCTGACCCGCTTCCACGGCACCTGGCAGGCCCGGACCAGCCGGCCGCCGGTCATGGCCACCTCGGCCTGCCAGGCGCTGTCACCCAAACCGGTGGCAGCGGCGGCGAACCGGCCACAGGCGGCGACGATGTCCTGCTCGAGCAGCCACAGCGACCGCGGCGCGCCCTCGTCGATGTCGGTGTCCCGGTCGGCCCGGCTGGCGTACATGGGGTGCTCGACGCCGGTCCGGGCCCAGGTCAGGAGGTTGACGAGGGCGTCGGCGTTGCGGGCGAGATGGGTCAGCACATGTCCCCGCGTCCACCCGGGCAGCGCGCTCGCGCCCCGGGCGGCGGCATCGTCCATCGCCGCGACGACCTGCAGCAGTCTGCCGGTCGCCTGTTCCACCGCGGCCAGGCCGGCGGCGGCCTCGCGGACCGCCTCGGACTGCTGCACCCGTTGCGGCGGCACGGTGACCCCGGTGGTTTCGGACGTGTGCGTGGCGGAGGTATTACTGACCATCAGCTCATCCCGACGTCGCGGCGTGATCAGATACCTAACCCAGCGTACGGCCCCCCATCGCTCACCGGTAGTGCCCTGGACCTGCGGATCTCGCCCCTCGACGCAAATTGTCAGACCCTCGGCATAACATGGGTGCTCGACCACACTTTCGATCTTTACCGTCCGCCCGTCCTTGCCTGAAGAGGGGAACCAGTGGCTGACCGCCTCGTCGTCCGCGGCGCCCGGGAGCACAACCTGCGCGGCGTCGACCTCGACCTGCCCCGCGACAGCATGATCGTGTTCACCGGCCTGTCCGGCTCGGGCAAGTCGAGCCTGGCCTTCGACACGATCTTCGCCGAGGGCCAGCGGCGCTACGTCGAGTCGCTGTCGGCCTACGCCCGGCAGTTCCTCGGCCAGATGGACAAGCCCGACGTCGACTTCATCGAGGGCCTCTCGCCCGCGGTCTCCATCGACCAGAAGTCCACCAACCGCAACCCGCGGTCCACCGTCGGCACGATCACCGAGGTCTACGACTACCTGCGCCTGCTCTACGCCCGCGCGGGCAAGCCGCACTGCCCGGTCTGCGGCGAGGCGATCACCAAGCAGACCCCGCAGCAGATCGTCGACCAGGTGCTGGCCATGCCGGCCAACACCAAGTTCCAGGTGCTGGCCCCGATCGTGCGCGGCCGCAAGGGCGAGTTCGTCGACCTGTTCTCCAACCTGCAGTCCCAGGGCTACGCCCGCGCCCTCGTCGACGGCGCGGTGCACCTGCTGTCGGACGAGCCGCCGAAGCTGAAGAAGCAGGAGAAGCACCACATCTCCGTGGTGATCGACCGGCTCACCGTGAAGCCGTCGTCCAAGCAGCGCCTCACCGACTCCGTCGAAACCGCGCTGCGCCTCGCCGACGGCCTGGTGGTGCTGGACTTCGTCGACCTCCCTGAGGACGACCCGCAGCGCGAGCGCCGCTTCTCCGAGCGCCTGGCCTGCCCGAACGCGCACCCGCTGGCGATCGAGGACCTGGAGCCCCGCTCCTTCTCGTTCAACTCCCCGTACGGCGCCTGCCAGGTCTGCACGGGTATCGGCACCCGCAAGGAGGTCGACCCGGAGCTGGTCGTCCCGGACGACGAGCTGTCGCTGGGCGAGGGCGCGATCGCGCCGTGGCAGGGCGGCCAGTCCGCGGACTACTTCATCCGCCTGCTGGAGTCGCTGTCCACCACCATCGGCTTCCGCATGGACACGCCGTGGCGGCAGCTGCCGGCCAAGGTGCAGAAGGCCGTGCTGCACGGCATCGACGAGCAGGTGCACGTCCGCTACCGCAACCGCTACGGACGTGAGCGTTCCTACTACGCGAACTTCGAGGGCGTCATCCCGTTCCTGGAGCGCCGTCAGGAGCAGACCGAGTCGGAGTTCATGCGGGAGAAGTACGAGGGCTACATGCGGGAGGTGCCCTGCCCCGCCTGCCAGGGCACGCGCCTCAAGCCGGAGATCCTCGCCGTCACGCTCTCCCACAAGACGCAGGGCGACCGCTCCATCGCCGAGGTGTGCGCGCTCAGCGTCGCCGAGTGCTCGAAGTTCCTGGACGGCCTGACGCTGGGCAAGCGCGAGAAGATGATCGCCGGCGCGGTGCTCAAGGAGGTGCAGGCCCGGCTGCGCTTCCTGCTCGACGTCGGCCTGGACTACCTGTCGCTGGACCGGGCCGCGGGCACGCTGTCCGGCGGCGAGGCGCAGCGCATCCGGCTGGCCACGCAGATCGGCTCGGGCCTGGTCGGCGTGCTCTACGTGCTGGACGAGCCGTCGATCGGCCTGCACCAGCGGGACAACCACCGGCTGATCGAGACCCTGACCCGGCTGCGGGACCTGGGCAACACGCTGATCGTCGTCGAGCACGACGAGGACACGATCCGCGCCGCCGACTGGGTCGTGGACATCGGCCCGGGCGCGGGCGAGCACGGCGGCCAGGTGGTGCACAGCGGCACGTACAAGCAGTTGCTGTCCAACAAGCAGTCCATGACGGGCGCGTACCTGGCCGGCCGCAAGGAGATCGCCACGCCGGCGATCCGCCGCCCGGTGGACAAGAAGCGGCAGCTGACCGTGGTCGGCGCCCGCGAGCACAACCTGCGCGGCATCGACGTGTCGTTCCCGCTGGGCTGCCTGGTCTCGGTGACGGGTGTCTCCGGCTCCGGAAAGTCCACTCTGGTCAACGACATCCTGGCCACGGTGCTGGCGAACAAGCTCAACGGCGCCCGCCAGGTGCCGGGCCGGCACACCCGGATCAAGGGCCTGGACCAGGTGGACAAGCTGGTTCAGGTGGACCAGTCGCCGATCGGCCGCACCCCGCGGTCCAACCCGGCGACCTACACCGGCGTGTTCGACAACATCCGCAAGCTGTTCGCCTCCACCACCGAGGCGAAGGTGCGCGGCTACCAGCCGGGCCGGTTCTCCTTCAACGTCAAGGGCGGCCGCTGCGAGGCGTGCGCCGGCGACGGCACGATCAAGATCGAGATGAACTTCCTGCCGGACGTCTACGTGCCGTGCGAGGTGTGCAAGGGGGCCCGGTACAACCGGGAGACCCTGGAGGTGCACTACAAGGGCAAGACCATCGCCGAGGTGCTGGACATGCCGATCGAGGAGGCGGCCGAGTTCTTCGAGCCGATCACCGCGATCCACCGCCACCTCAAGACGCTGGTCGACGTCGGCCTCGGCTACGTGCGGCTGGGGCAGCCGGCGCCGACGCTGTCCGGCGGCGAGGCGCAGCGCGTGAAGCTGGCCAGCGAGCTGCAGAAGCGCTCCACCGGCAAGACGGTGTACATCCTCGACGAGCCGACCACCGGCCTGCACTTCGAGGACATCCGCAAGCTGCTGGGCGTCATCTCGGGCCTGGTCGACAAGGGCAACACGGTGATCGTGATCGAGCACAACTTCGACGTGATCAAGACGTCGGACTGGATCATCGACATGGGCCCGGAGGGCGGCTCCGGCGGCGGCACGGTGATCGCCGAGGGCACGCCGGAGGACATCGCCGAGGTGGAGAACAGCTACACCGCGGAATTCCTGCGGGACGTGCTGAAGAACTGAGCATGAATCGGGGCCCCGGCGAAACCGGGGCCCCGATTCCTTCAGTCACTCACTGAACCAGCTTGCCGACCGCGTTGGCCTCCTCGACCTGCCGCGAGAGGTAGTTCCAGGACAGGTTGATGAAACCGCCGTCGCCCCAGTTGGTGCCCCACGAGTTCTGCACGCGGACGCCGTTGCTGTCGTAGCCGATGATGGTGATCTCGTGCCCGCCCAGGTACTGGTCGCCCTGGACCGGGTAGTAGCTGTAGTCGGTCGCCTGCTGGCGGGAGATCCGCTCGAAGCTCTCGTACACGGGGATGGAGATCGCCACCGGCAGGCCCTGCGAGATGGCCTGCTGCACGCCGGCCTTGATGCCGCTGCCGGTGCTGATCGGCGTGTAGCCGGACAGCTTCCAGTTCGCGGCGTTGGCGCGCTCGCTGGAGTCGGGCTGGGTGGTGTAGTCGTAGTTGCCCTGCCAGTAGTGGTCCATCGTGTCGACGCCCTGCGAGGTCAGGATGTCGAACGTGTCCGAGGGCGTGCTGCCCTGGTCGTTGCCGCGGGCGAGCTGCGCGTAGGTGTACATCGGGGCCTGCGGGTGGCCGCTGATGCCCTGCTCGTTCTCCAGGATGCTCATCGCCGTGTAGTCGATCGCCCACGACACGCAGGAGCCGACCTGGCCCTGGTCGCCGGGAGTGACGGTGTACTGGGCGAGTGAGGCGCTGGTCGGCGCGAGCGGAGTGGCCCGCACGGCGAGGGCGTCGTGGTGGGCGGCCCGGTGCTGGGACGGCAGCGCGCCGTAGACCCGGTGCAGGGGGTGGGCCGGGGCGGCGGTGGCCATCGGGGCGACCATGGCGCCGACCGTGCCGGCGACGGCGAGCGCGATGGCGACGCGCGAGAGCGTGTTGCTCATGGACTGTCCTTTTCAGATCAGGTGCAGGGAGATCTGGAAAGGCAAAACTAAGTGTGAGCAACACTCGTGAAGTAGGTACTTTCGTCTGGTGGGGTTAACTGTTAATCGTTCGCCGATCAACGATTCCCAGCGCCGCGGCGATCACGGCCGCGGCGCACAACAGAGGGACCGTCACGTGTCCGTCGCCGAAAAGTACCCCACCCTGCTGGCCGCCAAACGTGACGGTCGACCAGAGAATGATTTCCGCACCCGCGGTGACCGCCACGGCGAGCAACGGTCCGAACACGACCTGTGTCGACGAGTGTTTGACCAGCGCCGGAAGGGCCGCGGCGGCAACGCATGCGAGCGCCGCGAACACCAGCCCCGGTGCCGAACCGCCCACGAAGGCCGAAACCAGGCACAGTGCGGCGGCGATGAAGGCCCGGAACGGCAACAGAGACAGACCGCACCCCACCACCACGCCGACTGCCGCGAACGGCCAAGCGACGCCGCCGCCGAGCGGCAGGCCGATGCCCAGCACCACACATGCGGCGGCCGCCAACCACGCCAGCGACCGCCAGCCGAGCAGGCTGCCCAGGATCACGGCGGCCGCCGCGAACGCGAAGCCGATGAGGCCCAGGGTTTCCTGGGGTGAGATGCCTTGCAGGAGAAGGGGGAGCAGCGCCAGGAGCGAGGCCAGGGTGCCGATCACCAGCGGACGAAGCTCCACAATGGAGCGAACGGGCCGAGCGGCCGGAAGCGCGGCGACGAGGCGGGGTTTCCCACCGGGCTGCGGGCGGTCGGTCGCGCCGGGTTTCGGATGATCGGTCGTGCGGGGCTGCGGACTGGGCTTCGGGCGTCCGCTCACCGGCCGACGCACGGTCGCCGCCAACAACCCGCCCACCGCGCCGACGGCGAGGAGCCAGTGCGCGCCGGGTAAGTACCCGCCGACCACGTAGCCGCCGACGGCGAACCCGGCCAGCGCGGGCAGCCCCACGTCCTGCGCCCCGGCCAGCACCGCCAGCAGGGTCAGGATCCGTACCGCGGTGGCCACGACCACCAGCGGCAGCCGCAGGCCGGCGGGCGGGTCGAGGGCGGCGACGAGCAGGGCGATGTCCACGGGAGCGGTCACCACGAGCAGATCCGGCCAGCGGTGGCCGAATCCGAGGCCGGCTCCGGTGGCGCCGACGACGGCGACCAGCACCAGCAGGGCGTCCAGCCACGTGGCGCCGGCCCCCAGCCGGCCGCCGGCGTAGACGACCAGTTCGCTCTGCTGGCCACCGTCGGCGGCGGCCCCGGCGGTGGCCAGCAGGAGCGCGGCGATCGGGAGCAGGTTCGGCCTCGTCACGGGGTGCACCGTAGGGGGTCGGCGAAAAAAGTTCCCCCGTTACCTGAACCAGTCAGACATCGCTGCCGTGTTCTGGGGTGTCCACGTCGACCGAAGGAGCACCCGCCATGAACCGGACCCGCGTTCTCGTGCTGGCAACGTCGGCGGCATTCGGTCTGGCCACGGTCGTCGCCTGCGGTGGCAACGCGACGCAGTCGGCCGGCGGCCCGCCCGCCCAGCCGACGACCCAGCAGCAGACCGACCCGAACCAGGTGAAGCTGACCGCCACCACGGTCGGCCAGCTGGGCCAGGTCGTCACGGACGCCGCCGGCATGACGCTGTACCGGTTCGAAGGGGACTCCTCGAACCCGCCGGCCTCCCACTGCAACGACAAGTGCGCCAAGGACTGGCCGCCGGCGCTGGCCACGTCCAGCACGGCGACGCTGGACGGCATCGACCAGTCGCTGGTCGGCGTCATCCTGCGCGCCGACGGCACCAAGCAGCTGACCATCAACGGCTGGGCGGTGTACCGCTACGCCAAGGACGCCGCGCCCGGCGACGCGAAGGGCCAGGGCGTGATGCAGAAGTGGTACGCGATCACGCCGCAGGGCAAGAAGGCCGCCGGCGCCCCGGTGACCGGCGCCGGCGGGACCCAGCCGACCAGTAGTACGAAACAGCAGTCCCCGACCACCAGCATCGACCCAGGTGCCGGCGGTTACGGCTACTGAGACCACCCACCAGCTCTGTCCGAAAGTGCAATGAGATGCAGCTGCTCGCAGTCTCGTCGACGCCAGGGTGGTTCACCGGCCCGACCCGAACTGTCGCCGGTCCGATCGATCTGGTACCCAATACCGCGAATCGACGGCAGCAACGTGGAGGTACGCGGGTGGGGATCGCAGAACGCTGGTCGCGCAGGGGAGGGAGGCAAGCCGGCGACGAGGCGCTGATCCGATCCCTGTACGAGGAACACGGTCGGAGTCTGCTCGCCTACGCGACGCGACTGACCGGCGACCGGGCCGCCGCCGAGGACGTCGTGCAGGAAACCCTGGTGCGGGCGTGGAAGCACGCCGACGACATGGTCAACCAGAAGGGCTCGGTGCGCGGCTGGCTGCTCACCGTGGCCCGCAACATCATCACCGACCGGGCGCGGGCCCGCGCGGTCCGCCCGACGGAGGTCGCCGAGACCCCGACGGCGCCGCCGATCCAGCGCGACCACGCCCAGTCGGTCGTCGACTCCATGGCCGTGCTCTCGGCGTTGAACACCCTTTCGGCCGAGCACCGGGACGTGCTCGTCGAGATCTACTACCGTGGTAAGTCGGTGACGGAGGCGGCGTCGACGCTGGGCCTGCCGCCGGGCACCGTGAAATCCAGATCGCACTACGCGTTGAAAGCACTGCGCACGGCGATGGCCGAGCAGCCGGCGGAGGTGACCCGATGACCGCTCCCGAGCACGACAAGGCGCTCGTCGGCGCGTATGTCCTGGGTGTCCTCTCGCCCGAGGAGATCACCGCGACCGAGACGCATCTGGAGACCTGCCCGGTGTGCCGCCGCGAGCTGGACGAGTTGCGGCTGCTGCACGACGAACTCGGCGAGGTGCCGCCGGAGGCGTTCCTCGACGGTCCGCCCGAGGGCGGCGACCTGCTGCTGCAGCGGACGCTGCGTGAGGTGCGCGGCATCTCGTCCCGCCAGCGTGTGTGGGGCGGCTCGCTGGCCGCCGCCGGCCTGGTCGCGGTGGTGGCGCTCAGCGTCGGCGCCGGCGTGTTCGTCGGCAACCAGACCGCTCCCGGCAACACCGGCGGTGTGGCCGCGCCGACCGCCAGCCCGCTGCCGTCGGGCACGAAGCACGCGGCCAACGTCGACCCGGTCACCGGGGCGCACCTGGCCGCGACCGTGATCCCGGCCAATGGCTGGGTCAAGCTGCAGGTGCAGGCCAGCGACATCGCCCCCGGCCAGCGCTGCAAGCTGATGGTCACCTCCAAGGAGGGCCGGCAGGAGCAGTTCGGCGGCTGGCTGGTCGGCGCCAACGCCACGCCCGGCAAGGCCATCACCCTGGACGGCACGGCGCTGATGTCGATCAACGACGTGGCCTCGGTGTCGGTGGTCAACGACCAGGGCCAGGTCCTCGTCAAGGCCCCCGTCTAGCCCGTTTGTCAAGCCCTTGGTGTTCGGAAAGGACCATTCCTGACGTCCAACGTCAGGAATGGTCCTTTCACAGCGGTCAGGGGGTTGATTCGAGGCGGTTGCGGATGACCTTGCCGGTGGCGGTGCGGGGGAGCCGGGGCACGATCACCACGTCGCGGGGGACCTTGTGCCGGGCGAGGCTGACCCGGACGAACTCCCGCAGCTCGGTGGGGTCGAGGTTGGCGCCGGGCGTCGGCACGACGAAGGCCCGGAGTCGCTGCCCGAACTGGTGGTCGGCGACGCCGATGACGGCGGCGTCGCGGACCTGGTAGTGGGTCATCAGCAGGTTCTCCACCTCGGCGGGGAAGACGTTCTCCCCGCCGGAGATGATCATGTCGTCCTCGCGGCCGTCGATGAACAGCCGGCCGGCCTCGTCGAAGTGCCCGAGGTCGCCGGTGTCGACGAGCCCGTCCACCTCGTCGCGGACGGTTCGGCCGGTGGACCGCAGGGAGCTGCCGACGAGGATCCGCCCGACCTTGCCGGCCCCGGTGATCTCGCGGTTGTCCACGTCGTAGAGCCGGACCGTGCTGTTGCGCGGGCTGAGGCCGACGGTGCCGGGCGCGGCCCGCAGGTCCTCGGGCGTGGCGACGGTGGCGACGGCGACCTCGGTGGTGCCGTAGAAGTTGTAGAGCACGTCGCCGAGCCGCTCCATGGTCAGCGTGGCCAGCGACGGCGCGAGCGCGGAGCCGGAGCAGAACAGCACCCGCAGCGCGGCCAGGTCGTAGCCGGACAGCTCACGCTCGCCGAGCTCCATGATCCGCTGCAGCATCGTCGGCACGACCACGAGCGTGCTGCACCGGTAGCGGTCGACGGCGGCCATGGTCTGCCGCGCGTCGAACCGCCGCCGCACCACCATGGTCGAGCCGAGGCCGAGCGCCAGCACCACGTGCAGGAAGCCGATGCCGTGGAAGATCGGGGCGGCGATGAACGTGGATTCGCCGGCCCGCAACGGGATCCGGTCGAGGAAGTCGGCGGCGGCCAGCCCGGAGCGGATCTTGCGCGGCGCGGCCTTGGGCGCGCCGGTGGTGCCGCTGGTCAGCAGGACCACTTTGGACACGTCACGGGGCCGCCGCAGCCGACCCTTCGGGGCGTCGGCGATGAGCTCGTCCAGCGTCGGCACGCCCGCGCCGGGCTCGTCCCGCCACGCCACGAACCGTTTCACCGCGGGATCCAGCTCCTGCAGCACTTCGGTGAACTCCTGGTCGTACACCAGCACGGTCACGCGTTCGCGGCGGATCAGCGCGGCCAGCTGCGGCGCGGCCAGGCCGGTGCCGAGCAGGATCGTGGTGACGCCGAGCTTTCCGCACGCCAGGATCGTCTCGATCGGACCGCGGTGGTCCCGGCACAGCACGGCGACCACGCTTTCCGACCCGATCTCCTTGGCCCGCAAGGACTTCGCCAGCGCGCTGGACCGCTGCTCCAGCTCGGCGAAGGTGACCTCGCCGCGGTCGTCGACGATGCCGGCGACCTCCGGCCGCCGTCGCGCGGCGAGCTTGGCCGCGCCGACGACCGCGCCCCAGTGCCGCACGTCGGACAGCGCCCGCCTGCTGCGCACCGCGTGCGCCGGACTGATCATGCCGGCCCTGGCCAGCACCCTGACGTCGTGCAGCCCGCTCATATAGGACAGTTAACGCAGCGGAAGCCTGGTCGGTTCAGCCGAACGGCGGTCGAGAAAAGAATTCCATTCTGCTATACTGGATAAAACGTGGTCTAGCATTCGGGCCGTGTGTTACGAACCCGATGCCGAGCCGCCCATCCCCGATCTCCTGGAAATCCCCGTGACCGTCTCGCGGGAGCCGATCAGATCCGCGGATGGCGCGGCGGTGAGCGCTTTCCACGCCATTCCCGAGCAGCGCACCGGGCCGGCCGTGCTGCTGTTGCCGGACAATCTCGGCCTGCGCGGGTTCTACGAGCAGCTGGCCGTCAGGCTGGCCCAACGCGGCCATGCCACCATCGCCATCGACTACTTCGCCCGCTCCGCGCCCGACGCACCGCTGATGCAACGGCTCGGCGAACTGCGCCGGGACACGCTGTTCGCCGATTTCGACGCGGCCATAGCGAAGCTTGGAGCAAACGTCGTGTCGTTGGGATTCTGTCTCGGCGGCCGATTCGCGTTCCAGACCGCGGCCGAGCGATTCGGCCTCTCCGGGGCGATCGGTTTCTACGGCGCCGTGCAGCCGATCCGGGACGCCCCCGGCCCGACGCAGCTGGCGCACACCTTCACCGCCCCGATCCTGGCCATCTTCGGCGGCGCCGACGAGGGCATCCCGCCGGAGTTGGTCGACGGGTTCGACCAGGCCCTGACGGCCGCCGGGGTGGAGCACGAGATCGTGACCTATCCCGGTGCGCCGCACGGGTTCTTCGACGCCGGCGTCGACGGGTTCGACCAGGAGTCCGCCGACGCCTGGCGGCGGGTGGAGCGGTTCCTGGACGAACGCGCCGGGCATCGAGCGGGAATCCCGATGCCCGGCGCCACGTCGAGGCCGTCCTAGACGAACACGCTGATCAGCGCGGCCATCCCGAAGCCGACCAGTGACAGCACCGTCTCCAGCACGGTCCAGCTGGCCAGGGTCTCCTTGACCGGGATGCCGAAGTACCGGGACACGATCCAGAACCCGCCGTCGTTGACGTGCGAGGCGATGATCGAGCCGGCGGCGATGGACATCGCGATCAGGGCGGTGTGCGGCTGCGAGTAGTGCAGCTCGGGCAGCAGCGGCGCGATGATGCCGCCGGTGGTGACGATGGCGACCGTCGCCGAGCCCTGGGCCAGCCGCAGGCCGCAGCTGATCACGTACACGAGCACGATCACCGGCAGCCCGGCCGCCCGCAGCGACCCGGCCAACGCCGTGCCGACGCCGGTCGCGGACAGGATCGCGCCGAAGAAGCCACCCGCGCCGACGACGAGCAGGATCATCGCGACCGGCCGCAGCGAGGCGGCGGACAGCTCCGCGGCCTGCGCCTTGGTCATGCCGCGCCGGTAGCCGAGCAGCCAGAACGCCAGCAGCACGGCGATGGTCAGGGCGATGCCGGGCGTGCCGAGGAAGGCGAAGATGTTCAGCGCCACCGAGTCCTTGGGCAGCAGGATGCTGCCGAAGGTGCCGCACAGGATGAGCACCAGCGGGATGCCGATGATGGCGCCGACCAGGCCCAGCGACGGCGGCGTGCGGTCGCGGTTGCCGCTGTCCTCGGCCGCCTTCTGCGCGGCGGCCAGCATCTCCTCGGGCACCGGCAGGTTGATCCGCTTGCCGATCCACGTGGAGAACAGGATGCCGCCGACGAACCAGGCGGGGATGCCGCAGGCCAGGCCCATCAGGATCATCCAGCCCAGGTCGATGTGCAGCAGGCCGGCGATGGCGACCGGGCCGGGGTGCGGCGGCAGGAACGCGTGCGTGATGGACAGGCCGGCGATCAGCGGCAGCGCGTACAGCACGATGGACCGGCCGCCGCGCTTGGCCGCCACGTACACCAGCGGCGCCAGCACGAAGATGCCGATGTCGAAGAACACCGGGATGCCGAAGACCAGGCCGGACAGGCCCATCGCCAGCGGCGCCCGCTTGTCGCCGAACGCGCGCAGCAGGCTGCCGGTGAGCACCTCGGCGCCGCCGGAGGCCTCCAGGATGGAGCCGAGCAGCGTGCCCAGGCCGATGATCAGCGCGACGTGCCCGAGGATGCCGCCGAATCCGGTCTCCAGCAACGACTTCGAGCTGGACTGGGCCGATCCGACGATGGCCGACACCGGCAGCCCGGCGCCCAGCGCCACCAGCAGGCCGGCGACCACGAGCGCGATGAACGGCTCGGTCTTGAACCGGATGATCAACAACAGCAGCACGGCGATGCCGACGGCGGCGAGCAGCAGGAGCCCGCCGGTCGAGTGTTGCAGCCAGGTCATCGTGATCCTCTCCGCAGGGAACCCCCGGGCGCGGCGCCGGTGGGCCGGTCGTCGTCGATCACGGGCACCCCGTTGACCAGCACGTACGGCAGCCCCTGGGCGCGCTGCCGCGGCTGGTCGAAGGTGGCCGTGTCGGCGACCCGTTCGGGGTCGAACAGCACGAGGTCGGCCGCGAACCCTTCGCGGACCAGTCCCCGGTCGGTCAACCCCAGGCGGCGCGCCGGACGTCCGGTCAGGTGCGCCACGCACTCCTCCATCCCCAGTACCCCCAGCTCACGCACGTACCGGCCGAGGTAGCGGGGGAAGGTGCCCCACGCCCTCGGGTGCGGCCGGTCGCCGACGAGCAGGCCGTCGCTGCCGCCGGTGTGCGTGCGGTGCCGCATGATCGCGCGCACGTTGTCCTCGTGGCCCACGTGCATCAGGCACGAGGTGCCCAGCCGCTCGTCGACCAGCACGTCGAAGTACAGCTCGGCCGGCGGAACGCCCAGCGCCGCAGCGGATTCGGCGACGCTGCGGCCGACCAGGTGCGCGTTGTGCCCGCCCCGCACGCCGTTGATCTCGATGGAGCGCCAGTCGATCGGCACGCCGTGGTTGCCGTCCGAGCCGGTCTGTTCCATCTCGGCCCGGATCCGCTCCCGCGTGTCCACATCGGACAATCGTGCCATGGCCGCGTCCGGCCCGCCCGCGCTCACCCAGCTCGGCAGCAGCGCCGACAGGTAGGTCGCGCCCGGCAGGTACGGATACGTGTCCAGCGTGACGTCCGCGCCGGCCTCGATCGCCTCGTCCAGCAGTGTCAGCAACTCGCCGGCACGACCCTCGTTCACCGGGAAGTTCATGGTGGCGTGCGCGAGGTGCAGCGGGCAGCCGGAGCGCCGCGACACGTCGACCATCTCCGCGTACGCCTCCAGCGCGCCGGCTCCGTAGCTGCGGTGATGCGGGCTGTAGTAGCCGCCGCGCGCGCCGACGACCCGGCACAGCTCGACCAGTTCCCCGGTGTCGGCGTACATCCCGGGCGTGTAGGTGAGACCCGATGACAGCCCGAACGCGCCCTCGGACAACGCATCGTCCACTGTGGACCTCATCGCGTCCATCTCGGACTCGGTGGCCGGCCGGTCGTCCCAGCCGACGTGCAGCATCCGCACGGTTCCCTGCGGCACCAGGTAGGCCGCGTTCACGGCGATGCCCTGGTCCAGCCGGTCCAGGTACTCGCCGACGGAGCGCCAGTTCCAGTCGAACCCGGGCGGGTCGTCGTTCCAGCCGGCCAGCTGCTTGCGCAGCGTCGCCAGCACCTCGTCGTTGACCGGAGCGTAGGAAAGCCCGTCCTGGCCGAGGACTTCGCACGTGACGCCCTGCGACACCTTGGCCAGGTGATCCGGATTGGCCAGCACCTGCAGGTCCGAGTGCGAGTGCATGTCGATGAACCCGGGGCACAGCACCAGACCCGTGGCGTCGATCACCCGCCCGCCGGTCAGCCCGGTCCCGATCTCCGCGATCCGCCCGTCGGCGACGCCCACGTCCGCGACCCGCCCGGGCGCGCCCGTTCCGTCGACGACCGTGGCCCCACGGAACACGATGTCCATCAGAAGAACGTCCTGACCAGGTCGACCACCCGCGTGCCGTCGACCACCGGCAGCAGCTGCCACTTGTCGAACACCGTGCACGGATGAGAGAGCCCGCACCGCACCCACTCGCCGACCTCGACCTGTTGGGAGCCCAGCCGCAGGTACGCGTGCTGGTCGTTCAACGCGCTGATCGACGCGCCGTGAAGGTCCTCGGTGGACCCGTCGAGGTGCCGAACCTGTTGCGGCTCCGGCAGTTCCTGGTCGTACGAAACGTCTCGCCGACCCATGGTGAGCAGCGCCAGCCCCGGCTCCGGGTGCGAGGTGACCTGGGACCAGGCGTGCATCGCCGGCCGGAACGGCTCGCCGCCGGGGAGCCGGTGCTTGCGGGAGAACGGCGACATCCGCCGGTACAGGCCGTCGTCGTGGATCAGGTACGAGCCGCTGCGCAGCACGCCCAACACCGGCAGCCCGTCCGGCCACGGCTTGGTCAACCCCTCGGCGACCTGGTCGAAGTAGGCGCTGCCGCCGGCGGTCGCGATCACCTGCTCGACGCCGTCGAAATGCCCGTCGGCGGCGAGCCGGGTGATCAGCTCGCGCAGCCGGGACATGTACGTGTCGATCTTGGCGAGTTCCTCGTCCTCGGTGCCGTGCGCCAAGGCTCCCTCGTAGCCGCCGGCCCCGACCAGCCGCAGCACCGGGCTCTTGCGCACCGCCTCGGCGATCTCGACGGCGTCCTCCAGCGACCGCACGCCGGTCCGCCCGGCCGGTCCGCCGAGTTCCAGCAGCACGTCCACCGGCCGTGTCAACGTCTCGGTCATCCGGGCCACGCCCTCGACGGAGTCGACCCAGCAGGTGAACTCGAACGACGGATCCCGGTCCAGCTCGTCGGCCAGCCAGCGCAGCGCGAACGGGTCGACGAGCTGGTTGGCCATCAGGATCCGGGACACGCCGAACGCCCGGTACACCCGCAGCTGGCTGATGTTCGCCGTGGTCAGGCCCCACGCGCCGTGCTCGAACTGGCGCTGGAACAGCTGCGGGGCCATGGTCGTCTTGCCGTGCGGGGCCAGCGCCAACCCGACCGAGTCGCACCACTGGGCCATCACGCGGATGTTGTGCTCCAGCGCCGGCTCGTCCAGCACCACCAGCGGGCCGACGAAGCCGCCCTCGAACAGGTCGGCCCCGACCAACTCGCCGAGCGTCGAGCCGTGGGCCGACGCCGGCATGCCCTTGAACCGCCAGTCGATCGTCTCCGAGCGCAACGCGGCGACCGCGTCGGCGTTGATCGAACTCACTGCTGCACCCCGTTCCCGGTGTTGCAAGATATGCAACGGTAGTTGCGCAATGTGATTCGTTGGTGTGTAGCATTCCGGGCAGCCGCCGTCAACGAACCCGAACTCCGGAGGGGGTGCCGATGGAACGCCAAGAGGTCGTCTGCCTCGGTGAGTCCATGGCGTTGTTCGTGCCGGCGCAACCCGGGCCGGTGCACGAGGCGCGGGACTGGACGCTCAGCGTCGGCGGCGCGGAGTCCAACGTGGCCAGTCACCTCGCCCGGGCGGGTTTCCACGCCCGCTGGGTCAGCGCCCTGGGCGACGACTCGCTCGGCCGGGCGGTGCGCGACCGCATCGCCGGTGTCGGCGTGGACGTCACCGACGTGCGGACCGATCCGGCGCGCCCCACCGGTTTGTACGTCAAGGAGGCCAGCGCCGACGGCAGCCCCGTGCGCTACTACCGGCGCGGCTCCGCCGCCTCCGGCATGGGCCCCGAGCTGTTGGCCGCGTTGGACGTGAGCAAGACCGCCTTGCTTCACATCAGCGGTATCACGGCCGCCCTGTCGTCGACCTGCCTCGACCTGCTGTGGGCCGTGCTGGCGCTGCCGATCCGGGTGTCGTTCGACGTCAACTGGCGGCCGGCGCTGTGGACCGAGCTGGACAAGGGCGTGCTGCGGGAACTGGCCGACCGGGCCGACATCGTCTTCGTCGGCGACGACGAGGCGAAGGCCGTCTGGGGCGTCGAGGAACCGGCGGAGATCCGGGCGCTGCTGCCGAATCCGGCCGAGATCGTGGTCAAGCACGGCCCCCGCGGCGCCACCCTGCTCACCGGTGATGAAGAGATCTTCGAGTCGGCGTTGAAGGTCGACGTCGTCGAACCGGTCGGCGCCGGCGACGCGTTCGCGGCCGGCTTCCTCGCCGCCGACCTGAACGGCGAATCCGTGCGTCGACGGCTCCGGCGCGGCCATCTCACCGCCGCCGGCGTGCTGCTCACCGCCGAGGACCTGGGCGAGCCGCTGCCCGAGCCGATCGTGGCCAAGCTGCTCGACGCCGACGCCGCCACCTGGTCCGGCGCCCACGTGACAGCCGGGGGAGTGATCCTTCCGTGAGTCAGAGCCTGGACCGCGCGCTGACCCTGCTGCGGGCCATGGCCGACGGCCGCAAGACGCTCGACGAGCTCGCCGCCGTGATCGACGTGCACAAGTCGACCGTGCTGCGGCTGCTCCGGACCCTGGAGGAACACCGGTTCGTGCAACGCGAAGGCGTCCGGCACTACCGGCTCGGCACCGCGCTGTTCGACCTCGCCAACAAGGCCCTGGACGACCTCGACGTGCGGCGGGCGGCCGAGCCCGCGCTGCGGGAGCTCAACCTGGAGACCGGCCACACCGTGCACCTCGCCAGCTACGAGGACGGCGAGGTCGTCTACATCGACAAGTACGACAGCACTCATCCGGTGCGGATGTACTCCCGCATCGGCCGGCGCGCGCCGCTGCACTGCACCGCCGTCGCCAAGGTGCTGCTGGCCGAACGCCCGGAGGCGCGGCAGATCGCCGCCACCATGGAGTATCCGCGGCTGACCGCCAACACGATCACCTCGCCCGCGGAGTACCTGGCGGAGCTGGAACTCGTGCGGCAGCGCGGGTACGCCGTCGACAACTCCGAGCACGAGGACTTCATCCACTGCATCGCCGCGCCGATCCGGGGGCAGCGCGGGCAGGTCATCGCCGCGGTGTCGCTGTCGGTGCCCAAGGTTTTCCTCGACTACGAGGGGCTCATCGCCCTCGTGCCGCGGTTGCTCGCGACCGCGGCCGCCGCCTCGTCCGAGTGCGGCTGGACTGGAGACGAAAGGATGGCCGGTGGCCAAGGTTGAGATCAGGACGTCCGACGCGCCCACCCCGGTGGCCGCGTTCTCCCAGGGGGTCCGCAAGGGCAACCTGCTTCAGGTCGCCGGGCAGGTCGCGTTCGACGCCGACGGCAAGATCGTCGCCGACACCGTCGCCGAGCAGACCCGGCAGGCGCTGCGCAACGTCAACGCCGTCCTGGCCGCCGCCGGGGCCAGCATGGACGACGTGATCATGCTGCGGGTGTACCTCACCGACACCGCGCACTTCGCCGAGATGAACCAGGCCTACGGCGAGTTCGTCAGCGAGCCCTACCCGGCCCGCACCACCGTCTACGTCGGCCTCCCCGCCGGCCTTCTGGTGGAGATCGACGCGCTGGCGGTCGTGGACTGACATTGTCGGGTGGGCTCCCTCGGAGCCCACCCGCGGGTCAGGCGATCCACAGCAGGTCGGTGCCGTTGACCTGCTGCGTGTCGCCCTCGGCGGGGGACAGCAGGATGCAGGTCACGCAGGGCATGCCCTTGTGGCCGTCGAGCAGCTCGGCCTGGCCGGGCGCGATCGTCTGGCCGCAGTAGGCGTGCAGCATCTTGGGCATGGTGCCGGCGAGCGGCACCGGGAACAGGTGGCAGCAGCGTTCCCGCTCGCCCCTCGCGAACTCCGGGCGCAGTCGCGCCATGAAGATCTCGGGCATCGCGTTCCTCCCCTGGCGGCGGTCTCGGAAGCGGCGGTACCGTCTACCTTGTAGTCGGTAAGCGCTTTCCAGCAAGCGGTTCGGCGAAACCTTGGCCGGAACGTCACCGATGAACTCCCGGCGGCGTTCAGCCGTAAGGCCTTGGTGTCGGGACGATCGGGGAGGGTGCGTGCACGAAAGGGACAGGGAGTCGGCGACGTTCGGCGCGCTGGCGGACCCGAGCCGGCGGGCGGTGCTGCGGCTGCTGTCCGAACACGCGGAGTTGACGGCGTCGGAGATCGCGGCGGCCTTCCACCACATCGGCCGCACCGCGGTGTCGACCCATCTGCGCATCCTTCGCCAGGCCGGACTCGTGCAGGAACGCAGGCAGGGGCGCTTTCGGCTGTACTCGCTGAGGACCCGGCCGGTCGAGGACGCGGTGGACGTCCTGTCCCGACTGGTGACCACGCACAGTCACCAGCCACACCATCGGGTGGAGCAAGCGGTGCCGCTGACCGGCGGATGATCATCGCCGGTACGCTCGCGCGACCTGGCCCTTGTCCCGGGAGCGCGCATGGCCGACGTCCTGTTCACCGCTGAGGTGACGGTGCCGGCATCCCGGGAGGCCGCCTACGCCTCCTTCGGCGGCGGCCGCTGGGCCGACTGGACCTTCGACGCCCGTGTCGACGAACTCCGCCCCGGCCTGGCCGTCCGGGTCGCCTTCCCCGTCGGCGGCATGCCGCTGGCCGGCGTCGCCCGCGTCCACCGCGTGCTGCCGGCCCAGCGCATCGTGCTGCGGCACGAGACGCCGTGGCGCGGGCGAGTGATCATCGACTTCGAGCCGGACGGCGCCGGCACCCGGGTCCGCCTCGTGACGTCGATCGAGGACGGCAGCATCGCGCCGCTGGCCCGGCTGCTCGGCAGCGACCTCGCCGACGACCCCGACGAGCAGGTGGTCCGGATCGGCCTGCTCACCAGCTACCGCGGCAGCGCCGGCGTGTTCGGGCCGGCGGTGGAGAACTGCGCGCGGCTGGCCGTCGACGAGATCAACGCCGACGACGGCGTGAACGGCAGGCCGCTGCGGCTGGTCGTCGGCGACGACGCCACCAGCCCGGCCACCGGCCTGGTCGAGCTCAAGCGGCTGCACCTGCGGCACCACGTGGACATGGTGATCGCCGTGCACACCTCGGCGACCCTGGACGCCGTCCGCCCGTACGCGCGACGCGTCGGGCTGCCGTACTTCTACACGCCGGTCAACGAGGGCGGGAAGCCGGCGGGCCGGCTGTTCCGCTGGGGCGAGGTGCCGGGGGAGCAGCTGCGCCAGGCCGTGCCGGCGATGATGCGCGAGCACGGCGGCAAGGGCTGGTACGTGATCGGCAACGACTACGTGTGGCCGCGGGCCGTCGGCGCCTGCGCCCGCCGCACCGTCGAGTCCGAGGGCGGCCGGCTGCTCGGCGAGCGCTACGTCCCGCTGAGCACCAGTGACTTCGCCGAGGTGCTGGAGTCGATCGAGGATTCCGGCGCGGAGCTCGTCGTCAACAGTCTTGTCGGCGGGGACGCCGCCGCGTTCGAACGCCAGCTGCACGCCGCTGGCCTACGCCAGAAGGTGCGCAGCTTCGGGGCGCTGCTGGACGAGGCCACCCGTGATCACATCGGCGACGAGGCCGCCGCCGGCATGTGGTCGGTGCTCGGCTACTTCATGGACCTGCCCACGCCGGAGAACCGGGAGTTCATCGGCCGCTACCGGGCGGCTTACGGGCCGGCCGCGCCGCCGGTCTCCAGCGTCACCGAATCCGTGTACGAGGGCATCCACCTCTACGCCCGCACCGCCAAGGCCGCCGGCACGATCGAGCCCGCCTCCCTGGTCGGCGCCCTGCCCGGGGTCAGCTTCACGGGGCCGCGCGGCGAGGTCAGCGTGACCCCCAGCGGCCGGCTGCGGCAGCCGCTGTACCTGGCCGAGGCGGTGACCGGCGGGTTCCGGATCCTGGCCGAGCAGGGACTTGCCGGGACCGACTGACACCACTTTGATCACTGGCATGAGCCATTCGCGCCTCGAATGGGCGCAGCCGTTCGTCACCGCGGCGGTGGACGCCGTCCGCGCCGCCGACGTCCCGGCGGACGCCGTCGAGCCGTGGCAGCTGGGCCTGGTCGCCGCCGCCTGCGCCATCCACGACGGCGCACTGACGCCGTTGGAACTGGTGGAGTCGTGCCTGGCCCGGATCGCGGACACCGAGCCAGCAGTGCACGCCTTCGTCTCCGTCGCCGAGGACGCCCGGGCCAAGGCCGCCGCCCTGACCGGCCGGCGCCCCGAGACCGTGCTGCACGGCGTTCCCGTCGCGGTGAAGGACCTCATCGACGTCGCCGGCACGGTCACCGCCGCCGGCACCACCGTGTTCACCGAGCCGGCGGCCGAAGACGCCACCGTGGTCACGCGGATCGGCGCGGCCGGCGGCATCGTCATCGGCAAGACCCACACCCACGAGATCGCGTACGGCGTCTCCACGCCGCAGTCCCGGAACCCTTGGGACACCTCGAAGATGACCTCCGGCTCCTCCGGCGGCTCCGCCGCCGCGCTGGCCGCCGGCCAGGTCCCCGCCGCCCTCGGCACCGACACCGGCGGCTCGCTCCGGCTGCCGTCGGCGTTCTGCGGCACCACCGCCATCAAGCCCACCCACGGTCTGCTGCCGGTTGCCGGCATCCGCCCGCTGGCCTGGTCACACGACGTCGTCGGCCCCATGACCCGAGACGCTCGCGACGCCCTGCTCCTGCTGCGGGTGCTCAGCGGCCAAGCCGTCGGCGACCCGCTGGTGACCGTCGGCCGGCTGCCGTCCGTCGCCGGCCTCCGCGTCGGCATCCCCGACGACGCGTTCCTCGCCGGTGCCCGGCCCGAGGTCCTCGCCGCCATGGACGCCGTCGCCGACGTACTTGCCGACCTCGGCGCCACCACGGTGCCGGTGACCCTGCCCAGCCTCGCGGTGTTCGGCGCCGTCTCGTCCGTGCTGGTCTTCCGGGAGGCCGCCGAGAGCTACCGGGAGCACCTCGCCGGCGAGCCCTTCAGCCACGGCATCCAGGCGTTCCTGGAGGCCGGGCAGCACGCCCCCGCCGAGGACTACGTGATGGCCCGGCGGGTGCGCCGGCGGCTGATCGAGCAGGTCACGGGGGTCCTCGCCACCGTCGACGTGCTGCTCATGCCGACGTCGCCGGTGCCCGACCTGCCGCACGGCGCCGAGTCGGTCGACGGCGTGCCGCTGATCCCCGTGCTGACCCCGTTCACCCTGCCGGCCAGCGTCACCGGCCTGCCGGCCGTCGCCTTCCCCGCCGGCGCCACCGACGCCGGCATGCCCATCGGCGTCCAGCTCATGGGCCCCGCCCACAGCGAGACCCTCCTCGCCGCCACCGCCCACGCCTACCAGCAGGCCACCCCCTGGCACCTCCGCCGCCCGCCCCTATAACCCCAGTCGCCAAATCTGCCAAGCCCCAGATGCTCGGAACGGACCATTCCTCAACTCGGAGTTGAGGAATGGTCCGTTCCGAACTTCGGTTCGGGGCGGGGCCGCCGGTCAGTAGACGGGGCCGGTGTACTTCTCGCCGGGGCCCTGGCCGGGCTCGTCGGGGACGGCCGAGCCCTCGCGGAACGCCCGCTGCACGGCCTGCAGGCCGTCCCGCAACGGGCCGGCGTGCGGGCCGAGGTACTCGGCGGACGCGGTGATCAGGCCGGCCAGGGCGGTGATCAGCCGACGGGCCTCGTCCAGGTCGCGGTGCGGGCTGGACTCGGGCTCGGTGTCGGCGAGGCCGAGCCGCTCGGCGGCGGCCGACAGCAGCATCACCGCCGCCCGGCTGATGATCTCCACGCTGGGCACGGCGGCCAGCTCCCGCAGCTGGGGGCCGTCGATTTCGGGCAGTTCCGTCACGTCTGCTACCCTTACACGTGCGACCAGCCCCCGTATGTGCGGGGGCGGCAAGTGGAGCCCCGCTCCCACCCGAGCCGCCAACAGGCAGCCGGGTCCGGTCCTCCGGACGAAAGTACCGGAGCAGCTCGACGCACGGCGTCGGGCGATCGGAAGGAAGCGGGCCCCGCATGTCACCGACATGTGGGGCCGTTGTCGTTCCTGGCGCACGAAGGCAAGTGAAGGACGTGCATGACAGCTCCCTCTAGTCGAGACCGTGGTGGCCCCACCTCCGCTCCCGAGGCACGCATCAACGAACGCATCCGGGTGCCCGAGGTCCGGCTCGTCGGACCGAACGGTGAACAGGTGGGCATCGTCCGCATCGAGGACGCCCTCCGGCTCGCCGTGGAAGCGGATCTGGACCTCGTCGAGGTCGCACCGCAGGCCCGCCCGCCGGTCTGCAAGCTCATGGACTACGGCAAGTACAAGTACGAGAGCGCGCAGAAGGCCCGCGAGTCGCGGCGCAACCAGCAGCTCACGGTGATCAAGGAGCAGAAGCTCCGGCCGAAGATCGACCCGCACGACTACGAGACGAAGAAGAACCACGTGGTTCGCTTCCTCGAGCACGGGCACAAGGTCAAGGTCACCATCATGTTCCGCGGCCGCGAGCAGTCCCGGCCGGAGCTCGGCTTCCGGCTGCTGCAGCGGCTGGCCGAGGACGTGAACGAGCTGGGCTTCGTGGAGTCCAGCGCCAAGCAGGACGGCCGCAACATGATCATGGTGTTGGCGCCGCACAAGACCAGCAAGACCCGGCCAGTCAAGACGGCCACCCCGGAGACCGGCTCCGAGCAGGAGTGATACCCGGGAACCCCCGAGGTACGACGACGCACCGCCGCCCGATCCGGGCGGCGGTACGACAACGAGGACGACAATGCCCAAGAACAAGACGCACAGCGGCATCTCCAAGCGCGTGAAGGTGACCGGCAGCGGCAAGCTGGTGCGTGAGAAGACCGGCAAGCGGCACCTGCTGGAGAAGAAGCCCAGCTCGCTGACCCGCCGCTACGCGGGCATCCAGGAGGTCGCCAAGAGCGACGTCCCGCGCATGAAGAAGATGCTCGGCCTCTGACGCGAGCGCTGTAGCCCTACGAAGACCCCCGGGGTGCCCCGAACACCCCCTTGAGATTGACAGGATGAACCAGTGGCACGCGTCAAGCGGGCGGTCAACGCCCAGAAGAAGCGCCGCACGACCCTGGAGCTCGCCAGCGGCTACCGCGGGCAGCGCTCCCGGCTGTACCGCAAGGCCAAGGAGCAGGTGCTCCACTCGCTCAACTACGCCTACCGGGACCGTCGTGCCCGCAAGGGTGACTTCCGGCAGCTGTGGATCACGCGTATCAACGCGGCCGCGCGCCAGAACGGCATGACCTACAACCGCTTCATCCAGGGCCTCAAGGTCGCGGGTGTCGAGGTGGACCGCAAGATCCTGGCCGAGCTCGCGGTCAACGACGCCGACGCGTTCGCCGCGCTGGTCGAGCTGGCCCGCAAGAACGTGCCGGCCCAGACCCCGGTGAGCCAGGGCTGAGCAAGGCGTTCGCCACGCGACCCGGGGCCGGCGTGTTCACCGAGCGCACGCCCCGGGTCGCCGCGGCACGGCAGCTGACCAGGCGCGCCGGCCGCGACCGGGACCGCCGCTTCCTCGCCGAGGGCGCGCAGGCCGTGCGCGAGGCGCTGGCCTGGGCCCGGGCGGGTCACGGCCGGGTGCACGAGGTGTTCACCACCGCGGTCGCCGCCCAGCGCAACGCCGAGCTGCTCGACCGGGCCCTGGACCAGGGCATTCCGGTGAGCGAGGTGACCGACAAGGCCGCTGACGGACTGTCCGAGACCGTGTCACCGCAAGGCCTCGTCGCCGTCTGCGACCTCGTGGACCAGTCGCTCTCCGACGCGTTGCGGGCCGCGCCGATGTTGGTGGCCGTGCTGGTCGGGGTCTCCGACCCGGGCAACGCCGGCACGGTGCTGCGGGTGGCCGACGCCGCCGGCGCCGACGCGGTGCTGCTGGCCGGCGACACCGTCGACCCGCACAACGGCAAGTGCGTGCGCGCCTCCACCGGCAGCCTGTTCCACCTCCCGGTGGCCCGCTCGCGTGACACGAAGGCGGTCTTGGCGGCGTGTCGCGAAGCGGGGTTGCGCCTCGTGGCGGCCGACGGCTACGCGGAGCACGACCTGGACCAGGCCGAACGGGCCGGCCAGCTGGCCGGCCCGACGGCGTGGGTGTTCGGCAGCGAGGCCCACGGCCTGCCCGACGAGCTGCTGTCCGAGACCGACACCGCGCTGCGGGTGCCGATCCACGGACAGGCGGAGAGCCTTAACCTCGCCACCGCCGCTGCCGTCTGTCTCTACACCTCGGCCCGGGTGCAGCGCTCCGCCTGAAATCGTTTCAGTCCGACCCTCTAGGATCGGTCTGTTCACCACCCGCATGAAGCCCCAGGAGTTGTCAGGCGACCATGTCCGGAGTCAACGATCCTTTCGACCCCAAGCAGGTCGCGGCACTCGCGCCGGAGACGCTGAAGGCCGCGGTCGAGCAGGCGCACGAGGCGTTCGCCGAGGCGGCCGACCTCGACCAGCTGGCCGCGGCGAAGCCCGCGCACCTCGGCGACCGGTCGCCGCTGCTGACCGCTCGGCGGGAGATCGGCGCGCTGCCCCCGGCCGCCCGGTCCGAGGCGGGCAAGCGGGTCAACGAGGCGCAGAACGAGATCAAGGCCGCCTTCGACGCGCGCAGGGCCGAGCTGGAGGCCGCGCGGGCCGAGCAGGTGCTGGCCACCGAGCGGGTGGACGTGTCGCTGCCGTGGGACCGCGTGGCCCGCGGCGCCCGGCACCCGCTGACCACGCTGTCCGAGCGCATCGGCGACGTGTTCGTCGGCATGGGCTACGAGATCGCCGAGGGCCCCGAGCTCGAGACCGAGTGGTTCAACTTCGACGCGCTGAACTTCGGCAAGGACCACCCGGCGCGCACCATGCAGGACACCTTCTACGTCGCGCCGGAGAACTCCGGGCTGGTGCTGCGCACGCACACCTCCCCGGTGCAGATCCGCTCGCTGCTCGACCGTGAGCTGCCGGTCTACGTGGTCTGCCCCGGCCGGACCTACCGCACCGACGCCCTGGACGCCACCCACACCCCGGTGTTCCACCAGGTCGAGGGCCTGGTCGTGGACAAGGGCATCACCATGGCGCACCTGAAGGGCACGCTGGACGCGTTCGCCCGCGCGATGTTCGGCGCCGACTCCAAGACCCGGCTGCGGCCCTCCTTCTTCCCGTTCACCGAGCCGTCCGCCGAGGTGGACGTGTGGTTCCCGCAGAAGAAGGGCGGGGCCGGCTGGGTGGAGTGGGGCGGCTGCGGCATGGTCAACCCCAACGTGCTGCGCGCCACCGGCGTGGACCCGGACGTCTACTCGGGCTTCGCGTTCGGCATGGGCCTCGAGCGCACGCTGCAGTTCCGCAACGGCATCCCCGACATGCGCGACATGGTCGAGGGCGATGTCCGCTTCACCTTGCCCTTCGGAACGGAGTTCTGAGTCCCGTGCGCATTCCTGTCAGCTGGCTCGCCGAGCACCTGCCGCTGCCCGAGGAGACCACGCCCGAGGACGTGGCCGAGGCGCTGGTCCGCATCGGCCACGAGGTCGAGGCCGTGGAGCGGCTCGCCACTGTCACCGGGCCGCTCGTGGTCGGCCTGGTGGTGGAGATCGAGGAGCTCACCGAGTTCAAGAAGCCGATCCGGTACTGCCGGGTCGAGGTGGACGAGGACCAGATCCAGGGCATCGTCTGCGGCGCCCGCAACTTCGTCGAGGGCGACCTGGTCGTGGTGGCCCTGCCCGGCGCGGTGCTGCCCGGCGACTTCCAGATCGCCGCGCGCAAGACGTACGGCAGGGTCAGCGAGGGCATGATCTGCTCCGTCAAGGAGTTGGGCCTGGGCGACGACCACAGCGGCATCCTGGTGCTGCCGCCCGGCACCGCCACCCCCGGCGACGACGCCAAGGAGATCCTCGACCTCGACGACGCCGTGCTGGAGCTGGCGATCACCCCGGACCGCGGTTACGCGCTGTCCGTCCGCGGCCTCGGCCGCGACCTGGCCTGCGCCTTCGACCTGCCGTTCGGCGACCCGGTTCCCGCGGTTCCGCCCGCCGACACCGACGGGTGGCCGGTGGAGGTGCAGGACGAGCAGGGCTGCCCGCGCTTCGTCGCGCGCCGGATCACCGGCGTGGACCCGACCGCGCCGACCCCGTTCTGGATGCGCCGCCGGCTGATGCTGGCCGGCATCCGGTCCATCTCGCTGCCGGTCGACATCACCAACTACGTGATGTTGGAGACCGGCCAGCCGCTGCACGCCTTCGACGCCAGCAAGCTGCGCGGCACGCTGGTCGTGCGGCGGGCGCGGGAGGGCGAGAAGCTCCGCACGCTGGACGACGTCGAGCGCACGCTGTCCACCGACGACATCATCATCTGCGACGACAGCGGCCCGGTGTCGCTGGCCGGCGTGATGGGCGGCGCGTCCACCGAGGTCGGCGACACCAGCACCGACATCCTGCTGGAGGCCGCCAACTGGGAGCCGGCGTCGATCGCGCGCACGGCCCGCCGGCACAAGCTGCCCAGCGAGGCGTCCCGCCGCTTCGAGCGCGCCGTCGACCCGGCGGTCGCCGCGGCCGCGCTGGAGCGCGCCGCCAAGCTGCTCGACGAGTTCGGCGACGGCAGCATCCACCCGGGCCGCACCGACGTCGGCAACCCGATCCTGCCGTCCCCGGTGTCGATGCCCATCGACCTGCCCGACCGCGTCGCCGGCGTGCCCTACGCCCGCGGCGTCACCGCGCGGCGGCTCGGCCAGATCGGCTGCGGCGTCGAGGTCACCACCAGCGACGACGGCCGCACGTTTGTCATCGCCACCCCGCCGCCGTGGCGGCCGGACCTCACCCAGCCCGCCGACCTGGTCGAGGAGGTGCTGCGGCTGGAGGGGTACCACACCATCCCGTCCGAGCTGCCGCTCGCGCCGCCCGGACGGGGGCTGACCGAGGCGCAGCGCCGCCGCCGGGCCGCGTCCCGGGCGCTGGCCGAGGCCGGCTACGCCGAGGTGCTGCCGTTCCCGTTCGTCGCGTCGACCACCTGGGACGACTTCGGCCTGGACGAGGACGACACGCGGCGCAACACCGTGAAGGTGCTCAACCCGCTCGAGGCCGACCACCCCGAGCTGGCCACCACGCTGCTGCCCAACATGCTGGACACGTTGCGCCGCAACGTTTCCCGTGGCCAGCGGGACCTGGCTCTGTTCCACATCGGACAGGTCGTGCTGCCCAAGGCCCAGCAGACCCCGGTGCCGTCGGTCGGCGTCGAGGGGCGTCCGTCCGAAGAGGACCTGGGCAAGCTGGAGGCGTCGCTGCCGAACCAGCCGCTGCATGCCGCCGTGGTGCTGGCCGGGCAGCGTGAGCAGGCCGGCTGGTGGGGCAAGGGCCGCGAGGCCTCGTGGGCCGACGCCGTCGAGGCCGCTCGGACCGTCGCGCACGCCTGGGGCGTCGAACTCACCGTCGTCGCCTCGGACCTCGCGCCGTGGCACCCCGGCCGCTGCGCCGAGCTGCGCGTCGGCGGCTGGCCCGTCGGCCACGCCGGCGAGCTGCACCCCACGGTCGTCGAGAAGCTCGGGCTGCCCAAGCGGACCTGCGCCATGGAGATCGACATCGACGCGCTGCCGCTGGCCGACCGCCGTCCCGTGCCGGTGATCTCGCCGTACCCGCCGGTGCTGCTGGACGTGGCGCTGGTCGTCGACTCCGAGGTTCCCGTCGCCGACGTCGCCTCCGCGCTGCGGGCCGGTGGCGGCGAGCTGCTCGAGGACCTGCGGCTGTTCGACGTCTACACCGGCGAGCAGCTCGGCGAGGGCAAGCGGTCGCTGGCCTACGCCCTGCGATTCCGCGCCCCCGACCGGACTCTCACCGTCGAGGAGGCCACCGCCGCCCGCGACGCCGCTGTCGCCTCCGCCGGCGAACAGCACGGGGCTGCGCTGCGCGCCTGAGGTTGTTCGGTGCGGCCGGCGTTGTTCGCCGGCCGCACCGGTTCGAACGGCCGGAGCGGCATGGCCGTCGTCGCCGGAGCCTCCATCCTGCAGACCGTCAACGCCCCCTACGCCACCACATGAAGGTCGGAAAGCCCCGTTCCTCCACTCCGAGTAGAGGAACGGCGCTTTCCCAAACTCACTCGTCGCCCATGGCGGCGCGCTCGGCGGCGCTGCGTTCCACGCAGAACTCGTTGCCCTCGGGGTCGGCGAGCTGGGCCCAGCCCCGGCCGTCGGGCCGGCGCATGTCGAGCACCATGGTCGCGCCGAGGGCGAGGATGCGCTCCACCTCCTCGTCGCGCGGGCGGTCCGGCTGCAGGTCGAGGTGCAGCCGGTTCTTCACGGCCTTGCCCTCGGGCACGCGGAGGAACAGGATGCCTGGGCCGTCGCCCGGCGGCAGCAGCAACGCCTCGTCGTCCTCGGGGGCGACGCCGTTGTCGGGATGCTGCTCGTAGCCGGTGACCGCGGCCCAGAAGTTGGCCATGGCGACGGGATCCGCGCAGTCGACGGTGACATTGTGCAAACGGGACGTCATGGGGCGAACCTAGCGACTACACGTGCGCCGCACGCACGAATTGACAGCGGCCGTTGTCCTTCGCCGGCAACCCGACGAGCTCGGCCCGCGGCAGCCGAGCCCTTCCCACCTCAGGCCTCGTCGATCGCTTCCGGCGACCGGTTGAATGTAACCCCTAGCGGGGGTATACATGGGGTTAGCAACGGGATCCGGGAAGGGGAGTCATCGTGATGCCCAAGATCAACGTGTATCTGCCCGACGAGCTGGCCGAGGCGGTCCGGGAATCCGGGGTGCCGGTGTCGGCGATCTGCCAGCGGGCGCTGGAGACCTCGGTGAAGCGGGTGACGGCGATCCGGTCGGCCACCATCGGCGACCTCGGCGGCGAGGATCCGACCGGCAAGCTGCCGCACTTCACGGAGCGGGCCAGGGCCACCGTGAAGATCGCGATCGAGCAGGCCAGGAGCGACGGCTCGGCGCTGGTCGGCACGGAGCACCTGCTGCACGGAATCATCCGCGAGGGCAACAACATGGCGCTCAAGGTGCTGGCGGCGACGGAGATCGATCCGCAGAAGCTGCTCGAAGACCTGCCGGAGCCGACGACCGGCGATCACCCGGCGGACAGGTTCAGCGGCCCGCTGGCCAACGCCTTCGAGCTGGCTGTGACCGAGGCGATCACCATGGGCCACAACTACATCGGCTGCGAGCACCTGCTGCTGGGACTGGTCGCGGAGCAGGACGGAACGGGCGGCCAGGCGCTGCGAGCGGCGGGGGCGGAGCTGCGCTCGACCCGGGGCGCGGTCGCGGCGGCGCTGGCGGGCTTCGTGCACCACCGCGACCAGAAAACGCCCGGCGACCCGGCGGCGGCCGTGGCAGCGCTGGTGGGCAAGCAGCTCAAGCCGCTGCTGGACCGCCTCGACCGGCTGGAGCGACACGTGGGACTGGAGTGAGAATGCTCCTCGTCGTGGTGATCGCAACGCTGATCGTGTGGGGGATCGTATGAGCAACAAGGTGCTGTTGATCGCCACCGGCGACACGATCGCCCAACGGCCGGGCGTGTCCCAGGTCGCCACGGGCAAGGACCTGCTGACGCACGTGGGCCCGGTGGCGGCGGAGGTGGTCGTCGAGGACATGCTCGCCGAGCCGAGCTGGGACACCTCGGTGACGACGATGCTCGCCATCGCCCGCCGGGCCCACGCGGCGCTCACCGAGCACGGCTTCGACGGCGTTGTCGTCACCCACGGCGTCGACAACCTGGAGGAAGCCGCCTACCTGACCGATCTGCTGGTCGGGCCGGCCGCGGCGCTCGGCGGCATCGTGTTCACAGGGGCGACGAGATACCTCGACGACCTGTCCAGCGACGGCCCCCGCAACCTGTCGTCGGCGCTCGCCGTCGCCGCCGATCCGGCCGTGCGAGGCGCCGGCGTCCTGGTCTGCTTCGACGACGAACTGCACGCCGCCCGCTGGGCCCGGCTCGCCGATCCGACCCGGCCGGCGGCGTTCACCTCCGCACCGTATCCACGCCTCGGTGCGGTAGTTGACGGCAAGGCCGCCTTGGTTGCGTCCCCGCCGCCGCTGCACCAGCGCCCGCCGAGCGAGCCGGAGAGCGACGTCGCGGTGATCAGGGCGTACTCCGGGATGACGGCCGCCATGGTGAACGCCGTTGTCGACGCCGGGGCCCGAGGCATCGTCATCGAGGGCTCCGGCGCCGGCAACGTGCCGATCGAGCTGTTCGCCACGATCATGGAGCTGACCCACTGGGAGATCCCAGTGGTGATCGTGCCGAGGGTGCCGGTGATCGGCCGTGGCACGACCGGCGCGGAGTTGGCCGAGAAGGCGGGCGCGATCCTCGCCCCGGGCATGACCGCCGGGCACGCCCGGGTGGCGCTGATGGTCGCGCTGGGTCACGGCGGCGTCCGGGCGGCCCGCGAGATGTTCCGACGCTGACCGGACCGCCCGCCGCCCGTGCGCGGGCTCACACGGTTGAGTAAATACACATCCTCCTGCATACTCATTCGCATGACGGTACGGGTCGCTGTCGCGGGTGCGAGCGGGTACGCGGGTGGTGAGCTGCTGCGGCTGCTCCTCGGTCACCCGGACGTGGAGATCGGGGCGTTGACCGCGGGCGGCAACGCCGGCACGCCGTTGAGCCAGCACCAGCCGCACCTGGTCCCGCTGGCCGACCGTGTCCTCCAGGACACCACCGCCGCCGAGCTGGCCGGCCACGACGTCGTCTTCCTCGCCCTCCCGCACGGCAAGTCGGCCGAGCTGGCGGCCCAGCTCGGCGACGACGTGCTGGTCATCGACTGCGGCGCGGACCACCGGCTGACCGACGCGGCGGACTGGGAGCGCTGGTACGGGGGAGAGCACGCCGGCTCCTGGCCGTACGGCATGCCGGAGCTGCCGGGCGCGCGGGAGAACCTGCGCGACGTCAAGCGCGTGGCGGTCCCGGGCTGCTTCCCGACGGCCGCCTCCATCGCCCTGGCCCCCGCGTTCGCGGCCGGCATCGTCGAGCCGGACGTGGTCGTGGTCGCGGCCACAGGCACCTCGGGTGCGGGCAAGTCGCTCAAGCCGAACCTGCTCGGCTCCGAGGTGATGGGCGCGGCCAGCGCGTACAACGTCGGCGGCAGGCACCGGCACACCCCGGAGATCGCCCAGAACCTCGGCAAGATCGCCGGCACCAGGGTCGCCGTCTCCTTCACGCCCGTGCTGGTGCCGATGCCGCGCGGCATTCTCGCCACCTGCACGGCCCCGCTGAAGTCCACCGTGGACGTGCGAGCCGTGTACGAGAAGGCCTACGCCGACGAGCCGTTTCTGCACCTGCTGCCCGAGGGTGTGTGGCCGACCACCGCGGCCACGCTGGGCTCCAACGCGCTGCACGTGCAGGCGGTCGCCGACCCCGACACCAACCGGCTGGTCGTGGTGGCCGCCGTCGACAACCTGACCAAGGGCACGGCGGGCGCCGCCGTGCAGTCCATGAACCTGGCCCTCGGGCTGCCCGAGACCACCGGCCTTTCCACCGTGGGAGTCGCCCCGTGACCACTTCGCAGATCGCCGTGACCCGCACGTCGGGCGTCACCACGCCGGCCGGGTTCCGCGCCGCGGGGGTGGCCGCGGGCATCAAGGCGTCCGGCGCGCCGGATCTGACGCTGGTGGTCAACGACGGCCCGCAGGACGCGGCCGCCGCGGTGTTCACCACCAACAAGGTCAAGGCCGCCCCGGTGCTGTGGTCGCAGCAGGCCGTCAGCGACAACCGGCTGCGCGCGGTCGTGCTCAACTCCGGCGGCGCAAACGCTTGCACCGGCCCGGAAGGCTTCCAGGACACGCACAAGACGGCCGAGAAAGTCGCTGAGGTGCTGCGGATCAGCGCGGTGGACGTCGCCGTGTGCTCGACCGGCCTGATCGGCGAGCGGCTGCCGATGGACGCCGTGCTGTCCGGAGTGGACAAAGCCGCGCAAGTGCTTGCCGACACGGAGAAAGCCGGCCTGGACGCCGCGACCGCCGTGCTGACCACGGACACCCACCCCAAGCAGTCGGCGCTGACCCACCCGACCGGCTTCGCCATCGGTGGCTTCGTCAAGGGCGCCGGCATGCTCGCGCCGAACATGGCGACCATGCTGTCCGTGATCACCACCGACGCCGTGATCACCCCGCAGCAGCTGGACGAGATCCTCAAGGCCACCACCAAGGTCACCTATGACCGCCTCGACGTGGACGGCTGCACCTCCACCAACGACACCGTGCTGGTGCTGGCCTCCGGCGCGTCCGGTGTGCAGCCATCGAAGGAGGACTTCGCCGAGGCGCTGCACGCCGTCTGCCACGACCTGGTCCGGCAGCTCCAGGGGGACGCCGAGGGCGTCACCAAGGAGATCAGCGTGACGGTCCAGGGCGCGGCCAGCGAGGACGACGCCGTCGCCGTGGCCCGCACGGTCGCCCGGGACAGCCTGGTCAAGACCGCTTTCTTCGGCTCCGACCCGAACTGGGGCCGGATCATGATGGCCCTGGGCAACGCCCCTGCGCAGATCGAGGCCGACAAGATCGACGTCACGTTGAACGGGGTGCTGGTCTGCCAGGCCGGCGGCCGCGCAGCCGACCGCGAGGGCGCCGACCTGTCCGGCCGCGACATCGAGGTGCTGATCGACTTGCACCTCGGCGAGGCCGCCGCGACCGTGCTCACCACGGACCTTTCCCACGACTACGTCGAAGAGAACAGCGCTTACTCCTCATGACCGATGTGACCAAGGCGGAAGCGGCCGTCAAGGCCGAGGTGCTCGTCGAGGCGCTGCCGTGGCTGCAGCGCTTCCACGGCAAGGTCGTGGTGGTGAAGTACGGCGGCAACGCCATGATCGACGAGAACCTCAAGCGCGCCTTCGCCCAGGACATGGTGTTCCTGCGGCTGGCCGGCATCCAGCCGGTCGTGGTGCACGGCGGCGGCCCGCAGATCAGCGCCATGCTCAAGCGGCTGGGCATCGAGGGCGAGTTCGTCGGCGGCCTGCGCGTCACCTCGCCGGAGACCATGGACGTGGTCCGGATGGTGCTGGTCGGCCAGGTCGGGCGGGAGCTCGTCGGCCTGATCAACGCGCACGGCCCTTACGCCGTAGGCATTTCCGGCGAGGACGCGCAGCTGTTCACCGCCGAGCGGCGGGCCGCCGTCGTCGACGGCGAGGCCGTGGACATCGGCCTGGTCGGCGACGTCGTCACCGTCGACCCGGAGTCGGTGCTGGACCTGATCCGCGCCGGTCGGATCCCGGTCGTGTCGACGGTCGCGCCGGACGTGGACGGCGTGGTGCACAACGTGAACGCGGACACGGCCGCGTCGGCTTTGGCCGTTGCGCTGGGCGCGGAGAAGCTGGTGGTGCTGACCGACGTCGAGGGCCTGTACACGGACTGGCCGGACCGCTCGTCGTTGGTGCACAAGATCGGGGCGGACCGGCTGGAGGAGCTGATGCCCGCTCTCACCAGCGGCATGGTGCCGAAGATGGAGGCGTGTCTTCGAGCGGTGCGCGGCGGGGTGCCGGCCGCGCACGTGATCGACGGCAGGCTTGCGCATTCGGTGCTGTTGGAAGTCTTCACCAGCAAGGGTGTCGGGACCATGGTGCTACCAGACGAGGAGGCGTGACAGTGACCATCTTGTCCAATGAGGACAGCCGGAGCCGTTGGCAGTCGGCGTTGATGGACAACTACGGCACCCCCCAGCTGGCGCTGGTCCGAGGCGACGGCCCGTACGTGTGGGACGCCGACGACAACCGCTACCTCGACCTGTACACCGGCATCGCCGTGAACGCCCTCGGCCACGCCCACCCGGCCGTGGTGCAGGCCGTCACCGAGCAGGTCGGCAAGCTCGGCCACACCTCCAACATGTTCGTCAACCAGCCGGCGCTGGAGCTGGCCGAGGAGCTGGTGAGCCTGGTCGGGCAGCCGGCCAAGGTGGTGTTCACCAACTCCGGCGCCGAGGCCAACGAGGCCGCGTTCAAGCTGGCCCGGCTGACCGGCCGCAGCAAGATCGTCGCTTTCGACGGCGCGTTCCACGGCCGCACCATGGGCGCGCTGTCGCTGACCGGGCAGCCCGCCAAGCGCACCCCGTTCGAGCCGCTGACGCCGGGCGTCGTGCACATCCCGTTCGGCGACGTCGCCGCGCTGGAGTCCGTTGTGGACGGTGACACCGCCGCCGTGTTCGTCGAGCCGATCCTGGGCGAGGGCGGCGTCCTGCCCGCGCCGGACGGTTTCCTGCAGGCCGCCAGGGAAATCACCGCCAAGGCCGGCGCGCTGCTCGTGCTCGACGAAGTGCAGACCGGCATCGGCCGCTGCGGCAGCTGGTTCCTGTACCAGCAGACCGGCATCGTGCCGGACGTGATCACGCTGGCCAAGGGCCTCGGCGGCGGCCTGCCGCTCGGGGCGTGCATCGGCATCGGCGCGGCCGCCGAGCTGTTCAAGCCCGGCCACCACGGCACCACCTTCGGCGGCAACCCGATCTCCTGCGCCGCCGGGCTCGCCGTGCTGCGCACCATCGCCGCCGACGGCCTGTGCGAGCACGCCGCCGTGCTGGGCAAGGACATCGCCGCCCGCGTCGAGCAGCTGCACCACCCGCTCGTCGCCGGCGTGCGCGGCGCCGGGCTGCTGCTGGCCATCACCCTGAACAAGCCCGTCTCCGCCGGCGTGGCCAAGGCCGCGCAGGCCGGCGGCTACCTCATCAACAGCGTCCAGCCGGACTCCATCCGGCTGGCCCCGCCGCTCGTGCTCGCCGAGAGCGACGCGCATGACTTCGTCGCCGCACTGCCCGCCTTCCTCGACAGTTCGGAGTCCTGAAACCATGCCCAGGCACTTCCTCCGCGACGACGACCTCAGCCCGGCCGAGCAGCTCGAAGTGCTCGACCTCGCCGACCGGCTCAAGGCCGAGCCGCTGGCGCACCAGCCGCTCAAGGGCAAGTCGGTGGCGGCGATCTTCGAGAAGAACTCCACCCGCACCCGGCTGTCGTTCGACGTGGGCATCGCCCAGCTCGGCGGGCACTCCATCATGATCGACGGCCGCGCCATGCAGCTCGGGCGCGAGGAGACCATCGAGGACACCTCGCGGGTGCTGTCCCGCTACGTCGACGCCGTCGTGTGGCGGACGTTCGCCCAGAAGCGCATGGACGCCATGGCCTCCGCGTCGCGCATCCCAGTGATCAACGCATTGACCGACGAGTTCCACCCCTGCCAGGTCCTCGCCGACCTCCAGACCATCCGGGAACGCCACGGCAAGCTCGCCGGCCTGACCCTGACCTATCTCGGCGACGGTGCCAACAACATGGCCCACTCCCTGCTGCTCGGCGGCGTCAACGCCGGCCTGCATGTCCGTGTCGCCTCTCCCGAGGGCTTCCAGCCCGCCCCCGACATCCTCCGCGACGCCCAGAAGCTCGCCGCCGAAACCGGCGGCAGCGCCGCCGCCGTGGTCGATCCGCACGAGGCCGTCGACGGCTCCGACGTGCTCGTCACCGACACCTGGACCTCCATGGGCCAGGAGAACGACGGCAAGGACCGCGTCGGCCCCTTCCGCCCCTTGCAGGTCAACCACGAGCTGCTGGGCCGCGCCGCCCCCGGCGCCATCGTCCTGCACTGCCTGCCCGCGCACCGCGGCTGGGAGATCACCGACGAGGTGCTCGACGGCCCGTCGAGCGCCGTGTGGGACGAGGCCGAGAACCGCCTCCACGCCCAGAAGGCCCTGCTGGCCTGGCTCCTGACCCGCTGACCCCCCGCGAGTCCCGCTTAGCGTCACACCGAATGTCGGTTTCGGGCAGAACTGAGCCTCAAGGCTCAGTTCTGCCCGTTTCGTACATTCGGTGTGACGGAGAGCGGGACTCGCGGGGGTTGAGTAATTTTCCAGAGTCGTGCATACTCATGCGTATGAGTTCGCCGACCACCCGCGCCGCTCGCCAAGGCCGGATCGTCGAGCTGGTGGCGCAGCGGGCGGTGCGCAGCCAGTCCGAGCTGGCGAAGCTGCTGGCGGCGGAGGGCATCGAGACCACACAGGCCACCCTCTCCCGCGACCTCGACGAGCTGGGCGCGGTCAAGCTCCGCGGCGCCGACGGCGGGGCGCCGGTGTATGTCATCCCCGAGGACGGCAGCCCGGTCCGCGGCGTCGAGGGCGGCATCTCGAGGCTCACCCGACTGCTGGGGGAGCTGTTGGTGTCCGCCGACTCCTCCGGCAACCTCGCGGTCCTGCGCACCCCGCCCGGCGCGGCGCACTTCCTGGCCAGCGCCTTGGACCGGGCGGCGCTGCACATCGTGGTCGGCACGATCGCCGGCGACGACACGATCTTCGTGGTGGCGCGCGAGCCGCTGACCGGCGCGGAGCTGGCGGAGCGCTTCACGGCTCTGGCGGCGGGGACACCCGATCATGAATGAGGCGGAGTTCTGCCTGCGGGCGGTGCAGGCCAACGCCCTGGTCCCGGCCCACGCGAACGAGGTGTGGTGCCCGGCGACCGCGTTCGTCGGCTCCGACGCCGACCAGGTCGTGATCACATTCGACCAGGGCGTGCCGGTGGCGATCGACGGCGAGACGGTGACGATGCTGCAGGCCGTGCAGGAGCTGAACTGGCGCGTCGGCGGCCGCCACCAGCCGGGTGCCAGGACCTTGATCGCCGCGCACCGGAAGCTCGAGGCCGTCACCATCGAACCGGACCTGCTCGCGTTCAAGCGCCGGATCGAGCGCCGCTGGGCCGAACTCGTCGAAGACGGCCAGTGGGCCGCACCGCTCAGGGAGGCGCTGGACGCCTTCATCACGACGTCTCAGGAGCAGGTCACCGGCGAGGTGCGCCTGGACCTGCGCGACCGGCTCAGCCCGGCCGCCTGACACACCAACAGAGGAGAGGCAGTGAGCAAGCTCTGGGGCGGGCGGTTCGCCAGCGGCCCGGCCGACGCCATGGCCGCGCTGAGCCTGTCGACGCACTTCGACTGGCAGCTCGCCACGTACGACATCGCCGGATCGCGGGCGCACGCCCGCGCCCTGCACCGCGCCGGCCTGCTCACCGACGACGAGCTGACCCGCATGATCGAGGCGCTCGACGTGCTGGAGGCCGACGTCGTCTCGGGGGCCTTCACCCCGGTCGTCGCCGACGAGGACGTGCACACGGCGCTGGAACGCGGCCTGATGGACCGCGCCGGCGCCGAGCTGGGCGGCAAGCTGCGCGCGGGCCGCTCCCGCAACGACCAGATCGCCACCCTGTTCCGGATGTGGCTGCGTGACGCCGCACGGCGCGTCGCCGACGGCACGCTCGACGTCGTCGATGCCCTCGTGGACCAGGCCAAGCGCCACCCCGACGCGGTCATGCCCGGCCGGACGCACCTCCAGCACGCACAGCCCGTGCTGCTGGCCCATCACCTGCTCGCGCACGTGCAGTCGCTGCTGCGGGACGTCGACCGCCTGCGCGACTGGGACGCCCGCACCGCCGTCTCCCCGTACGGCTCGGGCGCGCTGGCCGGCTCGTCGCTCGGCCTGGACCCGGTGGCCGTCGCCACCGAGCTGGGCTTCCCGGAGTCGGTGGACAACTCCATCGACGGCACCGCGTCCCGCGACTTCGCCGCCGAGATCGCGTTCTGCCTGGCCATGCTGGGCGTGAACCTGTCGCGGATCGCCGAAGAGGTGATCATCTGGACCACCGCCGAGTTCGGCTACGCCGTGCTGGACGACGCGTGGGCCACCGGCAGCTCGATCATGCCGCAGAAGAAGAACCCGGACGTCGCCGAGCTGACCCGGGGCAAGTCCGGCCGGCTGATCGGCAACCTCACCGGCCTGCTGGCCACGCTCAAGGCGCAGCCGCTGGCGTACAACCGGGACCTGCAGGAGGACAAGGAGCCGGTGTTCGACTCGGTGGCGCAGCTGGAGCTGCTGCTGCCGGCGATCGCCGGAATGCTCGGAACCCTCACGTTCGACACCGCGCGCATGGCCGCCTTGGCGCCGGCCGGCTTCACGCTGGCCACCGACATCGCCGAGTGGCTGGTCCGCCAGGGCGTGCCGTTCCGCGTGGCGCACGAGGCCGCCGGCGAGTGCGTGCGACTGGCCGAGGCCCGCGGCGTCGGCCTGGACGAGCTCACGGACGCCGAGTTCGCCAAGGTCTCCGAGCACCTGACCCCGCAGGTCAGGGCGGTGCTCACGGTCGAGGGCTCGATCGCCTCCCGGGACGGCCGCGGCGGCACCGCGCCGAGCCGGGTCGCCGAGCAACTGGTCCGAGTGGGTGAACGGGTGGCGGCTGCACGTGGCTGGTCGGCAACCAACCCCCGCCCGTAGGGTTGTCGTCTTGTGACAACAATGCGCCGCCAGTTCACTGAGCAGGAGCTTGCCGTCGACCCCGTCGACGCCGCGAAGCTCCTGCTCGGCAGCGTGTTGGAGGCCGACACCGCGGACGGCCCGGTGGGCCTCCGGCTGGTCGAGGTGGAGGCCTACCGCGGCGGCGACGACCCGGCGTCGCACTGCTACCGCGGCCGAACGGCCCGGAACGACGTCATGTTCGGTCCCGCCGGCTTCCTCTACGTCTACTTCGTCTACGGCATGCACTACTGCGCCAACATCGTGTGCCTGACCGACGGGGTGCCCGGCGCCGTGCTGATGCGCGCCGGCGAGGTCGTCACCGGCCTGGAGATCGCCCGCAAGCTGCGGCCCAGCGCCCGCAGCGACGCCGAGCTGGCCAAGGGACCGGCCCGCCTGACCAGCACGTTGTCGCTCACGCGCGAGGACAACGGCGTCAACCTCCTGGCGCCGGACTCGCCGGTGCGACTGCTCGCCGGCGATCCCGTGCCGCTGGAGTCCATCCACGCGGGTCCGCGCGTCGGCGTCGCCACCGCGATGGACCGGCCGTGGCGCTTCTGGATCGACTCGCCGGCCGTCAGCACGTACCGCCGGGGTGGCAAGAGGCGCTGACAACTGCTTTGCCCTGGTACGGGATGATGGATCCCGTGAGTGAGCACATCCTCGACGAGCTGTCCTGGCGCGGCCTGACCGCGCAGTCCACCGATCTCGACGCGCTGCGCCGTGACCTGTCGGCGGGCCCGCTCACGCTCTATTGCGGCTTCGACCCGACCGCGCCCAGCCTGCACGCCGGCAACCTGATCCCGCTGCTGGGCCTGCACCGGTTCCAGCGCGCCGGGCATCGCCCGATCGTGCTCGCCGGCGGCGCCACCGGCATGATCGGCGACCCCCGTGACCAGGGTGAACGGGTGCTGAACTCGCTGGACGTGGTGGCGGAGTGGGCGGTGCGGATCCGCGGCCAGTTGGAGCGCTTCGTCGACTTCGACGACTCGCCGACCGGCGCGCTCGTGGTCAACAACCTGGACTGGACCGGCCCGACCTCGGTGTTGGAGTTCCTGCGCGACGTCGGCAAGCACTTCTCGATCAACTCCATGCTGTCCCGGGAGACGGTCAAGCAGCGCCTGGCCGGCGACGGCATGTCGTTCACCGAGTTCAGCTACCTGCTGCTGCAGTCCAACGACTACCTGGAGCTGTTCCGGCGGCACGGCTGCACGCTGCAGATCGGCGGCTCCGACCAGTGGAGCAACATCGTCGGCGGCGTCGACCTGATCCGGCGGGTGGAGCAGAAGTCGGTGCACGCCTTCACGATGCCGCTGGTCACCGACGCCGAGGGCCGCAAGTTCGGCAAGTCCACCGGCGGCGGCAGCGTGTGGCTGGACCCCGCGATGACCTCGCCGTACTCGTGGTTCCAGTACTTCCTCAACGTCAGCGACGAGACCGCGCTGAACTACCTGCGGATCTTCACCTTCCTGGACCGCGAGGAGCTGGCCGGCATCGAGCAGGAGACGGCGGAGCGGCCGCACCTGCGCGCCGCGCAGCGCCGGCTGGCCGAGGCGCTGACCACGCTGGTGCACGGGGAGAAGGAGACGCAGCAGGTCACCGCGGCCAGCCAGGCGCTGTTCGGCCGGGGCGAGCTGCGGGAGCTGGAGCTGTCCACGCTCACCGGGGCGATGGCGGAGGTGCCGACCGGCGAGGTGCGTCTCGCGGATGGGCCGACCATCGTCGACCTGCTCGTTTCCGCTGGCCTGGCCGACAGTCGGGGCGCCGCGCGGCGCACGGTCAAGGAGGGTGGCGCCTACGTGAACAACACGAAGGTGGCCGATGAGGAGTGGAAGCCGGGACGTGAGGACCTGCTGCACGGGCGGTGGCTTGTGCTGCGACGTGGCAAGCGCCACACTGCTGGTGTCGAGGTCCTCGACTAGCGTGGACGTCGGCCGGGCGGAAGGCCGCTGAGCAGGGACTTCCGCTCTGCCGATGCGGTTGCGGGCGCGATTTGACTTCTCGTTCCCCACCGCGTAACTTTCTCTCTGTCAGCGCAACACGGACTCGCCCCGGACCGCCAGGGACTCCCCGGCAGGGACGGTGAGGACGAGCCTGACGATCCGGGACGAACCCAGCGAGTCGCCTCCAACGGGGGCCGATTTGCTTGGGGAGAACGGACCGGCTAAGCTTCAAACACAGCAAAACGGAAACACCAAAGCCCCCGATCGAGGCTTGAAAGAGTCGAGTGACGGTGTGCGTGTGTTCTTTGAGAACTCAACAGCGTACTGTAATAGCCAGTAACAATGAATAACCCCTTAGTGGGTTCCTTTGAGATGGTTATAACTGGTTTGATTGCCAGTTTGTACTAGTCTCGATCAAACACAATCCTTATTGGAGAGTTTGATCCTGGCTCAGGACGAACGCTGGCGGCGTGCTTAACACATGCAAGTCGAGCGGTAAGGCCCTTCGGGGTACACGAGCGGCGAACGGGTGAGTAACACGTGGGCAACCTGCCCTGCACTCTGGGATAAGCCCGGGAAACTGGGTCTAATACCGGATATGACCACTACAGGCATCTGTGGTGGTGGAAAGTTCCGGCGGTGCAGGATGGGCCCGCGGCCTATCAGCTTGTTGGTGGGGTAGTGGCCTACCAAGGCGACGACGGGTAGCCGGCCTGAGAGGGCGACCGGCCACACTGGGACTGAGACACGGCCCAGACTCCTACGGGAGGCAGCAGTGGGGAATATTGCGCAATGGGCGAAAGCCTGACGCAGCGACGCCGCGTGAGGGATGACGGCCTTCGGGTTGTAAACCTCTTTCAGCAGGGACGAAGCGCAAGTGACGGTACCTGCAGAAGAAGCACCGGCTAACTACGTGCCAGCAGCCGCGGTAATACGTAGGGTGCGAGCGTTGTCCGGAATTATTGGGCGTAAAGAGCTCGTAGGCGGTTTGTCGCGTCGACTGTGAAAACCTACAGCTTAACTGTGGGCTTGCAGTCGATACGGGCAGACTTGAGTTCGGTAGGGGAGACTGGAATTCCTGGTGTAGCGGTGAAATGCGCAGATATCAGGAGGAACACCGGTGGCGAAGGCGGGTCTCTGGGCCGATACTGACGCTGAGGAGCGAAAGCGTGGGGAGCGAACAGGATTAGATACCCTGGTAGTCCACGCCGTAAACGGTGGGAACTAGGTGTGGGGGGCTTCCACGTCCTCCGTGCCGTAGCTAACGCATTAAGTTCCCCGCCTGGGGAGTACGGCCGCAAGGCTAAAACTCAAAGGAATTGACGGGGGCCCGCACAAGCGGCGGAGCATGTGGATTAATTCGATGCAACGCGAAGAACCTTACCTGGGCTTGACATGCACTGGAAACCAGTAGAGATATTGGCCCCCTTGTGGCCGGTGTACAGGTGGTGCATGGCTGTCGTCAGCTCGTGTCGTGAGATGTTGGGTTAAGTCCCGCAACGAGCGCAACCCTCGTTCCATGTTGCCAGCGCGTAATGGCGGGGACTCATGGGAGACTGCCGGGGTCAACTCGGAGGAAGGTGGGGATGACGTCAAGTCATCATGCCCCTTATGTCCAGGGCTTCACACATGCTACAATGGCCGGTACAAAGGGCTGCTAAGCCGTGAGGTGGAGCGAATCCCAGAAAGCCGGTCTCAGTTCGGATCGGGGTCTGCAACTCGACCCCGTGAAGTCGGAGTCGCTAGTAATCGCAGATCAGCAACGCTGCGGTGAATACGTTCCCGGGCCTTGTACACACCGCCCGTCACGTCACGAAAGTCGGTAACACCCGAAGCCCGTGGCCCAACCCGTAAGGGAGGGAGCGGTCGAAGGTGGGACTGGCGATTGGGACGAAGTCGTAACAAGGTAGCCGTACCGGAAGGTGCGGCTGGATCACCTCCTTTCTAAGGAGCACCCAACACGAGGCCTGTGGCCGAGTGGAGGATCACTTACTGGAGCGACCGTCTTCAGAGTGATTGCTCATAGATGTGGATGCTGGCTAGATGCAACAGAGCTGGTTGGCCGGCTCGTTAGTACTGCTCTTTGGAGCGTGGAACGCGATGCTGTGCGGGCTGGTTGGGGTTGTCAGTACGCTGTTGGGTCCTGAGGGAACACGCGAAAGCGGTGTTGCTTCGAACCACAGGGTTCGGCCCGAGTTCAAACCGGCCACACGGAGTGTGTGGAGCTAGGTGGCTCGTGAATGGGTTGGACTTCCTGGTTGTTCTTTGAGAACTACACAGTGGATGCGAGCATCTTTGTGGCAAGTTATGAAGAGCACACGGTGGATGTCTTGGCACCAGGAGCCGATGAAGGACGTAGGAGGCTGCGAAAAGCCTCGGGGAGCTGCCAACCGAGCTGTGATCCGAGGGTGTCCGAATGGGGAAACCCGGCCTCAGTCATGTGGGGTCACCCGCGCCTGAATATATAGGGTGTGTGGAGGGAACGTGGGGAAGTGAAACATCTCAGTACCCACAGGAAGAGAAAACAACCGTGATTCCGTGAGTAGTGGCGAGCGAAAGCGGATGAGGCTAAACCATGGACGTGTGATACCTGGCAGGGGTTGCGTTTGTGGGGTCGTGGGATATTGCTTGTCTGGGCTGCTGACCAGGCGGGAAGTCAGAAAACAGTGTGTTAGTGGAATCAGTTTGGGAAACTGGACCGTAGAGGGTGATAGTCCCGTACGCGAAAACATGCTGTCTTCCTTGCAATGCTCCCAAGTAGCAGCGAGCTCGTGGAATTTGCTGTGAATCTGGCGGGACCACCCGCTAAGCCTAAATACTCCCTGGTGACCGATAGCGGACTAGTACCGTGAGGGAAAGATGAAAAGTACCCCGGGAGGGGAGTGAAAGAGTACCTGAAACCGTGTGCTTACAATCCGTCAGAGCCTCCTTTGCAGGGGTGATGGCGTGCCTTTTGAAGAATGAGCCTGCGAGTTAGTGGTACGTGGCGAGGTTAACCTGTGTGGGGTAGCCGTAGCGAAAGCGAGTCCGAATAGGGCGTTTTAGTCGCGTGCTCTAGACCCGAAGCGGGGTGATCTAGCCATGGCCAGGGTGAAGCGCGGGTAAGACCGTGTGGAGGCCCGAACCCACCAGGGTTGAAAACCTGGGGGATGAGCTGTGGTTAGGGGTGAAAGGCCAATCAAACTCCGTGATAGCTGGTTCTCCCCGAAATGCATTTAGGTGCAGCGTCGCGTGTTTCGTGGTGGGGGTAGAGCACTGGATGGCCTAGGGGGCCTACAAGCTTACTGAAGTCAACCAAACTCCGAATACCATTACGTGAGAGCGTGGCAGTGAGACTGCGGGCGATAAGGTTCGTAGTCGAGAGGGAAACAGCCCAGAACACCAGCTAAGGCCCCAAAGTGTGTGCTAAGTGGGAAAGGATGTGGGGTCGCCCAGACAACCAGGAGGTTGGCTTAGAAGCAGCCACCCTTTAAAGAGTGCGTAATAGCTCACTGGTCAAGTGGTCCTGCGCCGACAATGTAGCGGGGCTTAAGCACACCGCCGAAGCTGTGTCATTCGCACATGTGATCCGCGTCAGCTTGCTGGCGTGCAGTCGTGTGGATGGGTAGGGGAGCGTCGTGTGGGGGATGAAGCGGCAGGGGAACCTAGCCGTGGACTCTACGCGAGTGAGAATGCAGGCATGAGTAGCGAATGACGAGTGAGAAACTCGTCCGCCGGATGACCAAGGGTTCCTGGGCCAGGCTAATCCGCCCAGGGTAAGTCGGGACCTAAGGCGAGGCCGACAGGCGTAGTCGATGGACAACGGGTTGATATTCCCGTACCCGTGTAAACGCGTCCATGGTGAGGCTAGTGATGCTAACCGCCCGCGAGCCGCTGAGTCTTCGGATGAGGTGGGGAGTGCGCGGGATCCGATCTAGTAGTAGTCAAGCGATGGGGTGACGCAGGAAGGTAGCTCCGCCAGTGAGTGGTAGTACTGGTGTAAGCGTGTAGGCTGTCAGGGTAGGCAAATCCGTCCTGATGTGTGGCTGAGACGTGATGCGTAGCCGATTGAGGCGAAGTAGAGTGATCCTATGCTGTCGAGAAAAGCCTCTAGCGAGTGTTTATGCGGCCCGTACCCCAAACCGACACAGGTGGTCAGGTAGAGAATACCGAGGCGTTCGGGTGAACTGTGGTTAAGGAACTCGGCAAAATGCCCCCGTAACTTCGGGAGAAGGGGGGCCGAGGGACTTGAAGCCCCTTGCGGGCTAGGGTTTTTCGGCCGCAGAGAGCAGCGAGAAGCGACTGTTTACTAAAAACACAGGTCCATGCGAAGTCGTAAGACGATGTATATGGACTGACGCCTGCCCGGTGCTGGAACGTTAAGGGGACCGGTTAGTCTTTCGGGGCGAAGCTGAGAACTTAAGCGCCAGTAAACGGCGGTGGTAACTATAACCATCCTAAGGTAGCGAAATTCCTTGTCGGGTAAGTTCCGACCTGCACGAATGGCGTAACGACTTCTCGACTGTCTCAACCACAGGCCCGGTGAAATTGCATTACGAGTAAAGATGCTCGTTACGCGCGGCAGGACGGAAAGACCCCGGGACCTTTACTATAGCTTGGTATTGGTGCTCGGTTCGGCTTGTGTAGGATAGGTGGGAGACTGTGAAGCTGGCACGCCAGTGCTGGTGGAGTCGTCGTTGAAATACCACTCTGGTCGTTCTGGGTGTCTAACCTCGGACCGTGATCCGGTTCAGGGACAGTGCCTGGTGGGTAGTTTAACTGGGGCGGTTGCCTCCCAAAGGGTAACGGAGGCGCTCAAAGGTTCCCTCAGCCTGGTTGGCAATCAGGTGTTGAGTGCAAGTGCACAAGGGGGCTTGACTGTGAGACTGACGGGTCGAGCAGGGACGAAAGTCGGAACTAGTGATCCGGCCATGGCTTGTGGAAGCGTGGTCGCTCAACGGATAAAAGGTACCCCGGGGATAACAGGCTGATCTTGCCCAAGAGTCCATATCGACGGCATGGTTTGGCACCTCGATGTCGGCTCGTCGCATCCTGGGGCTGGAGTAGGTCCCAAGGGTTGGGCTGTTCGCCCATTAAAGCGGTACGCGAGCTGGGTTTAGAACGTCGTGAGACAGTTCGGTCCCTATCCGCCGTGCGCGTTGGAGATTTGAGGAAGGCTGTCCCTAGTACGAGAGGACCGGGATGGACGGACCTCTGGTGTGCCAGTTGTCCCGCCAGGGGCATGGCTGGTTGGCTACGTTCGGGAGAGATAACCGCTGAAAGCATCTAAGCGGGAAGCTTGTTCCAAGATGAGATCTCCTACCTCCTTGAGAGGGTAAGGCCTCCTATAGACGATGGGGTTGATAGGCCAGAGATGGAAGCTCGGTAACGGGTGGAGTTGACTGGTACTAATAGGCCGAGGGCTTGTTTACAAAGACGCTTCGCATCCACTGTGTGGTTCTGAAGGAACCAACCAGCGAGGGCTGGGGCCTGTGATGGGTTCTGGGTCTTGGCTGTGGGATTCTTTCATAGTGTTTCGGTGGTGTTGGCGGAGGGGAAACGCCCGGTCCCATTCCGAACCCGGAAGCTAAGCCCTCCTGCGCCGATGGTACTGCACTCGTGAGGGTGTGGGAGAGTAGGACGCCGCCGAACTTAACTTGGGAGGCCCCTGGTTGCGGTAACGCGATCAGGGGCCTTCCGCTATGTCTGGAGTGCCTCCCGAGGAGGCACCCCGAGGGTTGACACGACTACCGTGTCCCCAGGGCCGCATGTTGGCCCGTCGTGTCTAGGAGGTTGTTGTGTCCAGGTTCGGGCAGCGTCCCGGCGATCGTGAGCGCGGTCAGGGCGACCGTCAGCAGCGCACCGGCGGCTATGGATCAAGTGAAGGCCGGGGGCAGCAGCGCGGCGCCGATCGCGGCGAGCGGCGGTCGTACGGCGACCGTCAGCAGGGCGCGCCCCGCCAGGACCGCGGTAACTGGTCCCGCGACAACAACGACCGGGGCGGCAATCGCGGCGCCGGCGGTGGCTACCGCGACCGCAACAGCGACCAGCGTGGCGGTGGCGACCGTCCACGTTGGAACAGCGACCGGGACAGCAACCAGCGCTCGGGCGGCGGCTACCGCTCCGACCGCGCCGGCTCCGGCGACCGCCCGCGCTTCAACGACCGCAACGACCAGCGCGGCGGCGACCGTCCGCGCTATGGCGACCGCGACCAGCAGCGCAGTGGCGACCGGCCCCGCTACGGCGACCGGGACAACCAGCGCCCGCGCTTCAACAATGACCGTGGCGGCGACCGTCCGCGCTACGACAACGACCGTCCTCGCCACGGGGATCGGGACCAGCAGCGTGGTGGCGGGGATCGGCCGCGCTTCAACGACCGTGGCGACCAGCGCGGCGGCGACCGTCCGCGTTACGGCGACCGCGACCAGCAGCGCAGTGGCGACCGGCCCCGCTACGGGGATCGGGACCAGCAGCGCAGTGGCGACCGGCCCCGCTACGGGGATCGGGACCAGCAGCGGGGCGGTGGCGATCGTCCGCGCTTCGGGGACCGGGACAACCAGCGTCCCCGTTTCAACAACGACCGCGGTGGCGACCGTCCTCGGTACAACGACCGGGACAGCGAGCGCCCGCGCTACAACAACCGCGACGCCGGCGACCGGCCGCGGTTCAACGACCGCAACGACCAGCGGGGCGGCGACCGTCCACGTTGGAACAGCGACCGGGACAGCAACCAGCGTTCCGGCGGCGGCTACCGCTCGGACCGTGCCGGCTCGGGTGACCGTCCGCGCTTCAACGACCGCAACGACCAGCGGGGCGGCGACCGTCCGCGCTGGAACAGCGACCGGGACAACAACCAGCGCTCGGGCGGCGGCTACCGCTCCGACCGTGCCGGCTCCGGCGACCGCCCGCGGTCCAACGACCGCGGTGGCGACCGTCCCCGGTACAACGACCGCGTCAACGACCGGGACCGGGACGACCTGCGCGACGGCACGAGCAGCCGGCCGCAGCGGCCGTCGAAGTTCCAGGACCGCAACAGCGACCGTCCGAAGCGGTTCGAGCAGGACCGCACCGGTGACCGGCCGAAGCGGTTCGACGGCGAGCGCAAGCCGCGTGCCGGCCAGACCCGACGCGAGCAGCGGCACGAGCGTCCGCGCCAGTTCGACGAGCGGCCGCCGCTGCGCGCGGTCGAGGACGAGCCGGTCGAGGAGCTCGAGATCGTCGAGCAGGCCGAGGCCGTAGAGGCAGCGGTCGCCGCCGAGGTGGCTCAGGCCGAGACCGCGGAAGCCGCAGCCGAGACGGCCGCCGACGAGGCCGCCGAAACAGGGACCGAGGAGGCCGTCGCCGAGGACCGGGACGAGCCGGAAGCCGAGGCGCAGCAGCAACACGACGAGGTGCCGCAGGCGCAGCGGCAGGACGAGTCGCAGGGGCCGGACCGCGGCGAGCGGGAGCAGCCGCGGCAGGGCAACTCCGGGGCGCCGGAGCTGCCGGAGGGCGCTGTCTTCTCCGCGCTCGACGCCGAGGCGCGCATGGAGCTGCGCAGCCTGCCGAAGGCGCTCGCCGAGGTCGTGGGCGCGCACCTCGTCGCCGCCGGCATGCTGGTGGACGACGAGCCGGAGGAGGCGCTCGCGCACGCCCGGTTCGCCCGGGCCAAGGCGGCCCGGGTCGGTCTGGTGCGCGAGGCCGCCGGCCTGACGGCGTACCACGCGGGCGAGTGGGCGGAGGCGCTGTCCGAGCTGCGCGCGGCCCGGCGCATGAGTGCCGGCCCCGGCCACCTGGCCGTGATGGCGGACTGCGAACGTGCCCTCGGCCGCCCCGAGCGGGCGCTGGACCTGGCCAAGGAGGCCGACGCCCAGCAGCTGACCAAGGCCGAGCAGGTCGAGCTGCGCATCGTCGCCGCCGGCGCGCGGCGCGACATGGGCCAGCTGGAGGCGGCGGTCGTCGCGCTGCAGGGCGAGGACCTCGACCCGGCCAAGCACGAGCCGTGGAGCGCCCGCCTGTTCTACGCCTACGCGGACAACCTCGCGGCCGTCGGCCGCACCGAGGAGGCCATCCGCTGGTTCATGCAGGCCGCCGAGTACGACGAGGACGAGGAGACCGACGCCTCGGAGCGCGCGGTCGAGCTGAGCGAGGGCGACCTGGCCCAGGTCGGCGAGGAGCGGGAGTGACCGAACCGGATCTGCTCGCCGCCTACGACGCCCTGCTGCTCGATCTCGACGGCACCGTCTACCGCGGCGGCGAGGCCGTGCCGGGCGCGGTCGAGGCGATCAAGGCGAGCCGGGATCGCGGCGTCGGCATCCGGTACGTCACCAACAACGCCTCGCGCAAGCCGGCGAGCGTCGCCGCGCACCTGAACGAGCTGGGTTTCCAGGCCGCCGACGAGGAGGTCAGCACCAGCTCCCAGGCTGGCGCGGCGGTGCTGGCCGAGCGTCTCGACCAGGGTGCCCTGGTGCTGATCCTCGGCACGCAGGCGTTGGCCGACGAGGTGACGGCCGTCGGCCTGACGACGACCCGGGAGTTCACTCCCGAGGTCGCCGCCGTCGTGCAGGGGCACTCCCCCGACACGGGCTGGCGCGAGCTCTGCGAGGCGGCGCTGGCCATCCGCAACGGCGCGCTCTGGGTGGCGTGCAACGTCGACGCGACGTTGCCGACCGAGCGGGGTTTAATGCCCGGCAACGGATCCATGGTCGCCGCCCTGCGTGCGGCCACCGATGTGGAACCCGTCGTCGCCGGCAAGCCGGCGCGGCCGCTGATGGACCAGGCGATCCGCTCCGCCGGCGCGCGCAAGCCGCTCGTCGTCGGCGACCGCCTGGACACCGACATCGCCGGCGCCAGTGCCGCCGAGCTGGACGCGCTGCTGGTGCTCACCGGCGTCGCCACCCCGGCGCAGGTGCTCGAAGCGCCGGCCGGACTGCGTCCCCGCTACGTGTCCGCCGACCTGTCCGGCCTGCTCGTGCCGGTGTCCGAGGTGGAGATCGGCAAGCAGCCCGACTGGGACGTGCAGGTCGACGGCGACACGCTCACCGTCAGCGGTTCCGGCGACGCGCTGGCCCTGCTGCGCGGCCTGTGCGCGGCCTGGTGGCAGGCCGGCGGCGGCCCGGTGACCGTTCATGCCGGCGATGAGGCCTCGATGACCGCCTTGGCCGAGCTGAATATCGGCTAGCGTTATCCAGAGACACGCGAGTTACTCCATCCAGGAGCCAGAGATGACCCAGCCGCCAGTTCCGGGTCCGCCGCCGACCACTGGGCGCAGTGTGTCCGCCGGACCGCGCGGACCACTGTGGCCGGCCGACAACAGCGGGGGGCCGGCCCCCCACACCCCCGGCTCACCTATGGCGACCATCGAGTATGCCGTCGCCAGGCTGGCGGAACTCGACACGCTCGACGTCGCCGAGCACCCGGCGCGGTTCGAGGCGGTCCACGCCACGCTGACCGACGCGCTGTCGGCCATCGACGGGTTCTGACACCGTGACCCGCAGGGCGCGGCTCGACGCGGAACTGGTCCGTCGCGGACTGGCCAGGTCCCGCGCGCACGCATCGGAACTGGTCGCCAACGGCCGGGTGACCGTGCGTGGCACCGTGGCGACGAAGGCGGCGACCGCCATCGAGGCGGACACGCCCGTCATCGTGCGTGAGGACGACGACGACCCGAACTGGGCGTCCCGCGGCGCGTACAAGCTGGTCGGCGCGCTCGACGCGTTCGACATCGAGGTCGACGGCCGCCGCTGCCTGGACGCCGGCGCGTCCACCGGCGGCTTCACCGACGTGCTGCTGCGCCGCGGCGCGCGCGAGGTGGTCGCCGCCGACGTGGGCCGCGGCCTGCTGCTGTGGCGGCTGCAGACCGACGACCGGGTCGTCGTGCTGGACAAGACCAACGTGCGTGCGTTGAACCCGGAGTTGACCGGTGGCGTCGTCGATCTCGTGGTCGCCGATCTCTCCTTCATCTCGCTCGGCCTGGTGCTGCCCGCCCTGCTGTCCTGCACGGCCGAGGACGGCGACATCGTGCCGATGGTCAAGCCGCAGTTCCAGGTGGGCAAGGACAACGTCGGTCCCGGCGGGGTGGTGCGCGGCTCGCGGCTGCGCGCGCAGGCCGTGCTCGGCGTCGTCGGCGAGGCCGCCGAGCTGGGGCTGCGCCTGCACGGTGTGGTCGCCAGCCCGCTGCCCGGCCCGTCCGGCAACGTCGAGTACTTCGTGTGGTTGCGGCGCGGCGAGCCGCTGCCGGCCGAGCAGGCCGAGGAGCTGGTCGCCACCGCGGTCCGGGAGGGGCCGAAATGACGCAGCTCAACGTGAACGGCGACCGGGAGATCCTGCTGGTCGTGAAGACGGGCCGGCAGACCAACCTGCGGCTGGCCGAGAAGGTCGCCGGGCGCTTCGCCGAGGCCGGCATCCGGCTGCGCGTCGTCGAGGACGAGGCCGCCGACCTGGACCGCTCCTGCTACGCCGAGGTGGCGCCGGCCAGCACCGCGGCCGTCGGCACCGAGCTGGTGTTCGCCCTCGGCGGCGACGGCACGCTGCTGCGGGCCGCCGAGCTGGCCCGTCCGTTCGGCACGCCGGTGCTGGGCGTCAACCTGGGCCGGGTCGGCTTCCTGGTCGAGGCCGAGATGGACGACCTGGACGAGGCCGTGCAGCGGGTGATCGACCGCAGCTACCACGTCGAGGAGCGGATGACGCTGGACGTGGCGGCGACCGTGCAGGGCGAGGTCATCGCCCACACCTGGGCGCTCAACGAGGCCAGTGTGGAGAAGAGCAGCCGGGAGCGGGTGCTGGACGTGGTCGTCGAGGTCGACGGCCGCCCGGTCTCCGCATTCGGCTGCGACGGTGTGTTGTGCGCCACACCGACCGGCTCGACGGCGTACGCGTTCTCCGCGGGCGGCCCCGTGGTGTGGCCGGACCTGGATGCGCTGCTGGTGGTGCCGAGCAACGCGCACGCGCTGTTCGCCCGCCCGTTCGTGGTGTCGCCGACCTCGGTGGTGGCCTTCGAGATCGACCCGCACGGGCACCCCGCGGTGCTGTGCTGCGACGGCCGCCGGCTGGTCGAGCTGCCCGCCGGCACCCGCGTGGAGGTGGCGCACTCCAGCACCCCGGTCAAGCTGGTGCGGCTGAAGCAGGACCCGTTCTCGGACCGCCTTGTCAACAAGTTCGCGTTGCCGGTGCAGGGATGGCGCGGCCCGGTTCTCGACTGACCAGCCCGTTCGGGCTGGCGGCGCTGACCGGTTTGGCGCGCCCCGGTCGTGGAACGTCAGGGGTTGGCACTAGTGTTCGACCTGTGCTGATCGAGATGCGTATCCAGGGTCTGGGCGTGATCGATGAGGCCAGCATCGAACTCCACCGGGGTTTGACGGTGGTCACGGGCGAGACCGGCGCCGGCAAGACGATGGTGGTCACGGGCCTGCACCTGCTCAGCGGTGGGCGGGCCGAGGCGTCGCGCGTGCGCACCGGGGTGGAGCGCGCCGTGGTCGAGGGTCGCTTCCACACGCCGCCGGGCAGCCCGGCGGCGGAGGTCGCGGCGAACGCGGGCGCCGACCCGGACGAGGACGGCAGCCTGATCGCGGTGCGCACGGTCAGCACCGACGGCCGGTCCCGCGCGCACCTGGGCGGCCGGTCGGTGCCGGTCGGGGTGCTCGCGGAGCTGTCCGAGCAGCTGATCGCCGTGCACGGGCAGAACGACCAGCTGCGGCTGACCCGGCCCGCCGAGCAGCGCGGTGTGCTGGACCGGTTCGCGGGCGAGGCGGTCGCCGAGCCGCTGGGCCGGTACCGGGAGCTGCGCGAGCAGTGGGTCGCGGTGTCCAACGAGCTGGTCGAGCGCACGGAGAAGTCGCGGGAGATGGCCCGCGAGGCCGATCTGCTCAAGCACGGCCTGGCCGAGATCGCCGCCGTCGACCCGAAGCCGGGCGAGGACGAGGAGCTGCACGCCGAGGCGCGGCGGCTCGCGGACGTGGACCAGCTTCGTGAGGCGGCGTCCGGCGCCCAGTTCTCGTTGAGCGGGGCCGCGGACGCGGAGGTCGAGGCTGTCGGCGCGCTGGGCATGATCGCCGAGGCGCGGCGCCGGTTCTCCTCGACCGAGGACCCGAAGCTGCGGGACCTGGAGCCCCGGCTGGCCGAGGCGTCGGTGCTGCTCACGGACGTGGCGACCGAGCTCGTCGGCTACCTGGAGTCGTTGGACGCCGACCCGGCGCGGCTGGAGCAGGTGCTGGCGCGGCAGCAGGAGTTGAAGCAGCTGACCCGCAAGTACGCGGCCGACATCGACGGCGTGCTGGAGTGGGCGCGCGTGTCGCAGGAGCGGCTGGAAGGGCTGGACACGTCCGAGGAGGCGCTGGCCGAGCTGGCGCGCCGCCGGGACGAGCTGGCCGGGCAGCTGGCCGAGGCGGCCAAGGAGGTCAGCGCCGAGCGCGCGGCCGCGGCCGAGGACCTGGGCAAGGCCGTCACCGAGGAGCTCGGCGGCCTGGCCATGGCGCACGCCACCGTGGAGGTCGCGGTGCTGCCGCGGGTCGCGGAGGCCGACGATCCGGTGGCGCTGACCATTGACGGCGAGCGCCTGCACGCCGGCCGTGAGGGCGTCGACGACGTGGAGTTGCGGCTGATCGCGCACCCTGGGGCGCCGGCGCTGCCGGTGAACAAGGGTGCGTCCGGTGGCGAGCTGTCGCGGGTGATGCTGGCGCTGGAGGTCGTGCTGTCGCACGCCGACCCGGTGCCGACGCTGGTGTTCGACGAGGTGGACGCCGGTGTCGGCGGCCGCGCCGCGGTCGAGGTCGGCCGCCGGCTGGCCCGGCTGGCCCGCAGCCACCAGGTGATCGTCGTGACGCACCTGCCGCAGGTGGCCGCCTACGCGGACCGGCACATGGTGGTGAGCAAGGTCGCCGAGGGCGGGCTGACCAGCAGCGGCGTGCGGGTGCTGGACGAGTCGGAGCGGGTGGTGGAGCTGGCCCGCATGCTCGCCGGCCTGGACTTCACCTACACCGGTCGGGCGCATGCCGAGGAGTTGCTGGACGCCGCCCGCACCGACAAGAAGGCGGACGAGCCGGCGCGCAAGACGCGGAAGCGGGCCGCCGCCAAGAAGTAGCGCCGGTCATGGAGGGGGAGACATGGGGACCGCCGACGACCTGGTCGCGCTCTCGGACTTCGCATGGGAGCGCCTGCGCAACCGGATGGCCGGGCTGATGGACGCTGTGCCCGCGCCGCCCGTTCCGGGCAGGGCTCGGGGCCTCGCTCTCTCCTGCGTCGGCGGCGGCTCGCGCGGCGGTTTCTACGCCAGCGACACGCGGCGGTCGTTTGTGCTGCACATCCTGGACGAGCTCATCCATCACGGCGCCGAGGCCGCGTTGCTGCGGGACCTCTACGGCCACCGGGCCTGACCGTGCGCCGGCCGACGCTGGAGGACGTCGCCCGCCTGGCGGGCGTGTCCCGGTCGACCGTGTCCCGGGTGATCAACCGGCAGCCCGGCGTCGCCCCGTCGCATCGGCGGCTGGTGCAGGAGGCCATCGTCGAACTCGGCTACCGGCCGCATCTCGGCGCCCGGGCGCTCGCGTCCGGCCGGGCGGACACCGTCGACCTGGTGATCGTCGACGACGATCCGGACGCGTTGAGCGCCAACCCGCACTACGCGCGGGTCATCGCCGGCGCGGTGAAGGCGTTGGCGAGCAACGACATCAGGCTCCAGATCCGGCTCGTCCCCGCGTCGGGAGCGGTTGGGGCGGGCGGGCTGAAGCTGGGCGCGCTGCTGGTCAACGTGCGGCCCGAGCTGGCGCAGCAGCTGCGGCGTGGCTACGGCTGGGTGGTGTCGATGGGCCGGTCGGCGCCGCGGGTGGCGTCCATCGAGCCCGACAACGCCGACGGCGGGCGGCTCGCCGTCGACCACCTCTACCGGGACGGACGGCGTCGGATCGCCGTGATCGGCGGCCCCGAAAGCAACCCTTGTGCCGTTGACCGCCGCGAAGGCGGCCTTCGTTCCATCCGAGAGGCCGGCCTGGAACCGGTTGTGGGCCAAGGGGACTTCACCCTGGCCACCGCCGAGCGCGTGACCCGCCGGCTGATCGACGAACATCCCGATGTCGACGCCGTGTTCGCCGCCTGCGACATGACCGCCGCCGGTGCGCTGCGGGCGTTGACCGCCGCCGGCCGCCGCGTGCCCGACGACGTCGCCGTTGTCGGCTTCGACGACGGGGTCATTGCGGCGTCGGCGGGTCTGACCTCCGTGCGGCAAACCGTCGAGGAGAACGCCGCCTCGGCGACGCGGATGGTGTTAGCCCGCGACGGCGGCCGGGTCTTCGTGCCGGTCAGCCTGACGGTTCGGCAGAGCAGCGGACAGCACGGCGACGCCTAGGTCGTGTTTCAAAGGTCAGGGGCCATACAGATGATCACGTCGGCGTGTCGGTGATCAGATAAGGGAGGTCTCCGGTAGACGGGTTAGCGACCAAGCAAACCTGAAACACCGGAGACCTCGTGCCCAGCGTAGCGGCCACGGGGCGGTTCGATCTGACCGACGCGCAGTGGGCGGTGCTGCAACCGCTGCTGCCCGTCGGTGTGAAGCCGGGCCGCCCGCCGAAATGGACCAAGCGACAACTCATCGACGGGATCCGCTGGCGGGTCCGGGTCGGCGCGCCGTGGCGGGACGTGCCGCCGGTCTACGGTCCTTGGCAGACCGTGTACGGGTTGTTCCGCCGCTGGCAGCGGGCCGGGATCTGGCAGCGCATCCTGACCGTGTTGCAGACCCACGCCGACGCCGCGGGGCTGATCAGTTGGGATGTGAGCGTGGATTCCACGATCGCGCGGGCGCATCAGCATGCGGCGGGTGCGCGGAAAAGGGGGATCTGCAGGTCGAACCGCCGAGTAGCGAGACGGGCGGTGTCGAGCTGGACGATCACGGGCTGGGCCGGTCCCGGGGCGGGTGGACCACCAAGCTGCACCTGGCCTGCGAGCAGCGGCGTAAGCCGTTGGCGCTGGTGGTGACCGCGGGCCAGCGTGGGGACAGCCCGCAGTTCACGGTGGTGCTCGGGCAGATTCGGGTGCCCCGGCTGGGGGCGGGACGGGCGCGGTGTCGGCCGGATCGGGTGTTAGCGGACAAGGCCTACAGCTCGCGGGCGAACCGGGGTTATCTGCGTCGGCGTGGGATCAAGGCGACCATCGCCCAGCCTCGTGACCAGGCCGCCCACCGCCGTGCCAAGGGGTCACGGGGTGGGCGGCCGCCGGCGTTTGATGCGGAGGTCTACAAGCAGCGTCATGCCGTGGAGTGCGGGATCAGCCTGCTCAAACAGCATCGGGCGGTGGCCACGCGCTATGACAAGCTGGCTGTGCGATATCAGGCCACGGTCACCATCGCAGCGATCAACGTCTGGCTACGCCGCATCTGAAACACGACCTAGCCCGCCGACCGCCATCGCCGCGCCGACCCAGCTCGTCGCCGTGTAGCCATCGGCCGTCACGGCGAGCCCCGCGAGGTAGGCGCCGGAGGCGTTGCCGAGGTTGAACGCCGCCACCGCCGCCGACGACGCCTGCGTCGTACCGCCGCCCGTGGCGATCACGCGACTGGTGAACGCCGGCACCGTCGCGAACGCGACCACGCCAAGCGCGAACAACGTGACGACTGAGGGCAGCGCCGCGAAGACGAGCAGCAGCGCGGTCAATGCCAGCAGCAGCACGATGATCGTGCCCATCAACCGCCAGTCCGCCGCCCTTGCCCCCAGCCAGTTGCCGAGCACCAGGCCGACGCCGAACACGATCAGCAGCCACGACAGGTCAGCCGGCGCGTAACCGGCCAGCGTTGTCATGATCGGCGCGATGAACGTGTACGGCGCATACACCGCGCCGAAACCCAGTGCCGTCATCGCCAGTGCCAGCCACAGTTGCGGTCGTCGGAACACCGCCGTGTCATTGCTCGACGCGAGGGCGCGCATTGGTGGCGCCAGCGCCGCGATTCCCGCCATGCCGGCAACCCCGAGGCCCGCCACCGCCCAGAACGTGACGCGCCATCCCCAGTGCTGGCCGATGAAGGTGCCCATCGGCACGCCGACCACTGTGGACAGTGTCAGCCCCGTGAACATCGCCGCGATCGCCCGCGCCCGGCGTTGCGCACCCGCCATCTCCGCCGCCGCCAGCGAGCCCACGCCCAGGAACGCCCCGTGACACAGCGCCGCCAGCACCCGTCCGAGCAGCATCACGCCAAACCCCTGCGCCACCGCCGACGTCACGTTGCCCGCCACGAACAACACCAGCAGCCCCAGCAGCGCCTGCTTCCTCGGCAGCCGCGACACCGCCACCGTGACAAGCGGCGCGCCGATCACCACCCCCATGGCATACCCGGACACCAGCAGGCCGGCGCTCGGGATGCTGACTCCGAGGTCGGTCGCCAACTCGGGCAGCAACCCGGCGATCACGAACTCCGTCGTGCCGATCGCGAACGCGCTCACCGCCAGCGCCGCCAGCGCCGGCCCCGTCTTCGTCATGATCGGGACTGCACACCCGAGAGCGCTCCCAGCTCAATGGGTGTTCAGGGAGGAGAGGGGGAGAAGCCGGCGCGGGGTGGCGACAGTTGGCTCCAGCGCGGGCGACGGTGGGGAGCTAGCCGACAATCGGCTCCAGCAGCCGGCGTGGCTGGGCCAGGGCACGCGTGACAACATCGGCGTCGGGGCCTGCGGGCGCGGCGCCGGGGCCGGGTGCCACCACATAATCCCGCACAGCCAAGGCTTTCCCGCACTCCACGCACACACCGGCGGCGTCAACGTCACCGTTGTCCGCGAAGTGCCGGAAGTGACGGCGGGGGCCGTTGGGGGCGTAGTGCTGGTCGCCCCAAGCCACGAGGGAACGCAGCACGGGCCAGAGGGTGATTCCCTTGTCGGTCAAGCGATAGTGCTCACGACGACCGGTGCCGGGGGACTTGGACAGGACGCCGGACTGCACGAGCAGGGCGAGGCGTTCGGACAGGATGGCGCGAGGGATGCTCAGGTGCGCGGCGAAGTCGGCGAAGCGCTGCACGCCGTAGAAGGCGTCGCGGACGATGAGCAGCGTCCAGCGCTCGCCGACGATCTCCAGGGTCCGCGCCAGGGAGCAGTCCTCGCCGGTGTAGGTAGCCACGAGGACAAGGCTACGCCCGCTAGGTTCGGAATCCGAACCTAGCGGGCGTCGGCAACTACAGGTTCCGCTCGGCGTAGACCTTCATCGCGTCACGGACGAGCTCGGCGGTGCCGGCGCCGTGCCGGTCGTAGTTCTGGGTGAAGCGGGGGTCCGCCACGTACATCTCGCCCAGGCCGATGAAATACGGCTTGGTGACGTTCGCCGCGGCCCCGAGCCACTCGTGCAGGCGCTTGGTGATCGCCTGCACGACATCGCTGTCGGCGGCGAGCCCGGCCTGGTGCGCCCGGCCGAAATCGGCGGCGATGTCCAGCTGCCGCTGCTGGTGGCCCCGCTTCTCCTCCTCGCTGAGCGAGGTCCACCACTGGTCGCTCCTGTCGTAGGCGTCCTTGCCCCAGCGCTCGATCACCTCCTCCTTGTACTGGGTGTGATCGAACCCGTCGAATACCTCCTCGGCCATCAGCTGCTGGCCCCCTTCCGTCTTCTCCAACGTCGTCCGCACCGAAGCGATCTGGCGGGTGATCCGCTGCCGCTCCTGCTCCAGCAGGTCGAGATGGGTGCGCAACGCGGCCGCGGTGTCCCGCTGGCCGGCCAGCACCTCGGCGATGGCGGGCAGCCCCAGCCCCAGCTCCCGCAGCAGCAGGATCCGCTGCAACCGGACGAGCGCGTCCTGGTCGTAGTAGCGGTAGCCGTTGCTGCCGACGCGACTGGGCCTGAGCAGCCCGATCTCGCCGTAGTGGCGCAGGGTCCGGCTGGTGGTGCCGGCCGAGCGGGCGATGTCCTGGATCGACCACTCCACCGCTGCCCTCCTGATCTCGTTCGGTGTGAAAACCACGGTAGAAGTTGACGTAACGTCAGAGTCAATGGCTTTGGGTCTCGGCGCGCGGCAACAGGCCGAGCGCCTGGGCCCGGAGCACGCTGGTGAGCCGGTCGCCCGTGCCGAGCTTCCGGTAGGCGTTCTCCAGGTGCTTCTGGACGGTCCCGGTCGCGATGCCCAGCCGCCGGGCGATGGCCTCGGCGGTGAGCGACTCGGCGGCCAGCGCGAGCACGGTGAGCTCGCGCGGCGTCAGCAGGACCCGCACGGCCGGCTCCAACCGGCCCGCCATGCGTTCGAACAGCGCCGCCCCGCAGGCGCGGAACAGCGAGTTGGCCAGGTCGCCCTCGTGCCGTGCGGCCTTGGCCCGGCCGGCGGCGGCCAGCGCGCCGGCGGCGACGAGGCGGGCCCGGCCCGAGTCCACCCGGTCACCCATGTGAGCGAACTTCTCGGCCGCCGCGAGCGCGTGCTCGGCGGCCTCCGACGGGGAACCGGCCCGCAGCGGGTGGGCCCGGGCCAACCCGGCGAAGGCCAGCGGCAGCTGCCGGCCGAGCGTGCCGGCCACCTTCTGCGCCAGCTCCGCGTAGACCATCGCCTCCTCGGGACGGCCACATTCCGCCTCGGCGGCGGCCAACAGCTCCAGGTAACTCACCCGGGTGACGGGTTCGAAGCCGGACAGCTGGTCGTCGCCGCCGGCCCGGCGGAGCAGCTCGACCGCCCCGGCCGGGTCGCCGGCGTACAGCTTGGCCTGGGCCAGCATCCCGTGCGCTACGCCGGAGAACCAGTCGCGCACCGGTCCGGCCAGCCGGACCGCCTCGGTCCCCAGCCGGACGCCCTCGGTCGGATCACCCAGCCAGGTGACGATCCACGCCTGCTGAGCCAAGGCCATGGTGCGGAGCTCGTCGCTGCGGGTCAGCAGCGCGGCCTCGGCGGCGTCGTCGAAGCACGCCGCCGCCTCGTGCAGCTGGCCGAGCAGCCCGTACGCGGTGCCCTGGCCGATCCGCAGGTACGTCACCAGATGGTTCTGACCGGTGGCGCGGGCCAGCTGCAGGCCGCGTGCGAGGTGCCGGAGGGCGCCGTCGAGCCGTTCGTACACGAGCTCGTTCCAGCCGAGGAACAGCACGGCGTCCAGGTGCCGGGCAAGATCGTTGTCCAGCAACGAGTCCACCATCGTGGTCGACTCGTCCAGCAGGCCGAGCACCTCGTCGTCCATCACACCCTTGATGTACGCGTGCTGCACGCAGCCGCCGGTGGTCGCGGCGAGCAGCGGGGCGTCGCCGACCCGGCGCGCGGTCGCCAGCGCCTCCCGCGCCCAGTCGCGGACCTCGGCGAAGTTGCCACCGACCAGCCCGCCGGCCGCCAGCTCCAGCTTGAGCACCGCGGCCGCCGCGCTGTCCGGATCGGACAGTCCGTTCAGCTCACCCAGTACCAACGCATGCGCCTCGGCGTGTCGGCCGAGCAGCCGCTCGATCTGTGCGCAGAAGCCGACCACCTGGGCCCGCGGCACCGCCGGCTCGGCCGGCAGCAGGCGCAGCGCCGCGCCCAGCCAGTGCGCCGCCGTGGACGGAGCAGTGTTCATATATGCGACGGCTGCTTCTACAAGCACGTCGATGGCGGCCTTGTCGCCGTGCACGGCCGACTGTTCCACGTGATGTGCCCGGACGGTCGCCGGCGCCTTGCGCGCCGCCAGCGCGGCGGCGGTGCGGGCGTGCGCGGAGAACCGCCAGCCGCTGCCGATTCCTTGGTATACCACGCTTCGGAGCAGCGGGTGCCGGTAGCGCACGCCGCCCGAGGTCCCCAGTGGACGAAGAAGATCGCGTTCGGTGAGCCGGTCCAGCGCGGCGAGGGTCTCCGCCAGCGAGAGGTCCGCGGCGGCGGCGACCAACGTCGGCTCGGCCACATCGGCGACGACCGCAACCGCTCGCGCCACCTGAAGGTCGATGTGGCCGAGAGTGGCCAGTTCCGCCGCCAGGGCCCCGTGACCGTCCGCGTCCGGGTGACGGGCAAGCGCTTCCAGATACAGCGGGTTGCCGGCGGCGGCGGCGTACCGGGCCCGATCGAGATCGTCGCCGAACAGCTCCCGCGCCTCGGCGAACGTCAGCGCGCCCAGTTCGATCTCCTCGACGCCGTCGGAAAGTGCGGCCGACAGCCGCGGCGGCGCCTGCCGCGGCCGGTACGCCGCGACGATCACGACTCGGGCCCGCGGCGGGTGTCGGACCAGGTGGTCCAGCAGTTCGAGGGACGCGTCGTCGGCCCAGTGCACATCGTCCAGCAGCAGCGCCAGGCCCGCCGGGGCGGCCAGCTCGACCAGCCGGGAGCGGATCGCGCGGTGCACGCGGTAGCGCTCGACATCGATGGGATCGTGGATGTCCACCGTGGACGAACTGTCGCCCGAAAGCACGCCGAAAGGAACATGGCGCTCGAACTCGCTCGCGCGCCCGGCCACCACCGGCACGCCGGCGTCACGGGCGACTGCCGCGAACTCCGCCAGCAGCCGGGTCTTGCCCAGGCCCGGCCCGCCGGTCACGCCGACGAACCGCGCGGCGCCGGGACGGGGGTCGAACAGCTTGCCCCGCAACAGATCCAGTTCGCGTCGACGGCCCACGAACGGCGTCCCGATCACCACGGGAAAGACGCTATCGCCGACCGTCCACTCTGGTACCGCTGGAAAGAGTGATCATGAAACGGCCATTGAGTCCAATGTGGCTGACCTGCGCGGCAACCGAATGTGAGCGTTCTCCCGATCCGGTTCTGTCAGGCGCTGTCCGTTGCTGTGCGTGCAACTTGCGTTCGGCCAAGGTGAAGACTCACCCGTACCGGTTGACCTGCGGGCACCAGTGCGGCGTGGCGAACGGGTCAACCCGTTGGGCTGAGTGACCATCGAGGGCATGAAGCTCACCGGACTGCTGTCGCGGACACAGGAAGTGCTGCCAGGCGTCACCGGTGTCGCCAGGGTGGACCGACGCACCGACGACCTGCTGCGCAGGATCGGGCCCGGCGACATCGCCGTGCTCGACGCGCTCGACCTCGACCGCCGCACCGCGGAGGCGCTGATCGCGGCCGAGGTGGTCGGCGTGGTCAACGCGTCGCCCTCGATCTCCGGGCGGTTCCCCAACCTCGGCCCCGAGGCGCTGCTGCACGCCGGCATCCCGCTCATCGACGACGTCGGCTCCGGCGTGCTGAGCACGATCAAGGACGGCACCAAGCTGCGGCTGCACGAGGGCGTCGTCTTCCACAACGAGCGGGAGCTGGCCCGCGGCGTCGAGCAGACCCCGGAGTCGGTGGCCGACCAGCTGATCGAGGCCAAGGCCGGGATGTCGGCCCAGCTGGAGGCGTTCTCCGCCAACACGATCGAGTTCCTGCGCCGGGAACGCGGCCTGGTGCTCGACGGCCACGGCGTGCCCGAGCTGTACGTGCCGATGCGCGGTCGGCAGGTCCTGGTGGTCGCCCCCGGCTACGGCCACGTCGAGGACCTGCGCCGGTTGCGCCGGTACATCAAGGAGTTTCGGCCGGTGCTGATCGGCGTCGACGCCGGCGCGGACACGCTGCTGGACGCCAACCTGACCCCGGACGTGATCGTCGGCGACCCGGACGGCATCAGCACCGAGGCGCTGCGCTCGGCCACCGAGGTGGTGCTGCCGGCGCAGCCCGACGGGCACGCGCAGGGCCTGGAGCGGATCCAGGACCTGGGCATCGGCGCGGTGACCTTCCCCGCCTCCTGCAACGCCGAGGACCTGGCGCTGCTGCTGGCCGAGGCGCACGGCGCCAGCCTGGTGGTCACCGTCGGCTTCCGGGCGACGCTGCGGGAGTTCCTGGACCGCGGCACCGGCGGCTCCATCCCGTCCACCTTCCTCACCCGGCTGAAGCTGGGCAGCAAGCTCATCGACTCGCACGCGGTGGCCGAGCTGCACCGCTCCCGGGTGTCCCTGGGCACCGTGCTGCTGCTGGTGCTCGCCGTGGCCGCGGTGGTCGCGGTCGCGTTGCTGGTGTCCGACGTCGGCAGCGTCTACCCGACGCTGATCGCCGGCGCGTGGCAGAACTTCGTCAGCTGGCTTGGGGGCCTGTTCCAGTGATCTCGTTGCGCAACCACGTCATCTCCATCGCCGCGGTGTTCCTCGCGCTCGCCGTCGGCGTCGTGCTCGGCTCCACGTCGCTGAGCAACCGGGTGCTCGGCGGGCTCGCCGACGACCGGGCCAACCTGAGCAAGCAGGTGTCCGACCTGCAGTCCAAGCAGACCGACCTGACCGGCCGGCTCACCGACGCCGACCGGTACGCGCTGGCCACCGGCCCGCTGGCGGTGCGCGGCGCGCTGGACGGCAAGTCGGTCGTGCTGATCACCACCGCGGACGCCAAGACCACCGACCGGGACGGCGTGGCCGCCCTGCTCCGGGCGGCCGGCGCGACCGTCACCGGCGAGCTGCAGCTGACCGACGCGTTCACCGACCCGACCAAGTCCGACCAGCTGCGGTCGCTGGTGACCCGGCTGCTGCCGGCCGGCGTGCAGCTGCCGACGGCGTCCGATCCGGGCACCCTGGCCGGCGGGCTGATCGGGCCGCTGCTGCTGCTCGACAAGACCTCCGGCAAGCCGCAGGCGTCCCCCGACGAGACGGCCGCGGCGCTGACCGGGCTGGCCAGCGGCGGCTACGTCCGCCAGGGCCAGGGCCTGCACGCCGCGCAGCTGGCGCTGGTGCTCACCGGCGGGGCCGCGAGCGGCAACGGGGCCGCCGACCGGGCGGCGGTGATCGCCCGATTCGCCACGCAGGTCCAGCGGTCCGGCGGCGGCACGGTGCTGGCCGGGCGTACGGGGTCGGCGGACAACTTCGGGCCGCTGGCGGTGGTCCGTGCCGACGGTGCGACGACGTCCGTGTTGTCCACGGTGGACGACGTCGACAATGCCGCCGGGCAGGTGGTCACCGTGCTGGCGCTGCGCGACGCGGCGGCGGGCAAGTCCGGCAACTACGGCACCGCCGGCAACGCGCAGGCACCCGCTCCCACATCCGCCACCGGGTGAGGTGCTACTGTGAAATCCCGTGGAAAGGCCGGTCGGCCCAGCCGGCGGCCTACGTACGGACCAGTCACCACGGGAGCCACTCTTGTCACAGGCACGGATGACCAAGCACGTCTTCGTGACGGGAGGTGTGGCCTCCTCGCTGGGCAAGGGGCTCACCGCCTCCAGCCTCGGCCAGCTGCTCACCGCGCGTGGCCTGCGGGTCACCATGCAGAAGCTGGACCCGTACCTCAACGTCGACCCCGGCACGATGAACCCGTTCCAGCACGGGGAGGTCTTCGTCACCGAGGACGGCGCCGAGACCGACCTCGACATCGGCCACTACGAGCGGTTCCTGGACCGTGACCTGTCCGGGTCCGCCAACGTCACCACCGGCCAGGTGTACTCGGCGGTGATCGCCAAGGAGCGGCGCGGCGAGTACCTCGGCGACACCGTGCAGGTCATCCCGCACATCACCGACGAGATCAAGTCGCGGATCCGGGCCATGGCCGACCCCGACGAGAACGGCGTCGCGCCGGACGTGGTCATCACCGAGGTCGGCGGCACCGTCGGCGACATCGAGTCGCTGCCGTTCCTGGAGGCCGCCCGCCAGGTCCGGCACGACGTCGGCCGGGACAACTGCTTCTTCCTGCACGTGTCGCTGGTTCCGTACCTGGCGCCGTCCGGCGAGCTGAAGACCAAGCCGACCCAGCACTCGGTGGCGGCGCTGCGCAACATCGGCATCCAGCCCGACGCCATCGTGTGCCGGGCCGACCGGGAGATCCCGGACGGCCTCAAGCGCAAGATCGCCCTGATGTGTGACGTCGACACCGACGCCGTGGTGGCCGCGCCGGACGCGCCGTCGATCTACGACATCCCCAAGGTGCTGCACGCCGAGGGCCTGGACGCGTACGTGGTGCGGCGGCTGGACCTGCCGTTCCGGGACGTGTCCTGGACGGTGTGGGGCGACCTGCTGGAGCGGGTGCACAACCCCAGCGAGACGGCCCGGATCGCGTTGGTGGGCAAGTACGTCGACCTGCCCGACGCGTACCTGTCGGTGACCGAGGCGCTGCGGGCCGGCGGCTTCGCCCACCGGGCCAAGGTGCAGATCGTGTGGGTTCCGTCCGACGAGTGCGAGACCGAGGCCGGCGCCGCGCACGCACTGTCCGGTGTGGACGGTGTGCTGGTGCCGGGCGGCTTCGGCGTGCGCGGCATCGAGGGCAAGATCGGCGCCATCCGCTACGCCCGCACCCGCGGCATCCCCACCCTGGGCCTGTGCCTGGGCCTGCAGTGCATGGTGATCGACGCCGCCCGCGGGCTGGCCGGCATCGCCGACGCCAACTCCGACGAGTTCGGCGAGCCCACGAAGAACCCGGTGATCTCCACCATGGCCGACCAGACCGACGTCGTGGCCGGCGAGCGGGACATGGGCGGCACCATGCGGCTGGGGGCGTACCCGGCGAAGCTGCTGCCCGGGTCGCAGGCGGCGAAGGCGTACGGGACGACCGAGGTGTCCGAGCGGCACCGGCACCGCTACGAGGTGAACAACGCCTACCGGGCCCGGTTGAGCAAGGCCGGCCTGGTCTTCTCCGGCACCTCACCGGACGGGCACCTGGTCGAGTTCGTGGAGCTGCCCGCCGACAAGCACCCGTTCTTCGTCGGCACGCAGGCGCACCCGGAGCTGAAGTCCCGCCCGACCCGGCCGCATCCGCTGTTCGCCGCGTTCATCCGCGCGGCGCTGGACTACGTCGCCGCCGAGCGGCTGCCCGTCGAGCTGGCCGAGGTGAACGCGTGAGCGAGCTTGCGAGCGAACCATCCAACACTGCGAGCGACCAGCGGCATGTGTTCGAGGTTGTCGACAGCAAGGACATCTACCAGGGGCGCGTGATCGCCCTGCGGGCCGACTCCGTGGTGATGCCCGGCGGTGGGACGGCGACGCGTGAGGTCGTGGAGCACCTCGGCGCCGTTGCCGTGCTGGCGCTGGACGACGACGGCCAGGTGACGCTGATCCACCAGTACCGGCACCCGCTGGGCCGCCGGATCTGGGAGCTGCCGGCCGGTCTGCTGGACGTCGTCGACGAGGAGCCGGTCGTCGCCGCGCAGCGGGAGCTGGCCGAGGAGACCGGCCTGGCCGCCGAGTCCTGGGTGACGCTGGTGGACGTGGCCGCGTCACCGGGCTTCACCGACGAGGTGGTGCGGGTGTTCCTCGCCCGGGGCGTTTCCGATGTGGGACGCGAGGTTCCCGACGGCGACGAGGAAACCGACCTGGTGTCGAAGAAGTTCCCGCTGTCGGAGGCGGTCCGGATGGCGCTGGCCGGGGAGATCGTCAACGGCGCCTCGGTGAGCGGGATCCTGGCCGCCCACGCCGTGTTGTCGGGCGCGGCGGAACCCCGCCCGGCCGAAACCCCCTGGATCGACCGGCCGACCAGGTTCGCCGCGAGGTAAACCCCCGCGAGTCCCGCTTAGCGTCACACCGAATGTAGGAAACGGATTCCTACATTCGGTGTGACTGTGGGCGGGACTCGCCAGGGTCAGTGGTACGGCGTCCAGCGGGTGGTGGTGTCGCCGGTGCGGATGGAGTGGAGGCGGCGGCGCAGTTCGATGCGGGACCGGGCGTCGCGGGCGATGGGCAGGCCCACCGCCGCCAGCTTCAGCTCACGGAGTTCGCGCAGCACGGCGAATCCCGGCCAGCGGGTGACGTCGAAGCCGTAGGCGTCGGCGAGTTGGCTCTGCTGATCGGTCCGGTGCTGGAAGCGGAGTTGCCGCACGGCGACGGGCACCAGGTCCCACTCGCGGGGGCCGATGCAGGCGGTGTCGAGATCGCACCAGATGACGCCGCCGGGGGTGGCGATGAGGTTGCCGACCTGGGCGTCGCCGTGGATGACGCCCTCCGGCAGCTGGTAGCGGATCTTCGACAGCGCCTTCTCGACGGCATCGCAGCGGCGGGCCAACAGATCCAGGTCGGCCTCCGGCCAGCCGCGGGTGCGGGCGTCGTGGATCCGGGTTCGCAGATCCGTGACGGGATCCCAACGCGGTAAGGCGGCCCCGGCGGGCGGCACGCGGTGCAGCCGCCGCAGCAGCCGGGCCAGCTCCGACGCGGTCGGCGTGCGGCCGGTGTCGGCGGCGCGCAGCCAGAAGGTGACGACGTGCTCCTCGACGTGCACGATCTGCGGCACGCCGTGCGCGGGTTGCACCACGGGCACGCGATGCCGGTCCAACAGCCGGGCGGCTTCGACCGCGGCCAACGCGCGCCGGCGCAGGCCGGGGGTGAGCGTGATCCGCACGATGATGGGATGCCGTTCCAGGCGGTACACGGCGTTGTTGACGCATCGCACGACCCGCGCCCCACTGTCGTCCAGGCCGACCCGGGCACAGGCGCGGGCCAGCACTGCTCGGATGGTGGTGTGGTCGGTGGTGAGCATCGTGCCCCTTCCGCCGGACAGGGGGTACCCAGCGCGCGGGGACTCGACGCGCTTCGACGATACCTACGCTCACACGGACTTTGTAGTGGCCGCTGTTACGGTGAGTGCGACCGAGGCCGAAATGCCCTCCCGGCCTGGCGCGCCACGTGGTACGGCTGCACGCGGGGGGCCCGAGGGCCGGGGACGGTGGCGTGTGGAGGACGGCCGGGCGCGTGAGGTCACCGCGTCCATCGACAAGATGGCGCAGGACGAGGGAGTCCCCGTCGCCGTCCGGCACGTGTGCCGTGCCTGCGCGGAGCGGATGCACGCTGTCGGGGTCGTCCAGTACGTGGTGTCGGATCTTGGTCAGGGCGAGCCCGTGTACGCCACCGACCTCGCGGCGGAAACCATCGCGGAACTCCAGGTGACACTGGGCGAAGGACCCGCCGTGGACACACTGGCCGACGAACGTCCAATGCTCGCCGTCGACCTGACCGCGCCATCGCCCTGGCCGGTATTCGCGCAGGCCGCCGTGGAGGCAGGCGTGCGGGCGGTGTTCGCGTTCCCGTTGCAGATGGGCTCGATCGCCGTGGGAGTGCTGGAGATCTACCGTTCAGTGCCTGGAGACCTGAGCACCGTCGAGTACCGAGATGCGCTCCTGTACTCGGACGCGGCGATGGCGCTGCTGCTCGAACACGTCGACGACGAGCCGAGCAGCCAGGAGGAGAACCTGTTCGCCGGCGGTTTCGGCACCCGTTGGGACAGCGTGCACCAAGCCACCGGCGTGATCTCCGTACAGCTGCGCAGCGGCCTCAGCGAAGCCTTCCTTCGCCTGCGAGGCCACGCCTTTCTCACCGGGCGTGGCCTCGCGGACGTGGCGGAGGATGTGATCGAGGGCCGGCTGCGCTTCGACCGGGACGACTGTTAGACGCGGTCCAGGTACAGCACCGGGATGCGGCGGTTGGCCTGCTTCTCGTACTCGCCGAAGCCCGGCATCAGCGACACCGCGTGCGCGTAGAGCCGGTCCCGCTCGGCGTCGTCGGTGACGGGCACCGCCCGCGCCCGGTACTTGTCGGTGCCGACCTCCACGGTCAGCTCCGGGTTCGCGACCAGGTTGTGGTACCAGGCCGGGTGCTTGGTCGAGCCGCCCGCCGAGGCGATCACGTAGATGCGGTCGCCGTCGTTGAAGTACACGACCGGGGTGGTGCGCTCGGCGCCGCTCTTGGCCCCGGTTACCGTCATCAGGACGACGTTGGCCTGCTCGAACGGCCCGCCGACCTTGCCGGAGTTGGCCCGGAACTCCTCGATGACCTGGGTGTTGAAATCCGTCATGAACATCCGAACGACACGGACGCCCGGATCCATCCCGTTCGGCGGAATCGATCCGGGCTGCCGCGCCGGATCCGTTCGGCGGGATCGACACGGGTGGGATCCGGTGTACCTTGCGTCACAGCCCTGCTGCGGTCGGTCACCGGGGGTGGATGCATGGCCGTGTTCGCCAGCCGTGAGTACCGCGCGCTGTTGTCCGCGTACACGATCTCCATGGCCGGCGACCAGTTCGCGCGGGTCGCGCTGTCGGTGCTGATCTTCGACCGGACGCGGTCGCCCGCGCTGACGGCGTTGACCTACGCGCTGACGTTCCTGCCCGACCTGGTCGGCGGTCCGCTGCTGGCCGGCATCGCCGACCGGCATCCGCGACGCACCGTGATGATCGTCGCCGACGTGCTGCGGGCCGTGCTGGTGGCCGTGATGGCATTGCCGGGGACGTCCTTCCCGGTGATCGCGACGCTGCTGGTCGTCGTGCAGCTGGCCGGGGCGCCGGCGAACGCCGCCCGCGGCGCGTTGCTGCCGCAGATCCTCGGCGACCACGACTATCCGGCGGGGCAGGCCGGGTTGTCCTCGGCCGGGCAGGCCGCACAGGTCGCCGGCTTCGCCGGGGGCGGCGCGCTGATCGTCGCCATTGGTACGAGTGGCGTCTTGCTCGCGGATGCCGCGACCTTTGCCGCCTCCGCTGCGCTGGTGCTGTTCGGCATCCGGCACCGCGACGCCGCCGCCAAGGCGACGGAGGTCATCAAGCGTGGCTGGGGGAGTGATCTCGTCGCCGGCGCTCGGCTGGTCGCCACGACGCCTCGGCTGCGCGCACTGATCGCCTTCGCCTGCATCTCCGGCATCTACATCGCCGGCGAGGCGCTCGCCGCCCCGTACGCGACCGAGCTGGGCGGCGGGCCGACGCTGGTCGGCCTGCTGTTCGCCGGCTTCGCCGCCGGCGCGGTCGCCGGCATGCTCGTGCTGGCGCGGCTCTCGGCGGCGGCCCAACTTCGCGCGCTGCCGCTGCTCGCCGTGGGCTCGTGCCTGCCGCTTGTCGTGTGTGTCGTCGACCCAGCGGCGCCGATCGTGGTGCTGCTGTTCGTGCTCAGCGGGTTCGCCAGCGGCTACCAGGTCACCGCCAGCACGACGTTCATGCGCAGCGTGCCCGATGACCGCCGTGGCCAGGCGTTCGGGCTGGCCGTGACGGCGTTGAAGGTGTCCCAGGGGGTCGGCGTCGGGCTCGCCGGCGTGGTCGCCGAGCAGCTCAGCCCGCACGGCACCGTCGCGGTCGCCGGAGTGGTCGGGGTGGCGGCGGCCGTCGGCGTCGGCCTGCTGTGGCGTGCAGCGGGAGGTGCGTCGGCCGTGTCCTCGACACGGCCGACACCCGCCCCCGGTTAAGCCGTCAGCGCCATTCGCTGGGGCGGCCGACGCGGCGCCACTCGGAGGGACGGCCGGTGCGGGGGGATTCGCTGCGCTTGATCATGATGTGCCTCCGTGTGGGGGTGGAACGTGATTTTCGTTTCCCCCGAGCGGAGCACGACACTGCGTCGATCCCTGATTACAGTGACTGTTTTCCGGGACGGGGGTGGCGCGTCGTGAATCGGGTCGACCCACGTCGCTGGCGTCTATGGTCCCTCCCAAGAGGACTTCTCGCGTACGTCGTCGCGGTGGAGTTGGCGACCGTACTCATGCTGGTCACGACCGCGACGCTGACCCCGATTACGCCCACGTCCCTGCTCTGGTTCGGCCTGCTGCTCGCCGCTTCCGCCATTCACCTGGAAGCCGCCCAGGGAATCGAACGTATTCGCGAAGTTGCCGCCGAGGGCAGCCCGTACACACATATGCAGAGCGTCTGGTATTTCGCCGGCGTGCTGTTGTTGCCGCTGCCGCTGCTGGCCGCTTTGATCGCGTTGTCGTTCACCCATGAGTGGTTCCGGGTGTTCCGCGGCCAGGCGATCGCGTACCGGAAGGTCTTCTCCGCGGCCACCGTCGTGCTCGCCGTCGGCGCCGGCCAGCTGGCCTTCGCCGCGTTCTTCCCGGCCGGCGGGCCGCCGTACGCCGCCGAGCTCGACGGGCCGCTCGGCGCCGTCGCGGTGATCGTCGCGGGGCTGGCGTACCGGCTGGTCAACTACGCGCTGGTGGTCGGCGCCATCGTCGCGTCCAACCCCGACCAGCCCGCCCGCAAGGCCCTCGGCCACGCCTCCGACCAGCTGATCATCGCCGCCAGCGTCGGGCTCGGCTACGCCGTCGGCGTGTTCACCGTCGACCGGCCGTGGTCGATGCCGATCCTGCTGGTCACCGTGCTCGCCCTGCACATGGGCCTGCTGCTGCCGCAGTTCCGGATCGCCGCGCACACCGACTCCAAGACCGGGCTGGTGGACGCCGCCTGGTGGTCCGACCGGGCCGCCGACCAGCTGGACCGGGCCCGCCGGCTGGCCCGGACCGTCGGCGTGCTGATGATCGACCTGGACCACTTCAAGGAGGTCAACGACCGTTACGGGCACCTCGCCGGCGACCAGGTGCTGACCGCCGTCGCCGAGACGGTGCGCCATTCCGTGCGGTCACTGGACCTGGTCGGGCGGTGGGGCGGCGAGGAGTTCGCCGTGCTGGTGCCCGCGGTCGGCGTCGACGAGCTGCGTGCCGCCGCCGAGCGGGTGCGCTCGGCCGTGCAGGCGCTGTCCGTCGACATCCACGACCTGGAGGGGCGGGACGTCGCCGTCACCGGGCTCACTGTGTCCATCGGTGCCGGGGTGTTCCCCGGGTCGGCGGCGGAGCTGAGTGATCTGCTGCTGGCCGTGGACGGGGCGCTGTTCCAGGCGAAGCGGCAGGGGCGGAACCGGACCGTGATGGCGACCCGCGTGGTCGCCGCCGCCGCCCGCGAGCGGACGGCCTGACGTCAGAAGCTGACTACCTTGTTGCGGCCGCTGTTCTTGGCGCTGTACAAGGCCGTGTCCGCCGCGTGCAGCAGGCGATCGACCACCGTGCCGGCCGTCGGGTACATGGCCACGCCGATGGACACCGACAGGTCCTTGATCACGCGGCCGTCGTCGGCGAAGTCGACCGGCACCACCAGCTCGCTCACCGCGTGCCGGATGCGCTCCGCGACCGCCACGACGTGCGACTCGGCCACACCGGGCAGCAGCACCACGAACTCCTCGCCGCCGAACCGGCCGACCGAGTCGTACGAGCGGACCTGAGCGGTGATCGTGTCGGCCACCGCCTTCAGCGCCAGGTCGCCGGCCAGGTGCCCGTACGTGTCGTTGACCTGCTTGAAGTGGTCCAGGTCGACCATCAGCACGCCGGTCGTCTCGTTGGTCCGGCCCGCGCGGGCCAGCTCGCTGGTGGCCAGGTTGTGCCAGCCCAGCGTGTTGAACAGGCCGGTCTTCTCGTCCTTGGTCGCCGCCACTTCCAGCTGCTTGACCAGCACGCCCCGGTGCAGCACCAGCAGCGGCGGCACCACCATCACCACCAGCACCGGCTGCGTCGCCATCGCCAGCGCCGTCAGCGTGCCCAGGCACAGCGTGGCCAGCTCGACCAGGTTGTCCGCCCAGCCGCCGAACAGCTCCCTGATCGAGCGGTACGTCAGGTTCAGCGCGCCCAGGATCAGCAGCGCGTTGGCCACGAAGTACGCCGCCACCGTGCCGGCGATCGCGGCCACGCCCAGCCAACCGTGCTGCAACACGTCGCCGATGCCGTGTACGCCGAACAGCTCCAGCACCAACCGCGCCACGTAGCAGGTCAGCACCACCACGGACCCGTTGATCACGCTCCGGAACGCCGGCACCCGCTGCAGCCGGTACCAGCTGCGCAGCGCCAGGTGGGCGTACAGGACCGCGACCAACGCCGCCACCAGTGCCGGCGGCAGCAGCAGGACGCCCGCGAACGTCCAGACCGAGGTCATGTTGATGTGCGGCGTGCCGTTCACCCGGCGGCGGACCCGCTCCACCTGCCGGCCCAGCTCCGCCTGCGTGATGCCCAGGACCGCCAGCGCCAGCATCACCAGGACGTCCTTCACGCCCGGGTGAACCCATTCCGCCGCCAGGACCGTAGTCCCGATCGCGACGGCCTCCGTGACCAGACAGAACGCGATCAGGCGGGGGCGCTGCCGCCACAGAGTCCAGCGACGGGGAGTGACCAGGAGGTCACGGACGTGCAGCGAGGCACCGGCTACCGGCCCCGTGTCGTCCATAATCGTGCTCCGGCACTCCCTGCGGTGACTGTCCTGACCCGGTCAGCCAATCACACCGAGCGAGCCAGGTCAGCCACCGTGACCTGGATGGATCAGCGAGGGGAGGTGCGGCCGCCATGAGCAACCGCGACAGCTGAACCTCCCCGCGCGCGTCAAGCGCCGTTGTAGAGACGGTGGCCGTCGACCAATTCGATCTCATCAGTGTTGTCGGCGGCCACCAGCAGTTCGTTAGCGAAGCCGGCGCCGCCGGAGTCGCTGCAACAGTGATTCGTCGATGACAACCGGCAGCGGTCCATCGGTCGCCCGGAGCGTGCCCTTGATCGCGGGTCTAGGCTACGGCGTGAGTCGGCCCGGAATGAGGTGAACTCCCGCTGAGCGCGCCGCAAGTCACCGACATCCCCACGGCCCTCCGCGAGGCCACCGCGAGCTACCTGGACCATTTGGCGGTAGAGCGCGGCACGGCCCGCAACACACTCGACTCCTATGCCCGCGACCTGCGTCGGTACAGCGAACACCTGGCCCAAGCGGGCGTGACGTCGCTGGCCGACGTCACGGAGCCGCACGTCACCGAGTTCCTGGCCGCACTGCGTGAAGGGGACTCGGACCATCCGCCGCTGGCGGCGTCGTCGGCGGCGCGGGCCGTGGTGGCGGTGCGCGGCCTGCACAAGTTCGCGTTCCGCGAGGGCATTGCCCAGCAGGATCCGGCCCGGGAGGTGCACCCGCCGGTGCCGCCGCGCCGGCTGCCGAAGGCGTTGCCGGTGCAGGAGGTGCTGCGCCTGCTGGACACGGCGACGGGCCAGGACGCGCGGTCGCTGCGTGACCGCGCGCTGTTGGAGTTGCTGTACTCCACGGGCGCGCGCATCTCCGAGGCGGTCGGCCTCGACCTGGACGACATCGACCGCGGCGAGCGCACGGTCCTGTTGGACGGCAAGGGCGGCAAGCAGCGCCTGGTACCGATCGGGCGACCCGCGCTGGCCGCCGTCGACGCGTACCTCATCCGCGCCCGGCCCGATCTGGCCCGACACGGACGTGGTACCCCGGCGGTGTTCCTGAACTCCCGCGGTGGCCGCCTGTCGCGGCAGAGCGCGTGGCAGGCGCTGAAGACGGCGGCCGATCGGGCCAGCATCGGCGTCGAGGTCTCGCCGCACACGCTGCGCCACTCCTTCGCCACCCACCTGCTGGAGGGCGGCGCGGACGTGCGGGTGGTGCAGGAGCTGCTCGGCCACGCATCGGTGACCACGACCCAGGTGTACACCCTGGTCACGGTGACCACGCTGCGTGAGGTCTATGCCACCGCCCATCCCCGGGCTCTGGCGTGATTTAGGCCGTTTGCAGCAATCGGCGCAGCTCAAACGCGTGCGACACGCTACGGCGAGGCGCGTTGCCGCACTCCCCGCAGCGCCTTACGCTGCGGCTCAAGGAGAGTCAGGTTACGAGGAGACTGGAGCCATGTCGACACCGCAGCCTTCCGAGGAGCGGCTCGTTCGTGGACCCTCCGTCGAGCTCAGCCTGGCGCCGCACGCGCGCCCGGAGCAGGACGACGGCCCGGACGTCGCCGCCGACGGCGAGATCGGCCCCACCGGCCGGCCGCAGCGGCACGTCCCCGAGCCGGCGCTGATCGCCAGCCACGGCCCGGCCACGATCCTGGCCGTCTGCAACCAGAAGGGCGGCGTCGGCAAGACCACCTCCACCATCAACCTGGGCGCGGCGCTGACCGAGTACGGCCGCCGCGTGCTGCTGGTGGACTTCGACCCGCAGGGTGCGCTCTCGGTGGGGCTGGGCATCCAGCCGCACCAGCTGGACCGCACCATCTACAACGTGCTGATGGAGCGCGCGGTCGGCATCGAGGACGTCGTGATGCGCACCTGCGTCCCCGACATGGACCTGCTTCCCAGCAACATCGACCTGTCCGCTGCCGAGGTGCAGCTGGTGTCGGAGGTCGGCCGTGAGCACACCCTCGTGCGCACGCTGCGACCCGTGATGGACCACTACGACTACGTGCTCGTGGACTGCCAGCCCTCGCTGGGGCTGCTCACCGTCAACGCGCTGGCCGCGGCCGACGGCGTTTTAATCCCACTGGAGTGCGAGTTCTTCAGCCTGCGCGGCGTCGCGCTGCTGATCGACACCATCGAGAAGGTCAAGGAACGGTTGAACCCCAAGCTTGAGATCACGGGCATCCTCGCCACCATGTACGACCCGCGCACGCTGCACTCGCGGGAGGTCATGGCGCGCGTCGTCGAGGCGTTCGGCGAGACCGTGTTCGACACCGTGATCAACCGGACGGTGCGCTTCCCGGAGACCACGGTCGCCGGCGAGCCGATCACCACGTGGGCGCCGCGCTCCTCCGGCGCCAAGGCCTACCGCGCGTTGGCCCGCGAGGTGATCGCCAGGTGACTCGCCGCGTCCAGCTTCCGGGTGCGGCCGAGTTGTTCCGGTCCACCAGTGTGCCCAGGACAGTTCCCCCCGGCGAGGCCCCGGTTCCGGAGGGACCCGTATCCTCGGCGGGAACCGGTCGCCGCAAGCACGAGGCGAAGATCACGGTCTACCTGTCCGACGAGGAGCTGCTGGCGTTGGAACACGCTCGGCTGGCGCTGCGCGCCGCGCACGGCATCGCCGTGGACCGCGGTCGGGTGGTGCGTGCCGCCATCGCCGCCGTGCTGGCCGACTTCACCCGGCACGGCGCCGACTCGCAGCTGGTCAAGGGCATCGTCGGGGATGACTGATGTGGATCCCGGGATCCCGGCCGATCAGGCCCCGAGCGGCAAGTTCACCGTACGGCTGAACAACTTCGAGGGACCGTTCGACCTGCTGCTGCAGCTGATCTCGCAGCACCAGATGGACGTCACCGAGGTGGCGCTGAGCCGGGTCACCGACGACTTCATCGCGCACCTGAAGACCCTCGGCGAGCAGTGGGACCTGGACGAGACCACCGAGTTCCTGGTGATCGCCGCGACCCTGCTCGACCTCAAGGCGGCCCGGCTGCTGCCCGCCGGCGACGTCGAGGACGAGGAGGACCTGGCGCTGCTGGAGGCCCGCGACCTGCTGTTCGCGCGGCTGCTGCAGTACCGGGCCTACAAGCAGGTCGCGGCCCTGTTCGGCGAGCTGGAGGCGGGGGCGCTGCGGCGGTACCCGCGGTCGGTGTCGCTGGAGGAGCGCTACACGGACCTGCTGCCCGAGGTCATGATCGGCATGAGCCCCCAGCGGTTCGCCGAACTCGCCGCCACCGTGTTCCGGCCCAAGCCGCCGCCCACGGTGTCGTTGACCCACCTGCACATGGGCGCGGTCTCCGTTCGTGAGCACGCCGCGATCATCCGGGTGCGGCTGGCCGAGGCCGGCGTCGCCACCTTCGGGGAGCTGGTCGCCGACTGCGGCAGCACCGTCGAGGTCGTGGCCCGGTTCCTGGCGCTGCTGGAGTTGTACCGCGAGGCCGCCGTGCTGTTCGAACAGGACGAGGCGCTCGGGGAGCTGACGCTGCGATGGTCCGGCGGCAGCGTCGAGGAGGCACAGGCGGCGGCCGAGGTGGATCGGGCGTTCGCCGACGAGGAGGAGTACGGGTGACCGAACCCGAGAACGAGCGCGGCGAGGAGCAGTTCGAGGGCGCGGCGGGTGGTGGAGCCGCCAAGCCCGCCCCGGCGGAACCCGAGGAGCCGGAACCCGCCGAGGACCCCGCGCCCGAGGAGGCGCCGGCGGAACCGGAGCGGGAGGCGGAGCCCGAGCAGGAGTCGGAGGAACCCGCCCCGGAACCGGAATCCGATGCTTCGGAGGTGGCCACGGTCGACGTCGCCGAGGCGATGGGGGCCATCCTCGACGAGGCGGCGGCGTACCAGGCGACGGCGTCCGAGGACGACGAGGAGGCCCCCGCCTCGACCCTGCCCGACCTCACCGACGACGCCACCCTGCATGCCGCCCTCGAATCGCTGCTTCTGGTCGTCGACTCGCCGGCCGAGGAGGAACTGCTGGCCACCGCGCTGGAGCAGCCGGTGAAGCGGATCCGGGAGGCGCTGCAGGCGTTGTCCGCGCGCTACACCGAGTCCGGCAGCGGCATCGACCTGCGCCGCGTCGGCGACGGCTGGCGGTTGCACACCCGGGACACCTACGCCCCGTACGTCGAGAAGCTGCTGCTCGACGGCCAGCGGGCCAAGCTCACCCGGGCCGCGCTGGAGACGCTGGCGGTGATCGCCTACCGGCAGCCCGTCACCCGGTCGAGGGTCGCCGCGGTGCGCGGCGTGAACGTCGACGGTGTGATCCGGACCCTGGTGACGCGGGGCCTGATCGAGGAGACGGGCAACGACCCGGACACGGGTGGCATTCTGTACCGGACCACCGAACTATTTCTGGAGCGGTTGGGGCTGTCCTCGTTGCAGGACCTGCCGCCGATCGCTCCGCTGCTGCCCGAAGTGGATGCGATCGACGATGTCGGCTAAGAACTCTGATGACGGTGTGCGCCTGCAGAAGGTGCTCTCCCAGGCGGGCGTGGCCTCGCGCCGGGCGGCCGAGGAGCTGATCGCGGAGGGCCGGGTCAGCGTCGACGGCAAGGTCGTGCGCGAGATGGGGCGGCGGGTCGACCCCGACACGGCCGTCATCCACGTCGACGGCAGCCGGGTGATCGTCCGTGAGGACACCCTGCACCTGGCGCTGAACAAGCCCAAGGGCGTGCACTCCACCATGTCCGACGAGATGGGTCGCCCCTGCGTCGGCGACTACGTGCGGGAGCGCGCCGAGTCCGGCGGCGCCCGGCTGTTCCACGTCGGGCGGCTCGACGTCGACACCGAGGGCCTGCTGCTGCTGACCAACGACGGCGAGCTCGCCCACCGTCTCATGCACCCTTCGTACCGGGTGCTGAAGACCTACCTGGCCGAGGTCCCCGGCCCCGTCGCCAAGGACGTCGGCAAGCGTCTCAAGGCCGGCATCGTGCTCGAGGACGGCCCGATCAAGGTCGACGCGTTCCGGCTGGTCGACTCCATGCCCGGCAAGGCTCTGGTCGAGGTCGTCCTGCACGAGGGCCGCAAGCACATCGTGCGGCGGCTGCTCGCCGAGGTCGGCTACCCCGTCCAGCGCCTCGTGCGGACCGAGATCGCCGGCGTGCAGCTCGGCAACCAGCGTCCCGGCTCGCTGCGCCGCCTCACCCGCGCCGAGGTCGGCCAGCTCTACTCCGCCGTGGGTATGTAAGCACTGCAGCTTCAGTGCCGACTGAAGCCAGCTGCGGTTTTCGGATTAACGAGCAGGGCCTCTCCCGAGCGGGAGGGGCCCTGCTCCGCTGTCTGGGGGCAGGCGCCTTCCCGTCTACGGCCCGGATGCGTTGTCCACTGCGACCGGGAGCGGTTGGGACGTTGAGGCTGTCCCCTGCGCGTCCATCGGGCCAGGAAGCGTCCGGCGGCGCTGCCCGTCGGTCGCCGGGGAGAAGTTACCGTCCGTGAACCTTCCTTGCATCTCGAAAGGCTGCGCCGACGCTGCCTTCTCCCGCCTCAGACGCCCTCGTGGCCTAGGTCCTCCTCCCTGTCGACGCTCCCGCTCCGGGGGGCTTTTCCTTCCGGCAAGAGCCCCTGTTTCCATGGCCGACATGGTAGAATCGAACACGTGAGCGAACCTTCGAACCCGGCTCCCAAGCCGTGGCCGGTGCCGCGGTAACTTCCTTCCCCTAGCTGATGGCTTTCGCCGTGCCGGGGAGCGGTATGCCGTGAAAGTCATCAGCTAGGCTTAGTATCCGTGGACGATGACGAGTTGGCGGTCGAGGTCCGGGAGGCCGTGTCCCGGCTGGCGCGGAGACTGCGCCAGGAGCGGCCGCCGCACGAGCTCGGCCTGACCTCGCTGTCGGTCCTGTCGCGCCTCGACCGGCTCGGTCCCGCCGGCCCGTCCGCGCTGGCCGCCGCCGAGAACGTCCAGCCCCAGTCCATGACCCGCGCCCTCGCCACCCTGGTCGAGCGCGGTCTGGTCACGCGCGAGCCGCATCCGACCGATGGCCGGCAGACCGTCGTCAGCATCACCGACGCCGGACGGGCCGTGCTGGAAGAGGACCGCTCGCGCCGGGACGCCTGGCTGGCCGGCGTGATCGCGGACCGCCTCACGCCCGTCGAACGGGAGTTCCTCGGGGCCGCGGCCAAGCTCCTGGAGGTGCTCGCCCGATGAGCGTCGTCCAGCGCTCCACCGGGCTGCGGCTGGTGCTGCCCGTGGTGCTCGGGACGCTGCTCAACGCGATCAACTCCTCGATGATCGCGGTCGCGCTGGTCGACATCCAGCACGAGTTCCACGCGGGCGCGGAGGTCGTGTGGCTGGTGTCGGGGCTGTACCTGGCGACCGCGGTCGCCCAGCCCACGATGGGGCGGCTGGCCGACCGGTTCGGGGCGCGGCGGGTGTTCTGCTGGGGACTCGTGATCGTCATGGCGGCGGCGGTCGGCGCGCCGTTCGCGCCCGGCCTCGGCTGGCTCGTCGCGGCGCGGGTGCTGCTCGGCATCGGCACCTCGGCGGCGTATCCCTCCGGGGTTTCCTTGATACGGCAGGGAATCGGCGGCGAGGCCACCGGGGCGCTCGGCGCGATCTCGGCGGCCGGTCAGGTGGCCGTGGCGCTCGGGCCGCCGCTGGGCGGGGTGCTCGTGCTGCTCGCCGGCTGGCGGTCGGTCTTCTGGGTCAACCTCCCCATCGCCGCCCTGTCGATGCTGCTGGTGCTGCTGTGGGTGCCCCGCGACCGGGCCGAACGGTCCACTTCGGTCGGCCTGGACCCGTTGGGAATACTGCTCTTCGCCGCCGCGATGGTCGGCCTGCTGGTGTTCCTGCTGGAATTCCGGTGGGTCTTCCTGGCCGCCGCCGTCGTGCTGGCGATTGTCCTGCTGTGGTGGGAACTCCGCGTCTCCCGGCCGTTCATCGACGTCCGGATGCTGTGGGCCAACCGGCCCCTCAGCCGCACCTACGCCCGGGTCGCCGTCACCTACGTCGTCTTCTACACGATCTTCTACGGCGTTCCCCAGTGGCTCGAACAGGGCCGCCTGCTCACCAGCGCCGAGGCCGGGCTGGTCGTGCTGCCCATCGCCGGCATGGGCATCGTCGCCACCGTCATCGCCACCCGCCGTCCCCGCCTGCCCCTGCTCGTCATCGGCTCCGCCGGTCTGCTCGTCGGCAGCCTCTCCCTGCTCCTCGTCGGCACCTTTACCCCCGTGGTGCTGCTGGTGATCGTCTGTGCCGTCCTCGGCATTCCCAACGGCTTCAACAGCCTGGGCAACCAGACCGCCATGTACGCGGCCGCGCCGGAAGGCCAGGTCGGCACCGCCTCCGGCCTCTACCGCACGTCCCAGTACATCGGCGCCAACCTCGCCGCCGCCCTCGTCGGCCTCGGCCTCGGCGACCACGCCACCGACGGCGGCCTCCACCTGCTCGCCGTCGTCATCTCGGCGATCAGCGCCGGGTTGCTGGCCGCCGCCCTGTTCCGAAAGCTACGGGCCTAGCCTGATTTCGTTGCCAGGAAGACGTGTTCGCGGCCGGGGCGGTCGGGGGCGTCGCGGACGTCGGTGACGGTGAAGCCATTGGCGAGGAGGTCGGATTCCACCTCGGCGCGGGAGCGGAAGCGGAGCGTCGACGTGGAGGTGAGGCGTTCGCCGTCGGGGAAGATCCAGGTCCAGCGGAAGGTGACGAGGGGGCCGTCGACGGCGAGGAGATCGACCCAGGTCTCCACCCCGTCGATGACGCTGAAGGTCTCGGAGCGGTTCCAGCCGAGCCAGGCCTGCCGGGCGGGGACACGGGTCTCGAACATGAGGACGCCGCCGGGGCGCAGGGCGGAGTGGACGCCGCGAAGGGTGGCGGCCCAGTCGGCGGGCGAGACGATGGCCTGGGCGACATTGGCGGTCATGACGGCGAAATCGGCCTGCAGGGGTGGCAGATCCCTTGCGTCGCCGTGGATCCAGCGGACACGGTCGGAGCCGGGCTTGGCCCGGGCGACGTCGAGGGAAGCCAGCGCGGGGTCGACGCCGACGACGGACAGGCCGAGGTCGGCGAGCTTCAGGGCCAGAACCCCGGTGCCGCAACCGATGTCCAGAACGGTGCGGGCGTTCAGCTCCGAGGCGACGGCGATGTAGGGGTCGAGGTCGGAGCGGTCGCCCTCGTGCACGTCGTAGAAGGCGGCGAGCCGGGGATGGGTGAAGCCTTCGTCTGCCATGCGGCCGATTCTGGATCAGGCGGCTCGCGGACGCCGTCGGTTTTTCCGCCAGGCGCCGGGGGAGACGCCTTCACGGCGGGTGAAGACGCGGCTGAGGGCGGTGCCGGTGTCGTAGCCGACCCGCACGGCGATCTCCTGCACGCTCAAGGGGGTGTCCCGAAGCAGGGTCTTGGCCCGGTAGATCCGCCACGACGTGAGGTAGCCCAGCGGTGTCTCCCCGGCCTTGGCGCGGAAGGCGGCGGCGAAGGCGGAGCGCGACATGCCGGCGATGCGGGCGAGTTCGGCGACGGTCCACGGCCGCGCGAGGTCGCCGTGCATGGCGTTCATGGCGGCGGAGAGCTGGGGGTCGCGGAGCGCGCCGAGCCAGCTGACGGCGCTGCTGCCGACGGAGGCACAGCAGGCCCGCATCGCCTGCACGAAAAGCACATCGGCGAGCCGGCTGGCGATCAGCGCGGAGCCGATGCCGCCCTCGGACGTCTCGGTGTCGAGCAGGTCGAAGGTGGCACGAAGCGACCGGCCGGCGGCGTTGCCGAGGTCGATGCGCAGCAACGGCGGCAGAGCGTCGAACAGCGGTTCCGCGGCGGCGGCGTCGAAGGAGAACCGGCCGGAGAGGATCACGGTCCGCTCACCGCCGCCGCCGCCATGCGCGGCAAGATGCCCGTCGAACAGCGACTCGCAGTCCACGAGGGTGCGGCCGGGCGCGTCCTGGAGGGTGAACTCGACGGTGCTCTGCACCAGGCAGCAGTCGCCGGCGACGAGTCGCTGCGGCTCGTCGAGCGACTTCGTGCCCAGCCAGCAGGAGCCCTCCGCGACGAGCAGCAGCCGGGCGGAGTCGCGCGACCGGAAGGAGATGCCCCACGGCGCGCGGGCGTCGAGCCGGGTGTACTGGGAGGGCCCGATGTTCATCGTGGTGAGCACGGTGTCGACGAGATCCATGGCCCCTCGGCGTGGACGATCGGTAGCAAACTCTGGACTCCAGGATACTGACCGTCCAGCCACGGCGTCCTAGCGTCGTGACCATGCAGTCATACCGATTGAACGCCGCCCGCGCCCTCGAACTGGTGGACGGCCCCACGCCCACGCCCGGACGCGGCCAGGTCCTGGTCCGCGTCAAGGCCACCTCCCTCAACGCCCGCGACACGATGATCGCCGACGGCGTCCACCCGAGGCCGGCGCTGCCGGACCTGATCCAGCTCTCCGACGCCGCGGGCGTGATCGAGGCCGTCGGGCCGGACACCACTCGGTTCCAGGCCGGCGACCGCGTGGTCAACTCGTTCTCCCCGAACTGGTACGGCGGCCCGCTGCGGGAGTTCGGCCAGATGTACGGCACCGACATCGACGGCTGGCTCGCCGAGTACGTCGTGGTCGACGCGAACGCACTGGTGCACATGCCCGAGCACCTCAGCTTCGAGGAGGCCGCGACGCTGCCGTGCGCCGCCCTGACCGGCTGGTCGGCAGTGGCCGGCGTCGGGCCCGGCGACACCGTGCTGGTGCAGGGCAGCGGCGGCGTGTCGCTGTTCGCGTTGCAGTTCGCCCACGTTGCCGGCGCTCGGGTGATCGCCACCACCTCCAGCGAGGCCAAGGCGGAGAAGCTGCTCGCCCTCGGCGCCAGCGACGTCGTGAACTACGTCGAGACGCCGGACTGGGGCGCCGCGGTCCGCAAGCTCACCGACGACCGCGGCGTGGACCTGATCGTCGAGGTCGGCGGGGCGATCGCCCAGTCGATGGAGGCGCTCGCCATGCGCGGCACCGTCGCCCTCGTCGGCAGCCTGGCGGGGCCCGGCGCGGGACCGGACCTGATGAGCGTCCTCACCCGGGTCGCGACGCTCCGCACGATCGGCGTCGGCAGCCGCAGCGACCTGGAGGAGATGAACCGCGTCATCGCCCAGCACCGCCTGCGCCCCGTGATCGACAGCGTCTTCCCCCTTCGCCGAGGCCCGGCCGGCGTTCGAGCACTTCCGGCACGGCTCACGTTTCGGCAAGGTCGTGATCAGCCACTAGCGGCGCTGGGTCGGGACGAGGCCGTCGGCCAGGGCGGCCAGTTCCTGGCGAACGACGTCCGCCTCGGCGTGCCGGGCCTGGCGCTCGAAGACGGCGATCGACTGCTGGAAGGCGTCGCGGGCCTGGTCGAGCTGCCCGAGCGCGAGATGGGCGCGGGCGAGGTCGGCCAGGGTGCCGCCGATGACGGTGTTGTTGCCGATCTGGCGGTAGAGGTCGAGGGCCCTGGTGTGGTGGCGGACGGCCGTCGCGTGGTCGCCGGTCATGGCGGCGATCAGGCCGAGCACATCGGTGGCGTCGGCCTGGTCCTCGACGTCGTTGTGCTCCCGGAAGACGGCCAACGCCTCCTCGCAGCACTGGCGGCCCCACTCGTGCCGGCCGAGGCGGGCGGCGAAGGTGCCGACGAGGGTGAGGGCCTCGCCCTCCCACAGGGGCTCGCCGGTGCGGCGGGCGGCCTCCAGCGCCTCCAGCTGGTGGTCGAGTGCGGGCTGCCATTCCTGGAGTCGCTTGTACACCAGGGCAATGGCCTGCTCGGTGCGGCAGAGGTTGACGGGATCCCGCTCCCGGTCGACCAGCCCGAGCGCGATCTGCAGCTGGTCCAGCGACTCGGGGAAGCGCTGGACACGGGAGTAGGCCCGGCCGGCGAGGCGGTGGATGACGGCGGCGGTCTTGGTGTCCACATGGGACACGGAAGTGAGCGCGGTCTCCCAGAAGGCGAGGTTGTCGTGGTGCAGGCCGAGCCGGTAGCAGTGGGTGGCGGTGTTCCACGCCACCTGCCACACCACGTCGTGCCAACCGAGTTCGACGGCAAGCTGTTGCACGGCAAGCAGACAGGGGATTTCGGCGTTGAACCACGCCGTGCCGTCGGCGGGCGTGTCGGGCTGGCAGTCGGGCGGCAGCTCGACGAATTCGACTTCCTGGTAGAAGGCATCCAGCGCCTTCTCGGCGTTCTGTCCTGAGTGGACGTAGAACGCGGTGAGCCGGCGCAGGGCCGGTTCGCGGTCGACGTCCGAGACCTGCGAGACGGCGAACAGCCGAACCAGGTCGTGCATCCGCCATCGGCCGGGAACCTCCTGGTGGATCAGGGAAAGCCGTTCCAGGCCGCGGAGCACGCGACCGACCGGCGCCACCGGGAGGCCGGCGAGAGCGGCGGCGGCGCCGAGGCTGATGTCGGGGCCGGGGGAGAGGCCGAGCAGGGCGAACACGCGTGCCTGCTCGGCGGTCAATGCCTTGTGGGAGCAGGAAAGCACGGCGGTGACGCCGGCGCCGGGGTCGTCCTCGTCGAGCACGCCGAGCCGGGTGGCGGCGTCGCGGAGCTCGGCGGCGAGCGTGGACAGCGGAAGGTCGGGGCGGGTCTGGGCCCGGCCGGCGACCAGGCTGAGCGCCAACGGGAAACCGGCGCAGAAAGCCAACAACTCGGACACCGCCGCAGGCTCCGCGGCCAGTCGCGCGGCGCCGACCCGGTTGCCGAGCAGGAGACCGGCGGCGTCGTCGTCGAGCAGGCCGACGGCGAGCGGCCGGGCGCCGTGGTTGGTGACCAGCCCGGCCAGCCGGTCCCGGCTCGTCACGATCACCGCGCACGTGGGGCTGCCGGGCAGCAGCGGCCCGACCTGCGCGGAGTCGGCGGCGTTGTCGAGCACGACGAGCATGCGGCGGTCGGCGAGCAGGCTCCGGTACAGCGCGGCCTGCCCGTCCAGGTCGGTCGGCACGGCGGACGCGGCGACGCCCAGCGCGTCCAGAAATGCCCGTACGGCAACGGAAGGCGGCACGGGCTCGCTGGTGGGGTCGAAACCGCGCAGGTTGACGTGCAGCTGCCCGTCGGGGAACTCCGCCACGTGCTGGTGCGCCCATCGCAGCGCCAGAGAGGTCTTGCCGATGCCGCCGGTGCCCCAGATCGTGGCGACGGGCATCGTGTCGTCGCGAAACTCCAGCGCCCGCGACAACGCCGTCAGCTCGATCACCCGGCCGGCGAACCACGCCGGCGGCGCGGGCAGCTGTCGCGGCACGAGGACGGGCCGCCGAGCGGTCGCCACGGCCAGGGCGGGATCGGCGGTGAGGATGCGCTGGTGCAGTTCCCGCAGCTCAGGCCCGGGATCGGTGCCGAGATCCTCGGCCAGCCTCGTCCGTACGGCCTGGTACCGGCTCAGCGCCTCGGCCTGCCGGCCGGCCCGGTACAGGGCCAGCATCAGCTGCCCGGCGGCGCGTTCGTCGAGCGGGTTCTCGGCGGTCCGGGCCAGCAGCTCCGGCACGAGCGCGGCGTGCTGGCCGAGGCGCAGCCGCAGGTCGGTGTGGTCCAACTCGGCGGCGAGCCGCTCGCGGGCCAGCCGGCCCCGCTCCTCGACGGCCCAGTCGGAGTCCAGCCCGGCCAGCGCCTCGCCCCGCCACAGCGCGAGGGCCCGCTCGAACACCGAGGGATCGTCGGAGCCCCGGGCCTGGGCGACCAGGCTTCGGAACAGGTTCACGTCGATGGCCAGCGGATCCTCGACGAGCAGCGAGTAGCCGCCCGCCCGCCGCACGATCGTCACGCCGTCGACGCGGCGCAGCCGGGTCAGGTAGCTGTGCAGGGTGCCGGTGGCGCGCTGCGGCGGGTTCTCGCCCCACACCCGGTCCACCAGCTCGTCGACCGACACGACGGCGTTGACGTCGACGAGCAGGGCGGCCAGCACGCACTGCTGCCGCGCGTGGCCGATGTCGGCGGGCCGTCCGTCGACCGTCGCCGTGATTGCGCCCAACAGTGCAAACCGTGCAGTCACGAACCGTGCATAGTGCCTGTGGCCTGCGGATTCAAGCGGAATGCAAGAAAGGGCGCGCCGACGTGGGGCACGATGGCGCACGACCACGCCGCGTCCAGGGCTCCAGGGGGGAACCGCGGGCGCGGCGTGGTCGCCTAGTCGAGCTCGGCGAGCTGGTCCCGCATGCGTTCGACGTCGGCCTCGCGGCGCTGTTCGTGGTACTGCGCCAGCGCGTGTTCCCAGGCCCGCCGGGCCGCCGGTCGGTCGCCGAGCCCGAGCAGCGCGCGGCCCAGCCGGTCGTGCAGTCCGGCGATGACGGTGAAGTTGCCCAGTTCGCGGTACATCTCGATGGACCGTCGGAAGTGGTCGACGGCGTCGGCGTGCCGGCCGCCGCGCTCGGCGATGAGCCCGAGCGAGTCGAGGGTGTCGGCCTCGCCGGCACGGTCGTCGAGCTCGCGGAACACCTCCAGCGCCTGCCGGGCCTCCTCGTGGGCGACGTCGAGCTTGCCCAGCCGCGCCAGGTACCAGGACACGAGGTTCCGCATCTCGCCCTCCCAGAGCCGGTGGCCGATCCGCAGCGCCAGGTCCAGCGCCTTGGTGGCGTGATCGAGGGACGCGAGGTCGTCGCTGCGCCGCTCCAGCACCAACGCCATGGCCTGATGGGTACGGGAAAGCTGGCCGAGATCGCCGGCCTGCTCGAACACGGCGAGGGCCCGGTTGAGCTCGTCGATGGCCTCGGGCAGCTGGTGCAGCCGCGAGTGGGCGCGGCCGAGCTGCCGGTGCGCGACCCCTTGCACGCCCAGGCCCAGGTGTTCGGCGGCGGCCGCGCCGGCCTGCCACAGCGCGAGGTTGTCGTGGTGGCGGCCGCGCCGGTAGTAGTAGATGACCTGCCCCTCGGCCAGCCAGAACGCCGCCAGGTGCCACCCGTGCTCCAGGGCGATGCGCTGCGCGGCGAGCAGGCAGCGCCGTTCCTCGTCGAACCACGCCATGGGATCGCTCGGCGCGAGCGGTTGGCAGCCGGGCGGGATGGGCTCGTCCGCGTCGGTGACGGGGAAGCTGGGATCCAACACACGGTTGCCGGCCTGCGCGCTGCGCGCGTAGAAGACGACGACGCGGCGCAGCGCCGCCTCCGGGTCCTCGGCCCGGTTGGCCGCGTACAACCGAACCAGGTCGTGCATCCGCCACCGGCCGGGGCTGTCCTGCGACACGAGGCTGCGCTGTTCGAGGTCCCGCAGCGCCTGCGCGGTCCGGCCGGCGGGCAGGCCGGCGAGCGAGGCGGCGGCGTGCAGGTCGATGTCGTCGCCGGGAACCAGGCCGAGCAGCGTGAACACCCGCGCCTGGTCGGCGGTCAGGGTGTCGAAGGAACAGGACAGCATGGCGGTGACGCCGGAGCCGGGGTCGTCCTCGTCCAGCACGCCGAGCCGGGTGGAGGCGTCGCGAAGCTCGTCGGCCAGCACGGCGAGCGGCTGACCCGGCCTGATCTGCGCGCGGCCGGCGGCGATGCTCAGCGCCAGCGGAAAACCGCCGCACAGAGCCAGGATCTCGGCGACGGCGTCGGGTTCGGCGGCCAGTCGACGGACGCCGACCCGGTTGTCGAGCAGCGCTCGCGCCTCCGAGTCGTCTAGGATGCCGGCGATCAGCGGGCGGGCGCCGTGCTTGGTGACGAGACCGGCGAGGCGGTTCCGGCTCGTCACGATCACCGCGCAGCCGGGGCTGCCCGGCAGCAGCGGCTCGACCTGCGCCACGTCGGCGGCGTTGTCCAGCACGACCAGCAGGCGGCGGCCGGCGACCCGGCTGCGGTACAGCGCGGCCTGCGCATCCGGATCGGCCGGCACGCTCCGCGGCTCGACGCCCAGCGCGCCGAGGAAGCCCCGCACCGCGGTCGACGGGGTCACCGGAGGCGCGGACGGGTCGAATCCGCGCAGGTTGACGTGCAGCTGGCCGTCGGGAAAGTCCTCGATACGCAGATGCGCCCAGCGCAGCGCCAACGCGGTTTTGCCGATGCCGCCATTGCCGACGATCACCGCGATCGGCACGCCGCCGGTGTCGGCGAGCGCCTCGCTCAGCGCCGCCAGTTCGTCGGCGCGGCCGGCGAACCCGGTCGGCGGCGCGGGCAGCTGCCTCGGCACGACCTGGTCCGCCGGCCGCGCCGGCACGGCGAGCACCGGGTTGGCGGTGAGGATCCGCTGGTGCAGCTGCCGCAGCTCGACGCCGGGATCCGCGCCGAGCTCGGTGGCGAGCCGTCCTCGCACCGCCTCGTAATGCGCGAGTGCCTCGGCTTGCCGGCCGGTGCGGTACAGGGCGAGCATCAGCTGGCCGGCCGCCCGCTCGTCCAGCGGATGCGCCGCCGCCCGCTCCACCAGCTCCGGCACCAGAACCCCGTGCCGGCCGAGCTGCAGCCGCAGGTCGGTGACGTCCAGCTCGGCGGCGAACAGCTGCCGGTCCAGGAGCTCACGGGTCGCGACGGCCCACGGTGAGTCCAGCCCGGCCAGCGCCTCGCCCCGCCACAGCTGCAACGCCTGCTCGAACAGCTCGACCGCCCGCTCCGGCGCGGACGTTGTCCGGGCCCGGTCGACCAGGTGCTCGAACAGGCGCACGTCCACCGTCAATGGGTCGTCCACCAGCAGCGCGTAGCCGCCGGACCGGCGCACGATGGCGAGCCCGGGCAGGGCGTTGCGGAGCCGGGTGAGGTAGCTCTGCAGCGTGCCGGTGGCCCGCTGCGGCGACTGCTCGCCCCACACCCGGTCGACCAGTTCGTCGACCGGGACGACGGCGTTGACGTCGATCGCCAGCGCGGCGAACACGTGCTGCTGGCGGGTGTGCCCGAGCGCCGCCGGGCGGCCGTCGAGCTCCACCTCGACGCCGCCCAGCATGCGGATCCCGACCGTCACCGCATCCCCCTGACCTGCGGATTCAAGCGGGTTGCAACTTTTCCCGCCACCTCGTCCGGCAGACTAGCCGACAGCCGGCCGCCGTTCCTGGCGCGGAGGGGTCGCCAGGACCGGCGGTCAGCCGCGCAGCGGCCGGAAGAACGCGCGGATGTCCTCGACCAGCGCTTCCGGCTGCTCCATGGCGGCGAAGTGGCCGCCGCGCTCGAACTCGGTGAACCGCTGCAGGTTGTACGCCCGCGCCACCCACTCCCGCGGCGGCCGGGAGATCTCCTTGGGGAAGCTGGCGAAGCCGGTCGGCGTGTCGATGTAGCCGGGGGTGAACATCGGCGTCGCCTGGTCGCGCCACGCCTCGTAGTAGAGCCGGGTGGAGGTGGCGATCGAGTTGGTCAGCCAGTAGATGCTGATGTTGGTGAGCAGATCGTCCTTGCTGAACACCGACTCCACGTCGCCGTCGCAGTCGCTCCAGCTGCGGAACTTCTCGACGATCCAGGCGGCCAGCCCGGCCGGCGAGTCGGACAGGCCCGCGCCGAGGGTGGCCGGCTTGGTGCTCTGGATCGCGGTGTAGCCGCCCTCGCTGCTGCGCCACGCCGCCTGGCCATCGACGTAGGCTTGCTCGGCGTCGGTGAGCGCGGCGGAGTGCTCCCCGATCACGGGCCGAGCGGCCATCATGTTCACGTGGATGCCGGCGAGCCGGTCGCCGTGGTCCCGGCCGAGGCAGGTAGTGATCACCGCGCCCCAGTCGCCGCCCTGCGCCGCGTAGCGCTCGTAGCCGAGCACGTCGGTCATCAGCTCGTGGAACCGGTGCGCGATCTCGGGCGGGGAGATGCCGGGCGTGCCGGGGTGTTCGGAGAAGCCGTAGCCGGGCAGGCTGGGCGCGACCACGTGGAACGCGTCGGCCGGGTCGCCGCCGTGCGCGGCCGGGTCGGTCAGCGGACCGATGATCTTGCTGACCTCCCAGAACGAGCCCGGCCAGCCGTGGCTGAACAACAGGGGTAACGGCTTCGGGCCTTTCCCCTCGACGTGCACGAAGTGCAGCTCGGCATCCCGCACGGTGGCGGTGAACTGCGCCATCTCGTTCAGCTTGGCCTCGGCCGCCGACCAGTCGAACTTGGTCCGCCAGTGCTCGACCAGCTCCGCCAGGTAGCCCGGCGGCGTCCCGTGCGTCCAGTCCGGCGACAGCGCGGGCGCGAATCTGGTGCGTGCCAGCCGTTCGCGCAGGTCGTCCAGGTCACGAGTGGGGACCGAAATTCGAAACGGCTTCACGCCCTCGCCTCCAGTGATCGCTCGGCCACGGGTCATCATGGTGGTCATGAACGGCTGGGTGCGTCCAGTGAGAACGGCCTGGGTCGTCCGGGACCTCGTGCCGGGCCCGGACGTGGACGAGTTCGCCGAGCCCGACCAGGTGACCGCCGCGCTGACGGCCCCCGGGGCGGCGACCGGCACGCTGCTGGCCGTGCAGCACCCGCACCGCACGCCGGCGGCGCGGGCCCGCGGACTGAGCCTCACCGACGCGTTGCCGATCGCCCGGGAGGCGCTGGATCACTTGCGCGCCAACCACTATCGCGAGATCCACGACGTCGTCGCGCCGTACCGGGTGGACGGCCCGGACGGTTCCGCGCACGGCGTGCTGTGCCTGGTCGATCCGGCCGAGGTGGGACGAATCCGGCACACCGAGGAGGTGTTCCCGGACGTCGTCGCGGAACGCTCGGCGGTGCTGTCCGGGCTGGGCTGCGCCACCAGCGCCGCCATGCTCGTGCCCGTGTCCGGCGGCGCCGTCCTGACGTCGCTGCTGGCGGACGTGTGCGAGGAGTTGGCGGATCCGGCGGTGTCCGTTGTGGACTCCGCCGGGCATCGGCACCGGATGTGGTTGCTGGAGAAGGGCTCCCGGCAGGCGGAGTTGCTGGAGCTGCTCCAGGAGCAGTCGCTGCTCGTCGCGGACGGCAATCACCGGGTGGCGGCGGCGACCGGGTCCTCGCTGCTGGCGTTGATCACCGGCGGGCCGTCGCTGCGTATCGGCGCGATCCACCGGGTGCTCACCGGCACCGGCCTGGACGCCGACACGGTGTACCGGAGGTGGCGGGAGATCGGCCTCACGGTCACGCGTGGGGGCGACGCCGAGCCGCCGAGCCGGCCCGGGGTGGTGGTCGCGCTCGTCGACGGCGAGGTGCTGCGGGTCGTGCTGCCCGACATGGGCGCGGAGACGCCGCAGATCGACCACGGCGTGGTCGAGCAGGTGCTCGTCAAGCAGGCGCTGGGCATCGATCCCGATGGTCCCTCGCTTCGCACGCTGCCCGCGGGACGGCCGGTGCCCGCAGGTGCGGACGTCTTGCTGCAGCTGGCCCCGGTGCCGTTCACGGATGTGCTCGCCGTGCACGCCGAGGGCCGGCGGATGCCCCGAAAGGCCACGTATTTCACGCCGAAACCCCGCAGCGGGCTGCTGCTCGCCGCGCTGTGACCGGGACGTCGGTTAGGGTCGGGGCATGGCAGTGCGGGCAGTGCGGGGCGCGACGCAGATCGACGCCGACGAGAGGGAACAGGTGCTCGAGGCGACCGCGGAGCTGGTCGACGAGGTGCTCAAGCGGAACGGGCTGGTGCCCGACGACCTGATCAGCGTCGTGCTCACCGCGACCCCGGACATCAAGTGCGAGTTCCCGGCGTACGCGGCGCGGATGGCCGGGCTGGCCGACGTGCCGCTGCTGTCGGCGACCGAGATCGACGTGACCGGGGCCATGCCGCGGGTCATCCGGCTGCTCGCCCACGTGGAGACCGATCTCACCCGCGCCGAGATCAAGCACGCCTACCTCCGGGGCGCGGCCGCCCTCCGCACCGACCTCCCGCACTGAGCCGAAGCTGTGAACGGACCTTTCCCAAACTCCGAGTAGAGGAACGGTCCGTTCCGAGCCTCGGGGAGCAGCCTCGGGGAACCCGACAGCTGTCCCTGATTCGTTGATCGGCCGGGGCACCAGGCAGAATGGTGCTGGACGGTCGGCGACTTCGGGAGGCGTTACGGTGGAACGCGGCGAGCTGCGTGGTGTGGTGGCCCTGGACGGGCCCTCCGGCACCGGCAAGTCCACCGTCGCCCGCAGGCTCGCGACGCGGCTGGGCGCCCGCTACCTCGACACGGGCGCGATGTACCGGGCGGCGACGCTGGCGGTGCTGCGCGCGGGCGTCGACCCGACGGACACCGACCAGGTGCGGGACGTCGTCGCCGGCGCCGAGCTGAAGGTCACCACGGACCCGCAGGCGCAGGCCACGACGCTGGACGGTGACGACGTCAGCGCGGAGATCCGTGGCCAGGAGGTCACCACCGCCGTGTCCCCGGTGTCGGCGGTGCCCGAGGTGCGGGCGCAGCTGGTCGCCCAGCAGCGGTCGATCATCGCAACCGCGCTGGCCGAGGCCGGCGGCATCGTGGTCGAGGGCCGTGACATCGGCACCACGGTCGCGCCGGACGCCGGCCTGAAGGTGTATCTGACGGCGTCGGCGCAGGCCCGCGCCGAGCGCCGGAGCAGGCAGGACGCGGCCGCGGGCCGGCAGTCGACGGTGGACGCGACGCTGGCCGACGTGCGCCGCCGCGACACGTACGACTCGACCCGCGCGGTGTCCCCGGCCAAGGCCGCGGACGACGCCGTCGAGCTGGACACCACGCACCTGGACCTGCAGGGCGTGCTCGCGGAGCTGCTGGCGATGGTCGAGGACCGCGGCCTGCTCGCGGTCCCGACCGGGAGCGCACGTGAGCACTGACCTTCCCGACGGTTCGCTGCCCTGGCTGCACGAGTTCGCCCGCTGGCTGGGCACCTTCATCTTCGTGCCGTTCTACCGGCTGCGGGCGCACGGCCTGGAGAACGTGCCGCGGACCGGCCCGGTGCTGATGATCGCCAACCACAGCACGATGGTGGACGGCCCGGTGCTGTTCGCGGTGTCCCCGCGGCGGCCGGTCTTCCTGATCAAGCGGGAGATGTTCAAGGGCCCGCTGGGCTTCCTGCTGCCGCGCATCGGCCAGATCGCGATCAGCCGCGGCGAGCCGGACCGGGCGCCGCTGATGACGGCGGTGCGGGTGCTCAAGGCCGGCGGCATGGTCGGCATCTTCCCCGAGGGCACGCGCGGCGCCGGCGACGTCGACGCGGCGCACAACGGCGCCGCCTGGCTGGCCCGCACGTCCGGCGCGGTGGTGCTGCCGGTGGCCTGCCGCGGCACGCTGCGCCCGGCCGGCGTGACCAGGCGCCGCTTCCGCCCGCGCGTGGACGTGCTGGTGGGCAAGCCGTTCGAACTTCCGGCCGACAAGGGCCGTGCCGCGCTGACCGCCGCCACCGAGCGGGTCCGGGTCGAGCTGGCCGACCTCGTCGCCGAACTGGATCGCCTGCGGGCAGGTCGCCCGCCGGCGAGCACAAGCAAGGAGCACGAGGCGTGAGTGAGTTGGACGGCACCTGGACCGACGAGGCCGAGTGGGCCCTCGTGGACGGGGGCGCTGAGCAGCGGGACTCGGACGACGGTGCGGTGCCGCAGCCGGTGCTCGCCGTCGTCGGTCGGCCGAACGTCGGCAAGTCGACGCTGGTGAACCGGATCCTGGGCCGTCGTGAGGCGGTCGTCCAGGACACGCCCGGCGTGACGCGTGACCGTGTCGCCTACGACGCGCTGTGGAGCGGTCGGAAGTTCACCGTGGTGGACACCGGCGGTTGGGAGCCGGACGCCAGCGGCCTGCAAGCCTCCGTGGCCAAGCAGGCGGAGCTGGCTATGCAGACCGCGGACACCGTGCTGGTCGTGGTGGACGCCTCCGTCGGCGCGACCGCTACCGACGAGGCCGTGGCCAAGGTGCTGCGCCGGTCCAAGCGGCCGGTGCTGCTGGTCGCCAACAAGGTCGACGACGACCGGCTGCTCGGCGACGTGGCTTCGCTGTGGTCGCTGGGCCTCGGCGAGCCGCACCCGGTCAGCGGCCTGCACGGCCGCGGCTCCGGCGACCTGCTCGACGCCATCCTCGAGGCGCTGCCCGAAACCCCGCGTGACGACTACGCGGAGCGCATCGGCGGCCCACGCCGCGTCGCCCTGGTCGGCAAGCCGAACGTGGGCAAGTCCAGCCTGCTCAACCGGCTGGTCGGCGAGCAGCGCGCGGTGGTCGACTCGGTCGCCGGCACCACCGTGGACCCGGTGGACTCGCTGGTCGAGCTGGACGACGAGGTGTGGCGCTTCGTCGACACCGCCGGCCTGCGCAAGCGGGTCAACTTCGCCAGCGGCACCGAGTACTACGCGTCGCTGCGCACCAAGGCCGCCATCGACGCGGCCGAGGTGGCGATCGTGCTGCTGGACGCCAGCGAGCCGATCGCCGAGCAGGACCTGCGGGTGCTGACCATGGTGGTGGAGGCCGGCAAGGCGCTGGTGCTGGCCATGAACAAGTGGGACCTGGTCGACGAGGACCGCCGCTACCAGCTGGAGAAGGAGCTGGAGCGGGGCCTGGTCCGGGTGCCGTGGGCGCAGCGGATCAACGTCTCCGCGGCGACCGGCCGCTCGGTGCGCAAGCTGGCCCCGGCCCTGCGCACGGCGCTGACCTCGTGGGACTCCCGGATCCCGACCGGCACGCTGAACTCGTGGCTGTCCGACCTGATCGCGGCCACGCCGCCGCCGGTGCGCGGCGGCAAGCAGCCCAAGGTGCTGTTCGCTACGCAGGCGCAGACCCGGCCGCCGACGATCGTGCTGTTCACCACCGGCTTCCTGGAGGCCGGCTACCGCCGGTTCATCGAGCGCAAGCTGCGCGAGCAGTTCGGCTTCGTCGGCACACCGATCCAGATCTCGGTGCGGGTGCGAGAGCGCAAGCCCCGCAAGGGATAGCGCATGCCGGTACGGGTGGTGCTCGCCGAGGACGACGCCGCGCTGCGGGCCGGCCTGCGCCTGCTGCTGGAGGCCGGCGGCCGGGTCGAGGTCGTCGCCGAGGTGGACCCCGGGCCGAAGCTGCCGGCAGTGGTGCGTGCGCAGTGGCCGGACGTCGTGCTGGTCAGTGACGTGTCGGCGCTGCGAGGCCTGGACGGCGGGCCGCCGGTCGCGGTGCTGGCGGCGTCCGCTGTGGACGATGCCGTGAACCGGGCGATCGACCTTGGCGCCCAAGGGTTCCTGCTCGCCGACGCGGAGCCGGAGAGCCTGGTGCGGGCGGTGCTCGACCTGGCCGCCGGCGGCGCGGTGTTCGACCCCAGGGTGGCCGCCGCCCTGCTGCCTCGGCTGCGCGGCAACGCGATGCCGGACAACGATTTGCTGCGAGGACTGTCCACACGGGAGCGTCAGGTGTTGGACCTGATCGCCGGCGGGCGGTCCAACGCGGCGATCGCCACCGAGCTGGGGCTGACCGAGGCGACCGTGAAGAGCTACGTGTCGGCGCTGCTGGGCAAGCTCGGCGTGCGAAACCGTGTGCAGGCCGCGCTGATCCTCCGACAGATGCGGCCGTAGCGGTTACAGTGCCTCGTGGCCGAGACCTCGCACCGCGTGCGCAACCCGTGGGGGCAGGGTGAGCGGTTGCGCCTGGAGATCCTCGACGCGGCCGCGCGCCTGCTGTCCGAGCTGGGCGGCGAGCAGGGGCTGACCATCCGGGGCGTGGCGCGGGCGGCGGGCATCGCGCCGGCCAGCATCTACCAGCACTTCGCCGACAAGGCCGCGCTGGTCAAGGGCCTGGTCGCCTACGACTACGAGCAGCTGTCGGCGGCCATGACCGCGGCCGACGAGCAGTGTCCGCCGGAGGCGGTGCTGGACCGGGTGCGGGCGCAGATGAAGGCGTACTGCCGGTTCGCGCTGGACAGCCCCGGCCACTACCGGCTGATGCTCAACAACCGGCCGATCTCGCGCAGCGGGCCGCTGATCGACATCGTGACGCAGATGATCTCGGCGTTCGAGCGCTGCGAACGGGCCGGGGTGCGGCTGCGGGTGCCGGCGCGGCGTGCCGCGGTGATGGTTTTCGTCGGCGCGCACGGCCGGGTCGCGCTCTGGCACGCCACCGAGGACCCCACCCAGGAGCCGCTGGTCCTGGAGTTCGTCGACGAGCTGATCTCACTCGTCACGGAGTGACGCAGGTCACTCGCACACCGTTACTAGTTGGATAGTGCAACCAAATGGCGCTATGCTGCCGAAGTCAGCGAACGATCGTTTGGTAACTGGGGGTCACAGTGACCGATACCTTGCCCGGGACCGAAACGGTGCCGGCCTTCCCCATGGACCGGGCCGCGAAATGCCCCTTCGACCCGCCGCCGCGGCTGCGCGAGGCGGAGCCGATCAGCCGGGTGCGGATCTGGGACGGCAGCACCCCGTGGCTGATCACCGGCTACGAAGCGCAACGGGCCGTGCTGGCCGACCAGCGGTTCAGCGCCGACGCCCGCAAGGCCGGCTTCCCGGCGCAGTCGGCCGCGGTGCTGGCCCGGCGTGAGAACACCCGGTCGTTCATCGCGATGGACGACCCCGAGCACGACCGGCACCGCAAGATGCTCACCCGCAACTTCATGATCAAGCGGGTGGAGGCGATGCGGCCGCGCGTGCAGGAGATCGTCGACGGCCTGATCGACGACATGCTCGCCGGGGACAAGCCGGCCGACCTGGTCACCGACTTCGCGCTGCCGGTGCCGTCGCTGGTGATCTGCGAGCTGCTCGGCGTGCCGTACGCCGACCACGACTTCTTCCAGGCCCGCAGCAAGAAGCTGGTCTCCCGCAGCACGCTCCTCGAGGAGGCGGTCAAGGCAGGCGACGAGCTGCGCGAGTACCTGCTGGACCTGATGGCGGCCAAGGAGAAGGAGCCGACCGACGACCTGATCGGCCGGCTGGTCACCGATCAGCTGGCCCGCGGCGAGCTGACTCGGACCGAGGTCGCCGACATGGGCACGCTGATGCTCATCGCCGGGCACGAGACCACCGCCAACATGATCGCGCTGGGCACGGTCGCCCTGTTCGAGCACCCGTCGCAGCTGGCCGAACTCCGCGACACCGACGACCCGAAGCTGATCGCCAACGCGGTCGAGGAACTGCTGCGGTACCTGACGATCGTGCACACCGGGCGACGCCGCGTCGCCACCGAGGACGTCGAGGTCGCCGGCCAGCTGGTACGCGCCGGCGAGGGCGTCATCCTGGCCAACGACGCCGGCAACCGCGACGAGGCCGCCTTCCCCGAGCCCGACCGGCTCGACATCCACCGGCAGGCGCGGCACCACATCGCCTTCGGCTACGGCGTGCACCAGTGCCTCGGCCAGCCGCTGGCCCGGATGGAGCTGCAGGTCGTCTACAGCACGCTGTACCGGCGGATCCCCACGCTGGAGCTGGCCATCCCGTTCGAGGAGATCCAGTTCAAGCACGACGCGATCGTGTACGGCGTCCACTCGCTTCCCGTTACCTGGTAAGGACTTCTGGCCATGAAGGTTGTCATCGATCAGGACAAGTGCGTCGGCGCCGGGCAGTGCGTGCTGCTCGCCCCGGACGTGTTCGACCAGCGCGACGAGGACGGCGTCGTCGTGCTGCTGCAGGAGTTCCCGCCGGCCGAGCTGCACGACGACGTCCGGCTGGCCGCCCGGGTCTGCCCGGCGCTGGCCATCGAGCTGGCCGAGCGGTGATCGCGGTTGTCGGGGCGTCGGCCGCGGGCCTGACCGCGGCCCAGACGCTGCGCCGCGAGGGCTACGACGGGCCGTTGACGGTCATCGGCGACGAGGAGCACATGCCGTACGACCGGCCGCCGCTGTCCAAGCAGATCCTGGCCGGCGAATGGGAACCGTCGAAGATCACTCTTCCGTCCACTATGGACAATGTCGAGTGGATGTTGGGTGTGCGGGCCGTCGGGCTGGACGTCGGGGGCCGTCGGCTGGCACTGTCCACCGGGGACTCACTGCCGTACGACAAGGTGGTGATCGCCACCGGCGTCACGCCGCGGCGGCTGCCGGTCGGTCAGGACCTGGCCGGCGTGCACACCCTGCGGACCCTGCCGGACGCGTTGGCGTTCAAGGCGGAGTTGGCCGCCGCGCGGTCGGTGGTGATCGTCGGGGCCGGCTTCATGGGCTCCGAGGTGGCCGCCGTGGCGTCGGCCATGGGAGCGGACGTCACCGTCGTCGATCCCTTGCCCGCGCCCATGATCCGCCAGTTCGGGCCGTGGCTCGGGGGTCTCGTCGCCAAGCTGCACGCCGACCACGGCGTGCGGATGCGCCTCGGCGTCGGTGTCACCGGGCTGGTGGGTTCCGGCCGGGTTTCCGGCGTGGAGCTGGCCGACGGCACCGTGCTTCCCGCCGACGTCGTGCTCGTCGCCATCGGCTCCGTGCCCAATACCTCGTGGCTGGCCGGCAGCGGGTTGTCCCTGACCGACGGCGTCGACTGCGACTCCCTCTGCCGGGCCGCCCCCAACGTCGTGGCCGCCGGCGATGTCGCGTCGTGGACCCATCCCGTACACGGTCGGCGGATCCGGGTCGAGCACCGGATGAACGCCACCGAGCAGGGCATGGCCGCGGCCAGGACTTTGCTGGGCAAGGGCGCGCCGTATGCGCCGATCCCGTACTTCTGGACCGACCAGTACGACGTCAAGATCCAGGCGTACGGCACCTTCCCCGAGGGCGCGGCTCCTACCGTCGCCGCCGGCGATGTCGGCGCCGGCCGCTTCGCCGCGCTGTACGTGGAGGATGGTCGCGTCACCGGCGTCGTCGGCTGGAACCTGCCGCGCGACACCCGCCAACTCCGCGCCCGGATCGGCGAGCCGGTGTAGTGCGGGCGGCTTGATCTCAGTCGATCATGTGCGTGGGGCCTCTCGTTGTCGGCGGGCCCTCCACGCCATCCCTCACGAGCCGCTGCCGTAGTCGCGGGTGAGGATCTCCAGGTTGTGCCCGTCGGGGTCGGGGAAGTACACGCCCTGGCCCCCGTCGTTGGTGTTGATCTCACCGGGCTGCTGGCGGTGCGGGTCGGCCCAGTAGGGCAGGCCGGCGGCGCGGATGCGGTCGAAGATCGGCTGGAACTGGTCGTCGGACACCTTGAACGCGTAGTGCAGCGAGCCGATCTCGCCGTCCACGCGCATGAAGTCGAGGCTGACGCCGTTGTCCAGCGTGACCACCTGGAACGGCCCGAACGTGACCGGCGCGGCCACCCCGAGCAGTTCGGCCAGGAACGTGGCGGACTTGTGGGGGTCGGAGGCGGGGACGATGGTGTGGTTCAGTTCGACGGCCATGTGCCCACGGTAGAACTTCGAGCGCGCTGGAGGTCTACCTCCGCGTGCTAGCATCGCCCAGTGACGATGACATCGACGCGGATGGATCTGTTGCCGGCGGCGGCCCTGTTCCGCTCGCTGGGCGATCCCGCACGGCTGGCCATCCTGCAACGCCTCGCCGTCGGACCCGCGCGGGTCACCGACCTCGTCGCCGCGCTCGGCCTGGCCCAGTCCACGGTGTCGAAGCACCTGGCCTGCCTTCGCGGCTGCCAGCTCGTCGACTCCGAGCCGGTCGGCCGCGCCTCGGTGTTCCGCCTGACGCAGCCCTCGGTGGTGGAACTGCTGGCCTCGGCCGAATCGGTGTTGGCGGCGACGGGAAATGCGGTGGCCCTGTGTCCGACCTGCGACTGAGCCTGCCCGGCCCTTTCCCTGCTCGCCGCGGCCGGGAGGCGGTGACCTCGTGTCCGACCTGCGACTGAAGCTCGCCGCCCGCGCCCGTCTCCTCTCCTGGCTCTCCCTCGCCTACATGGCTGTCGAGGGCGCGGTCGCGCTGTGGGCCGGCGCGACGGCGGATTCCGCGGCGCTGCTGGGGTTCGGCCTCGACTCGGTGATCGAGGGCCTGGCCAGCGTGATCGTCATCTGGCGGTTCAGCGGCGCCCGCACCTTCTCCGAGGCGGCCGAGCTGCGGGCCCGCAAGGCCGTGGCGGTGACGTTTTTCCTGCTCGCGCCGTACATCGTGGTCGAGGTCGTGCTGTCCGGACGCCCGGAGCCGAGCTGGCCGGGCATCGGACTCGCGGTGGCCAGCCTGATCGTCATGCCGCTGCTCGGCGTCGCCAAGAAACGACTCGGCGCGCAGCTGGGTTCGGGGGCGACCGCGGGCGAAGGAACCCAGAACCTGCTCTGCGCCTACCTCGCCGGGGCGGTGCTGCTCGGCCTCCTCGGCAACGCCCTGTTCGGCCTGTGGTGGCTCGACCCGGCCGTCGCGCTCGTCGTCGCCGGCCTGGCCGTGCGCGAGGGCATCGAGAATTGGCGTGGCGACGACTGCTGCTGATTGGTCAGGATGGTCCGGTGTCCCAGCGTGAACTCGTGGTCCTCGGCTCGGCCAGCCAGACGCCGACCCGGCACCGCAACCACAACGGCTACCTGCTGCGCTTCGACGCCGAGGGCATCCTCTTCGACCCCGGCGAGGGCACGCAGCGGCAGATGATCCAGGCCGGGCGGTCCGCCTCCGAGATCACCCGGATCTGCGTCACCCACTTCCACGGCGACCACAGCCTCGGGCTCGCCGGCACCATCCAGCGGCTGTCCCTCGACAACGTGCCGCATCCCGTGCGCTGCTACTACCCGGCTTCCGGCCAGGTGTACTTCGACCGCCTCCGCTACGCGACTTCCTTCCACGAGCGGGCAAAGCTCGTCACCGTTCCGTTGCATGTGGACGGTCTCGTCGACGACAACCTCTCCGTTGCCGCCCTGGAGCACCGTATCGACTGCTACGGCTACCGCTTCGCCGAACCCGACGGCCGACGCATGCTCCCCGATCGCCTGGCCTCCCTCGGCATTCGCGGTCCCCTGATCAGCGAGCTCCAACGCTCCGGCGTCGTGGTGATCGACGGCCGCACGGTCACCCTCGACGAGGTCAGCGTCCCCCGACCCGGCCAGGTGTTCGCCTTCGTCATGGACACCCGCCTCTGCCCCGGTGCCTTCACCCTGGCCCAGGACGCCGATCTCCTCGTCGCCGAGTCGACCTTCCTCGATGCGGACCGGGACCTGGCCCACGCCTACTACCACCTCACCTCCCGCGAAGCCGGCCGCCTCGCCGCCGAGGCCGGCGCCCGGGAGCTGGTCCTGACCCACTTCTCCCAGCGCTACCCGTACGAGGAGGCCGAACGCTTCCGCGAGGAAGCCGCCCTGGAGTTCAAGGGCGAGATCCACCTCGCCGTCGACCTCACCACCATCCCCCTCCCCAAACGCCGTTGAACCCCGGCGAGTCACGCTCTGGGGCACACCGATTGTAGGTTTCCGGCTCACCCGATCGGGCGTGCCGGAAACCTACATTCGGTCTGTCTGAGAACGTGACTCGCGGGGGTGGCCGGCCGGGACAAGGGGGCCGGCCGGCCACCGCGCAGGGTCACGAGATGGTGACCGTGCCGGACAGGGGGAGGGAGCGGGACGAGCCGCCGACACGAATCGTGTTGGCGCCGGTGGCCTTGGTCCAGCCGTTGTTCCAGTACTGGAAGCTGCGGGCGTCCAGGGTGAGGGAAACGTGCTGGGACTGGCCGGGGTTGAGGGTGACCCGGGTGAAGCCCCGCAGGCTGTTCGGCGGTTCGCCGGTCGACGCGGGTTGGCCGACGTAGACCTGGGCGACCTCGGTGCCGGCTCGTGACCCGGTGTTGGTCACGTCGAAGCCGACCTGCACGGCGCCTGAGCTGTCCGGAGTGGACACTGTCAGGTTGGAGTAGCCGTACGTGGTGTAGGAAAGGCCGAAGCCGAACGGGAACATGGGCGTCACGTGCTGGCTGTCGTACCAGCGGTAGCCGACGTTCACGCCCTCGGAGTACTGCACGGTGCCGTTCTGGCCGGGCCACTGCGCCCCGGAGTGGGCAGGCACGTCGTTGAGCGAATTCGGGAACGTCACCGGCAGTTTGCCGGAGAAGTTGGTGTCCCCGAACAGAAGCGACGCGATGGCGGCGCCGTCCTCCTGGCCGGGGAACCAGTTCTCGACGATGCCCCGCACCGAGTTGGCCCACGGCATCGTCACGGCCGACCCGGAGTTGACCACGACGATGGTGTTGGGGTTGGCCGCGGCGACCTGGCTGACCAGGGTGTTCTGGTCGGCCGACAGGTCGATGTTCTGGAGGTCCCCGCCCTCGGAGCCGGCGTTGCTGACGAACACGACCGCCGTCGACGCGGCCCGGGCGGCGGTCACTGCCTGGCCCAACAGGTCCTGGTTGGGGATCTGCCAGCCCAGGTTCAGCTGGCTGCCGCCGCCGTCCTGGAAGTAGTCGACCTCGATGCTCACGGGCTGGCCGGCGGTCAGCGAGATCGAGCCGGTCTTGGTGGTCGGCGGCTGGTCGGCCCAGTTGCTGATCACCTGCTGCCCGTTGACGAACAGCCGGCTGCCGTCGTCGCTGGTCAGCGAGAACGTGTAGGTGCCGGTGGTGGGCGGCGTCAGCGTGCCGGTCCACTTGGCCGACCAGTTGGTCGCGGGCACGCCGGTGGTGGGCGACTGGGTGCCCCAGATGAAGTTGATGTTCGGATCGGTCCTGGTCAGGATGGGCGGCCCGGACAGGCCGGTGCCGTTGTAGAAGGTGGCCGAGAGGCCGTTGCCGAAGAACGACGGGTCGACGATCTCCCCGTTCGGCGCGGCCACGCCCTGCGAGTACGTGACGGAAGCGTTGCCGGCCCGGGCCTTGATGCCCTGGTACGGCGTGACCACGTGCGGCGCGTTGACGTGCGCGGAGCCGCCGCCGGCGGTCAGGGCGTTCTGCCCGGCGTCGTCACCGATCACGGCGATGGAACCGGATCCCAGCGGCAGCACGGAGCTGCTGTTCTTCAGCAGCACGCTGCCCTCCTGTGCCACCTGTCGCGCAACGGAAGCATGCGCCTCGTTGGTGACGACGGAGTTGATCGTGCCGGTCGGGGAGTGGTCGAACAGCCCGGCCCGGAACATCGCCACCAGGATGGCCCGCACCCGGCTGTCGATCGTCGCGATCGACACCTGCCCGCTGGCCACGGCCTGGGTCAGCGGCGCGCCGTAGTACTGGCTGCCGTCCATCTCCATGTCCATGCCGTTGGTGACGGACGGGATCGTGGAGTGGGTGCCGCCCCAGTCCGAGGTGACGAAGCCGGAGAAACCCATCTGCTGCCGGAGGATCGTGTTCAGCAGCTGCCCGTTCTCGCAGGCGAAGGTGCCGTTGATCTCCGCGTACGAGCACATCACCGAGTCGGTCTGGCCCTGCTGCACGGCCGCCTGGAACGCCGGCAGGTAGATCTCCTGCTCGGTCCGGTCGGAGACGATCGCGTTGTCCTGTGGGGTGTTGCGGTAGGTCTCCTGGTTGTAGACGGCGTAGTGCTTGACCTGCGTCATCGGCCCCTGCGCGCGGATGCCCTGCAGGTCGGCCGCGCCGAGCTGGCCGGCCAGGTACGGGTCCTCGCCCAGCGACTCGAAGGCCCGGCCCCAGCGCGGGTCCCGGACGATGTTGATCGTCGGGCCGAGGACGAGGTTCGCGCCCTTGCCCCACTCCTCGGCGCCGATCACGCCGCCGTACTGCTTCATCAGCGCGCTGTCCCACGTCGCCGCGCCGGCCACCGGCGCCGGCAGCTGGGTGACGCCGACAGCGCCGTCGGCCACACCCGCCGGCCCGTCCTGCAGGTGCAGGCCGGGAATCCCGAGGCGGGGAATGGGATCCACGCAGGCGCCGTAGCCGCAGGACGCCCCGCCGTGCATCATGGTCAGCTTCGCGTCGGTGGTCATCTGCGCCAGCAACGCGTCCGCCCGCTGCTCCGGCGACCCGGGCGGCGGCGGCGCGGAAGGCGTGCCGTAGACCTGGAATTCCGACACCTGCCCGGCCGGCCAGCCGGTGTTGCCGGTGAAGGTCAGCCGCAGGTACCGCTGCGCGCTGCCCGGCAGCGAGATCGACACCGTGTTGCCGGTGGCCGGATCGAAGCGGTATCCGTTGCCGCCCACCAAGGTCGAGAAGTTGGTGCCGTCGTTGCTGCCGCTGACGGTCAGTGTCTGCGTGCGGGCACCCCACGCGGTCGAGGGCGGCAGTGTCAGGGTGATCGAGTTGACGGGGTTGGACGCTCCGAGATCGACCTGAAGCCATTGCGGGAAGGCGTTGTTCGCGCTTTCCCAGTAGCTGGTGGCGTTGCCGTCGTTGGCGTTGCCCGGCGGGAAGCCGCCCTGCGAGGCGCTGGCGCTCATCGCCTTGCCCAGCGCCAGGTTCACGTCCGACTTGCCGATCGAGCCCGGGTCGAACCGGTCGACCCAGTACTTGGTGCGGTCCAGGTACGCCGTCGACGAGGCGGTGCCGGTCTGCCCGTACGCGCCGCTGTACGTCAGATATCCGCGCCCGGCCGGCGGATTCGAGCTGGCCGGCTCGATCTGGGAGCCCTCGTGCCACTCGTTGAACGAGGTCACCGAGACCCAGTCCGGCTTGCCGCCGATGGTCGGGTCGAGCGCGTTGTTCCACGTCTTGTCGTACTCGGCCCCGTTGTCGCGGTTGACGGTCGGCGTGCTGTTGCCGGGCACCGCGCGGTCGTCGATGTAGCCAGGGGCGACCGACGGGGCCCACACCATGCCGTGGTCGTGGCAGTACGCGCCGGCGTTGGCCCAGCCCGGCGCGGTGGCAGCGGCGATACCGTCGTAGGTGTACATGCCGTTGAAGTGCGCCACCTTGGACGTGTCGGTGGTCTGCGCGAGCACGATGTTGGCGCCGGTCACCGAGTCCAAATTGGACCAGTCGGTGATGTTCAGGCTGTCGAAGATGTAGAACGCCGGCTTGTTGCCGTGCGAGGGATCCCGGTAGAACGCCGGGCTGCCGCCGTAGCGGGAGTCGATGTAGTTGATGTCGGACGCGACCGAGGCGGCGGTCCGGTTGCCGTACGGCTCGATGTGCCAGGCCACCCGGATGCCGTGCCGCGCGGCGGCGGCCAGCACGCCGGCGGCCAGACCGTCCTCATAGGACCCCTGGCCCCACCAGCTGTAGATGATGACGCCGGCGCCGGACCGGGCGATCCAGGTCATCTGCTGGTCCACCGCGCCGCTGAAGTCGCCCGAGTCGTACGGGCCGAGCGAGGGGTAGTAGTTGGCGCCGATGTCGTCGGGCGGGGTGTGCCCGCCCTGGTCCCAGTGCCGGTAGCTGCCGTTCACGGTCGGGCTGCCGTACCAGGGGTAGTAGAACAGCTGGACCTTGTCGGAGAGTCCGGCTGCGTTGCGGGCCAGCGCCGTCGGGGCGTGGGCGGCGACCAGGGCGCCCACGAGCAGGGTCAGAACGGCGACCAGGCTTCTCAAGCTTCGCATGGCAGGGTCCATTCGGAAGCCGATGGGAGGAAGTGAACCGACCATAAGCTTCTGAACGGAAAGCTGCAATAGTTCGACTTCCCAACGCAAGATCTTGACACTGCCGCCTGTGGGCATGCGGGTGCCCCGCCCGGTCGACGCTGACCGGGCGGGGCGGTCTCGACGCCGTCAGCCGACGGCGATGGCGAACACGTGCAGCTTGGGCTGTCCCTGCGTGGCCACCGAGGTGACGTTGGGCAGGGTCACCACGGAGATCGTCTTGCCGGCCTGCAGCGGCACCGACGCGTAGTACATGTTGACCTTCTGTGTCTGCTGCCCGCCGCCGTTGTTCAGGTACGGCAGCGCCGCCACCACGTCCTCGCCGGGGATCGACGGCGACTGCCACCAGTCGTTGAAGCCCAGTGCGAACTGCTGTGTGGTGCCGTCTGTATACAGAATGGTGCCGCCACCAGACGGTGTGCCGGAGTCACCGGTGCCGATGAAGCCCAGCTTGCTGCCCGATCCCGACAACAGCACCGACTGCCCGCCGGTGAGCACGTTGTCCGGCTGCCCGTTGCCGGAGTTCGGCCAGGTGAAGGTCAGGCCGTCGTGCTGCACGGAGCCGCCCGACGTGAGGCCGGCCGCGGCCAGCGCCTGCGCCGAGTAGCTCAGGCCGCCGCCGTCCAGATTGGCAGCCCCGGTGTTGTGGTCGTCGCTGATGCCGACGTTGTTGTACGCGGCGGAAAGCGACTGGTACGGCACCGACACCTGGCCGACATCCGTTCTGGTGCCGGCACTTGTGGTCGCCGTCGCGCCGAACGGGTACGACCCCGGCGCCGCCGAGGCCGGCGCGGTGATCTGCCAGGTCGTCTTCACGGTCTGGCCGCCGCCGACCGACGGGAAGGTGGCCGGCGAGGTCGCCGTCGCCGTCCAGCCGGCCGGCGCGGTGACCGACATCGTGACGTTGCTGATCGCCGAGCTGCCACCGTTGGCGAACGTCGTCGTGGCGGTGATGCTGTTGCCGGCCTTGACGATCGGCGGGATGGACAGCGACAGCGAGTGCCCGACGACGATCACCGCCGTGCCGGTGACGCCGTTGACCGTGACCTTGATCGTGGCGACACCGTCGCCCGCGGCGCGGACCAGGCCCTTGGCGTCGACCGTGGCCACCGCCGGATTGCTGGTGGCGTAGGTGACCTTGGCCTTGGACAGGTCCACGAAGGACTGGTCGTTGTTCACGGCCATGACGATGTCGTCGGCGGCCGCGTGCTGCTGGCCGGTGTCGTCGGCGATCCACTTGTTCTTGCCGGTCAGGTCGATCGTGTCGCCGGCCCGGTACACCACCGCGCCCGGCTGCACGGTGACGTAGGCGATCTTCGGCGTGATGGACCCGGTGACCGTGGTCTTCACGCTGCTCGCGACGTCACGGGAGTTCGACGCCACCTGGAACTGGTACACGCCGTCGTACACGGCCTGCTTCGCGCCGTCCCACTGGGACAGATCGGAGATCCTCACCGGAATGGTGATCTTCTGCGACTGCCCCGGCCTGAGCACGTCGGTCTTCTTGAAGCCGGCCAGCCGCTTGATCGGCAGCTCCACGTTCGGCACGGTGAACTGTTGCGCCGCATAGAGTTGCGCGACGGTGGCACCGGCCGTCCTGCCGGTGTTGGTCACGGTGAACGAGACGTTCACGGTGCCGTCGGCGCTGACCGTCGACTTGTCGATCGTCGCCGGCGAGTAGCCGAACGTCGAGTAGCTCAGCCCGTAGCCGAACGGGTAGCTGGGCGTGCCGGTGAAGTACTGGTAGGTCCGGCCCAGCCCGTCGGTGTCCTTCGGCGCCAACCCGTAGTCGTTCATCGGCGGCAGCTGAGAATCGTCCTTGTACCACGTGAAGTTGAGGTGGCCGCTCGGATTCTGCTTGCCGGTCAACACGTCCGCCAGCGCCGCGCCCTGCGCCTGTCCGTTGTAGCCGGAGAACAGGATCGCCGGGACGCTGCCCTGCACGTCGTCGAGCACGACCGGGCCGTCGGACTGCACGACCAGGGCGGTGTTCGGATTGCCCAGCGCCGAGACCTGCGTGATCAGCGAGTGGTAGTTGCCGGGCAGGGCCAGCGTGCTGCGGTCATGGCCCTCGTTGGCCACGGAACCGTCCGTGCCGACGAAAACCACGACCAGGTCGGCACTCCTGATGTCCGCCTGGGTCTGCGCGGACAGCGTGGCCGGGCCGGTCGAGCCGGTGGACGTGCCCGCGGCGTCGAAGACCACCTGAGCGCCGGGCAGCGCGGCCTTGATGCCGCCGACCGCCCCGACCTGCACGTTGGGCTGGCCGGAGTAGTTGCCGAGGGTGACCTTGTTGGCCATGTCGCCGAGCACGACGACCTTGTGCGTCTTCGCGGCGTTCACCGGCAGCACGCTGTGGTCGTTCTTCAGCAGCACCAACGAGTTGTCGGCGACCTTCTGGGCCAGCTCCTGGTGCGCCGGGCTCTGGATGGTGTCCTTGGTGATCTTCGTGTACGGCACGCTGCCGACCGGGTCGAACTCGCCGGTTTCCATCCGGATGGTGAACACCGGCACCAGCGCGGCGTCCAGCACGCCCTCGCTGAGCACGCCGGCGTTGATCGCCTCCTGGATGTTGGGCAGCGTGTTCTCCTCGCCCGGGCAGTTCAGCGCCGTGCCGGCGCGCAGCGCGTACGCCTGGCCGCCGGCCGGGCCGGAAACCTTCTGGCCGGTCGCGGTGTTCGTCCAGGTGGCGCCGACGTCCTTGCCGTCGGTGGTCCAGCCGGGCGGCGCCCAGTTGTGCCCGCCGTTGGGCTGCCGGTAGGTCGTGCCCACCGCGCCGCAGTCGGAGGTGATGTAGCCGCCGAAGCCGTACGTCCGCTGGGCCAAGGCGTTCGTGGTGTACGTGTCGGCCACCGACGGCGTGCCGTTGATCGCGTTGTACGAGGTCATCAGGCCGGCCACGTGCGCGTCCTCGATCAGGTCGCGGAACTGCGCCGTGTAGTAGTCCCGGATGTCGGCGTCGCTGGCGTCCGAGCTGATGCCGGTGCGGTTGAGCTCCACGTCGTTGAGGGCGTAGTGCTTCGCGGTCGCCGCGACCTTCAGGTACTTGTTGGCGGCCGTGCCGTCCGGCTTGTTGCCCTGGTAGCCGTTGACGAACGCGCCGGCGATCTGCCCGACCAGGTAGGGGTCCTCGCCGAACGCCTCGTCGGTGCGGCCCCAGCGCGGGTCGCGGTCCATGTTGACGGTCGGGGCCCAGTAGGTCAGCGAGCCGTAGTTGTTGACGTCCGGGCCGATGTTGTTCGGGCTGACGCCCCACAGCGACTTGTCCAGGAAGCCGCGGATCTCGTCGGAGACCGCGGTCGTCTCCTGGTACACCAGGTCCGGGTCCCAGGCCATGCTCGACGCGAAGTTGGTCGGGAAGCTGGTGGCGTGCACCTGGTCCGGCGGGGTGTTGGGGTTGGTGGACGCGCCGAGCCGGTTGATGCCGTGCTGGCCCTCGCTCCAGTACGTGTACTGCTGCACCCCGAGTCTGGGGATGGCGGGCCCGCTGTTGGTGGAGAGCTGGCGGACCTTCTCCTCCAGCGTCATCCGGGACACCAGGTCGGCCGCGCGCTCGGCGAACGAGTAGTGGGTGTCCTTGTAGATCGGAACGGGATCGGTGGCAGCCGCGCTGCCACTGGTCAGGGCGAGGGCGCAGACCACCGCGCACGCCGAGGCCACAGTCGCCGTTATCCGCATGACTTGGCTGCCTCCGTCGTTGGAGAAGCGCTGGTGCGGGGCTGGCGGCGAGGCCACTATGGCTGGTTTTAGCCCAAAATGGCGCCCCGGTGGGACTATGGTGCTCAGGATTGTCCGGTAGTTGACCTAAGTCAAGGTGTTACCGTGACCGCATGTCGCAGGCTCCGCTCAACCTGAGGGAAGAGGGCCGGCTGCGGGTGCTGCAGGCCCTGCACCGCACCGGGCACAGCAGTCGAGTGGAGCTGGTCCGGCGGACCGGGCTGTCCAAGGCGACCGTGTCCACGTTGGTCGCGGACCTGATGTCGGCCGGGCTGGTGCGCGAGGACGACGAGCCGCCGGGCGAGACCCGCCGGACGGGCCGGCCGGCGCAGGGCCTGTCGCTGGTGCCGACCGCGGCGTACGCACTGGGTGCGGACATCGGCCACCAGCACGTCCGAGTGGTGCTGTGCGACCTGCTCGGCACGCCGCTGTGGGACCGGTTCGTGGTCAAGGAGGTGGACCGGGAGCCGGCGCAGACCCTGGACCTGGTCGCCGACCTCGTGGCGCAGGCGTTGCTGGACAACGACATTCCCGTCGAACGGGTGCTCGGCATCGGCACCGGCATCGCGTCGCCGGTGGAGCGCAGCGGCGAGCTGGGCCGGTCGATGATCATGTCGGCGTGGGCGGGGCTGCGGCCGGCGTGGGAGCTGGAGCGGCGCACCGGGCTGGCCGGCATGGTCACCAACGACGCCAACGCCGGCGCGCTGGCCGAGCGGCTCTACGGCGTCGCCCGCGACACCGGGGACATGGTGTACGTGCGGCTGTCCGCCGGCATCGGCGCGGGCATTGTCGTTGACGGACAACTGATGCTCGGCGCCCGCGGCCTGGCCGGCGAGGTCGGGCACCTGCTGGCCGAGCCGGGTGGGCGGATCTGCCGCTGCGGCAACCGGGGCTGTCTGGAGACGGTCGCCAGCCCGGTGGCGGTCGCGGAGTTGTTGGCCCGCAGCTGGGGCGAGCCCGTGACGCCGCTCGACCTGCCGCGGCTGGTCGCCGAGGGCAACCCGGGGGCGTCCCGGGCCATCGAGGACGCCGGTGAGGCCGTCGGCCGCGTGCTGGCCTCCGTCGTGACACTCGTGGACCCGGAACTCGTTGTGGTGGGCGGAGATCTGGCCGCCGCCGGTGAGCTGATCCTGGCCCCCGTCCGGTGGAACATCCGCAAGCACGCGCTGTCGCTGGGCGCGCGACAGGTGGCCGTGGTGGCCGGTGAGCTGGGGGATCGGGCGGAGGTGCGGGGCGCGGCCGGCATCGTGCTGTCGAACGCGCCCCGCCTGCTCGCGACCGCCGCCAGCGCCGCCTGAACGACAAAGGCGCGGCCGGCTGTGCCGCCGACCGCGCCTTGCCCGACAACCGCCGTCGTGGACCGGGCGGTGGTCTCAGCTCAGGACTGCTGCTGCAACCTGAAGGACTGCGACGCGACCCCCGTGCAGGTGGCCTGCGTCAGCTGCGTGCCGTCGCCGGAACCGGACGCCGTCAGGCATTTCTGGGTGCTCATGCTGGTGAAGTGCCAGTAGCCGCCGGCTTCCTGGACCGCCTGCCACTGCTGGTTGGTGCCGCCACCGTAGGCCCAGAGCTGGATGCCGGCGCCGTCGGCGGTGGACCGGCCGGACACGTCCCACGACTCCGCGGTGTTGCCGCGGTTGTTCACCCGCAGGTACGGACCGTTGGTCCACTGGAACTGGAACTGCTGCGCGTTGGTGTTGTTGCAGCTGTACTGCTGGATCACCGTGCCGTTCGCGGTGCCGGCGCCGCGGGCGTCGACGCACTTGTTGTTGCCCTTGTTGATCACGCTGAAATAGCCGCCCGGATTGATCTGGTCAGTGGGGGCGTCCGTCGGCGTGCCGCCGCCGAGCCAGAGCAGGCCGTCGATGATGAACTTGTCCTGGACCGGGTCCGCGAAAGTGGACGACAGTGGCGTCTTCGTCGTGTAGTTCATCGCGTCGTGGCCGAAATTGGCGTACAGCATCTTGTAGCTCTTGTTCGTCCACAGGATGGGGTAGTAGCCGCTGTACCAGGACTGGTTCGGGTCGGTGCCGACCGGGAAGCTCGACGCGTCGACCGAGGCCAGGACCTGGATGTTCGGGTTCTGCCTGAGGTCGTTCTGCCAGCTGTACCATTCGCTGACGCCGGCCGTCCACGTCGTCGGCAGACGCCGCGTCGCCGCGTGCGCCGAATCCGTGTGCAGAATTGCCGTGGTCGGGAACCACGTGTTGTTGCGGAAGGTTCCGGTGCCCATGAACGTGTTGTTGAACCACGGCCAGTTGCTGCCGGAGTCGTTGTACGCGGACACGTGCCAACCGAAGTAGGCGCCGCCGTTCTGCATATAGTTCTGGAATCCCTGTTGTTGGGCGGGATCGCCGGGAACATTGTCGAGGAACATGACGACATTGGCGGTCGCGGTGGTCAGGTTGTTCAGCAGCGACCAGTTGTTCGTCTGGGTGTACTGGAAGTTGTACTGCGCCGCGACCTGGGGGAACCAGATCGCCGCCTCCTTCTCGAAGGCGATGTGCGCGTCGTCGTACGTGCCGCTGTAGAAGGCCAACACCTTGAACTGCGGCGCCTGCGGCGCTGCGGGTGTGTTGGCCGCCGTGGACAACAACAGCAGCATGGACAGCACGGCGATGACCGCGCGCGAGAGTCTCGATTTCACCTTGACTGGACCCTTCCGTTCAGGGCGACGGGTAAGGGGCCGTCCGAGCTGGCGGTCTACGGAGCGACGTGCAGCCAAGGAAGCATAAATCCCACACTTAGTTCAAGACTCTAATTAGGGGAGTGGGTACATTCGGCGCAACGGTCACGGACACTGCGCCTTTCGGTCCCGTAAGCGCTCCTGTCCCGATCGGGAAATGGTGTTCGTGGCGGTCTGAGTTCTGTGGCGGCACTCAGCGGAGAATATGCGGAATCAGGTCAGCGCGAGTGTGACCACCAGCGCCGCCAAACCGCCGGTCGTGGTCAGCGTGCGCACGTTGTTCCTGCGCACCCAGCGCTCCTCGAACGCCCGCCACGCTGTCGCCGGTGCCGCCGGCTCCGCCTTGTCCAGAGCGATGTTCAGCGGGATGTTGACCCGGAAGGTGATCACCAGGCTGGCGCCGAACAGGATCAGGCCGAGCGCCTCGCCGCGCCCAGTCCGGTCGCCGTCGTCGCCAGCACCAGCACGATTTGTCCGAACATCCCGGGAGTCAAGACCCGCCCCGGCGTTCGGTCAACAGCAACTTGCGATCGCCGCCTCCAGGTAGGCGACCGCGGCCGCCTGCCGTTCGAGGTCCGGGTGCTCGGGCTTGACCACCGGCGATGTCCGGTGCCGCAACGCCTCCTCGATGATCGCTCGGTGCTTCGGGAAGGCCCGCAGGGCATGTCGTCCCGCGCCCGTCTTGGACGTGACATCACCCGTGACCATCGAATAGTGCAGCCTGCTGATGCCCAGCACGCCCCACGCGATCCCGGCGTCGAAGATCAGGTCGTACGGGTCGTCGACGAACTGCCGCCAGTACGTGTTCGCGTTGCCGCGCACCCATTCTCGCAGCTCGTCGGGATCCACGTGCACCTGAAGCTCTTGTGGTCGTGGCCCGCGGATCGTGACGCCGTGGTTGGCCAGCACTGTCCATTCCACCGGCGACCGACCCTCGTCGCCCACCTTCAGCTCGCCCTCCAGCCGGTAGTAGCCGTTGGGCAGTTTCGACGGGCTGGTGCGGAGATCCTCGAAGGTGACGTACAGGCCGTCGAACTTCTCGAGGCCCTCGTGCACCTTGCGCAGCACCGCGGGGTCCGGGTTCTCGGCGACGGCGATGAAGTCGACGTCCGAGACCTCGTCGTGGAAGTCGTGCAGCGCAACGGATCCGACCAGGTAGAGGCCCTGGAGCAGGCCAGGGCTCTCCCGGTCGATACGGCGCGTGTAGCGGTCGACGACGTCCCGCGCCCGTGGTGGCAACATGATCACCACCCTGCCACGGGTCAGGCCGTGGTCGCCGCCGCGTGCAGAGCGCGGACCAGCCCCAGGTTCTCCGGCCCTGGGCCGCCGGGGAAACCGAAGCGACGCCGCACATAGCCGTACGCGATGCCGTTACGGGGATCGGCGAACGCCTCGGTGCCGGTGGCGCCGGCGTGGCCGAAAGCGCCCTGCCCGAGCATCGGGTAGGCGCGACCGACGCTCATGAAGCCGAGACCGAACGCCGACGGTTGCCGCGTGACGAGGTCGGTGCCGGCGGAGTGGATCTGGCCGACGGCCGCGATCAGGTCCGGCTTGAGCAGCGGGGCGTGCCCGTGCAGGCCGGTGGTGATCGCCGCGTAGAAGTCGGCCAGGCCGCGGGCGGTGCCGACGCCGCCGACCGACGCCGGCCCGAGTTCCCGGACCACCCGGTGGTTGGGCAGCTCCTGGAGGTCGACGGCCTCCGGGTGGTTGCGGTTGAAGGCGATGCCGGTGATGCTGTTCGGCCCGGTGGCGGCGGCCTGCAGCTGGGTCAGCTGCTCGGGCGTCGGCCGCATCGGCTGCGTGGACAGCCACCTCGGCTCCAGTTCGGCCGGAAGGCCGAGATAGAAGTCGATGCCCAGCGGTCCGCGCACCCGGGCCTCGTGGATCTCCTGGATGCTCTGGCCCGTCACCCGGCGGACGACCTCGCCGGTGAGCGCCCCGATGACCAGCGCGTGGTAGCCGAACGCGGTGCCGGGCCGCCAGTACGGCCGCTGCCCGGCCAGCCGCTCCGCGATGATCCGGTCGTCGGCGATCTCGTCGATGCGGAATCCGTCGTCCGCGCCGACGACGCCGGCCCGGTGCGAGATCAGGTCCCGCAGCGTCAGCTCGTGCTTGCCCTCGATCCCGAACTCCGGCCAGTAGTCGGCGACCGGCCGGTCCAGGTCGAGCACGCCGTCCTGGACCAGCAGCGCCACCACGAGATGAGCGGCGCCCTTGGTCGCCGAGAACACCCCGGTCAGAGAGTCCGCGGTGATGTCAGGGCCGGTCCACAGGTCCACGACACGGTCGCCACGGACGTGCGCGACGAGCTGTGCCGAGTAGTCCTCGCCCTCGGCGGCGGCGATCGCGGCGAACTCGTCCCGGACGGCCTCGTAGCCGGCGGCGACGGTGCCTTGCAGTGCAGTCACGACTCCCCCTCGGTCACACAGGTTCTGCCGAGGACAAGTCGTGCTGGGCCGCCGGCTATTCCCCGGCGGGCGTGACCTCTGCGGTCGTGACCGGAAGGGTGGTCAGCCGCCAGGTGCCGGGATCGGGCACGCGTACCGGGTCGGCGGCCAGACGCAGGCCGGGGAAGCGGTTGATCAGGGCGGCGAGGGCGACCTCCGTCTCCACGCGGGCGATGGCGGCGCCGAGGCAGAAGTGCGCGCCGTGGGCGAAGGCCAGGTGGCCGAAGGAGCCGGGGGCGCGCGTGACGTCCAGGCGGTCGGGGTCGGGGAAGACGTCGGGGTCGCGGTTGACGGACAACATGGAGACGGTGACGGGTTCGCCCTTGGGGATGGGAACGCCGCCGATCTCCACGTCCTCGGCGGTGAAGCGCGGCACAGTGAGCAGCTGCGGCGTGCACCAGCGCAGCAGTTCCTCGACGGCCCGCGGCAGCAGCGACGGATCTTGGCGCAGCAGGGCCAGTTGGTCGGGGTGACGCAGCAGGGCTTCGACGGCGTTGCCGATCAGGTTGCCGGGCACCTGGCCGGCCAGCACGAGATGCCACACGAGCACCACGAGTTCGTCGTCGGTGGCCTCGGACTTCACGAGATCGGTGAGCAGGTCGTCGCCGGGTTCGGCGCGGCGCCGGGCGATGGCTGCCTTGGCGCCGGCCAGGATGTCGGGGATGGCGTCCTGGAACGCCTGCCCCTGGCCACTGGCCACCGCCACGCCCACCCGACGCCACAGCGGACGGTCGTCCTCGGCGATGCCGACGAGTTCGCACATGACCTCGATCGGCATCGGATGAGCGAAGTCGCGCAGCAGGTCGAACTCGGGGGCAACGCGGTCGAGCAGGCCGTCGACGATGCGCTCGATCCGGGGGCGGAACTCGGCCGCCCGGCGGGCGGTGAAGGCGGGGGCGACGAGTCGGCGCAGCCGGGCGTGGTCGGGGCCGTCCATCTCGCCCAGGTTCGGGGTGTCGGGCAGCCCGGCGGGGCGCATCGCGTAGCTCTCCCGGCCGAGCCGGAACCGGGGGTCGGTGAGCATCGCGCGGGCGGCCTCGTGCCGGGTGACGATCCATAACGTGCCCAGGCCCGGCACCGGCATGGTCGCCACCGGCGAGTCCTTCCGGGCGGCGGCGTAGGTGGCAACGGGGTCGAGCAGCATGGCGGGGTCGGACGGGTCCAGCTGCATGATCGCTCCATTCAGATGATGAGATCATATGTTTCTACCATCTGAGTGGTGACGGTATCTTCGCGGTGGTGCCGGCGCAACCGAGGAGGACGATGGCTCGGCTGACCAGGGTGGAGGCGCGGGAGCGCGACCGAGGTGGACCATGGCTCGGCTGACCAGGGCGGAGGCGCAGGAGCGCAACCGGGCCAAGGTGCTGGCGGCGGCGCGGGCCGAGTTCGCCGAGCGCGGATTCCGGGAAGCCAAGATCGACGTCATCGCCGAGCGGGCCGAGCTCACCCGCGGCGCGGTCTACTCCAACTTCCCGGGCAAGCGGGCCCTCTACTTCGCGGTGCTGGCCGAGGACGCGGAGAACGCCGAGCTGCCCCAAGACCCGGAGATCGGGCTGACACCCCGCGAAGCCCTCGGCGCGTTCGCCCGAGCCTGGGTCACCCGGCTGCCGCTGGTCAACGACCGGGAGTCGGCGCGGCTGGGCCTCGACCTGATGCCGGAGGTGCTCGCGTCCGAGCAGACCAGCCGGCCGTTCTCACAGCTCACCCGCTTCACCGCGAGCCTGCTCGGGCTGGCGATGGAGTGCATGGACCCGGTCTCCGGACGGCTGGTGCGCAGCGCCGAGGCCGCGCTGACCATGCTGCACGGCGCGAGCCAGCTCGCCGCCGCCGCGCCGGGCTTCGTCGAGCCGTTCAATGTGATCACCGCGTGCGAGAACTTCGCCGACCTCAAGCTCAACGACAGCTGGCCGCCGCAGCCGCCGATCGTCGCGCCGGTCCGCGCCGTCTCCGAGCCGTGGAACCCGCCCGCGGCGGTCGACCTGCTGCGGGGCGAGCCGATCCGGGTCGGCAAGGGCGTCGTCGCGATCCTCGGCCTGCACCGGCTGTCCGCCGCCGAGGAGATGATCCGCGCCGCGTCACCGTCGGACGACGTGACGATCGCGTTCGTCACCGCCGAGCCGGCCGAGCTGTCGGCACTGGGCCGGCTGGTGATCGCCGACTTCCGGTGGTGCCTGCACCAGGCCTTCCCGCGCTCGGCGTGGCCGCGGGTGCAGATCGTCGCCGACGACTCCGGCGCGCTCGCCGCGGCCGCCGGCGTTCCGTCCGTTGTGGACGGAACCGAGGTGGCGATCCGGGTGCGGGACGGGCAGATCGTGCGGCGAGCCGAGGGTTTTGGTGCGTGCTATGCCGTCTGTTGAGAACTACGACCAGACGCGCGTCGTGCCCCGGCGCTGCGTGCAGTGGCTGCTCGACCGGCTGCTGGTCTCCGTGCCGGCGTTCGCGCTGCTGGTCGTGCTCGTGATCACCTTGTGGGGCCACCGTTCACTGTTGTTCCTGCCGCCGACCGCCTTCATCGTCGGGTTGCTGGTCGGCAACCTGCTGATCGACGTGTGGGTGCCGCACCGCACCGGCGGCCGCACGCCCGCGATGCGGTGGCTGGGCCTGCGGATCGTCACCGAGTGGGGCGGCACGCCGACGCTGGGCAGCTACGCCCTGCGCTGGCTGCTGCAGGTCGTCGACGGCTTCGCGTTCGGCCTCGCCGGGCTGCTCGTGATGATCCTCAGCCCACGCCACCAGCGCGTCGGCGACCTCGTCGCACGCACGCTGGTGGTCCGGGTCAGCGCCGACGGGCCGCGATCACGCCCGTGACGCCCTGGGCGAGCATCCCGAAGGCGCACACGAACACGATGCCCTGCAACACCAGCTGTTCCGTGTTGGCGGGTTGCGTCACGTACACGACGATCGACGCCGCGATCAGCAGCAAAGCGATGGCGACTCGAAGGCACGAGGTGCGAAGCTCCTTGGTCATGACCCCGATCATCGGCGCCGGCCGCGGCCGGCGCCTCGGCCCGGCGAGTGGTTCCGGCTCAGACTTTCGGCCGATCTGAGGTGTTGGACGTGAGTTCCCTCGCGGTGCCGCCGCTGTTCGCCCGACTCGCCGATGCGCAGCGCGTCCTGGTCGCGGGCGCGGGCGGCGGCTTCGACGTGTACGCCGGCCTGCCGCTGGCGACTGCGTTGCGGGCCATGGGGAAGGAGGTTCACCTGGCCAACTTGTCGTTCAGCAATCTGGACGGGTTGGACATCGAGGACTGGCTTGAACCGGGCCTGGCGGCCGTCACACCGGACAGCCGCGGCGGTGAAGGCTACTTCCCTGAGCGAACCTTGGCGCGATGGCTTGCGGCGCAAGGACTTCCGGCGGTGGTGCACGCATTCCCGCGAACCGGCGTGCACCCGTTGCGCGCGGCGTACACGACGCTGGTCAAGCGCTACGACGTGGACGCCGTCGTGCTGGTCGACGGTGGCACGGACATCCTGATGCAGGGCGATGAATCCGGCCTCGGCACGCCCGAGGAGGACGTGGCCAGCCTGGCCGCGGTCGCCGGGATGGACGGGGTCGACCGGCTGGTGGTGTGCCTCGGCTTCGGCATCGACTCGTTCCACGGCGTCAGCCACGTCGACGTGCTGGAGAATCTCGCCGCCCTGCAACGAGAAGGGGGCTACCTCGGGGCACTGTCGATCCCGCCGGACTCGCCCGAAGCGGCGGCCTACCTCGACGCGGTCGCCCATGCTCAGGGGGCGACGCCGCTGCGGCCGAGCATCGTCAACGGCCAGATCGCGGCGGCGGTGCGCGGTGAGTTCGGCAACGTGCACGTGACGACACGGACCAGCGGCAGCGAGCTGTTCGTCAACCCGCTCATGGCCGTCTACTTCACGGTCGACCTGCTTTCCTTGGCGCGCAACGTGAAGTACCTCGACCGGTTGGAGAACACCCGAACCATCAACGAGATCGCGTACGCCATCGAGGACTACCGGGAGACGGTGTCACGCCGGCCGCGGCGAAGCCTGCCGCACTAGAGCTCCCGCGCGTACGCCAGCAACCGAAGCCCCGGCACGGGGTCGACGTCCCGCGCCGGCACGCGCACGAAGCCGGCCTGCTCGTACAGGTGGTGGGCGGCGAGCATCGTGGGCTGGGAGTGCAGCACGAGCCGCTCGACCGACCACTCGGCGGCCAGGTCGATCACGGCCTGCACCAGCGCGCGACCGACACCGCGGCCCTGGGCCTCGGGCGCCACGGCCAGCGCCCGGACCTCGGCCTCCGCCGGGCCGGTGGCCATTTCGCTGGCCTGATGCCAGCGCTCCAGGGTGATCGTGCCGAGGATCTTGTCGTCGTCGACGGCGACCAGGACCACGCCGTGCTCGCCGAGCGCGCGCAGGCGGTCGGCGTACGACGGGAACGCGTCGAGCAGGTGCTCGGCGTCGTAGGCCGTCACCCGGAGCTCGCCGACCTCGGGCAGTTCGACGGCTTGGGCCGTTCGCACGATCATGGCGTCATTCAAGCGGCAGGATGGGCGGATGTCATGGGATTCCGCGGCGGCGACGTTCGACGATGAACCCGATCACGGGCTGCGCGACCCAGCCGTGAAGGCGGCCTGGGTTGCGCTGCTGCTACCAAGGCTGCCTTCGCGGCCCTGTCGGATCGCCGATCTCGGCTGCGGCACGGGCAGCGTCTCGGCGCTGTTCGCCGAGGCCGGCCACGAGGTGCACGGCGTCGACCAATCGCCGCGAATGCTGGAGATCGCCCGCACCAAGTCCGACGCCGAGTTCCGGCTCGGCGACGCCGCCGATCCGCCGCTGGATCCTGCTTCCTACGACGTCGTCTTCGCCCGGCACGTGCTGTGGACGCTGCCCGAGGAGTCGCTGGGCCGGTGGGTCGAGCTGCTGCGGCCGGGCGGGCGGCTGGTGCTGGTCGAGGGCGGTGGTCGACCGGCGCCGGGCTCACCGCCGACGAGTGTCGGGCGCTGGTGCTGCGGCATCGCCGGCAGGCGGTCGTCCAGGAACTGACCGATCCGACGCTGTGGGGCGGGCCGATCGACGACGAGCGGTACCTGCTGGTCAGCGCGGCGTAAGATGCCAACCGAGTACAGGTCTTACGAGAGGGGCGAGGCGTGCGAATCCTGGTCATCGGCGCGGGGGCGACCGGCGGGCTGTTCGGCGCACGGCTGGCGACGGCCGGCCGGGACGTGACGTTCCTGGTCCGGCCGCGGCGGGCGGAGCTGCTGCGCGAGCGCGGGCTGCGGGTACACGGCGCCGGGCAGGACCTGGTCATCCGGCCGAAGGTCCTGGTCACCGGCGAGATCGCCGAGACGTACGACGTCATCCTGGTGTCGGTGAAGGCCGCCGGCCTCGAGCAGGCCATCGAGGACTTCGCGCCCGCGGTCGGCCCCGACACGCTGATCATGCCGTTCCTCAACGGAATGCGGCACCTGGAGGCCCTGGACAAGCGGTTCGGCGCGGACCGGGTGCTCGGCGGCGTCGTCCGCGTGCAGACCACTGTGGACGCCAACGGCGACATCCTGCGCGTCGGCGAGCTGGAGGACATGTCCTACGGCGCCCGCGTCGGCACCTCCCCGGCACGGCTGCCCGAGCTGCACGACACGCTCAGCGGCGCCGGCTTCCCGGCCGTGCTGTCCGAGCACATCGACGCCGACATGTGGGCGAAGTGGGTGCTCATCGCCTCGCTCGGCGGCGAGACGTGTCTGATGCGCGGCACGGTCGGCGAGATCGTCGTCGCCGGCGGCTCGCGCTTCGCCGCCTCCCTCGTCGACGAGTGCGCCGCCGTCGCCGCGGCCGCCGGCTATCCGTTGCCGGAGCAGGCCCACGCCGGCTTGCGCGCGCTCGCGACCGCCCCCGGGTCGCCCGCCGCCACGTCGATGTACCGCGACCTGAGCAGCGGCTACCCCACCGAGGGTGAGCACCTGCTCGGCGACCTGCTGGACCGGGGCCGCCAGCTCGACGTGCCGACCCCGCTGCTGGAGCTCGCGACGATCAGCCTGCGGGTGTACGAGAACAAGCTCGCCGCGCGATGACTGCCACCGCCCGTCACGGCCTGGCCGCTGCGCCGCCGGAACTGCGGCTGACACAGGAGCTCCTGAACACGACGGCGACGAGCAAACAGTCGCCGGACCAGGATTTCCTGTCCGGCCTGGACAAGGCGCAGGAGTGGCTGGACGAGATCCTGCCGTCCGCGCCCAGGCTCGACGCGGCGGATGTCCTGGCGCTCAGGGAGCTGCGGTCTTCCTTGCAGCGCCTGGTGAAGGGCGAACAAGCGACTCTGGTCGGCTCCGTGGAGATCAGGGTCGACGCCGAGGAGGCGATGGCGACGCCGACCGGCCGTGGGGCGGCCTGGCTGAAGGGGGCGGTTGCGGCGGAGTGTCTGGTCGCCCGCGCGAGGGGCACGTGGTCGCGGCTGAAGCTGTGCCGGAACGAGCGGTGCCCGGTCGCCTTCTACGACTGTTCCCGTAACGGCAGCCGGGTCTGGCATGACGTCTCGACCTGCGGAAACGCCGCCAACGTGCGGGCATTCCGGTCACGGCATCAGACTTTCGGCTGAGGCGGGCCGCGGCGGCCGCGGGCAGGATCATCACCATGAGTCACGGCTGGACGGGCCGACGGGGCCCGCTGGTGGCCGAGTGCGTCGCGCTCGGCCTGCTGTTGGCCGTGGACATCGCGTGGGCGGTGCACGCCGGAGTGCCGACCGGTTTGGTGAGCACGACGGCGTTCGACCTCGTGCCGGGCCAGTCGACGGCGGTGGCCGTGTTGGCGTTGCTGCGCAGGCGTTTCCCGAACCGCGTTTTGCTGCTCGGCTGCGTGGTGGCGGCGCTTTCCCTGGTCGGCACAGGGGCGTTGGTGATCTCGGCGGCGCTGGGCCAGCCACTGCCGGTGCAACTCGGCCTCACGGAGCTGTTGGCGCTGGCGCTGCTCGTCGGCTCGGCCAGCCGGCGGCTGGCGCCGGTGCCGGCCGGGACAGTCGTCGTCGCGGGCGCGGTGGCGATGATCGCGCAGGCGCTGTTCCGTTACGGCCTCGGCGGGCTGCCGGCGGTGCCGGCGGCCGTGGTGTGGGGTGGCGCGGTCGCCATCGGGCTGCTGCTGCGGGACGCGGATTCCCGGCGCCGCAGCGCCTTGACCGAGGTCCGCACCGGCGAACGTCTGCTGCTCGCCCGTGAGCTGCACGATCTGGTGGCGCATCACATCACCGGCGTCGTCGTGCTGGCGCAGGCCGGCCGCCGGGTCGCGCCCGAGCGTGCGGAGGTGTTCGGCGAGATCGAGCAGGCCGGCGCCGACGCGCTGGCCGCGATGCGTCGGCTGGTCGGCATGCTCCGCACGGACGGCGAGCTCGGCGCCGCACCGAGCGGCCTGCTCGACGCCGTGAAGCAAGCGGTGCCGCCGGATGCGACGTTGACCGTCCAAGATGGACTGGACGTGCTCGCCGTGACACCGGAGGCCGCGACCACCGTGCACCGGGTGATCATGGAGTCGGTGACGAACGCGCGCCGGCACGCACCGCAGGCCCGGGAGATCGATGTGGACGTTCGGGTGGACGGCGACTGGCTGGTGGTCGAGGTCGTCAACGACGGCGTGCGGTCCGCGCCGGCGGGCGACCGCGGCTACGGCCTGGTCGGCATGGCGGAGCGAGTGGACGCGCTGGGCGGTAGTGTGCTGGCCGGCGCGGCGCCGGGACAGCGCTGGCGGGTGTCCGCGCGACTGCCACTGGGGAGGACCGTGTGAGCCTGCGGGTCCTGGTCGCCGACGACCAGGCCATGGTGCGGACCGGTTTCCGGCTGATCCTCAACGGGGAGCCGGACATCAAGGTCGTCGGCGAGGCCGCGGACGGCCGGCAGGCCGTGACGCTGGCCCGCCACCTGCGCCCGGACGTCACCCTGATGGACATCAAGATGCCCATGGTCGACGGCATCCAGGCCACCCGGCTGCTGGCCGGCCCGGACGTGCCGAACCCGCTGCGGGTCGTCGTCGTCACCACCTTCGACCTGGACGAGAACGTGCACGCCGCGCTGCGGGCCGGGGCCTGCGGCTTCCTGCTCAAGGACGCCGGGCCCGCGCTGCTGATCGAGGCCGTGCGCGCGGCCGCCAACGGCGAGTCGCTGGTGTCTCCGGCCGTCACCACCCGTCTGCTGGCCCACTTCGCCGGCCCGCGGTCCGAGCGCAAGCCGCTGGAACCGTTGACGGAGCGGGAGTTCGACGTCGTCCGGCTGGTCGCCCGCGGCCGCACCAACGCCGAGATCGCGGAGGAACTGGTGATCTCCCTGTCCACGGTGAAGACGCATCTGGGCGCGGTGCAACGGAAGTTGGCGGCACGCAACCGCACCGAGGTGGCGATCTGGGCGTGGGAAACGGGAGCGGTGCGTTAGGGCGAGACGCCCCGAGTGGGGGATGTCGGATTCCCGGGTGGCCGCCCTGCCGGAGGACGGGCCTCGACCCCAGGGTTGAGACCGACCTCCACCCGGCTTCCATCCGGGAGCCGACGCAACGCCATCCCGGTCGGCGCGACGCTGGACGGCGTCGAAACCGACTTGGGGAGGAAGACGATGTCCACGCCGCAACCCGTCCAGCTGCGCAGGTTCCTGCCGAGCATCGCGCTCAACGCCGTGGTGCCGTTGGTGGTCTACACGCTGGTGCGGCCCTACTTCGCCGACGACGTCACCGCACTGATCATCGCCGGCGCCATCCCGTTGCTGGTGACCATGGTCGGCTTCGTCGTGCGCCGCAAGCTGGACGTCGTCGGCGTCATCTCGGTCGTCGGCTTCGTGGTCGCCGTCGCCGCCCAGCTGTTCACCGGCGGCGGTGACGGCCTGATCGTCAAGGTGCAGGGCGTGATCGTCACCGGCCCGATCGGCGTGCTCTTCCTGTTGTCGGTCCTGATCGGCCGCCCGCTGGTCGGCGTGATCTTCCAGTTCCTGGCCCGCCGCAACCCCGCCCTGCGGGTCCCCACCAAGGGCCGCGCCACCGCGCTCACCCTCGTCTTCGGCGGGATGTTCACGCTGCACGCCGTCGTCGCCGTCGCGCTTGCCCTGACCCTGCCGACCCCGGTGTTCCTGGCCGTCTCCAACCCGATCGGCCTGGGCATCATCGCCGCCGGCCTCGCCACGGTCTTCCTGCTCCGCCGGAAGTGGCACGCGCAGGCGGCCTGACCGTCAGCCCAGCAGTCGCAACCCGCCGACCAGCTTGTCCACGACGTTGCGCGGGCCGACCAGGCTGATCGCGTAGTAGCTCAACTCCTCGGACTTGGCCAGGGTGTCCAGGTAGTCCTGGTACACCCGGCTGGTCTGGGCCGGTTCCGGCATGTCGACGACGTGCACGCCGACCTTGCCGATCGCCTTGGCCCGCACCGATGCGACCTTCTCGCGGTCGGCGGCCAGGATCGAGCAGCCGGTCCACGGCAGGCCGGGGTGGAACTGGCCGACGGCGTCCGCGCCGCCCGGGCCGAGCAGGGTGGGGATGGAGTTGCCGACGGCGGCGGCGAGACAGCCGACGGCGTTGGCGATCAGGCCGGGGTTGAGGTCGCGGTCCACGACCATCACCCACTTGAGCCGGGCCTCCCGGGTGGAGCGGTCGATGCGGATCTCGTCGGGGGCGAACGCGGGCAGCATGCCGGAAGCTCCTCATGGTGTGCGGTAGATGGCCGAGATGCTAGGCGGAGTCACCAGCAGATACCATGAGTGCCGAATTTCGTTCGGCAAAGGGGCTGATTTGGGGATGTTGGACGAACTTGATGAGGCGCTCCTGCTGGCCTTGCAGCACGATGCACGGCAGACCAACCGCGACCTGGCCGCCGCCACCGGGGTGTCGCCGTCGACGTCGTTGGAGCGAGTGCGGGGTCTGCGGGAACGAGGCGTGATCAAGGGCTACCTGGTCGACGTCGACCTGCCCTCGATCGGCCGCGGCGTGCAGGCGCTGATCGCGGTCCGGATCCGGCCGCCGTCGCGCCGGCACATCGAGGCGTTCCGGCAGTGGGTGTCCCGCCTGCCGGAGACGATCGGGGTCTTCGTCGTCTCCGGCAGCGAGGACTTCCTGATCCACGTGGCGGTGCCGGACAACAACAGCCTCTACAGCTTCGTCATCGACCGGCTGACCGAGCGCCCCGAGGTCGCGGACGTGCGCACCAGCGTGGTGTACGAGCACATCCGCAACCCGAGGATCACCCCGGCTGGTGCGAACCCGTCATCAGCGCCCCCAGGTCCTCGGGCCTGATGAACGACGGCGGGGGCGGCGGGCCCCAGTTGAACAGGCCCCGCGCGCCCTCCAGCACCTCCGGCCGCCACAGCGCGTCCTCGACGATGCAGTCCATGTCGGAGTAGTACTCCGAGAAGTTGCCGGCGGGATCCTTGAGGTACCAGAAGAAGTTCGAGCCGGCGTGGTGCCGGCCGAGCCCCCACACGTGCCGCTCGGGGTGCTCCTCCAGCATCGCGGTGGCGCCGCGGCCGACCTCGTCGATGTCGTCGACCTGCCACGAGCTGTGGTGCATGTACGTGACGGGCGCGTTCATCACCAGCACGTTGTGGTGGTCGGTGGAGCAGCGCAGGAACGCGCCCTCGTCCTTGACCTCGTCGCTGAGCCTGAAGCCGAGGCCGTCGGCGAAGAACCGGCGTGTGGTCGGGTAGTCGGTCGAGCCGATCACCACGTGCCCGAGCTTGCGCGGCCGGACCTTGTTCTGCCGCAACACACCCGGCGTGCGCTGACCCACGCGGACGATGTGGCCGGGGGCGTTCGGCGGCGGCGGGATCGTGGGCTCCTGCGCGATCCGCGCGGCGATCCGGACCACGGTGCGGACGCCGGTCGCGGGTTCGACGGCGGTGACGCTGTCGGCGGTTGCCTGCGTGGCGATGTCCATACCGGACAGTCGGGACGACACGGCGCCGAGGTCGTCGGCGTCGTCGGCCCGGACGGCAACCTCGAGCAGCCGCCTGGTCGGCGCTTCCAACACCCGAAGCTGTCGTCCACCGTCCGCAGTGGACAGCCAGCCGTCGTCGGACGGCGTGAGGCCGAATTCCGTGTAGTAGGCGATGGTCGCCGCGACGTCCGGTACGCCGATGGTGATGGCGGCCAGCCCGTGCAGCGCCATCACGCACCACCGGTGAGCGTGTGCCGCATGGTGCCGATGCCCTCGATGTACGTGACGAGTTCCTGACCGGGCTTGAGGAATCGCTGCGGATTGCGGCCCATGCCGACGCCGGAGGGCGTGCCGGTGAAGATGATGTCGCCCGGCAGCAGCGGCGTGATCGCGGACAGCCGGGACACCAGCTCGGCCACCGGGAACACCATGTCGCTGGTGCGGCCCTTCTGCAGCTGCTCGCCGTCGGCGAGGCAGCCCAGCTCCAGGTCGTCCCGGTCGGGCACCTCGTCCGGCGTGACGACGACCGGGCCCAGCGGGCCGAAGCCGGGGTAGGACTTGGCCATGCTGAACTGCGGCGCCGGGCCGGAGCGCTGCAGGATGCGCTCGGACAGGTCCTGGCCGACGGTGAGGCCGGCGACGTGGTCCCAGGCGTCCTCGACGGTGACGTGGTCGGCGCGCCTGCCGATGACCGCCACCAGTTCGACCTCCCAGTCCACGTCGCCGGGCGGCAGCGCGATCTTCCCGGTCGGGCCGGTCAGGCAGGTGACGAACTTGGTGAACACGGTGGGCTGGCCGGGCACGGCGAAGTCGGACTCCTTGGCGTGCTCGACGTAGTTCAGCCCGATGGCGAAGATCTGGCGGGGCCGGGGGACCGGGTTGCCGTAGTCCGCGGGTGACACGGGGGCCGCCTTGCTGTCGTCCAGCGCCGCCGCGAACGCCTTCACCTCGTCCCACTGCTCGTAGGCGAGCTGGATGTCCGGCGAGAACCGACCGTCGCTGGCGTCGGCCAGGTCCACGGCGCGGTCGGGCGCGGTCACGACGGCCGCGCGGCCCTTGATCTCGGCCAGCTTCATGGTGGTGCCTCCCTTGGTCGTGCCACGATTGAAGCAACTTTCGAAAGTTGAGTCAACGTTCGCACTGAGCTAGGGTTTGTGCATGGCGACCACCGGCACCGGGGCGACCCGCACCGACGGCGTGCACGCGCGGCTGCGCGAGGACATCCTCGGCGGCGTGCTGCCGCCCGGGCAGCGGCTGAAGTTCCCCGAGCTCTGCCGGCGCTACGACACGTCGGTCGGCGCCGCCCGCGAGGCGCTGACCCGGCTCGCCTCCGCCGGACTCGTGCGCAGCCAGGCCCACCAGGGCTATGTGGTGACGCCGCTGTCCGTCGAGGATCTTGCCGAGCTGACCGTCGCCCGGGTCGAGGTCGAGTGCCTCGTGCTGCGGATGTCCATCACCGAGGGCGACGTGCGCTGGGAGGCCGACGCCATCGCCGCGCACCACCTGCTGGAGCGGGCGCCGTACCTGGACCCCGACAACCCGGCCCGGTCCACCGCCGAATGGGCCGCCGCGCACGCCGCGTTCCACGAGGCTTTGCTGGCCGGCTGCGGCAACCGCCGGCTTCGCGAGGTGGCCACCGGTCTTCGTGACGAGGCCGAGCTCTACCGACAGTGGTCAATCACGCCGGCGCAGGCCAAGGGGCGGGACGTTGCCGCCGAACACCGCGCCATCCTCGACGCCGCCATCGGCCGGGACGCGGACCTGGCGGTTCGGCTGCTCGGGGAGCACATCTCGCTGACGTCCAAGCTGCTCATCGACTCGGCCGAGGACTGAGCGGCACCGTCGCGTGGGATTGAGCGGCGCCGCCAGGTCGACCGTGACATCGCCCACAGCAAGGCCATGGCGGCCCAACGGGCCGGGAACCTGATCGGTTCCCCGGCGGTCGGTCCGCGGCGTCGTATGTGCGAACGGTGGGCCGGTGGGCACAGCGGATGATCCGGTATTGGGCCCCTACCCACAATGTATGACGGCGTGACAAACCGCACGCATGTGCGAATCCGGGGAAATGTCCTGGTGGGGCCGGTGTATGGGAACGGTTTACCGACTATGTCGCGTTTACATTAATACATGACGTGATGCTGTATACAATTCCGGTCGGCGGACCGCTTTCGCCGCGCATCAATTCGTGCATCGAACGGAAGGCCGATCGGGCACGCGGACTTGACCGGTTCGACGGGTGCGTGCGCAGAATTGGCGTGAATGCGGCACACGTCGCGATGGGGGGTTGGCTGTGGGCGTATTCGATCCGCCGTTCCGTGTCGGCGGTTCACGCGTGGCGGCGATGTGAACGAGTTGGCCCGGAAGCGGTGGGACGAAGTGGACGAGACCGAGGTGCTGATAGCCGGGGCCGGCCCGGTCGGCCTCGCCCTGGCGCTCGACCTCGAGCGGCGTGGGGTGCGCTGTCTCGTGCTCGAACGAGGCGACGGCCAGGTCCTGACCCCGGAGGTCAACCCGATCGGACCGCGCTCGATGGAGCTGTTCCGGCGCTGGGGGGTGGCCGAGAAGATCCGGTGCGCGGAGTTCCCCGGCGCGCGGCCGCCGGACATCGCCTGGGTCACGCAGGTCGGCGGGCACGAGATCCACCGCTTCGAGCGGTTCACGCACGACACGCACACGCCGGAGCCGGAGCAGATCTGCCCGGCGGACTGGCTGCTGCCGGTGCTGCTGACGGCCGTCGGCACGCACCCGGGCGGCGCGATCCTGTTCCGGCACCGGCTCGACGGCTTCACCCAGGACGGCGCCGGCGTCACGGCCCGCGTCAGCAGGCTGGAGACCGGTGACACGATCACCATCCGGGCCGGGTACCTGGTGAGCACGGACGGGCCGTGCTCACTGGTCCGCAGCGCCTGCGGCATCCAGTCCACGCCACGGTTCGAGCCACAACTGCTGCGCAGCATCGTGTTCCGCGCGCCCCGGCTGGCCGAGGGACTGGCCGCCCGCGGGCACCGGCCGGCGCTGACGTACTTCCTGCTGCAACCCGGCGGCTCGCGCTTCCCGTTGCAGGCCATGGACGGCGACGGCACGTTCAAGCTGATCGTCGGCAGCGAGGTCGGCGCGATCGACGCCGTGGCCCTGGTACGGGACGCGATCGCGTTCGACACGCCGACCGAGGTGCTGTCGGACGAGCTGAGCCACGTCCCGCACATGGTGGCCGACCGCTATCGCTGCGGGCGCGTGTTCCTGATGGGCGACTCGGCGCACACGCTGTCACCGCCCGGCGGCTTCGGCCGCAACATCGGCATCGCGGACGCGGCCGACCTGGGCTGGAAGCTCGCCGCCGAGCACGACGGCTGGGCCGGCGCTGGGCTGCTCGACAGCTACGACGCCGAGCGCCGGCCGGTCGCCCTGGAAGGACTGGAGGCGGCGGGAATCGCCTTGCGCTCCAGGGGGACCGACGACCTGTCGAGCCGGTTGCGGGACGACACCCCGGACGGCGTGCTCGCCCGCACCGAGCTCGGGCTGCAGCTGGCGGAGAGCGTCGCGCACTGGGACGTCGACGCCCCCGAAGTCCATTTCGGACACGGCTACCGGTCGCCGTTGATCGTCGGCGACGAGGTGAAGATGACCGCGCCTTGGCGGCCGAGCAGCGATCCCGGCTTTCGCGCCGCGCACGCTTGGCTGCGGCCGGGCGTGTCCACTTTGGACGTCTTCGGGGACGGCTTCGTGTTGCTGTGCTTCGCGCCGCACGAGCGGATCGCCGAGGTGGAGCGGGCGTTCGCGCAGCGCGGCGTGCCGCTGCAGGTCGTGTTGTCCTCGGACGCGCGGGTCGCCGAGCTGTACCGGTGCCCGTACGTGCTGGTCCGCCCGGACGACCACGTCGCCTGGCGCGGGCAGCAGCCGCCCGCGGATCCGTTGCTGCTGGCGGACATGGTTCGCGGCGCTTGTTGAGGGGGTCGGGTCGCCGCCGCCACGACGACCCGACCGGTCTCTGAGGTGTGCCGGCGCGGGCCCCACTGCCCGTGCCGGGTTCTGAGCAGGCGTTTTCGGCCGTCGACCCCCGCGAGCCAGGGAGCGGGACCGACGGGTCGGCAGGGCTCCGGAACCGGTTCCGGAGGTTGTGTGGTGCAGTTAACAACGCGGGCGTCCGGGCGTCAAGAGCAGGGCGTTGACAACGTTCGTAGCCTGAGGTGAGAGCGATCCCACGGCCGGGCCCACCTCCCGGCCGGCGAACCGCGAGCCGCCGGTCCCTGCCCACCGCGCGAAGGGTTCGCCGCACCCATGACACCTGCCCGCTGGCCTGCGTGGCTGTTCGCCGCGCTCGCGGCCGTCATCGTGACCGCCCTGCTGACCGTGCCCGGCGTGGGACACGCCGCGCCCGCCCTGCTCTCCCAGGGGCACAACGCCACCTCGTCGTCCACCGAGAACGCCGCCTTCCCCGCCTCGGCCGCGGTCGACGGCGACGCCGGCACCAGATGGTCGAGCCTCGCCGCCGACCCGCAGTGGCTGGAGGTCGACCTCGGCGGCACACACGCGCTGTCCCAGGTCGTGCTGAACTGGGAAGCCGCCTATGCCAAGGCGTTCCAGATCCAGGTCTCGTCGGACAACGCCAACTGGACCAACCTGACGCCCGTGACCGCGGGCGTTGCCGGCACGCAGACGCTGTCGGTGTCCGGATCCGGCCGGTATGTGCGGATGTACGGCACGCAGCGCGCCACCCAGTGGGGCTACTCGCTGTGGGAGCTCCAGGTCTTCGGCGATGACGCCTCGGCCGCGTGCAACACCACGGTGAACTCGGCCCTGAACCAGCCGGTGCTGGCATCGTCCACACAGGACGCCGGTGCGTTCCCGGCTTCCGCTGCGGTGGACGGGAATCCCGGTACCCGGTGGTCGAGTCTCGCCGCCGACCCACAGTGGATTCGCGTCGACCTGGGCAGCGTGCGCCAGGTCTGCGGTGCCGAACTGGACTGGGAGGCGGCGTACGCGTCGTCGTTCCAACTGCAGATCTCCAGTGACGGCAACAACTGGACCAACCTGACGCAGCCGATGGCCGGCGTCGCCGGCAACCAGACGTTGACCGTCAACGGTTCCGGCCGGTACGTGCGGATGAACGGCACCCAGCGGGCAACCCAGTGGGGCTACTCGTTGTGGGAGTTCGTCATCCACACGGTCGGCGCGCCGCCGACCACCACGACGACAACGCAGCCGCCGCAGGGCGACTGTCCGTGGGTGAAGTCGACCGCGCCGATCGCCGACCGGGTGAACCAGCTGATGGCGGCGATGACCAACGCGCAGAAGGTCGTCGTGCTGCACGGCAACGGCGCCACCGGGCCGTACATCGGGAACACCGACCCGATTCCGGCGCTGTGCGTGCCGGCGATGGGGCTGCAGGACGGGCCGGCCGGCGTCGGCGACAGCCTCGACGGCGTGACCGAGCTGCCGGACCCGACGGCGCTGGCGGCGACGTGGGACGTCAACGCGGCCAAGCAGTACGGGACCGTGATGGGGCAGGAGTTCGCCGGCAAGGGCGCGAACGTCGTGCTCGGCCCGACGATCAACATCGTCCGGGATCCGCGCTGGGGCCGGGACTTCGAGACCTACAGCGAGGACCCGTACCACGCCGGGCAGACGGCCGTCGGCACCGTGCAGGGCATCCAGAGCCAGGGCGTGATGGCGCAGATCAAGCACGCCGCCGCGTACAACGTCGAGGGTGGGGCGTCCCGGGGAACGCCGTCGGACAACGTGATCATCGACGACCGGACCCTGCACGAGATCTACCTGCCGGCGTTCCAGACCGCCCTCACGCAGGGTCAGGCCGCGTCGGTGATGTGCGCGTACAACCAGATCAACGGCACGCCGGCCTGCCAGGACTCGGCCGTCATGAACACCGCGCTCAAGCAGGACACCGGCTGGGGCGGTTTCATCGGCTCCGACTGGGGTTCGGCCACCGGCGGCGCGCCGCAGCTGGCCAACGGCGGGCTGGACATGGAGATGCCCGGCGGCGCGTTCTTCGGGCAGGCGCTGCTCGACGCCGTGAACCAGGGCAAGGTCGGCCAGTCCACTCTGGACGACATGACCCGGCGGGTGCTGACCCAGATGTTCCGGTTCGGGTTGTTCGACCACGGCGCCACCGGCAACACCGGTGCGGTCGTCACCAGCGCCGCGCACACCCAGGTGGCGCAGGACGTCGCCGCGCAGGGATCGGTGCTGTTGAAGAACAACGGCGTGCTGCCGCTGAACGCGTCGTCGCTGAAGTCGATCGCGCTGCTCGGCGGGGACGCCATCGACCCGCAGAACATCGGCGGCGGCAGCGCCAAGGTCAACCCGTCGCCGGCCGCGGTCAACCCGATCAACGGCATCACCAGGCGGGCCGGCAGCGGCGTCAGCGTGCAGTGGGTCGCCGGCGCCGGGGAACACGTTCAGACGCCGGACATTCCCGCCGCCGTCGCGCTGGCGCAGAAGTCGGACGTGGCCGTCGTGTTCGCGTCGTACGGCGAGAGCGAGACCGACGACCTGGCCTCGATCGACCTCCAGTTCTCGCAGAACGACCTGATCAGCGCCGTCGCCGCCGCCAACCCACGGACGATCGTCGTGCTGAACACCGGTTCCGCCGTCACCATGCCGTGGCTGAACAACGTGGCCGGCGTGATCGAGGGCTGGTATCCGGGGCAGGAGAACGGCAACGCCGTCGCCGCTCTGCTGTTCGGCGACGTCAACCCGTCCGGGAAGCTCCCGGTGACGTTCCCCAAGAGCATCGCCGACATGCCCACCGCCAACGTGCAGCAGTTCCCCGGGGCCAACGACCGGATCGAGTACTCCGAGGGCATGAACGTCGGCTACCGGTGGTACGACTCGCGCAACATCACCCCGCTCTTCCCGTTCGGGTTCGGCCTGTCGTACACCACCTTCGGCTTCTCGAACCTGTCCGTTTCCGCGCAGGCCAACGGTTCCGCGACCGTGCGGGCCACCGTCACCAACACCGGCAGCCGGGCCGGCGCCGAGGTGCCCCAGCTCTACATCGGACAGCCGGCGGGCAACGGCGAGCCGCCGCACCAGCTGAAGGGATACCAGAAGATCACCCTGACGCCCGGCCAGAGCCAGACCGTGACGTTCACCCTGACGCCACGGGACCTCGCCCACTGGAACGGCTCCGCGTGGACGACCAACCCCGGTTCCTACGGCGTTTTCGTCGGCGATTCGTCGCGGAACCTGCCCCTCACCGGAACCATCGCCGTGACCACCGGCAGCTGATCCCCGGAGCGGGGCCCGACACCCCCTGCCGTCGAGCCCCGCTCCGACCCCCGCGAGTCACGCTCTCAGGCACACCGAATGTAAGAACGGAGCAGAACTGAGCCGCGGGGCTCAGTTCTGCCGGAAACCTACATTCGGGGTGCCCCAGAGCGTGACTCGCCGGGGGTCAGGCGGAGTCGCGGATTACCAGGGATGTCGGGACTACGTGGGGTTCGGCGGGGAGGGGTGTGTTGTCGAGGAGGTTGTCCAGCAGCATGGTGGCGGCGGCCTCGCCCATCTCCCGGGACGGCTGGCGCACGGTGGTCAGGGCCGGCACGGCGTGGGTGGCCAGGGCGATGTCGTCGAAGCCGATGACGGCGACGTCCTCGGGCACGGAACGGCCGGCCTCGCGGAGGCCGTCCAGGGCGCCGACGGCCATCATGTCGTTCTGTGCGAAAACGGCGTCGAACTCGACGCCGGAGCGGAGCACCTCGCGGATGGCGGCCAGCCCGCTCTCCGGCGTGAAGTCGCCCTCCACGAGGGTCTTCTCGGCCATGACGTCACGGAAGCCCTGCACCCGCTCGACGGTGCAGCCGAACTCGGCCGGCCCGGTGATCATGACGACCCGGTCGCGGCCGATGGAGGCGAGGTGCTGGGCGGCGGAGGCGGCGCCGGCGCGGTTGCTGGTGGCGACGGAGGGGAAGCCGGGGTGGTGGCCACGGTCGTCGATCATGACGACGGGCAGCCCGGACTCGTGCAGCGACTGGATGTAGCTGAGGGTGTCGGGCGGCTCCACGAGCAGCAGCCCGTCGAACGCCTTCGCCGACACGTGCCGGGCGAACTGGGTCATGGAGTCGGCGCCCCGGTTGACGGTGTTCAGCAGCAGGCCGTAGCCCTTGGCCTCCAGCACGTCGGCGACACCCTGCAGCACGTCGCCCATCCACGGCCAGGTCAGCCCCGGCACCAGCATGCCGACGGTGTTGGTACGCCCCTTGGCCAGGCCGACCGCGCCGGCGCTGGGGATGTAGCCGGTGGCGGCGATCACCTCGCGGACCCGGATCGCGGTCGCGGCGTCCACGTCCGACTTGTTGTTCAGCACCCGCGACACGGTCGTCTTGCTCACCCGTGCCCGCCGGGCGACCTCGGCGATCGTGACCCGCATGGGCTCACGTTACCCGGATCCTCGCGCGGGCACCCGCGCGAGGGCGATACCTGTCGTCCTATGTCGACGCGCGGTGGTTGACAGGGCCCGGCGGGCACTTAGTATGGGCACTGAACTAACTAAGGAGGAGACGTTGTGACCGCGCAGCCCACGAAGGCGGACAGGTTCAGCTTCGGCTTGTGGACGGTGGGGTGGCCGGCCAACGACCCGTTCGGCGACCCGACGCGGCCGGCGCTCGACCCGGTCGAGACGGTGCACCGGCTGGCCGAGCTCGGCGCCTGGGGCGTCTCCTTCCACGACGACGACCTGATCCCGTTCGGCTCCGACGACGCCGTGCGCGAGGAGCGGATCACCCGCTTCCGCAAGGCGTTGGACGAGACCGGTCTCGTGGTGCCGATGGCGACCACGAACCTGTTCAAGCACCCCGTCTTCAAGGACGGCGGTTTCACCAGCAACGACCGCTCGGTGCGGCGCTTCGCGCTGCGCAAGGTGTTGCGCAACATCGACCTCGCGGCCGAGCTGGGCGCCAGCACCTACGTGCTGTGGGGCGGCCGTGAGGGGTCGGAGACCGACGCCGCCAAGGACGTGCGGGCGGCGCTGGACCGGTACCGCGAGGCGATGAACGTGCTGACCCAGTACGTCGTCGATCAGGGGTACGGCATCCGCTTCGCCCTGGAGCCGAAGCCGAACGAGCCGCGCGGCGACATCCTGCTGCCGACCATCGGCCACGCCCTCGGCTTCATCTCGACGCTGGAGCACGAGGAGCTGGTCGGTCTCAACCCTGAGGTCGGGCATGAGCAGATGGCCGGGCTGAACTTCGTGCACGGCATCTCGCAGGCGCTGTGGCAGGACAAGCTGTTCCACATCGACCTCAACGGCCAGAAGGGTCCCCGCTACGACCAGGACCTGATCTTCGGCCACGGCGACCTGCTGTCCGCCTTCTTCCTCGTCGACCTGCTGGAGAACGGCGGCTACGACGGGCCGCGGCACTTCGACTACAAGCCGCTGCGCACCGAGGACATCACCGGCGTGTGGGCCAGCGCCGCCGCGAACATGCGCACCTACCTGCTGCTCAAGGAACGCGCCGCGGCCTTCCGCGCCGACCCGGCCGTGCAGGAGGCGCTGGCGAACGCGAAGGTCGCCGAGCTGGCCGAGCCGACGCTGGCCCCCGGCGAGACGGTGGCGCAGCTGCGGGCCGCGGACGCGGACTTCGACGCGGACGCGGTCGGCGCTCGCGGTTACGGCTTCGTGGAGCTGGAGCAGCTGGCCGTCGAGCACGCGTTGGGAGCTCGCTGACATGACGCTCGTCGCCGGGATCGACTCGTCCACCCAGTCCTGCAAGGTGGTCGTGCGGGACGCCGACTCCGGGGCGCTGGTCCGCGAGGGCCGCGCCGCCCACCCGGTCGGCACGGAGGTCGACCCGGCGGCGTGGCAGCAGGCGCTGGACGAGGCGGTCGCGGACGCCGGCGGGCTCGACGACGTCGCCGCGCTCGCCGTCGGCGCCCAACAGCACGGCATGGTGTGCCTGGACGAGTCCGGCGACGTCGTCCGGCCGGCACTGCTGTGGAACGACACCAGGTCGGCAGCCGCCGCGGCCGACCTGGTGTCCGAACTCGGCGGTCCCGAGCCGTGGGTGGACGCGGTCGGCAGCGTGCCGGTCGCGTCGTTCACGATCACCAAACTGCGCTGGCTGGCCGAGCACGAGCCGGCCAACGCCGACCGCACGGCCGCGGTGTGCCTGCCGCACGACTGGCTGACGCAGCGGCTGACCGGCGGCGAGCTCCACACGGATCGCAGTGATGCCAGCGGAACCGGCTACTGGTCGCCGTCGACCGGTGCCTACCGCGAGGATCTGCTCACCCTGGCGTTCGGTCGCACGCTCCGGCTGCCGCGCGTGCTCGAGCCCGCGGCGGCCGCCGGCCAGTTCCGGTCCGGCGCGCTGGTTGCCGCCGGGGCGGGCGACAACGCGGCCGCGGCCCTTGGCGTGCAAGCGGAACCGGGCGATGTCGTGGTGTCGATCGGCACCTCCGGCACGGCGTTCGCGTCCAGCGTCAAGCCGGCCGGCAGCTCGATCGTCAACGGATTCGCCGACGCACAGGGCAGATTCCTGCCCCTGGTGTGCACGCTCAACGCCGCCCGGGTGCTCGACGCCACGGCACGGATGCTGCGCATCGGCGTCGACGAGCTGTCCGAACTCGCCCTGGCCGCGCCCGCGGGCGCCGACGGTCTGGTGCTCGTGCCGTACCTGGAAGGCGAGCGAACCCCGAACCGGCCGGATGCCTCCGGCACCTTGCACGGCCTGAGACTCGACACCGCCACGCCGGCGCACCTCGCCCGTGCCGCCGTGGAGGGCCTGCTGTGCAGCCTCGCCGACGCCGTGGACGCCTTGGTGGAGCTGGGGATTCCGGCGACACGAGTGCTGATCGTCGGCGGCGGGGCCAGATCCGAGGCGGTCCGTCGGATCGCGCCCACGGTTTTCGGTTGCCCCGTAGTGGTTCCCGAACCGAGCGAATTCGTCGCCGACGGCGCCGCCAGGCAGGCTGCATGGGCGTTGCGCGGGCAGATCGACCCTCCACAGTGGAGCGCGCTCACTTCCCGCTGCTACCAGGCGGATCCGGTGCCGTCGGTGCGTGAACGGTACGCGCACGCCCGTGAACTGGTGCTCGACCGTCCACAGTGCTAGATCCTTTTGGGGACTGCTTGACTCCCGTGCGTGAACCGGCCTAGCCTTCCCGGCACTGGCGAGGTCCTTGCCGCCACAAGGCCTTCTTGTCAACGATGACAAGGAGTGATCGACATGGGATTGTCTCGACGCACCTTTCTCGCCTCGGCGCTGGCCGCCGCGGCGAGCACCGGATACTTACCCACCGCGTCCGCGAGTCCGCAGGCCAGCCCGGTCGGCGACGTCGTGGGCAAGATAACCGTTGGCTACCAGGGCTGGTTCGCCTGCATCGGAGACGGCGCGCCGATCAACACCTGGTGGCACTGGAGCCAGAACGCCGGCCAGGCTCCGTCGCCGTCGAACAACAACATCAAGGCGTGGCCGGACATGCGGGAGTTCACCCGCGGCTACCAGACCGCCTACGCCAATCTGAACAACGGAAATCCCGCAACGCTGTTCTCCTCCTACGACCAGCAGACCGTGGACACCCACTTCGCGTGGATGCACCAGTACGGCTGCGACACCGCCGCCCTGCAGCGGTTCAACCCCAACAGCCCCGAAGGGCCCACCCGCGATGCCATGGCCGGCAAGGTGCGGTCGGCGGCCGAGGGGCACGGCGTGAAGTTCTACATCATGTACGACGTCACCGGTTGGTCGACGATGCAGTCGGAGATCAAGGCCGACTGGACCAACAAGATGTCCAAGCACACGGCGTCGTCGGCCTATGCCCGGCAGAACGGCAAACCCGTCGTCTGCATCTGGGGTTTCGGGTTCAGCGACGGCAACCACCCGTGGGACGCCGGCACCTGCCTGGACGTGATCAACTGGTTCAAGGGTCAGGGTTGTTACGTGATCGGCGGCGTGCCAAGGGCATGGCGGGTCGGCGGCGCCGGCACCCGGACCGGGTTCCTCGACACCTACCACGCGTTCAACATGATCTCGCCGTGGATGGTCGGCGCGATCAAGAACGCCGGCGAGTCCGACAACATCTACAACACCATCAACGTCGGCGACCAGGCCGACTGCAACAGCCATGGCATCGACTACCAGCCCTGCGTGCTGCCCGGCGACGTGTCCGAGCGGCAGCGCGCGCACGGCGACTTCATGTGGCGGCAGTTCTACAACATGGTCCGCGTCGGCGCGCAGGGCATCTACATCTCGATGTTCGACGAGTTCGGCGAGGGCAACCAGATCGCCAAGACCGCCCCTGACGGGTCCTGGGTGCCAGCCGGCTCCGGGCTGTGGGCGCTCGACGAGGACGGCACGTGGTGCTCGTCGGACTACTACCTGCGGCTCACCGCCGACGGCGGGCGGATGCTGAAGAAACAGATCGCCCTGACCGCGACCCGGCCGACCAGTCCGGGTTAGCCAGCACCGGCTGATCTGCTCGAAACCGCATTTCGGTGTGTCCGAGAGCGGGACTCGCGGGGGTTGGGGCGGAGGCGGCCTGCGGCCTTCGCTGCTAAACCCCCAAGGCCCGGCACACCCTGTCCACATCCGCGGCGGTGGTGCGCCAGTTGCTGAAGGCGGCGCGGATCGCCGGGACGCCCCGGTAGACCGTGGGCGTCAGGAACGCTTCGCCGCTGCGGGCCAGGTCGTCGAGCACGTCGGCGACCTGGCCCGTGGTCGGGGCGAAGCACACGACGTTCAACCGCACCGGAGCCAGCAACCGCCAGTCCGGGCTGGCGGCCAGCCGGGAACCCATTTCCCGGGCGCAGGCGATGTTGCGTTCGACGATCTCGCGGTAACCCGCACGGCCGTACGCGGCGAGGGCGAACCAGGCGGGCAGGGCGCGGAGCCGGCGGGAGGTCTCGGGCGTGAGGTGCATGGGATCGGGGACGTCGCCGGGGGCGCCGAGGTAGGGCGACTGGTTCTCGAACACCCGGACCTGCAGGTCCTGGCGGCGGGTGAACTGCACGGCGGAGTCGTACGGCACGTTCAGCCACTTGTGCAGGTCGACGCACACGGAGTCGGCCTCCGACCAGCCGTCCAGCAGGCTCGCGCAGGCCGGTGACACGGCCGCGAAGCCACCGAAGGCCGCGTCGACGTGCAGCCAGAACTCGTAGCGGGACTTCAGGTCGGCGACGGCCCGGATGTCGTCGAAGTCGACCGTGTTGACGGTGCCCGCGTTGGCCACCACGATCGCCGGCCCGGCGGCCAGTTCCCGTTCCAGGGCCGACACGTCGACGGCCTCGCGATCCGGCAGAGTGGGCACGGAAACCAGGCGTTTGCGGCCGATTCCCAGCACCGACAGGGACTTGCCGATGCTGGAGTGCGGCGTGCCGGACAGCACGCGAACGGGCCCGGGCAGGCCCTCGTCCGTCACGGAGACGCCGAGCTGCGCGCCGAGCCATTCCCGGCCGATGGCCAGGCCGACCAGGTTCGACATGGTCGCGCCGGTGACGAAGGCGCCGGGCATGTCCAGGCCGAACAGCGATCCCAGCCAGGCCACCGCTTCGCGTTCCAGGGCGACCGCGGAGGAACCGACCGAGCCGTGGGCGTTCTGGTCGAGGGTCGAGGTCAGCCAGTCGCCGGCCAACGCGGCCGGGGTGGCGCCGCCGGTGACGAAGCCCAGGTAGCGGGGGCCCGCGCTGGCCGCGAAGCCGGGTTCCCAGCGCGAGGCGAACGCCGTCATGGCCGAGCGCAGGCCGTCGCCGGACTCGGGCAGCGCAGCGGAAGCGGCGGCGGACGCGGAAACGGCCACCGGACGGTCGTCGAGGCCGGCGAGGATGCGGGCGGCGTAGGTGCGGGTCTCCGCCAGCAGCTCCGGCAGCTCGGCGAGGTCCTCGGCCAGTTTCGCGAACATGGGGCCCAGACTAGGGTGGCGGCATCATGTGGGTGCGAACCGTCGTCGCGGCAGTGGGGATCGCTGCCCTGGTGGCCATCGGCTTGGTGATCGGCCGGGCCACCGGCCCGCAGCCGCCCGTCGCACCGCCGCCAACCCTGCTGCACGCGGACAACGACACCGACGACGGCCCGCCGGTCGCGGGAACCCGGGAGGCGACGGGCCGCAACGGCGGCGCGAGCCTGCACGTGGTGGTCACGCCGGCGAACGGGTGGCTGGGCATCGAGGTGGAGTCGGCGACGGTGCCGAGCGGAACCCGCTGCCGGCTGTTCGCGTACGACCACGCCGGCAAGGGCTACGAGGCCGGCGGCTGGGTGCAGAGCGCGACGCCTGACTTCCCGATCTATGGGGCGGTGCTGCTCGCGCCGGCGGACCTGGCCTCGGTCGCGGTGGTCGACGACCGCGGGGCGAAGGTGGTCAGCGCGGAGATCCCGCCGGCCTGAGGGCTCAGGTCGGGGTCGGGGCACCGTGGGACGTGGTCAACGTCGTGGTCGGCGTGGTGGCGTCCACGGTCGTCGTCACGGTCGACGTGGGGGCCGGGGGAGACGGCGGCGAGGCCGGCTCCACCGGCCGCGAAGTGACCAGCAGCAGCGACAACGTCACCCCGGCCAGCACGACAACCACCCCGGTCACGCCCGCGCCCCAGCGGACCAGCCGGATCCGGCGACCGCGCCGGGCGATGGCCGCGGGCGTGAAGCCCAGCGGCGGCCCGGGCTGGTCACCGGCCCGCGCCAGCAGCGCACGCACCTTCTCGTCGTCGGAGGAGGAGTCCACGGCTCACCTCCCGTCCGGTTCGAGCACGTCGAAGTGTGGTCCGAGCCGACGCCGAAGGGCGGCCACGCCCCGGGCGGCCTGGCTCTTGACGGTGCCGGCGGAGCAGCCGAGGACCTCGGCGGTCTCCTCGACCGACAGATCGTTCCAGTAGCGCAGCACCAGCACGGCCCGCTGCCGTGGCGGCACCGAGGACAAGGCCGCCTGCACGAGGAGGCGCTCCTCGGCGTCACCCGATCCGGTAGGCAGCTCGGGCGGCTCGTGGGTGAGGTGTTCACGCTTGCGCCACAGCCGCCGGTTCTCCGCGAGGAACGTCCGCACCACCACCTTGCGCGCGTAGGCGTCGAGCCCGACCTGTCGCAGCCGGGGCCAGGCCAGGTACAGCTTGGTCATCGCGACCTGTGTGATGTCCTCGGCCCGGTGCCAGTCGCCGCACAGCAGGTACGCCGTCGCCCGCAGGGCATGCGCCCGCGCCGCGAAGTACTCGCTGAAGTCGTCGTCCCTGGCCACCGGAGCCGAGTATGCCATCGAAAACCGCGTGCAACCCGGCGGCGTCCCCACCGCATACCTATCCCCGAACGGGGCGCCGACCGGCGGCGTCCGCCTGCCCACCGGACGACAATTGCGCACAGAACTCATCACAGCCGCCGAGAGGACCCCGCTGGTCGAGCGGCTGGCCCGGCACGCCCTCGCGCCCGCGGGCGTCTACCTGGCGGTCCGCCTCACCGGCGTGGCGATCCTGGGGGTGCTCGCCGCCGTGCACGACCGGTCCCTGCTGGACGTGCTCAAGGCCTGGGACGGCGACTGGTACCTGTCGATCGCCCGCGACGGCTACGCCACCACGGGCTTCGGCAAGGTGGACGCGGCCGGGAACTTCACGCCGGACACCACGCTGGCGTTCTTCCCCGGCTACCCGCTGGTGGTCGGCATGCTCGGCCGGCTGACGGACACCGCGTTACCCCTGGTCGGGGTGGCCGCCAGCCTGATCGCCGGGCTGTTCGCCGCCTACGGCATTGCGCGGTTGCCCGACGACCGCAAAGTGGGCCTGATCACGGTCGCGTTGTTCGCGGCGACGCCGATGGCGGTCACGCTGTCCATGGTGTACTCGGAGGCGCTGTTCAGCGCGCTGGCCGCGTGGACACTGGTCGGCGTCATGGAACGCCGCTGGTGGCTGGCGGCTTCCTGTTGCGCGGCAGCGGGTCTGGTCCGGCCCAGCTCGGGCGTGCTGATCCTGATCGTGATCGTCGCCGTGATCATCTACGGCCGGACGCCGAAGGCGTGGGTCGCGGCGGCCGTCTGTCCGCTCGGGCTGGTCGGGTTCCTCGGCTGGGTCGCGAACCGCACCGGCAGCCTGACCGGCTGGTTCGCGGTGCAGAAGGCCGGCTGGGGCACGGCCTTCGACTTCGGCGCGAACACCTGGGAGTTCGTCCGGTACGTGCTGACCGGCGACACCTCCGTCATGGAGGCGGCGAACATGGTCGTCGTGTTGGGGGCCATCGTGTTGTGCGTGGTCGGGGTGCTGCGCAAACTGCCGTGGCCGCTCATCGCGTACGGGATCGGGTTGGTGGTGATGACCGCCGGGTCGAGCGGCGTGACCTACTCCAAGATGCGGCTGCTGGTCCCGGCGTTCACGCTGCTGATCCCGGTCGCGGTCGGGCTGGCCCGCCGCCGCAACGGCACCGTGCTGGCCGTTCTCATCGCATCGGCGCTGGTCAGCGGCTGGATCGGGGCGTACGCGCTGACCGGCTGGAAGTACGCCATCTGATCGAAAGGGCACCATCTCGCGTCCGGCGTGAACCGGTGCCGGGAACCGTCCGTGTATCCCGCGAACGGCTTCCGGAACGGCCGGAACCGCTTGTCACGCCTGGAGAATCCCGATGATCCGCCCGACTGTCGCGTCCGCCGCCGTTGTCGTGCTGGCTGCGGTCGCGGTGCTGACGGCCGGTTGCTCCACGGTCGTCGCCGGCACGGGCGCCGTCGAGCGCCCCGACCCGAACCAGGTCGCCGGCCTCGCCGTCACCACCGGTGACAGCGGCCCGCGGCCCGGCGTCGCCGACGCCGGCCTGCCCGTCGCCAACTCCGACGGCAGCGCGGTCGACAAGCTCGCCGCGAACGCCGTCGCGGACGTGCAGGCCTTCTGGGAGAAGGAACTTCCGGCCGATTTCGGCAAGGAGTTCGCGCCGGTCAAGGGGCTGGTCTCCTACGATTCGACCGGGCCGGCGCTCAAGGTGTGCAACTCCAGCACCGCCGGCCTGGTCAACGCCTTCTACTGCCAGGCCGACGACTCCGTGTCCTGGGATCGCGGGCAGTTGCTGCCGCGGCTCGACGACTCGTTCGGGCCGATGGCCGTGGTCGCCGTGCTGGCCCACGAACTCGGCCACGCCGTGCAGTTCCGGCTCGGCAGCGTCAACCAGGCCACGCCGACGATCGTCAAGGAGCAGCAGGCCGACTGCTATGCCGGCACGTTCTTCCGAAACGTCGCCGAGGGCCGGTCGCCGCACTTCCAGCTGTCCACCGGGCCCGGCCTGAACCAGATCCTGGCCACGCTGTTCTTCATCCGCGACAGCGCCGGCACCAGCGCGCAGGCCGACGGCGCGCACGGCGACGCGTTCGACCGGGTGACGGCCTTCCAGCTCGGCTTTTCCAACGGCGCCAAGCGATGCGCGCAGATCGACGTGCGCGAGGTGCAGAACCGGATCACCGAGCAGCAGTTCGCCCCGGACGACCGGGACCAGGGCCTGGGCAAGGGAAATCTTCGCGTCAGCGACCAGAGCGCCCTGCGGGACCTGCAGACCACGCTGCGGGCGGCCTTCCCGCGGAGCGACGCGCGGATCGTCGCCGGCCAACAGTCCTGTTCGGATGCCAAGACCACGTCACCGGCGGCGTATTGCCCCGGCACCAACACAATCTCACTCGACCTGACCAACCTGGTGCGGATCGGCACGCCGCCGCGTCAGGGCGCCAAGGGAGGCATCGGTGACTTCGCCGCTTTCGCCGAGATCGCGTCGCGGTTCGCACTCGCCGTCGAACACTCGACCGGCCACACCGTCGACGGTCCGTCGACCGGCCAGCTCACGGCGTGCCTGACCGGCATGTGGGCCGGCACGATCACGCCCGGCCACCAGGGCGCGCTGCAGCTCTCGCCCGGGGACCTGGACGAGGCCGTCGCCGAGATGCTGATGGGTTCGAGCCTGATCGCCGCCGACGTGAACGGCGCCACGGTGCCGTCCGGCTTCGCCCGGGTGCAGGCGTTCCGGGACGGCTTCACCTCGGCCGGCCCGGCGATCTGCGCCAGCAAGTACGGCTCCTGATACCCGTAGGGCATCACAGCGGCGGGAAAGGGTCTTGGACGCCGGTGCCTGACCGGAGCGAAACTCTTGTCAGGCAAAGAAAGGATCCAAGCGATGAAGGTCTTCGTCACCGGCGGCTCCGGCTATGTCGGCGGGCCGACCATCCGGGCCCTGGTGCGGCACGGCCACGAGGTGACCGCACTGGCCCGCAGCGACAACTCCGTCACGGCCGTCGAGGCGGCCGGCGCGACCGCGGTGCGCGGCGCGCTGACGGACACGGATGTGTTGCGGGAGCAGGCTTCCCGCGCCGACGCCGTGATCCACCTCGGCATGGCCGGCGAGCGGACCGCCGAGGTCGACCTCGCCGCCGCCCAGGCGATGCAGGACGGCCTGGCCGACCGCGGCACGTACGTGCACACCGGCGGCACCTGGGTGTTCGGCGACACCGACGGCGTCGCCGACGAGACGCACCCGATGGCCCCGCCGGCGCTGACCGCGTGGCGCCTGGACAACGAGAAGCAGGTGCTGGCCCACGGCGGCCGGCCGGTGATCGTCATGCCGGGATTGGTGTACGGCAACGGCGGCGGCCTGATCGAGGCGTTCTACGTCGACCCGGCGCGCCGGGACGGCGAGCTCGCGCAGATCGGCGACGGCAGCACGCACTGGGCGCTGGTGCACGTCGACGACCTCGCCGAGCTGTACGTGCGGGCGCTGGACGCCAAGCCACGCAGTGTCTACGTCGGCGTGGACGACCAGAACCCGACCATCGCCGAGGTCAGCCGGGCCCTGGCCCACGCGGTCGGCGTGCCGGTCAAGCGGATCGACCTGGCCGAGGCCACCGAGCGGATGGGGCCGATCGCCGAGGCCTTCGCCCTGGACCAGCAGCTGACCAGCGCCAAGGCCCGCCGCGAGCTGGGCTGGGCGCCGCGGCACACCGACGCCGTCGCCGAGCTGGCCCTGTAGCTTCGGTGCGACCCGCGGAAGTTCGTCGACAGCACCCGTGACGACGGCCGGGGAGCCCCCCGGGCAGGACCGGATCCGTGAGGATCAGGCCTGCGCCGGAGGGCTCCCCGTGATCATCCGTCCGGGTCAGTTACGGGAGACCCAGACTCCGTCGTTGCCGAATCCGACGATGTCGGCGCGGCCGTCGCCGTTGACGTCGGCGAGGAATCGGGGGTGCTGGTCGACCCGCCAGCCTTGGTTGTAGCCGAAGTTGTTGACCACGAGCTGTGCCGCGGCGAAGGTTCCGTTCGCCTGGGCCAGCGAGACCCAGACCCCGTCGTTGCCGAATCCGACGATGTCGGCGCGGCCGTCGCCGTTGACGTCGGCCAGGAGCCGGGGGTGTCGGTCGACTCGCCAGCCGCCCGCGTTGAAGCCGAAGTTGTTGAGGACGAGCTGTGCCGGGGCGAAGGTTCCGTTCTGCTGGGCCAGCGAGACCCAGACTCCGTCGTTGCCGAATCCGACGATGTCGGCCCGCCTGTCGCCGTTGACGTCGGCCAGGAATCGGGGGTGTCGGTCGACTCGCCAGCCGCCCGCGTTGAAGCCGAAGTTGTTGAGGACGAGCTGTGCCGGGGCGAAGGTTCCGTTGGCTCGGGCGAGGGAGACCCAGACTCCGTCGTTGCCGAATCCGACGATGTCGGCGCGGCCGTCGCCGTTGACGTCGGCGAGGAATCGGGGGTGCTGGTCGACTCGCCAGCCTTGGTTGTAGCCGAAGTTGTTGACGACGAGTTGTGGGTCGGCGAAGGTGCCGTTGGCTCGGGCGAGGGAGACCCAGACTCCGTCGTTGCCGAATCCGACGATGTCGGCGCGGCCGTCGCCGTTGACGTCGGCGAGGAATCGGGGGTGCTGGTCGACCCGCCAGCCTTGGGCGGTGCCGAAGTTGTTGACGGCGAGCTGCGCCGGGGCGAAGGTTCCGTTGGCTCGGGCCAGGGAGACCCAGACTCCGTCGTTGCCGAATCCGACGATGTCGGCCCGCCTGTCGCCGTTGACGTCGGCGAGGAATCGCGGATGTTGGTCGACTCGCCAGCCTTGGTTGTAGCCGAAGTTGTTGACGACGAGTTGTGGGTCGGCGAAGGTTCCGTTGGCCCGGGCCAGGGAGACCCAGACCCCGGCGTCGCCGAATCCGACGATGTCGGCGCGGCCGTCGCCGTTGACGTCGGCCAGGAATCGGGGATGTTTGTCTACTCGCCAACCGCCGGCGTTGTAGCCGAAGTTCCTGACCACCAACTCCGGCGTGCTCGCGGTCGCCTGCGTCGGCGTCGCGGACGCCGGCGTCGTGATTGGCGCGACAAGCAGCGCGGCGACGGTTGCGGAGACCACGACCGCTGGCGTCATCCTCCGCAGGCTGATCATGGACGACATAGCTACCTTCCCTCCCATGCAAGGATCCTCTCGGGTCGTTCGCAGGTGTTGTCGGTCGTCACGGCGGTGTCGGCCATGGTTGGAATGGCGAGACGGTGAGGGTGGCCACCGATGATGGGCGCGATTCGACACCGCGATCGAAGGGTCGACCTCACCGGTCGTCACTGCTGTTGCGCGCCGACCGAATCGCTGAGATCACCTCACGCCGCGGCCGTGGCACATCCACATCCGCGGTCGACCCCGGCAATCGGTCATGGCGGTCGACGAGTGCGGTGGAAGAGCTCGGCCAGAGATAGTCTGGTCCCGCCGGCTCGGGTCTCATAGGGGGCCACTTGACCGGCTCCCTGCCGGCGTCGTCCCGTTGCGACACGCATCGCGGCGGTGCGGTGGCTCCGTTCCCCTTCTGAGGTGATACTTCCTGTGATGGACGTCGACCTGCGCAAACTGCGGTACTTCGTCGCCGTGGCCGAGGAATTGCACTTCGGGCGGGCGGCGGAGCGGCTGCACATCGCCCAACCGGTGCTGTCGCGGCAGATCCGCGCGCTGGAGGACGAGCTCAAGGTGCAGCTGTTCGCCCGTGACCGCCGCCGCACCGAGCTGACGGCCGCCGGGGAGCAGTTGCTGGCCGACGCCCGGCCGTTGTTGGCCGGCGCCAACGCTTTGCGGCTTCGGGTCGGTCGGGCCGCCCGTGGACAGAACTCCTTCACCGTCGGCTTCATGCCCGGCCTGATCGTGACGGCCGCGGTGCGGGCGTTGTCCGACCGGCATCCCGAGCTGACCGTGAACGTCGTGCGCACCAACTGGGACGACCAGGTCGAGGTCGTGCGCGACGGCCGGGTCGACGTCTCGTACATCCGGCTGCCCGTCGACCAGTCCGGGCTGACGGTGCGGCCGCTGATGTCCGAGCCGCGGGTGGCCGTGCTACCGGCCGATCACCGGCTGGCCGGCAAGGAGACGATCGCCATCGCCGACCTCGCCGACGAGCACCTGCTGCAGAATCCGGACGCGGTTCCGGAGTGGCGGGACATCGCCACCGAGCTGCGGGACGGCACCCGGGTGGCGGTCGGGCACTTCTCGGCCGTGGAGGAGAAGCTGGAGCACGTGGCCACCGGCCGGGGTGTCACCGTGCTACCGCTGTCGACGGCGACGTTCTACACACGGCCGGACATCGTGCACGTGACGGTCCGCGACATCCCGCCCAACCAGGTCTGCCTGGCCTGGGAGGCCGGCCGCCGCAGCCCGCTCATCCGGGAGTTCGCGGCCCTGGCCGAATCGCTCTGAGCAGGTCGTCGTGCACCGGCGTCCCGACCGCCGACATGGCGCCGTCAGGCCGGTCCGGTCGCCTGGTTGATCAGCGTTGTGGCCAGTTCTCGGACGTCGTGGAACGGTTGCGTGTCGTTGAGCGAGGTGGACAGGGCGCGGGCGCCCTCGAACAGCACCGCGAGCTGCCGTCCCAGGGTTTCGGGATCTTGGGCGCCGGCCTCGGCGGCAGTTTTGGTCAGGCGCGCGGTGAACTCCCTCTTGTGTCGCGCGACCAGTGCTGCGGCTTCGGGCATCGTCCCGGCCGCCTCGACGGCGGCGTTGTGCAGTGGGCAGCCGCGCTCGACCTGTGGCGGTGGCGAGTCGGCCGGGAGTTCGGCGAACAGCTCCAGGAGACGCTCGCGTGCGCTGAGATCACTGCGCTCCAGAGCGGCCTCGACGTGCACAGGCCCGTCCGGCTCTGACTCGACACGGTGCAGGTAGGCGCTGACCAGGGCCTCCTTGCTCGGGAAGTGCTGGTAGAGCGTTCGAGTCGACACGTGGGCCACGTCGGTCAGCTTCGCGATACCGGTGGCGTGTATGCCGTCGCGGGCGAACAACTCCACCGCGGCGTGCAGGATGCGTTCCCGCGCACCGCGCCCGCCTCGGGGGGCACGGGCCGTCGCCTCACTCGTTCCCATGCCACAAGTATAGCGATCGGTTTACTTCGGGCGTGGAGCGTGCTACGTTCAGGTAGAACGATCGCTTTACTTCGCGGCGGTCGGGCCCGTGCGGACCGGCGTCCATCGGCCCGGAGATGCGGCCCCGAACGTCTGATGGCGGCCGGCTGATGCGTGTTTCTTCGAATCTGAGAGGTGTTCATGCGAGACGAGAAGGTGCCGGTGTCAGGGGACGACGAGCTGGCTGAACTTGGTGTAGCGGCCGCGGCCGCCGCGATCCGTGACGGCGATATCACGGCCGAGTCGTACTCCGCCGCACTTCTGCGGCGCGCGCGGAAATACTCCGACCTGAACTCCTTCATCACGATAGATGAATCCGCCGTGCTGACCGCGGCCCGGGAAGCGGACAAGGCGCGCGCCGCTGGTTCCAGGGCTCCCTTCCTCGGCGTGCCGATCGGGGTGAAGGACAGCTACGCGACGCGTGGTCTTCGTACGACGCTCGGCGTGGAAACCCTGGGGAGTTTCGTGCCGGCCGACGACGCCGACGTTGTCGCCGCGCTCGAAGATGCCGGTGGGATCGTCTTCGGCAAGAACAACCTCGTTGAAATGTCCTTCGGGCTCGCCGGGGACAACAGCCGCTACGGGCAGGTGAAGAATCCCTACGGCCGCGATCATGTGTCGGGGGGATCGTCGAGTGGCTCCGGAGCGTCTGTCGCTGCTCGGATCGTGCCTGCGGCATTGGGCGGTGACACGGTCGGCTCCATTCGGGTGCCCGCGTCTCTGTGTGGTGTGGTGGGTTTCAAGCCGACCACGGGACGATGGTCGGGTGGTGGCGTCGCGCCGATTTCGCACACGCTCGACACGACCGGCGTCCTGGCGCGCAGCGTCGAGGACTGCGCGCTGATCGATCGGATCGTCACGAAGGACGTGGCCGCTCCTCCTGGTCGTTCCGATCTGAAGGGAGCGAAGTTCGCCTATGCTCCGAGGCAGTACATGGAGTTGATCGACCCCGAGGTGGAAGCGCACTTCAAGAACGCGCTCCGGCGCCTACGGGACGCCGGCGCCGAAGTTGTCGAAATCGACCTCGGTGAGGACTTCTCGCTGATGGCGGATCGGCTGACGTGGAACATCTTCTTCCGTGAGACGATGGAATCGGTCTCGGAGTTTCTTCGCCGAAACGATTTCCCGGTTTCCTTCGATGAGATTTACGACGGGCTCAAGCCGGAGCTCAGGGAAGTGTGGAGCCATCTCGTCCTGCCGAGCGGGCCGGGCTTTGCTTCTCGGGAGACCTACGAGGCGGCGCTGTCCGTCGATCGGCCGGAGCTGCAGCGCCGGCTCGGCGCCGTATTCACGCGCGCCGGCTTCGATGCGCTGCTCTTTCCGACGACGCCCTGCGTCGCCCCGCTGATCGACCATCGGTCGAAGTTCACCGTCGCGGGCGAAGAGGTCAACGACCTGTTTCTCGCGAAGAACACCGTTCCCACCAGCGGAGCCGGCCTGCCGGGCATCAGCATCCCCCTGGCACTGACCGGACACGGCCTGCCCGTCGGAATGGAGCTCGACGGCGCACACGGCCATGACCGGGAACTCCTCGACCTGGCACGCCGAGTGGAGTCCGTTTTCGGCACGTTGCCCGCGCCCGTGTGAAGAACCCGACTGGTGCTGTCCTGGTGGGCGGTGCCGGACCGCTGCGCGGCGCGCCGTTCCCGCGGGTCGCTCAAGCGGTGCCGACGATCGCGCAGCCGATGGCCAGCTCCGTCGCCGGGTCGCAGCCGATCAGCTCCTCGACGAGCTCGTCCCGGATCGCGGCGGTGAACGTGGTCCGCAGGCCCAGGGCGGTCGCGGCCAGCGAGAGCGTCTGGTTCGTGTGGCCGGCGTCGAGCTGCAGCATGCGATAGGCCCGCGGCGAGTCCTGGTCCCGTACGACGCTCGTGTAGAACACGGCCAGGCCGGCGCCGGTGACCCATGGCTGGTCGCCGCAGGCCGCGACCAGTTCCGCGTCGGAGACGGCGTCGCCGACCAGGGCGAGCTCGTGCCGGCGGCTGTCGTAGTGGTAGACGCCGGGCTTGACGCCCTCGACGTCCCGGATGGCCGGGTACAGCTCGGTCGAATTGACGGCACTCACCTGCAGCAGCGCGCCGAGCGCGGTCAGCGGCACCGGGCCGCCGCCGAACTCCCGGTGGTCACGGCGAAGGTGGAGCACGTCGAGCAGATCCCGGTGCTGCCACTGGGCCTGCTCCGCCGACGGCAGCGGAATCCGTTCCGTGTCAGGGAAAGCGCTGAGCGGCTCGGTCGGCTCGTCGGGGGTGGGGAAGCGGGTGCCGCGGGTGGTCCGGGTCGAGTAGTGGTACGCCCGCGCGACCGGACCCCAGCTGCCCCAGGCGTGCAGCACCGCCTGCTCCTGGGCGTCCCGCTGTGAGCCCTCGGCGACCAGGACGTCGTTGGCCAGCAGGGCCTCGACGACGGCCCGGTGCCGCTCCGGCACCGAGTCGCGGTCGCGCCAGCGGATGAACCAGCGCAGCACCTCGTCGGTGTCGGTGCCCAGCACGACCTGCCGGTGGTCCAGGTAGTCGTCCCAGACGACCTGGCCGTCGACGGCGAACACCCCGCCGCACGCGGAGATCCGCAGCCGCATCAGGCCGCGCCGGGCAACACGGCGCCGGTGTCCACAATCTCGTCCATGTCCGTCAGGTTATCGTCGTCTAACCGGGGCGGACCAAATCGGGGCCGCCCGCGACCTGGATCAACTGCCCGTTCGGCCGTACGCGCGGGCCTGGATCCGGTACAGCCGAGCGTACCGGCCGCCGGCGGCCATCAACTCGGCGTGCGAACCGCGTTCGACCAGCCGGCTGCCGTCCAGCACGAGGATCAGGTCGGCCATCCGCACCGTGGCGAACCGGTGTGAGACCAGCACCGTGACGCCCCGGCCGGCGGCGTCGGCGGAGCGGTCGAACAGCGCGTCCTCGGTGGCGGCGTCGAGCGCCGACGTCGGCTCGTCCAGCACGAGCAGCAGCGGGTCGGGGCGCATGAAGCCGCGGGCGAGCGCCACCTTCTGCCACTGGCCGTGCGAGAGGTCGACGCCGTTCTCCCAGGTCACGCCCAGTTGCGTGGTCAGCTCCGGCACCGCGTCGCCCGCACCGGCCCGGCTGACGGCGGTGTGAAGTGCGACAGGATCATCGATGTGCGGCAGGTCTCCGACGCCGATCGACTCGCCGGCGGTGTACTCGAACGGGAAGAAGTCCTGGAAAGCGCCGGAAACGCGGTCCCGCCACCGGGCCGGGTCGATCGTCGCGAGGTCGACGCCGTCCACCAGGATGCGGCCGGTCGTCGGTTGGTAGAGCCGGCAGAGCAGCTTGACGAGCGTGGACTTGCCGGCGCCGTTCTCGCCGACGATGGCGACGGTTGTGCCGGCGGGGAGCGTGACCGTGATGTCGTCGAGGACGTTCCTGTCGGTGCCGGGGTAGCGGAACGAGACGGTGTCGAGGCTGATGCCGTGTCGCAGGGTTCGTGGCGGTTGCCCGGTCGCGCTGTGGGTTTGGGCGACGGCGTAGTCCTCCAGCCAAGCCAGGCGGCGCGAGACGTCGAGCCAGATCGTGCGGAAGAAGTGGGTTTGCTGCACCGTGTTCGCCACGTACTGGGCGAGCCGGCCGCCGGCGGCGAGCACGAGCAGCAGCGTCGTCGGTCGGTGCACGGCCGAGACGATGGCGGCCAGGAAGGCGACGCCGAACAGGGCGTGCGCGCCGGCCTGCCACCAGGCCGTCTGCCAGCGGGCTCTGGACAGCTTGCGATGCCGCTCTCGCCATGCCTGCCGGCGGGTGGTCCTGATCTTGTCCTGGACGCCGAAGACGCGGATCTCCTTGGCCGGGCCGGGAGTCGTGCCGAGCTCGAACATGTGCTTGGCCAGGCGGTCGTGCTGCGCGCCGGCCTCCTCGGCCCGTCGCTCGGCGTCGGCGCGCCAGGTCGAGACCAGCACCGCCGGCACCGCGACGACGCCGAGCAGCCCGAACCAGGGGTTCGCGGCCACCAGCAGGCCGACCGTGATCACCAACCGGGCGAGAGCGCCCAACGTGGAGAAGAGTTGTTGGTACAGCTCGCTCAGCGCCCCGGCGTGGTCGCGGAGCACCGAGATCCGGTCCATGACCTCGGGGCGCTCGTGGTGCTCCATGGTCGTGATCTCGGATTGCAGGCGGGCGACGTGTTCCTCGACGACGATCGCCGCCCGGTCGGCGAAGCGGCGGTTCGCCCGGTCGCTGACGGTGGCGAGCAGCCACCCGCCGATCGCCAGCACGGCCAGGAGCGTGGCGGCCAGTGCGATGTTCGTGGCGAGGAGCGAGAAAGCCAGTGCCAGCAAGGCATCCGGGATCGCGGCTCCGACCGTCGTCAGGAAGGCCACGGCGATCAGCGTCGGGCCGGCGCGGTAGCCGAGTCTCAGGGAACGGACCAGAGAGGGCAGCCAGCCGGGCAGTTCAGTCATTCCGGAACCTCGCCGCCTGCAGGTCGAACATCGTGCGGTACTTGCCGTTCGCGGCCATCAGCTCGTCGTGGGTGCCCAGCTCCGCCACCTTTCCGTTGTCCAGAACACAGATCCGGTCGGCCTGCCGCACGGTGCCGAAGCGGTGCGACACCAGGATCGTCGTGCAGCCCCGGGTCTGTTCCAGGAACCGGGTGAAGGCCTCGGTCTCGCCCTTGATGTCCAGCTGCGCCGTCGGTTCGTCCAGCACGACGATGCCGGCGCCCTGTCTCACCGCGCAGAGCGCGCGGGCCAGCGCGATCCGCTGCCACTGGCCGCCGGAGAGGTCCGTTCCGTCGTCGTATCCCTTGGACAGCACCGTGTCCAGGCCGGTGAATTCCGCCTCGGTGGCGTTGAGCGAGGTTCGTATGTCCTCTTCGGACGCTCCGGTCGGCGCGACGTTGTCCCTGAGCGGCAACTGGTAGCGGATGAAGTCCTGGAACACCGCCGTCACCTTGGAGCGCCAGTGGTCGAGGTCCAGGGTCTTCAGGTCGGCGCCGTCCGCCTCGACCGTGCCGCCGGTCGGGTCGTAGAGCCGGCAGATCAGCTTGACCAGCGTCGTCTTGCCGGCCCCGTTCAGGCCGACCACCGCCAGCGAGGTGCCGGCCGGGATCGTCAGGTCGAGGCCGTCCAGCACGGGCTTGTCGGCGTTGGGATAACTGAACCGGACATTCCGGAACCGCAAGTCCGTGCCCGTGGGCATGCGGGAACCGGTTGGCAGGCCACCGACCTCGGCCATGCTCCTGTCCAGGCGCAGCGCCGCCCGAACCGCCTCGATCGCCGGCGGGAGCGCCCAGTTCAGGCCGCCGAAGGCCAGTGCCGCCGTGCCGATCGCTGCCTGCGCGTAGGTGGCCTTCTGGCCCAGGCCGGTCGTGTCCATCGCCAGCGTCCAGAAGACCACGCCGTTCGCCGCCGTCAGCAGCGCGAGGGTCCAGCCGACGCCGCGTTGCCGCAGTTTCGTCGCCTGCCAGCGCAGGTCGACCAGCTTCCGTCTGTTGTGGACGAACTGCCGGACCGTCCAGTCGCTCAGGCCGAACAGCCGGATCTCCTTGCCCGCCGGCGGATCCACCGCCAGCCGGTACGTGTATTCCGCGCGCCGCTGGGCGTACTGGACTTCTTCGGTGTCTCGGTGCCAGACGCCGGCATCCTTGAGCAGCCAGTGCGTCGCCAGCCAGGCGACGGCCAGCGTCGCGCCGGCCCACCAGTGGTACGTCGCCAGCAGGATCGCCTGGCCCGCGCCCGCCAGCGCCTCCACCAGGCTGCCCGCGATCATGCCCATCGACAGCGCCAGCGGCGGCCCCGAGATGCCCAGGTCGAAGTCGCGGGCCACCGCCAGCTCGCCCGCCAGCGCCGTCGATTCCAGGTGCGCGATGCCCGCCGGTCCCGTCGCCGCCGTGATCAGCCGGTCCTGCAGGCGGGACGACAGGTGATCGCCCAGGTTCGTGCCGACCTGGGCGTGCAGAGGGGCAAGGATCTGCATCAGCAGGAACACCGTTGCCAGCCCGATCAGCGGTGTTGTCGGCTCTGTCGCGCTGATCAGCGCGCCGGTCGTGTACGCGAACGCCGCCGGCAGAATCGCCTGCGCCAGCAGCAGAATCCACCACGCCGCCGCCAGTCCGCGGTGCGCGCGCCACAGCGCCCGAATGAAGTCCCCCACGAGGCCGGGCATTCAACACCCGTAACCCAACGCCGCGCAACCGAATTCCGGCGAGTCACGCTCTGGGGCACACCGAATGCCGGTTTCAGGCAGAACTGAGCCCCGAGGCTCAGTTCTGCCTGATTCCTACATTCGGGGTGCCTGAGAGCGTGACTCGCGGGGGTCTACCGGCTCAGGGAGGGGACGGTTCGGAGCGAGGTGGCGTGGGTCTGGTACCAGACTTGGAACTCCCGCAGGACCGCCAGGTCCAGGTGCCAGGAGGACACCGCGGGAGCCGGCACGGCGGCGAGCAGGCGGGTGCGGTCGAAGGTCTTGGCGCCGGTGAGGTACGAGCGGAAGAAGTCGATCTTGCGATCGAATTCGCGGTCGGCGGGGGCGAAGCCGGCGTCGGAATAGGTGTAGTGCGGCCGGGGCAGGCCGGCGACGTCGAACATGAGGTCCAGGCCGTCGCCGAGGCGGATGCCGGTGGGATGGGTCAGGTGGAACACGCCGGCATGGCCGGAGCGGCTGAGGGAGACGGCGTCGGCGGCGACAAGGTCGACGGGAGCGAGGTCGACGGGCGTGGCGCGGTCGGCCCGAAGGCGGAGCGGCCGGGTCCGCACGGCGGGATCGCCGAGCATGGACAGCATCCGCTCGACCTGCACGAGCTGGCGGTGAATGCCGTACATGCCGGAATGGCCGCCGACCAGGGCATGGGTGACGCTGTGCCCGATGACGATGCCGGGCCGCAGAATTCGCTTCACCAAGCCGTCGGCCGCCAGGACCACCCACTCGGCGGCGATCTTGCTTTCCTCGTAACGGTTGTTGTGCAGCGGATCGGTGACCGCCCGCTCACGCACCGTCCCATAGCGACGGCCGGCGACGTAGGCGGTGCTGAAGTGGTTGAAGGACAGGCATCCGAGCGTGGTCGCCAGGTCGACGGCGTGCCGCGTGCCGAGCACATTGGTGCGCTGCAAACCTTCCCAGTGCCGTTCCTCGTACCGCTGGTCGGCGGCGCAGTGCCAGAACTCGGTCGCGCCGGCGGGAAAACGGGCGGGATCGACGCCGCAGAGCGGGAGATCGACGTCGGCCGCGACAGCGACGCAGCGGTGCCGGATGTCGGCGTCGAACGCCTCGCCGTGACCGAACGCGCGCGCGGCGGCGCCGAGAGCGGCGGTCAACCGGGTCGAAGCGTCGGAACGGCCGGGGCGGACGAGGCACGCGACGTCGGCGTCGGTGCGGCGCAGCAGCTCCAGCACGAGCGCGGAACCGACCAGGCCGGTTGCTCCGGTGACGACGTGCACGAAATTCCTCTTCCCTAACCCGCGGCGGTCCTTTCGATGCTAGCCAGCGGACGGGGCCGGATCAGCGCACGTTCGGGCCGACTTGCCCCTACAAAGGTGCCTTGTCCAGCCGGAACGTGTGCGCTCCGCCACAGTGTGGCCGGGCGTAGGCTGGCGCCATGGCAGTCGTGAAGATCAACGCGGTCGAGGTGCCCGATGGCCAGGGCGAGGAACTGGAGAAGCGGTTCGCGGCCCGCGCCGGCGCGGTCGACTCCGAGCCCGGCTTCCTGGGCTTCGAGCTGCTCCGCCCGGTGGCCGGCGACAACCGCTACTTCGTCTACACCCGATGGGAGTCCGACGAGGCCTACCAGGCGTGGGCCGCGAAGGCCTTCGGCAACCACGGCGGCGGCCGGCCCGTGGGGACCGGCGCCAACCTGCTGGAGTTCGAGGTCGTGATCAGCGCGGGGCCGAAGCAGGCCTGACGATCGAGGTGTACGCCCGCGCCAGCGCGGCCGCCGGATCGTCCGGCAGCCGCGCGGCGCGCCAGGCGATGTAGCCGTCCGGACGCACCAGCAGCGCGCCGTCCTCGTCGATCTCCCTGGCCCGCAGCCAATCCCCGTACGCGTCGCGCAGTCCCTCCACCCCGATCCTGGTCACGGTGACGGGCAGCGACGCGGCCGCCTCCACCCAGGTCGTGCCGGAAATGCCGGTGAGCAGGGTGAACCGGCCCTTGCCGACGAGGTCCAGTGTGGACAGTCGGTGGCCGTCCGGGCCGACCAGCCACGCGTGCGGCACCCGTGCGCCGGGCCGGGTCGTCGCCTGGTGGTACAGCTCCTTGTCGGCGCGGAACACCTCTTCCGGCGAACCGTCCGGGATCACCGCCGACGACACGTAGCGCTGGTTCATCTCCACGCCGTGCGCGTTGAACTCGTAGTTCTTCAGCTCGATCGCCTCGGTCATCCGGGCCCGCCGCGCCGCCCCGTCCGCGTCGGGCGCGTCCAACGCCTTCATGCCGAGCGTGATCGCCTCGTCGTCGCCGCCGCCCGCGATGCCCAGCGTCTCGAAGATCGGCAGGAACTGGTCGCGGCTGAGGTTGGCCCGGTCCACGATCTGCCGGCCGACCGGGGCCCGCTCGGCGGTGTAGCTGTCCAGCAGCGCCGGGTCCGCGTCGCCGCGCAGCACCATGGCCAGCTTCCAGGCCAGGTTGTACGAGTCCTGAATGGACGTGTTGGAGCCGAGGCCGTTCGACGGCGGGTGCCGGTGCACGGCGTCGCCGGCGCAGAACACCCGGCCCGCCGAGTACTCCGTGGCATAGCTGTGGTTGACCGTCCACAGTGATGTCGAACTGATCGTCACGTCCAGCTCGGGATCGCCGACCAGGTCCCGCACGATCGCGGTGGCCGCCGCGTCGTCGACCTCCGGCGGCGCCTGGTTGATGTCGTACCCCCACGTGAGCAGCCACTGGTGCCACGGCCGCACGCACCGCACGAGGCCCATGCCGATGCCGCCCATCTCCGCGCCCGGCCGCATCACCCAGTACAGAATGCTCGGCCGGTGCGCGACGTACCGGCTCAGGTCGGCGTCGAAGACGATGTTCATGCTGCCGGCCTTGCCGGTACGACCGGCGACCGGCAGACCGATCTGCTCGGCGACCAGGCTGCGACCGCCGTCCGCGCCGATCAGGTAGCGGGCGCGGATCGTCTGCGTCTCCCCGCGCACCCGGTCCAGCACGGTCGCGGTGACGCCGTCGGAATCCTGTTGCAGGGACAGGAACTCCGTGTCGAAGCGGATCTTCGCGCCGCGCTCGGCCGCCCGGCCGACCAGAATCGGCTCCAGGTAGTTCTGCGGCAGGTCGATCATGCCGCACGGGCTCGCCGCGCCGTACTCGGTGGCGGAGGCGTCGCCGGTGCCCCAGGTGCGGATGCGGCCGATCTCCTTGCCGGCCAAGGATGTGCACAGCACCGTGTCGCCCATCAGGTGCTGCGGCGTGCCCTGCGCCTCGGCCTCGGCCTGGATGCCGAGGTCCCGCAGGACCTCCATGGTGCGCTGGTTGGTGATGTGCGCCCGTGGTGTGTTCGCCACCCAGCCGTACTTGGTGACGAGCGTGGTCCGCACGCCGTACGTGGCCAGCAGCAGCGCGGCCGACCCGCCGGCGGGCCCGCTGCCGACGACCAGGACATCTGTGTCGTGGGTCATCGCCAGAGTATTGCCGGGTCAGACCCGGTCCGCCTGCACGGAATGCGCGCCGCGCTGCACGTTCTGGCCGTTCGCCCGGACCGCGCCCGGAGTCGTGCCCAGCCGTGACCGCATCACCCGGGTCAGGTGCTCCTGGTGGCTGAATCCGCACCGCACCGCGATGTCCGCGATCGGCAACGTGCTCGTGCGCAACATCCGTTGGGCGTGCCGGAGCCGCAGGCCGACGAGGTAGCGGTGGGGCGTGTCGCCGGTGCTGGCCTTGAACTGGCGTACGAACTGACTGACGCTCAGCGCCGCCGCGTCCGCGAGATCGGTCAGTGGCAACGGTTCGGCGATGCGGGCCTCGATCAGCTCGCGGACCGCCGCGAGCTGGCGCTCGGTCAGGCCGACGACCGGCGTGGGCTGTCGCCGACGGGCCAGGTGGCTGGCCAGCAACGCGGTCAGGTGATCGACGTACGTGATGGCCGACGGCTCCCAGTCGCGCAGCACCCCGTCCAGCGCGAGCACCAACTGCTCCACCAGCGGGTCGACCGCGCCGACCTCCTCGGCCAGTTCGACCTTCTCGCCGAACGCCTCGTCGGCGAGGTAGACGTGCACGGTGTTCAGGCTGCCGCCCAGTTCGACGGTCAGATCGTGCCCGGCGGGATGCATGAACAGGCCGCCCGCCGGCACCGTGCGCGGGCGGTTGCGGCCGCGGCTCACTTGTACCGGCCCGTCCAGGTGCAGGATCACGGTGCTGGTCCGCGCCGCGTCGAAGCTGGCGCGGTAGGCGCGTTCCGCCTGCGTGGAGACGAAGATCCGGTGCCAGCCCAGGCCGGCGCTGGACCGCCTCGGCCGCACCCACGGCTGGCGGAGGATGCCGTTGGTGTCACGAAGGCCGAGTTCGCGCACGTCGAGCAGTGTACGCGGGTGGTAGTTGAACTTGCAACTACCTGGCGAGGTTGTCGATGATCAGGTTGACGGTGAAGTCGAACCGGTCGTGGCCGGTGCCGGCGGTCAGTTCGGCGGCGTGACGCCGGGTGTTCGGGAAGCGGTCGGCCGGCAGGGCGCTGAACCGGCTGACGAGTTCGTCCCGACCGAGGACCCAGGCGTCGTCGCGATGGTGTTGTCGTTGCTGGACGAGCGAGCGTTCCAGGGCGTAGGCGCTGACGTAGAGGCTGAGCGCGTCGATCGCCCAGGCGGCGGTCTGCGGTTCGATGCCGCCGGCCAGCAGGATCGCCAGGATGCCCTCGCTGACCCGCAGCGTTTCGAGGTGGGTGGGGACCATGGCCAGCGCGGCGCGGGAGACGCCCGGGTATCTCAGGTACTGGTCGCGGATCTGGGCGTACACGTCGAGGATCTGCTGCCGCCACGCGGCCGGGTCGGGTTCGGGCAACTCGATCTCGGCGCAGAGCCGGCCGATCAGCAGATCGTCGAGATCGTCCTTGTTGACGATGTGCGCGTACAGCGAGGACGGCCCGGTGTCGAGCACGGCCGCCACCCGGCGGATCGTCAGCGCGTCGTAGCCCTCGGCCGCGATAACCTGCAGCGCGGCGTCGGTGATCCGATCAGCGGTGATCGGCATCTTGCGCGGCGCGATCGGTGCGGAGGCGGCGGGAGCCGGTGCGTGGCGGGACGCGCGGCGTTGTCCGGGGTCGGCGGGCATGGTGACCACCCTACCTTGACACGAACTAAGTTCGTCTTCTAGAACTTAGTTCGTGAATATCGAACTTAGTTCGTCGGAGACGGCCCGTGCCGCTCCGCTCCCGCTCGGCCGCGCCTGGCTGGTCCTGGTGGTCGTCGTCATCGCCGACCTCATGGACCTCGTCGACACCAGCGTCGCCAACCTCGCCGGCCCCGCGATCCGCGCCGACCTCGGCGGCGGGCCGATGACCCTGCAGTGGGTGCTGTCCGCCTACACCGCGGCCTTCGCCCTCGGCCTGATCACCTCCGGCCGGCTCGGCGACCTGCTCGGCCGCCGCCGGCTGTTCCTGCTCGGCATGGCCGGCTTCACGGCTGCGTCGCTGGCCTGCGGCCTCGCGCCCGGCGCCGGCTTCCTGATCGTCGCCCGCCTGTTCCAGGGCCTGTTCGGAGCGGTGATGATCCCGCAGGGCATGGCCCTGGTGAAGATCGTTTTCCCGCCGGAGCACCTGCGCAGGGCACTGATGCCGTTCGGCCCGATCATGGGGCTGGCCATGGTGGCCGGGCCGATCCTCGCCGGCTGGCTGCTGCACCTGGACCTGTTCGGCAGCCAGTGGCGGTCGATCTTCCTGATCAACGTGCCGACCGGCCTGCTGGCCGCCGCCCTCGGCTGGCGCGTTCTGCCGCGGCACAGCGGCGAGGACAGCGGCGCCCGCCTGGACCTGCTCGGCGTTGGCCTGCTCACCGCCGGTTCGGCGCTCCTGATCGTGCCGCTCATCCAGGGACGCGACCTCGGCTGGCCGTCGTGGACGTACGCGATGATCGCCGGCGGGCTGGTGGCCTTCGGCCTGTTCGTCGTGTCGGAACGCCGCAGCAGCCACCCGGTGATCACCCGGTCGCTGTTCGGCAAGCGCAGCTTCATCGTCGGCCTGCTGATCACCGGCGGCTTCTACGCCTCGCTCAGCGCGTTCGTCCTGGCCGTCAACCTGCTGCTCCAGTCGGGCCTGGGCTGGACACCGCTGGACACCGGCTTCGCGCTGATCCCTTGGGCGGCGGGCACCGCGGTCGCCACGCTGCTGTCCGGTGCGGTGCTCGCCGCAAGGCTAGGGCGGGCCAACCTGCATCTGGGACTGGCCATCGCCGTCGTCGGTCTGCTCGCGCTCTGGTGGTCCACCGCGCACTGGGGTGCGGCCGTCACCGTGTGGCAGTTGGCGCCGGCCCTGTTCCTGACCGGCGCCGGCTCCGGGCTGCTGTTCATCCCGCTGTTCGACTTCATCCTCGGCGACGCCACCACCGAAGAAGTCGGCACCGGCGCGGGTGTGCTCAACGCCGCCCAGCAGTTCGCCGGTGCCGTCGGCGTCGCCGCCCTCGGCACCGTGTTCTTCGCCCGCGTCGGGCAGCCCTCGACGTCGTCCTACTTCGCCGCCGCCGACCTGGTGTTCGCCATCTGCGCCGGCGTCTTCGTCCTGGCGTTGCTCCTGGTCGGGCTCCTGCCCAAGCACTCCCAGCACTAGCTGGTCGGCTGCGGCCGTGATACTGGCGCCATGAGGATGCCGGGGACGGTCGGGGTGGTCGGGGTCGGGCGCATGGGCACGCCGTTGATCGCCCGGCTGGTCGCGTCCGGACATGACGTCGTGGCCACCGACATCCGGCCCTCTCGGCGGCCGGCTGCCGAGGAGGCCGGTGCCCGGTGGGTCTCGGAGCTGGATTCCTGTGACGTCCTGCTGACCGTCCTGCCGGGGAACGCCGAGCTGGCGGAGTACTCCCCGGTGGACTGTCGCATGTGGATCGACTTGACCAGTGGATCGGTTGAGACCGGCCAGAAGTTGGCTCGGCAACACGATGTGACGTACCTCGACGCGCCGATGGGCGGCGGGGTGTCGGCGATGCGGGAGGGCACCGTCACGCTCTATGTCGGCGGGCCCGGCGAAGCACTGGAGGCCGCCACGCCGCTGCTGCGGTCGTTCGCCTCGACCATCCACCACGTCGGTGATCACGGGGCCGGCTATCTGGCCAAGCTGCTGATCAACCTCCAGTGGTTCGGGCACGCCGCGTTGGCCACCGAGGCGTTGCTCCTGGCCCGGCGGCACGGTGTGCCGCCGGGCCGGATGCGTTCCCTGTTGCTCGGCAGCGCCGGCGACAGCGCCTTCGTGCAACGCCATCTGCCGGCGCTGTTGGACGGTGACTACCTTCGCGACTTCGGCCTGGACCGGTGCCTCGAGGAGTTGGAGTCCGTCGAGCGCAGCGCCGCCGTGGCCGGCACGCCCCACCGGCTCAGCTCGCTCGTGGCGGAGCTGCACCGCTCGGCGTTGGAGCGGTTCGGGCCGGAGGACGGGGAGTTGCTGGTCCCGGCGCTGCTGGAGGAGCAGGCGGGATTTCGCTTGTCGGGCAAGGACTAGCGGGTCTCGTCAGGCGACCGTCAGGCCGCCGTCGACCGGCAGCACGCTGCCCGTCACGTAACTTGCCCGGATCAGGTAAGCCACCGCGTCCGCTACCTCCTCGGGACGGCCGGCGCGCTTGATCGGCATGCCTTCGGCCATCGCCGCGAACTGCTGCTGCCGCTGGTCGGCCGGGATGAACGACCACCAGTCGGTGTCGATCGCGCCCGGCGAGACGGCGTTGACCCGGACCGGCGCCAGCTCGGCGGCCAACGGCGACACGACCCGTTCGATCGCGCCGTTGACCGCCGCGAGCGTGCTCAGCCCCGGTGCGCCGGCGCGGGCGCTGGCAGCCGACAGCATCGTCACCGACTCCGTGACCAAGGCCGCCTTGATCGCGTACAGGTACGCGAAGAGCTTTCCTTCGAACGCCGCCCGGACGTCCTGCATCGACTTCTCCCGCAGCGGCCCCAGGCCGACCGCGCCGGGGCTGAAGTTGAGCACCAGGTGCTCGAACTCGCCCGTCCGCTCGAAGAACGCCGCGACGTCCGGCTCCGACGTCGCATCCAGCCGTTCCGCCACCGCCACCCGGTCCTTGACCGCTGCCAGCCGCTCCGGATCGCGGCCCGTGACCGTCACCTCCGCCCCGTCCGCGGTCAGCCGCTCCGCGACCGCCAGGCCGATTCCGCTGGTTCCGCCCAGCACCACAACGCGCATGTCGCCTCATTTCGATACGGTCCGTCTCGATACTAAAGCGAGACGTCGCGTCTTGTAAACTCGCCGCCGTGACTGGGGACCGGCGACCGGGACGGCCGCGCAGCGAGGCCACCAGGCGGGCGATCCTGGCCGCCGCCATCGACGAGCTCACCGAGCGCGGCTACTCGCAGCTGTCCGTCGAGGGCATCGCCGCCCGCGCCGGCGCCGGCAAGCAGACGATCTACCGGTGGTGGCCGTCCAAGGCCGATGTCGTGCTGGACGCGATGCTGGAGGAGGCCGCCAGCCGGATCACCGTGCCCGACGAGGGATCGCTCGACGCCGACCTCAACGCCTTCCTCGCCGCCACCTTCCGCCAGCGCGGGCAGCGCCCCGTGCTCGTCGGCCTGATGGCCGAGGCCCTGCTCGACCCGACCTTCGCCGCCCAGTTCCGCGACCGCTTCCTCTTCGGCCGCCGCGACGTTCTCCGCTCCGTGCTGCGGCGGGCCGCCGAGCGCGGCGAGATCGCTCCCGACGTCGACCCGGAGATGTTGCTGGACATCGTGTTCGGCGTGCTCTGGTACCGGCTGCTGCTCGACCACGCCCCGCTCGACGACGAGGCCGGCCGCCAGCTGGCCACGCTGGTCGTCCGCGCCGCCCGATAATCCGGTTGTGCCGGATTGCTACGTTCGGCCCATGCTGACCGGGAAGCTTGTGCGGCTGCGGGCGCTCGAACCGTCCGACGCGGAGGCGATCCAGCGCTGGAACGAGGATCCGGCCGTGCTGCAGTGGATGATCAACGACTATCCCGAGTCACTGCCGCAGATCGCCAAGCGCCTGGGCGAGGACCGGCCCCGTAACAGCTACGACAAGCTCATCCTCGCCATCGAGACCCTCGCCGACCGGACGCCCATCGGCGTCATCGCCCTCACCGACGCCGAGCCCGAGAACGGCCGCGCCGAACTCGACGTGTACGTCGGCGAGGCCGCCTACCGCAACGGCGGCTACGGCACCGACGCCATCCGCGTCATCTGCCGCTACGGCTTCGACCAGATGCGCCTGCACGGCATCTCCCTCTGGGTCGTCCCCGAGAACGAAGCCGCCCGCCACGTCTACAAGAAGCTCGGCTTCGTCGAGGAGGGCCGCGAACGCGAGCGCTTCCGCCGCGACGGCAAGTGGTACGACCTCATCGTCATGAGCATGCTCGAAGGCGAACTCGTCGACGAGTGATCGTCACTGCTCGGAGCGGGCGAGGATCATGGGGAAGGCGCGGGCGAACGACGCGAGGCTCTTGAAGGGCTCGCCCGTGAGGACGCGTTCGGCGATGGTGAACGGCATGGCGGTGTGTCCCTTGATCACGACAACCGGATTCGGGGACTGGTCGTGCGTGGACCAGGAGCCGCCGTAGGCCTCGATGAGGACCTCGCCGGTGTAGGCGCCGACGAGCTTCCACCAGAGGTCGAGGCGAGCCTCGGAGAGGGGACCGTCGGTCAGCAGTTCGGCGCAGACGGAGTCGAGAATGCCGAGGCTGTCGACGGTGAAGTCGAGCCGGCGGGAGAACTTGTCGGCGACGAGGGCGACGCACTGCTCGGCGACATGGCGGAAGTTCGGGGACACGGGGGGATGGTGCCATGGGAAGGCATGCCACGTAGGGGTTTGTGGTTGTTTGATGGCGGTCGGGACCACCGCGATCTGTGACATTATCGGGTTCCATGACGACGCGTATCGACGTGAAGCGCCTTCCGCGGGACGTCGTGGAACTCATCGACGCTGGCGAGGACCTGGTCATCACCAGGAACGGCGAGACGATCGCCACGATCGCCACGGTCGTCAGGACCAACGGGGCCTTCGACGTCGGGCCGGGCACGGACGACACCTACGACGTCACGGTCGTCGCCACCACGATGAAGCTGTCGCCTGCGGCCAGGACGGCGCTGTCGGAACAACTCGGCCCGGACTACATCGTGCTGGACATGCATTCGGCCCCGACGACGGCGGACGTGGTGCTGGTGCCGCCGGCCAGCCCGCAGCTGATCGGGGCCCTGCGCGAGACGTACCCGAAGGCGCGCATCGTGGTCGCCGAGATCGAGGACCCGGTGCTGGGGATCCGGTACGAGGGCCCGGTCCGGCGCCTGATCGACGCCGGCGCCGAGACCTACCTCGCCTCGACCACGATCCACCGCCTGGCAACGCAATTGGACCACGTCGTCACGCAGCAGCGGCAGCAGCTCGCGGCCGGCGGCCCCGCACAACTGGAAATCGAGGCCTGACCGTCCGGAAAGGACGGTCAGGCGTACAGGTCGGCCCAGGTCGGCACGTGCGGGGTGACGAGCAGCTGCATGCCGGCCTCGGCGGGCAGGCGGTTGCCCTTGCGGGCGTTGCAGCTGCGGGCGCTGCCGCCGCAGCAGGCGACGGTGTTGAGCCAGCTGGTCCGGGCGCCGCCGCGCGACAGGGGCACGACGTGGTCGATGGTGTCGGCGGGGCGGCCGCAGTAGGCGCAGCGGTGGCCGTCGCGCTGCAACACGCCACGTCGGGTCCAACGCGGCGGGCGGCTGTAGCGCCACTTCATCACGACGTAGCGGACGAGCCGCACGACCCGGGGCAGCGGGTAGTGCCCGAACATCGTGTCGGCGTCGGCCTCGTGGATCTCGGCGACGTTGCGTACGAGCATTCGGACGGCGTGCGGCACCGACACGGTCTGCAGCGGCTCCAAGCTCGCGTTGAGCACCAGTACGCCCATGACCTGCCACCTCCTCTCGTGCGCACAATCTTCTAAGCGCGCAAGAAGGGCGTCAATCGGTATATCGGGTCAGTCCACAGAGGACAGTGCGCCGAACACGGCCCGGATCCGCGGCAGGTGCTCGCGGCCCCGCCGGGTTCCGATGTGGATGGTGTTGACCACGGGCTGCGCCGGCCGGTGCAGCACGGCCAGCCGGCCGGCGGCGAGGTGTTCCTCCACCAGGTAGTGCGGCGCGATGGTCAGCCCGGCCCCGGCCAGCACGGCGGCGACCACGGCCCGGAAGTCGTTGACGACCAGCGCGGGCGTCGGCGGCCGAATGGCCCAGCACTCCCGGAAGTACCGCCGCGCCATCGGCATCTCCTCGGAGTAGCCGACGAACCGCCGCTCCTGCCCGGGCTCGTACGGCTCGTCGCCGGCCCGCCCGACCAGCAGGAACCGCTCCTCCAGCAGTTGCACGAGATACATCCGCCGGGTCGGAACGCCCTCGATCTTGGTCAGCAGCGCCACGTCGATCTCGTCGCGCAGCACGGCCTGCACGAGGTCGGGCGACAGCCCGACCCGGCACCGCACGGTCAGCCCCTCGGCCAGCAGCGGCGGCATCCGGGTGACGACGAAGCGTTCCAGCAGGTCGACGGGGGCGCCGACGAACACCGGCCCGGCCCCGGACAGGGTCGCGGAGCGCAGGCCGTCCAGCGCCCCCTCCAGGGCGTCGATGTGCTCGGCGACCTCGGCGGCCAGGCTGTGGCCGGCCTCGGTCGGCGTGATGCCGCGGCCGGCCCGCCGGAACAGCGGCCGGCCGACGGACTCCTCGATGGCCTTGAGGTGGTGCGACACCGCGGGCTGCGACAGCCGCAGCGCCTCGGCCGCCCGGGCGACCCCGCCGGTCCGGTACACGCTCAGGAACGACCGCAGGGCAACCAGTTCGGGACGGTTCGACACCCGTCCTAGCTTATTTGACCCCGGCCAGCGCGAAGAACTCCTGGCGCGACCGCGCGTCGGAGCGCAGCGTGCCGAGCAGGGTGGAGGTGACGGTGTTCGACCCGACGGCCCGCACGCCGCGCAGCGTCATGCAGGTGTGCTCGGCCTCGATCACGACACCGACGCCCTTGGGGGTGAGCTGGGTGCACAGCCAGTCGGCGATCTGCTTGGTCAGCCGCTCCTGCACCTGCGGCCGGCTGGCGAAGTGCTCGACGACACGGGCCAGTTTGGACAGTCCCAGGATGCGGGCGTCCGGCAGGTAGCCGACGTGCGCGACGCCGACGAACGGCAGCAGGTGGTGCTCGCACACCGACCGCACCGGGATGCTGCGGGCCAGCACCAGTTCGTCGTAGCCTTCGTCGTTGGGAAAAGTGGTCAGGTCGAACGGCCGCGGCGTGAACAGCTCGGCGTACGCCCGCGCCATCCGGCCCGGCGTGGCGCGCAGGCTCTCGGTGTCGGTGTCCACGCCCAGCGCGCGCAGCAGCTCGCCGGCGGCGCGCTCGGCGGCCTCGAGGTCGACACCGGCGGCGGGCTCGTGGACCACCCGTAACGCGTGCATGCGGCCTCCTCCGTTCCAGTTTCGCCAATAGATGTTGGTCTTATCGACGTCGCAGGTCAAGAAGTGTGGTTGCGGACACGGTCGTAGGCGATATTCTGGGCAGGGTGAGCACCGATCGGGCGATCAGCGCCGTGGCCGCCCTCGACGACGGCCTGCGCCGCGGCATGTTCGACTTCATCCGCGCCGCCGGCCATCCCGTGACCAGGGACGAGGCGGCCGCGGCGGTCGGCATCTCCCGCAAGCTCGCCGCGTTCCACCTGGACAAGCTGGTCGACGCCGGCCTGCTGCGAGCCCACTACGAGGGCGCCGGCCGGGTCGGCCGGGCCCCCAAGGTGTACGAGCCGTCGGACGTCGACGTCCAGGTCAGCATCCCGGCCCGGCAGTACAACCTGCTCGCCGACATTCTCGTCGACGCCGTGCTGACCGACGACCCGCGCGGCGCGGCTGAGACGATCGCCACTGATCGCGGCCGGACCGTCGGGGCGGCGGAGCGCGAGGGGGAGCGGCCGGGGCGGCTCGGCACCGAGCGGGCGCTGACCATGACCTGTCGGCTGCTCGCGCGGCACGGCTTCGAGCCGCTGCGGGACACCCCCACGACCGTCCGGATGCGGGACTGCCCGTTCCACCCGCTGGCGGCGAAGGCCCGCGACCTGGTGTGTGGCATCAACCGGGCGTTCCTGGAGGGCGTGATCGACGGCCTGGAGGCGCGGACGGTGGAGGCGGTGCTGGCCCCGGGCGGCGCCGGCGACTGCTGCGTCGAGCTGCGGCCCCGGCACGAGGACTAGGAAACGCCGCGGTCCCGGCCTTCCCAGTGCCGGGACCGCAGCACCCGCTTGAGGATCTTGCCGGCCCCCGAGACCGGCAACTCCTCGACGAATTCCACCGATCGGGGCGTCTTGTAGCCGGCGATGTGCTCCCGGCAGTGGTCACGCAGCTCGTCGGCGGTCGGCGAGTGGCCGTCCACCAGCACGACGACGGCGTGCACCCGTTCGCCCCACTGCTCGTCCGGCACGCCGATCACCGCGCACGAGGCGACCGCCGGGTGCTTGGCCAGCGCGTTCTCCACCTCGGCCGAGTACACGTTCTCGCCGCCGGAGACGATCATGTCCTTGAGCCGGTCGACGACGTACACGTAGCCGTTCTCGTCCATGTAGCCGCCGTCGCCGGTGTGCATCCAGCCGCCACGCAGCGCGCTCGCCGTCTCCTCGGGCCGGTTCCAGTAGCCCAGCATCACGTTGTCGCCGCGGACCACGATCTCGCCGACGGTGCCGCGCGGCACCTCGTGGTCCTGGTCGTCCACGACCATCACCTCGACGTGCGGCGCGGCCTGCCCGGCCGAGCGGCGCAGGCGGGCGTTGTGGTGCGCCTCCGGGCTGAGCAGCGTCGCGACCGGCGCCAGCTCGGTCATGCCGTACGCCTGCGTGAACTCGGTGGTGGGCAGGCGCTCGGCCGCGCGGTCGAGGAGGGCCTCCGAGATCGGCGACGCGCCGTAGACCAGGTGGCGCAGGCTGGACAGGTCATGCTCGGCGGCCTCCGGTGAGTCGACCAGCAGCTGGATCATCGTCGGGACGAGCAGGACGTCGGTGACGCGGTGCCGCTCGATCGCCTCGGCGACGCCCTTGGGGGTGAAGGAAGGCACCATCACGTGCGTGCCGCCGACCACGTTGCGGGCCGACCAGGCGGCGCCGTCGGCGAGGTGGAACATCGGCGCGGCGTGCAGGTAGCGGCCGCCCGGCGACATGAACCCGCCGGCGGCGGCGCTGCCCAGCGCCGACACGAGGATGTTGTCGTGGCTGAGCATCACGCCCTTGGGCCGGCCGGTGGTGCCGCCCGTGTAGAAGATGCCGGCCAGCGAGTCGCCGCCGCGGCGCGCGTCCGGCGCCGGCTCGTGCGTGTCGATCAGGTAGTCGACGACCTCCGCGCCGCCGATGACCGTTCGCAGGCACGGCGCCTCCTCCCGCAGCTGCGGCACCAGCGGCGCGAACGTCTCGTCGACGTAGAGGACTCGGGTGTCGGAATCCTGCAGCGAGTAGGCGATTTCGCTTGCGGCCCAACGGGTGTTGACCGGGGTGACGACGGCGTCCGCCCACGGCACGGCCAGCAGCAACTCGTGGTAGACGTCCGAGTTCAGGGCCAGCAGGCCGACCCGGTCACCGGGGCCGATGCCCAGGTCCCCGAGCGCGGCGGCCAGGCGGGCCACCCGGTCGGCGCTCTCCGCCCAGGTCCGCACCCGGTCGCCGAAGATCGTCGCCGGCAGGTCCGGGGTCTGCCGCACCGCGCGGTGCACGCACTGGGTGAGCTCCATGCCCGACCTCCCTCCGCATCGCGATTCACTTTATAGCCGATTACGCACGTCGAACGCGATGTCCAAGGCCCGATGGACCGACGTGTGGTTCACTATTGACCATGGCCACCCGCCCGCGCGACCGCCGCAAGCAGGTACTCGCGGCGGCGGCGCGGCTGTTCTGGCAACACGGCTTCCACCGCGTCGGCATGAGCGACATCGCCGCCGAGGTGGGTATCGGGGCGAGCGCGCTGTACCGGCACTTCCGCGGCAAGGAGGACCTGCTCGCGGCCGTCATCGACGAGAGCCTGGACTGGCTGGAGGACGCCATGGCCGCCGCGCCGGCGGACGTCGACGGCACGATCGCCGCCGTGTCCGAGGTGGTGCTGGCCCGGCGCGAGTTCGGCGTTCTGTGGGACCGAGAGGGTTCGCACCTGTCGCCGGAGCAGCGGCGAGCCGTGCGCCGGCGGCTGCGGGCCGCCGTGGAACGGGTCGCCCGTCCGATCGCGGACCAGGGGCTGATGCGGGCCCGTGCCGTCACGGCTGTGCTGGCCAGCGTCTCGTATCACCGGTACGAGATCACCGCCGAGCAGCTGCGCCGGATCGCCGAGGCGCTGGTCACCGTGGAACTTCCCGGTGTGGCAACGGAAGCCGCCACTGCCGGCAAGGATCCGCAGACTCCGGTGTCGCGGCGGGAGGCCGTCCTGGTCGCCGCCGCGCGGCTGTTCGCCGAGCGCGGGTTCGCGTCCGTGAGCCTCGCGGACGTCGGCGCCGCTGCCGGCATCGCCGCGCCCAGCGTCTACAACCACTTCGCCAGCAAGCATGATCTGCTGATCGCCGCGCTGAACCGGGGCACGGAGTCGATCTGGCTTTCGCTGCACCACGTGCTGCGCACCGCCGACGGGCCCGCCGATGCCCTGGACCGGGCCATCGACGGCTATCTGTCCTTCGCCACGGACAATCCCGACCTGATCCGGCTGCTGCTCGCCGAGGTGTTGAACGTGCCGGAGGAGTCGCAGGAGACGCTGGCCCGGACGCGGCGCGAGTACGCCGCGGAGTTCGTCGCGCTCCTGCAGCGGGTCCGGCCCGGGATCGCCGCCGATTCCGCGTGGGCCATCGTGCTCGGCACGTTCGGCGTGATCAACGCGATGACCCAGGTTCCCTACCTGCGCGGCCGTCCCGAGATCCGGATCTTCGCCCACGCCCTGCTGTGGTCGGTGTGAGCAACGTGACGATCAGGCAGGTGTCGGTCACGCCCACGACGCTCCCGATGCGGGCCTTGGCCCGCAACGGAATCGTTCAGAGCGGGAGGACCTCCACCTCGGGTCCGGTCCACTGTGGAGGGACGACGGCGAGGACGTCCGCCATCGCCGCGCCCCAGAGGCTGCCGGCCCGGTCGCGGCCGACGGGGACCAGGGCGTCGTCCGTGCGGACGGCCGGCACGAGGCGGGTTTCGCGGTCACGAGCGGCGATGCGGCCGCGGAGGCGGCCGGTGAGCGGGGCCTTCGGGGAGCGCCCGGCGAGGCCGTTCAGCAGCGGGGCGAGCAGGGTGTGACCGGCGGCGAGGGCGGCGAAGGGGTTGCCCGGGAGGCCGACCACGTGCCGGCCGTCGGGCAGGGTGGCGAGGAGTTGCGGGTGCCCCGGCCGGCAGGCGACGCCGTCGACCAGGATGTCCGCCTTCTGCGCACCGAGGACCGGGCGCAGGTGGTCGGCCGGCCCCGTCGAGGTGGAGCCGCAGACCGCGACCACGTCGACGTCGTCGCAGGCCAGCGCCTCAGACAGCGCGCCGGCCCGGTCGGCGGCGAACTGCGTGTCGACGAGCTCGCCGCCCGCGGCGGTGATCAGGCCGGGGAGCAGCGGGCCGATGGCGTCGCGGACCTGGCCGAGGGTGGGGAGCCCGGTGGTCAGGAGTTCGTCGCCGCTGACCACCACGCGGACGCGGGGCCGGCGGTGTACCCGGAGGTTGTCGTAGCCCACGCTCGCGGCGAGCCCGAGCACCGCCGGCGTGACGACCGTGCCCGCCTGGAGAATCCGCCGGCCGCGCGGAACGTCCTCGCCGCGGCGGCGGATGTGGTTCTTGGCGGGCAGAACGCCGGACACGGTCCGCCCGGGTGATTCGGCGTCGTGGGTTCCCGGTGCGCCGTCCACGATGGACAGCTCAACCGGAAGGACCGCTTCCGTGCCAACGGGAACGGGCGCGCCGGTGGCGATTTCGAAGGCTTGGCCGGGTTCGAGCGCCGCAGCGGAGGAGCACGGGCCGGCGAGGCGGCGACCGACGATCGTCCACGGGCCGGGGCCTCGGACGGCGTAGCCGTCCATGGCGCTGGTGTCGCACAGCGGGAGCGGCACCAGCGCGGGCAGGTGTTCGGTGAGGGCGAGGCCCAGGGCCTCGTGCAGGGTGACCGTGATCGTCTCCAGCGGCTCGGCCGCGTCCCGCGCGGCCTGCCTGGCTTCCGCCCAGCCCGTGGTCATGCTATACAACTTATCACATACTGTATGCAATCGGCAGGATGTGGTGGACGGCCGCGAGAACCGGGGTGCACAGGGGTCGAAATCACCCCCGGCGGGCGGGTGGCATGAACGGCGGCACGACGGACGGACGGGCTCGACCTGAGCGGACGGTGAGACCGATGGCAACCGAGGTGAGCGACTTCTACGGCCGGCGGTACCGGATCGGCGAGAGCGATCAGGAGCTGCTGGGGCACTCCAGGAACTGGGTGCTGGCGGCGGCCTGCGCGGCGATGCTGGTCGCCGGGGCCGGGCAGTACGGGTTCGGGCTGATCGTGGGCGGGGGCAACTACTGGCTGCTGGCCATCTGGGTGGCGACGCAGGCGGTGGCGGTGTTCCCGCTGGCGTTGCTGCGAGAGCGGCTGCACGTCCGGCCGACGCCGGCGATGATCGTGGGCGCGATCCTCTCCGCGGTGGGCGATCTGTTCGCGGGCCCGTGGTCGGCGGTGCTGGGCGGCCTGGGGGCGGCGATCGTCTACGGCACGTGCTTCGGCGTCGTGGCCAAGTGGTTCCCGGAGCGGCGGACGTGCCTGGGCCTGGTCAGCGGATCGTTCGCGGCGGGGGCGGTGTTGTTCGCGACCCCGTTGCCGATCATCGCGGTGGTGGTGATCACGGCCTGCGGCATCGTGCTGCGGGAGCCGCCGGCGGACTGGTGGCCGCAGAGCCCGGACCCGCGGAAATGGGCGCTGGACAAGACGATGAACCTCAGCCTGCGGCACAGCCGGCCGGCGATCCGCCGGTACACGCCGGGTGAGCTGCTGCGCTGCCCGACCTCGGCGGTGATGTACGTGCTGGTGGCCTGCGCGGCGGCGGCGTGGCTGTTCGACGTCGCATACATGGCCGCCTTCGTGACGTCCAGCGGGTGGGGGTACGCCTTCGCGGCCGTCGCCGTCTGCCTGCTGACGGTGGCGAGCGGCGTGGCCCGCTGGGCGACGGGCTGGGCCGGGGAGCAGTTCGGCGTCGGCAAGGTGGTCCGGGCCGCCCTGGCGCTGGGCGCTCTCGGCCAGCTGCTGCTGATCGTCGCCGGCCAGAACCAGTCCGGTGTCCTGCTGGCGTTCGCGGCGCTGCTGGTCGGCACCACCGCGGGCTGCTGCTACGCACTGCTGCCCGCTCTGGTGGAGGCGCACTTCGGTGACCAGGCGGGCCTGCTGAACTTCGGTCTGGTCTACAGCGCCAAGGCGGTCGGCGGCATCGTCGGCATCGGCCTGGCCGCCTCGATGGTCGCGACGTACGGCTACGCGGCCGGCTTCCTGCTCGCGGCCGGCCTGGGCGTGACGGGCGCGATCGCGGGCGGCCTGCTGCGCCAACCCGGCGTGCCCCGGCTGCTGGTGCCGGTCTGATGGGCCGCGTCACCGCACGGCGGCGAGTGGTCCGCGTCGTGGACGGCCGGGTGAGCGCCCGGCCGGACACGCTCGCCGCCGAGGAACCGCTGGAGATCCGGGTCGGCGGCCAGCCGCTGTCGGTCACCATGCGCACGCCCGGCCACGATTTCGACCTGGCGGCGGGTTTTCTGGTCTCCGAGGGAGTGATCGGCAAGGCCGGCGAGCTCAGCGCGATCCGGTACTGCGCCGGCGCGACCGTCGACGGCGGCAACACCTACAACGTGCTGGACGTCGGACTCGCGCCCGGGGTCCCGCCGCCGGATCCGTCGGTGGAACGCAACTTCTACACCACCTCCTCGTGCGGGCTGTGCGGCAAGGCGAGCCTCGACGCCGTGCGGGCGACCAGCCGCTGGTCCGTCGAGTACGACGAGCTCACGGTCGACATCGACACCATCACGACGATGCCGGACACGCTGCGCACGGCCCAGCTAGTGTTCGATCGAACGGGTGGTCTGCACGCTGCGGGACTGTTCACCCGGGACGGTCGGCTGCTGTGCCTGCGCGAGGACGTCGGCCGGCACAACGCCGTGGACAAGGTGATCGGCTGGGCCCTGCGCGACGACCGGCTGCCGCTGAGCGGAACTGTGCTCATGGTCAGCGGCCGAGCATCCTTCGAGTTGGTGCAGAAGGCCGTGATGGCCGGAATTCCGGTGCTGGCCGCGGTGTCGGCGCCGTCGTCGCTGGCGGTCGAACTGGCCGCGGAGATGGGGCTGACGCTGATCGGTTTCCTGCGCGGCAGCTCGATGAACGTCTACACCGGAGGCCGGCGGCTGGGTCTCTGATCACGCGGTGGCGATTACGCTGGACGGATGTTCAAGCCGGCACAGCTGGAGAGCTTCCTGGCCGTCGCGCAGACGCTCAGCTTCACCCAGGCCGCCGACCAGCTCGGCGTCCGGCAGTCGACGATCAGCCAGCACGTGCGGCAGCTGGAGGCGCTCGTCGGCAAGCAGCTGTTCCTGCGGGACACGCACACCGTCGAGCTGACCCCGGACGGCGAGGCGATGGTCGGCTTCGCCCGCACGATCATCGACGCCGGCCGCGAGGCGATCAGCTTCTTCGCCGGGCCGCAGCTGCACGGGCGGCTGCGGTTCGGTGCGTCGGAGGACTTCGTCGCCACGTACCTGACCGACGTGCTGCGCGACTTCCGGCGGCGCCATCCCGGCGTCGAGCTGGAGCTGACCGTGGGGCTGAGCGGCGAACTGCACCGCAAGTTGGAAGCTCGCCAACTGGATCTCGTTTTCGGCAAACGGCAACTGGGCGCGGCCCACGGGCAGCTGGTGTGGCGGGACCGGCTGGTGTGGATGGGCACCGAGACCACCAGGATCGATCCCGGGGCGCCCGTTCCGCTGATCCTCTATCCGGAACCCAGCGTCAGCCGGGCGCAGGCGCTGGAAACCCTGCAGTGGCACGGCCGGCAATTTCGCATCGCCTGCACGAGCACCAGCCTGAGCGGGCTGCGCGCCGCCGTGCTCGCCGGGCTCGGCGTGACCGCCCACACCCGCAGCCTGATCCCGCCCGACCTGGTGGAACTCGGTCCGCAGCACGGACTTCCGGCGCTGGGCGAGGTCGAGTTCGTGCTGTCGCCGCCGCCCCGGCTGCGCACCGAGACCGCCCGGGCCCTCGGCGCCGCGATCATCGCCGACGCCAACAGGCTGCGCCGTGCGCGCTAGAATGGACCACCACGCTCGGATCCGAGGGGAGTGCCCTCCACATGGGTAGGCGGCGCGCCACGGTCGACCAGGTGCTGGCCGAGCTGCGTCGCCGTGACTTCCTGCACGCGGACGTTCGTGTTGTCTGCCAACGGCTGTCGCGTGACCGGGGCCGCCCGCTGCACCTGATCCCGCTGCCGCTGCGGACCTCGATCAGCGGCGCCTGGCTGGGCATGCCCGACGCCGACTACATCGTGTACCAATCGGTGGGTTCCAGCCCGCTGCACCAGATCCACGTCATCTGGCACGAGATCGGCCACATGCTGCTGCCCGGTCACGCCCGCACCTGCGACGTCGACCCGGCCACGCGGGACGTGCTGATGAAGGTGCTGAACGCGCTGGTGCCGAATCTCAGCCCGGCGGTGCTCAAGCGCATCCTCGGCCGGGGCGGCTTCACCGACGGCCAGGAGGTCGAGGCCGAGGTGTTCGCCGGCGCGGCGGTGCGGGCGCTGGGCGAGCTGGCGCCGACCTCGGGGCACCGCAACCTGACCGAGGCCGAGGCGCAGATCGTGGACGCGCTGGCCCGAGAACTGCGCGTCTGACCGTGCTGACCACCGCCCTCGTGGTGACGGTTCTGGTCGCCGCCGTCGCGTTGATGACCCGGCTGCGGATGCTCGTGCGCGTCACCGTCGACCGGCGGCCGGGGCACGTGCTGGCGCTGGGCTTCGCGTCGTGGTTCCTGGCCGTGCCGCTGGAGATCGACTCCATCGCGGTGGCCGTGGACCGGTGGGCCGGGTGGGCGCTGGCGTGGCCGCTGCTGCACGTGATCGCCTGCGCCGGCGGCTTCTTCACGCAGACGTTCTTCTGGCTGGCCACTTCCGACCGTACGGATCCGGCGCAGCGGGACCGGGTGGCATCGATGGTCCGGCGATCGGCGTTCCTGGGCGTGTCGGCGCTGGCCGTCGGCCTGATCCTGTTCGCCACCCGACCCCGTGACGTGGACTTCGCCAGCGGCGCCGCCGGGCGCATGATGACGCCCGGCCCGGTGCATCCCGTGGCGGCGCTGACGTACCTGGTCATCGTGAGCTACTTCGCTTACACCATCGCGAGTTTCACCTCCGCGTCGTGGCGGTGGGCGGCCAAGGCCGACCTGCCGTGGCTGCGGCGGGGGCTGCGCGTCCACACCGTCGGCTGTGTGTTCGGGCTCGTGTTCTGCGTGCACGTGATCGGCTACCAGCTGGCCGAGGCGTGCGGGATCGTTCCGCCGTGGCGGGAGTTGGAGGCCGACGGCGCGCTGGTCGCGCTGAGCCTGCTGCCGGCGTTCGTCGGCGTGACCGCGCCCGCGTGGGGGCCGCGGCTGGAGGGGCTGGCCCGTGCGGCGCGGCACTACCGGCACCGGCGGCGGCTGTATCCGCTGTGGGTGCGGCTGAGCGGCTCCGTCGTGACGCTCGATCCGCCGAAAACCGAGTGGCACGACCGGTTGCGGCTGCGGCCGGGCCAGCAGCACGCCCTGGTGTACCGGCGGGTGATCGAGCTGTGGGACGGGCTGCTCGCCCTGCATCCCACCATGTCCGGCAGCACCGGGCTGGACGGGCCCGATCTTGCCGGGGACATCGACTGGTGGCTGGAGGTCGCGCGGGCCGCGCGGTCCCGCCCGATCGACGACGTGTTGGCCGAGCACCAAGGACAGTCGTGACTGATGAGCTCGATGCCGCCGGCATCCTCGATCCCCACCTGCGCGCGTGTTACCTGCGCTGCAAGCGTTTGCTGGCCGAGCACGACCGGTCGTACTACTTCGCCTCGTTGCTGTTGCCGCCGGCGAAGCGGCCGCACGTGCAGGCGATCTACGGCTTCGCCCGGCATGCCGACGAGATGGTCGACGGCACGGACACCGCCGGGTTCGGTCCGTGGCGGGACCGGATCGTGGCCGACCTGAAGGCCGGCGACACCTCGGACGACATCGGCCGGGCGCTGCTGCACACCATGCGGACCTGGGACATTCCCGTCCACCTGGTCGAGGCCTTCCTCGACGCCATGGCCTCGGATCTGGTTGTCGCGTCGTACGAGACGTACGCGGATCTCGAGGTCTACATGCACGGCGCCGCCGGCACCCTCGCCCTGGAGATCGCTCCCGTGCTCGGCGCGCGCTCCGCCGAGGCAACCGAGGCCATGCGCCTCATGGGCATCGCCTTCCAGCTCACCAACATCCTCCGCGACGTCGGCGACGACCTCCGCCGCGGCCGCGTCTACCTCCCCGCCGAGGACCTCCGTCGCTTCGGCGTCACCGAGCTCAGGCCCGGCCCCGAGTTCCGGGAGCTCATCACGTTCGAGATCGCCCGTGCCCGGGAGCTCTACCGCCGGGCCCGCGCCGGTGTTCCGCTGCTGCACCGCACCGGTCGCCAGACCGCCCTGGCCGGCATGCAGCTGTACGGCGGCATCCTCGGGGCGATCGAACGCGCCGACTACGACGTGCTCAGCCGGCGCGTCGGCGTCGGCGCCGGCCGGCAGTTGGCGATCGCCCTGCCGGCGTATCTGCGGTCCTTGGCCGCCCGGATCGGGTAGCCGGACCCGCCCCGGGGTCCTATTGCCGACCCGATTCACGGTCGGTGCGGCGTAACTCCATCACCTGCTCCAGCAGCACCTTCGCCGCCTCCGCGAGCTGGCCGGAGTCCTGTTCCAGCAGCATGGCCCGCAGGGCGAAGGCCAGCACACCCTTGTCCCGCCATTCGGCCAATCGCATGAGGTCGCGGTGGATGCCGGCGACCTTCTCGGCGGCCTGCGGGGTGGTGGGGGTGAGGAAGTACACCGGGTCGAGGTCGAAGAAGGTGGCGAGACCCTGCACGACGTTGACGGTGGGGTTGTCCCGCTCGCCGTTGCGGAGCATGCCGAGGTACGAGCCGGTGACCTTCACACCCAGCTCGCCCAGCGCGGCGGCCACCTCGGTGTTGCGGTACTCGGGCCCGTCGGGACCATTGGGCCGCACGGCGTCGAAGGCGGCGTTGAGCTTGTCCCGGAAGCTCAGCATGGCGTCCCCCACTCCGCTCAACTGAAGTCGACCCACGGGGGTCGACGGACCCAAGAGTAGTTGACACGGTCAGTGGCTGCCATAGACTGGGCGGGCGGCGGTCAACTGGTTTTGTCACCGGGAGACGTCCGAGGGGTGGATTGGTTGAGTCGAATGTGACCACGCGCCTGACGAGGGGCGGGCGGTGCGGTCCAGGGGAGAGATGCGACTCGACCGCCCGTGCGGTTCCTGCTCGGCTTCGGGGGAGGATCGAGCAGGAACCTCACGGCTGCGGTGCACCCATCGACTACGACACCTGTCCGGCCAGCCGGTCCGAAGCGGCGGCGAGGAAGCGGTCGCGATCGTCGACGGTGATGTGCAGGTGGCGGACGCCGGCGAGGCGCGGGTCGTCGACCGGGGAGATGTGCACGGCGAGGTTGGCGTCGCCGTAGGCGAACAGGGCGGTGTCGCCGTCGATCTTGAGGCCGGAGCGGAGAAGACCGGGCCGGGCGACGGGCGAGAACGACGTGATGGCGGCCAAGGGGATGGTGAGCTCGGTGAAGACGCTGTCCCGCAACACAAGCGTGTCGGGGCCGAGCACATGCGGGCGGGTGGTCAGGGAGGCCAACAGCCCGAGGACCCAGAGCAGGGCGTAGACGTGCAGGGCCAGCAGCAGCACGGGCCACAAGGTGCCGGGCAGGATGAAGGCCAGCACGAGCTCGACGACGCAACCCTCCACAATGGTCAGAACGACCAGCACCCAGACGATGGGGCGGAACCCCCGGCCGTAGCCGAAGCCGGGGGAATACCGGCGGAACAGCCACGCGAGCAGGCAGCGGATCATGCCATGTCCTCCTGCCAGTACGAGAACATGAGCCGCAGGCACCGAACCTGGGCGGGGGCCATGCCGGCGCTGACGGCAGCCAGCAGCATCTCGGGATCGGCGTCGACGGTCGGCAGGTCCGGCGGCAGCAGGGCGGCGACGGCGGGCCCGAACTCACGGGCGCGAGCGGCCAGCTCGTCGACGGCGGGGTCGGCGGGGGAGACGTCGACCAGCCGCTCGAAGTCGGCCTGAGCGTCCAGCATCCGTTTCCGCAGGGCGAAATCGGCCTGCACCGAGTGGTACAGGTCGAGGCGGCCGGTCAGCGACTCGATGAGCTCGGCGGCCAGGCTTTCCCGCTCCCGCGCGGGATGATCGGTCAGGGTGTCGAGGACGGCGAGGAGCGCGGGCGACCGCAGGTCGCCGTCGGCGGCGAGCAGGTCGGCGATGGCGGCTCGCTGACGGGTGATCCGGTCCTGCTGCGCGGCCAGGTCGGCGTCGATCTCCCGAACGATCTCCACCAGGTCGCGCCCGCGGTCGTCGGACAGCGCGTCGGCGACCTCCTCCAGCGACAGCCCCAGCTCGACCAGCCGCCGGGTTCGCAGCAGCAGCACCAGATCCCGCAGCTCGTAGCTGCGATATCCGTTCTCCCGCCGCCGCGGCTCCGGCAGCAGCCCGATGCGGTGGTAGTGCCGCACGGTTCGCGTCGACACCCCGGCCAGCCCGGCTAGTTCCCCGATCCGCATGCACCAAGGAAACACCTTGACGCTGCGACAAGGTCAAGGCTCTCCGGCACGCGCCGAACGTCGCCACCCGGCAGCGGGCGTGAAGGCGAGCGGCGATCCGGGACGGACACCGGATCGCCGCTCGGCGTCGGTCACCCGGTGAGCAGTTCCCGGGCCAGCAGAGCGGTTTCGCCCGGGGTGCGGCCGACGGCGATGCCGGCGGCCTCCAGGGCGGCCTTCTTCGCCTCGGCGGTGCCGGACGAGCCGGAGACGATGGCGCCGGCGTGCCCCATGGTCTTGCCCTCGGGCGCGGTGAAGCCGGCGACGTAGCCGACGACGGGCTTGGTGACGTGCTCCTGGACGAAGGCGGCGGCGCGCTCCTCGGCGTCGCCGCCGATCTCGCCGATCATGACGATGAGCTCGGTCTCCGGATCGTCCTGGAACGCCCGCAGGGCGTCGATGTGGGTGGTGCCGACGATCGGGTCGCCGCCGATGCCGACGGCGGTGGAGCAGCCGAAGTCCCGCAGCTCGTGCATCAGCTGGTACGTCAGCGTGCCCGACTTGGAGACGACGCCGACCCGGCCGGGCTTGGTGATGTCGGCGGGGATGATGCCGGCGTTGCACTTGCCCGGACTGATCACGCCGGGGCAGTTGGGGCCGATGATCCGGGTGGCGCTGCCGACGGAATGCGCCCAGAACGCGGCGGTGTCGTGCACCGGGATGCCCTCGGTGATCACGACGGCCAGCCCGATGGCGGCGTCCACCGCCTCGATCACGGCGGCCCGGGCGAAGGCCGGCGGTACGAAGAGGACGGACACGTCGGCGCCGGTCTCGGCCATCGCCTCGGCCACGGTGCCGAACACCGGCAGCGACTTGCCCTCGACGTCGAGCCGCTGCCCGGCCTTGCGGGCGTTGACGCCGCCGACGATGTTGGTGCCGGCGCGCAGCATGCGGGCGGTGTGCTTGCTGCCCTCGGCGCCGGTCATGCCCTGCACCACGACCCGGCTGCCCTCGTCGATGAAGATCGCCATGTCACGCTCCCTGCGCCGCGAGCCGGGCGGCGGTCCGCGCCGCGTCGTCCATCGTCTCCACCATCGTCACCAGCGGATGCCCGGCCTCGACCAGGATCTGCCGGCCTCGCTTGACGTTGTTGCCGTCCAGCCGCACCACCAGCGGCTTGGTCGCGCGATCCCCGAGCATGCCCAGCGCCCGCAGGATGCCGTCGGCGACGGCGTCGCACGCGGTGATGCCGCCGAACACGTTCACGAAAACCGATTTCACCCCGGGGTCGCCGAGGACGATCTCCAATCCGTCGGCCATCACCTGCGCGGACGCGCCGCCGCCGATGTCGAGGAAGTTGGCCGGCCCCGGCCCACCGGCCTGAGCGACGACGTCCAAAGTGGACATCACCAGCCCGGCGCCGTTGCCGATCACGCCGACGTCGCCGGTCAGCTTGACGTAGTTGAGCCCCTTGTCGTGCGCGGCCCGCTCCAGCGGATCGGCGGCCGCGGCGCCGAACGGCCGGTTGGCGTGCCGGAACGAGGCGTTGCCGTCCAGGGTGACCTTGCCGTCCAGCGCGATGATCTCGCCGGACTCGGTGCGCACCAACGGGTTCACCTCGACCAGCGTGCAGTCCTCCGCCACGAACACGTCCCACAGCTTGACGATCACGTCCGCCGCCTCGGCCGGCAGCCCGGCCGCCACGGCGATGTCGGCCGCCCGGCCGAGATCCATGTCCCGGATCGGTTGCCGGACCAGGGCCTCCGGTCGGGTGGCGGCCACCTCCTCGATGTCCATGCCGCCCTCGGCGGAGGCCATCGCCAGCCAGGTGCGGTTGGCCCGGTCCAGCAGGAACGAGAAGTAGTACTCGTCGGCGATCTTGGACGCGGCGGTCACCAGCACCTTGTGCACGGTGTGCCCCTTGATGTCCATGCCGAGGATGGCCTCGGCGGCGGCCCGCGCCTCCGCGGGCGTCGCGGCCAGCTTGACACCGCCGGCCTTGCCCCGGCCGCCGGTCTTGACCTGCGCCTTAACCACGACCGGCCCGCCGATGTCGACGGCGGCGGCGTGCGCTCCCGCGGCGGTGGTGGTCACCTCGCCCGGCGGCACCGGGACGCCGTGGCGGGCGAACAGATCCCTGGCCTCGTGCTCGAACAGATCCAACGTGCGGCCCTCCTGGAGAACTCGCGCGGGTGGGGTCCCTGCCGGCCGGGCGCTGGGATCTTCCGCCAAGTGGACTTTCGCTTGGGCGGGACTTTCCCCTGGGCGCCAAGATCGCGAAATCTTCTCGACTTTCTCTGGACACCGGGCCGGAACAGGCGTAAGCATATGCCTACTCCATATCGTATGCAATCTACAGTGCAGCGGAGCCGGCGAGGAGTTGACCAGCATGGTGGGAACAGAACCCGTGGTAGACAGCCAGACGGCGAACGGATCCGCCCCCGCGCCCCAGATGATCTCCGGTGGCCATCTCGTCGCGAAGGCGCTCAAGGCCGAGGGTGTCGACACGATATTCACCCTGTGTGGCGGGCACATCATCGACATCTACGACGGCTGCGTCGACGAGGGCATCAAGGTCGTCGACGTCCGCCACGAGCAGGTCGCCGCGCACGCCGCCGACGGATACGCCCGCGTCACGGGCACGCCGGGCTGTGCTGTGGTCACCGCCGGCCCTGGCACCACGAACGCGGTCACCGGTGTGGCCAACGCCTTCCGCGCGGAGAGCCCGATGCTGCTGATCGGCGGCCAGGGTGCGCTGACGCAGCACAAGATGGGCTCACTGCAGGACCTGCCGCACGTCGACATGATGAACCCGATCACCAAGTTCGCGGCCACCGTGCCGGACACCGCCCGCGCGGCCGACATGGTGTCGATGGCGTTCCGGGAGTCCCTCAACGGCGCGCCCGGCCCGTCGTACCTGGAGATTCCGCGCGACGTGCTGGACAACAAGGTGCCGGTGGAGAAGGCCCGCGTCCCGCAGGCCGGCCGGTACCGGGCCTCCACCCGGCAGGCCGGCGACCCGGCCGCCGTGGAGAAGCTCGCGGACCTGTTGGTGCACGCCAAAAAGCCGGCGATCCTGCTCGGCAGCCAGGTCTGGACCACGCGGGGCACCAACTCGGCCGTCGAACTGGTGCGCACGCTGAACATCCCGGCCTTCATGAACGGTGCCGGCCGCGGCACGCTGCCGCCCGGCGACCCGCACCACCTCCAGCTGTCGCGCCGCTACGCCTTCGACAACGCCGACGTGATCGTCATCGTCGGCACCCCGTTCGACTTCCGGATGGGTTACGGGCGAAGGCTTTCCGCCAAGGCGACGGTGGTGCAGATCGACCTGGACTACCGTACCGTCGGCAAGAACCGGGACATCGACCTCGGCATCGTCGGAGACGCCGACCTGATCCTTTCTTCGGTCACCGCCGCCGCCTCGGGCCGTGTCGACAACGGCGCCACCGGCCGCAAGCCGTGGCTGGAGGAGCTGCACAAGGTCGAGGACCAGGCGTGGCAGAAGCGGTTGCCGCAGCTGCACTCCGACGCCAACCCGATCCACCCGTACCGGCTGATGCACGAGATCAACCAGTTCATCACCGAGGACTCCATCTACGTCGGCGACGGCGGCGACATCGTGACCTTCTCCGGGCAGGTGTTGCAGCCGAAGTCGCCGGGCCACTGGATGGACCCGGGTCCGCTGGGCACGCTCGGCGTCGGCATCTCGTTCGTGATGGCGGCCAAGCTCGCCCGCCCGGACTCCGAGGTCGTGGCGCTGTTCGGCGACGGTGCGTTCTCCATGACCGGCTGGGACTTCGAGACCCTGGTCCGCTTCAACCTGCCGTTCGTCGGCATCGTCGGCAACAACTCGTCGATGAACCAGATCCGCTACGGCCAGGCCCAGAAGTACGGCCTGGCCAGGGAACGCGTCGGCAACACGCTGGGCGACGTCCGCTACGGCGAGTTCGCCAAGATGCTCGGCGGCTACGGCGAGGAGGTGCGCGACCCGGCCGACATCGGCCCGGCGCTGCTGCGCGCCCGCGAGTCCGGCCTGCCGTCGCTGATCAACGTCTGGGTCGACCCGGACGCGTACGCCCCCGGAACCATGAACCAGACCATGTACAAGTGAGTCGGCCAGAGTCCTGATTGGAGCGGTCGTCATGGGCAAGGCACTGGAGGGCGTGCGCGTCCTCGACATGACCCACGTGCAGTCCGGTCCGTCGTCCACCCAGCTGCTGGCCTGGCTGGGCGCGGACGTGATCAAGCTGGAGACGCCGGGCCGCGGCGACATCACCCGCGGCCAGCTGCGGGACATCCCGGACGTGGACAGTCTCTACTTCACGATGCTCAACTCCAACAAGCGCAGCATCACGCTGAACATGAAGAGCGACGAGGGCCGCGAGATCTTCACCCGGCTGGTGTCCGATGTGGACATCCTGGTGGAGAACTTCGGGCCGGGCGTGATCGACCGGTTCGGCTTCTCCTGGGGCCGGCTGTCCGAGATCAACCCGCGGCTGATCTACGCCTCCATCAAGGGCTTCGGCCCCGGCCGGTACGCCGACTTCAAGGCGTACGAGGTGATCGCGCAGGCGATGGGCGGCTCGATGAGCACGACCGGCTTCGAGGAGGGGCCGCCCACCGCGACCGGCGCGCAGATCGGCGACTCCGGCACCGGCATCCACCTGGTGGCCGCGATCCTGGCGGCGCTGTACCAGCGGACGAACTCCGGGCGCGGGCAGCGGGTGCAGGTGGCCATGCAGGACGCGGTGCTCAACCTGTGCCGGGTCAAGCTGCGCGACCAGCAGCGCCTCGCCCACGGGCCGCTCGGGGAGTACCCGAACGAGAGCTTCGGCGACGAGGTTCCCCGCTCCGGCAACGCTTCCGGCGGCGGCCAGCCGGGTTGGGCGGTGCGCTGCGCGCCCGGCGGCCCCAACGACTACATCTACGTGATCATCCAGCCGCCCGGCTGGCGGCCGATCACCGAGCTGATCGGCAAGCCGGAGCTGGCCGACGACCCGCAGTGGGCCACGCCGGAGGCGCGACTGTCCAAGCTGGACAAGGTGTTCGCGATGATCGAGGACTGGACGAGCGGCCTGACCAAGTGGGAGGTCATGGAGCAGCTCAACGCGGCCAACGTGCCGTGCGGCCCGATCCTGTCCACCAAGGAGCTCATCGAGGACGAGACGCTGGCCGAGCTGGGCTCCGTCGTCGAGGTGCCGCACCCGGGGCGCGGCGCGTACAAGACGGTCGGCTGCCCGCTGAAGCTGTCCGACTCGCCGGTGGAGATCACCCGCTCGCCGCTGCTGGGCGAGCACAACGCGGAAGTGCTCGGCGAACTGGGCTACGGCCCCGACCAGCTGGAGCGGCTGCGCGCCGCCGGCGTCATCTGAGGGAGCACGATGGTCAACTACGACCGCGAGGCGGTCCAGCGGGTGCTCGCGCAGGTCGCGGCGGAGGGCCGCGACTCGCTGACCGCGCCGGAAGGCAAGATCGTCTGCGACGCGTACGGCATCACCACGCCCGACGAGGGCGTGTCCACCTCCTCCGAGGAGGCGGTGGAGCTGGCCGAGCGGATGGGCTTCCCGGTGGTGCTGAAGATCGTGTCACCGGACATCCTGCACAAGACCGAGGCCGGCGGCGTGCTGGTGGGTATGAAGGACGCCGCCCAGGTGGCGCACGGCTACCGCACGATCACGGCCAACGCCAAGATCTACAATCCGAACGCCAGGATCGTCGGCGTGCAGGTGCAGCAGATGCTGCCCGCCGGCCAGGAGGTCATCGTCGGCGCCACCACCGACAAGACCTTCGGCAAGATCGTGGCGTTCGGTCTCGGCGGCGTGCTCGTCGAGGTGCTCAAGGACGTCACGTTCCGGCTGGCGCCGACCGATCGCCAGCAGGCGCTGTCCATGATCGACGGCATCGCCGCGGCCGAGATCCTGCGCGGCGTGCGCGGGGCCGAGCCGGCCGACCGGGACGCGATCGCCGACCTCATCACGCGGGTGTCCGACCTGGTGACCGACTTCCCGCAACTGTCCGAAGTGGACCTGAACCCGGTGCTGGCCACGCCGACCGGGGCGACCGCGGTGGACGTGCGGGTGCTGGTCGACCAGAACGCCGCCGACGAGCCGACCCGGTTCTCCCAGCAGGAGATCCTGGCCGCGATGAGCCGGATCATGAAGCCGGCCGCGGTGGCGGTGATCGGGGCGTCGGCCGAGGACGGCAAGATCGGCAACTCGGTGATGAAGAACCTGGTCAACGGCGGCTACCAGGGGGAGATCCACCCGATCAACCCGAAGGCCGCCGAGATCCTGGAGCGCAAGGCCTTCGCCAGCATCGGCGACGTGCCGGGCGACGTGGACGTGGCGGTCTTCGCCATCCCGGCGAAGTTCGTGCCGCAGGCGCTCAAGGAGGCCGGCGAGAAGGGCGTCGCCGGCGCGATTTTGATCCCCTCCGGCTTCGGCGAGACCGGCAACCACGAGCTGCAGGACGAGGTCGTGAGGATCGCTCGCGAGCACAACGTGCGCATTCTCGGGCCGAACATCTACGGCTACTACTACACGCCGGAGCACCTGTCGGCGACCTTCTGCACCCCGTACGACGTGCAGGGCGGGGTGGCGCTGTCCTCGCAGAGCGGCGGCATCGGCATGGCCATCCTCGGCTTCAGCCGCTCGGCGCAGATGGGGGTGTCGGCGATCGTCGGCGTCGGCAACAAGGCCGACATCGACGAGGACGACCTGCTGACGTTCTTCGAGCACGACGACAACACCAAGCTGATCGCCATGCACCTGGAGGACCTCAAGGACGGCCGGGCCTTCGCCGAGACGGCCAAACGGGTCTCGAAGACCAAGCCGGTGGTGGTGCTCAAGGCCGGTCGCACCGCGCAGGGCGCGAAGGCGGCCAGCTCGCACACGGGCGCGCTGGCCGGCAACGACAAGGTCTACGACGACATCCTCAAGCAGAGCGGCGTCATCCGGGCGCCGGGCCTGAACGACATGCTGGAGTACGCCCGCGGCGTGCCGCTGCTGCCGACCCCCAAGGGCGAGAACGTCGTGATCATCACCGGCGCCGGCGGCTCGGGCGTGCTGCTGTCGGACGCCTGCGTGGACAACGGCCTGTCGTTGATGGCCATCCCGGAAGATCTGGACAAGGCGTTCCGGGAATACATCCCGCCGTTCGGCGCGGCGGGCAACCCGGTCGACATCACCGGCGGCGAGCCGCCGTCGACCTACCGCAACACCATCGCGCTCGGCCTGGCCGACGAGCGGGTGCACGCGTTGATCCTGGGCTACTGGCACACCATCGTCACGCCGCCCATGGTCTTCGCCGAGCTCGTCGTCGACGTCGTCGAGCAGTACCGGGAACACGGCATCCACAAGCCGGTCGTGGCGTCGCTGTCGGGCGACGTCGAGGTCGAGCAGGCCGCCGAGTTCCTGTACCGGCACGGGATCGTCGCCTACCCGTACACCACGGAGAAGCCGGTCGCCGTGCTCGGCGCGAAGTACCGCTGGGCTCGCGAAGCGGGACTTCTGGAGGGCTGACTTTCGGCCGGATAGGAGGCATGATGCCGGTCCAGACCTAGCCGCTTTCACTCGTGATCAATAGACGCCTTCGGAGGGACACACAGGGGAACTGGGGACTCGCACGCACGAAAGAGGCTCTGATGACCACAAGTTCCACCAGTTACAGGGAGTTGACTGACGACAACGGCAGGGTCTACCGGATCGGCGAGAGTCCCCGGGACATCATGGGGCGTTCCCGAGCCTGGATGGTCTGGCTGCCATGGGTCGCGATGATCGCGGTGAGCGTCTACGAGTACGGCTGGGGTGCCGTCGTCAAGACGCTGCAACAGAAGAACGGTTGGACGCTGACCGAGGTGTTCTGGTTGGCGACGGTGTGGGCGGTCTTCCAGGCCGCCATCGCGTTCCCCGCGGGACGGTTACGGGAGCGCAACGTGGTGTCGGCCCGTTCGGCAATGTTGTTGGGCGCGGTGTTGTCGGGCGTCGGCTATTTCACCATCGCTTACAGTGGCAGCCTCGGGCTGGCCTTCGCCGGCTACTCGGTCTGCGGCGGCATCGGCGCGGGCCTGGTGTACGCCACCTGCATCAACATGGTCGGCAAGTGGTACCCGGAGAAGCGCGGCGCGCGGACCGGGTTCGTCAACGGTGGCTTCGCCTACGGGGCGGTGCCGTTCATCTACATCTTCAGCGCCGTGCTCACCCCGGGGAGCACCACCGCCATCCTGTCGGTGATCGGCCTGTACATGCTGATCGTGGTGGCCGCCTGCGGCCTGATGTTCCGGGACCCGCCGAAGAACTGGTGGCCCGAGCACATCGACCCGAAGGAATGGGCCCGCAACACCAAAACCAACAGGAGCCTGGCCAAGAACCCGCCCGCGGTGCGCCAGTACACGCCGATGGAGGCCATCCGCACCGGCATGCTGCCACTGATGTGGGTCACGCTGGTCATCATCGGCGGCGTGTCGTTGTTCGGGATCAACTTCCAGGTGCAGTTCGCGACGGCCAGCCACTTCGGGCCGTTCGTGGCGGCGTCGTCGGCCGGCATTCTGTCCATTGTGAACGGTACAGGGCGGGCGCTGGTCGGCTGGCTGTCCGACCACATCGGACGTCGGCAGACGCTCACCGTGGTGCTGCTGATCGCGGGCGTGGCCCAGTTCGGCCTCGTCTACTCCGGCAACACGGAGAACATCGCGCTGTTCATGATTTTCGCGTTCCTGGTCGGCTTCGGCAGCGGTGCGTTCTATCCGCTGTTCGCGGCCCTGGTGCCGGACTACTTCGGTGAGAACTACAACGCCACCAACTACGGCCTGGTGTACAGCGCCAAGCTCGTGGGCGGTGTCGGCGGCGGCGGTCTCGGCGCCATGGTGGTCACCGCGTGGGGTTACACCGGCGCGTACATCCTGGCCGGCTGCATCGCGCTTGTCGCGGCCGGGCTCACTCTGTTCCTGCACCAGCCGGGACGACCGAAGACCAAGACCACGGTGTCGGCCGCGGCCTCGGGCTTCGGCGCCCCAACCACCGCCTAGCTGCTCTTGCTCCGAGCATTCTCGTTGAGGTAGGCCAGTCGGGTCCGTTCCGTGTGCACGGTCATGATCCGGCTGGCCTCCTCGCTGTCGCCGGCGGCGATGGCTTCGATCAGCTGTTCGTGCTCGGCCCAGGCGTCTTCCCCCCGGGGCTGCGCGATCGGGGTGTAGTACCAGCGCACCCTGCGGTCCACCAAGCCGATCAGCTCGGCCAGCACCGCGTTGCCGGAGAGCTTGGTGATGAAGGCGTGCAGATTGGCGTTGGCCTCGACCAGCCGGTGCACGTCGAGGTCGGCCAGCGCCTTGACGCCGTCCTCCTGGAGGTCCCGTAGCAGGTCGACGTCCGCCGGAGTGGCGCGGCCGGCCGCCAACTTCGCGGAGTGCGTCTCCAGCACGCTCCGCACGCTGAGCAGCTGGTCGGCCTCCTCCTCGGTCGGCGTGTGCACGAATGCGCCCTGGGCCGGGCGCAGATCCACCCAGCCCTCGGTCTGAAGCCGTTGCAGCGCCTCACGAACGGGCTGGCGGCTGACCCCCAGGTACTCCGCCAGCTCGATCTCGACGAGGTGCTGTCCCGGCTGGAGGGTGCGGTTGACGATCAACTCGATGAGCGCCTCGTAGACGGCCTGCCGCAGCGGGGCGGGGCGCTCCACCTTGCGACCGGCCGAGCCGCCGAGCGTGCCGCGGGCCGCCCGGCGTCGGTTGACCGCTCCGCCGGGGAACGGTGTCGCGGGCTCGCTCACCAGGTGCCTCCTCGAACAAGGGGATCGGTGCTTAAAGGTTACAGAATTTCGTATGCAAAAGACACTCCACGTGGGGCTTGTCACCTTGCGTGCCCATACTACCCCAAATCGTGCACACAGGGCAATCGACTTGCTACGGGACGTAACACCCACGCGGGTCTACCGTCGAACGTCCGCAGATCGCATACTGTATTCAATCTCCGCCGACACCTGAGGTGAGCCATGAAAGTCGCTGTTCTCGGCGCCGGGGCCATCGGCGCCTATGTGGGGGCGGCCCTGCACAGGGCCGGTGTCGACGTCCATCTCATCGCGCGCGGCGCGCACCTGGCGGCCATGCGCCGCGACGGCGTGCGGGTGCTCAGCCCGCGCGGCGACTTCACCGCCCGTCCGCCGGCCACTGACGACCCGGGCGAGGTCGGCGAGGCCGACTTCGTCTTCCTCGGCCTGAAAGCCAACTCGTACGCGTCGTGCGGCAAGCTGCTCGCGCCGCTGCTCGGCCCCGACACGGCCGTCGTCGCCGCGCAGAACGGCATCCCGTGGTGGTACTTCCACGGCCTGGCCGGGCATCCGCTGGAGGGGCAGCGGATCGAGGCGGTCGACCCCGGCGGCGCCGTCAGCGAGGTGCTCGACGTGCGCCGCGCGATCGGCTGCGTCGTCTACTGCTCAACGGAGATCGAGGAGCCGGGCGTGATCCGGCACCTGGAGGGCACGCGGTTCTCCATCGGCGAGCCCGACGGCACGATCTCGCGGCGTTGCCGGGACCTGTCCGCGGCGATGATCGCCGGCGGGCTGAAGTGCCCGGTCGAGGCGCGGCTGCGCGACGACATCTGGATCAAGCTCATGGGCAACGTGGCGTTCAATCCGCTCAGCGCGCTGACCGGCGCCACCATGGCGGAGATCTGCGCGCACGACGACACCAGGGCGGTCGTCGCGGCGATGATGGCCGAGACCGTCGCCATCGCGCGGGCGGCCGGCGCGGAGCCGTCGGTGTCCATCGAGAAGCGCATCGACGGGGCGCGCCGGGTCGGCCACCACAAGACCTCGATGCTGCAGGACCTCGAGGCCGGAAAGGCCCTGGAAACCGACGCGATCATCGGCGCGGTGGTGGAGCTGGCCGACCTCACCGGCGTGCCCGCGCCCACCCTGCGCAACGTCTACGCGGCGGTGGACCTGCTTGCCCTGAATCGTGCTAGGCGAATATCGTAGATCGCATACAGTCTGCACAAGAAGGTGGACTGGAGACACGGGAGGCGTGATGGGCCGGAGGAAGCGGGAACCCTACGTCCGACTCACCCAGCCGCTTGTCCGCGACGCGGGCATACTGCGGCCGGCGAGCTGGGACGAGGCCCTGGACCGGGCCGCGGAGGGCTTCCGGCGCAACATCGCCGCCGGCGGCGCGAACGCGTTCGGCATGTTCTCGTGCGCGCGGGCCACCAACGAGATGAACTACGTGGCGCAGAAGTTCGCCCGCGCGGTCATCGGCACCAACAACGTCGACTCCTGCAACCGCACCTGCCATGCCCCCAGCGTCGCGGGCCTGGCCAAGGTGTTCGGCAGCGGCGGCGGCACGTCCTCCTACCAGGAGATCGAGGACGCCGACCTGATCGTGCTGTGGGGCTCCAACGCCCGCGAGGCGCACCCGATCTTCTTCCAGCACGTGCTCAAGGCCGTGCACAGGGGCGCGAAGCTCTACGTCGTCGACCCGCGGCTGACCAGCACGGCCAAGTGGGCGCACAGGTGGCTGCGGCTCAACGTGGGCACGGACATCCCGCTGGCCAGCGCCATCGCCCGCGAGATCATCCACTCCGGCCTGGCCAACCGGTCGTTCATCGAGCGCGGCACCGAGGGCTTCGAGGAGTACGCCGCGTCGGTGGAGGAGTGGACGCTGCCGGTGGCGGAGCTGGAAACCGGTGTGCCGGCCGAGCTGATCCGGGAGCTGGCCCACGCCTACGCGCGGGCCGACCGGGCGCAGATGTCGTGGACGCTGGGCATCACCGAGCACCACAACGGCACCGACAACGTGCTGTCGCTGATCAACCTGTCGCTGCTGACCGGACAGGTCGGCCGCTACGGGGCCGGGCTGAACCCGTTGCGCGGCCAGAACAACGTGCAGGGCGGCGGGGACATGGGCGCGATCCCGGACCGGCTGCCCGGCTTCCAGGACATCGAGGACGCGTCCGTGCGCGAGGTCTTCGACGCCGCGTGGGGCGCGCAGATCCCGCCGTACAAGGGCTGGAACCTCACGCAGATGCTGGAGGCGATGGAACGCGGCGACATGACGACCGTGTACATCATCGGCGAGAATCCCGTGCAGTCCGAGGCGGACTGCGAGCACACGGTCAAGCGTCTGTCCAATCTGGATCACGTGGTGGTGCAGGACATCTTCCTCACCAAGACCGCCCAGCTGGCGCACGTCGTGCTGCCGGCGTCGGCCGCGTGGTGCGAGACGGACGGCACGTTCACCAACAGCGAGCGTCGGGTGCAGCGGGTGCGCAAGGCGGTCGACGCGCCCGACGGCGCGCGCGACGACATCGAACTGCTCTGCGAGCTGGCGCGGCGCCTGGGTCACGACTGGCACTACGACAGCGCGGAGCAGGTGTGGGACGAGATGCGGTCGCTGTCCCCCATGCACCGGGGGATGAGCTACGCCCGGCTGGCCGACCTCGGGGGCATCCAGTGGCCCTGCCCGGACGAGGACAGCCTGGAGCCGACGTACCTGCACGCCCGGTTGTGGGAGACCGACCCGGTGAAACGGGGTCGGCCGGCGCCGTTCTCGGTGCTGCGGCACAGCCCGCCGGTGGACGAGCTCAGCCCGGAGTTCCCGCTCCGGCTGACCACCGGACGGCGACTGGACTCCTACAACACGGGCGTGCAGTCGGGCGGCTTCTCGTCCCCGCTGCGTCGCGGCGAGACCCTGGACCTGTGTCCCCAGGACGCCTCCGACCTCGGCGTCGTCGAGGACGAGCTGGTGCAGGTCTCGTCGCGGCGCGGCGCCATCGTCGCGCCGGTGCGCATCGACGAGGGGCTGCGGCCGGGGCTGGCCTTCATGACGTTCCACTTCCCGGACGAGGTCGACACCAACGTGATCACCATCGAGGCCACCGACCCGGTCGCCGGCACCGCCGAGTACAAGGCGGCCGCGATCCGGGTCGACAAGCTCGGGTCCGACAAGCTGGTGAACCACTGATGGATCTGCGATTTCTGGAGGCAGCACCGTCCACAGTGGAACAGGACGCGATCGACGCCGCGTTGGACGGCACCGATTGCGGCCGGGACCAACTGCTGCCGGCGCTGCACGCGGCCAACGACGCCGTGGGGTGGATCAGCGAGGGCGCGTTGAACCACATCTGCCGGCGGCTGTCCGTGCCGCCCGCGGAGGCCTACGGCGTGGCCACCTTCTACTCGCTGTTCGCGATGGAGGAGCGGCCGCGCAAGGTCGTGCACGTCTGCGTGGACCTGGCCTGCAAGGTCAACGGCGCCGAGGCGCTGGCGGCCGCGCAGACCGACTACGTGGTTCGCAGCCCGTGCCTGGGGGTCTGCGAACGCGCGCCGGCGGCGCTGGCCGTCGAGGCGGGTGTCGGATCCGAGTACCTGATGCCGGAGCTTCCGCTGCCGCAGAAGGGAGACCCGTCGCTGCGGCTGCTGCGGCGGGTCGGCGTGGTGGATCCGTCCAGCCTCGACGACTATCGCGCCGCCGGCGGATATGCGGCGCTGCGCAACGCCTTCCTGCTCGGGCCGCAGGACGTGATCCGTGAGGTCACCGAGGCCAAGCTGATGGGCCGTGGCGGGGCGGCGTTCCCGACCGGCCGCAAGTGGGCGGCGACCGCCGGGCAGCCGGAGCGGCCGCACTACCTGGTGTGCAACGCCGACGAGAGCGAACCGGGCACGTTCAAGGACCGCGTGCTGATGGAGGGCGACCCGTTCGCGGTGATCGAGGCGATGACCGTCGCCGCGTACGCGACCGGGTGCACCCGTGGGTATCTGTACATCCGCGGTGAGTACCCACAGGCGTTCACCCGCTTGCAGAACGCCATCGACGTGGCGCGGGAGCGTGGCTTCCTCGGCACGAACATCATGGGGCAGCCGGGGTTCGAGTTCGACATCGAGATCCGGCGCGGCGCGGGGGCGTACATCTGCGGCGAGGAGACCGCGATCTTCAACTCCATCGAGGGCTTCCGCGGCGAACCCCGCAGCAAGCCGCCGTTCCCGGTGGAGAAGGGCCTGTTCGGCAAGCCGACCGTGGTCAACAACGTGGAGACGCTGGCCAACGTGCTGCTCATCCTCACCGAGGGTGGCCAGGCGTACCAGAAGATCGGCACCGCGCAGTCCACCGGCTCCAAGCTGTTCTGCGTCTCGGGAACCGTGCCTCGGCCCGGTGTCTACGAGGTGGCGTTCGGCACCACGCTGCGGGAACTGCTCGACCTTGCCGGCGGCGTCGAGGACCTGCGGGCGGTGCTGCTCGGCGGCGCGGCCGGCGGGTTCGTCCGGCCCGACGAGATCGACCTGCCGCTGACCATGGAGGACGCTCGCGCCGCCGGCACCACCCTCGGCTCCGGCGTCGTGCTCGTCCTGGACGGCACCGTCGATGTCGGCGGATTCCTCTTGCGGATAGCCGAGTTCTTCCGGGACGAGTCGTGCGGGCAGTGCGTGCCGTGCCGGATCGGCACCGTGCGCCAGGAGGAGGCGCTGCACCGGATCGTTCGGCGGGAAGGCGATTCCCAGGACCTGGTGCTGCTGCGGGACGTCGGCCGCGTGATGCGGGACTCGTCCATCTGCGGTCTCGGGCAGACCGCCTGGAACGCCATCGAATCCGCCATCGACCGACTCGGGGTGCAGCTGTGACCGTTGTCGACATCGGACTACCCCGCCGGCTGGTGGAGTTCACCTTGGACGGTGAGCAGGTCGCCGTGCCCGAGGGGTCCACGATCCTCAGTGCCTGCAAGGACATGCCCACGCTCTGCTACGGCGACACCCTAGAACCGGCCAACGCGTGCCGCGTGTGCATGGTCGAGGTCGAGGGCTCCCGCACGCTCGTGCCGTCCTGCTCGCGCAAGGTCGAGCCCGGCATGGTTGTGCGCACGGACACCGAGCGGACCCGGCACAGCCGGCGCATGGTGCTCGAACTTCTGGGCTCCGCAACCGATCTGTCCACCACTCCGCAGGTGGCGGAGTGGATGGCCGAGGTCGGGGCCGACCCCACGCGCTTCGGCCCCGACGCCGCCACCGTCGCCCAGCCCGCGCACGTGGACAACGCGCTCTACGTGCGGGACTACTCCAAGTGCATCCTGTGCTACAAGTGCGTCGACGCCTGCGGCGACCAGTGGCAGAACACCTTCGCCATCGCCGTCGCCGGCCGGGGCTTCGACTCCCGCATCTCCACGGAGTTCTCCGCCCCGCTACCGGACAGTGCCTGCGTGTACTGCGGCAACTGCATCGAGGTCTGCCCCACCGGCGCCCTCAGCTTCCGCCGTGAGTACGACAAGCGGGCCGAGGGCACCTGGGACGAGTCCAAGCAGACCGCCACCACCACCGTCTGCACCTTCTGCGGCGTCGGCTGCAACCTCACCCTTCACGTGCAGGACAACGAGATCGTGAAGGTCACCTCGCCGCACGACAGCTCGGTGACCCACGGCAACCTCTGCATCAAGGGGCGCTTCGGCTGGCAGCACGTGCAGAACACCTAGGCCAGGGCCAGCTGCGGCTTGCTGCGGCGCCAGGCGATCACCAGGAACGCGATCAGCCCGGCGAACGGCAGCGAACAGACGACCCAGCTCAGTGCGAGCGGCGGACCGGGCTGGGCCAGCACCTGGAGGTTCGACAGCGTGCCTTCGCCGTGCCCCTGCGGGCCGTCGATGGCGAAGGTGAACTTCCAGGTGCCCTGCACCTGGAGGGCGAACACGTCCAGGCCCCACACGTCCCGCTTGCGCGGGTGGCGCGCGAGCGGGATGGGGTAGGTGTGCGAGCCGGACGGCCCGGTGCGGACGAAGGTGCCGGACTTGCCGTCGATGCCGCCGTCGGGGATGAACGTGAAGTCCAGCGACTGCATGGCCCGCAGCGGCCAGGTGGAGAAGCCGACGGTGAGGCCGTAGGGGCCGACCTGCACCCGTTCGGTGTGCACGATGTTGACCGGCTCGTACGCCATCGCCGGCGTGGCGGTGCCGACCGACAGCGCCAGAACCGCCAGCACGACAAGGAGACGCCTGATCACGCCGCCACCTTCTCCCTGATTCGCAGCATCGCGCCGAACCGGGCGCCGAGATAGCCACCCAGCAGCCCGAACAGCCCGCCGGCGATGGTGGTGGCGATGAGGGTCAGCGCGGTCACCGGTGGGGCGAAGCCGAGCCAGTCCCGTTGCAGGACGAACGTGAGCCCGAGGACCAGGCCCGCGATGCCGCCGGCCAGCGCGGGGCCGCGCTTGAGCAGCAGTTCGATCGCGGCGGCGGCGACGAGGCCGGCCAACGGTATGCCGGCCGGGATGAGCGACGGCTCGCCGCCGAGACCGTCCCGCAGCGGCAGGCCGACGGCGGCGGCGTAGGTCTCGGTGGCCCAGGGCGTGAACACCCACAGGATCGCTTGCATGGCCAGCAGAGCGGCGGCGGTGCCCAACGCGGCGCCGGGGCGGCCGATGGCGACCCGGGTGACCACGAGCATCAGGACGATGATCAGCACAGTGGCGGCCACGATGGTGTCGAACGGCAGCGGAACGCCCTGGAACGCGTTGGCGGTGATCGGGAAGAAGGTCATCAGCACCGGCACGCTGATCGCCATCGCGATCCGGCCCCAGCGTTGCTCGCGCGCCGCGGCGGCGATGATCACGGCGCCGATCATGGTGATGGAGTTGGTGGTGAACAGGGCCACGTGCGGCGGCGAGTTCAGCACCGCGTCGAAGCCGTACACCGTGTGCCACCACAGGTCGATCAAGCCGTACAACAGGAAGGCGGCGGCGCCGAGCCCGGCCACGAGATAGCCGAGCGGCGCGGTGAACGTGCCGCCGAACACCCGAACCGGCACGCCGCCGTCACTCGGGTCGGGCGTCTCGCCACGACGCTGCGCGGCTGTCACGGCGAGCACGACGACCAGGCTGGCGATGCCGGCGATGGCGGCGCCCGCGTAGATGAACAGGTGCGGCAACGTGAAGAACGTGTCCGGCCCGACGTCGATGTGCCACTGCACGTCCCATGACGCGCCGATCATCGATATTCCCGTGCCCAACAACACAAATCCGGCCCCGATCGGCCTCATTTCCTCCCCCTCATCCGGTCACCGTCACCGGCGACACGTGTTCGTCCACTCCGGACTGGTCCCGAACGGTGGTGATGATCTCCCACTGACCCGGCGTCATCAGCGGCAGCCCGGCCACCCGGTACTTGTCGACATCCGTTGCCACGGCGGGAACCTGGCCCGACGCGTAGCCGGTCGTCGGCATCACCGCCTGCACCGTGACCGTCGCCCCGGCCGACGGCGTGACGTCCAGCTCCACGGTCCCGGTGCCCGCCAGCCGAGCCTGCACGGAGTGCTTTCCTTGCTTGGCAACGGATGCCGGGCCGACATGGATCGTCAGCGGGATCGTCTCGACGCGGTAGTTCCGTTCCACCTGAATCCAGGCCTGATAGTCGCCGGGCAGCGGGAACGTGTACGTGAAGGCCACGTCCGGCCCGTACGCCGCAACGGTTTCGTCCGGCGCGCTGTCCCCGTTCACCGGCATCAGCCCGCCCATCGACCCGGCGGCCATCGCCATGCCGGTCATGTCGCCGCCCATCGAGTGCGCGTGCACCCACACGGGCGCGGCCTGCGCGCCACCCGGGCCGAGCGGCCCCACAGCGATCATGTGACCGAGCATTCCCAGCCAGGGCTGGAGATCCGCCGCATCGCCGACGTGCGCGTCGATCGTGCCCGGCTGCCCGGCGGTGAACTCCGGCACGGTCACGTGCACGTCGGTCGTAGCTTGCGGGGTGTCGGTCGACGGCCCGCTGGCGTCGATGCCGGTCGCGGACCGCACCAGCTGCACACCGCCGCCGATGCGCGCGAGCTCCGCCGACACGGCGTAGTGGCCGGCGACCGGAGCCGTCAGCGGGAACTGGAACACGCCCGGGGCCACGCGAATCGGGTGCAGGTGCCACAGCTGCCCGGACGGCCCGATGACGATCAGGTGCATCAGCGCGCTGTCGTGCACCATCAGGTCGTCCACCGGCCGACCGGTGGCGCCGTCGGTGAGAGTCAGGGTCACGGTCGACTTCCCTTGCGTGGCAAGCGAAGTCGGCGACAGCGACAGATTCGCCGGCTGCCGGGAGTAGTCACTGGTCAAGGGCTGGGCCAGCGCGTACGGGTCGGTGGTGTTCACGCCGTCGGCGTCCACCTGCGCGCCGGGCTGCGGCGGCAACGGCAGCGTCGTCGACAGCACCGCACCGGTGATCGCCACCGCGACGCCGGCGATCGCGCCGCCGACCGGGATCATCGCCCACCAGCCGCGGCGAGCCCGGGTGGCGACGACGATCGCCACCAGCAGGCAGCCGCCGGCCACGAGAAAGCCCAGGTAGACGGCCTTTTCCGGCGGGCTGACCGGCTGCTCGGACACCACGAACGGGATGCGGGCCACCCGCTGCCCGTCGTCGATCGCCAGCTCCCAGCGCCCGGCGGCGTCCACCTGCAGCTCGCCGCCGTAGGAACCGGGCCGGGCGCCGAGGGCGACGGCGGTCCCCTCGGACGTGCCCGGACCGGTGATCGACAGCCGCAGCGTTCCCGCCGGTGAACCGGCATGCGTGAGCAGGTCGACGTGCAGCGGGCCGGGCACGCCCGTGACCCGCCGCAGCGTGACGGTCAGCTCGCGGTCGCCGAGCGTCTGCGCGACGTGCACGTCGCCGCCCGCGGACGAGGTGTCCGCGTACGCCGGCGCGGCCAGCAGCAGTCCGAGCAGCAGGGCGAGAACGGTGGCTTTCATCGTGGGCAACGCTAGGGAGCGAAAGGCCCCACGGTAACCACGGTCGCGAGGGATCATTGTCCCCCGAGGGAGGGACTCGGCGTCAGGGGCGGGTGTCGCATGATCGGTGGCGGGCCGACCAGGGGAGGGACGATGCAGGTGACCGTGCGCGGCACGCTCGCGCGCCAGTCGCTGCTGGTCAGTGCGTTGTGCGTGGCCACGGACGTGAGCCTGGTGTTCTTCGCGGACTGTGTGCCCGGCAGCATCGAGCAGATCGTCACGCTGCTCGCGATCATCGCCGTCGACCTGTGGCTGGCCGGCCCGGCCCGGCTGTCCGGCTTCGTCGCCGTCGCGCACGGGCTGGTCAAGATCCTGGCCGTGCTGGCGATCGGGCCGTCCGCGGCCGGCAACACCGCCGGCCTGATGATCGCCGGCTACCGGGCGGGCGCCTGGCTGCGCGGCTGGCCGGCGTGGTTCACCATGGCCGCCACGACCACCTGTGTCGGGCTGGCCCGGGTGTTCGCCAACGGGTTCCACAACTGGGCGCTGATTCCGATCACCATGGCCGAGTTCGGGCTGCTGCCCTGGCTGGTCGGCCGCTACACCACCACCCGTCGCGCCTACCTGGCCGAGCTGGAGCAGCGGGCCGAGCAGGAACGCCGCGACGCGAAGGATGCCGTGGCCAAGGCGGTCGTGGAGGAACGCGCGGCCATCGCCCGCGACCTGCACGACGTCATCGCCCACCACGTCAGCGCGATCAACGTGCACGCCGGCGCGGCCCGGCTGATCATGGCCGGCGACCGGCAGGACGCCAAGCTCGGCGCGTCCGTGACGGCGGTGGAGAGCGCCGCCCGCTCGGCCATGGTCGAGCTCCGGCACCTGCTCGACCTGCTGCACGGCGACCGCGCCGCCAGCGCCCGCCAGCCCGGCCTGGACAACATCGACGAGTTGTTCGACGGCGTGCGGGCGGCCGGCCTGCAGGCCGAGCTCGTGGTCGCCGGCCACCCGCGTGACCTGCCGGAATCCCTGGACATCGCGCTCTACCGGATCGCTCAGGAGATGCTCACGAACGCACTGCGCCACGGCGACGGCACCGAGGTCGCCGTGCACCTCGACTACGGCGAGACCTCACTCGTGCTGTCCGCCAGCAACCCGATGCCGGCCAACGCCCGGCATTCCGACGGGCAGCAGCGGGGCCTGGCCGGCATCGCCAACCGGGTCACGCTGTTCAACGGCGTCGCCAGCAGCGGCCCCTCGGCCGACGGCCGGACGTGGCGCACCGCGGTGGTGTTCCCGCTGTGACCGAGCTTGCGAGGGAACCAATCGGCACTGCGACCGTGGTCGCGGACCTTCGTGCTCCGAGCGTTAGCGAGGAAGGTCCGTGACCGAGCTTGCGACGGAACCAATCAGCACTGCGATCGTGGTCGCGGACCTTCGTGCTCCGAGCGCTAGAGAGGAAGGTCCGTGACCCTGGACGTGCTGCTGGCCGACGACCACGCGATGTTCCGCTCCGGGATGCGCGCGATCCTCGACACCCAGGACGAGTTCCGGTGCGTGGCCGAGGTCGGCGACGGCAGCGCGGCCGTCGCCGAGACGCAGCGGCTGCGGCCGGACGTGGCCGTCCTCGACGTGCGGATGCCGAAGATGGACGGGCTCGCCGCGACGGAGGCGATCCTCGCCGCGCCGGGCAACCGCACCAAGGTCATCGTGCTCACCACGTACGACCACGACGAGTACGTGTACCGGGCCCTGCACGCCGGGGCCAGCGGTTTCCTGCTCAAAAGCCTGCCGCCGGAGGAGCTGATCACCGCCGTGCGGGTGGCCGCCCGCGGCGACGCGCTGATCGACCCGTCGGTCACGCAGCGGCTGATCACCCGGTTCGCCACGGCCGTCGCGCCGCCGGTTGAGCCGCGCGAGCTGGGCCAGCTGACGCCCCGTGAGCGGGAAGTGCTGCTGCTGGTCGCGGCGGCCGACAGCAACGCGGAGATCGCCGCCAAGCTGCACGTCGGCGAGGAGACCGTGAAGACGCACGTCTCGCGGATCCTGGCCAAGCTGGGGCTTCGGGACCGGGTGCACGCCGTCGTCTACGCACACCTGAATGGGCTTGTGCGGGGCGAATAGCCTGGGGAGATGCGACCTGAACCTGGGCAGGTTATGCACTTCTCCGAGGATCCGACCATCACCGTCTTCGAGCCGCACGTCGCCGTGACGGCCAAATACCGCGAGGCCTACGTCTGGGCCGTGGACTTCGAGCGGGCGCCCGACTACTGGTTCCCACGGCAGTGCCCGCGAGCGATGGCGTGGGCGCAGGAGTCCACAACGGAGGACGACCGCTCGCGCATCATCGGCGACGAGGACCGTGTGCACGCCGTCGAGTACGGCTGGCTGGAGGCGATGCGGACCGTCGAGCTGTACGCGTACCGGCTGCCGGCCGCCGACTTCGAGCCGTTCGGCGACTACTGCCACGTGTCGACCCGCACCGTCCGCCCGCTCGGCCCGGCCGAGCGCGTCGGCGACCTGTTCGCGCTGCACGCGGCGGCCGACATCCAGCTCCGGGTGCTGCCGAACCTGTGGCCGTTCTGGGAGCGGGTGACCGCCAGCTCGCTCGGCTTCAGCGGCATCAGGCTGGCCAATGCCTGCCCGCGCGGGCAAGCAGACCCGGTTTTCCAGTCAGAAACCGGATGCATCCGGTCGACATGACGGCTCGGAATGAACACCATCGCTAGCATCGCCGGACAGCCCGGCCGTGTTAGTTGAGGAGGCGTCCGATGCGCCGCGTGGTGTTCCTGGTGCAGCCGCAGGTGTACCTGCTCGACCTCGCGGGACCGGCCGAGGTGTTCCACACCGCGCGCGACTACGGCCTGCCCTACGAACTGTCCTATGTGGCCGACGAGCCCGAGATCGTCACCGCCGAGCTGCTGCCCGTGCGGACCTCGACGACGTGGCCCACGTTGTCCCCCAACGACATCGTCATCGTCCCGGGGCGACAGTGCGCCACTCTCGAGGACATCAGCCCCAGCGAACGCGCCCTGGCGATGCTGCGCTCGCACCACCGCCAGGGCGGCATGGTCGTCAGCGTCTGCGCCGCCACCGAGGCGCTCGGCCGGGCCGGGCTGCTCGACGGACGGCGCTGCGCGACCCACCACCAGCTCCAGGACGAGCTCGCCGCGCGGTACCCGGCGGCGGAGGTCGTGCGGGACGTCCTGTACACAGTGGACGGAAATCTGGCCACGTCCGCCGGGATCGCCAGCGGCATCGACCTGTGCCTGCACCTGATCGCCACCTGGCACGGTCCGACCATGGCCGGCCGGATCGCCCGGGCCCTGGTCGTCTACGCCCGCCGCAACGGCACCGACGAGCAGGTCAGCGCCCTGTTGCGGCACCGCAGCCACCTGTCCGACCTGGTCCACCGGCTGCAGGACGTGATCGACGAGCGGTACACGGAACCGCTGCGGCTGGCCGAGCTCAGCCGCAAGTTCGGCTGCAGCGAGCGCACCATCACCCGGCGGTTCCGCGACGCCACGGGCCTGACGCCGCTGCGCTACCAGCAGGCGTTGCGGCTGGAGCGGGCCGAGCACCTGATCGCCAGCGGGACCACGGTCGAGGGCGCGGCGCGGGCGGTCGGCTTCTCCGACTCCCGGACGCTGCGGGCCCTGCGCGCCGCGGCCAGGACCGCCGCCGGCGTCTGAGTCAGGAGGCCAGGGCGAGGCCGTTGAGCACCAGCTCCTCGCCCTGGACCGTGAAGGCGTCGTCGGAGGCCAGGAACAGCACCGCCTCGGCGACCTCATCCGGGGGCGTGGAGGCGTCGGCTGTCACGTAGTTGACCCGGAGCCAGCGCGGTTCGAGCAGACCGGTCGGCGGGTGGGCGGAAGCGCGGCCGTAGAGGATGACGGCGCCGTTGTCCCGGAGGTGGGGCAGCGCGGCGTGGACCGTGTGGGCGTGGGCCGGGGCGAAGACGATGTCGAGGCCGCCGAATCGGGCGGCGGCTTCGGCGAGGGCTGCCTCGATGTCGTCGGTGGTTTCCACGCGTGCGCCCGCGCGGCGCAGCACCGTGGCCACGGCGGCTGCGCTCCCGCTCTCCGCAACCAAGGCGGTCTTGCCGGCCAGCTTCATCGCTCCCGGTCCTCCATCTGAGTATCAGATCGGAACTCAGAGTACACTGGTCGGGTGGACGACAGCACCGGGTACAGCGCCGAGAACTGTTCGATCGCGCGCACGCTGCAGATCGTGGGCGAGCGGTGGTCGCTGCTGATCCTGCGCGAGGCGTTCTACGGCAACCGGCGGTTCGAGCAGTTCCAGCGGCGCATCGGCGTCGCCCGCAACCTGCTCGCCACCCGCCTGGCGACGCTGGTCGAGCACGGCATCCTCGACCGGCAGAGCTACCAGGAGCCCGGCCAGCGGTCCCGTCACGAGTACCGGCTCACCGCCAAGGGCAAGGAGCTGTACCCGATCCTGGTCGCCCTGCTCGACTGGGGCGACCGCCACGCCGCCGATCCCGAGGGCCCCGCCCTGCTGCTGCACCACCGCGACTGCGGCGCTCCCGTGCACGCCGAGCTCCGCTGCGACGCCGGGCACGGCCACCTCGTCCCTCGCGACGTCACCGCCACTCCCGGCCCCGGCGCCCGCCTACTGCCCTCGGCCTAGCAACGCCTCGATGATCTTTCGTGCCGGCTGGACCAGCACGGCGCCGGTTGCGATGAGCACGCCGATCGCCACCAGGCTGATCACGTTCGACACGTCGATGGCGTGCGCGAGGTCGGTGGCGGAGTAGAGCACCCATGCCCGAATCAGGGCCGACGCCACCATGATCACGCCGTACGACGCGGTGATCAGCCGCTGCCAGAACCGGTAGCGCGGCACCTCCGCCCAGGCGTGGGCGAACGCCCGCTCGCGCTTCGGGTCGCCGAAGGTGGCCAGAGTGGCCGTCGCGGCGTGGCTGAACGGGACCCGGTGCAGCAGTGTGACCAGGCAGAACACCCCGCCGATGAGGAAGTACGCCGGCTCTCGCAGCGCGGCGACCAGCGGGCTCTGCGTCACCGCCGACAGCACGATCGTCACCGCCAGCTCGCACAGCACCAACAGCCCGATCATGTCGAGCCGTCCGCGGCGGACGGTGAACAGGACCGCCACGGCCCCGACTGCGATGGCCGGGGCGGTGAGCGCCCAGAACACGTCGATGCCGAACGCGCGCAGCAGGTAGTAGAGCCCGAACGACAGGGCGAGTTCCAGCAGCGTGGACAACAACCCGCTGCTGGCCCGCGGCTTCTGTGGGGTGTCTCCGGCCCGCGCGGCCGGTCCACCCTCCGCTCGCGGTTTCCGCATCCCCGCTCCTTGGTCTGTGCCGTACTAGTCCAGTACAGACTAGCAATCGGCGGTGGTGACCGTCTGCCGTCCGTGACGACGCGCGTGCACGGGGTCGCGGTCGCGAGGGCGGGCGTGTCCCGCTGAAAGTTGGCTCTCGCCGTGGAGGTATCGACTGTCTATATTCATCGGACGTCTGTCCGATGGAGGTCTGATGCGGTTCGCCATCGTTGTCGCCGCACACCTGGTAGCAGCCGCTACCGCCACGGGTGTGGCCGGTTATACCTCGGATGTTCTGCACGTTTCGCCCGATGGGCGGGGCAGCCTGTGCACCGCCCAGGCGCCCTGCGCTCTGACCACCGCACGGGACCGGGTCCGTCAGGAGCAAGGAGATGTCGTCGTCGAACTGAGCGGCGGCACCTACCGGCTCACCAGCGCCTTCACCTTGGGCCCGCAGGATTCTGGCCGACCCGGGCACAGCGTCGTCTACCGGGCGGCCGCCGGCCAGCACCCGGTGTTCAGCGGCGCGACCAGGGTCACCGGCTTCACCAAGGTCGACGCCGCGAAGAACATCTACCGCGCCAAGGTGCCCAAGGGCAGCGAGAGCCGGGACCTGTTCGTCGACGGCACGAGGGCGCAGCGGACCCGCAGCGCCGTCAACCCGCCGGGTTTCTCCACCACCGCAACGGGTTTCACCACTGCTGACGGCTCGTACGCCGACTGGACGAACCAGAGCCAGGTCGAGGTCGTCAACGACAACGCCTGGAAGCAGATGCGCTGCCCGTTGGCGTCGATCACCCGCAACGCGAGCGGCGGCTCCGACCTCATGGTCGACCCGGGCTGCTGGAACAACAACCACAGCAACGTCCCCAACCCCGGCTTCCCGTTCAACGGCGCCGGCCTGCCCACGCTGAACGGCATCAGCTGGATCGAGAACGCGTACCAGCTGCTCGGCACGCCCGGCCAGTTCTACCTCGACGGCGCCGCCGGCTACCTCTACTACGTGCCGCGCCCGGGCCAGAACCTGGCCAAGGCGGACGTCGAACTCCCGACCACGCAGGAGTTGGTGGACGTCAGCGGCACGCCCGGCCACCTCGCGCCGCTCAACGACAGCGACTGGCGGGCCACGTACACCGGCAGTTGGGGTTACCAGAACGGCCGGCCGCTGGGCGATCTCGGCGGCGACGTGCACTACACCAGCACCGACGGGGACTCCTTCAGCTACACCTTCACCGGCACCGGCATCCAGGTGCTGTCGGAGACCAACTCCGACGAGGGCACGATCGACGTCTACGTGGACGGCGCCAAGACGCAGACGGTCACCGCTGCCACGTCGGAACGCCTTGCCCAGCAGGCGATCGTGAGCGTCACCGGCCTGGCCAAGGGGCAGCACACGCTCAAGCTGGTCAAGACCGGCGGCCAGTACATGCTCGTCGACGGCGTCACGGTGATTCCCGACGTCGTGAATCCCGTGCACGACATCACCTTCTCCGGCATCACGTTCGCCTACACGACCTGGAACGCACCCACCGCCGAGGGGTACGTCGACAACCAGGCGGGCGTGCTGTGGGATCCGACCACGCGCTCGCCGATCCGCATTCCCGCCGCCGTGCAGGTGCACCGCGGGCAGCGGATCACCTTCTCCGACGACACGATCCGCAATCTGGGCACCAGCGGCATCGATCTCGCCGACCAGACCCAGGATTCCACGGTCTACCGTTCCACCGTCACGGACACGTCCGGCATCGGCGTCGCCGTGGGCGAGGTCGACGACTACTACCAGACCCAGACCGCGCTGATGACCAGCGGAAACACCGTCTCCGACAATACGATCCAGTTCGTCGGGCAGGAGTTCGCCGACGCCGTCGGCGTTCTTGTCGGGCACAGCCGCAACACCACCCTGTCGCACAACGACATCGGCTACACGCCGTACTCCGGCGTTTCCATCGGCTGGGGTTGGGGCTGGGCGTCGAGCTGCGATCTGCAGGCCAAGCAGGGCCTTCCGCAGCCGTGTGCGCATGGCAGCACCTACACCGGCGGCAATCACGTCGTCGGCAATCACGTGCACAGCGTGATGGGTGAGCTCAATGACGGCGGCCCCATCTACACGCTCGGCGGCCAGGCGTCGCAGTCCGAGTTCACCGGCAACGTGCTCGGCGAATGCATCAACGGCTGCAACGCCATTTACCACGACGAGGGAAGTTCCCTCTGGTACACCCACGACAACGTGGTGAAGTCGATCGGCGGCTCCCTGTGGCTGAATCTGTGGACGCCGACCATTCACGACGACACCATTCAGAACGACTTCACCGACACCGACCACTACAACAACAACGGCACCGACATCACGTTCCAGCCGTCCACCGTGGTGCCCGACGGCAACTGGCCGCCGGCGGCGCAGGCGATCATCGACGCCGCCGGCCCGGACACCCCCAAGCCCGCTCTGGTCGACGACGATGACCTGCGCATCGCCTACCACGGCAGCTGGTCGTCGAGCGGCTCGCGGAACTACGGCGATCTGGACAACGGCGTCCACTACAGCCAGCAGGACGGCGCGTCGGCGACGATCACCTTCCAGGGCACCGGGATCAGCTTCCTCACCGAGACCAACTCGGACGAGGGCAAGATCGGCGTGACGCTGGACGGCACGGCCGAGCCGGCGGTCGACGCCAACACGGCCCAGCGGGGCGCGCAGCAGAAGGTGTTCACGGTCAAGGGATTGCCGTCCGGCTCGCACACCCTGACGGTGAGCAAGATCGACGGAACCTATTTCCTGGTTGACGGATTCGAGTTGATCGGCTGAGGACCGGCCGCCGGGTCGCACGCGCGGCCCGGCGGCCTTCCTCTTTCCTCAGCGGATCAGGCTCAGGTCCACCGCGTTGGCCATGGCCTGCATGCCGGTGGCGTTCGGGTGCAGGTGGTCGCCGGAGTCGTAGGCGGGATTCAGGCTGTGCGGGTTGGCCGGATCGGCCATGGCCCGGTCGAAGTCGACGACGCCGTCGAAGGCTCCGCCGGTCCGCACCCAGTCGTTGACGGCCTGGCGCATGGCCTCGCGGTCGGTCGGCTCGTTGTCGGGCATGATCGTGCCGCCGATGATCCGCACGCCCGCCCGGTGCGCTTGGGCGATGAGCTGCTGGTAACCGCCGATCAGGTCCGCGGCGGTGAGCGGGCCGCCGGCGGTGTTCACGCCGGCGTGCAGGTCGTTGATGCCCTCCAACAGGATCACGGTCGAGACGCCGGCCTGGCCGAGGGCGTCGTGGCCGAAGCGCTTGAGGGCGCTGATGCCCTGCCAGATGTTCGGCACGTCGGTGAGCACGCGGTTGCCGCCGAGACCGGCGTCCACGACGCCCCGCGGCGTGCCGGCGGCGGCCAGGCGGCGGGCGAGGTCGTCGGGCCAGCGCTGGTAGGCGCCGGTGGGGGTGTTGTAGCCGTCGGTGATGGAGTCCCCGAACGCCACCACGGTACTGCGCGCGACCGACGGCACGAGGTCCACATCGGACAGATAGAACCAGGAAGTCCTTGCCGCGATGTAGTTCCCGTCGCCGTCGTCCCGGCTGTGGTCGCCGGGCAGGGACAGGAAGGTCGTGTCGAAGGCGTCCGAGTGCCAGGTGGCGGAGCTGGTCGCCTTCGGCAGGAACACGCTGACCAGCAGGTTCTGGCCGGCGCCGACGGACATCGGGATCGGGTCGCTGACCGCCTCCGCGCCGGCGGCGATGGTCAGCGTCCGCGACCGCGAGAAGGTGACGGTGTGGTGGCTGCCGGCCACCGCGGTCGCCACGCCGCTCTGCACGGCGACGTCGACGGCGCCGACCGCCAGCGGCGTGGTGCCGCGGAGGTTGGACAGGGTGATCCGGGGCGAGGTGCCGGCGATGCTGCTGTGCACCACCATCCGGATCGTCTGGTTGGCGAAGTTGGGGCCACCGATGGTCATGCTCGGGCCCCAGGTGGCCAGTCGGTGGGCGGCATCCGTGGCGGCGGAGGCCGGGGTCGCGCAGGTCGCCAGCGTCGCCGCGACCGCGATGGCCGCGAGCAGGGGTCTTCTCGTCACGGGCTGCTCCACTCGACACGTCCTTGTGCGGAGTGCAGACGATACCCGCAGACATCGGATCTCAGGAGGGTCTGAGCGGGAGAATCTGAGCCCAGAGCGCCTAGTCATCGGAGGACCCCGGCGAGTCACGCTCTCAGGCACCCCGAAATGTACGAACGGAGCAGAACTGAGCCCCGAGGCTCAGTTCTGCCCGAAACCGACATTCGGTGTGCCTGAGAGCGGGACTCGCGGGGGTCAGGCCGGGGTGTTCAGGAGCTGGGTGATCTTGGTGTCGGCGGCGGCGCTGGCCTCGGCGACCGTGGCCCGGCCGTTGTAGATGGACTGCAGCATGTCCTGGATCACGTTGGCGTTGTCCACGGCGGACCAGCGCGTGGACAACGGCGTGAACCAGCTCTTGCCGGCGGCGGTCAGCTCGACCGCCGTCACACCGCTGACAAAAGTGGACAGGCCGGTGCTGTTCGGCACCAGACCGCTCTGGCCGAGCAATCCCTCGTACTGGGTCCCGGTCAGCAGGCGGATCCACTCGGCGGCCAGATCGGCCTGCCGGCTGGCCTTGGGCACGACGAGATTGGAGCCGCCGAGGAACACCGGCATCGGCCCGTTCGCCCCCGGCATCGGGAACACGCCGAGCTGCTCGCCCAGGGTCGGGTACTTCTTGGCCACGGCGCTCGCCGTCACGCCCTGGTCGATGATCATCGCCGCCCGGCCGCTGCCGAGGGCGTCCACGTCGCTGGTCTCGTCCTTGTCCGCGGGCGCGCGAGAGACCTTCGCCACGAACTCGGCCCAGTTGCGCAACCCGGCCTGCGACTTCGGCGACGACAGGGTGCCGGCCCACTTCCCGTTCTGCTGCGTGGCGATGGTGCCGCCGGCGTCGAGCACGAAGGGCAGGGCGGCGTACTGATAGCGACCGGGGAAGTACAGCGCGGAGAAGTCCGTGGCCTTGTTGGCGGCCATCAGCTTCGCGGCGTCCGCCTCCAGCTGGGCCAGAGTGGTCGGCGGGTCGCCGAGCCCCGCCTGCTGCCACAGATCCTTGCGGTAGATGACGACGCGGTCCCCGCCGTAGTACGGGACGCCGTAGAGCCTGCCCTGGTAGCTGCCGGCATCCCGCAGACCGGTGAGCCACGTGTCGGAGTTCTCGAAGTCCTGCTTGGTCAGGTCGGTGAGCTTGCCGGTGCTGGCGTAGGCCAGCACGTCGCTGTTGCCCATCTCCATCACGTCCGGCGGCGTCGCGGCGGCCATGCCGGCCTGCCAGCGCGCGTCCCGCCCGGGCCACTCCAGCGTGGTCAGCTTCACTTGCACGTTCGGGTGCAGGGTGTGGAACTGCTGGTTCAGCTCGGAGATGACGTTGTCCGGCGCGCTCTCCTTCATCAGCCACACCGACAGCGTGGTACTCGGCCCCGGCTGCGCGTTCGGCGGCGCTGCTGCACATGCGGTGGTGAGCAGGGTCAGCGCCAGGGTGGTCAGGCCGAACGCGCGCACATGTCTCATATGATCATCCCCCCGCCGGGACCGCGGTTGCGTGACGACGACAGTGAAGACGGTTTCGCACCGTGTCAATGCCTCCATTCGCGCGGGGCTGGGTATTGTCTACGGCGTTCTGCCGTGGTGGCCCCAACCGCGTGGCGCGCGTGGCTGGTTACATGGGCGGCGGGCAGCAGTCGCGGCGCCGTGGAGCGCGCGAAACCGTGAACGAGGAGATGGCGTGACCGTCGATGGCCGGGTAGTCGCGGGCCGTTACCGCTTGGGCCGACGGATCGGCAGCGGCGCGATGGGCGTCGTGTGGCAGGCGCACGACGAACTTCTGTACCGCACCGTGGCGGTCAAGCAGCTGTTGCTGCAGCCGGGGCAGACCGAGGCGGACGCCGAGGAGGCACGCCGCCGCGCGATGCGTGAGGGCCGCATCGCCGCGCGACTTCAGCATCCCAACGCGGTCGCGGTGTTCGACGTCGTGGACGAGGGCGACGGCATGCCGTGGCTGGTGATGGAGTACGTGCCGTCCCGCAGCCTGTCCGCGGTGCTGGAGGAGCAGGGCACGCTGCCGCCGCAGGAGGCGGCCCGCATCGGCATGCACGTGGCCTCAGCGCTGGCCGCCGCGCACGCCGCCGGCATCGTGCACCGGGATGTCAAGCCCGGCAACGTGTTGCTCGGCGACGACGGCACCGTGAAGATCACCGACTTCGGCATCTCGCGGGCCCAGGGCGACTCGACGGTGACGGCCACCGGCATGCTCGCCGGCACGCCGGCGTATCTCGCGCCGGAGATCGCCAAGGGCCACGACCCGACCCCGTCCTCGGACGTTTTCTCCCTTGGCGCAACGCTTTACGCCGCGGTGGAGGGCGTTCCGCCGTTCGGTCTCAGCGACAACCCGTTGGCACTGCTGCACAAGGTGGCGTCCGGCCAGATCGAGCCGCCGCGCCAGGCGGGGCCGCTCACCCAGCCGCTGCTGTCGCTGCTGTCGTCGGAGCCGACCGAGCGCGTGACGATGGTGCGCTGCCGGGACGCGCTGGGTGCGGTGGCCGCGGGCCAGCCGGCGCCGCCGATGCCGATCCCGCAGCAGGCGCACATGCCGACCGTGGCGACCAACGCGCAGCGGCCGGCGCCGATGGCGACGCGGGTGGAACAGCGTCCGGTCGGCGGCCCGTCGCGGTCCACCTCGACCACGGCGCTGCCGCCCGTTCGGCCGAAGGGCCAGCAGCAGTCGGGCGGCATGAATCGCGGGGCCCTGATCGGCATCGTCGCGGCGGTTGTCGTCGCGGTGATCGTCGGCGTGATCGTGGTCAGCAACCAGATGACCGGCAACCGGCCGGACAACCAGGGCGGCGGCGGCAACGCGCAGGCCGGCGGCAGCACGTCGACCACGACGAACGCGCCCGCGGTGACGTCCATCTCGCGCCAGCCCGTCACGTCGTCGCCGGACGAGAGCGTGCAGCAGCAGACGATCACCGACTTCTACGCGCAGCTGCCCAACAACGCGCAGAACGCGGCCGCCGCCTACCTCAGCCCGGACTTCATCGGCGGCGCGGACTCGTTCGTCAGCCAGATGAGCGGGCTGAAGTCGGTGACGCTGGACAACATCCGGCCCGGCGACTTCTTCTTCCAGGCCGACGAGCACCTGGTGAGCAAGGACGGCACGAAGACCGTGCAGCCGGTCGGCATCGGGCTGAAGTGGGCCGGGAGCCAGCTCTACATCAACAAGGTGCAGAACCTGGGCGCGGCGAAGCCGGAGAGCTGATCCCGGCCCGGTCGCCTCAGGCCGGCAGCACGGATTCGACGGCCGCGACCAGCCCGGCGTCCTCGGGCTCGGTCCGCGGCCGGAACCGGCCGACCACCTTGCCGCCCGGCGCGACCAGGAACTTCTCGAAGTTCCACTGCACGTCGCCGGCGGCGCCCTCGGCGTCCGCGGTCTGGGTGAGCTCGGTGTAGAGCGGGTGCCGGTCCTCCCCGTTGACCTCGACCTTGGCCATCATCGGGAACGTCACGCCGTACGTGGTGGAGCAGAAGGTCTGGATCTCCTCGGCGCTGCCGGGCTCCTGGCCCATGAACTGGTTGCACGGGATGCCGACGACGCTGAAGCCGCGGTCGGCGTAGCGCTCGTGCAGCCGCTCCAGGCCGGCGTACTGCGGGGTCAGGCCGCAGCGGGACGCCACGTTCACCACGAGTAGCGCCTTGTCACCGAGCGCGCCCAGGGTGGTCGGCTCGCCGCCGAGTGTGGTCAGCTGAAGATCCAGGATGCTCATGGTTCGAGCCTAGACGGAGGCGTTGCGTGACCGAGTTGCACGAGCTGTCGGCGCTGGAGCAGGCCGCTGCGGTCCGGGCCCGCGAGGTGAGCCCCGTCGAGCTGGTCGACCACCACCTGGATCGGATCGAGCGGCTGGACAGCCTGCTGTTCGCCTTCGTGACGATGACCGCCGAGCAGGCCCGGGCGCAGGCCAAGGAGGCCGAGCAGGCAGTGCTCAGCACGCCTGACGAGCTGCCGCCGCTGCACGGCGTGCCGACGGCGATCAAGGATCTGACCATCACCCGGGACGCCCCGACGGCGTTCGGCTCCCGGGCCCTGCTGGGCTTCCAGTCGCCGGTGAACGCCCACGCCGTGACGGCGCTGCGGCGCGCCGGCCTGATCAGCCTGGGCAAGACCGCCACCCCGGAATTCGGGCTCACCGCCCACTCGGAGACGGACTTCGGCGTCGAGACGCGGACGCCGTGGAACGTCCGGTACTCGGCCGGCGGCTCCAGCGGCGGGGCGGGCGCGGCGGTCGCCGGCGGGTTCGTGCCGATCGCGCAGGGCAGCGACGGCGGCGGCTCGATCCGCATCCCCGCCAGCGTGTGCGGCCTGGTCGGGCTGAAGCCGTCCTGGGGGCGGGTCTCCGACGGGCCGACGCCGCCGGACGCGACGCGGCTGTCCGTGCGCGGCGTGCTGACCCGCACCGTGCGCGACTCCGCCGCCGGCCTGGACGCCCTCGTCGCGTACAAGCCGGGCAGCCTGGTGCCCATCGCCGGGCCGGACGGGTCGTTCCTGGCGCAGGCCGACCGGGAGCCGGGGCGGCTGCGGATCGGCCGGTTCACCGCCGCGCCGAGCGGGGTCGACGTGGATCCGGAGTGCGTGCGGGCCGTGGACGTGGCGACCGAGCTGCTGGTCGGCGCCGGGCATGTCGTCGAGGAGATCGAGCCGCCGGCCGGGCCCGCCCTCACGGACGCGTTCCTGAAGGTGTGGGCCCTGCTGGCGGCGGCCGCGCCCGTGCCGGCGGACAAGGAGCTCCTGCTGCGGCCCGTGACGCGGATGCTGCGCGAGCGGGGCGCCGGGATCGGCGGCGCGGAGGCGCTGGGCCTGCTGGCGGCGTTGCAGGGGGCGGCCCGGCCGATCATCGACCGGACGGCGGAGTACGACGTCGTCCTCTGTCCCACGCTCGCGATGCCGCCCCGGCCGGCCGGCTGGTTCACCGAGGCCGACGACCCGGTGGAGGAGTTCGAGCGGACCATGCGGTTCGTGGCGTTCACGCCGGTGCAGAACGTGACCGGCCAGCCGGCGGTGTCGCTGCCGGTGCACTGGACCGCCGACGGGCTGCCGGTGGGCGTCATGCTGGTCGGGCGGCCGGCCGACGAGGCGACGCTGATCTCGCTGAGCGCCCAGCTGGAGGCCGCCAGCGGCTGGGTGCACCAACGGCCGGAGCTGCCCCCCCGCGAGTCACGCTGTGGGGCACACCGAAATGTAAGAACCGAGCAGAACTGAGACTCGAGGCTCACTTCGGCCCGAAACCTACATTCGGTATGCCTGAGAGCGTGACTCGCGGGGGTGTTATCAGCGGGTTGTCACTGTGCGGGCGGCGGGGCGCCGGGGGTAGGGGCGGCCGGCGGGTGGGCGCTGGGGGTTGGGGCGGTTCGCGGAGCGCATCTCGGGACTCAACTTCGGGCGTATTCGGACGTGTCCCAGGCCTCGGTGAGGGCCTGGGTGAACAGCTCGGTCGGCTGCGCGCCGGACACCCCGTAGCGCATGTCGATCACGAAGAACGGGACGCCGTTGGCGCCGAGGCGGGCGGCGGCCCGAGCGTCCTCGTCGACCTCGGCGGCGTACCGGTCCGACTCCAGCACGGACCGCACCTCGTCGGCGTCCAGGCCGACCTCGACGGCCAGGGCGATCAGGGAGTCGTGGGAGAAGACGGAGAGCTTCTCGGTGAAGTGGGCCCGGAACAGGCGCTCCACCATGGCGTCCTGCCGCCCGTGCGAGCGGGCCAGGTGCACGACCCGGTGCGCGTCGGCGGTGTTGCCGATGTGCAGGCCGTCCATGTGGTACTCGAGGCCGTCGCCGGCGGCGGTCTGCTCCAGCCGGGCCTCCATCTGCGCGGCCTCGTCGACGCTCATGCCGTACTTGCGGGACAGCATCTCCACGGTCGGCTCGGTGTGGCCGGCGGGGTACGACGGGTCGAGCTGGAAGGAGTGGTGCACGACCTCGATCCGGTCGCGGTGCTCGAACGCGGCCAGGGCCCGCTCGAACCGCCGCTTGCCCACGTAGCACCACGGGCAGACGATGTCGGACCAGATGTCGACGCGCACCACAACTCCTCCACCTCGAAAGACCTCTAGGTAGAGCGACGCAATCCGAGCGCGTTTTGTTCCAGGGCGGCCAGCTCGCCGATCACCTTGCGCCGGCCTTTGCGCCAGTCGCCGGCGGGGTCGTCGCTGACCTGGGCCAGCGATCGCAGCGGCAGCCGGGTCAGGGCGCGCAGGGCCAGCAGGTCCTCGCCGCCGTCCAGCCGCCCGAGCCGCCGGACCGCCCCGGCGGAGCGCGCGTAGCGGATGCGCAGCGGCAGCCAGATGGCCAGCGCGACCAGCACCGGTCCGATCACGAGCGCGAACGGAACCCAGAACGCCAGGCTTTCGGCGGTGTCGATCTCTCCGTTGCCGGCGTTCACGAGCGTGGCGCCGGCGTTGGTGCCGGCGCCGAGCGCGTCGGCGAGCTGCCCGCCGACGAACGGCACCTTGCCGGCGCTGGCGGCCGCGTCGCGGAACGTGTCCCGCAGGCCGCTGCCGGCGTTGACGAGCCCGTCACCCGGCGCCCGTAATCGGCGGACGGTGTCGTGGACCTGGACCCCCAGCCAGATCCAGCCGCCGATCCACCCGAGCGCGACGACGTCGGCGAGCACCTGACGCAGGAACCGGCCCGGCCGGTCCGCGTACCACTTCACCTTTCCCTCCCGGCAACATCAACTTGTTGGCGACACGGAAGTCTGTTCCCTGGCCGTGGTGCTGGTGTTCTCGGGTGTGGTCGTCGGCTCGGTGGTGACCGCGGTGGTGGTGGTCGTCGTCGTTGGCGGCTCGGTCGTCGTCTCGGTTGTTGTCGTCGTCGACGTCGTGGTTTCAGGCGTCGACGACGTGGTGTTGCGGGCGGTCGACGTGGTGGTCGCCCGCACCGGCGCGATCTGCTCCGGCGCATGGTTCGTCGTCGTCATCGACGGGGGAGCGGCCGGGGTGTGCGAGTCGGCCGGTGGCGGGCCCGTGCGGAACAGGAACAGCATCACGCCGACGACCGCCGCCAACGCGAAAGCGCCGACGGCCATCGGGGCGCGTCGGCGGTGCTGCGGGGGACCGGGGTGCATCGGCACGGTCGTCTGCACGAGCGGGGAGCCGCTGAGGGCCGTGAAGATCTCGTCGGGGCCGGGTCGGCCGGCGGGATCCTTGTCGAGCAACCGGGTCAGCAGCGGGGTGAGCCAGCCGGCCCGGGTGGGCGCCGGCGGCGGATCCATCAGCACGGAGGTCATGGTGGCCAACGGATCGGTCCGGTCGAACGGCACGATTCCTTCTACAGCAGCGTAGATCGTCACGCCGAGGGACCAGAAGTCCGACTCGGGGCCGCATTCCAGCCCCTGCACCCGCTCCGGCGCCATGTAGGCGGGGGCGCCGACCAGCGTGCCGGCCGCGGTGAGCGTGCTGTCGCCCTCGGCGCTGGCGATGCCGAAGTCGGCCAGGTACGCGTGCCCGGCGGAGTCGAGCAGCACGTTGCCGGGCTTGACGTCCCGGTGCAGCACGCCGCTGTCGTGCGCCGCCCGCAGTGCGGCGAGGAGGTCCAGGCCGATTTCCGCGGCGCGGTCCGGCGACATCGGGCCGTCCTCGGCGATCACGTCGGCCAGCGTCCGCGAGTCCACGTGCTGCATGACGATCCACTGCCGGTCGTCGTGCTCGACGACGTCGTAGACGGTGACCACGTTCGGGTGCACGATCCGGGCGGCGGCGCGGGCCTCCCGCAGCACGCGTTCACCCTGTCCGGTGACTTCCTTGACGGCCACGTCCCGGCCCAGCAGCAGGTCCCTGGCCAGCCACACGGTGCCCATGCCGCCCGCGCCCAGCGTCCTGACCAGCACATATCTACCGGCCACTGGCGGCGGCGTCGAAGCTTCGCTAGGACTCACCCTGACCAGGTACCCGCGTTCACCGAGGGGCAATCGGGGTGTCATTGACTGCCCGAGTTGCCGATGCGTAAGTTCGGCGAACTAACTAAACCCGATGGAGGTCGACGTGGCCGCGGACCCGACACCGGCGGACAGATTCAGCTTCGGCCTGTGGACGGTCGGCTGGCGCGCCAACGACCCGTTCGGCGAGCCGACCCGGCCGGCACTGGACCCCGTCGAGTCGGTCCACCGGCTGGCCGAGCTCGGCGCGTGGGGCGTGTCCTTCCACGACGACGACCTGATCCCGTTCGGCTCCGACGACGCCGTGCGCGAGGAGCGGGTGAAGCGTTTCCGCAAGGCCGTCGACGAGGCCGGCCTGGTGGTGCCGATGGCGACCACGAACCTGTTCACCCATCCGGTGTTCAAGGACGGCGGTTTCACCAGCAACGACCGGTCGGTGCGGCGTTTCGCGCTGCGCAAGGTGTTGCGGAACGTGGATCTGGCGGCGGAGCTCGGCGCGTCGACGTATGTGCTGTGGGGCGGCCGTGAGGGGTCGGAGACCGACGCCGCCAAGGATGTCCGCGCGGCGCTGGACCGCTACCGCGAGGCGATGAACATCCTCACCCAGTACGTCGTCGATCAGGGCTACCGCCTGCGGTTCGCGATCGAGCCCAAGCCGAACGAACCGCGCGGCGACATCCTGCTGCCGACCATCGGCCACGCCCTCGGCTTCATCTCGACGCTGGAGCACGAGGAGCTGGTCGGCGTGAACCCCGAGGTCGGGCACGAGCAGATGGCCGGGCTGAACTTCGTGCACGGCATCTCGCAGGCGCTGTGGCAGGACAAGCTGTTCCACATCGACCTCAACGGCCAGCGCGGTCCCCGCTACGACCAGGACCTGATCTTCGGCCACGGCGACCTGCTGTCCGCGTTCTTCCTGGTGGACCTGTTGGAACAGGCCGGATACGGCGGCCCGCGGCACTTCGACTACAAGCCGCTGCGCACCGAGGACGTCACCGGCGTGTGGGCCAGCGCGGCCGCGAACATGCGGACCTACCTGCTGCTCAAGGAGCGTGCGGCGGCGTTCCGCGCCGATCCAGAGGTGGGCGAGGCGCTGCGGGCGGCCAAGGTGGACGAGATCCTGCTGCCGACGCTGTCCCGCCGCGAGACGGTGGCCCAGCTGCGGGCGTCCGATCCGGACTTCGACCCCGACGCGGTAGGGGCCAGGGGGTACGGCTTCGTGCGGCTGTCGCAGCTCGCGCTGGAGCATCTGGTGGGCGCGCGGCGGTCGTGATCGGCCACGCCTGGCCGCAACCCCTGTTTTTCCGATGGAATCCCGGCTGTCGGACCGTCAAGATCAAAGTCGCGATTTCTTCACGGGGTGGTCATTCCCGGTCGCGTGATAATGCCAAACGGTGACGCCCGTTTACTTCGTCGATCGCCGCCGAATTGGCCGGTGGAGCGCGACAACGCGGGCGGGCGCGCCGTCAGGCCCGGGCACTGGGCCATCCGCCGGGCCGATGGATCACCCGACCACCCTGATCCGTGGGCCGATGGGGGCCGGTTGCTCAACAAAACTTCACCGGCCCGCAATCATCGTGCTTACATCATCGACAGTGGTGTAGGAGCCCCTGCGCCACTCACCCTAGGTGGCATCGGGGGGTGCCGCATGGTCACGACTGATCAAGGTCAGATCGTCGGCATTTTCAGGACCGTTAGGGCAGGCCTTCGGTATCCTTCACCGCCTGATGGCGGTCGCCCTGATAAGCAGTGGGTCACAGCCAGGCGCGAGAGGGAAGGCGGTCTGCCCTGAACCCGGATCGGAGGCTCGTCTCCGCCGGCGCGGCCCCGGACTTGTCCACTCAGGACAACACCGGCGTCCCCGCGGTCGGCCGGGTCCTGCTGGGCAGGACCGACGAGCTGGCACAGCTGGAATCCAAGGCCGACCTCGCGGTCGCCGGGCACGGCCAGGCGGTGCTGCTGCGCGGGCCGTCCGGAATCGGCAAGACACAGCTGTTGCGCACCGCCGAGCAGCGCTTTGCCGCACGGGGCATGCGAGTGCTGCGGGCCGACTGCGCCGAGGTGAGCAGCGGTTCCGGTTACGCCGGCGTGCGGGCGCTGTTCGAGGGCATCGATCAGGCCATGGTTCACGGCCCTGCCCGCTGGGCTCGTGCCGCGCTGACTCCCGCCGCCGACGGCGACGTGCCCAGCGGCGGTTACGCGGTTCTGCACGGCCTCTACTGGCTTGTAGTTGGTCTGTCCAGCGAGCAACCGCTGGCGCTGATCGTCGACGACGCGCACTGGTGCGACAACTCCACCTTGCGCTGGTTGGACTTCCTGTTGCGGCGCGCGGACAGCCTCCGGTTGCTGGTGGTGGTCGCGCAGCGCAGCGGCATCGAGGGCGGCGAGCTGCTGACCCAGCTGACCACGCACGAATGCTGCACGACGCTGGAGGTGCGGCCGCTCGGCGCGGACGACGTCGTCGACCTGATCGCCGCCGGCCTGGACGAGGTGCCGGCGCCCTCGTTCGCCGCGCGCTGCAACGACGTCAGCGGCGGCAATCCGCTGCTGCTCTACCGGCTTCTGGGTGAGCTGCGGCGCAACGGCGTGCAGCCGGACGCGCAGAGCGCGGAGCTGGTGCAGGAGATGGGCCGGAACGTGCTGGCCGCGTCCGTCGTCGCCGCGCTGGCCAAACAGCCCGAGTACGTCACCGAAGTCGCCCGCGCGGCCGCGCTCGTCGGCACCGGGCGACCGCACCTGGTGGCCGCGCTGTGCCGGGTGCCGGTTCGCTCCGTGATCACCGCGCTGCACCTGCTCGTCCGCTGCGACGTGCTCGACGCCGACCGCCACGACTTCGTCCACGACCAGGTCCGAACCACCATCCTGGCCGGCATCTCCGAGGAGGAACTGCACGCCACCAGGGCGCGGGCGGCGCGGCTGCTCAGCGACGAGGGCGAGCCGGCCGAGACCGTCGCCGGCCATCTGCTGCTGACGCCGGTGGACGAGCCGTGGATGCCGCCGGTGCTGCGCGACGCCGCCACGAGCGCCAACCGGCGCGGCTCCGCCGAGGCGGCGATCGGCTACTTGCAGCGAGCGTTAGGATCCAAATGGTTGGACGTCGACACCCGCACCAGGTTGCAGATCGACCTGGCCGGCCTGCTCGCGCAGGTCGACCCGGCGAGCGCGCTGCCCACCCTGCGTGAGGTGCTGGGGCGGGTGTCGGACCCACGGGAGCGCACGACCGTCGCCGCACTGTTCGCCCGCGCCGCACAGCCGGTGTATTCCTCGCAGGAGGCGGTGGAACTGCTCGTCGAGGTGATCGACCAACTGGATGCCGCGATCGGGCCGAACCCCGGTCCCGCGGACCAGGAACTGCGCATGCTCGCCGAGGGCACGCTGCTGATGTCCGCAACCGACGAATGCTCGACACTGCCGCTGGCCACCGCGCGGGCCCGGATGTTGCCCGACCCGCCCGGCCACACCGGCGCGGAGATGCTGACCCTGTCGCTGATGGCGATGCTGTCCGCGTTCGAGGGCGGTTCGGTGGAAACCGTGTTGCGCCGCGCCCGTACGGTGATGGAGACACCGGACGTCCCGATGGACGGCCTGACGCTGCTGAGCGCCTCGCTGGCGTTCGAGATGGCCGGCGACATCGACTCGGCGCTGGCCGGGCTGGAGCGCACGCTGGCCGAGACGCGGCGGCGGGCCGAGCCGGTGATGCACGTGATGGCGCTGGGTTTCCGGGCCGTGCTGCAGCGCCGGCGCGGCGAACTGGCCGAGGCCGCCGCCGACGCGCAGACCGCGGCCGACGTCGCCGGCCAGGAACTGCCGGGCCTGCTGCTGACGTTGCCTCAGATCGCGCAGGCCGGCGTGTTCGCCGACCTCGGCCAGCCCGACCGGGCGATGGAGCTGCTCGACCAGGTGGTTCGGCCGCGGTACGAGGAATTCGGCTGGGAGTGGTACAACTACGCGCTCGTCCGGGCCAAGGTGATGCGGCAGCTCGGTGACGCGGCGGGCGCGCTGGAGATGCTGCGGCGCTGCGAGCGCAGCATCGACGACGCCGGCATCACCAATCCGATGTACGTGCTGTGGTGGCCGGAGGCCGTGGACATCCTCGTCGAGCTGGGCCGGCGCGAGGAGGCGGCGGCGCTGGTCGCCCGGATGAGCGAGGACGTGCGGCGGCAGTGGCCGATTCCCAAGGCGGACGGGTTGATCGCGCTCGTCACCGGGCTCGTCGCCGAGGACCCCAAGGACGCGGTGGCGCCGCTGACCGCGGCGGTCGAGCGGCTGGAGGGCTGCGGCGCGGTGCCGGACCGGATCCGCGCCGGGCACCGGCTCGGCCAGGCGCTGCTGCGCGCGGGTGACGTCAAGCAGGCGCGGCAGGTGCTGCGCGCGACCATGGACGTGGCCACCCGCAGCGGCGAGCGCGCCGAGCTGGCCGAGGTCGGCAAGCTCGTGGTGGAGGCGGGCGGCCGGGTGCGCAAGCACATCGACTCGCCGATGGACGCGCTGACCGGCAGCGAGCGGAGGGTGATCGCGATGGCCGCCGAGGGGCTGAGCAACCGGGCCATCGCCGAGACGCTGTTCGTCGCGCTGCGCACCGTCGAGGTCCACCTCACGAGCTCGTACCGCAAACTCGGGGTGTCCGGCCGTGCGGAGCTCACCGCGATGCTGCGAGCCGAGCGGTAAGCCGGCGGTCATGATGTCCGGCGCCCCTGCCTTCGCGGACACCCTCGTCGATCGCCAGATCGAGGTTGCCCTGCTGCGGGCGGTGTTGGCGGGAGCGTCCGACGGGCGGTCCGCGGTCGTCACCGTCGAGGGCCCGCCGGGCATCGGCCGGACGGCTCTGGCCGGCTGCGCCGACGCGATGGCCGCCGACGCGGGCATGCGGGTGGTGCACGCGACCGGCTCGCCCAGCGAGGCGGAGACGCCGCTGGGCGTGGTGGCGCAGCTGATGGCCCCGCTGCTGCCGCCTGACAGTCCACAGTGGAATCGGCTGCGCAACGGGGCCGGCCCGGCCGCGCTGGGCCAGCTGATCCGGGAGTTCCTCGCCCCCGCGCGGCAACGGCCGCTGCTGGCGATCGTCGATGACGCGCAGTGGGCCGACCCCGAGTCGTTGCGCTGGCTGCAGGGCGTTGCACGGCGGATGACCGGCACGCGGCTGGTGCTGCTGCTGACCGTGCGCAGCGGCGCCGATCTCGCCGAGACCGCCATCGCCGCGACTCATCAGCTGCGGCTCGCGCCGCTCGATCCGGCGTCGGTGCGGGCGGTGCTGGACCGGGAATTCCCCGACGGCGTAGGGGAAACCTTCGCGGAGGTGGCCGCCGAGGCCACCCGTGGCAACCCGGCCGTGCTCCGGGCCGTGCTCGGACGGCTGAGCGCGCAACGGGTTCTGCCCAGCGACAAGGCCGTTCCCCAGCTGCGCGAGGCCGTCGCGGAGGCGACCAGCGACCTCGTGTCCCGCACGATCGACGGCCTGCCGGGCGAACTCGTGCTGCTGCTGCGGGCCATCGCGATCTGCGGCGGCATCCTGGACTTCGACCTCGTCTGCACGGTCGCCGGCCTGCACTCGTTGTCCGCGCCGCGGGCTCGCGCGCTGCTGCACAACGCCGGCCTGATCACCAGCGGCGGCCGTCCGCTGCTGGCGGCGTGGGTGTCGGCCGACCGGCTGCTGGCCGGAATGCCGGTGGCGCAACGTGAATCGATGCACGCGCACGCCGCGCGGCTCGGCCACCTCAGCGCCGCCCCGGACACCGGCGTGGCGAAGATCCTGTTGGGTACCAAGGCAATCGGCGAGCCGTGGGCGGTGGATGTGCTGCGCCGCGCCGCCGCCTGGCACAACCTGGCCGGCGACACCGCGTCCGCGACCAAGCTGCTCTCCCGGGCCACGCGGGAGACCGGGGATCCGTTGGCGCACGCCAAGGTGCTGCTGGAGCTGGGCGAGATCGAGCTGCTGGAGAGCGCGGAGGCGGCCGACCGGCACCTCGGCCAGGTCGTCGTCGCCGACGGCGGTCCGGAGATCGGGCCGCTGCGGGTGCGCGCCGCCGACCTGCTGTTCGCCCGCGGCGCCGGCATGCTGGTGCGGCGGCTGACCGCCGACGCGTATCGCAGCCACGGAGCGGATCCGGAGTCCATGGACCAACTCGTGGCGCTGCACTGGCTGGCCGAGGACGACGCCTCGAAGCCGATCAGCCTGGACGCGCCGGCGACGCTCGCGGAGGAGCCGGAGAACCCGGCGCAGGCCGGCGTCGCGGCCTGGCACCTGGCCATGGCCGGCCGCAACATCGAGCTGTGCAAGGTGTTGGCGCGCAAGGCGATCGCCGCCGACGGGCCGGTCGGTGTGCGCACCTGCGCGGCGTGGGCGCTGGCCGTGGCCGACGAGGTGGACGAGGCCGGCGCCGCGCTGCGGGCACTGCTGGGAAACCTGCGGCTACCCACCGACCGCGCGCTCGCGGCGTACGCCTGGAGCTCCTACGCGGATCTCTTCGCCCGCAACTTCGACCTCGACGCCGCCGAGCGGGCGCTGGCCACCGCGCTGGAGCTGCTGCCGCTGGAGTGCTGGCACCCGCGCGTGTCGCCGAGCCTGGTCGCCGCGCAGGTGCTGTTGTCGCTGGCCCGCGGCGAACTCGATGCGGCGCAACGGATCGCGCGTGATCACCCGGCGCCGACCGGGCTGCCGGACGGCATGACGTGGCCGCACCTGCTGTACGCGCACGGCCAGCTGCGGCTGGCCAGCGGCGACCACGGCGAGGCCGCCGCCATGATGCTGGAGTGCGGCCGGCAGCTGCAGGCCAAGACCGCGGACAACCCGGCGCTGCTGTCGTGGCGGGCTCCCGCGGTGATCGCGTTGCGTGCGCTCGGGCGTACCGAGCAGGCGGAGAACCTGTTGGCAGCCGAGTACCGGCTGGCCAAGGCGTGGGGAGCCCCGAGCGTGGTGGCCCGCGTCGAGCAGCTGAGGAGGGACTGACCACCGTGCTGTGCGAACGGGAGACCGAGTTCGGCCTGGTGGCCGAGGCGTTGCAGGCGGCCGCCGACGGCCACGGCTCGCTGATGGTGATCACCGGTCCACTCGGCATCGGCAAGACCGCGCTGCTCGGTGGCCTGCCCAGTCTCGCCGGCCTGCAGGGCGCGCGGGTGATGCGCGCCAACGGGGCCTTGCTGGAACAGGACTTCGCGTTCGGCCTCGTGCGCCAGCTGCTGGAACCCGTGCTCGCGAGCGTCGACCAGCGGCAGCGCGACGAGTGGCTGGCCGGCGCGGCCGAACCCGCCCGGCTGGTGTTCGACGACCTCGCCGGCCCGGACGAGACCCAGGAGTGGGAGCACCTGCGCTGGGACGACGGCCGGCCTGACGGCGGTGTCCGGCACACCGTGCTGCACGGCCTGCTCATGCTGCTCACCGCGATCAGCCTGCAGCGGCCGGTCCTGGTGGTCGTGGACGACCTGCAGTGGGCCGACCAGCCGTCGCTGCGCTGGCTGGGGTACCTGGCCAAGCGGCTGGGCGGGGTGCGGGCGACCGTCGTCGTCACGGTTCGGGAGGGCGACCCGCTGTCCGAGCGGCCGCTGGTGCGGGCCGTCACCGACGGGGCCCGCCGCACGCTGCGCCCCGGACCGCTGTCCCTGGCCAGCACCCGGCTGATGGTCGCCGAGGAGTTCGGCGAGCCCGGCGAGGAGGAGTTCGTCCAGGCCTGCCACGAGGTTTCCGACGGCAACCCGATGTTCCTGATGTCGGTGCTGCTGGGCATGGCCGTCTCCGGCTACCGGCCGATCGCCGCCGACGCGCCGATCGCCCGCTCGCTGCTGCCGTCCCAGCTGCGCGAGCGGCTCACCTCCTGCCTGAGCAGCCAGCCCGCCGGCATCCAGTCGTTCGTCAAGGCGATGGCCGTGCTCGGCGAACAGGCCGACGCCGAGCTGCTGGGGCAGCTGTCCGAGCTGGACCCGATCGGCTGCGTCGAGGCGGCCCGGGTGCTGGACCGGATGGGGCTGCTCGCCTGCACCACGCCCGTGCCGAAGTTCCTGCACATGGCCGTTCAGGATGCCGTCGAGCAGCTGATGAGCGCCGACGACGCCGAGCGGCTGCACCGGCGGGCCGCGGCGCTGCTGCACGCCGGCGGCTACCCCGCCGAGCAGGTGGCCGCGCACCTGTTGGTGATCAGCGCGGATCAGGACGACTGGACCATTCTGGTGCTCCGAGCGGCCGCCGACACCGCCTTGTCACGTGGCGCTCCCGAAGTGGCAACCCGCTATTTGCGGCGCGCTTTGCTCGATTGTTCATCAGATGGCTCCGATCGCGCCATGCTGCTCGTCGAACTGGCCACCGCGGAATGCTGGTTCGATCCGGCCGCGGCCGTGCGACACATTTCCCAGGCCGTTCCGCTACTTAGTTCGACGCGCGAACGAGCCCTCGCGGTCTCGCGTATCGCACCGCCATTGCTGGGCGTCGCTTCCTCGCCCGTGCTGGACGTGATCGCGCAGGTCGCGGCCGAGCTCGGCGACCCGGACAAGCTCGCCGGCACCGACCGTGAGCTGGCCCTTTCCCTGGAGGCGCGGCTGCGCTGCACCCAGGCCGACAACCCGGCGCGGCTGGCGATGGCCGTGGAAAGGCTGCGTGAGCTGGGGGATCACCCGTCGCTGGACACCCGCGGCGAGCGCGAGCTGGCCGCCGTCCTGGTGCACGCCGGCACGCTCAGCGGCGGCCTGCCCGCGGCTCAGGCCGTGCCGCTGGCCCGGCGCATCGTCGAGCACGAGCCCGCGGTGGCCAGCCACGCGCACGCGGCCGTGCCGCTGGTGGTCACCACGCTGGTCGCCGGCGACTGCGACGACGTCGCCGGACCGTGGCTCGACCTGGCCCTGCGGCAGGCCCGCCGGCAGAACGCCGTCGTGCCCCAGGCGATCATCACCACCCACCAGTCCATGATCCTCATGCGCGCCCGCATGCTGTCCCAGGCCCGCGGCGCGGCCGCCGAGGGGCTCGCGCTGGCCGACGCCGACTGGCTGCGGACCGTCTCCGCGCCGACCAAGGCGCTGGCCATGGTGGCCATCGAGACCGACTCCGTCGACCTGGCCGAGCGGCTGCTGGCCAAGTGCACCGAGCACGGCGAGGCGCTGCCCAGCCTGTGGCCGCTGCACATGGTCCGGGCCTGGCTCGCCGCTCGCGACGGGCGGCTCGGGCAGGCCCTGAACCACCTCTACGACCTGGGCCGGCGCACCGAGCGCATCGGCTGGCGCAACCCGGCCATCGTGCCGTGGCGCAGCTGGGCCGCCGGCCTGCACCACCAGCTCGGCGAGCAGGCCGACGCCGTCGAACTCGTCCGTACCGAGCACGAGATGGCCCGGGAATGGGGTTCGGCCACGGCGATGGGCCGGGCGCTGCGGGTGTGGGGCACCATCACCGAGGGGCCCAAGGGCACGCAACTTCTTCGCGACGCAATTACAACGTTGGACAACAGCGCGCACCAGCTCGAACTGGCCCGCGCGCAGGCCGCCCTCGGCGCCCGTCTCGGTGGCGCTGAGGGCGACGTGTACCTGAGGCAGGCCGGCGCCGTGGAGTCCACCCCCTGGCTACCCGTACGGTCCACCGCCCCCACCCGTACCACCGCCACTCGGACCCAGCTGACCAAGACCGAACGCAAGGTCGCGATGCTCGCCGCGGCCGGCCGAACCAACGGGGAGATAGCCGATGAGCTGGGAGTTTCCTCACGGGCGGTGGAGAAGCACCTCACCAACTCCTACCGCAAGCTGGCCGTGCCCGGCCGGGCCGGGCTCGTCGCGGCCATGCTCGCGCAGGCCGACTGACATCGTTGTCAGACCGGGTGCGGGGGACCGAACCGCACCTACCGCACCCCTGCCGCACCACCGAACCAAGAGAGTTCGGCGACCACAGTGTTAGTGCCCACTAGTGCCCACGCCGTAGACGTCGGCGACAAGGCCTTCATACGATCGTTCCGTACTCGAAAGACGGCTTATCCGCCTTGTCATCAACGTCAAGACAACCGGGGGTCCTCGTGTCCGAGTCCTACAGTCGGCCACTGAGCGTGGTCACCGAACTCGCCGACCGGCGAATGGTTGCCGACCAGTCCGACGACCTTTTCCGATCGCTTTTCGAGCGGTCCGGAGTTTGCATCGCCGCCCTCGATCCCGCGTATCGGGTGCTGGAGGCGAACGCCGACCTGTTCCACCTGCTCGACCGGTCCGCCCCCGAGGTGACCGGCCGCGAGTTCACCGACCTGCTGCACCCCGGGGTCCGCGCCGGCCTGCGCCGCCAGTTCGCCAAGCTGGCCGAGGGCAAGCGCGGCCGCTTCACCGAGCACGTCGTCGCGATGCGCCCCGACGGCACCGTCGTCGCCGGCAACCTCACCGCGGTCGCCGTGCGGGCCAACAACCGGGTCGCCGCCAGCATCCTGATCCTGATCACGCCGAGCAACCCGGCCAAGTCCGGCCGCGTCGTCGTCGACCAGAGCAAGGTCCTCACCGACGTGGACGCCCGCATCCTCGAGGGTGTCGCCGCCGGCGTCTCCACCGTGCAGATGGCCTCGCAGCTGTACCTGAGCCGGCAGGGCGTCGAGTACCACGTGAGCGCCATGCTGCGGAAGCTCAAGGCCCCCAACCGGCCCGCCCTGGTGTCCAAGGCCTACGCGCTGGGCATCCTCAGCGTCGCCACCTGGCCGCCGCGCGTGCTCCCGGACTACGTGAAGTGATCACGCCTCGCGACCACGACCTGTTCGCGGCCGCGACGCGTGCGTTCGACCGGCTCGACCCGGTGATCGGCCGCTACGGCCGGCCGGGACGGGCGCTGGACGTGCGAATCGCCAACAGCCTGCCCCGAAGGCTTCAGGTGATCCGGATGCGTGACCAGCACTACCGTGACGCGCTCGCGGGACTGGGTGTCCCGGTGTGGGACTCCTACGACGAGGACGCGGTGCAGCTGGTGTGCACCGAGGACGACCGGCCGGTCGGCAGCCTGCGGCTGACCGCGAACACCGAGCACGGCGGGGACCTGCACGATGATTTCGACGGCGTGGAGTCCATTGTGGAGCCCGGGCGGTTCGCGGTGGTCGGGCGGGCGCTGGTGGTGCCGGAGCTTCGATCCTGTGGGGTGTTGACGGCCGTGGTGCACGCGGCGTGCCGATGGTGGCTTCGGCACGGCGGGAGCACCCGGCTGGTGGTGACCTGCCTGTCGGCGACGGTGCCGACGGCGGTTGCCTTCGGCGGGCGGGTGCTCACCGAACCGTTGCCGCTGGGGCCTCGCAAGGTTCCCGTGGTGCTGGTCGAGGTGGACGCCCGGCGGGCCGTGGACAACGGCTGTCGGTGGCTGGGCCAGCACGGGTGGTCGGTGGCGTGAGGCGGGTCCTGACGCCGACGGGCCACCCGGCCTGGCTGGCGACCAGCTACGCGGACGTGCGGCTGGTGCTGTCCGATCCCCGGTTCGGCAAGGCGCCGCTGACCGCCGGGACCGCCACCACCCGGTCCGGGCGGTTGCTGCCCGGACTGCTGTTCACCACCGATCCGCCCGAGCACACCCGCATTCGTGACCAGCTGCTGGCGGCGATGCGCCTGTGCCCCAGCGGTTTGCTGCGGGACCGCCTTGTTGCCGAGGCGGATTCGTTGCTCGGGGCGGTTTCGGGTGACCTCGTCGGTTCGTACGCCGCGCCGCTGGCCATGTGGACCATCGGCACCTGGCTGGGCATTCCGGTCGAGGGTTACTCGCGTTGCGCCGAGTGGTCGTCCATCGTGCTGTCCCTGAACCGCTTTCCCGGCGCTGTCGTCGAGGATGCGCAGTGCGCTTTGATCGACTACCTGGCCGGCTTGGCCGCTTCTCGGGTGTCGTCGCCGTCGTCGGACCTGCTGACCGCCTTGACCGTGACGGCATCCGAGCCGGCCCCGTTGGCCGCGACCGTGCTGGCCACCGGGTACGAGACCCTGGTCGCCGGCATCGCCAACGCCGCCCTGACGTTGCTCACCGAGGGCCCTGGTTTCGCTGCTTGGCCCACCTCCCGAGTCGATGTCCGCCGCCTCGTCGACGAACTCCTCCGCTTCGCGCCGCTCGGCGGCACCATGCGTTCCCGGTGCGCCTTGGAGGACGTTCCGGTCGGTTCCGTGGTCGTGGGCAAGGGCGAAGTCGTGCTCGCCGCCACCGGCCCCGCCAACCGCGACCCCGTTCGCTTCGCCGACGCCGACAAGTTCTGCCCGGCGCGCAAGGACAACCGGCACATGGCTTTCGGTGTGGGGGAGCGGTTCTGCGCCGGCTCCCAGCTGGCGGTGATGGTGTTGACCGTCGCCCTGGAACGCATCGCCCTGCGGTATCCGGCGACCCGGCTGGCGGTCGACCCTTCGGAGCTGGTCGTCCTCCCCGGCGCGGCGGAACCCCGGCCGGAAACCCTGCCCGTGCACTGGCGTTGACTCCGGGGTCAGCGGCGGACGGCGAGGATCTGGTGGACACTCATCTTGTCGTCGGCGAAGGCGAGGGCGTTGTCGGCGAGTTGGAGACGCCAGATGCGAGCCCGGGAGGCGCCGACGCGGGTGACGACGTCGTCCCAGTTGAGGTCGAGGGCATGCCGCCAGGCGTCGATGGTGCGGACGTAGTGCTCCCGCATGGACATGACGTCCTTGATCTCCAGGCCGGCGTCGCGGAGCTGGCCGAGGGTGTGCTCGACGGGCCGGGTGGCCATGGCGGGCGTGAGGTACGAGCCGGTGAACATGCCGCCGCCGGAGGTCTGCTGCATCAGCAACTGCCCGCCGGGCCGCAGCAGTCGGCGCAAGGTGGCGCAGTAGGACGGGTAGTCGTGGGCGCTGACGTGTTCCCCGGTCTCGATGGAGGCGACGGCGTCGAAGGGCTCGCCATCGATGTCACGAGGGTCGACCCGTTGCACGGTGACGGAGTCCGAGAGACCCCGCTCGGCGGCGCGGGCCCGGACGAACTCGCACTGGGTGGCGGAGACGGTGACACCGGTGGCGGCGACACCGTGGTTCTCGGCGGCGTGCAGCACGAGGGAGCCCCAGCCGCACCCGACGTCGAGCAACCGCATTCCCTTGGCCAGTCCCAGTTTCCGGCACACGAGGTCGAGCTTGTCGTGCTGGGCGTCGGACAGGTGGTACTCGGGGCCGTCGGACGTCCAGTACCCGCAGGAACGGGCCATCGTGTCGTCCAAGATGGACGGCGGAAAGTCCACTGTCGGTTGCGAGGCGTCGACGGGCGCCCGCCGGCCGCCGATGCCGGTCCGGGCGAGCAACCCGATCAACCGGGGCCAGTGCGCGGGCCGCGGCGGGCCCTGCGCGCGGACGTGCGCGACGAGCTCCCGGCAGTGCCGCAGCCCGACGGCGAAGTCCCCGTCGATGTCGAGATGACCGGTCACATACGCCGTGACCAGCCCGGACCGCCCCGGCCGCAGCAGCAGCTGCCGCACGGCGCGCGGCGACCGCAGCACGGCCACCGGCCCCTCCGGCGTGCCGGCCCGGCTGCCGTCCCACGCCCGCATGCCGATCGGGAAGCGCAGGCCGTACACGGTCTCGATCGCCGTCACGACCTGCACGGCGACTCCCGGATTCGGCATCGGCTGCTCCAGGCTCGGGGGCGCAACAGTGGTCCTATCGCACGACACCCCGGGAACGTGACGTGTAACCCTTTCGGGCTCAACCGCGCTAATCCCCGTGTGCCGGCGGCCTCGCCGGCCGTCGACGTCGACGGGAGTGACCAATGAGTGGTGCGGGCAAGGGGATCCGAAGACTCGTCGCGGCGGGAACGACCGTGGTTCTCGCGGGCCTCGGCCTGGCCGCACCGGCCTCGGCCGCCACCGCCGGCGGCTACAACGCCTTCGTCACGGACAGCCGGCAGAACCTGGTGTACGTGATCGACACCGCCACCAACGCCATCACCGCGACCGTGCCGGTCGGCACGAACCCGCACGGCCTGGCGGTGCTCCCGGACGGCAGCCGGGTTTACGTCGCCGACCACGGCAGCGCCGCGGTCTCGGTGATCGACTCCGCCACCTCGACGGTGACCGCGACCATCCCGGTCTCCGGCGCCCCGAACTTCGTCACCAGCGCGCCCGACGGCCGCCACGTGTACGTCAGCAACGACGGCACCAACTCGCTGAACGTGATCGACACCGCCTCGAACACCGTGACCGCGACCATCCAGGTCGGCTCGGTCGCCTCCGGCGTCGCGGTGATCACCCCCGACGGCAAGGCCGTGTTCGTGGCCAGCACCAACGCCGGCACCGTGTACAAGATCGACACGGCGTCCAACACGGTCACCTCTACGATCGCCACGCCGCACCCGAGCGCCCTGGCGGTCTCGCCGGACGGCAGTGAGCTGGCGGTGGTCAACGCCGTCGAGAACACGGTGACCACGTTCGCCACCGCGACCGGCGCGCAGACCACGGCCACCCCGATCGCCGGCAGCCCGCAGGAGTTGGCTTACACGCAGGGCGTGCTGTACGTGACCGCCGCCGACGGCACCGTGTCGGTGCTCGACCATGGCGCCGTCACGCACACGATCCCGGTGTCCACGCGCGTGCTCGGCGGCATCGCGGCCACCCCGGACGGCGCTTCGCTGTACGTGGGCAACTACTTCGGCACCGGCGTGAGCGTGCTGAGCACGGCCAGCAACGCCGTCAGCGCCGTGGTTCCGACGCCGGACGGCAGCCAGCCGTACGAGGTCGCGATCGGCCAGCGCAGCGCCGACCTCGCGGTGAAGCTGACCGCCAGCCCGGCCGGCCTGCTCGTGCACGAGGTGACGTTCACCGCCACCGTCACGAACAAGGGCCCCGGCTCGGCCAGTGGCGCGACGGTGAAGTTCAGCTACGCCAACGGCTTCGTCTCGCCGTACGCGCCCGGCTGCACCGTGGACGCCGGCGTCCGCACCGCGACCTGCCAGTTCGGCGCCCTCGCCAACGGCGCGGCGGCCAGCAAGTCGCTGCGGCTGACCGTCGGCCTGCTGACGATCTCCGGGTCGATGGCGGTGACCGCCACGCGGACCGCCAGCATGCCCACGGATGGCAACGCCGCCAACGACAGCGGCACCGTCAGGTGCTCGGCGCTGACCTCGCTCCTGGTCAGCTGCTAGGAGACGAGCGCGGCGATGCCGTGATCGATCAACGCGGTGGCCGCCGGGCTGATCGGACCGTCCGCACGCCACGCCAGCGCGAGTTTGCCCCGCAGGGCCGGGCTGGCGACGGTGATCGGATGCAGTCCGGGCCCGGCGGCCATCGACGTCGGCACGAACGCGACGCCGAGGCCGCGCCGGGCCAGCTGCATCACCATGGTCGGATCGTTGGCCTCGAAGGCGATCCGAGGCGTGAAGCCGGCCAGCGCGCACGCTTCGTCCACACAGGACCGGATGCCGGTTCCCGGCGGCATGCTGATCAGCTCGCGGTCGCGGAACGCCTTGATCGGCAACGATTCCTTGCCGGCGAACGGATCGTCGTGGCCGACCACCGCGACCATCCGCTCGTCCACGAAGATCTTCAGCGCCACGCCCGGGTAGGACGTCGACGAGCTGAGCGCGATCACCGCCAGATCGAGGGCGCCGGCGCGGACCGCGTCCACCAGCCGGTCGGAGTTGTCCTGTGACAACGTGATCTCGATGGCCGGGTGCGCGCGGTGGAAGCCGTCGATCATGTCCGCGATCGCCACCGCCGGGCAGGACGTGATCGTGCCGATCGCCACCCGCCCGCGCACCAGCCCCGTCAGCTCGTCCACCGCCTGCTTCGACCCCGCGACCGCGCCCAGCGCCGCGCGGGCGAACGGCAGCACCGCCGCGCCCGCCTCGGTCAGCGTCACCGTGCGGCCGGACCGGTCCAGCAGCGGCAGGCCCAGCTCCTTCTCCAGCTGTCTGATCTGTGCGCTCACGCCCGGCTGCGCCACGTGCAGGCGCTCCGCCGCCCGGGTGAAGTTGGCGTCCTCGGCCACCGCCACGAAGTACTCAAGCTGGCGAAGTTCCATAACTGGCGATTCTAGCTACCAGCTCAACTAGTTCTTGGACTTCTTGTTCGCGACCGCGCAGGCTTGAGCCATGACAAACGCACAGACCCCGGAAGACCTGTCCCGCCTGTTCGTCGAACGGGCCAACGCCCGCGACGCCGACGGCCTCGCCGCCCTGTACGAGGAGGACGCCGTGCTGGCGTTTCCGCCCGGGCAGCAGACCGTCGGCCGCGCCGCCATCCGTGAGCTCATGGTCCAGCTCGTCTCGACCGGCGCCACCTTCACCGAGGAGGAGACCCTGCCGACCGTGTACCAGGGCGACAACCTGGCCCTGACCTCCACCGTGCCGTCCGACAACACCGGCGGCCGCGTGCAGCTCGTTCGCCGTCAGGCCGACGGCTCCTGGCTGCGCGTCATCGACCGCCCCGAAACGCGTGCCGCCCGGTGACCCGCCACTCGGTGTCGTAGCGAAGCAGCCAGAGCTCCGTCAACCGCGCGCTGACGGGGGTCGCCATCGTCGCGATGTCCGCGGCTTCCTCCTCGGCGACCCCCATCGCCAGCGTCAGGTGCGCCGGCGGCGTCGGTCCGAACCGCCCGCCGTACGGCACCACTTCCGGCCAGTGACCGCGGATCTTGGCCGTCAACGGCCCCAGCGCATCCGCGGTCAGCGCGACGAAACCCGGCTCTCGGACCACTCGGTCCAGCACCACGTCCACCGGCTCGATGTCGTCGGCGACCGCCGCCAGTTCGGCCGGCGCGACGTCGGTGAAGGGGTAGAGCATCGTCACGTGGCCGGTGTCGCCCGGGCGCACCACGTCGGGGTACCTGGCCGCGACCCGGGCGAGCAGGGGAGCGGCGGTGGGCACGGGGATGATCAGGGCGGACTGACCGGGCTGGGGCACCGGCACATTATCCGTGGCGCCCGGCCGGCCGCTGAAGGCCCGGCCTCCGTCATCCCCGGGTGGCGTCCATTTCCCGGGCCAGCACCTTCGCCGCCTTGGTCAGCAGCGGCACGACCTCGTCCACCGCGATCATGCCCATCCGGGTTTCCGGCCCGCTGATGGAGATCGCCGCGTTGGACGGCGCACCGGGCACCGCCACCGCGAGGCAGCGCACGCCGATCTCCTGCTCGCCGTCGTCGACCGCGTAGCCCTGCTCGCGGATGGCCTTCAGCTCGGTGCGCATGGCGTCGACGGTGGTGATCGACCGCTCGGTCTGCGGCTTCATCTTGGCCCGCGCCAGCACCTGCTCGACGGTGTCGTCGGGCAGCTGCGCCAGGATCGCCTTGCCGACGGCGGTGCAGTGGGCGTCGACCCGCCGCCCGACCTCGGTGAACATGCGCATGGAGTGCCGGGACGGGGCCTGCGCCACGTAGACGACCTGGTCGCCGTCCAGCACGGCCATGTTCGACGTCTCGCCGGTGACCTCGGTGAGCTCGGCCAGGTAGGGCCGGGCCCACGCGCCGAGGGTGCGGCTGGCGGTCTCGCCGAGGCGGATCAGCCGCGGGCCCAGGGCGTACCGCCTGGACGGCTGTTGCCGCACGTAGCCGCCGCCGACCAGGGTGCGCATGATGCGGTGGATGGTCGGCAGCGGCAGCCCCGAGCTGGCCGCGAGCTGGCTGAGCGCGACCTCGCCGCCGGCCTCGGCCATCAGCTCCAACAGCTCGAAGGTGCGCTCGACCGACTGCACCCCACCGTTGCTCGTCATGCGATCAGGGTCTCCCTGTACTTGGCTGGACCCCAAGGGTAGCGTGGCTGCCGTCGGTTCTGGAAGAAAAACTCCACGATGAGGAAAACAGTGCCTGAGATCCTGACCCCGGAAGCGGTGGATTTCATCACCGACCTCAACCGGACGTTCGCCCCCCGTCGCGACGAGCTGATCGCCGCTCGGGCCGCCAAGCGCGGCCGGAAGCTGGACTTCCTGCCGGAGACGGCGCACATCCGTGACGCGCAGTGGCAGGTCGCCGCGGCCCCGCCCGCGCTGCGGGACCGGCGGGTGGAGATCACCGGGCCGACCGAGCGCAAGATGGCGATCAACGCGCTCAACTCCGGGGCCAAGGTGTGGCTGGCCGACCTGGAGGACGCCAACACCCCGCACTGGCACAACGTGATCTCCGGCCAGGAGAACCTGTACGACGCCGTGCGCGGCACCATCGTGCACACCTCGCCCGAGGGCAAGCACTACGCGCTGCGCTCCGACGTCCGGCCCGCGACCATCGTGATGCGCCCCCGCGGCTGGCACCTGGACGAGCGGCACGTCGACGTCGACGGCCGGCCCGCCGTCGGCGCGCTGGTCGACTTCGGCCTGTACTTCTTCCACAACGTCCGCGAGCTGCTCGCCCGCGGCAGCGGCCCGTACTTCTACCTGCCGAAGATGGAGAGCCACCTCGAGGCCCGGCTGTGGAACGACGTCTTCACGCACGCGCAGGCCGCGCTGGACATTCCGCACGGCACCATCCGCGCCACCGTGCTGATCGAGACCGTGCCGGCCGCGTTCGAGATGGAGGAGATCCTCTACGAGCTGCGTGATCACGCCTCCGGCCTGAACGCCGGCCGCTGGGACTACCTGTTCAGCCTGATCAAGACCTTCCGGGACGCCGGCGAGGAGTTCGTGCTGCCGGACCGCAACACCGTCACCATGACCGCCCCGTTCATGCGGGCCTACACCGAGCTGCTCGTGCGGACCTGCCACAAGCGCGGCGCTTTCGCCATGGGCGGCATGGCCGCGTTCATCCCGAACCGCCGCGACCCCGAGGTCACCGCCGCCGCGCTGGAGAAGGTGCGGGCCGACAAGAGCCGTGAGGCCAACGACGGCTTCGACGGCTCGTGGGTCGCCCACCCCGACCTGGTTCCCGTGTGCCAGCAGGTTTTCGACGATGTGCTCGGCAAGCGTCCCAACCAGTTGGACAAGCTGCGCCCCGAGGTGCGGGTCACCGCCGACCAGCTGTTGGACGTCAAGTCGACGCCCGGCGAGGCCACCTTCGCCGGCGTCCAGTCCGCCGTCGACGTCGGCGTTCGATACATCCAGTCCTGGCTTTCCGGCAACGGCGCCGCCGCCATCCACAACCTGATGGAGGACGCCGCCACCGCCGAGATCTCACGCTCGCAGCTGTGGCAGTGGGTGCACAACGGCACCGTGTTGTCCGATGGTCAGGTCGTCACCGCCGACCTCGTCCGCCAGGTCCTCGCCGACGTCAAGGGTTCCTTGTCCGGTGACCACCTCGACGACGCCTGTGCCCTGTTCGAACAGGTCGCCCTCGATGACGACTTCGTGGACTTCCTGACGCTGCCGGCCTACGACAAGATCGACTGATGGATCTCGACAAGCTCGTGTCCGAGTTGGACAGTCAGCTGTCCGATGTGGATGCCGTGCGTGAGCGCCTCTATCCGGGTTCGGCCGGCGCCCGTCAGCCCGTGCACACCGTGTACGTGCCGGCGGACGCCGTCGTGCCGGATTTGGTGGACTCGTGGGGCAAACGCGCCCTTGCCGCCCTGGACGAATTCGCCCCCGACGCCGGTGCCCTGACCGACGCCACCGGCGTCGACGCCGTCCCCGTGCACGATCGGGTTCGTTCGAAGCTCGCCCGTGAGCCCATCGAGGATCTTCGTATCGACTTCGAGGACGGCTACGGTTCCCCCGACGACGCCACCGAGGACCGCCATGTGGTTGCCGCCGCCGAGGTTCTGGAGGCCGCCGCCACCCCGTTTTCCGGCGTCCGCATCAAGGGTTTCGAGCCTTCCGGCCGTCGCCGCGGCGTCCGCACCCTCGCTCTGCTGTTGGACGCCTTGAATCCCCTGCCTCCCAACTTCGTCATCACCCTGCCCAAGGTCACGTCGGTGGAGCAGGTCGAGTCCATGGTCTGGCTCTGCACCCAGTTGGAGCGTTTCGATCATGAACTCCGCTTCGAGCTCCAGATCGAGACCACCCAGGCCGTGCTCGGCCCGGACGGCGCCGCCACCGTGGCCCGCATGATCCATGCCTCCGACCGCCGCTGCGTTGGTTTGCACTACGGCACCTACGACTACAGCGCCGCCTGCGGCGTCACCGCTGCCCACCAGTCCATGGAGCATCCCGTCGCCGACCACGCCAAGAACGTCATGCTCCTGGCCGCCGCCGGCACCGGCGTCACCGTCTCCGACGGCTCCACCAACATTCTTCCCGTGGGCGGTTCGGATGCCGTTCACGCCGGTTGGCGCCTGCACACCCGCCTCGTCACCCGCTCCCTGTCGCACGCCCTCTACCAGGGCTGGGACCTGCACCCCCATCAGCTCCCCACCCGCTTCCTCGCCACTTTCTCCTTCTACCGCAACGCCTTCCCCCAGGCCGCCGCCCGCCTCCGCGCCTACTTGTCCAAGTCTTCCGGCACTTTCCTCGACGAGCCCGCCACCGCCCAGGCCATGAGCGCCGCCCTCGTCCGTGGAATGGACTGCGGCGCCTTGGACGTCGCCGAGGTGGAGGCCGCCGTCGGTGTCGAGCGTTCCGTCCTGGACGGCTTCGCCCGCCGCCGCGTCGGCTAGTTCAGGTAGTGCGGCGGCACGAATTCCGGCCGCTTGTCCACCATCACCACGTTCCACCTGCTGTGGTGGATCACGCGGTGGTGGTGTCCGCACAGCAACACACAGTTGTCCAGGCTGGTCGGCCCACCGTCCGCCCAGTGCACGATGTGGTGGGCGTGGCATTGTCTCGGCAGCCGTTGGCAGCCGGGGAAGGCGCATCCTTGATCCCGGTGGATCAGCGCTCTGCGGAGCCGGTGGGGGATTGTCCGGGTGAGCCGCCCGAAGTCCAGCGGGTCGGATTTTGATCCGAGGACGATCGGGAGGACCTTGCAGTCGCAGGCGATCCTGCGCGCCGAGGCCGCGTCGGTGTACCCGTTGGCCGCCAGCTTGGCGGTGCCGATCTGCTTCTTCAGCACCTCCAGTGACACCGTCACCGCCACGTGCGGCCGCTCGCCGGCTTCCGTAGGGGCCTTCTTGTTGCCCGCCGCCAATTCGATGACCTCGACCAGCGCATCCCCTTGCCGCTGTGCGATGTCACGCTCGTCGTTGGCGGAGGTCGGCTTGGCCAACGGGCTGATCAGCGCCGCGAGGGTGGCCCCGGCCTCGGCGTCGATCCGTCCCCGAAAGGCGAAGGTGCCGTCGGTGCGGCTGGTGAAGTGAAACTCCCTGCGCGGCTCGGCGAGGTCGCGGTCATCGGGCGCTTTCCCGTCCTGGTCGAGCAGTTGGAGGATGCGGCGTCCGATTGCGGCCATGCCGGCGGAATCGACCTTGGGCGCTTCGGCGAGCATATGCTGCTCAACCTTGTTCCGATCCGCCACCGGCGCAGCCCAATGGTCTTGTCAATCGCGGCAAGATGCTCCGGACTGAGCCCCTCGACATGAGCCGCCTCGCGGACCTTGTCCCGCCGCAGCAGTTGCGCCCGCTCGATCAGCCGAAGCGCCTCGCGCCGCGAGATCCCCATCCCCGCACACATGTCCGCACACAGAACGGCGACGGCGTCCTTGTCCCTACCCGCGCGGGACAACAACTCCCCAACGACTTCGAGGCTCTCCAGATATATCCGCCGCCGCTCCGCCTCCCCATCCCTGAGCGCGCCATGCAGCGATTCCTCATCGAGCTGCCACAAAGCAGTCCCATCGAAGATCGCTGTCATAGCCTCATTCTACCGCCCCAACCAGCCATTTTCCCCTTGCTTGCCAAACATTACCCTTGTGGGTGATATTCTCGGAAAGTGCTTTCCCCACTGTAACTCCCGTCAACCATCCCTCCCGTCCTAAGCCCTCTTTAAACGCAACCACCAACCAACAGGCGGCAATCCGCATCCGCAACCACCCACCTGACTGAAGAACGGAGAATCTTCAACACAGGCCCCCGCTAACGAACCGAAAGGGCGGGTGGGCGGGAACCCTCCGACCAATCCCACCGCCAGCCGGCAGAACGCAGAAGCGCCAGCACGCAGCAGCGCGACGACGAAGTGAGGCAGGCCCGGCCACAGCCGGCTGCGCCCACCCTCACCATGTGGACGCAGCCGCCGAGAACTACACCATCCCCATCCCCAACCCCGCCTCCCTGGCCAACACGATCGCCTCCGCCCGCGACGCTGTCCGCAGCTTGGCGAAGATCGCCGACAGATGGTTGCTGACGGTCTTCGGCGACAGCCGCAGCTGTCGGGCGATCAGCTGGTTGGACAGCCCGGCGGCGACGAGGTTCAGCACCTCTCGTTCCCGCCCGGTCAGCCCGGGAAACGGTGTCGCGGCCACACCGAGCGGCCGCCCGACCAATCCCAGCAGCCGGTCGGCCGCCGCCGGCCCGAAGATCATCTCCCCGGCGGCCACGCCCTGGATCGCGCGCACGATCTCGTCGCGGTTGGCGTCCTTGTGCAGATAGCCCCGCACGCCGGAGCGCAGCGCCGCCCGCAGGGAATCGTCGTCGTCGGTCGACGCCAGCGCCAGCACGGCGACGTCCCGCGCGGAACGCCGCAGCTCGGCGAGCACGGTCTCGCCGTCGACGAGGTCGAGCACGAGCACGTCGGGCCGGTGCAGCAGCACCTCCCGAACGGCGTCGCGCGCGGTCGCGGCCTCGGCGACGACGTCGAAGTCGCCGCACAGCACCCGTAGTCCGAGTCTCACCACCGGTTCGCCACTGGCCACGACGACCGTCACCGCCTCGATGACGGCCGGCCGCGCCGGCAGCGTGAGGACGGCCCCCGCGGCCGCCACGTTGCTCATCGCCATAGTCCTGACCCCCAAGGTCCTCGGCCGACGTTGACGTTAGGGCAGGGCGTTCATATCCCGTTCAAATCCCCGGTCGTGACCGACTCGTGACACTGAATCGGCAATTCCGAAATGGGGGTGAAGACTGGCCTTCTCCTAGGGGATCCCCTGTTAGGTTGACACGGTCGGAGCCGTGCTGACGTTGTTGGGCAGGCTGTCGCGGCGAGGACGGGCAGGCGGTGCAATTACCCCGGTTTTCCCTAGTTGACGTCGGTCCACCGCCATTCTACGGTCGGCTCGACGCGTTCGATGAGGGTGTTTTTGCGAGCGGTGCGAACGTGGGGTGAGTGCACTATGGAGCTTGTCGATCGGTCCGGCGAATTGGAACTGCTCAAGGACGCGTTCGCCGGCTGCGGCGAGGGCCGGGGCCAGCTGGTCCTGGTCAGCGGCCGGTTCGCCAGCGGCAAGACCGAACTGCTGCACGCGTTCGGCGACTTCGTGGTCGACTCCGGTGCACTGCTGCTCAGCGCGACCGGCGCTCGTGCCGAGGGCGCGCTCCAGCGCGGCGTGCTGGGCCAGCTCTTCCACAGCGACACCCTGCCGCCCGCGGTGATCGCGCGCGCGGCCAGCCTGATCCTGCCGGCGGCGGACCCGGGGCGGTTCGGCGGCCCGGCGATGCGCCCGTCCGACGCCCGCGTGGCCCAGGAGCTGTGCACGATCGTCTCCACGCTGGCCAAGGACCGCCCCGTCGTCATGGTCGTCGACGACGTCCAGTACGCCGACGACGCCTCGCTGCAGGCCCTCCTCTACCTGATCCGGCGGATGCGGACCATCCCGGTGCTGATGGTGCTGAGCGAATGCGCCCAGCCCTGGTCGTCCCGCCCGTGGTTCCACGCCGAGCTGGCCGGCTGCCCGCACCGGGAGCTCACGCTCAAGCCGCTGTCCGCGGCCGGCGTCGCCGATCTTGTCGAGCTGAAACTGGGCGCAGGCAAGGAAAAGCTCGCGGAGGGCATTCACGCGGTGAGCGGCGGCGTGCCGCTGCTGGTGAAGGCGCTGATCGACGACCAGGCGCACGGTGAGGGGGAGCCCTACGTCGGCGCCGCGTTCGGCCGGGCGGTGCTGGCCTGCCTGCACCGCAGCGAGCCGAGTTTCCTGGAGGTGGCGCGGGGCATGGCGATTCTCGGTGAGCAGGCGACGCCCGCGCTGGTGGGCCGGCTGATCGAGATGGACGGCGGCTCCGTGGAGCAGCACCTGGACAGCATGGCGCGCTCGGGCCAGTTCAGCCCCGCCGAGCTGAAAAGGCCGGCCGTGCACGCGGCGCTGCTGGACAGCCTGAGCCCGGCCGAGCGGATCACGATGCACCGGGACGCGGCGGAACTCCTGTACTGGAACGGCGCCTCGCCGATCACGGTTGCCCGGCACGTGCTCGGTTCGGACGACGCCGGCGCGCCGTGGGCGATCCGGATCCTGCGCGAGGCGGCGGACCAGTCGCTGGTCGACGACGACGTGGACACCGCGATCCGTTGTCTCAGCCTGGCTTTGCGGGCCAGCGAGGACGAGAGGGAACGCATTCTCATCACCGCGGCGCTGGCGCGGGCGGAGTGGCGGGTCAACCCGCTGGCGGCTTCGCGCCGGCTCGCGCCGCTGCACGACGCCATGGCCGACGGCACGCTCACCGGCCGTGATCTCGTCACGTTCATCAGGTACCTGCTGTGGCAGGGGAAACTCGACGACGCGACCGCACAGCTGGGCACCGTGATGGAGTCGCTGACGGAGGCGGACGCGCAGATCGCCGCCGAGCTGGGCCTGGCCTACCAGTTCGTCTACGGCACGGCCCCCGGCTCGATGCCGCAGGAGACGACCAACAATCCCTGGACCCGGGCCCGGGTCACGCTGACGTCGATGATGCAGCACAGCGGCGGCGAGGAGCTGGTCAACAACGCGCTGCACGTGCTGGCCAGTTGCGCGCTCGGCGACTCCACGCTGGAGATGCTGGCGACGGCGCTGTCGGTGCTGATCGGCGCGGACCGGGTGGAGGAAGCGGCTTCCTCGTGTGACCGGCTGCTCGCGGACGCCGAGCGGCGCAATGCCCCGATGTGGCAGGCGGTTCTGTCCAGCATGCGGGCGCACATCGCGCTGCGCCAAGGGGATCCGCTGCACGCGGACGAACTGGCCGCGGCGGCGATGGAGCTGATGAGCCCGCAGAACTGGGGTGTCCTCATCGGATACCCGCTGTCCACGCTGATGCTGGCCAACACCGCGATGGGCCGGCACGACAAGGCTGCCGCGCTGGCGCAGCAGATCGTGCCGGAGGCCATGTTCTCCACGATCTTCGGCCCGCGCTACCTGAACGCCCGTGGCCACCACTACCTGGCCACCGGCCGGCTGCTGGCCGCGTTCAGCGACTTCGAGGAGTGCGGCGAGCTGGTGGGCGCGCTCGGCCTGGACGTGCCGGTGATCTCCATGTGGCGCGGCGACCTGGCCGAGGTGCAGGTGCTGCTGGGCCGGCCGTGGACGGCCAAGGAGCTGGTCACCGCCCAGCTGGAGTGGGCGGGTGGGGTCACCGGCCGGGTCAAGGGCGTGTCGCTACGGGTGTTGGCGGCGACCAGCGATCCGAAGGAACGGCCGCGGCTGCTCTACGCCGCGCTGGACCACCTGCAGGCGTGCGGCGACCGGCTGGAGCTGGCCCGCTGCCTGGTCGACCTGGCCCAGGCGCACCACGAGCTGGGCGAACTGGAGCTGGCGCGGTCCGCCGCGCTGCGGGCGAGTCAGGAGGCGAGGTCGTGTCACGCCGCACCGCTGCTGGACCGGCTGTCCCGGTGGAGCGTCGACGTCGCGGAGACACCGACCGCCGCACCGGAGGAGGCCGACGACGCCGTCGGCTCGGTGCTGAGCGCGGCGGAGCTGCGGGTGGCCGCCCTGGCGACCCTCGGGCACACCAACCGCGAGATCGGTCGCCGCCTGTACATCACGCCCAGCACCGTGGAACAGCACCTGACCAAGGTGTACCGCAAGCTCAACGTGGGTGGCCGCAAGGACCTCCCGGCGGGTCTGTCCCTGCACGTCGCGTCGTCGGCGCCGACCGGATGACGCGGCAAGTACCAGACTTCTGTCTAGGACATTTGTATAGGACATGAGGTAGAATGGATGCATGGGACATCGAGAAGACCTGCTGGCCGGCGCCAAGCGCTGCCTCGTCGAGAAGGGTTACGCGAGAACGACCGCGCGTGACATCGTGGCGGCCTCCGGCGCCAATCTGGCGTCCATCGGCTACCACTACGGGTCCAAAGAGGCCCTGCTGAACCAGGCGCTGATCCAGTCGGTTCGGGAGTGGGGTGAACAGCTTGCGAAGACTCTGATCGAGGCCGAGGTGGACCACCTGGGCCCGCGCGAACGCTACGAGGCGATCTGGGCGCGCATCGTCGAGATGTTCGGTGCCAACAAGCAGTTGTGGACCGCGCAGTTCGAGGTGCTGGCGCAGATCGAGCACGCCGAGGACGTTCGCCAGGTGCTGACCGCCGGCAACGCCGAGGGTTGGCCGGGTCTGGGCATGCTCTTCAACAACATCGACCCCGAGGTGGACGGGCGGCAGGCGTCGCTGGTCGGCGCGTTCAACCAGGCGCTGCTGACCGGGATCATGGCCCAGTGGCTGATCGATCCCACCACCGCGTTGAACGGTGACGACATCACCGAGGCGCTGGGCATCATCGCGCGCAGCTTCTCGGGCAACTCCGAGACCGTTCCGGTCGGCAGTGCCAGCAACTGATCCTTGGTTGACCCGGGCGCCGCGGCCCCGCCAGCGGGGCCGCGCCCGACCCGGACTGGCCCTGTTCGTCCGTGGAGTCGAGCAGGGCATGCGTGTCCACGAGCCGCCGCAGCGCGCTGACGCCGGCCGCTCGATCTGAGATTCCTCCCTTCTTTTCCGACGCCCCAGGGCGTTGATGACGCACGCCCGTGGTCCACCGCGCCTGTCCACCCGCGGTGGAGCGACCCGGCCTGCCCTTTCACCCTGCTCCCCATCCCTGTCCTCCCCCGCGCTCGGCAGCGGGGGAGGGCCCTCTACTCGTGCCTCCGGTGGGTCACTCACCGTGCTGTGACGATCACCTAGGGGCCTCGACGTGGTGCCGTCGGGGACAAAACCGCAGGTAGAAGTACATTTAAACGTACGTCCTATACAAACGCATCATACGTATGTATAGTTCAGCGCAACGGGTTCCAACTCAGCAGTCCGAAGTGCCGATCCCACACAGGAGTCTGAAGTGACAACCACGCAGCTCAACACCGCGACCACCGTCCAGCTGGACCAGGTGCGCAAGGTCTACGGCAAGGGAGACAACGAGGTCGTCGCCCTCGGCGGCGTCACCATCGGCTTTCGCCAGGGCACTTTCACCGCCGTGATGGGGCCGTCGGGCTCCGGCAAGTCCACGCTGCTGCACTGCGCGGCCGGCCTGGACACGCCGACCTCCGGCTCGGTGACGCTGGCCGGCCAGAAGATCGAGGGCCTCAGCGAGGCCAAGCTGACGATCCTGCGCCGGGACCGCATCGGCTTCATCTTCCAGTCGTTCAACCTGCTGCCCGCGCTGACCGTGTACCAGAACGTGACGCTGCCGCTGCAGTTGGCCGGCCGCAAGCCGAACAAGGCCGAGGTCAACCGGATCATCGAGCAGGTCGGCCTGGCCGAGCGCAAGCACCACCGGCCGGCCCAGCTCTCCGGCGGCCAGCAGCAGCGCGTCGCCATCGCCCGCGCCCTGGTCACCCGCCCGGCGGTGATCTTCGCCGACGAGCCGACCGGCGCCCTGGACACCCGCACCGCCCGTGACGTGCTGAACCTGTTGGGCCGCAGCGTGCGCGCGACCGGCCAGACGATCGTGATGGTCACTCACGACCCGGTGGCCGCCTCGCACGCCGACAGCGTGGTCTTCCTCGCCGACGGCCAGCTCGCCGGCGAGCTGCACCAGCCGACCCCCGAGTCGGTCGCCGAGCGCATGACCCAGCTCGGCAACTTCGTCGCCGCCCGCCGCAACACCGTCGCCACCGGGAGCAAGTGATGTTCAAGCTTGCCATGCGCAGCCTGCGCCACCGCTGGGGCGGCTTCGTCGCCACCTTCATCGCCATGTTCTTCTGCGCCGGCCTGCTGATGGCGGCCGGCGGCCTGGTCCAGACCTCGGCCGACCACGCGGTGCCGGCCCAGCGGCTGGCCGCGGCCCCGATCGTCGTCGCCGGCAACTCCACCTTCAACCTGCCCGGCGGCTCGACCCCGTACACCCTGGCCGAGCAGGTCCGGGTCAACCAGAGCGTCATCGACACCGTGAGCAAGACCCCGGGCGTGGAGAAGGCCGTCCCGGACGTGTCGTTCCCGGCCGTGGTGCTCTCCGACGGCAAGCCGGTCACCGCGAGCGGCCAGCTGTTCCGCGGCCACAGCTCCCGGGTCGAGACCGACACCACCTCCCTCGGGCACGGCTGGTCCTCGGCCGAGCTCGCCCCGTACAAGCTGACGGCCGGCAACCAGCCGACCGCGGCCGGCCAGGTCGTCATCGACTCGGAGTCCGCCCGGGTGGCGGGAGTCCAGGTCGGACAGTCCGTCGACGTGCTGGTGCACGGCGCCACGCAGAGCTTCACCGTGAGCGGCATCGCCGAGGCCGGCACCGTGACGCAGGCGGCGATCTTCTTCAGTGACGCCGACGTCGCCAAGTACAACACCGAGCCCGGCACCGTCAACGCCATCGGCGTCATCCCGGCCGCCGGCCAGGACGTCGCCGCGCTGAGCGACAAGCTGACCGCGGCCGTCGGCGCCGAGGCCGTCGTGCTCACCGGCGACCACCGGGGCTACGCCGAGTTCCCGGACACCCTCAAGGTCACCGACGTCACCATCACCTCGGTCGTGTTCGGCATCATGGCGATCATGGCCGGCCTGTTCGGCGCCTCCTCCACCCTCGCGCTGGCCTACCAGCAGCGCGGTCGGGAGATGGCGCTGCTGCGGGCGATCGGCACCACGCCGCGGCAACTGCGCCGCATGATCCGCGGTGAGACGATCGTGGTGTCGCTGCTGGCCTCCGTGGTGGCCATCGCGCCGGCCTACCTGGCCAGCCAGTGGCTGTACAACGAGATCGTGGCCAGCGGCATCGCCCCCGAGGGCATCGTGTTCCACCTGGGCCCGGTGCCGATCGTGATCGCCACCCTGATCGCGCTGCTGACCGGCATCGCCTCGGCCCGCATCGCCGGCCGCCGCGCCGCCGTCACCAAGCCCACCGCCGCCCTGCAGGAGGCCGAGAACCAGCCGGTGCGCCTCGGCTGGGGCCGGGTCATCCTGGCCTGGGTGTTCATCCTCGTCGCCGCCCTGATGGCTTTCGTGACGCTGACCTCGGTCACCGGCCCGCTCACCGCCAGCCCGGCCGCGATGATCTCCATCTGCCTGGCCATCGGACTCGGCCTGCTCGGCCCGGCCATCGCCAAGCTGATGACCGCCGTCGTCGCCCCGCTGCTGCGGCCGTTCGCCGGCCTGGCCGGCTACCTGGGCTCGCTCAACGCCCGCTCCCGCGCCACCCGGATGGCGGCGGTGATCACCCCGGTGATGCTGCTGACCGCCATCGCCACCGCCAACCTGTACCTGGTCACCACCGAGCAGGACGTCAGCACCGCCGCCTACACCGACGACCTGCACGCCGACCTGGTGCTGCAGTCCGGCGCGACCGGCTTCACGCCGGACGTGCTGGCCAAGGTCCGCCGGCTGCCCGGCGTGGACGCCGCCTCGGAGTTCGTCGCCAGCACCGGTTTCGTGGAGAAGCCCACGGACCCGTTGGGCGGCAAGGACCTCGACGGCTGGCCGATCCAGGGCGTGACCGCGGACGCGGCGTCGAAGATCGGTGTCTCCTCGACGGTCTCCGGCGACCTGAACAACCTGACCGGCAACACCGTCGCCCTGACCGACACCTACGCCAAGCGCATCGGCCGCACCATCGGTGACACCATCACCCTGCGGCTGGGCGACCGGGCCCTGGTGGACGTCAAGCTGGTCGCGACCTTCCCGACCCGGCCCAGCTTCGACAAGATCCTGCTGCCCGCCAACCTGCTGGCCGCGCACACGCTGCCCGGCCTGCCGATCCAGATCCTCGTCCGCGCCACCCCCGGAACGAACGTCGACCAGCTGCGCACGGCACTGTCCTCGCTGTCGCAGACGTTGCCCGGCAGCAGCATCACGGACCGCAACGCCCTGGCCACCGCCTACGCCGGTCACCTCAAGTCGCAGGCGCTGGTGAGCTACCTGATCGTCGCGATGATCGCCGGCTACACCACCATCTCCATCGTGAACAACCTGGCGCTGTCGATCACCCGCCGCCGCAAGGAGTTCGGCCTGCAGCGGCTGACCGGCTCCACCCGCCGGCAGATCATGGGCATGATGGCGTACGAGGGAGCGCTGGTCGCGGTGATCGGCGTGATCCTCGGGGTCATCGCGACCCCGTCCACGCTGATCCCGTTCAGCCTGGCCCGGACCGGCAACCCGATCCCGACCGGTCCACTGTGGATGTTCTTCGCGGTGATCGCCTACGCCGCGGTGGTGGCCCTGCTGGCCACGCTGGTGCCGACCTGGTTCCGGCTGCGCGGCCGGCCCCTGGAGGCCGCGGTTCCCGAGTGATTTCCCCAGTAGTACGAGCGTCCGGCCACTCCTGCTCCGCAGGGGTGGCCGGACGTCGTTGTGCGGTGAGGGAATAGGGGCCGGCGAAGTCATGACCGACGCATCGGAGCGACTGCTGTGATCGAACTCCCTGACGCGGAAGGCAACCTGATTGCCTTCGAGCCCAAGAAGACGCCCTCCCCCTTTGCTCCCGGCGGCCCCGCGTTGCGCAGCCGCACCATGTTCTCGGCGGCCCACGTCGTGGCCGACCCGACCGCGCCGAACGCGCAGTACGGCCCGGCCACCCTGGACTGGGACGCCACGATGGCGTTCCGCCGCCACCTCTGGTCGCACGGCCTGGCCGTCACCGAGGCGCAGGACACCTCGCAGCGCGGCATGGGCCTGGACTGGCCGCTGGCCGCCGAGCTGATCAGGCGGTCCGGCGCGGAGGCCAAGGCCGTCGGCGGCCGGCTGTCCGCGGCCATCTGGACCGACCAGCTCGACCCGACCGCCACCCACTCCGTCGCCGACGTGCTGGCCGCGTACGAGCAGCAGATGGAGGTCGCGGAGGCGGCCGGCGCCGAGATCGTGATCCTGGCCAGCCGGCAGCTCGCCGCCGCGGCCGCCGGCCCCGACGACTACGCCGAGGTGTACCGCCAGCTGATCAAGCAGGCCAGCAAGCCCGTTGTGCTGCACTGGGTCCGCGAGCTGATGGACCCGGGCCTGGCCGGCTACTGGGGCAGCGCCGACCCCGACCAGGCGCTGGAGAACTTCCTCGCGGTGGTGGCCGAGAACTCCGACAAGATCGACGGCGTGAAGGTGCTGCCGCAGGCGCTGGACCGCGAGATCGACATGCGCCGCCGGCTGCCCGAGGGCGTCAAGTGCTACACCGGCGACGACATGAGCTACCCCACGCTGATCGCCGGCGACGGCCAGCACCACAGCCACGCGCTGCTGGGCATTCTCGACCCGCTGGCGCCGCTGGCCGCTGCGGCCGTGCGCAAGCTGGACGAGGGCGACACCGCGGGCTTCACCGAGCTGCTCGGCCCGACCGTGCAGATGTCCTTCCATCTCTTCGAGGGCACCGGCATGGACATCCGCTTCTACAAGACGGGCTTCACCTTCCTGGCCTGGCTGTCGGGCCACCAGGACCACTTCAAGATGATCTGGAGCGAGCAGAACGACCGCTCGCCGGCCCATCTGGCCAAGGCCTACCAGCTGGCCGACGCCTTCGACCTGTTCCCGGACCCGGACCTGGCCGAGCAGCGCATGCGGCAGTACCTGGCCGACGCGGGGGTCACGGCATGAGCGACACACACGCCGTGGTTCTCGGCGGCGGCATGGCGGGCATGCTCGCCGCCGCCGCGCTGGTCGGGCACGCCGACGCGATCACGATCGTCGAGGGCGACACGTTCCCGGAGACCCCGTTGCCCCGCAAGGGTCTCCCGCAGGGCTACCACTCGCACATGTTCATGGGCGGTGGCGTGCAGGCGATGGACACGCTGCTGCCCGGCACCAGCCAGCTGCTGGTCGCGGCCGGCGCGAACCGCCGCGAGCTGCCCGGCGGCTCGCTCACGCTGGCCTCGGTCGGCTGGCACCGGCGCGCCGCCAGCACCGCGTACTCCCTGGTGTGCAGCCGCGAGCTGATGGATCACGTGGTGCGCCAGCAGACCCTGCGCAACGCGCAGATCAGCGTGCTGCAGCAAACCCAGGTGAAGGGCCTGGTCGGGGACGCCGACCGGATCACCGGCGTGAGGATCCAGCGCGGCGACGCGCCGGTGGAGACGATCGACGCCGACTTCGTCGTGGACGCGACGGGTCGCCGCTCGCAGACGCCGAAGTTCCTTGCGGCGCTCGGCCTTCCGGCCGTCGAGGAGGAGACCGTCGACTCCGGGCTGTCCTACTCCACGCTGCTGTTCCAGGCGCCGCCGGGCGGCTCCGAGATCCCGGTGATCCTGATCCAGCCGCAGGCCGGCACCGGCAAGCCGGGGCAGGGCGCGACGCTGTTCCCGATCGAGAACAACCTGTGGATCTGCACGATGACCGGTACCCGGGGCGGTGAGCCGCCGGCCGACGAGGAGGGTTTCCTGCGGTTCGCCGAGTCGCAGCGGCACCCGATCATCGCCGAGATGATCTCCGGCCTGACGCCGCTGGGCGAGGTCAAGCCGTACCGCGGCACGGCCAACCGTCGCCGCTTCTACGACAAGTTGCCGGTGCCGGAAGGCTTTGTCGTCATCGGTGACGCCGCCACCGCGCTGAACCCGGTGTACGCACACGGCATGTCCGTCGCCGCGCTCGGCGCGGTGGCGCTGCGCCGGGCGCTGGAAGCCAACGGCGGCCTGAAGCCGGGCACGTCCCGCAACGCGCAGACCGCCATCGCCCGGGCAGGCGACTTCGCGTGGTCGACGGCGAGCGAGCAGGACCGCGGGTTCCCCGGCACCAAGGCGAACCGCGAGATCAAGATCAGTAAGGGCCAGCAGAAGTTCGCCGACCGCATGACCCGCACCTCGATCAGCGAGTCCGTGGTGGGCAACGCGATCTACGAGGTCTACACGCTGGCCGCGCCGCCGTCGCGCGCGGCCACCCTGCCGGTGCTGCTGGCCACGCTGCGCGGCCCGCGCAAGCCCCAGCTCACCGCCGAGCAGGCGATCGCGCAGTTCCCGGAGCTGGCGGCGCTGCGCCGCACCAGGATTAGCAGTTGACCTAGTGAGGCCGCACCCGATGCGCGAGATAATGGCATCGGGTGCGGTTTTCCCTTGTGTGTGAACGAAACCGCTGATGTTCTCCGATCGAGCAGATGAGGTGGCGTGAGGTGTCCAACGAGGAGAAGCTTCTCGACTACCTCAAGCGAGCGACGTCCGATCTGCGGGAGACCCGCAAGCGGCTGGCCGACGCCGAGCGGCGCGAGCAGGAGCCGATCGCGATCATCAGCATGGGCTGCCGCTACCCGGGCGGCGTGGCCTCCCCGGAGGACCTGTGGCGGCTGGTGCTCGACGGCGTGGACACCGTCGGACCCATGCCCACGGACCGGTTCTGGGACCTGGACGCCAGCTACGACCCCACCCCCGGTGTCCCCGGCAAGATCTACTCCAAGGATGGCTCCTTCCTCGACGACGCGGCCGGCTTCGACGCGGAGCTGTTCCGGATCAGCCCTCGCGAGGCCGCCGAGATGGACCCGCAGCAGCGGCTGCTGCTGGAGACCTCGTGGGAAGCGCTGGAGCGGGCCGGCATCGATCCCTTGTCGCTGAAGGGAAGCCGCACCGGCGTCTTCGCCGGAGTCATGTACCACGACTACGGAGCCGGCACGAGCGACGGCAGCATGGTCTCCGGCCGCGTCTCGTACACCCTGGGTCTGGAGGGCCCGGCGGTCACTGTGGACACTGCCTGCTCGTCCTCGCTCGTCGCGCTGCACCAGGCGATTCGGGCGCTGCGAGCTGGTGAGTGCACGCTGGCTCTGGCCGGCGGTGTGACCGTGATGGCCACGTTGGAGACGTTCGTCGAGTTCTCGCGCCAGCGCGGACTTTCGCCGACCGGACGGTGCCGCGCCTTCGCCGACGCGGCCGACGGCGTCGGTTGGGGCGAGGGCGCCGGTGTGCTGCTGCTGGCGCGGCTGTCCGAGGCCCAGCGGCTGGGACACCAGGTGCTGGCGGTGATTCGCGGCAGCGCTGTCAACCAGGACGGCGCGTCGAACGGCATCACCGCGCCGAACGGCCCGTCGCAGCGGCGGGTGATCCGGCAGGCGCTGGCCTCGGCCGGCCTCGCACCGTCCGATGTGGACGCCGTCGAGGCGCACGGCACCGGTACCACGCTGGGCGATCCCATTGAGGCGCAAGCCTTGTTGGCGACCTACGGCCAGGATCGGGATGAGCCGCTGTGGCTCGGATCCGTGAAGTCGAATATGGGGCACACGCAGGCGGCCGCCGGCGTCGCCGGGATCATCAAGATGGTGATGGCGATCCGGCACGGCGCGCTGCCGAAGACTCTGCACGTGGACTCGCCGAGTTCGCACGTCGACTGGACTGCGGGCGCGGTTGAGCTGTTGACGGAGTCCCGGCCGTGGCCCGCGGTGGAGCGCCCGCGTCGTGCGGGCGTCTCCTCCTTCGGCATCAGCGGCACCAACGCGCACGTGATCATCGAGCAGGCTCCGCCCGTGGAGGCCGTCGAGCGCTCGGTCACGCAGCGCCCGGTGCCGTGGATCATCTCCGGTAAGACCGCGCCGGCACTGGCGGAGCAGGCTTCGCGGCTGTCCTCTGTGGAGGGCGTTGAGCCGTTGGACGTCGCGTACACGCTGGCGACCGGCCGTGCCGCGATGGAGCAGCGGGCAGTGGTCGTCGGCGAGACGCTGGACGAGCTGGTGTCCGGACTTGCCGGAGTGGCCGGGGTGACGGCCGACGCGGGGAAGACCGCGTTCCTGTTCACCGGTCAGGGTGCGCAGCAGGTGGGGATGGGCCGCGAGCTCTACGAGAAGTTCCCGGTGTTCGCCGAGGCGTGGGATGCCGCCATCGATCCGGCGGTGGCCGCCATCGCCTGGTCGGCTGACCAGGAAGCCTTGAACCAGACCGGAAATGCCCAGCCTGCGTTGTTCGCGTTCGAGGTGGCGCTGTTCCGGCTGTTGGAGTCGTGGGGTGTCAGGCCGGACTTCGTGGCCGGCCACTCGGTCGGCGAGATCGCGGCGGCGCATGTCGCCGGTGTGTTGTCGCTGGAGGATGCGCGGAAGTTGGTGTCCGCCAGGGGGCGGTTGATGCAGGCGCTGCCGGCGGGTGGCGCGATGGTGGCCCTGCAGGCCGCCGAGGACGAGGTGCGGCTGCGGGCGGGTGTGGGCATCGCGGCGGTGAACGGCCCGGAGTCGGTGGTGATCTCCGGTGATGAAGCGGCCGTGTTGGAGATCAAGGCGGAGTTCGAGGCGTTGGGGCGCAAGACGTCACGGTTGAAGGTGTCGCATGCGTTCCATTCGCCGTTGATGGAGCCGATGCTGGCGGAGTTCCGGAGCGTCGTCGGTGGCCTGACTTTCGGTGAGCCCTCGCTGGGAGTTGTCACGACGTCGGCCGGTGGTGGGCAGTGGAACGAGCCGGAGTACTGGGTCGGGCATGTGCGCGAGGCGGTTCGGTTCGCGGATGCGGTGGTCGGGCTCACGGCGGCGGGTGTCACGCGGTTCGTGGAGGTCGGGCCCGACGGGGTGCTGACGGGGGTGGCCGCGAACTGCGTCGAGGACGCGGTTGTTGTTGCCACGCAACGGCGTGGGCGTGGTCAGGAGCGGGAACTCGTCGTGGGCGTCGCGCAGGCGTGGGCTCATGGCGTGCCGGTGGACTGGGAGGCGTTCTTCGCCGGTCGTGACGCCCGGCGGGCCGACCTGCCGACGTATGCCTTCCAGCACCAGCGGTTCTGGGTGAACTCGGTCTGGACGCAGGGGGCGGACCTGGGCTCGGCCGGTCTGGCGCCGGTCGAGCATCCGCTGCTGGGCGCGGTGGTCGCCGCGCCCGAGGGCGACGGTGTGGTGCTGACCGGCCGGCTGTCCACGCAGACCCAGCCGTGGCTGGCTGATCACGACGTGCTGGGCACGGTGTTGTTGCCCGGCACGGCCTTCGTGGAGCTGGCCGTTCAGGCCGGTGATCACGTCGGTTGTGACGTGGTGGAGGAGCTGACCCTGGAGGCGCCGCTGGTGCTGCCCGAGCGGGGCGGCGTGGTGATCCAGGTGGTGGTGGGCGGTGCCGACGCGGACGGCGCTCGCCCGGTGAGCGTGTACTCGCGGATGGAGGATGCTGTCAACGGTGAGTCCGGGCTGCCGTGGACCCGGCATGCTGTCGGCACTCTGACCGTGGGTGCCCCGGTCCCGGTTGTGGAACTGGCCGAATGGCCGCCGGCCGGCGCGTCCCGCGTCGACATCGACGGTGCGTACGACCAGCTCCTCGACCGTGGTTACGCCTACGGCCCGGTGTTCCAGGGCCTGAAGGCGGTGTGGCGGCGCGGCGACGAGATGTTCGCTGAGGTGGCGCTGCCGGAGGGCGCCGGGGCGGAGCGGTTCGGGTTGCACCCGGCGCTGCTCGACTCGGCGATGCACGGCGAGCTGTTGGGTGACGGCGAGACGCACCTGCCGTTCGCGTGGAGCGGCGTCTCGCTGCACGCCTCCGGGGCGTCGGCGCTGCGGGTGCGGATGGCCCCGGTGGGCAACGACCGGCATTCCCTCGCCGTCGCCGACCTGACCGGCCAGCCGGTGCTGACGGTGGCGTCCCTGGCCTCCCGGCCGGTTACGCCCGCGCAGCTGTCGTCCGCGGCGCCGCTGTTCCAGCTGGCCTGGCAACCCGCGAGCTCGACCTCCCCAGAATCCGGCCCTGCGGAGGGCGATCTCGTCGTCGAGCACGTCGCGTCGGCTGAGGGCGACGTGCTCGACGGCGTCCGCTCGGTCGCTTCCGCTGTGCTGGAGCGGATCCGTTCGGCACTGTCGGGGGACTCCCAGGTCGCCTTTGTCACGCGCGGCGCGGTTTCCGTCAGCGGCGAGGACATCGACCTGGCGGTGGCCCCGGTGTGGGGTCTGGTGCGGGCCGCGCAGGCGGAGAACCCCGGCCGTTTTGTCCTGGTGGACACCGATTCCGATGATGTGTCGGCGGCCCTGGCGCTCGGCGAGCCCGAGGTGGCGGTGCGCGGCGGCGCGGTGTTCGTTCCCCGGCTGGCCCGCGTGGCCGGCACCGCGTCGATTGACTCTGGGGCAGCCGACGGCACGGTCCTGGTCACCGGCGGCACGGGCGGCCTCGGTGCGCTGTTCGCCCGGCATCTGGTGGCGGAGCGGGGTTTCCGCAGCTTGGTGCTGACCAGTCGGCGTGGCATCGAGGCAGCCGGAGCAGCCGCGTTGAAGGCGGAGCTGGAGGCCCTCGGCGCGACGGTGACCGTCGCTGCCTGCGACGTGTCCGATCGGGACGCTTTGGCCTTCCTGCTGGAGGGCATTTCCGATCTGAAGGGCGTGGTGCACGCGGCCGGAATCGCGGAGAACGGCCTCGTCGAGGCCGTCACCGCGGACGAGCTGGACGCCGTGCTGCGGCCCAAGGCCGACGCCGCCTGGTACCTGCACGAACTCACCCGTGGCCTGGACCTGTTCGTGTTGATCTCCTCGGCCGGCGGGCTGCTGCTCGCCGCCGGACAGGCCAGCTACGCCGCCGCGAACGTGTTCCTGGACGCCCTGGCGCAGCACCGGCGTTCGCTCGGGCTGCCGGCCACCTCGTTGGCGTACGGGCTGTGGGGAGTCGGGGCCGGTCTGGGCGCGGAGCTCGGCGAGGTCGACCTGGAGCGGATGCGCAAGTCCGGCCTGCCGGCGCTGTCCGCCGCCGAGGGGCTGTCGCTGTTCGACGCGGCCCTCGACTCCGGCGAGGCGAACCTGGTGCCGGTGAAGCTGGACCTCGGCACGCTGCGCACCCGCGAGGTGCCGCACGTGCTGCGCGGCCTGGTTCGCGTGCCGCAGCGACAGACGGCCAAGAGCGGTGTTGCTTCCGGAAACTCGTTGGCGGACCGGCTTTCCGGGCTCGGCGACGAGGAACGCGACGCGCAGTTGCTGGATCTCGTGCGCAAGCATGTTGCCGCGGTGCTCGGACACGCGTCCACCGACGCGATCGAGCCGGACCGCGCGTTCCAGGAGCTGGGCTTCGATTCCCTCGCCTCGGTCGAGCTTCGGAACCTGCTCGGCGGCGACACCGGACTCCGGCTGCCGGCGACGCTCGTGTTCGACTACCCGACGTCCCGCGCGGTCGCCGAGTACCTGCGCGAGAAGGTCGGCGGCGCCGGCAAGGCGGTCGCCGCGGTGCGGGCGCTGCCGTCGCTCGACGACGACCCGATCGTCATCGTCGGCATGGCCTGCCACTACCCGGGCGGCGTGAACTCGCCGGAGGACCTGTGGCGGCTGGTCGCCGACGGCATCGACACTGTCGGTCCTTTCCCCACCAACCGCGGCTGGGACCTGGCCAACCTGTTCGACCCGGAGCCGGGCAAGCCCAACAAGTCGTACACCCGGGACGGCGGTTTCCTTTACGACGCCGCCGAGTTCGACGCCGACTTCTTCGGCATCAGCCCGCGTGAGGCCGTGCTGATGGACCCGCAGCAGCGGTTGCTGCTGGAGACGGCGTGGGAGGCGTTCGAGCGGGCCGGCATCGATCCCCGGTCGCTCAAGGGTTCTTCGACCGGTGTCTTCGCCGGCATGATGTACCACGACTACGCCCTGAACAGCGCTTCCGGCTCCATCGCCTCGGGTCGTGTCTCGTACAGCTTCGGCTTCGAAGGGCCATCGGTCACCGTGGACACGGCGTGCTCGTCGTCGCTGGTGGCGCTGCACTTGGCGATTCAGGCGCTGCGGTCGGGGGAGTGCTCGCTGGCACTGGCCGGTGGCGTGGCCGTGATGGCGACGCCGGAGGCAATCGTCGACTTCTCCGAGCAGCGCGGACTTTCCGTCGACGGCCGCTGTAAGTCCTTTGCCGGGGCGGCGGACGGCACCGGCTGGTCCGAGGGCGTCGGTCTGATTCTGGTCGAGCGCAAGTCCGACGCCGAGCGGCTCGGGCACCCCATCGTCGCCGTTATCCGGGGTTCCGCCGTCAACCAGGATGGCGCCTCCAACGGCCTGACTGCCCCCAACGGTCCGGCGCAGCAGCGGGTGATCCGGCAGGCGCTGGCCAACGCCGGTCTCGACACGTCCGATGTGGACACGGTGGAGGCGCACGGCACCGGCACCAAGCTCGGCGACCCCATCGAGGCGCAGGCGCTGCTCGCGACCTACGGCCAGGACCGGTCGGAGCCGCTGTGGCTGGGGTCGATCAAGTCGAATCTTGGCCACACTCAGGCTGCCGCCGGTGTCGCCGGCATCATCAAGATGGTCATGGCGATGCGGCACGGCGTGCTGCCCAAGACCTTGCACGTGGACGAGCCGACGCCGCAGGTCGACTGGTCCGCCGGCAACGTTCAGCTGCTGACCGAATCCCGGCCGTGGCCGGCGGTGGACCGCCCGCGCCGGGCCGCCATCTCGTCGTTCGGGTTGAGCGGCACCAATGCGCACGTGATCATCGAGCAGGTGGTTCAGCCCGAGCCGGAACCGGTCGAGTCTTCGCGGATCATGCCGCTGTTGGTGTCGGGCAAGACCCCGGACGCCCTCGCCGCCCAAATCACTCAGCTGTCCACTGTGGATGCTCCACTGGTCGACATGGCGTACACGCTGGCAACGGATCGGGTCGCTTTCGAGCACCGGGCCTTCGCGCTGGATCGGGACAACTTTGTCTCCTCGGCGGTGAAGCCCGGAAAGACGGCGTTCTTGTTCACCGGCCAGGGTTCGCAGCGTGTCGGCATGGGTCGTGAGCTGTACCAGAAGTTCCCGGTGTTCGCGGCGGCGTGGGATGCGGCTGTCGACTCTGACGCCGCTTGGGGCTCCGATCAGGATGCCCTGAACCAGACCGGCAACGCCCAGCCGGCGCTCTTCGCCTTCGAAGTTGCACTGTACCGGCTAGTTCAGTCCTGGGGGATGGAACCGGACTTCGTGGCCGGCCACTCGGTCGGCGAGATCGCGGCGGCGCACATCGCCGGAGTTCTTTCGCTGGAGGATGCCCGGAAGTTGGTCAGTGCCCGGGGGCGGCTCATGCAGGCCCTCCCGGCCGGTGGCGCGATGGTGGCGATCCAGGCCACCGAGGACGAGATCACCCTGCGCGAGGGCGTTGGCATCGCCGCGGTGAACGGCCCGCGGTCCGTGGTGATCTCCGGTGTCGAAGAGGCCGTTGTGGCCATCCAGGCCGAGTTCGAGGCCCGCGGCCGGAAGACTTCGCGGCTGAAGGTGTCGCACGCCTTCCACTCGCCGCTGATGGAGCCGATGCTGGACGAATTCCGAGCAGTGGTCTCCACCTTGACCTTCGCTCAGCCTTCGATCCCGGTCGTGACCACCTCGGCCGGCGGTGGTGAGTGGTCCCAGCCGGAGTACTGGGTCAACCACGTGCGCGAGGCCGTGCGCTTCGCCGATGCGATCACCTCGCTTCATGGGCAGGGCGTCACCAAGTTCGTGGAGGTGGGTCCGGACGGTGTGCTGGCGGGCATGGGGGCGAACTGCGTCGAGGACGCGGTGTTCGTGGCCACGCAGCGCCGGGACCGTGACCAGGAGCGCGAACTGGTCGCTGGCATCGCACAGGCTTGGGCGCACGGCGTGACCGTGGACTGGGCGAAGTTCTTCGCCGGCACCGGTGCTCGCCGCACCGACCTCCCGACGTACGCCTTCCAGCGCCAGACGTTCTGGCTGACCTCGGCCAGAGGCGGCGATGTGACGTCGGTGGGCCAGGTGGCGGTGGAGCACCCGTTGCTCGGCGCGGCGGTGGCGTCGGCGGAGACGGACGGTGTGGTGCTGACCGGCCGGCTGTCGGTGGAAACGCAGCCGTGGCTGGCGGATCACGACGTGCTCGGCTCGCTGTTGTTGCCGGGAACGGCCTTCGTGGAGCTCGCCTTGCAGGCCGGCGATCACGTGGGTTGTGACGTGGTGCAGGAACTCACCCTCGAAGCCCCGCTGATCCTGCCGGAGCGCGACGGCGTGGCGGTGCAGGTGGTCGTCGACGAGGCCCGCAACGTCAGCATCTACTCCCGGGTCGACGACCTGCCCTGGACCCGGCACGCGACCGGCGTGCTCGGCACGGACGCCGGAACCGCCGACGACCTGGCGGAATGGCCGCCGCCCGGCGACGCCGTCGACCTCGATGGGGCGTACGAGAACCTGGCCGGCCAGGGCTACGTGTACGGGCCGATGTTCCAGGGACTGAAGGCGGTGTGGTGCGACGGCGACAACACGTACGCCGAGGTCGCGCTGCCGGAGGGCACCGACGCCGAGCGCTACGGCATCCACCCGGCGCTGCTCGACTCCGCCCTGCACGCCCAGCTCGTCGCCATCGAGGAGTCCGGCGACACGCAACTTCCGTTCGCCTGGAACGGCGTCACCCTGCACCGCGCCGGCGCTTCCGAGCTGCGCGTGCGGATCCGCCGCACCGGCGACGACTCGGCGTCCGTGCTGGTCACGGATCTGGCCGGCGACCCGATCCTGTCCGTCGAATCCCTGGTCTCGCGGGCGGTGTCGTCCGAGCAGCTCAGCGTCGACCGCAAGCACGACTCGCTGTTCCACGTCGTGTGGACCCCGGTTCCCGCCGCCGGCAACGAGGAGGCGGTCCGCGAGGACGTGCCCGCAAGCAAGGACGCCCTCGTACACGTGCTGAGCTGTGTGCAGTCCTGGCTCGCCGACGAGGCCAACGCCGACAACCGGCTCGTCTTCGTCACGCGCAACGCCGTCGACACCGACGACGTGGACCTCGACGTGGCGCCGGTGTGGGGCCTGGTCCGGTCGGCGATCTCCGAGAACCCCGGCCGATTCGGGCTGGTCGACGCCGACTCCGACGACGGCGTGGACGCGGCGATCGCCCTCGGCGAGCCGGAGGTCTCGGTGCGGGGCGGCGAACTCCGGGTGCCGCGCCTGGCCCGCGTCACGGAACTCAACGGCAGCACCGACTTCGGCGACACCGTGCTCGTCACCGGCGGTCTCACCGGCCTCGGCGCACTGTTCGCCAAGCACTTGGCCGCCACGGGGGTGGCCAACCTCGTGCTGACCAGCCGCCGCGGACCCGATACGCCGGGCGCGGCCGAGCTCACAGCCGAACTGGAGGCCCTCGGCGCATCGGTGACGATCACCGCCTGCGATGTCGCCGACCGGGACGCCGTCGCCGAGCTGCTCAAGGGAATCCCGCAGCTGACCGGCGTGGTGCACGCGGCGGGTGTGCTCGACGACGGCGTGATCTCCGCGCTGGACGCCGAGCGGTTCGACCGGGTCTTCGCCCCGAAGGCGGAGGCCGCCCGTCACCTGCACGAACTCACCGGCGATCTCAAGGCGTTCGTGCTGTTCTCCTCGATCGCCGGCACGCTCGGCGGCACCGCGCAGGCCAACTACGCCGCCGCCAACGTCTTCCTCGACGCCCTCGCCCAGCACCGCCGGGCCAACGGACAGCCGGCGGTGTCGCTGGCGTGGGGCCCGTGGGCGCAGGTCGGCGGCATGGCCGACCGCCTCACCGATGCCGATCTCCAACGCCTGGAGCGGGCCGGCATGCCGGCCCTGCTGCCGGACGAGGGCGTCGCGCTGTTCGACCTGGCGCTGAAGGCCGACGTCGCGGCGCTGGCGCCGATCCGCCTCGATCTCAGCACCCTCCGTGCGCAGGCCGCCTCGCAACCGCCGATGCTGCACGGCCTGGTGCGCGTGCCGTCGCGGCCGACGAAGCGTTCCGGCGGCTCGTCGCTGGAGCGACGGCTCGCCGGGCTCGACGCGGGGGAGCGGGAGCGGCTGCTGGTTTCCTTGGTACGCAAGCATGTCGCCGCCGTCCTCGGGCACGCCTCGGTGGACGCCGTCGACCCCGACCGGGCGTTCAACGAGCTCGGCTTCGACTCGCTGTCGGCGGTCGAGCTGCGCAACCAGCTCGGCGCGGAGACCGGCCTGCGCCTGCCGGCCACGCTGGTCTTCGACTACCCGACGACCCGCGCGGTCGCCGGGTACCTGGTCACCAGCTTCGCCGGCGCCACCAAGGCCGTGAAGACCCGGGCGAAGTCCACTTCGGACGAACCGATCGCCATCGTCGGCATGGCCTGCCACTACCCGGGCGGCGTGAACTCGCCGGATGACCTGTGGCAGCTGGTGTTCAACGGCGTCGACGCCGTCACCGACTTCCCGACCGACCGCGGCTGGGACACCGAGCGGATCTACGACCCGAGCGGCGAACGCCCTGGCAGCACCTACACCAAGCGCGGCGCGTTCCTGCACGACGCAGGGCTGTTCGACCCGGGCTTCTTCGGCATCAGCCCGAACGAGGCGCTGGAGATGGACCCGCAGCAGCGGCTGCTGCTGGAGACGGCGTGGGAGGCGTTCGAGAGCGCCGGCATCGACCCGGGACCGTTGCGCGGCAGCGACACCGGCGTGTTCGCCGGCATGATGTACCACGACTACAAGGTCAACAACAACACGGGTTCCATCGCCTCCGGCCGGGTTTCCTACACGTTCGGGTTTGAAGGACCGGCGGTCACCGTGGACACCGCGTGCTCGTCGTCGTTGGTGGCGCTGCACTGGGCGATCCAGGCGCTGCGCAGCGGCGAATGCTCGCTGGCATTGGCCGGTGGCGTGGCCGTGATGGCGACGCCGGAGACGTTCGTCGAGTTCAGCAAGCAGCGCGGGCTTTCCCCGGACGGCCGCTGCAAGTCCTTCGCCGGCGCGACCGACGGCACCGGTTGGGGCGAGGGCGTCGGCCTGGTCCTGGTCGAGCGGCTGTCCGACGCCCGCCGCAACGGGCACAACGTCCTCGCCATCGTGAAGGGTTCCGCGATCAACCAGGACGGTGCCTCGAACGGCCTGACCGCGCCGAACGGTCCCGCGCAGCAGCGGGTGATCCAGCAGGCCCTGGCCAACGCCGGCCTGGCCGCCACCGATGTCGATGCCGTCGAGGCCCACGGCACCGGCACCACCCTGGGCGACCCCATCGAGGCGCAGGCCCTGCTGGCCACCTACGGTCAGGACCGGTCGGAACCGCTGTGGCTGGGTTCGATCAAGTCCAACATGGGCCACACCCAGTCCGCCGCCGGTGTCGCCGGGATCATCAAGATGATCATGGCCATGCGGCACGGAGTGCTGCCCAAGACCCTGCACGTGGATGTGCCGACCCCGCACGTGGACTGGACCGCCGGCAACATCGAACTGCTCACCGAGCCCCGGCCGTGGCCCGCTGTCGACCGTCCGCGCCGGGCCGGCATCTCGTCCTTCGGCATCAGCGGCACCAACGCCCACGTGATCATCGAGCAGGTCGTGCCCGAGGTCGCCGACCGGGAGATCCCGCCCCGCCCCGTGCCGGTGATCGTCTCCGCGAAGACCGCCGACGGCCTCAAGGCCCAGGCCGCCAGACTGTCCGCTGTGGATGGTGAGCCACTGGACGTGGCCTACTCCCTGGCCACGTTGCGAGCCCCGATGGAGCACCGGTCGGCCTTCGTGGCCGAGGACCGGGAAGGTCTGGCGCGAGGCTTGGCCAACGTCACCGACGTGATTGCGGGGCAGGGTCTGACGGCGTTCCTGTTCACGGGGCAGGGAGCGCAGCGGATCGGGATGGGCCGGGAGCTGTACGAGAAGTTCCCGGTGTTCGCGGAGGCGTGGGACGCGGCGATTGATCGTGAGCTGTCAGCCCTGATCTGGGGCTCTGACCAGGACCTTCTCAACCAGACCGGCAATGCCCAGCCCGCGTTGTTCGCGTTCGAAGTTGCACTGTACCGTCTAGTTCAGTCCTGGGGTGTGCGGCCGGACTTCGTGGCCGGTCATTCGGTCGGTGAGATCGCGGCTGCGCATGTGGCCGGGGTCCTCTCCCTCGAAGACGCCCGCACGTTGGTGTCCGCTCGCGGCCGTCTGATGCAGGCGCTGCCGGTCGGCGGTGCGATGGTGGCTCTGCAGGCCAGCGAGGATGAGGTCCAGCTCCGCGAGGGGGTGGGCATCGCGGCGGTCAATGGTCCGCAGTCGGTGGTGATCTCCGGCGACGAGGCCGCCGTGCTTGCTATCAAGGCGGAGTTCGAGGCGCGTGGTCGCAAAGCCACGCGGCTCAAGGTCTCGCATGCGTTCCACTCCCCGCTGATGGAGCCGATGCTGGACGAGTTCCGCAGCGTCGTCGCCGGGCTGACCTTCAACGGGCCGAAGATCCCGGCCGTGGTCACCTCGGCCGGGGGCGGGGAATGGTCCGAGCCGGAGTACTGGGTCGACCACGTCCGGGAAGCGGTGCGCTTCGCGGACGCGATCAGGAACCTCTCCGAACAAGGCGTGACCAAGTTCCTCGAGATTGGTCCCGACGGCGTGCTGGCCGGGATGGGCGCGAACTGCGTCGAGGATGCGGTGTTCCTGGCCACCCAGCGCCGGGACCGCGACCAGGAGCGCGAGCTCGTCAACGCGGTGGCGCAGGCCTGGGCGAACGGCGTGCACGTCGACTGGACCAAGTTCTTCGCCGGGCGCGACGCCCGCCGTGTCGAGCTGCCGACCTACCCGTTCCAGCACCAGCGCTACTGGGTCAACTCGGTGATCTCGGATGGCGCGGACGTCAACTCCGCCGGCCTGGACTCGGTGGATCACCCGCTGCTCGGCGCGGCCGTCCCGGCCGCGGAGGGCGACGGCGTGGTGCTCACCGGCCGGCTCTCGCTGGAGACCCAGCCGTGGCTGGCCGACCACGACGTGCTCGGCAGCATCCTGTTCCCCGGCGCGGGATTCGTCGAGCTGGCCATCCAGGCCGCCGAGCGCAGCGGCGCCAACCTGATCGAGGAGCTGACGCTCGAGGCCCCGCTGGTGCTGCCCGAGACCGGTGACGTGACGATCCAGGTCGTCGCCAGCGGCAACAAGGTCAGCATCTACTCGCGTGGCGAGGACGCGTGGGTCCGGCACGCGACCGGCGTCCTCGCCACCGGAGCCCCGGTCGCCGAGACCTTCGACTGGCCGGCCGGGGCGACGCCGATCGACGTCAGCTACGACGAACTGCTCACCCTCGGCTTCGGCTACGGCCCGGCATTCCAGGGCCTGCAGGCGTTCAAGCACGGCGACGAGATCTTCGCCGAGGTGACGGTCTCCGAGGCCGACGACCGGTTCGCGCTGCACCCGGCCCTGCTGGAGACGGCCCTCCAACCGACGCTCACCGACACCGTGATCCCCGCCGTGTACCGCGGAATCGCCGTTCACCACACGGGAACCAGCGCCATCCGCGCCCGGATCGCCGATGGCGCAATCACCCTGGCCGATCAGAACGGCCCGGTGGCGACCATCACGAGCATCGAGACGCGGACGATCACCGCCGACCAGCTCGCCAACACCGGCAACGACCTCTACCGCGTCGACTGGGTCGCCGCTCCGAACGCGCGCCCCACCGACGAGACGTGGTCGGCCGAACTGCCCCTTGCCGACTGGCCCGAATGGCTACCCACCCTGAACGCCCCGGACGTCGTGCACGTCGCCTGCCCGCCCGACGGTGAGCCGGCCGTCGCCGAGGCCGCCGCGAGGCAACTCCTCGGCCTGATCAGGGAATTCGTCGGCAAACTGGTGCTCACCGGCCCCAACGGCGCGCTGTGGGGCCTGATCCGGTCGGCGCAGGAGGAGAACCCGGGCCGGTTCGTGCTCGTCGACACCGACGGCAGCGCCGACCTGAAGAAGGCCGTCGACACCGGCGAACCCGAGCTGCGAATCCGCGACGGCAAGATCCTCGTCCCGAGGCTCGTCGCCGCGCAGCCGAGCGTCGATCGCCCGTACGGCGACACCGTGCTGATCACCGGCGGCCAGCAGGGCATCGGCAAGGCGATCGCCGACCACCTGACCGCCAAGGGCGTCAAGGTCCTGCACAAGCCCGGCAAGCAGAAGGTCGACACGGTCATCCACGCCGAGTCCGCCACGGACAACGCGCTCCTGTCCGACATGACCGACGAGCAGCTGGAGCGGGTGCTCGCCAAGACCATCGACGCCGCCTGGAAACACCGGGACGCCAAGCTGATCCTCGTCTCCTCGGCGACGAGCCTGCTGCTCGGCACCGGCCAGGCCAACTTCGCCGCCGCCACCGGCTACCTCAACTCGCTGGCCGAGAAGCTCAACGGCGTCGCCATTGCCTTCGGCGCGCTGGACAACGGCGACGAGGCCTACGCGGAACGCATGCGCCGGACGGGGACCCCGGTGTTCACCGCCGACGAGATCGGCCCGCTGTTCGACCGGGCGCTCACCGTCGACGACCCGCTGGTCGTGCCGCTGAAGCTGGACAAGGCGGCGCTGCGGGCCCGGCCCGAGGGCCTTCCCATGCTGCTGCGCGGCCTGGTCCGCGTGCCGGCCCGGCAGACGCGACAAAGCCACACTTCGTTGCGCGAGCGGCTGGCCGAGCTGCCCGAGGCCGACCGCGAGCAGCTGCTGCTCGACCTGGTCGGCAAGCACGTGGCCGCAGTGCTGGGCCATGACGCGTCCACGACGATCGAGCCGGACCGGGCGTTCAAGGAGCTGGGCTTCGACTCGCTCACCGCCGTCGAGCTGCGCAAGCAACTCGGCCTTGCCACCGGCCTGCAGCTGCCGGCCACGCTGATCTTCGACTACCCGACCTCGCAGGACGTCGCCGACCACCTGCGGGAGCTGCTGCAGCCGGGCGAGTTCGACCCGGCCCAGCAGCTGATCGCCGAGATCGGCCGGCTGGAGGCGACTCTGCAGGCCACCGAGGTGAACGGCTCGCGGCCCAAGGTCACCGCCCGGCTGGAGGCGCTGCTGCGCAAGTGGCGCGACAACGAGGAAATCGCCAATGCGCCGGAGGGGAGTCTGGACGAGGCAACGGACGACGAGCTGTTCGCCGCGCTGGACAACGAACTCGGCATTTCCTGACCACGGAGATTGGCTGACTTGATGAGCACCGACGACAAGCTCCGCGACTACCTCAAGCGGGCAACCACGGAACTGCAGCAGGTGCGGCGCCAGCTCCGCGAGGTCGAGGCCAGGCAGCACGAGCCGATCGCGATCGTGGCCATGAGCTGCCGTTACCCCGGTGGCGTCACGACGCCGGAGGGCCTGTGGGACCTCGTCGCCCGCGGCGGTGACGGCATCAGCACGCTGCCCACCAACCGCGGCTGGGATGTGGAGGCCCTCTACGACCCGGAGCCGGGCACGCCCGGCAAGACGTACTCGCGCGAGGGTGGCTTCCTGCACGAGGCCGGCGAGTTCGACGCCGACTTCTTCCGGATCAGCCCGCGCGAGGCCAAGGAGACCGACCCGCAGCAGCGGCTGCTGCTGGAGCTGGTGTGGGAGGCGCTGGAGCGCGCCGGCATCGACCCGACCACGCTGAAGGGCAGCCGCACCGGCGTGTTCGCCGGCGTCGCCTACCACGACTACTGGCCGGGCGGCGGTGTCGGCAGCCTCGCCAGCGTCGTCTCGGGGCGAGTCGCGTACACGCTGGGGTTGGAGGGGCCCGCGGTCACCGTGGACACGGCGTGCTCGTCGTCACTGGTGGCGCTGCACTGGGCGATGCAAGCCCTGCGTAACGGGGAATGCACGCTGGCGCTGGCCGGCGGCGTCACAGTCATGTCCACTCCGGACTCTTTCGTCGGTTTCAGCGAGCAGCGCGGACTGGCCAGGGACGGCCGCTGCAAGTCGTTCGCCAAGGCCGCAGACGGCACCGGTTGGGGCGAGGGCATCGGTATTCTGCTGGTGGAGCGGCTTTCCGACGCGCAGCGCAACGGACACCCGATTCTCGCCGTGGTGCGGGGAAGCGCGGTCAACCAGGACGGCGCCTCGAACGGTTTGTCCGCCCCGAACGGGCCGTCGCAGCGGCGGGTGATCGAGCAGGCGCTGGCCTCCGCGCAGCTGTCGGCCGACCAGGTCGACGTCGTCGAGGCGCACGGCACCGGCACGACGCTGGGTGACCCGATCGAGGCGCAGGCTCTGCTGGCCACGTACGGCAAGGATCGCGAGCGGCCGCTCTGGCTGGGGTCGATCAAGTCCAACATCGGTCACGCCCAGGCGGCCGCCGGTGTCTCCGGCATCATCAAGATGGTCATGGCGATGCGGCACGGCGTCCTGCCGAAGCTGCTGCACCTGGACGAGCCGACGCCGCAGGTGGACTGGACCGCCGGCAACATCCAACTGCTGGCCGAGGCGCAGCCGTGGCCGCAGACCGGCGAACCCCGCCGGGCCGGCATCTCGTCCTTCGGCCTGAGCGGCACGAACGCGCACGTGATCATCGAGGAGGCGCCGGCGGTCGAGGTGCCGGAGCGGGTCGTCGAACGCCGGGTGGTGCCGTGGGTGATCTCCGGCCGCACCGCGAAGGCGCTGGCGGACCAGGCCTCCCGCCTGTCCGATGTGGACGTCGCTGAGCCGTTGGATGTGGCGTTTTCGCTGGCCACCGGGCGTACCGCGTTCGACCAGCGGGCGGCGGTGATCGGTGTCGAGCACGAGGACTTCATCCGCGGCCTGCGGGCCATCGCCGACGGCGTGCCGGGCACGGGAGTGGTGACCGGCTCTGCCCTCGCCGGCAAGACTGCCTTTCTGTTCACCGGCCAGGGGGCGCAGCGGATCGGGATGGGTCGTGAGCTGCACCGGGTGTTCCCGGTGTTCGCAGAGGCGTGGGATGCGGCGATTGATCCCGAGTTGGCTGGCGTCGTTTGGGGCGCGGATCAGGAGGCTCTGAACCAGACCGGTAACGCCCAGCCGGCGTTGTTCGCGTTCGAGGTTGCACTGTACCGTTTAGTTCAGTCGTGGGGTGTGCGGCCGGACTTCGTGGCCGGTCACTCGGTCGGTGAGATTGCGGCTGCGCATGTCGCCGGGGTCTTGTCGCTGGAGGATGCCCGCACGCTGGTCAGCGCTCGTGGTCGGTTGATGCAGGCGTTGCCGGCTGGTGGGGCGATGGTGGCGTTGCAGGCCAGCGAGGATGAGATCCAGCTCCGCGCGGGTGTAAGTATCGCGGCGGTCAATGGTCCGCAGTCGGTCGTGATCTCCGGTGACGAAGAGACTGTTCTCGCTATCAAGGCGGAGTTCGAGGCGCTGGGTCGCAAGACCTCGCGGCTCAAGGTGTCGCACGCCTTCCACTCGCCGTTGATGGAGCCGATGCTGGCGGAGTTCCGGAGTGTTGTGGCCGGCCTGACCTTCAACGAGCCGTCGCTCGGGGTGGTCACCACTTCCGCCGGTGGTGGGCAGTGGTCCGAGCCGGAGTACTGGGTCAACCACGTCCGCGAGGCCGTGCGGTTCGCGGACGCGGTGACTGGGCTCAACGCACAGGGCGTGACCAAGTTCGTGGAGATCGGGCCCGACGGCGTGCTCACGGGCATGGGCGCGAACTGCGTGGAGGACGCGGCGTTCGTGGCCATCCAGCGGCGCGACAAGTCGGAGGAGCGCGAGCTGGTCTCCGGCCTGGCGCAAGCGTTTGCCAACGGCGTGGCCGTCGACTGGCCCAAGTTCTACGAGGGCCGCGAGGCGCGGCGGGTGGACCTGCCGACCTACGCCTTCCAGCACCAGTTCTACTGGCGGGACAAGGAGACCCCGGCCGCCACCGCCGACCCGATCGACTCCGCCTTCTGGGATGCCGTCGAGCGCGAGGATCTCGCCGATCTGGCCGAACGGCTGGAGATCGAGGAGGGCACACTCGGCGCGGTCCTGCCGGCGATGTCCGCGTGGCGCAAGCAGTACCGCGACCAGGCCATGGTGGATTCCTGGCGGTACAGGGTGAGCTGGCTGCCGGTCGAGGACGTGCAGGCCGAATCCCTGCTCGGCACCTGGCTCGTCGTGGTGCCCAGGGGTTTCAGGGATCACGAGCTGGCCAAGGCCGTCGCCGCCGCGACCGAGGTCGAGATCATCGAGTTCGCCGACGGCGACCGCGCCGGTCTCGTCGCGCAGCTCGGCAGCCACGCCCCGGCCGGCGTCCTGTCCCTACTGGCGCTGGATGACACCCCGCACCCGCTCTACCCCTCGATGTCCGCCGGCGGCACCGCGACCGTCGCCCTCGCCCAGGCCCTGGCCGACGCCGGCGTCACCGGGAAGCTCTGGTGCGTCACCAACGGCGGCGTCGCCGTCGAGAACAGCGCCGAGCTGACCAGCGCGTATCAGGGCTCGCTGTGGGGCTTGGGCGGCGTTCTGGCGCTCGACCACCCCGACACCTGGGGCGGCATGATCGACCTGCCCGATGCCGGCGAGGCGACCGTTCGCCGGCTGCTCGGTGCGCTGTCCGGGATCGACGACGAGGACCAGATCGCCATCCGCGCCAACGGCCGCTTCGCGCGCCGCATGGTTCGCGCCGGCCTCAACGGAAACGCGCCGAAGCGGTCGTGGAAGCCGCGTGGCACCACGCTGATCACCGGTGGCACCGGCGGACTCGGCGCGCACGTCGCCCGCTGGCTCGCCGGCAACGGCGCGGAACACCTTGTCCTGACGAGCCGTCGTGGCAACGCCGCCACGGGCGTCAGCGAACTTGAAGCAGAGTTGAAAGAGCTCGGTGCCGAGGTCACGGTCGCGGCTTGCGATGTCGCCGACCGGGACGCGGTTCGCGAATTACTTGACGGGATCCCGAACCTGACCACCGTCGTGCACGCGGCCGGTGTGTCGCAACGCATCGCCCCGGTCGAGGACATCACACTGGCGGAGTTCGCCGAGGTCGGCCGGGCCAAGGTGCTCGGCGCGGTGCACCTCGACGAACTGCTGGGCGACCGCGAGCTCGACGCGTTCGTGCTGTTCTCGTCCGGTTCCGCGGTCTGGGGCAGCAGCGGCCAGTCCGGCTACGGCACCGCCAACGCCCACCTCGACGCGATTGCCCACCAGCGCCTGGCGAAGGGCCGCACGGTCACCTCGATCGCCTGGAGCTCCTGGGAAAGCGGCATGGTCGACGAGGAGATGAGCGCCCTGATGCGGCGCATCGGCGCCCCCGCGATGCCGCCGAAGCTGGCGATCAACGCGATGCAGCAGGCCCTCGACAACGCCGACACGCACATCGTCGTCGCGGACTTCGACTGGGCGAAGTTCGTTCCCACCTTCACCATCGCCCGTCCTCGGCCGCTGCTCAACGCGCTGCCGGAGGTCCGCGAGGTCCTCGACGGCGGCGACGAGTCCGAGGGCGAGTCGGCGTTCGCCGCGAAGCTGGCCGGCCTGTCCGACGCCGAGCGTGGCCGGGCCGTGCTGGATCTGGTGCGCAGCCACGTCGCCGCGGTGCTCGGCTACGACGATCCGTCCACACTGGACCCGAGTCGCCCGTTCGAGGGCCTCGGTTTCGACTCCGTCAGCGCGGTCGACCTGCGCAATCGCCTCGGTACGGCAACGGGCCTGAAGCTGCCGTCCACTTTGGTCTTCGAGTACACGTCCACGTCCGCGCTGGCCGAGCACCTGAAGTCGCTGCTCGGCCAGAGCACCGGCGGCGTGCTGCCGGTGCTGGCCGACCTGGACCGGTTGGAGGAGACCGTGCTGGCGCTGCCGGCCGAGGAGATCGAGCGCAACCGGATCACCTCGCGGCTGCAGACGCTGCTCGGCCGGCTGGGCGACATCCTCGGCGACGGCAAGGAGAACGTCGCGCTGGACGACGCCAGCGCCGACGACGTTTTCGACTTCATCGACAAGGAACTCGGTCTTGCCTGATCGGGCGGTGACCCACTTGAAGGACGCGTGAGGCTGGGATGGCGAACGACGAGAAACTCCTCGGCTACCTCAAGAAGGTGACCGCGGAGCTGCACCAGACCCGCAGGCGACTGCACGAGGTGGAGACCGAGGAGCAGGACCCGATCGCGATCGTGGCGATGAGCTGCCGCTACCCCGGCGGCGTCACGTCGCCGGAGGACCTGTGGCGGCTGGTCGCCGACGGCGTGGACGCGATCACGCCGTTCCCCACCGACCGCGGCTGGAACCTGGACGAGTTGGGCGGCGGTGAGGACCGCGCCGGCTCCAGCTACGTCAGCAACGGCGGGTTCGTCCACGACGCCGGCGACTTCGACCCGGGCTTCTTCGGCATCTCGCCGCGCGAGGCGCTGGCCATGGACCCGCAGCAGCGACTGATGCTGCAGGTCTCGTGGGAGGCCTTCGAGCGCGCCGGCATCAACCCGCAGGCTGTTCGCGGCGAGCCGGTCGGCGTGTTCGCCGGTTCCGGCGTGCAGGACTACGAGTACGTGCTGGCGACCCAGCCCGAGATCGCCGAGGCGTACCTGACCACCGCCAACGCGGCCGCGGTGATCTCCGGCCGCATCTCGTACACGCTGGGCCTGGAGGGGCCGTCGGTCACCATCGACACCGCGTGTTCATCGTCGCTGGTGGCGCTTCACCTTGCCGCACAGGCACTTCGCAAGCGCGAGTGCACACTGGCCCTGGCCGGTGGCGTGATGGTGATGGCCACGCCCGGCCCGTTCATCGCGTTCAGCCGGCAGAAGGGGCTCGCCTTCGACGGCCGCTGCCGAGCCTTCTCCGACGACGCCGCCGGCACGGGCTGGTCCGAAGGCGCCGGCATGTTGTTGCTGGAGCGGCTTTCCGACGCGCAACGCAACGGCCATCCCGTGCTGGCGGTCGTTCGGGGTTCCGCGATCAACCAGGACGGCGCGTCGAACGGGCTGACCGCGCCCAACGGTCTGGCCCAGCAGCGGGTGATTCGGCAGGCGCTGGCCAACGCGCAGGTCTCGGCGTCGCAGATCGACCTGGTCGAGGGACACGGCACCGGGACGACTCTCGGCGACCCGATCGAGGCGCAGGCTTTGCTGGCCACGTATGGGCAGGGCCGGCCGGACGACCGTCCACTGTGGCTCGGCTCCATCAAGTCCAACATCGGTCACGCCCAGGCGGCGGCCGGCGTCTCCGGCATCATCAAGATGGTCATGGCGATGCGGCACGGCGTGCTGCCGAAGACGCTGCACGCCGAGAACCCGTCCACACACGTGGATTGGACGGCGGGCAACGTCAAGCTGCTCACGGAGTCCCGGCCATGGCCGGAGAGCGACCACCCGAAGCTGGCCGGCGTGTCGTCTTTCGGGGTCAGCGGCACGAATGCGCACGTGATCATCGAGGAGGCGCCAGCGATCGAGGAGACTGACGCCGCCGAGGTCGCGCCGTGGCCGGAGGGTGTGCCGCTGCCGCTGCTGGTGTCCGGGCGCAGCGCGGAGGCCCTGGCGGCGCAGGCGGAGCGCGTGTCCAATGTGGAGGGAGACCTCCTGGACATCGCCTACTCGCTGGCCACTACCCGGGCCGCGCTGGAACACCGGGCGGCAGTTGTCGCCAGCAGCAGGGAAGAGGCTCTGGAGGGGCTGTCGGAGCTGACGCTTCGCGGCGTCGCCGCCGACGTGCCGACGGCGTTCCTCTTCACCGGCCAGGGTTCGCAGCGGATCGGCATGGGGCGCGAGCTGCACAAGGCCTTTCCGGTGTTCGCGGCGGCGTGGGATGCGGCGATCGAGCCGGACGTTGCCGCCATCGTCTGGGGCGACGACCAGGACACCCTCAACCAGACCGGCAATGCCCAGCCCGCGCTGTTCGCCTTCGAGGTCGCGCTGTACCGGCTCTTCGAGTCCTGGGGCGTCAAGCCCGACTTCGTGGCCGGCCATTCCGTCGGTGAGATCGCGGCCGCCCACGTCGCGGGTGTGCTGTCGCTGGAGGATGCCCGCAAGCTCGTCTCCGCCCGTGGCAAGCTCATGCAAGCACTGCCGGCCGGCGGTGCCATGGTCGCCCTGCAAGCTTCCGAGAATGAGATCACGCTGGTCGACGGGGTGGGTATCGCCGCCGTCAACGGTCCGCAGTCGGTCGTGATCTCCGGTGACGAAGAGGCTGTTCTCGCTATCAAGGCGGAGTTCGAGGCGCGCGGCCGGAAGACCTCGCGGCTCAAGGTGTCGCACGCCTTCCACTCGCCGCTGATGGAGCCGATGCTGGCGGAGTTCCGCGGCGTCGTCGCCGGGCTCACCTTCGCCGAACCTTCGCTGCCTGTGGTCACCACCTCGGCCGGCGGCGGGCGGTGGACCGAGCCGGAGTACTGGGTCAAGCACGTCCGCGAGGCCGTGCGCTTCGCCGACGCGGTGACCAGCCTTGCGGCGCAGGGCGTGGGGCGCTTCCTGGAGATCGGGCCCGAGGGCGTGCTGACCGGCATGGCGCAGGCCTCGGTCGAGAACGCCACCCTGATCCCCGCGCTGCGCAAGGGCCGCGACGAGACGTCCGCGATCATCGCCGCGATCGGCGCCCTCTACGTGTCCGGCCTGTCCGCCGACTGGGAGGCGTTCTTCGGCGGTCACGGCGCTCGGCGCATCGACCTGCCCACCTATGCCTTCCAGAACGAGCGGTTCTGGCTGCGCGGCGACGGTGCCACCGGCGGCGACCCGGCATCGATGGGCCTCGGCGCGGCCGACCATCCGCTGCTCGGCGCCACGGTCGCCCTCGCCGATTCCGACGGCGTCGTGCTGACCGGCCGGCTGTCGGCGGGAGCCCAGCCCTGGCTGGCCGATCACGTGATCGGCACCGCCATCCTGTTCCCCGGCACCGGGTTCGTCGAGCTCACGCTGCGCGCCGGCGACCAGGTCGGCTGCGACGCGGTCGAGGAGTTGACCATCGAGGCGCCGCTGATCCTGCCCGAACGGGGCGGCGTGGCGGTGCAGGTCGTCGTCGGCGCGCCGGAAGACGGCCGGCGGACGGTCAGCATCTACTCCCGTGGCGACGATGACCTGGCCTGGACCCGGCACGCCGCCGGCGTTCTCGGCACGGCCTCGGCGGCGTTCGATCTGACGGAGTGGCCGCCGCGTGGCGCGGAGGCGATCGACGTCAGCGGCACGTACGAGGGGCTGGCCGAGGCCGGCCTCGCCTACGGGCCCACGTTCCGCGGTCTCCGGTCCGCGTGGCGGGTCGGTGACGAGGTGTACGCCGAAGTTCAGTTGCCGGAGGGCGCCGACGCCGAGCGGTTCAGTCTGCACCCCGCGTTGCTGGACGCGGCCCTGCACGTGGTTCCGCTGACCGGCGTGGTCGGCGACCAGGCGGCGCTGCCGTTCTCCTGGTCGGACGTGACGCTACTGGCCGCCGGTGCGTCCTCGCTGCGGGTCAAGGTCAAGCCCGTGGGCGAAGGCACGATCTCGTTGCAGGCTGCTGACGCCGGCGGCGCGGCGGTCGTGTCCGTCGGATCCCTGATGCTGCGGCCGGTCGCGGTCGACCAGCTCAGCGCGTCGAAGTCCGCGGAGTCCCTGTTCGGTGTCACGTGGTCGCCGATCCCGACCACGCCCGCCGACATCAGCGACGTCGAGGTGTTCGAGCCGGAAACCTCATCCCCGTACGCGGCGGCGGTCGAGACGCTGGCGAAGCTGCAGACCAGCGAGTCCCCGGTCCTGGCCGTCGTGACCCGCGGCGACCTGGCCGGCGCCGCGGTGCGCGGCCTCGTGCGGTCGGCGCAGTCGGAGAACCCGGACCGGTACGTGCTGATCGACCTGGAACCGGGCGTCGACGTCGGTTCCGTGTTGCCGGACGTGATCGGCTCCGGCGAGCCGCAGGTGATCGTGCGCGACGGCGTGGTGCAGGGCGCCCGGTTGACCCGGGTCACGCCCGAGCCGGCGACGCCGTTCGGTGCGGGCACGGTGCTGCTGACCGGAGGCACCGGCGGCCTGGGCGTGCTGTTCGCACGGCACCTCCTCAACGAGCACGGCGTGCGTAAGCTGCTGATCACCAGCCGCCGCGGCATGGACGCCCCCGGTGCTCCGGAACTCAAGGCGGAGCTGGGCGACGCGGTGACGATCGCCGCCTGCGACGTCGCCGACCGCGACGCGCTGGCCGCGTTGCTGGCGGACGTCCCCGACCTGACGGCGGTTGTGCACGTTGCCGGTGTGCTGGACGACGGTGTGATCTCCACGCTGACGCCGGAGCGGCTGGCGACGGTGTTCCGTCCCAAGGTGGACGCGGCGTGGAACCTGCACGAGCTGACCAAGGGCATGGACCTCAGTGCATTTGTACTGTTCAGTTCAGCTGCCGGTACCATCGGCGCCCCCGGCCAGGGCAACTACGCCGCCGCGAATGCGTACTTGGACGCGTTGGCGGAGCACCGGCGCGCCGAGGGCCGGCCCGGTCTGTCGCTGGCCTGGGGCCTGTGGGCCGACTCCAGCGACATGACCGACACCCTCGATGACGCCAACCGGTCGCGTATCTCGGCCGGCGGCCTCGTTGCCCTGGGCAACGACGAGGGCCTGGAGCTGTTCGACGCGGCATTGGGCGTGGACCGCGGCGCTGTTGTCCCCGTGCACCTGGACCTTGGCGCGTTGAAGGCCCGTGGCGACGAACTGCCGGCGTTGTTCCGGACGTTGGTGCCTCAGACGCGGCGGCGTTCGGTCGGAGCGAAGGCGGAATCCGGCTCGCTGCGGCGGCTGCTGGCCGCGCTGCCGCCCGAGGAGTGGGAGAGCACACTCCTCAACCTCGTGCTGACGAAGGTCGCGGCCGTGCTGGGCTTCAGCTCCGCCAAAGCGGTCGAGCCCGAGCGGGCGTTCCGCGACCTGGGCTTCGACTCGCTCGCGGCCGTCGAGCTGCGCAACACGTTGAACGCCGAGACCGGGCTGCGACTGCCGGCGACGCTGGTGTTCGACTACCCGACGCCGATCGTGCTGGCTCGCCATCTGCTGGACGAGGTCTCGGGCAGCGGCGAGGACGCCAAGATCGTCACGCCGGTCTCGACCGCCGGCTCGGACGATCCGATCGTCATCGTGTCGATGGCCTGCCGATACCCCGGCGGGGTGTCGACACCCGAGGAGCTGTGGCGGCTGGTCGCCGACGGCGTGGACGCGATCACGCCGTTCCCGGAGGATCGAGGCTGGGACACCGCCGCGCTGTTCGACCCGACCAGCGAGCGGCCCGGCACCAGCTACACCGACCAGGGCGGCTTCCTGCACACCGCCGCCGAGTTCGACCCGGCGTTCTTCGGCATCAGCCCCAACGAGGCGCTGATGATGGACCCGCAGCAGCGGCTGCTGCTGGAGGCGACCTGGGAGACGTTCGAGCGGGCCGGCATCGACCCGGCCACGCTGAAGGGCAGCGACACCGGCGTTTTCGCCGGCATGATGTACCACGACTACGCGGCCAACAGCAGCACCGGCGCCATCGCGTCCGGCCGGGTGTCCTATGTGTTCGGTCTGGAGGGGCCGGCGGTCACGATCGACACGGCGTGCTCGTCTTCGCTGGTGGCGCTGCACCTGGCGATTCAGGCGCTGCGGTCGGGGGAGTGCTCGTTGGCACTGGCCGGAGGTGTCGCCGTGATGGCGACGCCCGAGCTGTTCGTGGAGTTCTCGCGGCAGCGCGGTCTGGCCCACGACGGCCGGGCGAAGTCCTTTGCCGGCGCGACCGACGGCACCAGCTGGGGTGAGGGCGTCGGCATGCTGCTCGTGGAACGGCTGTCCGATGCCCGCCGCAACGGGCACCCGGTGCTGGCGGTGGTTCGTGGCTCGGCGGTGAACCAGGATGGTGCCTCCAACGGCCTGACCGCGCCGAACGGGCCGTCGCAGCGCCGGGTCATCCGACAGGCGCTGGCTTCGGCGGGATTGTCGGTGTCCGATGTGGACGCCGTCGAGGCGCATGGCACCGGCACGACCTTGGGTGACCCGATCGAGGCGCAGGCGCTGCTGGCGACCTACGGTCAGGATCGGGACGAGCCGCTGTGGCTGGGATCGATCAAGTCGAACATGGGCCACACGCAGGCGGCGGCTGGTGTCGCCGGCATCATCAAGATGGTCATGGCGATGCAACACGGCATCCTGCCGCAGACACTGCACGTCGATGAGCCGACTCCGCACGTGGACTGGTCCGCCGGAAACGTTCGACTGCTGACGGAGTCGCGGCCGTGGCCGCCGGTCGATCGGCCACGCCGGGCCGGTATCTCGTCGTTCGGCATCAGCGGCACCAACTCGCACGTCATCATCGAGCAGGCCCCGGCGGTTGCCCCGGTCGAGCGTGCGGAGTCGGCGCGGATCGTGCCGGTGATCGTGTCCGGCAAGACGCCCGAGGCCCTGGCCGCGCAGGCCGCTCAGTTGTCCGAAGTAGACGCATCGCCGCTGGACCTGGCGTACACGTTGCTCACGGACCGGGTCGCGTTCGAGCACCGGGCCGTCGCGCTGAGCGACTCGCTTGCGACCGGCCTGGAGGCCATCGCCGCTGGTCGGAACCGGGCCGTGGCCCGGGTGACGGGTGCGACGGCGTTCCTGTTCACCGGCCAGGGTTCGCAGCGGATCGGCATGGGGCGGGAGCTGTACGAGAAGTTCCCGGTGTTCGCGCAGGCATGGGACGAGGCCATCGCCCTGCTGGAAGCGGAGCGCGCCGCTGCCCCCGCCTCCCCCTGGTCCATCTCCTCCGCCGCTTCTGCCTTGCAGTCCGTGATCTGGGGCGACGACCAGGAGGCCCTCAACCGAACCGGCAATACCCAGCCCGCGTTGTTCGCGCTGGAAGTTGCACTGTACCGGCTAGTTCAGTCCTGGGGTCTGAAGCCGGACTTCGTGGCCGGCCACTCCGTGGGGGAGATCGCTGCCGCGCATGTCGCCGGGGTCCTTTCGCTGGAAGATGCGTGCAAGCTGGTCTCCGCTCGTGGCCGGTTGATGCAGGCGCTGCCGGCCGGCGGCGCGATGGTGGCGCTGCAGGCCGCCGAGGACGAGGTCACGCTGGTCGAGGGCGTCGGCATCGCGGCGGTCAACGGTCCGCAGTCGGTGGTGATCTCCGGCGAGGAGTCGGCCGTCCTGGCCATTCAGGCCGAGTTCGAGGCTCGCGGCCGGAAGACTTCGCGGCTGAAGGTGTCGCACGCCTTCCACTCGCCATTGATGGAGCCGATGCTGGACGAGTTCCGCGGCATCGTCGCCGGCCTGACCTTCAACGAGCCCGCGCTGGAGGTTGTCACCACCTCAGCCGGTGGTGGGGAGTGGAACCAGCCGGAGTACTGGGTCAACCACGTACGCGAGGCCGTGAGGTTCGCGGACGCGGTCAGGAACCTTGCCGAGCAAGGAGTGACCCGGTTCATCGAGGTCGGGCCGGACGGTGTGCTGGCGGGCATGGGGGCGAACTGCGTCGAGGACGCAGTGTTCGTTGCCACGCAACGCCGGGACCGTGACCAGGAGCGCGAGCTGGTTGCCGGCGTGGCGCAGGCGTTCGCCAACGGCGTCAGCGTGCACTGGAGGAAGTTCTTCGAGGGCACCGGTGCGCGGCGGGTCGAGCTGCCGACCTATCCGTTCCAGCACCAGAAGTTCTGGATCAGCACCACCAACTACATGAAGGAGGCGTGGGCCGGTGCCGCGTCGGGGCTCGGCGACGTGCTGTCGGCCGGCCTCGAGCCGGCGGAACACCCGCTGCTCGGCGCGGTCCTCGGTTCGCCGGAATCCGACGGCCTCGTGCTCACCGGCCGGCTGGAGATCGGATCCCAGTCGTGGCTGGGTGATCACGCCGTCGGCGACACGGTTCTCTTCCCCGGCACGGGAATTGTCGAACTCGTGCTGCGCGCCGCCGACCAGGTCGGTTGCGACGTCATCGAGGACCTCACCCTGGAGACCCCGCTCGTCCTTCCCGCCCGGGGCGGCGTCGCGCTCCAGCTCGTGGTCAGCGACGGCCAAGTCACCGTGTACTCGCGCGGCGACGATGATGGATCGTGGACGAAACACGCCACCGCGGTGATCGGCAAGGCCGTGGCGCCGGCCTTCGACCTGACGGCGTGGCCGCCGGCTGGTGCGGAACCCGTTGACCTGGAAGGGCTTTACGACAACCTGGCCGGCGCGGGCCTGGTGTACGGCCCGACCTTCCAGGGCCTGCACAACGCCTGGCGAGTCGGCGACGAGGTGTTCGCCGAGGTCGCGCTGCCCAACGGCACCGCCGTCGACGGTTACGGCGTGCACCCGGCGCTGCTCGACTCGGCCTTGCACGCCATCGGCCTCACCGGGATCACCGGCGAGCAGGCTGTGCTGCCCTTCGCCTGGGCGGGCGTCGCGCTGCACGCCACCGGGGCGTCCGCGCTCCGCGTGCACGTCAAGCCGACCGGTGACGGCGTCGTCACGCTGCGGGCTGCTGACCCGGCCGGTGGCCCGGTCGTGTCGGTGAATTCCCTGATGCTGCGGCCCGTTGCGGTCGAGCAGGTCGGCGCACGCCGCACCGGCGACTCGCTGTTCGGCGTCACCTGGACGCCGATCACCGCCAATCCCGTCGCTGCGGAGGGCTTCCGCATCTTCGAGCCGACCGGCGACGTCCGCGAGGCCACCTACTCGACGCTGGCGGAGCTGCAGACCGGCGAGCGGCTGGTGATCGTCACCCGCGGCGGACTGGAAGCTGCCGCCGTCGCCGGACTCGTCCGTTCGGCGCAGTCGGAGAACCCGGAACCGTTCGTGCTGGTCGACCTCGAGCCCGGCGTCGACGTGAACACCGTGCTGCCGCAGGTGATCGGCGCTGGTGAGCCGCAGGTCCGGGTCCGTGACGGTGAGTTGTTCGCCCCGCGTCTGGCCCGCGTCCCGCTGCCGGAGGCGCGGAATCCCTTCGACGGCAAGGTGCTCATCACTGGCGGCACCGGCGGCTTGGGCGCGAAGCTGGCGCGGCACCTCGTGGTTGACCACGGTGTGACGGACCTGGTGTTGACCAGCCGCCGCGGCCTGGAAGCGCCCGGTGCCGCGGAGTTGCAGTCGGAGCTCGTCGAACTCGGTGCCACGGTCACGATGGCCGCCTGCGATGCCGCAGACAAGGACTCGCTGGCCGAGGTGATCACCGACGACCTGCGGGCCGTTATCCACGTGGCCGGCGTGCTCGACGACGGTGTGATCTCCGCGCTGACGCCCGAGCGGCTGGACAAGGTGTTCCGTCCCAAGGTGGACGCGGCGTGGAACCTGCACGAGCTGACCAGGGATCTGGACCTCAGTGCATTTGTACTGTTCAGTTCAGCGGCCGGCGTGATCGGCGCGCCGGGACAGGGCAACTATGCCGCCGCGAATGCGTACTTGGATGCGTTGGCGGAGCACCGCCGCGCCGAGGGGCTGCCGGGCCTGTCGCTGGCGTGGGGTCTCTGGGACGACGGCATGGGCGACCATGTCGACACCGCGCGGATGCACCGGACCGGCGTACTCGGGCTGTCGGCGGATGAGGGCCTCGCGCTGTTCGACGCGGTCTGCGGCAGCGACGCCGCCGCGCTGGTGCCGATCCGCCTGGACATTCGGGCGCTGAACGCGGCCGGCGCCGACCGGCTGCCGCCCGTGTTCCACGGACTCGTCCGCGCCAGCCGCCGCGTCGCCGGTGGCGCGGCCGCGGCCGGTGCGCTGCAGAAGCGGATCGCCGGCGTGCCGGCGGAGGAGCGGCTGACCGCCGTGCTGGACGTGATCCGGCGCGAGGCGGCCGCGGTGCTCGGCCACGCCGGGCCGGAGGCGATCGAGCCGGAGAAGGCGTTCAACGAGCTCGGCTTCGACTCACTGTCCTCCGTGGAGTTCCGTAACGCGTTGAGCGAGGAAGCCGGCATCCGCCTGCCGGCGACGATGGTGTTCGACTACCCGACGCCGGTAGCCCTGGCCCAGTACCTTCTGGGTGAGGTGCTCGGCGGCGACGGCCGGGGCGCGGCGATCGTCGCCACCACGTCGGCGTCCGACGAGCCCATCGCGATCATCGGCATGGCCTGCCGCTACCCCGGCGGTGTGCTGTCGCCGGAGGACCTGTGGCGGCTGGTCGCCGACGGCGTGGACGCGATCTCGGAGTTCCCGACCGACCGTGGCTGGGACACCGAGCGGATCTACGACCCGAGCGGCGAACGCCCCAACACCACCTACACCCGCGAGGGCGGCTTCCTGCACCACGCCGCCGAGTTCGACCCTGCGTTCTTCGGCATCAGCCCGAACGAAGCGCTGATCATGGACCCGCAGCAGCGGCTGCTGCTGGAGACCGCGTGGGAGGCCTTCGAGCGGGCCGGCATCGACCCGGCGACGCTGAAGGGCAGCGACACCGGCGTGTTCGCCGGCATGATGTACCACGACTACGTGACCAACAACAACACGGGATCCATTGCCTCCGGCCGGGTTTCGTACGTGTTCGGGCTGGAGGGCCCGGCGGTCACCGTCGACACGGCGTGCTCGTCGTCGCTGGTCGCGCTGCACTGGGCCATCCAGGCGCTGCGCACCGGCGAGTGCTCGCTGGCGCTGGCCGGCGGCGTGACCGTGATGGCCACGCCGGAGACGTTCGTGGAGTTCAGCCGGCAGCGCGGGCTTTCGCCGGACGGCCGCTGCAAGTCCTTCGCCGGCCGGACCGACGGCACCGGTTGGGGCGAGGGCGTCGGCCTGCTGCTGGTGGAGCGGCTCTCGGACGCGCAGCGCAACGGGCACGAAGTCCTTGCCATTGTTCGGGGTTCCGCGATCAACCAGGACGGCGCCTCCAACGGCCTGACCGCGCCGAACGGTCCCGCGCAGCAGCGGGTCATCCGCCAGGCCCTGGCCAACGCGGGCCTTGCGGTGTCCGATGTGGACGCCGTCGAGGCCCATGGCACCGGCACGACTCTGGGCGACCCGATCGAGGCGCAGGCCCTGTTGGCGACCTATGGCCAGGACCGGGACGAGCCGTTGTGGCTCGGGTCGATCAAGTCGAACATGGGCCACACCCAGGCGGCGGCCGGTGTCGCCGGGATCATCAAGATGGTTATGGCGATGCGTAATGGCGTGCTGCCCAAGACCTTGCACGTCGACGAGCCGACCCCGCACGTCGACTGGACCGCCGGCAACGTCGAGCTGTTGACGGAGCCGCGGCCGTGGCCTGCTGTCGATCGACCCAGGCGTGCGGGTATCTCGTCGTTCGGTATCAGCGGAACCAATGCGCACGTGATCATCGAGCAGGTGCCGGTCGCTTCGGAGCCCGCTCGGGAGATCACGCCGCGGGTCGTGCCGTGGATCGTCTCCGGCAAGACCCGGGAGGCGCTGCGTGCGCAGGCGAGCAACCTGCTGACCAGGGTCGACGACCTGGAGCCGTTGGACGTGGCGTACTCGCTGACCGGCACCCGGGCCGCCTTCGAGCACCGGGGCGTGGTCGTCGGCGTCGACCGGGACGACCTGATCCGGGGCCTGATCGCCCTGTCGTCGGGGACTTCGGGCGCCGGTGTCGCCACCGGATCGGCGGTGAACGGCAAGACCGCGTTCCTGTTCACCGGTCAGGGTTCGCAGCAGATCGGCATGGGGCGGGAGCTGTACGAGAAGTTCCCGGTGTTCGCGCAGGCATGGGACGAGGTCATGGGCCTGCTGGACCCGGCTGCCTCTTCTGCCCCGCCTGCTGCCCCTGCTGTCTCCTCTGCGTCTTCTGCCGCGCCTGCTTCCTCCGCTGCTCCTTCCGATCCTTCCGCTTCTTCCCCTGCAGCCTCCTTGCGCGACGTCATTTGGGGCGGTGATCAGGACGCTCTCAACCAGACCGGGTTTGCGCAGCCCGCGCTGTTCGCGTTCGAAGTTGCACTGTACCGTCTAGTTCAGTCATGGGGTGTGCGGCCGGACTTCCTCGCCGGGCACTCGGTGGGTGAGATCGCCGCCGCGCACGTTGCCGGTGTGCTGTCGCTGGCTGATGCGTGCAAGCTCGTGTCGGCGCGGGGTCGGTTGATGCAAGCGTTGCCGGCCGGTGGGGCGATGGTGGCGCTGCAGGCCGCCGAGAACGAGATCACTCTTCGCGAGGGTGTGGGCATCGCGGCGGTCAACGGTCCGCAGTCGGTGGTGATCTCCGGCGACGAGGCCGCCGTGCTCGCCATCAAGGCGGAGTTCGAGGCGCTTGGCCGCAAGACCACGCGGTTGAAGGTGTCGCACGCGTTCCACTCCCCGTTGATGGAGCCGATGCTGGACGAGTTCCGCGAGGTCGTCGGCGGCCTGACCTTCAACGCACCGAAGATCCCGGTGGCGATCACGTCCGCCGGTGGCGGGGAGTGGTCCGAGCCCGAGTACTGGGTCAACCACGTGCGTGAGGCGGTTCGGTTCGCGGACGCGGTGACCTCGCTGCACGCGCAGGGTGCGACCAAGTTCGTGGAGATCGGCCCGGATGGTGTGCTGAGCGGGATGGCTGCGGCCTGTGTCGATGGCGGCGTGTTCGTGGCGACCCAGCGCCGGGAGCGGCCGCAGGAGCAGGAGCTCGTCGCCGGTCTCGCCCAGGCGTACGCCAACGGCGTCGCCGTCGACTGGACGAAGTTCTTCACCGGGGCCCGCAAGGTCGACCTGCCGACGTATGCCTTCCAGCACCAGCGGTTCTGGCTGCGGGCCGACCAGCTCAGCGGCGGCGGGGACGCGGCGTCGATGGGCCTGACGACCGCCGACCACCCGCTGCTCGGTGCGGCGGTTCCGCTCGCCGGTTCCGACGGAGTGGTGTTCACCGGCAGGTTGTCGGCGGGCACCCAGCCGTGGCTGGCGGATCACGTGGTCGGCGGCTCGATCTTCTTCCCTGGCACCGGGTTCGTAGAGCTCGCGGTCCGTGCCGGCGACCACGTCGGCTGCGACGTCGTCGAGGACCTGACCCTGGAGGCGCCGCTCGTGCTGCCGGATCGCGGCAGCGTGGCGATCCAGGTCGTCGTCGACGAGAACAAGAGCATCGCTGTCTACTCCCGTCCCGATGAGGAAGAGATGTGGACCCGGCACGCCACCGGCCAACTCGGCACCGGCGCTCCGGCAGTTACCACCGTCGAATGGCCACCCGCCGACGCAGAGCCGATCGACCTCGACGGCCTGTACGACAACCTCGCCGACGCCGGCCTCGCCTACGGCCCCGTGTTCCAGGGCTTGCAGACCGCGTTCAAGCGCGGCGACGAGGTGTTTGCCGAGGTCACGCTGCCCGACGACGTCGACATCGACGGCTTCGGCCTGCATCCGGCCCTGCTCGACGCCGCGCTGCACGCGATCAGCCTCACCGGCGTCACCGGCGACCAGGCCGCGCTGCCGTTCTCGTGGGGCGGCGTCGCCTTGCATGCCACCGGCGCGAAGTCCTTGCGCCTCAAGGTGAAGCCTGTCGGCGAAGGCACCGTCGAGCTGCACGCCGTCGACCCCGCCGGCGGTGCCGTCGTCACCGTGACCACGCTCGCGCTGCGGGCCGTAGCCATGGATCAGCTGACCACCAGCCGTGCCAACGACTCCCTGTTCGGTTTGACGTGGACGCCGATCACCGCCAGCCCGGCGGACATCGACGGCTGGGAGGTGTTCGAGCCGACCGGCGACGTGCGGGAAGCCACCTACGCGACGTTGGCTGAGCTGCAGAAGGAGACGCAGCTGGTGGTGGTCACCCGCGGCGGGCTTTCCGCCGCTGCTGTCACCGGCCTGGTGCGGTCGGCGTGGTCGGAAAGTCCGGGCCGCGTGGTTCTGGTGGACCTTGAGCCGGGTGCGCCACTGGACAAGCTGGCCGAAATCATCGGTTCCGGTGAGCCGCAGGTTCGTGTGCGCGGCGGAGAAATCCAAGCGGCCAGGGTCACCCGCGTTCCGATGCCGGAGCCGACGAATCCGTTCGACGGCAAGGTGTTGCTGACCGGCGGCACCGGCGGTCTCGGCGCGAAGCTGGCCCGACACCTGGTGGCCGACCACGGTGTGACGGACCTGGTTCTGACCAGCCGTCGTGGCGTCGAAGCGCCTGGTGCCAAGGAACTGCAGGCGGAACTGGAAGAACTCGGCGCGAAGGTCACGATCGCCGCGTGCGATGCGGCCGACAAGAAGTCGCTGAAGAAGGTGATCAGCAAGGACCTCAGGGCGGTCATCCACGTGGCCGGCGTCCTGGACGACGGTGTGATCTCCGCGCTGACGCCCGAGCGTCTCGACAAGGTGTTCCGCCCCAAGGTGGACGCGGCGTGGAACCTGCACGAGCTGACGAAGGGTCTGGACCTCAGCGCATTTGTACTGTTCAGTTCAGCTGCCGGCACACTCGGCACGCCGGGCCAGGGCAATTACGCCGCCGCGAATGCGTACTTGGATGCGTTGGCCGAACTTCGTCGTGACGAGGGACTGCCGGCGGTGTCGTTGGCGTGGGGTCTCTGGGACGACGGCATGGGCGGCGATCACGCCGACACCGCCCGCATGCAGAAGTCCGGCGTCCTGGGGCTCACCACCGAGGAGGGCCTGGCGCTGTTCGACGCCACCTGCGGCAGTGAAATGCCGGTGCTGATGCCGATCCGCATCGACGTCCGGGCACTGAACGCGGCCGGCGCGGACCGGGTGCCGCCGGTGTTCCACGGCCTGATCCGGCCCACCCGCCGCGCCGCCGGCGGCGCGGCCGCCGGGTCGTTGCGGGACAAGCTGATCGGGCTGCCGATCGAGGATCGTGCCAGCACTGTGCTGGATATGGTGCGTCGGGAAGCCGCCGCCGTGCTCGGCCACGCCGGGGGAAACGCGATCGACCCCGGTCGTGCCTTCAGCGAACTCGGCTTCGACTCGCTGTCCGCGGTCGAGTTCCGCAACCAGGTCAACGCCGTGACCGGGCTGAAGCTGCCCGCCACGCTGATTTTCGACTACCCGAGCTCGCAGGCGCTCGCCGACCACCTTCTGGAGGAGTTGGCGCCGACCGTCACCGAGGGCGGCGGGGAGGAGGAGATCCGGAGGGTGCTGCAGTCCATCCCGCTGGCCCGGCTGCGGGATTCCGGCCTGATGGACAGCCTGCTCGAACTGGCCGGCGTACGCACCGAAACGGCGGCCACGACGACCGAGGACCAGCACGAGTCGATCGACGACATGGACACCGACAGCCTGATCAGCATGGCCCTGGGCGACCTGGACCTGGACGACGCCATGCGGGAAGCGTGAGTGCGATGGCCGAATCCGACAAGAAGTTGGTCGACGCGCTGCGGGCGTCGTTGAAGGAGACCGAGCGGCTGCGGGCGCAGAACCGGAAGCTGACGGCGACGATTCGGGAGCCGATCGCGATCGTGGGCATGGCCTGCCGGTACCCGGGCGGCGTGTCGTCGCCGGAGGACCTGTGGCGGCTGGTGGCGGACGGCGTGGACGCGGTGACATCGTTCCCGAAGGACCGGGGCTGGGACACGGACCGGTTGTACGACCCGACGGGTGAGCGGCCGGGCACGACGTACACGGACCAGGGCGGCTTCCTGCACAACGCGGCGGACTTCGATCCGGGCTTCTTCGGCATCTCGCCGAGGGAGGCGCTTGTGATGGACCCGCAGCAGCGCCTGCTGCTGGAGGCCACGTGGGAGGCGCTGGAGCGGGCGGGCATCGACCCGACCACGCTGAAGGGCAGCTCGACCGGCGTGTTCGCGGGCATGATGTACCACGACTACGCGGCCAACAACTCCACGGGCGCCATCGCCTCGGGTCGTGTTTCCTACACGTTCGGCCTCGAAGGACCGGCGGTCACGATCGACACGGCCTGCTCGTCGTCGCTGGTTGCACTGCACTGGGCAGTACAGGCGCTGCGAGCGGGGGACTGTTCGCTGGCGCTGGTCGGCGGGGTCGCGGTGATGGCGACGCCGGAGACGTTTGTCGAGTTCAGCAAGCAGCGCGGGCTGTCCAAGGACGGCCGGTGCAAGTCCTTCGCCGGGGCCACGGACGGCACCGGCTGGGGCGAGGGCGTCGGCATGCTGGTCGTGGAGCGACTTTCCGATGCACGCCGCAACGGCCACCAGGTGCTGGCGATCGTGCGCGGCAGCGCGATCAACCAGGACGGCGCGTCGAACGGCCTGACTGCGCCGAACGGGCCGTCGCAGCGCCGGGTGATCAAGGCGGCGCTGGCGGCCGCGCAGGTCTCCGCCGACCAGGTCGACATGGTCGAGGCGCACGGCACCGGCACGACCCTGGGCGATCCCATTGAGGCGCAGGCACTTCTGGCCACCTACGGGCAGGACCGGGACGAGCCGTTGTGGCTGGGGTCGATCAAGTCGAACATGGGCCACACGCAGGCGGCGGCCGGTGTCGCCGGCATCATCAAGGTCGTCATGGCGATCCGCAACCGGACCATGCCGAAGACACTGCACGTGGACGTGCCGACGCCGCAGGTGGACTGGACCGCCGGCAACATCGAGCTGCTGACGGAGTCGCGGCAGTGGCCGTCGGCGGATCGGCCGCGCCGGGCCGGCATCTCGTCGTTCGGTATCAGCGGCACGAACGCGCACGTGATCATCGAGGAAGCGCCGCCGGAGGAGGTTGCCGAGCGCACGGTCGCCGAGCGGCCGGTGCCGTGGATCCTGTCCGGCAAGACGCCGGAGGCGCTGGCGGACCAGGCGCTGAAGCTGTCCGAAGTGGACAATGAGCCGCTGGACGTGGCGTATTCGCTGGCGACGAGCCGGGCGGTGTTCGAGCACCGGGGCGTGATCGTCGGCACCGATGTCGACGAGCTGCGTCGGGGGGCCGTCGCCTTGGCGCAAGGCACCTCCGCGCCGGGTGTCGTGCGTGGGTCGGCCCGCGGGGCCGGCTCGACGGCGTTCCTGTTCACGGGCCAGGGCGCGCAGCGGATCGGCATGGGTCGGGAGCTGTACGAGAGCTTCCCGGTGTTCGCGGAGGCTTGGGATGAGGTTGTTGCGCATCTCGACCCGGCCCTTGGCACTGCCCGCCCCCTCCAGGACATCGTCTGGGGCGATGATCAAGAGGCCCTCAACCGGACCGGCAATGCTCAGCCCGCGTTGTTCGCGTTCGAAGTCGCACTGTACCGTCTAGTTCAGTCGTGGGGTGTTCGTCCGGGTTTCGTGGCTGGTCACTCCGTCGGTGAGATTGCCGCCGCCCACGTTGCCGGTGTGCTGTCGCTGGAAGACGCATGCAAGCTGGTGTCGGCGCGGGGCCGGTTGATGCAGGCCTTGCCCGTCGGTGGTGCGATGGTGGCGATCCAGGCCACCGAGGACGAGATCGAGCTCCGTGAAGGCGTTGGCCTCGCGGCGGTGAACGGTCCGCAGTCGATGGTGATCTCCGGCGACGAGGCCGCCGTGCTCGCTATCAAGGCGGACTTCGAGGCCCGCGGCCGGAAGACCACCCGGCTCAAGGTGTCGCACGCGTTCCACTCGCCGCTGATGGAACCGATGCTGGACGAGTTCCGCGCCGTTGTCGCCGGACTGACCTTCGCCGAGCCGAAGATCCCGGCGGTAGCCACCTCGGCCGGCGGGGGTGAGTGGTCCGAGCCGGAGTACTGGGTCAAGCACGTGCGCGAGGCGGTTCGATTCGCGGATGCGGTGACCGGGCTGGCGGCGAAGGGCGTGACCAGGTTCGTCGAGATCGGGCCGGACGGCGTGCTGACCGGGTTGGGTGCGGGCTGGGTGGACGGTGCGGTGTTCGTGGCAACCCAACGCCGCGACAAGCCGCAGGAGCGCGAGCTGGTCTCCGCCCTGGCGCAAGCGTTTGCCAACGGCGTGGACGTCGACTGGAACGCGTTCTTCGAGGGACGCGAGGCGCGGCGGGTGGACCTGCCGACATACGCCTTCCAGCACCAGACGTTCTGGCTGAGCGCGCAGGACTATCTCGCCAACTCGTGGCTCGGTGGCGGTGCGGGCGACGTGGTGTCGGCCGGGCTGGAGGGCGCCGGGCACCCGTTGCTTGGCGCCGTGCTGACCGCACCGGACGGCGACGGGGTCGTGCTCACCGGCCGGCTTTCGCCGAACACCCTGCCGTGGCTGGCGGATCACGTGGTCGGCGGCTCCATCTTCTTCCCGGGCACGGGACTCGTGGAACTGGCGCTGCGCGCCGGCGAGTTCGTCGGCTGCGATGCCGTCGAGGAGTTGACGCTGGAGGCGCCGCTGGTGCTGCCGGAGCGCGGCGGCGTCGCGGTGCAGGTGCGGGTCGGTGATGACCGGCAGATCAGCGTCTTCTCGCGTGCCGACCAGGACGAGACGTGGACGCGGCACGCGACCGGCCGCCTCGGCAGCGGCGGACGGGCGGAGATCGTGGAGTGGCCGCCCGCCAACGCCGAGGCGGTCGACCTGACCGGCCACTACGACGTCCTCGCCGACGCGGGACTGGCTTACGGCCCGGTGTTCCAAGGACTTCAGGCCGCCTTCAAGCGCGGTGACGAGGTGTTCGCCGAGATCGCGCTCCCGGAGGGCGTGGAGATCGACGGCTACGGCGTGCACCCGGCGCTCCTGGACGCCGCGCTGCACGCGATCAGTCTCACCGGCGTCACCGGCGGTCAGGCCGCGCTGCCCTTCTCCTGGGCCGGCGTTTCCCTGCACGCCACCGGGGCAAGCGCGCTGCGTGTGCACGTCCGGCCGACCGGCGAGGGCGTTGTCGCGCTGCACGCCGTCGACCCGACCGGCGGCAGCGTCGTGTCGGTCGAGTCGCTGATGCTGCGCCCGGTCGCGCTGGATGCGGGGAGCACCAGGCGTGTCAACGACTCCCTGTTCGGTCTCATGTGGACGCCGATCACCGCTACACCGGCGGACACCGCCGGCTGGACGGTCTTCGAGCCGACCGGCGACGTCCGGGAGGCGACCTATGCGACGTTGGCGAAGCTGCAGAAGGAGACGCAGCTGGTGGTGGTCACCCGCGGTGGGCTCGCTGCCGCCGCTGTGACGGGCCTGGTGCGGTCGGCGTGGTCGGAGAGTCCGGGCCGGATCGTGCTCGTCGACCTCGAACCCGAGGCCCCGCTGGACAAGTTGCCGGAGATCATCGGTTCCGGCGAACCGCAGGTACGGGTGCGCGGGGGAGACCTCTACGCCGCCCGCCTGGCTCGGGTACCGGCACCGGAACCAGCTGGTCCGTTCACCGGCAAGGTCCTCATCACCGGCGGCACGGGTGGACTCGGGGCGAAGCTGGCCCGGCACCTGGTGGCCAACCACGGCGTGACGGACCTGGTGCTGACGAGCCGCCGCGGTCTGGAAGCGCCCGGGGCCAAGGAGCTTCTGGAAGAACTCGGCCCCAAGGTCACGGTCGTGGCCTGCGATGCCGCCGACCGGGAGTCGCTGGCCAAGGTGATCACGCCGGATCTGAAGGCGGTGATCCACGCGGCGGGTGTCCTGGACGACGGTGTGATCTCGGCGTTGACGCCGGAGCGGTTGGACAAGGTGTTCCGGCCGAAGGTGGACGCGGCGTGGAACCTGCACGAGCTGACCAGGGGGCTGGATCTCAGTGCGTTTGTACTGTTCAGTTCAGCTGCCGGCATGCTCGGTACGCCGGGGCAGGGCAATTACGCGGCCGCGAATGCGTACTTGGATGCGTTGGCGGAACTCCGTCGTGGCGAGGGGCTGCCGGCGGTGTCGTTGGCGTGGGGTCTCTGGGACGACGGCATGGGCGACCACGCGGACACGTCGAGGATGCAGAAGAGCGGCGTCCTGGGGCTCACCACCGAGGAGGGCCTGGCGCTGTTCGACGCGGCCTGTGCGAGCGAGAGCCCGGTGCTGGCCCCGATCCGTATCGACGTGAAGGCGCTGAACGCGGTCGGTCCCGACCGTCTGGCACCCGTCTTCCACGGGCTGATCCGCACCACACGCAAGGCGGCCGGCAAGCCGGCGGACCCGGCGGCGCTGCGCAAGCAGCTCGCGGGGCTGGACGAGGCCGGGCAGGAGACCGCGCTGCGGGATCTGGTGCTCGCCAACGCGGCCACCGTGCTGGGCCATCCCAGCCCGGACAGCGTCGACCCGGACCGTGACTTCCTGGCCTCCGGCTTCGACTCACTGACCGCGATGGAGCTGCGCAACGCCCTCAGTGCGGCGACCGGCCTGACCCTGCCGGCGATGGTCGTGTTCGACAACAAGTCACCGGCCGAGCTGGCGCGCTGGCTGCGTACTGAACTGTCCAGTACACAGAGCGAGGAGAGCAACGCCGACGAGAGCCTGAGCGACTTCTTCCGCGACTCCGTGCTCTCCGGCAACCTCCAGAAGGGCCTGACGCTGCTGCGGGCCGTCGCCGACATCCGGCCGAAGTTCACCGGCGTCGCGGACGTCGACCACCTGCCCAAGCCGGTCACGTTCGCGGAGGGAACCACCACGCCGCGGCTGATCTGCATCAGCACTCCGATGGCGCTCGGCGGCACGCACCAGCACGCCCGGGTCGCCGCCAACATCGGCGGTGGCCGGCACGTCAGCGCGTTGCCGGTGCCGGGCTTCGCCCGCGGCGAAAGCCTGCCCGCCACGGCGGAAGCGGCCGTCAGCGTGCTCGGCGAGGCCGTGACGCAGGCGGCTCAGGGTGATCCGTTCATCCTGCTCGGCTACTCCTCCGGCGGCGTGCTGGCCCACGCGACGGCGAAACACCTTGAGCGGCAAGGCATCCAGCCCGGCGGCGTCGTGCTCGTCGACACCTATCACGTCAGCGAGGGCGAGGAACGCGACGTCTTCGAGCAGCTGGCCGTTGTCCTGCTGGAGAAGGAGTCCGTGTTCGGCAAGTTCGACAGCGCGCGGCTGAGTGGCATGAACGCGTACATCGACCTGCTGCCGAGCTTCGACCTCGGCCGGATCGAGGCGCCCGTGCTGTTCCTACGGGCCGACAAGTCGTTCATGGATCCCGACGACCCGACCGACAACTGGCGCGCCGTCGCCTGGGATCCGGGGCACACCGTGGTCACCGTGCCCGGCGCCACCCACTTCACCATCGTCGAGGAGCATGCCGCGGCGACGGCCCAGGCTGTCAACGACTGGCTCTCCCGATAGGGCGGCTGTCCCCGGTCTGGGATCGGCAGACCGGGGGCGGCACGACAACAGCCCCGGCGTGACCATCACGCCGGGGCTGTTGGCAGCCCCAGGGGGTGGAGGGGGCTGCGGGACACCGGTCGCCGCGAAGGAGGGGGACGTCCGGTGGCCGGTGGCGGTGGCGGACACGGGCCGGGGGGATGGAAACCCGTGGCGGCCGCCGAACCGGCTGTGTTGCTGGGGACATCGAAGATTGGCCGGCCGGCGGCGTCGGTGGCTGCCGGATCGGCTGTGGTGGCGGGGAATTGAAGGTCTGCCGCGCGGTGGCGTCGGTGGCTGCCGGAACCGTGGCTGCCGGAACCGTTGCCGTGCCGGGAAAGCTGGTTGGCAGTAGGACCGGGGCCGCCGGCCCTACTGCCGTGTCTTCAGCCTCAGCCGGCGGCCTTGGCCAGGGCGTCGAGGCCCTCGTCGATGCCGCCACTGAGGAACTGGCCGATGGCCGCGCCCATCTCATCGCTGCCGGGCCCGTCGAGCTCGGTGCGGTGGGTGATCGTGGAGCCGCCGTTCGGGCCGGCCACGACCTTGCAGTGGGACCGCAGCGTGACGTGTTCGTCGATCTTGGTCTCCTGCGTGAAGCCCACCCCGTCGACGACGTTGACCAGGGTGAACGCGGCCGGACCCTGCTGGGCGCTGGTGATCACGCCGGTCGAGCCGCTGGCGAACGGGCCGCTGATCTCCATCTTCTCCATCCCGGCGTTCCACTCGGGCCAGGTCGCCACGTCGGTGTAGCGCGCCCAGACGGCCGAGGGGGCGGCGTCGGCGTCGATGCTGCGCTCGTAGTGCCACACGGGAGTCCTCCAGGGGAGAGTTTCATACGTACTTACGTATTAGACAAATGTACAACATGGGTGAGTGGGGCCGCAAGGGGGGAGCCACGAGCGGGTCCCGGCCCCGCGCGGAGCAGCCTAGGGACTTCGATCGAAGGGTTTCCCCACCTTCTCCGGCGCTACCGTCGACCCGCGGTGCGCCGCCGCGGGCGTTGGCGGCAAAGGACTATCGACGAGGTGGTGGAACGATGTCGCTTGCCCCCAGCGCCAAGGGGACCGTGAAGTTCGGCGATTACAAGACGTGGTACCGGGTGACGGGCGACCCCGGCTGCGGCAAGCCGGTGCTGGTCGTGGTCCACGGCGGCCCCGGCAGCACCCACGACTACCTGCTGCGCATGAGCGAACTGGCCGACCGCGGCTGGCCGGTCGTGCACTACGACCAGCTCGGCAACGGCGGGTCCACCCACCTGCCGGGGAAGGGCCCGGACTTCTGGACCCCGGAGCTGTTCGAGGCCGAGCTGACGAACCTGGTGCGGCAGCTGGGCATCGACGGCAACTATGTGCCGTTCGGACAGTCCTGGGGTGGCCTCCTCGTCGCCATGCACGCCGCGAAGCGGCCAACCGGCTTGAAGGGCCTGGTGATCGCCAACGCCCCGGCCTCGTACCCGTTGTGGCTGCAGGAGATGAAGGTCCTGCGCGACCAGCTGCCGCCCGGCGTGGACGAGGCACTGCGCCGCCACGAGGCCGAGGGCACGACCGACAGCATCGACTACTACAACACCATGCAGGCCTTCTACGAGCGGCACGTGTGCCGGCTCAAGCCGCAGCCGCGGGACCTGCAGGCCTCGTTCTACGAGATCTACAACGACCCCACCGTCTACTTCACCATGAACGGCCCCAGCGAGTTCCACGTCATCGGCACGCTCAAGGACTGGGGCGTGATTGACGTGCTGCCGCGGATCACCGTGCCTACGCTGATCATCTCGGGCCGGCACGACGAGGCCACGCCGGCCACGGTCCAGCCCTTCCAGGACCTCATCCCCGACGCCCGCTGGGAGATCTTCGAGGAGTCCAGCCACGTCCCGCACCTCGAGGAGCCGGAACTGTTCGACGACGTCATGCACACCTACCTCAGCAGCCTGTAGCGGAGACAAGCCAATGCTCACCGAGTTCACCGCGTCCGAGGCGGTCGTCTTCCCCGGCATGGGGCCGTCCCGCTTCGCCGACGTCGGCAAGTTCATGGTCATCAATCCGTACGCCCGGCGGCTGGTCGCCGAGGCCGACGAACGCCTGGGCTACTCGCTCGTGGACGCCTTCCGCGACACCGAGGGCGACTACAGCCGTCAGGCGCAGGTCAGTTTCCTGGTCAACTGCGTCGCCCTGGCCCAGTGGGCGGAAGCGGAGCTGGGCGCCAGGCCCGAGGTCTGCGTCGGCCCGAGCTTCGGCGGCAAGGCGCTGGCCGCGCACTCCGGCGCACTGTCCTTTTCGGACGCCGTGTGGATGACCGCGGAGTTCGCCCGCTGCCTGGACGAGTTCTTCGCCACGGAGTTCGCCGACGTGGTCACGCACTCGTTCGTGCGGACCCCGCTGGACATCCTCCACCAACTGTTCGCCGAGATGGACGAGCTCGGCTACTGGCACGACGTGTCCTGTCACATCGACCACGACTTCCACATGGTGTCGCTGAGCCGGGACAACCTGGAGTGGTTCCAGCAGAAGCTGCGCCGGGGTGGCGGCATGTCGCTGTACACCATGCATCCGCCGATGCACGTCAGCACGTTCGGCCCGCTGCGCAGGAAGATCCAGGCCGAGGTGTTCGACCGGTTGGAGTTCCGCGACCCGACGCTGCCGGTGGTGAACGACCAGGACGGCTCGATCGTCACCACCGGGGAGCAGGTCCGGGACATGCTGCTGGACGGCATCGTCAACACGGTCCGCTGGCCGGACGCGGTCGCGACGCTGAAGCGGCTGGGTGTGGCCAAGGTGCACATCGCCGGCCAGGACAGCCTGTTCGGCCGGGTCGCCGTGACGAACAAGAACTTCCAGGTCGTCGCCGTCGACCCGAAGCTCGCGGTCAGCCCCCGCAAGCGCACCGCCGCCTGACGAGAAGGGGGGACCGGCGAAGCCGGTCCCCCGAAACGCCGAAGCGGCCATGTCCACAGTGGACATGGCCGCTTCTGGCGGAGCTCAGGCGGCCTGCTTGAGCAGGTTGTCCAGGGCGGCCCAGAGCACGCCGGCGTTGGCGAAGGTCTCCAGGCTCAGGGCGTCGTCGACGAAGCGGACGCCGAACTCGTGCTCAAGCGCCCCGAGCAGCTCGACGGTGCCGAGCGAGTCGAGCCCCAGGTCGCGCAGGCTCGACTCCTGCGTCAGCGGCTCGTCATGAGGCAGAAAAGGCAGGTACGGGCGCAGGACTTCCTCGAACCGCGCGTCCCACATGGGTGACTCCAATCTTTTTTCCGGGCCGAATTGGTCCGGCTGTGGCCGATCTCGACGCTAAACCGCAATGCCCCCCGGTCGCTACCCCTGTCCAGCCTGACGCAAACAGGGGGCGGGATTTCCCTCGAATCTCTGGCCGATCCTTGAAATCCCCAGTACGCCCGTGTCATCCATGTCATAGAGGAGGAAGAATGAACTCATCGAGCACGACCGCGTTGCACGCGCGTTTCCTTCGTGGCCTCGCCGCTTCGCCGGACGGGGCCGCGATCCGGTTCGGCGACCAGGCGGTCAGCTACCGCCAGGCGCATGAACGGGCCCTGCTGTGGGCAGGATCACTGCACGCCGCCGGACCGCGTCCACCAGCCGTGGTCGGGGTCCTCTTCGGCAAGACGATCGAGTCCTACCAGGGCCTGCTCGCGGCTCTCTATTCCGGCGCGACGGTCGTGCCGCTCAACGTCAGCTTCCCGACGCCCCGGCTCCGCGCCATGATCGACCTGGCCGGCGTCACCGCGCTGCTCGCCGACGAGTACGGGATGGCCGTGCTGGAGGACGTGCTGGCCGGCGACACGATGCCGGTGCTGGCGATGGCCGACCCGGGCGTCGGCACGATCGAGGTCGACCCGGCGAACGCGCTGGCCCAGCCGCACCCGGTGGCCGCAACCGACACCGCGTACATGCTGTTCACCAGCGGTTCCACCGGCCGGCCGAAGGGCGTGCCGATCACCCACGGCAACACCCACCATTACTTCTCCTACCTCGACGAGCGCTTCGACTTCACCCCGGACGACGTCTTCTCGCAGACCTTCGACCTGAACTTCGACTGCGCGATGTTCGACCTGTTCTGCGCCTGGGGCGCCGGCGCCACCGTCTGCGCGATTCCGCCGCACGCCTACCGCGACATGCCGGCCTACTTCGCCGACCACAAGATCACCGTCTGGTTCTCCACGCCGTCGGCGATCGGCCTGGTCCGCCGCATGGGCGGCCTCACTCCCGGGGCCATGCCCACGCTGCGCTGGAGTTTCTTCGCCGGCGAGGCCCTGAAGTGCGCGGATGCCGCGGACTGGCAGGCGGCCGCGGTCGGCTCGACGCTGGAGAACCTGTACGGCCCGACCGAGCTGACCGTCACCATCACCGCGCACCGCTGGTCACCGGAATCCGAACGGCTGGCCGTCAACGGTGTCGTGCCGATCGGTGACCTCAATCCCGGCCACGAGCACCTGGTGATCACTCCGGACGGCGAGCCGACCGAGGACGAGGGTGAGCTGTGCATCACCGGCCCGCAGATGACGCCGGGCTACCTCGATCCCGAGGACGACAAGGGCCGCTTCCTCGAACACGGCGGCCGGACGTGGTACCGGACCGGCGACCGGGTCCGCTGGGTGTCGCCGACCGAGCTGGCGTATCTGGGCCGGCTGGATTCGCAGGTGCAGATCCACGGCCTGCGGATCGAGCTCGCGGAGATCGACAACGCGGTCCGGGCCAGCGGCGTGGAGGACGCGGTCACCGTGACCCGGGAGACCGCGGGCGGGCTGGAGCTCGTCGTCTTCTACACGGGCGAGCGCGTGCCGCCGTCCGAGCTCAACAAGCGGCTGTGCGACCGGCTGCCGCAGAGCATGGTGCCCAAGCACTACCAGCACGTCGACGAGTTCCCGCTGAACTCCAACCGCAAGGTGGACCGGCGCCGCCTGGCCGGCGTCGCGGCCGACCTGCTGACGGCGAGGGCGGGTGCACAATAGGGGTGCCAGGGGGGATGACGAACGTATGTACAAATCTTACTCTTGAGTGGTGAGGATTTAGTTCGCTGCCCGCGGGGTAAATCACTCGTCGTTCTTTTCGAGCGTACGGAGAGCGACCTTGGATACCACAGCCACACCACTCGACAATGTCGGCACGGTGACCGACGCACCGGGTGAACTCATTCACTCGCTGCTGGACGGCGCCCTTATCGAAAACGCGGACGGCGTCGCCGTCCGCGACGCGGACGGCCACTGGACATACCGCCAGCTGGCCGAGCACAGCCACCGGTTCGCGCACTGGCTGCGCGCGCACGGCGTCGGCCACGGCGACCGCATCGTCGTCCAGCTCCCCAGCACGCGGGAACTGGTCGCGATGTTCTTCGGCGCGGTCCGCGCCGGCGTGGTCCTCGTGCCGCTGAACCCGGCGATGAAGCCGTTCCTGATGTCCTCGGTGCTGGACAACTCGGAGCCACGGCTGATCATCGCCAAGGGCGCCGCGGTCGAGGCCGTCCGGGAGGTCACGGCGACCGTCCCGGTGCACGACTTCGGCGCGGTCTGGCCCGACGTCCAGGAGCAGGACGCCGTGCCGTTCGTCCACGACGTGCAGCCCACCGACCTGGCAGTGCTCATCTACACCTCCGGCAGCACCTCGGCGCCGAAGGCGGTGATGTGCCCGCACTCGCAGGTCGTGTTCGCGACCCGCGCTCTCGTGCAGGCCCTCGGCTACCGCCGCGACGACGTCGTGTTCTGCCGGTTCCCGCTGTCCTGGGACTACGGCCTCTACAAGGTCCTGATGACCGCGGCCGTCCGGTGCGAGATCGTGCTGGCCGGCGAGGAATCCGATCTGGCCCTGCTGCGGCGCATGAGGGAGACCGGCGCGACCGTCGTGCCGATCGTGCCGTCGCTGGCCTCCATGATCGTGTCCCTCGCCCAGCGGGACAAGGAGACCCCGCCGCCGGTGCGGATGTTCACCAACACCGGCGCGGCGCTGCCGCAGCCCACCATCGACGGCCTGCGGGAGAGCTTCCCGGGCGTGAAGGTGGTGCGCCAGTTCGGGCAGACCGAGTGCAAGCGCATCACGGTCATGCCGCCGGACGAGGACACCGAGCGTCCCGGCTCCTCCGGAATCCCGTTGCCCGGCACCAGGGTCGCGATCGTCGACGAGAACGGCGACGAGCTGCCGGCCGGGCAGGTCGGCGAGATCGTCGCGGACGGGCCGCACGTGATGCCCGGCTACTGGCGCAACCCCGAGGTGACCGCCAAGGCGTTCCGCGTCGACCCGCGCACCGGCCGCACCCGGCTGCACACGGGCGACTACGGCTCCGTCGACGCCGACGGCTACCTGTACTTCGAGGGCCGGCGCGACGACATGTTCAAGCGCAAGGGAATCCGCATGAGCACGCTGGAGATCGAGGCGGCGGCCATGGACATCCCGGGCGTGCGGGCCGCCGCCGCGCTGGCGCCGAGCGACGACCACGACCTGGCCCTGTTCGTCGAGGCCGATCTCCAGCCGGCGATCGTGCTGCGCGAGCTGAGCAAGCGCCTTGAGGCGCAGAAGATCCCGTCCATCTGCCGGGTGCTCGAGGAGTTCCCGCTGACCCTGCACGGCAAGAACTCGCGGGCGGCGCTCCTGAGCCTGCTGGAAGGGAGCGCGTCATGAGCCGCTACGAGAAGCTGGCCGCCGAGTACGGCACCCCGCTCTACGTCTACGACCTCGACGAGGTGGCGGCCGCCCGCGAGCAGCTGTTCGACCAGCTGCCCGAGCCGTTCGAGCTGTTCTACGCCCTGAAGGCCAATCCCCATCCCGATCTCCTGAAGGCACTTCGCTCCGGTGACGGGCGCCGGTGCCGCGCCGAGATCAGCTCCACCGGCGAGCTGGCCAACGCCCTGGCCGCCGGCTTCGCCGGCAGCGACTGCATGTACACCGGTCCCGGCAAGACCTTCGGCGAGCTGCGCGAGGCGATGAGCCTGGGCGTGCGGATGTTCTCCACGGACTCCGTCACCGACGTGCAGCACGTCGGTCAGGTGGCCACGGAACTGGGCATCACCGCCGAGTGCCTGCTGCGCGTCAACCTGGCCACGGCCAGCGCCGGCAGTGGCATCCGGATGACCGGCACCCCCTCGCAGTTCGGCTTCGACGCCGAGCGGCTCCCCGAGGAACTGGGAGAACTGCGCCGCGTGGACGGGGTGACCATCGCGGGCATGCACCTGTTCCCGTTGTCCAACACGGCCGACGAGGACGCGCTGATCAGCGAGTTCCAGAACACCATCGCCGGCGCGGCCGCGCTGTCCGAACTGCTCGACCTGCCGCTGCGCTACCTGGACATCGGCGGCGGGTTCTCCGTTCCCTACGGCGTTCCCGGCGGCCGGGCCTCCTACCCGAAGCTGCGCCAGGAGCTGGAGATCGCGCTGGACGTGCACTTCCCGAACTGGCGGGCGGGTTCTCCGCAGCTGGCCTGCGAGTCCGGCCGCTACCTGATCGGCGCCAGCGGCACCCTGCTGGCCGGCGTCAGCAACGTGAAGGTCAGCCGGGGCAAGAAGTTCGTCATCCTCGACGCCGGCATCAACACCTTCGGCGGCATGTCCGGCCTCGGCCGGCTGATGCCGGTGCAGGTCGGCACCGACGACGAGGAACCGACCGAGACGGTCAGCCTGGTCGGCCCGCTGTGCACGCCCGGCGACACCTTCGGCCGCGCGGTCAAGGTGCCCGGCCTGGCCCCCGGTGACGTGATCCGCATTCCCAACGTCGGTGCCTACGGCCCGACCGCGAGCCTGCTGATGTTCCTCGGCCGCCCCTCGCCCACCGAGGTCGTGGTGCGCGGCGACGAGATCGTGTCCGTTTCCCGGCTGGACCACAGCCGTTCGTACGACTACCAGGCGGTGGCCCGATGACCATGCAGATCTTCGCCGACAACACCCTCACCGGCAGCCGCGGCACCGTCGTTGTCAGCGGCGTCGCCTCCGACGCGCACACCTGGAACCTGGTGTTCCTGCAGCTGATGATCGAGGAGCTCGGCTACGACGTGGTCAACCTCGGCCCGTGCGTGTCGCCGGAGCTGCTGGTGGCCGAGTGCGAGCAGCACAAGCCGGCGCTGGTCGTGATCAGCAGCGTCAACGGCCACGGCTACCAGGACGGCCTGCGGCTGATCGACGAGATCCGCGGCAGCTCGGAGCTCGTGGCCACGCCGGTGGTGATCGGCGGCAAGCTCGGCGTCGCCGGCGAGCTGGACGAGGGCGCGGCGGCCCGGCTGATGTCGGCCGGTTTCGACGCCGTCTTCGAGGACGGCGCCAAGACCGTCGTCAGCTTCTACGACTTCATGGCTGCTCTGCCCTCGGCGGCGACACCGCTACCGGGCCGGACCAGGGTGGCGGTGTGAACGCCTGCTTCCCCACCCGGACCACGGGTGCCGCGGACGAGACCCCCGTCGACTTCGGGGAGTTCGTGCGCAGCCGGGGCGGCCGCGGCTCGATCGTGGCCCAGCCGAGGATGGGGTTCAGCGACCCGAACCGGATGCGAGAGGGGCTCATCGCCACCAAGAAGGCCGACGCCCAGACCGTCGGCACGCTCACCCTGGACAGCTACACCCGCGTCGGCGACCACGAGGCCGCGGACACCGCACTGCGGGAGGGCATCGCCCTCAACGGTTACCCGATCGTCAATCACCCGGTGGAGACCACCAAGTGGGTGCTGGACGGGGTCCGCGACGACGACTTCCCGGTGCAGGTGCGGCACGGATCGGCCACGCCGCTGGGCATCTTCGCCGCGCTGGTCGCGCTGAACCTCAACGCGACCGAGGGCGGACCGGTGTCGTACTGCCTGCCGTACGGGCGGACACCGTTGCAGGACTCGGTGCGCAACTGGTCGCAGTGCTGCGAGATGTTCACGCGGTTGCAGGAAGTCGGCGTCGAGCCGCACCTGGAGACGTTCGGCGGCTGCATGATGGGGCAGCTGTGCCCGCCCAGCATGCTGGTGGCGATCAGCGTGCTGGAGGCACTGTTCTTCTGCCACCACGGGCTGCGCAGTGTGTCCGTCAGCTACGCCCAGCAGACCAACCTCGACCAGGATGTCGAGGCGGTGCAAGCGCTTCGCGCGCTGTGCGCCGAGTTGTTGCCCACTGTCAACTGGCATGTGGTGATCTACACGTACATGGGCATGTACCCGGTGACCGACCACGGGTGCGACCGGCTGCTGGCGTCCGCTGCGGAACTCGCGGTGGCCACCGGGTCGGAACGGGTGATCGTCAAGACCGTCGCGGAGTCGCGGCGCATCCCGACGATCGCGGAGAACGTGGCGGCGCTGGAGCACGCGCACACCACGGCGCGGGCCTACCGTCCGGAGATCGGCGGTTCCACGGCGGAACTGGCGGATTCCCAGACGTACCAGGAGGCCCGCGCCCTTGTGCACGCCGTGTTGAACCTGCACAGCGACCTCGGGCAGGCGCTGCTGCTGGCGTTCAAGCAGGGATATCTGGATGTTCCCTACTGCCTGCACCCGGACAATGCGGGAAGGAGCCGCAGCTACATCGATGGGGATGGCTGGCTGCGGTGGGGTGAGGTCGGGTCGCTGCCGTTGGGGCACTTGGTGCCGCGCGGACGGTCCCGGCGCATCACTTCTAGCGGTTTGCTGGAGGACTTGTCATACGTTCGACGCAAATATGACGAGGAGCCGTCGACGCGTGCGGACAGGTCCGTCGAGGTCGGTGTCTGAGCAGGCGTCGTCGAGGGCAGCGGTGTGGAGAGTGGGCAGATGAGCGAGTCCGGAAACTTCGTTCCTGACGCGGGTGAGGCGCTCGCGCGTCGGCTGGGTGAGGTGCCGCCCGCCGAGCAGACCCGGATCCTGCTGGGTCTGGTGAGCGAGCACACCCTGGCCGTGCTGCAACGGATCCGTCCGGGGCGAGAAGTCCGGATCGGGCCCGACGAGGCCTTCCGCGAACTGGGCCTGGACTCGCTCGGCCTGGTCGAACTGCACACCCGGCTCGGCGACGAGACGGGGCTCGCCCTGCCGCCGACCATCGGCTTCGACTACCCGACACCGAACCTGCTGGCCGCGTACCTGCGTGCCGAGCTGCTCGGGCTGGCGGCGGAGGCGCCCGAACCGGTCGCCTCCGCCGCGGCCGACGACGAACCGATCGCCATCGTCGGCATCGGCTGCCGCCTGCCCGGCGGCGTGGACTCCCCGGACGCCCTGTGGCAGCTGGTGTCCGAGGGCCGGCACGTGCGCGACGAGTTCCCGACCGACCGCGGCTGGGACCTGGACCGACTGTACGACCCCGATCCCGACAACCCCGGCACGACCTATGTCCGGCACGGCGGCTTCCTGCCCGACGCCGCCGAGTTCGACGCCGACTTCTTCGGCATCAGCCCGCGCGAGGCGTCGGCGATGGACCCGCAGCAGCGGCTGGTGCTGGAAACCGCCTGGCAGGCCCTGGAACGCGCCGGCATCGACCCGCAGTCGTTGCGGGGCAGCCGGTCCGGCGTGTTCGTCGGCGCCGAGCCGCAGGAGTACGGCGTGCGCCTGCACGAGGCGCCGGACGGCTTCGACGGATACCTGTTGACCGGCAACGCTCCCAGCGTCGTCTCCGGGCGCGTCGCCTACACCCTGGGGCTGGAGGGCCCCACCCTGACCGTGGACACCGCGTGCTCGGGCTCCCTGGTCGCGCTGCACCTCGCCGTGCAGTCGCTGCGTCTCGGCGAGTGCACGCTGGCACTGGCCGGCGGCGTCGCGGTCATGGGCAGCCCGGGCACCTTCACGGCTTTCGCCCGTCAGCGCGGCCTTGCGCCGGACGGTGTGGTCAAGGCGTTCGCGGCAGCGGCCGACGGCACCGGCTTTGCCGAGGGCGTCGGCATTCTCGTGCTGGAGCGGCTGTCCGAGGCCCGGCGCAACGGGCACAACGTGTTGGCGGTGATCCGGGGTTCCGCGATCAACCAGGACGGTGCCTCCAACGGCATCACGGCCCCGAACGGGCTGGCCCAGCAGCGGGTCATCCGTCAGGCTCTGGCCAACGCCGGCCTCACGGCCGAGCAGGTGGACGCCGTCGAGGCGCACGGCACCGGCACCACACTCGGCGACCCGATCGAGGCCAACGCCTTGCAGGCGGTGTACGGCAAGCGCCGCGACCGACCGATGTGGCTGGGGTCGCTGAAGTCCAACATCGGTCACACGCAGGCGGCGGCCGGCGTGGCCGGTGTGATCAAGATGGTCACGGCGATGCGGCACGGCGTGTTGCCCAAGACGCTCCACGTGGATGCGCCGACGCCGCACGTCGACTGGGCCGGCGGCGCTGTCACGCTGCTGACCGAGGAAGTCCCCTGGGACAGCGAGGTCCGCCGGGCGGGCGTGTCGTCGTTCGGTGTCAGCGGCACCAACGCCCACCTGATCCTGGAGCAGGCTCCAATCGGGGAGACCGAAGCAGGAGTGATCGAGTCCGCACAGCCGACCCCGGACTCGGTGTCTCCCTTCGTGGTTTCTGCCCGTAGCGCGGAGGCTTTGAAGGCGCAGGCCGCTCGGCTGACGTCCACTGTGGACCTGCCGTTGGTGGATCTGGCCAACTCGCTGGCCACGACCCGGGCCGCGCTGGAGCACCGCGCGGTCGTCATCGCCGGCGACCGTGACGAACTGCTGCGCGGCCTGAACGCCATCGCCGACGGCTCGACCGCGTCGAACGTGACCGGCGGGCGGCTGGCCTTCCTGTTCACCGGCCAGGGAAGCCAGCGTGTCGGCATGGGACGCGAACTCGCTGGCAAGTTCCCGGTCTTTGCCGAGGCGTTGGACGAGGCCATCGCCCACCTCGACGTGCAGCTGGACCGCCCCCTGAACGACGTGCTGTTCGGCGCAGTGCCTGATCAGACTGGCGAGGAGCTGCTGGGGGAGACCGCCTACACGCAGGCCGCGCTGTTCGCGGTCGAGGTGGCACTGTTCCGGCTGCTGGAGTCGTGGGGCGTCACCCCCGATCTTGTCGCCGGTCACTCCGTCGGCGAACTCGCCGCCGCGCACATCGCCGGCGTGCTGTCGCTGGAGGACGCCGCCACGCTGGTCGCCGCCCGCGGCCGGTTGATGCAGGACCTGCCGCGTGTGGGCGCGATGGTGTCGGTGCGCGCGAGCGAGGTCGATGTCCGCGCCGCGCTTGAGGGTTACGACGGCGTGAGCATCGCCGCCGTCAACGGCCCCAACTCTGTTGTGCTGTCCGGCGTCGAGGAGCAGGTGCTCGCGGTCGCCGGAACTTTCGCGAAGTCCAAGCGGCTGCGCACCTCGCACGCTTTCCACTCGGCGCTGATGGAGCCGATGCTGGAGGAGTTCCGGCTCATCGCCAGCGTGCTCGACTACAACCCGCCGCAGATTCCCGTCGTCTCCAACGTGACCGGCCGGGTGGCCAGCGCCGAGGACCTGTGCTCGCCGGACTACTGGGTCCGGCACGTCCGCGAGGCCGTCCGTTTCGCCGACGGCATCACGACCCTGGTCGACGAGGGCGTGACGACGTTCATCGAGCTCGGCCCCGACCCGGTGTTGTCGGCCATGGGCAAGGAAAGTGTCGATGGCGACGTCGTGTTCGCCGCCGCGCTGCGCCGCGACCGGGACGAGGTCCGCGAGCTGCTGACCGCCCTGGGCACGGCGTGGTCCCGTGGCGCGAAGGTCGACTGGAGTGCCTTCTTCGCCGGCGCCGGCACGGTTGAGCTGCCCACCTACGCCTTCCAGCGCCGCCGCTACTGGATGTCCTCGGCAATCGGCTCCGGCGATGCGACCGGCTTCGGCCAAGTGGCCGCCGATCACCCGTTGCTGGGCGCGGTTGTCGGCCTGGCCGGCGGCGACGGCGTGGTGCTGACCGGTCGGGTGTCGCTGCGGTCGCACCCGTGGCTGGCGGATCACGTGATGTCCGGGGTGGTTCTGTTCCCCGGCACGGCCTTCGTCGAGCTGGCCGTCCGCGCCGGTGACCAGGTCGGCCTCGACCTCGTCGAGGAACTGACCCTGGAGAGCCCGCTGGCGCTGCCCGAGAGCGGCGGCGTCGCGCTGCAGATCGTGGTCGGCGCGGAGGACGACGGCCGCCGGACCGTGGAGTTCTACTCCCGCGCCGACACCGACGAGTCCTGGACCCGGCACGCGACCGGTGTCCTGGGTCGCCGGAGCGCTTCGGGCCCGGTGAGCCTCGACGCCTGGCCGCCACGAGGCGCTGAAAAGATCGACATCTCGACTCTGTACGCCGACATGGCCGGTCAGGGCTACGGCTACGGCCCGGTGTTCCGGGGCCTGCGGGCGGTGTGGCGCAACGGGTCCGAGGTCTTCGCCGAGGTCGCGCTGCCGGAGCAGGAGAAGGCCGGCGCGTTCGCGCTGCACCCGGCCCTGCTGGACGCCGTGCTGCACGCCACCGACTTCGCCTCCGACGATCCGGTCGGCGACGACATCCGGCTGCCGTTCGCCTGGAGCGGCGTCTCCGTGCACTCCACCGGCGCATCCGCGCTGCGCGTGCGCATCACTTCCACCGGCCGGGAGGCCGTTTCCCTCGACATCGCGGACTCGACCGGCGCCCCCGTTGCCACGGTCGAGTCCTTTGTCGTGCGGGCCGTCACCGCGGACCAGCTGCGCGCCGCCGGCCGCGGCGGCGAGGCCCTGTTCCAGGTGCGTTGGGAGGCCATCGCCCCGGTCAACCCGGTCCCGTCGACCAAGGGCTGGGCGGTTGTCGGGGCCGACTACATCGGCCTGGCCGACGCGCTCGGCAGCGGCATCACCGTGCACGCCGACCTGCAGGCGCACCGCGAGACCCTGGACTACGGAGCGCTGCCGTCGGAGGTTGTGCTGGCGCCGTTCGCCTGCTGCAGCGGCGATGTGCCGAACGCGGTGCGCCGCACCACGTATCGGGCGCTGGAGCTGGTGCAGGAGTGGCTGACCGACGAGCGGTTCACCACATCCCGTCTGGTTGTCGTGACGCAGGGTGCGGTGGTCGGCTCCGATGACCCGTCGACGCTGTGCTGTGCCCCGCTGTGGGGCCTGCTGCGTTCGGCCCAGGCGGAGAACCCGGGCCGGATCGTGCTCGTCGACGTGGACGAGGACTCGGCCGAGCTGCTGCCGGCCGCGTTGGCCTCTGGCGAGCCGGAGCTGGCTCTGCGCGGCGGCGAGATCCTGGTGCCGCGCCTGGCCAAGACATCGGTGTCGAGTGCGGAAGGCCCGTGGACCGCAGACGGCACAGTGCTGATCACCGGTGGCACCGGCGGGCTGGGCGGCATCGTGGCCAAGCACCTGGTGGCCGACAAGGGAGTTCGGCACCTGCTGCTGACCAGCCGTCGCGGCACGGACGCGCCGGGCGCTGCGGAGTTGTCGGCCGAGCTGACCGCGTTGGGCGCTTCCGTGACCATCGCCGCGGTCGACGTGGCCGACCGGGACGCACTCGCGGCGGTGATCGACGGCATTCCCGCCGAGCACCCGCTGACCGGCGTGGTGCACGCGGCCGGCGTGATCGACGACGGCCTGATCGGAACCCTGACGTCCCAACGCATCGACACCACGCTGCGGCCGAAGGCCGAGGCCGCCTGGCACCTGCACGAGCTCACCAAGGCCCTGGACCTCAAGGCGTTCGTGCTGTTCTCCTCCTCAGCCGGCCTCGTCGACGGTGCCGGCCAGGGTAACTACGCCGCCGCCAACGTCTTCCTCGACGCCCTGGCCCGGCACCGCCAGGCCCTGGGCCTGCCGGCGACCGCGCTGGCCTGGGGCCTGTGGGCGGTCGGTGCGGGCATGGGGGAGCAGCTCGACGAGCTGGCCATCCAACGGATCCGCCGCCTCGGTCTGGACCCGTTGAACGCCGAGGAAAGCCTGGCGCTGTTCGACGCGGCCGTTGCCGGCGACCTCGCCAATGCCGTGCCGGTGCGGGTCGACGCCCGCGCGCTGCAGTCCCGTTCGGACGGTGTGCCGGCCCTGTTCCGCGGCCTGGTTCGACCACAGCGGCCTACCGCTGCCGGCCCGGTGTCCGTCGAGCAGACGCTGGCGCACCGGCTGGCCGAACTGTCCGATGTGGAGCGCGACCGGGTGCTGCTGGACCTGGTGCGCAAGCAGGTCGCCGACGTGCTCGGGCACGACGGAGCGGAGGCCATCGACCCGAAGCGGGCGTTCACCGAGCTGGGCTTCGACTCGCTGGCCGCGGTGGAGCTCCGCAACCGGCTGAACTCCGCGTTCGGCCTGCGGCTGCCGGCCACCCTGACCTTCGACTACCCGACCTCCGCCGCGTTGGCCAAGCTGATCGGGGACAAGATCCTCAGCGTCGCCGACAAGGTGGTGGTGAAGGCGCCGGTGGTGGCCGCCACCGACGAGCCGATCGCCATCGTCGGCATCGCCTGCCGCTACCCCGGTGGGGTTTCCTCGCCCGAGGACCTGTGGCAGGTCGTCGCCGAGGGGCGGGATGTCGTCACGACCTTCCCGACCGACCGTGGCTGGGACGTGGACGGCCTCTACGACCCGGAGCCCGGCAAGCCCGGCAAGAGCTACTCCCGCGAGGGCGGTTTCCTGCACGAGGCCGCCGAGTTCGACCCGGCGTTCTTCGGCATCAGCCCGCGCGAGGCGTCCGCGATGGACCCGCAGCAGCGGCTGCTGCTGGAAACCGCTTGGGAGACCTTCGAACGCGCCGGCATCGACCCGATTTCCCTGCGGGGCAGCGACACCGGCGTCTTCGCCGGCGTGATGTACCACGACTGGGGCACGCGCCTGGGCGAGGTGTCCGAGGACGTGGCCGGCTACCTCGGCAATGGCAGCCTCGCCAGCGTCGTCTCCGGTCGTATCGCTTACGCGCTGGGCCTTGAGGGCCCGGCGGTCACTGTGGATACGGCCTGCTCGTCGTCGCTGGTCGCGCTGCACTGGGCGATCCAGGCCCTGCGTGCCGGCGAGTGCTCGCTGGCGCTGGCCGGCGGTGTCACGGTTATGTCCACTCCGGACACTTTTGTGGACTTCAGCCGGCAGCGCGGCATGGCCGCCGACGGCCGTTGCAAGTCCTTCGCCACGGCCGCCGACGGCACCGGCTGGTCCGAGGGCGTCGGCCTGCTGCTCGTCGAGCGGTTCTCCGACGCTGTTCGCAACGGTCACGACGTCCTTGCCGTCGTGCGGGGCTCCGCCATCAACCAGGACGGCGCCTCCAACGGCCTGACCGCGCCGAACGGCCCGTCGCAGCAGCGGGTCATCCACCAGGCGCTGGCCTCCGGCGGCCTCACAACGTCCGATGTGGACGTTGTCGAGGGCCACGGCACCGGTACCACGCTGGGCGACCCGATCGAGGCGCAGGCGCTGCTCGCGACCTACGGCCAGGACCGGTCGGAGCCGCTGTGGCTGGGGTCGATCAAGTCGAACATGGGCCACACCCAGGCCGCCGCCGGTGTCGCCGGCATCATCAAGATGGTCATGGCGATGCGGCATGGCGTGCTGCCCAAGACCCTGCACGTGGACGAGCCCTCCAGCAAGGTCGACTGGGCCGAGGGTGCCGTCCGGCTGCTGACCGATGCGCAGCCGTGGCCGGCGGTGGATCGCCCGCGCCGGGCCGGTGTCTCGTCGTTCGGCATCAGCGGCACCAATGCGCACGTGATCATCGAGCAGGCGCCGGTCGTTGCCGAGCCAGAACGGACCATCGAGCCGCGAATCGTGCCGTGGCTGGTGTCCGGCAAGACTGCCGAGGCCGCCGCTGCACAGGCCGCCCGCTTGTCCGATGTGGACGGTGAACCGCTCGACATCGCGTTCTCGCTGGCCACCACCCGTGCCGCACTGGAGCACCGGATCGCCACCGTGTCGGCGGACCGTTCGTCGGCCCTGGCCGACCTCGCCGCCGGCAAGATCACGGACGTCGCCAACGACGGGTTCACCGCCTTCCTGTTCACCGGCCAGGGCGCGCAGCAACTCGGCATGGGCCGCGAACTGCACGAGCGCTTCCCGGCGTTCGCGGCGGCCTGGGACGCGGCGATCGATCCCGCGATCGCCGAGATCGCCTGGGGCGACGACCAGGAGGCGCTGAACCAGACCGGCGTCACCCAGCCCGCGCTGTTCGCCTTCGAGGTCGCCCTCTACCGGCTGCTCGAGTCCTGGGGCGTCACGCCGAACTTCGTCGCCGGCCACTCCATCGGCGAGATCGCGGCGGCGCACGTCGCCGGCGTTCTCTCGCTGGAGGATGCCCGCAAGCTGGTCTCCGCCCGTGGCCGGCTGATGCAGGCCCTGCCCACCGGTGGCGCGATGGTCGCGCTGCAGGCGACCGAGGACGAGATCACGCTGGTCGACGGCGTCGGCATCGCGGCGGTGAACGGCCCGCAGTCGGTGGTGATCTCGGGCGTCGAAGCGGCCGTACTCAAGATCAAGGCGGAGTTCGAGGCGAAGGGCCGCAAGACCTCCCGCCTGAACGTCTCGCACGCGTTCCACTCGCCGCTGATGGAGCCGATGCTGGACGAGTTCCGCGCCGTTGTCGCCGGCCTGACCTTCAACGCGCCGAGGATCCCCAACGCCGGCAGTGACTGGACCTCGCCGGAGTACTGGGTCAACCACGTTCGCGACGCCGTCCGCTTCTACGACGGCGTCAAGGCGTTGGCCGCGCAGGGTGTCACTCGCTTCATCGAGATCGGCCCGGACGCCGTGCTGACGGGCATGGCCGCGACCTGCGTCGACGACGCCGCGACCATCGCGACCCAGCGCCGCGGCCGTACGCAGGAGAACGAGCTGGTCACCGCCCTGGCCAGGGCCTGGGCCAACGGTCTGGCCGTCGACTGGCCGAAGTTCTTCGCCGGCACCAACGCCCGCCGGACCGACCTGCCCACCTACGCCTTCCAGCACCAGCGCTACTGGCTGAACGCGACCGCCACCTCCGGCGACGTGTCGTCGGTCGGCCAGGTCGCCGCCGGGCACCCGATGCTCGGCGCGGTCATCGCCCTGGCCGACGGCGACGGCGTCGTCATCACCGGCCGGCTCGCCGCCGAGTCCCTGGGCTGGCTGGCCGATCACCAGGTGCTGGGCTCGATCCTCTTGCCGGGCACGGGTTTCGTCGAGCTGGCGGCACAGGCCGGTCAGCACGTCGGCTGCGAGTCGGTGGAGGAGTTGACGCTCCAGGCCCCGCTGATCCTGCCGCCGCGCGGCGGCTATGCCATCCAGGTCACCATCGGCGGTCCGGACGCCACCGGCGCCCGCCCGGTCAGCATCCACTCCCGCCCCGAGGGCAGCGACACAGCCTGGACCCGGCACGCCATGGGAACCGTTGCCCCGGCGAAGGCCCCGGCGTTCGACCTCACCGAGTGGCCGCCGGCCGGCGCGACCCCGATCGACGTCACCGACGCGTACGGCCGCCTCACCGACCGTGGCTACGGCTACGGCCCGACCTTCCAGGGCCTGACCGCCGCTTGGAAGCGCGGTGACGAGGTGTTCGCCGAGGTCAGCCTGCCCGAGGGCAGCGAGGGCGAGCGTTACGGCCTGCACCCGGCGCTGCTGGACTCGGCCATGCACGCCGACCTCCTCGACGACACCGGCGAGGGCGCGACCCTGCTGCCGTTCTCCTGGAACGGCGTCACCCTGCACGCGGTCGGCGCGACCGCGCTGCGGGTGCGCATCCAGCGGCTGCGCGGCGACGAGGTCTCCGCGATGTGGATGGCCGACCAGACCGGCCAGCCGGTGCTGACGGTGGAATCCCTGGTCTCCCGGGCGGTTTCCGCCGAACAGCTCAGCGCCGCCAAGGGGTCGGACGGTTTGCACCGCATCGAGTGGAAGCCGACCACCGCCCAGCCTTCGGACATCGACGTCGTGCACTACGTCAGCCCGACCGCCGACGGCGAGGTCCCGAAGGCGGTCCGCAAGGTCACCGGCCTCGTGCTGAACGATGTGCAGTCGCTGCTGGCCGACGGCACGCAGGGCGTCACCGCGATCATCACCAGCGGCGCGGTTTCCGTTGGGGGAGAGGACATTGCCGACCTGAGCCAGGCGGCGGTGTGGGGTCTGGTCCGCGCGGCGCAGGCGGAGCAGCCCGGTCGGCTCGTCCTCGTCGACACCGACAACACCGAGGCTTCGGCTCAGGCGTTGTCCGTCGCGGCGAGCCTCGGTGAGCCCGAGGTGGCCATCCGCGACGGCGAGATCCTGGTGCCGCGTCTGTCCGCCGCGCAGCCCACCGGAACGTCCACATGGGACACCGAGGGTACGGTCCTGATCACCGGCGGCACCAGCGGCCTGGGCGCGATCATCGCCCGGCACCTGGCCACTCAGGGCGTGACGAAGCTTGCCCTGGTGAGCCGGCGCGGCGCGAAGGCCCCTGAAGCCGCCGCTCTGACCGAGGAGCTGACCGCCCTCGGTGCTGAGGTCACCGTGTTCGCCTGTGACGTCACCAAGCGGGTCGACCTGGCCAAGGTGATCCGCAAGATCCCCGACCTGACCGGCGTCGTGCACGCGGCGGCGGTCGTGGACAACGGCCTGATCGACGCGCTCACCGCCGAGCAGGTGGACAAGGTGTTGCGCCCCAAGGTGGACGCCGCCTGGCACCTGCACGAGCTGACCAAGGACCTGCCGCTGACCCAGTTCGTGCTGTTCTCCTCCGCCGGCGGCATTGTGCTGGCGGCCGGACAGGCCAACTACGCGGCGGCCAATGTGTTCCTGGACGCGCTGGCGCAGCACCGGCGGGCAAATGGCTTGCCGGCCAACGCTTTGGCGTTCGGCATGTGGGCGGTCAACACCGGACTCGGTGGCGAGCTCGTCGACGCCGACCTGGACCGGATGCGTCGCCTCGGCATGCCGGCGCTGCCCGCCGAGGAGGCCTTGGAGCTGTTCGACCAGGCTCTCGCGGCGGACGAGGCGGTGATCGTGCCATTGAAGATCGACCGCGAGGCGCTGCGCACCCGCACCGAGGAGATTCCGGCTCTGCTGAGGGGATTCGTGCGGGTCCAGGCCCGTCGAGCCGCTCAGGGCCAGGCCACCGTGCAGACGCAGTTCGCCGGCCTCAGCGGCGCCGACCTCGACCGCGCGCTGCTGGAGTTGGTGCGTGGCAAGGTCGCCGCGGTCCTCGGTCACGACGGCATCGACGCCGTGCCGGCGGACAAGGCGTTCAAGGAGCTGGGCTTCGACTCGCTGGCGGCGGTCGAGCTGCGCAACATGCTCAACACGGCCACCGGCCTGAAGCTGCCGGCCACGCTGGTGTTCGACTACCCGAACTCGCGGCGGGTGGCGGAGTTCGTCGCCACGCTCGTCGGCGGCGCCGCCGAGCCGGCCAAGAAGGCGGCCCCGACCCAGGTCCGTGCGGACGACCCGATCGCGGTCGTCGGCATCAGCTGCCGGTTCCCGGGCGGCGTCACGTCGCCGGAGGACCTGTGGAAGCTGGTCTTCGAGGGCCGGGACGCCGTCACGCCGTTCCCGACCGACCGCGGCTGGGCCATCGACTCCCTGTTCGACCCGGAGCCCGGCAAGCCCGGCCACACCTATGCCCGCGACGGCGCGTTCCTGCTCGACGCCGCCGACTTCGACGCCGAGTTCTTCGGCATCATGCCGCGCGAGGCGCTGGCCATGGACCCGCAGCAGCGGCTGCTGCTGCAGGCGTCGTGGGAGGCGTTCGAGCGGGCCGGCATCGACCCGACGTCCATGCGCGGCAGCCAGACCGGCGTCTACGCCGGCGTGATGTACCACGACTACGGCACCTGGCTGCGGGAGATCCCGGACGACCTGGCCGGCTACATCGGCAACGGCAACGCCGGCTCGATCGCCTCCGGCCGCGTCGCCTACACGTTGGGTCTGGAGGGGCCGGCCGTCACGGTCGACACCGCCTGCTCGTCGTCGCTGGTTGCCGTGCACACCGCCTGCCAGGCGCTGCGCAGCGGTGAGATCAGCATGGCGCTGGCCGGCGGCGTCACGGTGATGTCCACGCCGGAGATCTTCGTGGAGTTCAGCCAGCAGCGCGGCCTCGCGCCCGACGGCCGCTGCAAGGCGTTCGCCGGCGCGGCCGACGGCACCGGCTGGTCCGAGGGCATCGGCATGCTGCTGCTGGAACGGCTGTCCGACGCCAAGCGCAACGGGCACGAGGTGCTGGCGGTGATCCGGGGTTCCGCGATCAACCAGGACGGCGCCTCCAACGGCCTGACCGCGCCCAACGGCCCGTCGCAGCAGCGGGTCATCCAGCGGGCGCTGGCGGTGTCCGGCCTGACCGGGGCGGACGTGGACCTGATCGAGGGGCACGGCACCGGCACCCGGCTCGGCGACCCGATCGAGGCGCAGGCGCTGCTCGCCACCTACGGCCAGGAGCGCACCGAGGACGACCCGGTGTGGCTGGGCTCGATCAAGTCCAACCTCGGCCACGCCCAGGCGGCGGCCGGCGTGAGCGGCCTGATCAAGGTGATCATGGCCGTGCGCAACGGGGTGATGCCGAAGACGCTGCACGTGGACGAGCCGTCGCCGCAGGTCGACTGGACCGCCGGCGCGGTGAAGCTGCTGACCGAGGCCCGCGAGTGGAAGACTTCCGGCCCCCGCCGCGGCGCGGTGTCGTCGTTCGGCCTCTCCGGCACCAACGCACACGTGATCGTCGAGCAGGCTCCGGAGTCGACTGTCGTCGCCGCTACCGGGCACACCACGCCGGTGATTCCCCTTGTGCTGTCGGCGAAGACGGCCGCCAGCCTGCCGGACCAGGCCGAGAAGCTGCGTGGCTTCCTGGCCACCGGCGTCGACTTGTTCGACACCGGCTTCTCGCTGGCCACGACCCGGGCCCAGTTGGAGCACCGCGCCTTGGTGCTGGCCAACGACCGCGAGTCGGCGCTGAGCGCTCTCACGGCCCTGGCCAACGGCGAGGAGTCGCCGAACGTCGTGCGTGGCGCCAAGACCGACGGTCAGACGGCGTTCCTGTTCACCGGCCAGGGCTCACAGCGGATCGGCATGGGACGGGAGCTGTACGAGGCCTATCCGGCGTTCGCCCAGGCCTGGGACGAGGTCGTGGCGCGGCTGGACCCCGAGCTGTCCACCATCGTCTGGGGTTCCGACCCGGAGGCCCTCAACCAGACCGGCTATGCCCAGCCCGCGCTGTTCGCCCTCGAAGTTGCACTGTACCGTTTAGTTCAGTCCTGGGGTGTCCGTCCCGACTTCCTCGCCGGCCACTCCATCGGCGAGCTGGCCGCCGCGCACGTCTCCGGCGTCCTGTCGCTGGAAGACGCCTGCAAGCTCGTGTCGGCGCGAGGGCGGTTGATGCAGGCCCTGCCGGCCGGCGGCGCGATGGTGGCCATCCAGGCCACCGAGGAGGAGATCACCCTCCGCGACGGCGTCGGCATCGCGGCGGTCAACGGTCCCACCTCGGTGGTGATCTCCGGTGACGAAGAGGCCGTGCTGGCGATCAGGGCGGAGTTCGAGGCCCTGGGCCGGAAGACGACCCGGCTCAAGGTCTCGCACGCCTTCCACTCGCCGCTGATGGAGCCGATGCTCGACGAGTTCCGCAAGGTGGCCGAGAGCCTGACCTACGGCACGCCGACGATTCCGGTCGTCACGACCTCGGCCGGCGGCGGGCAGTGGAGCGAGCCGGAGTACTGGGTCGACCACGTGCGCGAGGCGGTCCGCTTCTGCGACGCCGTCCGCTCACTGGAGGCCCAGGGCGTGACCAAGTACCTGGAGATCGGCCCCGACGGCGTGCTGACCGGCATGGCCCAGGGCTGCCTGACCCGGGACGACGACGTGTTCGGCGCAGGCAAGGCGGTGTTGCTCGCATCGCTGCGCAAGGACCGGCCGGAGGCGCACACGCTGCTCGCGGCGGTCGGCCTCGACCTCGACGGCAAGGCGTTCTTCGCCGGCGGCCGGCGGGTGGACCTGCCGACCTACGCGTTCCAGAAGCGCCGGTACTGGCTCGACATGCAGGCGGCGAGCGTCGAGGACGCCGCCGGCCTGGGCCAGGTGGCCGCGCAGCACCCGCTGCTGGCCGCGGTCGTGCAGTCCCCGGAGACCGGCGGCGTCACGCTCACCACGCGCCTGTCCATCGACACCCACCCGTGGCTGGCCGACCACGACGTGCTCGGCACGGTCATCCTGCCCGGCACCGCGTACGTCGAGTTGGCCGTCCGCGCCGGCGAGGAGGTCGGTTGCGACACCGTCGAGGAACTGACCATCGAGGCCCTGATGCCGCTGCCCCCGCGCGGCGAAGGCCTTGCCGTGCAGACGGTTGTCGGCCCCGAGGACAAGCACGGCGCCCGCACGCTGGCCATCTACTCGCGGCCGGAGAACGCCGAGACCGGCTGGACCCGGCACGCGTCCGGCGTGCTGACCGCGGAGAACAAGCCGGCCCCGACGCCGGAGGCGTTCAACGTCGGCCTGCGCGAGTGGCCGCCGGCCGGCGCCGAGGCGGTCGACATCAGCGGCGTCTACGACTACCTGGCCGGCCAGGGCTACATCTACGGCCCGATGTTCCGCGGCCTGCGCGGGATCTGGCTGCGGGGCGAGGAAACCTTCGTCGAGGTCGCGCTGCCCGAGGAGGCCAAGGCCGACGCCGCCGAGTTCTTCCTGCACCCGGGCATCCTGGACTCCGCGCTGAGCGCCACCGACTTCATGGCCGGCCGCAAGCCGCAGGACGTCGGCGGCACCCAGCTGCCGTTCGCGTGGACCGGCGTCACGATTCACTCCGTCGGCGCGAACCGGCTGCGCGGCCGGGTCGTCTACACCGGCGGCTCCGACGCGGTGCGGCTGGAACTGGCCGACCCGATGGGCACTCCGGTGGCCACCATCCGGTCGCTGGTGGTCCGCCCGGTGACCGCCGACAAGGTCAACGCCGCCGCGTCGGCAGGATCCGGCCTGCTGGATTCTGTATACAGGATTGCCTGGAATCAGATGCCGTTGGGCAGCCTGCACACCGCTGCCCGCGGCGATTGGGCCACCGTGTCCGGCGCCGCCGACGTCCAGGCGCTGACCACCGTGCCGGAGGTCGCGCTGCTTCCCGTTGTCACCACCGGAGACGGCGTCACCGAGCAGGTGCGGGAGGTCGTGGACGGCGTGCTGGCAACGCTTCGGGCGTGGCTGGCCGACGCCCGGTTCTCGGACTCCAAGCTGCTGGTGATCACCCGCAACGCGGTCACCACCGCCGACGGCGAGGACGTCGACGTGGCACAGGCGCCGATCTGGGGCCTGCTGCGGTCCGCGCAGGAGGAGAACCCGGGCCGGTTCGTGCTCGTCGACTCCGACGGCTCGGAGGACCTGCTGCCGGCGGTCATCGCCTCCGGCGAGCCGGCGGTTGCCTTGCGGGGCAGCGGGGTCAAGGTGCCGCGGTTCGCCCGCGTGTCGCCGAGCCCGGCCGGCACCCCGCGGCTCGACCCGGACGGCACGGTCCTGATCACCGGCGGCACCAGCGGCCTCGGCGCGGTCTTCGCCCGGCACCTGGTGTCCTCACAGGGAATCAAGCACCTGCTGCTGACCAGCCGCCGCGGCATCGAGGCCCCTGGCGCGGCCGACCTGCAGGCGGAACTGACCGCGCTCGGCGCTGACGTGAAGATCGCCGCCTGCGACGTGTCGGACCGCGATGCGCTGGCCAAGCTCCTGAGCACCGTCGAGCACCCGCTGACCGGCGTTCTGCACGCGGCCGGCGTGATGGACAACGCGATGATCACCGGCCTCACACCGGAGCAGATCGACAACGTGTTGCGGCCCAAGGTGGACGCGGCGTGGCACCTGCACGAGCTGACCAGGGACCTGCCGCTGGCCCAGTTCGTGCTGTTCTCCTCCTGCGCCGGTCTGATCATCGGCGCCGGCCAGGGCAACTACGCCGCGGCCAACCGGTTCGTGGACGGCCTCGCCGCCCACCGCCGGGCCGCCGGCCTGCCCGCCACCTCGCTGGGCTTCGGCCCCTGGGCCACCGACACGGGCATGAGCGGCGGCGCGGCGGACAGCGACGTGGGCCGGATGGCCCGGCTGGGCATCCAGGTCATGTCCACCGAGAACGGTCTGCGGCTGTTCGACGAGGCGATGACCGTCGACGAGCCGATCCTGGCTCCGATCGTGCTGGCGGCGGCGGAGTCCGGCAGCGAGATTCCCTTGCTGCTCAAGGACGTGCTGAAGGCGCCGGCCCGCAAGCCGGCCCGCGCCGTCGCGGCCGACGCGCCGGCCGAGCCGGAGGAGGGGCCGTCGTTGGAGCGGCGGCTGGCCGGGCTGAGCGAGAGCGAGCGCGACCGGGTGCTGCTCGACCTGGTCCGCACGCACGTGGCGGTGGTCCGCCACGACGACCCGTACGCCATCGACGTCACCAAGGGCTTCACCGAGCTGGGCCTGGACTCGCTGGCCGCGATCGAGCTGCGCAACCGGTTGCAGGCGGCGACCGACCTGCGGCTGCCGGCGACCCTGATGTTCGACTACCCGAACCCGGTGTCGCTGGCCAGGTTCCTGCTCGAGGAGCTGCTGCCGGCCATCGGCGAGGCCCCCGCCGAGCAGGAGCGGTCCGACGACGAGATCCAGCGCGCGGTGGCGGCCATCCCGGTGGCGAAGCTGCGAGAGGCCGGAATCCTGGCCCAGCTGCTTGAACTGGCCGGTTCGGTACAGGTCGAGGCCACCGACGACCAGAGCGAAGCGATCAAGAACATGGACATCGACGACCTCGTGGCGGCCGCCCTCGCGGCCGACAACTGACCGGGAGAACGGACATGGACGCACAAGTCGAGAAGGTCGTCAACGCCCTGCGCAAGTCCATGCTGGACAACGAGAAGCTGCGCCAGCAGAACGCCAGGCTGGTGGCCGACGCCAGCGAGCCGATCGCCGTCGTCGGCATGGCGTGCCGCTTCCCCGGCGGCGTGAAGTCGCCCGAGCAGCTGTGGGACCTGGTCGCCGAGGGCCGGGACGCGGTGTCGCCGTTCCCCACCGACCGTGGCTGGGACCTCGACGGCCTGTACGACCCGGAGCCGGGCACGCCCGGCAAGTCCTGCACGCGTGAGGGCGGGTTCCTCTACGACGCGGCCGATTTCGACGCGGACTTCTTCGGCGTCAGCCCACGCGAGGCGATCGCCATCGACCCGCAGCAGCGGCTGCTGCTGGAGGTCGCGTGGGAGGCGATCGAGCGGGCCGGCATCGACCCGGCATCGCTGAAGGGCAGCCGCACCGGCGTGTTCACCGGCCTCATGTACCACGACTACGGCGTCGGCTCCTCCGACGGCTGCCTCGTGTGCGGCCGCGTGGCGTACACGCTGGGTCTGGAGGGGCCGGCCGTCACCGTCGACACCGCCTGCTCGTCGTCGCTGGTCGCCATCCACTCGGCCATGCAGGCGTTGCGCGGCAAGGAATGCAACCTGGCCCTGGCCGGCGGCGTGACCGTGATGTCCAACGCCGAGATGTTCGTGTACTTCTCCGGCCAGCGCGGTGCGGCCGCCGACGGCCGGTGCAAGTCGTTCTCCGCGTCGGCCGACGGGGTGGGCTGCTCCGAGGGCGCCGGCCTGATCCTGCTGGAGCGGCTGTCCGACGCGCGTCGCAACGGCCACCCGGTGCTGGCCGTGATCCGGTCCAGCGCGGTCAACCAGGACGGGGCGTCCAGCGGCCTGACCGCGCCGAACGGCCCGTCGCAGCAGCGGCTGATCCGGCAGGCGCTGGCCGCCGCCGACCTCAGGACGTCCGATGTGGACGTTGTCGAGGCGCACGGCACCGGCACCCGGCTCGGCGACCCGATCGAGGCGCAGGCCGTGCTGGCCACCTACGGCCAGGACCGGGACGAGCCGCTGTACCTGGGCTCCGTCAAGTCCAACCTGGGCCACACCCAGGCGGCGGCCGGTGTGGCCGGCGTGATCAAGATGGTGAAGGCCATCGAGCACGGCGTGCTGCCCAAGTCCCTGTACGCCGAGGAGCCGACGCCGCAGGTCGACTGGAGCGCCGGCAATGTCGCCCTGCTTGCGGAGGCCCGCCCGTGGCCGGCGGTGGACCGCCCGCGCCGGGCCGGCGTCTCGTCGTTCGGCCTCGGCGGCACCAACGCGCACGTGATCATCGAGCAGGCGCCGGCCGAGGAGCCGGTGGAGCGGACTCCCGTGTCCCGCGTCCTGCCGTGGATCGTGTCCGGCAAGACCCCGGAGGCGCTGGCGGCCAACGCTGCCCAGCTGTCTTCTGTAGACGGCTCGTTCGCCGACGTTGCGTACTCGCTGGCGACCGTTCGGACGCCGTTCGAGCACCGCGGTGTCGTGGTGGCCAGCGACCGGGAGACCGCCCTCGCCGGCCTGTCGTCGATCGCCGACGGCACCAACCACGCCGTCGCCCGCGCTCAGGGCTTGGCCGCGTTCCTGTTCACCGGCCAGGGCGCGCAGCGCATCGGCATGGGGCGGGAGCTGTACCAGACCTTCCCGGTGTTCGCGCAGGCGTGGGACGAGGTCGTCGCCCAACTGGATCCGGCGTTGCCGTCCATCGTCTGGGGCGACGACCAGGACGCCCTCAACCAGACCGGCAACGCCCAGCCCGCGCTGCTCGCACTGGAAGTTGCACTATACCGTTTAGTTCAGTCTTGGGGTGTGCGGCCGGACTTCCTGGCCGGCCACTCGGTCGGCGAGATCGCCGCTGCGCACGTCAGCGGCGTCCTGTCGCTCGCCGACGCGTGCAAGCTGGTGTCGGCGCGCGGACGTCTGATGCAGGCCCTGCCGGCTGGCGGTGCGATGGTGGCCATCCAGGCCACCGAGCAGGAGATCGAGCTGGTCGACGGCGTCGGCATCGCGGCGGTGAACGGCCCGCAGTCGGTGGTCGTCTCCGGCGACGAAGCGGCCGTGCTGAGGATCAAGGCCGACTTCGAGGCCCGGGGCCGCAAGACGACGCAGCTCAAGGTGTCGCACGCGTTCCACTCGCCACTGATGGAGCCGATGCTGGACGAATTCCGCACGGTGGTCGGCGGGTTGACCTTCAACGCCCCGACGATCCCGATCGTCTCCACGCTGACCGGCCAGATCGCCGAGCCCGACGAGCTGGCCGACCCGGAGTACTGGGTGCGGCACGTCCGCGAGGCCGTCCGGTTCCTGGACGCGGTCAGGACCCTGGAGTCCAAGAGCGTCGTCCGGTTCGTCGAGATCGGCCCGGACGGCGTGCTGGCCGGCCTGGGCGCCGGCTGCGTCACCGGCGAGAACCCGGTGTTCATTGCCTTGCAGCGTAAGGACAAGCCGCAGGAGCACGAGCTGGTCGCCGGCCTGGCCAAGGCGTTCGCCAACGGCGTCCCGGTGAACTGGACGGAGTTCTTCGCCGGCCTCGACGTCAGGCCGGTCGACCTGCCCACCTACGCGTTCCAGCGCCAGCGGTTCTGGTCCGACCTGCAGGCCGGCACCCGCAGCGGGCAGGGCTTCGGCCACACCGACCACCCGCTGGTCGACGCCATCGTCGAGCTGCCGGACACCGGCGGCGTCGTGCTCACCGGCCGCCTGGCCGTGGACGCGCAGCCGTGGCTGGCCGACCACGACATCCTGGGCACCATTCTGTTCCCCGGCACGGGTTTCGTGGAGCTGGTCGGGCACGCCGGCCGGCACGTCGGCTCCGACGTGATCGAGGAGCTGACCCTCGCCGCGCCGCTGATCCTGCCCGAGCGCGGCGGCGTGAACGTGCGGGTCACGGTCGGTGCCGCCGATGAGAACGGCCGCCGGCCGGTGGGCGCCTACTCCCGTGCCGAGGGCAGCGACGACTGGACTCGCCACGCCACCGGCATCCTCACCTCTGCTGTCGAGGCCCCGGACTTCGACCTGACCGCGTGGCCGCCGTCCGACGCGACCCCGCTCGACCTCGACCGGGCGTACGAGTTGCTGCACGCCCGCGGCTACGGCTACGGCCCGGTGTTCCAGGGACTGAAGGCCGGGTGGCGGCGGGGCGACGACGTCTTCGCCGAGGTCGCGCTGCCCGAGGGCGTTGAGGCGGACCGGTTCGGCCTGCACCCGGCTCTGCTCGACGCGGCCATGCACGCCGACCTCGTCGACGACAGCGGCGAGGGTGCCACGCTGCTTCCGTTCTCCTGGAACGGGGTCACGCTGCACGCCACCGGCGCGTCCGCGCTGCGCGTGTGGATCCGGCAGGTCCGCGGCGACGAGGTGTCGTCGATGCGGGTCGCCGACCAGGCCGGCCAGCCCGTATTGACCGTGTCGGAGTTGGTTTCGCGGCCGGTCTCCGCCGAGCAGCTCAGCGCCGCCTCGGATTCGCTGTACGGCATCGAGTGGGTTCCGGTGCCGGCCACGGGTGAGCTGGGTTCCGTCGCCGTCATCGGGCCGGACCTGGGGCTGGGCAAGGCTTTCCCGACGCTGTCCGACATCGACGTCGTGCCGGACCTGGTCGTGACCGTTGTGCCGCAGGGCCCTTCCTCGCCGGACGGTGTTCGCGCCGCCGCGAAGCACGTGCTGGGCATCGCCCGCGAGTGGCTGGCCGATGAGAGGTTCGCCGACTCCACACTGGCCGTCGTCACCGTGCGGGCGACCGGCGACGACGTCGATCTCGGGCAGGCGCCGGTGTGGGGTTTGATCCGCGCCGGCCAGGCCGAGAACCCCGGCCGGTTCGCCCTCGTCGACCTCGACGGGACCGTCGCCTCCGACAATGCGCTGCCGCACGCGCTGGCCACCGGCGAGCCGGAGATCGCTGTCCGCAACGGTTCGTTGGTGGTGCCGCGGCTCACCTCCGTCACCGCCGTGTCGTCGACGCCGTGGAATGCCGACGACACCGTCCTGATCACCGGCGGCACCGGTGGCCTCGGCGCTTTGGTCGCCAAGCACCTGGTCACCAAGCACGGCGTCCGCAACCTCGTCCTGACCAGCCGCCGCGGCCTGGACGCACCGGGCGCGGCGGGGTTGCAGGCCGAGCTGGTCGACAGCGGGGCCACCAGCGTCACGATCGCTGCCTGCGACGTCAGCGACCGCTCGCAGGTGGCCGCACTGCTCGGTGGAATTCCACAGCTCACCGCCGTGGTGCACGCCGCTGCCGCCGCCGAGAACGCCATGATCGGCGCCGTCACTGACGAGAGCTTCGAGGCGACGGTACGCCCCAAGGCCGACGCCGCCTGGCATCTGCACGAGTTGACCGTCGACCTCAAGGCGTTTGTGCTGTTCTCCTCGGCCGGCGGGCTGGTGCTCGCCGCCGGGCAGGCCAGCTACGCCGCCGGCAACGTGTTCCTCGACGCCTTGGCCCAGCACCGCCGGTCCCTCGGCCTGCCCGCCACCTCGCTGGCGTTCGGGCTTTGGGACTCCGGCGTTGGCCTCGCCTCAGACCTTTCGGAGGCCGACCTTTCCCGGATGGCCCGCCAGGGCCTGCCCGCGCTGCCCGTCGACCAGGGCCTCGCTCTGTTCGATGCCGGCGTTTCCGCCGACCGTGCCGTCGTCGTGCCCATGCGCATCGACGCCGCCGCCCTCCGTACCCGTACCGATGAGATCCCCGCGCTGCTTCGGGGTCTCGTCCGCAACCCCGTCCGTACCGTCGCCAAGTCCGCCAGTTCCCTGAAGGACCGGATCGCCGGTCTGTCCGAAGTGGACCAGACCCGCGTTGTCCTGGATCTGGTCCGTGCGCGGGTGGCGTCCGTCCTCGGTCACGCTTCCGTCGACACCATCGCCCCCGACCGCGACTTCCGCGAACTCGGCTTCGATTCCCTGTCCGCCGTCGACTTCCGCAACCTCCTCAACACCGAGACCGGCCTCCGCCTCCCCGCGACGCTGATCTTCGACTACCCCACCCCGTCCGCCATCGCCTCCTATCTCGTCACCGAACTCGGCGGGGGCGAGGCCACCACCGACCTGTCCGCCCTCGACTCCGAATTGGCCAAGCTGGAAGCCGCCATCACGGCGGCCCTGTCCACCAACCCCGACGACACCGACCGCACCCGCATCGCCGCCCGCCTCCGCGCTCTCACGTCGAAGTGGGTCGACGACCAGCAACAGGGCAGCGCCACCGAGGATCTGACGTCGGTCAGCGCCGGGGAGCTGTTCGACATCCTGGACAACGAGCTGGATTCGATTTCCTGAGGGGAAGTCGATGGTCCGAGGTGATGGTCGCCGCCACCCGGCCGGCGGCCGACAAGCCCGTAACACCGAGAGGACGTACCCGTCATGTCAGGCGATGCCTGGATCCGCCGCTTCCACCCGGTGTCGGACGCCCCGACGCGGCTGGTCTGCTTCCCGCACGCGGGCGGCTCGGCGACCTTCTACTTCCCGGTCTCCCGCGTGCTCTCGCCGGAGATCGACGTGATCGCGATCCAGTACCCGGGCCGGCAGGACCGCCGGTCCGAGTCCTGTGTGGACTCGATCGGCGAGCTGGCGGACATCATCGCCGCTCACCTGGAACCGTTGGCGGACAAGCCGATCTCCCTGTTCGGGCACAGCATGGGCGCGATGGTGGCGTTCGAGGTGGCCCGCAGGATGGAGAAGGGCGGCACCCAGCCGCTGGCGTTGTTCGCCTCGGGGCGGCGCGCGCCGTCGTGTCACCGGGACGAGCGGGTGCACCTGGCCAGCGACGACGGCCTGATCGACGAGCTGAAGTCGTTGAGCGGCACCGACTCCGCGGTTCTGGGGGACGAGGAGATCCTGCGCATGATCCTGCCGTCGGTCCGCAGCGACTACAAGGCGGTGGAAACCTACCGGTACCAGGAGGGCCCGCTGCTCAACTGCCCGATCACCGTGCTCACCGGCGACAACGACCCGATGGTCACCGCGCGGGAGGCCCAGGCGTGGGCCAACCACACCAACGGCCGCTTCGACCTGAAGGTCTACCCGGGCGGCCACTTCTTCATCAACGACCACGCGACCGCGGCGATGCGGCTGATCCGGGCGGCCGCGGGCTCCCGGGCGGTGCTGGCCGCCTGACGCACGACGACGCCGCCGGCCCGGGACCGTCATCCCGGGCCGGCGGCACCGGAGAAAGCACCGTCGGCCTGGGACCGTCATCCCGGGTCGGCGGCGTCGGAGGAAATGAGAACGGCCGGTCCGGCTACCCGGACCGGCCGACAATCCTGTGTCCGCAAACCAACCAATCGGCCACCTGCTTGGAGAAAGCCGGGACTCGCCACGCACCCCGGCAGGACAGCGAGGTCACCGGAGAGAACCTGAGTGGGGTGCACGTGCCTGTGAAACCGACTGCCGGCGTGACTGCCGCGCTGCTCAACGACGGGCAGCTGGAACTGGTCTCGTCCGCGACGGGCATCAGATTCCGCTGCGACACCGTGGGCACGGCGATGTGGATCGCCCTGCGACAGCACGGGGGCGATGTGGAAACGGCCGCCAGAACCCTGGCGGGGGCGTGGGAATCCGATCCCACCAACATCAAGGCCGACCTGGACGTCTGGGTCGACGAGCTCTGCGACGCCGGGATCGTCGGCGCCACACCGTAGCAGCAACACGGGACGGACCGGGCACCGACCACGAGTGCCCGGTCCGAGTCGTGCTCAGAAACCGAGCTTCACCAGGGCTCCGCCGTCCACCTTCAGCTGCAGGCCGGTGACGTAGCGGGACTCGTCCGACACCAGGTACGTGACGGCGTGCGAGACGTCCGACGGCTCCACGTACGGGATCGGCATCGCCTGGAACGCCACGAAGCCCAGCTCCGCGTCCTCCCGGGTGGGGTTCTCCAGGTCCGGCCGGAACGTCTTGTACATCGGGGCGCTGTGCAGCATGTCGGTGTTGCAGTTGCTGGGGTGCACGGCGTTGACCCGGGTGCCGGTCCGGGCCAGCTGCAGCGCCAGCGTGTTCACGTACTCGGCCAGCGTCTGCTTGGAGAAGCTGTAGCCGGCGCCGCCGGGGCCCTCGGGGCCGTTGCCGCCGCGACCCGGGATCAGGCCGGCGGCCGAGCCGATGACCACGATGGACGAACCGTCGGCCAGGTGCGGCAGCGCGGCGTGCACGGTGTTGATCGCGCCGACCAGGTTGATGTCCAGGGTGTCGGTGAAGGCCCGCACCGGCCGGCCCTGGCCGATCGGGCTGATGCCGGCATTGGCGATCACCGAGTCCAGCTTGCCCAGCTCGGCCACGCCCTCGGCGATGGCCGTCTTCAGCGCCGCGTAGTCGCGCACGTCGGCCTTGCGGGTGACGATGCGGCGGCCGGTCTTCTCCACCAGCCGCGCGGTCTCCTCCAGGTCCTCGGGGGTGGCCATCGCGTACTCGGCGATCTCGACGTCCTCGCACAGGTCGATCGCGATGATGTCGGCGCCCTCCTCGGCCAGCCGCACGGCGTGGCTGCGGCCCTGCCCGCGAGCCGCGCCGGTGATCGCCACGACCTTGTCCGTTACCCGGCCCATCAGGCCCTCCCACTGGTTTTGTTTGTCGACAGCCGGAATTGATTGTCGGTCGTGACCCGTACGGACCCCAACCCCCCTTAGTGAAGCGACCAGTCTCATTAGGGGGATGACACCAGGGGTTGTTCCGTGCCCACGTAGCGTAGTATTCGGGCTCATCTATTTACGGGTCAACTAGGGGTGTGAAAGGGTTCCCACGGCGGTTACCGTGATCGGCAGGTCCTATCTGAAGTCCGCCGTCCCATTTCGTGAGGAGCGCACATGGGCACCCGGCCACCGATTCTCGTTGACACGCTGCACACGCGGCTGCTGGTCACCAAGTACGTCGAATGCTTCCGCTTCTACAACGCTGTGCTGCCCGAGCTGACCGGCGCCAAGCTGGCCAAGGGCGACGAGCAGTGGCCCTACGCCCGCTTCGACGTCGAGTTCCAGAAGCCGTACCTGGCCCTGATGAACCGCCAGGTCATGACCCCCGAGGCCGGCACGGTCGAGCTGTCCCGCGCGGCCGGCGACGCCAGTCTGCTGTGCTTCCGGGTGGCCGATGTCGACGCCGCTCAGGAGGTCTGCCTGGCCGCGGGCGCGACCGTCGTGCAGCCGGCCGCGGACGTCCCGGAATGGGGCGAGGACACGCGCATCGCACTGCTCCGCGACCCCGACGGCAACCTCATCGAGCTGCAGTCCTCCCCGGACTAGCCGGGCGTTCCGGCCCCTCACGACGAATCCCCCTGACCGCGACTGGTCAGGGGGATTCTCTGTTGTGAGCCACGCGGAAGCCGCCCCGGCGGAATTGATCCGGGGCGGCTTCTGGTGTTTTCCCTACTAATCGTCCTCGACCGTCAGTGCGAACACGGGGCAGCTCGCGGCGACGTCCTCGACGGCCTTTCTGCGCTCGCTGCCCGGCCTTTCCACCAGGACGAGAACGCGACCGTCGTCCTCGTCCTGGTCGAAGATGTCCGGCAGCGTGAACGCGCACGCGCCGGAGCCGACGCAGCGCTCCCGGTCGTAGCGGATCCGCATGGCGGTCTCACCAGGTCACGGGCAGCGAGTACAGCCCGTAGATCAGCTGGTCGTGCTTGAACTCCAGCTCCTCGACCGGCGCGGCCAGCCGCAGCGTCGGAATCCGGGAGAACAGGGTGGTGAACACGACGTCCAGCTCGACCCGCACCAGGTTGGCGCCGGGGCACTGGTGGTTGCCGTGCCCGAAGGCCAGGTGTCCCTTGGCCTCGCGGTGGATGTCCAGCGCATCGGGGTTGTCGAAGAACCGGTCGTCCCGGTTGGCCGAGCCGTTCAGCGCGATGATGCCCTCGCCGGCCCGGATCAGCACCCCGTCGATCTCGATGTCCTTGGTGGCCACGCGGGCGGTCGCCGAGTCGGAGATGCTGAGGTAGCGGAACAGCTCCTCGATGGCCTTCGGCATCAGCGACGGGTCGGCCTTGACCTGCGCCAGCTGCTCCGGGTTCTGCAGCAGCGCGACGGTGCCCAGGCCGATGATGTTGGCGGTGGTGTCGAAGCCGCCGAACAGCAGCATCCGGGCCAGCGCGACGAGGTCGTTGTGCTCCAGCTCGCCGGTCTCGTTGTTCTTGGCGATGACCCGGCTGAGCACGTCGTCGCCGGGATTCTCGGTCTTGGCGGCGACCAGGCCCTGCAGGTGCATCTCCATCTCGTACTGGGCCGCGCCCATCTCCTCCGGGGTGATGTCCCGGTTGACCATCTGCTCGGCGTAGCGGCGGAAGAAGCCGACGTTCTCCCCGGACACGCCGATCAGCTCGCAGAACACCAGCGACGGCACCGGCACGGCCAGCTCCTGGATCAGGTCGACCGGGCCGCCCTTCGCCAGCATCGCGGTGATGTGCTGGTCGGTGACCTCCTGGATGCGCGGCCGCAACGCCTGCATGCGCTTGGCCGTCAGCTCGGGGATCAACGCGCGGCGGCGCACGGTGTGGTCCGGCGGGTCCATCGCGACCAGCGGCAGCTCCAGCGTTTCCAGCACCTCCGGCGGCAGCGGCACCTGCAGCGGGTAGCCGGGCAGCTTCCAGTTGGAGCTCATGTCGGGGCTGCCCAGCACCTGCCGGACCTGGTCGTGCCGGGTGACGATCCAGACCTGCTTGCCCGACACCCGCAGCGTCACCTTGCTGACCGACTGCTCCTCGCGCAGCCGCGCGTACTCCGGGGGCGGGCTGAGCGGACACTTGCTGCGGCTCAACGGAAACGCCGGCGGCGCCTCGACAGCGCTCGGCGCGGTGGTGACTTCGGCGGTCATGGGTGCTTACCTCTCGATAGGGGCGCCTCACGGACGACAGTCCTCGCCGGAACGGTCGGCCATCGGCATCGGGGATCGCAGCCCCCTAGGCACCCCTAACCCGGGCCAGGGGCGGCAAAGTGAAGCCTGACGCCAGTTCTCGCAGCGCGAAGTCCAGCAGTTGCGGCAGATCCGCGTGTTCGTTGGCCAGCCACTGCTCGTGGGCGGCGATGGCGACGCCGAGCGTGGCGTACGCGATCGACTGCGGGACAAGGGAATCGGCGGGGTGGCCGAGGCGCGGGGCCACGAAGTCGGCGATCACCTGTCGCCACTGGACGTACCGGAGCGTGGAGTGCGCCTGCAGCGCCGGCACCCGCAGGATGAGAGCCATTCGCTTGCGGTGCCAGGGAATCTCGTCGGCGTCGAGCCGGTTGCACGCCACCACGGCCTGGCGGACGGCGTCCATCACCGGCAGTCCTGGCGCGCAGTCCCGTAGCCAGCAGCGCAGCCGCTCCAGCTCGCGGTCGAAGCCGCCCCACGCGATGTCGTTCTTCGACGGGAAGTAGCGGAAGAACGTGCGCCGGCTCATGCCCGCGGCGCGGGCCAGCTGGTCGACCGTGGTGGCCTCGTAGCCCTGCTCGGTGAACAACTCCAGCGCGACATGCTCCAGGTCGAGGTGGGTGCTGACGCGCTGCCGCCCGCCGCGGCCGCAAGACTGGGTGTTTCCCCCGACCTTCGCCATGCTGTCTTCCAATCGGCACCGGGTGTCATTAGCTTCGTCGTTGTCCCCGAGGAAGCCGTGCCCGACAGGAGTGTGTCATGGCGAACGACACGGAAACGCCCACTACTTCGGACGATGTGGACGAGCTCCTCGTCGAGGAGGTCTCCATCGACGGCATGTGCGGCGTGTACTGAGCCCGATGTTCGACCCGAAGCGACCGTATCGCCGTGCACCCCAGGTGGCGTTGCGGCCCGAGCCGTTCGGCGCGCTGGTCTACGACTTCACCACCCGCCGGCTGTCCTTCCTGAAGACCAAGCAGCTCGCTGAGGTGGTTGCCTCGCTGGAAAACCACGCCGACGTCGACTCCACTTTGGACGATGTTGGAGTGGTGGCGGGGCAGCGCGCCGCCTACCTGCACGCCCTCGCCGGACTCGCTGACGCGGGCACCATCCAGCCGCGGGAGCTTTGATGAAGCTGGTCGACCACTTCGAAACCGGCCTCGACGCGCCGATCTGCCTGACGTGGGAGCTCACCTACGCCTGCAATCTCGCCTGCGTGCACTGCCTTTCCTCGTCCGGCCGCCGCGACCCCCGCGAGCTGGACACCGCCCAGTGTCGTGCGGTGATCGACGAACTGCAGCGCATGCAGGTGTTCTACGTCAACATCGGCGGCGGCGAACCCACGGTGCGGTCGGACTTCTGGGAGCTGGTGGAGTACGCGACCGGTCACCAGGTCGGCGTGAAGTTCTCCACCAACGGGGTTCGGCTGACCGAGCAGCGGGCGAGGTGGCTGGCCGGCAGCGACTACGTGGACGTGCAGATCTCGCTGGACGGGGCGACCGCGGCGGTCAACGACGCCGTGCGCGGGCCCGGTTCGTTCGACACGGCCATGCGCGCCATGCGCAATCTGGCCGACGCGGGCTTCCGCGACTTCAAGATCAGCGTGGTGATGACCCGGCGGAACGTCGACCAGCTCGACGACTTCGCGGCGATCGCCGACTCCTTCGACGCGCAGCTGCGGATCACCCGGCTGCGCCCGTCCGGACGCGGCGCCGACGTGTGGGACGAGCTGCACCCGACGGCCGCGCAGCAGCGGCAGCTGTACAACTGGTTGGTGGCACACGGGGAAGGGGTCCTCACCGGCGACTCCTTCTTCCACCTCAACGCGCTCGGCTCGACCCCGCTGCCGGGGCTGAACCTGTGCGGCGCGGGCCGGGTGGTGTGCCTGATCGACCCCATCGGGGACGTCTACGCGTGCCCCTTCGCGATCCACGAGCAGTTCCTCGCCGGCAACGTACGCGCTCCGGGCGGCTTCACCGAGGTCTGGCGGAACTCCCCTCTGTTCGCCGACCTACGCCGCCCGACGTCGGCGGGGACCTGCTCGTCCTGCTCGGCCTACGACAGCTGCCGCGGCGGCTGCATGGCCGCGAAGTTCTTCACCGGCCTGCCGATGGACGGCCCGGACCCCGAGTGCGTGCAGGGCTACGGGGAACTGGCGCTCGCCTCCGCCGGCACCGTGCCGAAGCCGTCCGGCGATCATTCCCGTCGCAAGCCGGTGCCGGTGTCGATCGGCTTCGGAAAGCCGGCCGACCGAGCCTGCGACACGAGTCCACTGGCGGGTATGCGGTGATCCTGACGACTCCGGTCGTGCTGGCCGGCCGAACCGCGCCCAGTCGCGTGATGTTCGGGCCGCACGAGACGAATCTGGGCCGTGGGCGGGCGATCTCGCTGCGGCACGTGGCGTACTACGAGCGCCGAGCGGCCGGCGGGGCCGGTGTCGTCGTCACCGAGACCGCCAGCGTGGACGACAGCGACTGGCCGTACGAACGGGCCCCGCTGGCGGCCGAGTGCCAGCCCGGCTGGGCCGCGACCGTGACGGCGTGCCGTCCACATGGGACGCTCGTGGTGGCGTCGTTGGGCCACGCCGGTTCCCAGGGCTCGTCGGCGTATTCGCGCACGGCGTTGTGGGCGCCGTCCCGGGTGCCGGACGTGGCCAGCCGGGAACTGCCGATGGAGATGGAGGAGCCGGAGATCGACCGGCTGCTCTCCGGTTTCTCCTTCGCCACGGCCATCGCGATGGAGTCCGATGTGGACGGCGTGGAGATCGACGCCGGCCAGCACAGCCTGCTGCGCCAGTTCCTCTCCGGGCTGACGAACCAGCGCGCCGACGCGTACGGCGCCGACCGCGCCTTGCTGCTCCGCGAGGTGCTCTGTGCCGTAAGGGATGTGCTCGGCCCGGATCGGATCCTCGGGCTGCGGCTGTCGTGTGACGAACTCGCCCCGTGGGCCGGCATCACGCCGGAGCACGCGGGCGGCGTCGCCGCGGAACTGGCGAAGGCCGTCGATTACATCACGGTCGTCCGTGGCTCGGCGATGTCCGCTTCGGCCACCCGGCCGGACTTCCACACGCCGGCCGGCTTCAACATCGACCTGTGCCGAGACATCCGGACCGCCGTCGGCGGCGTCGCGGACGTGATCCTGCAGGGGTCGGTCGTCACGCCGGGGCAGGCGGAATGGGCGCTGGAGAACGGTGTCGCCGACCTGGTGGAGATGACTCGGGCCCAGATCGCCGAGCCGAACCTGGTGTCGTTGTGCGCCAACGGGGAGCCCGAGCGGATCCGGCCGTGCCTGTTGTGCAACCAGCGGTGCCGCGTCCGTGACGGCCGGAACGCCGTCGTGAGCTGCGTCGTCGAACCGGGCAGCGGCTACGAGACGGAGGACGAGCCGCCGACGCCGACCACCGCCCCGCGTGAGGTGCTCGTCGTCGGCGGCGGTCCGGCCGGCCTGGAGGCGGCGCGGACGCTCGCCGATCGCGGGCATCAGGTCGAGCTGGTGGAACGGGACTCGCAGCTGGGCGGCTCGTTGCGGTTGTCGCCGTTGGAGAGCTTCGTCGGCTGGCTGGAGTCGGAGGTGCGCCGGCTGGGCGTCAAGATCCGCACCGGCGAGGTCGCGACCAGCGCCGATTTCGGTGGACGAACGGTCGTGCTGGCCACGGGGTCGGTGCCGGGGCCGCGTTCGTACGACATCGACGGCGGCCGGGTGCTGGATGTCGCCGACGTGCTGCGTGCCGGCATCGACGATCTGCCTGAGGGGCCGGTCGTGGTGTTCGACCCGGTCGGCGACTCGGTCGGGGCCCGGATCGCCGAGCTGCTGGCGAGTTCCGGCCGTGAGACCACCGTCGTGACGCGAGACGCCGTTGTCGGCACTCAACTGGCCGTCACCGGCGATCTGGCCGACGCCAACGCCCGGCTGCACCGCGCCGGCGTGCGGTTGATCAAGCGGTCGACGCTGCTGGCCGTCCGTGACGCGAGCGTGGTGGTCGAACACGTGATCACCGGTGAGAAGCAGGAGATCCCCTGCGGGCTCGTGATCCACTGCGGCCATCGGCTGCCCGACGAGACGCCGGGCGAGGTGCGGGCCGGCGACTGCGTGGCGCCCCGGACCCTCTACGAGGCCGTGTTGGAGGGCCGGCGGGCCGCCAAGGGGGTCGGCTGATGGCGTTCCGGTTCCTGTTCTCGCCGTTCCGGGTCGGTCCGGTGACACTGGCCAACCGGGTGGTGTTCTCCGCGCACCTGACCAACTACGCCGAGGACGGGCTGCCCAGCGCGCAGCACGCCGCCTACTACGCCGCGCGGGCGGCCGGCGGGGTCGGGCTGATCATCACCGAGGAGCATTCGACGCATCCGTCCGACTGGCCGTACGAGAAGCTGATCCACGGCTTCAACCCGGCCGTGGTCGAGGGGTATCGGCGGATCACCGCCGCCGTGCACGCACACCGCGTCCCGATCTTCGCGCAGCTCAACCACAACGGCGGCCAGGCGTCCAGCCTGTACTCGCGGCTGCCGGTGCTGGCGCCGTCGCCGGTGCCGGATCCGCTGTTCCGCGAGGTGCCGAAGGCCGTCGACGACAGGGACATCGCCGAGATCATCGCCGGCTACGCCCTGGTGGCAAGGCACTGTGCCGAGGGTGGCTTCGACGGCGTCGAGCTCCAGTGCTCGCATTCCTCGATCGTGCGCGGCTTTCTGTCGCCCGCCACCAACAAGCGCACCGATCGCTACGGTGGTTCGCTGGCGAACCGATCCCGCATCCTGTTGGACATCGTCTCCGCCGTCCGGGACGCCGTCGGCCCCGACCGGGCGCTCGGCGTCCGGCTGTGCGGGGACGAGCTGATCGAGGGCGGCATCACCCTCGACGAGGCCGTCGAGGTCGCGCGGCTGGTCGAGGCCACCGGCCAGGTCGACTACATCAACACCTCCATCGGCGTCGCCACCTCGACGCTGTTCATGATCGAGGCGTCGATGGCCGTTCCCCCTGGCTACGCCCTGTTCATCGCCAACGCCATGCGGCAGGCGGTGAAGCTGCCGGTGGTCGGCGTCGGCCGGATCAAGGACCCGGTGCAGGCCGAGCGGGCGCTCGCCGAGGGCCACTGCGATCTCGTCGGCGTGGTGCGGGGACAGATCGCCGACCCCGAGTTCATGGCCAAGGCCAGGTCCGGGCACGTCAGCGACATCCGCACCTGCCTGTCGTGCAACCAGGAGTGCGTCGGCCGGATGGGTCTCAACCACACCTTGGGCTGCATCGAGAACCCCCGCGCGGGCAACGAATCCGTTCCCCTGCCCACCCCACGGCTGCGTGGCCGGCGGGTTCTCGTCGTCGGCGGCGGTCCCGGCGGCCTGCAGGCCGCTTCGACTGCCGCCCAACGCGGACACCACGTGACCCTGTTCGAACGCTCCCCGGTCACCGGCGGCCAGGCCGCCCTCGCCGCAACGGTCCCCAGCCGCGCCGAATTCCTCGACCTGCCGAGGAACCTCCTCGCCGAGTGCAAGCGCCACGGCGTCGACGTCCGCACCGGCGTCGAAGCCACCGCCGAGGCGCTGAAGGCCGAGCAGCCGGATGCGGTCGTGCTGGCGACGGGTGCTCGACCCAAGCTGCCTTACTGGGCCGGCGGCCTGTCGACCGTCGTCGACGTCCGCGATGTCCTGGAGGGCCGGGCCGCCCCGAGTGGTGATGTTCTGATCGTCGACGAACTCGGCTTCCACCAGGCCACTTCCGTCGCCGAGCTGCTCGCCGACCGCGGGTGCCGGGTCCGGATCAGCACCCCCGGCATGGTCGTCGGCCAGGACCTCGGCGTCACCCTGGACATGGAGATGTTCCTGCTCCGGGCGCACCACAAGGGCATCACTCTCACGACTGACGAGGTCGTCATGGGCGCTGTTGAAGGCGTCGAGGTTCAGCTCCTCAAGCACACCACCGGCGAGATGGTGACCGAGCGCTTCGACTGGGTGGTGTGCGCCGTGCACCAGGAGCCGGAGGACGGCCTGTGGAAGGAGCTCAAGGGCGCGCCCTTCGAGGTGCACCGGGTGGGGGACTGCCTCACGCCGCGCCGGGCCCATGCCGCGGTGATCGAAGGCCACCGCGTGGGGGTGTCGCTGTGATCGACACCGACTTCCTTGCCGTCCTTGTCGTTCGCGACGGCGAGCTGCCCCTGGGCGCGGACGAGGTCGCCGCCGAGGCCGGCGGGTCCGTGCTGGTGGTGGGCACGAACGCCAAGCCGGCGGCCGAGCAGCTGATCGCCGCCCGCACGGCCTGGGTGGCCGAGAGCCCGACGGTCGCCCCCGGCGCGCTGTCGGCCGCGCTGGCGCCTCTTCTGCGATCTGTGCGAGCGGTCGTGCTCATTGCCGCGGCAGATGGGCGCGATCTGGCGCCGAGGTTGGCGTATGCGCTGCGGAGGCCACTGTTGAGCGGGGCGAATGCGGTGACGACCAAGGGCGCGGACGTGCTGCGGCGGGGGAGCCAGGGGCTGCAGGAGCTCACCCCGGACGGGCCGTTCGTGGTGACGCTGCAACCCGGCGTGCGGGGCGCGGCAACCGAGCCGGAGCCGCCGCGGATCCTGGAGATCGAGTTGACCTGCGGCGATGTCGCCGATGCGCGGTCACTGGGGGTGGAGACGCCGAAGGCGCAGGACGCCGATCTCGCCGAGGCCCGCCGGGTGCTGGGGGCCGGGGCGGGGCTGGTGAGCGGCCACGAGCAGATGGAGTTGCTGACCAAGGTGGGGGAGCGGCTCGGGGCGGCGACAGGCGCCACCCGTGTGGTGACGGATGCCGGGTTCGCGGGGCACGAGCGGCAGATCGGAACGACCGGGGTGGTGATCGACCCCGAGCTGTACGTCGCGTTCGGGATCTCAGGGGCGGCGCAGCACGTCGGCGGGCTGGGCGCGCCGAGGCACGTGATCAGCGTGAACACGGATCCCTGCTGCCCGATGACGGCCATGGCGGACCTGGGCATCGTCGCGGACGCGCCGGCGGTGCTGGCGGAACTGGCGCGGCGGCTGGAGGAAAGCCATGGCTGAGCACGCGGGCCCGGGAACGAGGTCGGCCGTCATCACCGCGCCCCCGCAGCGCGAGGTCGACGTGGTCGTGGTCGGCGCGGGGCCGGCGGGCTCGGCGGCGGCGCTGGAAGTGGCCCGTGCGGGTCATTCAGTGGTGCTGCTGGAACGGGGACCTTATCCCGGCGCGAAGAACGTGTACGGCGGCGTGGTCTACGGGCGGGTGCTGGACGAGCTGGTGCCGCGCTGGTGGGAGCAGATGCCGGTGCAGCGGTGGGTGACCCGCCGCAGCACGATGATCATGACGCCGACGCAGGCGCTGACGGTGGACTTCCGCACCCAGGCCTGGGGCGGCCCGCCCTACAACGGGGCCACGGCCCACCGGTCCGACCTCGACGGCTGGCTCGCGGGCCTGGCCGAGAAAGAGGGCGCGGTGGTGGTTCCCTCCACCGTGGCGACCGGGCTGCTGCGCAGCGCCGAAGGCGCGGTGGTCGGTGTCCGGACCGACCGGCCGGACGGTGATCTCACGGCGAAGGTCGTGATCGCCTGCGACGGCGTGAACTCCTTCCTGGCCAAGGAAGCCGGCATGTTCGCCGGCAAGCCGGCCGGGCACGTCACGCTCGGCGTCAAGGAAACCCTGCGCCTGCCCCGGGAAGTCGTCGACGAGCGGTTCGGTGTCACCGGCCGGGACGGCGTGGACATCGAGATCCTCGGTTGCACCGGGGGAATCCCCGGCGGCGGCTTCCTCTACACCAACCTGGACTCGGTCAGCGTCGGCGTGGTCGTCGACCCGCACGGCCTGGCCGCGAGGAAGATCCGCCCCGAGGAACTGGTCGCCGAGCTGAAGCGGCACCCGGCGGTCGAGCCGCTGGTCCGCGGCGGCGAGCTGCTGGAGTACTCGGCCCACCTGATCCCCGAGGGCGGCTACGACACCATGCCGGACCTCGTCGGCGACGGGTTTCTCGTCGCCGGGGACGCGGCCGCGATGTGCCTGGCGGCCGGGATCTGGCTGGAGGGCGTCAACTTCGCCATCGGGGCCGGCATGTACGCGGGCCGGGCGGCCGTCGACGCGATCAGAGCCAAGGACACCTCGAAGGCGGGCCTGGCGTCGTACCGGCGGATGCTGGACGAGTCGTTCGTGCTGGGCGACCACCGCAAGCTGCGCCGCGTGCCCGGACTCGTGCTGGGGCAACGCGTGCAGCAGGACTACCCGGCGCTGCTGTGCGACCTCGCGCAGGGGCTGTTCCACGTGGACAATCCGCGCCCGAAACCCGGCCTGTTCAAGCTGATGCGGCGGGTCATGAAGTGGCACGGCATCAAGGCCAGGGACCTCCTGTCCGACGCGCTGACCGGAGTGAGGTCGTTCGGATGAGCTACGGACAGCCGGCCTTCGACGACCGCATGTCCACAGTGGACTTCGATGTCGCCGAACGGGCGCACATCACCGTCGACTCGGAGGTCTGCCGGTCGTGTCGGACCACCGACTGCGTGTACGCGTGCCCGGCGAAGCTGTTCGTGCCGACCTCGGACGGCGGCATCCTGTTCAACTACGAGCAGTGCTTCGAATGCGGCACCTGCTACCAGGTCTGCTCCGGCAACGGCGCCCTGAGCTGGACCTATCCCGACGGCGGCCACGGCGTCGCCTTCCGGAAGGGGTGAGTGATGCTGGTCGTCGCCGCGCTGAACTGGCCCGGCCCGCGCACCGTGGTCGACCAGCTCACCGGGATCGTGCGCACCGAGGAGGGCCGGCCGGGCGCGAGCGCCGCCGGCCTGGCCGCGCTGGAACACGTGCTCCGCATCGCCGAGGCGCTCGGCGGCCGGACCGTCGCCGTGACGATCGGTCCGCCGCAGGCTGACGAGATGCTGCGCGAGGCATTGGCCGCCGGCGCGGAAAGCGCGCTCCGTGTCGAGGTCGACCCGACAGATGACGAGGCCGCCGCCCGGGCGCTGCTGGCCGCCGTCGCCGAACACCACGGCCCTCCCGATGTCGTGGTGTTCGGCGACGACTCCGATGCGATCCCCGGCTACCTCGCCGCGCTCACCGACGCAGCGCAGGCGTTGGGGCTACTGGAACTCAAGGTCGAGGACGCCGTCCTCAGTGGACTCCGAAGGCTGGACAAGGGCCGCCGTGAGCGGCTGGTGATTCCGTTGCCGGCGGTGTGCTCGGTGGAACCGGTGATCCGGCCCCGCCGCGCCGGCCTACCGGCGATGCTGGCCGCCCGTAACACGAAGATCCCTGTCGTGCGGCCAGTCGTTCCCGGATGGACAGTGAAGGCCGGGCCCATCCGGGCATACCGGCCGCGCGCCAGAATTCTTCCGATACCCGTGGCCGATCAGGCCAGAGACCGCATAGTTGCACTGACGAAAGCGTTGGCCGCCACCGGCTCCGCCACTGTGGTCACGCCGCCCGACGCGGCGGCCGCGGCCGACCTGCTGCTCGAGTACCTGTCCAAGCACGGCTATCTGGGGGACACGACATGACGCCACGAGTCGCGGTGGTGACGGGCGCGGCCCGTGGCATCGGCGCGGCCGTCGTGCGCCAGCTGGCCGGCGACGGCTGGCGGGTCGTCGCCGTGGACATCTGCGAGGACATCCCCGGGCTCGGCTACTCGTTGGCGTCCAAGGAAGAACTGGTCACGCTGGCCCGTCGGTTCCCCGATGTGGTCCGCGAGGTCGTCGCCGACGTCAGGGATACGAGTGCGCTGATCGAGGCGGCGGAGATCGCTCATCGGGAGTTCGGCGGCTTGGACGCGGCCGTCGCCGCAGCGGCGGTGATCGCCGGCGGGCATCCGCTGTGGGAGTCCAGCGACGAGGAATGGCAGCTGCAGCTGGACATCGGCGTCCGCGGCGTGGCGAACCTGGCCCGCGCGGCGATCCCGGTGATGCTCCGTTCCGCGCAGCCCCGTTCGGGCCGGTTCGTCGCGCTCGCCTCCGCCGCCGCGCATCGCGGCCTCTGGCACGCCGCCGGCTACAACGCCACCAAGCACGCCGTTGTCGGCTTGATCCGCGGTCTGGCGCACGATCTTCGCGGGACCGGCATCACCGCGACCGCCGTGTCGCCGGGCAGCACGCGCACGAACCTGCTCGACGCCAGCGCCGCCCTGTACGACCTGGCCGACGTCGAGGAGTTCAGCCGCTACCACCTCACCGAGCAGTTGCTGCGGCCCGAGGAGGTCGCCAACGTCGTGTGTTGGTTGTGCAGCAAGGGCGCTTCCTCGGTCACCGGCACCGTTGTGCACGCCGACGGGGGGTTCACTGCATGATTCCGCTGTATGTGAAGCTCGATCCCGGCGCGCGCCGCATCGGCAACCTGATTCTCGGCGGCTCGCCGTACGTCGTGCTCAGGCTGTCCGCCAAGGCTTCGTCCCGTGTGGACTCCTGGCTCGCCGGCGAGCCGGTGACCGCTGACGATCTCAAGTTGGCTGATCTGCTGGTGCGTAAGGGAATTCTACACCCACGGCGGGAAATCACCAGCCTCACCGCGCAGGATGTGACCGTCGTCGTACCGGTGCGCGACCACGCCGATGACCTGGCCCGGCTGCTGCCGGCGTTGTCCGAGGTGGCGAAGGTTCTGGTGGTCGACGACGGATCGACGAAACCGATTCCCGAGGCCATCGTGCGGCACTCCAGCGCCAAGGGCCCCGCCGCCGCGCGCAACGCCGGCTGGCGCCTGGCCGGCACCGAGCTCGTCGCGTTCCTGGACGCGGACGTGGTGCCCGAACCAGGTTGGCTGGCAACGATTCTCCCGCACTTCGAGGACCCGGGTGTCGTCGCCGTCGCTCCGCGTGTGCGCAGCGTTCCCGGCCCGTCGATGCTCGAACGCTACGAGGAACTCCGCTCGCCGCTTGATCTCGGTGACGCCGAGGCGCCGGTGCGACCGGGCAGCCGCGTCGGCTACGTCCCGTCGGCGGCGCTGGTCGTGAGGTTCTCGGCCCTGGTGGACCACAACGGCTTCGACGAGGAGATGCGGTTCGGCGAGGACGTTGACCTGGTGTGGCGCTTCCACGAGGCCGGCGCCCAGGTCCGCTACGAGCCCAGGGCGACAGTGCGGCACCGTCCCCGGGAGACCTGGAACGCCTGGCTGCGGCAGCGTTTCGGCTACGGCACCTCCGCCGCCCCGCTGGCCATCCGCCACGGACGAAAGGTCGCCCCGGTCAAGGTTTCGCTGTGGAGCGCCCTCGCCTGGGCGCTCGTCGCCGCCGGCCGGCCGCTGCTGGGTGGGGCCGTCGCCGGCACAACCGCGTCGTTGCTGCCACGCAAACTGAAGGACGTCGGTGTGCCGGCGACGGAGTCCGTGCAGCTCGCCGTTCGCGGCCATGTCGGCGCGGGGCGGCTGCTGGGCGACGCCGTGGTCCGGTCGTGGTGGCCGGTGGCCATCCCGGTGCTGGCGTCGACCCGGTGGGGCCGTTGGGTTCTGCTGGCGGCCTTCGCCCGCCACGTGGAGGAGTGGTACAGCCGGGGCGCGAACGTCGGCCTGCCGGGCTGGCTCGCCGCCCGGGTGGCCGACGATCTCGCGTACGGCGCCGGCGTCTGGTGGGGCGCCGTCCGGCACGGCACCGTGAAACCGCTGCTGCCGGACCTGTCCGACTGGCCCGGCCGGGACGGAGTCGGCCGCACGTGAACCGCCTGATCGACATGGCCTGGCCCGAGGTCGAGGCCGTCGCCGCCACCAGCGTGCTCGCCGTCCCGGTCGGCTCGACCGAGCAGCACGGCCCGCACCTGCCATTCACCGTGGACACCGAGATCGCCGCCGCGCTGTGCGACCGGCTGGCGCAGGCCCGTGACCGGGTGGTCGTGGCCCCCGCCTTCTCGTACGGCTCCAGTGGTGAACATGCCGCCTTCCCCGGATCGCTGTCGATCGGTCTCGACGGGGTCGAAACCCTTGTGCTGGAACTGGTTCGCTCGGCCGACGCGTTCGCCGGCGTCCTGCTGGTCAACGGGCACGGCGGCAACGCCGCGGCGGTGTCCCGTGCGGTGCGCCGGCTCGGCCACGAGGGTCGGTGCGTCACTTGCTGGTCGCCGACCGGGTCCGCTGTGGACAGTCACGCCGGTCGCACCGAGACCTCGGTGATGTTGGCGCTGCGCCCCGAATCCGTGCGCCTTGATCTCCTGGAGCCGGGGGATTGCCGGCCGCTCAGGGAGATCATGCCGCTGCTGGTCCGCTCTGGAGTTGTGTCCGTGAGTGCCAACGGTGTTCTCGGCGATCCGAGTGGCGCGTCCGGCGGAGAAGGCCGGCTCGTCCTGGAGCGGTGGACGGCCGGCCTGCTCTCGGCGTACGACACTTGGACACCAGTCTCGTGACCGCGTCAGACCGCGGCCGGCTCGCGCACCTCCTTCGCCTGGTTGTCGTCCTTGACGGCGGACTGCGGCGGCGTCGGCTTGATCCGCCGCAGCAGAGCGATGGTGAAGATCGCCGTGCCCAGCGCGACGGCCGCGCCGGACAGGGACGCGATGTGCACCGCACCGGTGAAGGCCTCCTGGGCCGCGGCCACCAGCGCGTTGCCCTGCGCGGCCGGCAGCTGGTGCGCCACCTCGGAGGCGCCGGCGACGGTCTGCCGGGCGGCATCGAGTGCGGCGGCCGGGACGTTGTGCGGGGCGGTGGCGTCGAAGTTCGCGCTGTAGACCGCCGCGCCGATGGAGCCCAGCACCGCGATGCCCAGCGCACCGCCCAGTTCCTGGCCGGTCTGCACCAGGGCGCCGGCGGAACCGGCGTGCTCCGCGGGAGCCGCGCCGACGACCATGTCAGTGATGCAGGTCAGCGCGACTGCGACCCCCAGGCCGACGCCGATCGTGCCGGCGACCACCACGAACATGTTGCGGTCGGTGCCCACCTGGGTCATCACCAGGAAGCCCACGGTGCCGACCAGGAAGCCCGCAGCGATGATGTACGCGGGGCGGACGGTGCGGGCGACGACCGTCACGAACGGCACGGCGATGGTCACCACGACCGGCGACACCAGCGTCCAGAGCGCCGCCTCCAGCGGGCTCATGTGCAGCACCTCCATCAGGTACTGCGTGGTGAAGATGCCAGAGCCGATCATGCAGAAGAAGCAGGCCAGACTGACGGTCAGGGACGCGCCGAAGTCGCGGTTGCGGAACAGCTCCGGGTTGATCATCGGGTGGCTCAGGGTCTTCTGCCGCCGCACGAACACGTAGCCGAGCACCAGGCCGACCGCGATGGCGACGGCCGGCAGCACGCCGAAGCCGTTGACCGTGATCTCCTTCAGGCCCCAGATCACCGACAGCACGCCGCCCAGCGACAGCACGCAGGACGCGATGTCGAACCGGCCGGCCTCGCCCCTGGCCAGGCGGAACTCCGGGATCAGCACCGGGCACAGGACCAGCAGCAGCACGATGGCCGGCACGTTGATCAGGAAGACCGAACCCCACCAGAAGTTGTTCAGCAGCAGGCCGCTGACGACCGGCCCGAGGCCGGCGCCCGCGGACAGCGCCGTGGACCACACGGCGATCGCGGACCGGCGCTGCTTCTCGTCCTGGAACATGTTGCGCACCAGGGCGAGCGTGGACGGCATCAGGGTGGCGCCGCCGATGCCCTGCACGGCGCGGGCGACGATCAGCATCGTCGGGTCGGTGGCGAACGCGGCCGTCACGGAGGCCAGGCCGAAGATCGCGGAACCGATCATCAGCAGCCGGCGGCGGCCGATGCGGTCGCCGACGTTGCCCATCGTGATCAGCAGTCCGGCCAGCACGAAGCCGTACATGTCGATCATCCACAGCTGCTGCGTGCCGGAGGGCTGCAGCGCCGACGCGATGGACGGGATCGCGAAGTAGAGCACGGTCATGTCCATCGAGACCAGGAGCAAGGGCAGGGCCAGGACGGCGAGGCCGATCCATTCGCGGCGTCCGGCCAGGCGCGGGGTTTGCGTGGCGTGTGTCATGGCCGAAACTATACATACGTCTCTGACGTTCGTATAGTACGAATGTATAAAAAGGGTTCCGACCTGCGAGGAGAAAGATCATGAGTGCTGCTGGCAAGATCGTCGTCCTGACCGGGGCGAGCGCCGGCATCGGCGCCGCCGCCGCCCGGCAGCTGCACCGGGACGGCGTCAAGGTCATCCCGGTCGGCCGGAACGCGGCCAAGACCGCGGCCATCGCCGAGGAACTCGGCGAGCCGGCCCTGACCTGCAACTACGCGGACCTCGACGACGTGCGCCGGCTGGCCGACGCGCTGCTCGAGCGCTGCCCGCGGATCGACGTGCTGGCCAACAACGCCGGCGGCATGTGGGTCAAGCGCGAGCTGACCAAGGACGGCAACGAGCTCAACTTCCAGGTCAACTGCCTGGCCCCGTTCCTGCTCACCCGGCTGCTGACGGACCGGCTGCGGGAGAGCTCAGGGCGGGTGATCAACACGTCCACGATGATGGTGCACAAGCACGGCCACATCGACCTGGACGACCTGGACAGCGAGCACCGCTACAAGGCCCACGACGTCTACACCACCACCAAGGTCGGCGCGGCGCTGCTGCTGCGCGAGTACGCCCGCCGCAACCCCGACATCGAGACCGCCGACTACCACCCGGGCATCGTGGCCAGCGAGTTCTCCCGGGACATGAAGTTCCAGCGGATGCTGCTCAGGACGCCGCTGGGCAAGCCGCTGCAGAAGCTGCTGGACACCCCGGAGGTCGCCGGGCAGCGGCTGGTGTACCTGTGCGAGACCGAGGAGAAGCTGACCGGCGGCTACTACTTCAAGAACGAGCGCGCCGAGGAGAACCCGGTCGTGCTGGACGTGGACAACGCCCGCAAGCTGTGGGACCTCGCGTCCCGCCGAGTCGGCTTGGAGGTCTGAGCGACGTCTACATCGGACAGTTCTCCGCCCGCGCACCGTGGTCTTCCCGGCCACGGTGCGCTTTCGTACGCCACGAAGGCGGCCTTGGTGGCGGTGGGCGCGGGCAAGGCCGCCTTGCCTTGCTACCGATCCGGTGCTTCGAAGGCGTCCCTCGCGGCCATGACCTCCTCGATGTGCGTCTCCGACCACGTCTTCAGGGCCATCAGGACCGGCACCAGGGTCCGGCCGAGCGGCGTCAGCTCGTAGTCGACGCGAACCGGGACGCTCGGCGTGACCGTGCGGGTCAGCAGGCCGTCCCGCTCCAGCTTGCGCAGCGTCTGCGTGAGCATCTTCTGGCTCGCGCCACGGATCGTCTTCAACAGCTCGCCGTGCCGGCGCGGGCCGTCGGCGAGCGCCGAGACGACCAGCGCCGCCCACTTCTCCACGATCGTGGCCAGCACCTGCCGGGTCGGGCAGGTAGCCATGAACGCCTTGTAGACCACCCCCGTCGCCGCCGCCACCGTGCCGCTGGCCGGGCAGACCGCCGAGCAGGCCCTCGACCTGCTCGGCGTCCGGGACGGACAGACGCTGCTGATGACCGACGCCGTCCCGGCCGAACACGCCGTCGAAGCCCACCGCCGCGCCGACGCCGGCGTCCCCGGCAAGCTCGTCCTCACGTTCTGAGCAGGCAGGTCAGGGCCAGCGCCGAGCGGCGGAAGTACTCCTGGTCCACCGTGCCCGGTTCGAGGACGGCGCGGCGGACCAGGCCGCCGAGCAGCGCGGCCAGGGCGGGGGCGAGCTGCTCGGCCTGCTCGTCGGTGACCTCGCCGCCCTGGTACGACCGGCCGACGAACAGCGCGGCGAGGCGGTCGGAGGTGGTCAGCGACAGGACGGTCGGGTCGCGCAGCATCAGGCCGGCGAGCTCCAGTTCGAAGGCGAAACGGCGGCGGGCGTCGGAGGCGGTGGCGACGTGGTGGAAGGCGTCGGCGCAGCCGGTGAGCACCTCGTCCAGCGACAGGCGGGGATCGGACAGCTCGGCGAGCCGGCCGTCCAGCTCGTCGGCGTACCGCGCGACGACGGCCAGCAGGAGGTTCCGCTTGCTGCCGAAGATGGAGTAGACGGCGCCGGTGGTCAGCTCCGCCCGCTCCGCGATGTCGTCCAGGCGGGCCTGCTGGTAGCCGCGCTCGGCCATCTCCACCAGCGCGGCGTCGATCAGCGCGTCCCGGTTGCGCTGCCGCGACTGCGACCGGGTCAACCGCATGGCGCCAGCCTTCGGACCACCGCCAGCGCCGCCTCGGACTGCACGGACACCAGTTGCCGCACCGGAAACGCGTCCTGCGACAGGTCGGTCTCCGCGGCGGCGCACCAGGTGTCGAACAGGCCGTCGAGGTGTCGCTTCACCTTCCGGGACGTCGGGGGCTGGTTGCCGGCGGCGTGCTCGACGGCCAACTGCCGGCGCATCATGCCGCTGGCCCGCAGCCGCAGCATGTGCACCAGTGTCGACGTCGCGAACGCCTCCGCCACCGTGGCCGGCCGGGCCGGTGTGCGCTCGGCCATCGCGTCGTTGGCGGCCGCCGCCGACGACGCGGTGGCCAGCGTGTCGGTGATCGACCGCCGCATCGGGGTCGGCACCACCAGCCGCGGCCGCATCTGCTCGTACAAGTCGGACAACACAGCACTATCGTCTCGCAGTTCGGCCGCCGCGTGTCGAAGAGTGTCCGCGTAGGACCGGCCCGAGTCGGACAGGTCGTCCGCGCGGGCGTCGTGCCACATCGGCACCTCGGTGATCAGCGTCGTCGTGCCGTAGCGCTCCGCGTAGTGGGCGCTGGATCCGCCGTGCCGCACCGAATCCCGCGTTCCCCGCGCCGCTTCCTGGATCACCGTCTCCGCCGGCGGCATCAGGTACACCGCCGGCGCGGCGGTTTCCCAGCCCAGCGTGTCCACCGGACCGAGCGACAGCGGTACGCGCTGCTCCGCCGCGACGGTGCCCAGATCCTCCGCCATGCCCGGTAAGCCCCCGTTCAGGATGAAGAACACGCCGCCGAAGTCCGCGTTGTGCAAGGAGTACTGGAAGGTGGGCCGCAGCTCGTCGATCACCCGGGCCAGCGCCTGCGTCTCGGGCAGCGTGCGGTCGAAGAACGCCCGCTCGTCCAGCACCGGGAAGGTCCACTCCGGCTGGTCGTCGAAGGCCGGGCGGTAGAAGTTCTCGTGGTAGTTGCGGATCGTCAGCGGGCCGTCGAACCAGCCCTCGTTCAGCCGCGTCCCGTCCGGGTCGATGCACGGCACGAAGTGCCAGCTGAAGTCCATGCCCTCCCGCAGCTCCGGCGTCGCCGCCACCCGCTTGGCCAGGTCCAGCACCGTGTGCAGGCCGATCGGCTCGTTCGGGTGCGGGCAGCCCACCACCAGCGCGTTGCGGCGGCCGTGGCCAACCGACAGCATCCGCAGCGGCTCGCCCAGCCGGGACGTGCCGATCCGGCGCGTCCGGCACACCTCCGGCCGGTCGGCGGTCAGCTTCTCGACATCGGAGACCACCTGGTCGACGGTCGGGATCACGAGCCACCTCCGGTTTGGTAATCCGACTACTTTCGTAACGAGATTACCGAGATCGAGGTCGGACGCACTCCCTCAAGTCGGGGACACAGTTGACAGCGGCCCGCCACCTCCCGACGCGACAGCTCGATCCTGCCGAGTTCTTGCCCGATCCGCCCACAGCCGTCGGATGACGGGTGGTGTCGTGCTGCAATCGGAGCATGCTGCAGGACGAGTTCCGCGAGCTGCTGGCACGGCATGCGCGGCCGGATTCGAGCACGGCGATCGAGGGGGTGCGGATCTGCCGGACGGATCGGGCGACGGCGCCGGAGGCGGCGATGTCGGGCACGGTGCTGGCGATCGTGGCGCAGGGCGGCAAGCGGCTCGCGATGGGGGACCGGCTGCACGACTACGGCGCGGGCCAGTACCTGGTGGCGTCGGTGGATCTGCCGGTGATGGGGCACGCGACCGGCCCGGCGTTGGCGTTCGGGATGACGCTGGAGCCGGCGGAGATCGCGAGGATGCTCGCGCACAAGCCTCGAAACACCACAGCGCGGCCGGGAATCGCCGTCAGTGACGCGACGGACGAACTGCTGGACGCGGTGGTGCGGCTGCTGCGCCTGCTCGGCCGGCCACGGGACCGGGCGGCGCTGGCCCCCTTGTACAAGCGGGAGATCCTCTGGCGGCTGCTGACCGGGGAGCAGGGCGACGCGGTCCGTCAGATCGGCGCCGGAAACCGCGTCACGCGGGCGGTGCGCTGGATCAGGGAGAACTACCCGCGGCCGTTCCGGGTGGCGGAGCTGGCCGAGCTCGCGGACATGAGCGTGCCGGCGTTCCACCGGAACTTCCGGCTGGTGACGGCGATGACCCCGATCCAGTTCCAGAAGAACATCCGGCTGCAGTCGGCCAGGCTGCTGCTGGCGAACCGTCCGGTCGACGTCACGAGCGTCGGCTACCGCGTCGGGTACGACAGCCCGTCCCAGTTCAGCCGGGAGTACCGGCGCCTGTTCGGCGCGCCGCCCAGCCAGGATCGGGCAAGCCGGTGAGAGGATCTCGCTAGTACGGCGTCCGCGGCCCTGTTTCCCTGGAACACATGGAATATCGAAAGCTGGGCCGGACCGGGATCGACGTCAGCGTGTACTGCCTGGGCACGATGATGTTCGGGGCGATGGGCAATCCCGACCACGACGAGTCGATCCGGATCATCCACCGCGCCCTGGACGCGGGCGTCAACTTCGTCGACACCGCCGACGGTTACTCCTTCGGCGAGTCGGAGGAGATCGTCGGCAAGGCGCTCAGGGGCCGTCGTGACGACGTCGTGCTGGCGACGAAGGTGTTCTACCCGATGGACGACAAGCCCAACCACGGCGGCACCTCGCGGCGCTGGATCGTCACGGAGGTCGAGAACTCCTTGCGCCGCCTGCAGACCGACCACATCGACCTGTACCAGATCCACCGGCCGAGGCCGGACACCGACATCGAGGAGACGTTGTCCGCGCTGACCGACCTGGTCCGCAGCGGCAAGGTGCGCGCGATCGGCTCGTCGACCTTCCCGGCCTCGCAGATCGTGGAGGCGCAGTGGGCGGCCGAGCGTCGCGGCTACGAGCGGTTCCGCACCGAGCAGCCGCCGTACTCGATCATCAACCGGAGCATCGAGCGCGAGGTGCTGCCCGTCTGCCAGCGTTACGGCATGGGCACGCTGGTGTGGAGCCCGCTGGGCCAGGGTCTGCTCACCGGCCGCTACCGCAGGGACCGGCTCGACACGACCCACCGTGGCGGCCTGATGCCGCAGCACTTCGGCGACGACCGCAAGCTGGAGGTCGTCGAGCGGCTCGTGCCGCTGGCCGAGAAGGCCGGCCTGCCCATGACGCAGCTGGCGATGGCGTTCGCGATCAACCACCCGGGCGTCACCTCGGCGATCATCGGGCCGCGCACCATGGCGCAGCTCGACGACGTGCTGGCCGGCGCGGACGTCCGGCTGGACGACGAGGTCCTGGACCGGATCGACGAGATCGCGCCGCCCGGCGGCGACGCCAGCCCCAACGCGGTGGCCTACACGCCGCCGGAGATCGCCGACGCCAGGCTCCGCCGCCGCTGAATCACTCGAACGGCTTACGGCCGACGCCGGCGTACACGCCCTCCGGGCCGGGCTCGCGGATGCCGGCGTCCGGGCGCCACTCGGGGGCGCTGACCAGGCCGGGTTCGACCAGGTCGAGGCCGGTGAACATCGGCGCGACTTCGTCGTAGGTGCGGAAGTACATGGGGTCCCGGCTGTGCTTCATCGCCTCGACGACGCCGGCCATGGCCTCGGGCTGGTGGTCGGCCGTGAGGTGGGACAACGCGACGTAGCTGCCGCCGGGCAGCGCGTCGCGGTACGCGGCGATGATGCCGGCGGGGTCCCGGTCGTCGGGCACGAAGTGGAACACGGCGACCATGAGCAGCCCGATGGGGCGGCTGAAGTCCAGGAACTCGCGGGTGATCGGGGCGCCCAGGACGACATCGGGATTGGTCAGGTCGCTGGCCAGGACGGTGGCGGCGGGGTTGCCGGCCAGCAGGAGCTCGCTGTGCGCGACGGCGACCTCGTCGTAGTCGACGTACAGCACCCGCGCCGACGGGTCGGCCTCGTGGGCGATCTCGTGCACGTTGCCGGAGGTGGGAATGCCGGAGCCGAGGTCGAGGAACTGGGTGATGCCCTGCTCGATCAGGAACCGCACGGCCCGCCGCAGGAACGACCGGTTGGAGATGGCCACCTGCCGCCCGTCGGGCAGCACCTGCAGCACCTTCTCGCCGACGGCACGGTCGGCGGCGAAGTTGTGCGCCCCGCCCAGCAGGTAGTCGTACACCCGGGCGGCGCTGGGCAGATCGACATCGACGTCCTTGGGCACCCACGCGGCCTGGTTGACGGTCACCGTTCACCCCTCGATCCGATCGGCCCTGCCTGGCAGCGTACCGCCGGTCCACCCGGGGCCGATCAAAGTCGACCGGATGGAGGCATTGACCGCAGACGGTAGCGCTGCACCTTGCCGGTGGCGGTGCGGGGGAGGCTGTCGAGGAACACGACCTCGCGTGGGTATTTGTAGGGCGCCAGAGTGCGCTTGACGAAGTCCTGCAACTCGCCGGCCGTCACCTTGCTGTCTGCACGTGGCACGACGAACGCCTTCACGACGGCGCCGCGCTCGGCGTCGGGGGCGCCGATCACGGCGGCCTCCAGCACGTCGGGGTGGTCGAGCAGCGCGGCCTCCACCTCGGGGCCGGCGATGTTGTAGCCGGCCGAGATGATGATGTCGTCGTTGCGGGCCTCGAACCAGTAGTAGCCGTCCTCGTCCCGGTGGTAGCTGTCGCCGGTCAGCGTCCATCCGTTGTGGATGGTCGACCGCTGGCGGTCGTCGCTGAGGTACCGGCATCCGGTGGGGCCCTTGACGGCCAGCCGGCCGGACACGCCGTCGGGCACGGGATCGCCGTTCTCGTCGAGGATCACGGCCTGGAAGCCGGGCACCACCCGCCCGGTGGAGCCGGGACGGATCTCCTCGTCGGCGGCGGCGATGTAGATGTGCAGCATCTCGGTGCCGCCGATGCCGTTGATGATGCGGATTCCGGTCTGCGCCAGGAAATCCCGCCAGGTTCCGGGCGGCAGGTGCTCGCCGGCGGAGATGCAGCGCCGCAGGCCCTTGAGCGCCGATGCCTTGCCGCCGGCCAACATCGCGCGGTACGCGGTCGGCGCGGTGAACAGCACGGTGACGCGGTGCTTGGCCACGGCGTCGGCGAGTTCCACCGGCGTGGCGCGCTCCAGCAGCAGGGTGGAAGCGCCGGCCCGCAAGGGGAAAAGCACGAGGCCGCCGAGTCCGAAGGTGAAGCCGATGGGCGGCGAGCCGGCGAAGACGTCGTCCTGGGTCGGCCGCACGATGTGCCGGGAGAAGGTGTCGGCGCAGATCAGCAGGTCCCGGTGGAAGTGCATGGTGGCCTTGGGCCTGCCGGTGGTGCCCGAGGTCGGCGCGAGGATGGCCACGTCGTCGGCGGCGGTGGCCACGCTGGTGAAAGTGTCGCTTGTGGACGATGCGAGGGCGGTGAGGTCGTCGGGACCGGGACCGCCGTAGCCGATGGTGCGTAACGTCGGCGCGCCGAGTCGCAACTCCTCCAGGAACCGGTGGTCACAGATGGCCAGATCCGGCTTCGTCAGCTCGACCAGGCCGGCGATCTCCTTGGCCCGCAGCAACGGCATCGTCGTGACGGCGACGCCGCCGGCCTTGAGCACGGCGAACCACGCGGCCACCAGCCACGGGTTGTTGGGGCCCCGCAACAGAACGCGGTTGCCGGGTTTGAGTCCGAAGTGGTCGGTGAGCACGTGCGCGGCGCGGTTGGCGGCGCTGAGCAGGTCGCCGTACGTCCAGGTGCCGGTCTCGGTGCGCAGGCACGGCCGGTTCGGCCCGAGCCGCCGCACGGTGTCGTCGAGCAGGGAGTCGGCGCAGTTGAGCCAGTCGGGGTAGTGCAGCTCCGGCAGGTCGAAGACCAGGTCCGGCCAGGCGTCGGCGGGCGGCAGGTGATCACGGCAGAAGGTGTCCACGTGCGCTGATCTGACAACCGGCATCGGCAGCACCTCTTCGGTGAGGAGTTGCCACCAGTATGCATTGCCCCTGACGACAGTCAAGAGAACGCGATAAAGCTCAGGAGATCGCCCCCGCGACATGTGCCCGGGCGCCGTCCTCCAACCGTTCCCGCATGGCGAAGAACAGGTCCGCGGCACGGGTTCCGACCCAGCCGGCGGGCAGAAGTTCCGCCGGCAGGCCGGGATCCAGGTACGGCAGCCGACGCCACGACGTCAGCACCCGCACGTAGTCCACGAACGCCTCGCGGCCCTCGCCGGCGCGCTTGCGCTTCCAGCGCTGCCACACCGGCTCGTGCTCGTCCAGGAACGCCGCGTACTGGCGCTCCAGCTCGTCGAAATCCCACCACTGCCGCATCTTCCTGGCCACGTCGCCGAAGGCCAGGTGGTCGGCGCGGAACAGGTCGGCGTAACCGTCCAGATCCTGCTGGCGCAGCATGGCCGCCGTCGCCTCGTGCAGGTGCGCGGGCGCGATCCACACGCCCGGCGCGGCCGTGCCGAAGCCCAGCCGGGTCAGCCGGGACCGCAGCACGTGCCGCTTGTTGCGTTCGGACTCCGGCACCGAGAACACGGCCAGCAGCCAGCCCTCGTCCAGCGTCGAGCGGTCCCGGCGGAAGATCCGCTCGTCGCCCTCGCGCAGCACGGCGAGGCCCTCGTCGGACAGCGCGTAGCCGGCGGCGCCGCCGCGCCGCTCGGCCACGAGGATGCCCCGCCGCTTCAGCCGCGAGATGGACGAACGCACCGCCGGCTCGTCGATGTCCAGGTCGGCGAGCAGCGTGATCAGCGACGCGACCGACAGCCACCCGCCGTCCGCACGCGCGTACAGGCCGTACACGGTGACGATGAACTGCCGCGGCTGCGCGGCCCGCGCGCCCGCCTCACCCTCGGTGAATGCCTCCCCGGCTGCTGTGATCGCCATGTCGGCAAGATAGCAGTGGGGAATTCACCGTGCGTCCACAACGGGATTCCGCAGGGTCCCGATGTTCTGGATGCTCGCCTCCACGACGTCGCCCGGGCGCAGGAACTGCTGCGGCGTGAAGCTCGCGCCGACGCCCGCGGGGGAGCCGGTGGAGATCACGTCACCCGGTTCCAGTGTCATCCCGGAGCTGATGTCCGCGATCAGCTCCGGGACGCGGAACAACATGTAGCGGGTGTTGGACTTCTGCTTCACCTCGCCGTTCACCCGCAGCGACAGGTCGAGGTCGTGTGGGTCGGGGATCTCGTCGGCGGTGCGGATCGCCGGCCCGAACGGGGCGTAGGAGTCCTGTCCCTTGGAGAAGAACCACTGCCCGGAGCGGCGCTGGTCGCGGGCGCTGATGTCGTTCATGATGCTGTACCCGAAGACGTACGACAGCGCGTCCTCGGCCCGCACCCGCCGCGCGGTGCGGCCGATGACCACGGCCAGCTCACACTCCCAGTCCAGCTGCTGCGTCAGGTTCCCGTCGTGCTGGATCGGCTCGTCCGGCCCGACCACGGCGGTCGCCGGCTTGCCGAACAGGACCGGCCGCTGCGGCAGTTCCTTGTCGGTGTCCAGGGTTCGGGCCGACTCGGCGACGTGCTCGGTGTAGTTCAGGCCGATACCGACGATCTTGCCCGGTCGCAGCGGAGCGTGCAGCGTCACCTCGGACAGCGGGTGCGTCACGCCGGTCTCGGTGAGTCCACTGTGGAGGGCATCCGGCATGGACTCGGCGGTGGTCTCGACGATCTCGTTGTCCCGCTGGGAACCGACCCGCCGCGGGCCGCCGTTGATCGAGTACGTGACTAGCAGCATTTGGAGTGCCCCTATTCGACGGTCTGGTGGCCGTTGTTGTCCGGGTAGGCCTCCTCGCGCCAGAACGCGAGCGAACGTATCACCGGGAAGTCGTTGTAGGAGAACAGGACGGCGTCGTCGGTGACGCTGCCATTGGCGTGCTCGTGCCACGCCCACGACGGCACGCAGAACACGTCGCCCTCGTTCCAGTCGAACCGCTTGCCGGCGATCACGGAATGCCCGCTGCCCTTGGCCACCGTGTACATCACGGACCCGGTGTGCCGGTGCGCCTTGGTGGCCTCGCCGGGCCGCAGCATCTGCAGGTGCGCGCTCATCGTCGGCATCACCGAGCCGCCGGTGAGCGGGTTGCTGTACTCCAGGATGATGCCGTCGTAGGGGGATCCGTCGCTGGCGGCGGCCACGTCGAGCAGCGCCTGATAGGTCCGCTCCCACGGGTAGGCGAACAGTGGCGAGTACCGCTTGTCCCACGCCTCGTAGCCGTACGGGCGCAACTGCCCGTGGCCGTAGGTGAGCAGCGAGGAGTTCACCACCTCGCCCTGCTTCTGGTACAGGTCCGGGTGCACCTCGTAGAAGCCGGCGTCGTGCGCGTTGACCAGCGGAATGTCCAGCCCGTCCTGCCAGATCACCGGCTCGTCCGAGCCCTCGTTGCCGTGCTCGTGCCACGTCCAGTTGGGGGTGATCGCGAAGTCGCGCGGGCCGACCTTGAGCTTCTGCCCGTCCACGACGGTCCACGCGCCCTGGCCCTCCAGCACGAACCGCAGCGCGGCGGCCTGGTGCCGGTGCGCGGTCATGGACTCGCCGGGGCCCATCACCTGCAGGCCGCTGTAGAGCAGGCCGACGGAGGCGGAGATGTCCTTGCGGCCGGGATTGACCAGCATCACCACGCGGCGGCCGGCGTCGTCGCCGCTGACCAGGCCCAGCGCCTCCAGCACGAGCGGCCGCAGCTCCCGGTACGACCACAGCGTCGGCACCGACTTCGGCTGCGGGTACCAGGGTTCGATGTCGTTCGCGACCGTCCACAGTGCACCGGCCTGGAACTTGCCGAGCTTCGCGTAGTACGCCTTGAGATCGTCCGTGTCGACCACCCGCGCGCGGCCGAGCACGTCATCGCTGAGGGTCATGCCGTTATCTCCTTATCTTGACGGTCGTCATCGTCGCGCTATACCGTGGAGGTGTCAAGGAGGTGTCCCTTGCCCGAGGTGACGATCGAGCGCGCCGTCGAGTGGTACGACACCGACGCCGCCGGCCACCAGCACCACTCGGTGATCCTGCGCTGGGCCGAGGCGGCCGAGGCGGAACTGCTCCGCCGACACGGTGTGGCCTGGCTGTTCGGTCGCACGCCCCGTGTCCGGCACGAGGTCGACTACCGGTCCCGGCTGTGGTTCGGCGAGGTGGCCAAGACCCGGTTCTGGGTGGAGAGCGTCGGCCGTACCTCGCTGACCTTCGCGTTCGAGGTGCACGGCCGGAACGGCATGGCCGCCAGCGGATCCGTGGTCGTCGTGCACGCCGAACCGGACCAGGGCAAGGCCACACCGTGGCCCGCCGAGGTCGTCGAGGCCCTCGGTTCGTCCAACGCGGGAGGCGAGTCGTGAGCAGGTACGGGGTGATCGGCGGCGGCCCGGCCGGGCTGTACTTCGCCGCCCTGGCCAAGAGCCTCGACCCGACGCGTGAGATCACCGTGTGGGAGCGCAACGCGCCCGACGACACCTTCGGCTTCGGCGTGGTGTTCTCCGACGAGACGCTGGACGGCATCGCCGCCGCCGACCCGGAGATCTTCGCCGCGATGGAGTCGGAGTTCGCCCGCTGGAGCGACATCGACATCCGCTACCGGGGCCGGGTCGAGACGTCCGGTGGACACGGATTTGCTGCCATATCAAGAATGCGGCTGCTGCAGATCCTGCAACGGCGCTGCCTCGACCTCGGTGTGGACGTCCGGTTCCAGTCGGTCGCGCCGACCGCCGCCGAGCTGTCCGCCCAGTACGACCTCGTGGTCGCCGCTGACGGCGTGAATTCGCTTACGCGGACGGCTTTCGCCGACGTTTTCCAGCCTTCGCTGGACATGCGCAACTGCCGGTACATGTGGCTCGGCACCGACCGTGTGTTCGAGGCGTTCACGTTCATCATCGCCGAGACGCAGTACGGGCCGATGCAGGTGCACGCCTACCCGTTCAGCGACGACCGCAGCACCTTCATCGTCGAGATGACCGAGCGCACCTGGCAGGCGTCGGACCTCACCGACGAGTGCGGGCCGATGCGCCTCGCCGAGCTGCTCGCCGACCACCTCGGCGGCCACAAGCTGATCACCAACAACTCCAAGTGGCTGCGCTTCACCACCGTGCGCAACCAGACGTGGCGGCACGGCAACATCGTGCTGCTCGGCGACGCCGCGCACACCGCCCACTTCTCCATCGGCTCCGGCACCAAGCTGGCCATGGAGGACGCTCTGGCATTGGCCGCGAACCTCCAGCGGCACAGCGACATTCCTACGGCGCTGGAGCGGTACGAGGCCGACCGGCGGCCAGTGGTGGAATCCACGCAGCGGGCCGCGCAGGCGAGCCTGGAGTGGTTCGAGACGATCGAACACGCCGTCGGCAAGGCCCCCGAGCAGTTTGCGTTCAACCTGCTCACCCGCAGTCGTCGAGTAACCTACGACAACCTCCGGCAGCGGGATCCGGAGTACGTCGCCAGGCTGGACAGCTGGTTCGGTGACGGCAACCCGCCGCTGTTCCAGCCGTACGAGCTGGGGAACGTCCGGCTGCGCAACAGGATCGTCAGCGCACCGATCACTGTGGACTGTGCTGTTGACGGTGCTCCCGGTGACGCCGAGTTCGCGCACCTGGCCGGCAAGGCGCTCGGCGGCTCCGGGCTGGTGCTCACCGGGCGGACCGCCGTCAGCGCCGAGGGACGCAAGACTCCCGGCTGCACCGGGCTCTACACCGACGAGCACGTCCGGGCTTGGCGGCGGATCACCGATTTCGTCCACGAGCACACGGGTTCCCTGATCGGCGTGCAACTCAGCCACGCCTCCCGGGACCTCTCGCTGCCGGTGGGGGACATCGCGGCCCAGTTCGCCCAGGCCGCTCGACGGGCCGTCGCCGCCGGCTTTGACGTCGTCGAACTCCAAGCGGGGCATGGGAATCTGCTGTCCGTGCACCTCTCGCCGCTGACGAATCCCGGGTTCGACCGGTCGTTCCCGCTGCGGGTGCTGGACGCCGTGCTCGGTGATCTGCCGGTGATCGTCCGGATCTCGGCCGTCGACTGGGCGCCCGGCGGCACCACCATCGAGGACGCCGTCGAGACCGCGGCGGCCTTCATGTCTCACGGGGCGGCGGCGATCGACGTCTCCAGCGGCGAAGTCGTGCCGCACGAGAAGCCCGCCTACGGCCGCAGCTACCAAACCCCGTTCGCCGAACGGATCCGTGCCGACGTCGGCGCGCCGACCATCGCCGTCGGCGGCATTTCCTCCTACGACGACGCGAATTCCATCGTACTCGCCGGTCGCGCCGACCTCGTCGCCATCGGCCACGCGCAGCTGCACGACCCGTCCTGGCCACTGCACGCCGCCGCGTCGCTCGACTACACCGGCGACGGCGCCTTCTGGCCCTCGATGCATCGGGCCGGCCGCCGGCGACCCCTGTCCGCCGGCCGTGCCCGTCCGCAGCTTTCCCTGCACACCACCGAGGATCTGGTGCACCGACGCTGGAGGGCCCATGGATGAGTTCCCGCGGTTCACCGCCGCCGCCGTGCAGGCCGCGCCCGTCTACCTGGACGCTGCCGCGACCGTCGACAAGGCCGTGTCGCTGATCCACGAGGCCGCCGCCAACGGCGCTGCCCTGGTCGCGTTCCCCGAGGTCTTCGTGCCCGGTTATCCGTACTGGAACTGGACCATGAACCCCGTCGACGGATCACCTTGGTACGAAAGGCTTTACCGCTCGGCCATCGACGTCCCCGGCCCACACGTCGAGACCCTGTGCTCCGCCGCGGCGGCCACCGGCTGCACGGTTGTCATCGGCGTCAACGAACGCGGCCCGCACAGCCTCGGCGTGCTCTACAACAGCGTCCTGATCATCGGCCCCGACGGCACTCTCCTGGGCGTGCACAGGAAACTGGTGCCCACCTGGGCCGAGAAGCTCACGTGGACCAACGGCGACGCCAGTTCCCTTCGGGTGCACCGGACCCCGGTCGGTCCGCTCGGCGCGCTGGCGTGCGGTGAGAACACCAACACCCTGGCCCGCTTCACCCTGCTCGCCCAGGGTGAACTCGTCCACGTGGCCAACTACATCTCGCTGCCCGTCGCCCCGGCCGACTACGACATGTCCGAGGCCATCGCCATCCGCACCGCCGCGCATTGCTTCGAGGGCAAGCTGTTCTCCGTCGTCTCCTGCTCCACCGTCACCGAGGAGATGATCGAGATCGCCGCCGGCGACAACGCCGTGATCGCCGAGCGCATGCGCCGCAAGCGCAGTGCCCTGTCCGGCGTCTTCGGCCCGGACGGCCGGCCGCTGGTCGACCCGCTCGTCGACGAAGAGGGCATCGTCTACGCCGAGATCGACCTGTCCCGGTGCATCCAGCCCAAGCAGATGCACGACATCATCGGACATTACAACCGTTTCGACATCTTCCACCTCACCGTCGACAACACGCCCCGGGCGCCGATCACCTTCACCGCCTAGTGTTGGCGGCATGAGTTCCACAACGATCGGCTCCCTCTCCGTCGGTCCGCTCTGCCTCGGCACGAACGTGTTCGGCCGCTCCGTGGACAGCCCTGCCGCGGCCCGCATCCTGGACGCGTTCGTCGAGGGCGGCGGCGACCACGTGGACACGGCCGACCTGTACGGCGGTGGCCTGTCGGAGACCTACATCGGCGAGTGGCTGGCCGGGCGGGGCAAGCGCGACGACGTCGTGATCGCGACCAAGGTCGGCTGGCCGGACAACGAGGTGCACCGCGGACTGCGGCCGGCGACCATCCGCGCGGCGGTGGACGACTGCCTGCGGCGACTGCGAACCGACCGGATCGACCTGCTCTACACCCACCACGACGACGAGTCGGTGAGCATCCCCGACATCATCAGCACGCTGGACGAGCTGGTCCGGGCCGGCAAGGTGCGGGAGATCGCCGCCTCCAACCTGTCGCCCGAGCGGCTGACCGAGTCGATGGAGTTCTCCGCCGCCGAGGGCAAGGCCGCCTATGTGGCGCTGCAGCCGCACTACAGCCTGATGTCCCGCGACACCTACGAGGGGCCGCTGGCCGACGTCGCCGAGAAGTTCGATCTGGCCGTGTTCCCGTACTTCTCGCTGGCCATGGGCTTCCTCACCGGCAAGCACCGTCCCGGCGTGCAGGCCGACTCGGCCCGTTCGGCCGGCGTCGCCCGGTATGTGGACTCCGAGCGGGGCCGGAAGGTGCTGGCCGCCCTGGACGCCATCGCGGCCAGGACCGGCGCCGAGCCGGCGTCGATCGCCCTGGCCTGGCTCAGCTCACGCAAGCAGGTCGCCGCCCCGATCGCCAGCGCCCGGAAGCTGGAGCAGCTCCCGGCCCTGCTGGCCGCGGCGTCGCTGAAGCTGACCCCGGCCCAGCTGGACGCCCTCACGGTGGCCTCCGCCTGACCCCTTCATCCACGTCGTGAAGTTAGGAAGGGACCATTCCTATACTCCGAGTTGAGGAATGGTCCGTTCCAAGCATGCCGAATTGACAAACTCCGTTGCCGAAACTGCAATGGAGGCGTGGCCGATGACCTGGAGCAGGTGCTGACGGAGGTGGGGCCCCGGCTGCGGGCCCTGCGGGAGAGTCGGAGCGTCACGCTGGCGGCGCTGTCCAAGGCCACCGGTATCTCGGTGAGCACGCTGTCCCGCCTGGAGTCCGGGGGCCGCCGGCCCAGCCTGGAGCTGCTGCTCCCGCTGGCCAAGGCGCACCGGGTGCCCCTCGACGAGTTGGTCGGCGCGCCGCCGACCGGCGACCCGAGGGTGCACCTGCAGCCGATCCGGCGGGGCAACGAGACGATCATCCCGCTGAACCGCCAGCCCGGCGGCCTCCGCGCGTTCAAGCACATCATCCCGGCGGGCACCCGCCTGGCGCCGGAGCTGAAGACGCACGAGGGCTACGAGTGGCTGTACGTGCTGGCCGGCCGGCTGCGGCTGGTCCTCGGCGAGCACGACGTCGTGCTGAAGACGGGCGAGGTGGCGGAGTTCGACACGCACGTGCCGCACTGGTTCGGCAACGGCGACGACCGCCCGGTGGAGGTCCTGAGCCTGTTCGGCCCGCAGGGCGAGCGCATGCACGTCCGCGCCGCGCCGAAGGGTTCTGGAGTGGACGGTCGGTAAACTGGGGACATGTCCGAGCGCCTGACCGCCAAGGGACGGGCCACCCGCGACCGGATCGTCTCGACGGCCGCGACGCTGATGTTCGAACGGGGCGTCGCCGGCACCAGCACCGAGGACGTGCAGGCGGCCGCCGGGGTCAGCACGTCCCAGATCTACCACTACTTCCGCGACAAGAAGGCCCTCGTACGGGCGGTGATCGCGCACCAGACCGAGGTGGTGGTCGGTCACCAGGAGGCGGTGCTGGCGGCGCTGGACTCGATGGCGTCGCTGCGGGCCTGGGCGGACGCCATCGTCGCGCTGCAGCGGCGGCTGGAGTGCAAGGGCGGCTGCCCGATCGGCTCGCTGGGCGCGGAGATCGCCGAGCACGACGCCGACGCCCGCGCCGACGTCGTGGCCGGCTTCGACCGCTGGGAGCGGGCGATCCGGGACGGCCTGCACGCCATGCGCGACCGCGGCGAGCTGCGCCGCGAGGCCGACCCGGACCGGCTGGCGATCATGCTGTTGGCGACGCTGCAGGGCGCGCTGGCGCTGACCCAGCTTCGGCGCGACACCGTGCTGCTGCGCATCGCGCTGACCGAGGCGATCGATCACATCGAGTCGTTCACGGCCTGATCCGGTCGAGCGCGGCCAGGATGTCCGGGACCTCGCTGCGAGTCGTGTAGTTCGGGTGCACGTCGATCCAGCGGATGACGCCGTCCGCGTCGAGCACCACGGTGGTGGGCATCGGCAGCGTGGTCGTGCCGTCCGCGTTGACGGTGGTGAGGTCCAGCCCCAGCGCCTGCTGCGCCTCGCGGGCGCCGTCGGCCGGCGCGGTGAGGATGCCCAGCTTGCCGGCGATCTGGTTGCCCGGGTCGGACACCACGGCGTAGGTCAGGGCGTTGGTCTCCTGCATGCTCAGCGAGCCGTCCGGCTTCTGCGGGCTGAGGGCGACCATGGTTGCGCCACGCGCGGTCAGTTCCGGCACCAGCTCCTGTTCGTACGCCCGGAGTGCGACGTTGCAGTACGGGCACCAGGCGCCCCGGTAGAATACCACGACCGCCGGCTTGCCGCCGGTGACCTGGGCCAGCGTGGTCGGCTCGCCCTGGGCGTCCAGCAGCTCGCCGTCCGGCATCGCGGTGCCCGGCTCGGCGAAGCCGGACGGCGTTCCCGCGGCGTCCAGGCCGGCTTGTTCCTCGGTGAACCGGTCGCGCAGCTCGGCCGGCATCTTGCCCATCGCGCCCTGTTGCAGTGCCTCGACCTGGTCGGCAATCGACCCCATGGTCCCCAGCCTTCCCTCTTGGAGTGTTTACTCCATTCCACTCCGCCATTTTTGGAGTGTCAACTCCAAAACTCCGGCGAGTCACGCTCTCGGGCACACCGAAATGCGGTTTCGGGCAGGTCAGCAGCTCGTCTGGAACAGCAGGGCCTTCGCGCTCGCCGCCCACTGGTACGGAATCTGCCGGAACCAGTCCCACCAGGGCAGCGGCGCGGTCGCCACGTAGACCGTGCCGGGGAAACACCGGCTGACCCGCAGCTGCGCACGCAGGGCGTGGTCGGGCGTGGTGACGATGATGACCGACTGCCAGTGCCGCTGCGCCGCCATCTCGCCGATGTACCGGGCCTCGCCGCGAGTGGTGCCGGGATCGGGGTTGAAGCACAGCACCTCGACGCCCGCGGACGCCGGCAGGCACCGATGCGTGCCGGCCTCCACCGGCACGGTCGACTGCGCAACCACGGGCGCCTTGCCTGCGTGCACGAGAGCCATGGTCGCGGCGTCCCGGTTGCCGGGGCCGGCCAGCTCGATGATCGCGTCGGCGTGCGCCGGCAGCGGCGTGAGCTCGGGCAACACGAACAGCCGGACCGTCGCCACGCCGAACACGACCAGCGCGAGCACCACGACCACGGCCAGCTTGCGACGCCAGGTGGTGGCGACCGGCTGCTCCATGCCCGGTACATCGTTCGATCGCGCGCGGACGTTGCCGGCCTCTACGCTCGCGTCGTGCGTCGCATCGTGGTCAAGCTCAGCGGCCGGGCAATCGCCGGCCCCGACGAATACGGGTTCAGCGCCGCCGCGCTGGACCACCTGGCGTCCGAAGTGCTCTCCGTGCGCCGCCTCGGCATCCAGGTGGCGGTGGTCGTGGGCGGCGGCAACGTGTTCCGGGGCAACAGGTCCGAGTCCTGGGGCATCGACCGGGTCGAAGCGGACAACATCGGCATGCTCGGCACCGTGATCAACAGCCTGCTGCTGCGCGGCCGGCTGACCGCGCTGGGCGAGCACGACGTGCGGGTGATGACCGCCGTGCCGATCGACACCGTCGCCGAGCCGTACATTCGGTTGCGCGCGGTGCACCACCTGGAGAAGGGGTCCGTGGTCATCATGGCCGGCGGGATCGGCCAGCCGTTCCTCACCACGGACTATCCCAGTGTGCAGCGGGCCATCGAGGTCGGCGCGGACGCGCTGCTCGTCGCCAAGCACGGCGTCGACGGCGTCTACGACAGCGATCCCAACAAGCATCCCGAGGCGCTGCGGTTCGCCAAGCTCACCTACGCCCACGTGCTGGACGAGGAACTGGGCGTGATGGACCAGTCCGCGTTCATCCTGGCTCGCGACCACAAGCTGCCGCTGCACGTGTTCGACATCGAACAGACGGGCGTGATGGCCGCGATCTGCCAGGGCGAACGCCTCGGCACGTACATCGGGCCGGACGTCGAACGATCGGTGCACGCGCACGATCGGCGGTAGCCTGGCGATTATGGCCGATCTCGGTGAGTACCGGCGGAAACGGGATGCGCGGCGCACCCCGGAGCCGGTGCCCGCGGACGGACCGCTGCCCGCCGGCGACGACGACGTGTTCGTCGTGCAGGAGCACCACGCCACCCGGCTGCACTACGACGTCCGGCTGGAGCGGGACGGCGTGCTGGTGTCGTGGGCCGTGCCGAAGGGCCTGCTGATGAATCCCGGCTCGGTGCGGCTGGCCGTGCACACCGAGGACCATCCCATGGAGTACGCCTCGTTCGAGGGGGACATTCCCAAGGGGGAGTACGGCGGCGGCCATGTGTCCATTTGGGACAGAGGAACGTACGAGACGCACAAGTGGACCGACTACGAGGTCGACGTCACCTTCCACGGCACCCGGCTGGACGGTCGCTACGTGTTCATCCACAAGGAGGACAAGGACTGGCTGGTCCGCAAGCGCGGCAAGCAGCTCAACACCTCGCACGTGGTGGACGTCGATGGCCGGCGGCTGAAGCTGACCAACCTGGAGAAGGTGCTCTACCCGGACGGCTTCACCAAGGCGCACGTGATCGACTACTACCGCCAGGTCGCGCCGTACCTGCTGGAGCACCTGGCCGATCGGCCGGTGACGTTGAAGCGCTTTCCCGACGGCGTGGACTCGGCGTCGTTCTTCGAGAAGAACGTGTCCCGGCACGCGCCGGAGTGGTTGCGGACCATGACGCTGCCGACGCCGGGCAGTTCGCGCGGCGCGGAGACGCTGGACTTCGCGATGATCGACGACCTGGCCGGCCTGGTGTGGGCGGCCAACCTGGCCGCGCTGGAGCTGCACGTTCCACAGTGGACCGTCGGTCCCCGCGGCGGCGTCCGGGAGCCCGATCTGCTGGTGTTCGACCTCGATCCGGGGCCGGACACCACCATCGTCGAGTGCTGCCGGGCGGCCGAGCTGATCAGGGAGATCCTGGCCGAGGACGGCCTGACCGGCTTCCCGAAGACCAGTGGCTCCAAGGGCATGCAGCTGTACGTGCCGGTACGGGTGAGCAACGCCGAGCGGACCTCCCAGTACGCCAAGGAGGTCGCCCAGCGGATGGCATCCGCGCATCCCGACCGGTACGTCGCCGTGATGGCCAAGGCGCGTCGAACCGGACGGGTGTTCGTGGACTGGAGCCAGAACAACCCGGCCAAGACGACGGTCGCCCCGTATTCGCTGCGGGCCCGCGAGATTCCCACCGTGTCCACGCCGCTCACCTGGCGTGAGGTGGAGCGCTGCCGCAAGCCCGCCGACCTCACCTTCACCGCCTCGGACGTCCTCGCCCGTCTGGACAAACATGGCGACCTGCTGGCCGACCTGCACAAGGACCCCGGCCACCTGCCGAGGTGAGCCGGCCGAGGAATCCACCCCGGAGGACCGGTGCCCGCGGACACTGCCAACTACACTGATCTGACCAGTTCAGTCAGGGCCTCGCCGAGCGGCCGGTCCACCCGGACGGTGGCCTCCTTGTCGCCCCGGGTCCGGCCCTTGTTGATGATCAGCACGGGCTTGCCGGCCCGGGCGGCGTGCCGCACGAAACGCAGGCCGGACATGACCGTCAGGGAGGAGCCGAGGACCAGCAGCGCGTCGGAGTCGTCGACCAGCTGGTAGCACTGCTCCACCCGCGGCCGCGGCACGTTCTCGCCGAAGAACACGACGTCCGGCTTGAGCACGCCGGCGTCGCAGCCGACGCAGTCCACCAGTGCGAAGCCGGCGACGACCTGCTCGTCCAGCTCGACGTCGCCGTCCGGGTTGATCCTGGTGGCGACGCCGCCGAAATGGGGATTGGCGGCGTGCAACCGCCGGTCCAGCTCGTCACGGGCGGACGTCTGGCGGCAGCCGAGGCAGATCACCCGGTCCAGGCTGCCGTGCAGCTCGATCACGTCGGTCGCCCCACCGGCCTGGTGCAGGCCGTCCACGTTCTGCGTGATGACACCGGTGAGCAGGCCGCGTTTCTGCAGCTCGGCGACGGCGCGATGGCCGTCGTTCGGGGCCGCGCGGGCGATGGTGCGCCAGCCGACGTGGCTGCGGGCCCAGTAGCGGCGCCGGCCGTGCTCGCTGGCCACGAAGTCGTCGTAGGTCATCGGGGTGTGCCGGCGCAGGCTGCCGCCGTCGCCGCGGTAGTCGGGGATGCCCGACTCGGTGGAGATGCCGGCGCCGCTGAGCACTGCGACCCGGCCGCGCCCGACGACGTCGACGACCTCGGCCAGGCTGGTGGTCCGTGGCAGCTCCGCCGAGGAGTCCGTCCAGGTCAGGGTCGGTCGAGTCCGCACTCTCCCAGCTTACGTTCAGCGCGCCGGCGGTGTGGTCTGCGTGATCTGGACCAGGAAGTCGGCGTTGGTGCTGGTCTTGCGCAGGCCGTCGAGCAGCACGTCCACGTCCCGGGCGTCCAGCGCGCGGCGCATGCGGCGGGTCGCGGCGAGCTCGGCCGGCGTCATCAGCAGCTCCTCGCGGCGGGTGCCGGAGCCGGCCACGTCCACGGCCGGGAACACGCGCTTGGCGGCGATCTTGCGGTCCAGCCGCAGCTCGGCGTTGCCGGTGGCCTTGAACTCCTCGAAGATCAGGTTGTCGCCAGCCGAGCCGGTGTCGACCAGCGCCGTGGCGAAGATCGTCAGGGAGCCGCCGTCCTCGATGTTGCGGGCGGCGCCGAGGAACTTCTTCGGCGGCACCAGCGCGCCGGCGTCGACGCCGCCGGACAGGATGCGGCCCGACTGCGGGGCGGCCAGGTTGTAGGCGCGGCCCAGCCGGGTCAGCGAGTCCAGCAGCACGACGACGTCCCGGCCCATCTCGACCAGGCGCTTGGCCCGCTCGATGGCCAGCTCGGCGATCGCCGTGTGGTCCTTCGGCGGCGTGTCGAACGTCGCCGCGATCACCTCGCCGGGCACCGCCCGGGCGAGGTCGGTGACCTCCTCCGGCCGTTCGCCGACGAGCACCAGCATCAGGTGGCACTCCGGGTGGTTCTTGCTGATGCCGTGCGCGATCGCCTGCAGCACGGAGGTTTTGCCCGCCTTCGGCGGGGCGACGATCAGAGCCCGCTGGCCCTTGCCGACCGGCATCACCAGGTCGGCGACCCGGGTGGTGAGCAGGTGCGGCTCGGTCTCCAGCCGGAGCCTTTCGTTGGGGTACAACGGGGTCAGGTTCTCGAACTGCGGCCGGCGGTAGCCCGGCCGCTGGCCGTTCACCGTCTCGACGCTGGTCAGTTTCCTTGCGGCGGTTGCCTTTCCGGTGATGGTGTCGCCTCGGCGCAGCCCGTGCTCGCGGACCTGTGCGGTGGTCACCTGCACGTCGTCCGGACCGGGCAGGTAGCCGTCGACCCTGAGGAAGGCTCGGTTTCCGACGATGTCGAGGATGCCGCCGACATCCTCGATCGCGGTGTTCTCGGTGTTGTTCATGGGGTTTCCTAGCTTCGATGGATGCGGCGGACATGCCGCTGAAGGAGATCGACGCGTGGATCGGCGATGGATCTCGGTGGAGGGTTCCTCGGTGGGGGAGAGCTCCGCACCCACTTGAGGTAGACAACTCGGATGGTAGGGCAGACCGGGCTCGGTGCGCAAGTGGTGGCCGTGACCATGATCGTCCGGCCGTGGGGGCGCTATCGTTCTCGTATGGAGCGTGCCGAGATCGTGGCCGTGTGGACGCGGGAGATCGCGTCCGTGTGGGGGCCGCTGCCGGACTCGAGTCTCGACGCGATGCCCACCCCGCACGGTTGGTGCGGTCACGTCGCCGGCACGACGCCGCAGCTCGCGTTGGCCGCCGCCGAGCAGATCGCCGAGGCCTACGGGCTGCCCGCCCGTTCCGTCATCGTTCAACAAACCGACGGGGGTGGTGTATTCCTGTGGGCCTACCGGACGCCGTCAGCGGCCGACTACCACCGGCAGTGGCCCCAGCCCGTGATCGACGGCAGCGAGTTCACCGACGTGGCCCGTTCCGGCTCCGGCAGCAGCCTGCTCGACTACGTGCGCCTTACCGAGATGGCGCGGAAACACCAGGCCGAGTGGCGTGACCTGCGTGGTGGCCGTCCCGTCGACATCCAGCGCTTCACGCGTCGCCTCGCCCTGCTCCGCGCCGGCGTCTTCGACATCCTCGCCCGCTCCCGCCCGGCTCAGGTGCGAGAGCTGTTGCTCCGCGTCGGCGTCCCCGCCGAGTCGCTGCCGGACGACGTGCTCCGGGCTCTCGACTACCCGATCGGCAACCTCCCCACCATCCCCCGCGCCCGCGGCGTCGCCTTCGCCCCGGACCGCGACCGCACCGACCGCATCGCCGCGCCGGGGCAGGGATAGGGGGCGGGTCAGCGCGTCGCGGCGCTCGGCAGCAATCCCAGCGACTGGGCCCGCAGGACCGCCGTCAGCCGGTCGGTCGCGGCCAGCTTCCGGTACAGGTTCTCGGTGTGCTTGTGGACGGTTCGGTTGGAGATCCCGAGCCGGCGGCCGATCGCCTCGGCGGTCATGCCGTCCGCGAGCAGGCTCAGCACCGCAAGCTCCCGGGGCGTCAGCTTCGCCTCCGCGGCTGACTCCAACGGCCGGGGCTCCTCGCGCACGGCTTCGCCCCAGTCGGCGAGTTGCCGCACGAACCGGTCCACGCTCACCAGCAGCGGCTGCAACCTGCGCACATAGCTCCGCTCGCGGTCGTCGAAGTCGCCGCCGTCGCGGTGCACCACGAACGTCCGGAACCGGCCGCGTTCGTTGGCGGGCAAGGGAATCGCGATGTGTCGGACGACCCCCACCACTTCCCGCAGCGTCGCGTACGCCTCGGTTCGCCGCCACACGCTCATCTCCACCACGTCCGTCACCGCCAGCGGCCGCTGATCCCCGGTTCTGGCGTAGTGCTGCGGCAACGGGTGCCCGCCCTCAAGTCCCCTGCGCAGCAACCTGTTCAACGGCAGCGACCCGATCCACTCCGGCGCCCAGGCGTCCACGCTCGCCGTCCCTGCCGGCCCGTTCACGTCCGTCAGCAACACCATCGTGCCGCCCAACGACCGCGCCAGCTCCTCCGCCACCAACCGCCACGGCGACTCCGGCACCGCCGTCCCCATCACCGCGGCCGCCAGGTCCAACATGCGTTCGTAGTCGCGTGCAGCCAGGCCGCCCATGGATTCCCCTCAGAATTCGGACGGCCCATGTATAGCGCACTTGTCACGCAAGGGCGGCATCGATCTTGGCCAGGCAACTGGCGAGCACCGATCGCTCCGCCTCGGTGAGGGAGGCGACCAGTCGGGACTCGTGCTCCAGCAGTTGACGCACGGTCAGCTCGATGAGGTGGTGGCCGGCATCGGTGAGTCGGACGGCGACCGCGCGGCGGGAGGCGGTCGACGGTGAGCGCTCCACGAGGCCGACCTCCTCGGCGCGGGCAATGCGCTGCGAGACGGCCCCGGCGGTGACGAGGGTCCGGCGGGTGATCTCCCGGGTGGTCAGCTCGTACGGCGGGCCGGCGCGCCGGATCACGCTGAGCAGGTCCAGTGTCGACGGGTCGATGCCGAGCACGGACAGTGTCCGCCGACGGTCGTCGGCCAGCGCCTTCGCCGTGCGCCAGAGCGGGGTGATCACGGCGATGGAGTCGGTGTGCGCGCCGGGCAACTCGCGCGCCCACGCGTCGATGATGTCCGCGACGGGCCACGACGACAGCTGATCGTCGAGCGGATAGTTGGACATCGGCCCCGCCTCCCGGTTACGTTTAGCGCTAAACATAGCAACCAGGGGGCATGTGATGACACGCAAGGTCCTTGTCACGGGCGGTAGCGGTGGCATCGGCAAGGCGGTGGCGGCGAGGTTCCGCCGGGCAGGCGACACGGTGGTGATCACCGGCCGGGACGGCGCACGGCTCGCGGTGGCCGCGAAGGAGATCGACGCCGAGCCGATCGCCTGCGACGCGGCGGATCCGCTTCAGGTTCAGGAACTTGCCGACGCGCTGGGGGCGGAGTTGGACGTGCTGGTCAACATGGCCGGCGGCAACACGGACTTCGGCCGGCCGCGGGCTTCGAGCCTGCACGAGGTGGCGGAGTCCTGGCGGGCGAACCTGGACGCCAACCTGCTCAGCGCCGTCCTCACGACCACGGCGGTGCTCGACAAGCTTCGCCCCGGCGGCACGGTGATCAACGTCGGCTCGATCGGCGCGGAGTACGCCGGTAGCGGCTACGGCGCAGCGAAGGCGGCGTTGCATGCGTGGACGGCCGGCTTGTCGGCGGAGATCGGTCCCCGGGGCCTGACCGCCAACCTGGTCTCGCCCGGTTACATCGAGGCCACCGACTTCTTCCACGGCCGTCTCACGGAAAAACGCCGCGAGGCGCTGATCGCCGCCACGCACACGGGACGCGCCGGCAACCCGGACGATGTCGCGGCGACGGTGGAATTCCTTGCGTCGCAAGGGGCACGGCACATCACCGGGCAGACGGTTCACGTCAACGGGGGCGCGCACACCACCCGTTGACGTGAACCGTTCAGTTCAGCTGCCGTAGACCTGGAATTCCCAGAGCGAGTAGCCGTACTGGGTGGCGCGGGTGGTGCCGTAGAGGCGGACGTAGCGGCCGGAGCCGGAGACGGTCAGCGACTGGTTGCCGCCGGTGCCGGCGGTGGTGCTGTAGATGGATGTCCAGGTGGTGCCGTCGTTGGAGGTCTGGATCTGGTAGCCGGTGGCGTAGGCGGCCTCCCAGTTCAGGTCGACGCGGCTGATGGTGTGGGTGGCGCCGAGGTCGACCTGCAGCCACTGGGGGTCACTGAAGGCGGACGACCAGCGGGTGCCGGTGTTGCCGTCGACGGCGTTGGCGGCGGTGAAGCTGCCGTTCTCGGTCGATGAGGCGGTGGCGGTCTTTCCCTGCGACAGCAGGGATCCGGAGCCGCCGCCACCGGAGGTCGGCGAGCCGTACAGGGCCAGCTCGTACAGCGAGTCGCCCCACTGCGATGCCCGGCTGGTGGCGTAGACCCGAACGTACCGGGCGGTCGCCGACAACCCGAACGACTGGATGTCCTGTGGGGAGTTGTTGTTGGAGTACACGGTCGACCAGGTGGCGCCGTCGGTCGATGTCTGTAGCTGGTAGGCGGACGCGGCGGCGGCCTCCCAGGTCAGGGTGGCGTGGTTGAGGTTGTAGTTCTGCCCGAGGTCGACCTGCAGCCACTGCGGATCGCTGAACGCCGAGGACCACCGGGTGGTGATGTCGCCGTCGGTGGCGTTGGAGGCCGGGAACTGCGCGCTCTCGGCGGACGAGGCGGTGGTGGGCTTGCCCTGGGCGATGTTGGCGCCGTAGTTGGGCGACTTGTTGTACACGGCGACGTAGTCGACGTTCAGTGTGCCGCCGGAGGCGGTGGCGGCGTTGGGACCGCCGCCGAACGCGGCCGGGAACGCGCCGCCGATGGCCAGGTCGAAGATGATGAAGAAGCTGTGGTCGACGGCGTTGGCCCAGGTGGTGGCGTCGACCTGGGTGGAGTTGAGGGTGAAGTAGTTGGCGCCGTCGAGGTACCAGCGGATCTGCTCGGGCGAGGTGGAGCGGTCGATCTCCACGGCGTAGGTGTGGTAGCCGGTCTGGCAGCCGCCGCAGGCGCGTTCACCGCTGCCGATGCCGGTGCCCTCGTTGCAGGGGCCGCCGGGGCTCACGCCGCAGTGCAGTGTGCCGAACAGCGAGCTGCGCCCGTTGATGTCCTCGAGGATGTCGACCTCGCCGGAACCCGGCCACGGCACGCCGATGCGCAGCGGCGCGCCGAGCATCCAGAACGCGGGCCAGTAGCCGGCACCGTTGGCGGTGGACAGGTTGGGCTGTTGGATGGAGGCCTGGATTCGGACGACGCCGCCGGGTTGGGCGCCGAATCCGTCGGCTTGGGTCTCGACGCGGCCGGAGGTCCAGCCGGAGTTCGGGTCGCTGCCGGAGTGCAGGGCCCTGAGCACCAGGTGTCCGTTGCCGTCGTGGTAGACGTTGTCGGTGCTGGTGGTGGTGGTCTCGATCTCGCCGGTGCCGAAGCTGGAGCCGGGGCCGGCGTCGTAGCGCCAGGTTCCGGTGTCCAGGCCGGTGTTCGCGGCGCCGGTGAAGTCGTCGCTCCAGGTGGTGGTGAAGCCCGCGGGCGGCGCGGGCACGGCGGAGGGCTGCGCGACGGCGGCCTCCACGGTTGTGGGCGCGGTCATTCCGATCGCGCTGGTTGCTGTCAGGGTCAACGCGAGCAGGCCGGTGGCGAGCCGTCCGGGTGAGCGGACCAGGCGCGCGCACTTGTCCCTGATCGACATGGGCACTCCTTGCGGGCGGGCAGGGGCGACCGCATCTGGCGGGAGGCGTCACCTAGGCAGGGGACACGGAGCAGGCGAGAGCGCTCTCACGGAAGCATCTCCCTCGATTCCGATAACTGTCAAGGGGTCTGCCGCCAGTCGCGGCAACACCCTTGACATCTCGGCGTAATCGTATGAACCTGCCACCTTGAGAGCGCTCTCCCCTTGCCCCCTGCCGGCTTTGGAGAGGGACCATGTCCACCACCGCACCGCCGCGGCGCTGGCTTCGCGCCCCGCTGCTGCTCACCGCCGTCGCCCTGGCGGCCACCTTCCTCGGCGCCGTTCCGGCGAACGCCGCGGGAACCCTGATCTCGCAAGGCAAGACGGCGACCGCGTCATCCACCGAGAACGCCAGCTTCGGCGCGGCCAACGCGGTCGACGGCAACACCGGCACCCGGTGGTCGTCGGCGTTCAGCGACCCGCAGTGGATCGAGATCGACCTCGGCGGCGCCGCCACCATCGACCAGATCGTGCTGAACTGGGAGGCCGCCTACGCCAAGGCGTTCCAGATCCAGGTCTCCGGCGACAACTCGTCCTGGACGACCATCTACAGCACCACCGCCGGCACTGGCGGCGTGCAGACGCTCAACGTGACCGGATCCGGACGCTACGTCCGCATGTACGGCACCCAGCGCGCCACCCCGTACGGCTACTCGCTGTGGGAGTTCCAGGTCTACGGCGCCGGCGGCGGCTCCAACCCGGGCGGCGGCACGGGCGCGCCGCCGGACTCGTTCTGGGGCGACACCGGCTCGATCCCGCCCGCGCAGAACGTGCTGATGGTGAAGGTGCTCAACCGCACCAACGGCAAGTACCCGGACAGCCAGGTGTACTGGAGCTTCAACGGCCAGACGCACTCCATCGCCGAGCAGCCGTACGTGGACATGCCCGCGAACTCCGCCGGCCGCATGTACTTCTACCTCGGCGCGCCCAACAGCCAGTACTACGACTTCATCGAGTTCACCGTCGGGCCGTCGGTGTTCAACGGCAACACCACCCGGGTGGACGCGTTCGGGCTGAAGCTGGCCATGCGGCTGCACGCGCACGACGGCTACGACGTGCAGGTCGGCGAGGACTACCAGACCTTCCAGGAAGACCGCAGCGCGACCTTCCAGAAGTTCATCGACGAGGTGCCGGCCGAGTTCAAGCAGCTCGCGCAGGTGCAGTCGCCGTACCGGATCCCCGCCCCGGGCAGCGTCGCCGCGTTCCAGCCGGGCGGCCAGTACGCCAACTACTTCACCAGCTACGCCCAGTCGGTCGGCGTCAACGAGACGACGCAGTTCATCTTCGGCTGCGCCAACTCGATGGCGTCCAACCCGAACATGTGCGCCGCCCTGAACCGGCACACCGCGCAGCTGCCGTCCTCGCAGCAGCAGGACCCGACCCAGTTCTACAAGGCCGCGCCGGCCAACTACTACGCCAAGTTCTGGCACGACCACGGCATCAACAAGCTCGCGTACGGCTTCCCGTACGACGATGTCGCCGGTCAGTCGTCCTTCGTGTCGCACGGCAACCCCCAGTGGCTGGAGGTCGCCGTCGGCTGGTGAGTCGTGATCTGCTCGGCGGAACGGTGACTGTTCCGCCGAGCAGGCATGATGGTGCCGTGCGAGTGGTGGTCCTGTCCGACACGCATGCGCCGCGCCGGTGGAAGGCGTGCCCGCCGAGGGTGGCCGAGCACCTGCGGGGCGCCGACCTGATCCTGCACGCCGGCGACGTGTGCGTGCCGTCCGTGCTGGACGAGCTGGCGGCCTACGCGCCGGTGCACGCGGTGTGCGGCAACAACGACGGCCCGGACGTCGTCGCGTGGGGCGCGCCCGAGACGCTGGAGCTGGACATCGACGACCTGCGCGTGGCGATGATCCACGACAGCGGCCAGAAGGTCGGCCGGGCGGCCCGGATGCGTCGCCGGTTTCCGGACGCCGACCTGGTGGTCTTCGGCCACTCGCACATCCCCGTCGACCTGACCGAGGGGGGCCTGCGGATCTTCAACCCCGGCTCGCCGACCGACCGCCGCCGCCAGCCGCACGGCACGATCGGCCTGCTCACGGTCGCGGACGGCCGGCTCGTGACCGCCGAGATCGTGCCGGTTGACTGATTCGCGCCGCTACTCCATCCGGGTTACCGTGGGTCGGTGGCGGAGCGGTCGGCGGTGCCGGACCCGGTGGAGCCGATGTTGGCCGGCTCCGACGGTGGCACGCTGCCGGACACGGCGGCATGGTCGTACGAGTTCAAGTGGGACGGCTACCGGGCGATCATGCGGGTCGCCGCGGACGGCACGACCCAGCTGAACAGCCGCAACCTCAACGATTTAACCCTCCGGTACGCGGAGCTGACCGAGCCGGGCCTGGACACCGCGGCGGTCATCGACGGTGAGATCGTCGCGCTGGACCGGGACGGCGTCCCGGACTTCAGCCTGCTCCAGAACAAGGCCGTCAAGGTGCGGTACTTCGCCTTCGACCTGCTCCGGATCGGCGACCGGGACCTGATGGACGAGCCGTACCGCAGACGCCGGGAGCTGCTCGCCGAGCTGAACCCGCGCAGCCCGCGGATCTCGATCACGCCCTACTACGACCACGCCGACGTCGAGCCGGAGGAGCTGCTCCAGATCGCGGCGGCGTCCCGACTGGAGGGGCTGGTCGCCAAGGCCAGCGCCTCGCGCTACCACCCGGGCCGCCGCAGCCTCGAATGGCTGAAACACCCCTTCATCCACACCCAGGAGGTCGTGCTCGCCGGCTGGCGCCCGGGCCAGGGCCGCCGCGACGGCACGATCGGGGCGCTGCTGCTCGGCGCGCACGACGACACCGGGCTGAAGTACATCGGCGACGTCGGCACCGGCTTCACCGACCAGGCGCTGCGTGATCTGCAGCGCGAGCTGGAACCGTTGGAACAGAAGCAACCCCCGTTCGTCAACGCCGTGCCGCGCGACCGTGCCCGGCGCGTGCACTGGCTACGGCCGGAGCTGGTCGGCGAGGTCGAGTACCGCAAGTTCACCGTGGACGGCATGCTGCGGCATTCCTCGTGGCGGGGGTTGCGGCCGGACCGCCGCCCCGAGGAGGTGCGCTGCCCGGATTAGCCGTGGGCACAGCGGGTATTCGACGTGGCGTGGAGCAGACCGAGCTGCTGCGCTCGCTGGCCAAGGTCGCGAACACACTGACGGCCGCGGAGGTGCCGTTCGCGCTGACCGGCGGATGCGCCGTGTATGCCAGGGGCGGGCCGCCGACCACGCACGACGTGGACGTGCTGGTCCGCGAGCAGGACGTGTCGCGGGCCGTGAGTGCCTTGGTGGCGAACGGAATGCGCGCCGCCGAGACGCCGCTGGACTGGCTGGCCAAGGTGTACGACGGCGACCGGCTGGTGGATCTGTTGCACCACCCCAATCGCGAGCCCGTCACCGACGAGGTGCTCAAGCGGGCGGAGTGGATGCGGGTGGGGCCGGCGGAGATGCCGGTCGCCACCGCGACCGACCTGATGGTGGACAAGCTGAAGGTGTTCGGGCCGCATCGGTGCGACTTCACCGAGGTGCTGCCGATCGCGCGGGCGCTGCGTGAACAGGTCGACTGGAAGCAGGTGTGGGACCGCACCGCCGAATCCCCTTATGCGGAGGCGTTTCTGTTGCTGCTCAAGCGATTGGACATCGAGGAGGTCGTGCCGTGAACGTGCCGCAGTACGACGTGGCCGCGCTGCGCCGCGCGCTCGCCGAGGACCCGCGGACCGCGGAGCTGGGCGTGCACGTGCGCATCCGCGGTGATCAGCTGTTCCTGTCCGGCGATGTGGCGTGCGAGCAGCGGCGCGCGGCGGTGGCCGAGGTCGTCGCCGAGCACGCGGATGGACTGGTGCTGCACAACGAGGTGCACATCGTGCGGGCGGATCCGCCGACCGAACAGGAGGACCTGCGATGATCCGGGTCGCCGCCGTCGGCGACGTGCACCTCGGCGTCGACACCAAGGGCACCCTGCGCCCCGCCTACGAAGGCATCGCCGAGCACGCCGATCTCGTGCTGCTGGCCGGCGATCTGACCAGGCTCGGCACCGTCGCCGAGGGCGAGGTCGTCGCCGACGAGTTCGCCGGGCTGGACGTGCCGGTGGTCGCGGTGCTCGGCAATCACGACCACCAGTCCGACGCCGAGGAGAAGATCGCCGGGCTGCTCGTCGACCGGGGCATCACCGTGCTGGAGGGCAGCGGCACCGTGCTGGACGTCGACGGCGTGCGGGTCGGCATCGCCGGCGCCAAGGGTTTCGGCGGCGGGTTCGCCGGCAAGTGCGGGCATGCCTTCGGCGAGCGGGAGATGAAGGCGTTCATCCACCACACCGAGGACGTCGCCGAGCAGTTGCGGACCGCGCTGCTGGGGCTGACCGCCGACGTCCGGATCTCGCTGACGCACTACTCGCCGTCGGCCGACACGCTGCGCGGCGAGCCGCCGGAGATCTTCCCGTTCCTCGGCTCGTACCTGCTCGCCGAGGCCATCGACGACAGCAACGTCGACCTGGCCCTGCACGGCCACGCCCACTACGGCAGCGAGGCCGGCACCACCGCGGGCGGGGTTCGGGTCCGCAACGTCGCGCAGCCGGTGATCCAGGCCGCGTACCGCGTCTACACCCTGGAGCCGGCTTCGGTCGTGCCGGAGTGACGCTCGCGGTGCCGGGCCTGGCGGGCTCGGTTGGCGCATGTCTTGGTGTCGCAGAACTTCCGCCGCTCGTCGCCGTGCGCGAAGAACAGCACGCAGTCGTGGTTGGCGCAGCCCCGCAGCGTTGCGCCGGCCACGACCTCGACCGCCGACCGGGCGATGACGGCGAGCGCGCCACCACCCCACTCCACCACCGGACCGTCCGAAGTGGACGACAAGGTGGCCACACACCGGTGCGCGGCCTTGTTGATGCTCGTCGTGGCCGCCGGTGACGGCGGGCGGCTGTCAACGGCCGAGCGGAAGACCTCGCGGACGGCGTCCCGCAGTTCCCGGAGCTCGTCCCCGTCCACCGCGCCCAGCGCCGGGTGCAGGTCGAGCCAGGCGGCGAGGCCCGCGTCATCGGCGATCAGGTCCACGTCCCGGCCGCGCATCCGCACGGTCGTGTTGGCCAGATCGACCGCCAGGGGCTCGCCGAGCAGTGGAAAAGTGGTCACGACATCCAGAGTAACGCATCTTCCGTTACTTGTGCTACGGTCGCTCAAGTAACGCATCGTGCGTTACTTCGACTTCGGAGGATGTCATGGCGATCCGGTACCGCAGGGCGACCGTGGACGGGGTGTCGGTGTTCTACCGGGAGGCCGGCGACCCGGCCCGGCCCACGCTGCTGCTCCTGCACGGCTTCCCGACCTCGTCGGTGATGTTCCGGGACCTCATCCCGCTGCTCGCCGACGACTTCCACCTCGTCGCGCCCGACCTGCCCGGCTTCGGCCAGTCCGACATGCCGCCCGTCGACGAGTTCGAGTACAGCTTCGACCACCTCGCCGAGGTCATCGACAAGTTCGTCGGGCAGCTCGGCCTGGGCACTTTCGGCGTCTACGTGCAGGACTACGGCTCACCCGTCGGTTTCCGCCTGGCGGTCAAGCGACCCGACCAGGTGCGGGCGATCATCACCCAGAACGGCAATGCCTACGAGGAGGGCCTCGTCCCCGAGTTCTGGGCCCCACGTCGGGCGTCCTGGGCCGACTGGAACCCCTCCGCCGAGGCGCAAGCCGCCGCCGCGCTGACCTTCGATCTCGTCCGGTGGCAGTACCTGCACGGCGAGCCCGATCCCGAGCTCGTCAGCCCCGACGCCTACACCCTCGACGCCCTGCTGCTGGAGCGTCCGGGCGCCCGTGAGGTCAACCTGCGGCTTTTCCACGACTACCGCACCAACCCGCCGCTCTACCCCGCCTGGCAGGCCTTCCTTCGGGAGCGCCGCCCCGGCGTCCTGGCTGCCTGGGGCCGCAACGACCAGATCTTCGGCCCCGACGGCGCCCGCGCCTTTGCCAGGGACGTCCCCGACGCCGAGATCCACCTCCTCGACGCCGGCCACTTCGCGTTGGAGACCCAGGCGTCGACCATCGCCGCGCTGATCCGCGACTTCGCGCCCAAACACCTGTCCTGAACCCCGGCGAGTCACGCGCTCAGACCCACCGAATGTAAGAACCAGGCAGAACTGAAACTCGACTCTCAGTTCTGTCCGAAACCTACATTCGGTGGGTCCCAGAGCGTGACTCGCGGGGTTCAGAAGGTGTAGCGGAGGTAGAGGCCCAGGTCGCGGAGGGGCGGGAAGTGCTTGACGAGGCGGGTGAGGAGTCGGGTGCTGGGCGGGAGGGCACGGGACGCCGGGGCGAGGAGGGCGCTGTCGGCGTTGACGCAGTGCAGGCGGGAGTCGATGGCATCGATGTCGGCGCGGCTGTTGATGGCCCACTCCAGCATGGGGTTGCCGAAGGCCCGCTTGAGCATGAGGTTGACGAGCCAGATGCCGTAGCGGTTGTGGCCGTCGAAGGCGAAGGTGCCGTGTCCGAAGTGGTCGACGACGCGGCGGAACAGGAGGTGGCCGTCCGCGGGGGAGAGGTACATCGTGAGGCCCTCGGCGAGCAGGAACACGGGGCGGTCGGTGGGAATGGCCGAGAGCCACGCCTCCGAGGTCACAGATGACGCGATCATCTGGTAGCCGGGGCGCGCGGGGAAGAGCTTGCGGCGGACGTCGATGACGTCGGGGAAGTCGACGTCGAACCAGGCCACTGACGGGCCGGGGTCGATGCGCCACACCCGGGTGTCCAGGCCGCAAGCCAGGTGCACGACGGTGGCGGTGGGGTTCGCGGCAAGGAACTCCCGGGTCCAGTCGTCGAAGTGCTTGGAACGGGAGGCGGCGTTGGGGGCGACCTTCTCGTTGACGGCCTTCATCCGCGAGAAGTCGTAATCGATCTTCGACAGCGCCTCGACGGCCATGTGGTCGTTGAGGATCGACGGGGTCATCCGGGCGTCCAGAGCCTTGCCGTACAACGTGACGAGCGAGGTCTCCATCGCCCGGTCCAGCCGAACCTTCACCTGCGTCATGGCAACTCCCCGAGAAGTTCGGACAGCCAGTCCGAGAACAGGCCCACGACCTCGACAGCGGCGGCCGAGGGATCCGGTGTCGCGGAAGGCTCGAAGGCCCGGCGCACGGTCAGCGCGAGCGCGTCGGCCTTGTCCTCGACGTCGAAATCCGGCGTCAGCGACTCCAGCACGAACGAACCGGTCACCGCCGCGGACAGCCGGTACGCCAAGAGATCCGACGGCTCGTCGAGCAGCAGGCCGTGCTTGTGCAGCACGGCCAGGTAGCGGTCGGTCGTCTCCCGCTTCCCGCCGGCGAAAAGCATGCCGCTCCGCGACCGCGTCATCAGCTCACCCAGCAGTTCGACGTCACCGGTCGACCACGCCCGCGCCAGCGGCCGGGCCATGATCGCCAGGAACACCCACCGCATCGACCGGTGCAGCAGCACCTCCGCGGGATCGGCCCGCATCGCATCCAGCTGATCGGCGACCAACCGGGCGGCGTCCCGGGTCAGCACGGCGCCGAACAGTTCCAGCTTGCTGGGCCAATAGAGGTACACGGTGCCCTTGCCGACACCGGCCCGCCGCGCGACCTCGTCCACGGTGATCCGCCGATACCCGTAGCTGACCAGCAGCTCCTCGGCCGCGTCGAGGATGCGAGCCGCCTTCACGCCGAAGCCTCCTGACGAACTGACTGAATCCGTTTTTCAGTCAGTCTAGCCCGCGGCCACGAGCGGGGCCAGGATCGAGGGCATGACCGACAGCGTGAAGAGGGGCCTGCGCGACCACCTGCTGCTGCACTTCGGCCAGCACGCCAAGCTCCGTGACGGTGAGTATCCGCTGGTCATCGACCGTGCCGAGGGTGTGCACGTGATCGACACGGACGGCCGCCGCTACCTGGACGCGCTGTCCTGCCTGTTCTGTGCCCAGCTCGGCTACTCCTACGGGGACGAGTTCGCCGAGGCGGCGACGGCCCAGCTCAAGCGCCTGCCGTTCAACACCAACTGGAACACCGCCCACCCGCCGGCGATCGAGTTGGCCGAGCGCCTGGCCGGTCTCGCGCCGGACGGCATCAACCGGGCCTTCTTCACCTCGGGCGGCTCCGAGGCGGTGGAGTCGGCATGGAAGATCGCCCGCCAGTACCACGTCGCCAACGGCCAGCCGGAGCGTGTGAAAGCGGTTGCCCGCCGGACCGCCTACCACGGCCAGACTCTGGGCGCCCTCGCCCTCACCGGCATCCCGGCGCTGAAGGACCCCTTCGGCCCGCCGGCCATCGACGTGGCCAGGGTGCCCAACACCGGCGAGGGCGACCTCGAGTTCCTGCTGCGCGAGACCGAAGAGACGATCATCGCCGCCGACCCGGGGACCATCGGCATGCTGATCGCCGAGCCGGTGCAGAACGCCGGGGGCTGCTTCACCCCGCCGACGGGCTACTGGGCCGGCCTCCGCGAACTCGCCGATCGCTACGGCTTCCTGCTCGTCGCCGACGAGGTGATCACCGGCTTCGGCCGCATCGGCGAGTACTTCGCGGTGCCCGAGGTCGTCCCCGACATGATCACCATCGCCAAGGGGCTGACCTCGGCGTACGCCCCGATGGGCGCCGTCCTGGTCAGCGACCGGGTCGCCGAGCCGTACTTCCGCCCCGGCCAGGCGCTCTCGCACGGCATCACCTTCGGCGGCCACCCGCTGGCGGCCGCGATCGCCCTGCGCAACCTGGAGATCTTCGAGCGGGACAAGATCCTGGACGGGGTCCGCGAGCTGGCCCCGCACCTGCGGCGGAGGATGCACGAGCTGCACCGACTCGACGTCGTCAAGGACGTCCGCGGCGACGGCTTCTTCTACGCAGCCGAGCTGGACCTGGCCGATCCGGCCCAGATCAAGGGCGCGATTCCGCGACGGCTGCGCGAGGTCGGCCTGATCGCCCGCGCCGACGACCGCGGCGCGCCGGTGGTGCAGATCGCGCCGCCCCTGGTGTGCGAGCGGGAGCACCTGGACGAGATCGTGGACAAGATCGGCAACGTTCTGGGTGAATTTCTACAGGAACATTGACGTAACGGCGTCATGTTGTAGAAACTGAGATCCTCACCACGAGGAGGCGGACCGTGCAGGTGTCCTTCGACGCGCACCCGGACACTTACCGGCACTGGCGCATGCGGGTCGAGGGGGAGCTGGCCTGGCTGGTGCTGGACGTGGACGAGTCGGCCGGCATCGTGCCCGGCTACGAGCTCAAGCTGAACTCCTACGACCTCGGCGTGGACATCGAGCTCTACGACGCCACCCAGCGACTGCGCTTCGAGCATCCCGAAGTACGCACGGTCATCGTCACCTCGGGCAAGGACCGGGTCTTCTGCGCCGGCGCCAACATCCGCATGCTGGCCGCGTCCAGCCACGAGTGGAAGGTGAACTTCTGCAAGTTCACCAACGAGACCCGCAACGGCATGGAGGACGCCACCGAGCACTCCGGCCAGACCTACCTGGCCGCCGTCAACGGGTCCTGCGCGGGCGGCGGCTACGAGCTGGCACTGGCCTGCGACCACATCGTGCTGGTGGACGACAACTCCTCGGCGGTGGCGCTGCCCGAGGTGCCGCTGCTGGGCGTGCTGCCCGGCACCGGCGGCCTGACCCGGCTGGTGGACAAGCGCCGGGTGCGCAAGGACCGCGCGGACGTGTTCGCCACCCGCAGCGACGGCATGCGCGGCCGGCCCGCTGTCCAATGGGGACTGGTCGACGAAGTCGTGCCGCCGCGGCGGTTCGACGAGGTGGTCAGGGAGCGTGCGCTCGAAGCAGCCGAGCGCTCCACCCGTCCGAAGGACGCCAAGGGCATCGAGCTGACACCGCTGCGGCGTGAGGTCGACGAGGACGGCATTCGCTACCGCTACGTGAAGGCCGCCTACGAGCGGGACCTGGGTCTCGTCAAGATCACCGTCCATGCTTCCGAGGACGAGAACTGGCCGCTGACCGTCACCCGCGAGCTCGACGACCTGATCCTTCGCCTGCGCACCAACGAGACCGAGCTCGGCACCTGGGTGTTCACCACCGCGGGCGACCCGGACGCCGTGCTGGCGCAGGAACACCGACTGCTCAACGACGATTCCTGGCTGGGCAACGAGATCCGGCACTACTACAAGCGGGTTCTCAAGCGGCTCGACGTCACCAGCCGCAGCCTGATCGCGCTGATCGAACCCGGTTCCTGCTTCGTCGGAATGCTGCTGGAACTGGCCTTCGCCTGCGACCGGCAGTACATGTTGGACGGACCGCCGATCGACGACGAGGACAGCGACGAGCGGGCGGCGATCCAGCTCACCCCGGCCAACTTCGGGCCGTTCCCGATGGGCAACGGCCTGACCCGGCTGCAATCCCGGTTCTACGGCGAGGATGTCGGCCGACTGTCCGAACTGGACAAGCCGGTCGACGCCGTCGAGGCGGCCGACCTCGGCCTGGTCACCGAGGCGTTCGACGACATCGACTGGACCGACGAGATCCGCATCGTGCTGGAGGGGCGGGCCTCGCTCAGCCCGGACGCGCTCACCGGCATGGAGGCCAACCACCGGTTCGTCGGCCCGGAGACCCTCGAAACCAAGATCTTCGCCCGGCTCACGGCCTGGCAGAACTGGATCTTCAACCGACCCAACGCCGCCGGCCCCGATGGCGCGCTGCGCCGCTACGGCACCGGCCAGAAGCCGGTGTTCGACCGGAAGCGAGTGTGAGATGGCCAGCCCCATCAACTATGACGAGAAGATCCCCAACAACGTCGACCTGTCCTCGGACCGCCGGCTGCAGCGCGCCCTGGAGGGTTGGCAGCCGAAGTTCATGAACTGGTGGTCGGAGATGGGCCCGACGCTGGAGACGCACGACGTCTACCTGCGCACCGCGGTCAGCGTCGGCCGCGCCGGCTGGGCCCACTTCGACCACGTCAAGCTGGACGAGTACCGGTGGGGCATCTTCCTGGCCGAACGCGAGCAGGAGCGGCGGATCGGCTTCGGCGAGCACCGCGGCGAGCCGGTGTGGCAGCAGGTGCCCGGCGAGTACCGGGCCGACCTGCAGCGGTTGATCGTCATCCAGGGCGACACCGAGCCGGCCTCCGTCGAGCAGCAACGCCACCTCGGGCTCACCGCGCCGAGCCTCTACGACCTGCGCAACCTGTTCCAGGTCAATGTCGAAGAAGGCCGGCACCTGTGGGCGATGGTGTACCTGCTGCACGCCTACTTCGGCCGCGAGGGCCGCGACCAGGCCGAGGATCTGTTGCTGCGCAACTCCGGCAGTCCCGACTCGCCGCGCATCCTCGGCGCGTTCAACGAGGAGACCGCGGACTGGCTCGCGTTCTACATGTTCACGTACTTCACCGACCGGGATGGCAAGTATCAGCTGGGCACGCTGAAGGAGAGCGCCTTCGACCCGCTCTCGCGGACCTGCGAGTTCATGCTCAAGGAGGAGGCGCACCACATGTTCGTCGGCACCACCGGTGTCGACCGGGTGGTGGCCCGCAGCGCCGAACTGATCCGCGAGCACGACACGTTCGACATCGCCCCGCACGGCGGCATCCCGCTGGAGATCATCCAGAAGTACATCAACTTCCACTACAGCGTGTCGCTGGACCTGTTCGGCAGCGAGACCTCGACCAACGCCGCGAACTACTACACCGCCGGGCTGAAGGGCCGCTGGCAGGAGGGCCGGCGCAAGGACGACCACAAGCTGACCGACACCGGCGGCCTGCTGGAGACGCCGCGCCCGGACGGCACGTGGGGCGCCGAGGAGCTGTCCACGATCCTGATGCTGAACCTGGACCTGCGCAACGAGTACATCGCCGACTGCGAGCACGGCGTCACCCGCTGGAACCGCATCCTGGCCGAGGCCGGCATCGACCGGAAGCTGCGGCTGCCGCACCCCGCCTTCAACCGCCACGTGGGCGTGAACTCGGCCTTCCATGTCTCGCCGGACGGGGAGATCCTGGACGAGGCGACGTGGACCAGGGCCAGCGACAAGTGGCTGCCGACCAGCCAGGACCTGACGTTCGTGCAGTCGTTGATGCGTCCGGTCTACGAACGGGGCAAGATCGCCTCCTGGGTCGCGCCGCCGACCAACGGCATCAACGGCAAGCCGTTCGAGTACGAATACGTCCATCTGGCCTGAGGAGCACCGATGCCGGACCGGTTCAACGCCGCGGAGTACCTGGTCGACCGGCATCTGGAGTGCGGGCACACCGCCGTCGTCACCGGCCGGCGCACGCTCTCGTACGCGGAGCTCGCGGAGCAGGTGCACCGGGTGGCGGCCGGGCTGCGGGAGCTGGGGGTCCGGCCCGAGGAGCGGGTCGTGCTCAGCATGGCCGACGACGTCGAGATGCTCAGCGCCGTGCTCGGCGCGATGTACCTGGGCGCGGTGCCGGTGCCGGTGTCGACCATGTTGACGCCGGTCGAGCTGGCCACGCTGCTGGCCGACTCGCGGAGCCGGGTGCTGCTGGCGTCGGTGGAGTTCGCGACGGCGTGCCAGGCCGCCGTGGAGCTGGCGCCCGAGGTCGAAATCGTGGTGCTGGACGGGGAAACCGACTTCGCGCCGCGCCAGGGCGTGGCGGTGAGCCAGTGGCACGACCTCGTCGACGCCGGCGCGCTGGAGACGCCGTATCGGACGTGGGCCGACTCGCCGGCGCTGTGGCTGTACACCTCCGGGACCACCGGGCAGCCGAAGGCGGCGATGCACCGGCACGAGAGCATTCGCGCCGTCGGCACGTACTACGGAAACGGGGTGCTGGAGCTCAATCCTGAGGACCGTTGCCTGTCGGTGTCGAAGCTGTTCTTCGCGTACGGGCTGGGCAACTCGTGCTTCATGCCGCTGGCCGCCGGCGCGGTCGCGCTGCTGGAACGGTCGCGGTCCACGCCGGAGCTGATCGCCGGCCGAGCCGCCGCCGATCGGGCGACGGTGTTGTTCGGCGTGCCCACCTTCTACGCGGCGACCCTGGCCAGTGCTGTTCCCGATGACGCGTTTTCCACCGTGCGGCAAGGGGTTTCGGCCGGGGAGGCGCTGCCGGCGGTGCTGTTCGAGAAGTTCCGCGCCCGGTTCGGCGTGGAGATCCTGGACGGCATCGGCTCCACCGAGGCACTGCACATCTTCCTGTCCAACCGGCCCGGCGAGGCGGTGGCCGGCACCAGCGGTGTGCCCGTGCCCGGCTACCAGGTGGAGATCCGCGACGAGGCCGGAAACCTCGCCGACACGGGGGATCTGCTCGTCAACGGGCCGTCGACGGCGACGGGTTACTGGTGCCGCAACGACATCACCCGCGAGGTGTTCCAGGGCAGATGGCTGCGCACCGGCGACACCTACCGGCGCAACGCCGACGGCACCTACACGTATCTGGGGCGCAGCAACGACATGCTCAAGGCCGGCGGCGTGTGGGTGTCGCCGTTCGAGGTGGAGAACCGGCTGCTGGAGCACCCGGACGTGGAGGAGGTCGCCGTGGTGTCGGCGACCGACGAGTCCGGGCTGCAGAAGCCCGTCGCGTGCGTGGTGCCGGCGTTGGGGCACAAGGTGGACGAGGATGCGTTGATCACGTGGTGCCGGGACGGGCTGGCCTCGTACAAGCGGCCGCGGGCGGTGGTCGAGGTGACCGAGATGCCGAAGACCGCCACCGGCAAGATTCGCCGGAACGTGTTGCGGGACATCGTCAAGGACGTATTGATCGATGACCGGGTTGACCGATGATCGTTGACGCGCACGTGCACGTGCCGCGACTGTCCACTTTGAAGCCGGCGTGGCTGGAGTGGGCCGACCAGTTCAGCGGCGACCACCCGTGGCGCTCGGTCTACTCCGAGAACGGCGACCCGGTGCCTTCGAAGCTGGACGCGTTGCTCGCGGAGCAGGGCGTCGACCGGGCGCTGCTGTTCTGCGAGTACAGCCCGCGGGCGACGGGAATTCAGCCGATCGAGGACCTGCTGCCGATCGTTTCGTACAACCCGGAGCGGTTCCGGCTGGTCGCCAACGTGAACCCGCACCTGCACCACCCGCTGGCGTCCGAAGTGGAGCGTCAGCTCGACCTCGGCGCCGTGGCCGTGAAGCTGCATCCCGTGCACGGCTGCTTCTCGCCCGGCGACCGCGAGGTCTATGCGGTGTACCGGGTGTGCGAGGAACGCGGCGTTCCGGTGATCTTCCACTCGGGAGTGTCCAGCTTCCCGGGATCCCGTTCCAGCTACGGGGATCCCGCGCTGCTGGTCGACGTGGTCGAGGACTTTCCGGCCGTGCAGTTCGTGTTCGCCCACGGCGGCCGGGGCTGGTGGTACGACACGGCGGCCTTCCTCGCGCTGGCCAAGCCCAACGTGTGGCTCGACCTCGCCGGCCTGCCGCCGCGCAAGCTTCCCGAGTACTACGCCCGCTTCGACCTGCGGCGACTCGCCGCCCGCTGGATTTTCGGCACCGACTGGCCGGGAGTCCCGGGCGCGGCCCGCAACGTGGCCGCCCTCAGGGAGTTGGGGCTCGGGGAGGAGCTGCTGGCCGGAGTGCTCAGCGGAAACGCCGCCAAGGTGTTCCCGGGATTGGATGTATAGGCAAGGAAAGGGTGGGCACGGCCGGCGCGCTCACGCCTGCTGCGACACCAACTCCTGCCAGCCACGCTGGGCCGGTTCCCGCCACGCCGCATGGTTGTCGTTGAACAGCTGGGTCGCCCGCGAGCCGCTCCACTTCGCCGGCAACAGCTCGCCGGGCAGCTGCGGGTCGAGGAACGGGAACCGGCGCCACTCGTGCACGAGCCGGGTCTGGGCCAGCAGCGCGGCCTCCGGCGTGCGGGCGTCCAACCCGCTGAACTGGTCGATGAAGGATTCGTACCGCTCGGCGACCTCCTGCAGGTCCCAGGCGGCGGCGACCATGCGCTGCACGTCGCCCAGCGCGCCGTAGGTGGCGATGAAGGACATGACGTCGCTGGTCAGGGCCAGGTCCTCCAGAATGGACTTCGCCTCGACCTCGGCGCCGACGTGCGGGGACACCCACACTCCGGGCTCGGGGGAGCCGAAACCGGCCCAGCTCAACCGGGTCCGCAGCCGGTGCCGCAGCTCGCGCTTGGTCTCGGGCACGGACACCATGACCACCAGCCAGCGGCCGTCCCATTGCTGGATGCCGCTGCCGAAGCCGTATATCCGCTCGGCGCCCTCGACGAGCAGCCGCCGCCCGGGCGGGGTGAGCGCCCAGCGCACCCGGCGCCCGACCCGCTCGGAGCTGAGCCAGCCCTCGGCGGCGACCCGGGCCAGCGCCTGCCGGGCCGACTTCTCCTCGATGTCGAAGCGGCCGAGCACGTCGACGATCGTCTGTGTCCAGACCGGTTCTCCCTGCGGCAGCACGTACTCGCCCAGTACCGTGGTCAGCAGCGAGCGCGCGCTGGCGTCGCTGACCTCCCTGCGCCGGGTGACCGTCGGGCGGGCGCCACGGCCCGACCCGGTTGCACCAGAACCCATCTGAACCGTCCTCAGTGACTGCCGTGAATGCACTACTGTGCCACGCACCGGCCGTCGACCGCGAACCTCGGGTCACCTGACCGTCGTAGTCCCGCCGTTGTAAAGCGGCCTGACGCCCACGGGAATTGCTCCCACCGGGTGATGGCGGGGGTGGCTGCTCCGGCGATTATCTACAGGACGGTGGCGTGACACCACCCCTGTGTCTAGCCCTGGGGGCGCAGGGTGAACGAGGTTCGCCCGAAAGTGCGGCCGTTGACCTGAAGTTCCAGGGCGTGTTCCCCGGCGTGGTAGACGCGGGTGCTGATCGGACGGAACGAGTGGCGGCGGCCGATCGTCACGGATTCGCCCGCCGCGAGGGTGCGGGTGGTCAGCTTGAACACCTTGGGACTCAGCGTGCCGTTGGCCTTTCGATGGTGCACCACGTAGTCCACGGCCAGCCGCACCTCCGCGCCGCCGTCGTTGCGCAGGGTGAACTCGAACGGCAGTTCCTCGCCGATGCGAACGTGTGCAGCGCCGAGCGTCGGCCCCACCACGGTGACCGCGGTGGCCGGTGGAAAGCCCAGCAGCGACAACGCGCCGGGGTCGGCGGCCTTGATCAGGGTGCGCAGGGCGTGTCGCACCAGCGGCAGCGTCTCCGTTGTCAGCCAACGGGTCGCGATGTCGACGGCCAGCGCGGGATCGGCCCGGCTGATGTCGTTGAGGTGGTTGGCCACCGACCGCCGCACGTACGGCGACGGGTCGCGGTGCAGGGCGTCGAGGATCGGCACCGTCGACTGTGGATCGTCGAGGATGGCGGGAACCCGCTTCGCCCACGGCAGCCGCGGCCGGGTTCCCTCGCTGGCCAGCCGCCGGACGTGCTCGTCGGGGCTGGCGGTCCAGCGCAGCGCGGCCGCCAGCGTGCGGTCCAGGTCGGCGGCGAGGAAGGTGCGGAGCGCGAACTCGCCGGTGAGCCGGGACGTCAGGTCGGCGACCAGCGCCAGGCCCTCGTCGAACGCGTCCGGCACGGCGCGAACCGCCACCGCCTCGGTGACGGGCCAGATCATCCAGCCGGTGAAGCGCGGATCCTGCATGGCCCTGCGGATCGCCCGTTCGAACGACGCGTACTTCGCGGGCAGGTCGGCCAGCAGCGCGTCGCGGACCAGCCGGCCCCGGTCGCTGAAGGCCGCCCCGTCCAGCTGCACGGACCGGACCGTCGGCGCCTGGCCCAGCACGTCGGCCAGCGTCCGCACCGCCGCCACGCTCAGCATCTCCTCGGCGGTGGGCATCAGAACCCGCTATACGTCGGCATGTATCAACTGTAGCGAATGGCGGGGCTATGCCGTCAGCAGCGACCTGATCTGTGGAATCCACGCCGATTCGAAGTCCACGTGCGGGCTGAGCCGCAGCATCGGCCGCGGGATGTCCATCGGCGCCCGCTCGGGCCCCGAGGCCGTGCACACCATCTTGCGTTCGATCAGATCCGACCGCAGCTGGACCAGATCCCTCTCCGCGTCCGGCACCAGCGCGACGATCGCGCCCGGCGCGTCGACGGCGTCCCGCAGCGACCAGCCGGGGAGATCGGCCAGTCCGGCGCGGAGTTCACGGCCGATGGCCGCGAGCCGTTCCCGGATCCGCGCCGGCCCGATCTCGACGTACTGCCGGAGTGCGGTCGCCAGCCCGACCCGGCCGGCGACGTACGCCTCCCGGCTCTCCAGGTTGCGGACCGGCTGTCCGCCCAGGTTCAGCGCCGGGGCGCGGGGAGTGAGCCTCCGCTGCCACGGTTCGCGCACGGCCAGGTAACCGACGCCGCGCGGCCCGCACAGGAACTTCCGTCCGGTGCCGTACACCGCGGCCGCACCGGCCGGGATGTCGATGTGCCCCAACGCTTGCGCGGTGTCGATCACCACCGGCACCTCGGCGGCGTCACAGATCGCGATGATCTCCGCCGCCGGCTGCGCGAGCGCCCGGTGCGCGGTGAAAGCGGTCAGGTGCACCATGGCGGGCCGCTCGGTGCGCAGCCTCTTCCGCAACGCGTCGAGATCGATCAGGCCCTCGTCGTCCACGTCGAGGATCGTGACGTCGAGCCCGCGGTCGCCGAACGCCGCCAGGTTCCAGCCCCACTCGCTCGGCGCGATCCACACCCGGTCGCCCCGCTCGCACGGCCACGCCGCCAGCAGCTGCGCCCCGGCGGCCGAGCCGCTGTCGAGCAGCGCCACCTCGTCGGTCCGGAAACCGAGCAGGTCGCCGAGCAGCCGGCGGGCCGTCGTGATCGCCTCCGCCGCCTCCGCCTCGGCGACATAGCCGCCGAGCTGGGCTTCCAGTTCGAGGTGCTCGGTGATAGCGGCCCGGGTGGCGACACTGGTGCGGCCGCACGCCGCCGTGTCGAGGTGCAGCATCGGGGTTTCCGTCCGCAGCGCCGTCCAGGCCGTGCGCACGGCCTCGTGTGGCAGTCCCGTCGTCATGTCAGGCATCCTGCCAGGCAGTCATATTTCTGTACTGACATGTCAGATATGTAAGTTGCTCAGCGAACATGTCAAAGCTGGAGTATCATGGCGGCATGAGCCTGCGCCACGCGGCCCTCGGGCTGCTCACCTTCGGTCCCGCGAGCGGATACGACCTGCTTCAGACGTTCAACGGCTCGCTGGCGAACGTGTGGCCGGCGACGCAGAGCCAGCTGTACGGCGAGCTGGGCAAGCTGGCCGAGGCGGGCCTGGTGACCGTCACCGAGGAGGGCGCGCGCCGGCGCAAGGAGTACGCGCTCACCGACGCCGGACTGGCCGAGCTCAAGCACTGGCTCACCGACGTCGAGCCGACCGTCCTGCGGCGCAACGACATGCTGCTGCGGGTGTTCTTCCTCGGCGTGGTCGACCACGAGCAGGGCGAGGAGTTCCTGCGCAAGCGCGAGGGTCAGGCCGTCGAGCACCAGTCCGAACTGCGCGCCACCCAGGAGGCGATCGCGCCCGAGACCGCCGACCTCGCCGTCTACGGCCGGATCGCGTTGGAATGGGGCCTGCGCTACACCGAGATGCAGCGGCAGTGGGCGGCGTGGGCGCAGGAGGAGCTGGCCAAGGCCAGGAAATGACGCTACAGGCCGCCGTGTAGCGCTAGGCTCTGGGCATGACGAGTTCGGCCCGGGACCGGCTGCTGCTGGCCGCCGGGCAGCTGCTGCACGAGGCGCGGGGCGGCAACGTCTCCACCCGTGCCATCTGCGAGCGCGCCGGCGTGCAGGCGCCCACCCTGTACCACCACTTCGGCAGCAAGCAGGGCCTGCTCGACGCCGTGGTCAACTACGGGTTCACGCAGTACGTGGAGCAGCACACCGAGGACACCGCCGATCCGGTGCGGGCGCTGCGATCCGGCTGGGACAGCCACGTGCGCTACGGCCTGGAGCATCCCGGCTTCTACGTGCTGCTCTACGGGCAGATCGAGCCGACGGTGCCGTGCACGCTGACTGCTCGGGCCGAGGCCATGCTGCTGGACCGGCTCGTCGAGGTCGCCCGGCAGGGACGGCTGCTCGTGCCGCCGGCCGAGGCCGCGCGGGAGATCGTCGCCGCCAACGTCGGGGTCACCCTGAGCCTGATCGCCCGGCCGGAGGACGACCGCGACCTGGGCATGTCCGCCCGTGTCCGGGATGCCGTGCTCGGTTCGTTGGTGACGGACGACGCTGCTCCCGGCGACGGTTCCGTCGGGGCGCTGGCGGTGGCGCTGTCGGCGGCGCTGGGAGAGGGCGGCGGGAAGCTGTCCGCGGCGGAGACGGCGATGCTGCGGGAGTGGCTGGACCGGCTGTCGGGTTAGCCCTCGGGGTAGAAGAGGAACAGCGTGCAGCCGGTGGCGGTCGACGGCACGTGCCACGATCCGGCCGGCGCGTGGAGGAACGTCCCGGCCGGGTAGTCGCGTGCGCCGTCGTTGAACGTGCCCGCGACCACGTAGACCTCCTCCGGGCCGGGCTCGTGGACGTCGCGGCGCGGCCAGGACGTGCCCGGATCCATCTCCAGGACATTGGCGTGGGCGCCGCTCGGGCCCGTCCACAGTGGACGGAGTCGAATGCCGGGGAACAGCTCGCGGACCGGGGAATCCTTGACGTGGGCGGAGATGTAGCCCGGCTGGGCGAGGATCTCGGGGTGCATGGTCTTCACGGTGCCGGGTTCGTGGCCGGCGGGCCAGTGTCGTAAATGACACCATGGGGTACTTTCCTGCCATGCATCGCGTGGTGGCCCTGGTGCGCCCGGTGCAGTCGACGTTCGAACTCGGCTGCGCCGCCGAGGTCTTCGGCACGGCGCGGGCCGGGATCCCGCAGTACTACGAGTTCGAGGTGTGCACCGAGACGCCCGGCCCGGTCCCGACCTCGGCCGGGTACGCGATGTCCGTGACGCGGGGCCTCTCGGCGCTCACGTCCGCGGACACGGTGATCATCCCCGGCTGGCTGCCGGTGGAGGCCCCGTTGTCCGCCCGCGTGCGCCGCGCGCTGCTGCGGGCACACGCCCGTGGGGCGCGGCTCGTCACGATCTGCTCCGGCGTGTTCGCGCTGGCCCGCACCGGCCTGCTGGACGGTCGTTCCGCCACCACCCACTGGGCGAGGGCCGAGCAGTTGCGGCGGGAGTTCCCGCAGATCCGGGTGGAGCCGGACCGGCTGTACGTCGACCACGGCGACGTCGCCACGAGCGCCGGGGCCGGCGCGGGCATCGACCTGTGCCTGCATCTCGTCCGGCGGGACCACGGCGCCGGGCACGCCACCCTTGTCGCGCGACACATGGTGATGCCGCCGCACCGCGACGGCGGACAGATCCAGTACGCACCTGCGTCGCCGCAATCGTCCTCTTTGGACGGTCTGTTGGCCTGGGCCGGCGCTCGCCTGGGCACGCCGCTGTCAGTCGGCGACCTGGCCGCCCAGCTCAACGTCTCGCCCCGCACGCTGGCACGGCGGTTTGCCGACCAACTCGGCACGAGCCCGGGCAGCTGGCTGCTGTCCCGCCGGATCGCCGAGGCCCGCAGCCTGTTGGAGGAGACCGATCTGCCGGTGGAGGCCATCGCCGCCCGCGTCGGATTGACGTCCGCGGTCAACCTGCGCCGGCGCTTCCGGGCTGTGGTGGGCACCACTCCGGGCGCCTACCGGCGAGCGTTCCGGGTCTAGCTGAGCGCATCCCCAACCCGTTCTGGTACGTCGCCGGTATCGTGGTTTGCCCGATTCGCCGGCGCCCTCACCGCCCGCGAAACACGATTGTGCAGTAGATGTAACGGCCGCAGCGGGCCGTGTCACCACCGCGCAACAGCCCGTTCCTATGTTTGCGCCCGTGCCCGATTCGACGGTCAGGACCGTGTGCTCGTACTGCGGCGTGGGCTGCGGCATCGTGCTCACCGTTCGCGACGACCGCGTGGTGTCGGTCGCCGGTGACAAGGATCACCCGGCCAACCTCGGCCGGTTGTGCACCAAGGGCGCGACCAGCCACGAGATGCTCGCCGCGCCCGGCCGGCTCACCACCGCCCTGGTCCGCGCCGACCGGGAGGCCCCGGCCGAGCCGACCGATGTGGACCGAGCGATCACCCTCGCGGCGACGAAGCTGCGCGCGATCCTCGACGAGCACGGTCCGGACGCGCTGTCGTTCTACGTCTCCGGGCAGCTCACCCTGGAGGCCCAGTACCTGATCACCAAGCTGGCCAAGGGGTTCGTCCGCACCAACCAGCTCGAGTCCAACTCCCGGCTGTGCATGGCCAGCGCCGGCAGCGGCTACAAGCTGTCGCTCGGCGCGGACGGGCCGCCCGGATCGTACGAGGACTTCGAGCACGCCGACGTGTTCCTGGTGATCGGCTCCAACATGGCCGACTGCCACCCGATCCTGTACCTGCGGTTGATGGACCGGGTCAAGCGCGGCGCCAAGCTGATCGTCGTCGACCCCAGGCGCACGGCGACCGCCGCCAAGGCGGACCTGTTCCTGCAGATCGCACCGGGGACGGACCTCGCCCTGCTCAACGGGCTGCTGCACCTGATCCACGCCGACGGCCTCGTCGACGAGGAGTTCGTCGCCGCGCACACCGAGGGCTGGGAGGCGATGCCCGAGTTCCTCGCCGACTACCCGCCGGACGTGGTCGCCCGCATCACCGGCATTCCCGAGGACGACATCCGCACCGCGGCCAGGTGGATCGGCGCCGCGGGCAACTGGATGAGCTGCTGGACCATGGGGCTCAACCAGAGCACGCACGGCACGTGGAACACCAATGCCCTGTGCAATCTCCACCTCGCGACCGGCGCGATCTGCCGGCCCGGCAGCGGGCCGTTCTCGCTGACCGGGCAGCCGAACGCCATGGGTGGCCGGGAGATGGGCTACATGGGCCCCGGACTGCCCGGCCAGCGCTCCGTGCTGTCCACAGAGGACCGGGCGTTCGTCGAGGAGCTCTGGGAGGTGCCGCCCGGCACCATCCGCACCGAGGTCGGCCGCGGCACGGTGGAGATGTTCGAGCGGATGGCCGACGGCGACATCAAGGCGTGCTGGATCATCTGCACCAACCCCGTCGCCTCCGTGGCCAACCGGCGCACCGTGATCGAGGGCCTCGAGGCCGCCGAACTGGTCATCACCCAGGACGCCTTCGCCGACACCGAGACCAACGGCTACGCCGACATCGTGCTGCCCGGGGCCATCTGGTCCGAGGTCGAGGGCGTGATGGTCAACTCCGAGCGCAACGTCACGCTCGCGCGCCGGGCCGTGTCTCCCGCCGGGCAGGCGCTGCCCGACTGGCAGCTCATCGCCCGCGTCGCCGTCGAGATGGGCTTCCCGTTCCACTACGACAGCGCCGAGGAGATCTTCGAGGAGATCAAGCGCTTCGGCAATCCCTTCACCGGCTACGACTTACGGGGCATCACCTACTCGAGGCTGCGCGAGACTCCCGTCCAGTGGCCCAGCGCCCCGGACGGCCCGGCCCGCAACCCCATCCGTTACGTCACCGACGAATCGGTGAGCTTTCCCACCGCTTCCGGCAAGGCGGTGTTCTTCGCCCGGCCCCACCTGCCGGCCGCGGAGCTTCCTGACGACGAGTTCCCGTTCACCCTGAACACCGGCCGCGTGCAGCACCAGTGGCACACCCTGACCAAGACCGGCAAGGTCGCCAAGCTCAACCGGCTCAACCCCGGCCCCTTCCTGGAGCTGCATCCCTCCGACGCCGCCGACATGTCTATTGTGGACGGCGATCAGGTGGAGATCGCCTCCCGTCGCGGCCGCGCCGTGCTCCCCGCCGTGGTGACCGATCGGGTCCGTCCCGGCTGCTGCTTCGCCCCGTTCCACTGGAACGACCTGTTCGGCGAGTACCTCAGCGTGAACGCCGTGACCAACGACGCCGTCGACCCCATCTCGTTCCAGCCGGAGTTCAAGGTGTGCGCGGTGTCCCTGGCCAAGGTCGCTGCCGCCGCCGCGCCAGGCGGGTCGGAGCCGGGCGGGGATGTGCCGCCGGCCTGGACGATTGCCTCCGCCGCGTCCGGTGCGTCCGTCTCTCCGGGATCAGCCGCATCTGCCGTGGCGGCTGCGGCGGCCGGGTTCGCCGCGGGTGCTTCTGGCGTGGCTGCGGCCGGCGGACCCGGCGGGCAGGTCGCCACCACCGAGCGCACCATCCCCCTCGCCGCGATGCTCGGCGTGGACGACGTGCCGATGCCCGATTTCACCTCCGCGGAGCGGCAATACCTCGCGGGCTTCGCTTCCGGCGTGACTGCCGGGGGTGTCGGCGTGCCGGTGCTGCCGCCGCATGCGCCGATCGAACCGACCCGTGCGGCCTGGGTCGACGGTCTGCTCGCCGGCATGTATTCACGCGGCGGTGCCGCACCGGAACCATTACCCGGCAAGGAGATCGCGGTCCTGTGGGCGTCGCAGACCGGCAACGCCGAGCAGTTCGCGGCCGAGGCGGCGCGGCGGTTGGCGGAGAACGGGTGGCGGCCGGTGCTGGTGAGCATGGCCGAGGCGTCCGCCGAGACGCTGCGTACCGGCAATCCGGTGCTGCTGATCACCAGCACCTTCGGCGACGGTGACGCCCCGGACAACGGCGTCACGTTCTGGGACCATCTGTCCACACAGGACACGCTCGCCGGGCTCCAGTATGCGGTGTTGGCCTTCGGCGACTCCAGTTACGACAACTTCTGTGGCCACGGCAAGCGGATCGACCAACGGCTCCGTGAACTGGGCGCGACCCATCTCGTGCCGCGGGTCGACTGCGAGCCCGACTACCAGGCCACCGCGCGGCGATGGCTCGACCAGGTGATCGTCGCGCTGAACTCGTCCCCGGCCCGGCACCGTGAGATCGAGCTGGTCGGCAACCGGCTGCTCAGCCTGCCCGGCGCCGGCAAGGAAGTCCGGGAGTTCACCTTCGACGCCGGCGACCTCGTCTACGAGACCGGTGACGCCCTGAGCGTGCTGCCGGTCAACAGTACCGCGCTGGTCGACGAGTGGCTCGACGTGACCGGCCTCGACGGCTCGTCCTCGATTTCCCTTGAGGGCCTCGACTTCGACCTCGGCGACGCCCTCCGGGACGAGTTGGAGATCGCGCGGATCACCCCTTCGCTGCTGCACTTCGTCGCCGAGCACAACGGCGACCGCGAGCTGCGGCACCTGCTGCGCCCCGACAACAAGGGCGAGCTGGCCAAGTGGGCCTGGGGCCGGCACGCCGTCGATGTGCTGCGGGAATACCCTGTGCGCGCCGATGCCCAGGCTTGGGCCGAGGTCCTCAAGCGGCTGCAGCCCCGGCAGTACTCCATCTCGTCCAGTCCGCTCGTCAGCCCGTCCCGGATCCGGCTCACCGTTTCCGTTGTCCGCTACGGATCCCATGGCGGCGTCTGCTCCACCTACCTCGCCGACCGCGCCGCCGGCTCGCCCGTCAAGGCGTTCATCCAGCGCTCGCCCCATTTCCGCCCGCCCGCCGACCCCTCAGCCCCCATGATCATGGTCGGTCCCGGCACCGGCATCGCCCCGTTCCTCGGCTTCCTGGAGGAACGCGCCGCCCGGGGCGCCGGCGGCCCCAACTGGCTGTTCTTCGGCGAACAGCGCCGTGCCACCGACTTCTACTACCGTGACGAGCTTTCCCGGTTCCGCTCCGACGGCCTCCTCTCCCGCCTCGACCTGGCCTTCTCCCGCGACCAGCGCGCCAAGGTCTACGTGCAGGACCGGATGCGCGAACACGGTGCCCATCTCTGGCGCTGGCTGAAGGACGGCGCCCACGTCTACGTCTGCGGCGACGCCACCCGCATGGCCAAGGACGTCGACCGGACCCTCCGCGAGATCGTCGCCACCCACGGCGGCATGACCACCGACCAGGCCACTGCCTACCTCAAGCAACTCGCCACCGACCGCCGCTACCTCCGCGACGTCTACTGACCCGGTCACGCGGCCGGCGTGCGTGCCCCCTGCTCGGCGTCGGACAGGCGTTGGCTGGACCGCCATTCCTCAGCCTCGGGTTCCTCGACGTAGTCCACGAGGTTGTCCTGGAGTCCCATCGTGTGGAGGATGTCGAGGACTTCCGCCGGCGTGACGTGGAAGAACTCGCGCCGGAGATTGACGCGGTTGACCCGCCGGCTGTCGAGCCGTTGGTGCAGGCGGGTTTCCAGGCTCACCGCATCGGCGTCGAAGATCAGTGCGTGCACGTCGAACTTGAACGGGACCGAGGCGTCGCCGAGCTCGCGCACTCGCTCCGTGGGGTCCAGCCGCCTGGTCAGGCCGATCTTCACGACGTCATGACCGAACGACCCGACGTTGGAGATCACGTAGACCCATCCGGTGCGGATGTTGGCCTCCCGCTCCTCCACGCCCTTGATCGCCTCGCCGATCTCGGCCAGCTTGCTCTCAGCCTCGGCGATCTTGGCGGCGTCACCGGCGCCCGTCCACTTCTGCATGGCGGTCCGCCAGTGCGACAACTCCTTGGCCAGCCGCGCCTTCTCCCGTTCGAACTCGCGTTGGGCCTGTGCCTCGTCGCGCTGGCGCTCGCGCTCCGCCCGGACGCGCTCCTTCTCCTCCTCGACCTTCGCCAGATAGTCGGCGGTGAGTTCGAGTTCCTCGATTCGCAGTCTGTGGTATCCGGAGGCAATGTTGATGTGCATGGTCTTGCCGAGTCTGGAGATGATGTCCCGGACCTTGGTGAGGCGGTCCTTGGACGACTCCAGTCGGTGTGGGCGCATGGACCGAACACAATTGTCCGCTTCGGTGTTGTATGCGCGGAGCATCAGTTTCGAGAAGTCGCGGACCATACGCTGCCCCTCGACGGCCGAGTTGTTGACCGTCCAGTTCGTGGTGGCCGTGATCGCATGGTTGTTCTTGGCCGACGTCTTGATGGCGTCCTTGAGCCGCTCCAGGGATGCCTTGTACGCCACGGAGTCCGCCAGTCGGTGACGGAACTCGTAGATTCCTGCTTCCTGCAGCAGTGCGAGTTCTTGTGTCTCGACGATCTGGCCCCGGATCCGCTGCAATTCGGACTGCGCCGCCTCGACCTGCTGGTGCACAGCCATGAGCGCGTTCGACGCTTCGCTCTGTCGGGCTGCATCGCTCGCCCCCTGCGCCTCCGCGTCGGCGGTGAGCTTGGCCAGCAGCCGGCGGGCGTTCGCGATGTCATTCTCCAGTGCGACCGCGTCCCTGCCGCGCAGCTCGTCGTACCGCGCCGACACTTCCGCGAGTTGCGCCGCCAGCTGCGTCGCGCGGCTGCTCTCCTGGTGCAAGGCCCCTTGGAGTCGACGCTCCTGCTCTCGGGATAGCTGCAGCTCGGCCTCAACCTGCGGGAGCCTCTTCCGGGCCGCGAACAATCCGACTCGCTTTTCCGGCGGCTGGGCGTCGACCGGCTGCTGGGGCTGTGCCGCCGCGGCACTTGCCTGCGGGACGTCCGGCACCCAGAGCTGCCAGGAATCGGGCGGCCTCGGCCACTCCGCGGGCGGCTGCCACCCTTGGGGCGGAATCCACCCCGCCGGCGTCGGCGGCCAGTTCGGTGGGGGATTGAACCGGTACTTCATCGCCTGGGCCTCCTGACCGCAACCTCGGCAGGTGCTTCGTCGTGCAGTCGGGTTCCGTTATGACCGGGCGCAGAGCAGCCCCCGTTTCCATCCAACCACACCGCACCGACACTTCGCCGTGACGGCAAGATCATTCCTGGTGAAATCCAGAACTGCCAGGTTGATCTGGTTGGATGGAAACGGGGGCTGCGTTTTCAGTGGCGCCTGTGGCTGGCCGCGCCACGTTCAGCGGGTGAAGGTGGCTACCAGGGTGGCGTCCTCAACGGGCGAAGGTGGCCACCAGGGCGGCGTCGGTCGTGACGGTGAAGGTGTAGGTGGGTGAGGTGGAAACCTCCTTGCCGGCGACGGTCCAGGCGACGAAGTGGTAGCCGGGGGCCGGGCGCGCGGTGGCCGTGACCGAGCTGCCGGTTTCGTATTTGCCGGGTTCCGTTTCGGCGCCGGTGAGGTGGGCCGAGCCCCCGGGGGTGGCGGAGACGGAAACGGCGGACTGGACCATGTTGATGGCCATGACGTCGACGAGACGCACGGGGCCGGTGCTGGTGGCGCCGTTGTAGCGCAAGAGGTTGAGCACGGTCGTGGAACCAGCGGCGGCCTTGACGGTGAAGCCGTCGGAGCCGAGGTTGTCGGTGCCGAGGTTGAAGGCGTGGACATCGCCGGATTTGACGACGAGGCCGTTGTGGAGGCCGTAGCCGAAGGCGTCGGTGACGGTGAGGTTGTGGGCGCCGTCCACGGTGACCAGGTCGGCGGATTTGCGGGTGAATCCGTCGATGACCTGGGGGAACAGGTTGGCGCCGGAGGCCCAGTCGGGCAGGTAGAAGCCGAGCCGGACGAAGGTGTTGCCGTTGGTGAGCACACCGTTGATGACGCCGTCGTCGGAATGGCCGACGGTGATGCCGTGCCGGACGAAGGTGCCGGCGAGCTTGCCGACGAAGAAGTGGTCGTTGCGGAAGGTGGCCAGGTCGATGCCGTTGTAGGCGTTGGACATGCCGACGTTGATGACGTACGTGCCGGCGCCGTTGCCACGGATGGCGTACGGGTAGGGGACGAGGCCGTCGGGAGCGGCGGGGTTCTGGCCGGGGTAGAAGACCCGGAGGCCGCGAACGCCGGAGTTCCTGCCGTCGAGCGTGACGAGGGCGGGATCGGTGTCAGGGGTGGCGGTGCCACGGCCGGAGTAGGACATGAGCACGGTCCCGCCGCTCTTGCCGTCCTCGTCCCGGTTGGGCACGGACGAAGCGCCGCGCAGCTCGACGCCGGCGGGAACGGTCAGAAGACCGGAAACCCGATACCAGCCGGCCGGCAGGTAGACGATGCCGCCGCCGTCACGGCCGGCGCGGTCGAGGGTGCGCTGAATGCCGGTGGTGGCGTCGGCGGCGGGGACGTAACCGTTGCCGTGCGGGGCGTCGGTAACGTACAGGGCGTTACGCGACGGGCGGGGAGAGGGCTGCGACGAGTCGTAGGCGGGTGCCTTGCCGGACAGTTGGTAGACGGTGCCCTTGAGCGGCCCGGTGACCTTGACGTCGGTGAGCTTGACGAAGCCGGCCGAGTTGTTGGTGACGGCCCCGTCCAAGGTCCCGCGACCGATCATCAAACCCCAGCGAGAGTCGAACCGGTCGACGAGCAGCGCGGTGTCGGCGCGCCTGATCTGCACGCCCTGGAACGCGCCGGCGAAGTCGACGCGCTGGCCTGGCACGATGTGGATGCCGACGTGGTAGTCGGCGGCGGCGATGTCGTTGAACTGGTCCCACTCCAGGTCCCCGAGCACGAAACCGGTGCCGTGCGCGCGGGTCCAGGCGTCCACAGTGGAGCGACGTGGGGGGTTGTACTGGTGCGGCGCGGAGGCCCAGTAGGAGTTGTCGAAGGTGACGTTCTCCCAGGTGCCGACATCGGCCCCGTTGTACGCCTCGACGCCCTCGAACAGCGCGGTGCCCTTGACGTTCCGCACGGTCGCGGACTCGTGGGTCTGCCCGACGGCCGGCGGCCGGCCGCGCTCGTCGCGCATGGTGCTGATGCCGATGCCGCGGTACGAGTTGAGCATGGTGACGTCGGAAACCGTGCCCATCATGTAGTTCTCGTCGCTGGCCCAGGCGCTGCCGGTGATCTCGAACGTGTAGCTGTACGGCACGGGCGACGTCGCGCTCTGGTGGGGGTAGTACGTAGTCAGCCCCATGACGCCGGCGCTGCCGCCGATCCGGAACAGCACCGGGCCGTTGTCGCCGGACGGCAGGTCGGCGCTGATCACGGTGCCGTAGCTGCCGCCGCCGTGATCGGGATCGCGCCGGTCGCCGCGCAGCGAGCAGAACGCCGGCACCTCGACGGTGTCGGTGACGCGGTAGGTGCCGTCGGGCAGCCACACGGTGCCGCCGCCGGCGTCGTAGCAGTCGTACAGCGCGGCCTGCAGCGCCTTGGTGGAATCCTTGACACCACGGGGATCCGCGCCATAGTTCGTGGCGACGAAGTCGGCGATCACCGGGTCGGCGGTCGGGTACTTGGTCCTGATCAGCTGCGGCTTGGGCGTGACCACCCGCTGATTCCGAACTTGAAGGTCGGCGACGTCGGCCGATCCGTCGTAGTCCAGCCGGACGTAGCGTGCGTTCACCACCGGGAAGTCGGTACGCGACGAGCGGTTGGCCTCGGTGGCACCGGATTCGCCCACCGTGACGAACGACGAGCCGTCGACCGAGGTCTGCACCTTGTAGTCGTGCGAGAAGGCCTGGCCCCACTGGACGTAGACGTCGTTGACCGGCTGGGGCTTGCCGAGATCGACCTGAGTCCAGCCCGGACCGGTCGAGAGCGGCCGGCCGGCGGCGACATTCGTGTTGACCGCGGACGCCCTGAACGCCTGGTAGCTGTCGTAGAGCGCCTGCAAGGCGGCCTTGACCTGCGCGGGAGTGGCGTTCGGGTCGTCGATCACGGCCTGCGCCTTGGCGATCTGCGCGCCGAAGGCGGCCTTCGAACCGGCGGGGTACTGGCCGTCCCGGGTCCCCTCGCGAGCGCCGTAGACGGTCAGATCCGCCTGGGCGGTGAGGTTGCGCAGGCCGGCCTTGACGTCCAAGGTGGACGGGATCACGGTCACCCGCACGGCGGCGACCTTCACCTCCACATCGGACCCGTCGTGGGCGATGCGGAAGTCGGAACCGTTGGTGCGGTTGGTGAGGATCGCGTCGTCGAGCACGAAGTCGTGCGTCTGCCAGGCGCCGGTGTCGCCGTAGCGCACGATCTCCGAGGGCTTGAACTTGTTCGGCAGATCGTTGCCGGGGGAGTCGTACTGCAGGTCGAGGGTGCCGTTGCCGGCATCGAGATAGTCCACGTCGACGAGGACGACGTTCTTCGTGTCGTACGCGTACGAGTCGGCGACGTTCATGTAGAAGTAGTTGGTGGCCGGCGCGGGCGACGCGGCGTTGGTCTGCCAGTAGCCACGACCGGCCGCGGTGCCGGTGATCAGGCCGGACGGGTTGTCGCCGGGATTGGGCGCGACGCCGGTGTTGGACGCGTTCGGGCCGAGCGTGGCGCTGGGACCAGCGGCGGTGATCCGGATCTGCGCGACGGTGATGTCCGAAGCGCCGCCGGTCAGCCGGACGGGCGCCAGCGCGGGCAGGGTCGTCGCGGCATGCTTCCACGTGTTGCTGCCGGCCAGGGTCGCCACCGGGCTGCCGTTGAGAGTCAGGGTGCCAACGCCGCTGTCGTAGTACGTCACCAGGGCGACGACCGGGCCGGTGACGGAGTAGTCGGGATCGGGCGCGAAGTTCAGGTATCCCGTGCCGGCCGAAACGTCGGTCTGCCAATAGCTGTGGCCGTCCACGGAGCCGGTGCGCAGGCCGGCGGCGTTGTCACCGGCGGTGGCGGTGACGCCCAGCGTCAGCGGGGTGGGCCCGAGATCGGCACCGACCCCGTTGGGATACCACACCGGGGCCGCGCCGGCCGGCACGGCCAGCGCGGCGACGAGCGCGACCAACAGTCCTAACAGGACCCATAAGCGGCGGGTCATCGTTGACCTCCCAGATTTTCAGACGGGTGGCATCGCCACCCGGTCAACTCGGCCGTCGGGCCACCGCACGTCGACGACGTCGACGGTGATGTCCAGTTCTGGCAACGCTTCGAGCGGGGAGCCGCCGAGATGCACGGCGGCGGCGTAGATCCGGCCGTACTCGACGTCGCCGTCGGTGAGCAGCACGGGGATTTCGGACACCGGCCCCAGCGGGTTGGAGTCCTTGCCCACCGCGGTCTCGGTGACGTCGAGGCCGGCGAGGTCGATCAGCAACGAGTGCAGACCGCTGCCGGGAACCGTTGCCCAGCCGCCGATCCGCAGCCGCCACGGTCCGGGATGAGTGCACTCGTCGGCCTCGTCGACCCGAACGAGTCGAACCTCGGTGGCACCGTGGATCACCGAGGCCACGGTGATCCAAGGCCCCAGCCTATACGTGGTTTCGGGACTGTGGAAGGGATTCCAGCTCTCATCCGCGGGCCAGTGCGCACGGCTGCGCGACACCCCCGGCCCAAGCGCCTGCAGCGGGCGGCGATGCGCGGCGCGGCCGTCGGAGTCGACCAGGGTCGCCGAGGAGTCGAGCGGCGGCGTCATCTCCGGAGCGGCATGCGTGCTGTACGCGATCCGGGCGTAGGCGGGGTCGTCCGTCGCCAACTCCGCGGGGTCGATGTGGTCGCTGCCGTGGTTCAGCACCCGCACCACGCCGTCGGAGCGAGTGCCGGAGACCGTCCACCCCGGTGCCGGCAGGGAGATCTCGTAGTCCTCCTGTTCCACCGGCAGCGGAACCTCGGGCGCCGTCCAGACTTCGTGGTCGGGCGGCAGCAACAAACCGGCGAAGCCCTTGCTGGCCCAGTACGGCGACGCGGGGCCGGAATAGGCCTGCCGGATGCGCGGGAACCGGGCGTGCCAGCCCAAGGTCAGCAGCCCGTCGTCGTCGACGGCGCCGGCGTTCATGAAGTGGTCGAGCATCAGGCCGCCGATGCGCCGGGTCTGCCCCGGCGGCAGCGGCGTGGCGTCGTGCCGCGCGCCGATCCACAGTGGAGCGAGCACCGCGAACCGGTACGTCAGCGACCGGCCCTGGATCAGCGGGGACCCGTTGCCGCCGATCAGCCGGGCGTAGTCGGCAAGGTACAGCCGCAAGCGATTGCGGTACCGCTCGGCGAGGCGATCATCGCCGGTGATCTCGCAGAACAGCAGCGGGTAGAAGTGCATTGCCCAGCCGCTGTAATGGTCGAAATTGCGATGTGCACCGCCGGCCAGGCCGTCCGAGTACCAGCCTTCGCCCGCGTGCCAACGGTCCGTGGACTCGATGGCATGGTCGAAATCGTCCTGACTCCACGCCCCGCCGACGGTCCTGGCGAAGGCGCCGGTGACGGCCCGGAACCACAGCCAGTTGTTCTGCGGCATGTCGTCCCCGACCATCGGGGCCAGCCAGTCGAGCAGCCGCTGCTGGGTGCGCGAGCTCAGCCGGTCCCACAGCCACGGCCGGGTCAGGTGCAGCCCGAGCGCGATCGACGCGGCCTCCACCTTCGCCTGCACGCACTCGCCGAACCGCGGCCAGCGGTCGGGATTGGCGGGATCGACGCCGGCCGCCAACCCCTGCGCGTACCACTCGGCGAACCGATGTGGATCGTCGCCGGACGCCCCGGCCAGCCGGAACGCCGCCAGCAGGAAGGTCCGCGCGTAGCCCTCCAACCCGTCGCTCCAGCGGCCGCTGCCGCTCACCGGGCCGGGCAGGTGGATCAACGCGTGCGTGTCGGTCGCCCACGGCCGCACGGCGAGCAGCATCGAGTCGGCAAGGCGTTCCCATTCGGCACGGGACGGGGCAGGATGCACGATCACCTCTTCACAGCGCGGCGTGACGATCTGGCCGGGCCGCGACACCAGCGCCACCGCGTCGCCCCGGTGTGCAACGGCCGTTCGAGCAGGTGGGTCTCATGCGAAGTGCCTCCATGTCAGGGCGCTTCGAGACCTCCGTCCGGCCGGCGCACCCGCGCCGACCAGCGTTCGTGCAGGAACTTGGTCGGCGGGAACTTCGCCGCCGCGGCCTCGTCGAGGTCGACGCCCCAGCCGGGCTCGTCGGACGGCGTCAGGTGCCCGTCGCGAACCACCGGCGTGCCGGGGAAAACCTCGTGCGTGGCCTCGTTGTAGGTGTGGGACTCCTGGTAGCCGAACGCCGGCGTGGACACGTCCACGGCGAGGTTCGCGGCCACGCCGACCGGCGAGATGTCGCCGGGGGAGTGGAAAGCGGTGCGCACGCCCAGCAACTCGGCCAGCGCCACCAGCTTCCGGGTCGGGGTGAGGCCGCCGATGGCGGACGTGTGCAACCGCAGCAGGTCCACGCCGCCGTCCTTGATCAACCGGGCCGCGTCGGCGACCGAGCCGACCTGCTCGCCGACCGCGATCGGCACCGGCGACGCCGCCCGCACGGCCGGCAGCTGGTCGTAGTGCTCCGGCGGGATCACATCCTCCAGAAAGGACAGTCCGTACGGTTCCAGGGACCGGGCCAGCACGATCGCCTGCTTCGGCGTCAACCTGCTGTGCACGTCGTGCATCAGGCTGACCTCGCCGAGCCGTTCCCGCGCGGCGGCGAACAACTTCGGCGTGTCGTTGAGGTACTGCCGGACGTCCCACCCGTCCGGATGCGGCGAGCGGGGATAACCGCCGCGCGTGCCCGGCGCCCCGTAGGTGCCGAGGCCGGGACCGCCGACCTGGAGCCGGATGTGCCGATAACCCTGGTTCAGCAAGGATTCCGCCGCGTCCAGCGTCTCGTCGACGGTCGCGCCGGCGGCGTGGGAGTAGACCTCGATCGCGGACCGGCTGCGGCCGCCGAGCAGCTCGTGCACCGGCATCCCGGCCCGCTTGCCCATGATGTCCCACAGCGCCTGGTCGATCCCGGACAGCGCGTTGTTCAGCACGGGACCGTTGCGCCAGTAGGACGAGTAGTGGATGAGCCGGGTGATGTCCTCGATGTCGGCGGGGCTGCGGCCGATCACCAGCGGGCCCATGTGCTCGTCCACGGCCGCCGCCACCGCCGCGAACCGCTGCGTGAAGGTGGCGCAGCCGAGGCCGTACAGACCGGGCTCGGACGTGTCGACCCGGACGACGACGAGCGGAATCCCTTCCGGCGCGGTGACAATCGCGCGCACGGCGGTGACCCTCACGGAGTCACGCGGCGTCCACGGCGGCAGCACCTCGGGCAACCCGGTCACGACGCCCCCTGTTCCAGCCTGGAAACGCGCAGATACCCCATCGACGACTGTCGGGTCTGGACTCTTATCGGCAACACCAGCAGCTGGGTCTCGGCCACCGCGCCGGTCACGCGGTCGTGCAGCAGGGTCATCGCCTGCCGGCCCATCTCCCGTGACGGTAGGGAGATCGCCGCCGCGGTCAGGGGCAGCACGTCGAACGGACCGGCGTCGTCCATGCCGGCCAGGTCGACGTCGCCGGGCACCTCCAACCCCAACGCCACCAAGTCCTGCGCGGCGGTGGCCAGGGCGTACCCGTTGGAGCACAGCAACACCGTCGGTGGCTGACTGCTCCGCAGCAGCTCGTTGAGCATCGCCCGACGGGCCTCGGTCGGCTGATCACGGTAACGGCGCAACACGGTCAGGTCCGGTCGGACCGGAATGTCGTGTTCCCGCAACGCCTGCACGTGGCCGGCGAGCCGATCCCGGATGCTGGTCACGTCGATCTCGTCCCACAGCGTGGCGATCGTGCGGTGCCCGGCCTCGATCAGCGCGGTCGTCAGCTCACGGCCGGCGGACATGTTGTCCGCCACCACGGCGTCCGTGGCCAGGTCGGGCCGGTACCGGTCGACCATCACCAGCGGCACTCCGCGCCGCCGCGCCTCCGCGTACGGGGTGAGCACCGCCGAACCCTCCGCCGGGTACACGATGATGCCGCTGACCTGGTGTTCCAGCGCGCCCCACAGCGCCTTCTCCTCGCGCGCGGGGTCGTTCTCGCAGTGGTTGAGGAACAGCCGATAACCCAGATCCGCGCACACTTCCTCGATGCCGGCGAGGATCTGGCCGACGTGCGGGCCCTGGTTCTGCAGCACGCACGCGATGGTCCGGTCCGACGGCGGCGACGCGGCCGGCGGCCGGTCCGCGACGAAGGTGCCCTGACCGCGGCGGCGCACCACGTAACCCTCGGTGGCCAGGTCGTTCAAGGCGCGCACGGCCGTCGCATGGCTGACGTTGAACCGCTCGCAGATCTCCCGCTGCGTGACGAACGGCCGGCCCGGCGCGTACTCGCCGGCGGCGATCGCGGCCAGCAGCTCGCGCTTGACCTGCTGGTAGAGCGGGGGCTTGTCGCCGCCGGTCGCCGCTGCCATCCCGGTTCGCCCTTCGAGATCAACTGACTCGAACGCGGCCACTTTAGCATGTCTAATTCGGCCCAGTCCTGGCCGTGAGTCGAGTTGGGCCGGTCGAGTTTGGCCTATTGACCTGTTAAAGACCCGTCACTATGGTCTGGCTCACTCGACCGAGTGACAGCCGACTTGGCGGAGGACGGCATGGGCACAAAGCGGTGCGGCGGAAGAGTCCTGGCAGTCGTGGCGGCACTGGCCATGGTCACCACCGCGTGCGGTGGTGGCGGCGGCTCCGGCGACGGGACCACGCTGTCGATGTGGACGTTCAAACAGACCCACGTGAAGGCCCTCGAGGCCGCCGCGGCCAAGTTCAAGGCGCAGACCGGCATCACGGTGAACGTCACCGCCTACACGCCGGACGACACGTTCACCAGCAAGGTGCAGAGCGCCGCGGCCAGCCACGACGTGGCCGACGTGCTGGAGGTGCACGCCGCCGGCGAGGACCGGGTGCTCGGCGGCGCCGGCATCACCAGCGATCTCGCGGCGGACGTCAACGACCAGTACAAGAGCCGGTTCCTCAAGGGCACCGCGGACACCGGCCTGATCACCGAGCAGGTGTACCAGGACTCGTTGAAGCCCAAGGCGACCGACCCCGGCGTCCACACGGGACAGCTGCTCAGCATCCCGTTCACCGCCGGCACCTTCGGCGTCGTCTACGCCAACAAGGACAAGCTCACCGCGGCCGGCGTCGACGCGAGCAAGGCGCCGGCCAGCTGGCAGGAGCTGATCTCCTGGCTGAAGGCCACGCACGACAAGGACGCGCAGAACGGCGGCATCACGATCGGCCTGAAGAGCTCGTCCACCGGCCTGGACTGGGCGCTGGAGCCGCTGGCGTTCGCGCTGCTCGGCCCGCAGGACTTCCACGCCCTGTACGGCACCGACAAGGCCAAGGCCTGGGGCAGCCCCAACGGCCAGCGGGTGTTGGAGCAGTACAACCAGCTCACCCCGTACTGGACGCCGGGCACCCAGACGCTCGGCATCGACGACGCCGACCGGGCCTTCGCGCAGGGCAAGGCCGCCTTCGACATCGGCGGCACGTTCACGATCTCGGCGATCCAGCAGAACGGCCTGAACCCGGACAAGATCCTGGCCTTCCCGATACCGGTGCCGGAAGCCGGTGTCGTGAAGGACTTCAAGCTGGCGCCGTTCGCGCTCACCGGCCTGGCCGTGTCCGCGCAGACGCCCAACCGCGACGCCGCCCTGAAGTGGCTGGACTTCCTCACCCAGCCGGCGCAGGCCGGCGCGTTCGCCCAGGCCGCGCTGGATCTTCCCGGCACCGACCTCGGCGCGGACGCGGAGAAGCTGGTCGGACCGTACCTGAGCTCGATGGAGGCGGCGTTCGGCACCGGCGACTCCGCCTGGAACCCGGGCGACAGCACGTTCAAGGGCCCGAGCTGGGACATCCAGGCGGCCGGCGACATCCTGGTGAAGATGACGCCGCTCAAGGAGCTGGACCCGGCCGCGACCAACCAGCAGCTCGCGGTCTACAACACCAGCGTGCACAGCGGGAACTAGCCGATGGCGAGGCGTTTGCGGGGCCGGGAGGCTTTGACCGGTTATGTGTTCGTGCTGCCGGCGGTGGCCCTGTTCGCGATCATGGGCCTCTACACCGTCGGTTACGGGCTGGCGCTCAGCTTCGCCCAGTGGAACGGGTTCACCCCGACCTGGACATGGGTGGGGCTGGGCAACTACCTCGACCTGATCTACCGGGACCCGACCATCGCGCCGATCGTGCACGGCGCGGCGCTGCGGACGCTGGTGGTGATGATCGCGGTGCCGCTGCTCACCGTGCTGGTCGGCTTCCCGCTGGCGGTGGCGCTGAACCACATCACCTGGCTGCGTTCGGCCTATCGCACGGTGTTCTTCCTGCCGCAGGTCACCGCCGGCATCGCGCTGTTCTACGCCTGGACGTACGCGCTGCAGCCGGACGGCTCGCTCAACTTCATCCTGCGCCACCTGGGGCTGGGCACGATCGCCCAGCCCCAGGGCTGGCTGGGCAATCCGGCGACCGCGCTGCCCACGCTGATCGTGGTGATGGTGTTCAGCGCGGTCCCGGTGGCGATGCTGCTGTACCTGAGCGGGTTGCAGACCCTGGACGCGGCGGTGATCGACGCGGCCAGGGTGGACGGCGCGGGTGGCCTGCGCACCATGGCGTCCATCATCTGGCCGCTGCTGCTGCCGATCACCGGCGCGGTGACCATGCTCAACCTGCGCAACGCCCTGCAGGACTTCCAGACCTTCCTGCTGATGACCAACGGCGGCCCCGGCGGGCACACGCTCGTGCTCGGCCTGGAGTCGTACAACCTGGCCTTCTTCAGCGGGTTCAAGCCGACGCTGGGCCTGTCCAGCGCGCTGGGCTGGATCCTGTTCCTGATCGCCCTGGTGCTGGCCTTCGTCAACCTGCGGGTGCTGCGGAGCCGCGCGTGAAGGCCCGCGTGCTCGTGTACGCGATGCTGACCGCGTACGCGCTGATCAGCCTGTATCCGTTCCTGCTGATGGTCTCCGGCGCGTTGAAGGACAGCAAGGAGATCCTGCTCGACGGGCACCTGATCCCGTCGAATCCGACGCTGGCCACGCTCGCCCACACGTGGAACGAGCTGCACTTCTTCACGTACTTCGGGAACAGCCTGATCGTCACCGGCTTCACCACGGTCGGCGTGCTGCTGGTCTACTCGCTGGCCGGTTACGCCTTCGCGGTGCTGCGGTTCCCCGGCCGGCGGCTGCTCTACGGCATGTTCGTGGCGCTGCTGTTCGTGCCGGGCGTGACCATGCTGCTGCCGGTGGTGATCCTCCAGCAGAAACTGGGGCTCATCGGCACCTTCCCGGGCATCATCCTGCCCTTCGTCAACGGCACCGCGCCGCTGTCCATCATGTTGCTCACCAACAGCTTCCGGGCCGTTCCGGCCGAGCTGAAGGAGTCCGCGCGGTGCGACGGGGCCGGCGAGCTGCGCACCTTCTGGTCGATCTACCTGCCGGTGGGCCGGCCGGCGCTGATCACGATCGCGCTGCTCACCGCCGTGCCGACCTGGAACGAGTACGTGCTCACCCGGGTCTCCCTGAACGACGCGTCGCGGTACACGCTGCCGCTGGCGCTGCAGAACCTCAACTCGTCGACCGCACCGCAGGAGAACGTGCTGATGGCCGCCTCGCTGATCATCGTGATCCCGGTGATCATCCTTTTCGTGCTGCTGCAACGGTACTTCGTGAACGGGCTGCAGGGCGCGGTGAAGGGCTGATGCGGGTCCTGGTGACCGGGGCCGGCGGCATGCTCGGCGCGGAGATCGTCGCCGTGCTTTCGGTTGCGCATGAAGTGCTGGCCCACGACCGGAATGTCGGCGACCTGCGGGACCGCGCACAGGTGGAGGCGTTGCTGGACGGGGTGGACGCGGTGGTGCACGCCGCCGCGCTGCCGTCCCCGCTGAGCGCGGCCGAGCCGGTGGTGTTCGGCAACAACGTGGACGCCTCGTTCCACCTGCTGGACGCCGCCGGGCGGGCCGGTATCAAACGGATCGTCTACGTGTCAAGCCTTTCCGCGCTCGGACTGGCCTGGTCGTCGCGGCCGGTGTCGCCGCTGTTCGCGCCGGTGACCGAGCGGCACCCGTACGTCGGCGACGACGTGTACGGGCTGTCCAAGCTGGTCGGCGAGCTCATCGGGGAGACGGTGAGCCGGCGCTGGGGGACCGAGGTGGTCAGCCTGCGGTTCCCGTTCATCGGCAGCGGCGACCGGCTCCGGCGGCACCTCGACCACGTGCGCCGCGATCCCGGCGCGGACCGGGCGGCGCTGTGGAGCTGGATAGACACCCGGGACGCGGCCCGGGCGGTGGTCGCCGCGTTGACCGCGCGGGTCGAGGGGTACGCGCTGGTCAACGTGGCGGCGCCGGACACGACGTCGTCGATCCCGACGGGTGAGCTGATGCGGCGGTTCCATCCGTCGACGCGAATGGATGGCCCGCTCGACGGGTTCGCCGTACCGTTCTCCCTGGAGCTGAGCCGGGAGCTGCTCGGCTTCACGGCCGTGCACACGTGGCGTCCGACGATTGGGGGCACATGAAAACCGCGCTCGTGGTTCGTGGTGGCTGGCCCGGGCACGCGCCCGTCGAGGCGAGTGACCGGTATGCGGGGGAGCTCGCCGCGCGTGGCTATGACGTGACGACGTCGGACAGCCTGGACAGCTATCTGGACGCCGAGTTGTTGGCCCGTACGGACCTCATCGTGCAGTGCTGGACGATGGGGTCCATTTCGCCAGCCCAGGTGGAGGGCCTGACCGCGGCCGTCCGCGCCGGCACCGGATTTGCCGGCTGGCACGGGGGAATCGTCGACTCGTTCCGGGACGAGACGCGGTACCAGCTGATGACCGGCGGGCAGTTCGTGTACCACCCGGCGGAGTTCGTCGAGTACTCCGTGCGCACCGGCGGTTCCTCGTTCACCGTGCACACCGAGCAGTACTACGTGCACACCGATCCGGCGATCGAGGTGCTGGCGGTGACCGACTTCGTGGAGGACGGCACCACCCTGCCCGTCACATGGACGCGGAAGTGGGGCGAGGGTCGGGTCTTCGTCACCACGATCGGCCACAAGCTGGACGACTTCGACGTGCCGGAGGTGGATCGGATGATCATCGAGGGGCTGACATGGGCGAGCCGATGAGGATCGGACTGATCGGCGCCGGCAACATCAGCGGCCAGTACGTGAACACGCTGCCGCGGCTGGACAACGTGGTGCTGACCCGGATCGCCGACCTCGACCCCGCGAAGGCGTCCGCGCTGGCCTCGAAGGCCGAGGTGCCGGCGTGCACGCCCGACGAGCTGTACGCGGCGTCCGATGTGGACATCGTGTTGAACCTGACGATTCCGTTGGCGCACGCCGAGGTCGCGCTGGCAGCCATTGGCGCCGGCAAGCACGTGTACGGCGAGAAGCCGTTGGCGGCCGATACTGCCGCAGCAAAGTCGATCTTGGACGCTGCTGCGGCGGCGGGCGTCGTTGTCGGCTGTGCGCCGGACACCGTGCTGGGCACCGGCGTGCAGACGGCCCGGGCCAGCCTGGATGCCGGTGACATCGGCGTTCCCGTTGCGGCGACGGCCTTCATGACGACGCCGGGACACGAGCGTTGGCACCCGTCCCCGGAGTTCTACTACGAGCCCGGCGGCGGGCCGCTGCTGGACATGGGGCCGTACTACCTGACGGCGCTCGTGACGCTGCTCGGGCCGGTGCGGCGGGTTGTCGGCATGTCGTCGGCGCCCCGGGCGACGCGGGTGATCGGCAGCGGACCCCGGGCGGGCACGACGTTTCCGGTGCGGGTGGCGACGCACGTGACCGGTGTGCTGGAGCATGTCGGCGGCGAGCTGTCGACGTTGATGATGAGCTTCGACATCTGGGGCGCGCAGCTGCCGCGGATCGAGGTGTACGGAACCGAGGGCAGCCTGTCGGTGCCGGACCCGAACAACTTCGACGGCACCGTGCAGATCTTCCGTGACGACTGGGTCGACCTGCCGGTGCTGGCCGGCTACCCGGACGCGGGGCGCGGCTTCGGCCTCGCCGACATGACCAGGTCCATTGTGGACGGAACGCCGCACCGGGCCGACGGGAAGCTGGCGTACCACGTGCTCGACGTGATGGAATGCCTGCTGCGGGCGGCCGAGACCGGCACGTCCGTGCGGATCGGCAGCACCTGCGAGCGACCGGCGGCGGTGACGGCATGAAGATCGGCATGATCGGCTACGCCTTCATGGGGGCGGCGCACTCACATGCGTGGCGGACCGCGGGCCGGTTCTTCGACCTGCCCGCCACGCCCGAACTGGCGGTCGTGTGCGGCCGTTCGGCGGACAAGGTCGCCGCCGCGGCGGCCAAGTTCGGCTGGGAGAGCGCGGAAACCGACTGGCGGGCCGTGGTGGACCGGCCGGACATCGACGTGATCGACATCTGCACGCCGGGCGACAGCCACGCCGAGATCGCCATCGCCGCGTTGGCGGCCGGCAAGCACGTGCTGTGCGAGAAACCCCTGGCCAACACGGTCGAGGAGGCGTCAAGGATGGCCGCGGCGGCCGCTTCGGCCGCCGGGCGGTCGATGGTGATGTTCAACTACCGTCGCGTGCCGGCGCTGGCGTTGGCGCGGCAGCTGATCGCCGACGGCCGGATCGGCGTGGTGCGGCAGGTTCGGGCCCAGTACCTGCAGGACTGGTTGGTGGACCCCGACTTTCCGCTGACCTGGCGGCTCGACGCCGCCAGCGCAGGCTCCGGGGCGCTCGGCGATCTCGGCGCGCACAGCATCGACATGGCGCAGTTCCTGACCGGGCAACGGATTTCCGCCGTCGGCGGCGTGCTGGAGACGTTCGTCGACTCGCGGCCGCTGCTCGACGGTTCCGGCCGCGGTCCCGTCACCGTCGACGACGCCGCGCTGTTCACCGCCCGGTTCGACGGCGGCGCGATCGGCGTGTTCGAGGCGACCCGGTTCGCCACCGGGCGGAAGAACGCGATGCGGATCGAGGTCAGCGGCTCCCTCGGCACGCTGTCGTACGATCAGGAGTCGATGAACGAGCTGCGGTTCTACGATGGCGCCGAGGATGCCCGTACGGCCGGGTTCCGGCGCATTCTCGTGACGGAGTCGACGCATCCGTACATGGACGCGTGGTGGCCGCCCGGGCACATCATCGGCTACGAGCACACTTTCATCCACCAGGTGCGGGATTTCGTGACCGGTGTCGTCGAGGGCACGGAGCTTTCGCCGTCGTTCGACGAGGGTTTGCAGGTGCAGCGGGTGCTGGATGCCGTGCAGCGTGGTGTTTCGCTGACCGAGGTCGGGGGTGCGTGATGGTTCGTCCCGTGACGTTGTTCACCGGGCAGTGGGCCGACCTGCCGTTCGAGGAGGTCTGCCGGCTCGCGTCCGGATGGGGCTACGACGGTCTGGAGGTCTGCACCTGGGGTGATCACTTCGACGTGCAGGCGGCGCTGGCCGACGACTCGTACCTCCCGAAGTTCAAGGAAACCCTGGCCCGGCACGATCTTCAGTGCTGGACGCTGTCGTGCCACCTGACCAGCCAGGCCGTCTGCGACCACCCCATCGACGAGCGGCACCAGAACATCCTGCACCCTCGGGTGTGGGGTGACGGCGATCCCGAGGGCGTGCGGCAGCGGGCCGCCGCCGAGATCGCCGACACCGCTCGGGCCGCGGCCAAGCTCGGAATCAGCACCGTCGTCGGCTTCACCGGTTCGTCGATCTGGCACACCCTGGCCATGTTCCCGCCCGTGCCCGATTCGATGATCGAGCGCGGCTACGCCGACTTCGCCGACCGCTGGAACCCGATCCTCGACGTCTTCGACGAGGTCGGCGTGCGTTATGCGCACGAGGTCCATCCCGGCGAGATCGCCTACGACTACTGGACCACCGTTCGTACCCTGGAGGCCATCGGCCACCGCCCCGCGTTCGGCCTGAACTTCGACCCCAGCCATTTCGTGTGGCAGGACCTCGACCCCGTCGGCTTCCTCTACGACTTCCGGGACCGGATCTATCACGTGGACTGCAAGGAGTCGGTCAAGCGGTTCAACGGCCGCAATGGCCGGCTCGGTTCCCACCTGCCGTGGGGCGATCCCCGTCGTGGCTGGGACTTCGTGTCCACCGGGCACGGGGATGTGCCGTGGGAGGCGTGTTTCCGGATGCTGAACAGCATCGGCTATGACGGGCCCATTTCCGTCGAGTGGGAGGACGCCGGCATGGACCGCCTCACCGGCGCCCCCGACGCTTTGGCGTTCGTCCGTTCCATGACCCGCATCGAACCCCCCGAGGCCTCGTTCGACTCGGCCTTCAGCTCGTAACCCCCGCGAGTCCCGCTCTGGAGCACACCGAATGTCGGTTTCAGGCAGAAATGAGACCCGAGGCTCGGATGTGCACGGAACCGACATTCGGTGTGACTGAGAGCGGGACTCGCCGGGGTGTGTGTGCGCCGATGCCGGCGTCGCGGGCACGGGCGATGGCCTCGGCGCGGTCGGCGGCGCGGAGCTTGGTGAAGATCGCCGAGATGTGGTTGCTGACGGTCTTGGGCGCCAGGTGGAGCTGGCGGGCGATGACGGAGTTGGAGCGGCCGTCGGCGATGAGGTCGAGGACCTGGCGTTCCCGGCGGGTGAGCTCGGGGAAGACGTCCTCGGCCCGGCGGGCGGGGGCGGTGAGCAGTTCGGCGACCCGGTGGGCGACGCCCTCGCCGAAGATGGCCTCGCCGGCGGCGACGCCCCGCACGGCCCGGACGATCTCGGCCTGCTGGGCGGACTTCAGCAGGTAGCCGCGGGCCCCGGCGCGAATGGCCTGGTACACGGAGTCATCGTCGTCGGCGAGGGTGAACACGAGGACCCGAACGCGGGGAAGGGCCCGCAGCACCTCGCGGACGGCGGCGGTGTCGAGGCCCGTGACGACCAGATCGGGCTGGTGCCGCAGGACGGCCCGGACGGCGTCGAGGGTGTCGGCGGCCTCGGCGACGACGCTGATGTCGGTGTCGGAGGCCAGCACGGCGCGCAGGCCACTGCGCACAACGTCGTGATTGTCGGCGAGAACGACCGAAATGCTCCCCATGTGCCGCAGCTTGGCGTGACCGGTGGGGACCGCGCCAGACCCCGTTCACAAGATGGGTGAACTTACCCATACGGCGTGGGTGAACCGAGCCATCGTCACGGCAGGCCGACGACGTACATGTCCACGAATCGGTCCATCGCGGCGTTCACGGCGGCCAGGTCGCCGGTGGCGAGCAGGTCCAGCAGCAGCCCGCGGGTGACGGCCACCCCCAGCCTCGCATGCACGCGGGCGTCCTGTTCGGAAAGACCGTGACTCTTCCCGATGGCGACCAGGGGCTCGATCCACGCGGTCACCACCTCCGGCAGCAGCGCCTCGGTGCCGGGACGACCCTGTAGCGCCTGCCCGTACAGCTCGAAGAACAGCCGCTCGTTCGGGTACAGCGCGGGGTCGGTGAACCGCCGCCAGAAGGCCTTGGCCAGGTCGACGGGGCTGCCGGCGCCGTCGAGGTCGGCCAGCACGGCGCGTTGCCGGGCCTCGACTTCGCGGACGACCTCCACCAGCAGGCCCTCCATGGAGCCGAAGTGGTAGATCAGCATCCGGTGACTGGTGCCCAGTTCGGCGGCCAGTTGCCGCAGGCTGCGCCCGATCACGCCGTGCTCCGACAGATGGTCGACGGCCTTGTCGAGCAGTGCGCGCTTCGGATCCTTGCGTTCCATTGTACCAAATGGTACATGTACCATTTGGTACACGACAAGGGGGCATGATGAAGCGGATCGACGCCCGGGCACACACCGCGGCGAGCCCTACGGCGGTGCACGCCCTCCTTCGCGACGGATCCACCTGGCCGGAGTGGGGCACCGTGGAGACCTTCGCGCTGGAACGGCCCGGCCCGGACGGCGGCGAGAGTGTCGGCGCGATCCGGAACTTCCGCACCGGGCGGTACTTCATGCGGGAACAGATCGTCGAAATCGTGCCCGACCGGCGCTTCAGCTACGCCCTGCTGTCCGGGCTGGCGCTACGCGACTACCGCGCCGACATCGACCTCACGCCGAGCGGCGGCGGCACCGACATCCACTGGCACACCACGTTCCGTGCCAAGGTGCCGGGCATGGGGTGGCTCTACCGGCGAGTCCTGCAGCGGATCACGGAGGCGTTCGTGCGGGGCCTCGCCGACAGAGCCGACGCTCACGTCGACTGAGAGTCAGGGGTCAGCAGGTCGACCAGCTCCGGGTGGCCCTCGTGTTCGGCCCAGTCGAGGGGAGTGGCGTCGAACCGGGCGTCACGGATCGAGGGGTCGGCGCCGAGGGAGAGCAGCAGGCGGGCCATGGGGAGGTTGCCGTCGCCGGCGGCCTGGTGCAGGGCAGTCTGCCACGGCTGCTCGACCGGCATGTCACCGCGGCCCAGGGCGTTGACGGAGAAGCCGAGGGAGACGAGCCGGCGGACGGCGTCGAAGCGGTTGTTGGCGGCGGCCCAGACGACGAGACCGGGGCGGGCGGCCAATGCTTCGGGGACGACGGCGGCATCCACCTCGTCGCCGGTGAGCACGGCGGCGACGAACGACGACACCGGATCCAGCACGGGGGCGGCGGCGCCGGACGACTCCAGGAACGAGGCGATCTCGGTGTTGCCGTTCAGCAACGCCAACTCCACGAAGCCGTCCGAGAAGTCCACGCCGGCGGAGACGAGGAGTTCGACCCGGGCCCGCTGGTCGTGGGTGACGGCCCAGCGCAGCTGGCTCCGCAGCAGCTCCGTGGGTGAAGGCAGGGACAGCCGAGCCCGCCACGGACCGCCGGATCCCCGGCCGAGCCCGTAGCGGAACAGCAGGCGCAGGTGGGAGTCGTCGGTGCCGAACATCCGGTTGTACAGGGCCTGCCCGTCGTTGGCGTCGGCCCCGGCCCGGAGCAGCAACTCGGCCAGCTCCAACGACTGCGGGTGCCGGGGCTGCCGGACGGGGCCCTGCTCGCCCTCCCCGAAGGCCCCGGTGAGCAGGGTGAAGGGCGTGGTCAACCCGCCCCACAGGTACCCGGTGTTGGGATCGGCCCCGGCCTCCAGCAGCAGCCGGGCGGTCCGCAGAGGATCACCGAGACCGACCCGTGAGTACGCCAGGTAGCACAGTGGCTCCCACAAATGCGGCCCGCCCTCGCGCCGCGCCAACGACGGATCGGACGCCAACAACGCGGCGACACGGGAAGCGTCGCCGGCGGCAGCGGCGGCCCAGATGTCCAACTCGGCGGGCACCGAGGCCCGGGCCTGGGCCCAGTGCGCCGGGTCGTCGGAGGTGTAGTTCAGGCACGCCAACCGGCAGAACTCGTCGGTGGCCGAGCCGCCGGCGGGCAGCCCGGAGCGCCGCGGCCAGCGGTAGCGGTCGATGACGTCCACGTGCTGCTTGAGCCGGGCCCAGCTGGCGAACCCGTACTCACGGGCGACGACGAGCTGGGCGTACGCCAGCGGGAACCGCGGGCCGACGGTCCCGTAGGACCGCTGAACCCGGGCCAGGGCGTCGGCATCGCCGGCGCGGACGGCGCGGTGCAGGGCCCGCGCCTGGTGTCGCAGGTGCTCGAAACTGGGGTCATCGGGCAACGAGGGCACGGCGACCTCCCTTCACAAGCCCGCTGTCCGCATCGCCAGGCTGAAAGGAGGTACCGGCAACAAAACCAGGGAACCGCTCAGGCGGGCTGAGCCCTTTCCGCGGACCGGCGGCTCCCTGCGAGCCACCTCCGACCATAGCGCATCCCGACGGCGACGAGCAGGGCGATCAACGTCCACGAGTAGACGTTGCGCACGAAGAACGCCGCCACGCCGTCGAGGAAGTCGAAGGCGATGAACCCGACGTTGATCCCGTGCCGGAAGTCGACCGGCGGTATCTGGGTGGGAACGGCCATGCCGGCCAGGAACACCAGCCCGGGCACCCACCAGGACAGGCCCCGCGCGGCCAGCGCGATGATCACGGGGATGAACCACACCCAGTGGTGCTCCCACGAGAACGGCGACACGGCGCACGCGGTCATGCCGCACAGCCCGAGCGCCAGCACCCGGTCGCCACGCCGGTCGACCACGCCGGCCACGAACGAGCCGGCCACCGCGACGGCGCCGCCGGCCAGCAGCCACGGCAGTTTCGACTCCGGCTCACCGAGCACCCGGGCCAACATGCCGTGAATGGACTGGTCGGACCAGTTCAGTACCGGCCCGACCCGCGTCGAGTCGCCGAACACGCCGCCGATCCAGTAGTGCGCGGCCTCCGGCACCAGCAGCAGGCCGGCCACCACGGTCACCGCGAACGTCGCGACCGCGACACCGGCCGCACGCCAGCGCCGAGCGAACAGCAGGTACACCACGAACAGCAGCGGCGTCAGCTTCACCGCGGCGGCCAGGCCGACACCGACTCCCGTCCACTTGGAACTCCGCGCCCGGCACAGGTCGAACACGACCAGGCCGAGCAGCAGGATGTTGATCTGGCCCAGCATCAGGCTGGTGCGCACCGGTTCCAGCCACAGGGCCATCGCGGCGAACACCATCGTCAGCTCCGGCGGCAGCCCGGCGACCTCACGGCAGCGCTGGACGATCATCCACAGCAGACAGAGGCTGCCGATCACCCACAGCGCGCACATCACGGGCAGCGGAATCAGGGCCAGCGGAAGGAAGAACACCGCCGCGAACGGCGGATAGGTGAACTCCATCGTCCCGAGCACGGGCTGCGAGTACAGCGGCCGGCCCTCCAGCCACGCCTGCGCGCCGGCCTGGTAGACCTGCACGTCGATCAGCGGGCCGGGCCACAGCGTGGCCATCAGCACGGCGGCGCCGGCGGCAACGGCGAACACCGTGCGCGCGTTGGCCACGAGCCAGCGTTGCACCGGGTCGATCCTCAGAAGCATCACTCATGTTCCTTCCCCCGACTGGTCCCCCTAGCCGGCTTGAGTCGCCGGACACCGGCCGTGTTGCAACAAATGGGTGTGACGCCGGTCACTCCGCCGCGTAGTCCCTGGCGCTGAACGTGCGCAGCACGGGTCCACAGGCGGCGGCCGCGGCCAGTGCGACCACGAAACCGGCGGCGGCCGGTGCGAGGATCCACAGGTTGAGCAGCGCCTCGGCGTGTCCGGAAATGCTGTGCGCGACACTGAGAAGCCCGAGCCCGACGAGCATGCCGGCCAGGCAGGATCCGAGTGTGGCAACCAACACGGGCAGCACGACCTCGCGGCGCAACGCCCGGGCCAGCACCCGCACCGGCGTGCCGGCGGCGATCAACGCGCCGAACGTGCGCCGGCGGTCGATGACCGATCCGGCCGCGGCCACCGCCGCGCTCGCGCCGCTGAGCAGCGCCATCAGCGCCAACCCGATGGCGGTGGCCCGGCGCAGGTCGCCCATGAGCGAGTCGTCCTGCTGAACTTCCCGGACGTTGTCCGACACGCGCACGTCGGGCAGCACCCGCACCAGCGCGGTGTACACGGCGTCCCGATTGGACGGTGTCGAAGTGACCGCGACGCCGGTCGGCTTCGCGGCCAGGTCGGGGAACACGGCCGGATCGATGACGATCAGCTGGGGGTAGTCGGACACGGTGTGCACCGGCACGGTCGCCGGCAGGGGTTCGGTCTTCCGGGTCTCGTTCGGCCCGCGGGCGTCGCGCTCGAACTTCACGTCCTTCACGGCATCGGCGTAACCCCGCGGAATGTACACGGCCGGCCCTTCGACGCAGTCGCCCGCGGACAGTCCGGAAAGGACGCTCGCGACCTCCTTGCACGGAGCGATGACGGCGCTGGAGGACCGCTGTTCCTGGTCCGATGTGGACACGAGATACCCGGTCACCATCGGCACCACCTGGGCGGGCAGTGCGCGGCGCGCCATTTCCGCGCGCAACTCGGCGACCGGGTCGGCGTGCTGCCCGACCGACGTCGTGACGATCGCGGAGTCCCGCCACGGGCCGCTGAACGTCGGCATGTCGTTCTCCAGGGCCGGCAGCATGGTCAACGCCATCGAGCCGGCGAACACCGCCACCACCACGCCCGCCGCGGCCCGGAACGACGCCACCGGGTCACCGAGCAGCCGCCGCCCGGCCAGCAGCGTGGACGGCTTGCGCCACCGCGCCACGAAGTACCGCCCTACTAGCGCCGTCACGACGGGGCCGGCCAACACCAGCGCCACGCCGACCGCCCCGAGGCCGACCAGCACGACGGTGAACCGTTCCTGGCCGCCGTAGCCGCTGGTGGCGATGGACACGCCGAGCACGAACACGCCGCCGGCCATGACCAGTCCGAGCAGCCGGGCCGGACTGATCTTGCGCCGCGACTTCTCTTCGGCGGCCATCAGCGGCCGGTCGACCACGCGACGCAGCCCCAACACCGCCGCGGCGACCACGAGAACCGGCGCCAGCACCGCGACGAAGCCGACGAACAGCGGGCCGGACGTGAAGTCTCCGGGCATCCAGGTGCCGCCGCCCCAGGGAATCAAGGCGGTCAAGTGACTCAGCGGTTCCGCCGCGACGACCGCGATCACGCTGCCGAGCACGGCCCCGATCACGGTCTCCACCGCCGCCATCGCGATCACCTGTGCCGGCGTCGCGCCCGCGAGCCGCAGCGCCGCCAGCCGCCGCTCGCGACGGGTCGCGGTGAGCCGCGCCGCCGACGCCACCAACACCAGACACGGCACGATCAACACCACCATGCCGATCCTGGTCAGCAGGTAGAGCATGTCGGAGTTGTCGGCGGCGTAGCCGGCGTTGCCGCCGAAGCCGGTCAGGGCGTAGCCGGAGATCGTCCCCGGCTCGTGGCCGACGATCGCCACCAGCTCGTCCGGGTACTCCAGCGCCTGCTCACCGATCAGGTCGACCACCTGCCCCGGGAACCGGTCGCCGAGCTTCTCCGGCGGCGTCGTGCGCACCAGTTCGGCCAGCGCCGGCGACAGCAGCACCTGGCCCGGCTCGGGGAACTCCCGAATGCCGGGTGCCAGCGAGACGTAGCCGCCGACGTGCGCCCGGGTCACGTCGAAACGATGAATCAGCTTGCCGCCGAACTGGTCCTGGTTCATGGACAGCACGAGCTGGGCGCGACCGTCGTTCTGGCTCACCGTGTTGTAGGTGCTGCGCCAGGCGATCCGGTCGGCGCGCTGCTGCAACGCATGCGGCGCCGACGCCAGCCACAGCACCAGCGACACGCCCAACGCCACGCCCACGGTGACCAGCGCGGTGCTCACCCGGCTGCGAGAGTCGTTACGCAGCACGGCAAGCGCGATGCGGAACACACTCATGAGTAGACCTCCTGCAGAATGCGGCCGTCGGTCAGCTCGACGACCCGTCGGGCCCGGCCGGCGATCGCGGCGTCGTGGGTCACGACGACCACGGCCGCGCCGGATTCCTCGGCCGACGTCAGGAGGGCGGACATCATGTCCTGCCCCGTGCGGGTGTCCAACGCCCCGGTCGGTTCGTCGGCGAAGATCACCCGCGGTCGGTGCGCGAGCGCTCGGGCGATGGCCACGCGCTGTGCCTGCCCACCGGACATCTCGCCGGGCCGCCGCTGCCCCAGCCCGGCCAGCCCGAGCTTGGCCAGCCAGTCGCGGGCGGTCGACACGGCCTGGTGCCGCGGCACGCCGGCCAGCAGCAGTGGCAGCGCCGCGTTCTCCTCGGCGGTCAGCTCCGCGACGAGCATGCCCGACTGGAACACGAAGCCGAACGCGGTCCGCCGCAGCTCGCTGCGCGCCGACTCGGACAGCGTGCCCACGGACTGCCCGTCCAGGAACACGTCGCCGCCGTCCGGCCGCAGGATGCCGGACAGCACGTGCAGCAGGCTCGTCTTGCCGGACCCGCTGGGCCCGATCACCGCCAGCACCTCGCCCGCCTGGATGGTGATGTCCACGCCGTCCAGCGCGTGCACACCGCCGTACTTCTTGGTCAGGCCCCGTCCCGAGAGCACCGGTGTCACCGTCGTCCTCCGATCCTTGGTGTCGGGGACAGACGGTGCCGGAGCACGGCCGGCCGCCGCCTCGGCCGGGCAGCACGGGCCTGGAACCGGCCATCGGCCGAATGACCGATGCCGCGCCGGGCCGGTCGGCCGAGGTCCGAACGCGACGGCCGGCCGTACTGTGTCCTACGTGGACCGACTGCTGACCGCGCTGCGCGCGCCGCTGTTCATCGCGCTCGGACTGGCGGCGGTGTACGCGCTGCAGACCGCGCCGTTCCTGTACTACGGCCTGCGCCCGTCCGAGCTGGCGATGCAGCTGTTCATCCTGCCGACCTGCGTGGCCGCGGTGATCTGCTTCAAGCGCCCGGTGCTGGCCGTGGTCATCGCTTCGATCGCGGCCGGCTTCGGCACCGTGTTCGCGCGGGCGTACCACGTCTCCGAGCCGACGTTTCTCAGCCCGCTGACGCCGGTGGAGACGGTGGCCTTCCTGATCATCATCATGACGGTGGTGTTCTTCGGCGAGCCCGGCGCCGTTGTCCTCGAGGTCGGGCTGCTGTGCCTGTCGGCGACGTTCGCCCTGCTGTTCCGGGAGTACGTCAACCTGTACTCGTCGGTGCTGCGGCTCAACTTCGCCCTGTGCGTGGCGGTCGTCGCCGTCGCGGTGATGGTCAGCATCTACTTCCGGGCCCGGGCCAACATGCGTCGCCGCGAGCTGAGCGCCGCCGTCACCGACGCGCAGCGGGCCGAGCGGGTGGAACTGGCCCGCGAGCTGCACGACGTCGTGGCGCACCACGTGACCGGCATGGTCGTGCAGGCCCAGGCGGCGATGGCCGTCTCGGACAACGACCCGCTGGCCGCGCACCGCCTGCTGCCCGGCATCGTCAACTCCGGCACGGACGCGCTGGCCGCCATGCGCCGGCTGGTCGGCACGCTCCGGGAAAGTGAGCCCCTCTACACGGCGACCACGGACCTGCAGGCCGACGTGCGGGCGGCCGTGGACCGGGCCGCACAGGCCGGCGTTCCGGCGCGGCTGCGGATGGAGCTGCCGGCGTCGGTGCCGCAGGAGGTCGGCCGCTCGGTGCTGCGGCTGGTCCAGGAGTCGCTGACGAACGTGTACAAGCACGCCAACTCCCCGACCGACGTGGCAGTTGAACTGACCAGTACACCTGCGACGCTGCGCCTGACCGTGCGGGACGACGGCCGGGGCGGACGGGTCGTGCCGGTCGGCGGGTCGGGTGGCTACGGTCTGGTCGGCATGAGAGAACGGGTGGAGCTGCTGGGCGGCCTGTTCTCCGCGGGTGAGGTGGACGGCGGCTGGCAGGTGTTGGCCGAGCTGCCATTGGGAGGGGACGCGCGTTGACGGTCCGGGTGCTGATCGCGGACGACCAGGAGATGGTCCGGGTGGGATTCCGGATGATCCTGGACAACCAGCCGGACATCGAGGTGGTCGCCGACGTCCCGGACGGGGTGACGGCGCTGGCGAAGGCCCGCGAGCTGCGGCCCGACGTGTGCCTGGTGGACATCCGGATGCCCGGGATCGACGGGCTGGAGGTGACCAGGCAGCTGGCCGGGCGCGGCGTCGCCGACCCGATCAAGGTTGTTGTCGTGACAACCTTCGACCTCGACGAGTACGTCTACGCGGCGCTGGAGAACGGGGCCTGCGGCTTCCTGCTCAAGGACGCCGGGCCGGCGCTGCTGGTGGAGGCGGTGCGGGCGGCCGCCGCCGGCAACGCGCTGATCTCCCCGCAGATCACGCTGCGCATGCTGCAGCACTTCACCCGCCCGGCCGAGGAGTCGGGGCCGAGCGGGGAGCTGGACCTGCTGACCCAGCGTGAGCAGGACGTGGTGCGGGAGGTGGCTCGTGGCCTGACCAACACCGAGATCGCCGGCGCGCTGTTCCTGTCCCTGTCCACGGTGAAGACGCACCTCGCCTCCGTGCAGAACAAGATCGGCGCGCGGAACCGGGTGGAGATCGCTTCCTGGGCCTGGAGGACCGGCTTGGTCACGGCATAGCCTTCTTGCGAGGCCGCGCCGGTGCCTGGACCGCGGCCGCATGTCGATCGAGTCTGTCCATCGATCGACATGCGGCAAGGGAAGGCACCGGCTTGAAGGCGGCCTCGCCCCGCGCGGCACGCGCGGCGTAAGCACTGCAAGGGCCGTGTCGCTCAGCGGAGACCCTTGGACAGTTGTATAGGGATTTCCCTGACGGCGGTTCGGCCGCAGCCGTTGGGGCCGCCCGGTCGATCGTCCATCCCGCGTTTCGCCCCTACCGTCTTATCTTGTGCAGGACGCGCAGCTTGTCGGCGCCATCGTGGAAGGCGACCGGCAGGGGTGGGCCGAGCTCTACCAGCGGTACGCCGACCCCCTCTACACCTATTGTGTCGCCCAGTTGCAGGATCGGGACGCGGCCGCCGACGTCCTGCACGACACCCTGATCGTCGCCGCCGAGCGGGTGACCCAGCTGCGCGACCCGGAGCGGCTGCGACCCTGGCTGTACGCGATCGCCCGCAACGAGTGCCACCGCCGTCGGCGCAGCCACCGCCGGCTGGTCGCCTTGGAGGAAGCCGGCGACCTGCCGGAGGCCGTCGAGGACGTGGACAGCGAGCTGCGGCTGGACGAGATGCGCCGGCTGGTCCGCGAGGCCCTGGAGGGGCTGAACCCGGGTGAGCGAGAGGTCCTCGAACTCGCCGGCACGCACGGCCTGGCCGGACCCGACCTGGCCGCGGCGCTGGATGTCTCCGTCAACCACGCGAACGCGCTGCTGTCGCGGGCCCGCCAGCAGTTCGAGAAGTCGCTGTCGGCGCTGATCGTGGCCCGTACCGGCCGGCAGGCGTGCGCGGTGCTGGACGACATGCTGCGCAGCTGGGATGGTCGGATGACCCCGTTGCTGCGCAAGCGGATCGCGCGGCACATCGACAACTGCGAGACCTGCGGGGAGAACAAGCGGCGGCGGGTCAACGCCAAGCAGCTGCTGGCGCTCATCCCGCTGCTGGTGGCCGGCGGCGAGATCACCGACAAGGTGACCGAGGAGACCGAGAACCCGGAGCTGGTCAGCTACCGCCGTGACCTGGCCGAACGCGCCGGCCCGTTCCGGCGTCGGGACGGCTTCCCGGTCGGCCGGGCGCCGTGGCGCCGGCCGCCGTGGATCACCATCGCCGCCGTCGCCGCGATGCTGGCCATGCTCGGCGTCTACACCTTCCTGGCGCCGATTCCCGCCGACCAACGCCGGGCACTGCCACCCGTGAAGACCACGACGTCGCCCGTGTCGGTGCCGCCGCCGACCACAACCGAGGAAACCACGACCGTCACGACGACGGCCGATCCGACGACGACCACCATCACCACGACGTCGCGGGTGGTCGCCGCCCCGCCGACGACGGTCGTCACGACGACCACCACGACCAAGACCACCACCACGACGACGACAACAACCACAACGACCACGCCGCCGCCGTCGAGCAGCGTCCCGCCCCGGGGCACGCTCGGTGTCACCCCACGCGAGCTCAACCTCAACTCGGGCAAGGCGTCCGTGACGATCTCGTCGAAGGGGGGATCGCTGGCGTGGAGCGCAACCAGTTCCAACCCTCATGTCACGGTCACGCCCGCCTCGGGCACCCTTGCGACGAACGGGTCGGTGACGGTCTCCGTCGCGCTGACCACGTTCGACAGCTCCGGCGGCGCCACCCTCACCTTCACCGCCAGCGGCGGCCAGACCATCACGGTGAGTGCGAATTGGGCGGTCATCTCGTGACGCAGCGAAGTCCCCAAAAATTTCTGGGAGAAAGTTGTTGTTCCTCGATCTCCCCAGGTCTCCCAGCTTCGGGAGCTCACTCCTGTGAGCGTCCGCACGCCACAGCCGAAGGAGACAGGCGAGATGGAACTTGACACGGCGGCAACCACGCTGACCCGGGTCCCGGTGCTCGTGCGGGCCACGGATCCGATCCTGCAGGGCGGGGTCGCCGTCACGCTGCGCACCAGGCCGGAGGTCCGCCTGGTGGACGAGGACAGCGCGGAGGCGAGATCGGCGGTCGTGTTCGTGGTCGCCGACCGGCTCGACGACCACGCCGCCAAGCTGCTGCGCACGCTGCAGTGCGGTGGCCACACCAAGGTCGCGCTCATCGCCGGCCAGATCGACGACAACGAGATCCTCGTGGCGGTGGAGAACGGGGTCTGCGCGGTGGCCCGCCGCTCGGAGATCAACGCCGACGCCCTGGTGCGGCTGGCCCAGGCCGTCGCCACCGGGGAGGGCGCGCTGCCGCCCGACCTGCTCGGCCGGCTGCTGGACCGGGTCGCCCGGCTGCAGCGCAACGTGCTCGAGCCGCGCGGCCTGCACCTGGGCGGCACCTCCGCCCGCGAGACCGAGGTGCTGCGGCTGGTCGCCGAGGGCTACTCCACCAAGGAGATCGCCGAGCAGCTGTGCTACTCGCAGCGCACCGTCAAGGCGATCATGCACGACATCACCAACCGGTTCCACCTGCGCAACCGCCCGCACGCCGTGGCCTACGCGCTGCGTGAAGGCCTGATCTGACCATCGGTTCCGCATTGAGGGGCGGCGCGGACGGCCGCCCCTCAATGCTGCCGGGTCAGTGCCAGTGACCGGCGCCGGTGCCCACCACTTCCGCGTTGTAGTGCTGGTTGAAGCTGACCACGTGCGAGAAGAAGCCGTTCAGCGTCACGTTCAGCTGGAACGGCAGGGCGGCGATCGGCCCCGAGTTGGCGTCGCCGCGGTTCATCGCGTGGTTGGGCACGACCACCCGCACGTCCACGGAGAAGTCCGGCGGCAGGTAGTTGACCGCGATCCACGGCGCCACGTAGTCGAGGTAGCGGCCGACGCCGTTGTGGCTGGCGCCGTAGTAGTAGGACACGCCGACCTGGAAGTCGTAGTCGGCCTGCCACACCCGCCACCACTCGCTGGAGGCCTTCCAGTGCAGGCTGATGTTGCCCGGCTCGGCGGCCCAGCCGGTCAGCGCCATCGGGTCCACCCCGGCCGGCACGGCGTTGGCGTACTCGCTGGCGTTGATGCTGGCGGTGTTGTGCAGCAGCTCGATCACGGTCTTGCCGACGTTGACGATCGTGTCGACGGCGCCGCCCTCGCCGCCGATGGTCTCCGGCGCCCCCGTGCCGGCCAGCTGGTCGCTGGCGGTGTAGGCGGCGAAGCTGCCGGCGTCGGCCAGCAGTGCCTGGTGGAACTCGTCCTGACTGACCTGCGGCGTGGTGTCGGTCATCGTTGTCTCCTCAGCGGGTCGCGAAGATGTTGGCGCGCGAGTTCGCGCCCAGCTCGAACGAGCGCTCGAAGGTGGCGTAGTCCAGCTGCTGCGGACCGTGGATCGGGTCGTTGTAGTACATCCAGGTGCCGGCGGTGGTCCCGTCCGACCAGATGCCGTAGAGCACGACGGCGTGGCTGACGTTGCCCATCGCGCTCTGCTTGATCACGATCCACAGTGGACCGTGGTCGGACAGCTCGGTCACCCAGTACGCGGGCACCCCGCACGCCGGGTAGACCTCGTGCACGCCCCAGTGCTGGGCGATCGGCTCGATCCGGTCCCAGGTCATGGCCACGTCCCGGTACTCGCCGAGCACGCTGTCCAGGTCGGTGCCGACCAGCATCGCGATGCCGGCGGCCCAGCAGCTGGTGTTGTCGTGCTGGTACACCATGCCGACGGTCTCGCTGTGGCTGAACGGTTCCCAGGGTTCTGTCATGGTGTCAACCGCCGATCATCACGGTGCCCGCGCCGACGATGGAGCTCGTCGGCGACGGCGCTGGGTCGTTGCAGGTGGTCACCGGGTCGCCGACCCGGGCGGCCGGCTTGTTGTTGATCAGGACCGTGGAGCTGCCCTGGGTGACCGTGCCCTGGTTGGTCGGCGGCACCTGGAACGGGCCGCCCTGCGGAATGTGCGGCGGCGAGTTCGTCGCCGTGCTGCCCACGGTCGCCGCCGGCATGCCGCCGATCGTCACGTCGGTGCTGCAGCCGCCGGTGATCATGCCGGCGAACGGGTGGGGCAGCGGCGTCGGCACCGGGCCGCCGGGCGACGGGATCATCACGATGTGCACGTCCGTGCCGACGACCTGGTCGCCCTGCTTGGCCCCGGGGCTCATGGCGTCTCCTCGATCCGCTTGCGCGCCCACTGCTTCCGGCCGTTCGGGGGAGTCATGGGACGTACGGTGTTGGCCACGCCCAGGTGCACCTCGTCGGCGGGCTTGGCCAACTCGGTGTCGACCGGCGGCACGTACGGAGCGTTGACCGTCAGCACGAAGCCGGCCCGTGGCGGGAACCCCAGTTCGCACGGCAGGGTCTCGCCCAGGCGCAGGTCCAGGCCGGTGTCCTCGTCGGTGAGGGCGATCAGCGCCTGCCCGAGCAGCGCGTGCTCCGACTCGACGTCGGCGGCGTGCGCCTGGACCACATAGGACAGTTCGTAGCGGCGGGTCGGCGCCCGCCGGCCGAGCAACGTGCCGTCGACGCCCCGCACGTCGTCCCAGCCGGCCGACCGGCCGCGCGCGTCGTCCCGCAGCCCGAACAGGGTCAGCGAGACGGCGGGCTGCAAGTCCGTGGCGTCCAAAGCTGTCGGCACGGCGAGGAGAACGGCGGTGCCGTCCGGCAGCCGTTTCCGCAGCAGGTCGCGCAGCGCCTGGTCGACGGTGGGGATCACAGCACGAAGTGTCCGGGCCGGACGCCGGCGATCGCAGTGGCGGACAGGCGTCCTTTCGGACCTGAGACCGCCGCCCCTAGGGGCAGCCCCGGTCGCCCTTCGTCCCGCCCCGCTGCCGCTGGGAACGATACCGCCGATTGGTCACGATGGCGTGGTCGCCAGTGTCTGTCAGGGAGGGCCCGATGCCAAGCAGCTACCTCGCGCCCGGCGTGTACATGGAGGAAGTCTCATCGGGCTCGCGGCCGATCGAGGCCGTCGGGACCGCGGTCGCCGCCTTCGTCGGATTCGCCGAGAAGGGGCCGGTCAACGAGCCGGTCCTGGTCACCAGCTGGACCCAGTTCAAGCGCTCCTTCGGCGACTTCGTCGAGGGCTACCACCTCGCGCACGCCGTCTACGGCTACTTCCTCAACGGCGGCGGCACCGCGTACGTGGTCCGGGTCGGGGGCGCCGCCGGCGACACCGCGCCCATCGCCGAACTGCCGTCCGCAGTGGACGGTCGGGTCGCGCTGACCGTCTCCGCCAAGCAGCCGGAGCTGACCGGCGTCAGCGTCGAGGTGCAGCCGGCCGGCGAGCCCGCCGACGACACGTTCAAACTGGTGGTGAAGCAGGGCGGCCAGCCCGTCGAGACCTTCGACAACGTCACCACCCGGCGCGGCGCCAACAACGTCGTCACCGTGGTCCGGGCCCAGTCGAAGCTGATCACCGTCGAGGACACCAAGGGCAAGGTGCTGGCGGTGCCGCAGGTCGGCGAGGTCGCACTGCCCGCGGGCGGCACGGACGTCGTCAACGCCGGCGACTACGTCGGCAACTCGGCCGACCGCACCGGTTTCGGCGGCCTGGAGGCCATCGACAACGTGACCATGCTGTGCGTGCCCGACCTGATGGCCGCCTACCAGCACGGCAAGATCTCCCTGGACGACGTCAAGGCCGTGCAGCTGGCGATGATCGCGCACTGCGAGCTGATGTCCGACCGCGTCGCCATCCTGGACACCCCGCCCGGCCTGAACGCCCAGCGCGTCAAGGAATGGCGGATGGACTTCACCGGCTACGACTCCAAGTACGCGGCCATGTACTGGCCGTGGATCAAGGTCGCCGACCCGGTCGCCGGCAAGCAGGTCTTCGTGCCGCCGAGCGGCCACATGGCCGGCATCTGGGCGCGCAACGACGCCAACCGCGGCGTGCACAAGGCCCCCGCCAACGAGGTCGTGCGCGGCGCGGTGACGCTGGAGCTGAACATCACCAAGGGCGAGCACGACACGCTCAACCCGGTCTCGGTCAACTGCATCCGCGCCTTCCCCGGGCAGGGCATCCGGGTGTGGGGCGCGCGCACGCTGTCCAGCGACCCGGAGTGGCGCTACCTCAACGTGCGGCGGCTGTTCAACTACGTGGAGAAGTCCATTCTCCAGGGCACCAACTGGGTCGTGTTCGAGCCCAACGACCCGAAGCTGTGGGACTCGGTCAAGCGCACCATCACCATGTTCCTGCGCCGGGTGTGGCGGGACGGGGCGCTGTTCGGCCGCACGCCGGCCGAGGCGTTCTTCGTCAAGTGCGACGAGGAGAACAACCCGCCGGAGAACCGCGACGCCGGCATCCTCACCGTCGAACTGGGCATCGCGCCGGTCAAGCCGGCCGAGTTCGTGGTGTTCCGCATCTCCCAGTTCTCCGAGGGCGCTTCGCTCGAAGAGTAGTCCCGAACCGTCCATTAAGGAGACACGACGATGCCTTCCGGACTCGGTCCGAACCAGCCGAGCGACGCGCTCACCGCGGCCCGGTTCTCCATCACCATCGACGGCTACGAGATCGCCTCCTTCGCCGAGCTGCTCGGCATCACCACCGAGGTCGAGGCGGTCGAGCTGATGGAGTCCACCGACAAGGCGGTGGTGCTCAAGAAGCTGCCCGGCAAGACCAAGCCGCCGACGCTGGTCCTCAAGCGCGGCAAGAACTCCAGCATGGAGCTGTGGGCGTGGCACGAGGCCGTGCTCAACGGCGACATCGTCGCCGCGCGCAAGAGCTGCTCGCTGGTGATGTACTCCACCGACGGCAAGCCGGTGGCCCGGTACCACCTTGAGCACGCGTGGCCGGCCAAGCTGGAGATCGGCGCTCTGAAGGCCGGCGCCAGCGAGGTGCTGATGGAGACCGTGACCCTGGTCTGCGAGCACATCCAGCGGGTGGCGCCGTGACCGCCGTGCAGGAGACCCTGCGCACCGAGTACCCGTTCACGCTGCCGCGCGGCTACGTGGACGAGAACGGCCGGGTGCACCGCAACGGTGTCATGCGGCTGGCCACCGCCCGGGACGAGATCACCACGCAGGCCGACCAGCGATCCAAGCAGAACCCCGCGTACCTCACGGTGTTGCTGCTGGAGCGGACCGTCACCGAGCTCGGCGAACTGTCCGCGGTGGACACGTTCGTCATCGAGAACCTGTTCGCCTCGGACCTGGCGTTCCTCCAGGACCTGTACCGGCGGATCAACCAGGACGGCCACACCGAGGTCGCCGTCAGCTGTCCGCACTGCGGCAAGGACTTCGGGGTCGACATCGCCGGTGATGCGCCGGGGGGATCCTGACGTGCGCGGCTGACCGGATCTGGGAGGAAGTCGCGTACGTGGCCTACTACCTGCACTGGACCTTCGAGTCGATCCTCGACCTGGAGCACCCGGTGCGGCAGCGGATGATCACCGAGATCGGCCGCATCCACACCCAGTTGGCCGAGCAGACCCAGTAGTCACCCACAGTGACACCGCGGTCGGTCCGAATGCTGTGAAGGGACCATTCCTGACATTGAACGTGCGGAATGGTCCCTTCCCGAACGGTAAGGCAGTCACGGAGAGTTGAGGGAGGGCGGATGCGCTGGCCGTTTCGGAGGCGGGCCGTGGAGGCGGTGGCGGGCACGGAGCCGGCCGGCGTCGAGCGTCCGCAGGCGCGGGAGTGGACCGCGTTGCCGCCGCTGCCGGGAACCTTCGGCGCGAAGGCGCCGCTGGTCATCGGCCCCGCCCCCGTTCTGCCTCCGCTGCCCGGGCGGCGCGAGCCGATGCCGGCCAGCGAACCGTCCCTTCGCGGCTCCGTGCAGGGCATCGCCTCCGTGATCAAGCCGGTTCGGTTCGACCGCGCCGCAACGGATGTCGTGCACCGGCCGACCCGGCGCCGTGCGGTCGTGCTGCCGTCGGCACCGGTGGAGCCGGAGCCACTGACCTACGTGGACGAGCAACACGTCGAGGAGCCCCGCGAGCCCAAGGTTCCGCACCGGGCGCCGGCGTGGCTGCGGTACACCCCGCCGGCCTGGGCGATGCAGCAGGCGGACGAGCCGGGCATCCCCGACCTGCCGTTGCCGTTGCCCATCATGGAAACCCCGCCGCCGCCACCGCCCCCGGCCCCGGTGGTGAAGCCGAAGCCGGAGCGGCGGATGAACCTGGGCCAGACCCGGCGGCTCGGGCTGGGCGCGCCGATCTCGTCGGCGGCGCACCAGGTCTCGGAGGAACCGGCGCCCGAGGAGCCTGCCCCAGCGGTCGTCGCACCGGTCGTTTCGCCCGCGCCGCCCGTCGCGGCCGAGGAACCCGCGCCGTTGATCCACGAGTCGGTGCCGACGGACCTCGCCGGCGCGATGCGCCAGACGCACCAGGTCGACGTCGCCGACGTGCCGGTGGTGCGCGGCCCAGCGGTGTCGGCCGAGGCGCGATCCCGTGGCGCGCGGGCGTTCACCCGCGCCGGCAAGGTGCATCTGCCCGACGAGGCCGGCCCGCTGACCTCTCCGAAGGCCCGCGGCCTCGTCGCCCACGAGCTCGTGCACGCCGTGCAGCAGCGCACCCTCGGCTTGTCGCTGCCGTCGCCGTCGTCCGAGCACGGCCAGGCGCTGGAGGCCGAAGCCGTTGCGGTGGAACGCTTCTACGCCGGCGAGTCGGCCGCGCCGGAGCCGCAGCCGCTGATCCACGCCCCGAGGGTCACACCGGCCCCGAGCTTCGCCGCCGACAGCCACACCCAGCTCGCCCCGACCAGCACGCCGGCAACCGTTGCCCCGCAACAGGTGATCGACGCCCGTGTCCGCGAGGAGGTCGACCGCGTCGCCACCGACACGGCCCGTCGCGTCGTCCAGCAGGAGTGGCAGAACCCGTCCCTCACCGCGCAACAACGCCGGGCCCTCGGCCTGCCCCAGCAACAGCAGCAACAACAGTCGCAACAACAAGAGGAACAACCCGATCCGACCGCCGGCTATCTCGAAGCGGCGGTGTTGTCGCGGTTGCGACCATCGGCCGCCCGGCACGCCCCACCCACGTCGCCGGGCGCACATCAGACAACCCAATCGCAGCACGGACCGTTGTCGCAGACCACCGCGGCAGCGGTTCAGCCGCGGTCGTCGCCAGGCACGCAGCAACAGCAGCAGGACCAGGACGAGCCGGCCGATGCCACCGCCGGTTATCTGGAGGCGGCGGTGCTCGGCCGGCTGACCCACAACGGCCACCACCTGCACCGCGAAACCGTGCACCACCAGCAACAACAGCAGTCGCAGCCAGCCCAGACGACGCAAGCACAGCAGCAGAGCCCTCCGCAGCCCCAGGCGCACACCGCTGCCGCAACGACGAGCGCCCCGAGCGCCACCACCACGACCGTGCACCACCAGGTCGACATCAATGATCTCGACCTGGAGGAGCTGTCGGCCAGGCTCTACACCCGGCTGCGTAGCCGGCTGCGGCTGGAACTGCTGGTCGACCGGGAACGCGCCGGCCACCTGACCGACTACCGATAGGGGAGAAGTCATGCCACTCAACGACCAGTCGGTGATCGGCCTGGCCAACCGGTTCACCGTCAAGGTGACGCCGGGCGACCACGACCTGGGCAGCTGGACCAAGGCCGAGGGCCTGGACGTGACGTGGGACATCGCCGACTACCGCGCCGGCGACGGCGGCAACCAGCGCTGGTTCTTCCCGGGCAACACCAAGTACAGCCACGTCCGGCTGTCCCGGGCGGCCGCGCAGGGCGACTCGGAGAAGGTCAAGGACTGGTTGAGCAAGACCTCCTTCCACAACCAGGCCAACCAGGAGGTGCAGGTCACGCTGTACGACTCGTCGACCAAGAAGGTGCTGGAGTGGCACCTGAAGAACGCGATGCCGGCCAAGTGGTCCATCGCCAACTTCGAGGCCGGCGGCAGCAACGTGGCCATCGAGACCCTGGAGCTGGTGCACGAGGGCTTCCTCGACGACGACGTCAGCTACGGGGGCTGAGCCATGCCGATGAACGCCGCGGCCATGCTCGGCCTGGTCACCCGCTTCCACGTCACCGTCGACGGTGTCGACCTCGGTGGCTGGGCGCGCTGCTCCGGGCTGAGCGTCGACTTCAAGCCCGAGGTCTGGTACGAGGGCGGCAACTACCAGCACCCGACCTACCTGCCCGGCCAGATCGAGTACCCGCCGATCACCTTGCAGCGGGCCATGAACGCGCAGGACACGCCGCGCGTGCAGGCGTGGCTGAGCAGCAAGGCGCAGAGCTGGGTGAACGCCGACAGCAGCGGCGGCGGTGGCACCGCGCAGATCACGCTGTTCGACTCCAAGGCGCAGAAGGTGGCCAGCTGGTCGCTGCGCAACGTCTACCCGAGCAAGTGGGACGGGCCCGAGCTGGACGCCCGAACCCTGGGCGTGGCCATCGAAAGCCTGCAACTCGTGCACGAGGGGTTCCTGTGACCGGAGCACTGGACATCGCCGCCGGGGCGGCCATCGGCGCCGCCGCGCTGGCCGGCGCGCGCGTGCCGGCGATGCTGCGCTGCACCGACCCGGCCAACTTCGGCGTGGTGCCGTTCGACTTCAACCCGAAGAAGATCGGCATGTCCCGGACGGGCTCGTACGGCAACCGGTCGACGCCGACCTCCACCAACGGCAGCAGCAACGCCATGGTCACGCAGAACGTGCGCAACTCCAAGATCACCATCAGCGAGGTGAAGCTGGAGGGCATGACCACCAAGCTGCGCTGCGACACCCTGCTGGGCTGGATGGCCCCGGGCAGCGCGCTCAACCTGGTGGGCATGGTGGCCGCGCTGGCCGGCGCCAACCTGACCACCGAGCCGCCGGTGCTGACCTTCCAGTGGGGCCCGCCGATGATCGGCTTCATGTACAGCGTGCGGATGACCAACTGCGAGATCAGCTACGAGCGGTTCACCTCGGCCGGCATCCCGATCCGCGCGATGATCACCCTGCAGCTGCAGGAGGTCCCGAGCCTGCTCGGCAGCCTCCCGATGAACCCCACCTCGGGTGGCCGGCCCGGCCGGCGCACGCACACCGTCGGCGAGGGCGAGACGCTGCAGTCGATCGCCACCGCCAACTACGGGACTCCCGCGCTGTGGCGGCGGATCGCGGAGGTCAACGGCATCGACGACCCCACCCGCGTGCGTCCCGGCAGCACGCTCTACCTGCCCAACACCGACGAGCTGACGTCCGGGAGCACCCGATGATGCCCGGCGGCCTGCTGGGCCAGTCCACCGCCATCGTGTGGCCGACGATCAAGATCGGCGCGGTCATGGGGATGCCGCTGTCCCCGTTGGTGCAGAACAAGTTGGTGCGCGCCGTCGTGGACACGCACCTGCACCTGCCGGACATGTTCGAGCTGACGTTCATCGACGAGTCGGGCACCGTGACCGACGACGCCGGCCTGTCCATCGGCACCGCCGTGGAGATCCTCGCCGGCGACGCCACCAGCACCGGCACCACGTCGCTGATCAAGGGCGAGGTCACGGCGATCGAGGCGATCTGCGCCGACGCCGTGATCTACACCGTGATCCGCGGCTACGAGAAGGCCCACCGGCTGCAGCGGGCCCGCCGCACCCGGACCTTCCTCAACATGCGGGATTCCGACATCGCGCGGCAGGTCGCCAACCACGCCGGGCTGGAGGTCGGCACCGTCGAGGAGTCCGGCACCACGCACACGCACATCGCCCAGGTCGCGCAGACCGACTGGGAGTTCCTGGTCGGCCGGGCCCGGGAGATCGGCTACGAGACCGGCGTGGTCGGCGGGAAGTTCTTCTTCCGCAAGGCGTCCGGCCAGCCCAGCGGCGGCGGCCTGTTGGACACGCTGTCCGACCTCACCGGCATCGGCGCGGGCCCGACGCTGACGTTCAAGGACAACCTGATCACCTTCCTGCCCCGGATCTCCGCCGCCAACATCACGCCGGACGTCGAGGTCCGGGTGTGGGACGCCAAGTCGGCGCGGGTGGCCGTGGGTTCGGCGTCGGCGTCCACCGGCACCGCGAAGATCGACGGCGAGGAGCCCGGCCAGCTGGCCAACTCGTTCACCGACGGCCTGCTGCCGCCGCTGCCGCATCTGCCCGCGCTGCCGCCGATCCCGGGTCTGCCGCACATCGACTTCGGTTCCTCGCCGAGCAACACGGCGTACGTGGTCGTCGACCGTCCACTGGCGACCGGATCGGCGGCCGACTCGGCCGCGAACGAGGCCGCGAAGGGCTTGGCGGACCACATCTCCAGCACCTTCGCCGAGGCGGAGGGCACCGCAGTCGGCGATCCCAAGATCCAGGCCGGGGTGAAGGTGACCGTGGCGAAGGTGCCCAAGCAGTTCGCCGGCAGCTGGACCGTGACCAACGCCAAGCACGTCTTCGATCCGGCGGAGAACGGCTACCACACCCGGTTCTACGTCAGCGGCCGGCAGGACCGCTCACTGCTCAAGCTCGCCTCCGGTGCGGCGGAACAGCATCCGGGGCTGACCGGTCTCGTGTGCGGGGTCGTCACGAACTCGAACGACCCGGACAGCAAGGGCAAGGTGAAGGTCGCGCTGCCGTGGCTGTCGCCGGACTACGAGTCGGACTGGGCCCGGGTCGTGCAGCTCGGCGCCGGTCGCCGCAGCGGGCTGGTGTTCCTGCCCGAGGTCGGCGACGAGGTGTTGTTGGGCTTCGAGTTCGGCGACCCGCGCCGGCCGTACGTGATCGGCGGACTGGTCAACGACAACTCGTCGTACGAGCCGCTGAGCTCCGCGGTCAACGGCTCCGGCTCGGTGGTCAAGCGCGGCATCACCTCGCCCGCCGGCAACGGCCTGCTGCTGGAGGACGACCTGCCGCCGGGGCCGCCCGGCGCGGCGCCGCCGACCACGTCGTCGATCACGCTCGGCACCGGCGACGGCAACCTGGGCCTGGCCATCGACCAGGTCGGCGGCACGGTCACGCTGACGTGCAAGCCGGCCCCGCCGGCCAGCCGCACGCCGGCCGGCTCGCTGGTCATCGAGTGCTCCGGGGCGGGTTCCATCGAGCTCAGGGCCGGCGCCGGCGGGCTCAAGATCACCAGCGACGGGCAGCTCGAACTGTCCGGCCAGGCCGGGGTGAAGATCTCCAGCTCGGCCGTGGTCGAGGTGCAGGGCTCGCTGATCAAGCTGAACTGAGAAGAGGCAGTGGTGTCACAGGACTTCGTCGGCGCCGGGTGGGCGTTCCCGCTGGGCGTGTCGCCGCGCGGCGGCATCGAGCTGGTCCGCCGCGAGGTGGAGCTGGAGCAGGCCATGCGGCTGATCCTGGCCACCTATCCCGGCGAGCGACCGATGCGGCCGGCGTTCGGCAGCCGGCTGCGGGACTTCGTGTTCCGGCCGGCCGACGCGGCGACCGCCGCGGAGCTGGCCGAGGAGGTCCGCAACGCGCTGCTGCGCTGGGAGGCCCGGGTAGACGTCGAACTCGTGGACGTGCGGCCGGATCCGGACGACCGCAGCGTGCTGTACATCGACATCAGCTACCGGATCAAGCACACCAACGACCGCCGCAACCTGGTGTTCCCGTTCTACACCATCCCCGAGGACGGGAGTGACTACTGATGGCGCTGCCGGTGCCCAACCTCGACGACCGCCGGTTCCAGGACCTGGTGGACGACGCCAAGCGCATGGTGATGCGCCGCTGTCCGGAGTGGACGGACCACAACGTGTCCGACCCGGGCGTGACCCTGATCGAGACCTTCGCGTACATGACCGACCAGCTGCTGTTCCGGCTCAACCAGGTGCCCGACCGGCTGTACGTGAAGTTCCTGGACATGATCGGCCTGCGGCTGATCCCCGCCACCCCCGCCGAGGTTCCGGTCACGTTCTGGCTGTCCGCGCCGGCGATCACCTCGGTCGGCGTCGCCATGGGCACCAGCGTGGCGACGCCTCGTACCGACCTGGAGGAGTCGATCCTGTTCAGCACGCGCCGCGATCTCCAGATCGTGCCCTGCGCGCTGAGCCAGGTCGCCACCCAGTCCATCGAGGACGATGCCCCGGTCGAGCGGACCGAGGAGCTCAAGCTGGGCCGGCACTTCGGCGCGTTCAGCGCGTCGCCGCAGGTCGACGACGTGCTGCTGGTCGGGCTGACCGATCCCGTGCCGAGCTGCGTGGTGCGGCTGGACTTCGACTGCCACGTCGAGGGTGTCGGCGTGCATCCCGAGCAGCCGCCGCTGGTGTGGGAGGCGTGGACCGGAGCCGGGTGGACGGAGTGCCTGGTCAGCCGGGACGACACCGGCGCTTTGAACAAGGCCGGCGGCGTGCTGGTGCACGTGCCGGACACGCATGAGGCGTCCGTCCTGGTCGGACAGCGCGCGGGGTGGTTGCGGGCCAGGGTGATCGCCGTGCCGGAGGGCTTCCCGACCTACAGCGACTCGCCGGTGATCATGGGCCTGGCGGCGTCGACCGTCGGCGGCACCGTGGAGGCGATCCACGCCGAGATCGTCGACGTCGAGTTGTTGGGAATGTCGGAAGGCGTTGCCGGGCAGCAGTTCCGGATCTCCCGGTCGCCGCTGCTGGGCGGCGTGGCGTCGCCGGTGGTGGAGGTCAGCTCCGACGACGGCTGGCAGGAATGGCAGCAGGTGAGCGGCTTTGCCTGGAGCGGCGCCTCGGACCGGCACTATGTGCTCGACGAGGTCGCCGGCACCGTGACGTTCGGCCCGGCCGTTCGTGACGCCGACGGCAGCATTCGCCAGCACGGGGCCGTGCCGGACGCCGGTGAGTCCGTGCGGATCCGGCGCTATGCCACCGGCGGCGGCCGGCAGGGCAACGTCGGCAAGGGGACCATTCGCACCTTGAAGTCGTCGATCCCGTTCGTGGACCGGGTGGAGAACCTGGAGTTCGCCAAGGGCGGCGTCGATGCCGAGACGATCGACGAGGCCAAGGCCCGAGGCCCGATCCTGTTGCGTACCAGGAGCCGGGCCGTCACCGCCGAGGACTACGAGGCGATCGTCCGGGAGATCGCGCCCGAGCTGGCGCGGGTCCGCTGCGTGACCGCCGGCGAGGACGACGTGCAGGCCGGTGCCGTGCGGGTGCTGGTCGTGCCGGCGGTCGCCGAGGAGGGCGGCATCAAGCTGGCGGAGTTGGTGCCCGAGGAGGACATGCTGCGGCGGATCGCCGATCACCTCGACCAGGTTCGGCTCATCGGCACCCGGGTACTCGTCGAGCCGCCGCGCTACCGTGGCGTCACCGTCGTCACCCGGATCATCGCCCGGCCGCGCGTCGACACTGCTCGCGTCCGGGCCGACGCGCTGTCGGCCTTGTACGCGTACCTCAATCCGATCAGCGGCGGCCCCGACGGAACCGGCTGGCCCTTCGGCCGTCCCGTCCCCGCCGGCGAGATCTTCGGTTTGCTGCAACGGGTTCGCGGCGTGGACATGGTCGAGGACGTTCGCCTGTTCGGGGCCAACCCCGTGACCGGTGTGCGCGAGGGGGAGAGCCAGCGCATCGAGCTGGACCCGTGCAGCCTCGTCTTTTCGTACGAGCACCAGGTGAGAGTGGAGCAGCACTGATGCGTGGCACCGTGCCCGGCCTGCCGACGGCCGTTCCGCTGTCGGCCATGCTACCGGGCATCTACCAAGAGGATCCTTTCACAGTACGGTTCATCGCCGGCTTCGACGACGTTCTCGCCCCCGTGTTGTCTACTTTGGACAACTTGGCCGCCTACCTCGACCCCGCGCTGGCCCCCGAGGACTTCCTCGCCTGGCTGGCCGGCTGGGTCGGCCTCGAACTGGACGAGAGCTGGCCCGTGGAGCGGCAGCGGGCCGCCATCGCCCATGCCGCCCAGATGTACCGGATGCGTGGCACCGTTTCGGGTCTTCGCGACAACCTCGAAGTCCTCACCGGCGGCCGGGTTCGCATCGCCGACAGCGGCGGCGTCGCCTGGTCGGCCACCCCCGGCGCCGAGTTCCCCGGCCAGGACCACCCCCGCCTGGCCGTCCGGGTCTCCGTCGCCGACCCGAGTTCCGTGTCCGTGAGTGCCGTCGACGCCGTCGTGTCCGCCGCCAAGCCGGCACACGTCGTGCACAGGGTGGAGGTGGTTGCGTCGTGATCGTCTGCCGGAGCTGCGGTTTCCACAACAAGGATGCCGACTCGTTCTGCGGGTCGTGCGGCGAGTTCCTGGAGTGGACAGGCGAGAAGATAGCCCCCAAGCCGGCTCCCGTCGTCGTCGAGCCCGAGCCCGAGGAGCCGGCTCCCGCCAAGCGGAGCCTGCTCGAACGCATCCAGTCCCTGGTGTACTTGGACGTCGGTGAGCGCGACCCCATGCCCGCCCAGAGCGGCCCCATGGGCGGTCCACCCCGACCGCCCGGCCCTCCCGGCATGGGTGGCCCGCCCCGGCCCCCCGGCCCTCCCGGCGTCGGTGGCCCGCCCCGACCCCCTGGTCCTCCCGGTGTTGGCGGTCCTCCTGGCCCGCCCGCCGCAACGGTCGGGCCGCCCAAGCCTCCTGGCCCTCCCGGACCGCCTGCGGCCACGGTCGGCCCACCGACCCCGGCCGGTCCTTCTGGTCCGCCCGCGGGGACGGTTGGTCCGCCCAAGCCTCCAGGCCCGCCCGGCGCTGGTGGTCCTCCCGGTCCGCCCGCCGCGACCGTCGGACCTCCCGTGCCCCCGGGTCCTCTCGCCGGCTCGGTTGGCGCGGCCGCGCCGACGGGGCCGGCCGCGCCTTCCTCATCACTTGAACTCCCCACTCCGCAGCCGCCCACGCCCCAGCCGCCCGTGGAGGCAGCCCTCGTCGCCCCGCTCCACGCCACCCCCACCCCGCCCAAGCCCGACACGCTCTCCGTTCTCCCCGAGCGCGAGCAGAAGCGGGTGACGGCCGTCGTCAAGAAGCCGCCGACGCGGCGGCTGCAGCCCGGCGACCTGATCTGCGGGGACTGCGGGGAGGGCAACCCCGACACCCGGAAGTTCTGCAGCCGGTGCGGGGCCAGCCTGTTGGCGGCCGAGGTGGTGAAGACGCCGTGGTGGCGGAAGATCCTGCCGAAGCGGCGTACCAAGGTCCGCAAGGCCCTGGAGCGGACGGCCAAGGACCGCAAGGCGAAGCGGACCGCCACCGGCACGGCGTTCAGCGCGGTGTTCAAGACGATCCGGGCGCTGGTCGCCGTCGTGCTGGTGCTGGGCGGCATCGCGTACGGGTCGCTGCCGGCGGTGCGTACCTGGGTGAACAACCAGGTGGCGTCGTGGCAGCAGGACGCGCAGTCGGCGCTGGACCTGACGTACGCGCCGGTCCATCCGACCAAGGTCACGGCCACGCTGGAGGAGCCGACCCACCCGGCCGACCAGTCGGCGGACAGCATCAGCAACACCTTCTGGGCCGCTCCCACGAACAAGGGGGAGGCCACGCTGGTGTTCACCTTCGACCGCCCGGTGAACATCGACAAGGCGATCATCCAGAACGGCGACAACGACAAGTTCGACCAGTACTTCCGGGTGGAGCGCCTGCACCTGGTGTTCTCCAACGGCAAGACCGACGACCTGCAGCTGAAGGACCAGCCCGACCCGCAGGAGTTCACCGTCCAGAACGGCCACAACGTCACCAGCATCGAAATGCACGTGATGGCCACGTACCAGTCCCTGCACGGCACCGACGTGGCGCTCAGCGAGGTCGAGCTGTTCCAGCGCAGCTGAGCCGAATCCAGCGAGGAGGCCCCGGGCGGACACCGCCCGGGGCCTCAGTGTCGGAGGAGGTTCGGCACCCACAGCACCGTTGCCGGCGGCTCGGGCACAGCGAGAGGGGCCTTCGCGACAGTGTCGCGAAGGCCCCTGCAAGCGGTGCTCGAGGTGTCAGTGGCGGAAGTCGAAGTCGGGCGCCACCAGGCTGCCGGGGGTGACCAGCAGGTCGGCGGTGCCGGCAACGGGCGGGTTGGTCCCGGTCACGGAAGCCTGCACGGTCCGAGGACCGAGCTCGCTCAACGGAAACACCAGCAGCGAGGTGCTGAAGTTGCCGTTGCCGTCGCTGGTCACGGCGGCGGACTCCGGGAAGCCGTTCAGGTAGCGCACGGCGATCGGGCTGGACGCGGCGAATCCGGTGCCGGTCACGGTGATCACCGAGCCGGGCGAACCGACGGTGGGGCTGAGCTTGACGGTCGGAATCGTCACGGAACCACTCAGGGCGACGAGGTGCGGCGACCCGGCGGCGTTGTCGTCGAAGCGCAGCACGGCGGTGCGCTGATCGGGCGTCGTGGCGGCAGCGGCCCGGCCGGTCGGGCTGTACTTGACGGTCACCTGACACGATTGTCCGGATTGGACTGTGGTGCAGCCGTTGGTGGCGACGGAGAAGTCACCGGCCTGCTGGCCGGCGGTGATCGACACCCCGGAGATCGCCAGCGGCGACTGCCCGTTGTTCACCACGGTGACGTTCTTCTGCACGTTCTTGGCCAACGGGAGCTGCTGACCGAAGTCCAGTGGATCGGGGCCGGCGGAGAACTGCGGCGGCTTCAACACGACCTGGGTGCCGACGCCACGAAGGTCCACTGTGTACGTCTTGCCGGTCACCTTCGCCCGCAGCGTCACGGTCCCCGTGCGAGCCGTCGTATCGGTGGGCGCGAACTTCACCGTCACAAGACAGGTGTCGCTGCCGTTCAACGGAGCATTGGTGCACGTCTGCCCGCCGACGCTGAATCCTGCCCCGGAAACGGTCACCTGGTCGAAGCCGAGCGGCCCGAAACCGGTGTGATGGATGGTGGCGGTCCGCTCCGTGGTCTGCCCGACCGTCACGGAACCGAAGTCGACGGGATCGGCCAGCATTCCCGGCTGGAAAGTGCGCACGAACGAGTCGGTGGTCCTGTTGGTGTCGCCGGCGATCAGGTCGTCGGCGGCTGAGTCGAAGGCGACCGAGCCGCCGTCGGCGGACAACACGGGGAACAGGCTGTCGTCGTCGCCGGGCGCGGACTTCGGACCAGCCGAAGCCAGCTCGGGATGCTGCGTGGTCAACAGGTTCAGCACCACGACCTGGCACGCCTGGAGCCCAGGATCCGGCGCGGCGGAAGACGAGGCGAGGACGGCGTTCTTGCGCAGCGACACGATGACCGGGTGGAAGCAGTTGTTCGACACCTTCGCCCCGGTGCTCTCGGTGATCTCCGGGCTGTCCGTGACGAACGCCAGGTAGTGCCCGTCGGCCGACAGCGCCGGGTACTTGCCGTCGTGCTCGTTGCCGGCGAAGTCCTTGGACACCACCGAAGTCTTCACGACCGCACCGGGTCCGGCAGCCCGGTCGACGAACCGCACCCTCGCCGAGGTGTCACCGTCGATGACGCTGGTGAACGCGACGTGCCGGCCGTCCGCGCTGACGGCGGGCTCGAAGTACTGGGCCCGCGAGTTCAGCGGCACCCCTTCGGTGTCGACGTCCAACCGCGTGATCTTGTTCGTACGCAGGTCGTTGCTGACGATCGCGTAGAAGTCGCCGTCGGTCTGCGTCGACATGTACCGCACCGAGACGACGAGGTGGTTGCCGTCGGCGGACAGCGCCGGATCGCAGAAGTCCTCGGTACGCGAATCGGGCAGCGGCATCGTCTCGCGCACGGAGTCGGTACGCGCCGGCGCCGTCAGAGCGCCGGTGGGCGTCTTGTGCAAGGTGGTGACGACGAGGGTTTCCTGTTGCACGGCCTGGACATAGCAGCCGGAGCCCTCGATCCACGCGATACGACCGCCGTCGGCGGACAGTCGCGGCTGGTGCGCGTTCAGACCCTCCCCGTGCACCGGCACCTCCGGCGGCAGCACGCTGACGGTGGTGAACGCGCACGGGCTCTGGAACTTGCCGGTGTTGCCGGGATCCCGGTCGCACACCACGATCGCGCGGTTGCCGTCACCGGCCGCGCCGGAGATGTTGCCCGCCTCGGTGGTGAACGCGATGTACCGGCCGTCCGCGGAGATCGACGGCTCGTAGCTGTCGCCGTCGGACGGGCTGATCGCGTTCGGTCCGGTGTGGACGATGATGTCCGGACCGGTGCTGATCAACGTGGTGGTGCCGGCGACCAGGTCCCGCACGTACACGTCCCGGTGCCGGCCGTCGGCGTCCACCGGGTCCAGCCCGCGACCGGTGAACGCCACGTAGCGGCCGTCGGCGGACAGCGCGGACTCCGAGCCGCCGCTCGTCGCCTGGGATCCGTTGTTCAGCACGGAGGCGCGCACGGTCGTTCCCGGCGACACCGCCGCGACCGCGGCCGGCCCCTGGCCGACCACCAGCAGGACGGTCGTCGCCGCCAGGAGACCGATTGCCGCCAGAAGGGCGAGCAGGGGCCCGCGGACATGCATGCTCATGTGCCAGAAGCTAGGGCAGTGGCCGCCGGGACCGCCCCCGGAAACCGGGCGGCCTTCCGGCCGCCGGTGCTCGCCCTTTGGTGCGAACCGGGCCGCCCCCTGGCGCTCCCGAACGTCGCTGCCTTCGATGGTGCCAGCGCACGACACTTTTCGCCATGGGTGCCATCACGTCGCTCGAACAGCCGAGCCTGGCCGTCACTCCCGGCGAGCAGGCCCACTGTGTCGTGCAGATCCGCAACACCGGCAGCATCGTGGACCAGTTCGCCGTGGACGTCATCGGCGACGCGCAGCAGTGGGCGACCGCCGAGCCGCGCGTCGTGAACCTGATGCCCGGCGACGTGGGCACCGTGGCGCTGACCTTCGCCCCGCCGCGCAGCGCCGAGGCGCGCGCCGGGCAGACGCCGTTCGGCGTGCGCGTGAAGTCCCGGGAGGACCCGGAGGGCTCCGTGGTCGACGAGGGCGTCATCACCGTCGCCCCGTTCATGGAGCTGCGCGCCGAGGTGACGCCTCGGACCTCGCACGGCCGCGTGCACGGCCGGCACGAGCTCGTGATCGACAACCTGGGCAACTGCCCGGCCGAGATCGAGCTCATCGCCACCGACACCGAGGAGCGGCTGTCCTTCCGGTTCCGGCAGCCGACGCTGACCGTCGAGCCGGGCACGGCCGCCTTCGTCCCGTTCACCGCCCGACCGCACAAGCGGTACCTGCGCGGTGCCGAGCGCAAGCACCAGTTCCAGGCGACGGTGCTGACCACCGGCGGCGAACCCGTCTCCGCCGACGGCGCGTTCATCCAGAACCAGTTGCTGCCCAAGTGGCTGCTGCCGGCGCTGGCCGCGCTGCTGGCATTGATCATCCTGGCGATCGTGCTGTGGTTCACGATCATCAAGCCGGAGGTGCAGTCGACCGCCAAGCAGGCGGCGCAGGAGCAGGTGACGCCGGTCATCTCCATCGCCGACCGGGCGCAGCAGCAGGCGGAGTCCGCGCAGCAGCAGGCCGCGCAGGCGCAGCAGGCGGCCGGCGGCGGCAACGCCCCGAAGCCGGGCACTCCCGGCGGCGCGGGCGCCGGCGGCGAGGTTCCCGGCACGGACACGGACTTCCGCATCGTCGCCAACGCCCCCGTCACCCCGGATGCCAACAACTTCAAGAAGTTCGGCATGGAGGTGCCGCCGCCGGCGGACAAGACCCTTGTCGTGACGGACTTCCTGCTGCAGAACCCGTACGGCGACACCGGCATCATCCGGCTGCAGCGGGACAACCAGGTGCTGGCCGAGTTCGGCCTGGGCAACTTCCGCGCCTTCGACTACCACGTGGGCCAGACCTGGCGGTTCGCTCCGGGACAGCACCTGGTGATCACCGTCAACTGCCAGTCGGCGACGTCCGGCACCTGCCGCAGCTCCGCCTCGTTCTCCGGGAAAATCCAGTAGAATCGGACACATGACGGAACGCAAGCCGGCCGGCATGAGCTTCGAGACGTGGCTGGACAAGCAGATCCGTGAGGGGGAGCAGCGGGGGGAGTTCGACAACCTGCCGGGCAAGGGGAAGCCGTTGCCCGACCGCGGCGAGCTGCGCGACCCGGACTGGTGGGCGCGCAGCTACGTCGCGCGCGAGGGCGGTCCCGTCGACGCGCTGCTGCCGGAGTCGCTGCAGCTGCGCAAGGAAGTCGAGCGCCTGTCGGAAACCGTGCGGGAGCTGGCGTCCGAGCGGCTGGTCCGTGAGCACGTGGCCGCGCTGAACAAGCGGATCGTGGCCTGGCTGCGGTCGCCGACCGGCCCGCACGTGAAGGTCGGTCCGGTGAACGCGGACGAGGTCGTGGCGCAGTGGCAGGCGTCCCGCCCGAAGCCGGTCGCGGCGGCCCGGACGGTGGAACCGGAGAAGAAGCGCCGGTGGTGGCGGCGCGTGTCCTGATCCGTGGGTATCGTGGCCTGATGGACACGGGCCGAGCGGGCGTCACCGGACCAGGATCGACGGCATGACAACGATCCAGGTTCCCGACACCGAGCTCGTCCGGGCGGCCACCGAGTTCGTCCGCGACCAGACCACCGACCTGGTGTACGACCACTCCCGCCGGGTCTACCACTGGGGCAGCCTGCAGGGCCGCAACCGCGGCCTGAGCTGGGACCCCGAGCTGCTGTACGTCGCGGCGATGTTCCACGACATCGGCCTCGGCGAGAAGCACCGGGGCAGCGGCCGCCGGTTCGAGGTGGACGGCGCCGAGGCGGCCCGTGGCTTCCTGCGCGACCGCGACGTCCCCGAGGACAGCGTCCGCCGCGTGTGGACGGCCATCGCGCTGCACACCACGCCCGGCATCCCGGAGTTCATGGAGCCGGAGGTCGCCCTGCTCACGGCCGGCGTCGAGTACGACGTGCTGGGCATCGGCTACCACCACATCAGCCCCGAGCAGCGGGCCGAGGTCGTCGCGCTGCACCCCCGCCCCGACTTCAAGCGCCGGATCCTGCAGGCCTTCACCGAGGGCATCGCGCCGAAGCCGGAGACCACCTTCGGCAACGTCAAGGCGGACGTGCTGGCGCACTACGTGCCCGACTTCAAGCGCGGCGACTTCGTCGAGACGATCCTGAACTCGGACTGGCCGGAGTGAGCCGCCACCTGGTGGTCGTGCTGGCCTTCGACGGCGTGCAGCTGCTCGACGTGGCCGGTCCCGTCGACGTGCTGACGAGCGCCAACGAGCAGGGCGCCGACTACCAGGTGCTGATCGCCTCCGCCGATGGGACGACCGTCACGACCTCCGCCGGCGTGCGGATCGCCGCCGACACCACGTTCGACGACGTGCCGAGGAAGATCGGCACGATCATCGTGCCGGGCCGGCCGGACTGGCAGCGGGCCGTCGCGGACCGGCCGCTGGTCGAGGCCGTCCGCGACCTGGCCAAGCGTTCGCAACGGGTGGCGAGCGTGTGCGCGGGCGCGTTTCCGCTGGCCGAGTCGGGGCTGCTGGACGGCCGCCGGGCCGCCACGCACTGGCAGCTCGCCGACGACCTGGCTCGGCGCTACCCGGGCGTCACCGTCGAGCCGGACCCGCTGTTCGTGCGCGACGGCAAGATCATCACCTCCGCCGGCGTCACCGCCGGCATCGACCTGACGGTGGCGCTGGTCGAGGACGATCACGGCGCCGACGTGGCCCGGGCCGTCGCGCGCCAACTGGTCGTGTTCATGGCCCGCCCCGGCGGCCAGTCCCAGTTCAGCGCCCGCCTCGGCCCGCGCAACCCGCGCAGCGGCGTCGTCCGGCAGGTGATGGACGCGATCGTCGCCGACCCCGCTGGCCCGCACCGGCTCCCCGAGTTGGCCGCCCGCGTCGGCATGAGCGGCCGGCACCTGGCCCGGCTGTTCAGCGCGGAGATCGGCCGCACCCCGGCCGAGTTCGTCGACACCGTCCGCGTGGAGGCCGCTCGGGCGCTGCTGGAGGGCGGCACCGACTCCGTGGACCTCATCGCGCGCCGGGTCGGCCTGGGCTCGGCGGAGACGCTGCGGCGGCTGTTCCTGCGCACGCTCTCGGTGACGCCGACCGCCTACCGGGCCCGTTTCCGCACGTCGCAGCGCTGACGGCGGCTGTCAGTCGTCGACGAACTCCAGGTGCCCGTAGGTGACCGTGGCCTTCGACCACGACGCGCCGAGCTCGCCGACGAACGTCTTGATCGCGTCCAGCTCCGAGGCGTCGGCGATCAGCGCCAGCCGGTTGCCGTCCGCCGTGACGGAGCCGCCGCCGAGCTCCTCGCGCAGCACCGGGTCCGCGGCCAGGCCGTCGAACAGCTGTCGCACGGTGACGCCCGGCACCTCGACCTCGATCGAGTCGGCGCCGGCCTGCGGCAGGTACTGGAACGTGAGCACCGATTCCTGGTCGTACTGCTTGCGGATCACCGACGCGATGTGGTGCAGGCCCTCGGCGCTGACGTGGTCCACATCGAACTCGCGGGACCGCTCGTAGGTGGCGGTCCGCATCTCGTCCGACCAGAACACGCCGTTGAGCAGCGTGCTGCGGCCGGGCCACGCCCCGTTGGCGGCGATGATGCCCGCCACCTGCGCGCCGAACGCGACCAGGCGGGTCCTCAGCCGAGGGTCGTTCGGGTCCGTGATGGTCGCGGTGTTGTTGGTCGCGAAGATCTCCGCCGCCGGCTGGTGGTGACCGGCAGCGGCGGCTTCCGGCGCGACGCCGACGGTCACGGCGATGATCGCCAGCGCGGCGATGACGGGCCGTCGAGACATGGTGCTTCCCTCCCCCTGTTGGTGACCGGAAACCGTATCGGTGGGCCGTCACGGAGACGTCACGGGATACTGCTGCCATGCGCAGCGCGGGAATCCTGGTGTTCCGAAAGGTCGACGGCCGGACGGAGGTGTTGATCGCGCACATGGGCGGGCCGTTCTGGGCCCGTAAGGACGAGGGCGCATGGTCCGTGCCGAAGGGTCTGATCGAGGACGGCGAAGAACCGGAGGCCGCCGCCCGCCGCGAGTTCCGGGAGGAGCTGGGGCTGCCGGCGCCGGCGGGCGAGCTGGTGCCGCTGGGCGAGGTCAAGCAGTCCGGCAAGACCGTGACCGTGTGGGCGATCGAAGGCGATCTTGACCCGGCCGATGTCGTGCCGGGGACGTTCGAGCTGGAGTGGCCGCCCAGGTCGGGCAGGACCAGGGAGTTTCCGGAAGTGGACCGCGTCGGGTGGTTCGCCGTGGACGACGCCCGCGTCAAGTTGGTCAAGGGACAGCGCGCGTTCCTGGACCGGCTGCCCGCCTGACACCCGTTGACGGCTCAGCTTTGAATGCCGTACAACGTTGTCCATCCGCCGCCGCAAAGTGGTCTAGAGCCATCTTGCGGAGGAAAACGCATGGCGAAGTTGAAGTACGCGTTGGCAACCCTGCTCACTGCCGCCGCGGTGCTCGTCCCTGCTCAGCTCACCGCGCAGGCCGCGCCCCAGGCGCCGGTCACCGCACAGGCGGCCGCTCCCCACGCCGACGGCGGCAGCCCCTCGGCTGCCGAACTGCTGGCGAAGACCGCGAAGTGCAACGTGGTCAGCAAGGGCACGTACACGAACACCCAGGCCAACAAGAAGGTCAACATCTGCGGCGCCACCGGCGCCTTCTTCTGGACGTCCGGTATGAACATCGACTGCGACGGCCAGCGCACCAGCCAGTGCAACGAGAACACGGACTGCTGCTACCAGGACGACACCTCGTTCCACCAGTCCGACGGCAAGCCGATGAACGCGGCGAAGACGCCGTACGTGGTGATCCCGCTGCCCAGCAGCCGGTGGAGCTACCAGTCCGCCGGCATCAAGGGCGGCGACATCCTGGCGGTGATCTACAAGGGACAGGTGGAGTACGCGGTCTTCGGCGACGAGGGCCCGAACAACATCATCGGTGAGGCGTCCTACGCGACGGCCAAGGCGCTGGGCATCAACCCCGACCCCAGCAACGGTGGCACCGCCGACCCGGTGACGTACATCGTGTTCAAGAACTCCAAGTCCGGCAAGATCGAGGACCACAACGCGACCGTGACGGCGGGCCGCAAGGCCGCGCAGTCGTTCGTCAACAACAACTGAGCACACCGGAGGCGGGGCCGCGGACGTCGGCCCCGCCTCTGCCCAGGTTCAGGGCCCCGCCGTTCAGTTCTGGGCAGCCTTGCGCGCCTTGGCGTACCGGCCGTTGGCCGGCAGCCACCACAGCACGACCGCGACCACCGTGCTGAGGATGACCAGCAGCCCGAACAGCTTCATCGAGCTGGTCGCGATGTCGGTGACCACCAGCAGCTGCAGGCTGATCGCGATCACGCCGAACACCGTGACCAGAATGCGGGCCCACAGCGCCGCGCCGCGCGCCAGCACCCCGAACACCAGCAGCAGCACGGCCAGCACGAGGGCGAACGCCGCCCGCGCCGACAGCGTGCCGTAGGCCTGGTCGAGCACCTGCTGGAACAGGTCCCCGCCGAGCTCCTTGGCCGCGTTCAGCAGGTCGTCGGACAGGCCCAGCCGGGCCTGCACGTCCGGGTCGGACAGCAGCGACTTCACCATGTCGGTGCCGCCGGCGTAGACGGTGATCGCGGCGGCGACGCCGGCCGCCACCGAGACGAGGGTGGCGATCAGCGCGGCCATGATCGTGCCGGGCTGCCGAACGGTCGGCAGCATGGCCTGGGATGTGGTCACGAGCCCATTTCTCCTTGATTGTCGGCTGATTCGAGACATTTCCGTGACGCGGCCGCCGGGCGTGCACCACCGCGACAGCGACACGACAACCCTGCCGAACCCCCGTTTCCGCTAACATCCGGCATTTCCCTACACGTATCGATGTGGGGGAGTGCGGCCCGGGCTCGGGCGGGAGGGATCGTCAGCGATGGGGTTCGGTGTGGTCGGGCGGGAGGCGCAGCTCGCGGAGCTGGCGCGCGCCCTGGACGCCGATACCTTCCATGTGGTGGAACTGCTGGGCGAGCCCGGCATGGGCAAGACCGCCCTGCTCACCGAGCTCCGCACGGCCGCTCTGGCCCGGCCGGCGAGGGTCGCCGCCGGCAAGGCGACCGAGTTCGAGCGGCTGCCGTTCGCGATGTTCTCCGACGCCTTCGGCGACGCCTGGACGGACCTGCTGACCAGCGTCGACACCCCCGACGGCCGGGCCGCGCTGTACCGGTCGGCGCGGTCGCTGCTGCCCGGCACGGTGCTGGTGCTCGACGACGTGCACTGGGCCGACGAGGCCAGTGTCGAGCTGATCGAGCACGTGCTGCGGCACCCACCGGAGGGGCCCGCGGTGCTGGCGATGGCGTATCGGCCGCGCCAGCTGCCGGATCGGCTGGCCACCGCCTTCTCCGCGCTGGCCCGGGAGCAGTGGTGGCGGCGCATCGAGGTCGGGCCGCTCACGCTGCCGGAAGCCGCCGCGATGTGCGGGGAATCCGTGCCGGAGGCACGCCGGGCCGAGCTGTTCCTGGCCAGCGGCGGCAACCCGTTCTACCTGGATGCCCTGCTGCGGCTGGATCCCGGTGACAGCGAGGAGTTGCCGGACACGGTCCGTGCCGTCCTCATCGGTGAACTCGCCTACCTCGCGCCGCCGGTGCGGCTGGTCGCGCAGGCGGCGGCGGTGCTGGGCGAGGAGTTCGAGGCCGGGCTGATCGGGGCCGTCGCCCAGACCGGCGAGATCGAGACCCTGGACGCGCTGGACGAGTTGATCGCCCGCGACCTGATCCGGCAGTCCGTTGCCGGGCAACGGTTCCGGTTCCGACACCCGCTGCTGCGCTCGGTCGTCTACGGCAGCGCCGGCGCCGGCTGGCGGATCGGCGCCCACGGCCGGGCCGCTCAGCTGCTCGCCGATCGCGGCGCTTCCCTTGCCGTGCAGGCCACTCACCTCGAACGGTCGGCGACGATCGGCGACGCGCGGGCGGTGGAGGTGCTGGTGAAGGCCGCCGACCAGGCGACTCCGCTGGCGCCCGCCCGTGCCGCGCACTGGCTGCGGGAAGCGTTGCGGCTGCTGGGAGATCGAGCCGTCGACCAGCCGGAGCTGTCCATGCGGCTGGCCCACACGCTCGCCGTGGCCGGCCAGCTCAACGAGAGCCGCGAGATCCTGCACGAGGTGCTGGGCCGGTTGCCGGCCGGCCCGGGCGAGCAGCGGCTGGAGGCCGTCACCACGCTGGCCATGGTGGAACGGCTGCTGGGCAGCCCGACCGGCGTGAAACGGTTGCTGCTCAGCGAACTCGGTACCGGCAAGGGCAAGGCCGCGCTGGAGCTGGAGGTCGCCGCGGGCGCGATGCGCGGCAGCCACTTCGCGACCGCCGTCAGCTGGGGCGAGCGCGCCCTGGAGTCGGCGACCGCGGAGAACGAGCACGAGCTGATCTCCACCATCACCGCGTTGCTGGCGCTGGCACACACCTTCTACGGCTCCACCGCCGAGGCGGCCGCGCACCTCGACGACGCCGTGCGCATGATCGACCGGGCCCAGGACAAGATGCTGACCGGCCAGCTGGAGTCGATTCTGCGCGCCGGCTGGACCGAGGTCTTCCTGGAACGGCACGACGACGCCGTGCGGCACCTGACCCGCGGCCTGGAACTGGCCCGCGCCAGCGGACGCAGCTACCTGCTGGCCGACATCCTCGTCGGGCTGGCGTACGCGTGCCTGTGGACGGGCCGGCTCGACGAGGCCACCCGGCACGCCGACGAGGCGTTCGAGGCGGCGGTGCTGGTCGGCAGCGACGAGCTGCGCACGATGGCCGCCGGCGTCGGCGTCGCCGTGCTGCTGTGGACGGGCGAGCCGGCGAATGCCTTGCGCGCGGCGGAGAAAGCCGTGTCCGAAATGGGCAGTGCCGCCGGCCGCGGTCCGACGATCGCCGCCGGCATGCTGGCGCAGGCGAAGCTGCTCACCGGTGACGCACCCGGCGCCCGTAGCACGCTGCTGGACGTGGGCGGTGGGGAAACGTTGCCACAGCTGGAGTTCCCGACTCGCGCCGCCTGGCTGCGCACGCTCACCCACGCGGAGCTGGCGCTCGGTGACCTCGCATCGGCGGAACTTTCCGTGCAGCGGGCCGAGATGACTGCCTCGGTCAGCGGACTGAACGGCCATCGCGGCCACGCTTCGTTGGCACGGGCCGCGATCCTGCTCGCCAACGGCGACCCCGCCGGCGCGGCCGAAGCCGCCGCGGCCTCCGCGAGCGCGTTCGAGGCCGCCGGCATGCGGCTCTACCAGGCGCAGGCGCACATGTTCGCCGGCTCCGTGCTGGCGGACCGCACGGCGGCGATGGCGGAATTCGGCCGGGCCAAGGCATTGTTCGGCGCCTGCGGGGCGGAACCGCTGTTCCGGCAGGCCGAGGTCCACCAGCGCCGGGTCGGCGGCCGCACCCGCAAGGCCGCCCAGGACGGTTCGGTGCAGCTGAGCGACCGGGAGCGACAGATCGCCGAGCTGGTCGCCGCCGGCCACACCAACCGGCAGATCGCCGAGCAGCTGTTCATGAGCCCCAAGACCGTCGAGGCGCACCTGTCCCGGATCTTCACGAAGCTCGGCGTGAAGGCACGGTCCGCGGTCGCCGCCGCCTGGAGCCAGGGGTTCTGAGGCACCCCTGAATTCTGAGAACGCTGTCAGGGCGGCGGGGGCACCCTACTGGCGTGATTGAAGTCAACGGTGTGACCAAACGCTACGGGGAACGGGTCGCGGTGGACGACCTGTCGTTCACCGTCCGGCCGGGCGCGGTGACCGGCTTCCTCGGCCCGAACGGGGCCGGCAAGTCGACCACCATGCGTATGATCCTCGGCCTCGACCGGCCGACCTCGGGGGACGTGCTGGTGAACGGCAAGCACTACGCCGAGCACGCCGCGCCGCTGCGGGAGGTCGGCGCGCTGCTGGAGGCCAAGGCCGTCCACACCGGACGGTCCGCGTACCACCATCTGCTGGCGATGGCGCTCACGCACGGCATTCCGCGCCGGCGGGTCGAGGAGGTGATCGACCTGGTCGGGCTGCGGGAGGTGGCCCGCAAGCGGGTCGGCGGCTTCTCGCTGGGCATGGGGCAGCGGCTGGGGGTGGCCGCCGCGCTGCTCGGCGACCCGGCCACGCTGATCCTGGACGAGCCGGTCAACGGCCTCGACCCGGAGGGTGTGCGCTGGATCCGGAACCTGCTGCGGTCGCTGGCCGCCGAGGGGCGGACGGTGTTCGTCTCCTCGCACCTGATGAGCGAGATGGCGCTGACCGCCGACCACCTGATCGTCATCGGCCGGGGCAAGCTGATCGCCAGCGCGTCGATGAGCGAGTTCACCGCCATGGGCAAGAGCGTGCGGGTCCGTGCCAGGGGGGCGGGCCGGCTGCGCGAGCTGCTCGTCGGGCCCGGGGTGACCGTCGATGCGGTGGAGCCGGACGTGTTGCAGGTGCACGGCTTGGAGAGCTCGGAGATCGGGCAGGTCGCCTGCCGGCACTCCATCGCGTTGGACGAGCTCACGCCCGTGACGGCATCGCTCGAGGACGCGTTCATGGACATGACCAGGGACGCGGTCGAATACCGGGAGGCGTCATGACCGCCGTGGCCGAGAAGCCCGCCGTCACGCGGGCCACGCTGCCCGACTCCGTGCGCGTCACCCTGCCGCGGGTGCTGCGTGCGGAATGGTCCAAGTTCTGGTCGCTGCGCTCGTCGTACTACGCGCTCGGCGGCATGGTGCTGGCGATGGTCGGCCTCGGCGGGCTGTTCTCCTTCGTAACCGCCAGCCAGTACCCGAAGATGTCGCACGCCCAGCAGCTGATGCTGGATCCGGCGCAGGTCAGCCTGCGTGGCTACGCCATCGCCCAGCTGGTCATCGGCGTGCTCGGGGTGCTGGTGGTCACCGGCGAGTACGGCACCGGCATGATCCGCTCCAGCATCGCCGCCGCGCCCCGGCGCTGGCCGGTGCTGGTCGGCAAGGCCGTGGTGTTCGCCGTCATCACGCTGGTCGTGACCGAGATCGCCGCCTTCGGCGCGTTTTTCGTCGGGCAGGCGTTCCTGGACGGCCAGCACATCGGCACCACCATCGGCGCGGACGGCGTGCTGCGCGCGGTCGTCGGCACCGGGCTCTACCTGACGGTGGTCGGCCTGGTCGGCACCGGCATCGGCTTTGTCATCCGCAGCACCGCCGGCTCGGTCGCGACCGTGTTCGGGCTGTTGCTGGTGCTGCCGGTGCTGGGTGAGGCGCTGCCGTCGGACTGGGGCGACAAGATCAACCCGTACCTGCCGAGCAACGCCGGCCAGCAGGTGCTCGTCGTGCACCCCGACGCGGGCGCCACGCTCGGCCCATGGGCGGGCTTCGCGGTGTTCTGCGGCTATGCGCTGGCAGCCCTGCTCATCGGCGGCTACCTGCTGAAACGTCGCGACGCGTGATCAACAGCTTCCCGGGCCCGCCGGCGGGCTAGGACGGCCGCCGGTTGGCCCAGGAGTCGCCCAGCATGATCAGCCCGGCCAGCAGGATCGGCACGATGGAGAAGACCGCGAGGTCGCTGATGACGAGCACGACCGCCACGATCACCAGCGGGACGACCGCCAGGAAGCAGAACGGGTCCAGCGGCCCGAACTTACCGTTACCGGCCATGGACCGCTCCGGCGGCGTTGAGAGTGACGATCACACCGTGAGAGTAGTGATGCCTTCCTGAGGGCGCGCAGCCGCACCGGATTCCCACGCTCGGCGCAGGTCCGGGCACGGACCGTGCACCGCCAGCGGCCATTGGGGTAACGCTGTTCACTACCGGGTTTGACCAGCCACGATCGCCGGGTACGCGAAAACATCCCCAGGTCGGGGGCGACAACCTCGGAAACGGAGCAGCATCATGACCACCCTGCATCAGCGTGTGCGGCGGCCGACCTACCGGACCCGTCCCGTGGAAGACGGCCTCGACATCGGCGCCTGCCGCTGCGAGCGGGTCACCGACAGCCTCGGTCGGCGGATCCTGCACCGCAGGTACACGTGCACGGGCCGCGACGCGCGGGCGTGACGGCCACCCGTCTCGACCGTCACCGCAGGTGCATCCGCGCAGACGCACGGGTCTCTGTCCGTGCTGCGTCGCGGGTGCACCCGCGCCGAGCGGTCCACCGCCGAAACCTTCCCGGCCCGTGGGCCGACCGGGCCGTTCACGGCCCCGGCCGGCAGCCGACCGGCCCTCGCTGTTGCTGCGCCGGTCGCACCGACGACCGGGCCCGCCGCCGGAGCTTCGCCCGCCCTACCGGCCGGGCTCCGCTGCTACTGCCGGTAGTTCTCCACCTCGCGGACCGGCCGCGCCGATGCCTCGTCCGGGTTCTGCCCGAACTCCTCCTTGGCCCGCCGCTGCCGCAGCAGGTCCCAGCACTGGTCCAGCTCCGCCTCCACCTGCGCCAATCGCGCCGCATCCGGTTCGTGGTGCGCCCGGAGCTTGTGCTCCTCGTCGACCAGCGCCTTGACCCGTCCCAGCACATCGCCGTCGTCCATGACCACATTCTTACCCGTCCCTTGACAGCCTGCACTCAGGCTCTCCTCAGGAACCCGAGGTGTAGTGGACAGCAGCACGAGTCGTGACACGGCGTCGAGGAGAGGGCGATGACCCAGCCGTACGGCTACCCACAGATGCCGGACCAGGGCGGTTACTTCGGCTACCCGCCGCCGCCTCCACCCCCGCCGCCCCCGCGACGGACGGGGCGCACCGTGCTGACCGTGGCCCTCGCCGTCGCCGCCGGGGTGGCGCTCGGCGCCGCCGCCGGCGACTACATCCCGACTTTGTTGCACGGACGGTCAACAAGTGCGCCTTCGGAGACGTACAACCTGCCCGGGCCGCCCGGCCGGACCGCGCCGCAGACGCCCGCCGACAGCGAGGGCATCGCCGCCAAGATCGACCCGACGCTGGTGGACATCAACACCACGCTGGGCTTCCAGCAGGCGCAGGCCGCCGGCACCGGCATCGTGCTGACCTCGAACGGGCTCGTGCTGACCAACAACCACGTCATCAACGGCGCGACCAGCATCAGCGCCGTCGACATCGGCAACGGCAAGACGTACCAGGCCAGCGTCGTCGGCTACGACCGGTCCCACGACATCGCCGTCATCCAGCTGCAGAACGCCTCCGACCTGACCACGGCGCCCATCGGCAGCTCGGCGAACGTGGCCCAGGGCGACCAGATCCTGGCCATCGGCAACGCCGGCGGCGTCGGCGGCGCCCCGAGCGTGTCGGCCGGCACCGTGACCGGGCTGAACCAGTCGATCACCGCCTCCAGCGAGGACGGCACGTCCGAGCAGCTCACCGGCCTGATCCAGGTCGCCGCCGACGTGCAGCCCGGCGACTCCGGCGGGCCGCTGGTGAACGCCGACGGGCAGGTCATCGGCGTGGACACCGCCGCGTCGCAGGGCTTCCAGATGGACCGTGACGGGCAGCCCACCGGTGGCGGGCAGGGCTTCGCCATCCCCATCGACCAGGCCATGGCCATCGAGAAGCAGATCGCCGGGCACCAGGCCAGCGCCACCGTGCACATCGGCGACTCCGCGCTGCTCGGCGTGACGGTCCAGCCCGCTGTCGCCGGCCGTGGCCGCCGGGCCCAGTCCGTCAACGGCGCCGTCGTCGCCGGCGTGCTTCCCGGCTCCCCGGCCCAGGCCGCCGGCATCGGCCAGGGCGATGTCGTCACGTCCGTCAACGGGCAGGCCGTCGATTCCCCGAACACGTTGACCACCCTGCTCACCCAGTTCCACCCCGGCGATCGCGTGTCGGTCGGTGTGCTGTCCGCCGAGGGCCAGCAGACTGTCACCGTGGAACTCGCGAAGGGCCCGGCGCAGTAGTGATGGACGTGCCGCGGGTGTTGGACGGTGGCCTGTCCAACCAGCTGGCCGCCGCCGGCCACGACCTGTCCGACCGGTTGTGGTCGGCCCGACTGCTTCGTGACGATCCCTCGGCGATCGTCGCCGCTCACCGGGCCTATTACGAAGCCGGCGCCGACATCGCCACCACCGCCAGCTACCAGGCATCCTTCCTCGGTTTCGGCGATGACACCCCTGCTCTTCTGCAGCTCAGCGTCCGTCTCGCCCGGCAGGCTTCCTACCAGGCCGACGTCGACCGCCGGCTGTTCGTCGCCGCCTCCGTCGGTCCTTACGGCGCCGTGCTGGCCGACGGTTCCGAGTACCGTGGCCGCTACGGCCTGACCGTTCGCGAGTTGGTCGACTTCCACCGTCCCCGCATCGAAATCCTCGCCGCCGCTTCCCCCGATTTCCTTGCCCTGGAGACCATTCCCGACATCGACGAGGCCGAGGCCCTGCTCGCCGTCATCGCCGGCAGCGGCATCCCCGCTTGGCTTTCCTTCAGCATCTCGGGGTCTTCCACCCGCGCCGGCCAACCGCTGGCCTCGGCTTTCGAGCTGGTTCGCGACGTGCCCGAAATCCTGGCTGTGGGCATCAACTGCTGCGATCCTCTCGACGCCACCGCCGCCGTTCCCCTCGCTGCCGCCGCCAGCGGCAAACCCGTGGTCGTCTACCCCAACAGCGGCGAGGGCTGGGATGCCGTCGCCCGATCCTGGGACGGCCGCCGCACCTTCGACCCGTCGGTTGTCCGCACCTGGCTCCGTGACGGCGCAACCCTGGTAGGCGGCTGCTGCCAGCTCGGCCCGGAGGACATCGCCGCCATAGCCCGTGAGGCAAGGCCCACCTGACCCCTCCGCGAGGAAGTTGCCGCATACCTGCGCCGATCCGGTGACTTGCCGCCGATTTCCCGTATCCCGGCCGGATTCTCGCCATGCTGCTGGCTGTGTCCCACGCATTCGGAGCGGTGGCCGAGGCGTATCACCGGTGGCGGACGGCGATCCCGTACGCGGCGTTCGACTGGATGGTGCCGCAGCCGTGCCGCCGGGCGGTGGAACTCGGGGCGGGAACGGGCATTCAGACGCGCCGGCTCAAGGCGTTCGCCGACGAGACCCTGGCGGTCGAGCCCGACGCGAACATGAGGGCGGCCTTCACGGTTGACGGAGCGAAGCTGCTGGTGGGGACGGCCGAGGAAATCCCGGTGGCGGACGGCGGCGCGGACCTGGTGGTGGCCTGCGAGTCATGGCACTGGTTCGCCCAACCGCAAGCGACCCACGAGGCGGCGAGGGTGCTGCGACAAGGCGGAACCCTTGCGGTGGCGTGGAACCTGCCGGAGACAACCGACGACTGGACGAAGAAGTTCTGGTGGCCGGTGGCCTCGGCACACGACGAGAGCCGCCGCCCGGGCCGGCTGATCCTGGCGGCGGACGCGCCGTTTCACACACCCCAGTACCGGGTGCTGCGCTGGACCTTGCGCCGCCACATCGACGACCTCGTCGCGCTGCTCGGCACGTACAGCCGAGTCCTTGCACTTGAACCGTTGGAACGCAAGGAATTCCTTGACCACCAGCGATCACTCGTACCCGTGCGAGAGGACGGCATCGTCGACGTGCGGTTCACCACAATCTGCTGGCGCACAGTCCACAAAGGAGCGTGAACCATGCGGCGCATCGCGTTGCTGGCGGCAGTGCTCGTCGCCCTCACCGGCTGTAGCGCGCTCAACGGTGCGGAGGAGCCGCCGCAGGGCAATGGGGAGACGGTGGTGCGCGTCGGCGTCATGCAGGTGATCGACACCGCCCCGTTCTACCTGGCCTTGAGCAAGGGTTACTTCCGCGACGAGGGCCTGACGGTCAAGATCACGCCGACCAAGAGCGGCACCGACAGCCTGCCGCTGCTCGCCGGCAACCACATCGACATCGGCTTCGGCAACTGGGCCACCCTGTTCCAGGCGCAGGCCAACGGCACCGGCGACTACCGCGTCCTGGCCGATGGATCGCAGGGCGCGCCGCACGTGCAGATCGTCGCCACCCGCCCCGATTCCGGCATCCGCACCCCGCAAGATCTCGCCGGACGCACGGTCAGCAGCAACGCCCCCAACGACATCCCGCTGCTCGCGCTCAAGGCCATCCTCCAGGCCGACGGTGTCGATCCGAGCACCGTCAAGACGCCCATCGTGCACCATGCCGACACCCCTGCCGCCTTGGCCGGCAAGGAAGTCGACGCCGCGTTGCAGCTGGAGCCGTTCATCACCATCGCCCGCCGGCAGACCGGCGCCGTCCCCGTCGTCGACCTCTACGGCCCCGGCCCCGCGCATGATCTCCCCATCGCCGGCTACTTCGCCCTGTCCAGGTTCACCCAACAGAACCCGCGCGCCGCCACCTCTTTCCGTCACGCCATCGAACGCGGCGCCGCCGACGCACACGATGTCGCTGCCGTGCAACAAATCCTGCCGACCTTCGTCGGCGGCGTGACTCCCGACATCGCCAAGGAGGTGGCCATCCCGGTGTTCCCGACCTCCGTGTCGCGGGATCGGCTGCAACGGGTCGCCGACCTGATGCTGACCTACGGCCAGCTCAAAGCGAAGCTGGACGTGGGGCAACTCGTCCAGTGACGGGCTCACCGCCTAGGGTGCCGGTTGTGGACGAGTTCGTGATCGGTCCGGAATCCGACGTGCCGCTGGAGGACCTGCTCGACCTCTACGGAGCGGTGGGCTGGACGGCGTACACGGACAAGCCGGAGCTGCTGCGGAGAGGGGTGGCGGGGTCGTCCTACGTGGTCACGGCGAGGCTGGGCGGAAGGCTCCTGGGCCTGGCCAGGGCGATCTCGGATGATGCGACCATCTGTTATCTGCAGGACGTGCTGGTGCACCCGGAAGCACAGCGCCGGGGCATCGGCCGGCAGCTGCTGACGGCGGTGCTCGACCGGTACCGCGAAACGAGGCAGAAGGTGTTGCTGACCGACGACGAACCGGCGCAGCGGGCCTTCTACGAAAGCCTCGGATACGGGGAGATCCGCGACTTCGGGCCGGGCACGCTGCGCGCCTTCGTCCGCTTCGGCTAGATGGTCGCCCCGCGGCGGATGACGTAGGTGTAGCTCTCCCACTCGGAGCCGGCCATGTCGTCGGGGACGGCGGCGACGACGTCGGAACCGCAGTGCGCGAACAGCAGCCGCACCAGGTTCTGGTCCATACCGAACATCTCCATGCCGCCGTCGTCACGCCCCTGAGCGGGCGGCTCGGCCGGGCTCTCCTCGGTGGGGGCGACAACCACCGGCGCCGCAACGGGAGCGGCCACGACCTCGACCGGCACCCGGACCGACGTCCCGCCGGCCTCGGCGAACCAGGAGACGGCCTCCTGCACGAGATCCAGTTCCAGCACGTACGAACCGGGCTCGTCGGGGGCGGCGACCGGCACCTGCATCTCCACGGACGCACCGGGCGCGATGTCGTGCGGGATGTCGGTGCGGCCGTCGTTCCAGCGCACGGGCTCCTCGCCGGCGCGCCAGTGGTTGCCCAGCCGGATCAGCTGCCCGGCCGGCCAGACGGCCGAGCTCAGGTTGGTGATCTTGGCGCGCACCATGACGGTCTGCCCGGCGCCGACGGTCCCGGGCGCGTCGAGCGGCTCGATGCCGGCACGCATGGCCTCGGCGGCGAGCGAGGTGGGCTTGTTGGGGCGGGCCGGGATCTGCAGCACCAGCACGCCGCCGGGCCTGGTGACCCGGTGCATCTCGACCAGGCACGCCAGCTGCACGGCCGGCGGCGAGTGCTGGATCGAGATCAGGCTGACCACCGAGTCGAACGACTCGTCGTCGAACGGCAGCCGGTGCCCGTCGTACGAGGTGAACGACACCCGGTCCGGGAACCGGTTGATCTTCACGGCCTCGTCGACCATCGACTGCGCGATGTCCACGCCGACGACGGTGTCGACGTGGGCGGCGAGCCCGTTGCTCAGCCGCCCCGCGCCGCAGCCGAAGTCGAGCGCGCGGTCGCCGAGCGAGAGCCCGGCGGCCTCGGTCAGCTCGCGGACGCGCTGGATCGGCGCGGCCGCGGTGGCCAGGAACTCGTCGGTGTCCCAGCCGCCGTGCCGGCGGTCGGGGTCGGTGAGCACGGCCCACCGCGGGTCCACCCGGCCGAGCTTCTCCCACGTCGACTTCAGCCTGTCCAATGCCATGCCGCAGATGGTATTTCCCCTCGTCCGCGGCATGGCGGGCGGGCTCAGCCGGCGATGCAGTCGTGCGGGTCGACGGACTGCACGCTCATGCCGACGACGTGCCCGTCCCTGACGCCGAACACGTACTGGTTGGCCGGGTTGGACGTCGGCACGGTGTAGGTGTCGACGGTGTTGTGGTGGCCGGGGACCGCGTCCGGGTAGGCCGCGAGCACCTCGTCCGGCGTGGAGCCGATCTTGATGCCCTCCGGGGTGTGCGCGCCCGGGGCGGTGCCCGGCACCGCGTACACGCCGTACTTGGTGGACATGATCAGGACCGGACCGGGCGAGTACGCCCAGTTGTAGCCGCGGCACAGGTCGTTGCCGCCGACCGGGGCGCCGACCTTGCCGGTGGCCTTGGCCTGGGCGACGCTCATGCCGACCTTGATCGCGCCGAACCCGTTCGGCCCCAGGACCGAGTCGTCCGACGCCGAGGCCGTTCCGGCGGTCACGAGCCCGAAGGTCGCGACGCCGAGCAGGGCGGTGGCGCCGACCGCCAGGGCGGCCCGAGCCGGAGTGATGCGCATGTCGGTGTCCTTTCCGAACTGATCATCTGCTTGCCCCGACTCGACGCCGCCAGGGCGGCCCTGGTTGCACCTGGCGCCACAGAAGTCACGCCCGCGGCGCGGATCGGGTTGGTCGGGGACGTCCACGTGGGGGTGGGCGGCCGTGACGTGCCGCTGGGCCCGCGCCGGCGCGGCTGGTGTACCGTCCCGGTACGCGGGGGAGCGAAGTGCCGCCGAGGAGAGCGTCGACGAACGAGCGGCGGCCGTGGATCGACTCACCCGGCACCATCTTCTGGCCGTGGGCGACGGCATTGGTGTGGCTCAACGGCGAACGGGCCAACCTGGTCGCCGCCGCAGTGCACGGACCACGGCCGACATCGTTGCTTGGCCTGCGCAAAGTTGCCGCGGACCTCGTCGATCAGCCCGAGGTTGATGAACGCCGACGCCTCGGTCTCCGTCCTCAGTGGACGCTTTCAACCCGGCCCTGGCCACGGCGAACCAGTCCGTGAACTCTCGATGTTGGTAGAAGTATCCGCGCAGCGCGTCCGCCAGCAACGGCGAGGCCGAGACCCTCGCCCTGCGCGCCCGCATCCTCTGCGGCGCCGGCCGCTACCCCGAGGCCGTCGCGGACGCCCGCCTCGCCCTGGCCGCCGCGACCCACGACCGGGGCCTGGCCGCCGAGGCGGCTGTCGTCTTCGAGGAGACTGGCTACCAACGAGGCTGATCCAGCCGGAGCGGGCGGCGACCAACGGCCGCCGCCGTCGGCTCGGTGAGCGGTGCCTACAAGGGGTTCCAGCCGTCGGTGCCGGCGAGGTACTTCTGGGGCGTGTAGTCGGCGGCCTGCGAGTCGGCCAACTGCGGGCGGTTGGAGTTCTTGCCCGCACCCGGGCCGGTGTTGCGGTATTCCAGGAACCGGGCTTTCTTCCACGAGTTCTCGTGCATGTCGATCCAGGGCTGGGAGGTCTTGACCGTGGCGTTGAGGGTGGACTCGCGGTAGAGGACCTGGGCGTCGGCCCGCCACGGCCGGCCCAGCTGGGTGGTGTTGTCGGTCTTGCCGGTGACTGTGCAGCGGTAGAACAGCAGGCCGTACTTCTTGGTGGCCGGGGTGCTGGCGGCGGTGACCGGGCCGCCGGTGGTGCGCTTCTCGTACACGGTGGTGCGGTCGAAGACCATGGTGCCGCCGCCGAAGATGAAGTCGACGGTGCCCTCGACGTAGGAGTCGGCCATGTAGGCGCGGGCCTTGTCGTTGACCAGGAACGTGTCCTGGTCGCCGAGCAGGCGGACGTCGCGGAACACCGCGCGGTCGGCGTTGAGCGCCAGCGCCAGCGCCTGCTGCCCGTCGGTGGAGGGCTTCTCGACGTAGTCGTTGGCGATGGTGAGGTTCGTGGCGGCGAAGTCGCGGCCCTCGACGAACACGCTGGCACTGCCGAACGTGCCGGAGGTGCCGGCGGAGTTGTTGTAGACGATCACCACGTTCGAGGGTGACGTGCCCAGTCCCTGCAGCGTGATGGCGGTCTTGTTCGACGGCACATGCACGATCTCGCGGTAGGTGCCCGGCTTGATGGTGATCACCGTGCGCGCGGAGCTGTTGGCCGGCGCCGCGTCGACCGCGGCTTGGACGGTGCGGTACAGGCCGGTGCCGTCGGCCGCCACCGTGGGCTTGGCCGCCGAGACGGCGGCCGCCGGTGCTGCCGACGCCACGACGGAGCCCACCACTGCGGCGACGGCCATGACGGCGGTCGTGCCCGCCATTCTCTTGTTTGCCATCGGACCTCTCCTCGAACGACTGTGACATCGGACGGCCACCCCGTGTGGACGTCCACAGACACAGACCGGCTGTCGCGCCGCGCGATAACAGGAATTGGCCGTCGAATTAATTTCGACGGGCCGTGTCGAAATTGGTTCGACTGGCCGTGTCGAACGAATTCGAGGCGCTTTGCGCTGCGGTACGGGCTGTGTAAGCCTCAGAGGGGCGATCGAGCGGGCGCGGGAAGATGGGGGACCGCAACGTGAGGACGACGGCTGACGTCGCGTTGATCCAGGCCGCTGCGTCCGGTGACCCGCGGGCCCGAGAAGAATTGGTCGCCCTGTGTCTCCCACTGGTCCACAACCTCGTCCGAAGGGCCCTGTCGGACGATCCCGAAGCGGATGACGTGGTGCAGGAGACGATGCTTCGGGCCATTCGCGGTCTGTCGGGATTGAAGAATCCCGAACGATTCCGTGCCTGGCTGGTCACCACCGCGATTCGCCAGGTACGCGACCGCGCGCGGGAACGGCGGGCGCGGTCGCTACGCCTGCTGCCGCTGGAGGTGCTCGACGAGACGGCCGACCCGGCGCTGTCGGTGGCCGAGGACGCGGTCGACCGGGTCGAGCGCGAGCAGGAACGCCGCGACATGCTCGCCGCCACGCGGTGGCTCACCCCCGACCAGCAGCAGGTGTTGGCCCTGTGGTGGCAGGAGGTCAACGGAGAACTCACCCGAGCCGAAGTGGCGCAGGCACTGTCCTTGAGCCCGCAGCACACCGCCGTACGGGTGCAACGGATGCGGGAACGGCTGCTGCTGGCCCGCATGGTGCTGCACGCGTGGCGCGCCGTCCCCCGCTGCCCCGACCTGGCGGAGACGGGGCGGGGTTGGGCGGGCACGGCGGAGAGCAAGTGGTTCAAGCGGCTGGCACGGCACGTGCATGGCTGCCCGGTGTGCGGCGCTGTCGGCGCACCGCGAGTCCCCTCCGACCATCTGGTCGTGACGATCGGCGTGCTCGCCGCGACCCCGTGCGTCACCCAGGCCTCTCCGGAGGCGAGTTCTCGGGCCGGCCCACCTCGTCGGTCGGCTCTGATCGTTCGGGGAAACCCGCGTGAACGTGTCGCCGCGCACGTTCACCTGGCGCCCGCGCCCGGCTAACATTGGTCTGAACCATTGAATCGAGGCGTCGGGGGCCCAGATGGAGATCGTGATCGTGCCGGACGCGACGGCGCAGGGTGAGCTGGCCGCCGGCGCCATCGCCGACCTGGTCGGACGCAAGCCCGACGCGCTGATCGGCGTCGCGACCGGCTCCACCCCGCTCCCCGTCTACCAGGCGCTGCAGCGCCGCAAGGCCGAGGGCCTGGACCTCGACCGGGCGCGGATCTGCCAGCTCGACGAGTACGTGGGCCTGCCCGCCGGCCACCCCGAGTCCTACCGGGAGGTCGTCCGCCGCGAGGTCCTGGACCGGCTCGGCATCTCCGACGACCGGTTCATGGGACCGGACGGCTCCGCCGAGGACGTCGTGCGGGCCTGCGCCGACTACGAGCGGACCCTGGCCGAGGCCGGCGGCGTCGACCTGCAGCTGCTCGGCATCGGCACCGACGGCCACATCGGCTTCAACGAGCCGATCTCGTCGTTCGGCTCGCGGACCCGGGTCAAGACGCTGACCCGGCAGACCCGCGTCGACAACGCCCGCTTCTTCGACAGCCTCGACGACGTGCCGCAGCACGTGCTGACCCAGGGCATCGGCACGATCATGGAAGCTCGGCACCTCATCCTGTTGGCCACTGGCGAGTCCAAGGCCGAGGCCGTCGCCCTCGCCGTCGAGGGGCCGCTGGCCGCGATCGTGCCGGCCTCCGTGCTGCAGCTGCACCCGCACGCCACCGTCATCCTCGACGAGGCCGCCGCCGGCCAGCTCAAGCTCGCCGACTACTACCGCTCCACCTACGCCACCAAGCCCGCCTGGCAGGGCATCTGAAACGCGGCGGCGAAGACACGGCTAGACGATCGGCGTCGCCGTGCCGCTGACCGTGACCCGCGGGTCCGCCGGGTTGAGGTCGACGGTGAGCAGGCTGGGCCGGCCCATGTCCTCGCCCTGGCGGATGGTCAGCCGCACCGGCTCGGTCACCCGGCCGGTGGCGAGCAGGTAGCCGCCGAAGGCCGCGGCCGCCGCGCCGGTGGCGGGGTCCTCGACGACGCCGCCGACGGGGAACGGGTTGCGGGAGTGCCAGACGGTGTCGCTCTCCGGCCAGACCAGCTGCACGGTGGTCCAGCCGAACCGGGTCATGAGCGTGGCGAGCCGGTCGAAGTCGTAGTTGAGCGACGCGAGGCGCTCCCGCGAGGACAGCACGAGAACGAGGTGGTGGTTGCCGGCGAAGGCGACATGGGGCACGTGCTGGCTGTCGAGGTCCGCTGTGGACCAGCCGAGCGCGACCAGGGTGTCGGCGATCTCCTCGGGGGTGGCCTCCCGGGACGAGGTGGGCACGCTGGTCAGGCTGGCGCGGGTGAGGCCGTCGTCACCGCGCGTCGTGGTGACGGGGATCTCACCGGCCGGCGTGTGGAACAGCAACTCCCCGTGACCGTCCCGTTGCGCCAGCGCGACCGCGGTGGCGATGGTGGCGTGGCCGCAGAACGCGACCTCGGCCAGCGGGCTGAAGTAGCGCACCCGGTACCCGTCGTCGGCCCGCGTGACGAACGCCGTTTCCGAGTAGCCCACCTCGGCGGCGATCTTCTGCTGGTCGGCGTCGTCCAGGCCGGTGGCGTCCAGCACGACGCCGGCGGGGTTGCCGCCGTCGGGCGTGGTGGTGAACGCCGCGTAGCGCAGCACGTCAGTGGTCATGCCGTCCATTGTCCCTTATCTAGACCAATCGGGGCCGTTAATGCCCCGTCACCCTGCGCCAACCAGGTGAGGAGGACCACACCCAGGGGCAGACATGTGGGGCCTGCTCAGCGATTCGGGTAGCGCTGGACGACCGCACGATCGATAGTCGACATGCGGATGAGCTGGGAAGGGGTGACCGCCGATGGCCGGTGTGATCACCCGGGCCGCGGCGGTGCCGCGCGCGCCCGTCCGGCTGTGGCGCTTCGTCCGCAAGTTCGGCCAATCCACGCCTGGGCGGCTCGTCGGCATCGCCGCCGGCCTGGTGGTGCTGGCGGTGGTGGTGGGCGTCGTGACCTTCACCGGCGTGCAGGCCAAGGGCGACGACGTGCGGGACCTGGCCACGAGCGCGGAGCCGCTGAGCGTGGCGGCGCAGGACATCTACCGCGCGCTGCAGGACGCGGACGCGACGGCGTCGAGCGCCTTCCTCGCGGGCGGCATCGAGCCGGCGGCGACCCGGCAGCAGTACCTGGCCGACATCGCGCAGGCCACCTCGGCGCTGACGCTGGAGGCCGGCACGCAGGTGGCCGGCAACGCGCTGGAGACGCTGTCCAGCCAGCTGCCGATCTACACGGGACTGGTCGAGACGGCACGGGCCAACAACCGCCAGGGTTTCCCGGTCGGCGCGGCGTACCTGCGCGAGGCCTCCGGCCTGATGCGCTCGAAGCTGCTGCCGGCGGCCGAGCAGCTGTACAAGGCGGAGAACGCCCTGCTCACCCGGGAGCAGGACGCGGCGACGGCGTTCCCGATCGGCCAGGTGGTGCTGCTGCTGATCACGGTCGGCCTGCTGTTCGCCGCCCAGTGGTACCTGCTCGGCACCACCAACCGTCTGATCAACACCGGCCTGGTGGTGGCGACCGCGGCGGCGGTGGTCGGGCTGTTGTGGACGTCGGCGGCGATGACCGCCGTGACGTTGCATCTGGACAGTGCCCGAAAGGACGGATCGGACCAGGTCGCCGTGCTGGTGCAGGCCCGGTTCGCGGCCGTGCAGGCGCGGGCCGACGAGACGCTGACGCTGGTGGTGCGCGGCAACGGCCAGAGCTACCAGACGGACTATCTGACGGCCGCGAACCGGCTCGGCGGCCGCGACGGCTCGGAGGGCCTGCTCGGCCGGGCCCGGGCGATGGCCACCGACCCGTCCGTCCGGTCCGCACTGGACAACGCGATCCGCGCGCAGCAGGCGTGGATGTCGGCGCACCGCCGGATCCGCGAGGCCGACGACGCCGGCCAGTACAGCCAGGCCGTGCAGTCCAGCATCGGCACGAGCGCCAGCAGCAGCGGTACCCTGTTCGCCGACCTCGACAAGAACCTCGTGTCCGCATTGGACACCGCGCGCACGGCCTTCAACCACCGGGCGTCGGCGGCCGACGCGGCGCTGACCCTGCTGGCCCCCGGACTGATCGTCATGGCGGTCGTGATCGGCGTAGCCTCGGGGTGGGGTATCTGGCAGCGGTTCAGGGAGTACTGGTGAGGGCGGCGGTTGTGGTGACCGCGCTGGCGATGGTGCTGGCGGGGTGCGGCTCCACGCTGCCCGCGCAACCCGTGGACAGCTCGTCGACGGTCACCGTGCCGGAGCCGCCGGGCGTCGCCGGCGCGCCCTCGTCGTCGACCGCCACCAAACCCCCGGACACGACCTGCGACGCGACGGCCAGCCTGCGGCCCAGCGGCCCGCTGCCGCCGCCCGGCCAGATGCCCGAGGGCTCCACCATGGCCCGGATCGTGCAGCGCGGCCGGCTGATCGCCGGCGTCGACCAGAACACGTACCCGATGGGCTTCCGCAACCCGATCACCGGCCAGGTCGAGGGCTTCGACGTGGACATGCTGCACGCCGTGTCCGCGGCGCTGTTCGGCGACCCGGACCGCATCCAGTTCAAGGCCATCACCTCCGCGGACCGGATCCCGGTGCTGCAGCAGAACCAGGTCGACATCGTGGCCCGCACGTTCACCATCGACTGCGCCCGGGCCGAGCAGGTCGGCTTCTCCTCGGTGTACTTCTCGGCGGGGCAGCGGGTTCTGGTCGACGTGAACTCGCCGGTGCAGGACATCGGCGGCATGTCCGGCAAGAAGGTGTGCGCCACCAAGGGATCCACCTCGCTGGACGCGCTGACCAAGGTCGCCTCGCATCCGCAGCTGGTGGCCGTGGACAACTGGACGGACTGCCTGGTGCTGATGCAGCAGGGACAGGTCGACGCCACCTCGACCGACGACACGATCCTGGCCGGGCTGGCCGCGCAGGACCCGTACACCAAGGTCGTCGGACCGCGGTTCGCCGACGAGCCGTACGGGCTGGCGGTGCCCAGGACCGACACCGACTTCGTCCGGTTCATCAACGCGGTGCTGGAGAAGATCCGCGCGGACGGCACCTGGACCGCCGACTACAAGCACTGGCTGGGCGACCGCCTCGGCCCCGTGCCCGCCCCGCCGACCCCGCGTTATCTGGACTGACGATGGCAACTGAGCAGTGGGATCCCGCCGCGACCGGTCTCGCGCCGACCGGTCACACCGAAGAGGTGTGGCGGCCGTCCAGTCAGGGCTCCAGACCCCTGACCGGGCCGTCGCTGGGCCGTGGAGGCCTGGGCGCCGGCCTGGTCGAGGTGCCTCGCGTGCCTTACCGGGACCCGTCGACGGCGGTGCTGGACAACCCGGTCGTCGCGGAGAACAAGCGGTTCTGCTCGCACTGCGCGTCCCGGGTCGGGCGCAGCGAGGACGGTGTCCCGGGGCAGACCGAGGGAGTGTGCCCGCGCTGCGGCACGCCGTTCTCGTTCGTGCCGAAGCTGCGGCCGGGGGAGGTGCTCGGCGGTCAGTACGAGGTGTTGGGCTGCCTCGCGTACGGCGGCCTCGGCTGGATCTACCTGGCCCGCGACCACAACGTGAACGACCGCTGGGTGGTGCTGAAGGGGCTGATCGACACCGGCGACCCGGCCGCGATGGCCGCCGCGGTCGCGGAGCGGCGGTTCCTGGCCGAGGTGGAGCACCCGAACATCGTCAAGATCTACAACTTCGTGCAGCACCCGGACCCGGACACCGGCACGATGGTCGGCTACATCGTGATGGAGTACGTGGGCGGCGACTCGTTGCGGGAACTGGCCCTCAAGCGCCGACGGCCGGACCGGCGGATCGAGCCGATGCCGCTGCCGCAGGTGATCGCCTACGGGCTGGAGATCCTGCCGGCGCTGGGTTACCTGCACGGAATCGGCCTGCTGTACTGCGATCTCAAGCCGGACAACGTGATCCAGACCGACGAGCAGCTCAAGCTGCTGGACCTGGGCGCGGTGCGGCGGATGGACGACTACGAGAGCCCGCTGTTCTTCACCGCCGGCTACAGCGCGCCGGAGCTGGGCCGGCGCGGGCCGTCCATCGCCTCCGACCTGTACACCGTCGGCCGGATGATGGCCGTGCTGAGCTTCGAGTTCCCGGAGTACCGCAGCACCCGCAAGCACACCCTGCCCGGGCCGGACGAGGTGCCGCTGTTCGAGATCTTCGAGTCGTACCACCGGTTTCTGCTGCGGGCCACGCACGAGAAGCCGGAGCAGCGGTTCCACTCCGCCGAGGACATGGCCGAGCAGCTGGTCGGCGTGCTGCGCGAGGTCGTCGCGCTCGGCGGCGAGCAGCCGCCGCCCCGGCTGTCGCACATGTTCAGCACCGAGCGCCGTCCGTTCGGGCCGCGCGACGAGCTGCTCGCGCCCGAGCCGCACGAGGTCGCCGTCGCGCTGCCGGTGCCGCAGGTCGACGCCGGCGATCCGGCCGCCGGTTTCCTGGCGACCGTCACCGGTGTCGATCCCAAAGCGATGCTGCAGAGCCTGGACAACGCCCCGATGGTGACGCCGGAGGTGTTGCTGCGGCAGGCCCGCGCGTACATCGACCTGGAGGACCTGCCGTCGGCGATCGCGGCGTTGGACGAGGCTGCCGAGGACGTGCCGGGGGACTGGCGGGTCAGCTGGTACCGGGGGCTGGTGGCGATCGCCCAGTCCAAGCCGAAGGAGGCCAAGGTCGCCTTCAACGCCGTGTACGACATCCTGCCCGGGGAGCCCGCCGCGAAGCTGGCGCTGGCCGTCAGCGCCGAGCTGTGCGGCGATCACGGCGCTGCCGCCCGGTATTACGAGCTGGTGTGGCGCACCGACCACGGTTACGTCAGCGCCGCGTTCGGGCTGGCGCGGACCCGGCTCGCGCAGGGACACCGGTCGTGGGCGGTGGAGATCCTCGACAGCGTGCCGGACAGTTCGAGCCAGTACCTGTCGGCGCAGATCGGGGCGCTGAAGGTGCGGATCCGGGACCGGCGGCCGGCCGAGCTGACCGTCGCCGACCTGATGGAGGCCGGCAACCGGCTCGACCACCTGACGCTGGACGTGCAGAAACGCACCAAGCTCACCGCCGACGTGCTCGGCGCCGCGTTCGACTGGGTGCTGGCCGGCAAGCCCGGCGGCGACCACGGCGTGACGACCGTGCTGGGGGCGGAGCTGACCGAGCGGGGGCTGCGGTTCGGGCTGGAGGAGTGCTACCGGACCCTGGCGCGGCTGGCCAGCAGCGTGACGGAGCGGGTGGCGTTGGTCGACCGCGCCAACGCCGTCCGCCCCCGCACTTTGCGCTAGCGTCTCAGGGGCTGCCCACCAGCATCGGGATGATCAAGGCGATCAGCACCGTGAAGACCCACATCGCCGGCGCGGCGCCGCGGATCTGCTCGCGGCGGGCCACGGTCCGCTCCGCCACCGCCTTGCTCCGCGTCTGCCACCACGGGTTGGCGCGCTTCTCGAGGAGGTGGTACACCGCCCCGAGCGCGGCTCCGTAGGCCAGATGTCCCACCAGCGAAGGGAATCCGGCGGCGATGCCGGCCGCGCTCCAGTCGATCGGGGTGCCGGTGAACAGCGGCAGCAGCGTGAGGTTGCCCAGCACCCACCACAAGAAGCCGTACGACAGGCCCCAGCCGATGCCGGAGGTCAGGTCGAAGCTGCGGCGGCGGAACAGCACCGCGTACGACACGCCGAGGAGTTGGGCGATCACCATGTGCACGACGAAGCCGGCGATCGCGGAGTGCGAGCCGATCATCTGCGCCACCAAGGAGAATTCCCCGACGGCCGCCATCACGACCGTGAACACCAAACCGCCGGCGATCCCCGACAGCGCGCCGTAGCCCAGCGCCCGCAGCCCGCGCTTGCCGGCCGCCTCGGTTCGTACCAATCGGATGTCGTCGGTGAACAGGACCTTCGCCAGCAACCCGAGCCACGTGTACAGCACCGCGATGCCCGCCCCGAGCAGCACGTACGCCGGCATCAGATGCGCGTCCGCGGCGGCGGCCTTCTGTGACCAGTCCAGGGTTACGTTGAACAGCAACGGTTCCACCGTCAGCGCCGCGAACACCCACCATGCGAAGCCGTACACCGTGCCGCGCACCAGCGCCGGGCCGGTGCTCTCCTCCGACGCCAGCAACGCGTACCCGGCCCCGGCCAGCAGCCCCTCCCACGGCAGCCCCAGCAGCAGTCCCAGGGCGAGCCCGGCGATCAGCCCACGCACGATCTCGCTACGAGAAGGCCGGCGCCACAACGGATCCGTGTCCTGCTGCAACACCACGAACGCGATGCCGGTCACGGCCCCGTACAGCAGATGCCCCATCAGGCTCGGCAACAACGCCTGTGCGCCGGCGAGATCCCACGCCACCGGCTTGCCCAGCAACAGCGGCAGCAGCGTCTGCGGCCCGAGGAACCACCAGAACGCCCCGTAGATCAGGCCCCAGAACACCGTCTCGCCGGCTCGCGCCCGCTGCCGGGAGATCAGCAGCCCGAAGCCGACCCCGAGGATCGTGGCGATCACCATGTGCACGGCCAGACCGGCGACCACGTTGTCGGTGTGCACAATGGACGCGACGGTGGCCAGCTGGCCCTGGATCGCCATGGTGGCGCCGAAGGCGGCGCCGCCCGCCAGCCCCGCCAACGCGCCGGAAACGGCGGCATCTCGCGCCTTCATCACGCCGACGCCGGTCGTGTCTTCGCCTTCCGTCATCGGCTTTTCACCTTCGACCTCCGGGGCGTCGGCGACGTGACCACGATGTCCCGTGGGAACACCAGATCCAGCGCCCAGTCGAACAACACCCGCAACCGCTTCTCCGCGCCCGGCAGCTTCGACAGGTAGATCCCCCGCCACAGCAGCCACGCCACCAGCCCGGCGAACCGCCGCCCACGGATCTCCGCCGCCGCGGTCCGGTGCCCCAGAGCCACCAGCACCCCGATGGTCCGGAACCGGAACTCGGCCGGAGCCCGGCCCGCGACCACGGCCGCGATGTTGTCGGCGGCGGCCTTGCCCTGGCGCAGGGCGTGCTGGGCCGTCGGTGGGTGGAACGTCCCGTCCGCCAAGGGGATTCGCGCGCAGTCGCCCACGGCCCACACGTCCTCCATGCCGACGGCGCGGAGCATCGGATCCGTGGTCAGGGAGCCGAGCAGCGGGGTGGGCCGGTTGCCGGCGGTCCACACGAAGGTGCGGGTGGGAATCAGCTCGTCGTTCTCCAGCCGCACGAGGTCCTCGGCCGCCTCGGTGACGCGCAGCTTCAACCGGTGCTCGATGCCGCGCGCCCGCAGGTGTTCCATCGCGTACGCGGCGAGCTCCGGCCCCAGCTCGGGCAGGATGCGCTCGCCGGCGTGCACGAGCACGAACCGAGGCTCGTCGGGCGCGATGCCGGGGTAGTAGTGCGAGACGCCGTGCACGAGGTCGAACAACTCGGCGATCATCTCGGTGCCGGCGAAACCGGCGCCCGCGACCACGAACGTCAGCAGCTCGCGCCGGGTCCGCGGATCGGCCTCCCGGTCGGCGGCCTCCAGCATGCGCAGCACGTGATTGCGCAGCGCGACGGCGTCGGCGAGATTCTTCAACGGGAACGAATGCTCGGCGATGCCGGGCAGCCCGAACGTGTGCGGCACGGAGCCGACGGCCAGCACGAGATGGTCGTAGACCAGCGTTTCCCCGGATTCCAGCACGACTTCGCGCACGATCGGATCGACGCGATCGACCCGGCCGTAGAGAAACGTGGTGTGCGGCGCGGCGGAACGGATCGGGGCGCTGATGTGCGCCGGCTCCAACGCCCCCGACGCCACCTCGGCCAGCATCGGCGTGAACAGCAGGAAGTTCGAATCGCTGACGAGAGTCACGTCCAGCTTCGCGCCCCGCAGCACCAACCGCTCGAATCGCTGCGCGGCGGCGACGCCGGCGAATCCGCCGCCCACCACGACAACTTTCGCCCGTGGCGACGGTCCGCGCTCAGGACGCTCCCTCGCCGCCCAGGAACCGGCGACAAAATGCAGGAGCAGCCCGGTTATCGCCCCGTGCAACACGTTGCCGACCAGTTCCGGATACGTCTTCGCGGCGGCCACCGCCGACCAGGTCGGCAGCGCGCCGTGCACCAGCGGTTCCAGCGTCAGCGAGAACACCAGCCAGCCCAGCGTCCCCAGCAGCACGCCCGCCGACGTCGTCATCGCCAGGCCCTGCCGGGTGCCGTGAGCCACCGCCGCCAACACCACGCCGATGATCAGCGCATACGCCGCGAACGCGAGCCAGCCGGGGAACGCGGTGACCATGTGCTGCGTGGCCATCAGGATCCCGACCGGCAGCGCGGCCGCCAGGCCGGCGACCGCGCCCCACCCCAGCTGCGCCATCAGCTCTGCGGAACCGGCTGGGTCGACGGCTTCGCCGACGAGCCGATCGTGACCAGCCCGATCCCGCCGCCCAGCAGCAGCGACACCGTGGACAGGTCGCCGCCGAGCGTGTTCTGGCCGCCGACGACCAGTTCGAACAGCTGGAACAGGGCCGCCACCAGCAGCCCGTAGCCGGCGATCAGCACCAGCGGCCGCCGCTCGTGCCAGCCACCGGTGATCGCCGCCGCGGCCAGCGCGAGCACCACGAGGTAGCCGGGGACGCCGAGGCCGATCATGTGCCACGGCAGGCCCTGCGGGATCGCCAGCAGCGTGGCCAGGGCGAGGCCGACGCCGATTCCGACGGCGAGTTTCATGCCCACTCCAAGGTGTACGCGAGGGAAATGCGAATGGTTCGGGGGAGCGCCGGGATTCAGGACGCCAGCAGCAGGAAGCGGCCCGGCCGGCTGCCACTGGCCTGCCAACGCGGGCGCAGCACGGCGTCCACCCCGCCGAATCGGCCGGCGGCGGTGGCCAGCACCGCGAAATGCGCGACGAACATCAGCGCGTAGGACCAGAACCATTCGCCGGGCACGTACAAAGCCGACAGGGTGATGACCAGGGTCTGGCCGATTCCGACCACGGCCCAGAACCGGGTCGCGAGCCCGACGGTCAGGAATGCGCCGAGCAGGATCTCCACGGCCAGCGCGAGGGCCCCGAACAGAGGAAACCCCGGCAGCACGACGTGCTGGACGAGCCAGGAGAAGGGCGGGAACACCGGATGGTCGACGGCGTCCCGGGTCCACATCCGCAAACCGCCGTAGTTCGGCGGCTGCGGAGTCTTCCACGAGACGTTCTGCACCCACAGCATTCCCGTGACCACCCGAACGCCCGTGATGACCCAGCGGACGCCGCGGGTGGACGCCTGAACTTCATGCGCCACCGATATCGCCATGGAAGAATTCCACCGCGCACCGGTGGCGCCGACAAGGCAATGGGTGCTTACGAACCGCGAACGGCCTTGGTCAGCAATTCGTAAGAACGGAGCCGGTCGTTGTGGTCGTGCACCATGGTGGTGACCATGAGCTCGTCGGCCTGGGTCGCCTCCAGCAGTTCGGCCACGCCCTTGGCCACGGTGTCCGGCCCGCCGATGATCATCGACCGGGCCCGGTCCTCGATGAACAGCCGCTCCAGGTCCGTGTACGGGTACGCGGCCGCCTCCTCCGGCGACGGGAACAGCCCCGGCCGGCCGCTGCGCAGCCGCAGGAACGACAGCCCGCTCGGCCCGGCCAGATACCGGGCGTGCTCGTCGTCGTCGGCGGCGACGACCGCGGCCGCGACCATCGCGTACGGCTTGTCCAGCACCGCCGACGGCCGGAACGCCTCGCGGTACAGCGCCAGCGCCGGCAGCGTGTTCTCGGCGCTGAAGTGGTGCGCGAAGGCGAACGGAATGCCCATCAGGCCGGCGACCTGGGCGCTGTAGCCGGAGGAACCCAGCAGCCACAGCGGCGGCTTGTTGCCGGGCGCGTTCACCGCGACGACCTTCTGGTCCGGCGTCGGCTCCTCGAAGTAGCGCAGCAGTTCCGCCAGCTGCTGCGGGAAGTCGTCCGCCGACAGCGGCCCCGTGCTGCGGCGCAGCGCCTGCGCGGTGACACCGTCCGTGCCCGGGGCGCGGCCGATGCCCAGGTCGATGCGGCCCGGGTGGAACGCCTCCAGCGTGCCGAACTGCTCGGCCACCACCAGCGGCGGGTGGTTCGGCAGCATCACGCCGCCCGAACCGACCCGGATCCGCTCCGTCGCCGCCGCCACGTGCCCGATCAGCACCGCCGGCGCCGAGCTGGCGATGCCCGGCATGTTGTGGTGCTCGGCCAGCCAATACCGGTGATAGCCGAGCCGTTCCACGTGCCGCGCGAGGTCCAGGGTGTTCTGCAGCGCCTGCGCGCTGGTCGAGCCCTGCGCCACCGGGGCGAGGTCGAGCACGGACAGGGGCACTTCGCGGGCATCGGTCACGTACCTGTGCAACGCGGCGGCAACTTCGCGGAATTCCCGCGCGTCGCACGTCACAGCCTGCTGTAATCCCGCCGTGTCCTCCAGACGCTGGGCCATCGCTGCCCTACTGACCGTGACAATGGGCGCGGTGCCGGTCGTGGCGCAGGCCGCACCGACAGCACCGACGCCCCATACGGCCTTACCGAGCCAGCCGACGCTGGCCGGCAAGTTCGTGCCGGTGAAGCCGGCCCGCCTGCTCGACACCCGCGACGGCACCGGCGCGCACGGCATCGTCGCGCCGCTCGGCCCGAACTCCGGGCTGCCGCTGGATGTCGCCGACATCACCGGCAATCCCTCGGTCACGCCGACCGCCGTGGTGCTCAACGTCACCGTCACCAACGGCTCCCAGGACAGCTTCCTGTCGGTGAGCCCGACGAGTTTCACGCCGCCCAGCTCCAACGTCAACTTCCGGGCCGGCCAGACCGTGCCGAACCTGGTCACCGTGCAGGTGGACAGCGACAGCCCGGTGTACCTGTTCAACCATGCCGGCACGGCCGACGTGATCGCCGACGTGTTCGGCTACTACACGCTCGACCGCGCCGGCAGCAGTTTCAACACAGTGTCGCCGACCCGCCTGCTGGACACCCGCGAGGGCACCGGAGCGATCGGGCCGGGGGCCACGCTGCCGCTTCAGGTGACCGGCCGGAACTCGATTCCGGCCAGCGGCGTCACGGCGGTGCAGCTCAACGTCACCGTCACCGATCCGACCGCGACCGGCTTCCTGTCGGTGTTCCCGAGCGGTACCCCGCTGCCGAACGTGTCGAACCTGAACTTCGCGGCGGGCGACACCGTCGCCAACTCGGTGCTGGTGCCGGTCGGCCCGGACGGCAGGATCGACCTGTACAACCGGTTCGGCCGGGTCGACGTGGTGGTGGACATCTCCGGCTACTACACCGGAAACCCGCCGGGCACGGTGCCGCAGGGCGGCGTCTACGAGTCGACGGACTCGCCGACCCGGGTGCTGGACACCCGCTCCGACGGCGGCCCGCTCGGCGTGGGCGAGTCGCGGGCGCTGACCGTCAGCGGCCTGCGCAGCATGGCCATCGGCCGCCCGATCGCCGTTGTGCTCAACGTGACGGTCGTCAACCCGACGGCGAGCGGCTTCGTCACCGTGTACCCGACCGGCTCGCCGGTGCCGACCGCGTCGAACATCGACTTCGGGCCGGGGCAGACGCTGTCCAACCTGGTCGTGGTGCCGGTCGGCGCGGACGGCAGGATCAACCTGTACAACCGGTTCGGCCAGGTCGACCTGGTGGTCGACATGTTCGGCTACTTCCAGGCCGGCCCCGACCTGTCCGTCGAGTCCGTCGGCTTCGCACAGTCCACAGTGGACGCCACTGCCGGCGGCGCCGCGGTCGACGTGAACTGGACCGTGGCCAACCGCAACACGAACGCGACCTACGTCGGCGGCAGCATCATCCTGCGCCGCCTCGGCGCCCAGCCCGACACCTACTTCGGCCAGCCGGTCATCGAGAGCTTCGGGCCGAACACCTGCTGCGGCTCCGCGACCAAGGTCTCCGGCGACGCGCACCGCTCCAGCTACACCTACCGGCTGCCTGTGCCGGCGGTGTCGAACTCGACGACCACACGCTGGGTCGTGTCGGCCGTCGAGTTCCGGGACGAGTTGGGCAACCTGCTCGTCGCCAGCGGCCACGATCTCGACGACTTCCACCCGGTGCTGACCGCCACCACCACGGTCGGCGGCAAGGCCCCCACCTACCAGCGCATCACCTACCAGACGCAGGGCCGGCCCTATCTCTACGCCGGCAGCACGACCTACGCCGTCTTCCAGTTCGACGCGCAGGACGAGTCCGAGGGGTTCTGGCAAGGGGCGATCACGCTGACCGGCCCGGCCGGACAGACGCTGACCCGGACCTTCGGCCAGGTCGCGGTCGACGGCAACGAGCTCTCCAGTCCGTGCCAGGGCTGGAAGACCTCGCAGCAGTGCTCGGTGCCGGTGGTGTTCCCCAAGGGCATCGGGACCGGGCAGTGGGCGGTGTCCAAGCTCGTGCTGACCAGCGACGCCGGCACCACCGCCGTCTACGACCACCTCAGCACCGCCGTGATCACGGTGACCGACAACAGTTCCGTGCAGGCCTCCGGGTTCGCTGTGACGCCCAATCCCGTGGACACCTGGCGGTCCGATGTGGACCTGACGTTGTGGACGCACATCAGCGGGGCCCGGCAGGGGGTCAGCCAGATCTTCGTGGACGCGGATTGCGCCGTGCTGACCAGCACGCCGACGGTCGGTCCCGACAGCTACTCCATCCCGCTCCGGATCTACCGGGGCAGCAGCTACTGCGGCGTCAACGGCATCGCCGTGGTCGACGGGGCCGGCAACGTGGCCCTGTACGGCAAGCGCTACCTCGGCGCGCCCGATCCCGGCCTGGTCGTCAACCGGGTCCCCGACACCACGCCGCCGTCGGTCAGCTCGGTGTCGGTCAGTCCCGCGACCGTCCCGGCCAGCCAGGTGGCCAGCACCCGCTGTTTCGTCACGGCCCACGCCGCCATCGGCATGGCCGCGATCAACGGCTACAGCCAGGCCGTCTACAACGCCACCGGCCAGATCGTCGGCCAGTCCTTCGGCGGCATCGGCCAAGCGGCCGACGGCACCGTGACGTTCGAGGTCTACCTGAACAGCCCGGCGCCGCCCGGCGTCTACACGATCGGCTTCTCGCTGACCGACGAGGGCCACCTGACCACGGCCTACGGTCCGCCCAACGGCCAGCCGATGCCCGGCGGCCCGCTGACGATCACCGTGACCGACGGTTAGCCCATGTGGTGGTGGTCGGTGTGCCCGCCAGCGTCGGGCGCGCCGCCCATCATCTTCAGCATGTCCCGGCCGCCGGTGCGGAAGAACCGGACCACCAGCACCAGGCCGATGACCAGGAACACGATGTTGAGCCAGGTGGTGTAGTTCCACGAGATGCCGGCCTCGACGACGCGGGCCGAGCGGTCGGTCGGGGTCAGGCCGGTGACGCCGAACAGCAGCTCCACCAGGTAGCCGGCGCCGACCGTGGCGGCGAAGAACGTGCCGAGGACGAACAGCGCCATCCGGGTGCCGTAGTACTTCCGGTAGATGGTCAGGATCGGCACGATCATCAGGTCGGCGAACACGAACGCGACCACGCCGCCGAAGCTGATGCCGCCGGTCCACAGCACGGCGGCCAGCGGCACGTTGCCGATCGAGCAGACGAAGCTGAGGACGGCCACGACCGGACCGACGATCGGCCCCCAGATGGCGCTCAGCACCGGGTGGTCGGCCAGGAAGAAGCCCTGCCAGAACGAGTCGGGCACCCAGGCGGCGACCGCGCCGGCGATCAGCAGGCCGATCACCAGGTCCCGGAGGATGGCCGCCCACTCCATCACGAACACGTGCGCGACGGCGGTGAAACCGTCGCGGGACAACAACTTCCGGCCGTTGAGAGACATGTCCATCGCGGCGTGGCCCTCCATCGAGCCGGCGATGCCCTTGTCCGCCTGCTCGCGGGCCTTGGCCACCAGCCGTTCACGCAGGAAGAGGCGGAACAGCAGCGCCAGCAGCACGATCATGATCGGTCCGCCGACGAACTCGGCCACGGTGAACTGCCAGCCCAGCAGCAGCGCCAGGATCACGCCGAGCTCCACCACCAGGTTGGTGGAGGCGATCTCGAAGGCCATCGCCGCGGTGAAGTTCGCGCCCTTGCGGAACAGCGCCCGGGCCAGCGCCACCGCCGCGTACGAACACGAGGAGGACGCGGCGCCGAGGCCGGCCGCGATGGTCAGCGAGCGGGGCGAGTCGGTGCCCAGCAGTCTGACCACTGTGGACCGTCGGACGACCGCCTGCACCACCGCCGACAGGGCAAAACCCAGGATCAGCGCCCAGAGGATCTCCCACGTCATCGAGCCCGCCATGGCCAACGCATCCACGATGAACATGGAGGGAGCATACCCCCTGGGGGTAATTCTGCCAGTCCGCTCACCCGTAGGGTGGCGTTCATGAACGATCCAGTGCTGCTGATCACCGGCGGCTCCAGCGGACTGGGCGCCGCCACCGCGGCCGCCGCCGCGCGGGCGGGCTACCGCCTGGTCCTGACCGCCCGCGGCGTCGATCGGCTGGCCGCGTTCGCCGCCGGCCTCGGCGGCCCCGAGCGGGTGCTCACGCTGCCGTGCGATGTCGGCGACTGGTCCCAGATCAGCGGCGTCGTCGCCAAGACGGAGGAGACCTTCGGGCGGCTGGACGCCGTTTTCGCCAACGCCGGCAGCAGCGTCGGCACCTCCTTCCTCGGCCGCTCCGGCGAGGATCCCGAGCTGTGGCGGGAGATGGTCGTCACCAACGTCTGCGGCCCCGCCTACACCGCCCGCGCCGCCTTGCCGGCGCTGATGCGATCCCGCGGCCACCTGGTGCTCACCGGCTCCGCCTCCGGCCGGGGCGTGCGGCCCGGCAGTCTCTACTCGGCGACGAAGTGGGCCGTCACCGGCCTGGCGCAGGCCATCCGCGCCGAATGCGTCGGCACCGGTGTCCGCGTGACGATCGTCCAGCCGGGACTGGTGGACACCGAGGCGATTCCCGCCGACCGCAAGGACGATCCCAAGCTGGATCCGGCGGACGTGGCCCGGGCGGTGCTGTACGCGCTGGAACAGCCGTCCACTGTGGACGTCAACGAGATCGTGATCCGGCCGGTGGGACAGGACGCCTACAAGTAGGGGCTGGCCGCCCGCTTCGCACTGAAGCTTCGCCGGTACGCCAGCGGCGCCACCCCGACCGCGGCGTTGAGGTGCTGCCGCAGCGACGCCGTTGTGCCGAAGCCGGCGTCGCGGGCGATGCGCTCCACCGACAGATCCGTCGACTCCAGCAGGTGCCGGGCTCGCTCCACTCGTTCCCGCAGCAGCCACTGGCCGGGGCTGAGGCCGGTCTCCTCGCGGAAGCGGCGGGTGAACGTCCGTACGCTCATCCGGGCGTGGGCGGCGAGCCGGCGCAGGTCGAGGGGCTGGTCGAGGCGCTCGGTCATCCACTGCCGGGTGGCGGAGGTGCCGGCGTCGGTGACCTCGGGCACGGGACGTTCGATGAACTGCCGCTGGCCGCCGTCCCGCCACGCCGGCACGACCACCCGTCGGGCGGCGTGGTTGGCGACCTCGCTGCCGTGGTCCGTGCGCACGATGTGCAGGCACAGGTCGATGCCGGCGGCAGCGCCGGCCGACGTCAGCACCTTGCCGTCGTCGACGAACAGCACATCCGGGGTCACCCGGACCTGGGGATGCAGCGCCGCCAGCTCGTCGGCGTGACACCAGTGGGTGGTGGCCTCGCGGCCGTCGAGCAGCCCGGCGGCGGCCAGCACGAACGCGCCCGTGCAGATCGACACCCAGCGGGCGTGGGCCGGCACCGTGTCCAAGGCGGCCTTGAGCTGCGGCGACAGCTCGGGTTCGGACATCAGCGGCCCCTCGTACGGGCCAGGAATGACGACAGTGTCCGCGGTGGCGAGGATCTCCGGCCCGTGGTCGGGCATCAGCCGGAAGCCGGCCGTCGTCCGCACCGGCCCGCCGTCGAGCGTGCAGGTCAGCGTCTCGTACAGCGGGCGACCGGCGGCCAACGATGCGGAGGTGAACACCCGGGAGGCGATGCTCAGGTCGAACGCCACCACGTTCTCCAGCGCCAGCACCACCACGCGATGAGCCACCTGCTTCATCGCCGCCACCTCCACCGCTCGGATCGCCGCCGCCTTGGCCCGATTCTTGCACATAGTGGCTTCCGGGCCACTCGTTCAAGCCGGCCACGCTTGTCAGGATCTCCGACGTGGTGAAGCTGCATCGGGCCTGGTGGGTGGCCGCCGTCACATTCGTCGCGCTGGTCGGCGCGGCCGGTTTCCGGGCGACGCCCGGTGTTCTGATGAACCCGTTGCACGCCGAGTTCGGCTGGTCGATGGGCACGATCTCGGCCGCCGTCTCCGTCAACCTCGCGCTCTACGGGCTGACCTCGCCGTTCGCCGCCGCGCTGATGGAACGCTTCGGCATCCGCCGGGTGGTGTCGGTGGCGCTGCTGGTGGTCGCCGCCGGCAGCGGATTGACGGTGTTCATGACCGCCAGCTGGGAGCTCATCCTCTGCTGGGGTGTGCTGGTCGGCCTCGGCACGGGATCGATGGCGCTGGCGTTCGTCGCCACCGTCACCAGTGCGTGGTTCGTCAAGCACCGCGGCATCGTCACCGGCGTGCTCACCGCCGGCGGCGCCGCCGGGCAGTTGGTGTTCCTGCCGGCGCTGGCATCCATCGCCGACTCCGTGGGCTGGCGGATCGCCGCGCTGACGGTCGCCGCCGCGGCATTGGTCGTCGTGCCGCTGGTGGCGTGGCTGCTGCGCGACCGTCCCGAGGACATCGGCCTGCTCGCCTACGGCGCGACCAAACCGCAGCCGCGACCCGTGATCACGGTCAGCGCCGGCCGGCGGGCGATCCAGGTCCTGGCGTCAGCCGCCCGTACCCGCAACTTCTGGCTGCTCGCCGCCGGGTTCGCCATCTGCGGCGCCACCACCAACGGCCTCGTCGGCACGCACTTCATCCCCGCCGCGATGGACCACGGCATGGGGGAGACTGCCGCCGCGAGCCTGCTGGCGCTGGTCGGCGTGTTCGACATCGCCGGCACGATCTTCTCCGGCTGGCTCACCGACCGCCTCGACTCCCGGGTGCTGCTCGGGGCCTACTACGGCCTGCGCGGGCTGTCCCTGTTCGCGCTGCCCAGCCTGTTCGCCGGCACCACCCAGCCCAGCATGCTGGTGTTCATCGTCTTCTACGGCCTGGACTGGGTCGCCACCGTGCCGCCGACCGTCGCCCTGTGCCGCCGCTACTACGGCACCGCCGGGCCCATCGTCTTCGGCTGGGTGTTCGCCTCCCACCAGGTCGGCGCCGCCTTCGCCGCGGTGGCCGCCGGCATCGTCCGCGACCAGCTCGGCAACTACGACCTGGCCTGGTACATCGCCGGCCTGCTCAGCTGCGCCGCCGCCGCGCTGTCCCTGCTCATGCTGGCCACCCGCCGCCGCGCCGCCACCCCCGAACCCGCCATGGCCGCTTGAACCCCCGCGAGTCCCGTTCTGCGGCATACCGAAATGTCAGATCCGGGCAGATCTTGGACTCGGTCCAAGATCTGCCGGAAACCGACATTCGGTGTGCCTGAGAGCGGGACTCGCGGGGGGAACAAGCTCAGGACTGGTGGCGGACCCGGTACGGCGGCACGGAGTTGCCGGCGAGGGCCTCGGCGTCGATGGAGACGGGGCGGTAGCCGAGACCGGGCAGCCGGGACTGCATCAGCGCCGTCGGGTCCGCGACTTCGTCGGCGCGGCCGAACAGGTACGCCCACTCGTGCTCGTCGGAGCCGTAGTACGCGGTGGTGGCGAAGACCTCGTTGAACCGCCGCCACGAGGTGAGCAAAGTCTGGTTGCGCCACATGGTCTGGCAGCCGGCCTGGGTGACGACAACTCCGCCGGGGGCGAGCACGGCCTTGCACATCGTCAGGAACTCGACGCCGTAGAGCCGGTTGTGCTGCGCCTCCTCCTCCCGCTCGTCGGGGAGGTCGACCAGCACGATGTCGTAGCGCTGGTCACCGTCGGCGGCGTCGACCAGGTACTGCCAGCCGTCGGCGTAGTGCACCTTCACCGGGCCCTCGCCGCGCTCGGCGCGGGCCAGCTCCTCGGGGGTGTAGCCGTACGGCAGGTGCTCGGCGCAGAGCTTGACGGCCTCGGTGTCGATGTCCACGTGGTCGACGCGGGTCGCGCCGGCGGCGACGGCCATCTGGCAGACGACGCCCTCGCTGGAGCCGACGACCAGCACCGACTCGATCCTGTCGGCCAGCAGCAGCGCCGGCACCATCAGCGCCTCGTGATAGGTCAGCTGGCTGAACTCGGTGCTCTGCCGGTCGTTGTCGCAGAACAGCGACACGCCCTGCTCGGTGCGGGCGATGACGACGTGCTGGAAGGCGGTGTCGCCCTCGTGGATCACCTCGTGCAGGTCCCAGATCCGGGTCAGGCCGTGGCCCACCGGCTCGTGGATCTGGGTGGTTCGTTCCAACGTGGTCACTTGCTTCTCACAATCTGCTTGGGTGGCAAGGGAAAGTCAGTCGTCCTTGCCGCGGCGGATGGTCTTCGCGTGCACGACGGGCGTGCGCAGCGCCTCGGCGAGCAGCTGCACGGCGACCTCCGGCTTGGCCCGGTGGCCACAGGTGAAGACGTCGACGAAGACCGACCCGATCTCTGGGTAGGTGTGCAGCGAGGCGTGCGACTCCGACAGCAGCGCCAGCACGGTGACACCCTGCGGCTCGAACCGCTTGGAGGTCACGTCCAACACGGTCGCCCCGGCCTGATCCAGCACGCTGGTCAGGATGTCGCGCAGCAACGCCTCGTCGTTGAGCAGATCGGCGTCGATGCCCTCCATCTCCGCGAGGACGTGCTGTCCGGTGAACGACCCGACGGTCTGCACCGAGCCCAGTACTCCGGTCATCTATCACTCCCTACTGTTCCAGGTGAAGACAGACCTCCGGTGAGGCCTGTGCGCAAAACTCGGGTGGAGTGCTCAGACGCAGTGCGTCGGGAGCGGTGCGAAACCGTTGAACGCTATGGAGGAGTAGCTCGCCGTGTAGGCGCCGGTATTGAGGAAGTCGACGTGGTCGCCGGCGCGCAGCTCCATCGGCAGCCGGTAGACGTTGTGCTGGTACAACACGTCGTCACCGTCGCAGGTGGGGCCCGCGAGACACACGGGTCCCGTCTCGCCGTCGCGGCCAGGCGTCGAGAGCAGGTACGTGATGTACTCGTTCTCGGTCTCGGCCAAGCCGTTGTACCGGCCCACGTCCAGGTAAACCCAGCGCTTGTCGTCCACAGTGGACTTACGGGAGACCAGGACGACCTCGGAGCGCAGCAGACCGGCGTCGGAGACCAGGAACCGGCCCGGTTCCAGCACCAGCCGCGGCTGGGCGGCGAAGTGCTTCGTCACGGAGGCCGTGATCGCCGCGGCGAAGTCGGCCAGCGGCGGCGCGGGACGGCTGTAGCGGCCGGGCAGTCCGCCGCCGATGTTGAGCATGGTCAGCTCAACGCCCTCGGCGGCGAGCTTGGCCGTGATCTCCCCGGCCTGTTCGATCGCCGCGTCCCAGGCCCGTGGGTCCAACTGCTGCGAGCCCACGTGGAAGGACACCCCGGCCGGCGTCAGGCCCAGCTCGGCGGCCTTGGCCAGCAGTTGGGTGGCCATGTCCGGGGCGCAGCCGAACTTGTGGCCGAACGGCGTCAGCGAACCGGTGTCGGCCAGCACGATCCGGCAGAACACCGTCGAGCCCGGCGCCGCCTCGGCGATGGCCTCCAGATCGGCGTCGCTGTCGGTGGTGAACAGCCGCACACCGCGCTGGTAGGCGTAGCCGATGTCGGCTCGTTTCTTGATCGTGTTGCCGTACGAGATCTGCTCCGGACGGGCGCCTTCGGCCAGGCACAGGTCGATCTCCGGCGGGCTCGCCACGTCGAAGTGCGCGCCCAGTTCGACCAGCAGGCGCACGACCTCGCGGGCCGGATTCGCCTTGACGGCGTAGTAGAGCTTCGCCCCGGCGAACGCCTGGGACAGCTCCTCGTAGCGCTCGCGGATCGTCGCCAGATCGACGACCAGGCAGGGGGTTGCGGGCTTGCACCGCTCGAGGTACTCGCGGATACGGGCTATCGCCCCGGTCAGCTCCACCGCTGTCGGCGGAGGTGTCGCCGTGTCGACTGTTTCCGTCGGCTGCGGCGCCATGACGGCGAGGCTCTGTCCCATTCCGCTACGTACCTACCATTCTCGGGTCAGTGTGTGCGTCGACCCGTTCGCCGCTTGGGTGGTCACGATGCGCTGCGCATCGCGGCGAGTCATGGTAAGGCCTCGATGGCCCTGTTGGCGACCATCACCCCCTGTTGGGGCAATCGGACCGGGGTGGCACCCCTCACACTCCGGGCCCGCTCGGTGAACGTCAGGTGTGCAGCTGTTGTGCCGCAAGGGAAATCGCGGCGTCCTGGATGGTCTCCTCGGACAACAGGACGGTGAGCGCCGCATCGCCGAGTGGAATGAAACTATCGTCGCTTGCCACCCTTTGGACGATCCCGGTGAAACTGTTGTCGGCCAGCGCGGTGATCACGCCCTCGGCGACGCCGCCGGTGCGGCGGGTCTCGTCGACGACGAGCACCCGGCCGGTGGCGGCGGCCTCGCAGAGCAGGTCGTCGACGGGCAGGGGAGCGAGCCAGCGCAGGTCCAGCACCCGGCAGGAGATGCCGACGTCCGCCAGCCGGCGGGCCACCCGCAGGCTCATCCGGACGCCGTTGCCGAAACTGACCAGGGTCAGGTCCGCGCCGTCGCCGTAGGTGCGTCCGCGTCCGATCGGCACGTGCTCCAGCGGCGCCGGGGCGAGCCAGCCGCCGTCGCCGTCGGAGTGCAGGTCCCGGGTGTGGTACAGGGCAATGGGTTCCAGGAACACCGACAGCGTGCCGTCGACATCGGCGGCGGCGACGCAGGTGCGCAGCATGGCGGCGGCGTCGTCGGGCCGTGCCGGCGAGGCGATCACCAGCCCGGGGATGTCCCGCAGCGCCCCGACGGCGTTGTCGTTGTGGAAGTGGCCGCCGAAGCCCTTCTGGTACCCGTAGCCGGCGATCCGCACGACCATCGGGTTGCGGTACTGGCCCTGGGAGAAGAACGGCAGCGTCGCGCCTTCGCCGCGGAGCTGGTCGGCGGCGTTGTGCAGGTAGGCCAGGTACTGGATCTCCGGCACCGGCAGCAGCCCGGACACGCCGAGTCCGAGCCCCAGTCCGAGGATGGACTGCTCGTCGAGCAGCGTGTCGAACACCCGCCCCGCGCCGGCCTGTTTCTGCAGCCCACGGGTCACGCCGTAGACGCCGCCCTTGCGCGCGACGTCCTCGCCGAACACGCACAGCCCCCGATACTGCTCCAGCAGCTGCGCCAGGGTCCGGTTGACCGACTGCGCGAACGTCAACGGCTCGTCCCAGTGCAACGGCTGCACACGCGCCTCGACCTGGGCCGGCCTTCGCGGCGCCAGCGGGGCGACGACCGCCTGCGCGCTGTCCAACTGGGGCCGTCGGGACGCCTCCTCGGCGAGCTCGCGCACCTCGGCGCGCTTGGCCTCGTACCGGTCGAGCACCTCGGCCGGCGTCAGGATCCCGGCGGCGATCAGGGTTTCCGCGGTGCCCAGCAGCGGATCCCGGGCCAGCCCGGCGGCGATGTCGGAACTGCTCCGGTACGCCACCTCGGCGTCCGAACCGGCGTGCCCCATCAGCCGCACGGTCGACAGGTGCAGGAACGCCGGCTTTCGGTGCCGCCGCACGTATTCCACGGCGGCGCCGGCGGTTTCCCGCGTCTGCACGAGATCGAAGCCGCTGGCGTGGAAGTACCGCAGGCCGTCCCGGCTGCCGTAGGCGCTCGCGATCCAGCCGTGTGGCGTCGGCACGCTGATGCCGATCCCGTTGTCCTCGCAGACGAACAGCAGCGGTAGCGGCAGGCCCTGATACGCCGTGTAGACGGCAGCGTTGATCGCACCGGCCGCCGTCGAGTGGTTGGCCGAGGCGTCGCCGAAGCTGCACACGGTGATCGCGTCGCCCGGCCAGGCCGACGGCACGCCGAGCTTGCGCGCCCGCTCGATCGCGAACGCCACGCCCAGCGCCCTCGGCAGGTGCGAGGCGATCGTCGACGTCTGCGGGATGATCGCGGCGTCGTGGTGGCCGAACACCTTGTGCCGGCCGCCGGCGATCGGCTCATCGGTGGCGGCCATCATGCCCAGCAGCACGTCCATCAGGCCGTTACGACCCAGCTGTCGCATCCGCTGCAGGTAGAACGCTCCGGAACGGTAGTGCAAGAGCGCCGGGTCCGTCGGCCGCAGCGCCGCCGCCACGGCCGCGTTTCCTTCGTGCCCGGACGAGCCGATCGTGTAGTAGCCCAGGCCGCGGGCCCGGAACTCGCGTGCGGCGAGGTCCAGGTGCCGGCTGCCCAGCTGGGCGTCGAACATCTCCAGCAGCCGCGGCCCGAGCGGGGCCGGCGGCCGCCGCCCGGGCGCCAGCGCCCGCACCGACGCGACGAAGTGCTCGTCGACCTGCTCGGTCAACGGTACGCACCGATCCCGGTGATCGCCTCGCCGAGCACCAGCGTGTGGATCTCGCTGGTGCCCTCGTAGGTCAGCACCGACTCCAGGTTGTTGGCGTGCCGCAGCACCGGGTACTCGGTGGTGATGCCGCTGGCGGCGAGGATGGTCCGGGCCTGCCGGGCGATCTCCAGCGCCGCCCGGACGTTGTTCAGCTTGCCGAAGCTGACGTGTGCGGTCTCGCACCGGCCGGCGTCCTTGAGTCGTCCGATGTGGACGGCGGTGAGGAACGCCTTCTCCAGCTCCAGTGCCATCTCCACCAGCTTCGACTGCGTCAGCTGGAAACCGGCGATGGGTCGGTCGAACTGCACCCGGGTCTTGGCGTAGTCCAGCGCCGTCGCGTAGCAGTCGCGGGCCGCGCCGACCGCGCCCCACAGGATGCCGAACCTGGCCTCGTTCAGGCACGACAACGGAGCTTTGAGGCCACGGCTTTCCGGCAGCACGGCGTCGGCCGGCAGGACGACGTCGTCCAGAACCAGCTCCGAGGTGATGGAGGCCCGCAGCGACAACTTGTCCTTGATGTCACGGGTGGTGAAACCCTTGGTGCCGCGGGGAACCAGGAAGCCGCGGACGCCGTCATCGGCGCGGGCCCAGACCACGGCGACGTCCGCGATGCCACCGTTGGTGATCCACAGCTTGCCGCCGTTGAGGACCCACTCGCCGTTGGTCAGTCTCGCTGTCGTGCGCATGCCGGCCGGGTTGCTGCCGAAATCCGGTTCCGTCAGGCCGAAGCAGCCGATCAGCTCGCCGGCGGCCATCTTCGGCAGCCACTGCTGCTTCTGCTCCTCGGAGCCGAACTTGTGGATCGCCGTCATGGCCAGGGATCCCTGCACGGACACGAAGCTGCGCAGGCCGCTGTCCACGGCCTCCAGCTCCATGCAGGCGATCCCGTACGCCGTCGCGCTGGCGCCGGCGCAGCCGTAGCCCTGCAGGTGCATGCCGAACAGGCCCAGCTCGCCCAGTTCCGGCGCCAGCTCCCGGGGGAAGGTGCCGTCGGCGAACCAGCGGCCCACGTTCGGCCGCACCTTCGCGTCCACGAACTGCCGCACCGTGTCCCGGATCAGCCGCTCCTCGTCGGAGAAGCCGTCGGCGACGCCGAGCAGGTCGATCGGGTCCATGTCAGTCCTCCAACCGGAACGCCAGGTCGGCCTGGGGCAGTTCGACCATGTCCATCTGGGCCTTCTGCAGCTTGCCGGCGTAGTCCCAGTTCATCGACTGCCAGCGGGTGAACTGGTCGAGCACCCACACGCCCGACTGCCGGCTTCCGTTGCCGGACAGGCCGTTCCCGCCGAACGGCAGGTGCGCCTCCGCGCCCGAGGTCGAGTTGTTCACGCTGATCATGCCGGCCCGGCAGCGCTCGCGGAACCGGAAAGCGTTGCTGGGATCGGTGGTGTAGATCGCGGCCGACAGGCCGTAGCCGTGGCCGTTGGCGAGGTCGACCGCCTCGTCGAATGTGTCGAAAGTGCCGACGCCGACCAGCGGACCGAAGGTTTCCGTGCGGTACAGGTCGTCCTGCGCGGTGACACCGTCCACGATGGTCGGGTGCACGAAGACGCCCCGCTCGGCATCGCCCACGAAACCCTTGCGGGGATTGGCATCGGTGATCCGACCGGTGCCGGTCGAGCCGTGCACCGTGTGGTGCGGCTGGACGAGGTCGAGGTACTGCTCGAAGCGTTCCGCGTAGCGGGTGTCGATCAACGGTCCGTAGAGGACGCCCTGGCTCGGGTCGCCGACGACCGCGTTCTCCACCGCCGTGACGAATCGGCTCAGGAACTCGTCGTGCACCTCGCGCTGCACGAAGACCGTGCCCAGCGACGTGCAGCGCTGGCCGGCCGAGCCGAAGCCGCTGAACAGGGCGCCTTCCACGGCCAGGTCCAGGTTCGCGTCCGCCATCACCACGAGCGGGTTCTTGCCGCCCAGTTCCAGGCACGGCGACTGCAGGTACCGCCCGCACAGCTCGCTGATCGCCCGGCCGACCTCCGTGGAGCCCGTGAAGCCGACCTTGTCGATCAGGCCGGCCCGGAGCGCCAGCTCCAGACCCGTGAAGGTCGCCTTGCCGTCGGCCTGAACCAGGTTCAGGACACCCTGGGGCACGCCCGCGTGCCAGGCCAGCTCCGCCAGCGCCTGGCCCACGGCCGCCGACAACTCCGCCGGCTTCCACACCACGGTGTTGCCGCACAGCAGCGCCGGCACCAGGTACCAGGACGGCACCGCCGCCGGGAAGTTCGCCGCCGTGACGATCGCCGTCACGCCGACCGGGACGCGGAAGGTGAACAGCTGCTTGTCCGGCATCTCGCTCGGCACCGTCTGGCCGTACAGGCGGCGGCCCTCGCCGAGGAAGAAGTCGCAGGTGTCGACGATCTCCTGCACCTCGCCCAGCGACTCCGCGTACGGCTTGCCGATCTCGCGGGTGATCAGCCGGGCCAGCGCCTCCTTGTTCGCCTCGACCAGCCGGCCCAGCCGGGCGATCACCTGGCCGCGGACCGGGGCCGGGATCTTCGCCCACTCCGGCTGCGCATCGCGGGCGGCCTGCGCGGCTGCCAGGACTGTTTCGGCCCCGGCCAGCTTCACCTCGGCGACGACGTCGTCGAGGTTCGCGGGGTTGCGGGAGAGGAGAACGCCGCCTTCGGCCTGCTGGTCGGGGACGCCGGCGACAACGGACGCGCACTTGTGCTGCATGGCTTCTACCTTGGCCAATCCGGTGTTCCACCGCCAACTCCGCGAGCCCTCGGGCTGGTGGGGTTAAGGTTCAGCAGCCCTGTAGCTCGGATCCCAGAGCCCTTTTCCTCCTGCATGTCGCTAGCGTGGGCCGCATGTTCGAGCTGATGGACGAGTGGGGCCCGGAGAAGGTCGTCTGCGTGTCCGACCCGCGGACCGGCATGAAGGGCGTGCTGGTCATCGACAACACCGCGCGCGGCATGGGCAAGGGCGGCACCCGGATGAGCCCGACGCTGTCCGTCGGCGAGGTCGCCCGGCTCGCCCGGGTCATGACCTGGAAATGGGCCGGCGTCGACCTGTTCTTCGGCGGCGCCAAGGCCGGCATCCGCTTCGACCCGTCGTCGCCCGACAAGGAAGCCGCCCTGCGGGCCTTCGTCCGACTCCTGTCCAACGAGATCCCTCGCGAGTACGTCATCGGCCTCGACATGGGGCTCACCGAGCGTGACGCCGCCATCGTGCAGGACGAGCTCCGGGATCGTGGGGCCGCCGTCGGCACCCCCGCCGAGCTGGGCGGTGTCCCTTACGACGAGCTCGGCGTCACCGGCTTCGGCGTAGCCGAAGCCACCGACGCCGTCTTCCCGCTTGCCGGTCAGCGGGTCGTCATCCAGGGCCTCGGCGCCGTCGGCCGCGCCGCCGCCCGGCGGTGTGCGGAGCTCGGCGCCACCATCGTCGCCGTCTCCTCGGCTCTTGGTGCCGTGCACGACCCGTCCGGCCTGGACCTGGATCGTTTGCTGGCCGTCCCCGGCGACGCCGCCGTCCTCGAATACTCCGGCGGGCAACGCCTACCCCTCGGCGCGGAGTTGCTGGTCCCCACCGACGTCCTGGCTCCTTGCGCCCTCCAGGACGTCATCGACGCGTCCCTCGCCTCCCGCCTGTCCTGCCGCTTCGTCGTCGAAGGCGCCAACATGCCCACCTCCGCCGACGCCCAGCAGGTCCTGGCCTCCCGTGGCATCCCCGTCCTCCCGGACTTCATCGCCAACGCCGGCGGGGTAGTGGCTGCCGCCTACGCCATGGACGCCCGCCACTCCGCCTTCCGCCCCGACCCCGCCGCCATCTACGCCACCATCTCGTCCAAGCTCCGCGCCAACGCCGCCACCGTCCTGGAGGCGGCTTCGACCACCGGCGCCACCCCGCACCAAGCCGCCCGCGCCCTGGCCGAGCAGCGGGTTCGCACCGCCATGGAACTCCGCGGCCGAACCCCCGTCACCCGGGATTAGCGGGACTTCGGGGCCTTGCCGGCCAAGGACCTCGCCGTGCTGCCGCTGATCGACCTCACGGTCCCGAGATCAGCGAACCCCAAACGCAGTGACTCACGCGGCTTCGACAGTGGTCGCGATGACAGTGCTCGGGCGGGGCATGGGTTCGCCGAGTTCGCGCATGACGTCAAGGTGGCCCTGGATGGCTTCCCGCATCTCCTGCAAGGTCTCCTCGGGGGTGTCGCCAAGGGCGACGCATCCGGGCAGGTCGGGAGACCACGCGCCGTAACCACCGTCCTCGGCGCGTTCGACGATGATCGCGAACGTGCTCACTGGGGCCTCCTGCCAAGTCCCGGTCGTTCGATGTAGCCGCCATCCGTCCGCCTCAATCAGCTTGATGATCTCGCTTAGTACGACAACGACAGGTCGTGATGTTGTCTCCGGTGGTGGCTAGCTCGGGCACGGGCCTGGCTAACCAACCGCCACCGTGACCAGTGCAGGATGTGATCGACGGTGTGGGCGGAACGGACCACGACCCGGTTCCATAACCGGCGAACCTCGTTGACCGACAACGGGATCACGGTCTGACCATCGCCAGCAACGGAGCCCCCTTTTCAACGGTTGGCCGTGTGATCACCAGGAACGCCAACGCCGTCATCGACAGCGTGACGTGCCGGTACCACGCCTGGTAACCCCGCGCCTGGTAGTGATCCAGACCGGTCTCGTTCTTCGCCGTCTGGAAACACTCCTCGATCGCCCAGCGGCTGCCCGCGACACGAACCAGCTCCGCCAAGCTGGTATCGGCAGGCCCGAAACACACGTAGTAGGCGATGTCGGTCGGATCGCTGACCGAACGCCGAGCCAGCAGCCAGTGCCCCCAACCCCGCCGGCGCAACGGCCGGATCTCCACCGCCGTCCAGTCCGACACCCGAGGGCCACGAACTCCGTCCCCGCAGCTGAGCCGCTGCCAATCTGCGTCCGCGACGTCCGCAATCATCCGCGCAACCCGGACCTTGGCCAAGTGCATCGACACCACCATCGCCGACTTGGGCACCGCCACCACATGCGGGACGTCCACGGTCTCCAACCACAGCCGGAACTTCGTGTCCTGCCCGTACAACTCGTCGGCGGTCACCCATCCGAACGGCACCTCCGTCGCGAGCGCACGCTCGATCATCCGGCGGGCCAGCACCTGTTTGGTCGCGAACTCCACCTCGTCATCAATGCCAGCCGCCCGGCACCGGTCACGATCATCGGTCCAGTCCTTGGGCAGATACAACTCCCGATCAATCAGCGCACGACCGCGTGGTGAGGCATACGCCAGAAATACCCCGATCTGCGAGTTCTCGATCCGGCCGGCAGTGCCCGAGTACTGCCGTGCGACTCCTGCGGAGTGGGCACCCTTCTTCAGAAAGCCGGTCTCGTCGACGATGAGCACCCCCTGCTCACCGTCACCGATGCGTTCCACAACCGCGGCACGCACGTCGTCACGCAAGCCATCGGTGTCCCACGCGTAGAAGTTCAGCAACCGCTGCATGCCTTCCGGCCCCGCATCCCCGGCGGCCTCGGCCAGCGTCCACCCGTTCTTCCGCTCGATCTCGGCGAGCAATCCCTTGACATACCAGCGCATCCGGCGCCGCGACTCCACTCGGGGGAACCTGCCGGCGAACCGGCCCAGAAACGCCTCGAAGCTCGCCGACCAGTCCGCCACCATCTCCGCCAACACAACAAGATCAACTACCAGAGTCCGGACCTAGATTACAACCTGTCGTTGTCGTATTAGAGGGTGTCTTACGTGGCGGCCTTGGCGAGCCTCTTGAAGCAAGTCAAGGCCGCCGCCAACGTCAGGAACGCGCAGAAGTGGTTCGCCTTGCGCTCGTACCGCATCGCGAGTCGGCGGTACCCGAACAACCAGGCGATCGTGCGTTCGATGACCCACCGGTGCCGACCCAGCCGCGCGCTGGACTCAGTGTCTTTGCGGGCGATCCGCACCGCGATCCCCTGCTCGCGTACCCACGCCCGTAACTCCTTGATGTCGTAGGCCTTGTCCGCGTGCAACTTCGCCGGCTTGCGCCGACGGGGACCACGCCGCGACTTCACTGCGGGGATCGCCCGCACCAACGGTTTGAGCCCGTAGGCGTCGTTGGTGTTGGCCGCCGACACCGCCACCGACAACGGCAGACCGGCCCGGTCGGACAGCGCGTGGATCTTCGAGCCCGGCTTGCCTCGATCGACCGGGCTCGGACCGGTCAACGATCCCCCTTTTTCGCCCGCACCGCCGCCGCGTCCACCACCACCCGCGACCAATCGATCAAGCCCTGGCCGCCCAACTCGTCCAAGACCGCCCGATGCACCCGTGGCCACAGGCCCGCTTTGGTCCACTCGGTGAACCTGCGGTGCGCGGTCGGCACTGTGACCCCGAACGACGGCGGTAGATGCCGCCAGGCGCAGCCGCTGGTCAACACGAACACGATCGCGGTGAACACCGCCCGGTCGTCCACCGGCGTCGTCCCACCGCCCTGCCGACGCGGCGTGAACTGTGGGACCAACGGCGCGACCAGTGCCCACAACTCGTCGGGCACCAGCCGCTGCGACAACGCATCCGTCACAACGTCTGATCATGGCAGCGGCCGAGCAAGATCCACGTGAGACGAGCTCTTACTTTCAACGGCACTGGTCAGCCCCGACGAGGTCCGCGGTCAGTAGCGCGAACACCAGCTGGTCCGCCTCGTCCGGCGTGAACACGACGATGACCTGCTGGTCGTCGGGCAGCAGCAGGTACAACTCCATGGGCAGGCGTTCGGCGTGCGGATTGACCCACCACTGGTGCGGGTGCACGCCGAGCAGCCAGTCGCCGTGTTCGGCGTGCCGGCAGGGGACGCCGAGGCTGTCGCCTTCGCGGAGGGCCTCGGCGAGCTCGTCGATGTGCCGGCCACGAACGGACACGGTGAACAGGGAAGTGCCGGTCAGGCGGATGGTGGCCATCCGGGAGCGGCGGTCGTGCCGGACGGTGGTGACGGTCGTGGTGCCGTCGGGAAGCCGGCAGGGAACTGTACGGGGAGCGAACATCGTTGCGCCTCAAGGGTTCGAATGCCATGGGCTGTTCGAACCCTTCGCGGGCCAACGCCTCGCCGCCCGTGCGCCGGGCTTGCCGCGATCCTAGCGGCTGGGCACCGGGTCGCGGTTGTCGATCACCCCGTCGGTTGACGCGACAACCTTCGAACGGCGTAGGTGCACCAGGGTGAAGACGGCGGTGACGAGGTAGGCGATCAGGTACTCGTTACGGGTGACGACGTCGCCGGACCAGTCGATCATCCAGATGCCGGTGCTGGCCCGCGCGCCGGGATCGTGCACGGGGAAGCTGACGGGCCACGCGAAGGCGGTGATGTACACGTACGCGGTCAGTACCCACATGGACGCCTTGCCGGTGGTCAGGGCCCGGTGCAGCGCGAACACGGCCAGCGGCACGAACCACACCCAGTGGTGCGACCACGAGTAGGGCGACACGGCGGTGGAGCAGAGCCCGATGACGCTGACGGCGAGCAGTTCCTCGCCACGCCGGTGCGCCAGCATGGCGGCGCCGAAGCCGAGGGCGCCGATGAGCAGCGCCAGCACGACCCACACGTTCTGGGTGGCCTCGGGCGGCGACACGAGCCGGGCCAGGAAACCACGCAGCGTCTGGTTGCCGGTCGACCACACGTCACCCACCCGGGCGACTTCGCTGAACTTCTGTCCCAGCCAGTAGCTGGAGGCGTCGTGCGGCTTGAGGACGAACCCCAGCGCGATGGTGCCGACGAAGCTGGCGAACGCCACGCCGGCGGCCTTGAACTGCCTGGTCAGCAGCAGGTACGGGATGAAGACCAGCGGCGTCAGCTTGATGCCGGCGGCGATGCCGACGCCGACGCCCATCCAGTTCGACTTGCGGGTGCGCAGCAGGTCGGCGACCACGATCGCCAGCAGCAGGACGTTGATCTGCCCCAGGTACAGCGTGGTCCGCACCGGCTCGAACATCAGCGCCAGCGCGGTGCCCAGCAGCACGATCCCGACGGCCGCCCGGTCCCGCCGGTAGCCCATCCAGCGCCAGCACCTCGCCACCGCGAACAGCAGCAGGAGCACCGTCACGACGGTGTACACGACCTCGGTGCCGACCAGCGGCAGCAGCGCCAGCGGGGCGAAGATGATCGCGGCGAACGGGGTGTAGGTGAACATCAGGCTGGCCACCAGCGGGTGGTCGTACAGCGGCCGCCCGTCCAGCACGGCCAGGCCGCCGGCCCGGTACACCTCCAGGTCGATCTGCATCCACATGCCGACCGGCCAGATGATCGTGCACACCACGAACCACGCCAGCACCGCCGCGATCAACCACGGCGTCGCCCGGCGCAGCCAGACCGGCACCGCCAGCGTCGGCGCGCCCTCGGTCGGCGTCCGCAGGAAAGAGTCGGCGACCCGGGTCCAGAATCCACGGGTGGTCTTCACGTCCGACACTGCGCTCCTTCGTGAAATGCCCACGATCGGGCGCTTGACCAGCCAGTTCGGGGATTGTCAACCACGGTAACACGGGCCGTCAGTACAGCGGCGAGTACCCCGGATCGACCCGGACATGCAGCACAGTGGGCCCGCTCGCCCCCACCGCCGCGGCCAGCGCCTCGTCCAGTTCCTCCGGGCGTTCCACCAGGCGTGATCGGCATCCCATGCCGGCCGCCAGCGCGCAGAAGTCCAGGCCACCGAGGTCGACGCCGGGCGCCTTGGCCACGCCGGCGCTCTCCGCCATCGACCGCAGCGCCGCGTACTGGGCGTTGTCCAGCACGACGAACGTGACCGAGGCGTGTTCCTTCGCGGCGGTCCACAGCGCCTGGATGCCGTACATCGCCGAGCCGTCGCCGACGACCGCGATCACCGGCCGCTCGGGGGCGGCCAGCGAGACGCCGACCGCGCCGGGCAACCCGTAGCCGAGCACACCGCTGGCGATCGTGAAGAAGCCACGGCCACGAGCCGTGATCGGGAGGTGTTCGCGCAGGTCGTTGCGGTGACTCGGCACCTCCTCGACGATCACGCCGTCGGCCGGCAGCGCCCGCCGGATCGCCGCCAGCACGTACGCGCCGGTCATCGGCACGGTCGCGGCGGGCGTCTCGGGCTTGAGCCGTTCGACCGACGCCGGCCGGTCCGTTTCCCGGACCAGCTCGTTCAGCGCGCGGATGGCTCGGCGCGGCGTGGACAGCAGCCCGGAGCCGGCCGGCGCCCAGGACAGGACGGTCGGATCGTCGTGCACGAGATGCAGCGGCGGCAGCTCCGGCCCGTCGGCCGGGGTTTCGACGTGGTAGACGAACGCGGGCGCGCCGATCACCAACACACAGTCGTACGCCCGCAACGTCTGCCGGAGCTGCCGGTCGGCCGGCGGCAGGAAGCCCGCGAACAACGGGTGGTCCTCGGGGAACGAGCAGCGCGACGACATCGGCGACGCCCACACGGCGGCCCGGGTGCGCTCCGCCAGCTCGATCGCGTCCTCGACGGCGTCGTCGGCGTCCACCGACGCCCCGACGACGATCGCCGGCCGCTCGGCCGCGTCCAAGGCCGTCGCGATCACCCGGATGGCCTCCGGGTCCGGGCCGAAGCCGGTGACCTGAGGACGTGACGGAACGTCAACTCCGGGCTGATCCCAGTCGTCCACCGGCACTGACACGAAAACCGGACCTTGTGGCGGCTGCGTCGCCATCTGCAGCCCTCGTGCCAGCGCCGCCGGCACGTCGGCGGCCCGCGCCGGCTGCGCGCTCCACTTCACGTACGGACGGGGGAACTGCGGCGCGTCGACCGCGCCCAGGAACGGCTCCCCGTTGAGCAGCGACCGCGCCTGCTGCCCGGCGATCACGAGCAGTGGCGACCGGTTGCGGAACGCGGTCACCAGACTGCCCAAACCGTGGCCGACACCGCCGGACGAGTGCAGGTTGACCACCGCCGGGCGGCCGCTGAACTGGGCGTATCCGTCGGCCATCGCGACCACCGACGATTCGTGCAGGCCGAGCACGTATCTGAAGTCGTCCGGCCAGTCGGCGAGAAACGGCAGCTCGGTCGAGCCGGGATTGCCGAACACCGTTGTGCAGCCCCAGCTTCGCAGCAGATCCCGCGTCAACTCCCGGACGGACGCCATGATCTTCAGTCTAACCTCGGGCGACTACCTTCAGTCACCGCGTGGACCCGCAGACGGATCGAGTTCATCCGGGAAGTCGTGTGGCGCGGTCGGCCGCGGTGAGCCAAGCTGATCACCGTGCTGGACTCGGCGACGCCCCGACGGATCCTGATTCTGTCCGCCGACATGGGTGAGGGCCACAACGCCACCGGCCGTGCGCTGCGCGCGGCCGCCGGTCGCCTGTGGCCCGAAGCCTCGACGCACTGGCTGGACACGCTCGACGTGATGGGCCGTGGCGTCGGACCCACGTTCCGGCGGATCTACGTCACCAACGTGGAGCGAACACCCTGGCTGTACGAGTTCTTCTACGACTCGGTCTGGCGCTACCGGTGGTTCGCGCGGGCGTCCAAGCGCTTCGTCGGCGAATGGGCCGGTAGGCGGCTGGCCGCGAAGATCGACCAGATCCAGCCCGACCTGATCCTGTCCACGTATCCGCTGGGCACGGCCGGTCTGGACTGGCTGCGCCGGCACCGCGGGCTGGAGACGCCGATCGGGGCGTGGGTCTCGGACTTCGCGCCGCACCCGTTCTGGGTGTACCAGGGCATCGACCTCAACCTGGTGATGCACGAGGTCGCCGTGCCGGTGGCGGCGCGCAGCGCGCCCGGCGCGACGGTGGCGATCTCCGCCCCGACCGCCGACGAGGTCTTCCATCCGGGTGACCGCGGCGCCGCCCGCGCCGAGTTGGAGCTGCCCCAGGACAAGTTCGTGTCGCTGGTGGCGTGTGGGTCGCTCGGCTTCGGCCGGTCCGAGGACACCGTCAAGGAGCTGCTGGTCGGCAATCCCGACGGCATCGTGGTGGTGGTCTGCGGCCGCAACGAGCGGCTGCGGGCCAGGATCCGCGCCGCCATCGGCGACGACCCGCGGGTGCGGGTGCTCGGCTGGACCGACCGGATGGCGACGCTGATGGTCGCCTCGGACGTGGTGGTGACCAACGCCGGCGGCGCCACGTCGCTGGAGGCCCTCGCGGTCGGCCGCCCCGTCCTGATGCACCGTCCGATCGCGGCCCACGGGCGGGCGAACGCGCGGCTGATGGAGGACGCCGGCATCGCCGTGGTGTGCCAGCGGGAGGGCGAGCTCGCCGACGCCGTGCGGGACCTGCCGCGGCTGGCCCAGATGGAGCGGCTGGCGCTGAAGCAGGCCGACGAGCGGCTGGTGGAGGAGGGGCTGCTGGCCCTGAACTCGTCGCGGCCGGAGCGGCTCGGACGGGTGCTGTCCGCCGAGGACGCCCTGTTCGTGCACATCGCGTCGCCGCGCGTGCCGCAGCACGTCGGCGCGATCCTGGAGATGTCGGCCGAGGTCAGCGTCGACGACGTTGCCGGCATGCTGGACGGCATGCACGGCGTGCGCGGGCACGTGGACCCGGGGACCTGGCTGCGGCGGCCGCGGTGGGAGCAGGACGAGTCGGTGGACACCAAGGCGCTGGTGTCCGAAGTGGACGGAGTGCCGCTGCAGCGCGCCGTGGACACCTTCTACGCCGAGCCCTTGCCGGTCGGCGCCACCGCCGCGGCGCTGATCGTGCACGGGTCCGAACCGGCCATTCTGTTCAAGCTGGATCACGCCCTCGGTGACGGTGTCGCCGTGCTGCGGGGGTTGCTGACCGGCACCGACGGCAAGGGCAAGGCGTGGGCGAATCCCGTCGGACACCAGATCAGCCACAAGCTGCCTCGGTTGCGACTCAAGGGTTTGCTGGCTCTGGCCCGCGCTGGTTCGGTGGCGCGGGGGCAGAAGTTCGGGGCCTCTCGGCGGTTCGGTCTGGCCAAGCTGCCCGGTGCCGAGGTCCGCGCTACCGCCCGTGCCCTCGGCGTGACCCCGACCGAGCTGCTCATTGCCATGTTCGCCTTTGCGTACCAAGGGGATCAGCTCCGAGTGATGGTCCCGTGGTCGCTGCGTGGCACCGACACTCTGCGCGCCGCCGGCAACTGGACCGGCGCGGTGTCCGTCGATCTGCCCGTGCGGGAGACGGATCCGTTGCGGTGCCTGGAGTTGGTTCGGGACGCCCTGCGCGCCGGCGTCGAGTCCGGCGCGCCCGAGGCGGCGAACTTCGTGGTGCGGCTGATCGGTTTGCTGCCGGCGCCGCTGCACCGGCTGCTGGCTCGGCTCGTCTACCAGTCACGGTGGTTCGGCGCCATCGCATCCGTGATTCCCGGGCCGCGGTGGAAGGTCTCGTTGGGTGGCGCGGAGATCGAGGCCGCCTACGCGGTGCTTCCGCTCGCCGAGGGCGTTCCCATCGCGTGGGGCGCGTTGACCTGGGGACGATACGTGACCGTCTGCGTGACCGGTGGCGGGGCGGTCGACGGTAAGCCGCTCGCTGCCCGGATGGTCGACGCGCTGAGGGAGTTCTCAGGCAGGACACCATGAATCTGCTCATCGCCGTGCCCGCTGCCGTAGGAGGCGCCGCCTTCTTCGGCCTGACCAGTGCGTTGCAGCACCGGGCCACGCAGCAGGTGCGGCGGCGGGACGCGTTGCAGCCGGGGCTCCTCGTCGACCTCGCGCAGCAACGCGTGTGGCTGCTTTCCTTGGTAGCCAACGCTTTCGGCGTGATCCTCCAGTGGGTCGCCCTCACCACCGGCCCGCTGGTCCTGGTTCAGCCCCTTCTCGTCACGGGCCTGTTGTTCGGCGTCCTCTTCTCCGGCTCCTTCGACCGGGTCGTGCTTCTCGGCGCCGGCCTCTGCGTCGCCGGCCTCGCCGCGTTCTTGCTGGTCGCGCAGCCGACCGGCGACAGCCAGGAGATGACGCTCGGCGCCGTGCTGCCGTTGGCCATCGGTCTTGCCGCCCTGTTGGCCATTTGCCTCGTCGTTGCCGCCCATCGGCCCGGCAACACCCGTGCCCTCGCCCTCGCTGTCGCCGCCGGTGTGCTCTACGGCGTCAGCGCCGGGTTGGCCAAGCTCGCCGCCGAGGAGCTCTCCCAGGGCATTCTCGTCATGCTCACCCACTGGCCCATCTACGCCGTCGCCGTGTGCGGTCCGCTCGGCTTCCTGTTGAGCCAGAACGCCTTCCAGGCCGAACGCGCCCTGGCGCCCGCGCTCGCCGTGATCACCATCCTCGATCCGCTCGTCGGCATCGGCATCGGCATCATGTGGCTCGACGAGTCCCTGCACAGCGGCGTCGGCCCCGTCATCGGCCAGGTCCTCGCCCTCGCGGCGCTGTCCGGCGGCGTTTTCGTCCTCAGCCGCCGCGCCCCGCAGACCGTCGCCAAGGAGCCCGAATGCCAGCGGTGACCGGCATGCGCGCCCTCGTCACCGGCGCGTCCTCCGGCATCGGCGCCGCCACCGCCGACGTCCTCGCCGCCAAGGGCGCGACTGTTCTCCGTACCAGCCGCACCATCACCGGGCCGTCGTCCTTCGCCTGCGATTTCGCCGTCGGCGTCGATCCGCTCGTGTCCTGGGCCGGCGACGTCGACCTGCTCGTCCTCAACGCCGGTCTCGGCCACGCCGGCCCCTTCGCCGACATGGCTCCCGGCAAGATCGCCGAGCTCTTCACCGTCAACGTGGTCGCCCAGTTGGAGCTCGCCCGCGCCCTTCTCCCCGGCATGATCGCCCGGGGCCGTGGGCACATCGTGCTGGTGTCCTCCATCGCCGGCGCCATGGGCGTCGCCGACGAGGCCGTCTACTCCGCCACCAAGGCCGCCCTTCGCTCCTTCGCCGACGCCCTCCGCCTGGAGGTCCGGTCCGTCGGCGTCACCGTCGTCCACCCCGGCGTCATCGACACCCCGTTCTTCGAGCGGCGCGGCACCCCTTACACCCGCCGCCGCCCGCGCCCCATCCCTCCCGTCGACGTCGCCGAAGCCCTCGTCGCCGCCGTCGAACACAACCGCACCGAGATCTTCGTCCCCTCCTGGCTGCGCTTCCCCGCCCGCCTCAACGGGGCAATTCCGGGGGTTGTCCGCGTCCTCCAACGCCGTTTCGGCTGATCCCGTTCGGATTGTCCGTGTCGGACCGGGAATTGCGCTGTTCGGCCGCTTCCCGGAGGTCACGCCGTCCGGCACCCTCTCGTCTGACTTGCGCCGGCACCGTGCGCAGGGGGGACCTCTTGACAGATGGAGTGCATCGTGGCTGCGCGCGTCCGCCGTTCCGCGGGAACGAACACGTACCTCAATATGTTGCTGTTCCGTAGATCCAGGCCGGAACTCGACCTCGAGAACTACCGCAACGGCGACACCTTCAAGGTGGCCTCTCTGCTGAGGAAGTTCTCCGTCATCGGCAATCCCGGCACTCTGCGCAACGGATTCCTGCACTTGGGCCAGGGACAGCCCGTCGCCTGGCACAGCCGGTCCGGCATGCTGCTGCTGGCCGGGCCCTTCGAGCTCAACGAGATCGGCGGCAAGGTCCCGCTGGGCCGCAACTTCACCCGCTGCCTGCTGTCCACCAGCAAGAACGACTACGAGCTCGCCGTGCCGACCTCCGACATGCCCCTCGTCCGCCTGGCCCTGGCCTCCGCCGCTGACACCCCCGTCCAGGCCCCGGCTGCCGCCGCTCCCGACCCCGGCCAGCCCTCCCGCAAGTTCCTGCGCACCGCCGCCAACCTCGCGATGCTCTTCCTCTTCTTCGGCATCTTCGGCATGTCCGCCCGCCAGCCTCTCGCCGTCGGCTGGACCGTCGCGCTCACGTTCGTTTGGGTCTGTCTCGTTTCCATGCAGGCCGCCCGCGTCGACCGCAGCCGCCTGCGGGGCATGATCTTCCGCGACCCCCGTGCCATCCGCGACACCCTGATATCCGTGATGTACATCGCCGGCCTCCTGCTCATGCCGTGGGTCCCCAGCTATGTGTCCAACTTCTGGGCCCTCGGCATCGTCGCCTGGCTGATCATTGCCCTGGTGACGTTCGTCGTGCGCTACGTCCAACGGACCCGTCCGTCCGCCGCCTGACGCGCCCTGGCCTTGGGCATTGATGCGAAGTAGACCGCCGCCACGCATAATGCCGTGCCCGCGTGGGGTATTGTCCGTTTTGTTCTGTGTGACACCCTGTGATCCGCTATTAGCCTGTTCAGCCCCTTTCTGAGGTCACGGTCTTGCGGCAGTCTCACTGAGGCTTTACGCGACGGTCAGGGTCGGCCGTCCTGATGCGCAGGGGGGAACCTGTGATGAGTACTGCGTTGCCGCGCGCCGTTCGCTCCAGACTCGGCGCCGCGCTCGGCGCCTTGGCGATCGGCTTGTCACTCACCAGTCCGATGATCGTGGCGCCGGTCGCGGCCGCCGCCCCGGCGGTGCCGGACGCTGTCGCCGATCCGGCCACCGCGCTGAAACTGGCCCACCAGGCCAACAAGCAGGTCCTCGTGACGTCGCAGACCACCGATGCGTCCGAGACCGTCGCGAATCCCGATGGCTCGTGGACTCTCACCGCCCACTCCGAGCCGGTTCGGATGCAACAGAACGGCGCCTGGGTCCCACTCGACGCGACATTGGTGAAGCGGCCCGACGGCGCCATCACGCCGAAGGCGCTCCCCCTCGACATCGTTCTCAATGCCGGTGGCACGGGTTCGACAGCTGCGCCGATCGTGCGAGTCGGCCTCGGCGACAAGCAGGCCGGCCTGACCTGGCCCACCGACCTGCCCGTGCCGCAGCTGAGCGGGGACGCCGCGACGTACGCCAACGTTTTTCCCGACGTCGACCTGCGCATCGAGGTCACAACTCGCGGCTACACCGAGAACATGGTGGTCAAATCGGCCGCCGCGGCGCGGTCGGCCGCCATCGCGGGCGTCACCTTCGGGCTGTACACGAGGAACACCACCGTGTCCGTGGGCGACGGCGGCATGCAGGTGAAGGACATGACCGGCAACGTGCTGTTCACCGGCGACGCGTCGAGCATGTGGGACTCCAGTGGCGCGGGCACCGAGGCCGAGAAGGTCCTGGGGCCTGGCGGAGGCAACAGGCACGCGAAGATGACCGTGTCCGCATCGGCGAATGCGGTGACCATCGCACCGGACCAGGCGTTCCTGGCCGACCCCAAGACGAAGTTCCCCGTCGTTCTCGATCCGGAGAGCTCGTGCGACAGCTGTGTCGCGCAGGCACATGTCGTCGTGCAGTCGGGCTTTCCGACGCAGAAGAACTACAACCAGACCACCCAGGACCTGTCGAACCTCAAGGCCGGCTACGAGACCGAGGACGCCGCGGCGATCTCGAGGTCCTACTTCGAGGTGAACACCAGCCAGTTGGCCGGCGCCGTCATCCACAGCGCGACAGTGAACACCACGCTGTTGCACAGCGCGGCGTGCTCGGTCTCGGACAACGACGCGACAGGACTCTGGCTGTCCGGGGGCATCACGCCGGACACCTCCTGGGCGCGCTCGGCAACGTCGGCCGGGCAACCACCACTGGTGCTGGGCATTTCCACCAGTAACGTGACGAACTGCCACGACGCGCCGGACGTCCTGATGCAGTTCGATGCGAAGGACGCCGCGAACTACGCGGTGTCGCACGGTGTCACGACGTCAACCTTCATGCTTGCGTCGACCGCGGACGTGGATCATGGGCAGCAGGACCTGAACAGCTGGCGGCGATTCGCGCTGAATCCGATTCTCCAGGTGAAGTACAACAAGCCACCGAACACGCCGACCAACCTGGCGATGGAGGATGGCGCGGTGCCCTGCGTCCAGGGTGAGGGCAGGCCGTGGATCGCCAATCCGACCCCTGAGCTCCAGGGCGTGCTGACCGACCCCGACGGCGGCAATGTGCTGGGCTACTTCGGTTTGGACCAGGGGACCACCGGCAATGTCGTGCCGAACACGCACTGGACCAACTACCCCAACGCCGCGTTCGTCGGCTCGGGCGGAACCGCCCAGGTCACCGTACCGTCCGGCGTGCTCGCGAAAGCGGGCAACTACTCGTGGCTGATGTCGGCGGCCGACGGGGATCCGAGCGCTGGGGGCCTCTCCTCCGGTGAAACAGCGAGGTGTGAGTTCACGGAGGACGCCATCGCGCCTCCGTCACCAACTGTGACGATGACCGGAACACCGCCGTCGACACAGGGCGAGACCGCGACCTTCGACGTCTCCGTCGGTTTGGCCACACCCGGCCTGTACGACATCGATCACTTCATCTACACGACCGACGGTACCGAGCCGGAGGTACAGACCTCGCCGACCGCACCGGCTACCCCGAACACGAGCCGGACCGGTGCGACCACGTCTTTGAGCGTCACCGCGCTCAGCAGCCTCCAGAACTACATCCACGTGCGAGCGGTCAACCGCGCCGGGAAGCCGAGCGATCAGGACGCGACCTGCGTGGCCAGCCTGACCCTGGACGCGCCCTCGTGCTCGTACAACGTGCCCAACGCGCTGATCCCGTCGACCGGACTCGTCGGCGCATGGGGCTTCGACGAAATGGGCGACCGGGTCGTTTCCGACTCGGTGACCTCGACGCCGAACAACGAGAGCGCGCTGGCACATGCGGGCACGCTGATCGGCGGCGGTGACTGGCGGCCCGGCCACGATCACGGCACGCCGTGGACGCATGCGGACACCAACGGCTACGCCGAGGGCACGGCCGGGTCGCTCACGTTCGACGGCGCCACCGGGTACGTGACGACCGGCGCCCCGGTCGTCGACACGAGCAAGTCCTTCACCGTGTCCGCCTGGGTGTATCTCAAGCAGACAGGCGCCTACCGAACCGCGGTCTCGGCCACCGGAAGCATGGCCAGCTCCTTCTATCTCCAGTACGCCAGGGACATCGACAACTGGGCGTTCACGTTGCCCAGCGACGACTCGTCCAGCCCAGCGGCCTACTACCGGGCCGCCGCGAAGTCGGGTAGTCAGGTGCAGCTCAACGCATGGACTCACTTGGTCGGCACCTATGACGCTTCCACGGGGACGATCGAACTTTACGTCAACGGCGTCAGACAGCAGTCGGCGGCAGGCAAGGCATGGCACGCGAGCGGTCCGCTGATCATCGGTGCTGCCGCGGGCGGCATCGGCGACTTCTTCCCGGGTGACATCGACAGTCCGCAGGTCTGGCAGCGGGTGTTGTCCGGCAAGGAGGTCCATGACCTGGCCAACACCGCGGCCCCGCTGGCCCAGTACAACCTCGGTGAGGGGTGCGGCCCAGACCTCACCGCCAAGACCTCGAACGTCACTTCGCGGGCCGCCTACTGGCCACTCGACGAAGGCAGCGGCACGACAGCGAACGACACAGGTCCGTACGCCGACAAGGCCACGTTGACCGGCGGTTACGGCTGGACCGATGGACCTTCGGGCGGCAAGGCCGTCCATTTCGACGGCGCATCGGCTTCGGCTGGCACCCAGTACTCCGTCGTGGACACCTCCCGCTCATTCACCGTGTCGGCGTGGGCGAAACCGGAGGATCTGAGCGGCTTCTACACCGTGGTGACCCAGCACGGCACCAACCAGGACGCGTTCCAGATCCGGTACTCGCCGGACGTCAACCGATGGATCTTCGGCATGACCACGTCCGACAACGCCAGCACCGACAACTACCAGTGGATCTACAAGGACCAGACACCGCAGGCGGGTAGGTGGACCTTGGTCACCGGCGTCTTCGACCGTGCTTCGATGCAGATCAAGCTCTACCTAGACGGCAAGTTCCAGGCCCAGCGTACGGTCACATCGGTGTGGCAGGCGACCGGAAGCCTGTACATCGGTTCGGCCGGCGGCCGGAGCAACTTCTTCAAGGGGGCGGTCGGTCAGGTCCAGATGTGGAACCAGGCTCTGACCGACGACCAGATCGCCGCGCTCGACAGTCTCGGCTACTTCGATACGGCCTCGAAGTCGCAGGCCACCGCGTCCGGCGGCATTGTTTTGGCTCGTGACGGCGACGGCTGTTCGGCCCAGGTCGACAACACCAACACCGGCAAGGTGCAGGCAGCGCGTCCGGCCAACCTCCGCACGGATCACTCCTACACCGTTGAGGCGTGGGTGAAGCACACCTGGACGGCGGCTGATGTCGCTTCTCAGGGAGCGGTCGACACCCGTTCACGCAGCGCGGCCTCGACCATGGACGGGCCGTATCTGCCGTTCGCGTTGGGCTATCGCGCGGTCGACGATGCCAGCGGTGCCCACCACGGCAAGTGGAGCCTCACCGTCAGCGCCTCACCCGACCATGGCGGTGGCTGGATCGTGTACAGCGACCAGGACGTGTCCGACAACACCTGGACGCACATCGAGGGCGTGTACGACGCGACAGCCAACACAGCTGTTCTGTACGTCAACGGCATTAAGCAGACCGCGGCAGTCGTGCGGGCCGGGAGCTCGACCGACACTGTCAGCGGATGGAACGGATCCGGCGGCATTCTCCTCGGTCAGGACAGCTGGGCCGGCCAGACGACGGACCAGTGGTACGGCGGAATCGCCGGTGTGCGGATCTACTCGGGAATCCTGACCAACGCGGAAACCCTGGCGGACAAGCGGGTCGACGATCCCGGACTGCTCTACGGCATCAGGCACTGAACCATGCCGGTCACCGCATTTCAGGCACACGAGGGGGATGGCGTGATAGGCGTGCGTCGTAGAACCTTTCTGACGAGAACAGCGGCCGCCGGCGTGGTGATCGCGCTGCTGGCAACCACGGCTCAGGCCGTAGCCGCGCCCAACACCAGCGGTTGGCACGGCCTTGGCTGGGATCTTCCTACGCTGCAACAGGTTGGTGCGGTCGCGGGTCAGGCTGTCGCCAACCGACCGGTCCTGGTGCCACCACCGTCCTCGGCCCCGGCCCCACAGGTCTCGTGGCCGGCCGCGGCCACCTACCACCTGGGTCTGCCACCGGATGCCGGCGTTCTACAGCCCGCAGGCAGTGTGTACATCGGTCGGGCCGTGAGCGCCACCCCGCACTCCAGCGGCCAGTTCGACGTCATCGCCGTCGACCATGCGGTCGCGTCCAGCGCCTCCGTGCAGGGGTCGCTGATCCAGGTGAAGCCGGTGTCCGGTGACACCAGCGGTCCGCTGACGCTACAACTGGACTACTCGGGCGCGGGCGGGGCGTACGGTGCCAACTACGGACGACGCCTGAGGTTCGTGCAGTACCCCGCATGCATTTTGACCACACCGGACCAGGACCAGTGCCACCTGGCCACGCCATTGGACTCGTCCAACGACCTCACCCACAAGACGGTCTCCACCGACGTGACGATGCCGTCGGCGACCGAAGGCGTTGTCGTCGCGGCGGTCGGCGGCACGAGCTCGGACAGCGGGGACTTCGCCGCGAGCAGCCTGTCCCCCTCAGGCTCGTGGACGTCGGGTGGCGCGGGTGGCGACTTCACGTACACCTACCCCATCGGCGTTCCGGCAGCCGTCGGCGGGCAGGCCCCGGGAGTCGCGCTGTCCTACTCCTCGGGCAGCGTGGACGGCTTGACGGCAGCCAGCAACGACCAGTCGTCGTTCGTCGGCGAAGGCTGGAACCTGACCACCGGCGGGTTCGTCGAGCGCGCCTACAAGCCTTGTGCCCAGGATCTCGGCGGCAACAACGGGCAGCGCAAGACCGGCGACGCCTGCTGGGCCACGGACAACGCGACGATCTCCTTCGGCGCGATGAGCGGCCAACTGGTCAAGAACGGCGATTCGTGGCACCCGAAGAACGACGACGGGTCGAAGGTCGAACGGCTGACCGGCGGCGCCAACGGCGACAACAACGGCGAGTACTGGAAGGTCACGACCAAGGACGGCACGCAGGCGTTTTTCGGGCTGAACCACCTGCCCGGCTGGCAGGGCGGCAACCCGGAGACCAACTCGACCTGGACCGAGCCGGTCTTCGGCAACAACAACCTGGAACCCTGCCACCAGACCGCCTTCGCGGACTCCGCGTGCGACCAGGCATGGCGCTGGAACCTCGACTACGTGGTCGACCCCCACGGCAACGCGACCGAGTACTTCTACAACAAGGAATCCAACTACTACAGCAAGAACCTCGGCACGACGGGGGTCCGCTACGACCGCGACGGCTACCTGGACCACATCGACTACGGCCTGAACACCAACATCGGCAGCCTGTTCACGGATTCTCCGCCGGCTCGGGTCAAGTTCGAGACGGCGCAACGGTGCGCCTCGAACGCGACGGGCAACTGCGATGTGCCCAACGACCTCGTCTGCACCGCAAACGCGCGCTGTGAAGGCATTTCGCCCGCGTTCTTCAGCACCAAGAAGCTCACGACCATCACCACACAGGTCAGCGACGGCAAGGGCGGCGAGACCCCGGTCAACCAGTGGGCGCTGAGCCAGTCCCTGCCCTTTACCGACGATGGCAACAGCCCGGCGCTCTGGTTGGACAGCATCACCCACACCGGCAAGGCCGGCGGTCATGACCTGGCGCTGCCGCCGACCACGTTCAGCCACAAGTTGATGGCCAACCGGGTCGACCTGACTCACAACTACACAGCGTTCAACCACAACCGCATCGAGACCATCGTCAACGAGCTGGGTGGCAAGACAACCGTCACGTACTCGGATCCGGACTGCTCGCCGTCGAGTCTACCCACACCGTCGAACAACGGCCGCCGGTGTTACCCCGTCTACTGGACGCCCGGCGGCGCGACCGAACCGGTGATGGACTGGTTCAACAAGTACGTCGTGACAGCCATCACCGACGACGGTGCAACCGCGCTGTCGCAGCCCATGCTCACTAGGTACGACTACGGCGAGGGACCGGACAGCGGTGCCTGGCACTTCGACGAGAACGTGTTGAGCGATAACAAGTACCGCACGTACTCGGAGTGGCGCGGCTACGACCAGGTGACCACCACGAAGGGGCAGGCCAACGATCCGGCCGGCCCACAGGTGGTGACCAAGGCCGTCTACATGCGTGGCATGGATGGCTTCTCCGTGCCGGCGACGCAGGGCGACATCCCGGGACCATCGATCACCGACAGCAAGCAGTTCGCCGGATACCCTCGTGAGACCGTCAGCTACAACAACGGCAGAGCGATCACCGCGACCATCAACGACCCGTGGAGCTCGCCCGCCACCGGCACCGACGAGAACGACGGCACCCAGTCGTTCATCACCGGCACCACGACGGCGACCGGGCTGACCTGGTTGGCGGCGAGCAATTCCTGGCGCACCACCAGGACGGCCACCACGTTCGACAGCCTCGGTCAGGCCCTGACGACCGAAAACGACGGCGACGTCAGCGATCCGAGCCAGGCGACCTGCACGACGTTCACCTACGCGCAGAACTCGGATGCGTGGATGATGAGCTACCCGCAGGAGACGCAGAAGATATCCGGCAAGTGCTCGGCGGACAATCCAGCCGGCAGCGGCAACATCATCACCGACGTGCGCACCCGTTTCGACGGGCAGGACTTCGGCGCGAGCCCGACCAAGGGCGAGGTGACCGAGGTCGACGGTCTCGACTCGTGGCCGGCCGGCGGAACGGAGAAGTTCCAGGCGCCGACCTCCACCAGCACCTACGACGTCTACGGCCGGTCGACCGCGGCAACCGACGCGCTCGGGCGCAAGACAACGATCAAGTACACGCCGGAGACCGGCGGACCGGTCACACAGATCGCGACCACGTCGCCGCCGATCAACGGGTCCACGCCCGGACTGGTCACGACGCGGATCTTCGACCCGGTGTCCAGCGTGCTCCTCACCGCGATCGACGGCAGCGGTCTGCGCACCGACGGCGCCTACGACGCGCTGGGCCGGCTGACCGCCGTGTGGAAGCCGGGTGAGAGCAAGGCCGCCAACCAGCCCGCCAACGTCACGTACAGCTACAACGACAATGTCGGCAAGCCGAGCACGGTCGTTACCAACTCCTTGCTGTCCAACGGGCAGTACGCGACGTCCTACGCCTTGGTCGACGGGCTCGGCAACACCGTGCAGACCCAGGCCCCGACGCCGCTTGGGGGTCGGTTGGTGTCCGACACGTACTTCGACTCGCAGGACCGGGCTTGGAAGTCGCACGCCGCGTATTGGAACAACGCGTCGACGCCCAGCGGTGATCTGCTTGTTGTGAAGGACAGTTCGGTGGCCACCACCACTGTGTCCAATTTCGACAGTGCCGGTCGGCCAATCGCCTCGATCTACGAGCTGAACGGCACCGAGCAGTGGCATACGACGTCCAGCTACGACGGCGACCGCGTGACGACGGTGCCGCCCAACGGCGGCACCGCGACGACTGTCATCTCCAACGGTCTCGGGCAGAAGACCAAGCTGTTGCAGTACAAGGATCCGACCAAGACCGGTCCGAACGACGCGGCTGACGTGACGAGCTACACCTACACCGCAGCCGGCCTTCCAGCCTCCGTCACAGATCCCACCGGCAAGAACACGTGGACGAGCACGTACGACCTGCACGGCCACAAGACGAGCTCCACCGACCCGGATGCCGGGACGTCGTCGACCACATACGACGCCATGGGGCAGGTTCTCACCACCACCGACAGCCGTGGCAAGACGCTCGCGTACGCCTACGACGGCATCGGTCGCAAGACCGGTGAGTACGCGGGCTCGACGTCCGGACCGCAGTTGGCGGGTTGGACCTACGACTCCCTGGTGAAGGGCTTGCCGACAAGTTCGACGCGGTACTACAACGGCAACGCGTACACGACGTCGGTGTACAAGTACGACGACGCCGGCCGGCCGCTCGGCGTGAAGTACACGATCCCCAGCTCTGAGGGCTTCCTCGCCGGGAACTACCTGTTCCAGGTGTTTTACGACAAGTACACGGGCGCGGTGACCAGCCAGTCCAGTCCGGCCGCCGGTGGCCTGGACGGCGTGAGCATCGAGCGTCGGTACGACTCGCTCGGTGACCCCACAACGCTGGACGAGGTGTCCAACGACGCGGACACGCCCCTGGTGTCGGAGACGGACTACAGCGCGTACGGCCAGGTTCTGCGCACCATGTTCGCCGACCCGAACCAGCCCAACCAGGTCGCGGTCACCAACGTCTTCGACGCCGGCACCGGTCGTTTGCAAAGCACCCTCGCCGAGCGGTCGGTCGCATCGAACTACATGATCACCAACCGGGCCTACAGCTACGACAACGCCGGGCACATCATGTCCATTGCGGACACTCCGCAGGGCACGGCCGCCGACGTGCAGTGCTTCACCACCGACTACCTCCAGCGGCTCACCGAGGCGTGGACACCCGCGTCCGGCAAGTGCTCCGACACGCCGTCGACGACCGGGCTCGGCGGGGCCGCGCCGTACTGGCTGTCGTGGAGCTACGACCAGACCGGCAACCGCCTTCAGCAGACCCAACACGCCGTCACCGGCGACACCGTCAGCAAGTACACCTATCCCGTTCCCGGCTCTCCGCAACCGCACACGCTGCTCAACGTCCAGACCACCGGGCCCACCGGGTCCAGTCAGAACTCCTATACCTACGACTCCGCCGGCAGTACCAAGACCCGTAACATCGCCGGCTCTACCCAGACCTTCGCCTACGACGACGAGGGCAGCCTCGCGTCGGCCCAGGACGCCAGCGGCGCCACCAGCACCTACGTCAACGACGCCGACGGCAACCGTCTCATCACTCGGGACGCCTCCGGCACCACCCTGTCCATCGGGGACATGGAGCTGTTCCTCGCGCCCGGCAGCCGGTTCCCCACCGGCACCCGCTACTACGACTTCAACGGACAGAAGGTCGCCGAGCGCGGTTCTGTCACCGGGCTCTGTTGGACGCTAAGCGACCACCAGGGCACCGCGTATGCGACCGTGAACGCCGACAACCTGGCCGTCAGCCAGCGTCGTCAGGACCCCTTCGGCAACTCCCGCGGCCCGGCCACCCTTTGGCCGGACCGCCATGGCTTCGTCGGTGGTCTCCAGGACACCACCGGCCTTACCCAGCTCGGCCCACGTGGCTACGACTCCACGACCGGCCGCTTCGCCCAGGCCGATCCCGTGGTCGACACTGGCGATCCGCAGCAGATGAACGGCTATTCCTACGCCAACGGATCGCCCATCAGCTCCGCCGACCCCTCCGGCATGACCCCCATGCCGTGCCCCAACGCAGGCGGAGCCACGAGCGTGCACCCCGCCTGCGGCATCAACAGCCCCGGCAATCCCGGTCAGGGAAACCACCCCGACCCGCCGAAGCCTTCCCCGACACAGAGCCAGCCTGCGCCGGCCCCGCCGCAACCCTCGCGGTCCAGTTGCAGTTGGTATGACGTCTTTTGCCAGGTCGAGGCGCACGCGACGGTGTTCATTGCCGTCGTGACCGTGGTCGCTGTAGCCGCGACGATCGCCTGCGCCGTCGCGACCGCTGGCACTTGCCTTGTAGCCGTCGCCGCTGGCGCAACTGAAGGCGCTCTATGGGGCGGTACCGGCATGTTGATCGGCGCCGCAGTCTCTGCCGGAGCCGAAGTAGTCGGCAGCATCGCACTCGCAGGGGCCGCTGGGCTCGTTGCGGCTGACGTAGCCGATGCGGCTGCCGGCGACGTCAGTTCTGTCGAGGGCGCAGGTGCCGCCGCCGTGGACAGCGGTGCCGCTAGCGATGGCGCAGCAGCGGATTCCGCCGCCGCCAAGCCTGTTGCACCTGAGCCCGTTACAGAGCCGGGGGCTGCCCCGGCGGGTTCCTCGAAGCCCGCGGGTTCCGATGATCCCCGCGAGAACGGAGTTGCGTGGGTGCATCTGGACCACGAAGCAGATCCTCGGCATGCGATGATTACAGTAAGCTCTGGCAACGAGACCATACACAGCGAGCAGTTTGGTGGGGTCAACTTTCCCACTGTTAATGGGGTGCGGACCATGATTACCGGCGAGATTCCTAACAGCGCTATTCATGTTCGCGTCGATCTGCCGGACGGTCCGGGTGCAATCAAGTTTATTGACGGCCGGCTTGAGGATACTGCCATGCAGGCCTATCCCCCTTACAGCTTGGGGCGGCAGAGTTGCGTATCGTATTGCGCGCAGGTTCTGCAAGCCGGTGGTGTTGATATTCCCAAGAACACGGTGCCGGCGCTTAAGTGGCTCCTGAAGAAGCATGGCTAACTGCGGTATTGTTCAGATTTGGAGATGGTTGCATGTCGGCATTTGAGTGGATTGACGAGATACCTGACGGATGGGAGCCGCCGGTTGATCTGTTGGGGCCGAGTCAAGATGTTGTAGCCAACCTTGCTATCAAGATGCTGACTTGCGACTACCTTGGACATCAGGTTCTTGTTCTGGTAGGGCGGTTCATTGCTGAGCATTCGTTGTTTACTATGTGGTTCCTTCGGGAGGGTAAGGCTGCGGTGGGCGCCAGGGAGGCGTTGCTTCTTACGCTTCTTCCCATGGAGCAGGTTCGGATCGTCTATGAGGCATGGCAGTACTTCGAACGTGTGCCGGTTGTTGCAAATTCGGATGAGGAAGCGGTGCGATTGGGAGAGCGGCGAGGTCAAGCCCGCTTGGGACTCGAAAATGCGCTTCAGTCGGCAATTGACGCATTTCGTTATGCGCCTGGAAGGAATGTGGACTAGATGTCATTGGTTACGGTGTGCGGCCAGTGAGATTGATTACTTGTCGGGTGTGGTGCGTGGGTAATAGGTTGTGTGGTGAAGTTCTAGTTGCTCTCAAGGTGTTCGTTGGGTTTATCGTTCATGTGCGGCCGCTGTTGAAATTCATTATGGCGATCGAGTGAGGGAATTGCCGGCTGGTGAGACGGCGGCTGACCTCTCATGTGTGTGGCAGTTCAGTGCGCATTCGAACCACGGCGCATGTGGCGATGATCGCGATCGGCGGGGTGTGGCGAAATGGGCGTTTCGGGCGGTCGAGATCGGAGCAGACCCTTGCGGTGTTCGGCGGGATAGACTGGCGGGATCCTGGTGTAGGGGAGGGCCCGAGTGTCGGACACGCCGTTGATCCGTAGCTTGCGCGCGGCGGTGGAGGCGGTGCCGGGGGACGTGACGTTGCGGTTGCACCTGGCGGAGCAGCTGCTGGCGGCGGGGGACGCCGAGGGGGCGGCGGAGCAGGCGGCGACGGCGTTGCAGCACGAGCCGACGTCGCAGGTGGCCCGTGAGGTGCTGCAAAGGGCGCTGGGTAAGCCGGGAGAGGCCGGGGCGAAGCCGGAAGTCGCGAAGGCGGAGGAGCCGGAGGCGGCACGGGCGAAGGCGGAGCCGAACCCCGAGTTGCGAAGGGCGGAGCCGGAGCGGCGGCAGGAGCCGAGGGCCGAGAAGGCGGAGCCGGAGCGGGTGGCGGAGCCGGTGTTCGACTGGGCGGCCGCCGAGGAGGAACTGGGGTTCCTCGACGTCGAAGAGGGCCGGATCACGTTGAAGGACGTGGGCGGCCTGAAGGCGGTGAAGGAGCGGCTGGAGGCAGCCTTCCTGGCCCCGATGAGGAACCCGGAACTCCGCCGGCTGTACGGGAAGAACATGCGAGGCGGGCTGATGCTGTACGGTCCGCCGGGGTGCGGGAAGACCTTCGTGGCCCGGGCGGTGGCGGGGGAGCTGGGGGCGAGGTTCATCTCCGTCACGTTGTCGGACGTGCTGAACATGTACATCGGCCAGTCGGAGCGCAACCTGCACGAGGTGTTCGAGACGGCCCGGAGGAACGCGCCCTGCGTGGTGTTCCTGGACGAGGTGGACGCGCTCGGGCAGAAGCGGAGCCAGCTGAGGTCGTCGGCGATGCGAGGCACGGTGAACCAGCTGCTGGTGGAGCTGGACAACGCCAGGGACAGCAACGAGGGCGTCTTCGTGCTGGCGGCGACGAACCACCCCTGGGACGTGGACACGGCGCTGCGCAGGCCGGGCCGGTTCGACCGGACGCTGCTGGTGTTACCGCCGGACACGCCGGCGCGAGAGGCGATCCTGCGCTACCACCTGACGGACCGGCACGCGGAAGGCATCGACATCCCGAGGCTGGCGAAGCGGACGGACGGCTACTCGGGCGCGGACCTGGCGCACGCCTGCGACGTGGCGGCGGAGAAGGCGCTGCTGGACTCGGTGCGCAACGGCCGGACCCGCATGATCGGGATGGCGGACCTGGAAGAGGCGCTGAAAGAGGTCAAGCCGTCGACGGGGCCGTGGTTCGCGGCGGCGCGCAACGTGGCGATGTTCGCGAACGAGGGCGGCGTGTACGACGAACTCCTCGCCTACCTGAAGAAGTACCGGCTGGCCTGAATGGACAGCATCGCCCGCGCCCGCACGCTGCTCGACCTCGGCCGCCACGAACAGGCCAAGGAAGAGCTGGCGAAGGCCATCGCGGACGACCCGGCCTCGACCGAGGCCTGGTGCCTGCTGTCCCAGTGCGAGCAGAAGTCGGGCGACCTGAACGGGATGCTGTACGCGGCGAGACAGGCGCTGGCGTCCACTCCGGACAGTGAGTGGGCGCACCGGCTGCAAGCGCTTGCGCTGCACAAGCTCGGCCGCCACGACGAGGCGATCCACGCGGCCCGGGAAGCCATCCGGCTGGCCCCGCACCAGTGGCAGCAGTACGTGGTGCTGGTGACGGCGATGATCCCACGGCTCGACCAGTACTACCTGGAGGCGGCGGGGGCGGCGGACCGGGCGGTGCAACTGGCGCCGCTGTACGCGGAGACGCACCTGACGCGCGGCATGCTCGCCGGCGCGAGGGGCAACCTCCCGGAGGCGGAGCGGAACTACCGCGAGGCGCTGCGGATCGACCCGGAAAACGCCGCCGCCCGCAACAACCTGGCGACGATCGAGCTGCGCGGCAACAACCTGAAGGCGGCGACGGCGGGCTTCGCCGCGGCGCTGGCGGAGAACCCGACGCTGCAGGTGGCCCGGGACAACATCGACATCATCTGCCGGCGCGTCCTCAGGGGCGCACGCCTGGCCGCGCAGACGGTTTTCATCGGCGCCGGCTTCATCACGATCGCGTACGAGGGCGGCCCGGCCTTTCCCGCGACGGTGGCCGGACTGCTGGCGATCCTCTGGCTGGTCATGGTGGCACGGCTGATCGGCCGCCTGGCCAAGCCGGTCCGGGCCCACCTGCGCAGCCTGATCCGCAACGACCGCCGCTACACCCCGACGGTTCTGTCCACAATGGTCTTCGTCGGCGCCGCACTGGCGGCCGCCTGGATGCCGATCTACGTGGTGACCGTCGGCATCCTGGCGACCATCGTCTACTTCGTCACCGACCGACTGCGGCGCGCAAGGACTCCTTGAGCGAACCGAGCGTGGCCAGCACGGCGGTGGGCTCGTAGCCGCAGTGCGCCATGCAGTTGGCGCAGCGCGGGTCCTTGCCCCGGCCGTAGGCGTCCCAGTCGGTCTCCTCGATGAGTTCCCGGTACGTCTTGGCGTACCCGTCGGACATCAGGTAGCACGGCTTCTGCCAGCCCAGCAGCGAGTAGGACGGAATGCCCCACGCGGTGCAGGAGAAGTCCACCTTGCCCTCGAGGAAGTCCAGGAACAGCGGGGAGTGGTTGAGGCGCCAGCGCTTGCGCCGCCCGTCGGCGAAGGCCTTGCGGAACAGCTCCCGGGTCTCCTGCACGCCGAGGAAGTGCTCCTGGTCGGGCGCCTTCTCGTAGGCGTACGCCGGCGAGATCATCATCTCGCTGACCTTGAGGTCGTCGTTGAGGTAGTCCAGCACCTCGATGACGGTCTGCGGCGTGTCGGTGTTGAAGAAGGTGGTGTTGGTGGTGACCCGGAACCCGCGCTTCTGCAGTTCCTTCACCGCCTCCACGGCCTCGTCGAACACGCCCTCCTTGTCCACCGAGGCGTCGTGGCGCTCGCGCAGCCCGTCGATGTGCACGGCGAACGCGAAGTACTTGGACGGCTTGAAGTCGAACTTGTCGATCCGCTTGCGCAGCAGCACCGCGTTGGTGCACAGGAACACGTACTTCTTGCGCTTGACCAGCTCGTTGACGATCTCGTCGATCTGCGGGTGCATCAGCGGCTCGCCGCCGGCGATCGAGACCATCGGGGCGCCGCACTCCTCGATGGCGTTGACCGCACGCTCGACCGGCATGCGCTGGCGCAGCAGGTCGTGCGGCTGCTGGATCTTGCCGCAGCCCGCGCATTTGAGGTTGCAGGCGAACAGCGGCTCCAGCTCCACGATGAGCGGGAACTTCTCGCGCCGGCGCAGCTTCTGCCCGAGCAGATAGCCGGCGATCCGCAGGCTCTGGTGCAACGGCATGTTCACTGTCGTACCTCTTTCACTTTCGTGTCCGCCCAGTGCCGCAGCACCGGGCCGATTGCGGCGAGCCGGCGCAGCGCCGTGATCCCGCCGCCGAGGGTCGCCGGTCCCAGCAGTGGCCGGGACGGCGTGTCGACGATCGCGCGCACCACGGCGTGCGGGCGATCGCCGGCGAGTGCGAGCACGCCGGCGGACTCCATGTCCACCGCCAGCGCACCGGTACGGGCGGCCAGCTCCGAGCGTTCGGCCGAGCCAACGACGTGGTCGCTGTCGGCGACGACACCGTGGTGCACGGTGAAACCGTTGCCACGCAACGACAACGCCAGCTCACGGTCATCGACGACGAGGTCGCCGGGGGCCAGCCCGTCGACGAGCGCCCCGGCGACACCGGCGACGACCAGCGCCGCGCCGGGCGGCAGCGCGAGCCGGGACGGGTGCCGGACACCCATCCCGACCGCGATCACCGGCACGCCGCGCAGCCCGCGCCGCAGCGCGAACCGCTCGATCCGCAGCGCGGTGGCGACGACGAGATCAGCCATCGAGATACCGACCGAGCGCCGTCAACGGGAAGACCAGGCGGTACAGGTGATAGTTGATGTAGAAGTCGCCGGGGAAGCCGGTGCCGGTGAACTGCGGCTCGTCCCACGTCCCGTCGGGACGCTGCGTCGCGACGAGCCAGCGGATGCCCCGCTCGGTCGCGGCGCCGCGCTCGCCGGCCGCCAGCAGCGCGAGCAGCGCCCACGCCGTCTGCGACGCGGTCGAGTCGCCCCGCCCGATCCACGACTTGTCCCGATAGGACCGAAGGTCCTCGCCCCACCCGCCGTCGGCGTTCTGGTGCTGCTCCAACCACTTCACGGCCCGCCGGATCGCCGGGTGCACGGTCGGGATGCCGGCGGCGATCAACGCCGGCACCACGGCCCCGGTGCCGTAGATGTGGTTCGCGCCCCACCGGCCGAACCACGAGCCGTCGGCCTCCTGGTTGTCCAGCAGCCACTTGATGCCCCGCCGGGCCGGCTGCAGCCCGGTGAGTCCTTCCGCCGCCAGCATTTCCACCACGTGCGCGGTGACGTCCGCCGACGGCGGATCGATGACGGCGCCGAAGTCGCAGAACGGCAGCTTCTCGGCCAGCCGCCGGGTGTTGTCGGCGTCGAACGCGCCCCAGCCGCCGTCCTTGGACTGCATGCCGATGGTCCACTCGACGGCCCGGCGCACCGCCGGCTCGTCGGCCGGCAGCATGCGCCGCAGCGCCAGCACGATCTCGGCGGTGTCGTCGACGTCCGGGTAGTTGTCGTTCTCGAACTCGAACGCCCAACCACCCGGCGGCAGCGAGGGCCGGCGCACGGCCCAGTCGCCGCGGACCGTGACCTCCTCGTTCAGCAGCCAGTTCCCGGCGCCCTTGAGCACCGGGTCGTCCGGCGGCATGCCGGCGTCCAACAACGCCGTGACCGCCAACGCCGTGTCCCACACCGGGGACTGGCACGCCTCCAACCGGCGGACTCCGTTCTCCTTGATGGTGAACGACTCCAGGCCGTCGAAGGCCTTGCGCAGCACCGGGTGGTCCAGCGGGTAGCCGCGCAGGTGCAGGGCCAGGATGGAATACACCCACGGCGGTTGGATGCCGCCCCACCCGCCGTCCGCCTCCTGCCGCTCCAGGATCCACTTGACGCCCTTGCGGATGGAGTACTCGCGCAGCGGTTTGACCGGCAGCTTCGCGTGCAGGTGCAGCACCTTGTCCAGGCGCTGGAAGAAGCCGGCCCAGCTCAGCGCCGGCTCGAACGGCTTGTCGGGGCGGCCGGTCCTCAGCTCCGCCACGGAGACGCCCATCGGCCGGGACGGCCGCATCGAGCCGACGATGGTCAGCGGCACCACGGTCTGCCGGGCCCAGCAGCCCCAGTCGTAGATGTTGAGCGGGAACCACTTGGGCAGCAGGATCATCTCCGGCGGCAGCACCGGCAGCCGGTCCCACGACCATTCGCCGACCATCGCCAGCCAGATGCGGGTGAACACCCGGCTGTTCTCGATGCCGCCGTTGTCCAGCACGAACTGCCGGGCCCTGACCATGTGGTCGGCGTCGGCGGGATCGCCGGCCAGCTTCAGCGCGGTGTACGCCTCGACCGTGGTGGACAGCTCGCCGGGACCGCCGTAGAAGGTGGCCCAGGTGCCGTCCTCGCGCTGCTGGGAGCGGATCCAGTTGGCGGTCTCCGCGGTGCCGACCGGCTCCCGGATACCGAGGAACTGCCGCATCAGCATGTCCTCGGCGTCCATCGTGACGTTCGTTTCCAGCTCGCCCTTCCACCAGCCGTCGCCGTCCTGCAGCGACACCAGGTGGTCGATGGCCTTCCGCCGGGCCAGGTCGATGACATCGTCGCTCACCGATCGCGCCTTCATTGATCCCTGTTGGCTACGAAGTGCGTGATCTGCCACAGAGCCTCCCGAATATCCGAGGGAGCGCCGACGGCGTCCAGACACTCGCCGGCGGCGCGCACCTGCCGGTCGGCCTCGGCCTCGGCCCAGGCCAGGCCGCCGGCCTGCTCGATGAGCCGGGCGAACTCGGGCAGCTCCTCGTCGTCGGGCGGGCCGTCGACCAGGTACCGCCGGGCGAGCTCGTCGCCGGCCGCGGTGCCGGACGTCAGTGCGGCGACGACCGGCAGGGACTTCTTGCGCACCTTCAGGTCCGCGAGCACCGCCTTGCCGGTCACCTCCGGCGCGCCCCAGATCCCGAGCAGGTCGTCCACCAGTTGGAACGCCAGCCCGAGGTGCATGCCGAAGTCGGCGAGCCGGTCGACCACCTCCGGCGAGGCGCCGGCCAGGATGGCGCCGATGGAGGCGGCGCAGCGCATCAGCGCGCTGGTCTTGCCGTTGGCCATGTCGATGCACTCGTGCAACGTCACGTCCCGGCGCCGCTCGAACTCCAGGTCCGCGCTCTGCCCGGCGATCAGGTCCTGCACCGCCAGCGTGACGCTGTCGGTGGCCGCCGGCGACGCGGCCGGCTGCAGCACCTCCACGGCCAGCGTGAGCAGCGCGTCGCCGGCCAGGATCGCCGCCGGCACACCGAACAGCTTCCACGCCGTCGGCCGGTGCCGGCGCTCCACATCGCCGTCCATGACGTCGTCGTGCAGCAGCGAGAAGTCGTGCACGAACTGCACGGCAACGGCGCCGGGAACGCCCTGCTCGGCGGTGCCGCCGGCGGCCTGGGCCGACAGCAGGGCCAGCGCAGGCCGCAAAGCCTTGCCGCCACTGCTGTTCGTGGGCTTGCCGTCCGGGTCGATCCAGCCGAGGTGGTAGCTCACCACGTGCCGCACGGACGGGTTGAGCGTGTCGACCGCGCGCCGCATCGCCGGCTGCACCAGGTCGGCCGCGGTGGTCACGGGACGGGGCAGCGTCGAGGTCATCGGGCCACCTCGCTCACCGGGGCGGGAAGCTGTTCCAGCAACAACCTTGCCGCGTTCTGTCCGCTGCGCACGGCGCCCTCCATAGTGTCTGGCCACCCCGTCGCGGTCCACGCGCCCGCCAGCACCAGACCGGGCGTGCCGGTCCGCTGCTGCGCACGCCGGCGGCCGCTGCCCGGCTGCTGCCGGAAGGTGGCCGTCCGCTCCTTGGTGACGAAAAAATCGGTGGGAACCTGCCCGGCGGCGCCGGGCAGCACCCGGCTGATCTCCGGCAGGAACAGCTCCCGCAGCTGCTGCACGGGCTGGTCGATCCAGTCGCCGGCGGCGGAGACCGACACGGCCAGGTACTGGCCCTGCGTCAGGCCCGACACCGCGGTCCGGTCGAACGCCCACTGCACCGGCGAGCCGACCACCGCGACGAAGGGCAGGTCGGTGACGCGCCGCGGGAAGACCACGTGCACGTTGAAGATCGGCGAGTGGCCCAGGTCCTCGGTGACGACATCGGGCAGCAGCTTGGCGGCGGCGTCGGCCGGAGTGGCCACTACCACCGCGTCCGCGGCCACCGTATCCTCGGCGGTCACGACCTCGAAACCGCTGCCGTCACGGCGGATCTCCTTCACCGCGGCGCGCAGCCGTACCTGTGTGCCGTGTGCACGCAGGTACGCCATGGCGGGTTCGCCGTGCAGCTCCGATAGCGGCACCGCCGGGACGCCGATGTCGCAGTTCTCGCTGCGGTCGAGCAGCCCGGTGCGGAACACCTTGGCCGCCAACGCCAGCGAGGCCTCGTCGGCGTCACAGTTCAACGCCGCCACCGTGATCAGGTTCCACAACGCGGCAATCGTCGCATCGTTCTGACCGTGCTCGCGCAGCCAATCACCGAGACTCTGCTCGTCGAGCCGGGGATCGGCCGGATCGAGCCGCCGCATGGCGGGCACCACCCGCGCGGCGCGCAGCCGGTCCGCCGGGGACAGCAGCTTGTACGTGGCCAGCGACCCGAGCAGGTGCAGCGGAGCCGGCAAAGCCGTGCGGGACAAGGAACCCAGCGTGCCGTCCACGCCCTGCACCGGGATGTGCATCCTCGGCTGCATGTCGATGTGGTGGGCGACGCCGATCCTGCGCAGGAAGTCCAGGTAGGCGGTGTAGCAGCGGAGCAGCACGTGCTGCCCGTTGTCGACGACGAGATCGCCGCGGGTGAAGGAGAAGGTCACGCCGCCGAGCCGGGCGCGTGCCTCCAGCAGGGTCACATTCAGGCCGCGGTCGGCCAGTTCGCAGGCGGCGGTGAGGCCGGCCAAGCCGCCGCCCACGACAACCACCCGCGCGGTCACGGCCGCGACCCGGCCAGCGATCGCGCCGCCACCAGGACCTTCTCCCAGTCCGGCAACGAGGTCCGGGAACTTCGCACCAGCCACGGGCGGGTCATCATGCGGGCCAGCAGGCGGTGGTAGATGCCGGCCATGGCGGCGCAGCAGGCCCGGCTGCGACCGTCCAACCGGGGCAGCAGCCGCAGGCCGATCGTGTACCACTCCTCGGCCCGCGCGCCCTCGTACGCCAGCAGCGCCGACAGCGCATCCTCGTCGTCGACCAGGTTGCCGTGCGCGTCGAGTTCCAGCGTGCAGCCGAACCGGCGCAGATCCTCGGCCGGCAGGTAGATCCGGCCGTTGCGGCGGTCCTCCAACACGTCCCGCAGGATGTTGGTCAGCTGCAGGGCGACGCCGAGCGCGTCGGCCAGCTGCGCGTCGCGGGCCTGGTCCGGGCTGCCGAACACGGCCAGCGACAACCGTCCGATCGAGCCGGCGACGCAACGGCAGTAGTGGCGCAGGTCCTCGAAGTTCTCGTACGTCGCGCCGAGCACGTCGGCCTGGCAGCCGTCGATCAGCTCGTCGAACGCGCCCAGCGGCAGGCCGAACCGCAGCGTGGCGTCGTTCAACGCCACGGCGACCGGATCGTCCTTGCGGTCCGCGAGATTGTGCAACCTTTCACGAACTTCGTTCAGGCCGGCCAGGCGTTCCGCGGTCGGCGCGTCGCCGTCGCCGATGTCGTCCACGAGCCGGGCGAACGCGTACACGGCGCTGAGCGCGCGGCGCTTCAGCGGCGGCAGCAGGCGGATTCCGTAGGAGAAGTTCTTGGCCTGCTCACCGGTGACCCGCTCGCAGTAGTCGTATGCGGCGTCGACGGTCAACTGCGTCTGGGTCACCGGCCACCGCCGAGCGACCGCGCGAGTTCGGCGATCGTGCGGGATTTACGTGGTCGTGGCGTCGTTGTCAGCACGTCGAAACGCGCGTTGACTATGGCGGCCGCGGTGGCCCGCCCGCCCGCGACGTAACCGGCGACGGCCAGCCGGGCCACTCCGCTCAACGTGCCCACGAGGGCCGCTCCCTCGTCCAGCAGCCGCAACGTGCGCTGGGTCTCGAACGCGATCAGCGCCCGCACCTCCCGATTCGCCTTGGTGGCGGCCAGATCCTCCTCCTTCACGCCGAACCGGTCGAGGTCGTCGGCCGGCAGGTAGATCCGGTCGTTGCGGTAGTCCTCGGCCACGTCCTGGAGGTGCTCCAGCACCTGCAGCGCGGAGCACACCTTGTCCGACAGCGCCGCGCGCTCCGATGACATCGCGTCGAACACGTGCAGCACAAGGTGGCCAACGGGGTTGGCCGACAGCTCGCAGTAGCCGAGCAGGTCGTCGAAGCTGCGGTACCGCTTGATCTGTTGGTCGCGGCGGTTGGCCTGCACCAAACGGTCGAGCGGGGTACGCGGGATGCCGCACTCGTGCACCGTGACCGTCAGGTCCGCCCACAGCTCGTCGGTCGCGACGTAGCCGGCGTAGATCCGGTCGATGTCGCGTTCGACCTTGTCCAGCAGGGCGTTCCGGTCTCCGGGCGCCTCGTCGCCGATGTCGTCGACGAGACGGGCGAAGGCGTAGATCGACATCAGCCTGCGGCGGAACCGCGGCGGCAGCAGCAGGCTCGCGACGGTGAAGTTCTCGCCGCCCGCCCGCCGGTGCAGTGCGGCGACGTCGGGGCCGGCAGGGGTGGGCAGTTGCGGCAGGGGTGTAGTCCAACTCGGCCGAGCAGGCGTGTCGACCACGGGGTCCTCCGGTGGTGCTTGCGGAGTAGCAGTGTCGAGCGCCGGTCGTGGTGCGCCGAATCCCGGTGCCCCGGTGGGCCCGCCGACGGCCGGTGTCCCCATACGGTGATCCACACAGGAGATCTTCGCAACCTGAATCAACACCATGGGACCTTTTCGGGCCATCGATCACGCGGCTGGCCCCGCCCGGGCGCTGTGAACCGCGCCACGCTCTTGAGGTCAGACCAACCAGTCGGTATGTTGTTGCGCCAGCAACAGCCGTATCCGATCAGTGAGGATGTGGTTGACATGGCGGCCCTCAACGTCGATGGCACCTGCGACCCGGCATTTGCCCCCGTCCGGGACGTTCTGGCAGCTCAGCTGGCCGACGGCCGGCAGATCGGCGCCGCGGTCGCGGTGCGCGCCGGTGATCGCGACGTGGTGGACATCTGGGGCGGGCACGCCGACCCCGAACGGTCCAGACCCTGGGCGGCCGACACCGTCGTCAACGTCTGGTCGACCACCAAAGGCGTGGTCGCGCTGGCGTTCCACATGCTGGTCGACCGCGGCCTGCTCGACCCCGACCAGCCCGTCCGCAAGTACTGGCCGGAGTTCACGAACGACACGGTGCTCGTCCGGCACCTGCTCTCCCACCGTGCCGGACTGGCCGCGTTCCGTGAGCCGACCACGGCCGAGGACCTCGCCGACTGGAAATTGATGATCACTCGGCTGGCGGACACCCGGCCGTGGTGGGAGCCGGGGACCGCATCCGGCTACCACGCGCTCACCTACGGTTTCCTTGTCGGTGAACTGATCCGCCGGACGACCGGTTCGTCGGTGCGAGATTTCCTCCACCGCGAGGTGGCCGATCGGGCAGGCGCCGACTTCCGGATCGGACTGTCGCCGGCGGACCACCACCGGGCCGCCACCCTCGTGCAGCCGCCGCCCGAGGACCCGGCCGCGTTCCAGGCGATGTTCGCGCAGCTCAATCCCGTGGCGCTGGCCGTGCTGACCAACCCGGTGGTGGGTCCGGCGGAAGGCAATGCGGCCTTCTGGCGGGCCGCGGAGATCCCGGCCGCCAACGGTCACGCGACGGCCCGCGCGGTGGCCGCCCTGTACGGGGCGTTCGCCTTCGGCGGTGTCACCGGCGGACAACGGCTGCTCGGGGCGGCGCAGGCCGACCGCGCCCGTGAAGGCCAGGGGCGCTGCGTCGATCTGGTGATCGGGGACGCGGGCCTCGGCGGGCGGGCCACGGAGTTGGGATTGGGCCTGTGGTTGTCGGGCGACGACGGCCATTACGGACCGAATCCGCGCGCCGTCGGCCACGACGGCTTCGGCGGCTCGTTCGGCCTCGCCGATCCCGAGGCCGGTCTGGCCATCGGTCACGTGATGAACCTGATGGGCAACGTCATCGCCGACGACCCGCGCAAGATGGAGCTCATCGAGGCGGTCTACTCCTGCCTGTAGAAAACCGGTCGCAGCGAGTGGTCGTCGGCTGACATGCTCGCCCGGTGTTCGGCGACCTGTTGCGGCATCGCGACTTCTGCTGGCTGACGGTCGGTCGAACCGTCAGCCTCGTCGGCAACGGCATGGCCCCTATCGCGCTGGCGTTCGCCGTGCTCGACCTCACCGGCTCGGCCGCCGACCTCGGCGTCGTGGTGGCCGGGCGGTCGGTGGCGATGGTGGTGGTGCTGCTGGCGGGTGGCGTGATCGCGGACCGGCTGCCGCGGGCAGCGGTGCTGCAGGGCTCCAGCATCGCGGCGGGAACAACCCAGGCGCTCGTGGCGTCACTCGTGTTGACGGGGACGGCATCCGTGCCGCTGTTGGTCGTGCTGAGCGCGGTCAACGGCGCGCTGGGTGCTGTCTTCAGTCCCGCGTCCAGTGCGCTCACACCGCAGACGGTGCCGGCCGATGCCCTGCGCGCCGCCAACGCGGCGACCCGGATCCTCAACAACTTCGCCATGATCGTCGGTGGTTCCGTCGCCGGCGGGCTGGTCGTCGTGATCGGTCCCGGCTGGTGCATCGCGGTGGACGCCGTGAGCTTCGCGCTGGCGGCGTTCTGCTACGTGCGGGTCCGCGTGCCGCAGCCCGCCCGGGAGCCGTCCCATGTGCTGGCCGATCTGCGGGAGGGCTGGACGGAGTTCACCGGCCGGACCTGGCTGTGGGTCATCGTCGCGCAGTTCCTGTTCGTCAACGCGGTCAACGCGGGCGGGATCCAGGTGCTCGGCCCGAGCATCGCCGACGCGACGTTCGGCCGGGCCGGCTGGGGTCTCGCCCTGGCCGCCGAGACCGTCGGGGCGTTGGCCGGCGGCCTCCTCGCCGCTCGGTTCCAGCCGCGGCGGGCGCTGTTCTACGGCGTGACCCTGGTCCTGCTGGAGGCCGTGCCGTTGATCACCCTGGCGGTCGCGCCCGGCACCATCGCCATGATGGTCGCGCTGGCGTTGACCGGGTTCACCATGGAGCAGGCCGGCATCGCCTGGGACGTCTCGCTGCAGGAGAACATTCCCGCCGACCGGTTGGCCCGGGTGTACTCGTACGACGCCGTCGGCTCCTTCGTCGCCATTCCGTTGGGACAGGTCATCGCCGGCCCGGTCGCCGCCGCCTTCGGGGCCCGGCCGGTGCTGCTGGCCGGCGCCGCGGTGGTTGTCGTCGCGACCGTCGCCGCCCTGTCCAGCCGCTCGGTGCGTACCGTCGAGACGGGCCGGCGAGTCACGCCCACGGTGTGAGCGCGACTCGCCGGAGTTGGTTCACGCGCAGGTGATCTGGGCGTTGGCCCAGTCGGCGTGGTCGTTGGTGTTGCCGTCGCCGCCGTCGGTGACGATGAGCCGGAGCAGGCTCGCGCCGGTGGCGTCGGCGGTGAGGGTCTGCGCGGGGTCGCCGCGCTTGATCAGGCCGGAGTCGGCGACCTTCTTGCCGTCGGCCCAGATCTCGAACGTCACTGAGCCAGCGCCGGTCTTCTCGTCGTCGAGACCGACGGTGCTGCTGATCGTGGAGCAGCGGCCGCCGAGGTAGTAGGTGATGGTGCTGGGCGCGTTGGTGCCGAGGCCCTTGGCGTACGTGACGCCGCCGAGCTTGATGGGGTGCCCGTCGCCGGCCTTGGACTCGCCGTTGCTGGTGTTGCGTTCCACCGGCCCGTAACCGTTGTCGGCGGACAGCCAGGGGTCGTCACCGAGCCCGGTCGTGCCAACGGCCAGCGGAGTGGCAACCGACACCGTCATGTCGTAGTCCACAGTGGACCTACCTGGTGCGTAGGTTGTGCTGACGTGCAGGGGATAGCTGCCGGGCGGAGTACCGGCCGGCGTGGTGACGGACCACTTGGTCGACACGTCATGGCCGGGCGGCAGCACGGGGTAGAACGTCGTCGTCGTCGCCTTGACCGTCCAGCCGGCGGGGCCGGTGAGCTTGACGTCACCGAAAAGTCCGGGCAGGACACCGTCGTTGCTGGTGACAGTGGTGACGGTGGTCGTGGTGCCGGGCTGCACGAGCGCGGGCGCGCCGGGATAGGGGACCGGCAGGTCGGCGCTGGTGTGCACGGCCGGCGGGTTCGACCACCAGTCGCCGCCCGAGTGCACCCGGAACATCGCGGTGCCGTGCGCGGGCACGGTTGCGCTGATCTTGCCGGCGGTCTCGGTGGTCCGGTGCGACCACAGGTCGTCGAGCTGGTAGCCGAACGCCTTCGGCAGGCCGACGGCGGCAGCGGTGGTGCTGATCGTCGCCGGCGTGGTGTTCTCGTTGAACAGCGCCACGGCACGGTCACCGTTGGCCAGCGGCTTGGCGATGACGTGCAGGCCGTTCGCGTTGGACAACTCGGTTCCCTGAATTCCCAACGGATCCTGGTCGACGGCGATGATGTCCCTGTTGGTCAGGATGCTCATCGTGGCCGGCGTCGCCTTGCGGATGTCGCTGCCGATCAGCAGCGGCGCCGCCATGATCGACCACAGGCTGAAGTGGCTGCGGTACTCGGTGTCGGTCATGCCGCCGTTGCCGACCTCGAGCATGTCCGGGTCGTTCCAGTGCCCCGGGCCGGCGTACTGCGCCAGCACGACGTTCTTCTTGAAGTTGGCCAGCATCGAGCTGAACTTGTCGCTGATGTCACCGGTGGTGCGCCAGGAGTTGCCGACGTCGGTGGCCCAGTTCCACGGCTGGTTCTGGCCCCACTCGCACAGGCTGTACAGGATCGGCCGGCCGGTAGCGGCGAGCGCGTCCCGCATCGCGGTGTAGCGCTGCACGGCGTCGACGCCCTGGTTGTTGCAGTTGTCGTACTTCAGGTAGTCCACGCCCCGCGACGCCCACAACGCGGCGTCCTGCTTCTCGTGCCCGAGACCGCCGGGGAAGCCCGCGGAGTTGCAGGTTTTCGTGCCGGCGCTGGAATAGAGGCCGAACTTGAGGCCCTTCGCGTGCACGTAGTCGGCGACGGCCTTGATGCCGTCGGGGAAACGCACCGGATCGGGTACCAGGTTGCCGCTCGCGTCGCGGCTGGGCAGCGCCCAGCAGTCGTCCAGGTTGACGTACTGGTAGCCGGCGTCCTTCAGCCCGGACGAGACGAACAGGTCGGCGATGCCCTTGACCATCGCCTCGTTGAAGTCGCCGCTGCAATGCGTCGCGTTCCAGTTGTTGAACCCCATCTGCGGGGTGCGCGCCAGACCGTTGTCCAGCGCGACGGCCGCCGGGGCCGAGACCAGCGCCAGACCGGCCGCCGCGGTGGCCACCGCGACCCCGATCGCCGCCAGCCGTAACCGGACAGACATCGGACCTCCTTGTCGAGATGGGCGGTGTGGCCCATCACACAAGGCGCGTCAGGATGGCACAAGACGTCGAAAGACCACTTGACAGCGGTCAGTGCAGCGCGCCGCCCGTGATGCGCAGGTCATCGGAGGTCTCGACACAGGCGCGGGTGAAGGTGGCGAGCCCGTCGGCGATGGTTCGGGTGGACAGCGCCGGTTGGTCCGGGACCGCCATCTCGGCGCTGTAGGGCACGTGCACGAAGCCGCCGCGCACGTGCGGCCGCTCCGTGGCGATCAGGTGCATCAGGCCGTAGAACACGTGATTGCAGACGAACGTGCCGGCGGTGTGCGACACCGCCGCCGGCACGTTCATCGCCTGCATCGCCTGGACACCGGCCTTGACCGGCAGACCCGTGAAGTAGGCGGCCGGGCCACCGTCGACGATGGGCTCGTCGACCGGCGACCGGCCGGCGTTGTCCGGGATCCTGGCGTCGTCCAGGTTGATCGCCACCCGCTCCGGCGTGATCGCGTCGCGCCCGCCGGCCAGGCCGACGGCGATCACCACGTCCGGGTCGTGCTCCCGGACCGCCTGCCGTAAGGCGGTGATCGAGGCGCCGAAGACGCAGGGCAGCAGCTGCTTGGCCAGCTCGACACCGGGCACGTCGACCAGGCGGACCGCCTCCCACGACGGATTGGCGGCGTCCCCGCCGAACGGCTCGAACCCGGTCAGCAGCACTGTGGTCATCAGAATCCCATCAGGTACATGATCGCGATGTTGCACACCAGCAGCGGCACCGCGGTCGGCAGCTGCGCCTTGATCGGGCCGTAGCGGTCCTTCATCTCCAACAGCACCGCCGGCACGATGTTGAAGTTCGCCGCCATCGGCGTGCACAGCGTGCCACAGAAGCCGGCGAGCATGCCCACCGCGAACACGATCGCCGGGTTGCCGTGGAACTGCTGGACCAGCACCGGCCAGCCGACCGCGGCGGTCATCACCGGGAACGCGGCGAACGCGTTGCCCATGATGATCGTGAACAACGCCATGCCGAGGCAGTAGACGATCACCGCGAGCAGCAGTGAGCCCTTCGGCAGCACGCCGGAGACGATCGTGCCGACCGCCGTGCCGACGCCCGAGGTGGCGAACACCAGGCCCAGCACGGCGAGCATCTGCGGCAGCACCACCGCCCAGCCGATGGACTGCAGCAGGCGGGTTCCCTCCTGCAGGGGGAGGGCGAGCCTGAGGCCGCCCGCGGGGCGCAGCAGCACGAGGCCGACGGCCGTGGCGACGACCGCGCCGACGCCGAGACCGGTGAGGGTGGCGGTTCCCGTTGCCAGCAGCGGCTTTCCGCCGACGGTGATCGACGCGACCATCGTGCCGAAGATCAGGGCGACCAGCGGGATCATCAGCGCCGGCACGAAGAGCTTGGCGCGCAGGGTGTTCGCGGCGGTGATGCGGTCGGCCTGGGTGGTGGTGGCGATTTCCGTCCGGCCGAGGGCGCCGAAGCCGGCGAGGCCGGCGATGACGATCACGGCGATGCCCAGCGGCCAGGGCGGGGCGGATTTGTCGACCACGAACGTGGAGTAGCAGAAGGACAGGCCCAGCAGCGCCCAGAACGCGGCGCCGCCGTACTGCGCGCGGCGGTAGCTGAAGCCCGCGCCGACGAGGAAGAACAGGCCACACAGCCAGTACAGCCACTCGGCGTCGATCATCGCGCCGCCACCTCCGGCTTCGTCGTCGTGCGGGCGAGGGTGCGGTCCAGCCAGAGCAGGCGGGCGCCGTGGATCAGGTAGGCGCAGATGGCGGTGGGGATCGCCCAGACGGCGATCTGGAGGGCGTCGAGCTTGAGGTGGTAGGTGGAGTCGACCAGGCTCGTGATCAGGAGGATCGAGCCGACCGCGATGAAGATGTCCTCACCGAAGAACAGGCCCACCGTGTCGGAACTGGCGGAGAACGCCTTGACCTTTTCGATCTGGGGGTCGGTGAGTTCGCCGTGGCGGCGGATGGCGGCGGCCAGGGCCATCGGGGAGATCAGCGGGCGGACCGTCTGGGCGGGGCCGCACATGCCCGTCAGGCCGAGGGCGGCCGTGCCCTGGCGGATGAGCATGTACGTCGCCAGGAGGCGACCTGTCGTGAGGGCTCGGAGCTTGCCGATCAGACGGGCGGCCTGTTGCTGGAGGCCGTACCGTTCGAGCAGGCCGATCGCCGGGAGGGTGATCACGTAGATCGTGACCGAGCGGTTCGTGGCGAAACCGGAGCCGAAGGTGTCCAGGATGGCGACGGGGTTGAGGCCGCCGAGCAGGGCCGTGACGATGCCGGAGACGGTGACGACCAGCATCGGATTCAGCCGCAGCGCGAAGCCGATCACCACCAGGGCGACGCCGATGAGGACGACCATGTGACCTCCTTCACGGGATGGGGTCCCTGGAGGGTAGGTCTTGTTCAACAATCCTACAAGATGGGGTTACGGTGGGTAGTGGGGGTGGGTGCGCGGTTTGGGGTAGCGGAGGTTGGTGAGGGGATGCCGTCGTTGCCGGGCCGCCCTTTCCCTCTTGCCGCTTTTTGCCTCACCGTCCTCGGCGGCATCTGCCTCGGCGGCGTATGCCTTTGTGTTCAGTGTTCGAAGGGTGGTTGGTGTAGTGGCGGCCTTGCGGGGTGGTCCAATGGGTGGTGCCGTCGGGAGTCATTCGCACCGTGGACCTTCTGGCGAACAACGGACTGCTCGGTCTGGTGGGTGGCCAGGGCTACTTCGGTCGTGTCGCCAAGCGCGTTCAACAGCCGCATGGCGACGTGCCCAAGCCGCGCCTGAGCCTTCCGGGCCACGACAATGGCGGCGAGCATCCCCTGTGCTGACAACCGTTCAGGATCCGCGCCCATGGGCAGATCAAAGACGGCGCCGGTCGGCACTGCCTTCTCCAACTCTGAGGCGAGTCCATACCTCAAAGAATACTCGTAAACAAGATCGAACTCGAATCGCCGGTGGGCGAAATGGCAATGCGAAAACAGGCTGAAGATTGGTTCGGGTATGTCACCGATTTGGGTGAAATTACCGACTTTCGGCGGGTGGCGGGGGGAGGGGAGGGGCGCTGAACTGGTGGACTACTGCTACACGGTGTCACTGTCCTGGGAAGGATCCCCTGCCATGCGCAAGCCCGGCCTCAGCGCACTGCTCGGCACACTGTTCGGCGCCCTGCTCGCGACCACGGCGGTCACAGCACCGACGGCAACCGCCGCGCCGTCGGCCATCGACTTCTCCGGCACCGTCGCCCTGAGCAACTGCTCGGGCTCCCTGGTCAAACTGGCCAGCGCCCCCACCTCGGGCCCGGCCCTCGTCCTCACCAACGGCCACTGCTACGAGGGCGGCTTCCTCAGCCCGGGCCAGGTCCTGGTGAACAAGTCCTCCACGAGGTCCTTCACCCTGCTCTCCCCGACGGGCAGCAACAGGGCGACCCTGCGCGCCACCAAGGTCGCCTACGCCACGATGACCGACACGGACATCACGCTCTACCAACTCAACACCACCTACGACGCGATCAGGTCCAGCTACGGCATCAGCCCGCTGGAGATCGCCACCACCCACCCGACGGCGGGCACGGCGATCAAGGTGGTCTCCGGCTACTGGAAGCGCATCTACAGCTGCAACATCGACGGCTTCGTCTACCGCCTCAAGGAAGGCGACTGGACCTGGAAGGACTCGATCCGCTACACGTCCACCTGCAACACCATCGGCGGCACCTCCGGCTCGCCCATCGAGGACCCCAACGGCAAGCTCATCGGCATCAACAACACGGGCAACGAGGACGGCGAGCGCTGCACCGTCGACAACCCCTGTGAGGTCGACCAGAGCGGCAACGTCACCGTGCACCAGGGAACGAACTACGGCGAGGAGACCTACCTCCTGGCCGGCTGCATGACGGGCAGCACGGTCGACCTGACCAAGGCCGGCTGCGCGCTCCCGAAGCCGTAGCGACTCAGGCCGGCGGCGCCGTGGTCGCGCGCACGATGAGCTGGGTGTCCAGCTCATCGTGCCGCACCTCGGCGTCCCGGTTGGCCAACCGGTCCAGCAGCAGGTCCACGGCCAGTCGCCCGGCCGGCACCACCGGCATCGCCACCGTGGTCAAGGGCGGCTGGCACAGCGCCCCGAACATCAGGTCGTCGAAGCCGGTGAGCGACACGTCGTCCGGCACCCGCACGCCGCGATCCCGCAGCCGTGCCAGCACACCGAGCGCCATGATGTCGTTGTACGCCACGATCGCCGTGACGTTCTCCGCCATCGCCAGGTCCGCCGCCTGCAGACCGCCTTCGTAGCGGGGCGGGAACGGTCCCATGTCCACCAGGTCCACGTCGTGCTTCTGCACGGCGATGCGCAGGCCCCGACGGCGCTCCTTGTTGGACCACGAAGTGCGAGGCCCGTTCAGGTAGGCGATGCGGTGGTGGCCGAGGGCCACCAGGTGGTCGATGACCTGCCGCATGCCGGAGCCGCTGTTCATCAGCGCTGCCGGCACGCTCCGCATCCGCCGGTTCAGCAGCACCAGGGTCGTCGTGTCGGCCAGCTCCCGCACCTGCTGCTCGTCGATGCCCGGCGAGCACAGGATCACGCCGTCGACCTGCTTGGCCATGGCGCGCACCAGCTGCTCCTCGGCCGCCGGGTCCTCGTCGCTGTCCGCGACGAACACCGCGTGGCTGGCCATCCGGGCCTGGTTCTGCACGCCCTTGAGCACCCCGGTGAAGAACGGGTTGTTCAGGTCGGGCACCACGATGCCGATGTTGCCGGTCTTGCCGGTGATCAGCCCGCGGGCCGCCAGATTGGGCTGGTAGCCCAGGTCGGCCGCGACCGCGAGGACCCGTTCCCTGGTCGTCGCGCGGACCAGGTCGGGGGACGTCAGCGCGCGCGACACCGTGGCGACCGACACCTGTGCCTGCCGCGCCACGTCGCGGATGGTCACCGCCACCGACACCCACCTGCCTTCCTGCAGCAACCGGAACTGTACGGGATCTTCGCGTCAGGTCGCGTCAGGTTCCGGAGTGCGACCCGGCTGGGCCAGGAAGTCGAAGTCGCAGCCCTGGTCCGCCTGCATGATGTGCCGGCTGAACATGGCCCCGTAGCCTCGGGTGTAGCGCGGCTCCGGCGGCGTCCACGCCGCCCGCCGGCGGGCCAGTTCCGCGTCGTCGACATGCATGTGCAAAAGCCGTTTCGTCACGTCCAACGTGATGAGGTCACCGGTTCGGAGTAATGCGAGCGGTCCGCCGACGTGTGATTCGGGTGCAACATGCAATACGCAAGTGCCGTAACTGGTGCCGCTCATTCGCGCGTCGGAAATCCGTACCACATCGCGGATGCCCTCACGCAGCAGCTTTTTCGGGATCGGCAGCATTCCGTGTTCCGGCATGCCCGGACCGCCGAGCGGGCCGGCGCCCCGCAGCACCAGCACCGAGTCCGCGGTGACGGGCAGGTCCTCGTCGTCGATGCGGCGCTGCAGGTCCCCGTAGCCGTCGAAGACGATCGCCGGGCCGGTGTGGCTGAGCAGCTCGGGGCGGGCCGCGATGGGCTTGATGACGGCCCCGTCCGGCGCGAGGTTCCCTCGCAGCACGGCCAGTCCGCCGTCGGCGGCCAGTGGATCGTCGAGCGTGCGGATGACCTCGTCGTTGAACACTTCCGCGCCCGCAAGGGTTTCGCCGAAGGTCTTGCCGGACGCGGTCATCCGGTCCAGGTGCAGGCGGTCGCGTAGCCGGGTCAGCAGGCCGCGCAGCCCGCCGGCGTAGTAGAAGTCCTCCATGAGAAACCGGCCGCTCGGGCGAAGATCGGCCAGCACGGGGACGGTTCGCGAGGCCTCGTCGAAGTCGTCGGCGGAGATCTTCACGCCGGTGCGGTTGGCCATCGCGACCAGGTGGATGACGGCGTTGGTGGAGCCGCCCAGCGCCAGCACGGTGGTGATGGCGTCCCGGTAGGCGCGCTCGTCCAGCAGCATGGACGGCCGCAGGTCCTCCCGGACCATGTCGACGATGCGCATGCCGGACGCCGCCGCCATCCGCTCGTGGCCGGAGTCGACGGCCGGGATCGACGCCGCCCCCGGCAGGGTCATGCCCAGCACCTCGGCGACGGAGGTCATCGTGGAGGCGGTGCCCATGGTCATGCAGTGGCCGGGGGAGCGGGCGAGGCCCTCCTCGAGCTCGCTCCACTGCCGGTCGTCGACGAGCCCGGCGCGGCGGTCGTCCCAGTACTTCCACATGTCGCTGCCGCTGCCCAGCACCTCGCCGCGCCAGTTGCCGCGCAGCATGGGGCCGGCCGGGACGAAGATCGCCGGCAGGTCCATGCTGGCCGCGCCCATCAGCAGCGCGGGCGTGGTCTTGTCGCAGCCGCCCATCAGCACGGCCCCGTCGACGGGGTAGGAGCGCAGCAGTTCCTCGGTCTCCATCGCCAGCAGGTTGCGGTACAGCATGGCGGTGGGCTTCTGGAACGTCTCGCCGCCCATCGAGCCGGCCGGCAGCTCGACCGGGTAGCCGCCGGCCTGCCACACGCCGCGCTTGACCGCCTCGGCGCGTTCCCGCAGGTGGCTGTGGCAGGGGTTGAGGTCGGTCCACGTGTTGACGATGGCGATGACGGGTTTGCCCAGGTGCTCGGGCCCGCCGATGCCCAGCTGGCGGGTCCGGGTCCGGTGGCTGAACGCGCGCAGGCCCTCGCCCTCGTACCACCGTTGACTGCGCAACATCCGCTCGCTCCTCCTTCGCTCTGGACACCGCCATTGAAAACGTTTACTGTGTGTTTCAGCAACCAGGGTACGCCCCAGGGAGCAGCACAGACCCCGGTGTGGGTTGACATGCGCGGCGGCTTCGTCAACCCACACCGGCCCTAGTGCCCGGCAACGTGAAACATGCCCCGAAATGCGTTGTGCTCTTTCGTCTCCGGTCTTTGGCACGGCCGTCCCAGCGTTATCCCCTATCCTGAGCCGTACGTGATCGGGATGGGGACGGTGACAGATCCGTCGGCCAATTCCGGATGAGAGGGTGCTTGCATGGGCGCGAGGGGTCCGCGTACCGACAACGACCGGTTGTGGATCGGCTACCTGTCGGCGGGCGCCCTGGTGATGCTCGCCTACTACCTCGTCCCCCCGGACGGGGCCGGCGCCGGCGTCAGAATCACCCTCTACTGCCTCGACAGCGCCTCCGCCGCCGTGATGGTGATCATCGGCCTGATCCGGCACCGGCCGCGGCCGCAGCTGCCGTGGCTGCTGCTCGGCCTGAGCCAGGTCGTCTACGCCGCCGCCGACACCAGCTTCTACGTCGCCCACTACGCGTTCGACAACCTGGAGTACCCCGGCGTCGCCGACCCGCTGTACGTCGCGCACTACCCGCTCGTGGTCGCCGGCCTGATGCTGCTGATCCGCCGCCGCACCCCCGGCCGTGACCTGCCCGGCGTGCTGGACGCCGCCGTGATCGGGGTCGGCGCGGCGATGCTGTCCTGGCTGTTCCTGATCGCCCCGAACGCCCGGCTGGACGCGCCGGTGGTCGTCAAGGCGTTCTCGCTCGCGTACCCGGTGCTCGACCTGCTGATGCTGACCGTCGCGCTGCGGCTGATCCTGGGCGGCGGGCGCAGGCCGGCCTCGTTCTTCCTGTTGACGTTCAACATGCTGGCGTTCGTCGCCGCCGACACGATGTACGTGTCACAGCAGCTTGACGGAACCTATGTGACCGGCAACTTCCTGGACGCCATCTGGCTGGCCGGGAACCTCGCGCTGGGCGCGGCCGCGCTGCATCCGACGATGGCTCGGCTCACCGATCCGTCCCCGGTTCGGGACGCCAGCATCGGCCCCGCCCGCATCGCCGCGCTGTGCGGGGCCGCGCTGATCGCCCCGGTCACGCTGTACATCCAGAGCGCCCGCGGCGACCTGCGAGACATCCCCGTGATCGCGCTGGCCTGTGCGCTGCTGTTCGGGTTGACGATCGCTCGGCTTGCCGGGCTGGTGTCCGACCAGCGGCGGCTGGCCATCACCGACGCGCTCACCGGCCTGCACACCCGACGGTTCTTCGAGGCCCAGCTGCCGATCGAGGTGGCACGGGCGCGGCGGGCCGGCAGCTCGCTCGCCGTGTTCATCGTGGACGTCGACCACTTCAAGTCGATCAACGACCACTACGGGCACCCCGCCGGCGACCAGGCGCTGATCGAGATCGCCGCCCGGCTGCGCGGCGCGGCCCGCGGCGGGGACGTGCTGGCCCGGTACGGCGGCGAGGAGTTCGCGCTGCTGGTGCCCGAGGCCAGCCTGAGCGAGCTGGCCACCATCGCCGAGCGGCTGCGGATGCGGGTCGCCAGCAGCCCGGTCGCGCTGTCCGAGGACACGTGGATCGCCGTGACCGTGTCCGTCGGCGCCGCCTGCTTCCCGTTGCACGGCGACAGTCCCAACGAGCTCGTCGCCACCGCCGACCGCGCGCTCTACGTGGCCAAGGCGCGGGGCCGGGACCGGGTGGTCGTCGGCGAGGCGGCCGCGACCAACACCGCCGTCGTCACCGACCACACGGCGATGATCGACTACCTCAGCCACGTCGCCGACGAGGTCGACGCCCTGCTGCACGCGCACGACCACAGCCTGGCCATCAGCCGCTGGGCGCACACCCTGGCGACCGCGCTCGGCCAGGACGAGGCCACCGCCCGCAACGCCGAGCTCGCCGGGCGGCTGCACGACATCGGCAAGATCGTCATCCCGGAGGCCGTGCTGACCAAGCCCACCGCCCTCACCGAGGACGAGTGGCGGCTGGTCCGGCAGCACCCCGAGTACGGCTACCGGCTGGCCCGCATGGTGCCCGGCTTCGGCGTCGTCGCCGACATCATCCGCCAGCACCACGAGCGCTACGACGGCAACGGCTACCCCTCGCGGCTGGTCGGCAACGGCATCCGGGTCGAGGCCCGCGTGCTGGCCATCTGCGACTCCTGGGCCGCCATGCTCGTCGACCGGCCCTACCAGCCGGCGCTGAGCGTCGAGGCCGCCGCCGAGCAGCTGCGCCAGGGCCGCGGCACCCAGTTCGACCCGGACGTCGTCGACCTGTTCCTGGACCTGCTGAGCAAGGGTCAGGTCGGCGACCTGAAGAGGCCGACCGAGCTGACCCCCGAGCAGCAGCCCTGACCTAGCCGACCCGGCTGCGCAACAGCTTCTTGTCGGGCTTGCCGGCGTCGGTGAGCGGGATCGCGTCCACCACAGTGATCGCGGACGGCGCGTACTGCCGGCCCATGTGCTCGGTGACGTGCGCGCGCACCGTCTCCAGGTCGAGTTCGGACCGCGGCACCAGGGCGGCGTGGACGTGCTCGGTGCCGTCGGAGTCCCGCACGCCGAAGACGGCCGCGGCGGCGATGGACGGGTGGGTGAGCAGGACCGATTCGACCTCGGCCGGGTACACGTGCCCGCCGACGACGATGATCATGTCCTTGAGTCGGTCGGTGACGTGCAGGTAGCCGTCGGCGTCGAGGAAGCCGACGTCGCCGGTGTGCACCCAGCCGTCCCGCCAGACCTGGGCGGTCAGCTCGGGGTTGTTGAGGTAGCCGCGGGAGTCGCCGCTGGAGCGTTTGACGATCTCGCCGCTGCCGCCGGGCGGCACGTCCCGGCCGTCGGCGTCGACGATGCGGATCTCGACGCCGGGCAGCACCTTGCCGACGGTGCCCAGCAGTTCGGGCCGCGTGTGCTCCTGCGGCCCGAGCGCGCTGACCGCGCCGGCCTCGGTCTGGGCGTAGAACTGCGTGAACACGGGCCCGAAGGTCTCGACGGCCTCGGCCACCTTGACCGGAGACGACGAGGCGCCGCCGTAGATGACGGCGCGCAGGCTGGAGGTGTCGCGTGGCCGGCGGCGCTGCTCGTCGGTGAGCTGGTAGAGCAGCGCGGGCAGCAGCCACACGATGTTCACACGGTGCTTCTCGATGGCGTCGAGGGCCCTGGCCGGGTCGTAGCCGGCGTGGATGACCATGCTGCCGCCGGCCGTGAGCACACCGTCGGCCATCATGCCGGCCAGGTGGGCGAGCGTGCTGCAGACCAGCATCACGCCGGGCAGGCGGGGCCGCTTCGGGTCGACCAGCCGCTCGGTGTACGGACCGTAGGGCAGCATGATGCCCTTGGGGTGGCCGGTGGTGCCGCCGGTGTGCCGAATGCAGAAGATGTCGTTGGCGGCCACGGGTTCCGGCGCGATGGGCGTGGTCGGGCCGGTCAGGTCCGCGAACGTCAGGACGTGCTTGATCGGGGCCCGCTCGGCGATGCGCGCCCCGCCGGCGGCGTGGGCGGCGTCGGTGATGAGCACGTCGGTCTCGACGTCCGCGGCGATCACGGCGAGGGTGTCGACGGCCATGCCCTCGTACAGCGAGACGACGCGGGCGCCGAGCAGGTTGGTGGCGTAGCGGGCGGCCAGCACCTCGGCCCGGTTGCCGGACATGATCGACACGGTGGAGCCGCGGCGGATGCCCCGGTCGCGCAGCGCGTGGGCGTAGCGGTGGATGAGGTCGGTGAGCCCGGCGGCGGTGATCGTGCTGCCGTCGGGCTGGTGCACGGCGACCCTGTCCGGATCCGTGCCGATGCCGCTCAGCACGGCCTCTACGTAGTTCTGGTGGTCCATCGGCCCTGTCCCCCAGGCGTATCCATAGATGATGAATGCATTTCTGGACAGGGCTGAGCGTAACGCCCCCGGCGGCGGGCCGGGGGCGTCGGATGGATCTTCGGCCTCTTCGGGTGCGCGGTCAGGCCAGCTCGGCCAGCGTGTTCCAGAACATCAGCTCGTAGCTCTGGATCAGCCGGCCGTACTCGAACGCGGCCTCGGTGCCGCGCCCGGCGTCCAGCCCGGCCTGCACGATGGCGATCGCCGGCTCGTCGCCGTCGGGCGCGGGCGCGGCGAAGAAGTCGAAGAACGAGCAGCCGTCGTCGTCGAAGCCGTAGTGCTGCCGCAGCCCGGCGGCGACCGCCTTGCAGTAGTTGCCCCACGCCGCGAAGTTCGCCACCACGGCCAGCGTGACGTCGGTCGGCTCGCCGTTCAGCGCCAGCCACGCCAGGTACGACGGGTACGCCTGGCAGCCGGCCAGCGGCTTGTAGTCGCGCAGGGCCTGCTCGTCCAGGCCCGCGGCGACGGCGAACTTGCGCAGGTTGTCCAGCGCCAGCCCCTCGCCGGCGGCCAGCCCGGAGAAGAACGCCCCGGCGGCCGGGTCGGCGCAGCGCGAGGCCAGCACGAGGAAGCTGCGCCAGTCGCTGACGATGATCCGGTGCTGCTCGGCGGCCAGCGCGGCGAGCGCTTTCCGCGAGGCCTTGCCGTCGGCGATCAGCGGCACCAGACGGTTCTCGTGCTCGCCCGGCGCCAGGTCCTTCCTAGCGTTCTCCAGCAGTTCGCGTGCCGAAGCGGTCATCGCTGCGTGCTCCCTCAGTAGGCTGTCGGAGCCGCCGGCTGAAACCCAGCACGGCCGCGGCATTCGGCGTCCCGGCGACGGCGGCGGCCAGTGCAGCGTAGATCAACCCGGCCAGCAGCCAGGTCTCGACCGGCACGATGCCGGCGCTCGGCGCGGCGTCCTGGCCGGGCAGCAGGCCGAGACCCCAGGCCCCGAACGCCACCGCCAGCACCACGGCCACCAGGCCGGGCCAGTTGGCCAGCGCCGACTCGCGCCACGTCGGCACCTCGTCCACCCGGCGCCTGCGCAGCAGGAACTGGTCCACGCACATCACCACGGTCATGCTCGGCAGCGCGATCGACGACCAGCTGGCGACCTTGTAGAAGCCGTCCTGCACGTCCGGGAACTGCCAGGTGAACACGGCGGCGATGACGGCCATCAGCAGGCAGGTGTGCCAGCGCTTCCAGCCCGGGACGGCGCCGAGCACGTTCTGGCCGCCGTTGATCATCTCGTAGTAGTTGCCGTCGTTGATCGCGACGATCAGCACCGTGGCCACGATGCCGCCCAGCCACAGCGCGCCGAACAGGGAGTACTCGACGGTGTAGTGGAAGGCGGGGCCGAAGTCGTACTGGCCGGCCCCGGACAGCTGCGCCATCATCCAGCCGCCGGCCACGAACAGCACCAGCCCCACGGCGAAGGCGATGCCGAACGCCGGCGCGGGCCAGAGGAACTTCGGCCTGCCGTAGCGCCAGGTGTCGGGCTCGTTGCCCCACATCACGGAGCCGATGGCGACCCCGACGCCGGTCAGGAACGGCAGCTCCGCGGTCGGTTTCGGCTGCGCCGACAGGGCGTCGTCCGGCATCGTGCCGATGCCCTTGACCACCAGGTAGAGCACCCAGACGATCATCAGCGGCGCGGCGACCCAGCGGGCGAAGGCGGCGATTCCCTTGAAGCCGAACAGGTTGTTGGCGATGCCGAGCACCGCCAGGACCACGCTGACCACGACGACGTGACCCCAGCCGTAGAGGCCGTCGAACAGGGTGGCCAGCAGGTTGAACGCGAACGCCGTCCAGCCGGCGGCGACGCCCACCAGCAGCAGGCTGACCAGGGCGGAGCCGACCTTGCCGAGGATGGAGCGGGTGAGCAGCGCGTGCGTCTGGCCGGTGGTGGAGCCCAGGTAGGCGGCCGGCAGCGCGTAGAGGAAGTAGGCCACGGCGCCGATCGCGCCGGCGGCGATCGCCTGCGGCAGCGAGTAACCCGCGTCGTGGTACTGGAAGCCCAGGAACAGGTAGGTGAATCCGGCGGCGAGCGTCACCCACAGGGCGACGAAGTGGTAGCGCGACCGGCGCTCGTCGGCCGGCACGATCCCGGCCGCGCCGGTCGAATAGTCGTGATCCGCAGTGTCAGCCACCAGCGTGCCCTCTCCCAGTGCTCACAGTGTTGGGAAAGCTACTACACGCAGCGTGAGGACTGACCCGTCGCCAGGGGCAAGGCTCTTAACCCGAAGAGCCCAAAGTTGATCACTTTGGGCAGCCGGATTGCCCGTGTGTACCCCCGAACCGGTGAGAACGGTCAGCCGGCGGAGTCCCGCAGCCGCCGCAGTGACAGTGCCAGCGCCAGCCGGAACCGGCCGATCGGCGTGTCCACGGCGAAGCCCAGCCCCGACTCCGCGCGGGCCAGCCGGGGCGCGATCGAGCTGTGGTGGCGGTGCACCAGCGCCGCCGCCTTGCGTACGGAATCCGTCGCGACGACCGCCGTCAGCACGTCCAGCGTGTCCTGGCCACCGGGCTCGGCGGCCAGGCGGTCCAGCGCCTGCACGTCCGGGATCGCACGGATGTCGGAGGTGTGGAGCTGCTGGGCGATCGGGCCGAGCGCGCCGAGATCGTCCCACTCGATGGAGTCGATCACGCCCGGCGCGGTGAACCGGGCGGCGACCGTCGCCGCCCGCCACGACTGCGGGGCGCGCATCGCCGGCTGCACCGGGCCGACGCCGATCGGGTGTCCGGTTGGGACGGTGGCGTCCGCGGGCGAGAGAACCGCGTGCAGGCTGCCGATCGCCGCCTGCGGGCCGGGCGGGTCGGGCAGCGGGCCGTCCAGCACCGCCAGCACGCGGATCGGCGTCAGCGGGGAGAAACCCAGCAGGTGCAAGGCCCGTGACCGCTCCGCGTCCCCGGCGGAGGCCGAGATCGCCAGCTCGACCAGCGCCGGATCGTCCAAACCGGACAATTTCGCCCGGGTCTCGCCGAGCAGCACCGCCGCCGCGATCGCGAACCGCTCCAGCACGATCTCGTCCAGCGGCAGCGGATCGCCGCCGCGCTCCAGCCAGACCCGGCCGCCGTCCACCTCACGGCTCAGGGCCGGCGGCGGGGCCGCCGCCAGCGACGTGCCGTTGGCGTCCATCCGCAGCCACACGCCCGTTTCCGGCACGCTCAGGCCGGCTGGGCACTCCGCCAGCTGCGCCGTGCTGGCCACCAGCCGCTCCAGTCCGACGTGCTGGGCGACCAGGACGTCGAAGAAGCTGATCACCCGCACCGCGCTGGCCGCGTCGGAATCCAGCGCGGACAGGCGAAGCAGCAGGCCCCTCATGCCGTCGACATTACCCGCGTGACCGGCGGCGACGGGTCCCGACGGACAAACGCCGACCGTGCCAGCCAGTTGTCGGGTTCGAGGCGGCCAACCCGCGACAGTTGTCGGTTGGGAAGTCACGCCGGGAGCGGCACGCTAGGTGTCATGACTTACGCCTTCGATCCCGAACTGTTGCCGTGGCTGACGATGCTGCCCCAGGGTGTGGGCTTCGACGACGTCCAGGCCACGCGGGCCCGGATGGCGTCGATGCGTGAGCACTTCCCCACGTACGAGCCGGAGAACCCGGTCACGGTCGAGGAGATGCTCATCCCCGGCCCGGTCGGCGCCCCCGATGTGCGGGTGCGGGTCTACACGCCGACCTCCGTGCCCGCCCCGCGGGCCGCCTACGTCTCCATCCACGGCGGCGGCTTCGCCATCGGCGATCTCGACCAGGACGCGTCGGTCTCGTTCGAGATCGCCGACAAGGTCGGCGCCGTCGTCGTGTCCGTCGACTACCGGCTCGCGCCCGAGCACCCGTACCCCGCCGGCCTGGAGGACTGCTACGCCGCCCTGGAGTGGACCGCCGCCAAGGCGTCCGAACTCGGCGTCGACACCGCGCGCATCGGCATCGGCGGGGACAGCGCCGGCGGCGGAATCGCCGCCGGCCTCGCCCTGCTCGCCCGTGACCGCGGCGGGCCGGCGATCAAGTTCCAGTACCTCGGCATCCCCGAGCTCGACGACCGGCTGGAGACGCCGTCCATGACCGCGTTCGTCGACACGCCGCTGTGGAACCGGCCCAACGCCATCCTCAGCTGGAAGTACTACCTCGGCGACCGGCCCGCCGACCACTACGCCGCGCCCGCCCGCGCCGAGGACCTCACCGGCCTGCCGCCGGCGTACGTCTCCGTGTGCGAGTTCGACCCGCTGCGCGACGAGGGGCTCACCTACGCCTACCGCCTCATCCAGGCCGGCGTGGCCACCGAGCTGCACCACTACCCCGGCACCTTCCACGGCTCCGCCATGGTCCACTCGGCCGCCGTCAGCAAGCGCATGGCCACCGAGCGCATCGACGCCGTCCGCCGGGGCCTGACCGCCTGAGCCCGGTGGGGAGGGCTCAGTCCCTCCCCACCACTTCGAAGTGGCCCAGGTTGCAGACGTGAGGCGCGTCGGTGATGTCCTTGAACCAGTCCGGTAGCGTCAACCGTTCCCCGCTGGCGCGTTCGTCCAACTCCAGCGCCACCTGGAGCACGCCGCGCACCATCGCGTGCATGTGCCACGAGCCGTTGACCTCCCGCAGGTGATGGAACGCCGCGAGCAGGAAGTCCCGCAGCACCGGCGGGTCGATCCGCACCTCGTCCCAGCCCGTGTCCACCACCCCGCTCGGCTGCTGGATCACGTACTTCTCCAGCAGCGCGATCTGTCCGCAGAACATCTGCGAGGTCCCCTGCGCCTTGGACCAGACCTCGCGACCGTCCACTGTGAACAACTTGCCCACGTGTGCCCCCTCGTTGACCGGGGGCAATGGTAGCCGGGCCGGCCTGCGTCGGCCGGCGAATTTCTGGCGTGCCGATCACGCCCGTTGCGACCCGGTCTCGGGTCGCAACCGGTTCCGGCTGGTCGAACGGGAAGGTTCCTCGGGTCAGGCGGTCCGGGGCGGTGTTGCCGGGTGGGGTGGGCGGGCGTAGGGTCCGGGCGACTGGACAGGTCTGGACAGGATCAGAGGAGTCGCGGATGGCCTCCGGTGCGGACTCGGCCGCCCTCCAGGTGGAGGCCAACGGCATCAACGTGATCGGCGACGACGAGCGGAAGGGCACGCCGAGACAGCTGTTCTGGCCGTGGTTCGGGGCCAACGTCTCGGTGCTGGGGCTGAGCTACGGCTCGTTCACGCTGGGCTTCGGCATCTCGTTCTGGCAGGCGGCGATCGCCGGCGTGGTGGGCATCGTGTTCTCCTTCCTGCTCTGCGGCTTCGTCGCGGTGGCGGGCAAGCGCGGCTCGGCCCCGACGATGATCCTGAGCCGGGCGGCGTTCGGCGTCCGCGGCAACTGGGTGGCGACGGCGATCTCCTGGGTGCTGACGGTGGGCTGGGAGACCGTGCTGACGGTGCTGGCCACGCTGGCCACGGCGACGGTGTTCACGCAGCTCGGCTGGGGTGGCGGCCCGGTGGTGAAGATCCTCGCGCTGCTGGTGGTGGCGGTGCTGACGATCGGCGGCGGCGTCATGGGCTTCGACCTGATCATGCGCATGCAGACCGTGATCACGATCGTCACGGCCGTGCTGACGGTGGTGTTCATCGCCTTCGTGATCCCGCACATCGACTGGGCGAAGGTCGCAAGCATCCCGGCCGGGTCGACAGGCAGCGTGGTCGGTGCGCTGGTGTTCCTGATGACGGGCTTCGGCCTGGGCTGGGTGAACGCGGCGGCGGACTACTCCCGTTACCTGCCAAGGAGTTCCTCCAGCCGGGCGGTGATCGGCTGGACGACGTTCGGCTCGGCGCTGGCCCCGGTGGTGCTGCTGGTGATGGGCCTGCTGCTGGCGGGGTCGTCGCCGGACCTGAACAAGGCCATCGCCGCCGACCCGATCGGCGCGCTGGCCAGCGTGCTGCCCACCTGGTACCTGGTGCCGTTCGTCATCGTCGCCGTGCTCGGCCTGGTCGGCGGCGCGGTGCTGAACATCTACTCCTCGGGCCTGGCGCTGCTGGCGGCCGGCCTGAAGACGCCGCGGTTCGTGGCCGCGCTGATCGACGGCACGATCATCGTTCTCGGCACGATCTACGTGGCCTTCTTCGCCGACGACTTCCTCGGCCCGTTCCAGGGCTTCCTGATCACACTGGGCACGCCGATCGCGGCCTGGTGCGGCGTGATGCTGGCGGACATCGCCTCCCGCCGCAACGGTTACGCCGAGCCCGACCTGTACGACCCGAACGGCCGCTACGGCAGCGTGCGCTGGCTCGCGGTCGGCATCATCGTGGTGTCCACAGTGGTCGGCTGGGGCCTGGTCACGAACACGTACGCGGAGTGGCTGTCCTGGCAGGGATACCTGCTCGGCCCGCTCGGTCTCGGCGGCCGTGACGGGGCGTGGGCGGCGGCGAACCTGGGCGTGCTGGCGGCGCTGGTGATCGCGTTCGTCGCCACGTGGGCGTTGCAGCGGTCCCGGGTTCGCGCCCAGGAGCTGGTGACCGTATGAGGGCTCACCTCGCGGTGATCGACATGCAGAACGTGTTCGCGAACCCGCAGAGCCTGTGGTTCACCCCCGGTTTCGCGGACATCGTGGCCCCGGTCCACAAGCTGGTGGCGGCGTTCCAGGACGTCACGTTCACGCGGTTCGTCGCGCCGGAGGAGCCGATCGGCGCGTGGCGGCTGTACTACGAGCGCTGGCCGTTCGCGCTGCAGCCGCCGGACGCCGAGCTCTACCAGCTGGCCGGCGGCTTCCAAGGCTCCACAGTGGACGAAACTACCTTCGGCAAATGGGGACCGGCGCTGGCCAAGCGCGTCGGCGACGTCGACGTGTTGGTGTTGGCCGGTGTGGCGACGGACTGCTGCGTGCTGTCGACGGCGTTGGCCGCGGCGGACGCGGGCATGGTGACCTGGATCGTGGCGGACGCCTGCGCGGGCATGAACGACGAGGCGCACGAGCGTGCGCTGGACATCGCCCGCGGCTACAGCCCGCACATCGAGGTCAAGACGCTGGACGAGGTGCTGACGTGCTGCGCCTGAAGTACGAGCAGATCGCCGACCAACTGGCCCGGGACATCCGCCGCGGCCGGCTGCCGCGCGGCGCCCGGCTGCCCGGCGAGCACGTGCTGGCCAGCCGGTTCGCGGTCAGCCGCAACACGATCCGGCAGGCGCTGGCCGAGCTGGGCAGCCGCGGCCTGATCGCCACCCACTCCGGCAAGGGCTCGTTCGTCACGTTCGACGGCCGCCCGCTGGACGACCGGATCGGCTGGACGCGGGCGCTGGCCGAGCAGGGCGTGCACACCACGGTCGCGGTCATCCGGCTGGAACTGGTCACCGACAAGGAGATGGCCGAGCGGTTCCGTCTCGACGACGACGAGTTCGTCGCCGTCGACCGGGTCCGGACCATCGTCGACGGGCCGGCGATCTCGTTCGAGTGCACCAGGGTGGCGGCCGGCGACCGGCTGCGCAAGCTGCCGGAGTCCGGTCTGGACGGATCGCTGTACGACGTGCTGCGCGCCGAGGGGCTGGTGCCCGAACAGGGGGAGGAGTGGGTCGAGTTGGGGCGGATCACCGAGGTGGAGGCGGCTGTCCTCGGCCGCACGCCGGGGGAGCGCTTCCTGCGCGCCCGTCGGCTGTGCCGGGACCGCAACGGTGTTTTCGTGGAGCACACGGAGAGCCTGCTCGACCCGGACCGGTTCCGGCTGCACCTCAAGTTCGGTGGCGTGGAGTGAGCCGCGCGCTGGCCGCGTTCACCGGCCTGGCCATCGGCGACGCGCTGGGCATGCCGACGCAGTCGATGCCGCGGGAGGCGATCCAGGCCCGCTACGGCGTCCTCACCGGCTTCGAGCCCGGGCCCGACGACCAGCCGATCGCGCCGGGCATGGCCGCCGGCTCGATCACGGACGACACCGAGCAGGCGGTGCTGGTGGCGAGGCTGCTGGTCGCCGGTGACGGGCACGTCGACCCGCACCGGCTCGCGGCGGATCTGCTCGCCTGGGAGGAGGACATGCGTCGCCGCGGCTCGCTCGACCTGCTCGGCCCGTCCACGAAGGCCGCGGTGAGCGCGGTGGCGGCGGGCGAGAGCCTGGAGCGGGCGGGCAGGTCCGGCACGACCAACGGGGCCGCGATGCGTATCACCCCTGTCGGCATCGCGTACCGAGCCGACGACCTTCCGTCGCTTGTGGACAGTGTCGTCGAGGCGAGTTGGGTCACGCACAACACCGGTGTCGCGCTGTCCGGCGCGGCGGCGGTCGCGGCGGCGGTGAGCGCCGGCATCGCGGGTGCGGATGTCAGCGAGGCGACGAAGATCGCGGCGGAGGCGGCGCGGCTGGCATCGGGCCGTGGCAACTGGATCGCGGCCGGCGACGTGGGCACTCGGCTGGCCTGGGCGAGCGAGCTCGTCGAGGGCCTTCCGCCCGGGGAGGCCGCCGAGACGATCTACCGCCTGGTCGGCACCAGCGTCGCCACGCAGGAGTCGGTGCCGGCGGCTTTTGCCGTGCTGGCGGTGCATCCGGACGATCCGTGGCGGGCCTGCCTGCTCGCGGCGTCGCTCGGCGGCGACTGCGACACGATCGCCGCGATGGTCGGGGCGATCGCCGGCGCCTGTCACGGCGACGACGCGTTCCCGGACGAGGCGGTGCGTACCATCCACGCGGTCAACGACCTCCCGTTGGCCGGCCTCACGGCGGAATTGCTGGCGCTGCGCGGATGAGCCGCTTGGTGCACGTCGGTCAGGTGATCGTCGACATCGTCATGTACGTGCCGCACCTGCCCGAGCGTGGCGGCGACGTGTTGGCGTCCAGCGGCGGCACCGAGGTCGGCGGTGGCTTCAACGTGCTCGCCGCCGCCGTGCGGCAGGGGTTGACCGCCGCGTACGGCGGCATGCACGGCACCGGCCCGCTCGGCGACCTGGCCCGCAAACGCTTGGCGCAGGAGCAGATCGACGTCCTCCAGCCGAAGGTGTCCACAATGGATACCGGCTTCACGGTGGCGCTGGTCGACGCCGAGGGCGAGCGAACGTTCGCGACCACCTTCGGCGCGGAGGGCCGGCTGCGCGCCAACGACCTGGCACGGATCCGGCTGTTCCCCGACGACATCGTGTACGTGTCGGGCTATGGGCTGGCGTTGCCGGTGAACGGGCCGGCGGTGAGTTCCTGGCTGTCCACTGTGGAGTCCGGGGTCATGGTCGTGGTGGACCCGGGGCCGCTGGCGGCGGAGATCCCGGAGGCCGTGCTGAAACCCGTGCTCGACCGGGCCGACTGGATCAGCTGCAACGAGCGTGAGGCTGGGCTGCTGACCGGCGAGGACGACCCCCTCAAGGCGGCCGAAGCCTTGAGACGACGCAACGCGATCGTCCGTGTCGGGGCCGGCGGCTGCGTGCTGGCGACGGCCGACGAGGTGATCACGGTGCCGGGCTTCCCGGTCGAGGTGGTCGACACCAACGGGGCCGGTGACGCGCACACCGGTGCGTTCATGGCGGCCCTGGCCGCCGGCCTGCCGCCGGCGAAGGCGGCCAGGCGGGCAAATGCCGCTGCCGCGATCGCCGTCACGCGACGGGGGCCGGCTTCCGCGCCTACGATCGAGGAGGTGCACAAGCTGCTGAGCGACGAGGAGCCTGGGGATGTCGCTGACTGACAAGGTGGCCGCCGCGGTCGCGAACCCGCTGACCACGGACGCCTTCGACCCGCACGCCGCGCTCGCGGACGTGTTGGCCGGCATCGGAATGAGCCCCTCCGACACCGGCGGCGAGATCACCTTCGTCGGCGCGGACCCGGTGGTGCCGAGCACGTTGCGGCTCGGCGGCGCGGCCGGTGTCGCGCTGGTCGCCAAGTCCGCGGCGATGGCCAAGCTGTGGCGGCTGCGCGGCGGCGACGGCCAGGACATCGCCGTCGACCTGCGGGTGGCACCGCACCGGCTGTGCCCGTTCTACGACCGCAAGTGGGAGAAACTCAACGGCCACGTCCCGGTGACGGCCGCCAATCCCACCAACGCCTTCGGCTTCGGCTTCTACCGCACGGCCGACGACCGCTGGGTGATGCCGCTCAACCCGTACCCGAAGATCAAGGTCGCCGCGCAGAAGCTGCTGGACGTCCCGGACGACCCGGAGCGGGTGGCGCAGGCGGTGTCCAAATGGGATGCCCGTGAGCTGGAGGCCGCGGCCGTCGAGGCGGGTGTCGTGTTGCCGATGCTGCGTTCCACCGAGGAGTTCCTCGCCGAGAACACCGGCATCGAGAACCTGCCGCTGATCGAGATCACCAAGATCGGTGACTCCGAGCCGGAACCGCTGCCCGGCGGCGTCGAGCTGCCGTTGGCCGGGATCCGCGCGCTCGGCATGGGGCACGTGATCGCCGGCGCCGGGGCCGGCCGGGCGCTCGCGCTGCACGGCGCCGACGTGCTGAATCTGTGGCGGGTCAACGAGTTGGAGCACGACGTCACGTACATCACGGCCAACGTCGGCACCCGCTCGGCGACCATCGATCCCCGCGCGGACCGCGAGCTGGTCAACGGCCTGCTGGCCGGCGCGGACGTGTTCTACGCCAACCGACGGCCCGGCTATCTGGAGCAGATCGGCGTGTCCGCCGAGCAGGCGGCACAGGTCCGGCCGGGGATCGTGCACGTCACGGCGTCGCTGAACGGGGAACGGGGGCCGTGGGCCGGCCGGGTCGGTTTCGACCAGACCGCCGGCAGCCTCGTCGGCATGATGAACCTGGAGGGCGACGCCGCCGGCCCGGCGCTGCCGCCTATCCTCGTCGTCAACGACTACATCGTGTCGTGGCTGATGGCCACCGGCGCGGCCGAGGCGTTGGCCCGGCGCGCCGTCGAGGGCGGCAGCTACCGCGTGCACGTGTCGTTGACCCGGGCGGCTCTGTGGATCTTGAGCCTCGGCGTTTTCGACAAGGCGTACGCGGCTTCGGTGGCCGGAAGCGGTGAGGAGCACCGGTATCTGGATCCGGAGACGTTCACTGTGGACACTCCGCTGGGTGAGTACCAGGGCGTGACCGAGCAGGTCCGGATGTCGCTGACGCCCGGGCGCTACGCCGTTCCGCTGGTGCCGCGCGGGTCGTGCAAGCCGGTGTGGCTGACCGAATAGGTGAGTTCCAGGCGGATCCATGGGCACCGGCTCGGTTCGGGTCCCGATCCGAGCTAGGCTCGCGACATGACCGATGTCCTCCTGGAGATCCCGGCCGTCGTCGACCGGCTGCGGGCCGCGTTCCGATTCGGCCGCACCAAGCCGTTGTCGTGGCGGCGTGGGCAGCTCGGCGCGCTGCGGGCGATGCTGACGGAGCAGGAGGGCGCGTTCGTCGAGGCGCTGCGTGCCGACCTCGGCAAGCCGGCCGACGAGGCCCGCCGGACCGAGATCGACTTCGTGTGCCGGGAGATCGACCACACCCTTGAGCACCTGGACTCCTGGCTCGCGCCGGAGGACGCCGAGCTGCCGGCGACGCTGCGGCCCGGACGCGGCACGGTCGTGCGGGAGCCACTCGGCGTGGTGCTGATCATCGGGCCGTGGAACTACCCGCTGCAGCTGGTGCTGGCGCCGCTGGTGGGCACGCTCGCCGCCGGCAACGCGGCCGTGCTCAAGCCGAGCGAGCTGGCCCCGGCGACGGCGTCGGCGATCGCCCGCTTCGTGCCGCAGTACCTCGACCAGGAGGGCGTCGCCGTCGTCGAGGGCGCGATCCCGGAGACGACAGCGCTGCTGGAGCAGCATTTCGACCACATCTTCTACACCGGCAACGGTGTTGTCGGCCGGATCGTGATGACGGCCGCGGCCAAGCACCTCACGCCGGTCTCCCTCGAACTCGGCGGCAAGAGCCCGGTGATCGTCGACACCGACGCCGACCCGGCGGTCACCGCCGAGCGGCTCGTCGACACCAAGTTCCTCAACGCCGGCCAGACCTGCGTCGCGCCGGACTACGTGCTCGCCGTGGGCGACGCCGCCGCACGGCTCGAACCGGCGCTGGCCGCCGCCGTGCGGGCGAAGTTCGGTGACGAGCCTTCGGACAGTCCGCTGTACGGCCGCATCGTCAACCACCGGCACTTCGACCGGTTGAACAACCTGCTGGCCAGCGGCCGCGTTGTCGTCGGCGGGCAGACCGACCGGGACGCCAAGTACATCGCGCCGACCGTGCTCGCCGACGTGTCGCCGGACGCGCCGGTGATGAGTGAGGAGATCTTCGGGCCGATCCTGCCGATCATCGCCGTGCCCGACGTCGACGCCGCCATCGGGTTCATCACCGCGCGGGACAAGCCGTTGGCGCTCTACGCCTTCACCGAGTCCGAGTCGACGAAGGCACGGATCCTGGCCGAAACCTCCTCCGGCGCGGTCGGATTCGGCCTGCCGGTGTTGCACCTGACCGTGCCGAGCCTGCCGTTCGGCGGGGTCGGGGAAAGCGGCATGGGCCGGTACCACGGCAAGTACTCCATCGACACCTTCAGCCACCTCAAAGCCGTGCTGGACAAGCCTTTGGCGTGAAATCGCTCCCCGTTAGCCTCGGGGTGTGCCGGAGGCTGCCGAGCTGTACAACGCGATGAACCCGTGGGCCGATCGTGCCGACGAGCGGTTCTACCTCGGTTTGGCGCTCGCCGCCGCGTCCGTGCTCGATGTCGGTTGTGGGACCGGGACTTTGCTGTCCCAGGCCCGGGCCGCCGGGCACGCGGGACGGCTCGTCGGCTTCGACCCCGATGCCGTCATGACCGGGCACGCTTTCCAGTGCCTGCTCACCGATTCCGACGTGCTGACCACGCTTCGCGGTGTGCGGGACGCGTTGACGCCGGCCGGCCGGTTCGTGTTCGAGACGCGGAACCCCGCGGCCCGGGCGTGGGAACAGTGGCCGGAGGGCGGCTTCGAGTTCCCATGGGAGGGCAAGCCCGTCCGGGTGCACTACGAGGTGCAACCCATCGTCGGGGACGTTGTCGACGTCGTGGAGAACATCGTCGGCGACGGCTGGCGGCGGGCCGACTGGGGCCGGATCCGGTTCCTGTCGGTGGAGCGGCTGGGGGAGTTGCTCACGGAGGCCGGGCTGGTCGTCGAGGAGCGGTACGGGGACTGGGATCGGAGCCCGGTCACGCCGGACAGCGCGGAGATCATCTCGGTGGTCCGCTGGGGATAGCGGATCACGCGTGCCGCAGGCCGCCGAGCACCAGGTCGATGAGGCGGGCGGTCTGCTCGTCGTCGCTCGTGGCCAGGGAAATGCCGTTGAGAACGGTGAGGATGTCGAGACCGTCGACGTCCCGCCGCAGCCCGTCCCCGCAGGCCGTCACGAGTTTCGTGAGGGCGTCCAGCACGATCCCGCGCATCGGCACGAAGGGGTTTTCGCCGGAGGCGAGGACCATGCGGAACGCGTCGGCCATGCCGTGCTTGGCGGTCATGAAGTCGGTGAACCGGCCCATCCACAGCCGCAGGGCGTCGAGCGGCTCATGGTCGGCCAGCAGCGCGTCGGCATGCTCGGCGACGCGAACCATCTCGGCCCGGTGCACGGCGACGAACAGGGCCTCGCGTGTCGGGAAGTGCCGGTAGAGGGTGCCGATCGCGACGCCGGCCTGGCGGGCGATCTCCTCCAGCGAGGCGTCCGCGCCCCGGCTCGCGAAGGCGGCTGCGGCCGCCGCCAGGAGCCGGTCGCGGTTGCGCTGCGCGTCGGCGCGCAGGGGGCGGTCGGTCACGGCGGCTCCAAGCTGGTCGAACGGGCAACGTGAGCACCCTCATGTTATCAGGCGGAGGCCCCTCAGGTTAGTATTCGGAGGAGCCTCCGGTTAGGGGGCGCCGTCCGAACGGAGAACAGACCATGTCGCAGACATCTTTCGGCTGGGGGACGACCGCCGAGCAGGCGATCGCCGGCATCCGGCTCGACGGGAAGCGGGCCGTCGTCACCGGGGCGTCGTCGGGCATCGGCGTCGAGACCGCCCGGGTGCTGGTCGAAGCCGGCGCCGAGGTCACGCTGGCCGTCCGCGACCCGGAGGCCGGCGCCCGGGTGGCCACGCAGATCAACGCGGCGAACTCGGCTGGCTCGGCCCGGGTCGCGGCGCTCGACCTCGCCGACCTGGCGTCAGTCGCCGCCTTCACCGACGCGTGGACCGGCCCGCTGGACCTGCTCGTCAACAACGCCGGCGTGATGGCGATCCCGACCCGGCAGCTCAGCCCCGCCGGCTGGGAACTGCATTTCGCCACCAACCACCTGGGCCACTTCGCCCTCGCCACCGGCCTGCACGACGCGCTGGCCGCCGCCGACGGCGCACGCATCGTCTCGCTGACCTCCCGCGGGCACCTGCGCGCACCCGTCGACTTCGACGACGTGAACTTCGACGCCCGCGACTACGACCCCCTCCTCGGCTACGGCCAGTCCAAGACCGCGAACGTCCTGTTCGCGGTCGAGGCGGCGCGGCGGTGGGCCGACGACGGGATCACCGCCAACGCCGTCCACCCCGGCGGGATCATGGACACGAACCTCTCCCGCCACATGCCCGCCGAGCTTCTCGAAGCGGCCAAGGCCACCAGCCGCCAGGTGGCGAAGACTCTCGGCCAGGGCGCGGCCACCACCATCGTGGTCGCCACCTCGCCCCAGCTGTCCGGCGTGACCGGCCGCTACTTCGAGGACTGCCAGCCGGCGGAGACGATCGGTCGCGAAGCCACCGACATCCCGGGCCACGCGCACGGCGTCGCCTGGTACGCGGTCGATCCCGACAACGCCGCCCGGCTCTGGGAGCTGTCGTCGAAGGCCGTCGGCTAGGAATCCCGAAACGCCCGCAGAATCCGCTCCGCCGCCAGCGTCGCCGTCAGCTCCCCGTCGCGGACCTGGCGCTCCAGCTCCGGCGCGATCGACCGCACGGCCTCGCTGCCGTGCAGCGACGCCAGGAGCTGGTCGTGGACCATGGACCAGGTCCAGTCCACCTGCTGCTGCCGTCGCCGCCGGGCCAGCTCGCCGGAGGACTCCAGCTCCGAGCGGTGCTCGCGGACGGTGTCCCACACGACGTCGAGGCCGGCGCCGGTCAAACCGCTGCAGGTCAACACCTTGGGCGCGGCGCCGGCGCCACGGAGCAGGCGCATGGCGCCGGTGAGCTCCCGTGCGGCCTTGCGGGCGTCCTGCTCGTGCGGGCCGTCGGCCTTGTTGACGGCGACCACGTCGGCGAGTTCCAGCACGCCCTTCTTGATGCCCTGCAACTGATCCCCGGTCCGGGCCAGCGCCAGCAGCAGGAAGCAGTCGACCATGTTGGCGACGGCGATCTCGGACTGGCCGACGCCGACGGTCTCCACCAGCACCACGTCGTAACCGGCGGCCTCGACCAGGACGATGGACTCCCGGGTCGCCCGGGCCACGCCCCCGAGCGTGCCGGAGGTCGGCGACGGGCGGACGAAAGCGTTGTCGTCGACGGCGAGCTGAGCCATCCGGGTCTTGTCGCCGAGGATGCTGCCGCCGGTCCTGCTCGACGACGGATCCACGGCCAGCACGGCGACCCGGTGGCCGGCGCCGGTCAGGGTCGTGCCCAGGGCCTCGATGAACGTGGACTTGCCGGCGCCGGGCACGCCGGTGATGCCGACCCGGTGCGCCCCGCCGGCATGGGGCAGCAGCTCCACCAGCAGCTGCTGCGCCAGCTCGCGGTGCGCGGGCTTGGTCGACTCCACCAGCGTGATCGCCCGCGCCAGCGTGGTCCGCGACCCGTCGAGCACGCCCTTGGCGTACTCCTTGACGTCGATGGGCTTACGAGCCATCGGCAGCGTGGTCCAGCTGGTCGGCGAGCCGGTCGAGCAGGCCCATGGCGGCGTCGGCGATCACGGTGCCGGGCGGGAAGATCGCCACCGCGCCGGCCTCGTACAGCGCCGCGAAGTCGGCCGGCGGGATCACGCCGCCGACCACGATCATGATGTCCTCCCGGTCCAGCGCGTCCAGCTCCTGCCGCAGCGCCGGCACCAGGGTCAGGTGCCCCGCCGCCAGCGACGACACTCCGACGATGTGCACGTCGGCCTCGACGGCCTGCCGCGCCACCTCCGCCGGCGTCTGGAACAGCGGGCCCACGTCCACGTCGAAGCCGAGGTCGGCGAAGGCCGTCGCGATCACCTTCTGGCCGCGGTCGTGCCCGTCCTGGCCCATCTTGGCCACCAGGATCCGGGGCCGCCGGCCCTCCTCGCGCTCGAACGCGGCGACCCGCTCCAGCACGGTCGACACGTTGCCGCCGGTCCCGGCCTCGTCGCGGTACACACCGGAGATGGTACGGATCTGCCCGGAGTGCCGCCCGTAGACCTTCTCCAGCGCGTCGGAGATCTCGCCGACGGTCGCCTTGGCCCGGGCCGCGTTCACGGCCAGCTCCAACAGGTTGCCGTTGCCGGCGGCGGCCTCGGTCAACGCGCGCAAGGCGTCCTGAGTGGACTGTTCGTCGCGTTCCTCGCGCAGCCGGCGCAGCTTCTCGATCTGCTGCGCGCGCACGCCGTGGTTGTCGACCTTGAGGACCTCGATCTCCTCGTCGGCGTCCACCCGGTACTTGTTCACGCCGATCACCGGCTGCCGGCCGGAGTCGATGCGGGCCTGCGTGCGGGCGGCCGCCTCCTCGACGCGCAGCTTCGGGATGCCGGCGTCGATCGCCTTGGCCATGCCGCCGGCCTGCTCCACCTCGGCGATGTGCGCCCACGCCTGCCGCGCCAGGTCGTACGTCAGCCGCTCGACGAAGGCGCTGCCGCCCCACGGGTCGATCACCCGCGTGGTGCCGGATTCCTGTTGCAGCACCAGCTGGGTGTTACGGGCGATGCGGGCGGAGAAGTCGGTCGGCAGCGCCAGCGCCTCGTCCAGGGCGTTGGTGTGCAAGGACTGCGTGTGCCCCTGCGTCGCCGCCATCGCCTCGACGCACGTCCGGGCCACGTTGTTGTAGACGTCCTGCGCGGTCAGCGACCAGCCGGAGGTCTGCGAGTGCGTCCGCAGCGACAACGACTTGGGATTCTTCGGGTCGAAGCCCTTCACCAGCTTCGCCCACAGCAGCCGCGCCGCCCGCAGCTTGGCCACCTCCATGAAGAAGTTCATGCCGATGGCCCAGAAGAACGACAGCCGCGGCGCGAAGATGTCGATGTCGAGCCCTGCGCCGACGCCGGCCCGCAGGTACTCCACGCCGTCGGCGAGGGTGTAGGCCAATTCCAGGTCGGCGGTCGCGCCGGCTTCCTGGATGTGGTAGCCGGAGATGGAGATCGAGTTGTACTTGGGCATCCGCTGCGAGGTGTACGCGAAGATGTCCGAGATGATCCGCATCGACGGCTGCGGCGGGTAGATGTAGGTGTTGCGGACCATGAACTCCTTGAGGATGTCGTTCTGGATGGTGCCGGCCAGCTGCTCCGGCGCCACCCCCTGCTCCTCGGCGGCCACGATGTACAGCGCCAGCACCGGCAGCACCGCGCCGTTCATGGTCATCGACACGCTCATCCGGTCCAGCGGGATGCCGTCGAACAGCTGCCGCATGTCGTAGATCGAGTCGATCGCCACACCGGCCATGCCGACGTCGCCGGCCACCCGGGGGTGGTCGCTGTCGTAGCCGCGGTGCGTGGCCAGGTCGAACGCCACCGACAGGCCCTTCTGCCCGGCCGCGAGATTGCGGCGGTAGAAGGCGTTGGACTCCTCGGCGGTGGAGAAACCGGCGTACTGCCGGATGGTCCACGGCTGGTTGACGTACATCGTCGGGTACGGCCCGCGCAGGTACGGGGCGATACCCGGGTACGTGCCCAGGAAGTCAAGGCCGGCAAGGTCCTCCGCGGTGTAGAGCGGCCGGATGCCGATGCCCTCCGGCGATTCCCACACCAGCGCGTCGGTGTCCTTGCCGGTCGCCGCGTGCAGCGCCTTGCGCCAGTCGTCGGCGCCGCCCGCGACCTCCGGGTCGCCCAGCGGCACGTCCGCGAAGTTCGGGATCATTTCGTTGCCCCCAACTGCTGATACGTGGCGTGCAGCACGGAAAGCGCGTCGCAGCCGGCGAAGACGAACGCGTCCGCGCCGGTGTCGGCCCACTTCTTCGGGCTGCCGGCCAGGAACACGTGTGTCGCGCCGGCTTCCTTGAGCGCGGCGACCGCGGCGGCGGCCTCCTCCGCGTACAGCTTGTCGGACGAGCAGACGCAGGCGACACCACCGGGGAAGTCGCCCACCGACCCGGCCGGCGTCTCGATGCCACCGGCGTTGAACAGGTTGGCCGCGAACGTCGACCGTGCCGTGTGGACGGCCACCGGGCCGATCGTCGCCAGGAAAACCTGTGGTCGGGAACCGGTTTCCGCCAACTGGGCGTCGGATCGGTCCCGGAGTTCCTCGAACGCCTGCGCGTAGCGGACCTTCGGCAGCCCACCGGTCGGCGCCGGCGGCAACGGCTTGCGCCGCACCGGCTTCTCGGCGAGGTTCGGGAACTCCGAGACGCCGGTCAGGGCGTCCTTGCGGTGCGCGATGTTCTCGCCCCGCCGCTGCCAGGTCGCCGCGAGCCGGTCCCGGACAAGGGGAAACGCCTCGACGAGCCCGCCGGCGCGCTCGATCTCCTGGAACCACGCCCACCCGGCGCGGGCCAGGTCGTCGGTCAGCCGCTCCACGTACCAGGAACCGCCGGCCGGGTCGATCACCTGCCCGAGGTGCGACTCCTCCAGCAGCAACGCCTGCGTGTTCCGGGCGATGCGCCGGGAGAACGGGTCCGGCAGGCCGATCGCGGCGTCGAACGTCTGCACGGTAACGGAATCCGCGCCGCCGACGCCGGCGGCGAAGCACGCCAGCGTGGTGCGGAGCATGTTCACCCACGGGTCGCGCTGCGTCAGCATCGCCGACGACGTGACGGCGTGCTGCAGCTGAGCCGACGGCGCGCCGCTGACCTGCGTCACGCGGGTCCACAGCCGCCGCGCGGCCCGCAGCTTCGCGATGGTCATGAACTGGTCGGCCGTTGCCGCGTAACGGAATTCCAGCAGGTTCGCGGCCGCCGAGACGTCGAGGCCGGCCGCGGTCAGCGCCCGCAGGTACGTCACGCCGGCGGCGAGGGAGCAGCCCAGCTCCTCGGCGTCGCTGCCGCCGGCATCGTGATACGGCAAGGCATCCACGACGATCGCCCGCAGCTTCTGATGGGTCCGCGAGGTCCGCACCGCCAGCTCCACGGCCGCTTCGAGATCCGGCGCGGTCCCGGTGCGGGCATGCACGCCCAGCGGGTCGATGCCGAGGTTGCCGGTCGCCGTGCTCGGCTGCACGTCGAGCACCTCGAAGTACGCCTCGGCGGCGGCCGCGAACTCCGCGCCCGCGTCGAGCACGACCCCGGCCAGGTCGAGGTACACGCCGTTGAGCGCGTCGCCGAGGCCGGCGATGGGAACGCCGCCGTCGCCGAGCACCAGCCACACCGAGCCGGCGCCGTTCTCCAGATCGGCCAGCACCTCGCGGTTGGTCACGGCCGGATCGGGGTCGGCGTGCCGCTGCCGCACGTCCCAGCCGTCGGTGGCGGAACCGTCCGGGGTGCCGCCGCGCACGTACGGCGCGATGCCCGGGAAGCCACCGGCGGGGGCGGCATCGTCGGCCGTGTACAGGGGGCTGATCGTGATGCCGTCGTAGGTCGTGGTGGCGAGCAGGTCCTCCGGGGAGTCGTGCCGCTCGCCCTCGCCGAGAACCCCCGACTTGCGCAGCACCGACTCCACCGACCGGCGCCACTGTGCGCGGTCGACCTGCGGGAACTCACCGGCGAGCGAGAGCTCCGCCGGTCCGGTCTTGGACGGCGTCGTCATGCGGACCGATGGTAGGGGAAGCTACTTAGGCGTAGCTTGTGACCTGGCTCGCTAAGGGGTCTTGTTCGGTAAAGATAGGGGGCGACGCCGGCGCGCCGCCCCCTGACACAGGGGTCGGTCACCGGGCCAGCCACACCGCCGTGTTCGGCGGCAGCTGGCTGTCCGCCAGCGGGTCGCTGGCCAGCAGCACCTTGGTGTGCTCGGGCAGCTCGACCGCCGCCCCGGACAGGTTGATCACGCACACGAAGTGCTCGTCCCGGGCGAACGCCAGCACCCCGTCCGGCGACGGGCACCAGGTCAGCGTGCCGTCACCCAGCGCCGGAAGTTCGTGCCGCAGCCGCAACGCCTTCTGGTACAGCCGGAGCATCGAACCCTCGTCCGCCGACTGGGCCGCGACCGTGTACGGCTCCCAGCCGTCCGGCTGTGGAAGCCACGTGTCGTCGCCGCCGAACCCGTACGGTTGCGCCGCTCCGTCCCACGGCAGCGGCACGCGGCAGCCGTCCCGGCCGGGGTCGGCGCCGTTCGTCCTGCTGAACACGGGGTCCTGCCGCGCCTCGTCCGGCAGGTCCTCGACCTCCGGCAGTCCTAACTCCTCACCTTGGTAGATGTACACGCCGCCGGGCAGCGACATACTCAGCAACGCGGCCGCCCTGGCCCGCCTGGTGCCCAGCGCCAGGTCGGTCGGCGCGCCCTGCTGTCGGTCGGCGAAGCTGAAGGAGGTGTCCGCACGGCCGTAACGAGTCACGTGCCGGGTCGTGTCGTGATTGGACAGCACCCACGTCGCCGGCGCACCGACCAGCGCGTGCGCCTCCAGCGTGGAGTCGATGACGGCGCGCAGCCGGTCGGCCTCCAGCGGACAGGACAGGAAGTCGAAGTTGAACGCCGAATGCAGCTCGTCCGGCCGCAGGTAGCGGGCGAACCGCTCCTGGTCGGGCAGCCACATCTCGCCGACGAAGACCCGCGGGTCCGGGTAGGAATCGGCGATGCGCCGCCATTCCCGGTAGATCTCGTGCACGCCGTCCATGTCGGAGAAGGGAAGCCGGCCCTCGGTGCGACCGTGCACGTCGGGCAGCGCCGGATCCTTGACCAGCCCGTCGGCCACGTCGATGCGGAAGCCGTCCACCCCGCGGTCGAACCAGAACCGGAGCACCTCCCGGAACTCCTGGTGCACCACCGGGTTCTCCCAGTTCAGGTCCGGCTGCTCCGGGGCGTACAGGTGCAGGTACCACTCGCCGTCGGGCACCCGGCTCCAGGCCGAGCCGCCGAACCGGGACTGCCAGTCGTTGGGCGGTTCCGGGCTCGCCGGGCGGAACCAGAACATCTCCCGCTGCGGCGAGCCCGGACCGGCCGCCACCGCGTCGAGGAACCAGCGGTGCCGGTCGGAGCAGTGGTTGGGCACGATGTCGATGATCACCTTCAGGCCGAGGGAATGCGCCTCCTCGATGAACTTCTCGGCCTCGGCCAGCGTGCCGAACGACGGCTCGATGTCCCGGTAGTCCGACACGTCGTAGCCGGAGTCGGCCATCGGCGACGGGTACCACGGACACAGCCAGATCGCGTCGACCCCCAGGCCGGCGATGTGCGGCAGGTGCTGGCGCAGACCGGTCAGGTCGCCGGTGCCGTCGCCGTTGCCGTCGGCGAAGCTGCGCACGTACACCTGGTAGATGGCCGCACCACGCCACCACGCCGATCCAGTGTCGGTCACATTGACTCCTCAGCCCTTGACGCTGCCCGCGGTGAGGCCAGCAAGGATGTTCCGTTGGAAGATCAGGAAGAGCACGATCGTCGGCACGCTGGCCAGCACCAGCCCGGCCAGGATCAGGTTGATCGGGGTGTCCGGGGCGAACCGCTGCAGCGCCACCGACAGCGTCTGGGCCTGCGGGTCGGAGAACACCAGCAGCGGCCAGATGAAGTCCTTCCACGCCGTCACCACCGACAGGATGGACACCACGCCCAGCACCGGCCGGGACAGCGGCAGCACCACCCGCCACATGGTCCGGATCGGCCCCGCCCCGTCCAGCGTGGACGCCTCGATCAGCTCGCCGGGGATCTGGTCGAAGAACCGTTTGAGCAGGTAGATGTTGAACGCGTTGGCGGCGCCGGGCAGCCAGATCGCCAGCGGCGAGTTGGCCAGGTTCACGCCCAGCAGCGGCACGTCGGTGATGGTCAGGTAGGTCGGCACCAGCAGCGCGGAGGCCGGCAGCATCAGCGTCGCCAGCATCATGCCCAGCACGACCCCGCCCAGCTTGGGCTTGAGCTTGGACAGCGCGTAGGCCGCCGGCACGTCCACCGCCAGCTGCACCAGCCAGGCCCCGAACACCACCACGATCGTGTTCAGGAAGAAGTGAGCGAGGCTCATGAAGTCCCAGGCCTCGACGTACGCGCCGACGTTCGGGCTCTGCGGCAGGATCGTCGGTGGCACCCGGGCCAGCTCCGGGGCGGTTTTCATGGCCCCCAACACGAGCCAGACCAGCGGGAACACGAACGCGGCGGTGAAGGCGACCGCGGTGACCGTGAACACCGTCCAGTAGACGGCCTTCCCGCGCGGGCTGCGCAGCTGGGACGGCGACACGAGAGTGCGCATCAGTCCGCCCTCCTCGTCAACCTCACGTAGCACAGGCCGAACACGCCGAGCACCACGAACAACATCAGGCTCAGCGCGCTGGCCGTGCCGAAGTCGTTGTAGAAGAAGGCGTACTTGTACAGCAGCAGCAACACGGTCACGGTCGAGTCGCCGGGGCCGCCGCCGGTCATGATGTACGGCTCGGTGAACACCTGCATCGTGGCCACGATCTGCAGCAGCAGCATCACCAGCAGCGCGAACCGGGTCTGCGGCACCGTCACGTGCCACAGCCGGCGCCACAGGTTCGCGCCGTCCAGCTCCGCTGCCTCGTACAGGTCGCCGGGGATGGTCTGCAGCGCCGCCAGGTAGATCAGCGTCGCCGACCCCATGTTCGCCCACGTGGACACCAGAACCAGCGACAGCATCGCCGTCGTGGGGGAGTTCAGCCAGCTCAGGCCGGGCAGGCCGACGGCGTGCAGCGCCGTGTTGAACAGGCCGGGACCCGGGTCGTAGAACCACTTCCACAGCAGCGCCACCACCACCGGCGGCAGCATCACCGGAAGGTAGACCACCAGCCGGAAGTAGGCCTTGCCGTGCCGGAGTTCGTTGAGCAGCACGGCGATCACGAACGGCACCGCGAAGCCGAACACGAGGGCCAACCCGGTGAACAGCAGCGTGTTCAGCCACGCCTCGCCGAACTGGGGGTCCGCGAACAGCTTCTCGAAGTTCTCCAGGCCGACCCAGGTCGGCGCGGTGACGAAGTTGACCTGCTGGAAGCTGAGCAGGACGCCGCGCACGATCGGGTACCAGGAGAACGCCGCGAACACCAGCAGGGCCGCGCAGAGCAGGCCGTAGGCCGTGACGTTCTCCCGGACGCGGCGCCGGAGCCGGGCCGCCGGCCGCACCCCTAGCGCGGCCGACGGCAACCGGACGGCGGTGCTCACTTCACCGTCGCGAGCACGGAGTTCACCTTCTGGCTCGCGTCGGAGAGCAGGCTGTCGAAGTTGGCGTCCTGCTGCGTCAACACAGTGGACATCACGGTGTCGAGGATGGCGTAGACCTGCTGGGCGCTCGGCGGTTCCAGGCTGCCCTTGAGCGACTGCACGCCGTCCAGGTAGGGCTTGTAGTTGGCCACCGGCACGGTGGCGAACTTCTCCTTGGCCTGCTCCTGCTGGTCACGCACGGCGCCGGTCCACAGGTCGGGCACCGGCGACACCGGCAGGCCGACCGGCTGGCCCTGCTGCTTGTACGTGTTGAGCACCTCGGAGTCGACCCGCTCCGGATTGAGGTACTTCCACTGGATCCAGGTCAGGCCGGCCTTGATCTGCGCGGGCGTGGCCTTCGGGTTGATCATGTAACCCTCGCCGCCGATCAGCGTGCCCTTGCCGCCGGGCATCGCGCCCAGGCCGTAGTCGGCGTAGTTGCCCTTGAACTGGTTGACCAGGGTGGGGATGTTGTCGGCGGCGGCCAGGTACATGCCGAGCTGGCCGGCGCCCATCATCCGCTGCACGTCCTCGATCTGCAGCAGCTGCTGGCTGCCCATCGAGTTGTCCGTCCACCGCATGTCGTGCAGGGTCTGCAGGACCGCCTTGCCCTTGTCGTTGTCGAAGTCGGCCTTCCAGGTGTTGCCGTCCTTCTTGGCGATGTCGCCGCCGTGGGCGTACATCCAGGCCGTGAAGTGCCAGCCGCCCTGGTTGTTCTTGGAGTAGTCGGCGAAGCCGACGGTGTTGTTGCCGAGGTCGGCGATCTTCTTGGCGTCCGCGCGCACCTCGTCCCAGGTGGTCGGCGGCTTGTCCGGGTCGAGGCCGGCCTTGCTGAACAGGGCCCGGTTGTAGAGCAGGCCCATCGAGTAGTTCGCCGTCGGCAGGCCGTAGACGTGGCCGGCCGCGTCCTTGAAGACGTCCAGCAGGGCGGGCTGGATGTCGTTGACGTGCGGGACGTCCTTCACGTAGTCGGTGATGTCCGCGGCCTGGTGGCGCGCGATCAGGTTCGCCGGGTCGGTGAAGTAGACGTAGTAGACGTCCTCGAGCTGGCCGCCGGCCAGCTTGGCGGAGAACGTCTTGGGGTCCATGAAGCCCTCGTGCGCCTGGATCTTGATGTCCGGGTGCGCCTTCTCGAAGGCGGCGACGTCGGCGTCGAAGATCTTGCGGTCGAACGGCTGGGTCTGCGGCGGCTGGCCGTCGATGGTGATCGTCACCGGGCCGCCGGCCTGCTGGTCGGCGCCGCTGCTGCAGGCCGCCGTGAGGCCGAGCGCGAGGCCGGTGGCCAGCACTAACGCGGTGGTGGACCGGAATCTGTCAGTACTCATCAGGTGATCTCCCCTGACGCGGTGGAGTGTGGCGCACACCATAGATCTTCTGGACACGTGGCCGCAAGATGTTGACACGAGATTGCAAGATCGTGACTTGATTGCCCCGAACGGCGTTTCGCGCCGTCGACTCGCCGCAAGTGACTGCAAACTGCTTGCGCCACCTGTCGTATAGTTGCGGCATGACAAGACGCCTTGCGGAGGTCGCGCAGAAGGTCGGAGTCAGCGAGGCGACCGTCAGCCGCGTGCTCAACGGCAAGCCCGGGGTCTCCGAGGCCACCCGGGCGGCCGTGCTCACCGCGCTGGACGTGCTCGGCTACGAGCGGCCCACCCAGCTGCGCGGGGAACGGGCCCGGCTGGTCGGCCTCGTGCTGCCCGAGCTGCAGAACCCCATCTTCCCCGCGTTCGCCGACGTGGTCGGGAACGCGCTGGCCCAGCAGGGCTTCACGCCCGTGCTGTGCACCCGGACCGCCGGTGGCGTGTCCGAGGCCGAGTACGTGGAACTGCTGCTCCAGCAGCACGTTTCCGGGGTGGTGTTCGCCGGCGGGCTGTTCGCCCAGGCCGACGCCTCACACGAGCACTACCTGCGGCTCACCAACCGCAAGCTGCCCGCCGTGCTGGTCAACGCCGCCGTCGAGGACCTGGCGTTCCCCAAGGTCGCCTGCGACGACGCCGTCGCCGCCGAGCAGGCGCTGGGGCACCTGCTGTCGCTCGGGCACACCCGCGTCGGCATGGTGCTCGGACCGCCTGATCACATGCCCTCGCGCCGCAAGGAAGCCGCCTTCCTGGCGCATGCCGCCCGCGCCGGCGTGGAAATCCCCGACGACGCCATCCAGCACACCATGTTCTCGCTGGAAGGCGGCCACGCCGCCACGTCCAAGCTGCTCAACCAGGACATCACCGGCATCGTCTGCGCCAGCGACCCGCAGGCCCTCGGCGCCATCCGGGCCGTCCGGCGCAAGGGCCTCACCGTCCCCGGCGACGTGTCCGTGGTCGGCTACGACGACTCGGCGTTCATGAACTGCATCGACCCGCCGCTGACCACGGTCCGCCAGCCCATCGAGGCCATGGGCCGGGCCGCGGTCGAGCTGCTGGTCAACCAGATCGAAGGCGCCGCCGTGTCCACCGAGGAGCTCCTCTTCGAACCCGAGCTGGTCGTCCGCGGCTCGACGGCCCCCGCCCGCCCCTAATTTTTCCCTACGTGAGTGGCTCATTTCGCATTTACGCGCACCTGAGCCACTCACGTGCCCCATGCGTGGTGCACGTGAGTGGCTCAGGTGGCGTTGGAGGCGAAATGAGCCACTCACGTAAGGGGGCCCTCGCATAGGAGCCACTCACGTAGGGAAGCTCTCACGTGGGTGGGCAGCACGTGGGGGCTAGCGGGTGAGGCGGCGGATGCCGGGGGCCGCTGCGGGGTAGGCGGCCGCCAAGCCGGAGTCGGCGAAGCTGACGCAGTCGTCGGTGTAGGGCGGGGCCATGAACGTGCCCAGCAGGCTCCACTCGCCGGTCGTCTCCGTCGCCTGCCACACCCCGGCCGGCACGGCCACCTGCGGGCGTTGGCCGGCGGCGAGGTCGATGCCGAGGACCGGTCGGGTCACCGAGCCGTCGGGGTGCAGGAGCAGCATCCGGGCCGGGGCGCCGGCGTGGAAGCTGTAGATCTCGGGGTGTTCCAGCCGGTGGAGCGCCGAGAACTCGGGGGCGACGAGCAGGTAGTAGATGCCGGTGCCGTTGGCGTCACGCCAGGTCTGCGCCCAGTGCCCGCCCTCGACGGGCAGCGGCTGCAGGCCGAGCGTCTCGATGATCGTGTTCGGATTCACCATGCCGGCCGCACCGACATGCCACCGTCGACGACCAGGTTCTGGCCGGTCATCCAGCGCGCCAGGTCGGAGGCGAGGAACACACACGCGTCGCCGACGTCGTCGGGAGTGCCGAGCCGGCCGAGCGGCGCGTGGTCGGTCCAGCTCCGCACGCCCTCGGGCCATGCCTGCTCGATGCCCGGCCGGGCGATGAGGCCGGGGGAGACGGCGTTGACGCGGATGCCGTGCGGCCCGTACTCGAGCGCGGCGGCCTTGGTGTGCATGAGCAGGGCGGCCTTCGCCGAGGCGTAGTGCGCGTGGCCGACGGCCGGCACCGTGCCCTCGATGGAGCCGATGGCGATGATCGAACCGCCGGTGCCCCGCTCGACCATGAGGTTTGCGGCCGCTTTCGTGACGAGAAACGCGCTGTCGACGTTTCCGGCGAACACCGCCCGCCAGTCGGCCAGCGTCAGCTCCGAAAGCGGCTGCACCGGTTGCACGCCGGCGTTGTTGACCACGATGTCGAGCCCGCCGAGCTGGTCCGTGGCCGTTGCCAGCAGCCGGTCCACCTCCTCCGGTTCGCGCAGATCCGCTTGCGCCGCAAGGACATTCGGCTCCTCCGGCGGGCGAGAGCGGTAGTGCGCGAGCACCCGTGCGCCGTGCGCGGCCAGCCGGGCGGCGATGCCGGCCCCGATCCCGGTGGTGGCGCCGGTCACCAGCGCCGCCTTGCCCGTCAACATCGTCACCGCGCCAAGGTTAGAGTGCCGGTCATGTCCGAGATCGACCCCGCCGAGCTGGAGACGTGCCTGAAGGTGCTGGCGGCCGTGACCAAGCTGCCCGCCGAGCACCCGACGGCGATTCAGGTTCGCCGGGCCTCCTCCCAGATCGCCAAGGAGGCCCGGCGCGAGCGGCGCAGCCAGGCCCGCCGGGCCGTGACCGCCGCCGACCGCGAGGTGACCGCGCAGACCGCGACCGGGTCCCCGGTCCGGATCGATGACGAGACGCAGGGCATTCCGCTGGTGTCCACCGCCGTCGGCGCGACCGCCGGCACCCTGCTGCGACCCCGCTCCTGCTACGTCTGCAAGACCCGGTATGTCGAGGTCGACGCCTTCTACCACCAGCTCTGCCCGTCGTGCGCGGCGTTCAACCGGGCCAAGCGGGACGCCCGCACCGATCTGACCGGGCGGACCGCCCTGCTCACCGGTGGCCGGGCCAAGATCGGCATGTACATCGCGCTGCGGCTGCTTCGGGACGGGGCGCACACCACCATCACCACTCGGTTCCCGAGCGACGCCGTACGGCGGTTCGCCGCCATGCCCGACAGTGCCGACTGGCTGCACCGGCTTCGTGTCATCGGCGTCGACTTGCGTGATCCCGCCCAGGTCGTGGCCCTCGCCGACACCGTCGCCGCGGCCGGGCCGTTGGACATCCTCATCAACAACGCCGCCCAGACCGTGCGTCGCTCGCCCGGCTCCTACTCGCTGCTCGTCGAGGCCGAGTCCGACCCGCTGCCCGCCGGCCCCCTGCCGGAGATGATCACCCTCGGCAGCCCCCACGACGCCCACCCCCTGGCCCTGGCCGGCACCGAGCTCACCTCGCTGGCCGCGGACGTGACCGCGCTGGCCCTGACCGCCGGCTCCGCCTCGCCGGCCCGGTACGCCGCCGGCACCGCCGTCGACGCCGCCGGCCTGACCCCCGACCTGGCCGATGTCAACAGCTGGACCCAGACCGTCGACCAGGTCGACCCCGTCGAGCTGCTCGAAGTCCAGCTGTGCAACCAGACCGCCCCTTTCATCCTGATCAGCCGGCTCCGCCCCGTCATGGCCGCCGCCGAGGCCCGTCGCAAGTACGTCGTCAACGTGTCCGCCATGGAGGGGCAGTTCGGCCGTGGCTACAAGGGCGCCGGGCATCCCCACACGAACATGTCCAAGGCGGCGCTGAACATGCTCACCCGCACCAGTGCCGGGGAGATGCTCAGCGACGGCATCCTCATGACCGCCGTCGACACCGGCTGGATCACCGACGAACGCCCTCACCCCACGAAGCTCCGCCTGGCCGACGAGGGTTTCCACGCCCCTCTCGATCTGGTCGACGGCGCTGCCCGCGTCTACGACCCCATCGTCCGTGGCGAAGCGGGTGAGGACCTCCACGGCTGCTTCCTCAAGGACTACGCCCCGTCGCCGTGGTGAGCGGTTCGTCTTGCCCGCATCTCCGGGGCGCCGAACCTGGCGACGTAATGCCAGACCCGTTTGAGGGCCTGCTCGTCGTATCGACCGGTGCGAGATGCGTCGCCGATGACGCATGGATCGAGACGACCGTCACGGGCGAGGGATATGCCGAGGCGTACGAACTCGTGCCCGCGGTACTCGGGGTGTCGGCGCAGCTCGGCCGTGGTCAGGGTGAACCCGCCGTGCCATTCGATCGGGCAAGCCAACCGCCTGGCCGCAGCCTCTGCCGGGGTGCTTCGGTAGCAGGGGTCAAGGACCAGCGCTTCGACGTCACGGCTGAGGTCGACCACACCGTGCACATGGGCTTCGACGTAGTCGTCGAGCGAATCCTTGCCGTCCGCCTCAGCCAACGTGATCAGCGTCGACAGCCTCGACGCCACGCCGAAGTGCCGAGGCTCGAACACGCTGTCCGGATAACAGAACGTGGTACGGGCCAGGGTGTGGCCGGCCAGGCGCAGGTAGGCCGAGCCGAAGCGCGGTGAGCCGCCCACCAGGCGGCGACGGAAGTTGAGCGATCCGTACTTCGGCCGGTCCGTCGCCGGCGCGTCATCGTAGGCTCCGGCGAAGATCCGGCTCTCCCATCGCCAGCGGTCACCGCCAGGATGCGCGGTCAGCCCCCGTTGCTGGTCCCGGTCTCGAACTGCGACCTGTATACGCCGTCGCGGGCCATGAGCTCCAGGATCGGCACCCCGGCCACGAGCCGATCGGGGTGAAAGTGCAGCGTCACCCGCAACGACGGGTCTACCGGCTCGCCCGTCGCCAGCGACGTCACGTGGGCAATGGCCCGCTCCGCCAGGTGCGGCATGGCCGCAGTATCTACGATCGCGACGACGGCAGCGACGGCATTTCCGACACCCGGGTGGGGCGAAAAGCCCTCATGCCGCACCGTTTTCGGTATGCGGATGGGGGCGTGACTCTGCCCGCGCCGCCCCCTACGAGTCATGTGCTGCGGGCAGAGTCAACCGGCCCTTCGCCCGATCACCGGGGTAGCGCCGTCGGCATGCACGATGACGAAGTTCCCGCCCGGGTCAACGACCTCGGAGATGGTGACGCGGCCGGTGGTGTCCAGCGCGGTCGCCAAGGCGGCGTGGCCCTCGACGACCTGGTCGAGCTTGGCGTAGTGCCGGGCGACACCCGGCGCCGGTCCGGTGATGCCCAGCCGGAGGTCCGCGCCTCGGCGGAGGGCCGCGATCACCCGGTCCCGCAACGGGCTCGCTGCGGCGGCCAAGACCCTGTCGTGCAGCCGTTCCTGCGCCGATGGCTCGGTGGGCGCGGCCGCCGCCGCTGTGGCGCACGTCGAGCATCCCGAGCTGGGACGGAAGAGGTGGCGGTAGATGTCCAGCCGCGTCATGTCGATGCCGCACAGCGTTCGGTCTCGACCGGCCGCGTGTTCGACGCCGGTGCGGCGATCGATGGCCGCGGCGAACTCGGCCGGCTCTCGCGCCGTCTCGAAGGACCAGGTCATGGCCGGGAGCCTACGGGTCGGTGAGAGCCGGGTGGGGGATCGTCCGACTTGACGACGACGTCGGCGACGGTGGTGGGCTCGACCTCGCAGCGGTGGCGGTCAAAGGCGGCAAGGTCCAGTGGTCATCGGGAGGGTAGGGGCCGCGCAGCCTTCGACTGCGCGGGCTGATGAATTTACGTGGCGTTTTCGCGACGCTGGAAGTGGGCGACACGTGGTGCCCCAACCATGTGCGGGTGGCCGGTGACATCAATGTGCTGTCCCTCTACGAGGGGTTCTTCAGCGGTGGAGCGCGCATTCTGCACAGTGATGTGCTGGCCGGCCTGCACGGCCAGGGTCAGCGGCATCGCGTGCTGAGTATCCACGGACAGTCGCGGCGTGAGGCGACAGTGCAGCGGATGCAGGACGACGCCAGCTATCGCAAGCTGGTCGCTGCCGGCATGCCGGTGTCCGCGCTGCGTGCCGGTAGCACCGGGCCGGCCGAGTTCGACGAGGCGGAGCTGGCGGCGTTCGAGCGGGAAGTGTCCGGTGTGGACGTTGTCCTCACGCTCAAGGAGCAGCCGCTGCGTCTGGTCAACCAGGCCGGCGCTCGCGGCAAACCCGTGATCACCTGCCTGCACCGATCCGATCCCGAGAACCAGGGGTCCGCGCTGGCCGAGTTGCGCACCGCGGTGAGCACCGGCGTCATCGCGGCGCTGGTGTGCTGCGCCGAATCGACCCGGGCTGCCTATCATGCCGCAGGGATCCCCGCCGACCTGCTCGAGGTGATTCCCAACGGGGTCGACGCACGTCGGTTCCGTCCCGACCGGCTGGCCCGGGCCCGGCTGCGCCGCGCGCTGGGCATCACCCCCGACGCCGCGGTGATCGTGTTCGCCGCGCGCTACGACGTGATGAAGAACGTGCCGCTGTTCCTGGCGGCCGCGGCGGCTTTCCTGGTGGCGCGGCCGGACGCGCACGTCGTGATGTGCGGGGCCGGGATGACCGCGGCGAACCCGCTCCTCACCGCCGATCTGGCCGTGGTCGGCCTGGAGACGTCGTCGCGGCTGCATCGGCTCGGGGTGCGCGACGACCCCCAGACGCTGTTCGCCGCGGCCGACGTGGTGTCGCTGACGTCGGCGTTCGGCGAGGCGGCCCCGCTGTGCCTGATCGAGGGCATGATGTGCGGCGCGATCCCGGTCGCCACCGACGTCGGCGACTGCGCGCCCATCGTCGCCGGCCGCGGCCTGCTCACCGCGCCCGAACCCACGGCCATCGCCGCCGCTTGGGCGGAAGCACTGACCCGCCGCGACGAATTCGGTCCCGCGCTCCGGGACAGCCGCACCCGGTTCGGCCGCCGCCGCATGATCGCCTCGTACGCGCGCCTCATCCGACACGTGAGCAGGCGCACCGGGATGACGCTGAGCGGCGTGGCCGCCTGAGCCTCCGGCGTGGCGAACGACCACTGCTCGGTCATGGCCGGGAGCTTACGGGTCGATGATGGCCGGATGGTTCGGATCGTCCATTTTCACCACGACGTCGGCGACGGCGCCGGGGTCGACCTCGGCGCGGTAGCGGTCGAAGGCGGGCAGGGTCCAGTGCTCGTCGGGGGGAGTGCGGCGGCGAAGGGCGGCGGGGGACATGTCCAGATGCACGGTGAGCTCGAACGGAAGCCACCGCCCGAGCAGCAAAGCGCCGTCCAGCACCACAACCCCGTGCTCGGGAAGGTCCACATAGGACGCCCGACTGGCACGGTCGGTCTCGGCGTTCCACAGCGACGGCAGCACGGAGCCGGAGCCGTCAGGGGCGGCGGGGTCGAGGACCTCACGGGCCAAGCCGCCGATGTCGAGCCAGTCGTCGAAGTACGAGTCGGGATCGGTGCGGCCGTGCTCGAAACGGAGCGAAGCCGGTCGAAGGAAGTCCTTGGCGGACACGCGAAGCACGGAACGGCCGCGTAGCCGTAAGGGATCGACCAGGGCATCCGCCATCGCCTCGGGACGAGCGGCGGGGGCGGCGTCGATCAACACCCGAAGCCGGGAAGAACCCAGGTCGGTGATGCGATCGGCCAGCTGCTCGGTGAGGATGTCGAAGGAAACCGGACGAACCCTCACTCCGACAGGCCCTTCGCGGGGTCGGGGGCGACCTGCGGCGCGGGTTCGGGGTCGGTCGCGGGCCGGGGACCGACGCCGGCGGCCAGGACGGCGCTGTTGGGCAGCCGGACAACGCCGTCGTCGGTCTCCAGCACGACGTACACCAAACCCATCTCCAGCACCATTCCCATGTGCGGCCCGCCCAAGGCCCCGGAGTGCACGACGATCTGGTCGCCGATGTTGAACGGCCGCGACACCAGCAGCACGAGACCGGCGAAGAGGTTGCCGAGGGACTGCTGGCAGGCGATGCCGAGGACGACGCCGGTGAGCGCGCCGCCGACGAGCAGTTGGCCGATGCCGACGTTGAGCATGCCCAGGGCGGTGACGACGGCGACCTGGTAGCCGATGAGGGAGATGCCGAGCCGGATGATGCCGGCGTGGCTGATGCCGATGTGCGACTGGGTGTGCCGCACGACGACGTTGCCGAGGTTGCGGATGGCCACGACCATGACGGCGACGAAGAGGAACGCCCCGGCGACGGACACCGCCTTCTCCCACAGCATGGCCCCGGCGCCGAGCCGCCCGAACATCTCGACGGCGATGACGATCAACGCAGCCAGCGTCCCGGCGCCGATGGCACGTTTGGTGTCGGGAAACAGCCGCCTTGTCATGTGATCTCCTGCCGCCGAACGAACTCAGCGACAGACTCTCACGCCACCGAGCGGGCCTGCTCGATGACCTCCAGCACGGCGATGGCCTCCTCGGGCGTGACCGGCACATGGCCCTCGCCGCGCACGGCGTCCCGCGTGAGGGCGTAGAAGTCCTGGTACGCGCCGGGAACGGAGGTCACGCGGCGCAGCGAGCCGTCGACACCGAGCTGACCGGACAGCGAACTGGGCTCGACGCCCCACTCGGGCCCGCCGGGCCGGTTGCCGGCGCGCAGGGCGTCCTCCTGCCCGTCCAGCCCGTACTTGGTGAACCCGGCCTTGTCGCCGAGCACCCGCATCCGCGGCCCGAGCTGCGGGGTCAGCGCCCCCATCCACAGGTGCGAGCGGACGCCGCTCTTGTGCGTGAGGGCCACGAAGGAGTCGTCGTCGACCTGCACGCCGGCGCGCCGCCGGTCCAGCTCGGCGTACACGGACCGAACGGGCCCGAACAGCTGCAGGGCCTGGTCGATGAGGTGCGAGCCGAGGTCGTAGAGCGAGCCGCCGGCCTCGGCGGGGTCGCCGAGCTCCCGCCAGCCGCCCTTGGGGATGGGCCGCCAGCGCTCGAACCGGGACTCGAAGCGGTGCACGGCGCCGAGCTCGCCGGCGTCGATGAGCTGTCGGACGGTCCGGAAGTCGTTGTCCCACCGGCGGTTGTGGAACACGGTCAGCGGCAGCCCGAGCTCGCGGGCGTGCTCGGTGAGCTTGCGCGCCTCCTCGGCGGTCGGCGCGAACGGCTTGTCCACGACCACGGCGAAGCCTGCGTCGAGGGCCTCGGTGGCCAGCGGCACGTGGGTGCGGTTGGGCGTGGCGACGACGACCAGGTCCAGTTCCTCGGACCAGAGCTGCTCGGCCCGGTCGAGGACGAGGGCGCCGGGGTGGTCGGCGGCGACCTGGGCCTTGCGCTCCGCGTTGGCGGTCACGACGGCGGACAGCCGCAGGCCGGGGGTGGCCGCGATCAGCGGGGCGTGGAAGACGGCGCCCGCGATGCCGTAGCCGAGCAGCCCCACCCGCAGATCGGTGCTTGCGTGCATGGCCCGAGTTAATCAACACTGTTGCGTAAATGCAAAGCAAACCCGGAGCGAATCTCGGCGCACTGCGCGACCACAACGCCGCCGTCGTGCTCGACCTGATCCGTCGACGCGACGGCATCAGCCGCGTCGACCTGGCCAACTGCAGCGGCCTGACCGCGCAGGCGGTGTCCAAAATCGTGACCAGGCTCATAACCGCCGGCCTGGTCGCCGAGTCGGGCCAGCTTGCCCCTACGGTCGGCCGCCCGACGACCCTGCTGCGACTGGTGCCGCACGCCCGGCACGCCATCGGCGTCCACATCGATCGCGACGAGCTGCGCCTGGTGCTGATCGACCTGGCCGGCCGGGTGATCGCCGCCGACCACCGGCCGGGCCTGGTCGGCTCGATCGGCGAGCTGGCCGAGCCGATCCGGAAGCTGGCGTCCACAGTGGACCCCGCCACGCTGGCCGGCGTCGGCGTCGGCTGCCCCGGCCCCCTCGACCACCGCAGCGGCGTGCTGCATCACGCGAATCGCTTGCCTGGTTGGGAAAACGCCGAACTCGGTCCGATGTTGACGGCCGCCATCGGCCTGCCGGTGATCGTCGACAAGGACACCAACGCGGCGGTGCTCGCGGAGCTGTGGACCACGGACCTGCCGAGCCAGATGGCGATGATCTACGTGGGCACCGGCATCGGCGCGGGACTGGTGCTGGACGGCCGCGTCTACCGCGGCGGACGGACCAACGCCGGCGAGTTCGGCCACACGGTCATGGCGCTCGACGGGCCGCCGTGCGTGTGCGGGCGGCGCGGCTGCCTGGAGGCGCTGTGCGGGCCGGCGGCGGTGGTGGCGAAGGCGGCGGGTGAGCCGGTGCCGGAGTCCCTGGTGCTCACCCGCTTCGCACAGCTCGACCACGCCGAGGTCGCCTGGGCCGGCGACATTCTCGGCGTGGCCGTGATGGACCTGGTGAACCTGCTCGACCTGGACCGCGTAGTACTGGCCGGGCGGGCGGCGCCGGCCTACCTGGACGGGGTGGGCCGGGCCCTGCTCGGAACGGGGGTCGAGATGACGCTCAGCGGCTGGGGGCCGCAGCTGGTCGCGGTCGGGGCGGCGACGTCACCGCTGGCCGCGTCGTGGACGGCCACCGACGCGCTCGCGGCTCGACGGGGCTGAACCGGGTGCTGGCCGACGCCGACAGCTGCCACCGGTGCGGCAGCCACAGCGGATGGCTGACCAGGTCGTCCAGCTGGAAGCCGCACTGCCACTGGGTGAACTGCGGCCGGTCCAGGGTCTTGTCCCACTGCGTCGCCTGCGCCAGCAGCAGGTTCACCACGGCCAGCGCGGTGTTGCTGTCGCCGACCGCCATGATCGAGCCGTCGGTCTGGATCCAGGCCGTGCCGTGGGCGGGCTCGTGCTTGGCCAGGCAGCCGCGGGCCGGGTCGAAGTCCGGGTCGTCCAGCTCGGCACGGGTGATGCGCGCGTCCCGGGCCGCCAGGAAGAACCAGAGGTCCTGGTAGTTGTCCTCGTTGAGGTCCAGGTGGCCGCCGGGTACTCGGTAGGTGGCCGGGCCGCGCAGCACGCGATGCGGGTCGTGGAACAGCGCGTCCGGGCGCAGCGGGCCGGTGGCGGGCGGGAAGTCGCCCCACAGCACCGGGCGGGCGTGCGGGCCGGCGGCGCGCTTGGTGACGGCGAGCACCGGGTGCATGCCGCCGTGGGCCACCGGGGCGTAGATGACGCCGCCCGGGGCCAGCTGGTCGAGCCAGTGCGGCGAGATGCCGGCCACCCCCGCGGTGACCACGATGCGGTCGTACGGGGCGCCCGTGGGGTCGCCGAAGTAGGCCGCGTCGCCGGCGACGGTCGTGACCTCGTCCGGATCAAGCAGACGATCACCGACCGCGACCTGCAATACGCGCTGACCAGCACTGATATCCACCGCGGCGAGGAACTCGTCGGTGGCAGGGCAAGCAGTGTTCTGCTGTTTGATCATGTGAGGCGTACCCCCGAGTGGGTTTCCACTCAAACAGTGTGCCAGACGGGCCAATACCCGCGAGCCGGTCGACGGCAGTCGTGGGCCGTCCCCCATCCTACCTCCAACCTGGGGGAGTATCTCCACAGAGGGTAGTCAACGTCATAGTGTCGATCACCTGATCGAAATGAGCGTGCTGAGCACGGTGTGGAAGGCGTCGCTCGCCTGGGCCGCGCTGGTGCCGCCGTGCAGGATCCTCGTCAGCGTGCCGGCGCGCAGCGCGAGCAGGAACGTGGCCAGCTGTTTGGGCGGCACCGACGCCAGCGCGGAGTCCTCGGGCAGGACCTTCGCCAGAAGTTCACCGAAGGCTGTGGACGCCTCGTCGTCGTGCTGGTCCAAACGGGTGACGAGGGCGTGGTTGCGCACCGCGTGGATGCGGAACTCCAGGATCACCGTGCTCAGCGCGCTGTCCTGCTCGTTGAGCTCCAGCAGCTCCCTGGCCAGCGTGTCCGGGCTGATGTCCCTCGCGGCGAGCGCCGCCAGCCGCTCTCTGCGCTGGGCCGCGTAGTGGTCGAACACCTCCACCACCAGCTCGTCCTTGCTGCTGTAGTTGGAGTAGAACGCGCCGCGCGTATAGCCCGCCCGCGCGCAGATCTCGTCGATGGACGACGCGTGATAACCACGCTCCGCGAGGACCTCGACCGCCGCACGGAGTAGTCGCGCCTTCGTGTGCACCCGTTTGCGTGGCGCCGTATCCGGTGCGTGGCTGACGTCACTGTCAGAAAGCCCCATGGCTGACACGATACAGCTCTACACTCAGTACGTCGGTGCATTCAGTGCATTGGTGTATCCAACCCGGAGGGGATTGGCCGTGGCCAGCAGGAAGCAGCCCGCTCGAATCGTCGTGCTCGGTGGAGGCTACGTCGGCCTCTACACCGCGCTGCGTCTTCAGAAGAAGCTGCGCTCCAACGAGGCGTCCGTGACGGTGATCGACCCGCAGCCGCACATGACGTACCAGCCGTTCCTGCCGGAGGCGGCCGCCGGCTCCATCGAGCCCCGCCACGTCACCGTCCCGCTGCGCCGCACCCTCGACCGCTGCCACGTGCGCACCGCGCGCGTCACCGCCGTCGACGCCGACCGCAAGATCGTCACCGTCAAGACCGAGAGCGGCTCGATCGACGAGATCCCGTACGACACCCTCGTCGTCGCCCTCGGCGCGGTCACCCGCCTGCTGCCGATCCCGGGCCTGGCCGAGCACGGCATCGGCCTGAAGACCATCGGCGAGGCCGTGTACCTGCGCAACCACGTGCTGTCGCGGCTGGACCTGGCGGCCAGCACCACCGACGCCGCCACCCGCCGCAAGCTGCTCACCTTCACCGTCATCGGCGGCGGCTTCGCCGGCGTCGAGGCCCTGGGCGAGCTCGAGGACATGGCCCGCTCGGCGCTGAAGTACTACTCGACGATCGAGGCCAACGACATGCGCTGGGTGCTGGTCGAGGCCGCGCCGCGCATCCTGCCCGAGGTCCGCGAGAGCCTCGGCGTGTACACGGTGGACAAGCTGCGCCAGCGTGGCATCGAGGTCTACCTCAAGACCTTCGCGCAGAGCGTCGAGAACGGCCACGTCGTGCTGTCCGACGGCACCGAGTACGACAGCGACACGATCATCTGGACCGCGGGCGTCACCGCCAACCCGGTGCTCGCCGACGCCGGCCTGCCGCTGGACCAGCGCAAGCGGGTCGTCGCCAACGCCGCCATGCAGGTGCAGGGCCACGAGGGCGTCATCTGGGCGGCCGGCGACTGCGCCGCCGTGCCGGACTTGTCCAAGCGGGACAAGGACCCGGAGGCCACCTGCCCGCCCAACGCGCAGCACGCCGTGCGCCAGGCCAAGGTGCTCGCCGACAACATCCTCGCGTCGCTGCGGGACAAGAAGGTCACCGACTACTTCCACAAGAACGTCGGCGCGGTCGCCAGCCTGGGCCTGCACAAGGGTGTCGCGGACGTCTACAACACCAAGGGCAAGGGCTGGGCCGCCTGGGCCGCGCACCGCGCGTACCACGTGGCCAAGATGCCGACCTTCAACCGCAAGGTGCGCATCCTGTTCGGCTGGATCGGCAGCGGCCTGCTCGGCCGTGAGGTCGTCTCCATGGTGCACGTGGCCGAGCCCCGCGCCCTGGACGCCGGCCAGATCAGCAACATGCTGAGCCGCCAGGACTTCGCCAAGAAGTAACGCAGTTCGACGCCGACAGCCCCTCACCGCTGACCTGCGGTGAGGGGCTGTTTACGGTGTGCACTATCGGGAATATTCGGACAGCGTGTGGCGCTGGCCGTGACATGATGGTGGTCTCAGTCCTTTTGCTGTGACCGCTGCCAGCGCCGAGAGCTGCCATCAACGCGGACGCTGCCGACGGGGGGATAACCGCTCATGACACACACTGTTCCGACTGCGCGCGCGGAGGACACCGGCGCGCCCGCCAGATCCTGGCTGCTGATCGGGATTCTGGTGATGTCCGCGTTCGTGATGATCCTCAACGAGACCATCCTGAGCGTCGCGTTGCGCGACCTGACGATCGACCTGCGCATCCCGACGACCACGGCGCAGTGGCTGACCAGTGGCTTCCTGCTGACGATGGCGGTGGTCATCCCGACCACCGGCTTCATGCTCGAACGGCTGACGCCGCGCCAGGTGTTCCTGGTGTCACTGGCGGCGTTCAGCCTCGGCACGCTGCTGTGCGCGGTGGCGCAGGGCTTCCCGATGCTGCTGATCGGCCGGGTGGTGCAGGCCTGCGGCACGGCGGTGATGCTGCCGCTGCTGATGACCACGGTGATGAAGCTGGTGCCGGCGGAGCGCCGCGGCGCGACGATGGGCACGATCACGATCGTCATCGCGGTGGCCCCGGCCATCGGCCCGACGATCGGCGGGGCGGTGCTGTCCTCGCTGGGCTGGCGCTGGATGTTCGGCATCGTGCTGCCGCTGGCGGTCGCCGCCCTGGTGGCCGGCGCCGTCCTGATCAAGCTGGACAGCGACACCCGGTCGGTGCCGCTGGACATCCCGTCGGTGATCCTGTCGGCGTTCGGTTTCGGCGGCGTGCTGTTCGGCCTGTCCGGCAGCGGCGACCCGTCGAGCCAGCCGCTGCCGCCGTGGCTGTCGATCGTGATCGGCGTGGTCGCGCTGGTGCTGTTCACGTGGCGCCAGCTCCGGCTGCAGCGCGAGGACCGGGCGCTGCTGGACCTGCGGCCGTTCACGCACCGCAGCTTCGTCGTCGCCCTGGTCCTGACCAGCGTGCTGTTCATGTGCCTGATCGGGGCCGGCGCGATCCTGCTGCCGCTGTACCTGCAGACCGTGTTGCACCAGAGCACCTTCGTCACCGGCCTGGCCGTGCTGCCCGGCGGCCTGGTGCTGGGCCTGCTCGGCCGTCCGGTCGGCGCGCTGTTCGACAAGATCGGCGCGCGGCCGCTGGTGATCCCGGGCGCGATCGCGATGGCGATCTCGCTGTGGCTGTTCGCCGCGCTCGGCCCGTCCTCGCCGCTGATCGCGGTCATCGGCATCCACGTGCTGCTGATGGGCGGCCTGGGCCTGATGATGACGCCGCTGTTCACGGACGGCTTGAACGACCTGCCGGAGAACCTGTACTCCCACGGCAGCGCGATCATGTCGACGTTGCAGCAGGTCATGGGCGCGCTGGGCACGACGCTGTTCGTCGCCGTGGCCACGCTGGCCACCGTCGGCAACGCCGCCGGACCCGACGCGGCAGGCCTGCGGGCCGCGTTCATCGTGGCCGGCTGCCTCGGCGTGATCGGCGCGGTCGGCTCGCTGTTCGTGCGGAAACGCCAGGTAGAGGCGTGAGAGAGCGACCCCCGCCCCATCGGCGGGGGTCGCTCCGTTTCACAGCTCGACGGTCTGGCTGGCGTCGTTGGCGGTGATCGTCAACGACGCCGCTCCTGGCCGGCAGCGCTGGTAGGCGCCGCTCGACGGATCGAACGCCACGACGTCACCCCAGCGGCATTGCGCGTCGCCGATGTGCACGCCACGACTGCCGCTCCACGTCACGCTCATCGGATACTGCAGCGGGATCGTCGCCGTCCCCTGCGCGCCGGTCGCCGTGATCTCGTCGGTGCCGACTGTGATCGAGATCCCGTCCAGGACCGGCCGGAACTGCACCAGCGAGGTCGCCGTCGTCCAGCCGACCGGCGCCGTCGGCACGTGGATCCACGGCACACCCTCGTCGCGTTCCACGCGCACAGCTCCGTTGGCGTCGATCACCTGGGCGTTGTGCGGCAACCATTCATCGAGCATTCGCCGCTCGTTCGAATCGGTGATCCCGTACGTGATCACCACCACCCGCCCGGTCAATTCCGCTTGCAGCGACGCGAGTTGCCCGTAGTCGGACGTCCGTAGCGCACCGGTGGCGGAGTTCAGCAACACATAGCGGACGCCATCACGCACGAACGTCTGGTGATCCGGCCCGAACACGCTCGCCCAGTCAGGCCCGTAGTCCTTGCCGGGGGAGTAGTACACCGGGAACCGTCCCCGCACGGCGGCGTCGATCTTCGCCTTGGCCTGCTGGAGATCGGTCAGCGACGGACTCGCCGCCGCGTTCCCGTCGACCACCAGGAACTTCGGGTGCGAGGCGACGACCTCGGCCAGGGCCTTGGCCGTCACCGCCGACAGCACGGCGACGCCACCGTCCGCAGTGGACTGCTCACGGACCAGCGGATCGATCACCGGCGGATCCGGTGGCACGGCGACCGGCAGCGCCGCCCCGGCGGTCAGGTCGTCGAAGTCCAACTGCCCGCTGTACTGCGACCTGGTGGCCTCGATCGCCTCCACGCCGCGCACGACGATCGGGTACTTCACGGTCGTCGGCACCGTGAAAATCGTTCGCTGCCAACCGTTCCACGACACGTGGTCGCCGTAGACCGAACTGTTGGCGCCGGACGCGTCGGTGATCAGCGCCGCCAGCCACTCGCCCTTGCCGTCGCCGTTCACCGACACCTCGAACTGCCGGGCGGTGCCGTCGACCGGGATCGGCGTCGGCGCGGCCGCGACGGCGGTCCTGGTGTCGATCGACTTCGTGAAGTCGAAGTTCAGCCGCAACGCGTTGCCGGTCTGCCCTTGCGCGGCGGTGACGGACCCGGATCCCCGGGCGGAGCTGAACTTCCACCCGGTCACGTCGTCGAAACCGGTGACCGGCTCGGACTTCAGGCCGACGGTCACGCCGAACGCCGTCACGCGGTCGGCAACGTGAACGGTCACGATCCCGGTGCCCTGAGCCGTCTTCGGCGTGATCGCCAGCGTGCCATCGGGATTCGGGGTTATCGACACCAGCGAGCGGTCGTAGTCGAGCCGGGTGTCGACCGGGTCGATCGCCGCCGAGTCGCCGATCGCGTCGTAGCCGGTGACCTGCACGAGCCCGGTCTGGCCGGCCAGCAGCGACACCGTCTTCGGCGTGGCGGTGATCCGCGCCAGGCGAGGCAGCACTTCGATCTTGCCGCTCCGGGTGACGCCCTTCGACGCCACGGCGACGTCGACGGCGCCGGGTTGACGGCCGGTGACCAGGCCGTCGCGGTCCGCCCCGAACCAGTGCGGCGTGCCGAGGTCGGCCGGGCCGTACTGCTCGTCGTAGCCGGTCGCCTTGAGCTGCCGGTGCAGTCCGGTGAACACCTTGTCGCCGGTCCGCAGGTCGATGCCGGTGAGCCGGCCGCTGCCGGCGGCGGCGAACAGGCCGATCCCGTTGCCCACCTCGCGTTCCACGCCGTCCGACGGCACGTTGCGCTGCCACACGTTCGGCGTGCCGGGGTCGCGGCTGACCAGGCTGGAGGAGCCGCCACCGTCGATCACGACCGCGTTGTAGGCGCCACGCTGCTGCATGATGTACGCCAGCTGCTGCTCGGTCACGCCCCGGCTGGCGGTGGACCGCCCGTCGATGACGACGAGCTGCATCTTCCTGCCGTCCTGGGAGAAGCCGACCGCGGTCTCCGGGTTGAGGGCGGTGTCGTCGAGGGTCTGCACCTGCCCGTCCCGGATCAGCACGTCCCGCACGCCCAGCAGCGCCTTGAACGTGTCGGCCGGATCGGTCTTCGGCGCGTACGTCACGGAGACGGGGGCGCCGATGGCGACCGCCGCAAGCAAATCCGCGTCGGATCCGGTTCCGGCGAGCACAAATCCGTTGTCCGGGATCGGTCCCGCGCCGGAACCCGTTGCGTGCGCGGTGGCAATGCCATTGACCACGGTCAGTTCGTGAACCTTGGTCACGTTGTAGAAAGCCCGGGATGCGGTGCCCCACGCCGGTGTGAACACCGCGAGGCCATTGGGCGGCGCCTGCTCCTGGTTCAGGCCGTCCAACGGGAATTTCCCGGACGGCAGCGTCACCGAGCCGTCCAGATAGGCGTTGACGATGCGGCCGATGTTGCCGGTGTCGACGCCGACGGACGGCCGCCACGGCTGCGGATCCGTCCACGGACCCTTGATGAGCTGCCCGTTCGACACCTCGATGCCACGCGGCGCACCGGTGTTGTTGATGTCGAAGAAGTCGCCGTTCACGCCGGCGAAGGCGTGCTGCGCGGTGGCCATCTGCGTCACGGTCTGGACCTGGCCGACGTGCGGCGGCGTCAGCAGGCCGACGGTCAGCCGTGGATCGCTCAGGTCCGCGGTCAGGACGTCGCCGCGCAGCCAGCCGTTCGGGTCGACGCGGGTGAAGGTGGACAAGGTGGTGCCGGGGCCGATCGGCTTGGACGTGCCGTCGACCTGGACGGGTAGTTCGGTGGGTGGCGCCGCCGCGGTGGCGGTCGGGGGAGCCGTCAGCGAGAAGACGACCAGGAAAGCGGCGAGTGCGGACAGCGAAGCCGGCCTCATGAGGTTGATAATTTGCCTACAGGGTAGTCTTCATGCAAGTTGCTCACCGATTCGGCCCAGCGTGGCGTCACGCTCCGCGAACGGCGGCTAGAATCGCGGCAGGGCGGGGCGGCGCCATTTGTCCAGCCCACATGACGTTTTCTCGAGCTTGTAAGGATGGCTGTCGTATGCCCCCGACTCCCGCCTCCGTCGTCGAGCAGTGGCAGAACCTGCCGAGGGCGGTGTTGCAGGACAAGGTCCGTCAGGTCGTCAAGCGCCGGGACGCGGAAGCCAAGCAGATCTGGGCGCACGTGCGGGCCAATTCGGTGCTCGCCGCCCAGGTCCGCGGCGCGCTGTCGGCGCTGCGGGCCGAGGTCAGGGGCACCCGCGACGAGGTCATGTGGACGATGTGGATCGACCAGGCCCGGTCGGTGCTCGACGCCTCCCCCGAGAAGGCCTCCCCCGAGAAGGCCTCCCCCGAGAAGGCGGCTCAGGCCGAGAAGCCCGCGGCGGACAAGCCCGCGGCCGAGAAGCCGGCGCCGGACAAGGTCGTCGCCGAGAAGGCCGCCGACGAGAAGAAGCCGGCGCCGGTGGCCGAGCTCACGTTCACCCCCCAGCCGGTGGAGAAGCCGCGCACCGCGCCGCCGGTGGTCCCCCCGGTGATGTTCCAGGCCCCCGGCACCTGACTTCGACGCTGGGAACGGACTATTCCCAAACTCCGAGTTGAGGAACGGTCCGTTCCGAGCTTGTCGGCTTGACCGGGGTCACCCGGGTGCGCTATCGCGGGGCGGCGGATGGACCGCTAGCGTCCCCCGAATGGCCCCTCGGTGGCAGCTCGGCCTGGTGGCCCTGGTCCAGATCCTGGTCTTGGCGCTGTGGTTCTCCGCCTCCGCGGTGGCCCCCGCGTTGCGGGCCGACTTCACACTGACCGGCACGCAGTCGGTGTGGCTGACCGCGACCGTGCAGGTCGGCTTCGCGATCGGGGCGGTCGTCTCGGCGCTGGCCAACCTGGCCGACCGGATCCGGCCGAACGTGCTGATCGCGCTCAGCGCCGTTCTCGGCGCGGCGTCGACGGCGGCCCTCGCGCTGGCCGCCCACGACGCCTGGACGGTGTTGGCGCTGCGGCTGCTCACCGGCGTGTTCCTGGCCGGCGTCTACCCGCCCGGCATGAAGATCGTCGTGTCCTGGCTGCCCAACGCCCGGGGGCTGGCGCTGGGCCTGGTCGTCGGCGCGCTGTCGGTCGGCTCCGCCGCGCCGCAGCTGATCAACGGCCTGACCACGCTGCCCTGGCGGGGCGTGCTGCTGGCGGCGGCGGTTCTGGCCGTGGTCGGGGCCGCGATCTCGCTGGCGTTCATGCGATCGGGCCCGGCGATGCGGCCGACTCGGGTTCCCGATCCCCGTTATGTCGTGACGATGTTCGCCGACCGGAAGCAACGCCTGGTCAACCTCGGCTACTTCGGCCACATGTGGGAGCTGTACGCCCTGTGGTCCTGGCTGCCGACCTATCTCGCCGCGAGCGGGGCCGTGTGGGGGCGTCTCGGCGTCGGCGTCGCCGCGTTCGTGATCGCCGGCGTGTTCGGCCTGGTCGGCTGCCTCGTCGCCGGCTACTGGGCGGACCGCCACGGCCGTGCCTACGTCGCGATGCTCGCCATGCTGTTCAGCGCCGCCAGCGGCCTGCTGTCGGCGGCGGTGTTCGACGTGCCGGTGCTGTTCCTGATCGTGCTGGCCGTATGGGGAGCGACGGTGATCGCCGACTCGGCGCAGTTCTCCGCCGCGTTGACCGAAGTCGCCGACCAGGAGTACGTCGGCACCGCGCTGACCGCCCAGACCGCGATCGGCTTCCTGGTCAGCGTGGTGACGATTCAGGCGCTGCCGGTGCTCGCCGACCTGGTCGGCTGGCGGCTGGCCGTGCCGCTGCTGGCGGTCGGCCCGCTGCTCGGGGCAGCTGCCATGGCCCGCCTGCGGTCGCTCGTCAGGGCGTAGCGGCCGGCGGCAGCTGCGCCGGGTCGCCCACCGGCCAGTCGTTCGGGTGTCCGCCCAGCTCACGCAGCTGGAGCAGCTGCAGGCGGCACCATGTGGACAGCCGCGGGTCGTCGAGCATGCCCAGCAGCTCCGGCCACTCCACCCAGCGCGCGTCCTCGACCTCGGTCGGGTCGGCGGTGACCTCGCCGTACGCGCGGGCCCGGAACACCGGGCACATCTCGTTCTCGACGATCCCGTCCTGCTCCGCGACGTACCGGAACCCCGGCAGGATCAGCTCCACCTGGCCGACGTCCAGGCCCAGCTCGTCCTTGACCCGGCGGCGCACCGCGTCGGCCATCGACTCGCCGTCGGCCGGATGGCCGCAGCAGCTGTTGGTCCACACACCCGGGAAGGTCGCCTTGGACAGCGCCCGCCGCGTCAGCAGCACCCTGCCGTCGTCGTCGACCAGGTAGGAGGAGAACGCCAGGTGCAGCGGCGTCTCGCCGTGGTGCACCGTCGCCTTGGGAGTGGTGCCGACGTTGTAACCGTCCTCGTCCAGGAGGACCACATGCTCCTGTGCCACGTGCCGAGCCTAGTCCCGGATGCACGTGCGAGATCATGTCGCCATGCCCACGTCACCCATCCGGACCGTCGAGATCAGCGACGACACCATCCGGCTCGGCCAGTTCCTCAAGCTCGCCGACCTCGCCGAGGACGGCACGCACGCCCGCGAGCTGCTGGAGGACGGGGAGGTGACGGTGAACGGCCGCGCCGAGTCCCGGCGCGGCCGTCAGCTGGTCGACGGGGACGTCGTCGCCGTCGACGGGCAGCAGGCCAGGCTCGTCGCCCGGTCCTGACTGCCCTTTTCGTCACTTCTCACGCGTCACTGGCGACCGCGTGGTGTGGTGCTCCCTTACTCGTCGTCCTCGCCCGGACGGGCGTGGTCGGCCTTGCCGGGCGTGGGATCCCGGTCCATGTCGATCAGCGGATGCCGCTCGGCCCCCTCGGCCGCGGCATGCCGCCCGCTCTGCTGATCCTGTGAGTGGTGCTCCCCTAGCGTTGTCACCCGGACAGCCTACGGACACTCCGTCATCTCGTGTCATGAACCCGTCAAAGTCCAGGTCGAAGGCGTCATCACGGCGTCAGGGCCGGATCCTTCGGGCCGGCGGAGGAGTGGACTGGGGGCATGTCGGACAAGCACCTGCTGGCCGGCGGGTTCGGCTTCCCGCTCGGCTGCGCCGTTGCCACCGTGGTCGTGCTCGGGTCCGCCGCGGCCGGCGGCTTCGCCCATCCCGTCGCCGTGCTGGTCGCGCTGGCCGGCGCCACCGCCGCCGTCTCGGCCACCACCACCCTGCCGGCCGCGCTCGGCACGGCCTTCGTCAGCTGGGGTCTGTACGCCGGCTTCGTCGTCGGCCAGCTCGGCCAGCTGGCCGTCGACCGTTCCACGGCTGTCGCCGCTCTTGTGCTGGCGTCGGCCGCCCTGGTCGCGGTCGGTGCGATGGCGCTGCGGCGGTTCCTCGGCCAGCCGCCGACGCGGATCGTCCGGATCGCGCCACCGATTCGGGGTAACCCGCGTCACTCTGTTAGTTGTAGCATCGCCGGCATGGTGTGGGTGCTCGGCGGCTACCAGACCGACTTCGCGCGGAACTGGCCCCGGGCCGGGTTGGAGGTCTCCGACCTGGTCGCGGAGGTCGTCCAGGAGACGCTGGTGGACGCCAGGGTCGATCCGGTGGCGGTCGGCGTGATCCACGTCGGCAACGCGTTCGGCCAGCTGTTCACCGGTCAGGGGCAGCTCGGCGGCATGCCGGCGACCGTCGACGACCGGCTGTGGGGCGTGCCGGCCAGCCGGCACGAGGCCGCCTGCGCGTCCGGCGGCGTCGCCATCCTGTCGGCGATGGCCGACCTGGAGTCCGGTCGCTACGACTGCGCGCTGGTGCTGGGCGTCGAGCTGGAGAAGACCGTGCCGGGCGACCTGAGCGCCCAGTACCTCGGCGCCGCCGCGTGGGTCGGGCACGAGGGGCAACAGGCCAAGTTCATGTGGCCGCACATGTTCAGCCTGCTCGCCGACGAGTACGACCGCCGCTACGGCCTCGACGACGCTCATCTGAACGCCATCGCCGAGCTCAACTTCCGCAACGCCCGGTCCAACCCGAACGCGCAGACCCGGGCCTGGGAGTTCGGGCCGGCCAGCTTCACCGGCGACGACATGGCCAATCCGCGCGTCGAAGGCCGCGTTCGTCGCCAGCAGTGCAGCCAGGTCACCGACGGTGGCGCCGGGGTCGTGCTGGTCTCCGACCGGCACCCGCGGGCCGGCTCCGCCGGCGCCGCGCGGATCGAGGGCTGGGGGCACCGGACCGTCGGCCTCCCGCTGCAGGCCAAGTTCGACCGCAGCCGGGACGAGCCGTATGTGCTGCCGCACGTCCGGCGGGCCGTTCTCGACGCCTTTGGCCGGGCCGGAATCGATTCCGTCGACGGTATCGAGACGCACGACTGCTTTGCCATGTCGGAATACATGGCGATCGATCATTTCGGCATCACCGAGCCGGGGGAGAGCTGGAAGGCCGTGGAGAACGGCGAGCTGGAGCGCGGCGGTCGGATTCCCGTCAACGCCGGCGGCGGTCTGATCGGCGGCGGGCACCCGGTCGGCGCGACCGGCGTGCGCATGCTGCTCGACGCCAGCCGCCAGGTGACCGGCCGGGCCGGTGCGTGCCAGATCGAGGGCGCCCGGCGGATCGGCACGCTCAACATCGGCGGCAGCACGACAACAACCGTGACCTTCGTGGTGGGGAGCCAGGATGGACGTTGAGATCGTCGGCCGGATGCTGTCGACGCTGCCGGCGGACGACGACCACCCGTACCGGACCGGGCCGTGGCGGCCGCAGCACACCGAGTGGCGGGCCGACGACCTGGAGGTGATCGGCGAGCTTCCGTCCGATCTGGACGGTGTCTACCTGCGCAACACCGAGAACCCGGTGCATCCGGCCATCGAGCGCTACCATCCGTTCGACGGCGACGCCATGATCCACATGGTCGGGTTCCGGGACGGGAAGGCGTTCTACCGCAACCGGTTCGTCCGCACCGACGGGCTGCTCGCCGAGAACGAGGCCGGCGGTCCGCTGTGGGCCGGCATCGCCGAGCGGGCCACGATGTCCAAACGGGACGGTTGGGGCGCTCGGGGCCGCATGAAGGACTCCTCCAGCACGGACGTAGTGGTGCACAACGGTGTCGCGCTGAGCAGCTTCTACCAGTGCGGAGACCTGTACCGGCTCGATCCGCTGTCGCTGGAGACCCTCGGCAAGTCCTCCTGGGTGCCGGAGTGCGGCGTCTCCGCGCACACCAAGGTGGACGAGCGCACCGGCGAACTGCTGTTCTTCAACTACAGCACCGAGGCTCCGTACCTGCACTACGGCGTCGTGGATTCCGCTGACCAACTCGTGCACTACGTGGACGTGCCGCTGCCCGGGCCGCGCCTGCCGCACGACATGGCCTTCACCGAGAACTATGCGATCCTCAACGACTGCCCCATGTTCTGGGACGCCGGTCTGATGGCCAAGGGTGCGCATGTGCCTCGGTTCCATCGGGACATGCCGTTGCGGCTCGGCGTGATCCCTCGCCGCGGCGGCAGCGACGAGGTGCTGTGGTTCGAGGCCGAGCCCACCTACGTGCTGCATTGGGTCAACGCGTACGAGGAGGGCGACGAGATCGTGCTCGACGGCTTCTTCCAGCACGATCCGATGCCCGACGACAACGGCCAGCCCGGTTCCGTCCAACGAATCTTCCGGTTCCTGGCTCTGGACCGCCTCCAGACCCGCCTGCACCGCTGGCGGCTCAACCTGGCCACCGGCCAGTGCAAGGAGGAACAGCTCACCGACTCCATCACCGAGTTCGGCATGGTCAATTCGGGCGTCGGTGGGCGGCCCTACCGCTACACCTACGCCGCCACCGGCAAACCCGGCTGGTTCCTGTTCGACGGACTCGTCAAGCACGATCTCCAGCGTGGCACCGAGGAGCGCTTCTCCTTCGGCGACGGCGTCTACGGCAGCGAGACCGCCGTGGCCCCACGGATCGGTTCGGGGTCGGAGGACGACGCCTACCTCGTCACCCTCACCACCGACATGGTCAACGACCGCTCCGAGTGCCTGGTCTTCGCCGCCCAGCGGGTGTCCGACGGCCCCATCGCGCGGATTCGGCTCCCGGAAAGGATTTCCAGCGGCACCCACGCCACGTGGGCGCCGGGATCATCGCTGCCGGGCTGGCGTGCTTGAGGTGACGGAGCTGCCCGCCGGGCAGCGCAACGCCATCGGGGTGACGCTGGGGCTGCTCGGCGACGAGTGGTCCCTGCTCATCCTGCGTGAGGCGCTGCTCGGCGCCAGCCGCTTCGTCGACTGGCGCGCCCGCCTCCCCATCTCCAACGCCGTTCTGACCGCCCGGCTGTCACGCCTGACCGACGCCGGCCTTTTCGTGCGTGGCAACGGATACCGACTCACCGAGCGGGGCGCCGACGTCTGGTCCATCCTGCTCAGCATCTGGGCGTGGGAGGACCGCTGGGTCCCCGGCCACGTCGAACGCCTCCCCGGCCGCGTGCACCGGTTGTGCGACAAGCCCTTCGACCCCGTGCTGGTCTGCTCCGCCTGCGACGCCGCGGTAGTGGCCAGCGACCGCTCCCTGGCGGGCGGCTTCGGGCCCAGCGGCTCGTGGGAACGCTCGGTGCCCGAGGCCACCACCCGCCGCCGGTCGGGCGGCGGAGAGGTTGGTTCGCTCAACGCCGGCCTCTTCCCCGAGACCACCGCCCTCATCGGCAACCGCTGGTCCGCCGCCCTCGTCGGCGCGGCCTTCCAGGGCGTGCACCGGTTCAGCGACTTCCAGCGGTGCCTGAACTCCTCGCCCACCATGGTCGCCGACCGGATCCGCACCCTGTGCTCGCTGGGCGTGCTCTCCGACGACTATCGGCTCACCGCCAAGGGACTGGCCTTCTTCCCGGTGGTGATGTGCCTGGTCGGCTGGGCCCAGCGCTGGTACCGGGCCGCCGAAGGGCCCGCGCTGGTCTACCGGCACGTCCCCTGTGGCGCCGACTTCGTCGCCGCGCTGGACTGCTCCACGTGCGGGGACCGGTTGGCACGCAAGGACGTCGTGCCTACCAGCTGACCGGGCCGTTCTCGTCGAAGAAGCCGCCGGTCGGGCCGTCGGCGGCCAGCACGGCCAGCTCGACGGCGATCTTCGCGCCCTGCGCCGGCGTGCGGGTGCCGAGGTTGCCGTTCAGGTCCGTCGCGCAGAATCCCGGCGCGCAGGCGTTGACCTTGATCGGCGTGTCGGCCAGCTCCCTCGCGTAGTGCACGGTGATCGCGTTCAGCGCCGCCTTCGAGCTGGCGTAGGCCATGAACAGCCCCAGCTCCGTGTTCGGCGCCGCCTGCTGGGAGATCGACCCCAGCCGGCTCGACACGTTCACGATCCGCGCCGCCTCGGACTTCCGCAGCAGCGGCAGCATCGCGTTGGTCACCGCCACCACGCCGAAGACGTTCGTCTCGTACACCCGGCGCATGTCGTCCACCACGGTCAGGCTCGGTGCCACCCCCAGCTCGTTGGCGATGCCCGCGTTGTTCACCAACACGTCCAGCCGCCCGAACTCCGCCTCGACCCGGTCCGCCGCCGCGAAGACGGACGGCTCCTCCGTCACGTCCAGCTGCAGGAACCGCACGTCCAGGCCGTCGTCCGCCAACTCCGCCACCGTCTGCGCCCCGCGCCGCCGATCCCGCGCCGACGCCAGCACCGTGAACCCCACCTGCCCCAGCCCGCGCGCGATCTCCCGTCCGATTCCCTTGTTGGCGCCGGTCACCAGCGCCACCCGTCCGTTCCTCGTCATGTCCGGAATCCCATCACCTGGAGCGCGCTCCAGCGCAAGTCCGATAGGCTCGGCCGATCGCAGTAACCCCGAGGTGATGGCGGTCGCAGATCCCACCCCCGAATGCCTGCCATGAGCTGTACTGGAGGATCCGGCTCGGGGACGGAGAATGCTATGCGGGACGCCGACCACGGCAACGCCATTACCGGTTCGGTCCGTGGAAGTGTCATACAGGCTCGTGATGTACGGCAAATAGTGCAGGTGTTCGACGCCGCTGACGAGACCGTCGTGCCGGCGCAACTGCCGCCGGCGCCACGGAGCTTCACCAGCAGGCAACGGGAACTCGACCGGCTGGCGCGGTGGCGAACCGAATCGCCGCCCGTCGTTGTGCTGCACGGTGTCGGCGGTGTCGGCAAGACCGCGCTCGCCCTGCGGTGGTTGCACGACGTGGCTGGCGAATTTCCCGACGGGAGCCTCTTCGTCGATCTGCGCGCGTTTTCCGCTGAGGGGCCCGTGGCCGCCGGGGACGCCCTCGAATGGTTCCTGATCGCGCTCGGCGTCCGGCCCGACCGCATACCCGTCGAACTCGCCGCCAGAACCGGCCTCTACCGTTCGCTCGTCGCCGGCCGATCCTTTGCCGTGCTCATCGACAATGCCCTGTCCGCCGCACAGGTGCGGCCCCTGTTGCCCGGCGGCGCCAGCATCGCCGTCGTCACCAGCCGACTGCGGCTCGCCGGCCTCGCCATGGACGGTGCCCGGTTCGTCGAGGTCGATCCGATGGACCTCCCGGCCTCCGTCGAACTGCTTGCCAAGGTCGTCGACGACGACCGGCCGTCGGCCGAACCCGTTGCCGCCCAAGAGTTGGCGCGACTGTGCGGCGGCCTGCCCATCGCCCTGTCCGTCGTCGGCGCTCGCCTCTCATCCCGTCCGCGCCGTCCGCTCGCCCGGGAAGCTGCCACCCTCCGGGAGCAGCGGCTCGCCGCCTTGATCTTGGACGGGGAGCCTTCCGTGCAGATCCTTTTCGACCTGTCCTACCGCGAACTCCCATCCGCCGCCGCGCGCCTCTACCGCCTCTGCGCCGTGCACCCCGCCGGCGACTTCGACGTCTCCGCTGCCGCCGCCTGCATCGGTCTGCCGTTGGCCGAGACCGAGGGTCTGCTCGACGTCCTCATCGACGCCAACCTTCTGCGCGAGGTCGACGACCGCACGTTCGCCTATCACGACCTCCTGCGCGTGCATGCCCTCGACCAGATCACCGACGACGAACACGCCGCAGCCCTGCGCCGCCTCGTCGAGTGGTATCTGGACGTCCTGGTGTCGGCCGACCTCGCGTTGCACCCGTTCCGCCGCCGTACCGGCCCGCGGTACGAGCGACCGCTTTCCCTGTTCCGCAATGACATCGAGTCGTTGGCGTGGCTCACCGCCCACCGTGCGACACTGCGTGCCGTGTTCGCGGACGCCGTCGAGCGGGGATGGGACGACCTCGTCTGGCAGTTCAGCGAGGCGTTCTGGGGATTCTTCCTGCACAGCAGGCACTACCAGGCGGCGATCGACATGTTCCGCGAGGGTGTGCGCGCCGCGCACCGCCTGGCGGATCCGCTGGCGGAGGCCCGGCTGCGGTCGCAACTCGGCTACGCGCATGCCAAGGTCGGCGACTACCGCGAGGCGATCGAGCAGAACACGCATGCCCTGCGGCTGGCCGAGACCGTGGCGGACGACCGCACCATCGCCACCGCGTACTCGCAGCTCGGCCGCGCCGCCCGTGGACTCGGCGAGCTCACCGAGGCGATCGGCTACTACGCCAGGGCAAGGGATATGCAGCAGGCGATCGGCGAGACCCGCGGCGTCGCGCTGTGCCGGCGGCGGATTGGCCAGATGCTGACCACGCTCGGCCGTCACGACGAGGCCGTGGCGGAAATGCGGGCCGCGGCCGACATCTTCGGGTCGATGTCCGACCGTACCCAGTACTCCCGCACGTTGATGTACCTCGGACTCACCGCGCTCGATTCGTCGGATCCACAGTCGGCCGCGGCGCCGCTGGGCCAGGCGCTCGACCTCATGCGGGAGTTGGGTTCCGCGTACTACCAGGCCGAGATCCTCACCGCCATGGGCGACCTCGCCGCGCGGACCGGCGATCTGCCGGCCGCGCGGCGGGCCTACACCGAGGCCGCGGAGCTCTACGAGCAGGTGGCCGATCCCAGGGCCGCCGAAGTGCGGGCCAAGCTGAGCAGTGTCGAATAGGCCGCCGCCGCAACGGATTCGACGTCGACCGGGCCAACGACGACCACCGGTGGCCGGTTGCGGGCGACCAGGACGCAGCCATACCTGATCGGCACCGCAACCAGCCGGCATCCCGGCAACTCGTCGAGCGTCCTCGCCGCGACGAGCGCCGGCGCCACCGCAGCCTCCCGATGGACGATCACGTCGGCGAACTGCCGCCACCGCTCGTCATCCGCCTGTGCCATCAGGAAGTCCATGGCACCGGCACCGGATTCATCGGCAACGCGCGCGTCGGCTCGGCCAGGCCGAGCAGCCAGTACATTGTGGACCTCAGAATCGCGGCCGCCTCGCCCGGCCGTCCGGTGATCACCCTCGCCAGTTCCGCGTCCGGTCCGCTGTGCTCCGCCATCGCCTTCGTCAGCTGCGGCCAGAGCTTCGCGCCGTGATCGAGCCGGGGCGTGTTGCGCATCAACACGTCCGCCGGGCTGTCCGGCCACAGCGGCGGCGGATCCGTCGCGATGATCGTCGGCGTCCCGCTCGCCGCCGCGTACATCGTGGAGGATCCGTGATCACCGATCACGAGGTCGCTCGCGACCATCGCCGCCTGCCAGCCGCGATCCGGTGGGATCACCGTCAAGCCCGCGCGGATGCAGTCGCCGAGCCATCCCCGCACCGCCGCGCGACCGTGCGCCGCCGTGATGTTCGGGTGCAGCACCGCCGCCACCTTGCAGCCTTGCTTCGACAGCCTTTGGTACAGCTCGAAGTGCTGCCCGAACGTGGACTCCGTGCCCCACGTCGAACTGATCGTCACCAGGCATTCGCCCTCACGCACCCCCAGCGCCTCGCGGTAGCCGTCGCGGAACCGCCGGCTCGCCACCATGCGGTCCAGGCAGATGTCACCCGCCACCACCGCCGTGTGCGCCGCCTCCGGGCACCGGGTGCGGAGGATGGCCAACTCCGCCTCGTGACTCAGCATGATCGCCGACGGGATCACGCGGCCCCGGTACGTCAGCACTTCCCGGTCCAGCCCCGTCGTCGCCCGCGTCGCACCGCCCGCCTTCCGGCTGTACCTCCGTGACATCGCGTTGCCCACGCCGTGCGGCAGCACCATCACCTTGCCTCGCACGTGTTCGATCTCTCGGTGGCTCGCCGTCAACACCAGGTCGTACCGCTCCCGCATCGCCTGTCCCCAGGGCAGCACCATCGCGCCCAGGCCGTGCACGTACTCGTCCAGGCCGTGCCACCGCTCCATCGCCCCCGGCACTGTGTAGATCAGCTGGATCCGGTGATCCGCCTCCAGCAGCGGCACCACCTCGCTCAGCCTCGTGCCCGCCGTCATCGTCGGAACCATCACCAGCACCGACCGACACCCGGCCATCGTCACCCGCTTGGCCGCGTCCACCCCGACCGGCCCCCGCACCCACGCCTGACCGTCCATAGCCTTTCTCCCCTCGTAGAACCCCGTGGGAACGAGGCTGCGCAACGGGGTTGTCAGATCGCCCACAGGAATCCGTCCGCGGCGAAAAGGCCAGCTCATGCCAATGATCCACGCACCATGTTCGGTTCGCCCATGTGAAACGGACGGCTGAGGGTGTGATCGGGAACCGGTGCGCTGTCAGATCGCTGTCACGTGCACGTGCATACGGGGCGGGCGTTCGAGAATGATGCAGAATTGAAACTGGATCGACGTTCCTATCACGGGCACACTCGGAACGAGTCGGCGCAGGGGGTGCGCAATGGACGTCGTGCTAGGGATTCTCGGTGAGACCGTGCTGCGTATCGACGGTCGCCTCGATGTCGATTGGGGTCGGCCCAAGGAGCGCGCGGTGCTCGCTGCGCTGGCCACCCAACCAGGTAAGGCGATGTCAATCGATACGTTGAGCGACTGGCTCTGGGATAGCGACGACAGCCTACGCAAGCCCTCGTCGGCGCTGCAGACGCACGTGTCCCGCATCCGGAATCCCTTAAATAAGGTGCTCGCCGCGCATGTCGAACTTGTCAGCGAATACCGGGGCTACAGGTTGGACGTGGACCATGCGGTGGTCGACTACTTCGTGTTCCGCGAGCTGATGGCGCGGGCCCGCGATGTCGGTGCCAAGGGCGACCATGTGCAGGCCTGTCGGATCGCCGAGGAGGCGCTGGCGCTGTGGCGTGGCACGCCGATGCCGGAACTGGACAGCGAGCGGGCACGCAACTGGCGTCGCATTGTGATCGAGAACGAATGGCTGCCGGCGAATATCGCGTTGGCGGGTTGGCTGGTCGACGTCGGCGAGCTGGACGAAGCGCTGCGCAGACTCGACGAGCTGGACCGCGATCACGGCGACACCCTCTTGGTCGCCCAGCAACGGTTGCGTGCCCTCTGTGCGCAGTCGAGGTTCGACGACGCCAAGCAGTTCTGTCAGAACTTTCGCAAGCGCATGCGGGACAACCTCGACGACGAGTCCGCGGCCGAGATTCAGAGATTCTACAACCATCTTGTTGCGACGCATGGAGCTGTTGTCCGTCATCGGGTGCGGCCAGACCAACTCCCCGACGCGGTCCCGGACTTCACCGGCCGGCGCGACCTGCTGGCACAGCTCGACACCGCCCTCGCGGCGTCGGCGAAGGTGATAGTGCTGGGTGGACCTGGCGGTATCGGCAAGACGACCCTCGCGGTTCACTGGGCCCGTCGACGCCGTTTCGCCGACGGCGCGCTCTATCTGGACCTCAATGGCTTCGGCTACGGCCCGCGGGTCACCGAAGCCGAAATTATATACACATTTCTGGCGGCGCTTGGATATCCTGTCGAGGGTGAGGTGAGCGCGCGGGCGCGGACCGAGAAGCTGCGTCAGCTGACCGCCAATCGCCGGATGCTGGTGGTGTTGGACAACGTCGCCGAGTCCGCCCAGGTCCAGCGCATCATGCCGCTGCTCGGTCCCGCCGTCGTCCTGGTGACCAGCAGGAAGAGGCTGCTCGGTCTCGTGGTCTCAGGCGGGGCGCGCATGGTCACGGTGCCGCCCCTTGCTCACGACGAAGGGGTCGCACTGCTGGTCGGCCGGATGGGGCGGCCGGCAGCGGACTCGGCGGCCGTCTCCCAGCTGGCGGACCTGTGTGTGGGATTCCCGCTCGCGTTGACCATCGTCGGCGACTGGGTTTCCGCGCGACCCGGCGCACCGCTGTCCGCCTTCGTGGATCGGCTTCGCGGTTCTCGACTGTTGAAGCTCGGGCGCCACGGCGACGCCGCCGCCACAAGCCTGGCGGCTGTGTTCGAGCTGTCCTATCTCGCTCTCAGCGAGGCTGGTCGGCGGCTCTTTCGATTGCTCGGCCTGCACCCCGGTCTGGACATCGGTGTCGCGGCGATCACCGCGCTCGCCGGTCGGGATGTCGAGGATGCGCTTGAGGAGTTGGTCGACGCGCATCTGCTCGATCAACGCGGTGATCTCGATCGGTACCAGCTCCATGACGTGCTTCGCAGCTATGCCTCGGAGCTGGTGTCCGATCCGGAGCACGCCGCCGACCGGGAGGCCGCCGAGCTGCGTCTGCAGTCGTTCTACTTCCACAGCGCCGACAATGCGTTTCGGGCGGTGATGTCCTACGACTGCAGGGTGCCGCCGTTGGAGATCGAAGACGGCGTCACCGCCGCCGAGTTCGCGGGCAGTGCCGAGGCGGCGCGATGGTTCGAGCTTGAACGAAACAACCTCTCCGGCGTGTTGGAGGTGGCCAGGGACGGTCGGCGCTATGCGTACTGGCGGACGCCGCAGGTCGTCGCACCTCCAATGGTGAGGTTTGGCTGGCTAGACGAAGCGAAGCGGGCCTGGGAGATCGCCCTTGAGCTGGCCGAGGGGTCTGGCGACGCCTTCGCGCGTGGTGCGTGCGTCAACAACCTGGCCTCTTTCCTGCTGCACATCGGCGAGTATGACGAGGCGCGGCCCCTGCTCGAGTCGGCGCTTCGTTACGCCTCGGAAAGCGGTAGCGATCTCGGTGTGTCGGCGGTCCTGCACAACTTGGCCCGTGTGGAGGTCAGCCGAGGTCGGTTCCCCCGCGCGCTGGAGCTCTTCGAGCGTGCGCTGCAGGCAGCACAGCGGGACGGCAGCGTCGCGCTTCAGGCTACGACCATGCACCGCATGGGCACCACCTACCGGGCCTGCGGTCAGCCGATCCAGGCCGCGAAATGGCTGTACCAGGCGCTTGCGGCCCGTGAGGCGGCCCACGACGCTCACGGCACCGGGGACACACTGGCGGAGCTCGGCGCCTTGCTGGCAGAACGCGGCGACAAGGTCAACGCCGTCGGGCACGGCGAGCAGGCGGTCGCGCTCCTGGAGGAGATCCACGATCTGGCCGGCGCCCGCAATGCCCGCATTCGATTGGCGCAGACGCACATCGATCTCGACGGTGATCGTGATGCCGCTCTGCGACACGCGCTGCGCGCCGTGGAACTGGCCAGGCTGACATGGCACGCCGAAGGGGAAGCGACCGCGCTCGATCTCGTCGGCCGGCTCCGGCACGCGACGGGTGACGTGGTCGCGGCGACCGATGCTTGGCGTGCGGCTGCCCGGATCTATCTGGATCGGGGAGATCCACGCGGTCACCAGATCATGCAGCGATTGGATGAACTCGGCGCGGCCTGAGTGCCGAAGTTGATCACAGCGGGTAACACGCGAAAGATCTTCATTACACGTATGGGTGACGGTACTGGTGGGCGTGCACGTACATCCGGGTCGCCCGATCGATGCTCAATCCTCCAATCGTGGTTGGCGTTGACGGTCATTTGCCGGACCCCGACTACGGACTGTCCATAGTGGTGTGTCATGCTCTCGCGCACTGCCTGATGTGTCGTCGGCGACATGCGAGAGGAAGCACCACCTTGGCTCGTAACAGAAGTGTCAAGTCTGTGACCGCGTTGGCGATCACGGTCCTGATCGTCTGCTGGGTGGTCGACTACAGCTGTGGCGGCGTGCGGCCCTTGGTGCCTCGCGTGTCCGTCGCCTGACTGGCGGACACGTCCCGCCACCCGTGCGGCTCGTGCACATGTGTGCGCGTCTGTGCCCGTGCCCCGATCGTGAACCCCTTGATCACCACGGCGTGTGACGGGTCTAGAGTCCCTGATTGTTGTTGCCGTAGCAACGTCCCCGGTTATGCGATACTGAGAAAGGCGCACGTTGAAGTACTTCCTCGCAGTCGCCGCGATCGTGTTTGGTTTGGCTCTTGCCAACCCGTGGTCCGTTCCGACTGACACCGTCGCGCACCACGTCGCCGTGGACCGTTCCGCCGTCGATCAGTCGACTGTGGACCGCCATTCTGTCGAGAGCGTGGGCACCGTGGTGGCCGAAGCGCCGCGGATGGTTGTCGTGTCCCCGCAGTGTTATTGCGTGGACTACGGCATTCTGGAAGTCCCGGCTGATGCGGTGACGAAACAGGTCTGATGTTTGGCCCGCCGCGGGACCGGGGACCCGCGGCGGGCTGTTTTCAGGGGGTGGGGGGCGTGGTTTTGCGCCAGGTTCGGGGGGAATCGCCGAAGGCACGGGTGAAGGCGCGGCTGAAGGCGGCTTCGGAGGCGTAGCCGACGCGGGCTGCGATGCGGCCGACGGACTCGGTGGTGGAGTCGAGCAGGTGGGCGGCGCGTTCGAGGCGCTGCCGCTGGACGTAGGCGCCGGGCGGCTGGCCGAGCAGGGTGGCGAAGCGGGTGGCGAAGGCGGAGCGGGACAGCGACGCCACGGCGGCGAGCTCGTCGACGGACCAGTCACGGGCGGGGTCGCGGTGGATGGCGGACAGGACGGGACCGATCGCCGGGTCCATGGCGGCGGTGAGCCAGCCGGGCTGGGCCTGCCGGCCCGAGGCGGCCCAGACGCGAAGGGCCCGGATGAACAGCAGGTCGAGCAGGCGGGCGACCATCACGCGGGAACCGGGCTTGGGGTCGGTGACCTCGGAGAGCATGAGCCGCAGGCTCATGGGCAGCCAGGGCACGTCACCGGAGTCGCCGCGAACGACGATGGCGGCGGGGAGCACGTTGAGCAGGGGATCGGCGACGAGGTGGTCGACGAGGAAGTGACCGGTGACCCAGCCGGCGTCGGTGGCCCGCACGACGTGGGTGTCGCCCCGGGCGAGCAGGGCCATGTCGCCGGGCCCGAGCTCGACCGGATCGTCGGAACGGAACTCGAGGCGAAGTGAGCCGTGCTCGACTATGTGCAGCATCCGCGATCCGGCGGGGTGGCGGTCACGGCGCGGGCGGTCGGTGGCGGAGCGGACGATCTCGCCGCCCTGCAGGTGCACGGCCTGGAGTAGGTCCGACAGCGCGTCGGCTGGAGGAACGGCAAAGTTGTCCGGCTTCTCAGGCATGTTTCTTGTCCAATCCTCCTCGTAGCCTGCACGAGTCCACCCGATTCGAACGCAGGAGGCAACCCGACATGTCCACCAAGCCGACGGTGCTGCTGGTGCACGGCTTCTGGGGCGGCGCGGCCCACTGGGCGAAGGTGATCGTGGAGCTGCGCCGCCGCGGCTACGACTCGCTGCGAGCGGTGGAGAACCCGCTGACCTCGCTGGCCGACGACGCGGCCCGCACCCAGCAGATGATCAAGCAGGTGGACGGGCCGGTGCTGCTGGTCGGCCACTCCTACGGCGGCGCGGTGATCACGGAGGCGGGCGACCTGCCGAACGTGGTCGGCCTGGTCTACGTCGCCGCCTTCGCGCCGGACAAGGGGGAGAGCCTGGCCTCGATCGGCGAGGTGCAGCCGACCCCGGGCGGCGCGAACGTGGCCCCGGACTCGGACGGCTACCTGTGGATCCCGCAGGACAAGTTCCACGAGAGCTTCTGCCAGGACCTGCCGGAGGACGAGGCGCTGGTCATGGCCGTCACCCAGAAGGCCCCGCAGGGCGCGGCCTTCGTGGCCCCGGCGGGCGACCCGGCCTGGCGGGTCAAGCCGGCCTGGTACCAGGTGTCCACCGAGGACCGGATGATCCACCCGTACAACCAGCGCCGGATGGCGGCCCGGATGGACCCGCGCAAGGTGGTCGAGCTGACGTCCGGCCACGCCTCGCTGGCCTCGCAGCCGGTGGCGATCGCCGACCTGATCGACGAGGCCGCCGGCGCTTGACCTCAAGATTGGTCGAAGTTTGACACTGGGGGCATGAGAGCGATCAAGGCGAGTCGGTTCGGTCCGCCGAACGTGCTGGAACTGGCCGAGCTTCCGGCGCCGCAGCAGGCGGCCGGCCAGTTCCGGGTGGACGTGGACCTGGTGGGGGTGGGCTGGCTCGACACCCGGATCCGCAGCGGCAACGGCCCGGAGTTCTTCGCGGTGACGCCGCCGTACGTGCCGGGCGGCGCGGTGGCCGGTGTGGTGACCGCGATCGGACCGGAGGTGGACCACTCATGGTTGGGCGCCAGGGTGATCACCCGAGCGACGGGCGGCGGTTACGCGGAGGTGGTGTTGGCGGCGCCGGAGGCTTCCTACGTCGTGCCGGCGGGCCTGGAGCTACGGGATGCCTTGGCGTTGCTCGACGATGGCAGCACCGCACTCGCCCTACTGGAGCGAACTCCCGTTCGTGACGGGGACAGGGTGCTCGTGGCGCCGGGCGTGGGCGGCCTGGGCAGCCTGTTGGTGCAACTGGCCGGCGCGGCGGGAGCGACGGTCATCGCGGCGGTCCGCGGCGAGGAAAAGGCCGCCATTGCCCGGAAGTTGGGCGCACAGGCGGTGGACTACTCAGACCCGGACTGGGCGCGAACCCTGAGCGACCTGGACGTGGTGTTCGACGGGATCGGCGGCGTGCTGGGGGCGTCGTTCCCGGCGTTGCTCTCCGACGGTGGCCGGTTCTCCGCCTACGGCATGGCCGGCGGCGCGGAGACCGTGGTAGGGGAGGCGGATCGGCAGCGGCTGAGCGTCGTGGGCATGTCGCAGCTGCCGGAGTTCTGGGCGGACACGCCCCGCCGGGTACGGCAGGTGCTCGACGAGGCGGCGGCCGGTCGGCTGACGCCGATCATTGGCCGCATCTACCCGCTTGAGCAGGCCGCGGCCGCCCATTCGGACATAGAATCACGGCGTTTCCTGGGCAAGCTGCTGCTGCAGACGTGAGGACGGCGCACTTTCCGGTTACGGTGACCGGTGATGCGCCGGGAAGCCGAGCGGGTGGAAGCAGCCTTCGTGACGGAATGCCTGTCCGAGGGCATAACGCTGCGCCGTCTGGCCGGCGGCGTGGTGGCCGAGGCGCCGGACGATCCGGGGCACTTCTGGACCCGTGCGTTCGGCTTCGACCGGCAGCTGACGGACGACGAGCTGCTGGCGATCCTGGACTTCCACCAGGGCGTCGGCGAGTTGCAGTTGGCGCCGTGGGCGCTGCCGCCGAGCTGGGAGGAGATCCGCGAGGCGAACGGGCTGGTCGAGACGCAGCCGTGGGTGAAGCTGGGCTGCGAGATCGGGGAAGTCCGGCACAGCGACGACACGGCGTTCTCGATCACGGAAATCGGCCCGGGCCGGGCGGGGGACTGGGCGGCGGTGATCGCGAGCGGCTTCGGGATCGCGGCGCATCTCGTGAAGGTGCTGACCCGATCGGTCGGACGTCCCGACGCGCGGCACTTCGTGGCGTGGGACGGGGCGCAGGCGGTCGGGGCGGCATGCCTTTACCGGCAAGGGGATCTGGGCTATCTGACGACTGCGGCGACGCTCGCGTCACATCGGAACCGGGGCATCCAGTCGGCGCTCATCACCCGCCGCGCCAAGGAAGCGGCGGCGGATGGGTGCCGTAACCTCGTGGCGGAGACGGGAAAGCCGGCCCCCGGTCGGAAGAACTCGTCGTTCGGCAACCTGACCAGGGCCGGCCTCCGACCGCTCCACGAACGTCGCAGCTTTCAGTCGGACAGCAGGTAGAACGCCCACTTGTCGGCGCCGATGGGCAGCATCTCGACGCCTCGGAAGCCGGCTTCCGAGGCGTAGTGCCGCAGCGTCTCGGGGCGCATGACGGTGCCGGTGGCAGCGGAATCCGGCACGCCCATGGCGTCGGGCAGGCAGGAGATGACACTCCAGCCGTAGAGGTACTGCTCGCGCTGAGAGGCGGGCGCAGCGGGCTCGGGGTCGGTCCGTTCGTCGATGACGAGCACGAAACCGTCGTCGGCCAAGGACTCCCGGGCCGCGCTGAGCACGGCCACCGGGTACGCCATGTCGTGCAGGGCCTCGATGATTGTGACCAGGTCGTACGGCCCGTCGAGCCCGGTGGCGGCATCGGCGGCGGAGAACCGCACCCGGTCGGCCACGCCCGATTCCTCGGCGCTCCTCGTCGCGGACTCGATGGCCCGCTCGTCGAGGTCCAGGCCGTGCACGGTGATCTCCGGATACGCCTGCGCCATCGCGATGCTGGACCAGCCGAGGCCGCAGGCGATGTCGGCAACCCGGGCCGAAGTGGACAGTCGCTTGTGGACTGACGGAATGGCCGGCAACCACGAGGAGCCCAGCAGGTTCATGAACACCGGCCGGTTGGACGGCCAGCGCCCCTCCGGCTCCCAGGTCATCGGCGCCGGCGCGCCACCGGTCCGGAACGCGTCGACGACGTCGCCGAGCCGTCGGGCGGCGCGCACGAGTTCGATGCTCATCGACGTGCCGAACAGCAGACTCGAGGCGTCGGCGAGCACCGGGACATGGCCCGCGGGCACCAGGTATCTCCCCGGCTCGACGACCTCGACCAGCCCGGCGGCGGCGTGGTGTTCGAGCCATTCGCGGGCGTACCGCTCGGCGGTTCCGGTGCGCTGGGCCAGCTCCGACGACGTCAGCGGGCCGCCGTCCGCGAGCGCCCGGTAGTAGCCGAGGCGTTCGCCGATGTACATCGTGTACAGCTCCAGCGCGCCGACGGCGTTCTGGAAGATCCGGGCGGACAGGTCGGTCGGCTCCATGCCGTCCACCCTGCCAGATCCGGTCAGGACAGGTACTTCACCGCGACCTTCAACACGATGATGAGTGCCCCGACGAGCGCGCTGATGAAGCCGATGCCGACGCTGGCGCCGGTGGAGTGGCCGTTGCGGCCGGCGGCGAGCAGGCCCCAGCCGAACATCAGCGCCACCGCGGCGCCCAGCGAGGTCCACACCGCGGTGTCGAGCGGCGCGCCGGCGGCGGTCATGATCAGCAGCACCACCAGCGGCAGCACGGCGTTCTCGACGATGGAGAACTCCTCGGCCAGCGAGTGTCGCAGGCCGCGCAGCCACGACGGGGAATCGCCGGCGATCCCGTCCCCCAGGAAGTGCGCGTACGAGAACGCGATCCAGTAGACGATCAGCGTCGCGGGCACGGCGACGACCGTCATGACGAGCTTGGTCTGCTCCTGGACGGTGGCGATCAGGGCCGCGCAGATGGCGGTCCCGTGCACGGCGCCGGCCGCGTTGTGGGCGGGCTCGACAACGTGCGCGACGATCTTCAGCCAGCGGGGCATGGCTGCAGAACCTAACAGGTACAGGATGCTCCATGGCTTCAGTGCGAATTAAAGTCGAACCACCTGAACAGCGATGGGTCGTGGAACGCCACCACGCGGCTGACCTGAAATCCGTTCAGCGCCAGCACGGTGATGCCGTGCTCGTGTCCGTCCACATAGGTGCCGAAGGCGGGCTGGCCGTTCGCGCGGGTGGGGAGCAGCCGCCACGAACCGGCGCGAACCACCCGTCCGAGGAACGTGCCGACGGCGTGCCGACCGGCGAACCAGGTGCGGTGCGGCGGCATCTCCAGCGTGACGTCCTCGGCGAGCAGCCGGGTGAGCAGCTCGGGGTCGGAGTTCTCGAAGGCCGCGGCGAACTGGTCCAGCACGGCTCGCTGCGTGGCATCGTCGGGCTCCACGGTCGATTCCTCGGCCGGTGACACGGCGGCGAGCTGCGTGCGGGCTCGCTGCAGCAGGCTGTTCACGGCGGCTACGGACGTCCCGAGCAGGTCGGCGACCTCGGCCGCCGGCCAGGCCAGCACGTCACGCAGGAGCAGCACGGCGCGCTGCCGTGCTGACAGGTGCTGCATGGCGGCGACGAGCGCCAGCCGCACGCTGCCCCGCGAGGCGACGACGGCGGCCGGGTCGGTGATCAAGGCGTCCGGCACTGGTTGCAGCCACGGCACCTCCGGGCTGTGCACCAACGGCGCGTCGGGTTCGAACGTGGCGGCGCCGAGCCCGGACGGCAGTGGCCGCCGGCCCCGGCGTTCGAGGGCGGTCAGGCAGACGTTGGTGGCGATCCGGTACAGCCAGGTGCGCAGCGACGCCCGTCCCGAGTCGAAGTCGTCGCGGGCCCGCCACGCCCGCAGCATCGTCTCCTGCACGAGGTCCTCCGCGTCCAGCACGGAGCCGGTCATCCGGTAGCAGTGGGCCAGCAGCTCGCGCCGGTGGGCATCGAGATCGATCGTCACGGAGGACATACTCGCGGGCGGCCCGGAAGTCATCGCGATGAGTGCCGGCGGCCGGCCGAGTAGGTACTGGCGAACCCTGACAACCGGGAGGAACCAGTGAACAGGGCAGTGATGATCCGCTACCGGACCAGGCCGGAGGCGGCCGAGGAGAACCAGCGGCTGGTCGAGGCCGTCTACCGGGAGCTCGACGCCGACGACCCGGGCGGCCTGCACTACGCCACGTTCCGGCTGGCCGACGGCGTGACTTTCGTGCACGTCGCGGCCTACGACGGCGAGGACAACCCGCTGATGCGGTCGGCGGCGTTCAAGGAGTTCCAGCAGGACTTCGCCGCCCGCGCGGCGGACGGCCCCGAGCGCTCCGACGTCACGCTGGTGGGTGAGTACGGCTTCGTGAGCTAGCCGTGGAGCTGCCGGTAGGCCTCGGCGGCGCCGGGGTGCAGCGGTAGGTCGGCGGTGCCGATCAGCGTGCGGATGTCGAGGAATTGGGTGCCCAGCGCCTCCCCCGGCACCAGCTGGTCGGCCCGCTCGACCAGCACCCGAACCACCGCCGCGGCGACGTCGTCGGGCAGCGTCGGCAGGCCGACGAGGAGGTTGGCGACGCCGATGGTGGGGACCTGGTGCACGAAGCGGTAGCCGCCGGAGGGCACGGGGAGCTGCTCGTACAGCATGCCGTGGCGGGAGCGCAGGGCCGGGAGGACGCCGTCGAGGGGGAGCAGGCGGATGCCCACGGACGAGTCGAGCTTGGCCAGGGCGGGGGTGGGGACGCCGCCGGACCACAGCAGGGCATCGATGGTGCCGGCGGCGAGGGCGGACACGGCGTCGGCGAGGGGGAGGTGTTGCACCCGAGGGGTGATGCCGGCGGCCGCGATGATGCGGTCGCCGGTCAGCGAGGCGCCGGAGCCGGCGGCGCCCAGCGAGACGGTTCGGCCGTCCAGATCGGACACTGTCGAGAGCGGCGAGTCGTTGCGGACGACCAGTTGCAGGTAGTTCTCGTACACGCGGCCGAGGGCGCGGAGATCGACGGCCGAGGTGAACGGCGCCTGGCCGGAGCCGGCGGCGCGGGCGGTGTCGGCGAGGACCAGGGCCAGGTCGGCCTTGCCGGTGCGGAGCAGGTCGATGTTGGCCAGGCTGGCGGTCGTTTCCACGGCGGTGCACTGCAGCCACGGCTGCGTGGCGTTGATCTGGTCGGCCAGCAGCCGGCCGAACGCCAGGTAGAAGCCGCCGGCCTCGCCGGCGGCGATGGTCAGTGACCGGGTCGGCCCGGACGTGCTGCATCCGGTGGCGAGGGCACCGGCCAGGGCGGCCGTGAGGAAGGTACGGCGCCTCATGACGGCAGCTCGATGGTCACGGTCAGGCCGGGATCGCCTGCCTGCAAGGACAACCGGCCGCCGTGGGCGGTGACCAGTCGCTCGGCGATGGGCAGCCCCAGGCCGCTGCCGCGGGGGTGGCTGCTGCGGCGGGAGCGCCAGAACCGAGTGGTGGCCATGGCCAACTCCTCCTCGCTGAGGCCGGGACCGTTGTCGGAGACGATGATCGCGTCGGCCGTGCAGGAGACGGTGACCTCGGAACCGCCGTACTTGATCGCGTTGTCGAGCACGACGTCGAGGACCTGGCTGAGGTCGTGCTCGGGGCAACGGACCTCGACGGAGGTGTCCATATCGCCCTGCGCCAACGAAACCCCGGCATCGGCGGCGGCCACCGACCATGCGTCCAGCCGCTCCAGAACGACGACCGCAGGGACACAGGTGTCGTTGTCCTGGGCGACGGTGAGGCGGGTGGCGGTGTGCTCGGCGTGGGCCATGGCCAGCAGGCTGTCCAGCAGCGACTCCAGCCGCTCGACCTCCGCGACGGCCGACTTGTACGAGGGTTGGCCGTCCTCCACGACCCGAGGCGCCAACGAGTCGACACGCAACCGCAAGGCCGCCAAGGGGTTGCGGAGCTGGTGGGAGGCGTCGCTGATCAGGCGGCGCTGCTGCTCGGCGGCCTCGCTGACGGCGTCGGACATCCGGTTGAACGAGGAGGCGAGCTCCCGCAGCTCACGGGGCCCGTCGCGGCCCTGGACGTGGGCATGCGGCTGACCGGCGGCGACAGCGCCGAGACCGCGGGACAGCTCGGCGAGCGGCCGAAGCACCCAGCGGGCGACGACCAGGGCCAGCAGCACGCAGCCGACGAGGGCGGCGAAAGCACCGGCGAGGATGACCGCCCACCCACGAGCGACGTCGGCAGCGGCGGCCCGCACCGAGGCGCGCATGACAACCGCGCCGATCACCCGTGAGCCGGTGCCGATCGGGCGGGCCAGCAGAACGTCCGAAGTGGACCACGGCATCACGGCGTCCAGAGCAGGCGCGGGCTGGTTGCGCAGGGCGGCGTCGATCATCGGCGCCACATCGGCATCCTGCACGGAGATGCGGCCGGCGGTGACGATCGGCTGCCGCTGCGCGTTCACGACCACGACCGGCTCGCCGTACAGAGCCGTGTACCGGTTGACCTCGCTGACCAGCTGTTCCGAGTCGTCCTGCTGGACCAGGCCGGCGAACCGGGCCAGGTCGGCGGTGCGGCCGATGGACAGCTGCTGGGTGCGCTCGCGGGCCGTCACGGTCAGCAGCGGCCACGCGAACGCCGCCACCGCCGTGACCGAGAAGGCCAGCAGCACCACCAGCAGCCGGGCCCGCACGTCAGCCGCCGAGCCGGTAGCCGAAGTTGCGGATCGTGGTCAGCAGCCCGGGCCGGCGCAGCTTCGCCCGCAGCTGCGCCACATGCACGTCCAGCGACCGCGAGATCGCCAGGTACGCGTCGCCCCACACCTCGTCCATCAGCTGCTGCCGGCTGACCGCGGCCCCGTGCCGCACGGCGAGCACCGCCAGCACGTCGAACTCCTTGGACGTCAACGGAATCAGCTCGTCGGCGACGTGCACCTGCCGGGCGTTCATGTCGATCCGCACGTCGCCGATCTCCACCACCGACGGCGGCGGCGTGGCCCGCGCCGCCGCCCGCCGGGACACGGCCTCCATCCGGGCCAGCAGCTCGGCCAGCCGGACCGGTTTGACCAGGTAGTCGTCCGCGCCGAGGCGCAGGCCGCGCACGACGGACCGCTCGTCGCCGTGCGCGGTCAGCACCAGCACCGGCATGTCGGTGACCTTCCGGAGCTTGCGCAGCACGTCGAGGCCGTGCAGGTCGGGCAGGCCGAGGTCGAGCAGCACCAGGTCGGCGTGGTGATGCCCGGTCAGCGCGTCGGCGCCGCGCCTGGCCCGGGTCGGCCGGTGGCCGGCCGCGCCCAGCGCCTCGACCAGGGCGTCACCGACCCCGTCGTCGTCCTCGACCAGTAGCACTCGCACGGCCCCTACCTAATCAATCCTGGCCCCACCTATCCAGCTCGGATGCCTTGGTGGTTTCGCGCATGGTCGCGTACACGATCAGGGAGACCAGGACGCAGCCGGCCACGTAGTAGAAGAACACCGACTCGTGCCCGGCCTGCTTGAGCCACAGCGCGATGTACTCCGCGGTGCCGCCGAAGATCGCCACCGTGAGCGCGTACGGCAGGCCGACGCCCATCGCCCGCACGTTGGTGGGGAACAGCTCGGCCTTCACGATGGCGTTGATCGAGGTGTACCCGGTGACGATCACCAGCGAGCCGAGCATGATCAGGAACGCCAGGGCCGGGGTGCGCGTGCCGGCCAGCAGGGACAGCAGCGGCACGGTGAGCAGCGTGCCGGCGATGCCGAAGAACAGCAGCAGCGGCCGCCGGCCGACCCGGTCGGACAGCGCGCCGGCCAGCGGCTGGATCACCACGAAGGCCAGCAGCGCCAGGAAGTTCACCCAGGTCACCGCGTTGATGTCGATCTTGCTGGTGTTGACCATGAACTTCTGCAGGTACGTGGTGTAGGTGTAGAACGCGACCGTGCCGCCCAGCGTCAGCCCGCACACCAGCAGGCACTCCTTGGGGTGCTGCAGCAGCACGCGCAGGCTGCCGCGCTCGGCGGACGTCTTGCCCTCCCGCAGGTACGCCTCCGACTCGTCCATCGTGGCCCGCAGGTACATCACAACCACCGCGCCGAACGCCCCGATGACAAACGCGACCCGCCAGCCCCAGGACGCCATCTCGTCGCGGGACAGCGTGTTCTGCAGGATGATCTGCACGCCCAGCGCCACCAGCTGGCCGGCGGTCAGCGTGACGTACTGGAAACTCGAGTAGAAGCCGCGCTTGCCCGGCGTGGCCACTTCGGACAGGTAGGTGGCGGAGGTGGCGTACTCCCCGCCGACCGAGACCCCCTGCACCAGCCGGGCCACCACCAGCAGCAGGGGCGCCGCCACGCCGATCGAGGCGTACCCGGGGGTGAAGGCGATGACCAGCGAGCCCAGCGCCATCATCGCGACGGACAAGGTCAGCGCCGCCCGCCGGCCGTACCGGTCGGCGTAGCGGCCCATGATCCAGCCGCCGATGGGCCGCATCAGGAAGCCGACCGCGAACACGCCCGCGGTGTTCAGCAGCTGGGCGGTGGCGTCGCCCGCCGGGAAGAACACCTTGGCGAAGTACAGGCTGAACGCGGTGTACGCGTACCAGTCGTACCATTCGATCAGGTTGCCGATGGACCCGCGCAGCACGTTGCCGATCACGCCACGACTCGGCCGCACGTCCTCGTTGACGTTCACAGTCATGGCGCTCAATGTCGGGTCGAATGCCGGCGACGACAAGGAGAACGGTCAACGCTTTACATCCCCTTAGGGTGGCTACCTACGCGATCGCGTGATGTGGCGGCGGCCCAGGAGGTCCACCCTGGCCGCCATGACGGACGACCAGCTGCTCGTGGAGCTGCCACCGCGGTACTGCCCGGTGCAGGTGGACACCCATCCCGACGCCGAGCTGCTGGAGGGCCAGGGCGCGGACTGGCTCACCGGCTACGGCCTGGCCGGGCCCCGGCTGCGGGCCAACGACTGCGCCGGGTTCTACGGCCGGATCATGCCGAAGGCGGTGACCGAGCGGCTGCAGATGGCCGTCGACTGGTGCTTCCTGATGTTCGCCTTCGACGACATCAACTGCGACGAGGTCGTGCCCGACGCCGCCGGCAAGCAGTTCGTCGACATCGCCACGCGGGTGGTTCGGGTGCTGGAGGTGCCCGACGTCAACCTCGGGCCGACCGCCGACCTGTTCCTCGCCCCCGTGCGGGACCTGGCGCTGCGGGCGCACAGGTTCGGCACGCCCACCCAGGTACGGCGGCTCGTCGACGGGCACCGCGCCTGGTACCTCGGGGTGCTGTGGGAGCTGCGGTGCAAGCTCGCCGACGTCACGCCCAGCCTCAACGACTACGCCCACATGCGGCAGCACACCGCCGGCGGGCTGGCCACCACCAGCTGGATCGAGATCGTCGACGGTGCGGAGATCCCCGCGGCCGAGCTGGACTCGCCGGCCGTGCGGGCCCTGTCCGAGCTGGCCTTCACCATCGCCGCCTGGGACGACGACCTCTTCTCGTACGGCAAGGAGACCTGGTTCGCGCGGCGGGAGACCCCGTCCAACTGCAAGCTCAACCTGATCGACATCGTCGCTCTCGAACGCGGATACTCGGTGGAGGCGGCCCTGGTGGAGTCGGTCGAGCTGGTCAACCGGCTGACGCACCGGTTCATCCAGCTTCGCGACGCCGTGCTGCCTTCGGCCAGCGAGGAGCTGCGCAACTACCTCGAGTGCCTGTCGCGGCTGCTGCGGGGGAACATGGAGTGGGGACTGCAGGCGCAGCGGTACCGCAACCCGGACGGCCGCTCGCCCGACGCCGTGCGCACCGTGGGTTCGTGGACGGAGGAACCGCCGGCTCATGCCGACGTCGTGCCGGCGATCCCCTCCATCGCCTGGTGGTGGGACCCGGAGCTGGGACTCTAGGAGTCGATCAACCCCGCCAACAGCGTCGCCAGATGGACCGGATCGCGGTCGGTCAGCTGGCGGAGCTGGGTGCGGCAGCTGAAGCCGTCCGCGAGCACCGTGGCGTCGGTGGCGCGGACGGCCGGCAGCAGTACATGCTCGGCGACCGCCACTGACACGTCGTAGTGGCCGGCCTCGAAGCCGAAGTTGCCGGCGAGGCCGCAGCAGCCGGCGTCCAGCACCGTCGCGTCTACGCCGGCGGTGCGGAGGACCTCGCGGTCGGCGTCGAGGCCGAGTTCGGCGTACTGGTGGCAGTGGGGTTGCATGACGGCCCTGGCGTCGCCCAAGGGCTTCATGGCCGGGGCGACCTGCTCGGCGAACGTTCGCACCCGGCCGGCGAGCCGCCGCACGGCCGGGTCGTCGGTGAGTTCGAGGGCGTCGGACTTCAGGAAGGCAGTGCAGCTGGGTTCGAGGCCGACCACCGGAGTGTCGGAGCCGTCCATGATGCGGGCGGTGCGGTGCAGGACACGGCGCGCGGTGCCGAGCTGTCCGGTGGACATCCACGTCAGTCCACAGCAGACGCGCTTGCGGGGCAAGGACACCTGGAAGCCGAGGTGCTCCAACACGGTCACGGCGTCCATGCCGACCTGGGGGTCGAAGTGGTCGGTGAACGTGTCGGGGAACAGGATCACCGGATCGCCTGTCGTGGATCGTGCACGATCCTCGAAGCGGGATCGGAATGATCGATCGTGCACGATCGGCATGGATCGTCGAGGATCGATGCCGCCGAGGCGCTTCACCACCCGCACGTCGCCGAGCGCCCGGACGAGGCCGGGGGCGAGGGCGAGCCACAACGGCAGGAAGCCCATGGAGTAGTGCGACATCGGACGCAGCCGGCGGCGGTAGTGCTGGTGCAGGAACTCGGCCTTGTAGGTGGCCATGTCCACATCGACCGGACAGTCCCGCTTGCATCCCTTGCAGGACAAGCACAAGTCCAGCGCCTCGCGAACCTCGGCCGAACGCCAGCCACCGCGCACGACCGAGCCGTTGAGCATGTCGAACAGCAACCGAGCCCGACCACGGGTCGAATGCTTCTCCTCGCGGGTGGCTCGGTAGCTGGGGCACATCACGCCGCCGGACGCCGTGAGGCACTTGCCGACACCCACGCACCGCCGGGAAGCCGCGGCCAGATCGCCGTGATCGGCGTGCAGGGCCAACGAAGTCCGCACCGGAATCCGGGCCGGCGCGATCACCACGCGGAGATCGGCGTCCAGCGGCAGCGGGTCCACGATCCGCCCCGGGTTCATCAGCCCGCGCGGGTCGAAGATCGCCTTGAATCGCCCGAACGCGGCCATGATCTCGGGGGAGTACATGCGCGGCAACAACTCCGACCGCGCCTGCCCGTCGCCGTGCTCGCCGGACAGCGAGCCGCCGTGCGACACGACCAGGTCCGCCGCCTCCTCCATGAACGCCCGATACCCCGGCCCGTGCAGGTCGAAGTCGATACGCACGTGCAGGCAGCCGTCGCCGTAGTGCCCATACGTCGGCCCACGACGGCCGTGCCGACCGAGCAGCCGATCGAAGTCCCGCAGGTACGCCCCGAGACGCCCCGGCGGCACCGCGGCGTCCTCCCACCCCGACCACGCCTCGGCGCCGTCCGGCATCCGGGTCGCCAGCCCGGCCCCGTCCTCCCGGATCCGCCACAGTTCCCGCATCCGCGCCGGATCCGTGACGACGACCGACCCCGTCGCGCCCGGCATCGCCGCCACCACCGCGTCCGGGTCGACCGTCTCCACGAACAGCCAGCTCCGCCCGGCCGGCAACGCCTTCAGTCCGGGTGTCCCCGGCTTGCGCTGCCGCAGGATCGACACGATGTCCTCGTTGACGCCCTCGATCGCCAGCACGTCCAGCGACAGCAGCGCCACCACCTGGTCGGCCGCCGCGTAGGTGTCCTCGAAACCCAGCACCACAAGGGCCCTGAACCGCGGGATCTCCACCAGCTTCACCGTCGCGCCGAGCACCGTCACGCAGGTGCCCTCGCTGCCGACCAGCGCGCGGCCGACGTGGAAACCGTTCTCCGGCAGCAGTTGGTCGAGGTTGTAGCCGGACACCCGACGCGGAATACGCGGGAATCCCGTCCGCACGGCGGCCATCACCTCGTCCCGCAGCGCCCGCAGCCGACCGTGCAACGGCAGCACGTCGTCGGCCACCGGCCCCGCCTCGAAGCGGGACCCGTCCGGCAGCAGCACGTCGAGCGACTCGACGTTGTCGACCGTCTTGCCCCACGCCACCGAGTGCGCCCCGCAGGCGTTGTTGCCGATCATCCCGCCGATCGTGCAGCGACTGTGCGTCGACGGATCGGGGGCGAAGTGCAGGCCGTGCCGCCCCGCCGTGCCGTTCAGCACATCCGGCACGACGCCCGGCTGCACCACGGCCGTCCGCGCGACGGGATCCACGTCGAGCACCTGGTTCAGGTGACGGGAGAAGTCCAGCACCAGCCCCTCGCCGCAGGCGTTGCCGGCGATACTGGTGCCGGCGCCCCGGCTGGTGATCGGCACGCCCAGCTCAGCGGCCACGCCCACCGCCGCCACCGCCGCGTCCACCGTGCGCGGGCGGACCACCACCAGCGGCACGTGCCGGTAGTTGGACGCGTCCGCCGCGTACATCGCCCGTGTTCCCGGGTCGGCGAGCACGTCCCCGTCCACCTCGGTTCGCAGCCGCTCGACCAGCCTCGACGTCATGTCCATCACTTACCACCGATGCGGGCCGACCGGCCGGTAACAGATAGCCTCGCACGCGACACCCGCGAGACGAGGAGCATCAGTGGCACGGTCCGTACTGGTCACCGGCGGCAACCGCGGCATCGGCCTGGCCATCGCCCAGGCGTTCGCCGCGCAGGGCGACAAGGTCGCCGTCACGCACCGTGGCTCGGCGGTGCCCGAAGGACTGTTCGGGGTGAAGTGCGACGTCACCGACACCGACCAGGTCGACCAGGCGTTCACCGAGGTCGAGGCCCACCAGGGGCCGGTCGAGGTGCTGGTCTCCAACGCCGGCATCACCGACGACACGCTGCTGATGCGGATGTCCGAGGAGCAGTTCACCCGGGTGCTGGACGCCAACCTGACCGGCGCGTTCCGGGTGACCAAGCGCGCCACCCGCAGCATGCTGCGCGCCCGCTGGGGCCGGATCATCTACATCTCCTCGGTGGTCGCCCTGAACGGCGGCCCCGGCCAGGTCAACTACGCGGCGAGCAAGGCCGGCCTGATCGGCGCGGCCCGCTCCATCGCCCGCGAGCTGGGCTCGCGCAACATCACCGCCAACGTGATCACGCCCGGCTTCATCGAGACCGACATGACCGCGGTGCTGTCGCAGGACGTCAAGGACAAGGCGTTCGCGCAGATCCCGGCCGGTCGCTTCGGCGCGGCGACCGAGGTCGCCGCTGCCGTCACCTTCCTGGCCTCCGACGCGGCCGCCTACGTCAACGGCGCGGTGCTGCCCGTCGACGGCGGCCTCGGCATGGGCCACTGACAAACCCGTAACTGGAGAGGAAAGCACGTGACCGGACTGCTCGACGGCAAGCGCCTGGTGATCACCGGGGTGATCACCGACGCCTCGATCGCCTTCCACGTGGCCCGGGTGGCGCAGGAGCAGGGCGCCAAGGTGGTGCTGACCGGGTTCGGCCGGCTCAGCCTGGTGGAGCGGATCGCCAAGCGGCTGCCCCAGGAGGCGCCGGTGATCGAGCTGGACGTGACCAACGCCGAGCACCTGGCGGCGCTGCCGGAGAAGGTGCGCGAGCACCTCGACGGCGTCGACGGCGTGCTGCACTCGATCGCCTACGGCCCGCCGTCCACGCTCGGCGCCGACTTCCTGGAGGCGCCGTGGGAGGACGTCGCCACCGCCGTGCAGGTCTCGGCGTACTCGCTGAAGTCCCTGGTCAAGGCCCTGCTGCCGGTGATGACCGAGGGCAGCTCGGTGGTCGGCCTCGACTTCGACGCCCGGGTGGCCTGGCCGGCGTACAACTGGATGGGCGTGTCCAAGGCGGCGCTGGAGTCGGTCACCCGCTACCTGGCCCGTGACCTGGGTGCGCGCAAGATCCGGGTGAACGTGGTCGCCGCCGGGCCGGTCCGCACCATGGCCGCCAAGTCCATCCCCGGCTTCGTCGACCTGGACAAGGCGTGGGAGGAGCGGGCGCCGCTGGGCTGGGACCCGACCAACGCCGAGCCGGTCGCCAAGTCCGTGTGCGCGCTGCTGTCCGACTGGCTGCCGGCCACCACCGGTTCCATGGTGTGGGTGGACGGCGGGGTGCACGCCGTCGGCATGTAGGGCCGCAGGTCCCGGTCACCCATGACTTTGGTCATGGGACGGCACCATGCCGCCGGGGCGATGCTTCTCGGGCCCGCGCTGGCTACCGTACTTCGCGTGGGCTCCGAACAGTCGACGTTCTCGCCAGCGCAGGAGTCTCGACGGCCCGGTCGGGTAGGGTGGCCCCCCGACCGGGCCGCTGGTCGTCCGGCCCTGTACGGGGCCATGTTCTGGGCGGCGGTCGTGGTCGTCTCCGGCGCCGAGATCACCAACTTCGCCCAGCAGCCCCAGCCGTACGGCCTGTGGCCGCTGGCCTGCCTGGGCGTGCTGTCGCTGGCGTGGCTGGCGATGCCGTGGGACCCGGTCGCGCCGCTGCCGCGCCGGCTCGCGCTGATCCCGTTCATCGTCGGCATGCTCACGCTGAGCCTGCTGTCCGCGTACAACTCCACCGACATCTGGCTGCTGCTGGCCCTGGCCAACTGCACCTTCGTGTTCGGCGTGCGGTGGACCGTGGTGATGGCGGGCTGCTTCGTCGCCTTCACGTTCGTCGACACCCTGACCTATCCCGGCTACACGGTGCTCGCGGCGTGCATCCAGAGCCTGGTCGTGGTCGTGCTGACGGTGTTCGTCACCGGGCTGGCCTCGGCCGTCACCGAGGCACGGCGGCGGCGGACCGAGACGCAGCGGCTGCTCGGCGAGCTGGCCGAGGCGCACCAGGAGCTGCGCGCCTACGCCGACCAGGTGCGGGAGCTGTCCGTGGCCGAGGAGCGGGCGCGGATGGCCCGGGAGATGCACGACTCCGTCGGGCACTACCTGACCGTCATCCAGGTCGGGCTCACCAACGCCGAACGCTTCCGGGACAAGCGGCCCGACCAGGCCTGGGCCGAGGTCACCCAGGCCAAGGAGCTGACCCGGGAGGCGCTGGCCGACACCCGGCGCTGGGTGCGGGCGATGCGGCCGCTGGCGTTGGAGGGGCGGACCGGCAGCCAGGCGCTCGCCGAGCTGGCGCGGACCTTCGACGGCACCGGCATCGAGGTCCAGTTCCAGGTCGATGGCCCCGAGCAGCCGCTGCTGGGCGACACTGAGGTGGTGCTGTACCGGGTGCTTCAGGAGGGGCTGACCAATGTGTTGCGGCATGCCGGGGCCCAGCGGGCCGAGGCCGTGTTGACGTTCAGCGACGAGCGGGTACGCCTGCGGATCGGCGACGACGGGCACGGCGCGCGCGACCTGACCAGGGGTTTCGGGCTGTCGTCCCTCGGGCAGCGGGCCGAGGCCGCGGGTGGCGTGCTCGTCGCCGGCAACGCTCCCACCGGCGGCTTCGAGCTGCTGGCCGACCTGCCGGTGCGGCGCCGATGAGCGTGCGGGTGCTGCTGGTCGACGACCAGATCCTGATGCGCAGCGGGCTGCGCAAGCTGCTGGAGATCGAGGACGGCATCGAGATCGTCGCCGACGTCGGCAGCGGTCCCGACGCGCTGGCCGTCGTGCCGTCGTGCCGGCCCGACGTGGCGCTGGTGGACGCCCGGATGCCCGGCATGGACGGCATCGAGCTGATCACCCTGCTGACCCGGGACTTCCCCTTTGTCGCCAGCATCGTGCTGACGACGTTCGACGAGGACGAGTACCTGTTCGGCGCGTTGAAGGCCGGGGCCCGCGGCTTCCTGCTCAAGGACGCGTCGCCCGAGGACCTGGTCGCCGCCATCCACCGGGCGGCCGGTGGCGGAACCGTGCTCAGCGACCAGGTCGCCGGCCGGGTCGTGGCGCAGCTGCGCGGGGAAACACCGGCCCAACCGGTGTTGTCCAGCCGTGAGGCCGAGGTCGCCCGGCTGGTCGGCGCCGGCGCGTCCAACCGGGAGATCGCCGCCGAGCTGTTCATCACCGAGGGCACCGTGAAGAACCACGTCTCCAGCACCCTGCGCAAGCTGGGGCTGCGGGACCGGACCCAGCTCGCCCTGCACGTTAGCTCCAGCCCCGGCGCGTTCTAGTCCTCGGCCTCCCAGCGCAGCAGGTCGCCCGGCTGGCACTGGAGCGCCTCGCACAGCGCGGCGAGGGTCGCGAAGCGCACCGCCTTGGCGCGGCCGTTCTTGAGCACCGCCAGGTTGGCGGGGGTGATCCCGACGCGGTCGGCGAGCTCGCCCACGGACATCTTCCGCTTGGCCAGCATCACGTCGATGTCGACGGCGATCGGCATCAGATCACCTCGTCCAGCTCGGCCCGCAGCTGCGACGCTTCGACGTCGCGGGCCACGGCCTGGGCGAGCAGCATCCGCAGCACGTACACGATGAGCGCGACTCCCAGGATGCCCAGGCCGATCCCGCCCATGATGAGGGTGACGCCCGGGTCGTCCCGCTGCCCCGGCGCGTTGACGGCGGTGACCGCGAACCACACGAGGGCGGCCGTCACGATCGCGCCGATCACGATGTCCACGTACCGGAAGGCGGCGTGGGAGAACACGGTTCCGCGCCGCACCATCGTCACCAGCCGCCACACGCAGACCACGCAGACCTCGACCGTCACCAGGCCCACGATCGTGATAAGGCGCAGCGCGGTCAGCGGGAGCGACCCGTCGTCCGGCTTGGTGAAGAACGCCACCACCATCATGACCTGCACGAACACAGTGCCCGCGAGCACCACCGCGAGCACGGCGCGCAGCGCGTGCACCGCCAGCTTTCCCATGACCCGTCCTCCCATCGACTTGCGATGGGAATCTATCGAGTTTCGATAGGTTAGGCAAGGTGCTGCTGGCGGCCGGCCGCCTCACCCGGCTTCCAGCTGTTCCCACCGCCCCAGAATGCTCACCCCGCGAGTCCCGCCCACAGCCACACCGAATGCGTGAATCGATTTCACGCATTCGGTGTGACGCTGAGCGGGACTCGCGGGGGTCACCAGGTGACGGGCAGCGAGACCAGGCCGCCGGCGATGGAGCCGGGGCGGATCTCGAGGTCGGCGGGGTCCACCGCCAGACGCAGGCCGGGCAGGCGGCGGAACAGGGTGGACAGGGCGATGCGCAGCTCGGTGCGAGCCAGGCTGGCGCCGATGCAGAAGTGCGCGCCGTGGCCGAAGGCCAGGTGGATGTTGGGGGTGCGGGTGGGGTCGAACTCGTTGGGGTCGGCGAACACGGACGGGTCCCGGTTGGCCGCGTTGGCCGACAGCAGCACACAGTCGCCCCGCTTGATGGTGACGCCCTCGACATCGACGTCCTCGCGGGCGTAGCGCAGCAGCCCGAGGTCGCCGGACGCGGTCATCCGCAGCACCTCCTCGACGGTGGCCTGGGCCTGCCCCTCGGGGTCGGCGGCGAACCGGTCCCGGCGGGACAGGTCGGCGAGCAGGAACACGACGCCCATGTCGATGCGGGTCATGGTGGTCTCGTGCCCGGCGAACAGCAGGCCGGCCGCCAGCCGGGCCATGTCCTCCTCGCTGAACGTGGGGTCCTCGGCCTGGGCCTTGACCAGGTCGGTCACCACGTCGGCCTGCGGCTCGGCGCGCTTGTCCGCGGCCAGCCGCCGCATGTACTCCCGCAGCTCGTCGGACGCGGCCTGGGCCTCGGCGCCGATGTCCATTCGGCCGATGCGGACGGACAGCTCGTGGAAGTACTCCCGGTCCTCGTAGGGCACGCCGAGCAGCTCGCAGATCACCAGCACCGGCAGCGCGAACGAGAGCAGCGCGTGCAGGTCGACGGGCTTGTCGGGGTCGGCGTCGTGCACGGCGATCATCTCGTCGACGCGGGCGTCCACCAGCTCCTGCACGTGGTCGCTCAGCTTGCGCATGCGGCCGGCGGAGAAGGCGGGCACCAGCAGCCGGCGCAGCCGCGAGTGGTTGGCCTGCTCCTGCTCGTACTCGCCGGACGGGCCGTTGAGGATGGCCGCGTCGGAGATCTTGGACGCCTGCTCCGGGGCGGGGTGCGAGCGGCCGAAGCGCGGGTCGGCGAAGATCTGCCGGGCCTGCTCGAAGCGAGTGATCAGCCAGGCCGGGTCGCCGGCCGGGGTGAGCACCTCGACGGGGGCGGTCTCCCGGTGCAGCACGCCGTACAGCGGCGCGATGTCGATCGCGTTGGCCCGCTTGAACGGCAGCTGCGGCCGGGACTCGGTGACGGTCATGTCAGTCCTCCAGTGGTGGTTCCGCGGCACGGACGCGCAGGGTCTCGAGCCAGCGCAGTTCGGCGTGTGAGCGGCTCAGCACCTCGTCCAGCACGATGCGGGCCCAGCTGTCGGGTTCCACCGTCGTGACGAGCTCGTCGGTGCGCGCGGCGCGGGCGAGCAGCGCTCGCGTTCGGGCGTCCAGCACGGCGAGACGCTCGGCGATGGTCAGCCGGTCGAAGTGGGCCAGCCGCGACATGAACTCCGCCTGGTCGGCGGCCAGGTCGTCGGGCAGCTCGGCGAGCATGTCGTGCAGCATCTCGACGCCGACGTCGGTGATCTCGTACACGTGCCTCGTCGGCCGCCCCCGCTGGGCCTGCGGCGTCCTGGTGACGGCGCCCGCCTCGGTGAACCGGCGCAGCGTCGGGTACAGGGAGTTGTTCGACAGCGTCGTCCCCAGGTTCTGTTCGACGCGTTGCCTCAGCTCGTAGCCGTGAGCGGGCTGACGGGCGAGGTTGGCGAGCATGACGATCTCCACCCACACATAGGTCACCGTAACCTAGGGAGGAGGCTATGTCACGGTGACCTATGGGGTGGGAGGTCGTCAGGCCTTGTTGGCGGCCGGGATCCGGGTGGGGGCGAACACGCCCTGAAGCCCGTTCGGATAGGCCACGGGCAGGCGGCTGACCTCGTCGAGCTCGGCGAGGTCCTGCTCGGTCAGCGTCAGGTCGGCGGCGGCGATGTTGTCGTTCAGTTGGTCCAGCCGGCGGGCGCCGATGATCACGCTGGTGACGGCGGGCTGCGCCAGCAGCCACGCGATCGCGACCTGGGAGGGGCTCGCGGCGCGCCGGTCGGCGACGGCCCGCACCACGTCCACGACCTTGAAGCTGTTCTCCTCGTCGTAGTGCACGAGCCCGCCGCCGCCGACCCGGGCCCGGCGGGAGTCCGGGTCGGTGGTCGCCCCGCCGCGGTCGAACTTGCCGGTCAGCAGGCCGCCGGCGAGCGGGCTCCACACCGTCAGGCTCAGGCCCTCGTCCAGCGCCATCGGCACCAGGTCACGCTCGGCGTCCCGGGCCACCAGCGAGTAGTGGATCTGGTTGGCCACGAACTTCGCCTGGTTGTGCAGGGCGGAGATGCCCAGGGCCTTGCTGACCTGCCAGGCGGCGAGGTTGGAGCAGCCGATGTAGCGGACCTTGCCCTGCCGCACGGCGTCGTCGAGCGCGGCCAGCGTCTCCTCGAACGGCGTAAGGTGGTCGTAGCCGTGGATCTGGTACAGGTCCACGTACTCGGTGCCCAGCCGGCGCAGGCTGTCCTCGAGCGCCCGCATGACGTGCAGCCGGGACAGGCCCTGGTCGTTGGGGCCGGGCCCGACCGGCGCGAGCAGCTTGGTGGCGAGCACGACGTCCCGGCGGCGGTTGCGGATGGCCCGGCCGAGCAGTTCCTCGGACTCGCCGTCCGCGTACATGTCGGCGGTGTCGACGAAGTTGATGCCGGCGTCGAGCGCGGTGCCGACGACCCGGTCGACGTCGTCCTGGCCGAGCGCGCCGATGTTCTGGAACACCGGGTGGTCCTTGCCGCCGAAGGTCATCGTGCCCAGCGAGAGCTCGGATACCCAGACTCCGGTGCGGCCGAGCAGGCGGTATTTCACGGCATTACTCCTTTGGTGTCACGTCGACTGGACGCAACACTACACAGTGTCCGGACACTGTGTAGTGCGCTGCCGGTCGGGCGTGCACTAGGTTCTGCCCATGCCTTCGATCACCCGCCGCACCCCGAGTCCCGCGCGCAAGGCGTCGGCGGACGCGGAGATACTGGCCGCGACGCGGCGGCTGCTGACCGACGGCGCGACCTTCACGGAGCTGGGCATCCAGCACATCTCGGCCGAGGCGGGCGTGGCCCGCTCGACCTTCTACGCCCACTTCAAGGACAAGACGGCCCTGCTGATGCGGCTGGTCGACACGTTCGTGGACACGTCGTTCGGCGTCGCGTCGAGCTGGGAGCCGGAGGAGGGGCCGGACGGTCTGGCGGCCACGTTCCTGCAGGTGGTGGCGGCCTACCGGGAGCACACGGCCGTGCTGCAGGCGGTCGCCGAAGTCGCGGCGTACGACGCGACCGTGCGGGAGTTCTGGAACCAGGTGCTCGGCCGGTTCACGGATCGGGCGATCGAGACCCTCCGGCGCGAGCAGGAGGCGGGGCGCACCCCGGCGAGCGTCGACGTCACCAGTGCCACCCGGGTGATCGTCATCGGCGGCGAGCGAGCCATCTTCGACCACGTCCTGGCCGGGGATCCCGACGAGGACGAGGTGTTCGCCCGCGAGCTGGCGAGGATCTGGTGGTACGGCGCCTATCGCCGCCCGCAGTGACGCCACATGCGCTTCCCGTTTGCCGCCTGAACGCGAACGGGAAGCGCATGTGGCAATCAGGGAGTCACATGTTGGCCGCGCCCGACTTGATCGCGGTGCGGATCCGGGAGTACGTGCCGCAGCGGCAGATGTTGCGGATCTGGTCGAGGTCGGCGTCGGTGATGGCCCGGCCCTCGGCCCGCACCTTGTGCACCAGCGCCACGGCGCTCATGATCTGCCCGGGCTGGCAGTAGCCGCACTGCGCGACGTCCTGCTCCAGCCAGGCCTCCTGCATGGGGTGCAGGTCCTTGCCGACGGTGCCGGGCAGCCCCTCGATGGTGGTGATCTCGTCGTCGGCGTCGATCGCGGACACCGGCACCGAGCACGGGTTGAACGCCTTGCCGTTGATGTGCGAGGTGCAGGCCTTGCAGACGTTGAGCCCGCAGCCGTACTTGGGCCCGGTGACGCCGAGCAGGTCGCGCAGCACCCACAGCAGCCGGACGTCGTCGGCGACCTCCACGGTGACCCGCTCGCCGTTGAGCACGAAGGTGTGACTGGACATGCGGCGGTCTCCTCAGGAGTCGAGGCCGTTGGTGGGGGACTGCGGCGTGGACGGCTCGGTCGGGTAGGGCTCGAAGCCGAGCGTGCCGTGGTTGATGGGGAAGTACGTGGGCATCGTGCCGGTGGCCCGCGCGTAGGCGCAGGCGACGGCGGCCATCGCCGGCGCGACCGCGAGCTCGCCGGCGCCGCTGGGGTCGCCGCCGCTGGGGGCGATCACGACCTTCATGTCCAGCGGCGTGTTCCACTGCCGGGTGTAGAAGTAGTTGTCCCAGCTGCCTTCCAGCGGGATGCCGTCCTTGATGTGCAGGCTGGACGTCAGCGCGAGGGCGATGCCGTCGTTCATGCCGCCGATCATCTGCGCCTCCAGCCCGCGCGGGTTGATGGCGAAGCCGGGGTCGACGACGATCAGCGCCTTGGTCACGCGCGGCCCGGTGACGCCGTCGGTGACGGGCCGGTTCACGGTCTCGGGCCGGCAGTCGATCTCCACCAGGCAGCACACCGCGCCCTGGTACTCGGAGTGCACGGCGATGCCCTGCGCGACACCGGCCGGCAGGGCGCGGCCCCACTGTCCAACCGAAACGGCCTTCTCGAACACCGCCTTCAGCTTGGCGTCACGCAGGAAGGAGCGACGGAACGACACCGGGTCCTTGCCCATCTTCGCGGCCAGCCGGTCCACCACCAGCTCCTGCGCGGTGACCACGTTGGGCGAGTAGATGTTGCGCATGCTGCCGGTGTTGAACTTCAGCGGGATCTCGTTGAGCAGCTGGGTGGTGACGCCGAAGTTGTACGGCGAGGACTGGGTCAGCAGGAAGATCGACTCGGCGAAGCTGAGGTTGCCGGCGATGGGCAGCTTGGCCGCGTAGGAGGTGAGCATCTCGCCCAGGCCGTGGCTGAACTCGGTCTGCACGCTGGTGTGCCGCTGCTCGTAGCTGACCACGTTGCCCAGCGCGTAGGTCACGCGAACCCGCGACGTGCACATCGGGTGCGTGCGGCCCTGGCGGAAGTCGTCGGTGCGCGACCACATCAGCTTGACCGGCTTGCCCATCTTCTGTGAGATCTCCGCCGCCTCGGCGGCGACGTCGTGGAACAGGTGCCGGCCGAAGGAGCCGCCGCCCTGCGCCACGTGCACCTTCACCGCGTCTACCGGCAGCCCCAGTTGAGCGGCGATGTCCTCCTGGGCGACGATCGGCACCTTCAGGCTGGACCAGATCTCGGCGGAGTCCTTGCGCACGTCGGCAATCGCGTTGTCCGGCTCCAGCGGGCTGTTGCTGGCGAACGCGAAGGTGAACTCGGCGTCGAGGACCTCCGTGAGCAGACCCGGCACCAGCATCGGCAGCTGCGCGGCCTTGAGCTTGGCCAGCACGGATGCGTCCGACTCGCCGTCCACGGTGCCCGGTCCCCACGTGACGTCCAGCGCCCGCAGGCCGTCGATGCACTGGCCGAACGTGTCCGCCCGCACCGCGACGCCGTGCGAGACGACGGCGACGTCGGTGACGCCGGGCATGGCCAGCACGGCGGCCTGGTTGTTGACCGAGCGGACCGTGCCGTTGATCGTCGGCGGCCGGCGGACCATGGTCGGCTTGGCGTTCGGCACCTGGATGTCCATGCCGAACGTCTTGCGCCCCATGACGATGTCGCGGGCGTCGACCCGGTTCCGCGGCGTGCCGAGCACCTTGAAGTCCGAAGTGGACTTCAGCTGCACGGTCGCCGCCTCGATCTTCGAACTCGCCGCCGCGACGGCCAGCGACGCGTAGGTGGCGGTCCGGCCGGTGGAATCGCTGATCACGCCGTCACGAGTGGTCAACGAGGAAGCCGTTGTGCCCCATTGCGCTGCGGCGGTCTGGACGAGCCGCTGCCGGGCGATGGCCGCCGCCGTGCGCACCGGCGTGTAGATGCTGCGCACCGAGTTGGAGCCGCCGGTGAGCTGGTTCATCAGCAGCTCCGGCCGGGCGTCCGCGAGAGTGACGACGACCTTGTCCAGCGGCAGGTCCATCTCCTCGGCGACCATCATCGCGACGGCGGTCGTGATGCCCTGGCCGACCTCCGCGCGGGGCACCGCGAAGGAGGCGGTGCCGTCCCGGTTCATCTGCACGGCAACGAGATTGGCGGTCGGGGCGGCGGCGAGGTTCTGCAGGTCGCCGAGGTCGAAGATCTCCTCGGGCTGCGGCAGGGTGGGAACGGCGGCGTCGGCCCGCTGCGGATCGATCCACTGCACGGCGACCGCGAGTGTCGGTGCGGCGAGGAGATACGCGAGGAACCTACGGCGACGGAGGTCTTCGGCCATGGCGCGGAGTGTGTCACCGATCACATGGGGTCGCCATGACCGACGTGCCTACTTCTGGCCTAGGCGGGTTGTGCACGCTGCACAACGGTTGGTCAAGGCAACGGATCCGGCGGTTTCAGCCGCAGGCGCAGGTCCGGTGGCTTGCCGCCGGAGACCACGTGGATGCGGTGCGGTGAGGGTCGAGGGTCCGCGGCTGCGGATCAGGCCAGCGGGCCCGGCGGCAGCAGGCGGGACGCCCGCAGCGCCAACGACAGCTCCAGGTGCGGCACGTCGCTGAGGTCGTTGCCGGTGATGGCCTCGATGCGGCTCAGCCGGTTGATCACCGTGTTCCGGTGGCAGTGCACGAGCTCCGCGGTCCGGCTGACCGAGCCGGCGGTGGCGACCCAGGTCTCCAAGGTGTCCAACAGGATCCGCCGCTCGCCGACGGGGATCTTGAGCAACGGCCCGAGCCGCAGCCGGATCAGCTCCTCGGCCAGTTCCGGCGAGCTGAGCACCAGGGCCTCCGGCAGCCGGTCGGCCAGGGCGGCCACCTCGACGCGGCCGGGTTGGATGGAACGCCGCGCCAACGTCGCCTGCCGGTAGGCCACGTCCGCGTCGGCGAGGCCGGGCACGACCAGGGACACGCCGGCGGGCGCGTTCAGGGCGTCCCGCAGCACCTTCAGCACAATGCCCAATTCGGGTGAATCCAAGGAGAGCAGCCCGACGAGCATGTGCGCGCGGAGCTGCCACGCGGAGTCGACGCCGTGCTCGCACAGCAGGCGCGTCAGCACCGCCGGGGCGCCGACGTCCTCGACGTCGGCGACGACGGCCGCGTAGGGGCCGTCGACCGGGACGCCGATGATGCGGGCCGCCTCGTGCGCGAAGGCCAAGTCCTTGCCACGCCCGCGAAGCAGGCCCTCCCACAGGGTGGCGCGCCGCTGCTCGTCGATCCGCACCAGCTGCTGCTCGGCGGCGTGATAGGCGGCGGCGACGTGCGCGGACGTGGAGTCGATGACCTCCCACAGCCAGCTGGCGATCTCCAGCAGGCCCTCGGCGTCGACGCTGCCGTCGGCGCGGGCCTGATCGACCAGGGCCTGCCACAGCAGCCGGCCGCCGAGGCGGAACGAGCGCAGCACGTCGTCCAGCGGCATGCGTTGCTCGGCCCGGCGCCGGCCGGTGCACCGCGCGGCGGCGAAGTACTCCTCGGCGCCGGCGTCCCGGCCGATCAGCCGCAGCACGCTGGACATGTTGTCGTGACAGGACTTGCGCAGGTCGTCGTCGGACACCACGCCGAGGAGGCGGTAGCCGGGGTTCTGCTCGGCGATGACCTGCACCAGCTGGTCGGCCAGCTCCGGCACCCGCGCCAGCACGCCCGTCGCCAGCAACTGTGCGGCTTTCTCGTCCATCTCAGTCCTTCAAGCGCAGGGCCAACCACAGCTCGGCGCGCGTGTCCGCGGAGTCCAGGTCCCGGCCGAGCAGCTGCCCGACCTTCGCGATCCGGTGCCGCAGCGTGTGCCGGTGCACGCCGAGCGCCGCCGCGGCCGGATCCCACTGGCCGTTGTGCGCCAGCCACGCCCGCAGCGAGGCGATCAGCTCGCCCCGCCCGGTCGCATCGTGTTCAACGAGCGGGCCGAGCAAGCGGTCCGCGAACACGCCGGCGACTTCCGGATCGACCAGCCGCAGCACGCCGTCGTCGGCCAGCTCCTCGAACCGCACCACCGGCAGATCGGCCCTGGTGGCCGCGGCCAAGGCCCGCTGCGCCTGCTTGAGGGCCTGGCCCAGCGAGGCGTAGTCCATCGGATCGGAGACGCCGACATGCAGCCCGGTGAACGACGGCTCGGCGTCGCCGCCGACCACCAGCAGCAGCGACTCCTCGTATGGTGCGTGGAAGGCGTCGGTGTCCTCCGCCTGGTCGGCCGCCGCCTGCCGATGGCCGGACGGGCCCGCGGCCAGCGCGATCCGCACCGGTTCGGCCGGCAGCTCGCCCCACAGCTCGGCGGCGATCTCCGCCGCCAGCCGCGTCTCCCCGGCCAGCAGCAGCCGAAGCAGCCCGCCGCGCAGCCGTCGCGAAGCGGCCTCGACGGCGTGCGAACGCTCGAAGCCGACGGTCAGCAGCGACGCGGCGGTGGTCAGCACCTGCTGATCGGCGCGGGTCAGCCGCGTCGCCCGTCCGACGGCCAGGTAGCCGCGGATCCGCCGACCGGCGCCGAGGGTCTGCACGGTGATGTCGTTGCCGTCCAGCTCGAAGGTGAGGCTGGCCGGCCCGGCGTGAAATCGGGGCAGTTCGCTGCGAAGCTTCGCCACGACCGGGCTGTCCCCGGCCCGGACCGTGCCGCGCGGATCCAGCAGCACCGCCCACGCGTCGAGCCGCCGGGCCAGCTGCCGCACCACCGCGGTCACCCCGTCGGCCCGTACTGCGGCCGAGGTCAGAGCCCGTTGGGCCTGGTAGGCGCGGGTGACGGCGGCGTACTCCTCGGCCGCGACGGCCTTCGCCACCGCCTTGCTGATCGCGATGAACGGCACCTGCCGCGGCACCTCGATCACCGGCAACCCGACCGCGTCCGCCTGCGCCACCACGGCCTTCGGCACGGCGGCATGGGTCAGCCCGGTGCCGAAGCCGAGGCCGGCGACCCCGGCCGCGTGCAGCCGCCGCACGTAGTCGGCCGCCCCGGACCGCACCCACAACCCCGTGGTCAGCAGCAGTTCGCCGCCTTCAAGGAACGCGGTCGGGTCGGCCAGCTCGCTGGTGTGGACCCACTGCACCGGCCGGTCCAGGTGCTCGGCGCCGGCGCGGACCACCAGGCCCAGGTCGGGCCGGTCCACGAGCGCGGCGAGAGTGGGCGTCACCCGGCGGTCCTCGACAGTTCGGCGAACAATTCAGGCTGACTTGTCCAAACAGGCTACTTGGCCGCGGCGGTCGCGCCGACCACCGTGGACCGACAACCCTGCCGAGGAACCGGAGCCGCCCATGACAGCGTCAACACCTCCAGGCCCGACCAAGTTGGCGTCAACCCTGCAGCGACGCCACCTGAGCATGATCGCCATCGCCGGCGTGATCGGCGCGGGCCTGTTCGTCGGCAGCGGCGCCGCCATCAAACAGGCCGGACCGGGCGCGCTGATCGCCTACGCGGTGTGCGGCCTGCTGGTGGTGCTGGTGATGCGGATGCTGGGCGAGATGTCCGCCGCCAACCCGGAGACGGGCTCCTTCTCCGCCTACGCCGACCGCGCTATCGGGCCGTGGGCCGGCTTCACCATCGGCTGGCTGTACTGGTTCTTCTGGGTCGTCGTGCTCGGCGTTGAGGCGACCGCCGGTGCGACCATCGTGCACCGCTGGCTCCCCGAGGTGCCTCAGTGGACGTGCGCGCTGATCCTGATGGCTCTGCTGACCGTGACCAACCTGTTCTCGGTCCGCTCGTACGGCGAGTTCGAGTTCTGGTTCGCCTCCATCAAGGTCGCCGCGATCGCGGTGTTCCTGCTCGTCGGCATCGTCGCGATCCTCGGCCTGATCCCCGGTTTCCCCTCGCCGGGCCTGTCTAACCTGACCGGGCACGGCGGATTCCTGCCCAACGGGGCCTCGCCGGTGTTCGCCGCGATGCTGGTGGTGGTGTTCTCCTTCTTCGGCGCGGAGATCGCCACCGTCGCCGCCGGCGAGTCGGCCGACCCCGGGCACGCGGTCCGGTCGGCGGTGCGCTCGGTCGTCTGGCGGATCATCGTGTTCTACCTCGGCTCGATCGCCGTCGTGGTGACGCTGCTGCCGTGGGACGACGCCGGCGTGGCCAAGAGCCCGTACGTCGCGGTGCTGGACCGGATCGGGCTGCCGGCGGCCGGGGTCGTGATGGACGTGATCGTGCTGACGTCGGTGTTGTCCTGCCTGAACTCCGGCCTCTACACGGCGTCCCGGATGATGTTCTCGCTGTCCGACCGCCGCGACGCGCCGGCCTTCCTGGGCCGGATCGGCCGGACCGGCGTGCCGACCGCGGCGGTGCTGGTGTCCACTGTGGTCGGTTTCGTCACGGTGATCTTCAACTACGTCTCGCCGGACACCGTGTTCCTGTTCCTCACCAACTCCTCCGGCGCGATCGCCGTGTTCGTCTGGCTGGTGATCGCCGTGTCCCAGCTGCGGATGCGCCGCCAGCTGGAGCGGGACGACCCGGAGCGGTTGACCCTGCGCATGTGGGGCTACCCGTATCTCACCTGGGTGTCGATCGTGGCGATGATCGTGCTGCTCGGCGGCATGGCCTTCGACGCCGACGCCCGCTCGCAACTGCTGCTCAGCCTGCTCGTCGGGGCAGTGGTGCTGGTCGTGAGCTTCGTCCGGCACCGCGTCCGGATCCGCGCGGCGGCCGTACCCAGCTGAAGGAAGGACCATCCGTGGTTACGCCCACCCTTGCCCGTCACCTCGTCACCGAGATCCCGGGCCCGAAGTCGCAGGCCGCCCAGCTGCGCCGGCAGCGGGCGGTGGCCGGCGGCGTCAGCAGCACGCTGCCGGTGTTCGTCGAGTCCGCCGGCGCCGGCCTGCTGCACGACGTCGACGGCAACACCTTGGTGGACCTGGGATCCGGCATCGCCGTGACCAGCGTCGGCAACGCCGCGCCGGAGGTGGTGGCGGCCGTGCAGGAGCAGGTCGCCAAGTTCACCCACACCTGCTTCATGGTGACGCCGTACGACGCGTACGTGGAGGTGTGCGAGCAGCTGGCCGAGCTGACCCCCGGCTCGCACGAGAAGCGGTCGGCGCTGTTCAACTCGGGCGCGGAGGCGGTGGAGAACGCCGTCAAGATCGCCCGGCACGCCACCGGGCGGCAGGCGGTGGCGGTGTTCGACCACGCCTACCACGGCCGCACCAACCTCACGATGGCGTTGACGGCCAAGAACATGCCGTACAAGCACCGGTTCGGGCCGTTCGCGCCGGAGGTGTACCGGCTGCCGATGTCCTACCCGTTCCGCGACCCGGCCGGCCTGACCGGCGAGCAGGCCGCGGCGCGGGCGTTGGACCAGCTGGACAAGCAGGTCGGCGCGGACAACGTGGCGTGCGTGCTGATCGAGCCGATCCAGGGCGAGGGCGGCTTCGTGGTGCCGGCGCCGGGCTTCCTGCCGGCGATCGAGAAGTGGTGCCGGGACAAGGGTGTGCTGCTGATCGCCGACGAGATCCAGAGCGGCTTCTGCCGCACCGGCGCCTGGTTCGCCTGCGACCACGAGGGCGTGGTGCCGGATCTCGTCACGACGGCGAAGGGCATCGCCGGCGGGCTGCCGCTGGCCGGGGTCACGGGTCGCGCCGAGGTGATGGACGCGGTGCACGGGGGCGGCCTTGGTGGCACATACGGCGGCAATCCCGTCGCTTGTGCCGCCGGTCTGGCGTCCATCCGGATCATGCGCGAGCAGAACCTGGCCGCGGCGGCGAAGGCGATCGAGGATGCCACGGTGCCGCGGCTTATGGAGCTGGCGGCGGGCGTCCCGGCGATCGGGGACGTCCGGGGCCGCGGCGCGATGCTGGCCGTGGAGCTGGTGAAGCCGGGCACCCTGGAGCCGGACCCGGAGCTGACCGGGCGGATCGCGAAGGCTTGCCACGCAAGGGGAGTTGTCGTGCTGACGGCCGGCACCCACGGCAACGTGCTGCGGCTGCTGCCGCCGCTCGTGATCCCGACGGATGTGCTGAACGACGGCCTCGACGTGCTCGCTGAAGCGATTCAGATCACGATAAGGTAACGGCGACTGGCGCGAGTGATCGGGTCACCGGTCCACCCCGTAATGCCGGATAGCAATCCGCATCCAGGAAAGGTGGTCGGACCGGTGATCTCTCGCGCGGTGCGCAAGGCCGCCGTCCTCGTCGTGCTCGGGATCGGTACTCTGCTGCCGCTCTCCGGCTGCTCGATCGGCACGTCGCAGGCCGCGACGCCGCCCGGGCAGGTGGACCCGAACAACCCGCTGGACGTCGGCACCCAGGTCACGCAGAGCCAGTGGGGGCCGGTGGGGCCGGCCGACCGGCTGATGCTGGTCAAGGTCGCGCTCGCCGGCGCGTGGGAGCTGCCCAGCGGCGAGATGGCGCAGACCAGGACCAACAACCCGGCCGTCCGCACGGCCGGGCAGCACCTGATCATGGGCCACACCATGCTCAACAAGATGAACGTGCAGATCGCCCAGCAGCTGGGGGTGACCATCCCGACGAAGCCGCTGCCCGAGCAGCAGGGCTTCCTGACCAACATGCAGAACGCGCAGCCCGGCATCGACTTCGACCGCGCGTTCGTCGGGCCGCTGCGCGACCAGCACGGCTCCGTCTACCAGCTGCTCTCGCAGGTGCGGGCCGGCACCCGGAACTCGCTGATCCGCGACTTCGCCAACCAGTGCATGACCACGGTGCTGGACCACATCACCGTGCTGGAGCAGACCGGGCTGGTGAACTACAGCGCCCTGCCGTCGCCGACCGCGCCGCCGATCACACCCGTGACCACCGCGGCCCAGATCACGTCCAACAACAACAGCAGCATCGGCGTTTTCATCATCGCCGCACTGATGGCCGGCCTCGCCATCCTGGTGCCGATCATGCGGCGGGGCGGGGGCGGCAAGCGGAGGGCCGGGTCGGCCATTCCGGAGTGACGGCGGTTAGATGGACGCCGTGAGTGTCGACGCGTTGCTGCTGCTGTCGTTCGGCGGGCCCGAGGGCGAGGCCGACGTCCGGCCGTTCCTGGAGAACGTGACCAGGGGCCGGGGAGTGCCGCCCGAGCGGCTGGACGAGGTCGCCCAGCACTACCTGCACTTCGGCGGCGTCTCCCCGATCAACCGGCTCAACCGGGACCTGATCGAGGCGATCCGCGCGGCGCTCGCGGCGGCCGGCGTGGACCTGCCGGTCTACTTCGGCAACCGCAACTGGCATCCGATGATCGAGGACACCGTCGGCGAGATGGTCGCCGACGGTGTTCGCCGTGCGCTGGTGTTCCCGACCAGCGCCTACGGCGGCTACTCCGCCTGCCGCCAGTACGACGAGGACATCCTGCGGGCCCGCGCCGCCGTGGCCGACGCCCCCGAGCTGGTGAAGCTCCGGCAGTTCTTCGACCACCCCGGCTTCGTGCTGCCCTTCGCCGACGCCGTGCGTGACGCCGCCGCCGGGTTCGACGACTACCGGCTGGTCTTCACGGCCCACTCCATCCCCAACTCCTTCGACGCCACCGCCGGACCGTCGGAACTGGGCGGCCACCTGTACTCGAAGCAGGTCGCCGAGGCCGCGCGGCTGGTGGCGTCGGAGTTGGGCGTCACCGAGTACGACGTCGTGTGGCAGTCCCGCTCCGGGCCGCCGCAGGTGCCGTGGCTGGACCCCGACATCGTCGACCACATCGATGCCCTGCACGCCAAGGGCGTCGCCAACCTCGTGGTGTGCCCGGTCGGTTTCGTCAGCGACCACCTCGAAGTCGTGTGGGACCTCGACACCGAGGCCCGGGAGCGCGCCGAGTCGTACGGCATGGGCTTCGCCCGGGCCGCGACCCCGGGGCCGGACCCTCGGTTCGCGGAGATGGTCGTGGAGCTGGTGCGGGAGCACATCGACGGCGTCGACCAGCGCAAGCTTTCGACGTTGTCGACGCTGGGATGCACCGTCAACGGCGACTTCTGCGCCGTCGCCTGCTGTGAGCCGCCGGCCCGCCGACCTCGGTAGACAGGGCGGCCGAACGGGCAGCGTGTCCGTCCCGTTGAGGAGCCGGCTCAGCGGGACCGGGCGCGCCGGACGCCCGTGACCAGTGACCACAGCCCGAGGAGCGCCACGATCGGGCCGATCGTGGCCCACAGCCGCGATCCCGTCATGAAACTGCCGGTCACGTAGCCGAGGCCCTGCGCCGTCCACAGCACCCCGAGCAGCGCCAACACCACACCGAGCAGCACGAACACCCACGGTTTCACGCCGCCACCCTACGCCCGCCGCTCCGCGCCACATGACGCCAAATTGCCGAGTGGCCCTCGACCACCGGTCCGGGATTCTGGTGAACTCGTCCAACCCTGCGGCAGACGAGGAGTGGACCAGATCATGCAGAGAAAGCGGACCATGGTGGCGGTCGCCGCCGCCGCCGCCCTCGCCACGGGCCTGAGCGCCTGCGGTGGTTCCGGATCGAACGGCTCGAACGGCGGTGGCGCGCAGTTCAACGCCGCCGTCGGCAAGGTGTTCGAGCAGTCCGACGCCAAGGGCGGCGTCATCCGAATGGCCAACTCGGGCGACTGGGACTCGTTGGATCCGGCCGACTCCTACTACAGCTACGAGTGGGACTTCGCCCGGCTGTTCGGGCGCAGCCTGCTCACCTTCGCCCCCGCGCCCGGCTCCGGCGGCACGAAGCTGGTGCCGGACCTGGCCACCGACCTGGGCAAGGCCAGCGACGGCGACAAGACCTGGACCTACCACATCCGCACCGGCGTGAAGTTCGAGGACGGGGTCACGGTCACGTCCAAGGACGTCAAGTACGCGGTGGAGCGGTCGCTGGACAAGACCGTCTTCCCCGACGGGCCGACGTACTTCAACGACTACCTCGACCTCAGGGGCTACACCTCGCCGTACAAGGACCCGTCGCCGGACAAGCTGGGCCTGCAGGCCATCGAGACCCCGGACGACACCACGATCGTCTTCCATCTGAAGCAGCCGTTCGCCGCGTTCGACTACTTCGCCATGCTGCCGTCGACCATGCCGGTCGAGGCGGCCAAGGACACCGGCAGCGACTACAAGAAGCACGTGCTGTCCACCGGGCCGTACAAGTTCGCCGAGAACAACCTGGGCAAGAACTTCAAGCTGGTCCGCAACGACCAGTGGGACCAGAAGACGGACCCGATCCGCAAGGCGCTGCCCGACGAGTTCGACGTCTCGCTGAACACCAACGCCGACGACATCGACCAGCGGCTGCTGGCCGGCGACCTGGAGTTCGACGTCACCGGCGTGGGCGTGCAGGCCGCCGCCCAGGGCAAGGTCCTGGCCGACCAGCGGCTCAAGGCCAACGCCGACAACCCGTCCAGCGCCCGGCTCTGGTACACCGCGATCAACGGCGACGTCGCCCCGCTGGACAACATCCACTGCCGGCGCGCCGTGGAGTACGCCGCCGACAAGGCGTCCTACCAGGCCGCGTACGGCGGCACGATCGGCGGCGACATCGCCACCAACCTGGAGCCGCCGGTCATCCCGGGCGCCAAGAAGTTCGACCCCTACCCGTCCGCCGGCAACACCGGCGACGAGGCCAAGGCCAAGCAGGAGCTGCAGGCCTGCGGGCAGGCGGACGGCTTCAGCACCAACATCTCCTACCGCGCCGAGCGGCCGCGGGAGAAGGCCACCGCCGAGGCGCTGCAGCAGTCGCTGGCCAAGGTCGGCATCAAGCTGACGATCAAGCCGTTCCCGCAGGGCGACTACGGCAAGCTGTACGCCGGCAAGCCCGACTACGCCAGGAACAACCAGCTCGGCCTGATGGTCTACGGCTGGCAGGCGGACTGGCCGGAGGGCTTCGGCTACTTCAGCCAGATCGTCGACAGCCGCGTCATCCGCGCCTCCGGCGGCAACAGCAACCTCGGCGTGAAGGACCCCGAGGTCGACGCCCTGGTGGACAAGGCCGCCGTCACCGAGGACAACACCGCCCGGCAGCAGATCTGGGGCCAGGTCGACCAGAAGGTCATGGACGACGCCTACATCCTGCCCGGCCTGGTCGCGAAGTCGTTGCTGTACCGGTCGTCCAAGGTGACGAACCTGTTCGTGTCCGACGGTTACGGCATGTACGACTACGTCGCCGTCGGTGTGAAGAAGTAGTGCCGAGGGGGACCGGCCACCGGCCGGTCCCCTTGCACAGCAGCCGATCCAGCCTTACCGGCTCTTGTTGGCGTGTTCCCCCAACACCCGCACGGCCTCGTCCACCGCGGCGCACCGAGCCCGGCGGACGGCGTCGATGAGCGGCCGCAGCGCCTCTTCCCGCGCCCGAGTCGCCGACGCCGACATGGCCCCGCCCGGGGCGTCACCCGAAGCGACCTCAAGGATCGCGGCGACCTCCGCGGCCCGCTGCAACACCCGCAGCGACCGCGGCGGCATGCCGTTCGGCCACGCCGGCAGCGGCTGGGAGGCGATCACCGCCTCGATCTCCTTGCGCACGTTCGGGCGATGCCGCGCGACGTCCAGGTCCACGAGCGTGCTCGCGGCCTCGCGCATGGCGCCGGCCAGCGCGTGCTCGGCCTCGCCGAGCGGGATGTGCTCGGGTGGCGTGATCTCCGGCAGGTCGAACACCGTCCAGCGGATCACCTGATCGGCGACCAGCCGCGGCACGATGCCCAGACCGGCGTCCGGCAGCACCACGGCCTGCCCGGCCCGCACGGCGGTCGCGCTCAGCGGCCCGTTGCCGCCCAGCCCCCGGGTGTCGCCGGGCACCGGCAGCACCAGCCGGCCGTCGCCGGCCTGGGTGCGCCGCAGCGCCGCGAGCAGCATCGCGGGCGCGGCCGGCATCTCGTCGGGGCCGGGAAGGTCGAGCGCCGTCGCGGTGCCGTCGTCGTCGGCGACCACCTCGTGCAGCTCGGCCCAGATCTGGAGGGCGTCCAGGACGTCGTCGGCCGCGGCCGCGCCATGCAGCCAGGCAGACGTCCAGACGACCAGCGTCGCACTCGGACAGGACACGCCTACCGACATTACAGACGCGGTCCGGATCAACCGGTCGGACCCACCCGCCGGATCAACAGTTCGCGGAACATGTGCTCATCGGACGGGAGCGCGAAAGCCCGGTGCGGCACGGCGTACACCGGTCCGTGGGCGCGGGCGCCGAGCCGCAGCACGATGCCGTGCTCGGTCTCGTGCCAGCTCTGCAGCGACGACCACACCAGCTCGTCGGGCAGCCCGGTGCCGTGCATGCGCAGCGCGTGCTCGTCGGCGGTGGCCCGCACGCGCTGGTTCGCGGACAGCGTGTCCCGGTAGAGCAGGCTGGCCTGCCACGGCACCCCGATGGCCACCGCGGCGGCCGCCACCAGGCTCAACAGCGCCGCCGAGGTGTTGTCGGCGAGCAGCAGGACGGCCGCCAGGATCACCAGGCAGACCGCGAACGCGGGAGCCCACCGGACGGCGGGCGCGACGGCGCGCAGGGCGTCGCGCCGATCGGCCGCTTCCGGCTCCCAGGAGAACTCGACGCGCACGGGCGCCTCCGTAATCTACGTCACACTGCGGGTGCGACAGTCTGCTCCGGAAGAGTGATCGATTGCCACTTCGGCGCGCCGGGCGGTTGTCCAGGTTCGCCGAGCGTCATCGACGCCCACCGTCCGTAATAGAACTGACAACGGTTCGCATTCTCTTTCGCGCTGTATGCTCCCGGCGCGGCTCTGCTGGGGCAGGTGGTGGAAAGGTGCACGCGGCGAACGGGGTTCCGCTGCGGGTCGAGGTGCTGGGACCGGTGCGGGCGCTTCTCGGGGATCGCGAGATAGCACTGGGTCCCCCGATGCAGCGCGCCCTGCTGGCGCTGCTCGCGCTGCGGGCGAATCGCGCCGTCGGACGCACGGAGCTGGTCGATGCCCTGTGGGGCGACGACCCGCCGACCACCGCGGGCGGCAGTGTCTCCACCTACCTCTCGGCCCTGCGCCGGGCCCTGGAACCCGATCGGCCCAGCCGCGCGCCGAGCGCGCTACTGGTCTCCGCGGGCGCGAATTCCGGCTACATGCTCCGGCTCGAACCTGGCGCCCTGGACTGTGATCGGGCCGACCAGCTGCGCGAACGGGCAAGAATCGCGCGAAGTTCAGGCGATCTTCACGGGGCGGTCGTCCAGCTGCAGTCGGCGCTGCGGCTGTGGCGGGGGCTCCCGTTCGACGGCATCTCCTGCCCGTTCGTCGCCGGCGAGCGGGCCCGGGTGGACGAGCTGCGGCTGGCCACCGTCGAATCGCTGGCCGATGCCCTGATCGCGCTGGGCCGCAATGACGACGCCGTGGCCGAGCTGTCGCCGGTCGTGCGCCAGCAGCCGCTGCGGGAACGGCCGCGGGCGCTGCTGATGACCGCCCTCTACGGCGCCGGCCGCAAGGCCGACGCGCTGGAGGTCTTCGAGGACGCCAGACGCGTGCTGGTCGACGAGCTGGGCATCGAACCGGGTCCCGAGCTGCGGGACCTGCACCGCGACCTGATCGCCGACAAGCCGGCCGCGCCGGCCCCGACCGCCGCACCGATCAGCAGCGGCGTCGCCTCCATCCCCAAGCCGGCCCAGCTGCCGCACGACGTTCCCGGCTTCACCGGTCGCGTCCGGGAACTGGCGCAGCTGGAGGAAGTTCTGGTCGGCGGTGACCGGACCGTCGCCGTGATCTCCGCGATCGACGGCAGCGGCGGCATCGGCAAGACGGCGCTGGCCGTGCACGTCGCGCATCGCGTCGCCGAGCAGTTCCCCGACGGGCAGCTCTACGTCAACCTGCGCGGCTTCGACCCGCAGCAGCCGCCGCTGCAGCCCGCCGCCGCGCTCGGGCAGCTGCTGCGCGGGCTCGGCGTGGAGGCCTCGGCGATCCCGGCCGAGACCGACGAGCAGGCCGGGCTGTACCGGAGTTTGATCGCCGGCAAGCGCATGCTCGTGCTGCTGGACAACGCCGCCAGCACCGACCAGGTGCGGCCGCTGCTGCCGGGCAGCCCCAGCTGCTCGGTGATCGTGACCAGCCGCAGCCGGCTCGGCGGCCTGGTGGCCCGCGACGGGGCGCACCGCGTCACGCTGGACGTGCTCGACGAGCGCGAATCCGTGCAGATGCTGGCGGCCGGCGTGGGGAAGGCGCAGATCGAGGCGCAGCCGGAGGCCGCCGCCGAGCTGGCGCGGCTGTGCGGGCACCTGCCGCTGGCGCTGCGGATCGCCGCCGCACAGCTCAACGACCGTCCGCACCTGGACCTCGACGACCTGTGCCAGGAGCTCGCCGACGAGCGGGCCCGGCTGGACGTGCTCGCCGTCGACGACGAGAGCACCGCCGTGCGGGCGGTCTTCTCCTGGTCGTACCACGCGTTGAAGCCGGAGCCGGCCCGCATGTTCCGGATGCTGGGGCTGCACGCCGGCACCGAGATCAGCGTCGCCGCGGCGGCCGCGCTGGCCAACGTGCCGGTGGTGCGGGCGCGGCGGCTGCTCGACGTCGTCGCCAGCGGGCACCTGCTGGAGGGCGTCGGCCGCGACCGATACCGATTCCACGACCTGCTGCGCGTCTACTCCGCCGAGTGCGCCGCCGAGCACGACAGCCGGGCCGAGCGGATCGGCGCCGTCAGCCGGCTGCTGGACTTCTACCTGCACACCGCCAACACCGTCGACGAGATGCTCGCGCCGTTCCGGCGGCGCTCCGAGCTGCCGCCGCCCGTGCCCGGCGGGCAGCCGGCGACCTTCGTCGACAGCAGCGCCGCGCTGGCGTGGTGCGAGACCGAGCTGGCCAACCTGGTCGCCGCCACCGCGCAGGCCGCCGAGCTCGGCGACACCTACCACGCCACCGGCATCCCCGGCGCCATGTGGGCGTTCTTCGCGCTGCGCACGCCGTGGCCCGAGTGGATCACCAGCCACCAGACCGGGATCGGCGCCGCCGTCGCCGCAGGCGACCGCTACGGCGAGGTGCGGCTGCTGATCGGGCTCGGCTACTGCTACAACGAGCTGCGCCGGCACATGCAGGTGCTGGAGTGCATGGAGCGGGCCCGTGTCGTCTACGAACCGCTGGCCGGCGGTCCGCTGGATCACGTCGTCGGCGGCGCTTTGGGGGCGGCGTACTTCTGGGCCGGTCGCGTCGACGAGGCGTTCGAGCTGACCAACCGCGCCTTGGCCACCAGCCGGGAGGTCGGCGACCGGTGGAGCGAGGCGTGGGCGCTGAGCCACCTCGGGTCGTACTGCCGGGTCCTCGGGCGGTACCAGGAATCCGTGGCCAACTTCGACCGGGCGCTGCGGCTGTTCGTCGAGATGGACGACCGCGCCGGCGCCATCAAGGTGTACCGGGAACTGGGGGAGGCGCACCGCCACTTCGGCAAGCTCGACCGCGCCGCCGACTGCTTCCGCGGCGCCGTCCGGCTGTTCCGGGAATCCGGCGGCCGGCCCGGCGAGGCGTGGTCGCTGCACGAGCTCGCCAGCGTGCTGCACGAGGACGGCCGGCTCGACGAGGCCAAGGAGTCCTGGGAGCAGTCGCTGGCCATCCTGGAGCAGGTCGGCGATCACCGGGTGGAGCAGGTGCGCCGCCGGCTGGCCGCCATCGACGCCGCCGCCGGCGTTCGGCGTTCGAGGTAAGCTCGGTTCCCTACCCGTGTGGTGCCGGCACAAGCGGCCGACGGTTTCCTTCTCGCGGTGGAACAGCGGCGACTTCACCAACGACCCGATCCGCAGTCGCGGACCAGTTCCTTGGCGGCGTTGACGTCCACCGTCGCCAGAATGTGGTCGACCCGGGCGGCGAAGTCGGCCGGAGCGCCGGGCAGTCCCGCCGCCGAGGCGACCGCGTTCTTCTCCGTCGCCAGCCACACGCCCGCACGCGCGTGCAGCACGTGCACCAGGCACCCGATGCCCCGGAACAAGTGGCCCACCGCCGTGAACCGGTCGCCCCGGGCCGCCGGCGTGGCGGCGTTGTCCACGCTGAACCGCGCCTCGAAGCCGTAGGCCCGCTCGATCGCCTCCGCCAGCGTCGGTGGATACGGATCCAGCTCCGCCACCACCTCCGCCAGCGCGCGTTCGCGATCCTCCAGCACCCGGGCCGTCGCCAGCTCCGCGAGATAGGCGTACGAGAAGAAGCCCAGCGGATGCCCGACCTGCCGCTCGCACCGGACCACGCCCCGCCGCGCCTCGGCCAGCACCGCCCGGACCCGGTCCAGGTCCCGCCACAGCAGGTCCGTCTTCGTCCCGGGCGTCGCCAGCCACGCGCCGCCGTCCACCCACGGACCCCATTCGCCCGGCTCGGCAACGGTCGACCCCGGGTGGTCGGCGGCGATTTCGCGCAGGGCGGACAGGTCCATCTCGCCCTGCCGGTACACGCCGATGTCGGTGTCGGAATGCTCGTCGGCGGTGCCGCGGGCCCTGGATCCGCCCAGCACCACGCCGATCACGCCGGGCACGTCCGCCAGCCGCGCCGCGAGCACCCCGAGATCGACCATGTGCACGAAGTCTGCCGGTGGAGTTGCTCCACGTCGACCTATTTGCCCACGGCTATTAGCTTCGTAAGGGTGACAGTTGTTCCGACCCCATCCCACTCGCTGCCGACGACCGCGGGCCAGCTGCGCGCCGCCGGCTACGAGCCTCGCTCCGTCAAGGCCGAGCTGCGGGACAACCTGCTCGACGCGCTGCGCGCCGGGCGCGACCCGTGGCCGGGCATCGTCGGCTTCGACCGCACGGTCCTGCCCCAGCTGGAGCGCGCGATCATCGCCGGCCACGACGTCGTGCTGCTCGGCGAGCGCGGCCAGGGCAAGACCCGCCTGCTGCGCACGCTCGCCGGGCTGCTCGACGAGTGGACGCCGGTGATCGCCGGCGCCGAGCTCGCCGAGCACCCGCTCGACCCGATCACCCCCGCCTCCATCCGCCGCGCCGCCGAACTCGGCGACGAGCTGCCGGTCTCCTGGCTGCACCGGTCCCAGCGCTACACCGAGAAGCTCGCCACCCCGGACACCTCCGTCGGCGACCTGATCGGCGACGTGGACCCGGTGAAGGTGGCCGAGGGCCGCAGCCTCGGCGACCCCGAGACCATCCACTTCGGACTGGTGCCGCGTTCGCACCGCGGCATCGTCGCCGTCAACGAGCTGCCCGACCTGGCCGAACGGATCCAGGTGGCGCTGCTGAACGTGATGGAGGAGCGCGACATCCAGGTCCGCGGCTACACGCTGCGGCTGCCGCTGGACGTGCTGCTCGTCGCGACCGCCAACCCCGAGGACTACACCAACCGCGGCCGGATCATCACGCCGCTCAAGGACCGGTTCGGCGCCGAGGTCCGCACCCACTACCCGCTCGAGGTGGCCGGCGAGATCGACCTGATCCGCCAGGAGGCCCAGCTCGTCGCCGAGGTGGGTGACCACCTGATCGAGGTGGTCGCGCGCTTCGTGCGGCACCTGCGCGAGTCGCCGTCGGTCGACCAGCGCTCCGGCGTGTCCGCCCGGTTCGCCATCGCGGCGGCCGAGACGGTCGCCGCCGCGGCGCTGCGCCGGGCCGCGCTGACCGGCGAGTCGCCGGCCGTGGCCCGACCCGTCGACCTGGAGGCCGTGCCGTCGGTGCTGCGCGGCAAGCTGGAGTTCGAGTCCGGCGAGGAGGGCCGCGAGCACGAGATCCTGGAGCACCTGCTGCGCCGGTCCGTCGCCGACACCGCCCGCGGCAAGCTGGCCGGGCTGAACCTGCGGTCGCTGGCCGAGGCCGTGACCGACGGGCACCCGGTGGCGACCGGCGAGCGGGTGCCGGCGGCCGAGGTGCTTGCCGCGCTGCCGGAGCTGCCCGTGCTGCACGAGGTCGCGACGCGGCTGGACGTGAAGGCCGACCAGCCGGCCGGCTGGATCGCCTCCGCGGTCGAGTTCGCGCTCGAGTACCTCTACCTGAGCCGCCAGCTGGGCAAGGACGCCGACGACGAGACGACGGTCTACGGCTGATGGCGACCCCGGCACGGCGTTACCGCTACCACGAGTGGCTCGGTGGTGCGGATCCGCTCGCCCCGCCGCCGGATCTGCGGGCGGCGCTGGACGAGCTGGGGCGCGAGGTGATGGAGGGCTCATCGCCGCAGGCCGCGCTGCGCGAGCTCATGCGTAGGGGCGTGCAGGGCACCCGGGGTCTCGACGACCTGACCCGTCAGGTGTGGGAGCGGCGGTCGCAGATCCAGCGCCGCCACAACCTGGACGGCACCATGCAGGAGGTGCAGCGGCTGCTGAACGAGGCCATCACGGCCGAGCGGCGCGAGCTGTTCCCGAACCCGTCCGACGACGCCCGGTTCCGGGAGGCGCAGCTGGACGCGCTGCCGCCCGGCACCGCGGCGGCCGTCACGGAGCTGGCCAACTACGACTGGCAGTCGTCGCAGGCCCGCGAGTCGTACCAGAAGATCCAGGACCTGCTCGGCCGGGAGATGCTGGAACAGCGCTTCCAGGGCATGAAGCAGGCGATGCAGAACGCGACGCCGCAGGACGTGCAGCGGATCAAGGACATGCTGTCCGACCTGAACTCGCTGCTGTCGGCGCACTCGGCGGGGCAGGACACCACCGAGCAGTTCCAGGAGTTCATGCGCAAGCACGGCGAGTTCTTCCCGGAGAACCCGCAGAACACCGACGAGCTGGTCGACCTGCTGGCGCAGCGGTCGGCGGCGGCGCAGCGAATGCTGAACTCGATGACCGAGGAGCAGCGGGCCGAGCTGGCGCAGCTGGGCCAGCAGGCCTTCGGCGACGCCAGTCTCGGGGCGCAGCTGGACCTGCTCGACGCGCACCTGCAGCAGCTGCGGCCGGGGGAGGACTGGACCGGCTCGGCCCGCTTCCGCGGCAAGAACCCGTTGGGGCTGGGCGAAGGCGCACAGGCCATGGCGGATCTGGCCGAGCTGGACGCGCTGGCCGAGCAGCTGGCGCAGTCCTACCCGGGCGCCTCGCTGGAGGACATCGACGTCGAGGCGCTGGTGCGGCAGCTCGGCCAGGAGTCCGGTGTGGACGCTCGCCGACTGTCCCAACTGGAGCGTGAGCTGCGCCAGCAGGGACTGTTGGAGCGGGCCGCCGACGGCAGCCTTCGGTTGACGCCCAAGGCGTTGCGGCGGCTCGGTGAGACGGCGCTGCGCCAGGTCGTCGACCAGCTGCGGGGTCGCGGCGAACGGGACAGCGACCGGGCCGGTGCCGCCGGCGAGCCGACGGGATCCACGCGGCTCTGGGAGTTCGGCGACACCGAGCCGTGGGACGTGTCGCGGACGGTGCGCAACGCGGTGCTGCGCACGGCTTCGAGTGGCGGTGGCCGGGTGCGGCTGGACGTCGAGGACGTCGAGATCGTGGAGACCGAGCAGCGGGCCCGGGCCGCGGTCGCGCTGTGCGTGGACACGTCGTGGTCGATGGTGCAGGACGGCCGGTGGCTGCCGATGAAGCGCACCGCGCTGGCGCTGCACCAGCTGATCTCGACCCGGTTCCGCACCGACGCGTTGCAGCTCATCACCTTCGGGCGACACGCGTCCACTGTGGACATCGGCGAGCTGACGGCGCTGGAGGGCGCGTGGGAGCAGGGCACCAACCTGCACCACGCGCTGCTGCTGGCCGGCCGGCACGTGCGGCGGCACCCCGACGCGCAGCCGGTGGTGCTCGTGGTCACCGACGGCGAGCCGACCGCGCACCTGGAGCCCGACGGCGAGGCCGTGTTCAACTACCCGCCGATGCAGCGGACGTTGGGCAAGACGCTCGTCGAGGTCGATGCGCTGGCCAAGCTGGGCGCGTCGATCAGCGTGTTCCGGCTCGGCGACGACCCGCGGCTGGCGCACTTCGTCGACCTGATCGCCCGCCGCAGCGGCGGCCGGGTGATCGCCCCCGACCTCGACGGCCTCGGGGCCGCCGTGGTCGGCGACTACCTGCGCAACCGCCGTCACCGCTGACCCCGCGAGGTCGTGCCGGCCTCCGGAGCCGCGGGCCGGGAAATCGCATCTGTTCAGCGATTTTTCCGGCCAAGGCGAAGAGGCCGGCACGACCTCGCCCTGCGCGGAACGCGCGGCACAAGCACTGTCAGGCGTTGTCCGTCAGCACCTCGTCCACGAACTTGTTCAGGCTGGCCATGGTCCGTGCGACGTCTTCGTCCACAGTGGACGTGAGTCGGGCGTTCGGCGTCGACGGCTTGCGCTTGCCGCGCAGATACAGGCTGCAGGCCAGGTCCGCGCAGATGTACGTGCCGACCGTGTTGCCCAGCTTGCCCGCGTTGCCGACACGCCGGGCGGCGAACAGCGACACGTCCGCCGCCGCGTGCGCGGTCTGGCACAGGGCGCACAGCGAGCTCTTGAGCTGGCTCGAGTGCGGCGCCGCCGCCCGCATCGCCAGGCCGACGTACTTGCCGTCGCGCGGCAGCACCAGGTAGGCGTTCGCCGGCGCCTTCGGATCGCGCCAGCCGAGGAAGTCCAGGTCGGCCCAGTCGACGTCGGCCAGGCGGCCCGGCAGGCTCAGCCGGCGCGCCTCGCCCTTCGAGCAGTTCACGAAGGACGCGCGGATGGTTGCTTCGTCGAGAGGTTCCACAGACCAGAATCCTGCCTCACCGACGCAACCGGGTTTCGCCCGTCAACCCCCGCGAGTCCCGCTCTCCGGCACACCGAATGTCGGTTTCGGACATACCCCCGCGAGTCCCGTTCTCGGGCGCCTCGGCGAGTTCCGCCCTCGGGCATTTTCCAGCGTGGTTGCGTGGGTGGGTGGGCCCGAGGACGGAACTCTCCAGCCCGAGAACGGGACTCGCGGGGGTCAGCGGAGGTGGGTGGTGAGGAAGGTGGTTGCCAAGCGCCAGGCGGCAGCGGCGGCCTCGGGGTTGTGGAACATCGGGGCGACGTGGTTGTGGAAGGCGTGCCCGGCCTGCTCCTGGACGTGGATCTCGATGTTGGCGCGGCCGGCGACGGCGGCCTCGACCTTGGCGACGGCGTCGCGCGGGATGTAAGGGTCCTGGCCGCCGAAGTGGAACTGCAGGGGACAGCTGATCCGGTCCAGCAGGTCGAGCTGGTCGGGCACGGTCGAGCCGTAGAAGGACACGACGGCGTCGGGGTCGGACACCGCGGCCAGGCCGTAGGCGAGGGAGCCGCCGAGGCAGAAGCCGAGGGCGCCGGCCTTGCCGGCGACCTCGGGCAGCGACCGCAGGTGCTCCAGGCTGGCGACGACGTCGGCCAGGCCCAGCTCGGGGTCGAACTCGCCGGCCACGGCCAGCGAGGCGTTGAGGCCGGCCTCGTCGTGGCCGGAGGACCAGCCGGGGTCGGTGCGCCAGAACAGGTCGGGCACGCCGACCACGAAACCGGCGGCGGCCAGCTCGCCGGCCACCGAGCGCAGGCAGCCGTCCAGGCCGAAGATCTCCTGGACCAGCACGATGGCGGGGCCCTGCCCGCCGGCCGGCAGCCACACCGGCAGGTCGAAGTCGCCGACGCTGTCCACGCGAGTCGTCACGGTGTGCGTTCTACCAGCCGCGCGGTCTCGGGTCGATAACGACCCGGGTCGCCGGGCAACGGCCATTCCGGAAAACCGTCTCATGGACGTACAGCCGGTTGGATGATTCGCCGGCCGATGAAGTCGGTGTGTGCAGGGGGGAAATATCATGAGCGGGGCGGCGTCTGCCGTCGCGTTGACGGCTGCCGTTTATCTGTTGGTCGTCATCGTGCCGGGCCTGGTCATCGGATTGGCGTCGGGAATTCGCGGGTGGTTGCTCGCCGCGGCGGCGCCGGTGCTCACCTATGGTGTGATCGGAATCTTCGGCCCGTTGGCGCCGATGATCGGTGTTCGGTGGAATGCGCTCACATTATTGACGGCGAGCGTGCTGTGCGCGGTGGCGGCGCACGGCGTCCGGCGGCTGTTCCGTATGCCGGACGCGGCCAGACCACGCGTGACACTGGATTGGCCCAGGCCACGGCACTGGATGATGGCTGGTGCGGTGGCCATCGCGACCGGAGTCGGGCTGCTGGCGATGCTGCGCGCGAGCGGCTTCACAGCCATCCCGCAGTGGTGGGACGCCGAGTTCCACGCCAATGCGGTGCGGTTCATCGCCGACACCGGCGACTCGTCACCGGCGGCTCTGGCCGCGATCAATTCGACGGGAAGCAGCAGCTTCTTCTATCCGAACGCCTATCACGTGTTGGACGCCACCGTGGCCCAGATCGGTGGCTGGCCGATCCCGCAGGTGCTCGACGTGAGCAATGGATTCCAGGTCGGCCTGTTCAGTCTGTCGATTTCAGTTCTGGTCGCGGAGATCACGAAGCGACCCGGCCTCGCCGCCGCTACGGCTCTTTTGGCCTGCGCGTTCACGCAATTCCCGTACGACACGCTCACGTGGGGTCCGCTGTTCCCGTTCACCGCCGGCGTCGCGCTGAGCCCGGCGTTCCTCGCGCTGCTGTCCCGGGTGCTGACCTCGCCCACCAGCGGCACGATCATCGCCACCGCCCTAGCCGGCATCGGCCTGACCGCGGTGCACCCCAGCATCACCGTCGCCGCCGCCATCCCGGCCGCCTTGTTCCTGGCCCAGCGCTGGATCCGCGCCCGAAAGGTGCCGGCCGCCGATCTGCGCACGCTGCTGCTGGTCGCTGTGGTCGGCGGCGTTGCCGGTGTCTTCCAGGTGCTGGGGGTGCTCACCGCCACCGGCGGCGCGGCCGTCACGTGGACGCCGGGCCTGAACGTGCCCGATGCCGCCGCGCAGTTCGTCACCGGCAGCCGGTCCACCGGCCTGCCCGCAGTGTGGCTGATCGCGCTGTGCGTCGCCGGCCTCGTCGGCCTGTTCCTGCTGGGTGGCGTGACCAAGCTGATCTGGTGGCTGCTCGGCGGCGCCGTGTTCGGCGTGCTGTTCGTGCTCGACGCGACCTCCGCCGCCCCGTGGGTACAGGCGATCACGCGGCCGTGGTGGAACGATTCGTGGCGGCTGTACGCGATCGGCGCGATGGGCCTGGTCGTGCTGGCCGCGGTCGGCCTGGTCACCGTTGCCGACCTGCTGTCACGGCTGGTGCCGCGGCTGCCCTCGGCCGTCGTGCTGGCGGTGGTCGCGCTGCTGGTGATCATCGCCACCAAGGGCCTCTACCTGAACCGCAACACCCAGCGGCTCGCCGTCGCGTTCCCCGACGGGCCGGTGGTCACGCACACCGAGCAGGCCGCGATGCTGGAGCTGGCCAAGCTGGCCCCGGCCGGGTCGATGGTGATGAACGACCCGTACGACGGCTCGCCGTGGATGTGGGCGCTGGCCGGCGTGCACCCGGTGTTCGGGCACGCCCCGATCTTCCCGAACGACGCCGAGGCGGTCGGCCCGCAGCGGCTGCACCTGTTCCAGAGCTTCAACCGCCTGGACACCGACCCGGCCGTGCGGGCGTCGGTGCGGGAGCTGCACATCCGGTACGTCTTCCTGTCCGACGGCTCGATCACCGGCTCGACCGCCGGCCACTCGCCCGGGCTCACCGGCCTCGACCAGGTCAAGGGGCTCAGGCTGGTGTTCCGGAATTCCCAGGCCGAGATCTACCAGGTCACGTCCCAGATCGTGGACGGCTGACTCGGCCGGTCGGACGGGGCGTGCTGACCGGTCCCGTTGCCACAGTTAGTGTCGGGGGCATGCAGACCTGGTCCTCAGTCCCGGTACCCCGGGTCCCCGGCACGCCCCGGCCCCTGCGGCTGTTCGACACCTCGACCGCGCAGGTCCGGCCGACCGCCCCCGGCGAGACGGCGACCATCTACGTCTGCGGGATCACCCCGTACGACGCGACCCACCTCGGCCACGCCGCCACGTACCTGGCGTTCGACCTCGTGCAGCGGCAGTGGCTGGACAACGGGCACCAGGTGCACTACGTGCAGAACGTGACCGACATCGACGACCCGCTGCTGGAGCGGGCCGAGCGCGACCAGGACGACTGGGTGGTGCTCGGCATGCGCGAGACCGCCCTGTTCCGGGAGGACATGGTCGCGCTGCGGGTGCTGCCGCCGCGCGAGTTCGTCGGCGCCGTGGAGGCCATCCCGGAGATCGTCGAGGCCATCGGCAAGCTGCTGGCCAGCGGCGCCGCCTACCGGGCCGACGACCCCGAGTACCCCGACGTCTACTTCGACCGGAACGCGTCGGGGCACTTCGGCTACGAGTCCAACTACGACATCCCCACCATGACCGAGTTCTTCGCCGAGCGCGGCGGCGACCCCGACCGCGTCGGCAAGCGGGACCCGCTCGACGCGCTGCTGTGGCGGATGGCCCGGCCGGGCGAGCCGTCGTGGGAGTCCGAGCTCGGCGCCGGCCGGCCCGGCTGGCACATCGAGTGCAGCGCCATCGCCCTCAACCGCCTCGGCGACGGCTTCGACGTCCAGGGCGGCGGGTCCGACCTGGTGTTCCCGCACCACGAGTTCAGCGCCGCCCACGCCGAGGCCCTCACCGGCAAGCACCCCTTCGCCCGGCACTACGCCCACGCCGGCATGATCGGTCTCGACGGCGAGAAGATGTCGAAGTCCCGCGGCAACCTCGTCTTCGTGTCGCGCCTTCGGGCCGACGAGGTCGACCCCGGCGCCATCCGGCTCGCCCTGTTCGCCGGGCACTACCGTCAGGACCGGGCGTGGACCTCGGACCTGCTGTCCGACGCTCAGGCGCGCCTGGCCCGGTGGCGCGAGGCGGTGGCGCTGCCGTCCGCTCAGGACGCCACCGACACCGTGGCCCGGCTGCGTGACCACCTGTCCGACGACCTCGACACGCCGAAGGCGCTGGCCGCCGTGGACGCGTGGGTCGAGCAGGCGCTGACCCACGGCGGCGGGGACGCCGACGCCCCGGGCCTGATCCGCACCGCCGTCGACGCGCTGCTGGGCATCGAGCTCTGACACCGCGGGTGTCCCTGGGCCTTTGCCCCAGGGACACCCCGGAAAGTAAGGGATTCTTCGCCTATTTGGTCGAGGCTCGCCTCATTCTCCTTCGCGTTGCGATCATGGTGGTGGGGTGGCAGCGTCGTTTCCGCCGAACACGACGCCATGAGGAGTACTCATGACCACCACGGAAATGCCCGTAGTCAGCGAGTGCACAGTCACGGGCTGTTCGTACAACCACGACGGATGCCACGCCTTCGCGATCACGGTCAGCGGCGAGCACGGCAGCGCCGACTGCGCGACCTTCATCCCGCTGGCCCGCAAGGGAGGCCTGCCGATGGCGGTGGCCCAGGTGGGCGCCTGCTCCCGGAGCGACTGCACGCACAACCGGGACCTGGAGTGCACGGCCCCCGGCGGCGTGCGCGTCGCGCCCGGCGATGGCGGGCACGCGAGCAACTGCATGACCTACGCCCCGGCGTAGCCGGCCGACCTCGCCGTGAACACCGCGAAGCTGGGGCTGCGGCGGAGGTCGGCCCAGAACTCCTCGCCACGGTCGTCGTCCGGGACGACCGTGGGGGCGCGCCGCACGTCGACGAGGCCGGCTCGCTGCAACGCGCCGTCGAAGGCGCCGGGCGGCCAGAAGTAGGAGTCGAAGGCGAAGGCGGGGGCGTCGAGGACCCGGACGGAGACGGGCTGCCGGAAGGTGGCCTTTGCGGTCTTGACGACGTCGTAGCCGTAGCGGCCGTAGGGGCCGGCGAGGATGTCGAAGTCGGCGTCGGGGTTCGGCACCAGCACGACGAGGGTGCCGCCGGGGGCGAGGTTCGACGCCAGGTTGGCGGTCATGCCGTCCAGCGCCGAGGGATCGTCGGCGTAGCCGAGCAGCCAGACGGCGGTGACGACGTCGAAGCGGCCGAGGACGGGCAGGGCGGTGGCGTCGTGTTGTAGGTACTCGATGCCGCGAGGCTGCTTGCCCTCGACGTACCGCGCGTACGCCAGCATCTCGGCGGCGGAGTCGACGCCGACGACCCGGGCGGCCCCGAGGTCGACGAACTTGCGGGGATAGAAGCCGGTCCCGCAGGCGACGTCCAGCACGGACTTGCCGGTGAGGTCGGGCAGCGCGGACAGGAAGGTGGCCTGCTCGGCCAGGCCGGTGGGAATGTGCTTGGCGCGCTCGTAGGTCTGGCCGAGCGCGTCGTACTGCTCGTCGGAATCCGCCATGGGCACGAACGGTAGTGGCAAACGACCCGCACGAACGGGCAGAGCCGGCCTGACGCGTGCTCACCCGTGCAGCGGATGCGCCCGCCGACTCCGCCCCGGCAGGCTTGTCGACCATGACCGACGGGCGGCAGCGGCATGTCAACCAGGCGCTCATGCGCATCCCGCGCCGCGCCGAGAGCACCGATCGGTACACGCTGGCCACGACGTACGTGGCGGCGGGATCGTTCTCGGCGATGCTGAACTCGGAGGACCACCAGATCCTGTACGGGCGCAGGGGCACGGGTAAGACCCACGCACTGCTCCATCTCAGCGACCTGGTCGAACGGACCGGCGACGTGGCCGTGTACGTGGATCTCCGCACCATCGGCTCCGCCGGCGGCCTCTACGCCGACAGCACGCTCACGCCGTCCGCCCGTGGCACGCATCTGCTCGTGGACACGTTGGAGGCGATTCACGAGGAGCTGCTCACCGTCGCGATGGAACGCGAGGTCGGCGACCAGGACGCGTTGCTGCGGGCCCTGGACGCCCTCGTCGACGCGGCCACGGCGGTCGAGGTGGTCGGCCAGGTGGAGGCGGAAACCCGAGTGGGGGAGAAGGAACAGCGCGGCGCCGGCGTCGAACTGTCCGTGTCCGCGACGCCCGGTGGGCGCTTCATCGCGGGGCAGCGGCGGTCCGTGCGGGCCGAGAGCCGGCTGCGGCGGACCGGCGTCGAGCGCCACCACGTGCTGTTCGGGCCGCTGAGCCGCGCCCTGAGAGCCGTGACATCGGCGATGCGCCCCGGCCGGTTGTGGCTGCTGCTCGACGAGTGGAGCAGCCTGCCCCTCGATCTGCAGCCGCTGCTGGCGGACCTGCTGCGCCGCGGCGTGCTGCCGGTGCCCGGCATCACCGTCAAGATCGCGGCGATCGAACGGCGGTCCCGGTTCTTCCTGCCCACCGGCGGCGACTACCTGGGCATCGAGGTCGGCTCCGACGCGGCGTCCGCGGTCAGCCTGGACGACTTCATGATCTTCGACCACACCCAGAACCGGGCGCAGGAGTTCTTCGGGCAGCTGTTCTTCAACCACGCCGGGCCGCGACTGGCCACCATGGTGCGGGAACCGCCCGCCACCGCGGAAGCCTTCGTCGCGGAGGCCTTCCGGCGCGGCGCGTTCGCCGAACTGGTGCGGGCGGCGGAGGGGGTGCCGCGGGACGCGATCAACATCGCCGCCCTGGCCGCGCAACACGCCAACGCCGAGCCGATCGCGCTCGCGGACGTGCGCAACGCCGCCAAGGACTGGTACCTGCGGGACAAGCAGAACGCGTTGACCGTCAACGAACCCGCGCGGCGGACGCTGCAGCTGCTCGTCGACGAGGTCGTGGGCAACCGGCGGTCCCGCACGTTCGTGCTCGACCAGCTGGGGTACGCCGCGTACGAGACGATCGACGAGCTGTACGACGCCCGGCTGCTGCACCTGCTGCGGCGCGGCATCGTGGACCCTCATCACCCCGGCCGGCTCTACGACGGCTTCGCCATCGACTACGGCTGCTATGTGGCGCTGTTGCTGGTGGGGGAGCAGACCTTCCGGGTCCGCGACCGCGGCGGCTGGCTCAGCTCGCCCAAGGGCGTCCCGCCGGACGGCTTCAGCCTGTCCAGGGTGGCGGTGGACCTGCCCGCCCTGCTCGGCGAGTGACCGGGTGTGCCGGAAACCTCCATTCGGTGTGCCGCTAAGCGTGACTCGCGAGTTTGGGGGTGTAGGCGTCGACCAGTTGGTGGATGTAGGCGGCGTAGGAGTCGGCGATCTTCGCGGCCGTGATGCGCAGCTGGTTCTCGGCGTTGCCCTCCGCGTTGGCGCTGAAGTTGTACGAGCCGGTGGCCACGGTGTCGTCGCTGACCAACACCTTGAGGTGCATGAAGTCGTGCACGGCGGTCGGTGAGTACGGAGTGGACTTCTTGCCGACCAGCTTGGCCGACACCGTCTTCCAGTCGGCCAACGCCTGCGCCGACGCCGCCGACTTGCTCTGCGCCCACTCGTGGGCGATCGGCCCCATCTGCCCGGCGTCGTACATGCCGGTCAGGTGCACGCCGGCGCCGACCGCCGTGGCCAGCGCCGACAACAGCGCGTGCGAGGTGATCACCATGGACGCGATCACCAGCCGGTGGCGCACGCCGGTGACCAGGCCGACCAGGTCGGCGTCCATCGCCGGTCCCTCCCCGGGAGCGAACGACCAGGCGACGGTCTCGTCGTCGATGGTGGTGACGCCACGGTCGCCGATGCCGGTGCGCCGGATGTCGCCGGACTGCCACAGCTGCTCGAAGTCCTGCTCGTACGCCGAGGCCAACACCGTCGAGGTGAACCGCAGGACGTTGTTCTCCTGACGGGTCCACGCGTCGTCGGTGAAGTTGGCCGAGCCGGTCCACACCCGCCGGCCGTCCAGGACCACGTACTTGTTGTGCATCAGCTTGCCGGACGGGGTGGTGACGGGCCGCAGCGCCACCTGGCTGCCGGCGAAGTGGGAATGCAGCCACTGCGCGGTGCCAGGTGGTGCGGGGTCGGCGCCGAGCGCGGCGAATCCGGTGGCCGGTTTGCTTGCGTCGTAAGCGATCCGGACGTCCACGCCGCCGGCGGCGGCGTCTCTCAGCGCCGACACCACGGGCTTGGCCAGGGCGTCGCCGAGGCGGAAGTCGTAGATCGCGATGTGTACGCTGGTCCTGGCGCCGGCGATGAAGGTGGCCAGCTGGGCGGCGATGCGGGACGGTTGGGCGGCCTGGCCGCCGTGGCCGGTGTCCCGGAGCAGCGTGATCTCGGTGTTCGTCATGGGGTCCATGACAGGCTTCGGACTGTCCCAACGGGACCGCCGGACGAGTGGAACCACCCGGCGGCCGTTCGGCTGAACCCTTCACCCGGCGGCGGTACGGCCCATCTCGACGAGCAGCTGGGCGACCTCGTCGCCCTCGGCCAACCCGTGCTCGGCGAGGATCTGCCTGGTCTCGTGCAGGCAGGCGGCAGCCCGGTCGGTCTGGCCAAGAGTGGCCAGGGCGCGACCCAGAGTGGCCAGCGCCCGCGCCTGGGCCCGGGCGAAGCCGATCTCCTTGGCCAGCATGGTGGCCTGGTCGGCGGCGGTCGCGGCGGCCTTGGCGTCGCCGGCCCGGAGGCGGGCGTCGGCGATCCGGATCAGGGTGTTGGCCTCGACGTAGCGGATGCCGAGTTCGCGGCTCAACGCCAAGGCGTCGACGTAGCAGGCCATCGCGTCCTCGGCACGGCCGGAGGCCTGCAGGGCGGTGCCGCGCTGCAGGAGGATCTGCGTCTCGCCCATACGGTCGCCGAGTTCGCGGTACAGCGTCAGCCCGAGCGCCCCGGCGTTGACGGCCTCGATGAGCCGGTCCACCTTCACGTACGAGTGGGTGAGGTTGCCAAGGGTGTTGGCCTCGGCTGAGCGGTTTCCGTTGGTGCGCTGGAGTTCCAGCGTCTCCCGGAACAGCTCGACGGCCGCGGCCGGGTCACCGTCGGAGTCGAGTGCCAATGCCCGCACGGTCATCGCCTCGGCCAGCAGGTGCGGCGAACCGTGCCGAGTGGACAGTTCGATGGCCCGGTCCACGTGCTCCCGCGCGGCCGCGCCACCGCCGAGCTGCCACAGCCCGCCGCCGAGCATGTACCGGGCGGCGGCCTCGGCCAGCGGCAGACCGGCGCGTTCCGCCCGGGTGGCAACGAGCCGGCCGAGCGTGACGATCTCGTGCCACGCGTAAGCCCGCTCCAGCAAGGGATCCAGGCCCAGCAGCACGTCGGCGACGAGTCCGACCAGCTCGGGCATCTGCTCGATCGCCTGCCGCAGCACGGAAAGCACGAAGTCGCGGTCCTGGTCGAACCACGCGTGAGCCTCGTCGGCGCCGGCGAAGGCGATGTCACTCGACGAGCGGGGGGTGAGCAGGTCGGCGATCCGATGACCGGGTCGCACGACGAGATAGGCGTTGCGCACGGTCGCCAGCAGGAAGTCCAGCAGCCGCCCCATCGCCGCGACGGTGTCGTCCTGCTCGACGCCGCGGTCCCGGGCGAACACCCGCACCAGGTCGTGGAAGCGGTATCGGCCGACCCGCGGCGACTGCACGAGCCCGGCGTCCACGAGCCGGTCCAACTCGTCCTCGGTGTCGTACTCGTCGAGGTCGAGCAGCGCCGCCGCGGCGGTCAGCGGCACGGTCTCGGCCTCCGGTAACGCCAACAGCCGGAACGCGCGGGCCTGGGCCGGCGGCAGCTGGTCGTAGCCGAGCCGGAAGCACGCCTGCACGTCCAGATCCCCGGCCCGTAGCTGGGACAGCCGCCGCCGCTCGTCGGACAGCCGCCGCACGCTGTCCTCGACGCGTGCGCCGGGCCGGGCCAGCAGCCGGCAGGCGATCACCCGGACCGCCAGCGGGAGATGCCCGCACAGCGCGACGAGATCGCGCGCCGCCTCGGGCTCGGCGGCGATCCGCTCCTCGCCGACCACACCGGCCAGCAGCCGCATCGCCTCGTCCGGCCGGAACGCGTCGAGGTCGACGGTCATCGCCGGCACCGCGGCCAGCCGCACCCGGCTGGTCAGGATCGCGGCGCTGGTGGGATAGCCCGGCAGCAGCGGCGTCACCTGGGCGGCGTCCCGCGCGTTGTCCAGCAGGACCAACACCTTCCGCCGGGCCAGCGTGGTGCGGTACAGGGCGGCGCGGGCGGCCTCGTCCTCGGGCACCGTGTTCTCCGGCACGCCCAGCGACCGCAGGAAGTAGCCGAGCACGTCGTGCGGCTCGGCCGGCCGGTCGGACGCGCCGCCGAGATCCACGTACAGCTGCCCATCCGAGAAGTGTTCACGGACGGCGTGCGCGACATGCACCGCCAGCGCGGTCTTGCCGGCGCCGCCGATGCCGTGCACCGCGCACACCGGCACGGCCTGGCCCGCGGGCGCGGTGAGCCGGCCGACGACCGCGGCGACCAGCTCGCTCCTCCCGGTGAAATCCGCGGTGTCGGCCGGCAGCTGCGCCGGGATCGCCGCGACCGGGGCGGCCGCCGGCTGGGCCGGGCGGGGGAGCAGGGTGGGGTCCGAGCGCAGGATTCGCTCGTGCAGCTCGGTGAGCCGGGGATCCGGATCGATCCCCAGCTCCTCGGCCAGGACCTTCCTCGTGTCCACGAAGACGGCGAGCGCCTCGGCCTGCCGCCCGGACTGGTACAGCGCCCGCATCTGCAAGGCGCGCAGGTTCTCCCGCAGCGGGTGCTCGGCGGTCAGCGGGGTGAGATCGGCGACGGCGGTCGCCCATTCGCCCAACTCCAGGTCCAGCTCGATGCGCTGCTCCAGAACGCTCAAGCGGCGCTGGATCAGGTGCTCCCGCTGGCTGTCGACGTACGGGCCGGTCAGCCCGGCCAGCGGCGTGCCGCGCCAGCGCGCCGCCGCCTGCGTCAACAGGTCGTGCGCCTGCGCAAGGTCGCCCGCTCGGCGCGCGGTCTGCGCGGCCGCCACCTCTTGTTCGACGTTTTCGACATCCACAGTGCCTTCGGGCAGCCGGAGAACATACGCGGTGCCCACGGAGACGAGCAGGCTGGGGCCGCCGGCGGTGCGGTGCTCGGGTTCGAGAAGCGTGCGCAGCCGGGAGACGTAGGTGCGGACGGCGCCGGTCGCGGCCTTCGGCGGATTCTCGCCCCACAGCGCCAGGATCAGCTCGTCGATGTCGACCGGGCGTTCGCCGCGCAGCAGCAGGACGGCCAGCGCGGCGCGCTGCTGCGGGCTGCCGAGGGTGAGCTCCTGGCCGCCCCGCCAGCCCCGGAGCGGTCCCAACACGGTGAACGCGAGAGCGTGCTCGGCCACCCGTCAAACCCCTTCCGACCTCGGTCCCGGCCCATCGTCGCACGGTCGTGGAGAAGGTGTGGAGACGGCGTTGATTGGCTGTTGATCCGGTCACGGCATGCTGAAATCCGACGGGAGGTGGATCGATGGGCGGCGGAGAGCGCTCCCATCGGACGGGTGAACGATCGGGCAGCGCTGCTCGGTCACGGGGGCAGGATCGGCCGGGTGCCGTCGCGCGGCGGACCCGAGGTCCCTTAAGACACCTGCGTGCGCGCCAAGGGCTGGCGCCGCGCTCGGCTTCCGTCCACTATGGACCTGCGTCAGCAGTCGAGGAGGCCGGCCGTGCCAGCACGATGGTTACCGCGTGCCGGTGACCAGCACACTTACTCGTCACCCGGTCGAGTGTGAAGCAGGTCACGTAGGCGAACCGGTTTTGTCGCTCGTCCGTGTGATGTGCGTACCGGGTTACGGAACAGAGACTCGACGCAAGACAAACGGTACGACATTGTTGTGATGTACTTCTGTGCTGTGTTGTCGACATCGTCGAAGAACCGTTGCGAAGTTTCACCTGATCACGGCCTCATGCCGCTCTTGCAGGGAAGTTGGCCATGTCGATCAACGCTTGGACGTGGGCGATGAGGGACCTTAGGGCACTCATCACTTACCTATGACGCCTGTAGTACAACAGCGACTCATCGGCTCACATAGCCTTTGAGAAGCGTGCCGCCGCTAGCCATGGAGTCAGACTGATGAGCATCGTGATCGTCAAACGATCGCAGCGCGTCGCCGGTCCTGCCCTGCCGACCGGAGAGGTGGAGCTCGCCGAGCCCCCCGTGCTCGGCGAGCCCGCCAGTCTCGACTTCAGCTCGGCGATGGTGTACCTGCCGATGGGCCTGGGCAGCGCGGCGATGGTGATGATGTTCTCCATCGCCGGCAGCTCGCCGACCGTGTACATGATGTCCGGGATGATGGGCGTCTCCATGGTCTCCATGAGCGTCACCCAGATCGGGCGCCAGGGTATGGAGCGCAAGCGCAAGATGCGCGCCGAGCGCCGGGACTACCTGCGCTACCTCGCGCAGCTGCGCGGCCAGGCCCGCGCCGCCGCCGACGAGCAGCGGGCCGCCACCCGCTGGGACAATCCCGAACCTTCCTCACTTTGGTCGCTGATCTCGGGCCCGCGCCTGTGGGAGCGCCGCGCCAGCCACGAGGACTTCGGCCGGGTCCGCATCGGCCTGGGCGCGCAGCGCGCCGCGCTGGAGTTCATCCCGCCGCGCACCCGTCCGATCGAGGACCTGGAGCCGCTGACCGCGATCGCGCTGCGCCGCTTCATCCGAGCCTTCCGCACGGTCGGCGACCTGCCCATCGCGGTCGGTCTGCGCAGCTTCACCAGCGTCGAGTTCGCCGGCGAGGCCGGTCCGGTGCTGGCCCTGGTCCGCGCCATGCTCTTGCAGCTGGCCGTGCTGCACTCGCCGGACGACCTGAAGATCGCCATCCTGACCGACGAGCCGGGCAGCGCCGAGTGGGACTGGTGCAAGTGGCTGCCGCACGTCACGCACGCCACCATGCGCGACGGCGCCGGCCCGCTGCGCCTGGTCTCCGACGACCACGACACGCTGATGGACCTGCTCGGCGCGGCCGTCACCGACCGCCCCGACTTCGACCGCACCGTGCCGCCCGGCCCGAACGAGCCGTTCCACGTCGTGGTGGCGCACCGGGTGCAGATCCCCGAGCACTCCCGGCTGCTGGACACCGGCCTGCGCAACGTGGTGCTGCTGGACGTCACCGGCGCCATGCACGGCGGCCCGGACGTGCTGCGGCTGACCGTGTCCGGCGCCGAGGTGGAGTTCCCGGCCGGCGAGAACACCGGCAAGGCCGTGGTCGACGCGGTCAGCGTCACCGCCGCCGAGAACGTGGCCCGCCAGCTGGCCCCGATGCGCACCAGCGGCACCGTCGACCTGGTCGAGCAGCCGCTGGAGAGCAACTTCGACCTGACCGCGCTGCTGGGCATCCGCGACGCCCGCACGTTCGACGTGCAGGCCCAGTGGCGGCCGCGGCGCAACCAGAAGGCGCGGCTGACCGTGCCGGTCGGCGTCACCGAGAGCGGCGAGGTCGTCGAGCTGGACATCAAGGAGTCGGCGCAGGGCGGCATGGGCCCGCACGGCGTGCTCATCGGCGCCACCGGCTCGGGCAAGTCGGAGTTCCTGCGCACGCTGGTGATCGGCCTGGCCGCGACGCACTCGTCCGAGGTGCTGAACATGGTGCTGGTCGACTTCAAGGGCGGCGCCACGTTCATGGGCATGGACAAGCTGCCGCACACCAGCGCCGTGATCACCAACCTGCAGGACGAGCTGCCACTGGTCGACCGCATGCAGGACTCGATCAGCGGCGAGATGAACCGCCGCCAGGAGTTCCTGCGCCAGCACGGCTACTCCTCGCTCTACGACTACGAGAAGGCCAGGGCTGGCGGCGCGCAGCTGGCCCCGTTCCCGGTCCTGTTCGTGGTGGTCGACGAGTTCTCCGAGCTGCTGTCGTCCAAGCCCGAGTTCATGGACCTGTTCGTGCAGATCGGCCGGCTGGGCCGGTCGCTGGGCGTGCACCTGCTGCTGGCCTCGCAGCGCCTCGACGAGGGCCGCATCCACCGGGTCGAGGGCCACCTGTCCTACCGGATCGCGCTGCGCACCTTCTCGGCCATGGAGTCCCGCAGCGTCATCGGCGTGCCCAGCGCGTACGAGCTGCCCTCGGCTCCCGGCCACGGCTTCCTCAAGATCGACACGACCAACCTGGTGCGGTTCAAGGCCGCCTACGTCTCCGGGCCGTGCCCGGACGGCCCCGGCGAGTCCGCCGCCGCGCAGAGCCGGGCCGTCGGCGAGGTCGCCCCGTTCGGGCTGCTGCCCGGCCGCATCCGCCGTCCCGAGGACGACGAGCCGGAGCAGGTGAAGGAGGAGCGCCTCGAGTCGGCCAACGACGACGAGGACAGCCTGATGGAGGTCCTGATCGACCGCCTGGTCGACCAGGGCCCGCCGGCCCGCCAGGTGTGGCTGCCGCCGCTGGCCGCCTCGCCCAGCCTGGACGAGCTACTGCCCGGCATCGTGCCCGACCCGGTGCGCGGCATGACCGCGCTGGACCACCCGGCCACCCGGTCGCTGCGCGTGCCGCTGGGCATCGTCGACCGCCCGTACGAGCAGCTGCGCGAGCTGCTGGTGGCCGACCTGTCCGGGGCCAACGGCCACGTCGGCCTGGTCGGCGCGCCGCAGTCCGGCAAGTCGACGCTGCTGCGCACGCTGATCCTGTCGCTGGCCCTGACCCACACGCCCGACGAGGTCCAGTTCTACTGCCTGGACCTGGCCGGCGGCGGTCTGGTCTCCACGGCCGGCCTGCCGCACGTGGGCTCGGTGGCCACCCGCCTCGAGCGCGACCGGGTGCTGCGGACCATCGAGGAGATCTCGCAGGTGCTGGAGCGCCGCGAGCAGGTGTTCGCCCAGGCCGGCATCGACTCCATGGTCGCCTACCGGCAGGGCCGCACCACCGGCCGCATCCAGGACCCCAACGGCGACGTGTTCCTCATCGTCGACGGCTGGAGCACGCTGCGCTCGGACTTCCCCGACCTGGAGCCGCGGGTCAACGAGCTGGCCTCCCGCGGCCTGGCCTTCGGCGTGCACGTGGTGATCGCGTCCAACCGCTGGTCGGAGATCCGGCCGGCGACCCGCGACCCGTTGGGCACCAAGCTGGAGCTGCGGCTGGGCGACCCGGTCGAGTCCGAGCTGGGGGCCCGCGTGGCGGCCAGGGTGCCCGAGCAGCCCGGCCGCGGCCTGACCCACACCAAGTTCCACTTCCTGGCCGGCCTGCCCCGCATCGACAGCTCGTCGGCCACCGACGACCTGACCACGGCGACCAAGGCGGCGTGCGAGGAGATCGCGACGTTCTGGGGCGGGGCGCGCGCGCCCGAGGTGCGGATGCTGCCGACCCGCCTGCCCATGGGCGACCTGCCGGCCCCCGAGGGCAGCCGGTTCTGCCTCGGCATCGACGAGCAGCGGCTCGCGCCGGTGTGGCACGACCTCGAGCAGACGCCGCACCTGTCGGTGTTCGGCGACACCGAGACCGGCAAGACCAACCTGCTCAAGCTGATCATCCGCAACGTGGTCAACCGGTACAGCCCGGCCGAGGCGCGCATCCTGCTCGGCGACACCCGCCGGCAGCTGCACGACGACGTGCCGGAGCCGTACCGGATCGGCTACGCGGTCGACGCCGACGCGCTGACCGACCTGATCGCCAACGCCGGCGTCTCGATGACCAAGCGCATGCCGGGCAAGGACATCACGCCGGAGCAGCTGGCCAAGCGGGACTGGTACTCGGGGCCGAAGCTGTTCATCCTGGTCGACGACTACGACCTGCTGGTCAGCGGCGGCAGCATGGCCTCGCCGACACAGCCGCTGATCCCGCTGCTGGCCCACGGCGCCACCATCGGCATGCACGTGGTGATCTCGCGCAGCACCTCCGGCGCGATGCGGGCGATGATGGACCCGCTGCTGCGCCGCATGTGGGAGCTGGGCAACCCGGGCGTGCTGCTGAGCTACCCCAAGGAAGAGGGCAAGTTCCTCGGCGAGGCCAAGCCGCGTACGCTGCCGCCGGGCCGGGCCCAGCTGGTGACCCGCCGGTCCATCCGGCTGTTCCAGAGCGGGGCCGCGTGATGCCCGTCACCTCGCGTCATGACCAGAACCTGAGCACGTCTCACTCCCGGCACGGATCCTCGACAGGAGCAGCAGAATGAGGCCCACGGACGCGATCGGCGCGGACGCGTCGTTCCCGGCCACGCCGCACGGGACCATGGTGGCCGTCCAGGACGCCCCCGTCGAGCAGGTGCCGCTGGCCGGTGGCGCCGGCGCCGCGGACCTGTGCCGCATCACCGTGCAGGGCCCGGACGGCCGCGCCGACCTGGCCATCCCCGCCGCGGCCACGTTCGGGCTGCTGCTGCCGGTGCTGGCCCGTCACGTCAACCGGGGCCAGGACGAGGGCAAGGACTGGGTGTTGCAGCGGCTGGGCGAGCCCCCGCTGGACCTGGACGCCACGCCGGAGCAGGCCGACCTGCACGACGGCGACGTGCTCTACCTGCGCGCGGCCGAGGCCCCGATGCCCGAGCTGACCTACGACGACCTGGCCGACGGCGTCGGTGAGGCCATCGCCGCCCGTCCGGACCGCTGGCGGCCGGCGTCGACCCGGCGGATCTTCCTCGGCCTGGCCACGCTGACCGTGGTCGTGCTGGGTGTCGCCACGTTGTTCGCCGGCGGCCCCGGTGGGCTGCTGGCCACCTACTGCGGCGTGATCACGCTGGCCCTCGGCGGTGGCGCGGTGGCCATCCACGAGATCACCGCGGACCGCCCGCTGTCCTACGTCGGCGGCGTCGCCGCCTGCGTGTTCGCCGCGGCCGCCGGCCTGATCGGCCAGCAGGACGTGGCCGACGTGCTTGCCCCACAGCCGTCCGGGGTTCTGCTGTCGGGTATCTGCGTGGTGCTGGTCGCGGCGGCGCTGGCCGCCGCGACCAGGGGCGGCATCGCCGTCTATGGCACCGCCGGGCTGCTCGGCATCTGTGGCATCCTCGGCTCGGTGCTGCTCACCGGCACCTCGGCCGACGTGCCCGGCGCGGTCAGCATCGTCGCCGTCTTCCTGTTCCTGTTCGCCACCTTCGGCGCGCGCATCGCGGCCCGGCTGGCCCGGCTGCGGGTGCCGAACCTGCCGCGCACCACCGAGGAGCTGCAGACCGACATCGACCCGGCACTGGCCAGCCAGGTGGCGGCCAAGTCGGCGGTCGCCGACGGCTACCTGACCGCGGTCATCGTCGCCGCGTCCGTCGTGTCCATCGTGGACTGCCTGGTGCTGGTGCGGATGGTCGACGGCTGGATCGGCTGGGTGCTGCCGCTGGTGTTCGGACTGGCCGCGCTGCTGCGGGCCAAGTCGCTGCTGTCGGTGTGGCAGCGCGGATCCACGGTGTGGGCCGGCGCGCTGATCGTCGCCGCGGTGGTGTTGAACTACGCCTTCTCGCTGTCCCCGACCGGCCGCATCGGCCTGCTCGTCGGCGTGCTGCTGGTCGTGGTGGCGCTGGTGATCGGCGCGTGGCGGCTGCCGCAGACCCGGCTGCTGCCGATCTGGGGCCAGGTCGGCGACATCGCCGAGCTGTGGACCGCGATCGCGCTGGTGCCACTGCTGCTGGTCGTGCTGGACGCGTACCACTGGTTCCGGGCGCTGGCGGGCTGAGGCATGCAGAGTCGACGCGATCACGTCCAGGCCTACCAGTTCGTCACCTCGCGCCTGGCCAGTGCCCTGACCACCGGCGACCCCGGCCGCGGCGAGCCGCCGCTGCGCCGGTCCTCGCTCGGCCTGATGTGGGGCGTGCTGGTCGCGGTGCTGCTGTGCCTCGGCTTCGCGGTGTACGGCCTGATCGTGCCGGGCGGCAACACCGACTACAAGAAGGCCGGCGCGATCGTCGTGGAGAAGGAGACCGGCAACCGGTACCTCTACCTCGACGGCGTGCTGTACCCGACGCTGAACACCGCGTCGGCCATGCTGTTCTACGCCGGCAGCAACCAGACCGGCCAGTTCACCCCGGTCTCCCGCAACTCGCTGGCCGGCGTGCCGCACGGCCCGGCCGTCGGCATCCCCGGCGCGCCGGACTCGGTGCCGCAGGCCAAGGACCTGGTCGGGCCCGAGTGGTCGCTGTGCGCGGCCCCCGGCGCCACCGCCCCGTCCCTGGTGATCGACATCGACCCGAACACCCCGACCAAGGGGCTGGACGACGACTCCCGCTACCTGGTGCAGGGACCGGACCTGGTCAACTACGCGGTCTGGCGGGACCGCATCTTCCCGATCGGCTCGCACACCGCGCTGGTCGCGCTGGGGTTCGGAGACGTGCCGCCGACCAAGGTGCCGATCGTCTGGATCCACCAGCTCGAGCAGGGCCCGACCCTGGACGTGCCGAAGATCCCCGACGCCGGTCAGAACTTCCAGGACGGGCTCAAGGTCGGCGACCTGGTGCGGGCCGACGCGGGCGGCACGCCGCAGACCTTCGTCGTGCGCAAGGACGGCGTCGCCCCGGTCAACCCGACCGCGCTGGCCCTGCTGCTGGGCCAGCCCGGCGCCGCCCAGCCCAAGCAGATCAGCACGGCCGAGCTGGCCACGCTGCCCGAGTCCGCCGACCACACGCTGTTGCAGGGCACGCCGAACCTGGTCTCCGCCCGCAACTTCATCGCCGACCAGGCGATGTGCGTGCTCCAGCACTCCCGTGGCGACGTGGTGGGCAAGGGGGAGCTGGTGATCGAGCCGCTGCCGGTGGTCGCCGGGCGGATCTTGATGAACGTGCCGCCGGGGCGAGGCATGCTCGCCGTCGCCGAGCCGGCGCCGTCGCAGGCCAACAACCGGACCTACTACCTGATCACCGACCAGGGCGAGAAGTTCCGCGTGGCGCAACAGGCCTTCGGCCCACTCGGGCTGGGCAACGCGCCGGTCGGGGTGCCGAAGGAGGTGCTGGACGCCATGCCGTCCGGCCCCGACCTGGTGATGGGCAAGGCCGTGTTGACGGCGAATCGCGGAGGAGGGCAGTGACATGATGCTGGGCACGAGGTTGCGTACCTGGGCTGTGGGCACCACTTCCCAGAACACGGCACTGCCACAGGTGGTCGCTGTCGACGCGGGTCACGCCATGCTGCTGCACCTTGAGGGGCACCTCAACCAGCGCGCGCTGGCCTTCGCCCGAATGATCGCCAAGGACCCCGACCACACCGTGGTCGTGGTGGACGTGCCGCCGGACGGGCCGATCGAGCTGTGGCACGCCGTCGCCGCGCTGCTGGGCCGCCGTCGTGGTGGGTACCGCCTCGTGCTGGGCAAGCACTCCCGGGACGCCGCCGTGATGACCGGCCAGTGGCTGGCCGAACGGCTCAACGTGCCCGTGCTCGTGCCCGACGGCGACGTCGTGATGGCGCCCGGCGGCGCGCTGTTCAGCTCCGCGCTCAAGGGCGTCGGTTGGGTGCTGTTCAAGCGTGGCCGCGCACCGCAGCACGACTCACGCCGTTTTCCCGTTCCGGAGTGGACGTTCCCGGGCACCGAGCAGATCTGGCAGCCCGGTCCGGTCAGTGTGGTCGAGCCGTTGCCGTCCGGCGTGTGGATCCGGCCGCTGGAATCGGCCGACGACCAGCGGGCGCTGCTGATCTCGGGTTTGGTGCCGCGGCTGGACCTGATGACCGTGGTGCTGGGCTCGCCCAAGTCGCGCCCGGTGCCGATGAGCGAGATCGCCCGGTTCTGCCACTCGGTGCCGCCGGAGAGCCGCGACCGGCTGCGGTTCGTCCAATACGGACCGGTCGAGACGCTGCGTTCCTCGGTGGGGCAGGCGCTGGCCGACCAGCTGGGCGCGCCGGTGACCTTCCACGCCGGCATGCCGTCCACCGCCGGCACGCTGCACGTGGTGTCCCCGGAGGGACAGCTGGGCTGGCGCTCGTTCGCCCGCGAGCTGCGCTACCAGCCGCGCGCCGCCGCGGCCGGCCGGATCCTGCCGCCGCAGCTGCTGTCCCACGACAGCCCGATCGACGGCGCCACCGAGCTGTCGCCCGGGGTGTACTGGTACGCCAACGACGCCGTCGTCGAGATCGTCCAGAGTGGACTGTGGCTGCGGCCGCCGGTGGCCCCGGTCAACGCCGAGTTCGTGCGCACCGCGCCGATCGACCCGCGGCACGCCGCCGTCGTGTTCGACACCACCACGCGGCACCTGTCCGAGCGCATGCACAAGCTGGCCGGCGACCTCGTCGGCGCCCTCGACCCGGCGATGCGTCGCATGTTCCGGGTCCTGCCGGCGTCGGCTCTCGCCGCCGGCAACCACGTTCCGACGTTGCCGGCCGCGCGCGGCATGGTCGTGGAGACCGTGCCGGGCCGCTGGACCGCCGGCTCGACCGTGCAGCTGCCCGTGGACGCCGGCGTGGAGCAGATGGCACCCCAGCTGTCGCTGCCGGCGCTGCCGGCGGCTGCGGTGGACGCCCCGGTCGAGGCCACCCAGGTGGTGTCGGCGGAGATGATCGAGGATGCCGACGTCGTCGAGGACGACGAGCTGGACGCGCCGACCGTGCACGTCCCGTTCACGGCCCGGGTCGCGCCCGCCGAGAAGGCACCGGAGAAGGTGACCGAGAAGGCGGCCGAGCCGGTCGCCGAGGCCCCGGTGACTGAAGCCCCGGCGGTCGAGGTCGAGGTTGTCGAGGCGGACGAGCCCGAGGTCGTCGCGACCGCCGAAGCCGAGGTCGTCGGGCCCGACGTCGTTGCGACCGCTGAGGTTGCCGAGCCCGAGCCAGAGGTCGAGACCGCCGGGCCGGTGATCGAGTCGCCGACCGACGCCGCACCCAAGCCGATCCTCACCGCGGCGGTGGACGCGCCGCCGGCGGCGATGCCGTCCGGGCTGCGCCTGGAGTCCTCGGTGCCGGACTTCGGCATCGACTTCGCCGCCATCGCGGTGCCGGCCCCGGCGCCGGTCTCCGCGACCGCCGCCCCGGCCCCGGCGGCCACGCAAACCCCGTCGCCGCAGGAGATCCTGGAGCCTGAGCCGCTGCCCGCCCCGAAGCCGGAGCCGGCCCCGGTCGCGGCGGCCGCGGCGGCCGCGCCTACCCCGGCCAAGCCGGCCACGCGGGTGGCCGTGCAGCCGGTGCCGGCGGCCAACGCCTGCGCGGTGCCGCCGGCCCGGGCGCTGACCGAGGAGCGGGCCTGGCTGCGCAAGACCCTGAGCTCCCAGTACGACGTGGCCGCCAGCACGGTCGGCCGGATGCTGTCCCAGGTGCCGGGCCTGCGTGTCGGCGTCGACGCCGACGAGGTGCTGGCCGACCTGGTCGCGGTGCGGCTGTACCTGACCGGCGACGCCGCCGGTGTGGACGAGGCCATCCGCTCGGCCACCCCCGGCCCGCACGTGCCGCTGGCCCGCGTGGTCAGCTCCGGCCTGAAGCGACTGCCGTCCTACCGTGGCGCCACCCAGCTGTGGGCCGCCGCCGGACCGTCCGAACTGGACTGGTACCGCAATCGCCTGCTGGTCAGCGAATGGGCCTTCCTGACCGCCACCATCAACGGCCGGCCGGCTGCGGCGGGCGAGGTGGAGTTCCGGGTGTGGTCGATGACCGCGCGCCGTACCCAGCTGATCGACCCGTCGGTCGCCGACCAGGTGCTGTTCGTGCCGGGCACCAACTTCAAGGTGCTGGACGTGCGGGCCGAGCCCACCCCGGTGGTGCTGCTGCGCGAGCTGTCCAGCGCCGAGATCGGCGAGGACGGCAAGGTCAACACCGGCCGCAGCATGTTCGACGACCTGGCTCTCAACGGCCTGGACCAGGCGGCCGAGGCGTGGGCCGAGTCCACCGCCAAGGACGCGGCCCGGCCGACCGCGAGCGCCCCGCCCGGGCTGCTTTCCGTCACGTTGGAGAGGACGAGCGCATGACCCGCCAGGTCCTTCAGGTGCCGGGCGCGTTCCGGACCATCGCGGAGGCACTGACCAGAGCGACCAACGGGTCGGTGATCAACGTTGCCGCCGGTCGCTACGAGGAGTCCCTGGCCATCACCGGCGTCGTCACGATCAACGCCGAGGACGGCCCCGGCACGGTCCGGCTGCACTCGGCCACCGGCAGCACGCTCGTGGTGGCCGGCGGCGCGGTGCAACTGTCCGGTTTGGACATCACCGGCGACGACGCCGAGCTGCCGGTGCTGGACGTCCGGCACGGCGAGGCGGCGCTGGACAACTGCCGGGTCGGCGGCGCGGCGTGGACGGCCGTGCTGGCCCGGCAGACCGGCGTGCTGGCGATGCGGCAGTGCCGTGTGCAGAACCCGACCGGCGCGGGAATCGTGGTCACCTCCGTGGGCAACAGCTCGGTCGAGGAGACCGTGATCGCGGAGGTCGGCTCGTCGGCGATGGTCGTCGCCGAGCAGGGCCGGGTGCAGGTGCGCGGCTGCGTGTTCGACCGCGTCAAGGGCAACGGCCTGTGCGTCAACGGATCCGGCGTCGGCCAGGTCGAGGACACGAAGATCGTCGGCGCCGGCAAGCCGGCGGTCGTGATCGAGCAGGACGGCCGCGCCGAGCTGACCCGGGTGTCCATCAGCGACAGCGCCAGCCTCGACGCTTACCTGACCAGCGCCGGCGCCGTCACCCTGACCGACTGCACGTTCACCGGTTCGGGCGGGCAGTCGGTGCACATCGCCAACGGCGCCAAGCCGGCGCTGCGCGGCTGCACCTTCACCGCCGCCGCCCGCCAGGGCGTGCACGTGACCGGCGGTGCTTCCCCGCTGATCGAGGGCTGCACCATCACGGAGAGCCCGATCGGCCTCCTGGTCGACGCCGCCGCCGACCCCAACGTGAAGATGCTGACCGTGACCAAGGCCGAGCAGTCCTCGGTTCTGGTCAGCGGCGGCGGAAAGCCCCGCATCGACGGGCTTTCGGTGACCGGCGGCGTTCGGGTCGTCGACTCCCGCATCGACCTTCGCCGGGCGCTGGTCGAGCTGGACAGCGGCGTCGGCGTGGCGCTGGAGGGCTCCTCCACCGGCCGTATCGACGAGCTCAGCGTGCGCACCGGTTCCGGCGCGGGTCTGCTGCTCACGGGCAACGCCAACGCTTCCGTGACGTCGGCGGCGGCCAAGGGCTGCCCGATCGAGATCGGCTCCGGCTGCCTGCTGACGTTGGAGGCCAGCGAGGTCTCGGAGGTCAACGGGGCCGGCATCGTCGTCGCTGACGGCGGTACGCTGCGCGCGACCCGCTGCCGCGTGCACCACAACTCGGGGCCCGGTATCGACGTCCGGGGCAGCGGAGTGTCCGAACTGGACAACTGCGAGATCTTCGACAACGAGGCCGTCGCCCCGCCGGCCCCGGCTCCCGTGGCCCCCGCCCCGGTCGTTCCCGCGCAGCCGGAGCGCACGCCGGCCGCCCCGGCCGCGAAGCCGGAGCAGCCGCCGCTGCCGCAGGCCGAGGAAGCGCAGCACCGCGGCGACGGCCCGCTGGCCGAGCTGCACAGCCTCGTCGGCCTGGACTCGGTGAAGGCCGAGGTCACCGGCCTGATCAACCTGAACCGGATGGCCCAGCGGCGTGAGCAGTTGGGCCTGCCGATGCCGTCGGTGAGCCGGCACCTGGTCTTCGCCGGCCCGCCCGGCACCGGTAAGACCACGGTCGCCCGCCTGTACGGCTCGGTCCTGGCCGAGTTGGGCATCCTCCGTGAGGGCCACATGATCGAGGTGGCGCGGGCCGACCTGGTCGCGCAGTACATCGGCGCCACCGCGATCAAGACCACCGAGGTGTTCGAGAAGGCGCTCGGCGGTGTGCTGTTCATCGACGAGGCGTACACCCTGACCTCGCAGTCCGGCGGCTCCGGCCCGGACTTCGGCCAGGAGGCCGTTGACACGGTGATGAAGCTGATGGAGGACCACCGGTCCGACATCGTGGTCATCGTGGCCGGCTACACCGACCAGATGGAGCAGTTCCTCGCCTCCAACCCCGGTATGGCCTCCCGCTTCACCAAGACGGTGGAATTCCCCAACTACACGGTGGACGAGCTGGTCACCATCGTGCGGGGAATGGCGGCCAAGCACTACTACGAACTCGACGACGACGTGCTCAACGCGCTGCACCGGTACTTCGACAAGACGCCCAAGGGCAAGACGTTCGGCAACGGCCGCGTCGCCCGCCAGCTGTTCGAGTCGATGATCTCCACCCAGGCCTCCCGGCTGGCCATGACCGGCGGCGCGGACAACGAGCTGTCCCGCTTCGCCGTCAGCGACGTGCCGCTGGCCGAGGGCGACGACGGCACCGACACGCCCGAGGACAACCTGCCGCCCGGGGCCAGCGCCCGCCGACTGTCCACTTTGGTCGGCCAGGCCGCGGTCAAGGAGGCGCTGTTGGCCCGGCTGACCGGTCTGCTGGCGCTGAGCCGGCGGCGGCAGCCGCTGGGCGGACTGGCCAACCTGGTGCTGGACGGCCCGTTGGGCACCGGCCGCCGCACGGTGGCCCGGCTGTTCACCCGCTCGCTGTCCGAGCTCGGGCTGCTGGCTTCCGGTGTGGTCACCGAACTTCCGCTGTCCACGGTGCCCGGACGCCACGACGGCCAGGCCGCCGTCCGGGTGCGGGCGGCGCTGGACGCGGCGGCCGGCGGCGCGCTGCTCGTCGACATCGACCCGGCCTTCCTGCGCCGGTCCGACGAGGAGAAGAACCGCGTGGTCGCGGCCGTGCACGAGGTGCTCGGGGCCGCGTCCGACACCGTGCTGCTGCTGTCCGGGCAGCAGCAGCTGATCAGCGCACTGCTTGGCGGACGGTCCGAACTGGCCGCTCGCTTCGCCGAGCACGTGCGCTTCACCGACTACTCGCCGGCCGAGAAGGCCGAGCTCGTCCTCCGCTGGTGGAACGAGAACGGTTGGCAGGCGGGGGAAGGCGTCGTGGCGGCGCTGGCGGCCGGGGCAACGGCCGGCGGCGTGCGCGAGGCGCACCAGTTCGCGGCGGCGGTCGCCGCGAACGCCACCTCAAGGACGGTCACCACGGCCGACCTCGACGGCGTCATGCCGTCGACCGAGGAGCGCAAGGCGGTGCCCGTGCCGGCCTGAAGCGGCACGGACGACCGGGACAATCCGACGTGGTGACCGAGCGCACCACCGAGTTCGAGGAGTGAAACCGCATGGCTTCCGTTTCCAAGGTGACTGTGCAGGAGCTGTACAACACCGCGACCAGCCAGGACGACGCCATCCAGGGCGCCGACAAGGAGCTGCAGAACCTGCAGCAGCACTGCGACACGCTGGCCAGCGTCTGGACGGGGCAGGCCGCCGCGACCTACCACGAGGCCATGAACTCCTTCCAGGACGGCGCCAAGCAGGTGGTGGCGAAGCTGAAGGAGATGCAGCAGACGATGCTGGAGACCGCCAAGCTGTACGGCGCGACCAACGAGAACATCATCTCCGTCGCCGGCAAGGCCCGCAGCCACACCAGCGGCCTGGGCATCTGAGCCTCCCTCACCTCCGTTCCCCTACAAGACTCGCACGAAAGAGGAGACAATGTCCGACTACTCCATGGAACTCCACGTCGTCGAGGACATCTCGCAGTCCATCCAGGCCGTGGCCAACCACCTCAACCAGGTCGGCGAGACGCTGTCGCAGCAGGTCAAGCAGCACACCAACGAGTTCGAGGGCGACACCAAGAACGCGTTCGTCCAGGTCGAGGCCCAGTACGAGCAGGCCCACGAGACCATGACCAACGACCTGGCGCTGGCCCAGCGCGACCTGGAAGACATCCGCAACCACATCCTCGAGGCGGAGCGGGTCGGCTCCTCCAAGTGGGGCGTGTGACCGAAGGAGGTTCGTCATGACGTACGGCACTCTCGACGGCAGCACGATTCCGCCGCCTCCGCCGCCGCCCAAGCCCGACGCGAAGCCGTTCGACACCAGCACCATCCCCGGTTTCACCAGCGCGGACGGCACGCCGGACAACCCGAGCTTCACCCCGCCGGACGTGCCCGGCACCAAGGGGGACGGCAAGGGTGGCAAGACCGAGGTCCACACGGCGACGTTGAAGTTGTTCGCGGACAACATCGACAAGCTCAAGGAGCCGCTCAACACCGCGTTGACCAAGCTCCAGGACCTCAAGCCGGTCGAGGCCGGTGACTTCAACACCGGCCACGTCATGAAGACCATGATCACCGGCAGCGACGGCACCGGCATGCTGCAGGCGGGCTTCGAGACGGTGCTGAAGAAGACCATCAAGACGGTCACCGACGTGCACGAGGCCGTGGTCAAGATGGCCAAGGACTACGACAACGTCGACGACCTCAACAAGATGACCGGCCAGCAGCTGAATCGCGCGCTGGACGACAGCTGGGTCAGCACCGACATCGGCGCCATCGGCAGCGCCGGTTCGGCGTTCGGCTCGGGCAAGTAGCGGGTCCTGACCGGCTGCTGGTCGGTCACCCGTCCACAATGGACGGGTGACCGGCCGGGCCGGGTAGCACGACACGAAGTCGGTTGAAGGAGCTGGAAGGCGACATGGCGGACCCGAGCGAGACGAACAACAATCCCGGTGAGGGCACGCCCGACGACTTCAGCACCTGGGACTGGCACAAGATCATGACGGCCATCGTCGGCCACTACGGCGGCAACACCGACACCGGCCTGTCCAACCCGCAGTCGCTCAAGGACGCGGCCAACGCGCTCAACTACGTCATGGGCGCGCTGGACATGGTCGGCCAGAGCATCCGCGACCAGGCCGACGCCCTGTCCTACGGCGACGACGCGCCGTGGAAGGGCGAGGCGGCCACCGCGTTCAACTCGAAGATGTACCAGCTCAGCCAGAACATCAAGGCCAACGCCCAGGTGCTCAAGGGTGACATCGCCGCCGACAACATCCCCAACCAGATCTTCCAGAACGGCGTCCGGCTGGACCAGGCGATCCAGACCATCCACGCCATCGACCAGTGGTACGCCGACCAGGCACTGGCCCGTGGCGCGAGCAAGGACTCCAACGGCTACGTCATGGTCCACGAGGACCCGACGATCGTCGAGATGATGACCAACGACATGCGCAAGGTCATCACCAACCTGTCCGGCCACTACCAGGTCACCAACGACGGCTTCACCGCGCCGAGCACCGACGACCTGCCGGGACCGAACGACGGCAGCAACTTCAACCCGCCGCCGCCGCCCGGTGGCGACGGCGGCAACAACAACCCGTTCGGCGACGGCAACAACAACCCCTTCGGCGACGGCGACGGTGGCGGTGGCGGAGGCGGCGGGGGCAGCGACTTCAAGCCGCCGCCCGTCAACGCGTTCAACGGCGGCGGTGACGGTGGTGGAAGTGGCGGTGGCGGCGGCACCGGTGGGGGCACCGACTTCAAGCCGCCGCCCGTCAGCCAGTTCCCCGGTGGCGGCGGCGACGGGCTCGGCGGTGGTGACGGTCTCGGCGGCGGAGGCGGCGGTGGTGGCCTCGGCGGCAACAACCTGGCCGCGATCCCGCCCCCGAGCCAGTTCCCCGGCGGTGGCGACGGTCTCGGCGGCGGCGGTCTTGACGACACCGGCCTCGGCGGCGGCAGTGGTGGTGCCGGCGGCGGCAGCGGCGGTGGCGGCAGCAACTTCGTGCCGCCCCCGGTGAGCCAGTTCCCCGGCGGTCTCGGCGGCGGCGGCCTTGGCAACACGGGCCTGGGCAACTCCGGCCTCGGCAACAACGGCCTGGACGGGCTGGGCAAGAACAACGACCTGTTCAACGACAAGGGCGGCCTCGACACCAGCGGGCTGGACAAGAACAAGTTCAGCCCGCCGCCGGTCAGCGGCTTCCCCGGCGACACCGGTCTCGGTGGTGGCGGTGGCGGTGGCGCTGGCGGCCTCGGCGACGACAAGCTCGGCGGCGGTGCCGGTGGCGGCCTGGACGACCTCAAGAACCTGGCCAACAACCTGGAGCAGAACGCCCCGGACCAGTTCCCCGGTCTCGGCGACGGCACCGGCGGTGGCCTCGGCGGCGCCAACAACGGCCAGCTCGGCCCGGGCGCCATGCCGCCGATGGGCGGGATGGGCGGCGGCATGGGTGGCATGGGCCAGAACAACCCGCCGCCCAAGTCCGACGCCAGCGGCCTGCTCAACCCGACCAAGTTCCCGGGCTCGCTGGACGGCGACGTGTTCGACCCGTCCACGCTGCTGCACGGCGGTGGCGGCGCGTCCGGCGGTGGTGGCGGTCTGTCCGGTTTGGACGGTCTGAAGGGCCTGGACGGCCTCGACGACCCGAAGGGCTTCACCGGCCTGGACGGTCTGGACAACCTGACCAGCGCGGGCGGCGGCGGTGGCGGCGGCAGTGCCGACCTGCCGCCGGTGAGCGCTTTCCCCGGCGGCACCGACGTCAACGACCCGTCGCTGGCCGGCGCGGGCGGCGACCACGGTCTTGGCCAGGACGGCCTGGGCGGCAACGACCAGCAGCTGCAGGCCGGCGGCGGCCCTGCCGGTATGCCTGGCGGACCCGGCGCGGGTATGCCGATGAGCCCGGGCATGGGTGGCATGGGTGGCGGTATGGGCAACCAGAACCAGGCTCCGCCCAAGTCCGACGCCAGTGGCCTGCTCAACCCGACGGCGTTTCCCGGTGGTGGCATGGCCGACTACTCCGGCGACCCGTCGGTGCTGTTGGCCGGCGGCACCGGTGCGGCCGGCGGCTCTGGCACGCTGTACGGCCTGGACGAGACCACGCCGGCCCCGGTCGCCGACGCCGAGCCGGCCACGCTGCCGGACGACGGCACCGCCGTCGACCAGCCGGACCTGCCGGTCACCGGCGTCACCGAGGCCGCGGCCGAGCCGCAGCAGGCGACGCCCGGCATGCCGATGATGATGGCGCCGGGCGCGGTACCGGGGCAGCCGTCGTCGACGCCGCCGGGCGGGCACCGCTCCGAGGCGTCCGAACTGCTCGCGCCGGGCAGCGGGGTCGGTGAGAGCGCCTTCGCCGAGGGCCACGGCGGGCACCACCCGGGCAACACCGAGCACATCGGCGTGCCTTCGGATGAACCGACGACGCCGCCCGACCGTGTGGCCATGGTGCACGGGAGCGACGGGGCCGAGGACTTCACGGCGTGGGAGGTCGGCGGCGCGGCGTCGGCCGGCGTGCTGCCATGGCTGTTCGGGCGCAAGGGGCAGGACGGTCAGGGCGACCTGGCCACCGACGCCCCGGTCGAGGACAACGACAAGTGGGTGCAGGGCGACCTGCGCGGCGTGCCCGGGCCGGCCGACGACCAGGCCAAGCTGGCCACCTGGCGGCCTGGGAAGATCATCCCGGGTTCGGCCGAGCCCGAGCCCGAGCTCAGCGGGGCGCGCAGTTCGTTCCACATGCCCGACCCGAACGCCGAGCCGGAGCCCGAGCCGGAGCCGGAGTCGGCCCTCGCCGAGGGCGAGGAGCCCGAGGAGGAACCCGAGCGGACCTCGGCCGACCTGCTCGACCGGCGTTCCGACCAGTGGGACAGCCGAGGCTCCGACCTGCCCGGAGTGCTGGGATGACCGTGACCACCCGTGAGAGGAGCTGACGATGTCGGAGTACGACGACGCCGTCGAGAAGCTGATGGCCGAGTACCAGCAGCAGCTGGAGAAGCTCGGCGAGCACCAGCGCAAGATGTCCGAGCTCACCGGGACCGGTGTGTCGCAGCGCAAGCAGGTGTCGGTGACGGTGGGCGCGCAGGGGCAGCTGATGGAGCTGAAGTTCCTGACCGACTCCTACCGGGACATGGCGCCGGCCGAGCTGTCGAACCTGATCATCGACACCTTCGCCGCCGCCCGGAACGAGCTGATCAAGCAGCAGCGCGAGCTGATGGCGGCCAACGCTCCGGCCGGGTTGAACGTGGACGCGCTGTTCGGGCCGGACGCCGACCTGACCAAGGCCGTGCCCCGCAACCCGTTCATGTCCGACGAGCTGCGGGAGTACGTGGACAACGGGCGCATTCCCGGCGTCTCCGACGACTGATCGGTTCCGCTGACCGGCCACCCGACACAGGAGGTTCTCATGGCCGACGACAAGGTGTCCGTCAACACCGAGGGCATGGAGCCCGCGGTCGACGGCTTCAAGAGCCTGGGTGACCGGTTGGTGCAGATCACCTCCAAGCTGGAGCACACCCTCGACAGCCTCGGCACGCCGTGGGGTGACGACAAGAACGGGCACGCCTTCTTCAAGCAGTACGGCACCGCCCGCGACCAGACGCTCACCGGCGTGGCCAACATGGCCGACGTGGTCCACAGCGTCGGCCAGGGCGTGCGGCAGATGATCGACGCCTACGAGAAGGTTGAGGAGCACAACCAGGAGCTGGCCCGCAAGATGCAGCTGCGCCGTGAGGGCAACGGCGGCGGCGGTGGTGGCGGCTACGGCGGCGGCGATTCCGGTGGCGGCAACTACGGCGGCGGTGGCAACGGGCCCGGCAACACCAAGAACCTCGCCGCGGACAACCAGAAGAAGGTGCCGCTCCGGCGCGCCATGCGGGAAGAGCTCAAGCCGCAGATCCCGGCCGAGCCTGCGTTGGACGAGAACGGCCATCCGCTGGAGCAGCGCAGGCTGATGGACCGTATCCCGGAGAAGCCGGCGCTCGACGAGAACGGCCAGCCGTTGCATCCGACGGAGAGCCGTCGGTTGATGGCCCGACTTCCGGAGAAGCCTGCGTTGGATGAGAACGGGCAGCCGTTGGAGCCGGAGCAGAGTCGTAGGTTGATGGCTCGGCTTCCGGAGGAGCCGGTGCTCGACGAGCACGGCCGGCCGCTGGAGCCGCTCCGGCCGGCCCTGCGGGAAGAGCTCACCGCGCAGACACCCGGTGTGCCGCTGAAGCCGACCGAGCGGCACGAGCTGTTGGCACGTGGCGAAGAGGTGCCGGCGGAGCCGCTGATCCCGGCCGAGAAGCGCACCTTCGTGAAGTCCGTCCCGGCCGAGCCGGCGGAGTTCATCCCGGCCACGCCCGGAGTGCCGGCGGAAAGCCGGTTCGACGCGTCGATCCCGGCCGAGCGGGGCGAGTTCGTCCCGCAGACGCCGGCACTGCCGGTGACCGAGGCGAAGGTGTTCGCCGGGGAGCCGGGAATGCCGATGGGGCACCTGGTCCGGGCCGAGAGGGGCATCCCGGCCGAGCCGCTGACGCCGGCCGAGGGCGAGGTGACGCTGCCGCGGCACGAGAGCATGCCGGTGCACCGTGCGGATGGCGTTGTGACGCCGCCTTCGCATTTCAACGCGCCGCACCGGGCCGAACGTCTGGTGACGGAGCCGGCCGAGGGCGAAGTGACGTTGCCGCGGCACGAGAACATGCCGGCGGAGCCGCTGCGCCGGGCCGACGGCGTGGTCTTCACGGCGAGGCACCGGTCCGAGCCGGTGGGCTTCGCCGAGCTGGAGCCCGAGACCTTTCTCCCGGTGGAGCCGGCGATCCCGGCCGAACCGGAGAAGTAGACCTGACTGCGGTAGGACGCTGAAGGGCAGACCATGAGTCTGGAGATGCCGCCCGAGCTCGACTGGCTGTTCAAGATCGTGGCCGGTCAGGCTTGGCCGAAGGGCGACGAGGACAAGCTGCGCGAGCTGGCGCGCGCGTGGACCGAGTTCTCGACGTCCGTGCACGACATCTCCGCGGAGTTCGAGCCGTACTTCACCATGGTCACCAGCAACGCGACCGGCTCGGCGGGGCAGCAGTTCGCCGAGTTCGTCAAGCAGATGCACGAGCAGCTGCCGGCACTGATCGACGCAGGCGCGCAGATCACCAAGCTGTCGTACAAGACGGCGCAGCAGGTCGAGTACTCCAAGTACATGATCATCGGCCAGTTGGTGCTGCTGGCCGCCGAGCTGGCCTGGTGCATCGCCAACGCGGTGTGGACGTTCGGCGCGTCGCTGTCGTTGGAGGCCGTGTACATCGCGGCCACCCGGCTGACCGTGAGCATGATCCTGCGGCGGCTGGCCATGGCCATCGCCATGGGCGTCATCTCCCAGGTCGCGCTGGACGTCGCCATCCAGCTGATCCAGAAGCTCAAGGCCAAGGACCCGGGCGAGTTCTCCTGGAACCTGCAGAACACCGGCATGGCCGCCGCGATGGGCGGTCTCGGCGGTCTGCTCGGCGGTGGCTTGCACATCGGTCTGAACAAGGGCATGTCGCGTGGCTTCGGCGACAGCGTCGCCGGCCTGTTCACCAACGCCGGTCTGACCGGTCTCGGCATCACCGGCATCAACGTCGCCATGGACCCCGAACACGACACCTCGGACCTCGGCTACGGCGTCACGTCCGGTCTGGCCGGTGCCATCGGCAGCGCCATCGGCGGCGGCCGTGGTGGGCGCGGCGCCCACGGCGGCGTGCCCAAGATGGGCGACATCCACGTCGGCAACGTCGACGGCGTGCACTTCGACCTGCCCAACATCAAGGACGACCTCAACCTGGATGTGTTGCCGCCCAAAGAATCCCTCGGCGACGGCAACCACAGTGGACTGTCCGGTTTGGAGAGTCCGCCGTCGGGTGTCGGCGGCAGCCACACGTCCACCGGCAACACCGGTGTCGGTGGCGGCAACAACACCGGTGGCGCCGGGCACACCAGCACCAACACGAACACCGGTGGCGGGAACTCGGGCGGTGGCAACAACACCGGCAACCACACCGAGGTCAGCGCCCCGCCACCGGCCAACACCGGCAGCGGCAACACCGGCAACCACAACACCACGGTGAACCAACCGCCGCCCCCGGCGAACACGGGCACTGGTAGCGACACCGGCAGCCACAACACGGGTGGTGGTAACAACACCGGTGATCACAACACGACGGTGAATCAGCCGCCGCCGGCGAGTACGGGTGGTGGTAACAACACTGGCGGCCACAACACGACGGTGAATCAGCCGCCGCCGGCGAGCAACGAGACCGGTGGGTCGTCGAACACGAACGTGCCGCAGCGGCACGAGAACGTGCCGCCGCCGCAACAGCAGCACCAGGACACGCCCCCGCCCCAGCATCAGGAGACGCCGCAGGGCAACACGAACGTCCCGCCGCACGAGACCGCGCAGCCGCCGGCCGAGCACAGCGCCCCGCCGGTGCAGCGCAATGCCCCGCCGGTGCAGCGCAATGCCCCGCCGGTGCAGCACAATGCGCCGCCGGTCGAGCACAACGGCCCGACGGTGCAGCACGACAGCATCGTGCAGGACAACACGGCCCAGAACATCGGCCAGCACGACACCGTGCAGTCGCCGCCGCCGGTGCGGCAGGAGACCGGCGGTTCCTCGAACGTGTCGCACCAGGACATCACCCAGCACCAGGACACGACCCAGCACGACACCAGCCAGAACGACACCCACTCCACGGGCGACAACCGGCCCAACGTCCAGCACCAGAACGACAACGTCGCGCCGCCGGTCCCGTTGGGCGGCCACCACGACGGGCCGGTCAACGACACCCGCACCACCCCCACCGGTGGTGACAGGCAGACCGCGACGCCGCCGCCGCGAGGCAGCGAGCGGCCGACGGTCTCGGACAAGACGTCCGACACCACGACCAGGACAGGGCCGTCCAAGATCGACACGGACCGCGGCGCGCCATCGGTCGAGAACAACGAATCGCACTCGAACCGCGAGCAGCAGCCGCCGGCCGAGGGACAGCACGACGTCCGGCAGCACGGTGCCGAGACGGCGCCGCCCCGCACCACGACCGACACACCGGCGCCGCCGCCGCGCACGCAGACCGACACGCCCGCGCCGGTGCCACACGCGGCGACCGAAACGCCGGTGCCGCACGAGGAACAGCCGCCGTCGGGGCACCGGCCCCCGCCGGAGGAGATCATCACCCGGCCGCTCGACGACATCGACGTCCGCCTGGGCGCCAACGACGAGAAGGTCGGCCGGCCGGGCTACTACGATCCGAAGCTGCCGTCCGACAAGGCGCTCGGCAAGATGACCGCCGACCAGCAGCGCGCGGTTGAGCAGCGGTTCACCGAGCGCAAGGACGAGTTCCGCAAGCTGGCGCCGGACATCGCCAAGCTCACGGCCGACGGCAAGATCAAGGTGGTCGACGGCTCGCTCGAGTCCGCGGGCCCCGACACCCATCACGGCGTCGGTGGCAAGGACGAGCAGACCCACCACGCGACCAGCCAGCCCCAGTCGCACGACCAGAACCAGCCGCACGGCGACACCACGCCCGAGCCCAAGGACCCGCCCGCCGACAAGAACGAGGGCGGCGACAAGAACGAGGGCGACAAGGACACCGCGCCACCGAAGGACAAGACGCCCGAGGACGACGGTCCGATCAAGCTGCCCAAGAAGCGGATCTCGGACGACGAGAGCTGGCGCTACAGCGAGGCCGACACCGCGCCGTGGATGCTGCCGGACAAGCCGGTGCACATCGACCAGTGGTCGCATCTGCGCGGCACGCCGGCGTACGAGAAGGCCAAGGTCACCGTCAAGGTGGAGAAGCCGGCCTTCGTCACCTCGTCCAAGGTGGAGATGACCGACGTCAACCGTCGGCACTACGACGACCCGCCCGCGGCCAAGGCCGGCGAGAAGTCCACCGTGGATCCCAACCCGAAGCACCGCACGCCGCAGGAGAAGGAGGCGGCCAAGAAGGCGGCCGAGAACGACCCGGGCCCGAAGGTCACGATCAAGCAGGAGAAGGGGCCGAAGCTCACTCTCAACGCCGAGCAGAGCCCGACGACCTACGACGTCCGGCGGATGGAGGTGCTGCCGGGCAAGTGGGTCAAGGAGTTCACCGTCAAGGTGCACCTGGACGTGCCGCACGGCGCCGACCCGGCCGCGGTGCGCCGGGTCCAGGAGGGCATGGACCGCGGCGTGGACCGCTTCTACAACCAGGGCAACCGGCTGCCCAGCGGCGACCAGCTGCACGTGAAGGTGGAGTTCACCACCGACAAGGACGAGGCGCACATCTCGGTGGCCGCGCTGCCGGACGGCTCCCGGGCCCACCAGCTGGGCTGGACCGGCCTGGACAACGACCACACGCTGGCCCACGAGATCGGCCACACGCTCGGCTTCTTCGACCACTACAAGAACGAGAACGTGGTCTTCCAGGACAAGGCCCACGGCACGAAGATCAAGGGCTGGAACCAGAACACCAAGACCTCGCACGACACCGCGCACACGGTCAACAACCGGGTCGTGTCCGACTCGGACAAGGGCATGATGACCAACGGCCTGTACGGGGCCGATTCGCACATCAACCCGCGTGAGCTGTGGCTGCTGGAACGCAACCTGGAGCACTCGGGCGTCATCGTCCGGGACACGCCGCTGAAGGACCTGTACGGCGACCAGACGCCGAATCCCGGTCCCTCGCTGTACGAGCGGGCCGCCGCCGGCGACGGCAACGCCTTGACCAAGCTCGCGGAAGAGGGCAACCGCGACGCCATGACGACGCTGACCGACCTGGCCCGCAACGGCGATCCCGGTGCCCGCCAGGCGTTGGTCGACCTGGCCGGCAAGGAGCACGTGCACGCGGTCGACGGCCTGGTGCGGGCGGGCGAGCAGGGGCCGCTGGACGTGCTCGGCAAGCAGCGGCCGATCGACGTGTTGGAGGGGCTGGCGTTCCGCAACCCCAGCCACGAGGTGGCCAAGGCGCTGCTGACCAAGCTCGGCCAGGACAACCACGTGCCGGCGCTGGAGGCGTTCGCCAAGCACGGCGACAGCGGCGCCGGGCAGCGGCTGCTGTCGTTGGCCACCGGTGGCAATCACGACGCGCTCAACGGCATGGTCAACCGCGGCGAGGTGCAGAACCTGGCCGAGGTGGCCAACCGCGGCCAGCAGGCCGGCTACGAGGGCATCAAGCACTTGGCGGGCAAGGGCAACGTGCCGGCGGTCGACCATCTGGCCGGCAAGGGCGACGTGCCCGCGCTGGTGGAGGCGTCCAAGAACAACTCGCTGCCGGCCTACGACAAGGTCAAGGAGTTCGCCGGCCGGGGCGACACCCGCGCGGTCGACCACATCGGCGACCGCAAGGACGTGCCGGCGTTGGTCGACCTGGCCCGCAACGGCAACCAGCACGCGTACGAGGCGATCAAGAAGCTGGCCGTGGCCAACCACGTGCCGGCGTTGGAGGCGCTGCACGGCCAGAACGACGTGGCCGGGCTCAAGCACGTCGTCGACTCGGGCAACCCGTCCGGCTACGCCGGCATCAAGGACCTGGCCGGCAAGGGCAACACCGAGGCGCTCAAGCTGGTCACCGAGGCCAACGACGTCACCACGCTGACCGATCTGGCGGGCAAGGGCGTGCCGCACAGCACGGACGCGTTGCGCCACCTGGCCGCCAACGGCAACGAGCAGGCCGTGCACTCGCTGACCGGTCTGAAGGACGTGCCGGGCCTGTCCGACCTGTCGCGGGGCGGCAACTCGCACGCCGAGGCGGCGCTGAAGAACCTGGCCTTCGGCGGTGACCACGACGCGCTGAACGCGTTGGTGCAGAACCGGAACCTGGACGCGCTCGGCGACCTGGTCCGGCACGGGAACGTGGCCGCCAACCAGGAGCTGATCAAGCTGGCCCAGACCGGCGACATGGACGCGATCCGCGCCCTGGCCCACGCCGGCAACCAGGAGGCCATCCAGTTCCTCAACAGCCAGCAGCATTCGATGGCCGCGCCGACCCCGCCGCGCGGCGCGAACTTCGACACCGGCGACCACGTGATGCCGGGCTCCTTCGAGCAGCACCGGCCGCCCCACGAGGAGGACGACTCCCAGGCGTGGCGCGGGATGCAGGAGCACCAGCCCAACATGGACGGTGTCGGGCTGGTCGAGTCGGTGTTGCGCAGTTCCGCCTTCCAGCACGTGAAGGTGGACGGCGCCGCGCCCTTCGTGGGCCGTGACGGCGTGAAGTCGGCCACCGACGCGGTGGTTTCGAAGATCAACGCGAATCCGCACCGCTACGAGTTCCCGGGACTGGACAACCGCGGTCTGGCGAAGTGGGCGGCCGATCACCTCGGGCCGGACGACCTGGCCAGGGTCGCGCCCGATCTGCGTCCCGACCACCGGGGGCCGGCCGACGAGGCGCATACCCAGCAGTGGCGCGACGCGCTGGCGCACGACCTGGCCGGCGGCTCGTCGCGGCGCTGGCAGGACGTCAGGACCGGGCTGAACGACGGGCCGATGTCCCGTGGGGACAAGGAAGTCCTCAGCCACGTCACCGACACGGTCGTCAACGAGCACCGTCTGCCCACCTCGGCCGAGCTGGTCGGCAAGGGCCTGCGGACGCCCTCGTGGAACCAGTCGCACGTCGGCCAGCACCTGCCTGACGCGCTGGCGCATGCCCTGGGCGTGCATCTGTCCGTCGACCATGACGGAAGGACGAGCCAGCACGGACCGGCCGACGGGCCGCCGTTGAAGATCAACTCGAAGGACGGCCAGTACTCGGCGCTCGGCGAGCCCACCCGCAAGGAGATGCTGGACGGCCTGGCCGCCTCGCTGTCCACCAAGAGCACCGCGGACATCGGCCGGACAGTGGCCGACATCGTCGGCGGCGGCCAGGACAAGCAGGTGTTCGACACCGTCCACCGGATGCAGACGCTCAAGCGCGCGGTCGAGCATCCCGGCGGCCCCAACGCGTTCCTGCGCGACCTCACCGACGATGCGCAGGGCCTGCGTGACCGGATCCGAAAGCTGGAGTCCGAGGGCAGCTCGCTGCCCAAGTTCCTGCGCAGCGAGCAGCAGCAGCGGGCTGAAGAGCGGCGCCTGCAACAGATCGACGACCTGCGGCAGCTGGTGGACGACCGTGAGGGACGGATCAGCCAGCTGCGCTCGGAGTCCCGCACGCTGGGCCTGATGAACCTGGTCGACAAGCACGTCGAGGGCCGCAACGCCGACGGGTTGGCCAACCTCACCGCGCACCAGATCGTCGACCTGGGCGAGCATCTGTCCCGGCAGATCGCGGCGGCCGAGAAGGCCGGCTTCGACACCTCGCACCTCACGTCGCTGCACGACCGCGTGAGCAAAGAGATGGGTGTGCGGCAGGTCTACGCCAAGGTCACCAAGGACGGGGTCGAGGGGCTGCGGGAGACGCAACGCAACTTCGAGGTCGCGCTGCAGAACCTCAAGGAGGGCAAGGAGTCCCGCAGCGGCTTCATGCACCTGTTCTCCAGCCTGTTCGACGAGCACACCCGCGCCGAGGACGCCGAGCTGGAGAGCAAGCTCGAACAGGCCGAGCACGGCGTGGCCGAGGCCAGGCGTGAGCTGGACCTGATCGACCACCCCGACTACCGGGAGCGGTTCGCCCGCGCCGAGGACACGCACCGGACGGTGCAGAAGCTGCGCGACATCAACACCCGCTCGAAGAACATCCAGGACCGTCAGGAGGCCCGGGCCGAGCAGGCCATGATGGCCGCGGTCGAGCAGCGTCGGCAGGAGGAGATCGAGCGCCAGCAGGCCGAGATCGCCGAGATGCTGGCCGACGCCGAGGCCAAGCAGCGGCAGCTCGACGAGCAGCTGGCGCACGACATCGACCACGGCGCGCTGGAGCGCCAGCAAGAGGAGATCCAGCGGCAGCTGGACCGGATGGAGGCCGACCAGCACCATCTCCAGGAGCAGGGCGACCGCGACCGGCTCGACGCGGCGTTGCGGCGCCAGCAGCACGAGCTGGACGAGCAGCTGTCCCGCCTCGAGCGGGAGACCAACCTCGCCCCGCCGCGGGAGCTCACGCCGCGGCAGGAGTTCGCCGCGTTCGAGGCCTCGCTGTACGGCAAGAGCGTCGACGAGCTGCGGCAGCTGGACGAGGTGCACGGCGACGACCCGTACCGGCATCGCGCGATCGAGCAGATGCTCGAGTACCACGCCATCTCCGAGAAGCCGGGCGGGATCGAGCAACACCTGCGCGACCTGGAGCGGGAGGTCGAGGACACCCGCCGTCGGGCCGTTGAGCTGAGCAAGGCGACCGACCTGCTGCCGGACGTGTTCAAGTCCGAGCTGACCCGCCGCGACCAGGCCGACCGCGAGCGGCAGCAGAGCGAGCTCAAGCAGCACGTGTGGCGGCTCAACAACCGGATCGAGCGGCTGCGGCACGACCGCAACGGGGCGATGACCACGCATGCCCTGTCGCTGGGCGACGATCCGCACGCGCCGGGCTGGGACCGGTTGACGCCCAACGACCTGCTGGCCGTCGAGGACCACGTCAGCGACCTGATCCACGACGCGCAGCTGGGCGGCCATCCGACCGAGCACCTGGAGCGGCTGTTCGACCGGGCCCGTGACATGCGGGTGGTGGACCGGATCCCGCTGCCCGAACCGGAATCGCACGCCCGGCCGGAGCCGGGCTCCGCGCACGACACCGGGTTCGAGCCCGCGCGCGACACCCGTGGCGAGAACCAGGACCATCAGCCGCCGCCCGAGCCGCAGCCGTTCATGCGCGACGGCGGCCGGTCCGAGCACACGCCGGACAGCGACCTGCATGTGCCCGGTGGTCTCAACCCGGTGGCCGAGGGCGGCCACCGGGCGTTCGAGGCCTCCCTGTACGGCCGCAGCCGCGAGGAACTGGAGCAGCTTCGGCACGACTACGCCCACGACCAGGCGCGGTCGGCCGCGATCAAGCGCATGATCGATCTCAACCGGGCGGGCGACTACGACCACCGGATCGAGGCCGCGCGCGAGGGCCTGCGCGATGCCGAGTCGAGGCGCGACAAGTGGAAGCTCACCGATGTCGTGCCCGCCGGGCTCAAGAGCGAGCGGATGCTGCGTGAGGAGGCCGCGAACAACGAGCGCGTTCAGGACCGGCAGAACCGGCTCGACCAGCTGATCGAGGATCGTGCCGCCGCACTCACCGTGCAGGCGCTGCGGTGGCCCGACCGTGCGGGCGCGCCCGGCTGGCGGGACATCACCCGGGCCGATCTGGAGACCGTGCACGAGCACGTCCAGCAGCAGATCCACGATGCACGCCAGGGCGGCCACCCGGTGGAGCACCTGGAGCGCTTCCGGGACTTCACCCAGAAGCTGCGCGAGGACCGCGGTTACGTCGAGCCGGAGAACCATGAGCCGGCGCCGCATCAGGCGCAGACCCATCACGCGACCAACGCGCCGGTCGCGCCGCACACCGACCTGTCGCCGGACGTGCCGCACGAGCCGGTGGACCACGAGACGGCGACGCGGACCGTGCTGGACGCGTTCGAGCAGCAGCACGAGCAGGTCGTGCACGAGTTCGGCAGTCGGACCGAGAGCGAGCACGGCCCGTCCGAGCTGTTCGGTTCGTCGAGCCGGCAGCACATGCCGGGACTGGGTTCCTCGCACCATGTGCCGACGAGGGACCGCGGCCGGCAGCTGGAGGAGGCGCGCAACAACCAACGGATCCATGAGAACAACGTGCGTCTCGGCCAGGAGCACGTGCACAACATCCGCCAGCGGGCCGAGCTGCTGAACCGGCAGATCACCGAGCAGCGGGCCGCCGTCGCCCGGGCCGAGCAGGGCGTGCGCGGCGAGCAGTCGCGCCTGCGGCAGTTGACCAACAACCGTGACTTCATCGCCCGGGCCGGCGGTCGGAAGATGCATGAGGCGTTGGCCCGTGCTGATCACGAGATTCGATTGCAGCAGGACAACGTGCAGCGGGCCGAGCGGCACGCCGAGAGCTATCGCCTGGGCCTGTCGCAGTTGGAGGAGAACGCGCGGGCGACGCAGCACGAGTTGGTCGAGAACGAGGCCAAGCTGCGCGGCGCCGAGGGCGAGTTGAACGAGGTCCGCCGGCGGGCCGAGGAGTTGGCCGTGCCGGAGGTGATGTGGCGGGAGCGGTATCCGGAGCATTCGCTGGAGCCGATCCGGTTCATGCGGGAGAACTACCCGCAGTTGCGTGATCTGAACGCGCCTCGGTTCAACGCCGGTCACCAGGACGCGATGTACAACTGTGTCAACAACGTGGTCTCCACCATTGAGACGCTCAACGGCAACCGGACGGTGCCGCATCCGTCGGCCTTGCCGCGTAGCGGTGATCTGCTGACGTCGCATTACAACCGTCCGCAGCGCATGGTGAGCGGTCCTCAGGAGATCGTGGACACGCTGCGGAACTCGGGGCCCGGTTCGCACGGCATCGTGTTCGAGCATCGGGCCGACGGCGGTCACGTGTTCAATGCGCACTACGACCGTGACCTGAACGCGATCGTGTTCATCGACACCCAGAACGGCCGCCTGGCGTCGCTGTCGAACCAGCATCGCTACGGCCTGATGATGGTGCACGGCGACGACCCGCACGCGCCGATGCCGATGGACACCAGCCCGTACGGGGGCCGGTACGGCGGTGCGGAGCGCGAGGCGACCGGTGGGCACGACAACGCCGAATCGCACGGCTTCGGGGAGAAGACCCCGGAGCACGCACCGCCGCCGTCGGATTCCGGTTCGCGTAAGCGGAAGTTCGAGGCCGACGAGGACAGCGAGTACGGCCGCGAGGGTGTGCGGCATCATGACGCCGTCGAACCGGTGCCCGTGGACCCGAACAGCCCGGAGCATGTGGCGACCACTCGTTCGTTGCTGGAGGCGTTCGAGCAGAAGCAGCGGTCGATCGAGCAGGAGCTGCGCGCCACGCACGAGGAATCGCCCGAGCACGAGCCGGCGCGGGAGCACGAGCGGTCGGACGAGCCGCCGCTGGCCAAGGACTTCGGCATGCCGCACTACGTGCCGACTCGCGATCGGGGGCAGCAGCTCCACGACGCGCAGAACGCCGTGCGCACGCAGGAGGAGTACGTCCGCAACGGCCGGTCCTATGTGGACAATCTGCGGTCGCAGATGGCGTTGACCGAGCGGCAGATCGCCGACCAACACGCCGCGGTGACCCGGGCCCAGCGTGCCGCCGACGGCTACCACCAGCAGCTGCGGCAACTGGAGACCAACCGCAACTTCATCGCCAGCACCGGCGGTCGGCGCAGTCATGAGGCTCTGGCCCGCGCGGACCGCGACATCCAGCAGCAGCGACAGATCACCGAGCAGGCCCAGCGGCTGGCCGACAGCTACCGGCAGGGCCTCGCCGACCTGGAGAACCAGGCGCGGACGTTGCGGCAGCAGGTGTCCGACGGTGAGCGTCAGCTCCGCACGGCCGAGGACGACCTCACGGCGGCGCGGCGGCGGGCCGACGAGCTGGCTGAGCCGCAGGTGATGTGGCGGGAGCGGTATCCGGAGCATTCGCTGGAGCCGATCCAGTTCATGCGGGAGAACTATCCGCAGTTGCGTGATCTGAACGCGCCTCGGTTCAACGCCGGTCACCAGGACGCGATGTACAACTGCGTCAACAACGTGGTCTCCACCATTGAGACGCTCAACGGCAACCGGACCGTTCCGCACCCGTCGGCCGCGCCGCGCAGCGGGAGCCTGCTGACGTCGCACTACGGCCGTGACTACCGCATGGTGTCCGGCCCCGACGAGATCGCCCGCGCGATGCGGGCCTCTGGTCCGGGGTCGCGGGGCATCGTGTTCGAGCACCGCGCCGACGGTGGCCATGTGTTCAATGTGGACTACAACCGCGACCTGAACTCGATTGTCTTCCTGGACACGCAGAACGGCCGGTTGGCGTCGATCAACGACCAGCACCGCTACGGGTTCATGATGGTCGAGGGGCACGACCCCTACGCGCCCGACGCGATGGACACCACCTTCGGCTCCGGGCGTTACGGGGGTCCGGAGCAGACCCACTTCGGTGGCCCGCAAGAGAACACGACGACGCACGAGCCGCCCGAGACGACGCACGAACAGGCCGAAGGGGCGACCGAACACGGTCCCGAACAGACCGAACACGAAGCGGCGACCCGGGCCGTGCTCGACATGTTCGAGCAGCAGCACGAGGAAGCGGTCCGGGATTTCGGCGCTCCCCGCCCCGAGCACGACCAGTCCGAGCTGTTCGGTTCCTCGCACAACCAGCACATGCCGGGGCTCGGCTCCAACTCCCACTACGTGCCGACGCGCGATCGCGGTCGGCAGCTCGAGCAGGCGCGCAACGACCAGCAGATCCATGAGAACAACGTGCGCCTCGGCCAGGAGCACGTGCGCAACCTGCGCACCCAGGCCGATCTGCTGGACCGGCAGGTCGCCGAGCAGCGTGCCGCGGTGAGCCGGGCCCAGCGGGCGGCCGACGGCCAGCGCACTCAACTGCGCCAGCTGGAGACCAACCGTGACTTCATCGCGCGCACCGGCGGCCGCCGCAACCAGGAGGCGCTGGCCCGTGCCGAGCACGACATCCGGCAGCAGCGGGAGATCGCTCGGCAGGCCCAGCAGCACGCCGACGGCTACCGGCAGGGCCTGGTCGACGTGGAGAACCGCGCTCGCGCGGCCCGGCAGGAGTTGGTCGAGAACGAGGCCAAGCTGCGGGGCGCCGAGGGCGAGTTGAACGAGGCCCGCCGGCGGGTCGAGCAGCTGGCCGAGCCGGAGATCATGTGGCGGGAGCGGTATCCGGAGCATTCGCTGGAGCCGATCCGGTTCATGCGGGAGAACTACCCGCAGTTGCGTGATCTGAACGCGCCGCGGTTCAACGCTGGTCACCAGGACGCGATGTACAACTGCGTGAACAACGTGGTGTCGACGATCGAGACGCTGAACGGCAACCGGACGGTTCCGCATGGCTCGTTGACACCCCGCAGCGGCGACCTGCTGACCTCGCACTACAACCGTCCGCAGCGCATGGTGAGCGGTCCTCAGGAGATCGTGGACACGCTGCGGAACTCGGGTCCCGGTTCGCACGGCATCGTGTTCGAGCACCGGGCCGACGGTGGCCACGTGTTCAATGCGCACTACGACCGCGACCTGAACGCGATCGTGTTCATCGACACCCAGAACGGCCGCTTGGCGTCGCTGTCGAACCAGCATCGCTACGGCTTCATGATGGTGCACGGCGACGACCCGCACGGCCCGACGCCGATGGACACCAGCCCGTACGGGCGTCGTTACGGCGGTGCGGACGACGACACGGCCGGGCAGCACGGGCCGGCCGACAAGACCGGGTTCGGCGACAAGACCCCGGAGCCCGCCACGGGTTCCGGTGCACGCAAGCGGAAGTTCGAGGCCGACGAGGACAGCGAGTACGGCCGTGAGGGCGTGCAGCACCACGAGGCCGTCCAGTCGAACCAGGCGTCTCATGTGGACCCGAACAGTCTCGAGCACGTGGCCAGGACCCGTTCCGTGCTGGACGTTTTCGAGCAGCAGCACCGGTCCGTGGAGACCGAACTCGGTGCGCCGCGCGAAGCCCACGAGACGCCGGAACCACCGCTGGCCAAGGAGTTCGGTGCTCCGCAGCAGCTGCCGACCCGTGACCGTGGCCGTCTGCTCGACGAGGCCCGCAATGCCGTGCGGACGCAGGAGGAGTACGTCCGCAACGGCCACGCCTATGTGAGCAACCTGCACGCGCAGGTGCAGTCGGCCGAGCGCCAGCTCGTCGACCAGCACACCGCCGTGGACCGTGCCCAGCGGTCGGCCGACACCTATCACGCGCAGCTGCGCCAGCTGGAGACCAACCGCAACTTCATCGCGGGCATGGGCGGCGGCGGCCGACGCCACCAGGAGGCACTGGCCCGCGCCGAGCGCGACGTCCAGCAGCAGCGGCAGGTCACCGAGCAGGCGCAGCGGCAGGCCGACAGCTACCGACGGGGCCTGGCGGACCTGGAGAACCGGGCCCGGGCCGTGCGGGAGCAGCTGGCCGACGGGCAGCGCCAGCTGCGCGCCGCCGAGGACACGCTGGTCGACATGCGGCGGCGGGCCGACGAGCTGGCCGAGCCGCAGGTGATGTGGCGGGAGCGGTTCCCGGAGTCCGCGCTGGAGCCGATCCGGTTCATGCGGGAGAACTACCCGCAGTTGCGTGATCTGAACGCGCCGCGGTTCAACGCCGGCCACCAGGACGCGATGTACAACTGCGTCAACAACGTCGTGTCGACGATCGACACCCTGCGCGGCAACCGGATGGTGCCGCACGGCTCGCTGACCCCGCGCAGTGGTGACCTGCTGACCTCGCACTACGGCCGTGAGCAGCGGATGGTCGGTCACCCGGACGAGATCGTGCAGGCGATGCGGGCCGCAGGCCCCGGCTCGCACGGCATCGTCTTCGAGCACCGCGCCGACGGCGGCCACGTGTTCAACGTGACCTACGACCGCGACCTGAACTCGATCGTCTTCCTGGACACGCAGAACGGCCGCCTCGGCTCGTTCAACGACCAGCACCGCTACGGCTTCATGATGGTGCACGGCGAGGACCACTACGGCCCCGCCCCGATGGACACCACCTACGGCACCGGTCGTTACGGCGGCCCCGAGCACACCGTGTTCGGCCACAACGGCTTCGGGCGGGACTTCGCCGCCCCGTCGACGTCCACCGGCCACGAGTCGACGAGCCAGCCGGTGCACGAGCTGACCAGCATCCCCGAGGAGTTCGACGAGGAGCGGCTGCCCAGCTACGTGCGGGACAACGAGTCCCTTGGCCTCGGCCGGCTGGTGAACGGCGACGCGCTGGCCGACCGGGTCCGTCAGGGCGTGGTCGAGCAGTTGCCGCACGGCCTGGCGGAGCGGGCCGGCGCGCAGGGCCTTGGCGACGTGCACCACGCCGTGACCGAGGACTTCGACTCGCTGCTCGGCCAGGGCCGCAAGTTCGAGGTCAGGGTGGGTGACAAGGTCTACGAGGCGACGGTCAAGGCGAAGGTCGACTTCGGCGCGGCCGAGCACACCACCGAGCCCGGCCGCAGCCTCGACCGCTCCGGCGGCACCGACCGGTCCACGTCGGAGAGCACGACCAAGGCCAAGCAGCACGACCTGGCCGCCGCGGTCAGCGCCGGCAACGGCATCGGCGGCGGTTCGGTGTTCGCCTCGGTGCTGCACGCCAAGCCGGTGGTCACGTTGGAGTCCTCGCACGGCGCGAGCCACTCGGTGTCGATCAGCCACGAGGGCTCGGACGTCGTCGCCGCCAAGGCGCACGTCGAGATCACGCTGACCGACAAGTCGGGTGCCGAGGTGCACCCCGGCGGCGTCCACCTCGATCACGACGCCACCATCGCGCTGCCGCACGACGCGCTGGGCACGAAGGCGGAGCACGCCACCCCGCACCCGGTGGACGGACGCGACCTGACCGTGTTCGCCGCCGAGTCGGTCAGCGGCGTGCACGGGGCGTTCGACATGGTGGCCAAGGACCTGCACCCCAAGGTCACGGCCATCGGCTCGCCGGGCCGCAAGCAGCTGCTGCACTTCCTGTCGGCCGGCAACATCAAGGACAACCTGCCGGCCATGACCAAGGACTGGATCTACTCGCCCGACCTGCTCAGCGCCGACGGCGGCAAGATCGGCGCGGTCCGGATGAGGATCGAGCCGGTCGACGCCACGCTGGAGGGCAGCGGCCAGGGCTACAAGATCGGCGCGACGCTGGGTGGGTCCGGTGGCGCCGGCAGGTCCAACACCTCCACCACCGGCGGCGAACTGTGGCTGGGCGGCAGCGCCGCCGGCGTCGCCGACCCCACGCACAGCATCTCCGCCGGGGCCAGCCTGACCGCCGCGTTCAGCAAGACCGACAGCCTCGGCACGAAGATCGGCGACGCCGCCAAGTGGGAGTCGGTGCTCGAGACCGAGGGCGTCACCGGCCTGTACAAGCTGGGCTTCAGGCTGCACGTGCAGGCCATCGGCCACGACCCGGTCATCTTCCGTGACGGCTCCGCGCACGTGCGGATGGGTGGCGTCGAGGCCAACCGGGCCGGCATCGAGCCGCCGCACGGCGCCAAGACCGACTTCGAGCCGACGCCGGAGCCGCTGCACGCGCCCAGCTACCTGTCCTCGGGCAAGTCCATGGGCCTGGCCAAGATCCTCAGCCTCTCCGGCGGCGACCAGGTGCGCCAGCGGGTCGAGGAGACGTTGCTGGGCAACGACAAGCTCAAGGATCTGGCCCCGGACTTCGGCAGCCGCACGTTCGCCGACGCCTCCCGCGGCGACAAGGCGCTGGCCGCGGCCAACCGCCGCGCGTTGGACACCAAGCTGTCCGACGAGCACCTCGCGGCCAACATGGACAGCATGCTCGGCGACGGCATGAAGATCCGTCTGAAGAAGCCGGGCCTGTTCGTCAACCGCTACGTCACCGTCACGGTCAAGGCCCGCCTGACCGAGTTCGAGCACCTGGGCCAGGCCCCCGATCACACCGTGACCGGGGCCGGCGGCACCTCGCACGCGCTGGGCATCTCCGGCACGGCCAAGAAGGGCGTGACGGTGTACGCGGACGGCCGCGTCACCACGCCTTTCGACGGTGGCCACGCCAAGGGTGCGCCGACCGCCTCGGTCGGCGTCCAGTACGGCTACAACCGTGCGCACGACACCGAAGCCGGTCCGTCGACCGGACACAAGCTGTCCACCGGCGGCGGTGAGGACGTGCACGGCTTCAAGGCCAAGGTGGCCTACGACGTCACCGTGGACGACCACAGCCGGTCCCGTTCCTGGGTGCGCCGGCTGACCCCGGGAACCCCCGGTCTCGACGTGCCGGCCGTGCACCGGACGCCGCACGTGGGCCCGGACGACGGCACGCACCGCACGCCGCCGTCCGGCGAGGTCACCGTGCTGGTGCCGCACAGCCTGACCAGCAAGACCCCGCCCCACCAGCACGTGGACAACCACGTGACCACGCCGATGGCCAACGCGCCGCACATCAGCGACCTGCGCGCCACGGCCCGGGCCAAGCGGCAGCCGGAGTTCCAGCGGGTCGAGGCGATCGTCGGCGCGGAGCACATCCAGCGGGCCGCCGAGGATGCCCTGGCCGAGGCCGGCGGCGGTGACCGCGCGCTGGCGTTGCCGGGCACGGTCAGCGCCGACGCGCTGCATCACGCCTTCAGCCCGGAGACGCTGACCGCCGACCCGCAGCTGGTGTCGCACGGCGTTCAGCTGGACGGCTTGCAGCACAACCGACGCGTGATGGACCGGGTCGGCGCGGTCGGCATGACCATGGAGCTGTCCGAGCCGAAGCTGGTGTCCGTCTCCGACGAGATCTCGTTGAAGCAGCAGCAGTCCGGCGGGTACTCGGTCAGCGGCGCCAAGCAGACGCAGCACTCGGTGGGCATCAACGTCGGCACGTCCGCGTCCCGCAACGCCCTCACCATCACCCCGGACACCGCGCACCCGCACGGCCGGGCCGGCATCTTCGCCACGGCCAGCCTGCGCAACTGGACCTGGACGTCCAAGGTGGCGCGGTCGATGGGCGGCACCGCCGAGCACAGCGTGTCCTCGCCGGACGGCCGGACCGTGCTGCTGCGGATGAACGCCAAGGTGCACGTGGTCGCGGAGTCGCGGCAGACGAACATGCTGCACGACACCGATGTCCGTACCGCGGGCCGCACGGTCGACCTGCCGGACAGCGTCTTCGTGCGCGTCACCGAGCAGCAGGCGCGGGCCATGGGCGTGTTGCCCGAGCACGACCTCGCGATCGACCCGACGCCGATCGGGCCCAAGCCGGGTCTGCCGGTGCCGAACACGCTGCGCACCGAGCGGCCGTCGATCGGATTCGGCTACGTGGAGCCGACCGGCGACCTGGTCAAGCTGGTCCCGTCGCTGCGTGAGAACCTGGGCGACCTCGGCAAGGAGCTGCTGCCGCAGTCGGTTCTCGACGACGCCATGGGCAACCTGCGGCGTCTGGAGGAGCAGTCCTCCCAGGACGGTGTCCGGTCCTTCGTGGACAGCGCGCTCAACGGCGGCGTGTCGCTGATGACGCCGAAGCCCAACACCTTCACGCACGACAACTACGAGGTCGTGCTGCACGCGACGCCGACCGGGGACGGTCCGACCTACCTCGGCGTGTCCAACGACGGCAGCACGATGGCGCACAACGCCACCGGCGCACTGGCCGAGGCCCAGACCAAGGGCAAGGAGGCCAGCTCCGGGATCGGCGGCCGGTTCATGGGCACCGGTCTGCCGCAGCTGAAGGACCCGGCGGCCAGCATGACCGTCAACAACGCCACCTCGGCCAGCATCAGCCACTCCACCGGCACCACGACCACCAGGACCGACTCGACCGAGGTCAGGCAGACCAGCGAGGCCGCCGGCCCGCAGGCGCGGTTCAAGCTGCCGGTGAACTTCCGGCTGGAGATCAAGCACAAGGGCGAGCACCTCCAGTTCTCCGCGCCCGAGCCGCACGACCTGGTGGTCCGCAAGCTGGCCGACGACGTCAGCACCACCACCGACGTGCCGGTGCGTAACGGTGCGACCGTCACGCGCATGGAGGACGGGCCGGTCGACCACGCCGACTGGCAGCGCGACGGCGCCAAGCTGCCGGACGAGGTGCACGTCGACGACTTCACCGGCTCGGTGAACCTGCTGCGCACCGAGGCCCGGCGGCTGGCCGGCGACCTGAGCAGCACCTCGGAGCACGCGCTGACCACGACGCTCACCCCCGAGGTGATCAAGGCGAACCTGCCGGCGATGCTGCGTGGTCCGGTCGACCTGCCCGGCCTGCGCGAGGCCGGCCTGACCGCGTACGCCAAGCTCACCAACCCGCGGCTGGTCAGCGTCAGCGACTCCGTCGACCTCGGCGGCGGCACCGCCCATTCGTCGAAGATCGACACGACCGTGTCGCGCACGGTCTCCGGTTCGGTCAACGCGATCATCGGCGGCGTCGGCGGCAACGTCACCGACGCCCCGCACGCCCCGCAGCACCGGGACTTCAACGCCGGCGAGTCCGGTGTCTACCTGGACCGCGGCGGCATGTCGCACACCGAGAGCTCCAGCACCGGCGGCACCGTGCACCCGGCCCCGGCCGGCAGCACCGCCCACCCGGGCCGCACCCAGGTTCTGGTGCACGACACCGAGATCCGCCTGGTCAAGGGCGACCGGGCCGTCTCGCTCAAGTTCGACGATTCGTCCCGCGTCCGGACCTACGACGACGGCACGCTGCCCGAGCCGGTCCGGCAGGCCCAGGACAAGGTCCGCGAGGCCGAGAAGGCGTGGCGGACGGCCGAGAACAACGTGGTCAAGGCCCGTCACGTCGCCGACGACGCCTACCTGGCCGCGAAGGACCAGACCGAGCCGCTGCGCGAGCAGTTGGAGCGCAACCGCCAGGCCCAGGAAACCAACAACGACGAGCTCGGACGGCTGCGCGGCGAGCTGTACAACGCCTACGCGGCCGACGACCGGGCCCGTGTCAGCCAGGTCGAGCAGCAGCTCGCGCTGGCCCATGAGCACGCCGACGAGCTGACCCGACAGCAGGACGAGTTGACGAACTCGTTCCGGCAGGCCGACCGGGCCCGGCAGCAGGCGTTCGACCACGCCGTCGACACCTACCGCCAGGCCCGCGACGCCGAGGACGCGTGGTGGGCGGCCCGTCGCGAACGGGACGCCGCCCTGGCCGGCCGACCGCCCGTGCACGAGGAAACCCGTTCCTCCAACGACGACATGCCGTTCAACCCGCCGGAGCGCGACCGCAGCGCCGAGTTGCAGCACCACCGCTCCCTGCTGGACCGCAACACCCGGGACAGCGCCGTGCACATGGCCAACGCCGCCGCCGCCCGGGAACGCTTCGGGCAGGCGCTGCACGACCGGGACCTGCCCGGCACGCGTCGGGGAATGGCCACGCTGCAACGGATCCACAACGAGGGCCAGCGGCTCGCCGACAACCGCCGGCACATGCTGGAGTCCATCGCCGAGATCGAGCACGAGCACGAGCCCGAGATGCGGGCGCTGCCCGACGAGTTGCCGCCGCCGGTGCCCCCTCGTCCGGCGCGCACCCTGTCCGAGGCGCTGCCCAGGAACGACTGGTGGCGGCTCTACCTCGACCCGCGCCACCACGAGCAGGCCGCGCGGGAGTTCCCGGACGACCCGGGCTCGCTGTACGACAACGAGCGCTCGCCGGGCTTCCAGCGCAGCATGGTCGGCGCCTACGAGAAGTTCCTCGACGCGCGGCGCGGCGAGCGGCTCGACGCCGACATCTACAAGGAGATGCACGAGGCCGCGACCAGCAACCTGAACAAGAAGTTCGAGTGGACCGGCAGCCAGGTCGTCAAGGGCGTCACCGTGCCGACGAACTTCCCGGTCCGACGCCGTGAAGTCGACCCGGACGTGTTCCTGGACCACGTCGGCGACCGCCCGCTGGTCGTCGACGTCAAGAAGGCGCTGGCCACGCCCGGCGTCAACCCGGTGACCTACACGCACGTCGAGGGTGGCCGCCGGCTGATCACCACCAACTACAACCCGGGCGAGGCCCGGGAGATGGTGAACACCACGTTCGACCAGTTCTACGCCGAGATCGGCCGCGCGCACGACGACTTCGACCGGCTGCGGGCCATCGCCCGCGCCGTCCGCACGCTGCACATCATCCATCCGTTCGAGGACGGCAACCGTCGCCTCAACGTGCACGTGCTGCTGCCGAAGCTGTTGCTGGAGCACGGTTTCGACCCGGTGATCCGGCCCGACATGGACGAGCTCTTCCAGGGCGGCCGGTCGCTGGACCAGATCGTGTCGGCCATCCACGAAGAGCACCTGGCCATGCGCAACCCGGTCCTGACCGACGAGCGCTGGCGGCACAGCGAGGCCGATACCGCGTCGTGGTCGCAGCCGCATGAGCCGCTGACCGCCGACCAGTGGGACCACCTGCGCCGCGACGACCTCAAGACCACCGTGCACACCGAGGTCACCGACGTGAAGGCGGTGCACGAGCACAACAACGGCGAGACCCCGAAGCCGCGGTCGATCTCCTCGGACGCCACCATGGTCCGCTACGACCTGCGACGTATCGAGGTCGAGCCCGGTCGCTTCGTGCAGGAGTACACGGTCAAGCTGCACGTGGACGGCCCCGACGCCGACACGGTCTGGCACAAGGCCGAGGCCGGCGTGAACTCCCTGCTGAACAAGGGTTTCCGCCTGCCGACCGGCGACCAGTTCCACCTCCGGCTGGAGCGCGCGGCCACCACGGCCGACGCCCACGCCACGGTGTCGGTCGGAGACCACGGCGTGACCCGGCAGAACCAGTGGGACCGCCACGACTCGCCGGAAACCCTGGCCCACGCGGTGATGCAGTACGTCGGCCCGAGGGACGACCCGCGTCGGCCGATCACCTCGGAGCCGGCCGTCGGCCCCCGGCCCAGCGACCTGTGGCAGATCGAGCGGATCGCCCGCAACCAGGTCAACGTGCCCGACACCCGGCTGAACGGGCCGAACCCGCAGCGCTGGAACACGGTGCCGCGCACGGAACACGATGTTCCCGAGCACCTGCCGCCGGTGCGCGAGCGCAACGCCGACCACGACCGTGAGCAGATGGCGCAGGAGGCTTTGCGGCGCGGCCAGGAGGCGTCGGCCCGGCGCCAGGCGGAGCCGCAGGACGAGAACCCCGAGCCGATCCCGCCCGGCCCGGCCCGGCCGCTGGACGCCGTGCTGCCCAAGAAGGACTGGTGGAAGCTGTACCTCGACCCGGCGCACCATGAGGAGGCGCTGCGTCGCTTCCCGGACGACCCGGGCTCGATGTACGACCACGAGCAGTCCAAGGGCTTCCAGCGCAGCATGGAGTCGGCCTACGAGCGCTACCTCAACGACATCGACCCGAACGAGCGCTTCGACTCGGCCAAGTACAAGCAGATGCACGACGCCGTCACCGCGCACCTCGGCAAGACCTACAAGTGGTCGGG